>NZ_JBZACX010000005.1:0-18304 GCF_058216495.1 Enterococcus sp. AMC1623 | reverse complement strand
TTCTTATTTTATCATCAACAATCACAAATCACAAGTGATTTGTGATTAATCACTTGTGATTTGTGATTCTATTCTTTTTCGTTTTCTATATAGAATGAATTTAATTTCTACTCTTTTCGTTTTTCCAGTATAAGTAAGGTAAAAAATAGGAAGGGTTGAATCCGATGGACACCCAAACCCAACTTAATGAACTGAAGCAAGCAATGAAACAAACGAAGGATCGTAGACTTTTTGAACGCTACCAAGCTGTCTACCTATACTTAGATGGGCACACGATGAACGAAGTTGCACAAATCATCGGCCGTACCCGCAAGACCGTAAGCAGCTATGTTTCCTCCTACCGAAAAGCAGGCCTCGACGGCCTAGTCCGGCACCATTCAAATGGAAGGCCCAGGCGGCTGACCGCTGATCAAGAGGCATCGCTAGCCACTATCGTATCCACCAAGCTTCCATCAGATGTTGCATTGGGAATGTTTGCTAACTGGACGCTCGCTCTCATGATTATGTATGTGGAGAGGGAATGGGGAGTCACCTACACCGTCCGGGGCATGTCGCTCCTTATGGAGCGGTTGGGTCTGTCCTACACGCGTCCCACCTATACGCTGGCTAAGGCGAATCCAGAAAAACAGCGTGTTTTTCTGGAGGAGACCTTCCCAGATCTAAAAAAAAACTGATGGAAGAGAAAATCGATTATCTCTTATTTCAAGACGAGTCCATGATTCGAGATTACCAAGCTATCCAACGGACCTGGTTTCTAAAAGGAAGACAACGGATAATCCCTACCTACGGAAAACATTGTGGTACAAAGCTGATTGGCTGCCTGGACTACGCGTCGGGTGAGATCCTATGCAGCGAGAAAGAGCACTACGACGCAACATCCTTCTTAGAATTCCTAGTCTTTGTTCTTGAGCATTATCCGGTTGGAAAGATAGTCATGATTCTGGACAATGCCCGTAACCATCATGCGAAACTGATCCAGCCATTCTTGGAAGAGAATAAGGGGCGTTTGGAACTCGTGTTCCTTCCTCCGTATAGCCCTAATCTCAACTTGATAGAGGGACTATGGAAATGGCTGAAGGAGACGGTTATCAATAACGTATTTTTCTCAAGCGTCCAAAAGATCAATCTGGCGGTCCAGAGTTTCCTCACTTGGATAAACGAGCAGAGGGAGATTGTCATTGACCGTCTCTGCGTGAAAATGTAGGGTAATTATTTTATTCAACTTATATAATAAGGCTAATAAGTAGTAGCATAGTAATACTGACCTCCTATTATAGTAATCACAGCTTATTCAATTCTCATGATTAGCGATGAATGCCTTTACATCTTTTATATCTTCATCATTACCAGCTCCTTCAATATTTTTTATTAAAAGGAGTCCGTACTCCTTTACAAGTTTATCGCTAGAACCACAAAATGTTTCTCCATGCTTTTCACGGTCTCCATTATTGACAAAACCTACTATTAGCTCTTTGTGTTTTCGAATGAATTTTTTTGTAGTTCTTGGAATTTTTCCTGCACCAACATTTCTGGTTATTAAAATGCATTTTTCAGATAATTTTTCTTTAACAGGTTGACTTTTATAGTCAAGTGATTCTGAAAATTTTTTCCCAAGTCCAGTTAAACTATCATATACAATTAACATTAACTACACACCCTTCACTTGAAGTTACTTCCATAATTTTATTGTTAGCCACACTGCTAAACCAATGATAGGAATATAACTCATTATCTTAATAATGAAATCCATTTCAAATCCATAGATATATACTAACGAGAGTATGGCTGTTATCCATATAACTAGTATTTTAAAAATAGGGGCTATTTCAGAAACTAAGAAAATACCTATACATACTAAAACCAAACCTCCAATGACCATACTCATAAATTCACTATTCAAAAAGTTTAATGGAAATAAAAATCCCCCGTAAATGGCTGTACAAATACCTAATAAAATTAAACATATTCCGAAAATCGATAACCCACTCATTTTAAAATCCTCCTCTGATTTCATCTTTTTCCTCCAATTATCATCTATTGTTTTGCTTTTGAATGAATATTATTTACCATTCATTCATCTATGGATATAAAGAAAACTTAATTGTCTTCTTTAGTTGTCAATACACCTTTACAAAAATATTTAACCAGTAATTTTAGCGTTTTTTCGTAATCTTCGAAATCACTCGAAGTAATATTCATATCTAAGTAGTAAATCAAATCATAGACTCTCATCAATTTATCAATATTGTCATCATCAAATTTTTTCTCTTTAAGTATATTCCGTAACGTTTTTGTTAAAAAAACATGGAATGTATTATTCTGCTTGCCTACATCTGAGGCGTAATATTGATGAAGAACACTAGAAATTTGGTGATTATTCCATTCCGCTAAAATTTTGTTATGTGTAACTTTGTCAATTGTGTACTCAAAAATTTTTTCGAGTAACTGATCTACTGATAAATCATTCAAATTAAGATTACTAATTAAATCATTTCTTACTCTCTCATTTTCTTGCACATAAATTTCTAAAAATAATGATTCTTTTGAATCAAAATAATTATAAAATGTACCAGCAGCTATTTTAGCTTTTGTTGCTATTTCTGAAATGTTTGTTTTTTTATATCCTTTTTTTAAAAATATATCGTGTGCAACTTGTAAGATAACATTTTTTTCGATACGCATGTAATTCTCCTTTCAGGAATATGAATGAACATAATTATATATTCATTCATATTGTACTGCTATTGTTAAGCTTATGCAATAGTTTTCTATATATTTATCATTTGATTATTCTCCAGTTACCTTCCTTTTTTTCAAGCGTCAAGCTAAATTGAGATACTTGTGTTGTTTTGGTCTGCTGGTCAAGGTATTTTACTACCAGTGACACGGTCACTTGATTATCCTTGCAATGGTAAATAGGATTTACTAATTCTTGAAAGACGTAATCTTTTCCGATTGGCTTCAAAATACCATCACTCACATAATATGAAAGCTCACTGGCTGTTGCAGTGGGATAGATCCTAAAGAACGTACTTAAAAACTCATTGATTTCATTGGTTGTGATGGAATCAACCGTACCATCACTTTCAATCGCTTTTGGTTTATAGTCTGATTTCACAGGAATGCTGGTAATCGTCGGATTCTTAACGAGTACCATATTTCCAGAACCATCTACATAGACGCTCACTTCATAAGCAGATTGAACCGTCTTTTTGTTTTTGCTCTCTGTAATGAATTGGTCCACACTATAGGTCACATCAAAAGTATTTTTGCTCTTTGACTCAACCGTCCATATCTGAATTCCTCTTACAGAAGACGATACAGGAATATCTTTACGAACCGTATCGACATTGAGAGCTTGAAGCTCATCTGTTAAATAGCCTTTGAGTTTTTCCATACGGTTCTCAATAGAATTGTCGTCTAACTCCCAAGTGTAGTAAATCTTCGCAAAGTTCTCGACGAAGTTTTCTACATGATGAGTATCAACGTATTCCTTTTCTATGATGGTTGTTTCATGAATGGTATGCGAAATAGAATATTTTTTCAAAGATTTTTAGACGTTTCTTGTTCTTAAAGAAAAAATTCTTAAGCACTATTCAGTCTTCTCTCATCTCAATATTAAGGCTGTATACCTATCTAAGTAATATCTTATCAGACATAAGCATGAAAACGCTTAATCCGAATGTTAGACCTCACTTATTTTTCTTTTATTCCGCGTCAAAGTACTCTTGCTGATTCCGGTCATTTTCTCTACCTCTTTATAGGAATGACTCTTCAATAGATTCATGGCCAGATTGATTTGTTGCTGATTGAATTTTTTTGGTCGTCCTTCTCGGAAATCGGGTTTCTGTTTGGCCAGTTCTTTTCCCTCTTGCGTACGCTCCACAATCAGATCCCGTTCAAAATCCGCAAAAGCGCTGAAAATCGTGAAAATCAATCTTCCGGTCGACGTGTTTTCGATAATGCCTAAATTCAGCACGTTGATCCGCACGCCCTTCTCGAATAAGAGCTTGATTGTGTTCAACGCGTCTTGCGTGCTGCGTGCGAAGCGGTCCAGCTTCGTCACAACTAGCGTGTCCCCTGTCTGGATCTCCTGAAGGAGGTTTTGGAATTCGGGGCGATCACTTTTTGTTCCGGTAATTTTTTCGAAGTAGACCCGATCGCAGCGTTCCTCCTCGAGTTGACGCAGCTGTCCTTCCAGATCCTGTTGGCGGGTACTCACCCGTGCATAGCCATATTTCATTTTTTTTACCCTCACTTTTGAACATAAGTTATGACACCTTAGTATCCCTTGATTTTACTAGAGCAAAGAAGCATAGTCAATACTCTTAAGTTTTGACTATGGTTTAAACTTATTGGCATAGTCAATTAAATAAAAATAGAATGGATTTCTCCATTCTGAATGCAGAGGTTGTTACGATGGAATGGCAACACTTTTCTAAGGGCGGTTACTCTTATCATTAAATAAAAAATTTTTAATTGTTCTCAATTTTGGCTACAATAGCGTCATCTAATTGCCTAAGAGACTGAATATATCCTTTTAGTCCATGATTTTTCAATTCTAAAAATGAACATATAGGATCAATATTATTTATTTTTTTTAAAGTAAACCATGGGCCTGCTGGATTCAAAGTTGGTTCAATACACCAAAACTGACTATCATCTATCGAATATTTAGTCACATCACGGTCAACAACTTCAGTTTTTAATATTATTCCAGCTGTAGGTTTAGTTTCATATATATATATAATATCTCCTACATTAACGCTTTTATTCTTACCTTGAGTCCAATGAATCGTCCCTAATGTGTCAAATGCTTCTTTTGCTCTATAGATCTTCGGATTAGCAGGAATTACAAATGATTTCATATTCTTCCACCTCAATTTATTTATTTTTTAATTCTTAATTTAGCCTATTATGTTTGTCTGGTTGCGCTAAGGCGCTTTTGCCTGGAAGGCAACTACTACGTAGCCGTTCGCTAATGCTCACTCTCGCCAGATCGTGACTAAGGTCACTGGCTCACTAGTATTATAATCTATTTAAAAAATTCAAAAGAAAAAGATAAACAATGTTGACAAATGACGGGCACTTTGTTGCCAGAGAAGTTGTTGTGCTGGTGTTGAGCATAGTTGTACCCTAGTTTGACGGTTAAAAAAAACTTTTAACTATCAAGTAGAGTACAACATGTTACAGTTTTGCCGTCGAAGAGTCGACCGGAGCCACTATCACATGTCTTGTCGTTGGTATCGTAAAGATACACGTTAAACCCTTATAAAATACGCCCTATAAGCATTGTTTAACGTTACTGATATAAAATATCCGTATTACCACCCTGGCCGTTGAATCGGTCGCCACCACCCTTCATGGAATAAGAGACAAGACCATCTTATTTACTCCACTAGCATTAGTTATTGCGGCGGCTAATGCTTAACCTTTCTATTTATTCGTAAACTTAATTACACGCAGTTTGGCTTCTACGTTTTTAAAAGAGTCTCTTTTTGATTAGATCGGTTTAAGATGATATAATCAGACCAAGTAATAAACATTTTGAGTATGTTTGGGGTCTACAGATTGCAGTCTGCGGGCTCTTTTTTTATTTAATTAACATGAGCATATCATTGAAAAAAACGCGTTGCAACAGCCTTTTTCGCCTATTTATCAATAATATCTATATTTCTATATTTCTATATTTCTATAAAGGGATATTTCTATATTTCTATATTTCTATAAAGGGATATTTCTATATTTCTATATATAGATATTTTTTGCTAGCTTTTCTTGCGGTGCATTTTTAATTCAAAATAAGACTTTTTTTCGTAATATAGAAATATCTATATTTCTATATTACATCGTGTTATAATCAATATAGAAATATAGATATAAGGAGAGATAAATCGTATGGCAATCATTTTAACTAGCTTGAATTACAAAGGCGGTGTTGGAAAAACCAAAAACACCACATTAAACGCTTATGAAGTGGCTAAAAAAGGCTATAAGTGTTTAGTTGTTGACCTTGACCCACAATCAAATGCGACGACCGTTTTAATTCGTACAAAACAAGCACATGACCCAGATAATGTTTTTAGCTTTGACAAGACACTAATGACCGCTGTGAGAGAAGAAAGCCTAGAAAATTTAGCCGTTCCTATTATTGAAAATTTAGATCTGTTGCCTTCCTATATTGATTTTGCAAATTATAGTACATTCCTTGATAAACGTTTTGGCGTTGTCGAAGAAGGGGATCCTGACTATCATGAGATTACAAAACAAAAAATTACCTATTTTAACCAATTGTTAACTCCATTAAAAGAGCAGTACGATTATATTTTTATTGATGTTCCTCCGACGAAGTCCTACTTAACAGACTCCGCTGTGATGGCATCAAATTATATTTTAATTGTTTTACAAACGCAGGAACTTAGTTATGATGGTGCTGTTCAGGTATTAGAGGACTTACGGAAGCTAGCGATTGAATTTAATGCCGATTTTGAGATTTGTGGCGTTCTTCCGGTTTTGATGGATAGTAATGCTACACTAGACCAATTTGTTTTAGCAAATGCAGCAGAAATTTTTGGCGAAGAAAATATCTTTACGAATAAAATCCCAAATATGGCCCGTTTAAAACGATTTGATAATACTGGAATCATTGAAAATGACCGACACGATAAGCGCGTCATTGAACTATATGATAAAGTTTCTAGCGAATTGATTGAACGTATTAATTTCTTTGAAAAAGGTGAGACAAATGACGAATAAAAATAATCCATCCTCATTAATTAAACAAAATCGCGTAACACCAGTTGATCAGACGATTCCTAAGAAAACAGGACTCATTCAATCCGCTAAAACTGCGAAAATAGCAGAAAAACCCAAAAATACGTCTCCCAGAACGACTTCTAAGGCATTTAAAAATCAAGATGCAACCATTAAGCTGTCTAGAGCGACGAAAGAGGAGTTAGAACTCCTCATGAAAATCAAAAATACGAAATTTGCTTATGAAATGATTGAAATGATGATTGATAGCTACGTTGTTAACGAATTGAGCAATGATGAGCAGCGTTCGTTTAGAACATTGAAGGAATTTATTCTGAATTAGGCAAAATTTAACTTTGAAAGGTGCGTTCTCTAAATGCAGATAAATAGAAGCAACAAAAAAAAGAAAATTATTACTGGATTTATAGGTCTTTTAGTCATTGTTGTAGTAGGTGGTCTATTCTACTATAGCGCTGTTAGAGCAGAAATCAGGGAAGAGGCTACCCTTCGATATAACAATCTCCAAACTAACGGGAGTTTTTATAATAAAATACTAAATAGTACTTCTAAAGATGGATACCTAGTAGAAGAGATTACAGAAGAACAAGTGGAGCAATTCGCCGTCCAATTAGAAGAAGAAAAAAACACGCTAAAAAAATATAATAAAAAATATCCCAATAATAAACTTGATTTGTCTCCAATAGACTCTCTATATAAGATGATTATTGAATTAGATGATAAATTATCCATCGAAAAAGAGCTAAACGGTTCTGTTGCAAAGTTTTAAATAAAGAATAAAATCCCTTACGGTATCTATGATTTAAGCTGGGATTCCCAATAATACCTTGATTTCAGTACAGACCGAAAACCCGAAGAGAGTGCCTTCTTTTCGGGTTTTCTTATATAATCCTCGGATGGCTTCCATGCCTTTAATCGTGGTAGAGGCAGTGCGTAAACTTCGATAGAATTTATTGCGTCTCTTTACTGGACGATGGTCTTGTTCAATCAAATTATTCAGGTATTTCATCTATCCAAGTGATGGCAGAGGCAATTTCAAATATGAATCTTTTGAAGATTGATGAAAATACAACAACAACTATCGGAAAAGTAATTTGTGACTATCCAACAAATGTTGTTCCTGAGATTACAACATTTGCCATGGAAATACGAAGTCTTAATCATGAGAGTGGTAAAAAACAGTTAGATCACGTTATTGAAACGCTTAAAAAAGCAGCAGATGAATTTGACGCGAAGTTAGAATATGAAGTCAATCAAAGCTTATATGCTTATTATCATGAAGACGATAATCGGGTAATTAAACGTTTTAAAGAAATGTGCAAACGGCATAATCTTAACTATCAAGGACTAGTAATGCGTGGAGGTACAGATGTTAGCGGTCTGACTTTTAAGGGGATTGTTGATGATAGCTATCAGCCTTTTTTTGAAGAACTTGATTAAATAGTGTGATAAGTTTTTTCAACCACTTATACTTACTGAAAATTCTGTTTAACTGGTAAACAAAGATAAATCCAAATAAGAGGTTATATGTACATAGCCTCTTATTTGGATTATTATTCAGACTGGTATATCCCATGTAAGTATAAATAGATTCTTTTAGAGAAATCTTCACTTCTATCCGTGCTATCTAAGTATGCTGCCATTAATATAAATAATTGACTTACTGCAAAATCAATATCCACTGAATGTCGTAGATGATTTTTATTTTCTTGTAGTAGCTGGATAAATGGAGATTTATAAGACTTTAAAAATAATTGATACAGTTTCATAGAAGTTTCTTTAGATACAGTATGCTGTATATCATGCATCATTACAAATAAATTAAAAGGATGCTTGGCTTTTAAAAATTCAACCATCTCTAATAATTTTATCTCTAAGGCAGAACTTGACGCGTTTGCAATTTTTTTTAAGTTAATCTCTACGTCATTTGATAAACGCAACATAACTCGATAGTAAATATCTTCCTTATTTTTAAAGTGATAGTAAATTGTTGGTTGTGTTACGCCCAAAATTTGTGTGATTTGTCTGGTAGATGTAGCTTGATATCCTTGAGTCATGAATAGCTGTTCGGCTACATCTAAAATTTCTTCGTACATAAAATCACCTGAATTCTTATTCTACATGTTTCTTTTTAATGCATGAATTAACTCAATTTTTCTACGAGTACTAACCACATGTTTCTTTTCATAAATATTATAGTGGTTTCTTCTAATTTCAGGGAGTAATTCTTTGTAAATCATAAGTGCACTTAAGAGTGCATGGCGTGTGTCATTTGCAATAAAAGGAATCATTTCTAAGGATTCATTATATAGTTTTTCTGCTTTTTTTGCTAGTTCCTCCCAAAGATTAATAAAATTGTCTGATATAATTTGTTTTTCTAAATGTGTTGTTGTAATTTGGTAACGAAGCATATCTTCTTTCGGGAGATAAATTCTACCTAAACGATAATCTTCGCCAATATCTCGCAAAATATTTGTCAGTTGCATTGCTTCGCCTAATTTTTTTGCGGGTGTGATAATTTTAGTTGGGGTAGGAGATAGCACAGGTAGAAGCATTAATCCTACACTACCAGCTACATAATAGGCATAATCTAATAGTTCTTGTTGTGTTTTTGGCTGTTGAAAATTCAAATCCATGCGTTGTCCTATTAACATATCATAAAAGGGGCGGATATCCATTGGAAATTCACTAAAAACGGCTTCTAAAGCTAGCCACATTGGATGATTGGGAACTGATCCAGCTTCAAATGATTCTAATTCTTGAAAAAGTTGTTGTAATTTTTGAGCATCTTTCTCTTCGTCTACTATATCATCAGCTACTCGACAGAATGTATAAATTGCATAAATACTTTGAGCTTTCTTTTTTGGTAGTTGAGAAAAAGCGGCATAGAAAGACTTTGAATGTTGTTTGATAGTTTGTTCGCAAATTTTAAATGCTTGTTTGCGATCTTCAAAAATATTTTGCTGATTAATTTTCATCTCTAACTAACTCCTCTACTGCCAGTTTTGCACTTTGCATAACAATAGGAACACCGGCTCCTGGATGGGTACTACTACCACAAAAATAAAGATTTTCTGCATAATCAAATTTGTTGTGTGGACGATAGTAATTACTTTGTGACAAGATTGGCTTCAACCCAAATGTCGCACCATTATAGGCATTGAATTGTTGCTTGAATTTATCTGGTGTGTAATATTCTTCAAACACGATATGATCATTTAGATCTGTAAATTGCGTTTTCGTTTGGATCAACTCAACAATTTTATTGCGATACGTTTGAATCGCCTGATCTGACCAATCATTATATTTTGACACTTCTGGTACTGGGATCAAGACATATAGACCTTCCTTGCCTTCTGGTGCTAAATCTTTATCAAGTAAAGTTGGACGATACAAATAAAATGAAGGATCTTCTGGAAGTACACCGTCTTCAAACAAATCACTCACATTGCGTTCAAAATCTTCAGCAAAATAAATACTATGTAACGTCTCTCCTGGATAATGCTTATCTAAGCCAAGATACATCAAGAAGCAAGAACATGAATACTCCATTTTATCGATTTTTTTGTTAGTATATTTTCCGCGTTTCTTTTCGTCTGGGATCAAATGCTTCATTGCATATGGAAAATCAGCTCCACACACGACAGCATCGGCTGCAATCATCTCTTGGCCAATACGGATTCCTTTGGCAGACTTTTGTTCGATGACGATTTCATCGACTGGTGTGCCATAATGAGCTGTTCCACCTAATTCTTTGAACAATCGGTCTAATGATTTCGCTAAGGTATACATCCCACCTTTCATAAAATGGACCCCATAAAAGAGCTCGATCATCGGAATAATCGTATACAGTGATGGACCTTGATACGGTGAAACACCGATATACAATGTCTGAAAGGCAAGCGATTTACGCAAGCGGTCATCTTTGACAAATTTAGAGATCGAAGAATAGGCATCACTAAACGTACGCAAACGAACACCCGCCCACAACGATTTTGGATTATAAAAATCAAGCGGACCACGGAACGATTTCATGATAAAGTGTTCTTTTGCAATCAAGTATCGTTTGTAGATATCCGCTAAAAAGGCAAAATAGCCTTGCGCATCTTCTTCTGAGATATCTTCTAACGTTTTTGTCAACGTCGTAAGGTCACTTGAAAATAGCAATGGGTCATCGTTTGCAAAAAACAATTCTAGCATTGGATCGACTTTTTCCATTGGAATATAGTCATCAGGATCTTTCCCGCAGACTTCAAACACCTCACGATAAATTTCGGGCATCATCACGATCGTTGGCCCTACGTCAAAAAGAAAGCCATCTTTTTCGATTTGATTCATTTTCCCACCAGGCTTGACGTCTTTTTCATATAAATGAACATCATAACCCAGATTTTGTAAACGAACAGCTGCACTTAATCCTGCTACGCCTGCTCCAACCACTATAATTTTTTCCATGTACTATTCACCTGACTTTTCTTTTTTTTCGGTTAACTCTCCATCTTTCATTATATAAACTTTATCACAATAGTCGACTAAACGGAGGTCATGCGTGACCATGATCGTCGCTTTTTGTTTTTCTTTCGTTTCTTTTGCTAAAATTTTGACCACTTCATAAGCTTTTTCCGTATCTAAACTTGCAGTGGGCTCATCAGCTAAAATAATCGTAGGATCATGATATAAAGCACGGATGATAGCGATTCGTTGACGTTCTCCTCCTGAAAGCTCTTCTGGATATTTTGAAACTAATTTTTCGACGCCTAGTTGAGTAAATAATTCTGTTCCAACTGACCGTGCTTTTTGTTTCGTGACTTTATCGACTAATTTCAATTGATCTTTGACGGTCAAAAACGGAACAAGATTTGATGCTTGTAAAATAAAGCCGATTTCTTTAAAACGTAAAGCCGCTCGTTGTTTTTCTTTTTTCTGACTAAATGGTTGGCCGTTGATCAAAACTTCACCTGAAGTTGGACTCTGTAAGCCTCCGATAATGGTTAAAAATGTACTTTTTCCAGATCCCGATGGTCCAATAATAGCTACAAATTCTCCTTTATCTACTGAAAAATTCGTTTCTTTTAACGCATGAATCGTCTCATCACCATCCTGAAATTGCTTGGTCACGTGCTTCATTTCTATCGCGCTCATCTATTTTCCTCCTAACTAATGGCTTTTAATGGATCGATTTTGACAATAGTACGAACTGAGAAAAAGGCTCCAATGATTGCAACGACAACCATCATAATACTGACTGCGGCAAAAAATAACGCATTACTTTGAAACGGTACCGCTTCTGGCAATATAAGTCCTGAGCCGATCGTAGCAAGCAACCCGATCCCAACACCCACAACCGCTAAAAAGAACGTTTGGGCAATAACAGAGCGGGCAATGTAACTACTAGAGATTCCTTGGGCTTTCATCACACCAAAAATCGCCGTTTTTTGCATCGTTAAAACATAGATGAAGATCCCAATAACTACTGCAGCGATGACGACTAAAAAGCCGATCATAAAACCAAAAGTCAACACTTGGGCATTATATCCCGGAAGTTTATTGATAAATGTTGAAATCGTTAAACGTTGTAAACTACTTGGTACATCCGTTAGTTTCCCTTTTGTCACAATGGCATTTAATTTCATCGGTTGCATTTGCGCACGTTCACCGTATTTTAGTTTGTGGACCGTATCTAGCGTTGTGTACAGGATTGGTGCCACATTAAATTTTGCATTTTTTGTAAATCCTGTGATAGTTAATTCTTCTTCATTTGTTGCTAAGATGATCGTATCGCCGATTTTATACCCTGCATTGATTTTTAAACTTTCATCGGCAACGACCTCATTATCTTTTGTAAATAATTTTCCTTCTGTAACTTCTGGAGTAATAAACTGATCTGGATTGATTCCAAAGAAACTGACATTTTCTTTTTCTGATTTATCCCCTTCACGATAGACGATACCAGAAAGTTGTGACAATTCAGCCTTGTCTTTGACATCAACCTTATCAAAATCTTTAGGATCGATCATCGACATATTCAAATTATCATTGGCTTCACTGGATAATAAAATATTATCTGCTTGCCATTTATCGATTCCCATTCGATTTTCTTGGGCTAATCCGTAAGCTAATCCTGTCAAAAAAAAGACCAGATAGGCAATTAAAAACATCACACCAATGACTAATGTGTAACGTAATTTAGAATGTTTGATTTCATTTAATGCTAAAAACATCGATTTTCCCCCTTTTTGGTAGAAAAAAAAAACTAAACTTATAGCCCTTTTTTCCCAATAATTGGAAAGAATTTTGCAGTATGTGCTGCATATTCTTTAAAGTCTTGACGATCATGGTATTTCTTTTCTAATAATGGAACTCCTGAAACAAATAATAACAACAATGTAATACAGATTGGACTTAAAATCAGCCATAATGTCGACCAACTTGTCAGCGCAACTAAAAATACACCCCACCAACAAACGGCTTCACCAAAGTAATTTGGATGACGTGTTACCGACCAAAAACCACTTGTTAGTAATTTGCCTTTATTCTGTGGATTTTTTTTGAACTGTTCTAATTGACGATCGCCGCCAACTTCAAAAATAAAGCCAATCAACCAAATCAAAACGCCAAGCCATTGCCACCACATCATGGATTCATTTGGGTTAGCAAATGTATACGTGATCGGTAGCGCAATAATAAATAATAATACGCCTTGCAAGACGAATACATTTAAGAACGCTTTGATATCGACATATTTTGTCCCCCAGCGTTTACGCATGTTCACATAGCGATAGTCTTCTGGCTTGTTCCAATTGCGACGAGCAAGATGGGTAAATAATCTTCCACCCCATAATGTCACGAGTACTAAAATAGCTAATTGTTGTAATGTAATCAAATCTGTAGCAATCAAACCGCCCCAAGCTACTACAACGAACCCCCCACCCCAAGCAATATCGACTAACGAATACTTGCGTTTACCTTTTGAAATAATAAACCAACAAATAAAATAGATGAGTAATGCAAATGCAACAATCCCATACATCATTTTTCTTCCTCCTTTAATACCCCGGCGATCGCTAAACTTGATTGTCCCGCACTGATCGCAATCGCTGCTGAGCTTTCTACGATCGCATCGACTGGTATCGCTCGTGCGTTTAAGCTCGTTTTCCAATCAAGTGCTGCTTGTTCATTAAACACATGTGTGACATAAACTGCTTCTAAACGCTGTTTGTTAGCAAATCCGCTGACCTTTTTTGTGATTTTTTTCAAACTTTGTTTTTGACTCAAAGAAGCGCCAATCAACTTGCCATCGCCTTCTTCATTTAGACTGACGATTGGATGAACAGAGGCTTTTTGAGCGATTTTTCCTAAGAATTGGGGAATTCTGCCAGATTGAATCATCGGATCTAAATCCGCTACTGCTACATATATAAAAATACGTTCACGCAAGGACTGCAATTCATTCACGACTGTTTCAAATGATTTATCTGCCTCAACTAACTCTACGGCTCGTTTGACAAGTAATCCTTGGGCAATCGAATTGAGCTTCGAATCGATTACTTGAATCCAGTTAGAAGAGAGCTGTTTTTCTTTTATGCGTTGGGTGATCAATTGATACGTTCCACTTAATTTAGCCGCTACACTGATAACCAACACATGATCATATTTCCCTTCTAAAAACGAAAGCAAGGCATCGACCGTTTTTATATTCGGTTGCGCAGTACTCATACTTTTAGCTATTTTTAGTCGTTGCTGTAAATAATCTGGTTCGATAGTCAATTTGTCTAAAAATGTTTCTTCATCTAGTAAAAGATTCATCGGTAACACATGTACTTGATGTTCCAAGCTAAAATCTTTTGGTAAGTCTGCGATCGAATCGGTTACAATCGCAATTTTTGCTTTTGCGTTTTGTCCAATTTGATATTGCAATTGCATATCGTCGACTTTTTGATACGCCACTTGACCATTAGATACTAAATAAGACATCAATCGTGCAGGTTCACTAGTGTGGATATGTATCTTTACTTGTGTTTGATCACCAATCAAAACCAAAGAATCACCATAGTGTGCCAGTTGTGCTTTAAATGTGTCAAATTCTATCGTCAACTGTTTGACTAAAAATTCTGAACAATAACGATATCTAGGTGCCTCGCTTAGAAAATGTTCTTCGATTGCTTCCTGTTGATCTACTTGCATCTTTTCATAGTGAGAGACATCCCCATTACAAAAATATTCGGTTAGACCGGCAATAAAATAATAAAATCCTTTTGCACCTGCATCGACTAATTTATTCTTTTTCAGTACAGCCATTTGGAACTGTGTCTGTTCCAACGCTGCTTTAGTCTGTCTTTTTGCAACCGTCAACGCCTCAATCAGGGTATTTCCGTGTTCGATCTGCTCAACGAGATGTTCTGACCACACATGCATAACTGATAAAATCGTACCTTCTTTTGGTTCCAAGACAGCTTGATATGCTTTTTTTGACGCTTCTTGTGCTGCATAAACAAGTGCTTTTTCTGCTACGAGTGCATCATCATAGCTAGTACTTAACCCATAAAAATATTGAGCAAAGATCATACCCGAATTTCCTCTAGCACCCATCATTGCCGCTTCTGATAATTGGTTCAATCCATCTTTGATGCTGTTTGTTTGTATGGAAACTTGGTCTAAGATCGTTTGCATCAAAGCAGCCAAGTTACTCCCAGTATCTCCATCAGCTACAGGAAATACATTGATTCGATTCAATTCTTGTTTTTGATTGACAACTTCTTTAGCCCCATTCAAAAAACCTTCGAGTAACTTGGTTCCTTCTGATTCTTTCATTTCATTCACATTCCCTTAAAAAAATTCGCTTGGATCATATAAACAATTGCCGACGTCACAGCGGTTACACCAGTCCCCCAAGCAAGGTCGATAATCGTCATCTTCACTGGCCAATCTTTAAGCGTGGCTAAATTTGTCAAATCGTACGTTGCGTAACAAATCAACCCAAATAATGCTCCCGCACCGATTGTATAAAGAATACTCTGTTTTTCGACTCCTGGTAATAATACGAAAAAGACAACACCTATCACATAAAGCACATAAAAAATCACTGCTGGAGCCAATTTTACTTCTCCCATTAGTTGTCCAATAAAATGTTGATACATTTTTTTCGATACCACCAACAACCAAAATAAGTCAAAAATCAAAAAGACAATCGCACTTGTTAAAAATAATTTGAAAAATTGTGACATGCCTTTCTCCCCCTTATCACTTGATAAGCAAAGTGTAGCATATTTCCATTTTCATGCCTAGATTGTTGCTCAAATTCAAGCGCTTTTTTCTACTAATTAACTAACACGTTACTTTTTATGACAAAAAAAGAACATGCTCTACGCATGCTCTTCTACTGAACCAAATAATATAGCAAAGAAAAAACCTAACCCGATCGTCATGATAATATGTCCTAGACCGGCAACACCTGAGATCGCTGCCGAACTTTCAATCCCCATCACGGTCATTGTTCCGTGGATCAACATAAGTAATAAGGTGATTCCCAAACCGATATTGTACGTGATATAAAATCGCTTGTACCATTTATGTGCTGTAATATGGAAATTTTTTTCTAATAATAACACAATCAAGAAGAAAAACATCCCCAAGACTAACGTATGTGTGTGTAGGGTACTTAGTTGTGTTTTCCCACTAAAATCAAACCATTTAGTCAATTCTCTATAATAAACCCCAAATAATAATCCAATGATCATATACGACATACTTACTCTGACTAGTTTTTTCATCATTTCCCCCTAAACTTCCTCGGCTTTTACATGATCTTTTTGTGTCAATACGCCATCTTTCATCACGTATACTTTATCACAAAAATCAACTAAACGAATATCATGTGTAACCATAATCGTTGCTTTATTTTTTTCTTTTGTTTCTTTTGCTAAAATTTTAACCACTTCATACGATTTCTCTGTATCTAAACTCGCAGTTGGTTCATCGGCTAAAATAATCGTTGGATCATTGTAAAGCGCTCGGATAATCGCGATTCGTTGACGCTCTCCTCCAGATAATTCTTCTGGATATTTATTTTTTAATTTTGCTACGCCTAATTGTTCGAATAACTGTTCAACATCGATTTTAGATTTTGCCCGTGTCACTTTATCCACAAGCTTCATTTGTTGTTTGACCGTCAAAAATGGAACGAGATTTGATGCTTGTAAGATAAAACCAATTTCATCAAATCGTAATTTAGCACGTTCCTTTTCTTTTTTATCACTAAATGGTTGTCCGTTGATCAATACTTCTCCTTCAGAAGGTGATTGCAAGCCTCCAGTGATCGTTAAAAAGGTACTTTTTCCGAACCAGAAGGACCGATGATTGCAACAAACTCGCCTTTTTCAACCGAAAAATTAGTGGGTTTCAAGGCTTCGATCGTTTCGTCGCCGTCTTTAAAAATTTTTTTCACTTGCTGAAATTCAATTGCACTCATATTTTTGACTCCTATCCAATAGCCTTTAAAGGATCGATTTTTACTACTGCTCGTACAGAAAAGAATGCACCTAATACAGCAAAAAGTACCATCAAACCACTAATTGCTGTTAAAAAAAGGCTATTTGTTTCAAAAGGTACTTGAGCTGGTAGGAGATAAGACGTGACAGTAGTAGCCAATAATCCTATTCCTACACCTAAAAATGCTAATATAAATGTCTGTGAAATGACTGATTTAGCAATATACTTACTCGAAATTCCTTGGGCTTTCATCACCCCGAAAATATCTGTTTTTTGCATCGTTAAAACGTAAATAAAAATGCCAATTACAATGGCAGCAATGATAATTAAAAAACCAATCATAAAACCAAATGTTAGCACTTGTGCGTTATAGCCAGGTAAATTATTGATAAATGTAGCAATAGATATTTTCTCTAAGTTATCCGGCAGGTTGCTGACTTTACCTTTAGTTACAATTGCGTTAATTGGTATATCTTCGGAATTATTTGTGTTTTCAAAACGAATTTCTTGGTATGTCTCCATAGAAATATAGAAGACTGGTGCAACATTGAATTTAGCATTTTCTATAAACCCAACTATTGTTATTTCTGTATTACTTCCAGATACCTTTAATTGATCACCAATTTGTAAACCATATTGATTTCTTAGACTATCATCAACGACTGATTCATTTTTTGTTTCAAACATTCTTCCTGTTTCAATTTTAGGAACTAAAAATTGATCAGGTGAAATCCCAAAAAAGATCGCGTTAATTGTCTCTTTTGTTCCCTTTTTTGAAACAACAGCAGGGAGTTGTGCAAGAATTGCTTTTTCTTCTGCGTTGACTTCCTCATAAGTTTTGATAGGAAACATTGACATATTTAAATTATCGTTAGCGTCTTCGGCAATTAAAATATTATCTGCTTTCCACTGATCTACTGCATTTCGATTATCTTGTGCTAATCCGTATGCTAAGCCAGTCAAAAAAAAGACAAGATAGGCGATTAGAAACATGACACCTATCACTAAAAAATAACGTAACTTAGAATGTTTAATTTCTCTTATA
>NZ_JBZACX010000004.1:0-18306 GCF_058216495.1 Enterococcus sp. AMC1623 | reverse complement strand
AGCTCCCTACACCACCAATACCCACAACACCTAAACTTCCAGGTATTTAAACCTTAAAAAAGGAAAAGAGTAGTTACCAAAAAACGGTAAGGTGGCGACCCCTAAAAGTTAGAGTTTTTATTATGCAGCTGATTGGAACCTTTTTTCAGCTAGTTATGACCCAGCCTGCTTGATTACGCTTTGTGAGTGCGAACTGAAACTAAAGTGTGCCGGTAAATCCGTATTTAAAAGTACTCAGCGAGAGTATATAACTTTTCTATGAAAATAATTATTTGTGTAATAACTTAGCATAATAGAGTGTTGCTTTAACAGCACTATGCCAACCGTGCAGTCGTTCTTGACGTTCTTTAATACTCATATTAGGCTTAAACTGTTCGTTTGCAGATACTAAAGCAGCAAGTTCGTTTTGATTACGCCAATAACCAACTGCTAAACCAGCAAGGTAAGCAGCCCCTAATCCAGTGGTCTCTAAGCGTTCGGTACGCTCGACTGTTTTTCCGAGAATGTCTGCTTGAAACTGTACTAATAGATTATTTTGTGCAGATCCACCATCAACGTAAAGGATATCTATTACGATATCAGTATCTAATTCCATTAATTCAATAATATCACTGACTTGATAGGCAAGGGATTCCAAAGTTGCTCGAATCAATTCTCGTCGACTTGTGAATTCATTGATTCCCAGAATAGATCCTCGTGCGCTTGAATCCCAATATGGAGCACCTATTCCTCGAAAGGAAGGGACAACGTAAACTCCGGAATTAGTTTCAGCTTCAAGTGCAAAAATTTCTGAATCCGCTATTGATTCAAATAAATTCAAGCCTTCTTTCAACCATTCAATTGCACTACCTGAAATAAGAGCAGATCCTTCAAGTGCATAAGTTATTTGATTGTCAATCGAATAACCAATTGTGGTGAGTAACCTGTGTTTAGACATTTTCGGTTCAGATCCGGTATTCATGACAATAAAAGTTCCTTGACCATAAGTGCTTTTTACTTGGCCAGGATGAAAGGCTAATTGACCGAATAACGCTGCTTGCTGATTTCCCACAACGCCAGCAATTGGAATGTTCACTCCATCAAAAATATCTGAATCGGTCAGTCCATAAACATAAGAGCTTGGATAAGTTTCCGGCAACATATTTTTTGGAATATTAAATAGATTTAGTAAGTAATCATCCCATTCCAAGGTGTGAATATTAAATAACATCGTCCGTGATGCATTTGTGTGATCGGTGCAGTGTAATTTACCATTTGTAAGTTTCCAAATAAGCCAACTATCAACTGTTCCAAAAGCTAACTCTCCACGTTCTGCTCTTTCTTGTGAACCTAATTTATGATCGAGGATCCAGCGAATTTTACTAGCAGAGAAGTAGGGACTAAGCACTAATCCAGTTTTTTCATGTATGTAATTTTCAACGTCATCTTGTTTAAATTTGTTAATGATATCTAGTGATTGATTAGAGCTCCACACAATGGCATTGTAAATTGGTTGCCCAGTCTGTCGATCCCATACAATAGATGTTTCGCGTTGATTTGTAATTCCAAGCGCTTTAATTTGATGGAATGATATACAAGACCCCTCCATAACTTTATGAATCACAGTACAGACTGATTGCCAAATCACATTCGGATCTTGTTCCACCCAGCCAGATTGTGGAACAAGTTGTTCAAATTTTTGAGATGCAGTGCCAATATAATTTCCTTGGCGGTCAATAATAATTGCACGAGTTGTTGATGTTCCTTGATCAATAGCTAAAATATATTCTTGCATAACCAATCACTTCCTTCGTAAGCAGTGCATAGTCAATATTTTTCCTTAATATGTTGTAAGTTATATACATAATAACAAAGCAATTTAAGGCTGAGTTCTATAGCCAATCACTTGGATAATTATTTTGTGATATATTTCACTATTAAGCTCGCAGCCTCCGAGAACCCAGCGATATAGCATTTCTGACAATCCATAAGCATAAAAGTCAGTTGTTGTCTCAATAATAGCTTGGTTCTTATTAGAAATAACGTGTATTCGAAAATAGTCATTCACGACTTTTTTAACAATTTGCCTAATATAATACGCAAAATACTCCTTAAATGAATCGAACTTCATGTTTGAGAAAACCTTCTTATAATAATTACTGTTTTCTTCAAGATAATTCAATAGATAGAGTAATCCTTCTTGCCACTTTTCCCAAACCGTAAGTGATTGAATTAATTTAGAGGTTTCATATGAAAAAATCCAAGTAATTAAATCGTACTTGTCATCAAAATGATCATAAAAAGTCTGACGGCGGAAATCTGTCTGGTCCATTATATCTGTAATTGATATTTTATCAATATCCTTTTCACGTGCGAGATATTTGAAGGAATAAGCAATGATTTCCTTCGTTGCGTTTTGTCGGTTCATACTTTGTGGCCCCTTCGAAAACGTATTAACTATCATATTATATTATTTTTCATTATACATCATCCTTAAAACAATTGAATCGGACAAATGATGTTGTTTGTCTGTTGAGTTGATAGCGCTTACTTGTTAAGATGACTCTAGTTTCAAGGAAGGGAATCATCTGAATTATGTAAGGGGTTCCTTAGTTAGTAATTCAATGAGTTATTGTATTTCAACAAAAATTAGGAGGAATAAAAATGAGAAAAGCGTTAATTAGTCCAACAAAATATGTCCAAGGGGAAAATGAGTTATTGAATTTAGGTTACTTTGTAAAGACATTTGGGGAAAAAGCTTTGTTGATTGCTAATCAAGACGATGTAAACCGCGTACGAGAAAAACTAGAAAAGACGGCAGCAAAATTTGGTGTCGAATTTATCGAAACTAATTTTCACGGCGAGGCTTCTCGGGTGGAGGCTTCTCGTTTGCAAGAGCTAGCTAAGAAAGAGTCATGTGACTGTATTATCGGTCTTGGTGGAGGCAAAGCTATTGACACTTCTAAGGTTGTAGCTGAAGGGAAGAACTTGATTATCGTGCCGACTATTGTAGCGACAGATGCACCTACCAGTCACTCTGCAGTACTCTACACAGAAGCTGGTGAATTTGATGATTATGCATATTTTATGCAAAGTCCTTCAGTTGTTTTGATCGATACGACTATTATTGCCCAAGCACCTACACGATTTTTGGTTTCTGGTATGGGAGACGCACTCTCTACCTACTTTGAAGCTAGAGCAACAAGCAGAGCATTCGCAAATGTAAACGCGGGACTACCCTGTGGTGCACGAGAAGGTGTATGTCCGCCTGCTAAAAGTACAAATACAGCTTTAGCCCTTGCTAAATTATGCTATGAAACCTTATTAGAGGATGGTTATAAAGCAAAAGAATCTTCAGATCTAAATGTCGTTACACCTGCACTAGAAAATATTATTGAAGCAAATATTTTATTGTCCGGGCTTGGATTCGAAAGTGGCGGTTTAGCTGCCATTCACGCGATTCATGATGGACTTACCATTCTACATGATGCTCATGGAGCTACTCATGGTGAGAAGGTTGCTTTTGGTGTGATTTGCCAATTGATTCTTGAAAACGCACCATCGAAAGAGTTGTACGAAGTATTAGACTTCTCGTTATCGATTGGATTACCAGTTTGTCTAGAAGACATCGGAGTTAAGAGCATCACTGATGAGCAATTAACTGAAGTAGCAGAGAAATCTTGCATTCCAGAAGAATCAATTCATTCTATGCCATTTACAGTTGATGTTGAACAAGTAAAAGCAGCCATCATGGCAGCTGACGCACTGGGACGCAATTATAAACTACGCAAACAAGCAAAATAAAAATAATTCTAAAAATATGGATCAAAGGATGGAAATAGATGAAGAAAATCATGAACAATCCCAGTAATATTGTTGATGAAATGTTACAAGGTATGATTGTGAGCCACCCTGACTTAATCCAAAGGATACCTGAGACTGGGATTATCCAACGTAAAGAGGAAAAAAATGGAAAAGTGGCTATTATTTCTGGAGGCGGAAGCGGACACGAACCGGCTCATGCTGGATTCGTCGGCAAAGGCATGTTATCTGCTGCAATCTGTGGTGAAGTATTTACTTCCCCAACGCCAGATCAAATTTTAGAGGCGATCAAGGTATCAGATGAAGGTGCTGGTGTCTTCTTGGTGATCAAGAATTATTCTGGAGATATTATGAATTTTGAAATGGCTCAAGAACTAGCTGAAATGGAAGGTATCGAAGTAGCGAGTGTAGTTGTAGATGATGATATCGCTGTTGAAGATAGCTTATATACCCAAGGAAAACGGGGAGTAGCCGGAACGATTCTCGTTCATAAAATATTAGGTTACGCAGCTCAGCAAGGAAAGTCGATCACAGAAATCAAAGAATTATCCAAGAATTTAATTCCGAATATCAAATCGATTGGACTCGCACTGACTGGTGTAACTACACCAGGAAGCAATCAGCCAAGCTTTGTATTGGCCGAAGATGAGATTGAATACGGAGTAGGAATTCACGGTGAGCCTGGATATCGCAGAGAAAAATTACAAACATCTCAGAATCTTGCAAATGAACTATTAACGAAATTAGTAAATGAATTTGGTGCGAAGGAAAAAGGCCGTTTTGCAGTGATAGTCAACGGGCTAGGTGGAACGCCATTAATGGAACAATATGTCTTTACAAATGATGTCCAACAGCTTTTGAGTAATCGTGAATTATCTGTTGACTTTTACAAGGTAGGCAACTTTATGACATCGCTTGAAATGCAAGGGTTGTCCTTAACTTTACTCTATTTGGAAAATGATTTTTATATTGAAGCATTAAAAGCACCAGTTACGACTATAAGTTGGTAAATATTATATCAGATTATAGGTTATACGAAAGGGGTCCGAACCCATAATGGATATACAAACAGGAATTCGTTGGATGAAATTATTTAATGAGAAAATTCAACAAGAAAAAGACTATCTAACCCAGCTTGATACACCAATTGGGGATAGCGATCATGGGAATAACATGTCACGAGGTATGACCTACGTTGTTGAAGCAATCGATACACAATCTCCCGATTCACTAGAAGCGCTTTTGAAGATAGTTACGGCTAATTTACTAAGCAAGGTCGGGGGTGCGTCAGGTCCATTATATGGTTCAGCATTTATGGGTATGTTGAAAACATATCAAGAAGGTGAATCATCATGGAGAAAAATATTACAGGGTGGCTTAGAAAGCATTCAAAAACGTGGGAAAGCCGAAGTTGGGGATAAAACAATGATCGATGTTTGGGCACCAGTTGTTTTGGCATTAGAAAATGATGGATTAACAGATGAGGTTATTGATGAGGCAGTTGAAGCAACAAAACCTCTAAAGGCTAAAAAAGGTCGTGCTTCATATGTCGGTGAACGTTCCATTGGACATATCGATCCAGGGGCATATTCCTCTGCATTGCTATTTCACGCTATGTTAGAAGCGGAGGCCGAATGATGACAACAGGAATTATTATTGTCTCTCACGTTTATGAAATCGCAAAAGGAATCAATCGATTACTTCAAGAAGTCGCCAGTGATGTCAATATTGAAGTGGTTGGTGGCATATCTGAAGTTGAAATTGGTACTAGTTTTGATAATATTCTTCAATTGATTGAGCAACATCCGTCTGATAATTTATTGGCATTTTATGATCTAGGCAGTGCGAAGATGAATTTGGAAATGGCGAGAGAGCTCAGTGAAAAGTCGATTACAATTTACGATGTACCAATAGTTGAAGGTTCATACACTGCAGCAGCACTTTTGCAGGCAAATGTGGCTAACAATGTTATCGAACAACAATTAAAAGAATTATATATTAATAAGTAAAAAAGAATTTTACAGAACTGAGGAATAAATATGACAAAAGAAAACTATGATTTTATGATGCCTAATGTGAATTTCTTTGGACCTGGGGTAGTTAAAAAGGTCGGAGAAAGAGCAAAAATGTTGAATATGAACAAAGTGTTAATTGTTACAGATAAATTTTTGAGAGAATTGGCTAATGGTCCCGTTAAGCAGGCAGAAGACTCTCTTAAAGCAGCCAATGTTGACTATGTGATTTTTGATGGTGTAGAACCAAATCCAAAAATCCGAAATGTTGAGGATGGAAAGAAACTATATCTTAAAAATCAATGTGATTCAATTATTACAATCGGTGGGGGGTCAGCTCATGACTGTGGAAAAGGAATCGGTATTGTCTTGTCAAATGGAGACGACCTAGCTGCATGTGCAGGGATTGAAACATTGGAATATCCTTTACCACCATTGATGGCTGTAAATACTACGGCTGGAACAGCTTCAGAAATTACGCGACATGCTGTAATTACAAATGAAAAGACGCACCTAAAATTCGTTGTTGTCTCCTGGCGCAATGTTCCCCTGGTATCATTTAATGATCCAATGCTAATGCTAGATGTCCCGACAGCTTTGACAGCTGCAACAGGTATGGACGCACTGACGCACTGTGTGGAGTCTTATGTATCTGTGAATCGAAATCCTATTACTGATGCTCAAGCAATTCAAGGGATAAAATTAATTGCTAAGTATTTGAGACGTGCAGTAGCTAATGGACATGACATAGAAGCAAGAACAAATATGGCGTATGCTTCAATTTTGGCTGGAATGGCCTTTAATAATGCAGACTTAGGTTATGTTCATGCAATGGCTCATCAATTAGGTGGTCAGTATGATGCTCCTCATGGTGTTTGTTGTGCCGTTTTAATGCCGACTGTTGAAAGATGGAATATTATCAGTAATCCGCAACGGTTTGCTGATATTGCTCAATTCTTAGGTGAAAATATCGAGGGGTTAACAGTGATGGAAGCTGCTGAGAAAGCTATCCAAGCAATGGTTCGTATTTCCGAAGATGTCGGTATTCCAACGAACATTAAATCTCTGGGTGCATTACCTAAAGATTTTGATATGATGGCAGAAAATGCTTTGAAAGATGGGAATGCATTTTCTAATCCTAGGGTCGGTACAAAAGAGGATATTATTAAATTGTACCAACAAGCCTACGATGCGTAAAGGTTAACTTATTTCAGGTATCAGGCTGAAATAAATGTATGAAAGGAGGCTGGAATACAATCATCCTAGCCTCCTTTTATATTTATTTTTACCTATAATTTTATTCAGTATATTAAGTAATACGAGTTCAAAGACTTTCATTCTTGTTGTTTTTTTTAATTATTTTTACAAAAAAGGGAGTTATTAATCAAGTACGCATTCAAATAGAATCTATTTATGCTATGTCATTTCCAACAATTTTTTAAGAAATATCAGATAAACGAAATAAGAATTAAAAGGAAAAGAGAGCGAATAATGAAAAAAATCATTAATAAAGTTGAAGATATTGTAATAGAAATGTGTGAAGGTATGGCTAAAGCACACCCAGAACAATTAAGTTTCAACAAAAAATATAAACTTATAACAAGAAAAGAGTTAAATAAAAATAAAGTAAGTTTGATTAGCGGTGGTGGTAGTGGTCATGAACCAGCTCATGGTGGATTTGTGGGTAAAGGTATGCTGGACGCTGCAGTTTGTGGAGATGTGTTTGCCTCTCCTTCAACGATACAGGTTTATAATGCAATTACAGAAACCGAATCAAATAAAGGAACACTTTTGATTATAAAGAACTACTCTGGAGACTGCATGAACTTTGATGGAGCTGCAGAAATGGCTGAAGATGATGATATAAAGGTTGAAAAGGTTTATGTAAACGATGATGTAGCAGTAAAAGACAGCCTTTATACCATTGGAAGAAGAGGTGTTGCAGGCACTGTATTTGTTCATAAAATAGCAGGTGCAGCTGCTGAAAAGGGACATGAACTTTTAAAAGTCAAAACTGCAGCTGAAAAAGCGATACAAAATGTAAGATCCATCGGATTTGCTTTTACCTCATGCACTGTTCCAGCAAAAGGATCACCTACATTCACCCTTGGTGACGATGAAATGGAATTTGGTGTAGGAATTCATGGGGAGCCTGGTATAGCGCGTGAAAAAATAGTATCAGCAGATGAACTTGCGGAAAAAATGCTTAATCGAATTATTGTAGATCTGCCTTATGAATCTGGCGACGACATAGCGCTGATGGTAAACGGATTTGGATCGACTCCATTACAAGAATTATATCTTTTAAATAATTCGGTTAACAAAATTTTGGAAAATAAGAATATAAATGTGTACAAAACTTTTGTGGGCAATTATATGACAGCAATTGATATGAGTGGCGCATCAATCTCCCTTATGAAATTAGATGAAGAGCTGAAAGAGTTATTGGATTATCCATCGGATGCTCCTGCTTTTAAGGTATAGATGCTTAGGTGAGATATTCGTGAGTGATAATTAAATAAAGATAGTTCAACTTCTTTGGAGGAATATATAGTGGAAAATTTATCAGTATCAAATGTAGTGAAAATTGTGGATTATATGAGCGATGTAATTATTGAAAATGAAGTTTATTTCTGTGAATTGGATTCGATTGCAGGAGATGGCGATTTCGGGATGTCTGTTGCTAAGGGATTCAAAGTATTAAAGAACGAATGGGAAGAGCTTCCTAAGGAAGATATTGGGGCATTTCTTAAAGCGTGTGGAATGATTATCACCGAGCACTGCGGAGGTGCTTCCGGTCCTATATGGGGTTCGGCTTTTAGAAGTGCAGCAAAATATGCAAAGGGTAAAACAGAATTAAATTTAAAAGAGATTGCAGAACTTTTCCAGTGTGCTGTGGAGGGAATACAGAAACGTGGAGGAGCCAAGCTTGGTGACAAGACGTTGCTTGATGCTTTAATTCCAGCAACTGAGTCCTTGAAACTGAGTGCTGAAAAGGGAGAGCCTTTCGTAGAGGCGGCTAGAAATAGTGCAGAAGAAGCTGTAAAGGGTGCTGAAAAAACAAAAGAAATGATAGCTTCTAAAGGTAGGGCCACTTATGTCGGTGAGCGAAGCATTAATTTTCCGGATGCTGGAGCTACTGCTATCGGGGTTATATTTAACGAAGTAATACAAAAATTTAAAGCAGAAGAAGCATAGTATATTTTTAGTAATCAATGCCATTGAATACATTTCAAATTTTATTGTATTCATTTAATACAATAGTTCGGTATCATGTAGAAATTTTATTTCTGAAGCCCAATGTGTGAGGGCAAGTATAAAAATTCCCACACAACGGACAAAAGTGATGGGGCCAATAATTATGGATCATATTTTTTCATAGTGTAGCTTTCTGATCTGTTTCAAGTTTCTATATAAAAATAAATAAAAAACTATTACGATAGGGTTTTAAAATTATTCAGTAGGTATTTATTAAGAGTATCGTGGGTTTTAATTTATTGTAAAAAAAGCTATCTTAGTGAGATTGAAAATAATTATGAAGAGATAGCATCTTCTGCTTACCGTCAGTGCATGACTATGATTTAACAATAGACAAAAAGCAGTTTTTAGAAAAAGGGGGAATAATGATGAAATCAAAGCGATTTGAAATGTTGGCTCAGCGGCCTGTAAATCAAGATGGTCTTATAGGTGAATGGTCAGAAGAGGGCTTAATAGCTATGGGAAGCCCAAACGATCCTGACGCATCTATAAAGATTGAAAATGGAGTAATAGTTGAACTTGATGGAAAAAAAAGAGAAGACTTCGATATCATAGACAGATTTATAGCTGACTATGCAATTAATCTAAAAGATGCTGAGAAGTCTATGAGCTTAGAATCGCTTAAAATAGCGCAGATGCTTGTAGATATAAATGTTGGTAGAGCTGAAATTATAAAAATAACAACATCTATAACTCCAGCTAAAATAGTAGAAGTTGTATCACACATGAATGTAGTAGAAATGATGATGGCTCTTCAAAAAATGAGGGCTAGAAAAACTCCATCAAATCAGTGTCACGTTACAAATTTAAAGGATAACCCAGTGCAGATTGCAGCAGATGCAGCAGAAGCAGGCATCAGAGGATTCTCAGAACAGGAAACGACAGTTGGGATAGTAAGATATGCGCCATTTAATGCATTAGCGCTTCTTGTAGGTTCTCAAGTAGGACGTGGAGGGATTCTAACCCAATGTTCTGTAGAAGAAGCTACAGAGCTTGATCTTGGCATGAGAGGGCTTACAAGTTACGCAGAAACCGTTTCAGTATACGGAGTTGAAGAAGCATTTACAGATGGAGACGACACTCCGTGGTCAAAAGCATTTTTAGCATCAGCCTATGCTTCAAGAGGACTTAAAATGCGATTTACATCAGGGACAGGTTCAGAAGCACTAATGGGATATTCAGAAGGAAAGTCAATGCTTTACTTGGAAGCAAGGTGTATATATTTAACAAAAGGAGCTGGCGTTCAGGGGCTTCAAAATGGTGCAGTCAGCTGTATAGGAATGACAGGTGCAGTTCCATCTGGAATAAGAGCAGTACTTGCCGAAAACCTTATAACTACTATGCTTGATTTAGAAGTAGCTTCAGCAAATGACCAAACTTTCTCGCATTCAGATATAAGGAGAACTGCCAGGTCGCTTATGCAGATGCTTCCAGGGACAGATTTTATATTCTCTGGATACAGTGCAGTTCCAAACTACGACAATATGTTCGCTGGGTCAAATTTTGATGCAGAGGATTTTGATGATTATAATGTGCTCCAAAGAGATTTAAAGGTAGATGGCGGATTAAGACCAGTTTCAGAAGAAGAAACTATTGCAATAAGGAATAAAGCTGCAAAAGCAATACAAGCAGTATTTATGGACCTTGGGTTCCCAGCTATTACTGATGAAGAGGTAGAAGCAGCAACGTACGCTCATGGCAGTAAAGATATGCCGGCTAGAAATGTAGTTGAAGATTTGAAAGCTGCAGAAGAGATGCTTAAAAAGAGAATTACTGGTCTGGATATAGTTAAAGCATTAAGTAGAAATGGATTTGATGATGTAGCAAATAACGTATTAAATATGCTTAAGCAGAGAGTGACTGGAGACTATTTGCAGACATCTGCAATATTGGATAAAAATTTTGATGTTATAAGCGCAGTTAACGATATAAATAATTATATGGGACCTGGAACGGGGTATAGAATCAGTGAAGAGAGATGGGAAGAGATTAAAAACATTCCCAACATAATAAGACCAGAAGATATTGAGTAAGTAATGGAGGTGAAAATTATGAACAATACAGAAAATAAATATGCTATACCAGAGCTTGAGCTCTTAGAAGTAGGAGAAGCAAAAGCTGGTACAAAAGAAAGTGAGGTTGTTATAGGACTTGCTCCAGCTTTCCATAAGTTCCAGAATAAAACGATAGTTAGTATCCCTCACAGCGATGTACTGAAAGAAATTATAGCAGGAATTGAGGAAGAAGGATTAAATGCTCGTGTAGTCAGAATAATTAGAACATCGGATGTGTCATTTATAGCTAATGATGCAGCCAAATTAAGTGGATCAGGAATAGGCATAGGGATTCAATCAAAAGGAACTACGGTTATACACCACAAAGACTTACTTCCTTTAAATAATCTGGAGCTTTTTTCACAGGCCCCATTGATAACACTTGAGACTTATAGGTTGATAGGAAAAAATGCAGCAAAATATGCTAAAGGTGAATCACCAACCCCAGTTCCAATTGTAAACGATCAAATGGCAAGACCTAAGTTTATGGCAAAAGCAGCATTGCTTCATATAAAAGAAACCAAGCACGTAATGGTGGGCAGAAAACCTATAGAAATAGAAGTTAAATTTTAAATTGGAAGGAGGAAAAATTTAATGGAAAAAAGAAATATGAATTCGCAAGACTATCCTTTAGCGACTAAAAGTCCTCAATTTATAAAAACGCCAACTGGAAAGAAATTGGAAGACATAACGCTGGAACAGGTGATAAATGGAGAAATTAAACCTGAAGACGTGAGAATATCTCAGGAAACATTAGAAATGCAAGCACAGATTGCTGAATCAATGAATAGAGATGCTGTAGCTAGAAACTTCAGAAGAGCATCAGAGCTGATAACGGTTCCAGATGAAAGGTTATTGGTGATATACAACTGCTTAAGGCCATATCGTTCTACAAAAGAAGAACTTTTGGTTATAGCAGAAGAACTTGAAAATATATACAACGCAAAAGTGAATGCACATTTCGTAAGAGAAGCGGCAGAGGTTTATGAACAAAGAGGAAAGCTACGACAAGAGTAAGCAAGCTTTAAGGGAAGGAGAAACATGTGGAAATTATTGCAGGAGTTGATATTGGGAATGCTACAACAGAAGTTGCATTGTCTAAATTGGATAATGGCAAGATAGAATTCCTTTCTAGTGGAATAGTTCCAACAACAGGAATAAAGGGTACAGAAGAAAATACACAAGGAGTTTTCAATTCCTTAGAGCAGGCTTTAAAGAAAGTTTCCATGGAGCTTAAAGATCTTGATCTAGTGCGAGTCAATGAAGCTGCTCCGGTTATTGGGGATGTAGCAATGGAAACTATAACTGAAACGATAATAACTGAATCTACTATGATAGGGCATAATCCTTCTACACCAGGGGGAGTAGGCCTTGGAATAGGGAATACTATATACATAGAAGATTTAGACTCAATTCAGGTAGAAAATCTCACTAAAGATGATCAATTTATAGTTTTGATATTGAAGGATATAAATTTTCTAGAGGCTGCTGCACGGATAAATGCAGGCGTAAAAAGAGGAATAAATATAACAGCAGCTGTAGTTCAGAAAGATGACGGGGTTTTAATAAGTAATAGATTAGAAAGAAAAATACCTATTGTTGACGAAGTGACGTTATTAGAAAGAGTTCCAATAGCAATGAAAGCAGCAGTAGAGGTAGCAGATCAAGGAGGCGTAGTAGAAACTTTATCAAATCCTTATGGTATTGCTACCGTCTTCGGACTATCATCAGAACAAACAAAGCTTATAGTTCCTGTATCTAGAGCTCTAATTGGAAACAGATCTGCAGTGGTTATAAGGACTCCCAAAGGAGATGTACAGGAAAAGAGAATTCCGGCAGGTAAAATCCATATAGACGGATTAAGGCGTAAAGAAATGGCAGATGTGCAAGATGGAGCTTCAAAAATAATGGAATCAGTTAAATTATGTGCTCCTGTGCAAGATATAAAGGGTGAAGCTGGTACAAATGCTGGCGGCATGCTTGAGAGAGTAAGACAAGTGATGGCTGGGCTAACAAATCAGAAAATAGCGGATATAAAAATTCAGGATCTTTTAGCCGTAGATACTTTCATACCTCAGAAAATAAAGGGCGGCCTAGCAGAAGAGTTCTCTATGGAAAATGCAGTAGGGATAGCTGCTATGGTTAAGGCTGATAAGCTTCAGATGCAGATGATTGCGGACAAACTCCAGGATAAATTAAAGGTTGCTGTAGAAGTTGGAGGAGTGGAAGCGGACATGGCCATAAGAGGAGCTCTCACTACACCAGGAAGTAGCTCCCCCCTTGCAATCCTTGATATGGGAGCAGGTTCTACAGATGCATCTGTCATAAATAAACAAGGAGAAATATCTTCTATCCATTTGGCTGGTGCTGGTAATATGGTAACAATGCTGATCAAATCCGAATTAGGGTTAGAAGATTTTGACTTAGCAGAAGATATTAAGAAATATCCGCTAGCAAAGGTAGAAAGTTTGTTCCATATAAGGCATGAAGATGGTACTGTAGAGTTCTTTGAAAATCCCCTAAAGCCTTCTGAATTTGCAAAAGTTGTTATATTAAAAGATGGCATGCTGATTCCAATAGATGGACAGAGCTCTTTAGAAAAAATAAGAACCATAAGAAAATCAGCCAAAGAGAAAGTATTTGTTGAGAATTGTATCAGAGCACTAAATATAGTGTCTCCGACTGGAAATATAAGAGATATAGAGTTTGTAGTATTGGTAGGAGGATCTTCTCTAGATTTTGAGGTGCCTCATCTAGTTACCGATGCCCTCTCTCAGTATGGAATAGTAGCGGGAAGAGGCAACATAAGAGGAATAGAGGGGCCAAGAAATGCTGTAGCAACAGGACTTGTTTTAGCGTTAAACGGAAGTAGGCAGAAAGCTGATGAAAAATAATAAGTACGAGAAACCAAGTATATGTATTTTTTGCTCTTCGGAAATCAAGGACATATCAAATTTTAGTGATTTGTTCTTTGGTATAGAAGAAGAAGGTATTCCGTATGAAATTAAAAGGAAAAAAGAGTCGGATGCCTCTGAGTTAAGCTATCGAGCTGCACAAGAGTCAAGGTTAGCTGTTGGCATAGGAATCCATAAAAGTGGAGAAATAGCATTAACTTTTAATAAGCTGAAAAAGGACGAACCTTTATTTAGCGCACATCTGAACTCTGGAGAAAACATTCTGAGAAATTTAGGTGCGAATGCAGGAAGGTTGGTTAAGGGGATATCGTTTAAATAAATTTCAGGAGGGATTGTATGAGTCGGATTTATACTAGAACTGGAGATAAGGGTACGACAGCATTATTTGGAGGTAGTCGAGTAGAAAAAGATAATTTAAGGGTAGAAGCCTACGGAACTATAGATGAAGTTATCTCTTCCATGGGAGTTGCCTATTCCTTTATACAGGATGAAGAACTTAAAAATGAAATAGCGTATATCCAAAAGCAGTTATTCGTATTAGGTGCAGAACTCGCTAGTGATGAAAAAGGTCTAAAGAATCTAAAGGAAATAATTCAGCAGAACGATATAGATGAGTTAGAAAAAATTATAGATAAATATATGGAGAAAGCAGGGCTTTTTAAAGGATTTGTAACTCCTGGTAAGAGTACCGCATCAGCAATGCTCCATGTAGCAAGAACTGTTGCAAGAAGGGCAGAGAGAGCAATAATAACCTTGAACAGAGAAAATCAGGTAAGAGAAGAAATAAAAAAATATGTAAATCGCCTGACAGATGCCTTATATGCTATGGCCAGATTTGAAGAAGAAAAGTAAAAATCTGTTTATGAGAGGATAAGAGTCATGAAAAAGTTAAGAGAAATGAAACAATTAAGCTTGGAGATTGTGAAGGAGATGGCTGCAGCAGCAGAAGCAAAAGCAGGTGACATAAATGTACAAGTAGTATTTGCGGCAGTAGATGTAGGTGCTAACTTAATGCTTATGCATAGGATGGATGATGCCTTTATAACAAGTACAGAAATAGCTATAAATAAAGCGTTTACTTCAGCGGCCTTAAAAAAAGGAACGCATGAAGTGACTCCAGACATTCAACCAGGAGAAAGTCTTTATGGGCTGCAGTTAACAAATAACTGCAAAATAGTACCGTTTGGTGGAGGCCTTCCAATAATAGTTGATGGACAAGTTGTAGGTGCAGTTGGAGTAAGTGGTGGAACCGTTCAAGAAGATATGGCGATAGCAAAGGCCGCTATAGAGGTTTTTGAAAAACAGTTTTAATATTAAAAATTCACGTTTGCATTCAAAAAAACGAATCGACCATTTTTTTTGAAGCGGTTGGATAAGCCGTAAGGGTTAGTTTCCGCCAATCCAACACTAGCAAGGTTTTTTATGCGAAAAGAATGTTTTCCAGTTAATTACAATACAGTAGAATATCGGAGAATCGTTATTTTCGCTAATACGGATGTCAATCATAACATATCGTGCGAAATCCCGATACCATTATGAAAATTTGACTGACTTAGTAAAATACCAAATATCTGCTCAAAAAAATGAATCGCAGAAGAACTCAATTCCTGATTTGTATGATTATTTTGTAAATATAGTGGCCACAGCGCATCTCTCCTTAACAATTCTTATGTAATGATTACATTTATTTAAAGAGAGGTGTCTTTTTGCACATATTTTGTAGATCACACATTCAGAGAATCAAATACAGCAACGAGGTAGCTTATATTCTCAGCTGCAAAAGTTGTGCTAAGAAGAAAATTAATATTTACCTCAGAATTGAAAGGATGATAAGGATGTCAAAATATCTAGCGGAAATGTTAGGAACTATGGTTCTAATAATCCTAGGAGATGGAGTAGTTGCTAACGTATTATTAGATAAAACAAAAGGGCAAAATTCCGGGTGGATTGTAATTACAACAGGATGGGGTTTAGGTGTTACTATAGCAGTTTTTATATTTGGTCCTATCAGTGGAGCTCATATTAATCCAGCTGTAACACTTGGGCTTGCAACGATAGGGAAATTCCCTTGGAGCAGTGTTCCTGGGTATATCGCCGCTCAGCTTGTAGGTGGATTTTTAGGAGCATTAATAGTTTGGTTATTCTATAAAAATCATTTTAATGAAGGCGATAATCAGAGTGAAAAACTTGCTGTATTCTGTACAGGACCGGCAATCAATGATACATCATCAAATTTCTTCAGCGAATTTATTGGTACATTTTTATTAGTTTTTGCTTCGTTAGGTCTTAATAATACACCTATGGTCAATGGACTAGCACCTGTGGCTTCGGGTCTTATCGTCTGGTCAATAGGAATTTCTTTAGGGGGAACTACAGGTTATGCAATAAATCCAGCCAGAGATTTTGGTCCTCGTCTGGCACACTATATTGTACCTATACGTGGTAAAGGAGATTCAGAGTGGGGGTATGCTTGGATTCCAGTAATCGGCCCTGTCATTGGAGGAATGACTGCAGCTGTAGTTTTTAATAATATTTTTTAATTAACATTACGTTTATGTAGATTGGAAAAAGGATTTCGATTTTATTGTTCAAAAACTAAAGGTGGCAAGTTATTTTTTCGATAATTCTTTTATAGGAATAAAAAAATACTAATAGACATTTGTCAGAGCTAAAATTTGGCAGTATGGGAAAATAATAGGGGTGTAAAATATGAAAAAATTATTACTTGTATTATCTTTAAGCTTTGTTTTGTACGGCTGTTCAACAACAGAGACATTCGACACATCGTCTGAAGAACTCGTTTTATCCGAGGAAGTCAGCTCGGAAGCAGCGGAGACAGTTAGTGTTACAATCTCATTGACGGATGGCGGCACAGTCATCGTAGGATCTGAAAAAACGGTTGAGGTCGAAGCGGGCGCGAACCTGTTGGCTGTCATGAGAGAAAATTATGCAATCGAAGAAGCTGATGGCTTTATCACTGCCATCGACGGCCATACACAAGTGGAAGAGACAGCCGAAACAAAAGCCAAATATTGGTTGTTTGATGTAAATGGCGAGTCTTCGATGGTCGGAGCCGCTGATGTGGCGCTCCAAGAAGGAGACGTAATCGTATGGAACCTGACAGAAATGTAAAGAAGACTGTGGGTTTCGGGGTGAGGCGGCTAGCACTGTTGTCGATTTTGACGGCTTTGTGCTACGTCGGGAGGATGGTGTTCCAGTTCATCCCGAATGTGCAGCCGGTGACAGCCGTGCTGATCATCCTGACACTTACATTGGGCATGGCGGATGGGTTTATTGTAGCCATCCTGTCGATTGTTTTGACCAACTTCCTGCTGGGAATGGGACCGTGGACGATTGCACAGATCGCCGGTTTCGGCTTTCTGATCGTGGTCACGGGTGTGTTCGTCAAGCCGTTCTACTGCACAAATCAAAAAAAGATCCACAGAATCCTATTTGCACTGTTTGCCTTTTTCGGAGGACTGCTGTACGGATTCGTCATCTCTGTCATTTCCGTAAAATTGATGGGTATCAATAGTTTTTGGGCCTATTACATCGCCGGCATTCCTTTCGATCTCCTTCACGGACTGGGGAATGCCGGATTCTATCTGATTCTGGAGCCGATTTTGGTGCCCTTGTTAGCAGCATATAAAAAAAGATATTGAACAAAAATCCTATGAGGAGAGCGTTCTCGTTTAAGAGAACCTTCTATGTTTCTTATATTTTTAAGGTATCATGATATCCGCCAGCCAAAATTACCACTAGTGACATAGTTATTACCAGTCAGTGACACAGAACTTACCACTCAGTGACATTGAAGTTACCATTCGGTAAAATATATAATTAAATCAACAATACCTCCAATATAATGAAGGAGCACACGATTGTGCAAAAATATTATATTGAAGGTTTTTTTTATGATTCAATATCGCGCCGATTGTAAAATTAAGCGAGACAAATAAAAAAATCATTTATGTTACACTCAAATTGTAATTCCGTCGAAAGAATACAGGGAGAGTGAACATAAATGACCTATACCCATCTTACACCAAATGAACTCGTAATTATAGAGGCATATTTTCATCAAGAAACACCCGTTGCTTTCGTTGCCAAGAAACTTAAGCGTGGTAGACAGGCCATTTACAATGTTTATCATTTTCTTAAACAAGGAAAAACGGCTCTCGAATACCTCGAACAGTATAAGAAAAATAAAAAACGTTGTGGAAGAAAGCCGATTGAAATACCCAAAGCAGAAAAAGAATACATCGA
>NZ_JBZACX010000003.1:0-27970 GCF_058216495.1 Enterococcus sp. AMC1623 | reverse complement strand
CTACTCTTTTTTTATAAAAACATTTCCTCATGTTTTAAAAGCTGATCGAGAAATAAAGCACACAACGGTATTCTTTCTTTTTTCAGTTGGTACATTTTGCAGTCTGTAACGTGTCATTTACTGTTTGTTACCTTACCATATCCAGTCGAAAACACAAGGGTATATAAACGAGCAAGCTCGCCCTTGTGTTTTCTTTGTGTCTATGTTGCGTACTCGTCACAGCAAACGACACGAACACACTGGCGAAAATGAACCAACAAAACGAAAAAAGAAAGGAGCGTACACTGTAATTTATTTCTAGCTTTTAAAACATGAGGAAAACAGCTTCACTTCCTCAAACGCCTAACAAAAATGGTTGTCAAAAAACTAAAAATCAAAAAAAGAAAAGAGGAAAAGAAAATGGAAAAAACAAAAAAATTACAATTAGAAGATTTTACAGAAAATGGGTTTTATGGAACACAAGAACAGCAATATCTAAAAGCTCAAGTAAGAGAAGAGCTAAAAGAGCAAGGCTTTATCATAGATAGCAGTTTTGAGGGCGATTTTAAAACATGGATAGGTGTATACGCAAGACCAAAAGATAAACCGACCTACTTAGACCCTCATAACGATAAAGAAGCAGAAGAACAAGAGCAATATTCTATTAACGGCTTTAAACAAGATTTTAGCGAATGGTTTGAGTGGGAAATAAAAAATTTGAAAATTAAAGAAATGTAAAAGAAAAGGAATGATAAAAATGAAATACATTAAAAACGTTGAAACATTGGAAGAATTGAAAAAAGCCTACAAAAAGTTAGCTTTGAAGTTACACCCCGATTGTGGCGGGAATGAAGAAGAAATGAAAATTTTGAACAATGAATATGACGAACTGTTTAGCAAACTTAAAAACACTCACAAGAACAAAGACGGCGAAACCTATACAAAAGAAACGACTGAAACGCCTGAACAATTTAAGGACATTATAAATCAACTTTTCAATCTGAAAATGGACGGTGTATCAATTGAAATCGTGGGAACTTTTATATGGTTAACAGGAAACACAAAACCTTATAAGGACGACATAAAAGCCCTAGAATTTCGTTATTCACCAAAAAAATACGCATGGTATAAAGCACCAAGCGATTATAAAAAACGTAGTCGAAAAAATTATGATATGGACACAATAAGGGGAATGTATGGAAGTCAAAATGTGAAGGAAGATAAAGAAGAAAAAAAATACTTACAAGCCAATTAAGGCTTGTAAGTTTATCAGAAAGGAAGAAAACATTATGTTTTATAAAATAAGAATAATTGAAACTTTGGAAAAGGAATTTGACATTAGTCCACTATCAACATTAATTTCAGACTTAAACCTTTTCCAATATTCTTCAACTTTACTATTTTCCAGCCTATTCTCCTATAATTTAACAGATAGATTAGCTATATAGTCTGAGCCAAACTGACTTAAACGATTTCTACTATCTTTTGATTCGTAAAAGTCAATCATAGCAAATCCATTTCTCAATTGACCTTGAATTTGTTCTTCCAAAGTATGGCTGAATTCATATCCATATTCTGGATCAATTATTAGTTGACCTTTTTCTTCTAAAAGTCTTGAGTTGAAAGGAAGGCTATATTTTAATAATAATTCCTTCTCAGGTTGATCCCAAACCTCATCTCCGTCATACATATAGATCCATGGGTTCATATAACCAACCATCAATAGTCCGCCCTTTTTTAGAACTCTATATGACTCTTTCCACATGTTTTCTAAGTCAGAAATGTACGCATTCGATACAGGACAAAAAATGATATCAAAACTTTCATCCTCAAAAGGAAAAAGTTTCGTCATATCTGCATGAACAGTATCAATTTGAATATTTTCTCGTTCAGCTACTAATCTATCTTTCGTCAATTGTTCTTCAGAAAAATCCATTATTGTAGTTTCGTAGCCTTTTCCTGCAAAAATTGGTCCTTGTTGCCCGCCTCCACAGGCCAATCCTAGCAATTTTTTTCCTTTAGCTTTTTCAAACCACTCAGTAGGAACTGTCTTACCAACAGTTAACCCTACACTTAATTCATTTTCTATTGCTTCTTTATACTCTTCACTTGTCAATGGAACCGTATAGGGATTTCCTTTTTTCCTTGAAACATTGTTCCATCTTTCTTGATTTTGATCAATATAGGCTTTCATTTTTTTCTCCTTAAGAGGTTAAACTAAAAGCAAACCTCCAGTGTTGTTTATTTTCATAATATTACCTCCTTTCGTCAAATTACCATAATTATAGCACAGACTATTCGAATACCAAAAAATCCCTAAGAAATCTTTCTTAAGAATTTTAATAATCTACATTTTTATTGTTTACTAATTGGTACCCAAAGCTCCATTTCATAATTGGGATCATGAATATCATTTTCGGTATATACTTCAAAATCTGGTAAACCTGAATGTTTGTAACCATTTTCTGGGAAAAATTCTTCAAGCAGATATTTCCATGCCTGATGAATAGAATCAGGGACTGATCCCTTAACTGGAACTACTGCATACTCCGATTCTTTGACTTCTAAGATATCAAGTCCTAAATTTCTAGCTTTAGCGTCATCCAAGACGCTATAACCCGCCATATAATTAATCTTATCATTTCCCTCATTCTCATAACAAACACCTAATCAATTTGAAAAGGTAAGTGCTTAAAATAAATAGATTAAAATTCTACGTTTGTTACTCTAAAAACTTGACTTAACGTCACACATCTTATATTTTATTAAGATATGGTTATTTAGAGAAAGCAGAAAAAAGGTTAATAGAGCTTGAAATGATAGTTAGTGTTGATAAATTTATGAATGAATAATCTCTAAAAAAAGGAAGATTATCTATAACTAATCTTCCTTTTTTTTAAATTTTATTGGCTTGTTTGCCTTTATATACTCAGAAAAAATTTTTAAAAATTCTTCCGTTTCTTCTACAGTTAAATAGTCAATTTCAAAATACTTTTCTAACAAAGCACCTTTTTCAATTAGACGCTTTGTTCTTCTTTTTCTGTTAATATTTTGCTCGCTATTCGCTCGCAAAATATTTTTTTGAATTTTTAGTTTTTCTATTCTTTTGTTGATGTCATTTAAATCATTATTTGCCATAACTATTTAAGTAATTCAGAAAAATTTTGACTATTCGCATTTAATAAAGTTTCTAATTCGTCATAGAATAATTCTTTGTTTTCTTCAATTGATTCAATAGAAATATTATTTTTTGAAAGGGTAGAAAGAACAAAGTCACCAATATCTGCTTTAGACTTTAGAATTAATTCTTCTTTTTTCTTTTGTAATTCTTTAATTTGAAGTTCAATATCAGAAACAGTTTTCTTCTTTCTTTTTTTTTGCTTCGTTTTAGAATTAAAATTACCATTAATTGCATTAATATTTTGATCTTGATTTTCCATGAAATACGCCTCCTAATATATTGTGTAACTCTATCATATTATATTATTTTTCTAAAATCAATAAATATAAATGGAAATGTCAGGTTAAACATATTTACTTTTATAATGATAAGTGGTAAAATTAATTTATTAAGGATTCCCTTAGATGATTTACTAAGGGCGCACTTATACCCACTAACTTACTTTTGTGGGTAATATGCTATAAAACTTAACTTTCGTTTAGTTTTATCGTCAAGCGTGTTTGTTAAAATTCGCTACGCTCATGTTTGAAAAGAAAGAGAGGTTATACAATTGGCAATCTTCCATTTATCTATGACAATAGCAAAAAGAGAAGGCGGAAAAAGAAGTTTAATCGCAATGGCTTCTTATCGAAGTGGTGAAAAATTGTATAGTGAACTATACGAAAAAACTAATCTATACAACCATAGAACTGTTAAACCAGAAGCTTTTATTTTAAAACCTGATTATGTACCTAATGAGTTTTTAGATAGACAGACATTATGGAATAAAATGGAATTAGCAGAAAAAAGTCCAAACGCTCAACTTTGTCGAGAATTAAATGTAGCATTGCCAATTGAATTAAATAACTCAGACCAAAGAATGTTGATTGAAGATTTTGTAAAAGATAACTTTGTCAGTGAAGGAATGATTGCAGACGTAGCTATTCATAGAGATGATGAAAACAATCCTCATGCTCATATTATGCTAACAATGAGAGAAGTTGATAGTGAAGGTAATATTCTAAATAAAAGAAAAAGAATACCTAAACTAGATGAAAATGGCAATCAGATTTTTAACGAAAAAGGACAAAGAGTAACAGTTTCAATAAAAACTAATGATTGGGATAGAAAATCTCTTGTTTCTGAAATTCGTAAAGATTGGGCAGACAAAGTCAATCAATATTTAAAAGACAGAAATATCGATCAACAAATTACAGAAAAATCTCATGCGGAACTTGGTAAAAAAGAACTACCAACGATCCATGAAGGTTTTTACTCAAAAAAATTAGAAGATAAAGGAGTTATAAGTGAGTTAAAAAGAAAAAATTTAGAAATACAAAATTTCAATGACGTTTTAGCCGAACTTGATAAACTTGAAAATCAAGAGAATGTCTTAAAACAAGACCAAAACTTTACTTTAAAATTTGAAAAAACATTTTCACTTTTAGAGAAAAAGGAATTGAAAAACCTTTCGCATGAATTAAAAATATTTGTCAATGATGAAAATATTGACAAAAGAATTAGTGAATTAAAGAGGTGGGAAAATTCACTTATCTTTAATAATAAAATGGAAATTCAAAAACAACGTTTGATGTTAAGTAAAATTAGTAGTGAACGAGATATGCTTACAAAGGCAAATGAAATTTTAGATAAACAAGCAGAAAGATTCTTCAAAAAATCTTATCCAAGTTTGAATATTGACAAATTTTCAAATCACGAAGTTAGAGCAATGGTTAATGAAACCATATTTAGAAAACAGTTATTGAATAAAGATCAGTTAGCAGAGGTCATTTACAATGAAAGAGTAGTAGAAAGAGAAGAAAGTAAAAAGATTTTTAAAGAAAAACCATTTCAAACTAGCCGTTATCTTGATTCAAAAATTAAACAAGTTGAAGATAGTATAACGAAAGAAAATAACCCTGAAAGAAAAGAAATTTTATCAATTAAAAAAGAAAAACTAATAGGAATAAAACAAGGATTAATAGAATATGTTCAATCAGAAGTTGAAAGAAAATTTGATAAAAATGTTTCAATAGATTCAGTCATAGAAGGCGAAATGTTACTTGCAAAAGCTGACTATTACAAAACAACTGATTTTTCTAAAGTCGAAGGAGTTGCTAGATTCAGCAGTGAGGAAATTAATTCCATGTTGGAACAATCAAAAGGCTTCTTAACTAACATTCAGACGGTGAAAATTCCTAATGATTGTCAAGGTGTATTTTTTGTTCAAGATAGCATGAAACATATTGATGAACTAAGCCCATTAGCAAAACAAAATCTGAAAAAGGTTGTTAATCGCAATGCTTATTTACCTGATTCTGATAAGATAGAATTAAGTAAAGAAATTGAAAATACCAATAAAGATCAATCCCAAGAATTGGATAAGGACGTACCAGAAAAAAATGAAGTGACTGTAAAAATGTTCCAATTTGCGAAGTCAATTAATCGTTTGTTGAGTGGTAACCAACTACAGAAAAAACGAAACCTAGACAAATTGATTAAGCAAACAAAAGCAAAAAAAAATCAATCATTACAAAGGAATATTCCTTTGCGATAAAATAAAAACAAGAGGTGTATAAAATGAAAAAATTTATCAAAGATACAAAGTTTAAGCTTGGAAGTGCGGTTGTTGCGTTGGGTACATTGTTTATTACTGATCCAGTGTTTGCAGCCACTGATCCACAAGCGAAATTAGTTCAAGCGGGTAACACTATAAAAGGTGTTTTAACAGCCTTAATTGTTGTAGTTGGTGGGATTGCTTGTGCGAAGATTGTTATTAAATACTTGCCGTCTATTGATGACCCACAAGAAAAAAATACCATGTATAAAGCATTAGGAACAGCTTTGCTTGTAACAGCATTAGGTGGGGCATTGGTTTGGTTAGTACCTTGGGCATACGGACTACTTGCTTAATAGAGAAGGGAGTTAGTTATGAACAGTGATCAAGTGAAACAAGCCTTACTAGATTTGTTAAATGCAGATACTGAAAAAGGTCGGACTTGGTTTTTCCCTTCCAATGTATCTGATAGATACACAGTTATTCTAGGGCTAGATTTGAAACAATCAGCAAAAGCAATCGGAACGGCATTAATAAGCGTATTATTGACAATTCTTATTTTTCGTAGCACTGCCGTATTTCCTTTGATTTTATATGTCATTGTTGGCTTAGTGTCATTTGGTGGTGTTTGGGCGTTTTATACGATTAAACCAATAACAGATCGCCCGAACATTTCTATATCTGATTTTATGAAGCAAAGAAAAGACTTTTCAAAAAGGCAAAAAGTCTATTATAAAAAGCCGAAAGAACGAGTTTAAAAGAGAGGTGATATAATTGTTTGATTTTCTAAAAACAAGTTCCAAAAGTAACGGTAATAAAAAAAGCGATACGATGAAAGAAATGATTTATTGGGAAGATAACTCAAGATTTCAAGGCGTATTTAAAGATTTTTTCGTCGTTTATCAGCCAGAAAAAAAGCAATTTAGCCTTGTGAGCATGCTAAAAGTTGACGGCTTAAACGTTGACACGTTGCCAGTATCAGAACAAGAAGGGTTAAACGAAGATTTTGGTGTCTTTCTATCTCAAAACGTTTTATACGAGCCACAGATCACTTCTAAGAACGTACCAGTAGAAATTGATGATTTTGTAGAAGCTTGGGGTAAAACAGTAGAAAATTATCGAAAAATGCCAGGGCATAATGAAGCTTTATTACAACTAAAGGCTAGTTACTATTATCATTATAGAAATTTAGCAAGTAACATGGAAACTTCAAAGAAACAACATTTTGTAATTAATTCTGAACCAATTTCAAAGGAAACTTACGACAGTTTGGAATTGTCCTATCAAGTGTTACGCGATAAGACAAGAACAATCAGAACAGCTTTAATTGCATTTTTAAGTAAATATGATTGTCAGGTTGAAATGTGTACGATTGGCGAGATGAAAAAGGTTTTGAATAGTTAGGAGCGTTAAAATGGAGAAGATACCAAAAGAGAAAATTATTGTAATACCCGAAGTTGATACGGACGTTGTATCTGATTTAGCACCATTTAACTTTACAGTAGAACGTGACAAATTATTAATCGATGATTCATACGCAGTTCCCTATGTCATTACAAAATACAATAATAAACCAAGAGGAAATTGGTTTAATCGTATTCGTAAAATGAGTGGAGATATAACCATATCTCATTACTACACTAAAGCAAACGGTAACTCATTGAATGATTATTACAACAGAACCATTAAGAACAAGCAAGCAGAGATCGATCGTTCGCATGATCCGTTGACGATTATCCGTTTAGAACGTGAAATGAAAATTGCACAAACGCAGTTAGAACAAGCCGTTGATGAAAACACTTCTTATCTTTACTTGTATACCTATGTTTTGATTAAAAGCAAGTCAGAAGATAAGTTGAAAAAATTGTGTGAAGATTTTGAAACACGTTGTATCGCAAGTGGAGTAAAAGCCTTGATTCCATATACTATGATTGATAAAGCGTATTGGAGTGCCTTGCCTTTACAATCTAATGAAGTGCCTGAATACACGTACACAATCGCAAACTCAATCAGTGCAAGTAGTATTTTTCCTTTTGATGATAATGAGTTAAGCGTATTTACTAAAAATATGATTATTGAGGGAATTAATAAAGATACTGAAAATATCGTTAGTATTGATTACACCAACAGAAAATTAGTAGTCAATCGTAATAAATTCGTTTTTGGTTTATCTGGTGGGGGAAAGACCACTTACCTAACGTCAGACTATTTAAAAAAATATGCTTTTTCTGATAATTCAACAGAACTAAGGCACAGAATCGTTTTATTTGATCCCGAAGATGAACAAACAGAGCGTGTACGTTCTCTAGGGGGCGAAATAATCAATCTATCGTCTATGTCAGACGTCCGTATCAATCCATTTCAAATCTACTCACGCAATACGCTAGATGTCGATTTAAAAGAATCGTTATCCGATTTTGAAGAGGACGAACTTGTAGAAAATCTTGAAATAAAGCATAAAGATTATGAAATGACTGACAATGATATTGATAAAGAAATCAGTAAACGAATGAATATTTTAACGCCTTATTTCCTAATGGTAGATCATTCTTTGACTGATAGTCAATTATCCATTATTAAAATAGAAGCGAAAAAATGCTATACCACTTTATACGAGAAGAAAAACTTGTCAAAAATGGAAAATACCGATTTTCCAACATTTTCAGACTTAGAAAATCGATTGAAAGCCTTAGAAGAAACTGATCCAAAAAGATACAAACGAATTGAAGATTTTATTTATTCATTAGAAGATTTTACAATCGGAAGTCGTACCATTTTTAACGGTCATACAAATATAGACTTAAACAATCCGTTAATTTGCTTTTCTTTGCGAGATTTACAGACCGAAGAAGGGATCAGAGATTTAGCATACCTCAACAGCTTTAGTTATCTATTTGAAGAAATAACCAACAATCCGCAAATTGTAACGTCTGTTTATGCAGATGAATTTCACTTTTTATTGAAGAATAAAATTAGTGCTGACTTTTTCTTCCAAGCATATAAACGCTTTAGAAAATACAATGCTGATTGTACCGTATCAACCCAACAGATTGATGATGTATTAAAAGCACCTGATAATATCGGTAAAGCAATTATTGGGAATAGCTTTACAAAAGTATTCTTTGGACTTGATGAAACGGAAGCACAAGGTATTTCAAATGAGTTGAAACTTAAACTCACAAAAAAAGAATTATCGTTCATTACCTCAAAACGTCAAGGGGAAGCTTTGCTTTTTCATGGTACAAAGCGAGCAAAGATAAAAGTAGATTTAACACAGGAAGAAATGCGTTTGCTTAACCCAGGCGAATATGAAGATATTTACGGCGTTAGTCCGAAGAAAGAGATCAACTGGTTGTTAAGATCGAAAATTCAATAGAAGGGAGAAAATAATGAAATACAAAATCTTGAAAAATTTGCAATTTTACTATCAAGAGAATGTAATTGTCGTTCAAATAAACGAAAAATATTTGACGAATCGAGAACATATTTTTGATATAGAAGAAAGTGAACAATATTTTGTTGATGTCGAGGAAATTTTAACCAAGGACGGAAAACTAGAAATTGTTTATCACCGTCCTAATGGCTATACACCACTACTTGAATTGAAAGAATATGCTGATTTTTATAAGTTGGATATAGTGAATCGATTACTTGAAATGAATGTACTAGAAAAAACAAACACCTATCTAGCAATGCAAAATATCCTACTCAAAGATACACGTGACTTGCTTTTTATTTATAAAGCAGATCATTTTGGTAATTTGCCTTACTCAACTAAAGAAGAATTAGAGCAATGGAAAAATTTTATTTGTAGTTTTTTTGGTAAATACACGCTTGAAAAGTATGAGAAGAACCGTATCGAAGTTCTAGCAAAAGAAAAAAATTCATTTTTAAATGATATAGAAGCAGTTGAAAGCCTAGAATCATTAAGAGATTTAATAAAAAATCGACTAACCGAAGAACAAAAGAATTTCTTTTCTACTGAATTACAGGATAAGAAAGCAGACGTTCGAAAAATTCGCAGAAATAAAAGCTTAAAAATTGCGTTAGTTGTAGGTGTTATTGCGTTATATGGTGGTACGGTTTTTCTTATGAAAGTAAATGAGAATAAACAAGTTACGGCTACACAGCAAAGCGCAGAAACAGAGATCACTATTTTAAATAAGATTATTGATAATGATAGTGAGAATATCGAAGAGGATATGCAAAAGCTCAATTATCCTAAGAAAAAACAAGTTGATATTTACGTGAAACTTGGTGATTATACCAAGGCTTATGAACTTGATAAAAAGTCAGATAAAAAAATTATTCAAAGTCTGTACAAACAAGGAGAAACCGAAAAAATAGAAGCCCTTGATTTACCAGGAAGCGACTATTTAGCAGACTTCAAAAAGATTTTAGCGTATGACAATTCAACAGATATTGAGTATCTGGTTCAAACTAGTACCGATACAACAATTGTTGAAGCTTTAATCGATAAATCAGTAAAAGAAAAAGACATTCCAACAGTGAAAAATATTCGTCAAGTATCAATTACACAAAAGAAATTAGCAATCGATCCTAAACGTCAAATCAGTATGATTGACTTATTGATTGAAAATAACAGTGAAGAATTAGAAAATATGTATAAGGATAATTCTTTAAATGAGGACTTGAAGAAAAAACAAACCAATGACTTGTTAGAAGAAAACAACACATTGCTTAGTGAAAAGATTGAATTAACAAACGCTGAAAAAGATTAGGAAGGTTGGTGATTTCATATCATGGGAGCAACAGCTGCTAAACTGCTTATTCGTTATCGAAAACCGATAGCGAAAGCAATTTTAGGCTTTTTCGTCTTTATCATTGTAATCTTCCTTCTTATTTTTAATAACGATCAAACCGCCCCTAGTGGCGGACTAGCAACAGAAAACAAAAATTTAAGTGAATCTGTTTTGAGGTACAAAAGTACCGTTGAAAAGTACGCTAGACAATATGACGGTATGGAATATGTGCCTTATATCTTAGCCCTTATGCAAATTGAATCAGGCGGTGAAGGTGGCGACCCTATGCAATCAAGCGAAAGTTTAGGACTGCCCCCGAACACTATTAAAGACCCCGAACGAAGCATACAACGAGGAGTAGAGTTTTTTGTAGAAAATATGAAAAGCGCTATAAACCGAGGATCAGATATAAAAACAGCTCTTCAAGCGTATAATTATGGCGGTGGTTTTGTTGATTTTGTAGTGAAGAATGGCGGAACGTATTCTTTTGAGTTGGCTAAACAATTTTCTATTAATATGTCAGGTGGCGAAAAGGTACCTTATGTAAATGCTTTATCTACTACAATGGGCTACAATTACCGCTATAACTACGGAAATATGTTCTATGTGCCAAAATTACTTGAATACGTTAACGAAAGCCAGGCAAGCGCAGAGGGCGTTCAAAACAATTCTAATAATACTGGCGCTGTTCAAGTTGATGTACCTAGTGAGTACAAAAATAAATTACGTTATCCAAGATATGATGGACACAACTATAATACCAGTGGCAGTTATCCTTTTGGGCAATGTACTTGGTACGCTTTTAATCGTATGGCTCAAATAGGAAAACCAGTTGATGATTTTATGGGCAATGGTGGCGAATGGGGCTATAAAGGGAAAGCTTTAGGCTATAAAGTAACAAATAAGCCCAAAGTAGGTACGGCAATTTCTTTCCCACCTGGTTCTTTTGGCTCTGATCCAGTTTACGGACATGTTGCCTTTGTGGAAGTCGTAAATGCAGACGGTACGCTTTTAGTATCAGAATGTAATGTTGTAAACCCAGGAAGTGGAACAATCAGTTATCGAGTAGTGCCGACTTCTATTGCAAACATTGCAAGTTATGTTGAATAAGGAGAGGAAGAAATGGAGTTTGACAAAATAAAAGTTAGTTTGTTTATCTCAACGCTTGTTTTACTTGCGGTTACCATAGGCATGATTGTTTTTGGAATAAAGCAAGGCGAACAGATCCGTCACTTAAAAAGTGATTTAAAAAGCGTACAGACGGAACTAGCAGACAAACAAGAGGAACAAAATACTAACCAAAGCGAATCGGAAAAAATTATCAAAGAATTTTACAAGACCGTTTATAACTACGAAAAAAGCCAAAAAGAAATATCTATGACAACGGTTAAAGAATTAGCAACAGACAACGTTTATCAAGAATTACAAAACGAGATCAACGTAAACAATTCATATAGCCCACAACAAAACACGATTCAAAAGTCTTCAGTAAACGAAAATGAAATAAAAATTCTTGCTTATGAAAGCAAAGATAATACACAACAGTATTTAGTAACAGCACCAATCCACCAAGTTTTTAACGGTACAAAAAATGATTTTGAAATAAACCAAATTATCCAAATTAAAAACCAACAAATTACCCAAAGAACGACCATTCAATTAGGAGAGGAGTAGAAGCATGGCGAAGAAGAAGCAAGAGCAAGTGAAACTGATTGTCCTAGTTATACTCTATCTACTATTATTACCAGTAACATTGATTGTATTTAAATTATTACCTTTTATCATTGCGAATGATACAAATATTGAATTGAGTACCTTTGTTACAACTATTTTAAAGCACCCGATCAATACTTTTTTAGAGATCATTCAATCTACTTACATGATCCCGTTCTTCATTGTACAAATTATTGTTTTAATCGTTTTATTTGTCTTTCTACACCCTACCAAACGCCAACCGTTTGAGGTTGTCGGAAAAACAAACCCTGTTCATGGCTCGGCTTATTGGGGGGAGGAATCAGAAATAAATGCACCAAAAAATGTTCATTTGATCCCTGAAAAATCAATGAAAAGCATATTAGAAAAGTCAATGAGGAGGGGGAAAAATGACTAGTTTGTTAGCAGAATCAGACGGTTTAATATTGGGGAAATTTCCAAGTGGAAAAGTTGTGATCCAACCCGAAGATAGCAAAATAAGCAATCGAAATATTTTTGTCGTAGGTGGTCCAGGATCATTTAAAACACAAAGTTATGTTTTGCCTAATGTTGTAAATAATCGCAGTACGTCAATTGTTGTAACCGATCCAAAAGGGGAAATTTACGAGTTAACCAATGAAATAAAAAAAGCCCAGGGCTTCAAAACGGTTGTCATAAATTTTAAAGATTTTTTACTAAGTTCTAGGTACAATCCATTACTTTACATTCGCAAATCAAATGATACAAACAAGATTGCGAACGTCATAGTATCAGCAAAGAATGACCCCAAACGGAAAGATTTTTGGTTCAATGCACAATTAAACTTATTAAATACGTTGATTAAATATGTTTATTTTGAATATGAACCAAGCGCACGAACAATTGAGGGCATTTTAGACTTTTTAGAAGAATTTGATCCACGCTATAACGAAGAAGGTGTATCAGAACTTGATGAACAATTTGAGCGGTTGCCAGACGGACACGAAGCAAAACGCAGTTACTATTTAGGCTTCCGACAAGCACAAAGTGAAGCAAGACCAAACATTGTTATTAGTCTATTGACGACTTTACAAGATTTTGTTGATAAAGAAGTATCAGAATTTACCAGTACAAACGATTTTTTCTTTGAGGAATTAGGAACGTCAAAAATTTGTTTATACGTGCTAATTTCCCCATTAGATCGAACTTGGGACGGCTTAGTGAATCTCTTTTTCCAACAAATGTTTACAGAGTTATATTTTTTAGGAGATAAGCACAACGCAAAATTGCCAGTACCTTTAGTTATGTTACTAGATGAATTTGTCAATTTGGGCTACTTTCCAACATACGAGAATTTTCTTGCAACGTGTCGAGGGTATCGTATTTCAGTTAGTACCATATTGCAATCTTTGCCCCAGGGCTTTGAACTTTACGGAGATAAGAAATTTAAAGCGATCATTGGGAATCATGCCATTAAAATATGTCTAGGTGGTGTAGAGGAAACGACCGCTGAATACTTTTCAAGACAAGTAAATGATACAACAATCAAAGTATATACAGGCGGAACAAGTGAAAGTAAAACGTCCGCAAAAACAACTAACCGAAGCGGAAGTAAGTCAGAAAGCTACGGTTACCAAAAAAGGCGATTGATTACCGAAGGGGAAGTTATCAATTTACAACAAGAAGAAAATGGCAGAAAAAGTATTGTGTTAATTGACGGTAAACCTTACATGTTAAGAAAAACGCCACAATTTGAATTGTTCGGAAATCTTCTTAAAAAGCATGAAATTTCACAGCAAGATTATATAAGCAGTCAAACGGAATTTGCCAAAGAATACATTGAGGAATTGGAAAAACAGCACAAACAACGAAAAGTGCAACTAGCAAGCGCCCCAATTTTTCACGAGAAGAAACAAGAAGATGATTTGAATAAAAAAGAAATAAATCTACCTGAACAACCGATCGAATCAGAAGTAACAGAAGAAGAGGAAGAAAAAGAACTATTAATGAGTGATATTCTAAGTAGTTTTGATGAAGGTATAGAGGAAAACACAACCAACAATGACAACAGCGAATTACCATTTTAAAGATCGGAGGAAATCAAATGAATGGATTGAAAGAATTTTTTGGGAATATCCCAATGTTTCAAAAGCAAGTAGAACGAGAAATCGAAGAAAAAGGGATTGAACCTAGTGAGGGTATTAAAAAAATGGAATTTAGCCGTCAAGTGATCCGTAACTTAGTGATTGGCGTTTTAGTTGTCGGTATTCTTGCTTTTGTGGGCATTTCTTATTTTAACAATAAGAATCAACCACCAGTGACACCAACAGCCACCACCGCAAGCAAAGAAAGCAACCAGTCAGAAACAAGCGGAGAAGCCACAGAAAACAGCTCACAAGCCGTTCAAGGGTCAAGCGACCATTTACTCAAATTAAGTGCGAAAGAGCGAGCAGACGAAGCGACAGAAGCTTTTGAGAGTTGGTACAAGTCTTTCTCTAATGGTGACGTGATTTTAGAAATCAACAAAGAATTATTGAAAGAAGGATCAGGCGGTACAAGCCCGATTGAATTACAAACGAAATTGATCGATAACTTAAAAGCCAAGTTCGGCGATAAGGTGTCAGATGATTTCTATACAGGCTTGCAAGCGAGCTTCAATTTCAATCCAGTCATTGTTGACGGTACCAAAGGGCTAACGATTTCTAAGCAAAATGATGATGAAAGTCAATGGTTTAGTACCTGGTTCTTAGATACCGAAAAAAAGGAGAAAAACACAAAAATTATTGTTCGTAATGATTTTCCTTTTGAGTGGGTGGATTGGCGGAACAAAGGACAACATGATGAAAAAGTAGGAAAAATATTTAAAAATGTTGATTGGGATAATGATTTAAGTTATGAAGTGATAGGGATTGATTTTACAGAAGCTACTAAAAATATTGAAACCAATCAGATTTTATTTGTACAAATGCACTACAATGAAAAAATCGGGAAGTGGCAAGTTACAGGTAATGTTGGAGGTGTTTACTAATGGATTTAATAGATAAAGCAGGAGAGGTCGCAGGTGATGTAGCAGACAAAATATCAGATACAGTTTCAGGAGTTTTTGAGGGTATAAAAGAAACCACAGATAGTGTGTTGCACCCAATCGATACCTTGTTAGGCAATTGGGGCAGTGACTTGTTAGAAGCCAGTATGAAAATTGCTAATAAGACGACCTTTGATATTCCCAATATCGAATTGATTAGTACCATTACCAACGTGTTTGTCTTTGCAACGACAACCTTTGCGATTTGTATTGTGTTGTATAAGGTCATTGAAGCGCAAATACAAGCTTCTAATGGGAGTGGTGACGCATTGACCGCTAATATTGTTCAAAAGCTGTTTTACTCGTCTATTGCCTTAGCAACGTTGCCCTGGGCAATGAACTTTTTTATCAAAAAGATTGTTGCACCAATCGGGGAATATGTGATTCAACAAGTCGCTAATGATTTGAATGTGGAAACGATCGGCGAACGATTGCGTAATTTCTTAGTATCAAATTTCTTTAATGGTGGCGTTAGCGCCGTTGTTCTCTTTGTTTTCGTGATATTCTTTGCCTTTTCCATTGCCAAGTATTTTGTGGCGATTTGTGTTTTTTATGCTGATTTCTTGGTACTGACTATGTTAACACCATTAGTTGCCTTATCGCTTTTAACAGACGAACAAAATTACTTTCAAATATGGATCAAAGAACTGTTATCCGAAGCACTCACAATGCTTATTAAGCTTATTTTGTACTTACTCATGATTACACTCATGATTGCTGAAAAATACACGTTACCAAACTTTATGTTAATGGTTGGTTGTGGCTTGTTGATTATCAAAACACCGTCTGCCCTACAAAATATGTGGTATTCAACCAAAGTGTCAAAAGGTGGCGGACTTGGAAACTTAGCAATGATGGCTATGTTTAGAAAATAAGAGAGGGGGATAACGATTGTCTTATTATTTTGAAATACGAATTATTCTTCCCGAAGAAGAAAAACAATTTTTGAATCGAAAATTAAGTAAAAGCGAATTATCCGAAGTCACACACTATTTACAACAAAAGACAAGTCGAGGAATTCCAGTTAAATTTCGTGTAGGTATTTTTAGAGTAGAAGATCAAACAAAAATTATGTCTGTTACGCTGAATACAAAAAATACCAAAGAAACGGACGTAATTAACTTGTTATTAAATCGAGTAACAGATCAACACGTTTTAGTTTACTTGAATGAACCAACAGAACCAACGCTTAATACGCAAGAATTAAATCGTCAGGAGTTAAAAACGAGTAATGAACGCCAAGAAATACCGCAGACAGAAATTCCAACTGAAACAGTAAATGAACCTAGTGTTATTAAGGAAATATCGAAAAAGAACCAAGCAAAACAAACGAATAGTAGAAAAGAATCACTATCAGAATCCATAACCAAGAAAAATGTTCCCAGAATTCATTTGTTCATATCTATTTTGACTCTTTTTATTGTATTATTGATAGGAATAAGTGTTTTTCAACAAGTACAACTTCAATCAGTCAAAAAAGAGAGCGAATTATTGGAAGAACAAATTGAACGTGTCAAAGAAACGGATATTTCTCAATCGAAAATAGATACTTTTGGAAGATACTTTTTGACTTACTATTTTTCACAGGAAAAAAATCAAGAAAATTATCAGTCAAGTTTAAGAACATATGTATCCGAAAAGGTAGATATATCCGATTGGAAAGCGTTAGGGAAAACGCTTAAGAGTGTCAATTACTATGGTAGTGAACAAACAAAAAAAGGGTATAGCGTTGAATACCTTCTAAATGTTTCGGTAGAAGATCGTAATAAAATGCAAAAAATCACTTTTGAGGTTGAACCAACTAAAAACGGCTTTCTTGTGACAAATCAACCAACACTCGCAGACTTCTCTTTTAACTGAAATATGCAACAGAGAGAGTGTTTAAAAAATGAGTAAAATTAATCTAAAACAAATCTATACAGCTAAAGAAATGAGCGAAAGGATAGGTAAGAATAGAAATTACCTATCCCAAGCTTACCGTAACAACAAACATGAAATACTTAAAAATTTTAATTATCGAAAAATTGGTGGAACAATTATTTTCTCTGATAATCCCAATAATGATTTATCGCAATTGATTACAGCAAAAGAAGCAAGCCAGTTGTTAGGAAAGAATGATGAATACTTTGCCCACATTTATAAACGGTTTCCTCATAGACTAGAGGGAATCGATCACATTTATACAGGTAAAACATTATTCTTAACGAAAGAATCGCTAGAAGTTTTTAAAAAAAAGATGAATAAAAATGTCAGATAAAGCATATTTATGATATACTATTTATGTACACAAATACTAATTTTTAAGGAGATTATAAAATGAAAAAACTTGCCCTCTTAACACTATTCAGCACTACTTTATTAGTATCAGCACCGATTGTCAGTTTTGCAGACGAAACCGCAAGTAGCAGTGATATTAATATCTTAGCCGATGATGATCCAGTCGTTCCAGTAGAACCGACAGACCCGACTACTCCAGTTGATCCAGTTGATCCAGTTGATCCAGTTGATCCAGTTGATCCGGTTGATCCAGTTGATCCAGTTGATCCAACAGAGCCAACAGAGCCAACAGAGCCAACAGAGCCAACGGAGCCAACAGAGCCAACAGAGCCAACAGAGCCAACGGAGCCAACAGAGCCAACAGAGCCAACAGAGCCAACAGAGCCAACAGAGCCAACAGAGCCAACAGAGCCAACAGAGCCAACGGAACCAACAGAACCAACGGAGCCAACGGAACCAACGGAACCAAGCAAGCCAACAGAGCCAACGGAACCAAGTAAGCCAACGGAACCAACAGAGCCAACGGAACCAAGTAAACCAACAGAGCCAACAGTACCAAACAAACCAGTAGACACAAACCCAATTGAAAACCCAGTTAATACAGATACAGGCGTTGTGATTGTTGCGGTTGAAGATAGTAAACCAATCATTCAATTAGCAGACGGAACAACAAAAAAAGTTGAAGCTAAAGAAATTGGAGCAGACGTTCAAAAAGACGGAACAGTAACGGTTAAAGGTTCAGACGGAAAAATGAAGGTTTTACCAAAAACAGGTGAAACAGCAAATATTGCACTGTCTGTCCTAGGTTCATTAATGGTATTAGGATCAGGAATCATTTTTAAAAAGAGAATTTAAGTAAATTTAAAAGCATGGTCGCAAGTTTCACTAGCAGCCATGCTTTTTTTGAATCTTTGTAGGACGTTTTAAAGAGAATTACCCACTTTAAAATTAAACATGCGCTTAGAATCGCTTTAGGAAACACGATCCAGTCCAATAATCGTCGATAAAAACTTTTGAAAAAGGTTGGTGAAATTACCTACTTTTGGAATAATCACAAATCACAAGTGATTAATCACAAATCACAAGTGATTAATCACAAATCACAAGTGATTAATCACTTGTTTATTAAGATATTAAAAGCTATAATTTAAATAAAGCGTGAATTTTATTACACAAAAAGAGGGGGAGAAACTTGGAACTAGCATTTAGAGAAAGCTTAAAAAAGATGAGAGGTACCAAATCAAAAGAAAAATTCTCCCAAGAATTAGAAATGAGTAGATCAAATTATTCACGAATAGAATCAGGAAAATCAGATCCAACCATAAAAACACTAGAACAAATTGCAAAGTTAACTAACTCAACGCTAGTAGTGGATTTAATCCCAAATGAGCCAACAGAACCAGAATCAGAACAAGTAACATTGGATTTAGAAATGGAAGAAGAAAAAAGCAATGATTTCGTGTAAAAAATGCACGAAATCATTGCTTATTTTTTTAAAAAGCGATATACTAGATATAACGAAACAACGAACTGAATAAAGAATACAAAAAAAGAGCCACGACCAACTTATTTTCCGCCAAGAAAATAAGTTGCGAGCCTTAATTGATTACCACCAATCAATTAAAGAAGTCGAGACCCAAAATTTGGTAAAGTATTTAATTACTTTATTAATCAGATACTTAAATATCTGTAAACCCATTATATCGGGTTTTTGAGGGGATTTCAAGTCTTTAAGAAGATACCAGGCAATCAATTAAGAAAAACTTAGTTGATTGCCTTTTTTGTTGTGATTCAACTTTGATCGTAGCTTCTAACTAATTAATTTTCGTAAGAAAGGAGAACAGCTGAATGAATATCCCTTTTGTTGTAGAAACTGTGCTTCATGACGGCTTGTTAAAGTACAAATTTAAAAATAGTAAAATTCGCTCAATCACTACCAAGCCAGGTAAAAGCAAAGGGGCTATTTTTGCGTATCGCTCAAAAAAAAGCATGATTGGCGGACGTGGCGTTGTTCTAACTTCCGAAGAAGCGATTCACGAAAATCAAGATACATTTACGCATTGGACACCAAACGTTTATCGTTATGGTACGTATGCAGACGAAAACCGTTCATACACTAAAGGACATTCTGAAAACAATTTAAGACAAATCAATACCTTCTTTATTGATTTTGATATTCACACGGAAAAAGAAACTATTTCAGCAAGCGATATTTTAACAACAGCTATTGATTTAGGTTTTATGCCTACGTTAATTATCAAATCTGATAAAGGTTATCAAGCATATTTTGTTTTAGAAACGCCAGTCTATGTGACTTCAAAATCAGAATTTAAATCTGTCAAAGCAGCCAAAATAATCTCGCAAAATATCCGTGAATATTTTGGAAAGTCTTTGCCAGTTGATCTAACGTGCAATCATTTTGGGATTGCTCGTATACCAAGAACGGACAATGTCGAATTTTTTGATCCCAATTACCGTTATTCTTTCAAAGAATGGCAAGATTGGTCTTTCAAACAAACAGATAATAAGGGCTTTACTCGTTCAAGTCTAATGGTTTTAAGCGGTACAGAAGGCAAAAAACAAGTAGATGAACCCTGGTTTAATCTCTTATTGCACGAAACGAAATTTTCAGGAGAAAAGGGTTTAGTAGGGCGTAATAGCGTTATGTTTACCCTCTCTTTAGCCTACTTTAGTTCAGGCTATTCAATCGAAACGTGCGAATATAATATGTTTGAGTTTAATAATCGATTAGATCAACCCTTAGAAGAAAAAGAAGTGATCAAACTTGTTAGAAGTGCCTACTCAGAAAACTATCAAGGGGCTAATAGGGAATACATTACCATTCTTTGCAAAGCTTGGGTATCAAGTGATTTAACCAGTAAAGATTTATTTGTCCGTCAAGGGTGGTTTAAATTCAAGAAAAAAAGAAGTGAACGTCAACGTGTTCATTTGTCAGAATGGAAAGAAGATTTAATGGCTTATATTAGCGAAAAAAGCGATGTATACAAGCCTTATTTAGTGACGACCAAAAAAGAGATTAGAGAAGCGCTAGGCATTCCTGAACGTACGCTAGATAAGCTATTGAAGGTATTAAAAGCGAATCAAGAAATCTTCTTTAAGATTAAATCAGGAAGAAATGGTGGCATTCAACTTGCTAGTGTTAAATCATTGTTGCTATCGATCATTAAAGTAAAAAAAGAAGAAAAAGAAAGCTATATAAAGGCGCTGACAAATTCTTTTGACTTAGAGCATACATTCATTCAAGAGACTTTAAACAAGCTAGCAGAACGCCCTAAAACGGACACACAACTCGATTTGTTTAGCTATGATACAGGCTGAAAATAAAACCCGCACTATGCCATTACATTTATATCTATGATACGTGTTTGTTTTTCTGTGCTGTTTAGTGAATGATTAGCAGAAATATAGAGAGTAAGATTTTAATTAATTATTAGGGGGAGAAGGAGAGAGTAGCCCGAAAACTTTTAGTTGGCTTGGACTGAACGAAGTGAGGGAAAGGCTACTAAAACGTCGAGGGGCAGTGAGAGCGAAGCGAACACTTGATCTTTTAAGTTGCTATCTTTTATAGGTCAATAGAGTATACCTATTTGTCCTAATATGATTTTAGCAGTATAATTGACTTGGTGAATAGGTCATTTAAGTTGGGCATAATAGGAGGAGTAAAATGAAAAAATTTATTTATCGAGTTTTAGAAAATGACGAAGTGGTGGCTATTTTTAATGAGCAACAATATGCGCAAGATTTTATCGCTTACGAAAAGACAATTTCTGATAAGCAATTTGAAATTGAAAAAGTAGATATTGCTGATTGGTTATTGCAACCGAGAGAATTTTAGAGGTTGGTTGAAAATGGCTAAAATTGGTTATGCACGTGTCAGTAGCAAAGAACAGAACTTAGATCGGCAATTACAAGCGTTACAGGGCGTTTCTAAGGTCTTTTCAGACAAATTAAGCGGTCAATCGGTCGAACGCCCACAATTACAAGCTATGCTTAACTATATTCGTGAAGGGGATATTGTTATTGTTACTGAATTAGATCGATTAGGACGAAATAATAAAGAATTAACAGAATTGATGAATCAAATTCAAATTAAGGGGGCAACCCTGGAAGTCTTAAATTTACCCTCAATGAATGGTATTGAAGATGAAAATTTAAGGCGTTTGATTAATAGCCTTGTCATTGAATTGTACAAGTATCAAGCAGAATCAGAACGAAAAAAAATTAAGGAACGTCAGGCACAAGGAATCGAAATTGCTAAGAAAAAAGGCAAATTCAAAGGTCGGCAACTGAAATTTAAAAAAAATGATCCACGTTTAAAGCATGCTTTCGATTTGTTTTTGAATGGTTTATCCGATAAAGAAGTTGAAGAACAAACTGGAATCAATCGCCGAACGTTTAGAAGGTATCGAGCAAGATATAACGTGACAGTAGATCAAAGAAAAAACAATGAAAAGAGGGATAGTTAATGAGTACGGTTATTTTAGCTGAAAAACCAAGCCAGGCATTAGCCTACGCAAGTGCTTTAAAACAAAGCACCAAAAAAGACGGTTATTTTGAGATCAAAGACCCACTATTTACAGATGAAACGTTTATCACCTTTGGTTTTGGGCATTTAGTGGAATTAGCAGAACCAGGTCACTATGACGAAAAGTGGCAAAATTGGAAACTTGAATCGTTGCCGATTTTTCCTGATCGATACGATTTTGAAGTTGCAAAAGATAAGGGAAAGCAGTTTAAAATTGTTGCAGAACTTCTCAAAAAGGCAAATACAATTATTGTTGCAACAGATAGCGACAGAGAAGGTGAAAATAGTGCGACATGTTTCTAGTTGAAAAGACTAGGCACACTAACGGCTTAACAGACGTTAGTGGAGAACTTTCAGTTTGAGAGGTGGAATGATAGGGTAACGCCTTGAAACGCCTCCCTTAATACTCCGACATGCTATTTCTTACGTGTTAAAAGAAATGGTATGAAGCTCGGTGAAGTCGGCAGAAGGATACCGTAAGCAGAAATGATAAACATTGGTCTGCACGAAAATTTCCTAGAGGTAGGAACTGTATCTAATATGCCGGAGGTCGCAAAAAGTATAGTATGGTGAGAATGTGTGTAAAAGCACTGACGAACTGGCGAATGTACTGTCCTAAACGCCTAAGGCACAGAAATGTGTCGGGTAGAACATGATTGAAGAAATCATGTCACTCTACGGTATCATGCGGTGGAGTAAGAATTGTTTTTATGAAACTCCGTGAAGTGTTATAGGCACTTGAAGTGATACAGGGCAAAAGCCAGCACCTAAGCTATTACATTGATAAAACTGAAGGAACGTGGGAAGCCAAGAACGTGGAGCGCACACACGCAATGAAGCGGATATAAGGAAAGTATTAGTATATAACTTATATTTATCTTGGTGAAAGTAGTGGCATGACCGGTGAAGGTTCTGTAATGGAACTGGAGGAATAGCCACAAGTCAACAAATTTAAATCAATTTATTAAGTAACCTAAGTCAAACCATAGATTCCTGTAAGACCAAAAGGTCACAACCAATAACTAGGGGGTGACGAACTATGAACAACCACCGAAACAAGAAAAATAATAAGCTTCGATATTCTGAGTATTATGGAATGCAAGAAGCTTATGATAACTTGTATCAACGTAGTGTAGAAAATCAAAATTTCAAGTCATTAATGAAAATTATCATATCCGATGACAATATCTTGCTTGCGTATCGTAATATAAAGCGCAACTCAGGAAGTCTTACGGCAGGTATTGACGGTAAAACCATTAAAGATATTGAAAAACTAACAACTGAAAGATACCTTGATATAGTTAAGAAACGGTTCAAATTTTACAAACCAAGAAAAGTTAAGCGAACTGAAATTCCCAAACCAAATGGAAAAACTAGACCATTAGGAATTCCTTCTATTTGGGATAGGGTAGCTCAACAATGTATCTTGCAAGTATTAGAACCAATATGTGAAGCGAAATTTAATCCACATAGTCACGGTTTTAGACCTAATCGGTCTGCCGAACATGCAATTGCTGATTGTGCCAAGAAGATGAATATTATAAAAATGGGATATTGTGTTGATATAGATATTCAAGGTTTCTTCGATGAAGTTTGGCACTCAAAATTAATGCGACAAATGTGGACTATGGGTATACGGGATAAGGAACTTCTCACTATTATCCGCAAAATGCTAAAAGCTCCAGTTGTATTGCCTAATGGTACTATTCAATTTCCCGAAAAGGGGACACCACAAGGTGGGATTTTATCCCCATTATTAGCCAATATTAATCTTAGTGAATTTGATTGGTGGGTATCGGAACAATGGGAAACAAGGCATATGTCTGAAATTAAGACACAATACAATGCTAATGGAACCGAGCATATGGGAAATCACCATAGGAAAATGCGCTCACATACAAAACTAAAAGAGTTCTATATAGTTCGTTATGCAGATGATTTTAAATTATTTTGCCATGACCGAAAAACGGCTGAACAACTTTATCATGCTTCGATACAATGGTTGGAACAACGATTGCATTTACCCGTATCTATTGAAAAATCCAAAATCACGAACCTTCGTAAGGAAACTAGTGAGTTTCTAGGTTTCAACTTGAAACTAGAAAGAAAAGGGAAAAATAGATATGTAATGCATTCTCATGTTTCAGATAAAGCAATTAACCGTATGAGAATAGAACTAAAAGAGCAAATCAAGGAAATCAAAAAATCACCTAATAGCATTAATACTATCAGAGCTATAGGAAATTATAATAGTAAAGTTATTGGCATGCACGGTTACTATCGAATAGCAACTCACGTTAATAGAGACTTTAAAAAGATGCATTACTCAGTTCTTCTGACAATGAGAAATCGATTGTCTATTGATGGATTGACAAAAACGGGTAAATATACTGGTAAAGATAAAGGGATATTGAACTACGTCCAGTCAAAGAATATTAGATACCTGACAGGACGCCCAATTATACCAGTTAGTTTTGTACAACATAGGAACCCAATGTACCTTAAAGTTAAAATTAATAAATATACTCCTGAGGGGCGTAAACTCATTCATCGTAATCAATCAGCCGTATCTGAAATAGCACTTCGTTGGATCAGGAGCAATCCTGTAGTCAGCGATAGAGCAACAGTGGAATTTAACGATAATCGTATCTCATTGTTTATAGCTCAGTCGGGTAAGTGTTCGGTAACGGGTGAAGAACTAAATGTTCTAGATATGCATTGTCATCATAAGATACCTTATCATGTATCTAAAGATGACAAGTATAGTAACTTGACTATTGTTAAATCTGAAGTTCACATTCTAATACATGCTACCAAGGGAGATACTATTCAGCGATATATGACCTTGTTAAATCTTAATGATGAACAAATCAAAAAGCTAAATAGATTAAGGTTGCTAGTTAGAAACACTTCACTACATTATTAATTTGGTTGCGAGACTTAGGAAAACAACAAAAAAAAAAAGGTTTAATTTGTTGATAGAACGCCGTGTGCGGTGAAAATCGCATGCACGGTGTGGATCGGGGGAAAAACTGGAGATTATTTCAAAAGTTTACCTATCGATATTCGCCTGGTCGATTATCCATAAAGCAAATGCCTTTTCAAAAGATAAAACATTTAAAAGACTATGGATCAATAGCTTAGAAAAAGATGTAATCCGAAGCGGTTTTCAAAATTTGCAACCTGGAATGAATTACTATCCCTTTTATCAAGAAGCGCAAACACGCCAAATTGCCGATTGGTTGATCGGCATGAACGCAAGCCCTTTGTATACGTTAAATTTACAACAGAAGGGCGTACAAGGTACATTTTCACTAGGACGTGTTCAAACGCCCACCTTATACCTTATTTTTCAGCGCCAGGAAGCCATAGAGAATTTTAAAAAAGAACCTTTTTTCGAGGTGGAAGCTAGTATAAAAGTAAACCAAGGGTCGTTTAAGGGCGTTCTAAGCCCCACACAGCGTTTTAAAACCCAAGAGGAGCTTTTAGCTTTTGTTTCTTCTAAACAAGCTAAAATAGGCAATCAAGAGGGGATAATTGCTGATGTTCAAACCAAAGAGAAGAAAACGAATAGTCCGAGTTTGTTTTCTTTAAGTAGTTTGCAATCAAAAGTCAATCAGCTTTATAAAGCGACAGCGAGCCAAACTTTAAAAGCTATGCAAGGACTGTATGAAGCAAAATTATTGAGTTATCCAAGAACAGATACACCATTTATTACAGAGAACGAATTTGCTTATTTAAAAGCGAATTTTGGCAAATATAGCGGTTTTTTAGGACTTGATCTTGAAATGGTTCAAACAGAGCCTAGAAAGCGTTATGTGGACGGTAGTAAGGTACAGGAACACCACGCCATTATCCCAACAAAACAAGTACCTACCGAATCTGCATTAGCGAAAATGGACGATTTACAACGAAAAATTTATGCTTTAGTCGTTAAAACGACCGTTGCCATGTTTTTACCTGATTACTTGTATGAAGAAACCAAGATACAAACGAAAGTAGCTGATTTGCTGTTTCAATCGATCGGAAAGACACCAAAGCAAGAAGGGTGGAAAATTCTTTTCAAACAACAAACCAAAGAAGAAAAAGAGGACGTTCAAACGTTACCACTCGTTATCATTGGCGAACGTGCCGAAGTTGGTGTTAAGAGTGTTGAAAAAGAAACGCAACCGCCAAAAGCTTTTACAGAGGGTACATTATTAACTGCTATGAAAACGGCGAATAAAACGGTTGATGATGAAGAAGCAATCAAGATTTTACAAGAAGTTGAGGGGATTGGAACAGAAGCGACAAGAGCAAGCATTATTGAAGCCTTGAAACAAAAAGAATATATCCAAGTGATTAAGAATAAGCTTGTTGTAACTGAAAAAGGAAAATTATTGTGCCAGGCAGTTGAAAGTCAGCACCTTTTAACGAGTGCTGAAATGACGGCTAAATGGGAAACGTATTTAAAAAAAATCGGTAAAAGAGAAGGCAATCAAGAGAACTTTATTACGAATATCAAAAAATTCATTGTTCATTTACTGGAAGCTGTACCTAACGATATAGAAAAACTAAATTTTTCTGATTACCAGGAACAGAAAGAAAAAGAAGCAGAAAAAAGTATTGTAGGAAAATGTCCTAAGTGTGGCAACAATATTGTATTAAAAAAATCTTTTTATGGTTGTTCAAATTATCCTGAATGTAAGTTCACTTTAGCTGAACATTTTAGAAAGAAAAAACTCACCAAAACGAATGTAAAAGAATTACTGGAGGGAAAAGAAACCCTGGTAAAAGGAATCAAAAATAAAGAGAAAAAGTCCTACAATGCCGTTGTAAAAATCGGGGAAAAGGGATATATTGATTTTATTTCATTCTCAAAATAAGCATAAAAGCCCTATTTAAAGGGCTTTTATATATTAATCACAAATCACTTATCACAAATCACAAGTGATTTGTGATTAATCACTTGTGATTTGTGATTTTTAATGATACAATATTACTATACAAAAAAAGAATGGGGCGTAGTTATGGAGAAGGAAGAACTCAAAATACTTGAAGAATTAAGACGTATTTTAAACAGTAAAAATGAAGCAATTGTTATCTTAAACAATTATTTTAAAGGTGGTGTTGGAAAGTCAAAATTATCTACTATGTTTGCTTATTTGACAGACAAATTTAATTTAAAAGTTTTAATGATCGATAAGGACTTACAAGCAACATTGACAAAAGACTTAGCAAAAACATTTAAGGTAGAATTGCCACGTGTCAATTTTTATGAAGGCTTGAAAAATGGAAACTTGGCTTCTTCTATTATTCATTTGACTGATAATTTAGACTTGATCCCTGGCACGTTTGATTTGATGTTATTACCAAAATTAACTCGCTCATGGACTTTTGAAAATGAAAGTAGATTGCTTGTTACTCTTTTAGCACCTTTAAAAAGTGACTATGATCTCATTATTATTGATACTGTACCAACGCCAAGCGTTTATACAAATAATGCAATCGTGGCGAGTGATTACGTTATGATCCCTTTACAAGCAGAAGAAGAAAGTACAAACAACATTCAAAACTATATTTCCTATTTGATTGATTTACAAGAACAATTTAACCCTGGACTAGATATGATCGGTTTTGTTCCTTATTTAGTTGATACGGACAGCGCAACGATAAAATTAAACCTGGAAGAACTGTACAAGCAACATAAAGAAGATAACTTGGTTTTCCAAAATATTATCAAGCGAAGTAATAAAGTAAGTACCTGGTCTAAAAACGGCATTACAGAACATAAAGGCTATGACAAAAAAGTTTTATCCATGTATGAGAACGTATTTTTTGAAATGCTTGAACGAATTATTCAATTAGAAAACGAAAAAGAATAGAATCACAAATCACAAGTGATTAATCACAAATCACTTGTGATTTGTGATTGTTGATGATAAAATAAGAG
>NZ_JBZACX010000002.1:0-49234 GCF_058216495.1 Enterococcus sp. AMC1623 | reverse complement strand
ATCAGCCCAGTACCTGTGAGACATTTTTGAACCAGGTATTTTTTATTAAACGATAGCATAGAATAATCCTCCCGCGTGTGATGTATTTGTATCATTTGTTACAAAAATATCACATGCAAAAAATACTGTCAACCTGTATTTCCGAAGAAGTTGTACTGGATAGGGCTGGTAAATGAAGAATGCAGATTAGTAGCGCCACTGATTACGAGCGTGCAAATCATTCAATTACTTTTAACTGTAGCTAAAAGAACTTCTGTATAATATAGTTGCACTAGTGAGTAAAGAGGACACTAAGAAGGATATTCCGATCTTATCTCAGATGAGCCGTCACGAAATGGATAAAGTTTTGTCGGAAAATCTGCAGAAAAACAGTCTTGTGTCGAATCAATTGAACCAAAAAATCTTTTCGGGCGGTAAACAGCGTCAATAGTCAGGCAGCCGTTCAGAGGCTCTCTTACGGGAAATAAAATCTTCATTCACAAGCAGTGGCTCTCGCTGGAAAGTGTTTTAAAACGTGAAGATCAATGGTTTAAAGGATACGTCTTTAAAAAGGAAATATGAGGAGGATACCCATCATTGGAACATTTCGCACATGTAGTTGAACAGATTGATGATAAAATAGCTGCCATTAAATTGGATATCAAGGAAACAGAACTTCACCTACATGAGCAATTGCGTTCGGGTGCACCGGCAGAGCAATTCTCTGATCATTATTCATTGTTGGATACAGAAGAAGGCCGTCTTAACGGATTGAACGAAGCACTAAACATACTCCAATCGCAATTGTTAAAGTACAAAACCGACCAGCAGTATCGGCTGTCGGATACTCATAGGGACTACCTATCAAAATCTACTACGAAAAAAAGAAGGAATAAAGCGTGATTTAGTCAGCTTTGTTCCTTCTTTGAGTTTTTTAAGACATTTAAACATTCGAAAATTAAATAAGATGGTGTTCCTATCTATTATTCCCTCTCATAGTCCCCACCACTTGGTTTATGTGCAATAGGGCTTTTTCCAGGAACGCCTGCTCGGATAAAACACAAATAGAGTGGCCTTCTTGCTGCAAAGCTTCCACCTTCTGCATCTTCAGACTTCGCGGATCTTCTTGAAAGAGATTGGTGTTCGCCTTTCCGACTACAAGGATGGCTGTGTCCTTTGTAACCGCTGCTTGCGGATTTCCTCCTAAGGCAGTGACTAATGCCTGCGCTTGTTTCCGAGAAAACGTATCCAATTTACCTGTAAATACAATTTTTTCGCCCCGCAACATAGTATCACCTGCCTTTCCCCTCAGCTGGAAGTGTTCTTTTCTCTATTTTACTCTTCTCGAAAGACTTTTATCAAGAATGATTAGCGAACGTGTATTCATTTTGCAGAAAAAGGCCTTATATTGCTCTAAATCTAACCTTAGACCCCTTTTTACTTTAAAGTGGGTGGGAAAATAAAGGGTTTTAAGACACTTTCAGATTGAAGAATGGACGACTCCCATTCAAATCTACTAAATTTAGCGACAAATAAAAAATTCCTCGAGTATAATCGAAAAAAAAAACAAATAAATAAGTTTTTAGAGTATAATCGAAATATATGCAAAAAAAGAAAATTATTAGAGTATATTTGAAAGATACTTGGAAATGAGACATATTTCGCTTATGTCTCAGGATTTTAGGAGGAACAGTATGTTTAATCGTCAGAGTTATTTAGATAAATTGATTCAGGCAAAAGACAGCGATTTTGTAAAAGTACTGACTGGGGTCCGACGCTGTGGGAAATCAACCCTTTTAATGCTGTATAAAGATTGGCTCCTTGAGCGTGGAGTAGAAGAAGAGCAAGTTATCGAAATCAGTTATGAGAAGATGGAAAATGAACCTTTGAAAGACGGCCACCGCCTCCATGCTTATCTGAGGGAACGGATTCCAGGACAGAAGCGGGTGTATCTGCTGTTTGACGAAGCGCAAGAAATTCAGGAATGGGCTAAGGTTATAAATAGTCTCAAGGTGACGTTCAATGCGGATATTTATGTGACTGGATCAAACTCCAGTCTTTTTTCTGGAGAATACCTTACGTATTTATCCGGACGGTATATTGAAATAAAGGTCTACCCCTTGTCTTTCCGTGAGTTTTTGGAGTTTAAACAGTACGATTCAATAAACAATCTGGAACAACGTTATCAAGAGTATATCCGCAGCGGGTCCTTCCCCGCAGTGAACCTGGTGGAAGACGAAAATTTGATTCGAACGATTAACCAAGGTCTCTTTGATTCTATTTTCTCAAGAGATATTATTAGCCGAGGTGAAATAAGAGAAATTGGTGGCTTTTACAAGGTGGCAAAATTTGTATTTGATAACATTGGCAACAGTCTGTCCACCAATAAAATAGCCAATACGTTGCGCTCTGAGGGATCAAAAATCAGCCATGACACAGTGGATAATTACTTGATGTTGATGTGTAATGCCTATATTCTTTACCAGTGCAATCGTTATGACATCCGCGGGAAAGAGCTCTTACGAACAAACGGGAAATACTATATTGTCGATATGGGGTTACGCAATCAATTGATCGGCTATAAGTCTTCCAACATGGGCCACGATCTTGAGAACATTGTGTTCTTAGAATTAATCAGACGAGGATACCAGGTTTTTGTTGGCAAAAACGGGACCGCCGAAATTGATTTCATTGCAGAAAGATCGGAGATGAAAATGTATATTCAAGTCTCTCTTTCCGTGATGGACGAGCAGACAAAAGAACGAGAATTTAAAGCTTTTGACAAAATTACAGACAATTACCCAAAATGGTTGATTACGATGGATCGATTGGATATGTCCCAAAATGGGATTCTACACAAAAATGTTTTTGATTTTCTATTGGAAGAATAGCGGGCACGTATAAACCCGTGAACAACACTTCTTTTCTTTCTTCCGTTAATGAAAAGCGACTCTTTCTGGTCTAGTAGAAAGAGTCGCTTTCTTATAATAATTAGCGTGAAATAAGTCCTGTTGAAATTAATATAAGTAGGGAAACGACGAACTAGAAGTTCATAACCAAGAAAACAACCTACTCATACACTCAATCAAAGGAAAGGAAATCTGTTTGCAAATAATAGTACCTGTGTGTTTTCTTTACAGCAGATATTTGTTTTATTGAATGTATGTTCTTAATCGGATATGTCTACGATTTATCAAGAAAATTCAAATTTCCTCAAAGTATATCCTACAAAATTTTGTCTCAATAGACTATCGGATATGAAAAGTCTCTAATCTTTTATACTATTCTTAAGCAAAGCAAGAATAGGAATGGACTGCGGCATTCTTTACTCAATTATGTAGAGCGATGGGAGAACTTCTTGATTAAGGTGACTTCCATCCTCTTATTAAATGTTATTAAAAATGTGTTTTAGTCTTATTAAAAACTATTAATTCCTATTAAAAACTATTAAAATAGGCCTTTTTGGGTCGTTTTGAGCGGAGTAGAGGACGCATCAGGCTTTGCCTGATCTGCCGCGGTTTTCGAGAGATTGAGAAAACCGCAGCGGAGTGACCTCCTTATGCTCATGGAAAAATATAAAGAAATCAGGGATATGCATATTTTTATTTTCTTTTAGCCCCCCTGCGAAGAAAGAAGTTCGCTAATAAAGTCTGTACCTGGCTGTGAGCATTCGAAAAATCATAATCAATTTCTTCCAGCTCTTGTGACAAATAGCGTCCAAATTTCTCATCCTTGCGGGTCTTCTGAAGCTGGCAATAAATAAAAATGGAAGTGAGCACCATTCGTTAAAAAAACGGAGATTCTTTCCGCACTTTGAAGTAAATGGAGCCGCAGATTTTTACATCTCTGATCAATCCTTTACCAATTGCTGTTACTTCATTCGAACGCAAACAAGTTATAAATATTCTTTCAAGCTATGCCCTTTAAGTTTTTGCCAGGTACGTCAAAGCAAAGCCTATCGACACGAGTGGGCTCCTTACTTTACTTTACCCGAGGTTAGATAGTAAAGATAAAGGTGCGCGAAAACATCTGAAAGACTGGCACCTTCCAAATCCATCTCTTTCTTGAACGCTGCTAGTTCTGCTTTACTGATGATCAGATTGGCCAGTTTATAATAATCTCCCAAAGGATACACATAGATGACGTTTTCCGGTGTCTATTATCAAAGAAATTCATGCTGATTTAACTGATCGCCTTCAATATGATAAAGGCCAATTCAAAAAGAACGAAAACATGATTATAGGTGCAGAATTCCAAACAGCTACACCAGGAGAAACGCCATTTCTTATTCAACAGTTGGTGGATAACCTAGAATACCGGTTGGAGAATGCAGCTACTGAAGAAGAAAAATTAGAGAGCATTTTAGATACACATATTCAATTCGAGCGGATCCACCCATTCTCTGATGGTAATGGACGCATAGGTCGTGTACTCATGAACATTGGAAAATTTTTAATCGGAAGTGCTCACTATAAAGTCTAGTATAGACAAAAAAATACTCACATCCTCTGTTAAATTTAGGGGTATGAGTATTTTTGAAATGCTTTAATATAACTTCGAATTTTAAAAACTATAAAATTAGCTATTTTAAGATTCGATTTCTTAATCTATTTATTTCATTATTCCGCTTAATAAACTACTGTTATATACTTGTTATGATAAGTGACGGCACTGCTATACCAAGTACTTAACACTTGTCCGGTATAGTTATCAACACTTTCACCCTTATATTTTCTAACAGTTATGTCGGCATACATTCCTAGCCTACTATACCGAGAAGGATCAGCTGGTAGTGTCCTAGAGACACCAGAAGAGTAAGTTGTTGAGAGAGAAACTCCCATACCTTCATACGTCATACTGCCTGAAACTAAATAAGACCTGCCACTTGACAGGATGTACGAGGAAGCCCTTGTCCACTCTGCAGATTCACTTAAGTACCCAATCCATTTGTAGTTGTAACGTGAGGAACTAATTATAGTGTTCCTTACGGTTGCAGAACTATAGGGTTGGATGTCATTATCAAATTGATCAGAAAAGTTATTAGCTTGCTCTACTAAATACGAAGGACCATGAGAAGTAGGTTCGGACACGGATTCAGTAGACGCAGAAACAGATGGGACAAAAGAAAATGATATGGGTAGTGAGAGAAGGATATAAAAGCTTATGTAGATTTTTTTCATTTTTAGATTTCCTTTTTTATGTACAACATATTTATTGCAGTGTATAATTTATTGATAGGGAAGGCTTACAAACGAATTGGAGGAGAAATTTATGTATATAGTTAGTTCTGTAATATGCCTTATAGGCGCAATAATAATTCGTCTTTACCAAGATTTTCTACTTTCTATTTCACATGTTGCCTATAATGCAAATCATAATGTCTATATTTATTTATTATTTTTTTTAGCTGCCCTGTTCGCTGTTCTAGAAGGTAAGATGTATAGAACTAAAAAATAATTGTTAGTTGCAAAACGAAATTGCCACCCTGGTTCTGGAATAATTTAACCTCGAGATCAGTTTCGAGATAGTGGATATGCTGCGTAATCGCTGGTTTTGATAGGCACAGTTCTTCCTCAACCTTTGCATAGTCTAAGGAATCCGCTAAAACCAGGAATGTTTGGTAACGATAGTCAATCATGAAATCACCCTTTCATTTCTTAATGATGGCTTACCGGCAAAATAAATCTGAAATCACCTTAAAATGCGTTATTTCGGAAGTGTTTTTTCTGAATAGAAGGATAAAACGTCCCAAAAACCTCGTTTTGTCTGAATCGATGGAAGTATTTCTTACTTTACTTTACCCGATGTTAGATAGTAAAGATAAAGGTGCGCGAAAACATCGGAAAGACTGGCACCTTCAAAGTCCATCTCTTTCATGAAATCGGCTAATTCTTCTTTACTGATAATCAGGTTGGCTAATTTATAATAATCTCCCAAAGGATAGACATAGATGATGTTCTCCGGTGTCTTCCGTCCGAAGGGGTGAAAGAGATTCTTGATCGCGGTTTGGTAGAAGGGATTGTTCTTCCCGGTGCTGAAATTTCTTGCCGCCATTTCCTTGAAATCCGCTAAATGGATCGGAATACTGGCATTTTTCCTGAAAAGAAAAAGGTCTCCGGACCCACTCACCATAGCTTTCTCCAACAGATCTTTTATGGCTGCCTGGTAGCCTGCATGATAGTCGTCGGTTGTCTGTTCATCGGATTCGGTGCTTGCATCTGCTTCTTTTTTCCTGGCGATAAAGTCAGCGAGGTCTGGTTGCGCCACCTGATAGCCTTCTTTTCGGGTCTTTTGTATAGCTGGCAGGTCTCCTTGACGGATCCAACGTAAGACAACTTGTCTAGAACTCGTCAGGCCTTCTTTTTCAAGAATGTTGAGCACTTCAGAGACGTTTAACATGTGACTCCTCCTCTCTTTTATCTTTACTTTACTAAATTATAAAGTAAAGTAAAGATAAATGGAAGGCATAGTACTGGATTTTGTGCCAACCGCCCTTCGGCCAAATTGCAAACATGGATTATTGACCACGTAGGCAAGAAACAGAACAATTGAGAAATCAAATCGGTTTAATAAAAAGGGTAGTCGGCAAGCAAAACATTACGTGTTAAACTTCGCAAAGGATGAACTATGGCAGACGCTAAGGATTGCCATAGTTCGCTGAAAAAGAGTTTTCGAAGCAGGTTATCGAGATTTTCATGCCTGAGAACACCAATAACAGCGCTCTCAGACATTTAAAAGAGTCGGCCGTGAATTTATACCACGATCACCGAATCGGCTTTAAAACGCAAAAATTCGGCTGAATACAAGTATATGAATGTCATATTCACATATGAAAAGGGAAGGCGCGGAAAATTGAAGACACTACCCTTAGCAGTTGTTTCCGCAATGATCAGTTGTAAATGGCATTCATTCGAAATCTTTATTAACAAGACTTGAAACCAAAGACCGTTTCTCCAGTGCCTGTGAGAAAGTCGAAAATGGTTGCTCCTGACCGAATTCAAGTGACAACAATGAAATTTCTTAAACGCTCAAAAACAGTCTATTTTCGACGATTCTGATACCTATTTCGATTACCTCAGGGCAGCAAAAATGAATATTGAACAAGTTGAAGCATTTGGACAGGAAGATCCAATCGTTGAATACTATTAGGGGTGCACAGAGGTTTTACATGTTTCAGCGGTATATGAAGTTACTTCTGGTTAGTTTTTTGCCGATGTGCTATAATAAAAGTGCGAAATGTGAAGATTTCGAGCATGAATAGCACAAAGACCACCTCTACAGCGAATAGAGGTGGTCTTTTTTTGCGCCCGTTGCGACTCCGAGCGTGTGGGTTAGTGGACAACTTGCTAATCGTCGTCTTTCTCGTCCAACCAACGAGAAACTAGCTCAATGACTAGCCCAACAATAATTGGGGCGACAATCAATGTGAAGATTTGTTTAAGCATGAATAGTACCCCCTTTCGGGGCAAGTTGCCATTGATAAATATAACACACTTGCCGTTTCCAGTAATATATAGCCCTCGTCGTCCAAGAGGATTATTCATATGCACTGTTCGACCTGGTTTTACCTTCCTTTGGGTATATATGTTTGCCCTGCAGGAACGAAGTGAGCCTCAATCGAAGTACTATAGAGAATCTTTAAATCTACGACAGTAAAGTGTTTTTAGATGTCTTTTTTGTTTTATAAAAGAGTAAAATACTCTATTAGTTAAATTTATCTTTTATACTTTTTCTTTTAAAGCTTTTGGAGCAAAAAAAAATCAGCTACACCAAGGGTTACAGCTGATAAACACCTACAAAAAACAGTGCTTATCCCTACAAAAAACTGTTCATACAACTACAAAAAACTGTTTTATACCCTACATTTGATATTTAGATGTAGGGTATTTAGGTTATAATAAAAAGCATAGAGGAAACCTACTTTGTCGGAAGTATCTTTTCTCTAAAAAAAAGAAAAGGTGGTCTCTTTATGCCTTATACACCCCAAAGTATACCACGGAAGGTGGTCCATATGGATGATCTGAAGGATCAAAAAGTAGTGCAATCCAATGATTTAGTCACAAGCATGGCAAGAATGGACAAGGTTCCGCTCAAAATCTTTGAGCTGGCGGTCTCCTGCATTGATACGGATAATCTTCCCCGTGATCACACAGTGTACTTATCCAAATCGACCGTATACTCCTTTTTTCAAGTAATAGATAATGATAAGCATACGCGGTTTAAAAGCGCCCTGACCACCCTACACCAACAATCCATTTTCGAGGTGAGGGAGGAAAACGAGCAGGGGAAATGGAAGTATAAAATCATTTCTCCCATCTCCAGCAGTGAATGGAATGACTATAGCGACACCCTGAAGATTAAGTTTACCGACGACATCATGCCCTACCTAATCGAGTTGAAAACCAACTTCACCCAATACTTGATCACCGACATCATGGAACTCAATAGTAAGTACAGCATCATTTTTTATAAGTGGTTCTCTATGAACTATAACCAGTATGACACCTATAAAGGGACAGGAAGTCGCAATGAAGAACAATTGGAGAGACTGAAAAATCCTTATATAAGCATGCCAGAATTGCGGAGAATGACGAATACACTAAAGGAATATAACAGGGTTGATAATTTTGAAGCAAGAGTGCTAAAACCAGCTAAAGAGGAAATCAATGAACACACCCATTTCACAATGACCTACGAAAAAATAAAAAAAGGGCGTTCTGTTGTTGGAATCAAGTTCTACATTGATAAAAAACAACCTAGATCTGCTATGCCATATAAGGAGAGCGATCCTACCTACCAAATGGGGAAGGCGCGGAAACAGCAGGAGCAGGAGAATTTGTATGCTCAAGCCATGCAAAACCCATACACTTCTATTCTCTTTGGAAACGAATTGATTAGCTTTCATGATATGCAGGATATTTCCTTGATGGGAAACCTTCAGACTCAAGTATATCCCTTATATAACCAGCTGAAGGAGAAACGTGGATTGAATGGTGTGAAGGAACATCTAAGCTATGTGGCTGCCAATCAGGATGGATATAGCGAGGACAAGCAGAATATCGTGAAATACCTGAAGATCTCTATTCAGCAATATTTACAAAATGTAAAAATTCGAGGCATAGAGTAGAAAAGAGCTAAAAGAATAGAAGGAGGAAAGCAGTGACCTTTACAGTAAGAGAACTCGCAGAATAGTTAGGAGTTTCCAAGCAAGCCATACACAAGAAAATCAACCAGTTGCCATCCGAGTTGACGCCGAAAAAGCTTGAAGGAGCTTACCAATTGACGGAAGAAATAGCTGATTCAATAAGAGCTTCCGTCAAAAACGCGCCAACTTCTCCATCAACCTGTCAACCAACCGGTTGATGGAGAAGTTGGCGCGCTGAAAATGATGATTAAAGAGTTGAAAGAGGAGAAAGCTAAACTGTATGACCAATTAGAGAGGAAGGATGAGCAGCTAAGCCAACTACAAAAATTAGTGAATCAGCAGCAACAACTGACTCTTCAGGCCAACCATCATAATGAACGCCTTCAACTTCAATTGCAAGTCGTCCAGGAGAAGGAAAACGAGGTAGTTGAATCGGCAGACGATTCTTGTGAGCAAAAAAAGTGGTGGCAGTTTTGGACAAAGAGAAACTAAAAAAGAAAAACTCCCTTCTCCATTTGAGCTGACAGTTTCTCTTTTTTCATTTTCACTTCAATAGTTCGAGGGGGGACATCAAAAACGACTTAACTCCGAAACTAGTTTCTATTAAAAAAACTTAAAAATATTACTATAAGAATAATTTTAAGGATAAACATAAAATATAGATATACTTAATTTTGTTAGCGGTTTCAAAAATATTTTTTTCAAAAAAAATCAAAAGAAAGGAGAATAATAATTTTTCCAAAATGAGCACCCTCTGGACTCAATTGTATCAATATTTTTTGATATAATTCTTCATTCTTTTCGTTTATTATTTATTCTCTTTAACAGAAACTTAGAAATAGAAAATCCCCCCACTAGAGAGAAAAATATAAGTATAAGAGAGGGGAAAAGTTCATTCATTCCACTGCCATAAAAGTAATCATGGAATAATTGTAAACCTAGCAGAGCTATTGTCCCTGTAAAAATCACTCCACACGCATAGTAGATAATAGTTTTTGACAGCGGGGAATAAGTAGCCTTCCTTTTTTCATCTGGATTGCTCATGCTCCCTCCTGAATGTGTGAGGTTCGGGCTATCAAACTTATTATTAGCACCCTGCCCAATATTGACCCTAGAATAGATAGAACTATCTACATTGCTTTCTCTGTCATATTTTTTCTGTTGCTCTCGATTACTCATTACTTTTTCCCCCATCCTTTTTGTCTCTATGTTCTACCATTATACAACAAGTATATTAAATATTGTAAGGAGGTACTTTTATGAAAAAGAAAGTAAATTGGCTATTTAGATTTTTGGCGATTTTGGCATTTCTCTTTTCTACTGGCTTTACGTCTGTTTTTGCTGCTACCGATAATTCAACCAATACATGGGAAAATTCTATGGTAGTAGAAGAGCAAGATACCCACATACATGATACCAAGGGAATTCAGAGCATCGGCACTATTGATGGCAGCATCATTCAACCCATGTATGTCGCCTGCTCAGGGGGTGGAAAACATACCATGCAAGGAAACGCTCGAGGGGATGTTATCAGCCCTAGTGGAGCTTATTTATTAAGAAATGCATATTGCTTTCGTTGCACGAAGTGTGGATTAGTGATTATTTCTGAGAACTCTCCTATTTTAGGTGCAACCTATTTAGGAAGATATGCTACTGGGAGTGGTTCAGTGGCTTACCACACATATATGTATGTGCATTATACTAGTTATTCTCAACTTCCATATAATTCGCGGCTAGGAGGCGACACCTTTACTCAAAGTTTATCCTGGGTATACTAAACATCTTTCAAAATAAATTCTCCGTGAGAAACGGATATATACTAACAATGTTAGAGCGGGGAAAACTCATTATCGTGAGATCCGCGACAGATACTTGGAGTAGGAGAAAAAGGAAAACAGCACGAGTACGTGTCTACAACATCGCCCATTGTCGAGCCGCTAACCTAACATTTAATGAGGCTTTTAAGAAAGAGAGCATGCGGCTAGAAGTTGCCACTCCCCTGGACAAGTATATTGAGGTGCAGTTTATTTAAGGTTCTAAGGCTTCAAATCATTCCTTAGGTATACAAGGCACCTATAAACAGAATCACTTTAAATACTTTTAGCCGTCTATTCTTCAAAAGGCGGCTAAAAGTTTCTTCTGTTCTTCGATTGAGAGAAAAAGATGGATAGGTTACAAATTAATCTTTTGTCTGTTTAGGGTGTACCCAAAACATACAGAGATAGAAGGTTAATCTTATGAAACTCTTTTTGTATATCATGGGTGCATAGTAAATTGAGAGGATAAATAGGTAGTATGCAGTAATAATCACTGGATATTGTTTTTAAAATAGATACAAAAAATATAATATCGCTCAAAAACCTTGAAATAGTGATAAAATGTAATTATAAAATAATTTACATAATTATTTAAAGAATTAAAAATTCATTGCATGAGGTGGACAACATAACATGGTTGATTTCAAAAAATTAAGGTCCCAAAACGAAGCTTCTAAATCTACTGACCCAATAGAGATATTCAGAAGGCTCCCTAAACCGCAAGGTATTAACGATTTATATAGTAGTCAAACCGAAATTCTTCAGCAATGGTATAGTCGTCGAGATGAGCGTGATATGGTTATTAAATTACACACTGGAGGCGGTAAAACTTTAGTAGGTTTACTTATGGCCCAATCTACTCAAAATGAAACGGGGGAACCAATTCTTTATCTAGCACCCACTAAGCAATTGGTGCAACAAACCCTAGAAAAGGCTGAAGAGTTAGGCATTAAGGCTGTACCATATGAATCAGGGCAACCTCTCAATAATGATTTTGTAAATGGGAAGGCTATTATGATTGCCACATATAATGCATTATTCCACGGGAAAAGTAAGTTTGGTATTCGAGGGGGATCGATTCCACAAAAAGTAGGGGCTATTATTCTTGATGATGCACATGCAGCCTTCTCAGTAATCCGCGACTCTTTCACTCTTGAAGTAAAATCAAATGATAATAATGCTCGTTATTTATCTTTAGCGGATTTATTTCGTAAGTCTTTTAGAGAAATAGATAAGCTTGGAACATTGGAAGATATAATAGCTGGTTCTGATTACTCGATTCTAGAAATTCCTTATTGGGCCTGGCATGAGCAATTAGATGCTGTAAGAGAACAACTAAAGTCTGATAATGAGAAATATCCTCTAGTATGGTCCCTGTTGAGGGACCATCTTCACCTTTGTCATGCATTAATTAGTAAAAATTCCTTTACTATTACACCAATTCTACCTATGTTAAATATGTTTCCAACATTTCACGATGCACCTAGAAGAATATACATGTCAGCAACTATTGCTGATGATAGTGAAATTATTCGTACTTTTGACGCTAATCCAGAATCCGTCAAAAAACCTCTCAAGTCTCGTTCATTAGCAGGAATTAGCGAAAGAATGATTCTTATACCCGAATTAATGTCCTATGAGCATAAACAACAACATAGCGAAATAATTGTTAAATGGGCAGCAGATGTAAAAAAAGTTGGAAGTGTCATTCTTGTATCCTCAGATAAGAGTGCAGACACATGGAAAAGTATAGCTACTATTGCAAAAGGTTCAAGAGAAGTTGAGAGATTAGTTTCCGAACTACAGGAAGAAAGTATGAGAGGGCCAGTGGTTTTTGCCAATCGTTATGATGGGATTGATCTTCCTGGAGACTCCTGTCGACTATTGCTTATGAATGGCTTGCCATCAGGAACCTCTAATTATGAGCTTTTCAGGGCAAATACTTTGTACGGTGGTACTACAATCACTCGTATGTTAGCTCAAAGAATTGAACAAGGGATTGGAAGAGGAGCACGTGGATCAGGAGATCACTGTGTAATTTTACTAGTAGGAAAGGATATTTCATCATGGGTTGCAAAAGAAACTAACTTTAGATTTCTTACTAGTGCTACTCGTGCTCAATTAGATATGGGAATAGAGATTAGTAAAGAAATAAATACTCCGAGTGAACTTGTGGAGACTATTAATAGAAGTATTGATAGAGACAAGGATTGGGTTGAATACCATGCGGAGACTCTAGCTGAAATGGTTGACGAGGGAAAAACTAGCGAATACAATCTAATGCCAGCTATAACTGAAAGAAAAGCAGTAAATCTTTGGAGTGATGGATATCATGAGAATGCTGTTGCTAGACTTGAAAAAGCAATTAGGCAAACTGAAATGGGTGAGGATCCCCAACAAATAGGATGGTTTCAACAGTTAGCAGCTCGTATAACCGATAATTGGGGCAATACAGAAAGGGCTCTGGATTTACAACGTCAAGCCTACTCTAACAACCGAAACTTAATTAGACCAAAAGTTAGTCCACCATATCGTCCTTTAGCTTTACCGGGTTCTCAAGCAAAGGCGATTGTCAGAAACATAAGAGAATATCGACTACGTCAGGGATATTTACAATCCTTTGAAAGCATCGTCTCAAACCTACATTCAGATGCAACCGCTAATATATTTGAACAATCACTATGTGATTTAGCCACTGCTATAGGGTTAAGTTCTGAGCGTCACGATAGAAATGGAAAAGGGCCAGATCTTCTGTGGTTGTTACCTGAAAAAGTTGGATTTGTTATTGAAGCAAAGAGTAGAAAGAAAGAACAAAATGTACTAACAAAAGGGGAACACGGACAACTATTAGTAGCTTCTGAATGGTTTGCAAAAGAGTACCCAGATTATGAATGCATAAGAGTTAGTGTTCATCCTCAGAACCTAGCTAATTCTACAGCTATGGCAGAACATTCCTATGCCCTGACATATGAGAAACTTAACTCTTTAATTGCAGATACGCGAGTCCTTTTATCCACTTTGTGTAATTCTCAACTTGATGAAAATAATTTAGAAAGAGAGTGTGAACGTCTGTTGGAAAATTCTAATCTTCGTTCTGATTGTATTAAATATAACTATTTAGTACCCTTCAATAACAATTAGTAGATTAAAAGGGAGCAAGACATAAACATTTGATAATTGGATAAAAGAAAAGGGATAGATAATATTTTATCCCTTTTCTTTTTATCTGTCTGACTGCTGAAAGTGAAGTTAAAATGAGATAGATAAGATTTAGAGATAATATGGTTCTTATTGAAGAGTTAAACCAGAAAAATTAGAGGGGATAGGAGAAATAAATGGGACAAAGAGAAGATGCCATAAAGCTTCTTGAAGCGGCTAAGGAAATACTATCAAATGATAAAAAGAAGATATATTCCGGTTTATATCAACTAAAACAAGCTGCTTTACTTTTGAAGGAAGAGAACCTCCTTACATGGATTAATCTCGAATTAGGTGAAGCTAATTCTGTAAGAGAAGTTAAAAAAATAATGGATGAGGTAATGGAGTCAAACGAAAAGCATAAAAAATATGAACTGCCTACTACTATATTACAGGGAAGGAGTTTTGATTTTGAATCTTTTATATATAGTGGAGAAGCGGCTCATAAGATCTCACCAGCTTCAGGCGGCTTTAGATCTATAGAAGCCATTGAGAACATTTTTGAAACATCATTAAAAAAACACGGAAATAACGGAACGGAATATAAAAACAATGTCTTAGATCACTTGTCTCTCATTAGAAATATTGCATTAGAGAAGACGGTCAAATTATATAATGAAGTAACATATTCTGATTCTCTTAGAGATGGGTTCGATATTCTTAAAGAAAAAATTGATGACAAATTGTTAGACTTAAATCCTATTATTGCAGAACAGCTTATGCTTAGTTTCAAAGGTATGAATTCTAAAGTGGCAGAAGAACGATCACAAGCACTTACCACTGCCCGGAGGTTTCTAAAAGAATTAGCAGATACAATTTACCCTCCTCGCGAAACTCTTATTGGAGAAAGAAAATTAGGTGAAGAACAGTATGTCAATCGTATTTGGGCATTTATGGATGAAGCAATTGAGAGTAAAGGTGATAAGGCAAGTGCGAAGTCTTTAGTTGATTTGATTGGGTTAAATATCCAGAACTTATATAAAGGTACGAATAAAGGCGTTCATGCTGAAGTTAGTGAAGTCCAAAGTGTTTTATTTATCTTTCAAATCTATATTATGGTGGGATATTTACTTGACTACTTAAAAGAAACAAATAGGAAGGAAGAAAAAATAAACATTAACGATGCTACACTTGATGAACTTGAAAGTGCTTTAGAGGTAAGTAGAACAATAGCCAAAAAAATTGTAAAAGCTCGTGTAGTATATGGTGGAATAACTGAATTAAATTTAAAAGAAATTAATGGTGTCGGGGCGAAAACTATTGAAAAAGCTAAAGAGTTTTTTGTTTTCTAAAAATAAAAAGGGCATATTACAAAAGACGGAAATCAACCATTCGATTTCTGTCTTTTGTATATATGAGGAAGTAGCATTCGTAAACAAAGTTCGAAAAATACAATTATTCCACCAATGATATGACTCTTTATATTCATAACTCAATAGTATTGACTATGGTTTCTTGCTCTAGTAAAATCAAGGGATACAAAGGTGTCATAACTTATGTTCAAAAGCGAGGGCGAAAAAAATGAAATATGGCTATGCACGGGTGAGTACCCGCCAACAGGATCTGGAAGGACAGCTGCGTCAACTCGAGGAGGAACGCTGCGATCGGGTCTACTTTGAGAAAATCACCGGAACAAAAAGTGATCGTCCCGAATTTCAAAAACTCCTTCAGGAAATTGAGACAGGAGATACGTTAGTTGTAACGAAGCTGGACCGCTTCGCTCGCAGCACGCAAGACGCATTGAACACGATCAAGCTTTTATTCGAGAAGGGCGTTCGGATCAACGTGCTGAATTTAGGGATTATTGAAAATACGTCCACTGGAAGATTGATCTTCACAATCTTCAGTGCTTTTGCGGATTTTGAACGCGATCTGATTGTGGAGCGTACGCAGGAAGGGAAAGAACTGGCCAAGCAGAAACCCGACTTCCGGGAAGGCCGACCCAAAAAATTCAATCAGCAACAAATCAATCTGGCCATGAATCTATTGAAGGACCATTCCTACAAAGAGGTAGAAAAAATGACCGGAATCAGTAAGAGTACTTTGACGCGTAATAAGAGAAAACTGCAATTAAGTACGGAGGCTTAGAACCTTATTTAAGCTAAAAAATTAGATAGGAACATAGTTATTCAAATAGGATTCTGAACTGTTCAGTCCCTTCAGGAAGAAAATGTCTGGTATTAAAGGTGAGCATTATTATTGGGTGTCAAGGTTATTTGAAATTTAAAATATACTTTTCGCTGTGAAGCTTATATCAAGCTTATTCTAAGTTTATGACAATAATTATTTTATTGATATATATAAGTTGAACTGAATTATTTCATCTCCTACTACCTTCGCGGTATAATGACCTTAAAGAAGCTGACTCGCGAAGGAGTGGAGAAAAATGAACACTTTACACCAAGATGATGTTCCTGCTTTATTTACGTTGATGAAGGATACACGCGACAAACGTATGTACCAACGCTATCAAGCCGTGTATCTTTACTTGCAAGATTATTCCGCCGAGAAAATAGCCATAATCATTGGTCGATCTGAAAAAACCGTCTATAATTATGTGAATTCCTATAAGTAGCACGGAATAGAAGGATTAAAACCTGGAAAAGCACCTGGTGCTTCTTATAAATTAATACCGCAACAACGAGAAGAGTTAGTTCAGATCATTGTGAACCAACTTCCAGCCGATGTAATAGCTAACGTATTCTATTCATCGGTCGCTGAAATCCGCAAAAATGTCCAATCATTCCTCACAGGTGTCAATCAAATGCTCGATGTAGTAATTGACCGTTTGTGCATCAAAATGTAAATCATAGATTCAACTTATATAGGAGAAAATAAAAAATGAATACTGCACAAGTTAGAAGTTATTATGAAAAAAGAGAAAACGACGACTGTCCTTTGACTAAAAAGCTAATAAAAGCTGGTTATCAACAAAGTAAATATGAAGGTTATATGAATTTTGCGAAAAAACAGGGTGTAGAGGTTGATTATAGAAAAGGTGAGCCTAATCAATGGTGGCATTTGATTAAGTCATATTGTGACAGAAGTAAACCTGAAACTACATTTAGTAAATCAATAAAATGTGGTGAATTAATTTTTTGGATGGCCGAGGTCTCTAAATGTGTTGACTCATGTAAAATGGAAAAGTTAGTTGATGAAATTATTGCAAGCGGGACGACTAAAACCGTCAGAATAAAAACAATACCCACCGCTATGTATGATAGAGAAAAATGGAATGAAAAAATATATGATTTATGCTATGAAAGTATAAATCAGGTTGTAGAAGAATCATATTATAAAAAATAATTGATACATGAAATGAGATAAAGTCGTGTATCAAGAACCTTTTTAAAATAAGGTATATTTTTAACTCATTTTTATTATTTTAAATAAACGTTAAGGAGTAATTTAATATGGATTTAACTTTAGATACAGATTCAGGAAAATTAAATATTAGGGTAGCAGCATGGATAGAAAGCCAAAATAGTTTACTAGTTTCTAAATACGTTGATGGAATAATTTCTTTACCAGGTGGTAGAGTAAAATTTTCAGAGACTACTAGTAAAGCAGTAAAACGTGAAGTTTTGGAAGAAACTGGAGAAAAATTTTATGATGTAGAATTATTTTCAGTAATTGAAAATTTTTTCTTAGAAAAACAATCAAAAAAGGATTTTCATGAATTTCTTTTTGTTTATAAAGGTAAAATAAAAGAGAAAAAAGAATATCATGGTATAGATAATGATGATCAAGATATTACATGGGAATCTTTAAAAATTATAAATGAATTAAAACCTAGTATCTTTAGTGAGCTAGCTGGTTTCAAAAATAAAAATCATATAATTCACTTAGTAAATACTGATTAATGAAATGTATCCAAAATAATCACTATTAAGACAATTCTCAAAGTTTGATTCATACATGAAATTATTTAATTTCATGTATTAGGGCGAAGGAATCTATTTCAATCTATACGCTCATATTTTTTCCAACTATTGGTATTGCAAATCCCTATCTATCTATGAGGGTCGTATAAATAAAATACGTTAATAACCTTGTTTTTTAGTTTGAAGCACTCAAACTAAAAAACACACAACTTCTTTACATACATTCAGTATGTATGTATAATATGTTTATATCTTAAAGGAGAGTGATCTAAATGAAATGGAATAGTTTCTATCCTGTATTAATGACCAAAGAAATACAGAGAAGTAAGGAATTCTATATGGACTATTTGGGGTATTCAATCTCATTTGAGGCTGACTGGTATGTGAGCCTTATTAATACCCAAACTAATAGTGAATTAGCTCTACTTAATACCAATCATGAATCAATTCCTAAAGGTTTTGATAAGTCAGTACAAGGACTCTTATTAAACATAGAGGTAGACGATGTTGATACTATTTACCAAAAACTTATTGTTGAAAACAAATTGCCTGTTGAATTAGATATACGCAACGAAGTATTCGGACAACGTCATTTTATTATAAAAGACCCTAATAACATTCTTATAGATATAATCGAAGTTATACCTGCGGATGAAAGCTATACAAAACAATATAATAATGATAATCAAGGTGAATATTAATCATGGGACAGTACGTTTCACTCAAATATTATTTTGACAAGGAGTTAGCTGAAAGGTTAGCGACATTAATTTCATTAAACTATACATTGTTTCCTAATGAAATATTTATTGAAAATATTTCGAAGAGAGTAGAGAACAAAGAATTAAAAGCACGTGTTTTAATAATTGCAGAAGAATTACATGCAGCACTACCTAAAGAATATGATAAATCACTTATTATATTATTATCTATATTGGGACCCATAAACAAGACAGAAAAAGGAATGTTTACGAATGGCTACTTTCTTATGCCAATAGCACGCTATGTAGAATCTTATGGCACCAATCATGTTTCTTTATCTTTAGAAGCACTTCGTGAAATAACTCAAAGACACACCTCAGAATATGCAATCCGCCCATTTATTGTGAATAATACAAACGAATGTTTAGACTATTTTGATATATGGATAAAGGATAGTAGTCCTCATGTAAGACGACTGGTAAGCGAAGGAACACGCCCAAGATTACCTTGGGCCCAAAAAATAGACTATATAAATGGAGATATAAATCAAAATTTGTTATTGCTTGATTCATTAAAAAACGATTCGTCTGATTACGTCAGGAAATCTGTAGGCAATCATTTAAACGATTTATCTAAAGAAGAGCCAGATATCGTGTTATCATGGATACTGGAAAGACGAACAACTATGCCTCCGGCAGTTATAAAGAGAGGGCTACGCACTCTAGTTAAAAAGGAAGATCCCAGAGTACTAGACATAATAAATGAATTATAGAGAGGCAATTTAAAGTGAAGAAAACAAAAGAACAGGCTAATCAGACAAGGAAACAGTTAATAGAAATTGCAACAGATCTATTTACGGAAAATGGTTATTCAAAAGTTTCGTTGGAAGATATAGTCCAAGCTGCTCAATTGACACGTGGTGCAGTATATCACCATTTCAACAGCAAAAAAGGCTTGTTTTATGCTGTTTTCGAGCATGCACATCAAATGATTGCAGAAGAAATTAGTGCAGTAGACGAACAACATGATGATCAATTGGAGCAATTGATCGAAGGCTGCAAAATATTTATCGAAACTATTTCAAAGAAAAATATGTATAGGATTTTACTAGTAGATGGCCCGTCTGTTTTGGGATGGCAAACTTTTCGCAAATTTGATAGAGAAAATTCTATGAAACTATTACAAAATCAAATCGAACTGTTACAAGATAACGGTATCCTTCAGCATACTTCTTCAGTAGCATTGACACATGCTTTATCAGGAGCCATTAATGAAATTTCTATATGGGTGGCAGAAGAAAGTGATCAGAAAAAAGCAGTAGAAGACTCTATGGTTGTAATAGAAAGAATAATCCAGGGGTTCAAGAATCCCTAGTGAACTTAATACTATCAAGAAGGATTATAGCCATATTATTAATCATTTAAACTTTACTTTTTGATATATTTAAATTAAAGAAAAGAGCTTATTCACTCTATCAATAAAATAGGGCTGCAAAAATAATTTTGCAGCCCTATTTACCTATATTTAAGATACATGAAACTATGTAAAATAGTGTATTTTAAATTGGTAGGTCTGAGTTTATCCCAACAAGAATTCAGTAGAATTGTTTGTATTCAAGGAGGTGTTACCATGCCAACAAAACCAAAAATAAAAATAATAGATAATAACCTGAATTATTCATACCACCCCAAATCTTGATAAGAACAACTCTATTTCATCTGCAATATTGGATTTTTGGCAGAGCTATTATTTTTTCCCTTTCAAAACGTCTCTTAGAGACGAAAAGAAGCACGGAATGCGATTGTTATTGTGTTTTTGGGCATACTAATCCCTTTGTTCGAACGTTTTTTTTAAATTTGCGGGGTCTCCTCACCAAGACAAGGATTGAATTTGCCGTAGGATATGAAAAAATTCATCTTGGTAGACATGATGGGTGCTGAGTTTTAGCATCATGCGTCTTCCGCTGTGGATCAGTTTCCCAGCGATCTTGAAAAACCGAAGACGAATACTTTGTATCTGTAGGCCTTTGGTCTTTTCCGGGAAAGCTAGTGTGCGTATAAAATTGTTGATGTTATAGGAAAGGACGCTGACCATCATGCGGACGGCATTCTCCAAGAAATGAGAACTGTCCGTCTTGTCGAAGAAGAAGCCATTTTTGGCTTCCTTGATGAAATTCTCCATCGTACCTCTCTTCCAATACGTTTGGTAGACTTGTTCAGTCGAGACAACATCGGATAGATTGGTGATAATGAATTCATGGTGGAAAATCAGTTCATTTGCTTCCCTGACAGAACGAATGCAAACCCTACGATCATGCTTCCAAGTGCCGGCTTGGTAGCGAATGGAGTAGAAATGCTCTTCCTTCTGACTCCATTCGGTCTCATCCCCAACTTGAACAAACTGTTCCGCGAACTTATGCAAGCGGGCATTCCGTTTGAGCCGAATGACGTACTGATGCTCTTTTTCTTCACAGAGGTCATACAGTTCCGGCGCTGCAAAGCCACTATCTGCGCGGACAAGAATGGTGCTGACTGGAGCGGTCTGATTATAGTGTTCAAGAAGCGGATTCAAAAAATCGGCTGCCCCGGTTGAGCAGTATGTGTTTCCGGAACGCAGTTCCGCCTTCAGAAAGTCCTTGGTCAGACCATCAAAGGCAACGAGCGGATGATAACCGGTTGTTTGATAATGTGTGTTAAAGGCCGTTTCTTCTTGATCGCCGTAGGTGTCACTATATGTGGAATCCAAATCCAAAACCAGTTCTGTTGCATTACGTTGTATGCGTACCTTATCCAGCATCGCTTGATTGAGCGCTTGTAGCTGCAAAAGCGCATCGGGACTCTCACTAATGCGATCCCAAAAACGCGAAAGCGAAGGTTGTGAAGCCAATGTACTTTTTTCAAGCATCTGCTGGAAGAAAGGATCATGACGTAAGATGTTGGCAGATGCATCGGTATCATAGCCTGCAATTAATTGGAAAATCAGTTGTTCAAGGATGGTTTCATTTGAATGTGTAGGTAAAAGACGGGAGTCTTGAAAATGAAGCTTTCTCTCCATCAACTGTTCGAATCCGATTGAATAAAGGAATTCTTTAACTAAAACGAGACCAGCATCCGTGGAGAGATTACCTCCAGTATTTGTAACCGTCATTTTTTTGTTGAAGTTTAGCGTATTTTCGTGTAAAGTTGCCATTGAGAGAACCCCTTTCTTTGGTTGTTGGTCGTACATTAACCATAACAGATTGGGGTTCTTTTTTCACACCTTTTGGGTGTGAACTGGAAAGACAAAATATGTTGGAAGACTAACGTTTCAAGACGTTTTCTGAAAATCTATGAATAATTCAGGAATAATGAACTGAGAAAAGAAATTGATGAAATATATGAAAATATGAATCAGATAAACGTAGCAAAATGGTCTTTATCAATGGCAAAACATATCTTGAAAATTGTTAATATAGATTATAAATCAATAAATGAGATAGAAGAAGGATTTAGGATAAATGAATTATGGCAAATAAAAGAAGCCAGAATGTACGATGTAAGACAAGCAGGTTTCAAAATCCACAAAATTGCTCGTGAAAGTGATTCAGAAATAAGTAAAACTGCATTAAGGGTAGTTGGCCAAGCTGTAGGAAGTGGCCATATGAAAGAACACGCAATGGTAGCTTCTGATTACGCAGTAAAGACTATAGGATTAATGAGTTCTAATGATTTAGAGTCAATTACTCTTGAACGAGAATGGCAACTTAATGAAATAAATAAATTTTTATAAAAAGATATTAAAATAACCTCTTCAAATTCAATAAATGAGTTTGTCTTAATGCTAATTAAGACAAACTCATAAAAACAATCTTTCTATACTTTCTATTTTGAAATATCTTCAACAAATGCTATTTTATTACCGTCTGGATCTATTACTTCGAACATCTTAATAATTTCTGGATATTCAATAACTTCGCTATGTTCTATATCATTCTTATCACACAAGTTACTTTGCATTTCGATATTATTTACACTAATAATAACAGTTGCTTTACCTATTCGGTCTGGATTAGTGGTATCAACGGTTACCTGTATCCACCCATTCTCTGAAATCTGCCATTCAGCTACACCTTCCATCGGAACAAAATCCGCATCACGTCCTAGTAACTTTTTGTACCACTCGAGAGCTTTTTCTTGGTCGTTGACTTGCAAAACTGCAAATACACTATTCATATTTGACTTTGACATAAAATCTCCTTCTTTCTTTTTTGGGTCTGAGATAACTTGAATCTTTTTTAGCTAAACTAGTTTATTTATTAATTATTAATTATACCCTAACTTTGGAATCATTAATTTAATATAATTAGCTATTATTTCTCAGTTTGTCTAAATTGCACTTAAGACAAACTCAATAAAAATTATTTATCGAATTTTTATGTGTTCATTTATATGATTTGATTAATATTTTAAAACTCATTATCTACCAATGGTTTACCATCTCGATCAACTAATAATGTCATCGCTGATCCAAAACCTGAACTAAGTGACATATATAAAACACCCGTTTTATTATCTCTAATCACTTCATAAGTTGGCGAAAATCCTTGATTTTCAATAACTTCAAAGCGCTTGTTACCCTTACTTTTATTTTCTTTACTCATTTTTTCACCTCTTTTCTCAATTTGTCATATTTACTATTAAGACAAACTCGTTCTTTTGTTAAAATTATTTTTTAACTTTTAAATATCGTAATATTATAATGAAAAATATTAATAGTGGTATATTAAATATAACTCGTAAATTCATATTTTAGCTACTTTCGATAGCGTAAAATATCTTGTGTAAATAGATATTTAGGGTAGAAAAAAAGAAAGTCCATTCTGTAAAATTAAAGTTACCACAACCGAAATTTTATAGGAGGACTTTCTCATGCCCAATTTTACTACAGAAATTATGGAAACACTAATCAATAAAGGTGATTTAGATGAATTATTTCGATGTCATTTAGAATTAGCTGTTAATTCATTATTGCAGGCTGAATTAACAGCTTTTCTTGATTATGAAAAATATGATCGTGCTGGGTTCAATTCAGGTAATTCCCGTAATGGGAATTATTCACGTTCATTCAGAACAGAGTATGGAGAATTAAATTTGGTGATTCCTAGAGATAGAAATGGTAAGTTTTCTCAACAAACTTTACCTGCTTATAAAAGAACCAATGACTCTTTAGAAACCACTATTATTCAGCTATTTCAAAAAGGAATTACTATGTCTGAAATCTCTGAATTGATTGAAAAAATGTACGGGCATCACTATACGCCACAAACCATTTCAAATATGACTAAAATAGTTTCTGAAGATATTATTGCCTTTAAAGAAAGGTCCCTAGAATCCAGATACTCTGTCATTTTTATGGATGCTACTCACATTCCTTTAAAAAGACAAACTGTTTCAAAAGAAGCAGTTTATATTGTAATTGGCATTCGATTAGATGGAACCAAAGAGGTTCTTGGGTTTAGTCTTGCTCCAACTGAATCTGCTTATGTTTGGAAAGAGATTCTTCAAGACCTAAAATACCGTGGTTTAAAAGAGGTTTTATTAGTCGTAACTGATGGTTTAAGTGGCATTAACGATAGTATTCATAGTGTTTATCCAAATGCTCAATTTCAACAATGTTGTGTCCATATATCTAGAAATATCGCTCATAAGGTTCGTGTTAGTGATCGACAAGAAATTTGTAGCGATTTCAAATTAGTTTATCAAGCAAGTTCAAAAGAAGAAGCAAATAATCAAATAAGGTTTATGATAGATAAATGGAAAAAGCAGTATCCACGAGTGGTTAAATTGCTCATGAATCCTGCTATATTAACCTTTTATAATTTTCCTCCGTCAATCAGAAGAACTATTTATTCAACTAATTTGATTGAAGGTTTTAACAAACAATTAAAGAAATATACCAAAAGAAAAGAGCAATTTCCTAATGAAGAATCTCTGGAGAGATTTCTAGTATCTCAATTCAACAACTATAATCAAAAGTTTCTATGCCGAGTTCATAAAGGTTTTAAAGAAATACATGATACATTAGAATCAATGTTTTAACTTGATCAACAGAATGGGCTTTTCCATTTACACATAATTCTTGACGCAACCCTACTTTCTAAAGTTTACTATTGCATATTTATTTACTGATGTACAATATATAAATTATATGGCCTAAATAGTAGTTTTAAGTTTAATATTTATTATTTTATTTAGAGTATTTTTGCTTAATTTTATGATACATTTTTATAGTAAATGAAATTAAAAGATAGATAAGAATTCCGTTAACTAAGAATGCTAAAGGATTAAGATACATTGAAGTAAATGGGCTCGACCCAATACCAGTTGCAGTATCATAAAGAGTTAAAAACGATATAGGAAAACCAACTTCATATTGGAAATTATCAATAAACTTAAAAGGTAAAAAGTATGATAAAACTATCTCAATCCAAAAAGCTATATTCAATCGCTTCCAGTTAATTTTATTCATGCAGACCCCCCTTTCGTTAAATAACAATTATTCGTGACTCATAATATAAACTATGTGCATTAGACATAGAATTAAATATTTAAAATTATTACTCTTTATCAACACCTAATGCAAAAGAAGACTTATCTATTTTACTCCTGATTAATAAGCAATGTATAGATTTTCCTTCAACCCGATAATCACTATATATTTCTATATCCTCATCTTTTTCAAATACAACTTCTGCATTTCCCCTATCAACTAAAGTTATCGCAAATGGTTCTACACTATAATCTGAAACAATATTTCCTCTTTCATCTACTATGTAATCATAAACTTCAAACTCAGTAGTTTCAAAATTCAGGGCTTCAATTTCAATTTATAGTTTTGAGTTTTACTTAATTGATATTAAGACAAATTCATTAAGACTTATTATTTTGTTATCTAATGAAGTCTATTATGTTTTTTTCGTATTCTCTTGGATAATTACTAAATATTTCAACATGTTTACTATCATCAACAGTAAACATTTCTTTATTAGAGTGAGATATAGTATTATAAATCTCTTCTCCCATAAAGTATGGAGTTACAGTATCTGCTTTAGAATTTATAATTAAAATAGGGACTTCTGTTTTATCTATATAATTCAAAACATTGGTATCTTCATAAGAAAACCCTAACTTTAACCTTGTAACAAGGTTTCCTGTAAACATCAGAAAATCTAATGGAATCCCTACATCTTGCATTTCAGAAGAAATAACATAACTCATATTACTAAGAGGGGAATCAAGAATAGCAAAATCTATATGTTCGTTTGCATGCTCAGTTCCTAAATAAATACCGGCTGTTTGACTTCCTAATGAAAATCCTAAAATTCCTAGTTTCTGATTTTCATCTAATATCTCATCTAAATACGTGACATAATCCAGTAAATCATGTTGCTCGAGATAGCCGTAGGTAGTATAATCTGCCACATTATCTCCAGAATTTCTCTGGTCGTAGGAAAGGATATTATATCCATTCTTTAGTAACATATCAGCAACTGGGTAATACGTTTTTCGGTCATCACCTAATCCATGAATCATTATAATTGTAGGAGCTTTCTCTTTTCCATTAATAGTAATATAATCGGCTGGGATGTCATGACCATCTAAAGTAGATTCAATCGTTATTTGTTCAATACCATAACTCGATTCAAATTGTTCAATATCAAAATTTACTTTTTCAAAAGATGGTGGCTCTGCATCAACATTGACTATACTGTTATCAAAAACAGTCATTCCCACAAAATATCCAAATCCAATAATACCAATAAACAAGATGATTCCAATAACTAATCCAAACTTTTTAGCATTTTTTTTCATGATAATCCTCCTATTGAAGATAGTATTCATTAATAGCTATTCAAATTTAAACATTTTCTCAATTGTTGTTCCTAAACTTTTGGAGATTGAATATGCTAATTTTAAAGTAGGATCATACTTGTTATTTTCTATTGCATTTATTGTTTGACGTGTAACACCACAAATGCGAGCTAATTCTTCTTGAGTTAAATTTCTTTTTTTTCGCTCTCTTTCAATATTATTGAGCATTAACTTCCTCCAACCTTTTTTTGGTTTAAAAATAAACTTATACCAAAAATAATCATCATCCACGATACAGCTGAACCAGCTGAAAAAACAGATCCGTCGAAGTGAAGAATATTCCATAATCTTGTTAATTGTGATACATCAGCAACATTTACACTAATCTGAATAATGTAATATACAAAGAATAATATGATTGCGATAAAAAAAGATTGTGTAGCACTTTTTAGGACAATATAATTTTCTCGTTCGTCTTTTTTCTTAACATATGCATAATAAAGAGCATAAGATCCATAAATAGAAGAAATAATTGCTAAAGCAAAAAATAGATATGTAGAGATTTCGTAGACAATAGCACCATTCATAATAGTACCTCCTAGTTTTTTAAATGTAAAATGTTCTTTACATTTAAATTATAAGAGCATTTGACATAAATGTCAAATGCTCTTTACTTTTTTCTTCTGAGTTTGTCTTAATTAGCATTAAGACAAACTAGGGATAAGTTTTTCGATAAAGTATGTTTAATTTACTGATAAAGTTCATCATTATTGATTAGGTGTTTCCGCTGATTAGTTTTTACAAACAAAACGAGTACAGCCAAAAGAATAAACATCCAAAAACTTAAGATTAATGTATTTAAATGGGATCCATAATTTGGAAATAAACTAATAGAGACATTGATCATGGTGTGAAACACTAGAGCTGAAAGTAATTTTCTTCCACCATAAATATAATTATAAACCATGGCTATTCTCATAAAGATATTTAAAATTAGCATGCCAACAATCCAGCTAAAGGAATGCTCCCAACTCCAAGGAATAATATGCCATATCCCCCAAACAGAACCAATGAGTACCCCTGATTTAGTTGGTCCGTATGTCTTCACTAAAGGACCAGTTAAAATCGAAGTCCATCCAAACTCTTCAGGGATTGCACCTAAAAAATATAAAAGAAACATAAAAAGAATTTCACTATACGGAATAATAATTGTAGGTGACAACGGCAAGGCTCCTATTTTCATTGTAAAATAAGTCAGTAGAACAATTATCGGCATACAAAATAAACTAAAAAGAATAGACCATACTTTAAAGTTTTTAATAGCAAAGACACTCGCAAATAAGTTTTTTATTCCGTCTACCCCAAATTGATTATAAGCATAGAATAACGATAAAAAAAACGGGACAAAAATCATTAGAAAACTAATCGGTAGTCCAAAGGGTAGGTTTTCAACAGGAAAAAAAACACCTAAAAGATAAAAAGGAATTGAAAGAATAAGTGTAAATAATAGAAATAATAAATATCTTAACGGCTTTTTTTCTTTCATCTTTAACCTCCCAGAATGATTGAGTTTTACTCAATTCTTAATGTGACAAACTCAGTTTCTGCTTTATAAATACATGAAATTGCTTAAAGTCGTGTATATAAAACCTTATTATCTCAAGGGAATATATACACGTTTTTTTAAGTAAGGAAACCTGAATATTTTAATCGACACTTATAATAGACAGCGAAAAATCAATCAGATCAATACCTAGTAAGTGTTGATTTTAGTAGACTCTTATCAGATAGTTGATTAGTTTTAATTATTTTTTTTGCTCTAAAAGGATCGGAATTATATTTAATAAAATCGATACAATCGTTAAACCCCATAGGACTGTTGTCATAGTAGGTACTGCATCTAATAAAGCAGCCCAATCTTTTACCTTTACCCAACCGGATATCATGCTGTACCCTGCAACAAGCGTCAGTGCTGTGAATGATAACCCCATTGCCATTGCTAATTTATAATCTTTGCCTACTCCTGAATTATTCATAGATTTTCAGAAAACGTCTTGAAACGTTAGTCTTCCAACATATTTTGTCTTTCCAGTTCACACCCAAAAGGTGTGAAAAAAGAACCCCAATCTGTTATGGTTAATGTACGACCAACAACCAAAGAAAGGGGTTCTCTCAATGGCAACTTTACACGAAAATACGCTAAACTTCAACAAAAAAATGACGGTTACAAATACTGGAGGTAATCTCTCCACGGATGCTGGTCTCGTTTTAGTTAAAGAATTCCTTTATTCAATCGGATTCGAACAGTTGATGGAGAGAAAGCTTCATTTTCAAGACTCCCGTCTTTTACCTACACATTCAAATGAAACCATCCTTGAACAACTGATTTTCCAATTAATTGCAGGCTATGATACCGATGCATCTGCCAACATCTTACGTCATGATCCTTTCTTCCAGCAGATGCTTGAAAAAAGTACATTGGCTTCACAACCTTCGCTTTCGCGTTTTTGGGATCGCATTAGTGAGAGTCCCGATGCGCTTTTGCAGCTACAAGCGCTCAATCAAGCGATGCTGGATAAGGTACGCATACAACGTAATGCAACAGAACTGGTTTTGGATTTGGATTCCACATATAGTGACACCTACGGCGATCAAGAAGAAACGGCCTTTAACACACATTATCAAACAACCGGTTATCATCCGCTCGTTGCCTTTGATGGTCTGACCAAGGACTTTCTGAAGGCGGAACTGCGTTCCGGAAACACATACTGCTCAACCGGGGCAGCCGATTTTTTGAATCCGCTTCTTGAACACTATAATCAGACCGCTCCAGTCAGCACCATTCTTGTCCGCGCAGATAGTGGCTTTGCAGCGCCGGAACTGTATGACCTCTGTGAAGAAAAAGAGCATCAGTACGTCATTCGGCTCAAACGGAATGCCCGCTTGCATAAGTTCGCGGAACAGTTTGTTCAAGTTGGGGATGAGACCGAATGGAGTCAGAAGGAAGAGCATTTCTACTCCATTCGCTACCAAGCCGGCACTTGGAAGCATGATCGTAGGGTTTGCATTCGTTCTGTCAGGGAAGCAAATGAACTGATTTTCCACCATGAATTCATTATCACCAATCTATCCGATGTTGTCTCGACTGAACAAGTCTACCAAACGTATTGGAAGAGAGGTACGATGGAGAATTTCATCAAGGAAGCCAAAAATGGCTTCTTCTTCGACAAGACGGACAGTTCTCATTTCTTGGAGAATGCCGTCCGCATGATGGTCAGCGTCCTTTCCTATAACATCAACAATTTTATACGCACACTAGCTTTCCCGGAAAAGACCAAAGGCCTACAGATACAAAGTATTCGTCTTCGGTTTTTCAAGATCGCTGGGAAACTGATCCACAGCGGAAGACGCATGATGCTAAAACTCAGCACCCATCATGTCTACCAAGATGAATTTTTTCATATCCTACGGCAAATTCAATCCTTGTCTTGGTGAGGAGACCCCGCAAATTTAAAAAAAACGTTCGAACAAAGGGATTAGTATGCCCAAAAACACAATAACAATCGCATTCCGTGCTTCTTTTCGTCTCTAAGAGACGTTTTGAAAGGGAAAAAATAATAGCTCTGCCAAAAATCCAATATTGCAGATGAAATAGAGTTGTTCTTATCAAGATTTGGGGTGGTATGAATAATTCAGGTATATCTAATATTCCTTTTCCAAAGTTCTTTTGCTACGAGATCTTCCATTTTTGATTTTGATTTAATCGCCTGCATTATTTTTCTTCTTTGTTCAGGAGTAATTTTATCAACCATAATTAGGACCTCCAAACTATATCAAAAGTGTATCATGCCACTTAAGCGTATTCTTTTTGGAAAATCAAATGAGAAGATAGCGACTTGTTGTTTAAAAAAACATTTAAATTATACAAATGTGCGGATTTGTCCTTTTTATTTTTAGTTTACATAAGACAGGTTCTAATGAAAAGTATTTTAATACATTTTATAGACAGCATTTTGAGCTAAATAGGATCCATATGCCAACTTTTTCATTTATTAGCTTTTAACTTAACGTCACGATCCTCTAAAGTTTTATAGTTTAATTCATATTCGCGGCGTAATTCTTCAGGCATACCGTTTACGTACTCGTTAATTAATAATTCTAAAGCACCTTTTTGACTTTTGGCTAATCCCATCAATGAAAGAGATTGTAGTTGATTTCGAATGTGATTGTTTATTCTGATATTTGCATAGTAGGTAACAGATTCAGTTTTTGTAATCTGCTCTTTCTTACTTTCTTTTTTTAAATCATCTTGAGTAAAAGTTTCATTGGGTCTGATGTTTTTTCCTCTGTCAAGTGACTTGCCTTTACTTGTTCGAAGAAGACTATCCATGTTGTCCATATATTTCTCGAGCCTCCATTCTACTAATCAGCTCATCAGTAACCTCTTTATATTTTTCATTTACGCGTTTGTCATGCATATCTTCTAAAGTGATACCTGTAATATCATAACGTTTCAATCGTTCCATGGTTCTAATAGTATTTTTAAACATATTTTTTTCGCCGAATATATTTTGGGCTGCTTTTAACGTGCTAATATCCACGGGTGCACCGTTCTTTAATAATACAGGTAATATACCAACTACATCTAATGTTGGCGCCTGGTATAAACCGATAATTTCATCTCTCATGTAATTCACAAATGATTCAGCACCCTGTAGTGAACGTTCGTGGGTCTGTAAGACAATTACGCAGTAATCAGACATAACTAACGCACTGTCTGTGATTAGACTGATAGTAGGCGGAATATCAACAATAATGTATTCATATTTATCTCTTAACGGTTTTACTAAACCAGCAAGATAGTAAACTCTATCCGCATAATTACTTATTTTTTCCATAAAGCGCGGATAAAGAGCAAAATCTGCCGCTGAGGGTATCAAATCTAGGTTATCTTTAATGGGAACAATGGTAGAAAGTAGGTCTTCATCTCTAATAGCTGCCATCAACGTTTTTTCAAAGATAGCCACTTTACCGGTTACAACTTCTTTAGTTTTTAAATAAAGGTTAGTGGCATTTCCTTGAGGGTCGAGATCTAGAAGCAACGTCTTGTGACCTTGTTGTGCTAATTGATAGCCAATCATGGTTGCATTCGAGGTCTTACCCGTTCCGCCTTTGAAATTTCCAAATGTAATTATCCGTGATTTCATTAATTATCCTCCTCGATGTGTACATGTATACATTATAAAGGAAAATTTAAAAAAAAGTATTAAAACAATTTAAATGTTATTTCTGACGTAAAAATACTAAAGAGTACAAATACTAAAAACCACTAATACTAATGCACTTAAATACTATTGTATACATTTTTTGGGCATGAACATTGATATACAAAGGGATGCGGTTACAAATAGAAGGGTAAAAATACACATGTATGCATGTATACATGTGTTAATGTACTAATGTACTAATGTAAAAAAGAACAAAAATACTAAAAAAACGTTGATATAACAACATTTTATCTGGTTTACATCGAAAAAAAAAAATAGTATATTTGAAACGAAATGTTTAATTGAATACAAAAAAAGCCCCACAGACGGGAATCTGTAGGACAACAATAAAGTAGATGTTTTGTGTTGCCATTATATCAAGAATAATTATATAGGGCAAAGGCTTTTTTTAAAATCGTTGGAGCCAAGCAGCGATCTATTAATTTAGAAACCAAGTAGAAAGGTTAAGCATTGGCCGCCGCAATAAATAATGCTAGGGGACCAAGGGCATTTCTGTGTGCATGCTCTCCCCGAATGGTGACTGCGACCGTTAACGGCAGGGGTGGTAATCCTGGGTCGAAAGCCCGGTAGCCGAAAACAATGCTCTTAGGGAGGATTTTAAGAGGGTTTTCTGCGTGTTTAAAGACACCAACGCACACAGATGTGACATACGCGAACGAACGATCCGACGCTAGCTTGACTATACATGTTGTGCCCTAGATTGTAATACAACTTTTTGTTCTATTGCTTGTCTAGGGCACAACTATGCTTATTTGCTCACTCACTCACCTCTGCTAGCATGGCTGGATCCACTAATCAAGCTATTTAACTTAAATAATCTTAGTTTACTTAATTTAGATACATGAAACTATGTAGTTTAATGTATTGATACGTCATAATAACTAGAATAAGATACTTATTATACTGATGTTTGTGGCAAGATAGACGTACATACAATTGCAGCGCAAAAGTACATAACTCCGCAAGCAGCTTAGGGTAAAATAAAAAGCCATTGCGGGCGTCCTGAAATTCCTCTAAAGTTATAGTTCCGACACTGTAACTGGAGGTAAGAAAGGGAATGCTCGCAATGACCGATATTAATACTATCAGAAATCTACGAAACAATCACGATAAATCTATTCAACACATAGCTGACGAATTGGAAATCAACTGGCGCACCGCAAAAAAGTATGCAGATGAGGATCTTTTACCTGAGCCGAAGGTCCGAAAGAAAACGGGCATGATGTATGTGGAACACTGGGGAGGCATCGTTGCTCTCTGGCTTTCTGAAGATTCTAAGCTCCCGAAGAAGAAGCGTAGGACCGTTGACTTTATGACTAAAGAATTGAAGAACCAGGGGTTCCCCGGTTCGTATCGCACGGTTTGTGATTTCGTTAGGGACTGGAAAGCCACTCACTACGTTGAAGCCAATGAAGATCAAGGCTTTGAGCGTTTGGAACATCCTCCGGCGGAAGCGCAGCTGGATTTTGGCACCATGGAGGTCTGCCATGAAGGAGCCTTTAAGGATATCAAAGCACTCGTGATGTCTTTTCCTTATAGTAACGGCGGATTTGCGGTGGCATTACCAGCGGAGAATCAAGAGTGTCTACTTGAAGGAATGAAGGAGCTATTCCGACAAGTTGGCGGCGTCCCACGAAAAATTCGCATTGATAATATGTCTACGGCAGTAACGCAAGTAAAGTCGAAGACGGAACCAGCAGTGTTAACGGATGGGTTTCTGCAGTTCGCTACGCATTATGGGTTTGAGACACAGGTGTGCAACCCTAGAAGCGGAAATGAAAAAGGCAGCGTAGAAAATAAAGTCGGCTATGTTCGCTACAACTTCTTTCCGGCCACTCCAATCATGAAGGACTTCGCAAGCTTTAATGAGGCATTGGCGGTTCAATTAGCGAAAGACAGGGAACGCGTTCATTATGAGAAACATGTACTTATCAGTGAACTCTGGCTTGAGGAAAAAGCGGATCTTTTGGCATTGCCCGATGTCGCATATCCAGTCTTCAAGGAAATCGAAGTAAAAGCCAATAAGTACAACGAAATCAAGCTGGATGGCGAGCGAATCCATGTTCCTCGCGCCCGGAACCATTCCATCATCTACGGGCTGCTTCGCTTTGACTCCTATCAACTGGTTAGCACGGATGGTGAAATTATCGCTGAAGGCCCCCGGCCCTACATGATGAAGAAACGAGCGATTGACTGGCAAGCAATACTACTCGATTGGCGGCGCAAATTGCGTGCGATGCATTACTCTCGTTACTGGAAATATCTACCCGAACGCATCAAGCTCTATCTCAGCCATCCCGATTGGAAAGAACAGGCAAAGCGTGTAGATCAGCTTCTCGTTTTTCTCGTCACCAACGATATGTTAGGTATTGATCAGAACTTCTACGACCTTATCGGTTCTTCGAAAGAAACGGATGCCTATGATGTGGATTGGAATGACTATGATGCATTTCTCAAGTCATCTAATGGGGAGGCGGCGAGTTGATGGAAACCGATCGTTTAGAAGAGGTTTGTAAGCAGTTGCGGCTCTCTCATATTCCTAGAGTCATTGGAACGGAGGGCTTTGAAACCAAAGAAGATTGGTTGCTATTCCTGTTAGAGAATGAATTGAAGTGCCGGGAAGAACTAAAGACAGCTCGGCTCTTCAAACAGGCCAAATTCCCTGTACGCCGGACTTTAGACAACTACGACTGGCATGATCATATCACGCTGCCAAATCCGACCACAAAGGAAGAGTTAATCAGCCTCTCCTTTATCCGCCAAAAAGAAAACGCCGTTTTCGTGGGTACCCCAGGAACTGGTAAGACGCATTTAGCTTGTGCTCTTGGCCAAATGGCCACGCATGCTGGTGTTGAAACACGCTTCTGGCGAGTCTCTGAATTGGTGGGAGAATTGGAACGTCAATGGAAGAACAACACGTTGGAGACCTTCAAGCACCGCTTTGACAAGGTGAAGTTGGTTATCCTAGATGAGATGGGCTATGTGCCGTTCACTAAGGAAGGTGCCGAGTTGCTCTTCCAGCTGATCAGTGATTGGTATGAAACGAAAAGTATCATCATCACCAGTAATTTGGAGTTCAGCCAATGGAATAAGGTGTTTATCGATACACGTTTGACGGCGGCATTGGTGGACCGCTTAATTCATCACGCACACATTTTAAGCTTCACCGGAGAGAGCTTCCGGCTCAAAAACGCTCTATCAAGACCAAAATAATCAGAGAAAAATTTCAGGCGCAAAGGTGTGTACTTTTTCTTTGCAATATTGTGTAGGAAGGTCTTGCAAAACACAACTGAATGCAAATCAAAAAAATTGGAGGAATTATTATGTTTCTAATATTAGGAATTATTGCTATAGTAGCAACTGTTTTAAATCTTTATTTATATAAAGTAGCCTGAATTATTCATACCACCCCAAATCTTGATAAGAACAACTCTATTTCATCTGCAATATTGGATTTTTGGCAGAGCTATTATTTTTTCCCTTTCAAAACGTCTCTTAGAGACGAAAAGAAGCACGGAATGCGATTGTTATTGTGTTTTTGGGCATACTAATCCCTTTGTTCGAACGTTTTTTTTAAATTTGCGGGGTCTCCTCACCAAGACAAGGATTGAATTTGCCGTAGGATATGAAAAAATTCATCTTGGTAGACATGATGGGTGCTGAGTTTTAGCATCATGCGTCTTCCGCTGTGGATCAGTTTCCCAGCGATCTTGAAAAACCGAAGACGAATACTTTGTATCTGTAGGCCTTTGGTCTTTTCCGGGAAAGCTAGTGTGCGTATAAAATTGTTGATGTTATAGGAAAGGACGCTGACCATCATGCGGACGGCATTCTCCAAGAAATGAGAACTGTCCGTCTTGTCGAAGAAGAAGCCATTTTTGGCTTCCTTGATGAAATTCTCCATCGTACCTCTCTTCCAATACGTTTGGTAGACTTGTTCAGTCGAGACAACATCGGATAGATTGGTGATAATGAATTCATGGTGGAAAATCAGTTCATTTGCTTCCCTGACAGAACGAATGCAAACCCTACGATCATGCTTCCAAGTGCCGGCTTGGTAGCGAATGGAGTAGAAATGCTCTTCCTTCTGACTCCATTCGGTCTCATCCCCAACTTGAACAAACTGTTCCGCGAACTTATGCAAGCGGGCATTCCGTTTGAGCCGAATGACGTACTGATGCTCTTTTTCTTCACAGAGGTCATACAGTTCCGGCGCTGCAAAGCCACTATCTGCGCGGACAAGAATGGTGCTGACTGGAGCGGTCTGATTATAGTGTTCAAGAAGCGGATTCAAAAAATCGGCTGCCCCGGTTGAGCAGTATGTGTTTCCGGAACGCAGTTCCGCCTTCAGAAAGTCCTTGGTCAGACCATCAAAGGCAACGAGCGGATGATAACCGGTTGTTTGATAATGTGTGTTAAAGGCCGTTTCTTCTTGATCGCCGTAGGTGTCACTATATGTGGAATCCAAATCCAAAACCAGTTCTGTTGCATTACGTTGTATGCGTACCTTATCCAGCATCGCTTGATTGAGCGCTTGTAGCTGCAAAAGCGCATCGGGACTCTCACTAATGCGATCCCAAAAACGCGAAAGCGAAGGTTGTGAAGCCAATGTACTTTTTTCAAGCATCTGCTGGAAGAAAGGATCATGACGTAAGATGTTGGCAGATGCATCGGTATCATAGCCTGCAATTAATTGGAAAATCAGTTGTTCAAGGATGGTTTCATTTGAATGTGTAGGTAAAAGACGGGAGTCTTGAAAATGAAGCTCTTTCTCCATCAACTGTTCGAATCCGATTGAATAAAGGAATTCTTTAACTAAAACGAGACCAGCATCCGTGGAGAGATTACCTCCAGTATTTGTAACCGTCATTTTTTTGTTGAAGTTTAGCGTATTTTCGTGTAAAGTTACCATTGAGAGAACCCCTTTCTTTGGTTGTTGGTCGTACATTAACCATAACAGATTGGGGTTCTTTTTTCACACCTTTTGGGTGTGAACTGGAAAGACAAAATATGTTGGAAGACTAACGTTTCAAGACGTTTTCTGAAAATCTATGAATAATTCAGGAATACCACACTTCCAAAAGTTTTTGTTTATTTACTGACAACCATTGAGACGCTTTATCAAACGAGTGTTCCCCTTGAGGTTCAAAACCGAAAGAGCGTCCATCTCGCAACATCAGATTGCTTAGTTATCGCTTGTTACCTATGGGGCGTACTGCATTTTAGTGAAACGCTTAAAGCTAAGCACCAACTTGCTCAAAGTTTATTTCCTAATTTCCTAGAATATTCTCGCTTTGTCCGCCGTTGTAATGCCCTCTTACCGAGTATTCAAGTCATTCGCCAAGCACTCGTCTTTAAAGAGGTTGAAGGAATTAGTGTATCCATTATTGACAGCTTCCCCATTCCTTTGTGTCAGCCTATTCGTAATTTCAGAAGCAAAGTTCTTGGAGATTATGCAAATGTTGGCTACAATGCTACAAAGGGACAGTACTTCTATGGATGTAAATGTCATGCTTTAGTCAGTGAATCAGGCTATGTCATAGACTACACAATTACTCCTGCTTCAATGGCTGATAGTTCAATGACCGAGGAAGTGTTGAGTCAATTTGGGACACCAACAGTCCTTGGAGATATGGGATATTTAGGTCAGTCACTGCATGATAGGCTAAAATTAAAAGGAATTGATCTAATTACACCTGTCAGGAAGAACATGAAGCAAAAGAAAATCCTTTTCCCTAATTTTTCAAAACGTAGAAAAGTGATTGAGCGAGTTTTCTCTTTTTTGACAAATCTAGGAGCTGAGCGTTGTAAAAGTCGTTCGCCTCAAGGTTTTCAATTGAAATTAGAGATGATACTTTTAGCGTATTCTTTACTGTTAAAATCAGCTAAATCACTAAAACCAGAGACTTTAAGATATTCTATCGGGTATCAAGTCATGGCTAAATAATCAACTAGCTATTCGGGTCTTTATTAAATACTAATGATTGCATTAAAAATTGCTTTTTGAGATAATTGCTAAAAAAGAGAGGATTCTCAAATGGATAACAAAGATATAGAGCTGATTCAACAAATGGAAAACAAATATGACACTTATATGCCAGTCTTAACTAATTTAATTGATAGTGTTGAAAAATTTAACTCAATTTACAATAACTATATTGAATTAAAAAATTTTTATGGTAGTGAAAAATGGTTTGAATATATGGAAATTGAAAAAATCCCAGTAAAATGTGGTGTTTTAACAGAAGACCAATTATTTGATATGATTGGTGATCATAATGAACTTCTTGGAGTATTACTTGACCTAACTTCAAAAATGTACAAAAATTTTTAAAAATATCAAAGATTCAAATATCTTAAAAATGGTATCAATTTTGGAAATGACAAAAAGCCTATAAAATAAGATTTTAGGCTTTTTATTATTCAAGTGGCATAATTCTACTCAAAACCATTTAAAAGGGCTTAAAAGACAAAATGTGAGCTTATAGGACTATTCAAGCATTAAAGGGAGTGAAAAATTCATTTTTCAATTTCTTTAGTGCTTTTTCGTTGGTTTGCTCAACGACAGGAGCATTATTTTTTACTTTGTAAAAAATAGAGTTTTTTCAAAACTCAAATAAAAAAGTCCGGTCTTAAATTTTAAAGCCCGTAAGCGCCAAATAACCAGGTATATACTGCAACACGAATAACCCTGCTACAATATGGATATCATATCGTAGTAGGGTTATTTGCAGTTTGCTTGAATTTCTGGACTACAGGGCAAATAATCCTCAAGAAGATCAGATTCCTCTTTGAACGGTGTGTTCGGAAGTTCCTTGAACAAATAAGTCAGGTATTTGAATACATTCAGATTATTTGCTTTGGCAGTCTCAATGATGCTGTAGGCAATGCTGCTTGATTCAGCACCCTTAGGGCTGGCATAAAAGTTCCATGCTTTACGGCCGACCACGAATGGTCTTATGCTTCGTTCCGCCAAATTGTTTGAAATTTGGCATTCACCGTCCAAAAGGTAATTCATCAGGTACGGTTTCTGTTTATTGGCATAGCTAAGTGCTTTTCCAAGAACGGAACTTGGCAGCGCGTTGGTCGTTTCAACCCATCCCCAGAATTCATTGAGTATCGGAATCGCCTTCTTTTTCCTTTTCTTCAAACGTTCCTCAGGCGGCAGATGTGCAATTTCTTTTTCAATACTAAAAAGTGTGTTGCAATAATCTAGTCCAATTTCACATTGTGACTTTTTCCCGGTACTGGTTTTAGGAACTCCTTCGTGGAATTTTCGCCTAATATGCGCAAGGCAACCTACACGAGTCACATTCTTTACCTTGTTATACCCCTCATAGCCATCACAATGGATATAACCCGTATACCCCGATAAAAACTTCTCCGCATTTTCCCCTGCACGCGTAGGCGAGTACTGGTAAAGAACAATTTGTTGATCGGCATCTGTGCTATTCCGATAGAGCCACATATACGAATTTGAAGTGGCTTTCCTATTGGGTTCGTTCAAAACTTGCGTGGTTGTTTCGTCAACAAATAGGCAGTTGGCGGTCAATAATTTCTGGTGAAGCAGGTTATAGAGCGGCTTCAGCCAAAGTTCGGCAGCTTTGATTACCCAATTGGCCATTGTAGTTCGGCTCAAGGCAATACCGTAATTTTGCCATTCTTTTTCTTGACGATGGAACGGCAAGGACATTTCATATTTTTGATGAAATAGCCAAGCCACCGAACTAGCGGAGGCCAAACTTTTAGGAATGACAGGTCTCGGCAACTCTGCCTTAACGATGGCGTCTGCACCGTCTTTTTTACAACAAGGGCATTCGTAGGCATGGCGATAGATTTTTCTAACTTTTAGATGTGCCGGGATGAATTCTACCTCTTCGCGGATGTATTCGCGACCAATTGGTCGCAAGTCGGTATTGCACCATTCGCAGTTGGAATCATCCTTATGGAGAATACAGTCGACTTCTATCACAGGCAGATCCTTGACCAAATTCGCTTTATGTCCGGGAGTTCTTCTTTTACGCCCAAACTGTTCCACTTCTTTGGTCTCTACTGCAGACTTGTCGGCTACAATTTCGGCCTCATTGAAAATATTGAGTTCTTCAGTGTTGAATAGATTGATTTGATTTTCATCGGCAGGCGTGCTTTTTTCGCTGGAACGACCATAAAGTTTCTGCGTTAGTACTTGGACTTGTTCAGTCAATAGAGCAATTTGCGTAACCAACTGCTTATTTTGCTCAAGCAACATTTTTTCCATCTCAGTCATTCCCAACACACCTCCATTCCGATTCATAGCCTCCTTATTATACCAAGAAATGACACTGAAAACAGCCACAAATGTTGTCTAATCAACAGTTGTGGCTATTTTTAATGGAAATATCCGGGGGTTACCTTTTTAATTGCCTTCGGCTGTTCTATGGATAACCCCTCCAATAACCACCGCAGCTCTTGCTGAGAAATATTTCTCACCTCTGAGCTCGATCGCGGCCATTGAATGACGCCGTTCTCTAAACGCTTGTACAGCAATATAAACCCGTCTCCATCCCAATGGAGTGCTTTGTATTTATTCCTGCCACCTCCGCAAAATAGGAAGAGGCAGTCATCAAATACATCCATATCAAATTGATCCTGAACAAGAGCAGCCAGGCCATCAATTGACTTACGCATATCGGTTTTTCCGCAAACAAGTTAAATGTGCTTAACCTTGGTGTAATCAACAATCATACGTCACAGCTCCTTCAACAAAGCGTACAGGATGTATTTTTCAATGCCTTGATATACTGAAACCGTTCGGTTTCGAACTGTATCCTTTATTTCAAAAGCAAGTTGTCGTTCGTGCGGTATTGGATCAAAATCAATTTGATTATCTAACTGAATAGGAACAATGTCCGGCTGTCTTTCCATTTGGGTACCTCCGTTATATATGATAACTGAAGTATAAATGGAAAAACTCCTCCCGAAAATCTACCTGATTATTTGGCGCTTACAATACATTTGTGCCAAAATATAATAAAAAAAAATAAAAAATCTGTTACCTAGAGATATAAAATGCAGAAAAATACACTGAGTTAAAAAAATAAGAGATGGTTCAAAAAAATTTAACATTAGAGTTATTTACCTTTTGTTAATAACTTTAATGCAGCCTTTCTCAGTTTAGGGCTTGCTACTAAAGGTACAGCTACTCCTACTCCTCCCGATAACAAGGCAAATATCCATTTTTTGAATTCAGAATCTTTTTTATAACCTAGTTGAACCATATGCTCAATACGATCATTGAGGTCCTTTCTTTCATCTTTACTTAAATTTGGGTCTTTTAATTGCTCAGCAAAAATATCTATTGCTTTGTTAATTAGGTCGTATACTTTTTCTTGAGCTTTTGAACCTACTTCTCCTATATTGCTAATAGCTTTTATAAACTCAGGAGAAATTTTTTGTAAGTAATCACGTTCTGTCGAGGTTAATTTAGTTAAATCATAATTATTTTCCTTGAGTTTTATTAATGTTTTACCAATCTCTACTTCTTCACTCATAACTACACCCCCTAAATTAGTTAGTTTACACTATTAGTATAAGAAATTAGGTAAGTTTAAGAAAGTGTTTGCACTTCGGAGGAATATTTTTTGGAACCTGTCTTAATTTTTTAGGGAAGCCTGTAGCGTTCTTTGGTCATTTTATAAGAAATCCAATCTAAATTTTTTCAATGTTCTGAATTTATCTTCGTTAATTCCAATGTAGCATTTTTGGTATGCGCAAGCCGAAAGGAAAACATCCCTAGGGGCGAAATCGTTGATTTCATTTTTGTGCGTAGTGGCTAGACAATGCAGGCTGTATTTGGGCCTCTTTCCGATACATGATTTTGTTCGATTATGGCATATAATCGTGTATTTAGGGCGTGCATAAAAAAAGAACCCTATGGGTATAGGGTTCCGGATACATGATTTTATCCAATTTCATGTATTGTTAAATAATAAAAAAATATTTGCTTACGCTATATTGTTATTTTTCTCTATTGGGACCCATATCTGCATTTGATATTCATTAGAATTAGTAACTTTTTCGGGGTAGAATTCTAAATCGACGTCTCCAGAATATGTATAACCACTTTCCGGGAAGAAGTTCTTCCACATATAATTCCACGCTTTATGTATTGAATCGGGGATTTTTCCATTACATGGGATGATAACAAATGTTGATGATTTTACCTGAATGACTTCAACAGGTAGATGGTTAACTTTATCTGGGTTTTCAACTTCCCACCCAGCCATATACTTAATTTTCCCATCATCTGTGATTCCATAGCATACTCCGAAGCTTCTTCCACTACTAAGATTTATTAAATCGTCAATTAAGTCAGAATGAGATAACTGATTCCAAAGAATTGAAATATCGGGATTCATGATAGTCGTTTCTATTGAAATACCAGCCACATAAAAAGCAGGAAGTACCTTTATTTCTATCGGAAGATTGTTCCCTCCTTCGACTGATAAATTTAATTCTAAAGAATTAAATAGGTTAATTGGAGCATCTTTACGGACTGCGGACGGAGTAGCCCCATGTTGTTTTTTAAAAGCAACAGTAAAAGCATCTGGCGTTTCATATCCATATTTTAAAGCAATCTCTAAAATATTATGTTGTGTGTGTTTAAGTTCAAAAGCAGCTCTTGTTAATCGTCTTTTTCGAATATAATCAGAAAGTGTGATATTAAAGAGCACTGGAAACACACGCTGTAAAGAACTGCTGCTTATACTCAAACCTTTACAAAGTTGAGTATAGTTTATGTCTTGGTCAATATTATTTTCAATGCGGTTTATAATCTCTAATAAATCATCCATTTTATACACTTCCTTTTGTAAGTATCATACTAGCATTGAAAATGATTGTAAAATCCTAATTTTCTTGTACAGAAAATGACGGGAAAGAACTCGTGAAGAAAGATAGAATCTAATCAGGAGGTGTTAAAATGAATTCATTTATTGGAGATGTACCTTTATGCTACACTAACTCAGTCGCTATGGTGCTAAAGTCTTATGGGTATCATTTTCAACCTGAGTATATAGAAGCCCTAATGGTAATGGGTAATGGGGCAAGCTTTGTTGATAAGAATACAAAACACCCATTAGTTTTTTTTGACAACGGACTACCCGATTTATCTATTAGTAACTCTTTAACTATGCTTGGATTCAATTATGAAGAATTTTACTTAACTGATATTGACGAAAATTCCATCGAACTTAGTAAGAAAAAATTAGAACAGTTTTTGAGAAGGGGGTCAGTTATTGTTGGTCCCTTAGATATGGGACACTTAAACTACAATCCAAATTCTATCAATCAAAGCGGAGTTGATCATTTTGTTTCAGTAACAAATCTAGAAAATGATTATATCTATTTACATGACCCTGCTGGTTATCCTTATATGAAAATGAGATTTGAAGAGTTTGTAAAAGCTTGGAGAGCCGAAGATGTTGATTATAAAAGAGGATCATTTTCAATGTGGGGAAATTTATACCGAACTAAAACACCCACTGCTAAAGAAATTTTTCATTGCGTATCAATTGTTATGAAAACTCGTTATGAACAGGGAGATACAAAAGTAATAGAGTATTACGCGAATGCGATTAAAACAAATGGTTTAAATCAACAGCAACAAAAAATTCATCACTATTTTAGTTTTCGATTAGCTTCTGCTAGAAATTTATATATGAGTGAGTTCCTTAAAGAATTTGACTTACCTAGAGCCGAAATTAAGGAGAAATTGGCTATTTCGTTTGGACAAGCACACTTGGACAGCATGAAAAAAGAATACACCAACTTGGCAAATACACTTATGGACATTGCTAAACTAGATGAACTATTTAGAACATTATGTATTCAATATAAAGGAGACTGATAATTATGGATAAAACCATTAATACAGAATTGGGGATTATACAAGAGGTTACTGTCGAAAAAATGAACTTTCTTTATATAGAAATACCGAATGATATAGACAATCAAAAAAAAGCTTGGCCCACATTTGAAGCCCGCTTTCCTTCTTTAACAGGCAGGAAAATGTATGGACTAGATTATGGAGAGAGCAAATTATACAGGGTATGTACACTCGTTCTGGAAAGTGATCATGGAGAATTATTTGGATTTGATCAATTCGAATTTGAGGGAGGAACTTATATACGATTACGCCTCAAATTTGATCCACCAGAACTATATGAAAAAATCGGTCCAGCTTATCAGTTATTAATTGGTAATTACGAAGAGGATATCAATTGGTCATTTCCATTTATAGAACACTATAAGGCAAAAAACATACTAGATATCATGATTCCAATTACAAAATGATAATATCGATTTTAGTACGGATATAATATAATAAGAAATTAACTGTGGGCTATGCAATTTTTTAATTGGTTATAGTAAATACAAAAAAACGTCCTAGATTTTTCTAGGGCGTTTTATTTTGGAGCATTCTAAGCGCATTTCAGATCGTTTTACGGACAAACTACTCACGAAAAGTTCCCAGAAACCACTCTTTTTACCTAGTTAATTTATCATATTCAGCTTCAAGAGCTTTGAAATCACAGCATACTTTTTCAAAAAAAGGGACACAATTCCCTCTGTTCCTATAAACCTTTACAGCTTTTTCCTCAATTCTTTCTTCGTTACCTTTCAAGAAAAAATACTGCTTCATTAATAGGTTGCCATACTGTTGATCTTCATATTTTCTTATTTTATTTATGTCCAGTTGAGTTAGTTCTGACTTAGGAACTGGAATCATATTATTAAATTTAAGAGTACCTAAAAGTTCTTCGTCTTCATCTAAAATTTTAATTGAGATTTGGGAACTGCTACTCTTTTCTTTAGGAGAACTCATTGGAACGAAATAAGTTCTCTCATTAATAGATGTAATTGCACCGCAATAAGGACGTTGTTTTCCTTCGGGTTTGTTTAAGAGGACACCTGTGTCAATCTCTCTTAAACGTTCTATGTATTCACTGCTTACTCTATAAATATCCATTTGACCGTTCCTCCCGAAGAAAAAAGAACCTCACTACATCAGTAAGGTTCTTTACGTTCATTTTACGTTATCGTTCCCTATTTAATGGCTAGGGGGCTCCTATTTTATCGTTCCCTACTTAATGGCTAGGGGGCTCCTATTTTATCGTTCCCTACTTATGGCTAGGGGGCTCCTGTGTTAGATATATCCTATCTACATACATATTATATAGTGGAGTAGCACTTTAGTCAATGGTTCTGCTCAATTTTATCCACCTCCAATAGAAACTGGACTCATTGATTTTTGTTATTTCACAGATTTCCCTGACTGTTTTATCCGTATTGATTTGCAGTTCGATTGCATAGTCAGCGATGTTTTTTCTACGCCTCTCTTTTCTTCGCAAAAGCAATCCTATTTCGCTGTTTTTCCTTCGTCATATTACGATCTAAATCAATAATCTCAGCCATGACGGTTAGGAGTAGGTGTGCGTGTATCTACCCCAATATCCATGATAAAGAAGTTAATTTCTCGCTCTTGAAGCTCTTCTATATAATTATTGCACCTTATTTCTTCCCAAACGATCCATACGAGTAACTACCAAGGTATCAGAAGGTTGCAAAGAACGGAGCAATTCTTCCAGTCTGTTCTTCTTTTTTTGCTACACTAGTGATTTTCTCTGAAACGATTTTGTCCACGCCAAATCGCTGTAATTCGTCAATTTGAGTTGCTAAATTCTGGTCCTTTGCATTTACCTCACGTAGCCATAAATCATGAGTTATGACGAGCAATTAACAAGAGCTTACGAGACTTGTCAGCTCCTCCTCTATCACTTTAAACACAAGGACAGCCAGAGCCTTTTCGACAGTGCTCAACTTCTTCTTTCTGACCAATGGCATGATTGAATGTGCATCAGGATATTTGGCCTTTACCACAGCATCATACTTTGATTTGAACTTGCCTTCCTTCGGATAGTCCTCCAGATTGATGCTTTCCTTAATGATACCTGATGGGAATGCTTCACTATCATCCAGCAGGGAGTCGATGCTGACATCAAACAGTTTGCTTATATTCTGAAGATTTTCCACATCGGGGATTCCTTTATCCGATTCCCACTTGGTGATGGCCTGTCTGGAGACACACAGCTTTTCTGCCAGTTGCTCCTGGGATAACCCGGCGTTCTTTCTTGCGTCCTTCAGTTTTTATCCGATACTCATTTTTTTGTTCGTCCTCATTTGGTTTATAGGAGAATCATAAGCCTTTATTCCTTTTGTCAAAAGAAATCAACGCTGACATCAGTGCTACTATGCGTGGCATTTGCTGATTTTTTTTTGATCTTTATCCCATTATCAGAGTATTTCTTCAATCGTTCGTATATTTTTCATAGAGCGATTTCAAATAATCTTCCAGCTTAGATGGATCTGTTCCAAACTCTTTGACATCATGACCAAGTGCTTTTGAAGCTTCCGCTGCTGTTAGTCTATGGGTGCTTTTTCCGTCTGTGATCTCCACATAGTCCAGATTCTTGATTAAGCCCAGTAACTCCGTAGAATATTGAGAGAAGTCGATTATCTCGAATTTATCGTTAACTCTAGAGTAATTGAGTTTCAAACCATAGGGCTTTTCCGATGTTTTAAGTTCAAGGGTATAGTCTCCCGCGAATTCAAGTCCGGTTGCCTGGACCAGCCGACTGACTCCGGAATTGTCACCCACATAATCCAAACGAAGTTTATACAAATTCGCTGCTTCGTTTCTCCACGGGATTGACTCCATGAACATAAGGGGCTCAGTGGACCTCGTCAATTTATAATCCGCCTTCTTGCCATCCACAAGGACATCAAGCTGAACCTTGGCTGTGGTGGAATAGTCTACCTGATAGATATGGTAGTCGGTCACTCCTGGTGTTTCCGCATCTGTGTACTCGATTCTCAACGCCTCTTTAAAGAAATTTTGGTATCCACCAGCTGCCACGCTGACATCTTTCGTCAGACCGGTTCGATAGACGATATAGCTCGACCGATTGAGGTTATTTGAATTATCCTTTGGATACTGGTATTCCAGAACATAAATTCCTGTGCCGGAATCATCGCAGTTTTTAAGCCACTCCGCAACTGTTTTGTTGCCTGCAAAGTCCTCAATTCGCATCCCATCAACTGAATCAACACTGGTTGGATGGCTGCTGCGGAAGCTGGTAAGACCGAAAATCAGCATGGCCATGATCAGAACAGGAATCAGAATAACCGCAATCAGTATCTTGCCTAAACCGTTGTCCTTCCGTTTAGGGATGGTCGGTATTTTTGCTTCGGGAGGAATGGGTTCTCCGCAATTTGCGCAGTTTTGACATCCGGATGACAGTGCATTGCCACATCTGGCACACTTAGCCTTAAGAGGAGTGCCGCATTTTGGACAGGCAGCATACTCGTCTAACACCGGAGCTTTGCAATTAGGGCATTCGTATGCGTTGCTGTCAGATCTGACGATCAGATAAATGATCAAGCCAATGGCCGCAGGGGCGAGTACAGCAATGAGTGTCCAAAGGGTGGCATTCATGCCATGTCTGGTTGAATCACGATAGACATAAACACCAATCATAATTGGGAGAACCAGAAACATTGCTGCCACAACAACCAGGTATAGGGGAGCTGCAAATGACATATCTATCTTCCTTTCTTTTATCAGTGGTTCAACGCAAAGTGAACAACTGAAGCTTTACCGTATTTATCAATTAGCTTTTTCGTGAACAGAACGGCCAGTATACCACTGCCAGAGAGGTATACGCCTAACAACACCAGGCAAATAATGCTGGCTGACATTGAATAGGGAGACACGACTAATGCGAGCAGGGCAAGGCTGATCCATATCAGGTTAGATGCAATAGCCAGCAGGAGCATCCATCGTACGTCACGTCGTTTTTGAATCATGGAACTGAGCTTTTCTTCGGTGAGCTTCGGCGGTTCGTATTGTTGAAAATCATAGCTCAATTTCATCGTTGATCATCTCCTTTAACAGAATTCTGGCCTTGCTTAATCTGGATTTTACGGTTCCCGCTGGGATGCTGAGGATCGTTGCCGTCTGCCCGACATCCAGTTCTCTGAAATAGTACAAGACTACTGTCAGTCGAAGTTTTTCAGGAAGTCTTTTAACCGCAGCATGAAGGTCACTAAAGTCCTCTTTTTCTTCCGTGGCAGCATTTTCAAGTACTGCGTCCTTCGCCTCCTGAGAGTCAAATAGGTCGAAGATCAGGCTGAGTTTTTTCTTTCGCAACTGATCCTTGTAGGTGTTAACGCATATCCGTGTCAGCCAACCTTCAAATTCATACTCAGGGTTGTAGTGGTCAAATTTTTTATGGGCCTTCAGCCAGGTCTCCTGGTACAAATCATCGGCATCATCAGGGTTTTGGCACAGTGTCCGACATAGACCATAAAGGCGCCTTCCATGTTTTTCTATGTAATCATCGAGCACTTTACCACCTCCCTTACTAACATATACGAATGCCGACACCAAACGGTTCATTCATTTTTGATTTTTTGTTTATATTTTTTGTTCAGAAGATGGATATCAGGATAAAAAAGAACTGCCGGCCTCTTTGCGGCAGTTCCTAAAGATGCATTAGCCTTATAAATCGGGGTAGTCTTTAATATCTGCTGTTCCCACTCTTTTACATACTTGGTTCCCGTCCCCTTATAAATCGGGGTAATCTTTAATTCGGAAACGTACACGAGTAAAAGTGAATTGAGTTATCGTCCCCTTACAAATCGGGGTAGTCTATTATCGCAATCACACTTGTATGGGTTTCATCCCTACTGAACGGGCGATCTGAGGATTAGCTTACCACTTAAACAAGTCTGTTTGATTCTCATTCATCTTCATAAAACTCAAATAGTTTTTCCACGGGCATATCAAAAACCTTTGCAATATCCATTGCTAGTTTTAATGAAGGATTATACAGTCCCTTTTCTAATCTGCTGATCGTCTCTCTTCGAACATTGACCAATGCTGCAAGTTCTTCTTGTTTCATATTTTTTTCGGTCCGATAAACCGATACATATGTCCGCAACTTACTCATAGGAATTACTCTTTTCAAATCTCAGAAAGTGAAGGTATTCCGCGAATTGCAGCATTCCGAAGATGATAATTACCTTCTTTCCGGTCAATTGTAAAGTCTCGCCCCCCCACCGCGCAAAAACCTCCTGGACTAATAGGATTATCAAAAAAAGATTATATATATGGCTTTTTGCTTTTCGTATATTTTCAATTGCACGCTCATCTTCTGGTTCAGCCCTTTTTACAACGCTCCAAAGCATCCCCGCGGCATACAAAGTGCCAAATAAATAAAACAACCACGCCTGTGAAGCTGGGAAAAGCATTTTTGAACAGCCAAACAAA
>NZ_CM177096.1:2915000-3452687 GCF_058216495.1 Enterococcus sp. AMC1623 | reverse complement strand
TCGCTTTTTCTTCACTGTACCCTTTTGATTGTGCACCTTTTACAAAATGTCGACGTTCTTCATCTAAAACATCTTTTTTCTTTTTGCTGATTGCACGACGTAAAATATCGGCTTGTCCTAGCGTAAAACCAGCCATTTGAGATGCGACTTGCATAATTTGTTCTTGATACACCATAATGCCATACGTATTTTCTAAAATAGGTTGTAAATTAACATCTGGATAAGTGATTTTTTCTTTTCCTTGTTTGCGGCGAATAAAGGTATCAATGTTTTGCATAGGACCTGGGCGATACAACGCGTTCACCGCTGCAATATCTTCAATATTTTCAGGACGCAAGCGACGTAACACATTGCGAATACCTGCTGACTCAAATTGGAAAACACCCGCTGTTTCTCCACGTTGAAATAAGGCTAAAGTCTGCTCATCTTCTAAAGAAATGTCCTTTTGTGTAAAGGATTGTTTCGTTAGTTGGCGAATTCCTTGTAATGTATCATCAATGATTGACAGATTTCGTAATCCTAAAAAGTCCATTTTCAACAATCCCACTGTCTCAACATCATTCATCGTAAATTGGGTTAGCCAAATTTCTTCAGAACCAGCTTGTAGAGGGACAATGTCTGCCAACTTGTTGTCACTGATGACCACACCGGCAGCATGGGTAGACACATGACGAGGCAAGCCCTCTAACAGTTTGGCTACTTGATAAATTCGTGTGTTGCGTTCATTTAAAACAACTAATTCACGTAACGCTTTTGATTCTTTATAAGCTTTTTCTAGCGTCATTTTTAGCGCGTTAGGGATTGCACGTGACCAACGATTTGCTTCGCTTTGAGAAAGTCCAAAAACTCGACCCACATCACGTAAAACCATTTTAGCAGCCATCGTACCAAACGTCGCTATTTGCGCAACATGTTCTTGACCATATTTATTTTTTACATACAATAATACTTCTTCTCGGCGATTGTCTGGAATATCCAAATCAATATCTGGCATAGTATACCGTTCTGGATTTAAGAATCGTTCAAATAGCAATTGGTATTGAATCGGATCAACGTCGGTAATAGATAAGACATATGCTACTAAAGAACCCGCAGCTGAACCACGCCCAGCACCTGTTACAATTTGTTCGCGATGGGCAAAAGCCATGACATCCCAAATAATTAAAAAGTAATCATCAAAGCCCATTTTATTGATAACAGATAACTCATAGGTCAGGCGTTCGTGATAACGCTCATCAAAATGTGGTACTCGCTTTGGTAACAAATCAAAACAAAGCTCATATAAATACTCACGTGCCGTTTGATTCTCCAATGGATAATGGGGCAATAGTTTTTGATGAACCGGTAATTCTAAGTGACAGCTATCAGCGATCGCTATCGTATTTTGCAAAGCTTCTGGGAAATGAGCCTCATACCATTCTTGTTGCTCATTCGCTGTAACAAGACTGTTATCGGTTAATTGCTGTAATTCTTGACGCAAATCATCGATATGTGTCCCTTCTTTAATGCGCTGGAGAACATTGACTGCAAAGGCTTCCTCATTGTGCAAAGAATCAATCAATTGATAGGCTGCAGGAGGTACTTGTTGCGATGTCCACCACTCGACTTGTTCAGGCATTAATGCTTCCTGAGGCGCTACACCGTAAAAGAAAGCGTCTTTACCAAAACATTGTTGTAATTCATTCAAGCGTTTTGTTGCCAAGGGAACATCCAATGAAAATAACTGACTCAATTCATTTTGTGTAGGTAAAATTGCAATCAATTGTTGCGTGGGGTCTAACGATTCTAAGGTAACTGTTCCCGTAATCATTTTTTGACTGGATAGTTTCATTAGCTGTTGATATCCTGCATAATTTTTCGCAAATAGAAAAATGGGATGCTCTTGTTCTGTTTCAGTAGAATGATAGTTTAATAACAAGCCAACAATCCCTTTAATATCAGCTTTTTGACAAGCTTGCATAAATTCTAAAGCTCCGTGTAAATTGTCTACATCGGTTATCCCTAGTTGCTGATAACCTAGTTGTTTGGCTATAGTGACATATTGAGGAATTTTAATAGTACTTTGTAACAAAGAATACGCCGTCTTTGTCGTTAATTGAGCGGCACGTGTCATGTTGATTCCTCCTAGATTATTCTTCATTGAAAACATAAAAAGAAAACGTGAAAATCTTTACAAGTCTTAAAAATGTGGTAAACTAAAAGCAACATTTCAAGTTTGAAAGAAGGTGTAGCAATGTACTACATTGTAACATTTGTTTGGGCAATTCTTTTAGGTCAAATCGTGGGTTTTCTTGGCGGTGCTTTATCTAAATCCCCTTACGATTTTAAAATGACCTTAATCGCTTCTATCATTGCAGCAGTTTTTGTAATTATTATTGGAAAATTTGCTGTACCAGATGAAAAAAAATCTGTATCAAACGATCAAAAACATGCATAAAAAAGACCAGTTACATTTTATTGTAACTGGTTTTTTTTTCTTTTCAACTAATTGTATCTTTTTTCAAATACTTTCTAAAATTAAATAGCGATAAACAAAGATTGAAGCCTACAAAACAACTGGTCACCCAAAATACCGAAGAATATCCCATACTGTGAGCAACTGTTGACCCTACTAATGGACCTAATACCTGTCCAAAATTCATAAACATTTGATTATAGCTATAAATTCGACTTACTCCTTCTGGTGGCGAAATTTTACTAATCAATGTATTAATTGACGGCATTAGTGCACCTGTAGAAAACCCTAATAAGAAACGAAGGACACCTAATTGAAAAGGCGTTTGCACAAATCCCATTGGAATGAAACAAAGAAGCGACGCAACTAAACCACCCAATAAAATTTTATGATTACCAATACGGTCACCAATTCGTCCTAAGATAGGTGAAGAGATAATGGCAGAGATACCAGAGACGGAAACAATCATCCCACTAACAAACAAAATATTTTCTGCATTACCACTTAATTGACGAATATACAAAGTTAAAATCGGACTAATACTCGTAATCCCAATTTGTAAAATTAATGACGTAATAAATAAACCTATCAATACTTGTGAATTCGTCATTTTTTCAAATAATTGCTTCATTGTTAACATTTCTTGCTTTTCAACTGGAACAAAATCTTCTTTTACTAAAAAAATTGTCAGTAATGAAGTAATAAACAAAACTACCCCTGTAATAATAAAAACATTTTTAATTCCAAATGTTTCGGCAAGTGCGCCACCCATTGAAGGCCCAATTAAGTTTCCTGCAATGGCACCCGTTGCTAAAGTCCCTAATGCGCTACCGCTCTTTTCTCGTGGGGCTTGAGAAGCAATTAATGCTGTGGCGTTTGGAACATAACCTGATAATACTCCTGTGAAAAAACGCATAATTAACAGCCAATAAACATTGGGCACAAATGCCAACGATCCCATCGTAACAGTCATTCCGATAGATGCACGAATCATCATCAAACGTCGGCCTTTTTGATCTGCTAAATTTCCCCAAATCGGTGCCACGATAGCAGCTGCAAATGCTGTGACAGAAATTGCCAAACCTGAGAAAAGCTCAATTTGGTTTTTTGGGGCTCCTAATTCTTCAATATATATGGGAATAAAGGGCATAACTAAACTAAAACTCGCTCCTGTGAAGAAACATCCTATCCAAGAAATCAATAAATTTCTTTTCCAATCTACTTTCATACACAAACCTTCTTTCTATTCAAATATAGACTATTTTCATGAATTTTCAAGTTCAGTAAACTGAAATCCCATGAGAAGCGTTCGTTACAAAAAAATCTCATTATTTTTTAACCAATCAAATAAGAGGGTGTTTTACTTCTAGCAAAAATTAGCTTTATGATTAAACTTTTTTAATCTATCACTTTTATTATAGAATGTTAAAAGAAACTCTTCAACCTTTCACTCTTTTAGACACAAAAACACTCTTCAACGAATGAAGAGTGTCCATTTTATCCTAATAGAGCTAAAATAATAAAATTCAAAATAAACAAGGCGTTAACCACCCATAAAATTGGCGAAACTTCATTAGCTTTTCCTTTGACTACTTTCACAATTGCAAAGAAGATGAAGCCCGCTGCAATTCCGTACGAGATACTGTAGCATAAGCCCATGAAAATCGATGCAAAGAATGCAGGTACTGCCTCTTCTAAGCTTGTCCATTCAATATCTTTAAACGATGCCATCATCATAACTCCAACTAGAATTAAAGCTGGTGCAGTTGCTTGTGCAGGTACAATGGCAATTAGCGGTGAGAACAAACTGCTTAAAGCAAACAAAGCAGCTACAACCACCGAAGTTAAACCCGTGCGTCCACCGGCACCAATTCCGGCTGCTGATTCTACAAAAGTCGTTGTATTCGACGTTCCAAAGATGGCACCAATTGACGTTGCGGCTGCATCGGCAAATAAGGCACGATCCATTTTTGTACTGAAACCTTTACTATCTTCTAACGCCACTTCATCTTCTTTAGAGAAGATTCCAGTACGGCGACCTGTTCCAATAAAGGTTCCAATTGTATCAAATGTGTCTGATAAACTAAAAGCAATAATAGTCATAATAACTTGAGGGATCTTTGATGAATCACTAAATAATGATTGCATGCCTTCTGGTCCAAATGCTGCTCCAAACGTTGTACTTAGTTCACCAATTGAACTACCTAAAGAATTTGCTTTCCAATCAATCGAACTTAAATCCACGACACCCATTAAAATACCGATTATTGTTGTTCCGACAATTCCTAACAATACCGCTCCACGAACATTCATTACTACTAAAATCGTCATTAACACTAAACCAATCAGTGAAAGAATAACTGGTGCATTGTTAAAATTCGTTAATGCAGGAACAATGCCACCATTCATCGTAACATTTACTGCTTCACCGTTTTCAACTACAGAACTAGTAATGACATCTGAACTAGCTGAAAAGTTTAGTAAATTGGCATTTTTTAAACCGACATAAGCAACGAAAATACCAATACCGCCACCAATAGCATTTTGCATACTCTCAGGAATAGCACGAATAATCATTTTACGAATTTTTGTCACTGTAATAAAAATATTAATTAATCCACAAATAAAAACCATTGCTAAAGCTTGTTGCCAAGTATAACCCAAACCAAAAACAACCGTGAATGTGAAAAAGGCATTCAATCCCATCCCTGGTGCTTGCGCATAAGGAACATTGGCGAACAATCCCATGATTAAGGTTCCAATAATTGACGCAATAATCGTTGCTAAGAAAACAGCTTGAAATGGCATACCTGACGCTGACAAGATAGACGGATTCACAAATAAAATATAACTCATTGCAAAAAACGTGGTAATCCCTGCTACGACTTCCGTTGATACGCTAGTGTTGTTTTCCTTTAATTTGAAAAACTTTTCCATGATACATCTTCACTCCTAAATTTAATTAAACAATCGGAAAGAAAAAAGAAAATAAAGGCAATTTTAAGCTTTCCGTTGAACAACTACCGATTATAGTGAGCTTCTATCTTTTTTTCAACATTTTATTAACAAATATTTTAATAAATATAGTAATCGTTCGTGTTTAGCCCATTCACTTTTGCTCATACTTGATTCTACAAGGTGTGAGTAAGGTTCCACATTTGTCAAATCGTTAGAATATGTTACACTTTGGGTGAGCATTTATTAACAGAAAGGAATCCTTTTATGTCTCAAAAATTAATTGCTATCGATTTAGATGGAACAACATTAAATAGTCAGTCGCTCATTAGCTCTCGAACAGCTGAAGTTTTAACAAAAGCAACACAAGCAGGTCACTACGTTAGTATTGCAACTGGACGTCCTTTTCGCATGAGTGAACATTTTTACCGTCAGCTAAAATTAGATACACCAATGGTAAATTTCAATGGTGCACTTGTCCACAAACCTTATCAAAAATGGGCATTTGAACGTGAACTATCCATTGAAAGAGATATTGCTTTTGAAATTTTGGCACAAAAAGAAAAATTAAATTTAGATTTTATCGCTGCTGAAAATCGCGAAACATTTTATATTAATGACTTAAAAGATTTTGAAGGCCATTTTTTTGCAACAGATAAAGTAAGTGAAGCAAACTTGTTTAGTAATTTAACAACAAATCCCACTTCTTTATTAATCAAAACACAGCATGAATTTTCGGCACAGGTTTCTGATTCATTGACAAAACAGTTTGAAAATAAAATCGACGTTCGTACATGGGGTGGTCCCAACGCCATTTTGGAAATTGTGCCAAAAGGTGTTCAAAAAGCGATGTCGGTATCAGTGATTGCTGATTCTCTAAACATTGATCAAAAAGATGTTATTGCATTTGGCGATGAACACAATGACTTAGAACTACTCGACTATGCTGGCTGGGGTGTGGCGATGAGTAACGGTATCGATCAATTGAAAAATGTGGCAAATGATGTAACCACTCAAACCAATGATGAAGATGGTCTAGCAAATTATCTTGAAAAATATCTTTCTCTATAAATGGACAGTCAGAGGATTTCCTCTGGCTTTTTTGTTTTCACTTGCATTTTTTGAAAAAAAGGAAGAAAATAAATCGTTGTGGAGAGTTGGCAGAGTGGTAATGCACTGGACTCGAAATCCAGCGAGCCGTGTTAAATGGTGCACGGGTTCAAATCCCGTACTCTCCTTATCGAGCAATAAAAAAGCTAGCCAATTCAAAACGAACTGGCTAGCTTTTTTTGCTTATTCCTTAGTTTCTTCATTTTTCTTTGCTTCAATTGCTAAAATTGAATCGATCGTTTGTTGAACAACGGTAATAATCTGTTGCCGTGTTGGTTCGATCACGCCAGAAGACATCAAAGCGGCCACTCCTGTTACAGAAATCCAAATTCCCGTATGCAAAGCTTTTAGATGTTCTTCAGATAAATCGGCGTATTCTGGGTGCTCATGAATTGTTTGACAAAAATGATCATAAGACTGCTTATACATCAACTTACCACCGCCATAGTTATCAATGAATAACGCAATAAACAGCTTCGGATTTTTTTGTGATAAATCAATATAGTTAATCGCTAAATCCATTAATTTATCACCCGTATGCTCAACAGAAAAAACTTTTTTCTTTAAATCTTCATAAACTGTTTCTACAAGTGTATTTTTTAAATCCTGCATATTTTCAAATTCGAGATAGATGGGTTGCGTGGACACCCCCATTTTTTTCGCTACGTTTCGAGCAGTAAAATTCGTAAAACCATCTTTTGCAATTACTTCATAAGCGGCTTTCAAGATGTGTTCACGTGTATATACTTTATGTCGCATAAGAACCCTCCTCATCAAAATTTAATCTGTTAATGTTATTTTAACCGACATTCTATATTTTTTAAAGGGTTTTTATTAAAAAAAATAAAATTTGATTTTTTCATTAAAAAAATGATTTTTTCAAGGATTAGTCGCAATTATCTTTCATTTTAACGAGTGTTTTGTTGTAAATTTTCGGAAAAAGAATGAAAGAGAATGTTTAGATGCAGCCGTTATGTTATTAAAACATAATAAAGAATTCTTGTAGGTTTCTAAGCAAACAGATAGAATAAAATCATTCTTACAAAAAAATTCTATCAAATAAATACGTTTAAAGGAGCTTAGAAATGACTGCATCAAAAGAGTTAGTAGTAGAAACCTGTTTGTTAGCTGGAAAAATTATGATGGAAAGTGGATCTGAAGTTTATCGTGTAGAAGATACCATGAAGCGCATTGCAACTAATGCTAACGAACCCAATAGTGTAAGTTATGTAACAGCCACAGGTATTTTCATGGGATTACGTAATAGTCATTACACACAAGTTGAAAATGTCGGTACTCGATCGATTAATCTAGAAAAAGTTGTTGCAGTCAATCAATTATCGCGTGAATTCGCTGAGCATAAAATAGATTTATTAACTTTGCATAACTCCTTAAAAAAAATCGACTATGATACACCCGTGTTTCCTCTTTGGTTACAGATTGTTTGTGCAGGTGTGATGAGTTGTTTATTAATGTATGCTTTCGGGGGTTCATCTTATGATTTTGTCGCGACAGCTATCATTGGTATGATTGGTTTTACAGTCAATTACTATGCCAATAAAATCTTAAAGTTACAATTCTTCGACAATTTTTTAGCTTCTTTTATTATCGGTGTGCTCGCTCTTTTATCAGTGAAACTTCACTGGGCAAATAATGTCGATAATATTATTATTGGTGCTGTTATGCCTTTGGTCCCTGGAGTAGCTATCACGACCTCATTTCGAGATATTTTAGCGGGTCACTTAATTAGCGGTTTAGCTCGAGGAACAGAAGCCATCATTATCGCAGCATCAATTGGCGTAGGTATTGCGACTGCGTTCATGTTATTTGGAGGGAATATTTTATGATGCTTTTTGTGCATATTATCGCTGGCTTTTTTAGCACCATCGCTTTCGGTGTTTTAACCAATATTCCTCGCCGTGCACTGCTAGCAAGTGGGATTACGGGATGTATTGGTTGGTTAATTTATATTGGCATTCATACGAATGGTGGTGGACTAGGGGTGGCTAATTTCTTTGCCGCTTTTGTAATTGGGTGTTTTAGTATTTTCTTTTCTCGAAAAAAACAAATCCCCATGATTATTTTTAATATTCCCAGTCTAGTACCACTTGTTCCAGGAGGTCCTGCATATAAAGCGGTTCGCGAATTAGTTTTAGGAAACAACAGTTTAGCCTTTGAAAATATCATGACCGTTACAATCACTGCTGGCAGTATTGCTGGCGCTTTCATGATGACAAGCTTAGTCGAACGGATTATAATAAAGTGGAAAAAGAGCACACTTCATAGAAAGTTTAATAAAAAGATAAATTAATTGAAATTCGGTCTTTAGATGTATGCTTTTTTGATAGTTTCCGATTATAATCAAGATAAATACGGCAAAGGAAGTGTCTATTAATGAGCGTAGCAAAAACCAAAAAAATTCTAAATTTAATTTCATTTAGTGGGATGGCAGTCTCAATTATTCTAACTGTTTATTTCTTTCAACTAGGTGTCTTTAGAGATATGAACGCCTTACAAAGTCTCGTAGGACATTCGACACTAACTGGACCTATTTTATTTGTCTTAATTCAAATTCTACAAGTGATTATCCCGATTATCCCTGGAGGAATTTCCTTAGCAGCAGGTGTCTTGCTGTTCGGCCCTGTCGAAGGATTCATTTATAACTATATCGGTATTTGTATCGGCTCAATAATTATTTTTTTATTAAGTCGTCAATATGGTAAACCATTAGTTTTAAGAATGGTTAGTGAAAAAACATATGATAAATATTCAGGCTGGCTAGAAAATCAAAGCCGTTTTGATAAATTATTCGCGCTAGCAATTTTCTTACCTATCGCACCAGATGATGCTTTATGTTTGATGGCTGGCTTAACGAACATCTCTTTAAAGAAATATATTTGGATTATTTTATTAGCTAAACCAGCTTCTATTTTGCTCTACAGCATGGGCTTAGTCTATGGTGGATCGTTCCTTACACAATTATTCTAAAAGTAGATACAAGCTATCCAAAAATCTTGGATAGCTTGTTTTTTTGTAGTATGATGAGAGAATCATGGGGAGAAAAAGGTGATTACAGTGAATTATTTAAAACATAGTCTCATCAACACACGAGACTTCTTATTAGGGACACGTTCTTATTTTAAAAACGTATTACTCATGCATGGTTTTATGCTTTTTTTATTAATACCATTGCTAAGCAGTTCAACAAAATTTATTTTACGGCAAGGGCAAATCAATTACATTTCATTTGATAATATTGGTGAAATTATTATAAATCACCCGGGCGTTTCGCTTTCCTTGCTCATTGTTTTAATTGGGATTGTCCTTGCTATTTTTTTTGAATTTACTTTTTTGTTATTAAGCGTTTATTTCATCAAAAAGCAACAACCCATTCGTTTAATCGAGTTATTAAGAGTCACCTTTTTACAATTAAAAAAAGTACGAATTGAGACGATTTTATTTTTCTTTTTTTATTTCTTTTTAATTTTACCAATCGGTGGGTTCTCTTTTCATTCCGATTTATTATCCAAGGTGAAAATCCCGGCATTTATTGTTGATTTTATTTTTGCAAATCGACTTGCTATTGTTTCTTCTTTTATTTTGTTTTATCTGGCGATGATTTATCTCGGTATTCGCGTCATTTTTGCCTTACCGGAAATGATTTTACGTGATCGTCCATTTAAATTAGCGGTCAAAGAAAGTTGGCGTTTAACAAAAAAACGCTTTTTTGCAATTATTGCTCAGTTTGTCATTATTACAGGTAGTACGTTATTACTTGCATCTTTAGGATTTTTCTTAGTGATTTCATCTCAAGTACTTGTCGAGTCTTTTTTTCCAGACTATTCATTAATCAGTGCTGTCTTTGCAATGACCTTGCTACAAGCGGTCTTATTAGTCAACATCGTCTTATCCACTGTTGCTGTTTTTTATGTCACAATTGATTTTATGGATGATGAAGGATTTTTACCGGAAATTCCTACATGGTTTGAATTAGAAGAAACCACTCCTGCTCGTTTTTCTGGGTTGATACAAACTAGTCTTTTGGTCTTAGCTATCTTTTTTGGTGTTGGCGTAAGTTTATATAATCATAATTATTTAACCAATTTTACCCTAAAAACTCCGACAACAGTGTCGCACCGTGGAGTTAGTAATAATAATGGGGTTCAAAATTCGCTTGTTGCTTTAGAAACAACTAGTCAAAAGTTTCATCCTAATTATATTGAAATGGACGTTCAATTAACTAAAGACAATGAATTTATTGTCTATCATGATTTTAATTTTAAATCATTAACTGGCTTTCGACAAAAACCAGAAGAATCAACGTTAAAAGAAGCTTTAGCATTAACTGTTAAAGAAAATGGAGAAACAGCCAAAATCAGTACGTTTGATGAGTATCTTGATGCAGCGGATAAATTAGAACAGCCATTAATGGTTGAAATTAAAACTCAAAAAAAGGATGTCTCTGATTTAGTACAAACCTTCTTAGATCGATATGAGGAACGACTGATTGAAAAAGGACATATTATTCAAAGCCTCTCTTTCCAAGTTATCGAAGAGATTAAACAAACAGCGCCTGAATTAACAGCTGGCTATATTTTACCGTTTAGTTTAGTGGGCCCTCCTATTTCACAAGCAGATTTTCTAACAATGGAATATACAACTTTGAACCGTAATTTTATCAATGCTGCACATGCAGATAGCAAACAAGTCTATGTGTGGACACCCAACGATGAGGATACAATGAATCGGATGCTTTTTTATGGTGTAGATGGGATTATTACCGATCAAATGGGAATTTTAAATAAAACAATCAAACAACTTGATGAAACAATCACTTATTCTGATAAGTTAGTAAACTTTGTATTAGGTGTCGGTTAATTTTATCCGCCACAGTAATCAAGAGCATGACAATTTTGTTATCTCTTTGTTACTGTGGTGTTCGTGTTTCTTCCTCCTTTAGGCTCTATACTCGTATTAGAAACTAAAGGAGGAATGACTCATGATTTTTATCCAAACAGTGATTTTCTTCACGCTAACCCTTGGGCTACTCATTGGTTTAAAAGAAAACAATTAATTTCTTAAGATGCTTTAATAAGTTTGAGGTTTATCTTTGAAAATTCGTCTTATTCGTGCTACATTAGAGTCGCGGCTGAATGATTAGTACAAAGGAGGAATTTATATGACATTCACAAAAGCAAACTTAGAATATCGCATTGCCTTTGATACACAAACAAACATGTTTATGGCAATTGATAGCAAAGATGAAACACGTATCGCTTACGGTGTAACGATCGAAGAAGCAATTAAAAACTTAAAAACTATGGCTTAATATAGAAAGGATCCCAATTCATGACTTCACCTAGTCCGTATTAGCACCGTCTTTAGTTCGTTCAAACTAAAGACGGTTTTTTGTTGCTCTCAAATAAGATATAATCAATAGACTACTTACTTAAGGAGAACTCTCATGAAACAAATTTATTTTGTTCGTCATTCAATTCGCGATATTACGAATAAAAACGACCAAGACGCCCCGCTAACCTCTTTAGGAAAAAGAAAAGCTCATCAACTTATTGATTTTTTTCAAGATAAGTCAATTGAACGAATTTTTGCTAGCCCTTATGTACGCACGCTACAAACGGTCCAACCACTAGCTGATTTTTTTGATTTAGAAATCGTAACGGATTCGAATTTAAGAGAACGAAAAGTTGGAACTTGGGTTAGTGATTTTCCGACTTTTGCTAGAAAACAATGGCAAGATTTTGACTATCGATTACCAAAGGGTGAATCTTTAAATCAAGTGAAACAACGTATCTTACCTAGTTATCAACACATTTTAAATCATTCAGCAGAGACAATCATTATTTGCGGACATGGAACAGCATTTTCTGTCTTGTTTCATCATCTTACTCAAGGAAACTTCACCTATCAAGATTTTGAACAAATGCTAATGCCTGATATTTTCTTAGCAGAATATCAAATGAATTCACTTGAAGCGTTTATTAAATTAACTTAAAAAAAACCGCTTATAAAGCTTCAGCATGTGCTGAGCTTTATAAGCGGTTTTTCCGTTTTTTATAGACGTTCGTTTAATTCTTTCGCTAATTCTTCGAAGCCTGGTTTACCTAAAAGGGCGAACATGTTACGTTTGTAATCTTCTACACCTGGTTGGTCAAATGGATTCACACCATTTAAGTAACCTGAGATTCCTACTGCAATTTCAAAGAAGTAGACTAAATGTCCTAATGTGTAAGCATCCATTGTTGGGATTTTTACTAATAGGTTTGGTACGTTTCCATCAGTATGCGCTAATAGCGTCCCTTCGAAAGCCTTCGTGTTTACAAAGTCAACGTCTTTGCCTTCTAGATAGCCTAAACCATCTAAGTCTGAATCTTGAACGGGAATATCAATGACTTTACGGGCTTTTTCAACTTTAACCACTGTTTCAAAAACGTTACGTGTACCGTCTTGAATCGTTTGACCAACAGAGTGTAAGTCAGTTGAGAAGTTTGCGCTTGAAGGATAAATGCCTTTTTGGTCTTTTCCTTCTGATTCGCCGTACAATTGTTTCCACCATTCAGAGAAGTATTGCATGCCTGGTTCATAGTTAACTAAGATTTCAATTGCTTTGCCTTTACGGTATAAAATATTACGTAAAGCAGCATATTGATACGCTTCATTTTCGTTCAAATCTGGCGTTGAATAAGCTTCACGAGCATCTGCTGCACCTTGCATTAAGGCATCAATGTCTGCCCCACTTACTGCGATTGGCAATAAACCAACTGGTGTTAAAACAGTGAAACGTCCACCAACATCATCTGGAATAACAAATGTTTCCCAGCCTTCTGTATCTGCTTCCACTTTAACAGCGCCTTTTGCACGGTCAGTTGTTGCATAAATACGTTTGTTGGCTTCTTCTTTTCCATATTTTTTGATTAATAATTCTTTGAAGACACGGAAAGCAATTGCTGGCTCAGTTGTTGTTCCTGATTTAGAAATAACGTTCACTGAGAAGTCACGATCACCGATTACTTCAATTAAATCTGCTAAATACGTAGAAGAAATTGAGTTTCCAGCGAAGAAGACTTGCGGTGTTTTGCGTTCTTCTTTTGGTAAAACATTGTAGAATGAATGTTGTAAAAATTCGATTGCTGCACGAGCACCTAAATAAGAGCCTCCGATACCGATTACAACTAAAACGTCAGAGTCAGATTGAATTTTTTCTGCTGCTTTTTTAATGCGCGCAAATTCTTCTTTATCGTAGTCTTTTGGTAAATCGATCCAACCAGTAAAATCGTTTCCTGGACCAGTTCCTTCACGTAGCGCTTTATCTGCTGCAGTTACTTGAGTTTGCATGTAGTCTAGCTCATGTTCGCGAACAAATGGCGTTAACTTAGAATGGTCAAATGAAATGTGTCCCATTTTTGAATCCTCCTAAAAAATAAAGTAGTAGTCATTACAACTACTACTTTACTTTTTTTAATGTTTTTTTTCAAGTAAATTCTGTCTAAACTAGACCTTGTGCGTACATTGCTTTCGCAACTCTTGAAAAACCTGCAATGTTTGCGCCTAACATGAAGTTATTTTCTGCATCAAATTCATTTGCAGTATCACGACATGCTTCATAGATATTTTTCATGATGCCGTCTAAACGAGCATCTACTTCTTCTGCTTCCCATTGTAAACGTTGAGAGTTTTGGCTCATTTCTAATGCAGAAACAGCAACTCCACCAGCATTTGCAGCTTTACCTGGGCAGTAGTAAACATTATTTTCGATGAAGTATTCTGCTGATTCAAGGGTACTTGGCATGTTTGCACCTTCTGCAACTACACGAACACCATTTTTAACTAAGCGTTTTGCTTGGTCAATGTTGATTTCATTTTGTGTTGCACATGGGAAAGCAAGTTCAGCATCAACGTCAAAGTCCCATACAGAACCTTCATGGTATTCTGCAGATGGGCGTTGTTCAGCATAAGCTGTTAAACGTTCACGTTTTACTTCTTTGATATCTTTTAATAAAGCTAAATCAATACCATCTTTGTCGTAGATGAAACCATTTGAATCTGAACAAGTAACCGCATTTGCGCCTAAAGCTTGTAATTTTTCAATGGCGTAAATCGCAACGTTTCCGCTACCAGAGATAACCGCTGTTTTGCCTTCAAAGTTTTCATTTAAGTCAGCTAAAAGATGTTTTACAAAATAAACTGCACCGTAACCAGTTGCTTCTGTACGAATTTTACTACCCCAGAAGTCTAATGGTTTACCAGTTAATACGCCTGCATCGTATTGTTTCAAGCGTTTGTAAGTACCATACAGGTAACTAATTTCACGTCCACCAACACCAATATCACCAGCTGGTACGTCTAAGCTTGGGCCAATATATTTAGATAATTCCGTCATGAAGCTTTGGCAGAAACGCATAATTTCTGCATCAGATTTGCCTTTAGGATTAAAGTCACTTCCACCTTTACCACCACCAATTGGTAGACCAGTTAAGCTATTTTTGAAAATTTGTTCAAATGCTAAAAATTTCAAAATACTTAAGTTAACACTTGGGTGGAAACGTAAGCCGCCTTTATATGGACCTAATGCTGAGTTGAACTGAATGCGGTAACCGCGGTTTACTTGCCAGTTTCCTTTATCATCTTGCCAAGGCACACGGAATTGAATGAAACGCTCTGGTTCTGTAATAAGAGCTAACAAGTTGCTATCTTCATACTCTGGATGTTTCTCTAAGAATGGAACAACTGTTGCTAAGAACTCATCTACTGCTTGTAAAAATTCTGGTTGATTTGCATCCTTTGCGTGAATTTCTTCTTGAATGCTTTTTACATATTCTGATGCTTTTGTCATGAAAATACCCCCTTGTTTTGGTAGTATGAATTCTAGCAGAAAAAAATTGATTTTGCACGCATTTTTTAACAAAAAGTTGAAATTTTCAGACTATTTACATTGGAGTGATATATATGGAATCATCCTATGACGTAATCGTTGTCGGAGGCGGAACAAGTGGGTTAATGGCTGCAATTGCAGCTGCAGAAAGCAATTCAAAGGTACTATTGATTGAAAAAAACAAGCGCTTTGGAAAGAAATTATTGATGACTGGAGGTGGACGTTGCAATGTCACAAATAATCGCATGGTCGATGATTTAATTCATCACATCCCAGGAAACGGAAAATTTTTATATAGTACGTTTGCACAATTCAATAATCAAGATATTATGAATTTTTTTGAATCTCAAGGTGTATCATTAAAAGAAGAAGATCATGGACGAATGTTTCCTGTGAGCAATAAATCCAAAACAATTGTCGATACATTAGTTAATCGTGTAAAAGAATTAGGCGTTACAATTGCTACCAATACAGTGGTTAAGAAACTTTTACACGAAACAGAAATCACAGGTGTGGAGACAGAATTTGAAACATTTTATGCTCCATGTGTGGTTTTAACAACTGGCGGACGCACGTATCCTTCTACTGGTTCAACTGGTGATGGCTACAAATTAGCCAAAAAAGTTGGTCATACAATTGCACCACTCTATCCTACAGAATCACCACTTATTTCTGAGGAATCTTTCATTTGTGAGAAAACCTTACAAGGGATTTCTTTACGTGATATTTGTTTATCTGTTTTAAATAAAGAAGGAAAAACGGTCACGAGTCATAAAATGGATTTATTGTTTACGCACTTTGGCGTCTCAGGGCCTGCAGCATTGCGCTGTTCGTCGTTTGTTAATCAACTATTAGAAACCCAAGAACATGTCGTTGTTGCCTTAGATTGCTTCCCAGACCTATCAGAAGAAGAATTAACGAAACAGATACAAGCAATACTCACTGATACGAAAAAAGTTCTGAAAAATGCCTTACAAACATTTTTACCTGAGCGTCTGCTGCATTTCTATTTAGAAAAATTAGACATAGCAGATTTACCTGCCAATCAATTAACTGACGATCAATTAGCAGCAATTGTTGATTTATGGAAAAATTTTCCTATTCAAATTGTCAAAACTTTTCCATTAGAAAAATCATTTGTCACTGGTGGCGGCATTCATTTAAAAGAAATCAATCCAAAAACTATGGAAAGTAAAATGATGCCTGGCTTATTCTTTGGTGGTGAATTGATTGATATCAATGGATATACGGGTGGTTTTAACATTACTGCTGCTTTTTGTACAGGACATTCTGCTGGCAAACATGCAGCAGAGGTTGCTTCTTATTTTCATTACTAAGCCATAAGTGAACAATAAAATATCCGAGCGATAGAGATTGTCAGCGCAAATTTGTAAGAACAAGCGCTTCTCATGCGTTCGGATATTTTTTATTCGGTAATATCTACCAATTGCCCTCGAGTAATCTTGACTAAATCTTGCGGAGCTAATTCCATCTGTAATCCACGGCGCCCAGCTGAAACGATCATTGTAGCCAATGATGTAGCAGATTGATCGATGTATGTGGGAAATAATTTTTTCATTCCTACAGGTGAACAACCTCCACGAATATAACCCGTCGTCGCTTCTAAATCACGTAAATGGAGCATTTCGACTTTTTTATTATTACTTGTTTTGGCAATTTTCTTCAAGTCCAGTTCGCGATTTCCAGGAATTACAGCTACTAATGGGCCTGTTTTGTTCCCGACTGCTACTAACGTTTTATAAATATTTTCTTGCACACCTAATTGCTCCGACACGTCAGTCGCACTCAAGTGATCTTCAGACCATTCATATTGATGTTCCACATAAGGGATTTTTTGTTGTTCAATCAAGCGAATAGCATTGGTTTTAACACTTTTTTTCTTTGCCACATTTGCCACTTCCTATTGTTCGGTTACATGCAGTGCATCAAGAATTTGGGCTAATTGCTCGACAGGAATTTGCCCAGGAGCAGACGCTTGATCCAATGAACCAAATGTAAACACTGAATCAATAATCTCACCGCTTACCCGAGTAACTTTGCCCAAATCTCCCATCGCCATTACTGCTAGCGGTAATTGATTAAAGACACGAACTTTTTGCGGAATGCCCATTACTCGCAAAACATCTTGTAAATTATGGGGCATTACAGCAAGTTTTCCAATATCTGCACCAAATTGGTTCATCACATTCACGCGATAAACTAATTCACCATCGGCAGGTGTTTTTTCAAAGTCATGAGAACTCATAATTATTTTTACAGCAGCATTTTTTAAATCGTTAATGAAATCACGTCCTAAAAATTGCGCTACACTCAATTCCACATCCATTAAATCAACCAAACCTAAATACGCAATATTCGTGTATAAGTTTTGATAGGCAGTTAAAGAAATGGATTGTTCGCCCCCTTCTTCTTTGGTTCTAAAGGTAAACAACAAAAGCTTATCCGTCATTTCACGAAGAACTGCTACAACATCATATACTTTTTCTAAGTCAGCAACATCATCAAAATAATCGACACGCCATTCAATAATTTCCGCAGCTGATTCATTCGCTCGCATACATTGTTCGATTATTTCCTTTTTTGTTGAGCCAACTAGCGGTACACAAATTTTTGGTCGTCCTGATCCGATTGTCATTTTTCGTACTTGCAACAAAAAAAACACCCCATTTTTTATTTTTTCACTTGATAGAAATAAACTTTTAGGTAATCTCCTTCTGGAAAATGTGGGTAAACAGCGAAATCACTAGGCAAATGATACGTAGCGATTTTTTCAAAGTCCACTCCTTTTTTCACAAAAGCATCTTCAATCATTTGTTGGAAACGTTGTGGTGACACATTGGCAGCATTAGTTGAAGCAATAATCACACCGTCTTTAGTTAAAATATCCACGCTATCTTCAATTAATTCACCATAATTTTTTGCCACACGGAAAACTTTCTTTTTATTACGTGCAAAACTTGGTGGATCTAAAACAATTAAATCAAAGCTTAATTCTTTTTTCTTAGCATACTTAAAATATTCAAAAGTATCCATTACATGGATTTTTTGTTGGTCTTCTGCTAATCCATTCACAGCAAATTGCTCTTTAGTCTTAGGTAAACTTCTTTTCGCTAAATCGACGCTTGTTGTTTGAATGGCCCCCCCCATTGCTGCTGCAACTGAAAAAGCACCTGTATAACTAAACATATTTAAAACGGTTTTGCCTGAAGCAAAGCCCTCTGCTAACAATCCTCTTACCTCACGTTGATCGAGAAAAATCCCAGTCATTAAACCTTCATTTAGATACGTAGCATATTGAATGCCATTTTCTTTTATCACTAACGGTTCTGGTGCCTGTTCGCCGTACACAAATTGACTTTCTGGCAAGGTGGATTCAAAACGAATTTTCTCATACGCACCTTTAATTTCTGGAAACACTTCTTGGAAAGCTTCTACTATAGTTGCCTTTTGATGATAAAACGTTTCATTGTACCAAGAAAAAACGGCATATTCATTATATAGATCAATAATTAGACCGCCCAATTCATCGCCTTCACCATTAATTACACGAAAAGCAGTTGTTTGCGCATCTGCATAATAAGCTTGGCGCTTTGCTTTAGCAGTTGCAAATCGTTGTACAAAAAAATCATGATTAATAGGACAATTCTCTCTTGTTAAGAGCCAACCAATCCCTTTATTTTGTCTTCCTAAATAGCCTTGTGCTAGATATGTTCCTTTCGAATCAGTAAAAGTTACCCATTCGTTTGTCTCAATTTTTTGTACTAAATCTTCTTCTTGAATTAAAGGATAGCCTTTTTTGATTTTTTTGGCTGCTTGTTGCGTCACTTTAATGTTCATATTTCCTCCACCTGCTTTGTACTCATTGTATGTAGTATAACAAAAACATTTTTCTTTGTCTGCCACCTCTGATTTTAAAGAAAAATTTAATTTCACAAAGGTTCTTCTTATTTCATTGACACACTTTCTACTCCTTAGTAGAATAATAGAGATGATTGAAAATAAGTGAACCTGTTTTTCACGAAAGATTTCAAGAAAGTGGGGAGTACTCCTTTGAAAAATTTAAAAATACCAAATTTCTTAAACACTCGTATGGGCTTCTTCAGCTTACTAGCTGTTTTGTTTTGGATTAAAAATATCGCTGCATACATGACTGAATTCAATTTAGGAATCGAAAGTCCAATGCAGTATTTTATTTTGTTTATTAATCCAATCGCAACGACCTTGTTACTATTGTCGATTGCCCTATATGTGAGACGAACGAAACTATCTTATATTACTATGATGCTTATTTATTTTGTTATGACCGTCTTGCTTTTCTCAAATGTCACTTACTATCGCGAATTTACTGACTTTATTACTATTAATACGATATTAGGTGCCGGAAAAGTTGCAGAAGGTTTAGGACAAAGTGCATTGAAATTGTTCCATCCAACCGATATTTTTTATTTCATTGACTTCATCTTATTAGGTGGCGCTTTGATGACGAAAAAAATTAAAATGGATAAACGTCCAATTCGTGCTCGAGTTGCTTTAGCTGTCTCAACACTAGCAGTCATGATTTTTTCAGGTAACCTTTTCTTAGCAGAAACCGATCGCTCTGGCTTATTAACTAGAACATTTTCTCGTGATTACCTTGTTAAGTACTTGGGCATCAACGCTTTTACTGCTTATGATGCGGTTCAAACTTACAAAACCACTCAAGTTCGTGCCGAAGCTAGTCCAAATGACATGAAAGAAGTTGAAGATTATGTTAAAGGACATTACGCTCAACCAAATGATGATATGTTTGGAATTGCTAAAGGCAAAAACGTCATTTATATTCACTTAGAAAGTACACAACAATTTTTAATTGATTATAAATTAAAAGACGAAAATGGTGTGGAACATGAAGTAATGCCATTTGTTAATAGCATTTACCATGACAAGAGTACCTATAGCTTTGATAATTTCTTCCATCAAGTAAAAGCGGGTAAAACCAGTGATGCTGAAACTTTATTAGAAACATCTTTATTCGGACTAAACCAAGGTGCCTTCTTCACGCAATTTGGTGGTAAAAATACCTTTGAAGCGGCTCCAGATATTTTAAAACAAACGCAAGGTTATACAACCGCCGTCTTCCACGGAAATTCAGGAAACTTCTGGAACCGTAATGAAATTTACAAACGTTTTGGTTATGATTATTTCTTTGATGCTTCTTATTATGATGTCAATGAAGAGAATTCATTCCAATATGGCTTGCATGATAAGCCATTCTTTGAACAATCTGCGCAATATCTAGAACATTTACAACAACCGTTTTATTCAAAATTTATTGCTGTATCTAATCACTATCCATATGCTGAGTTTACCAATGATGATGCTGGTTTCCCAATGGCAGATACGCCAGATGAAACAGTCAATGGCTACTTTGCTACAGCGAACTACTTAGATAAAGCTGTTGAAGAATTCTTCAATTACCTAAAAGCAAGTGGTTTATATGATAATTCAGTGATTGTTTTATATGGTGACCATTATGGCGTATCAAATGGTCGTAACCGTAGTCTTGCAGAATTAGTTGGCAAAACAAGTAGCTCTTGGAATGATTTTGACAATGCACAAATGCAACGTGTGCCATTTATGATTCATATTCCTGGTCAAGAAAATGGTGGCATCAATCATACGTATGGTGCGCAAATTGATTCTCTGCCAACGTTATTACACTTATTAGGGATTGATACTCAAAATTACATTCAATTAGGACAAGATTTGTTCTCTAACGATCATAAAGACTTAGCTGTGTTCCGTGATGGTTCATTTATGACTTCAAAATACACGTTCTATAATGGTACGTTGTATGACAATGAAACCCAATTACCAATCACTGAACCATCTGAAGAGCTCCAAGCCCAAATTGATGAATTACAAAAAGAAGCGAATCGTCAATTAGAAATCTCAGATAAAATTAACAATGGTGATCTGCTTCGTTTCCATACAGGTAGCGGCTTAGAACCAATTGATCCATCTGAGTATAGCTACAAAAACATTATGGAACGCTTATTAGAACAAGAAACAACACTGGGAGAGCAATCGACAAGTGTCTTCTCACAAAACAATAATCAATCAACCGTTGATTTATACGATACAAAATCTTACAAAGACTATCACCCATCAGAAACAAGTGAAGAAACAATGACTTCGACTTCTGAAAGTGAAGCAAAATAAAAAAAGGATCCGTTACTATATATAAGGTAACGGATTCTTTTTTTTAATATAAGATATTCATATTTTTTTCAAATTCCTCTTATATACTTAAAGATAAGAAAGGAGGAAGCAAATCGTGTTTAAGTTCGCACTAGCCAGCATGAAGTATCATAAACATGCCACCTTCATTTACATAGTCTTCTTGACCATGAGTAGCTGTTTGTTTTTATTAATAGATAGTCTCCGCGAATCTGTACCTGTTTTAATCAAGCAGACACAGGATTTAATTGATGCATCCGGTTATCAAGAAGAAAAACAAGCTGTTTTTCAGCAGTTGCACACAAATAGTCAACGGTTATTACTTTATTATGACCAACTACGTTCATGGTTGCTAGTGGCATTTAGTATTATTTTCTTCTTTCTACTGTTATTCTATCAACGAAAAAAAGTGCAAGAATTTACTGTATGGTACCAATCTGGAAGTTCATTTTGGAATTGGGTGAGCTTGAATTTAAGTGAATGTCTCATTCCACTACTTATAGTAACAATTGTTTTCTCGTTTCTCTTTCTATTTTATCAACATGCTATTGGAAAATTTATTTTAATGATTCATTTAGAATTTATCAATCATGTGAACGGCACATCACCTAATGTTCATTTAAGTGAAACCCATACTGTGAATCAGTTATTTATTCGTTTTCCAACAACCAATGATGCATTAATTGCGTCTATACAACTAACAAGCAAAGAATGGTTAAGTATTTTCTTTACGACTCTTTGGAAAACAATCCGTACCTTGTTTCTAACAATTTCACTAATTGGTCTTACAACACTCACAAGTTATAGTTATTGGAGGTATCGACATTGGAACAACTCATCCCATTAAATCAACTAAAGGCAGGATTCTATTTAATTACACGTGATGACTGTAAACAAGATATGTTCCAAACTACGGCTGTTCAACCCCAAGAGGTTGGAAATATCACCAATGATTTACAGGTTTTGCCATTCCTATCTTTAAAAGATAATTTGTTACTCGGTGTGAAACGTCGGATGAAACTTAAATTGCGTTTTTATTTATTGTATATGGAACTATCACCTGATGTCTTTACACAATCAATCGATGAGCTTTCTTCATTAGATAAACTCAAATTACAGCTGATACGTCAACTATTGCAACAGAAAAAAGTCCTCTTTTTAACGCATTGTTGCGAATCGCTATCGATTCAAGAAATTCAATGGTTCTTACCATTTTGCCAAGAACTCGCTCACTCACAACAATTAAAAATTCTTTTATTTAGTTCAGATAAACAATTAACCACTACACCCTATATTGATAAAATTCTCTAAAAAAATCCCGAACAAGGCGCCATAAACGCGCAAGTGTTCGGGATTTTTATTGTTGCTATATTAATCTTTAATCTCTGTATCAGGGAAACTAATTCTAAAAGTTGTCCCTTGATTTAATTCACTTTTCACATCAATTTTTCCTTTATGCAAACGGACTAACTGTTGTACAATCGGCAGGCCTAAACCAGACTCACCAAATTTACGATTCTTACGTGAGGGATCTACTTTATAATATCTATCCCAAATATTTTTCAACTGTTCTTCTGTCATACCGATACCTGTATCTGAAATCTCAATAATGGTTTCTAAGTAACCTTTTTCGATTTTTACACGAATTTCGCCATCTTTTGTAAATTGAATAGCATTTTGAATAATATTTACCATGATTTGCACAAAACGATCATAATCAGCAAAGATGTCGATTTCTTGTGTAGTTTCCAAAATAAGTTGGTCATTAGCGGGCTCGGCCTTACTTTCTAATTGAGATAAAATGGTTTTCAAGGCATCGGTAGCATTGAATTTTTTTACAACAATCGAAATTTGATTGGTTCGAATTTTTTCATAATCTAGATTTTCATTTACTAAACGAATCAAGCGCTCTGTTTCATTTTTCATTAAGCGAATTGCATTTTCTTTTTGATTTTCTGGAATGGCATTGTACTCCAAACCTTCTAATAGACCATTAATAGTTGTCAAAGGTGTACGCATTTCATGAGAAGCATCTGCCATAAATTGTCGACGGCGCTCTTCTTGGCGCTTAATCTCTTCTTGTGATTCTTTCAAGGAGAAGGTCATTTGATTAAAGTCTTCTGCTAGTTCATCAAACTCATCGCGATTATGGACTGGTAAAATGATATCAAAATTCCCATTAGCGACTTCTTTGGTGGCACCTTTCATTCGATTAATTCGCCGTACTTGGAACATCGCATAAAAGTAACTAATGATTAAAGCTACAATTCCCGACAACGCAAATCCTTTAATTAAATTCAACGTAAATTCATTGGCGGTATCTTGGATATTTCGAGCCGGTTGTGTCACAATCAACGCTCCATAAAATTCATCGTTTAAATTTACAGGAATCATTGTATAAGACGTAGTTCCTTTTTTCCCAAAAATATCTTGTTGCAAGGTTACTTGTGGTGTCTGACCTTCTTGTAATTTATCCCAATACTCTTGACCAGGAAATACTATTTGTCGATCGTTGGTTACTGGATACAAAACATCGCCATCGTATTTTAAAAACACAAACGTTACATCTTGTTGGTTTAACGTCATTTCTGAAATAGTCAACGCCCGAATTAAGTCCAATTCCAAATCATAAGATGGAATTGTGTCGCTGGTTGCATGCATTACTTTGACAACTGCGTTTGCATACCCCAATAGTTGATTGTAATTATTGGTTTCTATGGTTTGTCTTGTCATTTGAATAAAGGCAATCCCCAATGTCATCAACGTAATGCCAATAACAAACCAAAAAGCTAGTAATTGTTGATAAAGATATCGCATTAGGCAACACCTGAATCATCAAATTTATACCCAACGCCCCATACAGTTTGAATCACTTGTGGACCCACTTTTTCAATTTTTTGTCGCAATTTTTTAATGTGCGCATCTACTGTACGCTCATCACCAAAATATTGGTAGTCCCAAACAAGTTCTAACAATTGTTCACGCGAGAACACTTGGCGTGGTTTTTTCGCTAAGGTGTACAATAAATCAAATTCTTTAGGCGTTAAACCATCAATCGGTTGGTTATCTAAATAGGCTTCACGTGTTTTGGTATTCATTTTAAAATGGTCTGTTTCTACATCAAATGTTTGGTCGTCATCCGCAGAAGCGATGACTTTTTCAGCTAGTTCACTACGGCGATGCAAAGCTTTCATCCGAGCAATCAGTGTTAGCGGGCTAAATGGTTTTGTTACATAATCATCGGCTCCCATCTCCAAACCAATTACTTGATCGCTTTCAGAATCACGTGCAGTCAACATGATAATCGGTACTGTACTTGATATTTTACGGATTTCACGCGCAACTGTCATCCCGTCCATACTTGGTAAGTTCAAATCAAGGGTAATCATATCCCAGTGTTCTGGTTCTGCCAAAAACGTGTCTAGCCCTTCCTTTCCGTCATATTTAAAGGTTGCTTCCCAGCCTTCATTTAGAAAAAACATTTGCATCATTTCTGATACGGATTCATTGTCTTCAATCATTAATATATTCATTCTTCTTCACCTCTATGTTGTAAATCAAACTTTTTTAATTTTGTTTCAATACAGCCAAACATCGGCGCAATAAACCAAGGAATTGCTAACATTTCGACAATAAAAAAATTTGTTCGATGTGTATAATTCAAAAAAAAGCCGATAGCTGCCATGATAAAACCAACGAATAAAAAGAAGCGGGCGCTTACCATTTGTGCATATGCCCAATGCGCTTGGCTCTGCTTTGATAAATAAGAACGATACCCATAAACCAAATTCTCCATCTTAGCTGGCAATAATAAAAAGGCTAACCCAATGACTAGAAAAATACCACCACAATACAAAAAAATCATTTTGACACTCCTAGTTTACATTCTTGTTCTAGTATACTCGAAATTTCGTTTCACACCAACAACTTCATATTTTCTACTATAAATATTTGTCTTTTTTTCATTCTTTGTTAAGATAAAGAAGATACAATTTAAAGGAGAGTAATTTATGACCTATCAAGCACTAGCTTTTTTTGATTTAGATGGTACTTTATTGGACCAGCATTCCAAAATCACCCCTGAAATTACTGAAGCAATGACACAATTAAAAAACAACCATGTCTTACCCATCATCGCAACTGGACGGACAGAAACTGAAACACATCATATTCGTGAAGCAGCCGGTATTACATCAAATATCGTGATGAATGGTGCTTTTATCCGAATTGATGGAGAAGAAGTTTATAATGAAACAATTGATCCGACTATTTCTGAACGAATGCTTCATGCTGTTGAACAAAAACAACATGCTTTGTCGTTTTATAATCCGACTGGTTATTGGTCAACTGGTTACAACGATAACATGCACAAAGCGTATAACTTTATTCACAGTAAAATGCCTACAATCGATCCATTAGGCTATAAAGAAAAAGACGTGAACATGTTATTGATCCTTTCACAAGATGGCGATGAATATTATCATGAATTATTTCCAGAATTGACTTTCTATCGAAATGGTCCTTATTCAATTGATACGGTCAATAAAGGAACGTCAAAAGGAAAAGCTGTGAACAGATTGCAACAGTTAATGAACTTAGAACATGTACCAACATTTGGTTTTGGTGATGGCAACAATGATTTTGCCCTTTTAGAAGCTTGCGACCATAAAATTGCCATGGGAAATGCTGTCGATGGCTTGAAAGAAATCGCCAGCTTTGTCACGAAAAAAAATACAGAGGGTGGCATCATTCACGCCTTGAAGCATTTTGATTTAATTTAACAGAATAGAAAAAACTGTCACCTTAATTATCCTTAAGGTGGCAGTTTTTCTTATAACTTTCTGTAATCAATACATTCAATGTCTCTTTCAATAATTTGTTGTTTTACTCTAGGATCAATCAACATTTCCACTTCTTGTGTACGTGGAATCAATAGAGAAGAATTAGCTAAAATAAACGCATCTAAGTATCCTGGATGAAAAATCATCATACTCACACCATCTTCATGCAAATGATCAAGCATGTTCTCAAATGTTTGATATGGATTATAGTTTTTACTCATACTCTCCATTATCAAATAAACTTTTGTCTGATTAATTTGAACAGAAGCATCTTTTTCTAAGGAATTAGGCTCCGCTTCCTCAGGTAATCCTGAATAGACTAAGTCATGCTCTTTTGCAAAAAACTCTAATGCTTTAAAAAAGTTCGCACTAGCAATCGCATGACCTTCAAAATAATCGGGCTTCTTACCAAATAATGCTAAAAAACGATGATATTGTGCTTCAATTTCAATCAAAGCTTCCTCAAAAACGACAAAATCTGATGTGGCTTCACGATATTCTTTTGAAGATTTAAAATTCCCCTTTTCATCTACCATTGATGGAATCTGTGTAGCATCAGAAATTGGTTTTCCCACACAAATATTCGTATGTTGCCCAAATGCAATATCCTCGTTTATTAGTAATGAAACACCATGTTGTGTTGCTGGCATATTGACCATTACGCCCACACTTTGAATCAATCCTTCTTTCACCGATTTTTCAATACCGTAGTTTACAGCTTCTGAATAACCTAAATCATCCGCTCTCAATAAAATTTTATTCATATTTTCACCTTCTCTTTACTTGTTACACCTAATCCATAAGTCACAATTGCTGTTACAACAAAACCAAGACCACACGCAATCAAGCCATTAATCGTATTCGCATTTGTCCCTCCAAAAAATCCGGTCATTGAAATAAAACTAGCAACTGGGATTAAAGAGTACATTGTTACACCTGTAATTCCTGCATACAAACCGCCAACAAAACCGCCGACAATCAATCCAATAAATGGTTTTTTATAGCGTACTCCTAAGCCATACAACGCTGGTTCGGTCACACCTCCAATAAATGAAGCGATTAAAAAGGAAAATGCTAAGGCCTTCTCTTCTTTATTTCTAATTCTTAAAAATGCTCCTAAACTCATTCCAGCTACACACATACTTGCTACGACAGCAGCTGGTGATACCACAGATTCTTGACCACTCTGAGCAAATACTGTAATCATCGTAGTAATCATTAATAGGTGCATACCTGTCATAACCAAAAATTGCCACAATGCTGCAATTACTGCGACAGCTAAGAAACCACCTAAAGAATCCAAGGATAATAAGAAACGACTGATGTATTCCCCTACGATAAATCCGATTGGACCTAAGACAATTAATGAAATTGGCAACATAATTACTATTGTTAATGTCGGAACAAAAATAGTAGCTAAAGTAGCAGGGATCATTTTTTTTAAAAAGCCTTCAATATATGACATAATCCAAACAGATAAAATAATTGGAATAACTGTACTCGTATAATTTTGAGTGTTGGCAGGAATACCAAAAACGGTAAAGTTGACTCCTTCTGTTGCCAATTGAATTAAAACGGGATGAATCAAAATTCCACCCAAAAACATGCCCAAAACAGGTGTTACGCCAAATTTACGACTGGCTGTATACCCAATCATGATTGGGAAAAAATAAAATCCTGCATCCCCTACAAAAGTTAATAACGTAAATAGGTCGCTTCCTTCTGCCAAAATCCCTAACATAGAGGGACCTAGCAAAGCAACTGCCATTTTAAACATAGATGCAGCAACTAAAACTGGAATCAGTGGGGTTAAACTGCCTGCTAATCCATCTAAAATTTTATTGCCTGCAGATTTAAACGTTAATTTTTCCTTTTTATCAGATGAAATACTGCCCAAAGTTTCTTCTTGTAATCCTGCTTGTTGCATGAAAGCTTCATATACCCGTGGCACCGTTTGACCAATAATAATTTGAAATTGACCACCGGATTGTGCTACCCCTAATATACCATTGATTTGTTTTATTTCTGCTTCATTTACAATACTAGCATCTTTCAAATTTAAACGAAGTCTCGTCATACAATGAGTCGCATTAGCAACGTTATCCTTTCCTCCAATACTTATTAAAATATTCTCTGCCATTTGTTGATACTTCTCACTCATACTTATCCCTCCATATTTTTTTCATATAATCGGTTGATATGGATCATCAAATACAATAACTCATCATTCGACGTTTCAATCCGTAAACGTTCTTTAATCAAGACTGCTACTTTCACAGCAATTTCAAAAATTTGTTGATGCTCTTTTTTTATACTGTCTAATAAATGATTACTTTTGGTGATAAACTGCCCATCATTTCTCACTCGCTTGAAATAATACAACATATGCATTTGAAATCGATTATAATTAAATTCTTGACGATCGATTGCTATATCTAGCTCGTCTTCTACTAAACTTGTAATTTGTTCAATCGTTTCATCAATTGCCAATTCTTCTTGTGTCATTTTATATTCTTCTTGACTGTTCAAAAAATGAATCGTTATACTCGTGATTTCACTTTTCGGTAAAGAAACTAAGAGTTTTCTTTGAATAATTTTTACTGCTTCCGTCGCTAAATGAGTTTCTTTAGGATACAATTGCTCCATCTCGTGTGAATAATTTAATTTAGCGTCTTTATAAGTTGATAAACGTTGGATGGCAAATTGAATATGATCGGCTAAACTAAAAACCAACGTAGGATTTAATTGTTCGTTTAATTCTTTTTGTGCCATAACCACTATTTCTGTACTAACATCCATAATTTCTTCAGATATTTCATTTAGCAATAACTCAAAATGTTTATTCAACTTATAAAATGTCATTGTAATTTGACTAAGGTCTGCTAATTCATATGGCGTTTTAGGAAACCCAATGCCTTTTCCAAACGCAATTAAATGGTTGCCTTTACTATCCACACACTCAGCAACATTGTTGTTGATTTTTTTTATCACTTTCATTACTTTCACCCCACAAAAAAACTCCCTGAATGCATACTCCACCCCTTTCAGGTATGGTAATGCCTCCAGAGAGTAACAATCCATTTATTTTTCATAATTTACCACATTTAGAAAACGCTGTCAATATTTTTTCTAGCAATAAAGAGACTACCTTGCCAACAATCGACATAAAAAAGCTTCAAATCATTGTTTAACAATGATTTGAAGCTTTTTAGCCATATGGAGGCGGCGGGAGTCGAACCCGCGTCCAAACATATCGCCACTCAAAAATCTACGCTCATAGTCAGTTCTATTTAAGAGATTCGCTTAATAAATCGCCGAGTGACAGGCTACTTATATCGCTAGTCTGATGATCTCTTCTAAATTTTACAGACGGAAAAATTTAGCGTATCCCACTTAGAATAGGACCCTGACCCGAGCACATGGGCGATGCCGGGAGGATCTACGTTAACTGTTTTTAGGCAGCTAAAGCGTAAGAGTTATTGTTTTTAGCAGTTATATTTAACTGTAACGTTTTTACGTAGACGTAACCTACGAAGCGCAATTCAAGTTCGAACTATGCCTGTCGAATCCGTAACGCCCCCCTTATAAAGGGGGTATTGCTACCGAATATTAGTATAACACAACTCCGCTTGATTTCAACTAAAAAGTTTTGACCAGTCTTGACTAATCAACATTTGTCATAATTGACGTAAAATTTTACAAAATGTAACAAAACTCATCTAATTGTAATCGTTTTTCATGCTACTATTTTTTATATAAAAAGGAGGACGAGATTATGGAAGAATTATTCTTTGCACCTTTTGATTGGTTATACGGGATTCTCTCGGGTAATGGTAAATAATAAAACGAGACAGAAGGTATTTCAGAACTTCCTGTCTCGTCTTTTTTATTTCACTTCACCAATTACTGTTTTAGCTGTATATTGGCCTGTTTTAATATCCAGTGTCGCACTTTCACCATTCGTCCAAATGACCATCGTAGTTGTCGGTTTGTTTTTGGATTTTAGATAGTCTAAATCGACAGTTGCCAATTGTGTATCAAAATCGACTTCTGCACCTTCTTGAACTAAAATGTCAAAACCATTTCCTGCCAATTCGACTGTATCAATACCAATGTGGAGTAATACCTCCAACCCTTTTTCATCGACTAGTCCTAAAGCATGTTTAGTTGGAAAAATACTAGTGATTTTTCCTTTAATCGGTGCATATACCTTTCCTTCAGATGGTTGAACGGCAAAACCATCACCCATTGCTTTTGAAGAAAATACCGCATCTTCTACTTCAGTAATAGGGATCACTTGACCTGTCATCGGACTAGCAATTTCATTTCTTTTCTTTTTAAATAAATTAAACATAACCTATCCTTTCTTATAACTGTGCCACAACCTCACGACATTTTTGAGCAACTTCTTTTGCTAATTGACTAGCAAGACCTGTATAATTTTCTGGTTTTAACATTTCTAATAATTCATCTTTAGTAAAGGCTGTTCGCACATCCTCATTAGCCAACAATACATCACGATAATTTTGCTTTGTCAGTTCTGATTCAATTGCTAACTCATAAACCAATTCATGTGCTTTATCTTTACCAATCCGTTGTGCAAAGAACATCATGATATATTCACTATTATCCAACCCTTTATTCATATCCGCATTTTGAGCTAACCGTTCTCTATGAATAGTTAATGTACGAGTTAATTCTTCCGCACGAATCAAAATTTCTGTCATTAATTCCATTGCTTCTGTGACAATGCCATCAAACAACATATTTGATGTACTATCTGCTTCAAAGGGACGTGCTGCTGAATAGTAACCTACAGAAGTTAAACTATATAGTTTTTGTGCGTTAGCAATCATACCTTTTGATAATTTAGGATTGATTTTATGTGGCATTGTACTACTACCAACTGTCCCTTTACTAAAGCCTTCTGACACTTCACCGAATTCTTCAATTGATGTTTGAAAAATTTCCTCTGCAATTTTGTGTAAATTATTAGCTAATAAAGCGATACAGTTAATGTATTCAATTTTAGGTGAGCTAATATTTCGTGAAGGAATCATCATCGCAGGCATTTCTAAAATTTCTGCCACTCTCTCTTGAACAGCTATTCCGATTTCTCCCGTTGAATTGAAAGCCCCCACTGCTCCACCCATCATGGTTGTAAACACTCTTTTTTCTACTTCCTGCATACGTTCTACTGAAAGTAAAATTTCTGAAATCCAAACCGCTACTTTATACCCATACGTGATTGGAATGGCATGTTTTCCATGCGTTCTCCCTGCCATGACTGAATCCGCTTCTTGCTCTGCTAAAGTTGCTAAATTATTTAAAATATCTTTTGTAAAAGCTAAGAATTGCGCATGAATTTGTTTGGCTACTAAATTTTGTGATGTCTGTTGAATGTTTTGTGTTGTTGCACCATAGTGAATATATTTACCACTCTCTTCTCCACAAGCTAAAACAAAAACTTTTAGGAAAGGGACAAATCCATGTCCCACTTTCCGATAAATTTCGTCCATTTTAACAAAGTCTAGATTTTCAACTTTCGCCTTTTGAACAATCGTTTCTGCTGCTTCTTTAGGAATCACGCCTAATTCACCTTGTGCTTGAGCTAAAGCTGCTTCTACATCCAACCATGTTTGGTATTTTGCCTTGCTACTCAACAGTTTTTTGATACCACGATCATCCAATGATTTACTCATCGAATCATATAATGCGCCCATGGAATCACCCCTTCTTCATTTCATCGTCCACAGCATTGCGGACAAATTCTACATAAGGACCAAATACAACGTGTATATGATTCTCTTGTGGGAAAAATACACCGGATGTTCCTGAATCCTTAACCACTTCTACATCCACTTTTGTTTGATCTTTCAAGTCAATACGTAAACGAGAAACACAGTTATCAACATTTTTGATATTCTCTTTCCCACCTAAACCTTGAATAACAATCGCCGCAATTTTATCAAATTGTTTTTCAGCTAATAACGTATTGTTTTTCAAGCCTTTTTCACGCCCAAGTGTTTCTAAGTTGAAGCGAACAATCGCAAATTTGAAAACAAAATAGAATACAACAAAGTTAATTGCTCCTAAAATTAATAGATTCCACCAGTTTGTATTTTCATACATTAGTCCAAAGATTCCAAAGTCAAAAATAGTTCCCCGAATATAACCGATACCGATATTTAAGAAGTTCAATGGAATAGCCATAATTCCACATAATACCGCATAAACAACAAACAATTGTGGAGCGATAAATAGAAATGAAAACTCTAATGGTTCTGTGATATTGCCTAAGAAAGCTGTTAATACAACGGTTAAAATAGCACCTTTAGCAATTTTTTTATTATCTAAAAAGGCTGTGTGATACATCGCCAAACCAATTGCTGGAACACGGAATAATGTAGTCAACATTTGTCCAGTTGCTAGATATTTGAATAAATCTGGTGCTAATTTCCAAGCCGCATTATCTGGGCCTAAATCAAACAATACTTTGTTTGCTGCATTTAAAATCCCAATATATTGTTGGCCATCAATCATGTAGACTCCACCCGCTTCAGTAAAACGGACAATCGATGCTAAAACATGATGCAAACCAAATGGAATCAATGCTCGATGTGCAAACCAATAAACACCAACACCAAAAACATCATTCATAAAGATTGGTGAGATAAAGATTAAGAATTTAGTAAAAAGTCCCCAGACAATCGGAATGATAAACCCAACGACAATCATATAGAAGAAAGTCGCAATCGGAACAAATTTCTTTCCACCAAAAAATGCAAAGGCTAGTGGTAATTGTGTCTTGTAGTATTTATCTGTACAATATGCAGCAACTAAACCAGCAATAATCCCACCTGCTGCATCCAATTTCAAGGTTTGAATCCCCAAAACAATTCCTTGTCCTACTTCAGACATTACCTCAACATCAGCTATAGCTCCAGTGAGCGTTAAATAAACATTTACAACAATTAATAAGGTCACATATCCCAAAACTGAAGAGAACACTGCAATTCCTTTATCAATTTTTGCCATTCCATACGCAACCCCCATGGCAAATAATAACGGAATATTTTCAAATACGACGCTAGTGATTGTTTTTAAACTATTTAAAATTGCTTGAACAGCTGGCGTGCCTAACCATGCCAATTGTTCAACCATATAGCTTTGTGTTAATGCATTCGTTAATCCCATCACCATACCGATTGGAGCCATTACCCCAATTGGTAGTAATAGCGAGCGACCAAATTTTTGTATTCCTTTCTTTATATTATCTTTTTTCATTTTTATTTCCTCCTTTAATTTTATGACCTTAGCATAAATTGAAATCGGTTACGCAACAAGGTTCATTGTTGTTCATTTTTCTTTTCAATAAATAACCATGAAGGACTAAATGAACATGATATACTTTCATTAGGAGATGATTTTATGACTATCAACACATTTTCATTATATGTTGCCAATCGTGTACAAGAAGCACACCAAATCAAAATTGACTTATTAGCAAATAAAACCAACCGTTCCTCGGCAACAATTCGTCGAGCAATTCACACATTAAATGATTATTTACCTTTGAATAAACAATTTATTGTTACCGAATCAACGATTATTAACCAACTGAGTTATACTGAATTTGTTCATTTTATTCAAGAATTGACTATTTCAGATTTTTCAACTACAGGAGAAGAACGTCTCCAATTCTTACTTTGTTTATCAATGACCAATGACTTTACTAATTTTTCGAAGCTTTATGAGCTGTTAGAAATCAGTCAATCCACGAAAAAAAAAGATCGCCCTATCTTCTCACAGCTTCTGCAACAAGCTGGTCTGACTTTACACTCATTTAGAGGAAAAGGTGTCTCAATTATTGGCGATGAATTAACCTTACGAATCAAAGCTGCGTTAATTTTGAGTAAAATTATTGAAATTGATGAAGAAAATAAAATCGTTCCTCGACAAGCAAATAATCCTTGTGAGCAATTATTGTATTCTTTAATCAATAATCTGTTTGAACCGATAGCTAAAGAAAGCTCATTGCATCAGTTTATCAACAAACACGCCTTAACTTTAAACTATACTTCCATGAAATTTCTGTATGTATATTATTCACTTAGTTTGCGTAGACAGCAGCTAACCCATTTCATTAACCATCGAAACAATGTACCTGTCAAAATTCATAAGTACAGACTATTTCATCACGAGCAGGAAGACTTTGCTTTGAGTATGATATTGGCTAGTTTAGATAATCATGGAAAAATTATGTACCCGAATGATTCGTTAGTCATAACTTGTCGCACACAGTTATTTTCTTATGTAGAGGATCGGATATATACTACATTTTACTCAAAAGAACAACTGACACGCAATCTCGATCAGTATCTTTATAAATGTATTATGCGCCATTTCTTAAACTATGATTTTTACGACAATAAATTAGATGACGTCAAAAAAGAATTTTCTTTTTTATATCAATTGGTCGAATATTGCTACCAGCGTTATTTATCAAAAAAAATCACCCTTGATGAACATCAACTTAGTACGTTAACCTTAATTTTTCGTGAACATGTCTTGAAAAATAAAATTGCTGGTAGAAATTTGAAAAAAATTGTCATTATCACCAATTCAGCAAAAGAAAAAAGCAATTTTTTCTCACAACAGTTACTCTATTACTTTGATACACAAGTGATTGCTATTTTAAATATTAACGAATTGTATCAATTAAAATATTTAAAATTTGATAATCTGATGACTTTCTCGAATCGTATTTCTACGATTTTAAACGAAAATGGTTTTCCAAATATTAAAGTTAATTATTATTTCCACCCGACCGACATCGACTATTTAACCAAATTAAATTTTTCAAATAATTCGCACCGTAAACTAATCGCTGCTGATTTTGTTTCTGAAATTCAACAATGCCCGTCGGAATCACTCAGTCACTATTTAAAAGACACCTATCCCAATTTTTTTGTCTAAATAAAAAAACACCTGAACGTTAGAGACAAATACATTCCTCTCTAACATTCAGGTGTTTTTAGCACTCTTTGATAGCAAAATTTTATTTAATGCTTAACATTAATTCAACATATTTTTCTAGAAATTCTCGGTCAATGGTATCGTAACTATGAGTTTGGCTGCTATCAATATCTAATACGCCAATCAACTTACCATCTTTAATCATTGGCACAACAATTTCAGACATCGCTGCAGAGTCACAAGAAATATAATTTTCATGTTCTTTAACGTTATCAACAATCAAAGTTACTTGTTTTTCGGCAGATTCGCCACAGACCCCTTTACCTAATTTAATCCGTGTGCACGATACTCTGCCTTGAAAAGGACCTAAAATTAATTCGCCTTCTTCAAATAAATAATACCCGGCAAACACTGTATTTTCTAATGTTTCATTTAAGATGGCAGAAGAATTCGATAGACTGGCAATCCAGTTTGTTTCTGCTTCTAATAAGCCTTTTTGTTGGGCTAGCAATAATTCATACGCTTGGCGTTTTTTCTCTTTGTCCAAATGGTTCACTCCTTAGTCATCTAATTGATATTGAAAACGATAGCCGCGTCCATGAACAGTTCGTATATACTCAAAATTTCTGCTCTTTAAGGCAATTTTCCGACGTAAATTTTTTATGTGAGTATCGATTGCTCGATGGGTTCCTCGCTGATTGTTCAATAACACTAACAATTCATCGCGGGAATAAATACGATTAGGATGTTGCATAAATTGCAATAATAATTGATATTCAGAAGCTGTCAATAACACTTCTTGTCGTTCAACATATACTTGTTGTGTCTCTGTTTGTAAAATTAATTCGTCTTCATTATAACTTAAAGCTTCTGGTAAACGATAGCGTTCAATGATACGAAAAATGGCTTTAATCCGAGCAATCCATTCATTTTTTTCCATTGAAAAATCCCAAATAAGATCCATGCCTTCGTTTAGCAATTGACATCGTTCTTCAGCAGTTAAGGCATCATCAAAACAGATATACCATGTCTTTTCCTTAGACTCTTCTGCAAGTGGTCGCCATTCAAAGCGTTTGAACTGGTCTGGAAACACAAAAATTAAGTCTTGATTCTTTTCAATTTTATTAGAAAGCGTACAAGCGGCAAATGGTAATTCGGTTTTTAACCACTGGATATATGGTTGATAGCTTTCTGGTTGATGCGATAGTAATTGGATATTCATTATATCTCACCTCTCCCACATTATACAATGAAGAATATTTTTTCCAAATAACAGATTGTGTCAAATCGTTTAGGATTATTTCAATTAGGTTAAAATTAAAGATTTTTTTAACAAATTTTCATTCCCTCACACAAAACTCACATTGTTTCATTATATTGGATGAAGTGAACATTAAAAAAAGTGCGAGGTTATTTATGATTAAGTTAAAAAAAGTCGCATCAATGACTTTGTTAGCTGTTTTATTAGCTAGTCCTGCTCTTGCTGTAGCAGACGAATTTGATGCAAAAATTCAAGAACAAGACCAAAAAATTGAAGCTCTAGAAAAAGATCAAAAAAATGCGGAGAAAAAATTACAAGAACTTCAAACACACATTGGTCAAATTGAGCAAGAAATAGAAGACGTATTAGCTTCAAAATTGAAAGAAGAACAGCGTCTAAATGAAATAAATACAGAAATTGCAGATTTGAAAGAAGTGATTGCTCAACGAGATGAAAAATTGAAAGAGCAAGCGCGTGATGTGCAAGTCAATCATAATACTGATGATTTTCTAGCAGCAATTATCAATTCTGAATCAATTAATGAAGCATTCGGTCGTGCTTTAGCATTAAATACAATTGTTGATGCTAATAATGAAATTCTTCAAGAACAACAAAAAGATAAAGAACGCTTAGAAGAATTATCCATTGAATCAGAAGAACGTATACGCGTAATTGAGGAAAAAAGCGCAGAATTACATGAAAAGCAACAAGAGTTAGTTGAAGCTCAACTGGACCAGGAAGTGGCGATTCAAGAAATTCAAGTATCCGTAGCTACTGAGAAAAAACAAAAACAAAAATTCATCAAACAAAAAGAAGAAGCGGAACGTAAGCGTCAAGAACAATTAAAAGCTTTAGCTGAACAACGTGCTCGTGAAGAAGCAGCACGTAAGAAAATTGCTGAAGAAGAAGCTCGTGCAGCAGCTGAAGCAGAACGTCAAGCACAAGAACAAGCAGCCCAACAACAAGCTCAAACAAATGCTGAACAAGCAGCGATTCAAGAAGAGACGCAATCAGTTGCTGTCCCTGAACCAGCCACAACTAAAGTTGAGCGTGAAAATCTAGAAGTTGCGGCTCCAGCTGTTGAAACAAAAGTTGAGCGTCAAGAAGCTCCAGCTGTTGAAGAACCAGTTGTGGAACAACCTGTCGAAGAAAAAGATGAAACACCTGCTGCTTCATCTTCAAATTCATCTGGTTGGGCATCTCCTGTAAGTAGTATTTCTGTTTCAAGTCCATTTGGTATGCGTGCTAACCCAACAGGTGCCGGCACAGAATTTCACAATGGTATTGATTTAGTTGGTTCATCAGGTACTCCAATTTTTGCAGCGAAATCTGGAACAGTTGTCCAAACTGGGTTTGATCCTAGTGGTGGTAATTATGTCATTATCGATCATGGTGATGGTTATTTCTCTCACTATTTACACTTAAGCAGCATTGGCGTTGCTAACGGACAAACTGTGAGCCAAGGTGCCACTGTCGGAGGTATGGGGACAACAGGTAATTCAACCGGTGTTCATTTACACTTTGGTATTGGAACTGGCGTTTGGTCCGGTTTTGTAAATCCAGCACCCTTTATTGGCGCTTAATTTCATTATGTAGAAAAAAAGAACGAGCAAAAACAATGCTCGTTCTTTTTTTACTTATTTGACAACCATCACATTACAAACTGCATGGTTGACTACAAATGCCGTTGTGGAACCAATTAAAGCTTGCGAAATTGCGCCTTTTCCTGTCGAGCCCATGATAATTAAATCGATATCGTATTCTTCAGGAATATCGACAGCAATTTTACGTTTTGGCGACCCAACTTCGATGACTACATGTACATCATCAATTCCCGCAGCTTTTACTTCTTCAACTTTCTTCTCCATGAAATCTTCAACAAAAGTTTTTTCATCTTGTAACAATTTGGAAAACGCATAAGCACTTGTTGTCAACTCAACATCATTAATAATCCATGCTAAGTAGACTGTTGACTGATTACGTTTAGCAATTGCAACGGCTTCATCAAATGCCTTTTCTGACTTGGCGGAACCATCTACGGCAACTAATAAATTTTTATAAGTTTCTAACATTGTAAGCGCCTCCTTTTTCTTTATTATAACACTGTCGTTTCCAACAAGCAAAACTCACGATAATTAAATTTCTCGTTCGACTAGGTGATAATAAATTTTGGCTGTCAAAGAATAGACGACTAAATAAAGCAAAATAAAGCAGAGAACAACACTGATAGTTGCTTTAACAAATATAGCACTTTGGGTAATTTCAAATAATAATAGTAATTGTTTCATCATTGGAAAAGCAAATACTACATGACTTAACGCCACAATTAAAGGTAAGCTAAACACCATAATAACCTGCTGATGAATGGTTTTTTTCACCTCTTGTTGACTCATTCCAACTTTTTGCATAATGATAAAACGACGTCGATCTTCCAATCCTTCTGAAATTTGTTTGAAATAAATAATTAATGTCGTTGCTAACATAAAAACAATACTTAATAGCAAGCCAATAAAAAAGAAACTGCCATCAAAAACATGCGCACTTTCAATCGCCACATCTTTAGTTTTCAAGCTATACGAATACGAACGTTGACTATTCAAACTACTTTCATTAACTATCTTAGTAAAGCCTTCAACAAAGTTTAGTCGCTGCTTACGGTCATCTTCGACAAAATTAAAGGACCAACGATATTCTTTTTCAATAATCCGACTACCTTCTATTATTTCGGGTATCGTTTCTTCTAACACTTGCTTGATTTGCTCTTCATTGCTAAAAACAAGCAATACAGTTGGCAATGGAATTTCTTGAAAAATCGGTGCTAATCGATTCGTATTTTTTACTACTTTAAATGTTTGACTATCTTTAAAATGAATTTCTTTTTCATTGGTTTTGCTTCCTAACTGATCAACCATCACCTCATCTTTTTTCAATGAATACGTCGAATTGGTTGCATGATTGTATTCATCTACGGAAATAAAGCGGTAATAAGTCGCTGAAATAAATTCAGCCGCACTACTAAAACTTGCATCTGAATCGCTCACCCATGTTAGCTGACCGTTTTTCTGCCCATAAGGTACTGCCTGAAATGTTTTTATATTCAACGAATCTGTAATCTGGATATTCATTTTTTCCGCTAACTCATAGGTATGATCTTGCACGGTAGTCATTTTTATTGAAGGCGTGAACGTAATGTCATACGCATATTCAGCATCTAATTCTGCTTGTCGGCCAAAATACAAACTAGCAGTCATCGCAATCGTAATTAGCGCCATCGTTGACAAAATACAAATACTCGCTAACCCCGCCGCATGTTGCTTCATACGGTACATCATTCCCGAAATAGCCACAAACGAACGCGGTCGATAATAAATTTCAGGTCGTTTTTTTAGAAATTTCAGTAACGTAATACTTCCTCCAATAAAGAGCAAATACGTTCCTAAAACAACAAATAATACCGCAATTAAAAATAAAAACATTGCTTGCATTGGCGAATGAATACTTAAGGCAATTCCATAACCAACAACTAAAGAAATACCGCCAATAACGGTCATAATAATTCGTGCTTTCGGTTCTTTTTCGCCTTTCTTATCACTAGTCAATAATTCAATGGGATTCGTTCGATAAATTTGACGACAATTCAACGCAAATAAAACACCGAATATCAACAAAAATTCCAAGGTTATCATTAAGATGCTAGCCATTGTCATTTGGGTAGTAAACACTTTTCCAATGTCTAACATTTTTACTAAAACAAGCGCCGTAAACTTAAATAATACAAACCCTGCCAGTAACCCACCCATCAGCGAACACAGCAAGCCATAGATAATTTCCCAAAAAACGACTTGATACAACTCTTGTTTGCCTAATCCTAACACATGAAAAAGACCTAATTCACGTGTCCGTTGTTTCATTAAGAACTGATTTGCATAAATCGAAAAAATCCATGTGAACACGACAATAACAATTTGTCCTAGATAAAAAGCGTGACGTACGCCCCCTCTTTCAGTGAGCGTATCCATCCCAGCATTGTGTACCAATAAATAAATCGTCGTATTAATCGCTACCATTAACGTCATTGCTATCAAAAAAGGTAAATAGATGGGAAGATTTTTCCGAATGTTTTGCCAACTTAATTTTGCAAAAAACATTTTATCCCCCCTTTGCCACTAAAGCAGTCATTGTTTCTGTAATCGTCTCAAAAAATTGTTGATTATCTTTTTCGCCACGATAGATCTGATGAAAAACTTGACCATCTTTAATAAAAAGCACCCGATTCGCATGACTAGCCGCTAAAGAGCTATGCGTAACCATTAAAATAGTTTGCCCGTTATCATTTAACCGTTCAAACACTTGTAATAATTGACTAGAAGTTTTTGAATCTAATGCTCCTGTGGGTTCATCTGCTAAAAGTAATTCGGGTTGTGTGACGATGGCACGAGCAATCGCCACTCGTTGCTGTTGTCCTCCTGATAGCTCATACGGATATTTTTCTATTAGAGAATCAATTCCTAAAGCCGTGGTGACAGATATTAAACGCGTTTGCATTTTAGAATGCGGCATCCGCGATAAGACTAGCGGCAATAAAATATTATCTTTGACAGAAAAATTTTCTAATAAGTTAAAATCTTGAAAAACAAAACCTAGATGCTCTCTTCGAAAATTTGCGGCTTCTTTTTCTGGAATTTCACTTAGATTCATTTGTTCAAGCTGAATTAAACCAGCTGTTGGTTTATCTAAAGTCGCAATTAAATTAAGTAACGTGCTTTTCCCTGAGCCTGATTCTCCCATAATCGCTACGTATTCTCCTTGTTCTACTGTAAAATTCATATGTCGTAGCGCTTCAACTGGTTGACCATTCAAACGACTTTGATAGGTTTTTTTCACATTTTTTACGGTTAATAAGCGTGTCATTGTGCTCCTCCTTTTTTATTTATCATACCGTTAGTTGTTTCCTTTCACCACTTACAAAAAGAAATCCAAACTTACAGAACTGTAAGTTTGGATTATTCGTTAAAATTTTGTTCAGTTGGAAAATCAAGCATGACTTTTGTGCCTTTTCCCAATTCAGAAGTAAGTGACAAACTGATGCCAATTTTTTCAGCTACAATGGTACATAAATAGAGACCTAACCCACTTGCACGTTGTTGTTCACGACCGTTATAACCTGTATACCCTTTTTCAAATACCCTTGGCACGTCTTCTGGTCGAATACCCATTCCTGTATCCGCAATAACAAGTTGATTTTCCCAGCAAAGGGCAATTTCTCCGTTTTCTGTATATTTAATCGCATTAAACACCACTTGTTCCAAAATGAAAATCAGCCATTTCCGATCCGTATAAACTGTTATATTCAATCCTTTTAATACTAAGCGTAAATTTTTTTGCGAAAAGAAAATCGCATATTTTTTTAAAACCTTTTTGACGACGGGCTCTAATTGAATTTTTTCAATGACTAAATCTTCCTGACTTAAATTTTGACGTAAATAATTTAGCATCAATTGTAGACATTCATTGATTTTAAACAGTTCATTTTTCATCAATTTTCGATCTATTTCAGATGATTGTACTAGTAAGTCTAACGCCGCAATGGGGGTTTTAATTTGGTGCATCCATAAGCCAAAATCTTCTAAAAAGATTTCTTGCTGTTCGATAGTCTGCTGTTGTTGTATTTCTTTTTCTTGCAGTAATTTTTGCAATAATTCTTGGTAGATTTGTTCATTCTTTTGCGTTGCTTTTGGAAAAAACGCCATACTGTGTAAGGTTAAAGATCGTTCTTGAAGATGTTGCAATTGTTTAATTTTTTGACGATAACGATACCCTTCAATCAACGAATACACGACCAAAACGAATGTTAAAAACAAAGCGATATCCAAAAACAAGTCTAACGGTAATTCGTATAAATAAATCGTCGCAAGAGTTAGCCCCGTAAATAGCACATACATTACGTAAACTTTGATATTTTCTTTCAAATAATTCCCTATCAGTTTCATTTGAACTCCTTTTCAATCACATATCCACGATTCTTAACAGTTTGAATCACATCAACAATCCCTATGCTCTGTAATTTTTTTCGTAAACGTGTCATATTAACAGCTAGCGTATTGTTATCAATAAATTCATCGCTATTCCATAATGCCTGAATAATTTCTTCACGGGAAACAATCTCACCTTGCTTTTGCATTAATGCTGCCAAAATTCGCGTTTCAGTCGGTGACAAAGTGACTAAGTCAACAGCTGATTTCAATTGATTTTCTAAAGGATTAAACGTAACCACTCCCAATTGATAGGTCAAGACAGGTTGTCCATACTGATAACTTCGGCGCAAAAGAGCTTGAATTTTTGCTACTAAAACACCTAAATCAAATGGTTTTGCAACAAAATCATCTGCCCCCATATTCATCGCCATAATCTGATTCATCTTCTCTTCTGCAGATGATAGAAAAATAATCGGTACTTCTGAAAATTTGCGAATTTCTTGGCACCAATAAAAACCATTAAAATACGGCAACGAAATATCTAACAAAATTAAGTCGGGGGTGAGAATTTGAAATTCTGCCAGTATCGCTTGAAAATTTTGTGGAGAAACGACATGATAATCCCAATTTTCCAAATGTTTTTTCACAACCGTCACAATCGTTTCATCGTCTTCAATTAAATAAATTGTTTTTTTCATACAGTCAATCTCCTTCAATTTAGTTATAACATAAAAGTTCAAAGTAAGAAATCTAGAATTCAATTGCTAACCATGCTAAAATAAGTAGGACTTTAAAAGAAATGAGGAAGAAAAGTGACTGAATATTTAAATGTCGGTAAAATTGTTAATACCCATGGAATTCGTGGTGAAGTCCGTGTGATTTCTCAAACAGATTTCCCTGAACAACGTTATCAAAAAGGTGCAAAATTAACATTGTTCCGTAAAGGCAACGCTCCGTTAGATGTAACTGTGTCTGGCCATCGTAAACATAAGAATTTTGATTTATTAACCTTTGAAGGCTATCCAACTATCAATGATGTAGAACCCTTTCGTGATGGAATTTTAAAAGTAGCAGAAGAATTTCTAACAGACTTGGAAGAAAACGAATATTATTACTATGAAATTATTGGGTTAAATGTCATTGATGAACAAGGTAACTTACTTGGAAAAATCAAAGAAATTTTATCTCCAGGTGCGAACGATGTTTGGGTTGTTCAACGCAAAGGAGAAAAAGACGCTTTAATCCCCTATATCGAATCAGTAGTTAAAGAAATTGATTTAGATGCTAATGAAGTGCATGTAGAAATTCCAGAAGGGTTGTTAGATGATGCGGATTGATGTCTTAACTCTTTTCCCACGAATGTTTGAAGGTCCAATGGGCGAATCAATTATCGGTAAAGCCCGCGAAAAAGGCTTACTCGAAATGAATGTTTCCAATTTCCGTGACTATTCGGATAACAAACATCAAACAGTGGATGATTATCCTTACGGCGGTGGCGCAGGTATGTTGTTAAAAGTTCAACCCATCTACGACAATATCAAAGCCATTGAAAAAGAGACACCTACCACTAAAAAACGAGTCATCTTACTTGATCCAGCGGGTAAGCCATTTAATCAAGCAATGGCTGAAGAATTTTCAGAAGAAGAACATCTTGTGTTTATTTGCGGACATTATGAAGGATATGATGAACGTATCCGCTCTTTAGTGACGGATGAAGTTTCTTTAGGGGATTACGTCTTGACTGGCGGAGAATTAGGTGCCATGGTAATGATTGATGCAACGGTTCGTTTACTACCCGACGTCTTAGGCAATAATATTTCTGCTCAAACAGACTCTCATTCTACAGGGTTGTTAGAACATCCTCAATACACACGTCCTGCTTCGTTTAATGACATGGATGTACCTGCTGTTTTAATGAACGGTAATCATAAATTGATCGAAGAATGGCAGTTAAAAGAATCGTTACGTCGGACCTATTTACGTCGTCCAGATATGTTAGAAAAATTAGAACTAACCCAGCAAATGAAGAAATTACTGACAGAAATTCAAAAAGAAGAGCAGTAAAAAACGCTCTTTCGCGATAAATACTCGCGAAAGAGTGTTTTCATATCGTTTAAAGCAGGTTGTATTTTTTATTTCTTAACTTAATTTATAACTCTCACTGCCTAATTTACGATTACGTAAGACATTTAAAATTGTCGGAATCGCTCCTAATGCTGTAAATAGATACAACATAGCAAGGTTACCATAGTAAGCACTTGATTCAACATAACCTTCACTTAATAGCTGTGGCATTAGACGGAAAGCACTGAAAACATCTGCTTCTTGATAATAGCTAGCAACGCTAATGGACCAATCTAAGCGCATCCCAACATACACCATGATAATCATAATGATACTACTGCCAATAATCCCTTGCTTGCTTAGCTTACCTCCAAGTAACTCGTACCCTTTTAATGAGCAAATAGCTAAAACAATCCCTGATAGTGCCGCTACATAGCCTAATTGTCCTAAAACAATAATGGCAATTACACCAAGTACACTCCCTAAAAAAGCACCCACTAATCCAGCAACAATATTTTCTTTCTTTTGATTTTTTGCCTGTTCATTCGCATTTACCGCTTCGGAATATTCTTTAAAACAGGTTTCACAACAAATAACTGGTGTCCCAGCTACATTATAAACATCTTCACCTTCTGCACCACAATTTTGACAACAATTTTGAAAATAATTGCTAGCTAAAAATTGTGTAATTAATGGTAACACTTCTTGTAGTTTCTCTGCGCTTTTATTCGCAGTCATTCCAGTTTTTAATACATAAAAAACTTGATGTCCTTGCACTTGGCATTCGACAATACTTTTTGATTCTGCAACAATTTCTTTTAACAAATTAGCATCTGGTAATTCATTTTCTTGCTTTAATGAGAATTTCAATGTAAAACGGTATGTTTCGTTGAATGGAATTAGACAAAATTTATACCCATTCATTACACCATAGATTGTTGACGTTGGCTTGTCTAAAGATAGTTCTAACTGTGTCGCAATTTTCTCTAATGATTTTACATACGGTCGTTCCATTTTTTCTCCTCCTTTTGTCACACTTTTTTAATAAAAATGTTACTTAAAAGTCTAGCGGAGTATCAAATACGTGTCAAATAATGCGTTTTCATTAACCATAAAACGAACACTACTGACTGGTTTATAAAAAAACTCCCTAGAAAAATTTCCTAGAGAGTTCGTTGCTATTTTTTAATTTCTGTAACCATTCCTGAACCAACAGTTCGTCCACCTTCACGAATAGAGAACGTTGTACCTTGTTCAACAGCAATTGGATGAATTAAATCAACATCAATGGTCACGTTATCGCCAGGCATCACCATTTCCACTTCTTCTGGTAATTGAATCGTTCCTGTAACGTCAGTTGTACGGAAATAAAATTGTGGACGATAGTTATTAAAGAATGGCGTATGACGGCCACCTTCTTCTTTCGTCAACACATAAATTTCTGCTTTAAATTGCGTATGTGGTGTGATAGAACCAGGTTTTGCTAATACTTGCCCTCTTTCAATTTCATCGCGGGTCACTCCACGTAATAAAATCCCTACATTATCGCCTGCTTCACCATAATCTAATGTTTTACGGAACATTTCAATTCCTGTTACCACGGCTTTTTTTGTTTCATTTTTGATACCAATGATTTCTACTTCATCACCAACGGAAACTGTTCCACGTTCAATTCTACCTGATGCAACAGTTCCTCGACCAGTAATTGAAAATACATCTTCAACTGGCAATAAGAATGGTTTGTCATTTTCACGATCTGGTGTTGGAATAAATTGATCCACAGCGTCCATCAATTCCATAATTGCTGCCTCGGCTTGTGCATCACCTTCTAAAGCTCGTAATGCAGAGCCTTTGATAACTGGAATATCATCGCCTGGAAAATTGTATTCTGTAAGTAATTCTCGGACTTCCATTTCTACCAAATCAATTAATTCGTCGTCATCGACTAAATCAATTTTATTCAAAAAGACAATCAAATATTTTACGCCAACTTGACGTGAAAGTAAAATATGTTCACGTGTTTGAGGCATTGGACCATCTGTTGCGGAAACAACTAAAATTGCGCCATCCATTTGTGCAGCACCAGTAATCATATTTTTTACATAATCCGCATGACCTGGTGCATCAATATGTGCATAGTGTCTTGCATGTGTTTCATATTCAACATGTGCTGTATTAATCGTAATCCCACGTTCACGTTCTTCAGGCGCTGCATCAATACTACCGTAATCTTGCGGGTTTGCTAGGCCTTGTTTTCCTAATACTGTAGTGATTGCAGCCGTCAAAGTAGTTTTCCCATGATCGACATGCCCGATTGTTCCGATATTAACGTGTGGTTTACTTCTGTCATAATGTTGTTTTGCCATTTTACAAACCTCCTATATAAGTTGATCGAAAAGCTATTTTAGTTTTCGATTTTATAGATTAAACACTTACTTTATATAAGTATTGAATCTAAACTTATTATACGTCAAAATTGGTCAAAGTCAATTAACATGCTTCAAAGAACACCTATCTTCATTTCTTTGACTACTCTCTTGCTATATTTAACGAATAAGCTGATGATTTATGTATAGGAAATCAGTGAGTAGTCTTTAATAACATACGTAAAAAAAGAAACTAGAAAGCCTGATCTCGTTTCTTTTAAACTCTCTTTTGTAAAACTAAAATGGAACCTAAGACACAAATAAATCCAATAATTTCTAACCATGAAAACGTCAAATGAAAAAATAAAACAGATAGAACTGTAGCTAAAATTGGCTCAAATGCAGTTAAGATACTCGCCAATGAAGCAGAGATAAATTTTAAACTGGATAAGTAAATTAAATACGCAATAGCTGTACCAAAAAGAACAACAATTAACAGCTGCACGAATGATTCCCTAGTTATCATTCCATCTACTTGCCAGATTGGGTGAAAACAATTCGCTATTACACTTCCGAAAACCATTCCCCAGCCTACAATCGTAAAGCTACCATATTTTCGCAATAAATTTCTTGGTTGGATAGAATAAAACGCTAAAGCAATTGCTGAACCAATTCCCCAAACTAAAGAATCCCTCGAAGTAAACACCGTCAATATTTCACCTTTCGAAGCAATTAAAATGACCCCAAATAACGTGATTCCCATCAAAAATAGAGTTACAAATGATGGCATTTTTTTTGCTTTCAAGGACTCATATAAAACAACGAAAAAAGGACCCGTATATTGAACAATTGTCGCAAATGAAGCATTACTTAATTCAATGGTTTTAAAATAAGTAAATTGAACTAAAAACATGCCTAAAATAGAAAACGCAAGTAAGTCAAAAAAATCTTTTTTGTCTTTAAAAGGTTGAAAGACTTGATATTTATTTCGAACAAAAGCTATCACTAATAAAATAATCCCCGCCAGTAATAATCGGGTAGCTACTAACCAACTCGCTGAAAAATGAAATTGTTCGAATAACAACTGCCCGGAAACACCAGAAATTGCCCATAAACTTGCTGCTGTACAAGCAGATAAAATTCCTCTCGTTTTAATAAGCCTTCTCCTCTTTCTTTCTTTTTTGTATTATATTATTATAGTTTTCATATCCATATAAATCTTTCAATATTCTGGCTATTTTTATCATTATTCTGTAAAGGGAGGAACAATTAATGTATTTTGAAGTTAACGCATCGCAAAATGAAATAACTCAGCATATTACTGACGATTTCCCTTTGGCTATTTACCAACGAACACTGAACCAACAGCAACAAGATACAATCATGCCCCATTGGCACAAAGAATTTCAATTTATTTGGGTGATTGAGGGTACACTAAATTATTCTATTGAAGCACATACAGTCCCCATATCTTCATCATCAGGTATTTTAATTAATAGTTCAAAATTACATAGTGCAAAACCACTTAGTAAAAAAGTAGACTATCTTTGTATCGATTTTTCACCATTATTCATCAATGAATTATTTTATCAAAAAATTGTGACTCCCATTCAACAGCAGACAAATTTTATCTTCACGTCTGTTCAATTAAATACTCGACAAGAGGCTATCTTAAAAGAAATCATTTCATCCCCAAACAATCTTAATTACTTTAGTCTCTACGAATTATTATTAGGAATCTTATCGCAAGTAAAAACAGATAAAAGATTCTTTGAAAAAAGACCTCTGCCTATCTATGAATTATTAGATTTTGTCCATGCGAATTATCAAAAGCAGCTTTCTGTAGATGACATTGCGCAATCAATTCCGATTAACAAAAATAAGTGCACAGCATTATTTAACCAATATACACAGCTTTCACCTATTAATTACGTCATTGATTTTCGGTTAAATAAAGCGAAAGAATTATTACAAGCAACAGATTATTCCATTTCAGAAATTTGTTACTTTGTAGGCTTTAACAATATTAGTTATTTCATTACAAAGTTCAAGCAAAAATATCATTGCACACCACTCAAATTTCGTAAACAATTTAATTAAACTGCTCCTTCAAAAATGTAGGAGTATTTTTTTTAGTTTAACTATTTACAAATCTTCATTTAATTAATATACTTAATTAAATGACAAAAATATATTGGAGAGAAATAAAAATGACTGAAAAAGTACTATTTGTGGATCGCTCTAGCCTTGCAGGAAGTGTCATTAAAATTCTAGCACGTAATATTCGCTTAATGTCTCACGATACCATCGAAGTGACTGTTCTAACATTAGGGCAACTAGAAACACATCGCTTCACTGATGAAAAAATGATATTTGTCGATCCAATGATTTCTCTAAATCATCGCGTGATAAGACGGATTCCTAAAAAAATAAAAACACTGAATTTTACAATTAGTTCCTATATCAGTTTGAATGCCGAAATCATATTGGAACAAATCAAAACAAAAAAGTGCATATAAACAAACCGAACAATTCTAAAGCACCCTTGCTCTAAAATTGTTCGGTTTTCTAATTAGATTTTATACACAGCTACTGAACGTCGATTAATCGGTATACTAAATTGAGTGCTTGAAGCTACTAAAGGTTTCTGTTCATTTGTCGAATCTAAGTAACCGCCAAACTCTTGCCAATCAGAATGTAAAATTAACTTCGCCTTCGTGGCATCAATCTGCAAGTTTACTGTATGCTGTTCTACCGGATGAAAATTATAAATGAAAACAAATTCTCCCTTTTGATAAGCTAATAATTTATGATCTTCATGATGCAATAATAATTCGGAAGAGGTTGCTAACAAATTATTTTCTTTCACTAACTCAATCATCGCATGATCAAAGCTTTGCAAGAAACGATATCTTAAATTAGTATCTTCCGCTAAATCCCACCGTCTTCTAGCTTTCGAATAACTCCAATTATTATCCGGACTTGGAAAATCAATCCATTCAGGATGACCGAATTCATTACCCATAAAATTTAAATACCCTTCACCAGCGCAAGTACAAGTAATTAAACGAATCATTTTATGCAAAGCAATTGCGCGATCAATAATATCGCTTTGTGAAAAGACATCCATCTTCCAATACATTTCCTGATCGGCTAAACGGAACATAATAGTTTTATCTCCGACTAAAGCTTGGTCATGTGATTCACAGTAGCCCACTACTTTTTCTTGAGGGCGTCTTTGGTTCAATTCATACCAAATCGAGCCTAAATTCCAATCGTAATCAGATGTATTTTTCAATGTTTTAATCCAAAAATCAGGGACTCCCATTCCCAAACGATAATCAAAACCAATGCCTCCGATGTCAATTGGCAAACACATTCCTGGCATGCCACTCATATCTTCAGCAATTAAAATACAATCTGGAGCAACTTCTTTAGCGACTTCTGCTGCTAATTGTAGATAGGTTAACGCTTCTGTATCTGTATTGATAGAAAAATATTTATCGTAGTGATCAAAAGAAACCCCTAAACCATGATGATGGTAAAGCATGGATGTTACGGCATCAAAACGGAACCCATCAAAATGATATTCTTCCAACCAATATTTAACGTTGGACAATAAGAAATGAATGACCTCTGTTTTACCATAATTAAATAATTTTGAGCCCCATTCAGGGTGTGTTCCTCTATCACCTGCATGGAAATACTGAGTTTCGGTTCCATCAAATTGTGCTAACCCTTCGACAACATTTGTTGCAGAATGTGAATGAACAATATCTAACAATACACTAATACCCAAACTATGCGCTGTATCAATCAATAATTTTAAATCCTCTGGCGTACCAAATTTAGAAGAAACAGCAAAGAAATTCGACACTTGGTAACCGAATGAACCATAATATGGATGCTCTGCAATTGCCATCAATTGAATCGTATTGTAGCCTAATTCCTTCACTCTAGGTAAAACGGTTTCAATATATTCTTGGAATGATGAAATTCCTTCTTTGATTCCCGCCATGCCAACATGACTTTCATAAATTAATACCGGTTCATCTTGTGGTCGTTTGAACTCTTGGTCCGTCCACTCAAAAGGCTGCGGTGGATCCCAAACTTGACCATCGAAATCAACCGTCTCTTTTTTTTGTACCACACGCTTACAATAAGTTGGGATGCGTTCAAATTTATCGTTCTCTGTCGTAATTTCAATGCGCACTTTAGAACCATGAACAAGCTGATCTTCATCTGTAAGTTGAATCTCCCAAACACCATCACCAATATTTTTCAATAAATGGCTTGTACGATTCCACTGATTAAACTCTCCAATCAAAGCAATTTTTTTCGCATTTGGCGCCCATTCGCGATAGATCCAGCCATTTTTTTGTTTATGAAATCCAAAATAATGATGACCATTCGCAAAGCTAGAAATTTTTTGCCCTTTTTCTAGTAATCGTTTTTTAGTTGTTAAATAATTTTGATTTCTTAAACGAATATCTGAAATATATGGTTTTAAAAATGGATCAATTTCTAAAATTTTTTCACTAAGCATATTGGTACCTCCTATTAATTCAATATTTGAAAAGAAGAGACTGCCTATTATATATATGATTTATTAGAAAATAACTACTACCTCCAATCATCGCGTCTTTAACAATACAATTTCTCCTTCTAATTCCTCCCCAGTACGAATAAAAGATAATTTTTCATATAACTTCAATGCCACGTCGTTTGTTTTTACTGCGCTTATCCGTAAGACATTTTCGGAAATATTTTGATCAAACCAATGAATTCCTTGAATCAATGCTTCTTTGCCATACCCCATATTTTGAAATTTTGTATCAATCATCAAGCGTTCAATCCACCATGAATCATAGGCATAACTAGCATCAGCAGGATAATGACTAAACATCATAAAACCAATCATTGCGTCATCTAAATAGATACCTAATGCATGACGATTCTTTTCATACAAACTTTCTAATAACGAGTACCAATTCACACAAACAAATTGTTTCTGTTCATCTGTCGTCCTTAAGGAAATACATTCTTTATAATTTGTCTGATTAATTTTTTTTAAAACAATCATAAAACAGGCTCCTCATTTTTGAGACTATCTATCCGGACTATCTCCTTTTCCGTATTTTGAACCATGCCCAATTATTCTATAACTAAATAAAGAATGGCTATTCTCTTTCCATGATATTCTTCAAACAGCCAACTTTTCTTTGTACATTTAATGCTACGTTTATAATACCATATTTCAGAAGGGTACTCCAAAACCTCAACATCATTTCTGAAACGATTCTCTTTATCAACTAAGGGATTCCAATGTCTAAATAATTAGCCTAGTGCTATGTTGTTTATGAAGGAGGGCATTAATTATGTGGACATTATTTGGAACTATCGCTTGCACGCTTAGTTTATTAGCTGGTTTAATATCAGATATTATGCATTTTGAAGGTAGTTGGCTAATTTATCTTATAGGTATTCTTTTTGGAGGATTGGAAATAACCATTGCAGGTTTACGAGAATTAGTGACAGAAAAGCATTTTAATGTTGATTTATTAATGATGATTGCTGCCATTAGTGCAGGAATCATTGGTGATTGGCGCGAAGGTGCGCTCCTCATTTTTATCTTTAGTTTAAGTCATTTACTTGAAGAATATGCAACGGATAAAAGTACCCGCGCAATCAATCATCTCATTAATCGACAACCGAAAATTGCACGAAAAATTTTGGATGATGGTACATATCAAATGATCGATGCCAATCAATTAACGATAGGCGATCACTTGGCTATCTTCAAAGGGGAAAGCGTCCCAACTGATGGCATCATTTTACAAGGTACTTCCGAATTGGATGAAGCCGTCGTCAATGGTGAAAGTATGCCTCGCTTAAAGAAAATAAATGAAGAAGTTTTTGGCGGTACAATTAACTTAGGAAATGAATTAATTATTGAAGTGAACAAAAACAAATCCGAAACAGTCTTCGCAAAAATCATTCAACTAGTCGAGGATGCACAAAACAGTCAAACAAAAACCGAAACATTTATTCAAAAAATCGAAAATCGTTATGTCCTAAGTATTCTTTTGGGCGTTCCCTTAGCCATTTTACTGTTTCATTTCAGTTTAAATTGGTCGTGGAATGAAAGTTTTTATCGTGGCGTAAATTTATTAGTAGTTGCTAGTCCATGTGCGCTAGTCGCTAGTAGTACGCCTGCATTATTGAGTGCGGTCAGTAACGGAGCTCGTCATGGTGTCTTGTTTAAAGGAGGCACTTACTTAGAAGAACTAGCAGAAATCAGAAGTATTGCCTTTGATAAGACGGGCACTTTAACAAATGGGCAACCAACTGTTACCAATGTTTTTTGGACTGTTCCCGAACAAGAAATCATTCCGATTGTCATTGGTTTAGAAGAAAAAAGTACCCACCCTTTGGCAAAAGCAATCGTTAGAAATTGGCAAACACATCAAAAAAAACAATTAGTGGTTGAAGAACTAACAGCAAAGGGTATTCAAGGGATGGTTGATGGAAACATTTATTATATTGGGAAAAAAATGGGCTGCTATGAAGATAATCCTCAGATTAAAAAGTGGAAATTGCAAGGAAAAACTGTGGTTTATATGGAATGTAATCAACAATTTATTGGCGCAATCGCATTATTAGATACGTTAAATAAACATGCCAAAGAAGTCATTCACTATTTTAATGAGGCCAATGTTCATACACTGATGCTCACAGGCGATAACCGACATACAGCAACAACTATTGCGCATGAACTTGGTATCACTGAATACCAATCAGAGTTATTACCAGAAGATAAGGTTGCTTTTTTAAACGAGCAAAAACAAAAGTTCGGGAAAAATGCGATGCTGGGTGATGGTGTGAACGATGCACCCGCTCTTGCTACTGCAACTATCGGGATTGCCATGGGCGAAGGAACCGATGTAGCGATGGATATTGCTGACGTAGTTATTTTAGAAAATAATTTAGCGAAATTGGTGTATACTCATAAATTATCAAAAAAAATGAAACAAATCATTAAACAAAATATTATTTTTAGTATTGCTATTATTCTGTTATTGGTTCTCATTAATATCTTACAAATTTTAACAATCCCACTAGCTGTCATTGGACATGAAGGCAGCACTATTTTAGTAATTCTGAATGGACTCCGTTTACTAAAAACTATCCATGATTAAAAAGGTACCCTCTCTGAACGCTAATGATGTAGTGCTCAGAGAGGGTATCTTATTTATAAGGCAATAAATTCATCTTGTTCAACATCTTTAAAAGCTAATACCCAAGCATCCAATTCATCTTCAGTGTGTAATACCTGCATGTCTTGATTTATTTTTTCATTAATTGAAGAAATTACACCTGTTAAAGGACTCACAAACTTACTGACAGTTTGATTGAAGTTACATTCAATTAATGGTTCTCCTTGTTGAAAAGCTTGAAGCTCTTTTGGAAGTTCCAGGTGTGTTGCTGTCTTTAACGCCTGTTGTGACAGTTTGGTTAAACCAACAACGTATTCTTTTCCATTAAATAAAATCCAAAAATGTTCTGTTTCTTTAAAAACTATTTTCTTCATCTCAGACAATCCTTCCCTTTGTTTTTTAAGCTCTTATATTAAACAATCGGCTGCTTTTATCTGATATTCTAGTTTATAAACAGATTTTTATACTAAAAAAGAAACAGCTACGCTTTTTTCTGAATGTAAGCAAGTATAGCTGTTCCTTTTTGTGTAATTATTTCTTTTTAACGGATATCAATAACATCATTGGACGTCGCATCTCATCTTTCATTCCCACTAAGTCCATCATTTCTTCTGGTGGTTGAGGTTCAATAATGTGCTGGAATTCAAAACCATTTTGTAACAAGGTATTCAAATAAGTGGTTAGTGTACGATGATATTTCGTTACCTTTTCGCCTAAAAAAGTCGCTTCACGTTTTCCTTCATAATAATAATTATCTACAGGAAAATGTAAAATTTCACCCTTCTCATCGTAATACCAATCTTGTGTGCCTTGTGAGGTAAATATAGGGTGTTCAACTGAAAAAACAAATTCACCCTTGGGTTTCAACCACTTGGCAATATTAGTCACTAAAGATTCAAAATTTTTTACATAATGAACAGCCAACGAGCTAATCACTACATCAAACGTTGCTGCTGGAAAAGTCACATCTTCCATCGCTATACATTGATAATTGATTTTTCCATCGCTATTTTTTTCTTGAGCGATTTGTAACATTTTATCTGAAAGATCGATACCAACTACTTCACTTGCACCATTTTCAACCGCATATTTACAATGCCAGCCATAACCACACCCTAAATCTAATACGTACTTATTTTGAAAATCAGGTAGAATTTTTTCTAATTCTGACCACTCGCCAGCTCCTTCTAATCCTTGCTTGGAACGTGACATTTCACTGTATTTTAGAAAAAATTTCTCGTCGTTATATTTATTTTCTTTCACTTTCGCCCCTCCTTTGTTACTGCATAGGTTTATCATATATAATTTTGCTGTTTTTTTGAAATAAAAAAACGTCTAATGCTTGAAAAGCACTAGACGCTCATTTGTTAGCTTAAAACTTTTTCGCTACTGCGGCAACGCGTTCCATTCCCTCAGCGATAATTTCAGCAGTTTTTGAAGGATCTGCATTGTGTCCTTCAATAATTACTTCATCCGTAATTGTCATACCAAACATACCACCAAAAACTTTTTCCATAAACGTCACTGCATTTTCCATTACGCTCATGTCACCTGAATAAATGCCACCACGAGCATTCAATAAAACAATCTCTTTGTCTGCTAATAATTGATTCATTGAACCATCTGCATTGTAAGAGAATGTAAAACCTGCTTGGAAAATATAATCGATAAATGTATGCAATGCTGCTGGAATAGTTAAGTTCCACATTGGGAAAGCAAATACAATCGTATCAGCTGCAGCGAATTTATCCATCACTTCTTGACGAACAGACATTAATGCTTGTTCTTCTTCATTTAATTCTTGATTTTGTGCTTGTTTGCCAAATGAATCAAATAATGTTTGACCAATATAAGGCATTGCTTGTGCATAAACATCAAATGTTGTTACTTCCACTTTATTTTTATCTAAATTTTCTACAAAAACATCAAACATTTTTGCAGAGACGCCATCCGGACGGTTATTTGCTTTAACAACTAAAATCTTTTTCAAATCAATTTCCACCTTTTCAATAAGTTATAACAGAGGTTAGTATACTATAGATTTATTTCACTTACAATAAATAAGCACTTACTATATATAAGTAAATAATTCTATTGATTAACCCTCAGTCTATTCAATAAAAAAAAGAGGAGTATAATTGTAAAACTTTTTACATCAAAAAATAGCTATAACGCGTTTCCGTACGAGAAAGTTCTTCTAGTTTCGTTGAATCATCCACAATTCGTTGAATGATATTAAACAGCATCTTTAACTTTTGCTTATCTTCTTTAATTGCCAAATCGACGTATAAACAATATTCGATTTGATTGGATTTTTCTAATCGTAAAATTTTAAAGTTCTCTTTTTCAGAATCAAGATTTAGATAAAGATGAATATTGCCATTTAAAGGAAGATAGTCATAAGAAGCTACTTGCTTAATCGGTTCTTCTAATGCTTGAATCTCAAAACTAAACGGTGGTAATTTTTTTTCATACTCAAACGCTTGGAAAAATAAATATTTCAATGAATCTATATATTGTAATTCATCCATTTCTTCTTCAACAAAATAAATTGGATTATGTTGAATATTTAATTTTTTGCCATAATTTGAGCATAAATAAAGATCATATGCATGATTACTTTGCAAATCTAGTTCATAAAGCACTTTTGTTTCAATTCGATCAATAAATTCAGAAAAATGATGTTGAAGATTAAATTTTAATTGCTGCGTTGATAAACGTCCATCAATAGCAATAATAGCTACATTTAATTTTCTGTGTTCTAACACAATTCGATTTAACATTCCATAAAAAGTCAAAAAGATTAAGTGCTGTTCACGTTTTGAAAAATGATAATGATATGTCTTAAAAAATTTTTTATAGATTTTTTTCATATAATAGCGAAGAATAGGTTGATGACCATCATTTTTGAAATCATTGTATCTTAAATCGATGCTATCAGAAACATTCAACATAATTTTTAGACTGATAGGAATCATAATTTTTAATAAATCTTTTAAGCATGTATAATCATCAAATGCATCAATTTGTAAATATTCAGAGACTTCTCTTAATAAAAAATTTCTAGTTTCTTCTGCTAAATTAATTAAATAATTATAATTTTCTTTACTACAATCAACAAAACGATATAAATCGGTACTAAAAATCGCAATATAGGTCAAAAACTGGATAATTTCTTCAGTAAATTCAAAGCCCTCAAATTTATTTCGTAATTTTTGAAGAATTTCTATCACTAAATAATACTCATCTGTCTCCTTATACTCAAATAAAATTTCTGGTAAATCTAACGTGATAGTATTTTTATACAAAGTTTGATTACGAAAATAGAGCAAATATACAATAAAACGTTCAGCATTAATATCGGAAAATACAATACGAGATTTAGTAATTGATTTAAAAAAAGTTTGTCGAATTTTTTCTTTTTCACAATTGTCACAATAGAAAAACGCACTATATTCTGGAATACCAAAATCATTACTGGCATTCTTGTCAAAATAGCGATACATTCGAATAGTTAATAAAACTTTTTTGAAGGTTGCTCCTTTAATCATCATGCCATAATGTGGACGACTAACTAAAGATAAATCATATTGTGAAAGCATTTGTTTTACTTCTTGCAGTTCACGATTAATTGAATAATTGATAACTAATTTTCTTTGAATTTCTTCTACTTTAATTGGTTTTTTTGATGATAAAAAGCAACGGACAATATAATTTACGCGATGATCAAACTCACTTTCAATTGTTGTTGATGGAAAAATTTGATAAAATTCTTTAATTTTATTCTCGTATTCCTTTTCAAGGATTTCCATCTTATACCCAAGTGAGCGTTTGGAAACAATCGCCATTTCTGGACTGTCAATTTCTTCTTTCAACTGTTTGATATCGGTTTTAATGGTTCGGGAAGTCACCTTAAGTTGGTCAGCTAGCTCTTCACTCGTCAAATAATCATCTGCACGAAAAAGAAGGAGAAACAATGCTTTGTGCCTAGGTTTTTCATCTAAAAATTTTAATTTCTCAGATATTCCTAAGTGCATAGTCTCACCTCCTTTACCACTATTCTAAATAAAGCTCTTTCATAGTGTCAATCATTTCTTGCGTTATTTTAAGTTCGGAAGTCACATAATTTTCAATTGAACCATATGTTTCAATAATTGTATCTATAGATGCTTCTAAAAATTCGGATTTTGTATCAATAAATGAATATAAATGATCCAATACACTTTGATCCGTCGTTAATTTTTTATAGCCTTCCATTTTAACTCGGTTACGCTCTTCTCGATTTTTAGCAGTTAGTAAATAATCTGCGATAAGATCTTCTTTACGTACTCCTAATACGCCTAACACAAGCATCGCACCAAAGCCTGTACGATCTTTTCCACCTCGGCAATGTTGAACAACTGCTGGTGCATCAGGTTGAGCTACCACTCTGAGCATTTCCGCAAACGCTCTTTTTGATTCGTCTTTATTAGCAAATACTCGATATTGCTTCAATACAACATCTGCTTGATTTACTAATGTACCCGCTTTTTGTTGTTCAATAATTTTGGTAATTAAATTAATGTCTTCATTTTCCTTTGATGATTGGAATTGTGCGGCTAATTCTGCGGCATGGGCTGCAGGATCTAAATGAACCGTTTTTGGTTCAGGAGTTAATCTTTTATTCGGATATTTAGATATTTCATCATCACTTCGATAATCGATAATTGTATGAATTCCTAATTTATTCAAATAGGAAACGCCATTTTCTGTCGCATTATGAATATGATCCGAACGATATAATTTTCCCCATTTCACGGTATGTCCATCAGCGGTTTCGTACCCACCCATATCACGGAAATTATTCATTCCTTCAACCGGTAATGTACGTTCGGCAACTGTATAACCTTCCTTTTCAGTTTGAATATAGAAATAAGGTCGATTGTTTGCTGCATCCACTTCTACCGTAATTTCATCTTCATTTGTTTTAACGATTAATTCACCAGGACGTTCATCTGGTGATGTCATCACATAGATGGCTACTTCTTGCGCCTGTTCAGAAGTAGGCCTTTGAAAATGAAACTGGTTTGTTGCTACTTGGGTTACTTCATATTTATTTACCATAGGCTACCCTAAGATTCCTAACATAGTTAAGATAATTGAAATAATCATGATTCCCACAATTAATAAAGGCGCATGTTTCCCATTGGTTTTTTTCAAAATTTTATAAACAATAAAAGTAATTAATAGACTAAATAGTCCTGGCATTACTTTATCAAACATTTCTTGAAAGGCAATAACATTTTCCCCAGCTGCAATTTCAGACACAATATTCACTTTAACAACTGAAGCGATTAAAGCACCAATAACCATTAGACCCACAACATTCGCCATGTTCGCAAGACGTTGTAGGATGTTGCCACCTGTTCCCTCAATTAAGTCCATTCCTTTTTTGTAACCTAAATGAATTCCATAATATTTACTTGCTACATTCAATGAATTGTATAGTAAAAACATCAAAATTGGACCTAATATACTGCCATTTAAAGCTAAGGCTGCTCCGATACTTCCACAAATTGGTAACCAAGTAAATTTTAAAATACTATCGCCAAGTCCAGCTAAAGGACCCATCAAGCCTGTTTTAATCCCTGTAACTGTTTCTTTTTGATCTTCATCCGTTGTTTCTTCAATTGCTGCTGTAATTCCTAAAATCAAAGCATCGGCATTGACATGACTATTGAAAAATTCCAGATGGCGCTTCATCGCTTTTACACGTAATTCTTTTGGTTTGTCTGCATATAAACGATTTAAGACAGGGGCAAAACTAGATAAGAAACCAATCGCTTGCATCGATTGAAAATTATTCGTTACATTTAATAACTGCATTCGCCAAAAGACTTTCGTCAAGTCTTTTTCAGTTACTTTATTTGTATGTTCGCTCATAGATCATAATCCTCCTCATCTTCATCATCTACTGTACCAGCAGAACTTTGAACGACTACTTTTTGTTGTGTTGCTAAATCGTAAATTAATGCGATTGGCAAAGCAATTAAAGTAATTGGCAATACGGATAATCCTAAATAAACCGCTAAAGTAAAACCAGCTACTAAAAATGTCCATAGTTCCCCTTTTTTAATCATCATTAACATTAATAAGCCAATACCGACAGAAGGAATAATTGAACCAGCAACTGTTAACCCTTTCATAATATCTTCAGGTAAAGCTGCAACAACAGTATCGATAGCACCTGAACCAAAATAAATTGCTAAGAAAGTAGGTACGGCGCGAATTAAGAAGGCAATACACATTGGAATGTAGTTAATACGAAAAATCTTTGAAAAGTCCCCAGTTTCGGCAATTCTATCGGCAATCGGATTCAAATATACAATACTAGAACGATATAAAACTAATAATTGCTGTGCTAACAGTGAAGTTGGAACTGCTAAAGCAACCGCAGTCGCTGTACCGCCTGACGCAATTCCTAATGCAGTACCAATGGCTGTACCAGAAATAATATCTGGTGCAGAGTAAGCACCGACGTTTCCGACACCCATCCACATAACTTCTAAAGTGGCACCAATTAAAAGAGAAGTTTCTAAATCGCCCATAATTAAGCCTACAACGGGAGCAATTAATAATGGACGACGAATCATTTGTGTACCAATATCATCAATTGCACAAATACCGGCCCACGCTGCAATTAATAATGCTGATATCATGAAATGACCTCCTTTAAGTCAATTTTTTCATCATTTGGAACCATTTGAATCGTTATTTTCACATTTTTTTCTAATAATTTTTTGAAAGCTTCACGTTCAGCTGGTGTAACTGAGACAGCTTTTGTTAAACGCTCTCTTCCTTCTTGGAAACGCATACCTCCAACGTTTAATTCTTCAACTGGAATTCCTGCTTCTACTGCACGATAAACATCTTCACTATTTGTAAATAATAGCATCGTACGACGTGTAATCGCGTTTTTCTTAATGATTTCTCCAAATTTTTCTACTGGAAAAGCACGAACATTAATCCCTGCAGGTGCGGCCATAGTTAAAATACTTTTTTGTGTTTTATCCCCTGCGACCTTATCATTTAAAACAATAATTTGTTCTACCTTATGCATATTCACCCATGTTGTTACTACTTGACCATGAATTAAACGGTCATCAATACGACTAAAGACTATACTCATCTTCTTCTTCTCCTTCCAAATCTGCGTTTGTACGAACTGTTAGACCTTGTGCATAAGCACTACGTAGTGTTTCTTCAATTGTTGCAAACTCTCCTGTACGAGCCATCAATACTTCTAGTAACATTGGTAGATTGACTCCGGATGCAACAATCGTATTTTCTCTTTCCAATAAATAACTTGCTAAGTTAATGGGTGTTCCACCAACAATATCGGTTAGAACCAATAAACCTTTTGTTGTTGCTAGTTGATCTGCTTTATCAAACATTTCTTGCTTCAAATCATCGACTTGGTCTACGACAAAAACACTCATTGTATCGTAATTTTCTTGTTTTCCAACAATTAATTCTGCACTTTCAATGGCTGCTTTACCAAAATCTCCATGTGTCATAATTAATAAACCAATTGTATCTGACATTTCACTTTCCCCTTTCAATACCTTTTATTTTTTCACTTACAAACATCTCCTGTTTGTATAATTTATTATATATCTATTAAAAACGTTTTCAACAACGTAATTTTCACTAACAAAAGGGAATTACTACGAATCAACAGTATTTTGAATAATAAAATGTACCTACACTCGCTTTTCATGGCAATCCCTTCTCTTGATTAATTACATTTACTGCATCGCACTATCTGCATTCTTAAATTGCTTTCAAAAAAACTTTGCTGTATTCATCATACGTCCTACTTATATATAACAATAAGGTTCTGGGTCTATTAAGCGATACAGATAGTCAGAAAATATACTTTACATGCTGCAGAAATGATAGAAATTCCAGCTGCACAAGTAGATTCCTTCATCCAAAAAGCAAATAAACAATAGCCTCTCCTCGTTCGTTAAAACCCCAAGTATGGCTTGAAATAAGCCATACTTGGGGTTTTAATTCATGATTTGTATTTGAAAAACTTCGATACACCGATTCACTTAATAGTTCCAGTTAAAATAGACTATGTCCCCAATTTTAGAGCGGTTCTGCTTTTATAAAGTTTTGACAATCTCATTCAAGCTTCCCCTAGATATGGTAGAATGAAAGTGAATCTTTTAAAATTGTGTAAATAGAAAAGAGGTTGCTTATGAAAATCCAGTTATTTCTAAAAGGTATGTTACGTGGTGGAATTCCTTTTGTGATTATGAGTATCATAGCGTATATTCTCTATTTACAAAACAGTATTACAGACGCAAAAGGAACTTTTTATGCTGCATTGATTGCTTTTATCGTTGGTTTCGCTACAGTTATATACGATATTAATCAATGGAGTTTGACCAAAAAAACTGTCATTCATTTTTTATTAATGTTACTAACAATCTATCCAATCTTATTATTTAGCGGATGGTTTCCATTGCAAAATATTACCGATGCTTTAGTCATTTTTGGCTATTTTTTAGTAACAGGAGCGATTTTATGGAGTGTTCTGTTATTTCTTGCTAAAAAATTTAATTGGTAATCGTGTGATGGTCACCTATTTTTATTTTAGAAAAAAAGCCCAAACCATTCTTTCATCGTGATCTTTACCTGAATACAAGATAAAATTTTTCTGACAATCACATTGTTTCCAGTATAATAGAAACAATCGACACTTTAGAGTTTTTTATCCATTATACTGGAAACAAAAAAAAGTATTACTGATAGCAATTTCCCTTTTTTTTGGAAGTCGGCCTTTAGTCACTTCATATTTAGAGACTTTTTTTGATTCAGAAAAAATTCGAACAGCCGTATTGGTTCCCTTCAATGTTACATCTTTTAAATAGCCAAATTCCAAAGATTTCAAATCAGAAGTTTTCTTTATCAGTTTTATCAAGACCATAGTCATTCATGATAGCAAGATCCATGGTCCGCTGTTTATCAAAATAAGCAGCACTCGTCTTTTGCATATCAGGTCCTGTAACCTTTAATCCCATTAAGGCAGAGCTCCCTAAAGCTAGTAGCGCTATTATAGAGAAGAATCTTCCTTTAGATCCATTTATCGACTTTCGGATATCTTTCCATAGTCTTGTTTTGTTCAAGAAATTTACCTCCTACCATTCAAAATCTTCAATATCCATTGGAGATTCATTCGTTTCCATATTTTTCACTTTTCCATCGTGAATTTCTATCAACCGATCAGCAATTGGGGCTATCGCTGCATTGTGAGTCACAATGATAACGGTAGAGCCTTCTGAATGACTTTTATCTTGCAAGATTTTTAGTACTTGCTTTCCGGTCTTATAATCGAGAACTCCTGTAGGCTCATCACATAATAATATTTTAGGATTCTTTGCTACGGCCCGAGCTATCGCTACCCGTTGTTGTTCGCCACCAGAAAGTTGTACCGGAAAATTATCCATTCGCTTTTCTAATCCAACTTCTTTTAAAACTTGTTCAGGATTCAATGCATCTTCCACAATTTCTTAAGCTAATTCGACATTCTCCTTTGCAGTCAAATTCGAAACTAGATTATAAAATTGAAAAACAAAACCTACGTTGTTCCTGCGATATTCAGTCAACTGTTTTCCGTTGTAATTTGAAATATCTTTTCCATCAATCATTACTTTTCCTTCATCGTTTGTATCCATTCCACCAAGAATATTTAACACTGTTGATTTCCCAGCTCCTGAAGCGCCTAAAATGATAACAAGCTCTCCCTTTTCAATTTTGAAATTGATTCCATCATCGGCTGCTATGACAGTATTTCCAGTCTTATAGCGTTTATAACTTATCGACCATTTCGATAAATGCCATATGCGCTTTCTCCTTTATATTCTCATTTTGCATAACTATCGTTTATATTTAGACGGTTGCAAACAATATGGAACATATGATATATTGTGATCGAAATGATGACAATAGGCAGAAAAATGATTTTGTTCAAATTTTTACATATATTTGAAATTGAAAAATGTTTTAAGGAAGGATATTAAGAAAAGATGAAGTATGACTTGTCAAAAAAAGCCACAAGAGGTGCACAACGGACACTAGATGCATTTTCATCTAGTGTAATGATTCTAACTGCTGAGAAAGATTTCGAAAGTATTAGTGTTAATGAGATTTGTATTCAAAATAATTATCCTAGAGCAACTTTTTATAATTATTTCGAGGATAAGTATGATTTATTAAATTATGTTTGGTACTTACTTGCAAAAAAAATTGAACTTGATAAATTTCAAGAAGTTGACCCGGATGATCTTATCATTACCTACTTTGATCGAGTCTATGATATTTTTTCAAGTGAAGAAGAATTCTTAACAATGATAATGAGACATAATGGTTATAATAGCTCTCTAGTACAAAGCTTCATTGCTTATTTTAAAAAGACGGTCCACGAAATTTTGTATGAATATATTATCAATAATCCTAAATCGATTGATAGTAATATACCGTTAGAGTTACTAGCTGATCATTTCACTAATACTGTGATTTTATTTATAGATTGGATCTTTTTAAGAAAACATAGGACCACAAAAAAGGAAGCCCATAGTTATCTTAAATATTTGATGGATTCCTTTGTAAAACTGTAAGATTTATACTAGAATTCTCTAAACTCTAAAAATACCGTTTTAAGCAATTAACTGATTGCTTAAAACGGTATTTTTTGTTTTCAATCATTCTTGCCAAAAGCTTTACTTTACGCAGAACCTTTTCATAAATTAGAATTTGTCCAACATTGGACTTTTCTGAATTTCTGATGCTTGTCACCATTTTGATGATGATATATTATTATCAATGAAATTAAACAATTGTCAAAAAATGAACAATAGTATCAATTATTTAAGGAGATGGCATATGAAAAAATGGCAGAAAAGACTTATCATATTTGTTAGTGCAGTGATTTTCTTTGTACTCGGTTTAACAGTATATTCCCACATTCGGTATGATCGAAGTGTAAGTTCGACGGTTGTTGAAAGAATTCTTTGGTTTATGAAAGATCCTAAATCAATCAAAGAGACGCAGCATGAATTATCGAAGATGAAAGAGGACGGGGAGAAAAAATATGAACTAAGTTCGAAATTAAACTTTGATGTACCCGTAAAAAAGACAGTTTATGAAGGTATGGATACTTATGTTCTGAATGGAGAAAAAAATAATGGTACGGTTATTTTGTATATTCATGGAGGGGGATACGTAAACCAACCAGTGATTCAACATTGGGATATGTTGAATCGAGTTGCTAAAAATACCAATTCAAAAATTGTCGTTCCAATTTATCCGTTAGCACCTTTTTCAACTTACGAAGAATCATACAGTCTTTTAACCAGTCTATACCAGTCAATCGAATCCAATCAGGACACTAAAAAAATTGTCCTCATGGGTGACTCAGCTGGTGGAGGATTATCTCTTGGTTTAGCAGAGACTTTTAATGAAAAGAACATTCCGCAACCAAACGCGTTGGTATTACTTTCTCCATGGGTAGATGTAACGATGAAGAATTCAGATATTAAGGAGTATGAAAAGAAGGATCCAATGCTTGATAGAAACGCATTAATTGCCTACGGCGAGTCTTGGGCAGGTTCAACTGACACAAAGGACTATCGTGTTAGTCCTTTGTATGGGAACATTTCACACTTGAAGAATGTGACGATCTTTGTTGGGACTCGTGAACAATTTTATCCCGATATTATGAAATTGAATGACAAATTAAAAGAAGCAGGTGTTAAAACGAAAGTGCACGTTGGAATTGGTCAGAATCACGTCTATCCTTGTATTCCGGTTAAAGAAGGTCGTGAAGCTATAAAGCAAATCAGTAATTTAGTTAACGGTCTATAATTAGAAAGAACACTATAGAATGATTAAAATTGTAACAGATTCTGCATGCAAGCTCCCATCTGAACTAATAAAGGAGCTTGATATAACCGTTGTTCCATTATCTTTTAATGTGGGATAATGATGATGGCTCAGCATCCTTATATCAGTTTTTAAAGATGGTTGAAAAAAATCGAGATTTACCAAAAACTAGTCAACCACCTATTGGACAATTTTCTAAAATATATGAAGATTTAACTGCAGATGGAAGTCAAGTTCTCTCCATTCATTTATCAAATTCATTAAGTGGTACAGTAGAAGGAGCTTCGCAAGCAGCACGATTAACTCAAGGTAAAGTACCCGTAATTGATAGTGAATTTATTGATCAAGCTTTAGGATTTCAAGTTGAGACTGCTGGAAGAATGGCACAAAAAGGTAAATCACTCGACGATATTTTGAAGAAAATTTGTGAGAATACTAAAGTTTATGTAGGTATATCAACATTGAAAAATTTGGTAAAAGGTGGCAGAATTAGTAGATTAACAGGAGCTATCTCAACAGTAATTAAGATGAAAGTCATTTTGGAATTCAAACGCGGAAAACTTATTCCTATAATAAAAGGGCGAGGTAAAAATTTTACTCAATATTAAAAGACAAACTAGAGACACTTAAAAAATCTGGAAAAAACATCCTAAAAATTGGGATATCCTATTCTGGAGACAATGATCTTTCTAAACAATCTAAAAGCAGAAGTTGAAAATTTTTTTAGTAAATATCAAATCATCTATCTTCCAACAACACCGATAATTGCTACTCACACTGGTGAGAATCCTTTTGGTTTCATGTATTTTACCAATTGAATAAAAACATAATAATACTAAAAAATCTTCTACACATAATATAGGGACCAATCAGTTTAAGCCAAACTTAATCGATTGGTCGCTTTATTTTTATTATATATCCTTAACTTATTCCAAAAAAAAGTCCAAATGGAGCTTTAATCTATGATTTAACCACAGAATCAATCTCGTATTCCAATATAGAAAGTACTAAAGCTACTTCAATAAATGACCTACCTAAGATACTTGAAAAATCATCAAAAGGCGTCAGAGTGTTACCAAATCTTGCGTGGTCTCCTTTCTATGGGTTAGAAGCAACTTTCTTGTTACAGAGTTTTGAAAATCTGGAAGGCAACGAATCAAAGGTTGATCTTGAAACGTTTCATGTTCTGTCAAACCTAGCTAGTTGAACATAAAAATACTTTTTAAATATGGGATTAAAAAAGGATCTGATCAATTTCAGAGCCTTTCTATTTCACGAGACTATTTTCCACTTTCCATCTTTTCTTACTGAGAAATCATAACTAAAGGAGTGATTCGTCTTGGTAACAGTATCAATATATTTTACATTCAAATTGACGCTGTAGCCCTCATTATTTTTTATAATTGTTGGATTGATCAACTCCTCGAAGACTAATTCATGATTTATTGGTCTCAATCCACTTCCTTTTATATAGTATTCCAACTCTTTATCAGATGCTGTCGGATATAGCTTAAAAAAAGTATTTAGAAATCCAAGGATTTCATCTGTTGTCTTTGTTTTATATTTTGCTTTTGACGAGGTCTCAATCATGGTAGGTAATGAAGTGATGAGTTTATTTCCATTTCGATCTTGATATACAATCGTCTCATATGTTACTTTTCGCTCAACTTTTTTTGACCCTTCTGATACTATTTGAAGTATTTCGAACGATACTCTATATTGATTACTTTCCTTTGCGACATCTTGGATTTTCACAGATAGAACTTCTGCGCTTGTTGGTATATCAGGTCGAATCATATCCTTAATAATACTTAGATTTTCGTCAGTTAGATACAACTTAAGCTTTTCCTTACGCTGTCCAATTGCTGATTTATCGTTTCTCCATGAAAAATAAGTCTTCGCAAAGTCAATAGTGAAATTTTCAACTCCTGAAGTATTTACAACGATTTCTTTCTCTACAATTTTTTCGTGAGTAGTATGCTGATCAATGGCAGTAAAATTCTTATAAAGCCCAAAAGAAACACTGACAATAAGTAATAGCCAGAGTGACACAATTGCTTTTCTGTTCTTCCCAAGATGAAGCGTTCTGTTTTTCTTTGCTTTTGGTTTCACGCCATGGGAATCTAAAGAAAAGACTGTACCAGGTACTAATGCACCCGATTTTTTGTCACGCTTAACGATTTTAAGATTTCCATCTTTTTCTACCTTGATCTTAATGGTGTATTCATTTGTTTGGTCAATGGCACCAACCAGAATAGCTTGTTCTCCTTTCTTTCGATAAACGACTGGTGCATCAGCTTTCTTCGTTTTCTCTAAAACAAGTTCGCCATCTGATTTTGAATGACTTGATGGGGTAATGATCAGTTTATTGTCATTGACCATGTAATCAACATTGGCGGTGTTTTTCACCACACGATCAAACTCAGAGATTTTTGCGCCATTTGTATCAGTTAAGGTGGCTGATTGACCAAGAACTAACTGAGTTGTGGAATTATCAAAACTAGGTTTCTTTTGATAATCGCTGATTGCTTGATTGATCTTCTTCTCCACAGAAGGAATATCAACTGTTTTTTGCGTGGAATGAGAATAATTTATCTGATGCATACTCCACAGAAACTTTATCTAGATGGTGGATATCCGCTGCCGAAGCAACGATTGGATTGACCACCGCAAGTATTGTTTGAACTAGCATGGAAGCCCGTACAAGTAAGGTCCACTTTTTTTGATTCTTTTTCTTCATATTGGACTCCTTTCAAATTTGAGTAATAAAAAAGCCGTCCATTTCTGAACAGCTGATGCATATCATATTTCATCTTTTCTTTTGCAGATTTTTCATTCTTGTTTCGTTACGCATTGCTTTATAATTATCGAATCCTATTTTCTCCATAATTTCTTCCTAAGACAATCCTGTTCGACGCATGATGGTTTTAACAGATGGAAGATGAGGATTGGTACATCTTTTTTCGAATTCTATCTGAGATAATGAATCCTGTAAATATAGTTTGTAGATTTCCTCTCTGATCGTAAAGAAAAGACTGAATTCATTTTCGAAACAATCTTCAGTTGTTTTCTTTCGGAAAAAGTCGTTCGTATTTTCAAATCTTTTTTTAAGCGTATTTCGACAAGGGATATTCTTTCCGGCAGATATCTTCTCGTATTGTCTCATTGAAGATATATTATTTTCATCAATGAATGATTTTATTAGTTTCTCCAATTCATCATTCGACATCTTGTTCCAATCAGTTACAGCATTTTTCTTTAAATTTGGATTTTCCCTAGTCGCTTTTACATAGTCACGACTTGTTTCAATTTCGTGTTCCTCAATAAATGATTTAATGATCATCATCAGTTCGAGATCATCTTTTTCTTTCCAAATAATTCTCTTATCAGTACTCCTCGATATAGTTACCCTTATTAAATTATTGTGAGGGTTGGTGTGAATCCAAATGTACACCGCGTTATATGAAATCGTGTAGTCTTCTTTAGATAATCATCTTTTCGGAGACCTTTCTATTTCGAGAGATTGCTACGGTTTTTTTCGAATCAATTTTGTCGTCAGGATTTTGCCTTTGACTACCCCCAATTTGACGACATAGGTAGTCAAATTGGGGGTAAGTGGGGAATCTGAGACATTTTTTCGAAAAAGTCTATTTGGATAAAAGAAAAAAACCCTTGATATACAAGGGTTCTCTCACACCAAGAACTACTGGGATAGTCTTGTTTTTTCTTAGCGACGAATTTCTTTGATACGAGCTGCTTTTCCGTGTAATGCACGTAAGTAGTACAATTTTGCACGACGTACTTTACCGTAACGAACAACTTCAATTTGTGCAACACGTGGAGTGTGCAATGGGAATGTACGTTCTACACCGATACCGTTTGAAACTTTACGAACTGTATAAGTTTCGCTGATTCCAGCACCACGACGTTTGATAACAACGCCTTCGAATAACTGGATACGTTCACGAGTACCTTCGACAACTTTCGCATGAACGCGAACAGTGTCACCAGGACGGAAAGCTGGGATGTCAGTACGTAATTGTTCTTGAGTTAGTTCTTGAATCAATGGATTCATAATTTATCATTCTCCTTATTTCCAAATATTCATAAAGTATTTCGTCACTTCAGCGGAATATTGTAATAGTTGAGCATTACACTCACTGAAATATCTTAGCATACTTCATATTAGGTGTAAAGAAAATTTTCTTGTCATTCTCATTTTTATTCTTCAGGTAAATTGTAAAATGAAATGCATAAGGAAATAAACGAAAAAATCATGTAGATACGATATACTTGTTAGCAACCAAACCAAAAGTATAAGGGGTATCTACATGACCAAAAATAATTGTATCACAGAAAAGCGCACCTTCAAACAACTTACTGACATCCAACGCGGAATGCTGGAACAGATGGCGAAAAGCGGCACCTATAAACAAGCTGAAATGGCGCGAGAATTAGGGGTCAGCCAACCCACTGTTTCTCGTGAGTTGAAACGCGGTAGAACGCGCCAGCTTGACTATAAGCGCAATTATTACGAGCAGTATATTGCCGCCTCAGGCGCACGGGTTTATAAAGAAAATCGTGAGAACTCGCATGCGCGGGATCATAATAAATATTCTGCGGCTTTCCTTGCTGCCTTACCTGAAAATCTAGCACCCAAGAAGGGGTTGCGGATTTATAGTGTGGATACTTTTGTACACTCTTATAGAAAGTTGCACCCTGACGAACGCGTACCATGCACGAAGACCGTTTACGCTTTGATAAATGCTGCCGTACTTCCAATCCGTAATATCGATTTGCCTATGAAGACTAGGATGCGGCCACGAAAAACAACCGTTTCTGAACCTAAAGGTCATAACGCTAAACACTTGGGACGCAGTATCGAAGAACGCTCTCCAGAAGTACTCTCGAGGGAAGAATTTGGGCATTGGGAAGTTGATTTAGTATTAGGTAAGAAAACAAAAAATGAGCCTGTCATCATCACTATGGTTGAACGGAAAACACGCTACTGCCTCACTAAGAAAGTTTGGGGAAAAGGCGCAGCGCTGGTTCAAAAAGGCGTGCTTGACTTGATGAAAAAACAGGGGCTAGAACAGTTCAAGTCACTCACAACTGATAACGGCTCTGAGTTTTCAAGTCTGTCTCTTATCGAAAGCATTGCTGAAGACGTTCAGGTTTTCTTTACTCATGCGTATGCTTCTTGGGAGAAAGGAACGAACGAAAGGCATAACCGCATGCTCCGAGAATTTATCCCAAAGGGAGTCACTCTGCGTCCATTGTCCTATTCGTATTTACTGGAAGTAACCGATACGATCAACCACAAACCAAGAAAAATAATGGGCTATACAACACCTGCAGAACGCCTTCAGGAAGAACTGGCCGATTTACAAGCAGCTTAAGGTGTTTTGTTGGTTCTATAGGATAAGAGAATAGATTAGCTGAGTCAAGAGCCGCTTTGCTCCTTCTCTTGACTCAGCTAACCTATCCTCTTGGGTCAGAACCACCAACAACTCACCTGAAAAATGGTAAGGGATGAAACACTCCCTGCCGTCAATGGCTTCAAAGCATTGGTAATACTGGATTATTGAGTAATTCGCTGTCTATAAAGGTTTTTAAAATTTTTTATGCATTTGATATTGCAATTAAGCTTTTTATTCTTCAGACATAGGACGTTTAATTTATACTTTAAACTTACGAGCTTCTTCTTGTAATCCTTGCGCAGTTTGACTAAGGGACATCGAAACAGTTGCTACATCATTAATCGTTTCAGATTGTTCATTCATTGAAACGGCAATTGCTTCAATATTAGTCGATGTTTCTTCTGATCCTGTAGCGATTTCTGCAACTGACGCTGAAACTTGTTCAGCACTTGCAGATAGTTCTTCAGAGGTAGTTGAAATATCCTGAATTTGGTTTGTCATTTCATGAACAGCTCCAACAATGGCTTCAAATGAATTGCCCGCATCGGTAATAACGTCTACCCCTTTTTCAACAGCTGGCAACGTGCTTTCCATTGCTTTTGCTACAGTTTTTGTATCATTCTTAATTTCTGTCGTTAATTTTGTAATGGATGTGGCAGATTGTTTGGATTCTTCTGCTAATTTTCGTACTTCATCCGCGACAACTAAAAATCCTTTGCCTTGTTCTCCTGCACGAGCTGCTTCAATCGTAGCATTTAGAGCCAGCAAATTAGTTTGATCGGTTAGATTGGTAATAATCCTAACAATATTTTCAATTTCTTCTGTTTCCTTTGCTAATTTTTGAATCAAGTCATTGACTGAACCTGTTGATTCGCTAATATTTGTCATTTGTTGACGTGCTAGATTAACAACAGTGGTTCCATTTGTGGCTAGTTCATTTGTTGCATTAGATGAATCAAATAATACTTGAGTAGCTTCAGCAATCCGTTGAATCCCTTGTGCGGTCTCATCCATCGCAAATGAGCTTTCATTGGCCGCACTTGCAGAATTTTGTGCAATATCAGTTGTCTTGGATGCTTGGTGAGCGACTTCTTCCGTGGTTGCTAAAACTTCTTCTGCACTTGCAGATAGCTCTTCAGATGAGCTACTTAGAATCTCAGCGCTTTGCTGAATACTGACAATTAATCTGCGAACATTATGTTTGGATTCGTTAAAAATTTTTCCTAATTGCCCAACCTCATCCTTAGATGATACTTGAATGTCTTCTGTTGCTAAATTTCCTTCTCCAAATTCTTGTGCTATATGGATGACTCGTAATAAAGGCATCGTAATTACTCGTCGTACATAAACAATCAAGCCTATTCCCACACCTAAACTAATTATAAAAATAATTATTGAGATAATCATTGAATTGGACACAGTTTTCTCGGTTTCTTTATTAATCGCATCCATGCGTTTAGTTTGAAATGTCAACATGTCCTCTGCTGCTTGGAACATCCTGGTATTAATTTCTTGAATGCGTGTATTGGCAATTTCTGTCGCTTCTCTTATATTTCCAGCATCAACAGTAGCAAGTACCTCAGTGATTGCCTCATTAATTTCTTGATTAGCGGTATTTGCACTTTCCCAGTAACCTCTAAATTCATTCGAGGGAAGATCTTTGCCTAGCTCAACAAGACTATTGTCTAAATTTTTAGCAGCCAGTTCTAAGTTTTCTCGATGAACGGCAGTTTCGGGATCTAAAATAACAGCGCGAATATGGTTGGATTGCATCCCTCCTTCATACCGTATATCTGCAATATATACTAATTGTGACAAGCGATGATCTAACGCTTCTTCCACTTGTCGATGAATTTTATTCAAATCAAAAATAGCTAGCCCTATGGATACTGCTAACAATAGAATCAATACGGAAAATGAAAGAGTTAATTTTTTGCCTATACTCATACCAACAACCTCAATTTAATTATTTCCTATCAATGTAACAGGATTATTATTCTTATCGGTTGTAATTTCACAAAGTTTAATCTTTTAAACCATTCCTAAAAAAGAAAAACCTTCGTTATATAAGTATATCCATTCTATGATAGGCTTTTCCACAAAGAAATTTGTGAATTTCACATTAAAAAAACAACGCAAATAAAAAGCTGGTAGATTAGGGATGGTTAATCTACCAGCTTTTATTATAAAAATTCTACTTCCTGTTTAGTAAGAATTTTGGGGAATTAATTGAATCTACGCAGATTTTCTAGTAAAGAATGATACGACTGCTACCACAATCACTGCTCCGATAATTGAAGGTAAAATTGCCATACCAGCAAGCTTTGGTCCCCAATTTCCTAGTAATGATTGTCCGACTGCTGAACCGACTAATCCAGCTACAACGTTCGCAATAATTCCCATGGAGGAACCTTTGTTAGTAATTGCTCCTGCAATTGCTCCGATAACGCCACCTACAATTAATGACCATAATAATCCCATGTTGTTCCTCTCCTTTGCTTTCGTTTAATTCATCCTCATGTTTTTATTCTACACGAGGTTCTGTACGTTCTTGAATTTCGTTAACGCCTTTATCTACGCCACGTTTCGCTTTGGCTGATTGTTTTGAAATATAGCTACCTGCAGTACTTGCTGCATCTGTTACTTTATCTTGAACAGTTTCGCTATCTTCTTCGTATTCTTTTTTCGATTTGATGTCTGCTACATTTACGTTGACTTCAATTACATCAAGATGTGTCATATTGCCCACTTCTCGTGCAATTACTTCTTTGACTTCATCGTAAATCTTTTTAATATCTTTGCCATACTCAACAACAACATCCATATCAACCGCAACTTGTTTTTTACCAACTTCCGTGCTGATTCCTGATGTTACATTGTCTGTATTAACCAATTTTTCAGCTAAATTTGAGAAGAATCCACCATCAACCGTTAATAACCCATCAATTTCCTCTAAAGCAATGCCAATAATCTTTTGAATTACTTTATCGTCAAAAGTAAGTTCTCCTGTAATATTTTTTGGTGCCACTTCTTTATTTGGTACTACTGGTACGTTTGGTTGTTTTTCCATGTTAGTTCCTCCTAATAATTATTTTATATTTTAGGTCGTTTAAATGAATCGAAAAAACCGATCGAATTCAAATAAAAACCTAGATACGCGCCAAGAATTGTTAAAAATATAACCAATATTGTTTTGAAAAAACCGACTGTAATGAGAAGAATCGCCAAGATCAAACCTGCCACTCCACCTATTATCGGATATTGGTATTGTTGAAATAGTCCGTTCATGTGATCCTCTCCTTTACTCTACACGACGAGAATCGTTGCTTTTTTTGGTTTCTTGATAATCTTCCAAAACAACTTGTGTAGTCAATTTGTCTGAAGTACCTAACAATTGTCTAAGTTCAGCCGTGACTTCTTCAATCAATAAGCGTTGTTGCTGTGGAACAGCAATTACTTTCCGCATCTTCCCTTGAATCTTCACTTTAATATTTTTCTTACGCATAACTACCTTCACTGAGGGATTTTCAAGAAAAGGTTCTTTACGAACAATTTGCAAAACAAAATGTTCAATTGCCTTTTTTTGGATAGTTAATTTGCCATTTTCATCCTCTAAAGTAATTGAATGCTTCGCGCTTGGATAAAAAATCACCACTACGAGCAAGACTAAAAGGATAATCGAGCAAATCATACTTCCCCAGAATAAAAAGTAAGGGATGATGCCACCAATAAATGGGTAATCATACATAGAAAGCAAGCGAAACGGGAGATATGTTACAGTTTGATTTTCAATCATCACAAAAGCAAAAATACTAATTGTCAAGAGCAAAAAAATTCCTATCAGCCACTTCCATATCTTATTCATACTTTCACCTCTTTTAACAAAAAATGGTTGCATTTAAAAATAAATCATACAAGTTTTGCTTAAAAGGAAATGATGCGCATTCCTTTTTAAAATGGTATATAATGAATGGAGCAATCGAAAAAGAGAAAACGGCAGATCAAAATACGTACGAATTTCGAAAAAGAACATAATGTTTTTGTTATTTTAAAAATTTTACACGTGTAAACTTACAATCACATTATATCGTATGATTATTTTTAAATCAAAAGAAACAATGTTCATATTTTTTTTAAACATACTTAAATTGTTACTTAATATTTGCCCTCTTTGTTATCGATACATTCATTGTACAACGCTTTTTTTCAAAATAACCGCCATTTTTTAACCTACACTGGACAATTTACAAATTAAAAATTACACTTGTTCCTGTTCTATCAAAGGATAGCACACATAAAGAAAGGATAAAAAAACTTGAATTTTAGCAACCGTATAGATATTTTGGTTAGTCGGTTTTAAGTATCCGCTTACAATAACATTTTAACATAATCTTTGATATATTTCCTATCATACCTATTTCATATTTTATACCAGTGTGGATATTTAAATGAAAGTAGTATCTTTTCTCCCTAAGAAAAACGTATAATAAAACACATAAGTTTTAGATAACATAAAAGTGCTTTTCTTTTTCTAAACTGTTTTTGGCTATAATTAAAATAACAAATATTTAACTTTTATCCATCTAAAGCGTGTGTCAAGAAAGGACCAACAACTATGATGTACGGAATTTCTTCAACTGCCTGGTTGAAACAAAACATTTTATTTGCTTTAGAAGAAGAAATACAATTTATCTCTAGTCGCGAACTCACACAAATTGTGGGTGACTACAGTCAATCAACGATAAAAAAAATCTGTCGAGAATTGCAAGAAGAGATTGAACAAACCTATCCTACTGATGTTTCAACACTAATTATTGATCAGCGAAATGGAATTAAATTAACACGACAACCTTCTATCAATTATCAAAAATTACTTGCGACTATTTTTTCGTCCGAATTAGGTTATGAGTTATTGCAACAGTTATTACTTAAACGTTCCATCTCCACCATTGCTTTTTGTAATAGTCATTATATTAGTGAATCGCAATTGCGCCGGAAAATCAAAGACATTAATTCATCGTTAAAAAAACACAAGCTCCGAATTACTTTGTCAAACGAAATTACAATTAGTGGTGAAGAATATAAATTACGTTCTTTCTTTTTTGTCTTTTTATTTACGATTCATCGCCAGTTTTCATTTATTTCTTGGGTCGAAAACAAGGCAACAATTAATCAATTATCCGAACAAATTGTTGCTGATTTATCTCTTGAATCGAATAGTCAAACAATTGAAATTTTATCGATTTGGGTATTTATTATCAATTCGGCTGTGAAATATGGTTGGCCACTCACTTATGATGACAACGAAAAACAAATTCTAGAAGGTTTTGCTTTACCAAAACGTCCACCTTTCTTAACTGATTGGAAAAATGAAGATTGGCAACTATTAGTAATAGCAATTTACAGCTCTGATATTATTGATTTCCATCTACAAGTGAACTTATCATCGCTTGAAAAAGTTTTACCGTTACAAGATGCAGAGATTTGGATTGAACTATTTGAAGAAAAATTTCTTCCACTAACAGATATTCAAAAAGAATTTATTTATAAAAAATTTGTCAAACAATTATTAGCTAATCACTTTTTTGAACCTGATGAAAATAGCTTGAATAATTTTACCACGCATTATAGCGACGAATTAAAAACGCTCTATCCTATTTTATTTGATAAATACGATAGTTTGTGGCAAGAATTTCTTCAAAAAACATCTGAATCAGCCTATGAATATTTTAGAATCGAAAGTTTATTACTATGTTTTTATCTTGTTCCTAAAAAAATATTCTTTCCAAGAATCAAAATTTTTATTCGTTCTGATTTAACGTTTCTATATACGAAGCATATTGAATTTCGCGTTTCAACACGCTTTTGTGATCAATATTTTATTGAGTTTACAACTGATATTCATCAAGCCGATATTATTTTAAGTACGACATCTTTAAATGAGCTGGACGATTATGTAACCAACTTCAAAAACTTGGTACCCATTATTTTAATTAATTCCAAAATTTCAGAAAATGATTTTTCTAAAATTGAAGAAGCCCTTATTCAACTTACTTCTACGCTATTAGAAGAAACAAAAGTGACGCATTCTTAATCGAGAATGCGTCACTTTTTTAGCGTACAACCAGCACATCACATGGCGCACGATTAATTAAATATGTTGTCGTAGAACCAGCGAGTGTTTCTTCAGATTCGCCTGTTGCACCAATAATAATTAAATCAATTGCTCGTTCTGGTTCGGTAGCATAAGCAATAATTTGTTGTTTAGGATTACCATATGAAACAATCACTGATAGACTGTCCTCAGGTAATGTTTGAGCAATCTCTTGTTTAATACTGGCTAACTCTTCTACTAAATACTTGCGTGTTCCTTCCATCATCTTCATCAAACGCGGTGAATTTAATAAATAGCTAGGAGTATCTAAGATTCGTACGACTGTCAAACTGGCTTCTTTTAATTTTGCTTCTTCTACAGCTTTCGCAATCACTTTTCTTTCCATCGCTGAACCATCAATTGCTACTAATATATGTTTATGCACCATTAACACCCTTTCTACGGATAGCTTCTTCTTTTATTTTAACAAAAAAGCTACGCACCTTCCAATAAATCGCGGTGTTTGTATCCATAAAATCCAAGTATTACTAGTAAAACACTAATTGCCAATATACTACTGAAAGCTACACCATCAAAAGCCTCCATTGGTAATTTAGGTAGCCACTTAAAGATTCCTGTTTTCGCAAACCAATCAGGTAAATCTAAAATTCCGCCAAAATAATCCAATATGAACGCATAACTCAAATAAATATAACTCACCATGCCTAATCTTGGAAACCAGCCTAAAAGAAAAGCGGATAATCCTATGAAAAAACATACTGCTGGATAAAGATTAAAGCCAGCTGCTAGAAAATCATAAACGGTGATAGTAGCAGACTCATTCATTACATAAAGAGCACTTCCGCCGAGCATACTAACAGATAGAAAAATACCAATGATACTAACTAGCATTGCTAAAAGCATAGTTGTCACAAATAATTTTGCTCGCGTTACTTTCGTTACATAAAGTTGACTAAAGCGTAAATGGGTTTCTTCGGCAAACAATTTGTTGATAATCGCAATCGGTAAAATAGCCACGAACATCACTAAAACAACAACAATCGTGCTGGTAAAAGAAGCTTCAATCGAAGTTCCAGTATGCGTAAACATTTGTTTCATCAACTCATTGCTATCTAAAAATTTCTGCATATCGCCATAAATTGATCCATAGGCAACACCTAATGCTGCAAAAGCAACCAGCCAACCCACAATCATTCCCTGATTAATCCGAATCAAAAAACCACGAATAGAAAGCAACGACCGTTTAGCATACGCTCGCCCTGTTTTTTCAGGCAGATAACCAGCACCCATGTCCCGATAATTCTCTAGAAGTACCGCTAAGATAAATAAGCCTAACGTACCTATCAGTAACCAATAAAGATACATCCAATTATTTTCAGTGAAAGGATACGTTAGATAGGTCCAACCTAGCGGATTCCACGCTGTCAAATCCTCGTTAGAGACGTCCGTTCCTGCACGTACCATATAAAGCACTCCGATTATTCCCAAAGTTATGCCAGTTGCTCCGGATGAATTCGACATAAGTTGAGCAAAAACGAGTGCCAGTAGACCACCAAAAATACCTGCTACACCAATCGATAAACCAAACAAAAATGAACCTTCCCAATCAATTGATGATACTTGGAAAAATCCCATCATGCCAGCAATGATGATTGTTAATATGCTATTGATGAGAATAATTTCAAAAACAACTGCTAACGAATTGGCTTGGCGCCCCACTTGAAAAGAACGAATCAACTCGGTTAAACCTAACTCTTCTTCTTTACGCGTATGACTAACCACATGCAAAGCAGTAACAATCATCGCAAATAGTGCACAAAAAAGTAACATCGTATGAGCATACATAGCACCAATCGTGTAATCGGTAGCGGTTTTTGCAGCAGTAGGACCTACCATAGAAATCATCGCAGGATTTTTCAGTGTTTCATACATCCCAACTAAGCCTTGCCCTTTAGAAATTTCTTCAAAGGCTGGTACAAAACCACCAGAAAAAATTCCTAATCCAATAAGCCAAAAAATAATTTTTGTCCAATCTCTTTTCAAATATTGGACAAATAATACTCCGCTACGAGCAAATTTTTCATTCATTTATTCCCCTCCTAAGTTATCCTTCATAATGACGCATAAATAAATCTTCTAACGTTGGAGGGACAGATTCAAATTTTTTCACACCTAATTTGGTAGCTTCAACTAAGATGTCATTAATAAAATGATTATCAGCTGAAAAAACTGCACTATGTTCATCTTGTTGTTGAAAATCATGCACCCCGATCACTCGTGCAAAATCACTGATTTTCTGGATTGTTTCTAAAGTGATTGTTGAACGTGTTAAATGGCGTAATTCATTTAGTACTCCTGTTTCAACGACCTTACCTTGACGAATAATTACAATTTTGTCTGCTAAACGTTCTACTTCGCTTAAAATATGAGACGAAAGTAAAATTGCCTTACCTGCATGTTTTAACTTTTCTACTTCGTCTTGAAAAACAGCTTCCATTAACGGGTCTAAACCAGATGTCGGTTCATCAAAAATATATAAATCGGAGTGAACAGATAATGCTGCAATCAACCCAACTTTTTGTCGATTTCCCTTCGAATAACTCTTCGCTTTTTTCTTGGGATCCAGTTCAAACCGTTGAATCAATTCGTCTCGTTTTTGCTGGTCTCCACCTCCATGCAATTTCATAAATAAATCAATAATTTCGCCACCTGTTAGACTTCCCCATAAAGCTACATCACCAGGCACATAGGAAATTCGTTTATGAATGTCAAGGCTGTCTTTCCAAACATCTTTCCCAAAAATTTGAGCTTCTCCTGCTTGACGGTTGATAATTCCTAATAAAATCCGAATAGTCGTTGATTTCCCAGCACCATTTGGACCAATAAATCCAACGACTTCACCTGCATCAACAGTAAATGTAACGTCCGACAATGCTTGGAATTTCCCGAATTTTTTTTGAACATTTTTTACTTTGACTACTTCTGTCATTTTCTGAACCTCCCTTGCTTACGCATGCACCCATTATAGTGAGCTTCCAATCTAAGGTCAAACAAATTTTCATCAAGTTATGAACTTTAATCATTTGAAAGTATGTAATTTATTCCTTATACTATATAGGAAAGAAAATTGCGAATAATTAGGTAAAAAAAGTTTGTTAATGGAGGGTATTTGATGAATGGATTTGAAAAAAGAACGTTAGAAAAAAGACAACAAATTATTGATGCTACATTTACCTTAATTAATCAGAAACAAGGCATCCAATCTTTAAAGATCGAAGACATCGCTAGAGAAGCAAATGTTGGTAAAACCACTATTTTTAAATATTTTGGTAATAAGGAAACATTGATCCATGAAACGTTTGCAGTATTTATCGATCAAATTCGCCAACAAGCCCATGCTGAAATGGAAAAAAATCTCCCATTTGAAGAAACATTAATCGCCTTAAGCCAAAATAAAATGCGCGCAATTAATCAAATTAGCAAACAATTTTATTTAGACATGATGGTTTATATGACCGAAAAAAACGAAAACGGCTTATCTATCTTGATGGAAAAATATACAAAAGAAAGTATTGATATGCTCCTTGATCTCTTTCACCGTGGCCGTAAAGAAGGCAAAGTTGACTTAAAATATTCAGATGAATTTTTAATTTTATATTTTCAATCTTTGGTTGAAGGCATGTCACACCCAACTATCTACGAACGAATGTTGCCTTATAGTGAGGAATGGACAGAAATCCTTTTAGCAGGCATGGCACCCAAGTAAAACACACACTAAGTGTTGGTTCACCAATTATATGCTATATATTCGAATGGACTATCTATCTGCTCATCTTCCATTCCCTAACTAAAAACGTCTTATGTAGTTATAACCCCTACATAAGACGTTTGTTTATAATCGTTTGCGGAAACCAAATGTGAGTAACATACACACATAAAAGACCACTGCCCAGTCAATTAAAATGACTGCTCCTAATCCAATTGGATGCATAAACATCGATGTTTCACCAAATAGCATGGTTGAAATATCTAAATAATGGAAGGGGAGATAATAGAACCATTCATGGGCATTGTTCGCTTGTAGCCAACCAAATTGTACAACGACTAATAAAGCGAATATCCAAACTATGTGCGAAATAAAGTATCGAGTAAACAAGCTAATAAACGCACTAAACATGGATATGAAGAAAACTCCTGCGATAAACAGACCGCTGTATGCAAGTAAGAATTCTCCTATAGTTGCTACATCCGTTTTCCCAACCATTGATTGAACAATCGGTGTGCTTAAATGACCAAATCCATTTAAAAGGGTGACTACTACTAAAGCGATAACTGCCACCACTATAAATAAGCCTGTATTCAGTAAAAAGAATGTCCACACTTTACTCATGACTAATTTATGTTTAGAAATTGGTAACACGTTGAGAAAACGAATCGAACCTTGTCGTTTATCTAACATAAAGAAATGTGCTGCCTGAATGGCTAAAAAAGCAAATAATAAAATAGATGAAATCCGATAAATAAGTTGGTTTGACAGATAATTCACTGCTGGTTGATTCCGGCTATCTGGAACTTCGGTTAATTTATGATCGACAAGATATTGATAATATAAAACATCTTGTTGCAAGGAAGCTTGCGTAATTTCTTGTTCCTTATTTGGATATGGAATCAGCTGAATATCCTTTTGACGCCCTGCTGTAAATTCTTGCAAATTAAAGTTGGCATACGCTAAGTTTAACTCATTGCGGGTTTGGGCATCTCCTGTTGATGAATATGCTGAGATTAGTGGTTCTAAGTATGTTAATCGTTCTTTTTCACGATCTGATTCTTCTGTTTTTTTGTCTTTTGATAATTGATTTGCTTTCGCCTCTACTTGTGAAGTGGTTTCTTGAATGGCACCCAACATCGTCAATTGTTGCGTGTTTGCTTTCGCCAAACCACTAAATAAACTTGCCAAAAAAAGAAGGGCTAATAATAAAAAGGAGAAGAATGCAAACCTTGATTTTATATAGCGCTTCATTTCTATACGCATTTGTTCAAACATTTCATTCATCTCCTAAGTTAAATACATTTCTCCATATTGCATTTCGACATCTTGCCCCATATTTTCAACGGTTAGAATTTGTTGGTCTTTCAAAAATAATAATTTATCACTTACTCGTTCGATACTATCTAACTGATGAGAGGCAAATACGATTGTTTTTCCTTGTCCACGCAATTCAACAAAAATTTCTTCAAATTTTCGTGTAGCTTCAACATCCAAACCGTTTAAAGGTTCATCCATTAACAAAACAGGCGCGTCACTGACAATCGCCATCGCTAGCAATACTTGTTGTTTTTTATCCAAAGACAACTGCTGAATTTGCTTGTTTTGACTATTTGTTAACTCTACTCGTGTTAATACTTTTGTAATATCAATTGTGGATTGCCACATTTTTTTCACATAGCGCAAGTGATCTTTCACGGTTAAATTTCCAAATAAATCTTCCGTGCTTTGCACATAAAATAATTGATGTAAAAAAGCCCGACGTTTAGAACGTAAAGAAATACCATTACATTTAATACCACCTGTTTTGCTAGGCACTAAACCACAGATAACATTAAGTAAGGCTGTTTTTCCCCTACCATTCGGTGCAACTAAACAAGCAATCATACTGTCTTCAACAGTAAAAGAAGCATTTTTTAAAATTAGTTGATTTTTAAATGCGACATGCACTTGTTTTACTTCTAACATTTTTTCACCTCGTTATGACTTATTGTGTTTTATTTTACCATTAAATCTTATTTCTAGTCATCAATGTTCCAAAATCCAAACAAAAAACACGAAACAATTTCTTTTTATTTAAGAAATTATTCCGCATTTTTTATCTATTGCGTATGATTACTGTACTTGAAAATAAAAACTAATCCCATTTGGGTCAATAATTTGTAATTGATTGTCTATCTTTTCATAAAGAACTTCTTTTGCTTGCCAGTTTGTTTCTAAATTATCCAGTTCTTCTTGACTATTCACTAAAAAGGTAACATATTCCAAACCTAAATCTTTCTCATCCATTGGCGGTAACTGACGGCCGTTCCAAATATTTGTTCCTATATGATGATGGTAGTTCCCCGCTGCAAAAAATTTAGCTTGTTGCCCAAAATCACTTTTTAATGAAAAACCTAAAATTTCAGTGTAGAATGTTTCAGTTGTTTCTAAATCAGCTACTTTTAAATGTACGTGTCCAATTTTCGTTCCCTCAGGAAAATCTTTGCGACTGCGATCACCCGCAGCTAAAACACCATCCGCATCCATTTCAATCGTGATACCGACAATCTCTCCATCTTCACGAATATCCCATTCTGACATATCTTTGTCTCGATAAACTTCAATGCCATTTCCTTCAGGATCGGTCAGATACAAAGCTTCACTGTACCCGTGGTCACTTGCACCCAAAATAGGCACTTTCGCTGTCAAATAGTGAAAAAGAGTATTTCCTAAATCTTTTCTAGTTGGTAATACAAATGCGACATGATACAATCCGGTTTTTCGAGTTAACGGATTAGGATATGCAATTTGGTTTAAAATTAATAGCGGTGTTTGTTCCACTCCTAAAATACTTTGTTGTGGCGTTGTTTCTAATATCTGTAAACCAATTCCTTGATAATAGTTTGTCATCTTTTGTAAATCAGCTACTTTTAAAGCAACGATTCCTGGATGTGTTTGTTCAGATAATTGAAATGTTGTTTGTTGAATGCCCATCATTTACCCCTTCTTTCATTTGTTGTCATCTCATTATAACTCTTACTAAATGTAAGTGTTATAAATCTGCTTAGCCATTTGCCAATTTATAGTAAAAAAATACCGCTGAAAAAATTTCAACGGTATTTTGTCTATTGCAAGGTTGAAACAGCCATTTGTAAAGCTGCCATTGCATCTTGATGATTAATCGTGTACACGACATTGTTAACTTGCCATGTGACTAGATTGGTTTCATAGCCAGAACCACCCATATCGATAGTGATTTGACCAATGTGTTGCGGTGCTGGTAGCATGGCTACTTCTAAATATTCTACGACTTGCTTAGCCATTGCTACTGGATCTTGTTGTTCCAGGTTATTTGCACGTACCAGCAAGTTCCAATTTCCCTCTTTCCATGCTACATAGGAAGAACCTGCAGCACCTTGTTGATAGCCCGTAATGTTATAGCCTAAATCAACCGGCTGACCACTCATATCAACCCGTAATTCCACTGCAATTTTCGCTTCTGTTTCTGATGGATAAATTGATTGTTGGAAACCTGCAATCGGTGTTTCATAATTTAATTCCTGCTTGTTCAAAATCATAGGTGTAGACATATCATAATATAAAACTGACAATTGATTTTCATCACCTGAACTTGCTACGTTGACGACATTGCCCTGTGTATGTGGAACATTTGTTGGAAAGGCAATGGTTGGAAAATTCATTTGCAATTGTGTCATCGCATCTGTTTGAGTTTCTTCATTTGACGCAGTAGTCTCAGATGACTCCGTTTCAGTTACTGACGTATTGGTTGCTGATGACGTATTAGTTGTTTCTGATTCAACGCTAGATGTAGATGCATTCGTTTCTGCTGTCGTTGACTCCTCAGTCGTAGTATTCATACTGGATTCCGCTTTTGATGAATCGCTTGTCTGAGTTGTTTCTGCTACTTCGGTTTCATTTGTTGTTACTGTTTCTCCTGGTTTCTCGCTAGTTTGTCCGCATCCCACCAATAAGAGTAAAAACATTGGAATACCAACGAATGCTATTTTTTTCATCTTTCTCGCCTCTTCTTTCGTCTATCACTAGTGGTGATTAAAATTGATTAATAAAATCACCAAACCATTGAACTAACTTTTCCAAAATACTTACAAAAAACTGTTTTGCCTGTTCTAAGAAATTCTCAGAACCTAACATTCGTGCCCATTCATTAATTTGTGCCATAATTTCCGATCGGAAAACCCACACAAGAAAGGCTAACAATAAAATCCCTAATAAACGCCAGATGGCTGAACCAACTTTGATAATAAAAACAATAAGTAAAATCACGATAACTAAAGCAATCAGTTGTTCCATTCAATCGCCTCCTCTCTTTATTTTCTATTATCCTTGGAATTTGGTCAAGGAACATGGTGCTAAAGACTGATTTTTCATACAAAATTTTTATTCGTTTCTCATAAAAAATAACAAAAAAACCAAGTTATCCTACTAAGACAACTTGGTGTTCATGCTTATTTACCGTCCAAGATATTTAGACGAACTTTTTTAGGTCCTTCTGTGCGCACCCCATAAACGATTGTACGAATAGCTTTTGCTACACGACCTTGTTTACCGATGATGCGACCAATATCTTCCGGTGCAACAGATAAATTATATTCAAAGAAATCGTCTGACTCCACAATTTCTAAAGAAATTTTGTCAGGCTGGGTTACTAAAGGACGAACGATTGTTAAGACTAAATCTGTCAAATCTTTCATACTTTATCTCCTTATTTCTTAGAGAATTTAGCTTCGTGATGTTTTTTCATAACGCCTTCTTTAGAAAGTAAGTTACGAACTGTATCAGAAGGTTGCGCACCTTTTGATAACCAATCAAGAACTAAGTCTTCTTTGATTGTTACTTTAGCTGGGTTTGTTAAAGGATTATAAGTACCTACTGTTTCGATGAAACGTCCGTCACGAGGAGAACGTGAATCTGCTACTACAATACGGTAAAAAGGACTCTTTTTAGAACCCATGCGTTTTAAACGAATTTTTACTGCCATTATTTACACCTCCATTGGTTTTAATCACAAGAGCTAGTTTAACAGGTTTTGACAAAGGTGTAAAGAGTTTTTTCTTTACACGTTGAACTTTTTTTCAAAAAAATAGTATTTCTTTCTATTTTTAATGATAAACGTTAATTATTAATTGTTTTTCATTAAATAAACTGCTAAAATAAAATAAAAAAGAAAGGGGATTCTTTTGATGAATCTACAAAAAATTCAAAAGCGAGCAAAATTTTTCGCTTTGATTTTTCAATTTTTATTTTTTCTTTTTGTATTTCTTACCGTTATTGCCCTTATCTTGTTAGTCTTTTTTCATTATCCACTAACCTTTGATATAAAAAAATCATCAGAAAATTTTGGTCTCTTCTTTAACTATTCTCAAACTTTTGATTCCACATCAGAAACAATGTTGAGAAATCTTTCGCTTGCCCGTTTAATTTTATATAACTCACTGTTAATCATAATTTTTTATCAAACGAAACAATTATTTAAAAAAATTTCATATGGCTTGCCTGTGTTTGATTCAAAAATTATCCAACAACTGAATAACATTGCTTTTTGGCTTTATGTATATGCACTTGCTCCAATGATTATTGATCCAATCATCTCATATATTTTTACACGCTCCTTTGAAATACGTATTGGTATAGATGCCAGTTTATTATTTGCAATCGGCGTTTCTTTGTTAATTGAAGTCTTTAAATACGGTGCTGTGTTACAATATGAAGTGGATGAAACTGTTTAGAAAGGGATAGACTATGGCGATTATTTCACGACTTGATCGTGTAATGGCTGATCGAAAAATGAGTCTCAATGAATTGTCTGAGAAAGTTGGCATTAGTAATGTTAACCTCTCAAAACTAAAAAATGGACGTGTCAATGCCGTTCGGTTTTCTACTTTAGAAGCAATTTGTCGAGCTTTAGACTGTCAACCTGGCGATATTTTGGAATATCAAGAAGAAAAGTAGTTATTCTTTGTCTTTTCAACTAACTTTTAGTAAGATATAAGTGTAAACATTTAAAGGAGGAATTATCATGAGCAAAAAAATTGGCATTATCGTCGGCAGCTTACGTAAGGATTCATTCAATCGTAAAGCAGCAGAAACATTTGTAAATCTGTTACCAGAAGGCTATGAAGCAGTATTTATAGAAATTGGCGATCTACCTCTTTACAATGAAGACTTAGATGTAGCAGGCAGTGTTCCAGAAAGCTGGACACGTTTTAGAGAAGAATTAAAAACAGTTGATGGCGTGTATTTCTTTACACCTGAATACAATCGTTCAGTTCCAGCAGCAATCAAAAATGCACTTGATGTTGGTTCAAGACCTTATGGTGAAAGTGCTTGGGATGGAAAACCTGCTTTAGTAGTAAGTGTTTCTCCAGGCGCAGTTAGTGGTTTTGGTGCAAATCATCATTTACGTCAGTCTCTAGTCTTTTTAAATATGCCAACATTGCAACAACCAGAAGCATATATTGGGAATGTCCTCAATTTATTAAATGAAGATGGTACGTTCATTGATGATACTGTTAACTTCTTCCAATTAATTACTAACAAATATATTGAATTTTTTGAAAAACTAGCTTAAAGACTAATTTGATTAATAAAAAGTGAGTAGCGATAATTGCTACTCACTTTTTATTTGTAGAAAATAGAAATAGTAACTACTCTCAGATAACCTTTTCTTTTTTGGTATACTATAAATTAAAAAAAGAAAGAAGGCTTGCTATGATGAAAAAACTCCATACAGTAAACGAGAAACAACTGGCTCAGTTACTAACACTTTGGCTAAATAGTAATCTTGACGCTCACGCTTTCATCGATAAGCGTTATTGGCAAGAGCAATTGCCCTTCGTCAAAAAAACTTTACCCGAGTCTGAACTATATATTTATACCACCAACGATAAAATTCTGGGATTTATCGGGCTGATGGACAATTATATTGCAGGTTTGTTTGTTGAGAAATCCTATAGAAATTTGGGGATTGGAACAAAACTACTACATGCAGCAAAAGCCAATCATGAGCAGCTTACACTAACAGTTTTCGAAAAAAATAATAAGGCTGTGAAGTTCTATTTAGCAGAAAATTTTCTCATCGAAAAGAAACAACTAGATGCGCATACAAATGAATCTGAATTTGTGATGACTTGGACGTAACCATAGCTCTTATTCAACACAATCGACAAAAACACCCTTGCAATTTGCAAGGGTGTACAAGATATGATTATCTAAGCAAAATTTCGGCAGCAGGTGGTAATAAGTCTACAAGCTCTAAAGAATATTCCCAAAACATCAGCCCTCGTAAGTTATTTTCTTTAACGTATCGGGCTTTTTCTTTCATAGATTGTGCATCATCATAGGAAATAAATTCTTGACCATCAAAATAATACGACGCTTTCGCTTCATCATCCCAAAAAACATATTCTGGATGATTCGCTAATTTATTTTTTAGAGAATGATAATTTTCTGTTTGGTTACCAAATGTTTCTGCTGGACACCCAACTGGATGTGTTGCATCTTTAGGAAACCCTGTCCACATGCGACTATAGAAAGCTGCGCCAATGACAATTTTATCAGCTGGAACCCCTTTTTCCTGTAAATTTTTTACTGCTTGTTGTGCGCTTAATTCGCCTTCTAATTGACTATAAGATGCTAAGTTTGTGTGATGTCCAGCAGTTTTAGTAAAGCTACCACGCATATCATAAGTCATCACATTAACAAAATCGAGAAAATCAATATATTCATAACGATCATTTGGACTCATAGTATCCAACAATTTTTTCTCTGCGCCAATTGCGGTTGTTAACCAGTACGACTTCTGATTTTTTGCACCTAACTCATCTAATTGAGAGCGTAATTCTTGCACAAAAAACAAGAAATTTTGAGCATCGTCTTCTGAAGCTTTAATTCCTGCAATATCCATTCCTGGATATTCCCAATCCAAATCAATGCCGTCAAACTGGTATTTTTGCATATAGGCAATTAAATTTTTAATTAATATTTGGCGATTTTCTTTCGTTGCTACCCCTTCTGAAAAACCATCTGCACTCCATCCTCCAATGCTAATACATGTCTTTAAGTGAGGATGCTCTGCTTTTAGTTCATTAATCAAATGAATTTTCTTTAAGTCACGCACAATCTCTAATCCGATAATATTGGCGAAGGCATAATTAATACATGTTAAATCCGTTGCTACAATCTCTTCTTTCGTCCACTCTTTGTTGTCATCTAGATACGCAATTACTTCTGTCATGTGTACACCTCATTTTTTATTTTTTTGATCGTTAAAGATACGTTACTGATACTCATGGAGGGATTATTAAGCGACATCATTTGTAGAGTTATAGGTGTTTCTCTTTTTTACTCAAAAAACCCCTTCCTTAATGTCTATCTTAAGAAAAGGGTTTCAATTATTCAATATGTGTTTTTTAGCTAGCGTGTGTTTGACTTGTTTGCTGTTATTTTTCGAAAATGCAATTCTGTTAATTCACCCATTTGTGTAGTTTCCACAAATTCTAACCGTTTACGGTACTTGCCTTCTTCAAATAAACGTTTCCCTTTTCCTAAAAGAACTGGTGCAATTTGTATCCAAAATTCGTCAATCATATCCGCCATAACCAATTCTGTAAATAAACCACCCCCACCAACAATCCAAATACTATCGCCTGCTTGTTTTTGTAATTCTTCTAAAATTGTGACCGTATCTCCAGAAACATAACGTCCTTCTTCTAATTCTTCCTTTTCTGTTCGTGAAAAAATAATTTTTTCTTTACCGGGAAAAAGGTTTTCATCACCTAAAATTTTCTTCGTTTCCTCGTAAGTTACTCTTCCCATAACAACGGTATCTACATCTTTATCAAATGCTTCATAGGTGGAAACGCCCGCTAAATCCGTATCAAATAACCACTGTAAATTATCCTGTTCATCTGCTAAAAATCCGTCCAAACTGATGGCGCCATAAAATACAATTTTACGCATAATAGACCTCCTTTTTCTCTAAGTTTAACAAAAATATGAAAAAAAGGCTTGCAAATTTAAAGTGTACCACTCATAATAGTACACACAAACAAGTGTATGACTATCCGTAGTACACTTTAGTCATACAGAAAGGAGTCTGACATGGTTACCATTAATAAAAACAGTAGTCGTCCCTACTATGAGCAGTTAGTCATCGGGATTAAAGAAGATATTCTTCATGGCATCTTAGTACCTGGTGAAAGAGTGCCTTCTGTTCGCGAAATGGCCAAACAGTTGTTAATGAATCCTAATACTGTAAGCAAAGCATACAAGGTGCTGGAATCTGAGCAAGTACTCGTGACAGTTCAAGGTAAAGGAACTTTTGTAAAAAAGCAAGAGAACATGCCTCGTGATGAACACAGAATCCAAGAATTGCAACAACAGTTCCACATTTTAGTCATTGAAGCCAAGCATTTACAAGTCACCGATGAAGAAATTCAGCAGTGGTTGAAACAAGCAAAAAAAGATTTAGGAGGTTCACAAGCATGAAAGTCGCACACCTTACAAAAAAAATCGATCAACAAGCTATTTTAGAAGATGTCAATTTTGACTTAGTAACAAATGAAATTGTTGGCCTGATTGGTCGGAATGGTTCAGGAAAAACCACACTATTTAGAACAATAGCCGGTCATTATTATACTGACGGTGGAGAAATAACCATTAACAACGAAAATATCGAACTTTTTCCCAAAGAACGCCAGCATATTTTTTATATTGATGAAAAAGAAAACTTTTTGGGTCAGTATTCTTTAAAAAAACTCAATACCTTTTATCGAGCTGCTTATCCTAACTTTGATCAAGATTTATTTTTATCCTTGATAAAAGAACACGAGTTATCCCTGCGCTTATCTTACAATCGCATGTCTAAAGGTATGCAAGGCCTCTTCCAAATGATTTTAGCCATTGCTTCAAATGCAACGTATTTACTATTGGATGAGCCTTTTGATGGATTAGATGTTATCGTTCGGAAAAAAGTGATTAGACTATTGTTAGATAATATGAGCGAGAGTAAGCGAACAACGTTAATTGCGTCACATAATCTCAATGAATTAGAAAATATTATTGACCGTGCCTTACTATTAAAAGGGAACACCATTACCCATGATTATCGGTTGGAAGAAGTTCGTGAACAAGCTAAAAAAATTCAAATGGTCTTTAAAACAAAAAAAGTTCCTGAGCTAGTCAAACAACATTCAAAAGCTCTAGCTTTCCAAGGCCGGGTTGTTACTGCTTTGTTTGAAAATTTTACAGAAGAACTAGCCAATAAAATTAATGCCTTAGAACCCATTGTTTTTGAGGAATTACCTTTAACACTAGAAGATTTATTTGAAGCAAACTTAGCAAACGAATCTCTGACGAAGGAGTTGAAATATGTATGAATTCAATGATTAAAAATATCTATTATCAACGTTACGGAAAAATATTGCTGGTACTGATGGGAGTGTTCACATTCATTTATGTTGGCTCAGGAATTAACTCTATTGGTTCTTGGTATGAACAAAAAGAGTATTTGTATTCGGAAGAGTTTAGTCATAGCTATGACAAAGATACATCTTATCAAATTAAAGACTATCAACATGAAATACCTGTTTATTATCAATCGATTCAAGAATATCGCGATGATGCTCTAACAGTTTTTGATAAGTTTTATTTCTCTCACTTAGCGCCAGCAGAGAACGTCCTATCTGATTACACGAATAATGATTACGAATTGATTGAAGGTGAAGCGAATGACTATCAAGTTGGTGGTTGGTATTCTTCACAACTTTATAGTTACCTCACAATAGTTGCACGTGTCATTTTCTGCTTAGGGTTTCTCTTGTTTTTTGTCGATCAAAAAACAAATTTCAATCGCTTTTTATTCTCACTTCCTTTTAAACGTCGAGAATTATTTCTTGGAAAAGTCGTCTATGTCGCTCTTCCACTTCTTGGTTTTTTAGCTCTCATGATTGTGAGTTATTCACTCATCCTGTATTGGGGTATTCCAAAACCCTACATGAATGTTACCTTGTTACAATTACTGTACTCTAGCTTTAGCCATTGGATGTATCTTGTTTTCGCATTGACAGCTGGTATTTTCTTTGGAACAATGTTAGGAAATCTAGTCTTTGGTGTCTTAGCTATCTTGGCAGGTATCTTGCTTTTATCCGGGAATTTTAATTGGGCATATTCAAACTTAAATCTTTTGGTTACGTATTTTTTCCCGCAAGTCCGCTTTGTTTCGGCTACAGCCCTTTTTGTTACAGAACCAGGAAAAACAGGTAGTCCTTGGCTGTTCTTACTGATTCTATTTGGAGTAAGTCTCCTCTTTTTATACCTTGGTGAACGCATGTTTCATAAAATTTCTTTAGAAAATAATGGACAATTTGTTACTTCACCAGAAATCCGATTACCGGTTTGTATTACCATAATTATTGGAAGCCTCCTATTCTTTGGATTATTGAACTTTGATTTGACGGGTATGGTAGTGAACGAATATCCTTATTTTTGGAGAGATTTGTTGATACAAATTGTTGTGATTATCGTCGTCAGTGTTACTCTTGTCTACTCTCAAAACATTCGCAATTGGTTGCTTGCCAAACGTGACTTACGCATACTACAAAAATGATACGCAAAAAATCCGTTCCTTGATGCGGGAACGGATTTTTCAATTAAAACTTTTTTAATTCAGTTTCTATTTGTGCCTTATCTTTTTCATTGTTCAAAATATCGATTACCATTTCAACATAATGTTGGTCTATTTCAGTTAAATGTTGCTCTTTTTGCGCTTTGTTCAATTTGTCTAGCGCAGAATTTTTCAAACGTAATTGTTCTTCTGTTGTTGCTAAAAGTCGTTCAATGCTTTCTTGGAAGTCGACATCTCGACTACCAAAAACGTTATGCAAATCACGACGCAAAACGATAATTTCCGAGTCTTTTAAATTTGTTTTTAACGGTAAGTCATCTTTGATTTTTGCGCCATTTAATGCCATATCCTTAGACTCAAATAACTCGTTCACTGACTCCTGAATTTCTAATTTCTCATAAACAATATCTAGCTGTTTTTCTACAAAAGCAAAATCATCAAAGGAGATATTATCCAAATGATATTCCGAAATCAGATATTGATTGGTTCTTTTCAATTTTTTTAACTCTTTGGCTAACGTATCGACTTCTTTTTTAGTAATATTTTCTTTTAAATAGCCATTATTGGTTAGCTGTTTAACTTGCTTGCGCAGGTCTCCTGTTAAACTGACTTGATGGTTATTTTTATTCACTTGAACTAACGCTTTTCCTGCAACCTGCTGTTTTTGTCCTATTGACCAATACGCAACGCCTCCAAATATGATTAACCCCACAAGTACACCAAAAATCCATTTTTTCATAATTATCCTCCCATTTCATTCTTGCTGTTCAGATAAATTCATTATACGCTAGAACCATTGACAAAAATCATTTTTGCCCCAAACGTTATTATTTCATGCCTAAACGTCGTAAATATAAAAAACGGTAGCGATTGTAATAAACAATCGCTACCGTTTTAAATTGATTTCATTTTTATTTTTTATCTTTTTTATCGAATAAATCGTTCACTTTACTAGCGACGTCATCCACTAATTCTTCGGCTTTTTCTTTGGCTTCACCGTATTTTTCTTTGATTTTGCCTTTTAATTCTTCGGAGTCGTCACCAGTTACTTTCCCTTTAGCTTCGGTTACTTTACCTTCAACTTGTTCTTTGTTTACCATAGTGTATCTCTCCTTTTCATGAATGTATCTTTATAATAACATCCTTTTTTAGAAAGAACCAATAATATGATATTTACGCATGTAATTGAATAACTTTTCCTAAAGAAAGTGCACGTGAATTTTTTGCGTGTCCAATTTGTGTTGTTTTGGCAATCGGAACATCAAATGGGAGTACGTCTTTTACTAGCTGTTCAATTGGGTAACTTTCGGCTTTTTGATAACTAGTAAAGGTTCCTAATAAAATTCCCTTAATTTGTTCGATATTGGGCAGTTGAAATACATGATGCAACATAGAAAAAAGCGCATGTTTATCTCCACCAAAGCTTTCAAGAAACAACACTTTATTGCTTACATCTGGTAAATAATTTGTGCCTGCTAACTTGAGAAAACAACGAATGTTCCCGCCAATAACTATCCCGCTGATTGCTTTTCCTTGGACGAATTCCCATTCTACATCATACAAGGTTTTCTTGCCTTCAAAAAACGTTTCATAAAATTTTTGACGTTGTTGTCCCGTTTCCTCCCAAAGTAATGTTTTCAACTGAAATAATTCGGTTGATTGACTGCCTAATAAACTATTTAACACAGCAGTCAAATCACTGTAACCAAAGAACGGGGTTGGATGTTTTGCCAGTTGTTCGTAATCTAAATAAGGCAACACGCTATTGGCACAATCGCCACCGGAAATATCAAAAATAGCTTTGATGGTCGGATTTTCAAAATAACTTTGGAGTACAGTAGCTTTTTTAGAGGCGTTGGTTGTAGCCTCATCAAATAATAAGGGACTTTTGACAATTATCACGCCCATGCTTTGCAATAATCGACATAACTGTTCGATTTCTTGCGGATTAGTTTGGGGATTGGAATTTCCAACCAGCGCAATGGTATCACCTGTTTTTAACTGCATCGTATGCCTCCTTCTACAAAAAGAGAGTCAACATCGCTGTTGACTCGGCTATTTTTATTTACGTTTTTTCTTTTTCTTCTTGTTTTTCTTCACCATACGGTTCATTGCCATTTTACCAAGTTTCCCTTTAACACCACCACCAAACATTTGATCCATGCCTGGAATGTTGTTGATGTTTCCTTTTGAAACTTGTTGCATCATTTTACGTGATTCTTTGAATTGTTTAATCATACGATTGACTTCAACGACACTATTTCCAGAACCAGCCGCGATTCGACGACGACGACTTGGATTTAATAAATCGGGGTCTTCACGTTCAGCAGGGGTCATTGAATAAATCATCGCTTTTTTACGCGCAACGTCTTTTGGATCTAATTTGAAGTTTTCTAATCCTGGCATTTGACTCATTCCCGGAATCATCTTCATCAAATCTTCTAAAGGCCCCATGTTTTCTAATTGTTCAAATTGCTCAATAAAATCATTAAAGTCAAAGTTATTTTCACGCATTTTTTGCGCTAATTCTTCGGCTTTTTTCTCATCGTAATCTTGTTGGGCTTTTTCGATTAAGGTCAGCATGTCACCCATACCTAAAATACGGCTAGACATACGATCTGGGTGGAAAACTTCTAAATCAGTTAATTTTTCACCTGTACCTGTAAATTTAATTGGTGCACCTGTGACCGAACGAATCGATAGTGCCGCACCACCACGAGTATCACCATCTAATTTGGTGATAACAACCCCCGTAATGCCTAATTGTTGGTTGAAACTATCGGCAACATTTACCGCGTCTTGACCGGTCATGGCATCAACAACTAATAGAATTTCATTGGGCTCAGCGATTGCTTTGATTTGTTTTAACTCATCCATCAATGCTTCATCGATATGCAAACGACCGGCTGTATCGATTAATACATAGTCATTTTTCTTTTCACGAGCTACTTCCATCCCTTGACGGACAATTTCCACTGGACTAACATCGGTTCCCATATCAAACACAGGCACGTCTAATTGTTGGCCTAATACTTTCAACTGATCAATCGCTGCTGGACGGTAAACGTCACCTGCAATCATTAAAGGACGTGCTTTTTCTGTTTTAATTAAATGATTGGCTAATTTACCAGCAAAGGTTGTTTTACCTGCACCTTGCAAACCAACCATCATAATCACCGTTGGAATCTTAGGACTTTTCTCAATACCAACTGCTTCAGAACCTAATGTTTTGGTTAATTCTTCATCAACGATTTTTACAATTTGTTGTGCAGGAGATAAGCTTTCTAATACTTCTACACCAATCGCGCGTTCACGCACATTTTTTGTAAATTCTTTTACCACTTGCAAGTTAACGTCGGCTTCTAACAATGCCAAACGAATCTCGCGCATCATTTCTTTTACATCTGCTTCAGAGACTTTGCCTTTTTTACGAAGCTTGCTCATCGCCTGTTGCAGACGTTCTGTTAAACTTTCAAATGCCATCTTTTATTCATTCCTTTATTCTTCGATTTCTTGTATATCCCGCACAAAATTAGCCAGCTTCTCATCTTGCGGGTATTGCTTGGCTAAGTAATCATTTAATTGATCCAATAATTCACTACGAACGATATAATCAGAAAACATATGTAGTTTCCGTTCATAGTCTTCTAGAATTTTTTCGGTCCTCTTTATATTATCATAAACTGCTTGACGACTGACATTAAATTCTTCTGCAATTTCTCCTAAAGAAAAATCATTCGCATAATACAATTCCATATAATTCATTTGTTTTTCTGTCAGCAACGTTGAATAAAATTCAAAGAGAGCATTCATCCGATTTGTTTTTTCGATTTCCATCTATTCCCCTCCTTGCTGTGCTAACCATTGAACTTCCGATTGAACTGTCATTCCTTGTAAGATAAAATACGCTGTAGCAACGCCCACGCCTTGAACTTTAGTTCCCGAAAATGTTCCGTCGTAGATGATTTGGCTGCCACAAGAGGGACTTTTATCTTTTAAGACGAGCTGTGTGATGCCTTGCGCTTGTAATTTCTCATAAGCACGTTTGGCGCCATCTTTAAACATGTTCGTCACGTCTTCCCCTTGATTCGTTTCTACATGTGCCGTGCCTTCCCAGACATCAAAACCATTACCACCAACAATTTCAGCAGGATCACGCGGAATGGGTAGGCCCCCTAGGACTTCTGGGCAAACACGAATGGCTTGATTTTGTTCAATTAGTTTAGTTAAACCGACAACTTCTTGATGATTCCCATCATAACGGCAACAAATACCACCTAGACACGCACTAATCCCAATCATTTTATCACGCCTCGTTTCTACTAAAGTCGTTTTATATTATAACATTTATTTAGAGCTGACAATAGTCCCTAGCGTGCATTCATGGTAAAATAAACCTAGTTTCAAAAATATGTTTTGCAAGGAGTTTCCTCATGAAAAAAGTTTTAATCGTTGATGATGAACCATCAATCGTCACTTTATTAACATTTAATCTAGAAAAAGAAGGTTATCAAGTGACCAGTGCCAGTGATGGATTAGAAGGCTATGAACTTGCCTTAACACACTCATTTGACTTTTTAATCTTAGATGTGATGTTACCAAATTTGGATGGTATTGAAATCACGCGAAAATTACGTCAAGAAAAAATCGAAACCCCCATTTTAGTTTTAACAGCTAAAGATGATCCAATCGATCGTATTTTAGGTTTGGAAATTGGGGCAGATGATTATTTAACGAAACCGTTTAGCCCACGAGAAGTGTTAGCTCGAATGAAAGCTATTTTCCGCCGAATGGAACCTCGTAAACAAGCCAATCAAGAAGAAAGCGAAGAAGAATTAATCGTCGGTGAAATCGTCGCAGACGTGACCAATTATCACGTGACAGTCAGCGGAAAACCTATCGTTTTAACGCCGAAAGAGTTTGAATTGCTTGTCTACTTTATGAAACGTAAAGGACGCGTCATTGACCGCGATACCTTATTAGAACGAATTTGGCATTTTGATTTTGACGGTCAAAGTCGCATTGTTGATGTCCATGTGAGTCATTTACGTGAAAAAATTGAGCAAGATCCAAAACATCCCCAATACTTACAAACTGTTCGTGGCTTTGGCTATAAATTTTTGGAGCCAAATGAAGGATGAAAAAACAAAACTACCTCGGATGGTTACTCTTACTTTTCACTATTTTCATCGGTAGTTGGCAATTCATCCGTAATTTTTATGACCAGCAAGTACTCATGCAACATGAAACGTATTTACAACAAAAAGCTGATTTATTTATCCGTCTCTCTGCCAGTGACCAATCTTTAGAAACCATTGCGAAACAATATGTCATCGATTCTGAAGAACGGATTACTTCGTTGGATGAAAAGGGAAATATTTTATTTGATACGTATGATTCTACACTTTCTGGTACACGATCCAAACGCCCTGAAGTAAATGCTGTATTAAAAGGAAGTTCATTAGGGCGAGCCGTTCGAATGAGTCCAACATTACATAAAGAATTGCTCTACGTAGCAATTCCAATTAAAGAAGATGGACAATTAAAAGCGATTATTCGCATCGCCGAACCGACAGCAAACTTCTTGCCCAGTGCTCAAAGAATGAAACAAGCTATTTTTCTTGTTTATAGTTTGTTTTGGTTGATATTAAGCGGCATTATTTTACAAATCTTACGCCGTCGTAATCGCCCAGTTGAAACAATTTTACCAGTAATCAAAAAAATGATTGAATATCCCGATAATCCAGAAATTATTATGCAGTCTTCACCACAATGGAAAGAATTGTATCAAAGCGTGAACCTGTTAAGTGAGCAAATGAGCCATACGTATCAAGCCTATAGCGCCAGTGAAAAAAGACTGTATACTCTTTTAAATGAATTAATGATTGGTGTCTTTATTATTGATGAAGACGGCAAGTTATTGCTCATGAATGCTACCATGCAAGAACAACTTGGCAATTTTGCTGCTCCTTTACAGCGATCATTCACTGAAACAATTACAGATACACAGTTAATTCAAATGATTTATCAAATTAATGACAAACATCCCTTTACCCATGAAGAAATTCAAACAACTAATGAGCGGGTCCTAGATGTCACCTTGCGTTATTTTGAAGAAGCCAAACAAATTTTGGGTGTTTCATATGATTTAACGCGTATCCGTCAATTAGAAAAATTGCAAAAAGATTTTGTTGGAAATGTTTCTCATGAATTGAAAACACCTGTCACTTCATTGATTGGGTTTACAGAAACTTTGCTAGATGGCGCAAAGGATGATCCAGAAACGTTAACTGCCTTTTTAAAAATCATGCAAAAAGACGCTTATCGTTTGGAGAATTTAATTCAAGAAATCATTCAGCTTTCAAAAAGCGCAGATATTGATTACCACATTCAAACAATTAATGTGGACCAAGTTTTTCAACAAATTTTAACGGATTATACACCTGTAATTGAAGAAAAACAACTTACTATAACCCTTGAAGGAGATACGAATCTATTCTTTACAACAAAAATGGAATTGTTTACTCCTATCTGCAAAAACTTAATTGAAAATGCCATCAATTATTCGTTACCTCAAGGAGAAATCAAAATTCATTTTGCAGAAAAAAGTGGACTAGTCTTTTATGTTCAAGATTTTGGTATTGGCATTGAAAAGGAAGAACAAGTAAGGATTTTTGAGCGTTTTTATCGTGTCGACAAAGCGCGGGCTCGCAATTCTGGTGGGACAGGATTAGGGTTAGCAATCGTCAAGGATTATGTGGAAATTTTAGGAGGAAGCATTCATGTGGATAGTCACTTAGGTGTTGGCTCAACATTCCATGTCTTCTTACCGATGAACTAGGAGGAGAAATGAAGAAAGTATTTTATCTGACATTAGGTTGCGCAAGTCTTGGTTTAGGAGCAGCTGGAACAGTCCTTCCCGTTTTACCTACTGTTCCTTTTTTATTATTAGCAACTTATTCATTCGCCAAGGGTTCTGAACGGATGCATCAATGGTTCATTCAGACCTCCCTTTATGAAAAGCATCTTGCTACTTTTGTGAATGGTCAAGGAATGAGTAGACAAACAAAACGGCGTGCGATGATTACCGTCACCCTAACAATGGGTTTTAGTTTTTTGATGGTTCAGCAACGTCCCTTATTACAATTGATGCTAGCTGGTATTTGGTGCTGTTTAATGTTGTATTTTATTTTTAAAATTAAAACAATCGCATAAAAAAAAAATAAGTGACTATCGCATAGGGGGAAAGATAGTCACTTATTTTTATTTTTTTATAAATCTTTTACTTCACCATCAACTGTACGTTCAACTTTCATGTCTGTAATTGGTAAGTAACCTAATTCTTTTACGACACCGTTTTGGATTTCATCTGTTAACATATAATCTAAGAAACTTTTGACGTTTGCATCAGGTTCGCCTTTTGTATACATATGCTCGTAAGACCAGATTTTCCATTCATTTGTTTGAATTGTTTCAGGTGTTGGTTTCACACCATCAATTGATAATTCTTGCATGGAATCGTCAATATAAGACAAGGCCAAGTAGCTGATTGTTCCTGGTGTTTCTGCAACAATTTTACGAACAGTTCCTGAAGAATCTTGTTCTTGTGACTGAATCGTTTCAGCTCCATCTAAGCCCCATTTTTCAAAAGTTGCTCGTGTACCACTTCCTGATGCGCGGTTGACAACAGCAATCTCTTGATCTTTGCCGCCAACTTCTTTCCAGTTTGTGATTTTACCTGTGAAAATATCAATTAATTGTTGTTTAGTAATATCAGTAACGCCAACTTCTTTATTCACGACTGGCGCCATCCCTACTACAGCAACTTTATGGTCAACTAATTCATCGGCTGGAACACCGTCTTTTTCTTCAGCAAATACATCTGAATTTCCAATTGTTACTGCACCTGCTGCTACTTGACTTAGCCCTGTTCCACTACCGCCACCTTGAACTGAAATGGTGTAATTTGGATTTTCAGCACTAAAACTATCTTTGGCTGCATCTACTAAAGGTTGTAACGCCGTTGAACCAACAGCTACGATTTCTACTTTTTCATTTGAGCCACTTGCTGATGAAGAAGATTCGTTAGTAGAACCATTCCCTCCGCCGCAGCCTGCTAATAATACTCCTGCTAATACTAGTAATCCTGTGATTTTTTTCATTGATGAAATTCTCCTCTCTCTTTCTCACACCCATAGTCTAACAAGCGAATGTAAATCCCTGATGGACTTTATGTAAAGAATTCATCAACATATGTAAAAATTGTGTAAACATGTTATGCTCTTGTTAAAAAGGCTGTAGGAGGAGAAATCATGCAACTTATTCCCGTGAAAGAAAATGAGTTATCCGAAGTATTACACATTCAGAAAATGGCGTTTAAAAAACTGTATGAGACTTATCACGACCATCAAACATCGCCTTATACTCAAACCTTCAAACGATTAGCCGAAAAGTATCATCAATCAAACAATTATTTTTTCTTTATTGTAACTTCTGAAAAAATCGGCTTTATTCGGATTGTCCTAAATGATATGCAAACACATGCTAGAATTTCTCCCCTTGCTGTTTTACCAGAACAAGAAAACCACGGATTTGGACAACAAGCTTTAGCATTAGCCGAAAAACACTTTTCAGAAATTAATCGCTGGCAACTAAGTACCATTTTACAAGAAGAAAAACTGGTTCACTTTTACCAAAAAGCAGGATATATTCAATAAAAAGAAGTTCATCCTATACAAGAAAACATGACGATAACATTCTTTAATAAAGAAATTTTGTTAGAAAATAAGTTATGCTAGTTATCTTTTTCTATTTGCTTACCTCGATAATCGCAGTAAATCCTCTAATTTTTACAGTAACTATCCTCACGCTCCTAGCCTATTAAATGTATTCTTTCCATAAATTCTGACTTACTATTTCTTTACAAAAAAACAGTCGCAAGGAATTCCTTGCGACTGCCTTTTAATTACCTTTGACGTAACGCTCCATGCGTGCCATAGCTTCTTGTAAGTTTTCTAAACTTGCAGCATAGCTGATACGGATATACCCTTCACCGGCATCACCAAATGCAATTCCTGGGATGACTGCTAACGCTTCTTTTTGCGCTAATTCTACACAAAATTCCATTGAGTCTTGAAGACAATTTGCTGGAATTTTAGCAAAAATATAAAAGGCTCCTGATGGTTTCGCAACGTCAAAACCAAAGCTTGTCATCTTATCGTAAACGAAATCACGACGCGCTTGATATTCTTTTTTCATCACCTGTGCATCATTGATTCCTTCAATTAACGCACGTACGGCTGCTTTTTGTGAAACAGTCGCTGCTGCTGTTACTAAATATTGATGTACTTTGATGATTTCTTTCGTTAACTCTTTCGGTGCATAAATAAAACCAATTCGCCACCCTGTCATTGCATGTGATTTTGATAATCCATTGATTAAAATCGTTTGTTCACGCAAATATTCGGCAATTGACACATGCGCTTCGTCATACGTTAACTCGCTGTAAATCTCATCACTAATAACAAAAACTGGATATTTTTTCAACACTTCTGCTAAAGATTTCACTTCTTCACGAGAGTAAGTTACTCCAGTCGGATTACTTGGATAATTTAAGATCACTGCTTTTATCGCTTCTCCATGTTCCTCTAATGCCGCTTCTAACGCTTCCGGAGACAATACAAAGCCATTGTCACTTGTATCAATGTAGACAGGCTCGGCACCTGCTAAAGTGATGATAGGCTCATATCCAGGATAAATTGGTGATGGTAGTAAAACTTTATCGCCAGCTTCTAAAATTCCTAATAAACTAGCAGAAATAGCTTCAGTTGCTCCAACAGTAACCAAAACTTCTGATTGCCAGTCGTAACTAACTTGGTATTTTTCTTCTAAAAATTTACTCGCTGCTTGACGAATATCTGGTAAACCTGACATCCCAGTATAATGGCTAAAATTATCCTCAATCGCTTGTGATCCAGCTTGTTTTACGTGTTCTGGTGTATTAAAATCTGGCTCACCTAGCGTTAATTTTAAAATGTTTGGAATATCTGAAACACGCTCATCAAATTGGCGAATTAAAGATACTGCAATTTTATCCACTTGTTTATTGAATCGTTTTGTTAAATCCGTCATTATTCCTCACTCCTCATTGTTGATATCCTACCATAAATTCACAGATTTTTGTCATTTTTTTATTATTTTTATCGAAATTTTCTAACAATTTAGAAGTGAAAATTCGTCCACGATTTCTAAGAAACGTGAACGAATTATTTTAACTAAACAATTTTAGTCCGATAATCCCAACAACAATGAAAGACACAAAAAATAACTTCGATTTATTACGACTTTCACCTAAAAATAAAATACCATACCCTACAGTTAATACAGATCCAATGCCCGTCCATACTGCATAGGCCACACCTAATGACACATAGGTTGTCGCTTGACCTAATAAATAAATCGAAATTAAAATAGCCACTATGGAAAATAACAGCCAACCTTTGTTGCCGTGATTCGCTTTTTCCAAACAGATAACAAAAACGAGCTCCATTAAGCCAGCAATTCCTAATAATAACCAACTCATTTGCTTGCCTCCTTATCCGTTAATTTCAAGCCAACAATCCCGATTAACAAGACAATCAAACTAATGAACTTAAATATATTGGTTGGTTCATGAAAAACGACTAAATCTAAGATAGCCGTACCCGCTGTCCCAATTCCTGTGAAAACAGCATAGGTAATCCCCACACCAAAACGATGCACGACAGACTCTAAGAAATATAAACTAATAAGCAATACGATGATTGTCACGATTCCCCAACCTGGATGGGTAAAACCATTACTCTTTCCTAGGGTAAATGCCCAAAATATTTCTAGCAATCCTGCGATTAATAACTTTGTAAATGCCATATTTTCCTCCTTAAACGCAAAAAAGGCAACAAACTAACTTACGAGGCCTAAAAGTTAGTTTCTTGCGTTCATCCGGCGATGTGTATTTCATATTTCACTGAATTATACTCATTCTGTTTCTTAAAGTCAACTAGCAAAAAAACCGAAGCAATGTTCACTTCGGTAGCTATGCTATATTGTTTTTAAGTAGATTTTTCTAATAATTAATTTATCGAATAAATGCGAATTATTGTCATGTTCAGCAATAATTTCCGCCGTAATCGTTTTATTTTCTGATTTTTTTCTTAATTGATAGACAAGTTTACCCGTCTCATTTAGTTCATGAATCATATCTATCACGCCACCAAAACCCGTCTTTTTCGTAATAAAACCTAAAGCAACCATTCGTTCATCCACATTTTTAGCAGACATTGTTGATCCAGTAATCAATGCCTTGCGTAACGTATTAGAAAAATCTTCCATGCCCTTCACCGAGACTTGTTCTGATTCTACTTCCTGTATCGGTTGCTGATTTGGACGTGCTCTTAATTCATGTAGTTCTTGCAGTAATGTTTCGTACTGTTCTTGCGTAAGCATCACACCTGCGATTTTTTCACGATTAAATACATACACAGCGGTACCTGCTTCGCGCGCTTGGCTAAATACGTCCATGGGAGACTTCTTCACTTCGGTTATTGAAGTTGTGGGAACTTCGAGCTTTTTCAGTTCCATTTTTTCCCCTCCTTGTCTTAACTTTCACATTATATCATAACTTTTCCTGTAGATTTCATCCGAATCGAAAAAACATGGTGAAAACCACAAACTATTTCTTACTTATATTAACAAACATACGTTCGCCTGTCTAGTTAAAAAAAGGCAGAGACGTAAAATCTCTGCCTTTTTTCCTTAATCTATCGTCGTTTCATAACCAATTGCACTAACTTTTTCGGCAATCTCATTCGCACTAACTTGCGCTTCGTCAAATTTAACCACACCTTGGCCTTTTTTCAAATGAATTTTTGTTTTTTGAATACCCGGTAATTCATTGATTGCTGTTTCAACACGATTTGCACAATGGTCACAACTCATGCCTTTAATCGCAAATTTTTGTTTCATTACGCTTCCTCCTTTTGGCACTCACACTGTCCTGGAATACAATTACAAGCAATCTCTTTTACAGGTTGTTTGATTGTTAGTACCTCTTGAATTGCTTGGATGTCTGCTGAAGTTAATTCGACTTCAGTAATTAAATCGGCAATGGTTTGACCAACTTTACGTGCACAAATATGTGAAAATAGATTTTCCGTTGCACTACGAACAGTCTCTGATTCACTCACTTTTGCCGAATAAAGAAACTTTTTGCCTTCTCGTTCAGTATGTAAAACATCTTTTTTTACTAATCGTCCTAATAAAGTTTTAATTGTGGCAATTTTCCACCCTTTTGATTCACTGAGAAGTTCGTTAATGGTCGTTGCATCGATTTGCTCATTATTCCAAATGACACGCATCACTTCCCATTCAGAATCACTAATTTTTACTGGTTCATTGATTATGGTCATCAACATCCCTCCTTCTTATATAATTTACAACTGTAATCTTTTTTTGTCAAAAATAAACGCTCACTTTTAAAAAAAAGATTCCAGAAGTAATTCTTCTGGAACCCGATTCATTTTCGTTGCCATTTGAAGAAATACCATGAAATAAAATCCATCAACAGGAACAAAAAGAAGCCGAAACTACTCAAAATTAAAATACCCCCATACATCGCCGGATAGTCCATCCGCGTCCAAGCATCCATAATGAAATAGCCCATTCCAAATTCAGTGCCGTAATTTTCAGTGAAAAACAAAATAGAAATCGCTGTTCCTAATGAAATACGCGTTGAGCTAAACATCGCGGGTAAGGTAGCTGGAAAAGTAATCGCAGAAAACTGTTGCCAACGAGTCGCTTTTAAACCACGGTACACATCATAATAATGATGAGGAATTTCTCTCACGGCATCTCGAACCGAAATGGTGACTTGAGGCAAAACAATTAAGACAATCATGGTAATTTTTGACCCATCACCTAATCCACCCAGTAGCATGACAATCGGTAATAAGGCCATTTTAGGGATTGGATAAGTTAAATAAATTAAGGGATCAAAAAACTGATTCCATTTTGGAAAACTCCCCATCACTAAGCCTAACCCAAAACCACCCAAAATAGAGAGAAAGATACCGACAATCACTCGATAGAAACTAGCCTGTAAATGTTGAAACATCCCTTCTGCAAACAAACTAGGAATACGCGCTAAAACAACTGTTGGTGTCGGTAATAAGGGTTTTTGTAAGGCAAAACTGCCCAGCCACCAAATACCTCCTATCAAAATAATCGCTGCGACTGCACCCAAGAATTGACGAAGACTTTTTTTCATCCTTCAATCTCCTTTCGCAACATTTGTGTCGTTTGAAACAGAAGCTCAGATTGGCGTTCGCCAGCCAAGTGTTCTTTTTCTTGGAAAGGAGAAGTCATTTTATGTTTAATACGCCCAGGATTGGGTGCTAAAACAATCACTTCATGCGCCAATAATAATGCCTCTTCAATATCATGCGTAACAAACACGGTTAAACGCGGTGCTTGATGCCAACTATCTAAAAATAATTGTTGCGCGGTTTCCCTTGTAAAAGCATCCAATGCAGAAAAAGGTTCATCCATTAACAATAACTCACTATGACTTGCAAGGCCACGCGTAATCGCTACACGTTGTTTTTGTCCACCACTTAGTTGATTTGGATATTTATCCGCCACATCAGTTAGTTGCATTTGTTCAAATAATTGTCGTACAGCTAATTGATCGTCTTGTGTAAGTCGTTGCTTTTGACTAATTTTTCTTCCTGCCAAAACAGCTTGACGCGCAGTTTGCCACGGTAACAATCCATATTCTTGCGGAACTAAAGAAATCACAACATCTTTAGGGCTTTTTTCGGCATAAGTGAGTGTTCCCTTAGTGGGTTCTTTTAACCCCCCCAGCAATTGTAGCAAGGTCGTTTTGCCCGCTCCAGAAGCCCCAATTAATGCATAAATTTTTTGATCTGCCAGCGTTAAAGAGATATCTTGTAAGATCGTTTTGTCTTCAAGCTCGAAAGAAACATTTTTTATTTGAAAGCTTTTATTTGAAGTAGACATCACTCAATACATCCTTTGGCTCAATCATTTCTTTCAAAATGCCTTTTTCCTTCGCCCACTCAAACGCTTTAGTAATATCTTCTGTCGTTGCTTGACTTGCATGTGGATATTCAGGAACTTGAATGTCCTCCTTTAACTCTTCTGGGAAACCAATTTCATCAATAAATAATTGAATGTATTCTGATTTATCATGTTCTTTCATCCAATCTACTGCTTCATTGTAAGCATCGTACATCCCTTGTAATGCTTCTGACTTTTCATCAATTGCCTCTGTTGTAAAACATAAGACAAATGGATTAATCCCTATGCTACGCGTTGAACCTAAATTAGTCATGCCTTTCGTTGTTGTCATTGTCACAAAAGGTTCAGGTAAAATTGCTGCTGCCGCTTGATCGTTTTGCAATAATTCTACACGACTAGGAACTTGCGGAACATCCACAATTTTGACATCTGAACCTGTCATCCCAGATTGAGCTAAAATTTGATCGACAGCATATTCGGGCCCTTGGTTTTTTAACACGATAACTTCTTTTCCTTTTAACTCTTCCACACTTTTAGTTTCTGCTGTGGCGATTAAGTCAAACTGACCAAATGTTGAACTAGTAATTTTGACATCCATACCTCCTTGTAAATAAGCAGCCACGCCTACTAAGTCGGCATTGATTCCATCAACGGTTCCTGCTTGAAAAGCGGCATCACGGTCTTTACCTGATTTAAAGGTTTCTAATTCAATAGTGACTCCATGCTTTTTATCAAAACCTTGCTCATGTGCTACAATAAATGGCATATTATCTGTCGAAGGCATTACGCCAACTGTAACCGTTGGTGTTGCATCCTCAGACTCAGAAGCGCCTGTTTTGTTCTCACTAGCATTTCCACACCCCACTAAAAATAACGTCATTAAGCCAAAACTTACAAGTAATTTTTTCATTATTAACAATTCCTTTCATCTATTCTCAACTATTTATTTTACCACTATTTTCTGTAAAAAAAGAAAAAACATTTACCACGAAGGATAAATGTTTTACTTCTGTTTATTTTTTTTCATTACTTCTTGTCGATAGCTACGATTTCCTAAAAATTTCAAGGTTTTCATTAGTGGTTGTCGATTTTCACCCACTAAACCAATCAATTCAATAAATAATTCTAAACCAAATGTTGTACTGATAATCAGTAAAACAATCGCCCAATTACTGGCATAGTTCATCAATAAAGCGATAAATGAGAAGACCATCGCCATCGCATAAATCGTTAAAACAGCCCCACGATGCGTAAATCCTAATGACAATAAACGATGATGCAAATGCATTTTATCTGCAGAAGAAATGGGTTGTTTATTAAAACGACGACGAATCATTGCATAAATCGTATCTGTAATCGGTACGCCTAAAATAAACATTGGCGTTAAAACTGAGATAAATGTGGCATTTTTCAATCCTTGAAGTGAAAAGACTGAAATCATAAAACCTAAAAATAAAGCCCCGGTATCCCCTAGAAAAATAGTTGCGGGATAGAAATTATACGGGAAAAATCCAACAATTGCCGCAACCAGTGTAAAAATTAAAATGGCTAATATAACCCCATTGCTTGGTAAAAAGAAATAACTAACTAAGCCCATAGTTACTAAAGCAATAATCGAGACACCCGCAGCTAAGCCGTCTAAGCCATCAATTAAATTCACTGCATTGGTAATTGCTAAAATCCATAATAAGGTAACCGGTAAGCTTAACCACCCTAGATTAAAGTAACCAATAAATGGGACGGAAACCGTGCTAATCCGAATGCCTGCAATAAAATAAATTTCTAACGCGGCTAAGGTGAGGCCAATCGTTTTTTGTAGAGGTGTTAATTCAAACACGTCATCCATCAAGCCAGTTATAACTACAATCGTGGCACCTAAAAGCATGGGCCAAATTCGATGAACATCTAACGTATCACTAAACTCCCACAATACGGCGATAGAAAAAGCAAGAAAAATACTTAATCCTCCCGCAGTAGGCATCGTTTTTTTATTAATACGCCGTTCTCCTGGCTTATCCACTGCACCAATTTTAAATGCAAGGAGCTTGATTAAAGGTGTCAAAATGGCTGCAAGAATCGTTGTCAGAAATAGTCTTACAATAAATTGAAATGTAAATCCCATTAGCTTTTCTCACTTTCATCACTCTTTTTGGACCAATGTTTTTTGAAGCCTTTTTTCACTTTGTCGACCGGTCCAGTTCGCTCAACGACTTCACCACCAACAAATTCTTCAACTACCGCATTGAGGACACCACCTAATACGATAACTGTAGCAGCAAAATTCAACCAGAGCATAAGGACAACAAAACTTCCAATAATTTGATAACCGCTGACTCTTGCAGCAAAATATTGTGCATACAAACCAAAAACTTGTGACAATAACATCCAACCAATTGTGGCGAAAACAGCACCGGGAAGAACGGAACGTAACCGCACCTTTACATTTGGTGTAATCCAATAAATCACACTCATTAATGTCATCATCGTCACAATTGTCAATGGCCATTTTACTGTTTGGAAAGTACGAATAATCTCATCTGAAAATAGTAAAATCGGTTGCAACTGATCTAAAATTAGTTTACCTGACCCAACAATCAGAGTCACTCCGACAATCGCAATTAACAATAAGACGACTACCACAACGGATACAATACGAACAATAATAAAATTGCCTCTTTCGTCTACACCATACGCTTTATTCAAGGCTTTTTGCAAAGCATTGATACTTTGACTTGCTGACCATAATGTGGCAATCGCTGAAATAGACAACATGCTACCTGAACCTTGTGTTAAAAGGTCTTTAATTGCTGGACCTAAGAAATCGTAGACGGGTTCTGGAATGATTTCTTGAATATAAGGTAGAACTGTATTGGGGTCAATCTGCAAAAACGGCAACAAATTTCCCACAGCAATCAGCAATGGAAACAATGAAAGCAATAAATAATACGCAACCACAATTGAGCTTGTACTTAATTCTGAATCAGTCACCCGTGCTTGCACGGTTTGGACAAAGCGTGTCACTTCTTTATTCGTTCGGAATTTTTTTAGTGCATTCATCGCCTTCTCCTTTTTAGTAGGTACCTTCTTCACCTTGAGAAGTCAAGATACGTGGACCATCTTTAGTAATTGCCAAGCTGTGCTCATATTGGCAACTTAACCCACCATCTAATGTGTAAGCTGTCCAACCATTTGGATCCATTTTCATTTTCCAAGTGCCAGTATTAATCATTGGTTCAATCGTAATAACCATACCTTCTTTCAAGCGTAGGCCTTTCCCAGCTTCTCCATAATGAGGAACAGCTGGACTTTCATGGATAGTTGGACCAATGCCATGTCCGATAAAATCACGAACTACACCATAACCTTCTGCTTCTGCATACGTTTGAATTGCATGACCGATATCTCCAATGCGATTTCCTACTTGTGCTTGTTCAATACCCAAGTATAAAGCTTTTTTAGTTACTTCCATTAATTTTTTCACTTCCGGTGTTGGTTCGCCAACAGCATAAGACCAACAAGAATCCGAAATAGCACCTTTTAAATCAATACACATATCTACTTTAATTAAATCGCCTTGTTTCAAGACTTTTTTTCTTGGAAAACCATGGCAGATTTCATCATTGATACTGCAACAAGTAGCATATTTGTAGCCTTCAAAGCCAATTTGAGCTGCAACACCACCGTGACTTTCAATGTAGTCGCGAACAAATACTTCAATGTCCCAACTAGTAATTCCTGGTTTAATAAATGTACGTAATTCTTTATGTACCTCTGCTAATAAGGCACCTGATTCTGCCATACGTTCAATTTCTCTTTGTGATTTTAATGTAATCATTCTTCTTATCCCCTTTGTTGAAATCTTATCTATTTTACCATAGGAATGAATTTTTTTCCAAATTCCTTCCATCCAGTTTAACCGATAGTTTCCATTAGACGTTTATTTTGCTATAATCAACCTAAAATACAAGTTTTAATTATGTAATGGAGGATATTATGACCTTAGCAAAAATTATTTATGCAAGCATGACTGGAAATACCGAAGAAATTGCTGATATCGTTGCTGAAACAATGGAAGATATGAGCATTGAAGTTGAAATAGATGAATGTACGCAAGTTGACGCTTCTGATTTTGAAGATGCTGATATTTGTGTTGTAGCAACTTACACATATGACGACGGGCATTTGCCTGATGAAATCATGGATTTTTATGATGACTTATTAGAATTAGATTTGTCAGGAAAAATCTTTGGTGTTTGTGGTTCAGGCGATACCTTTTATGATTTCTTCTGTAAAGCAGTCGATGATTTTGAAGAGGCATTCATCAAAACCGGGGCGGTCAAAGGGGCTGAAAATGTTAAAGTTGATTTAGCCGCCGAAGAAGAAGATATTCAAAATCTTGAAGCATTCGCTAAATCTTTAGTTGAAAAAATTTAAAAAAGAACGTCGTAAGCTGAAGCGACCTCCCAAAGCTAGTTTTTTGTACTAACTTTTTGGAGTCCTACAGCACACGACGTTCTTTTTATTATGGACGTAATGTTTTGAATGAAAGATCAACTGGACGATTTTGCGTTTTCATCATATCAAATGAATCTTCTAATAGTTCAATCGTTTCTTCTCTTGAAGGTGTAATAATACTAGAAGAAGTCAAAGCAGCTACACCAGACACAACAATCCAAAAACCTGTATAAAGCGAAACTAGTTTTTCATTAGATAATTCTTCATATTCGGTTCCTTTAATGACTCCATCATAGAAATAATCATAGGAATATTCTTCTAATTCAGCCATTTCTGTTTCGCCTTCTAAATAAAGTGCTTTATATAACTGTTTTTCTTCACTCGCAAATTCAATATAGTTAATACCTAAATCAATCAATTTATTTCCTGTTACTTCTTTATGAAGTAACTTTGTTGATAGTTTCGTAATGATTTCTTTGACTAACACCTTTTTCAATTCATCCATATTTTTAAATTCTAAATAAATAGGTTGAGTTGAACATTTCATTTTAGCTGCGATATTTCGAGCAGTAAAACGGGAAAAACCTTCTTTTGCAACAACTTCATAAGCAGCATTCAATATTTGATCTCTTGTGATAGTTTTTTTTCTTGCCATAATCTCCGGTCTCCTTACATTAATATATACCGCTTTCACAGATACGTTTTGTTCATTTTAACATGTTTTCTAAATAATTCAAAATTCAGTCTATTTTCTTTACAATAAAAAAACAATTTTTATCCTTTTTTAATAACTTTCATTCTTTTAGTCTCCGCACTTTCTAAATTGTTTTGATTTTTAGTTAGTGTTATTATTGAAACAGATGATTTTTTAGGAGGAAAAAAACAATGGTTCTAGTAAATTTTAATGAAAATCTTGAAAAATATGCCCGATTAATTGCTGAAGTCGGTGTTAATGTCCAAGAATCACATACAGTGGTGTTACAAATTAGTGTCGAACAAGCGCCTTTAGCTCGTTTAATTACAAAAAATGCGTATGAATTAGGTGCCGCAGAAGTTATTGTTCAATGGACAGATGATATGATTCAAAAAGAATTTTTAACACACGCTGACCAAGAACGTATTACGACTATTCCACAACATAAAATTGATCAAACAGAAGATTGGATTGATAAAGGAGCAAGTCGAATTAGCGTAGTTTCTTCTGATCCAGGTTCTTTAGCAGGTGTTGATCCTGAACGTGTTGCAGCTTATCAATTAGCTGCTGGCAAAGCTATGCATAAATTACGTTTAGCTACGCAATCAAATAAAGTAAGCTGGACTGTCGTTGCAGCAGCTGGCAATGAATGGGCGAAAAAAGTCTTTCCTGATTTATCTGCTGAAGAAGCGCAAGATGCTTTGTGGGATCAAATTTTCAAAACCACACGAATCTATACAGAAGACCCCGTTGCTGCGTGGAAAAAACATGATGAGACATTACAAGAAAAAGCCAATGAGTTAAATGCAGAACAATTTGACTCCTTACATTATACAGCACCGGGTACAGATTTGATTATTGGTTTACCAAAAGATCATCTTTGGGAAGGTGCAGGTAGTTTCAATGCTCGTGGCGAAAAATTCATGGCCAATATGCCTACCGAAGAGGTCTTTACTGCTCCAGATAGTCGTCGCGTAGATGGTGTTGTTTCAAGTACAAAACCATTAAGTTATGCAGGAACTATTATTTCAGGAATGAAGTTTACATTCAAAGATGGCAAAGTTATTGATTTTTCTGCCGAACAAGGCGAAGAAGTCTTAGCTAAATTGCTAGACACAGACGAAGGCGCGCGACGTTTAGGTGAAGTTGCTTTAGTTCCAGATCCCTCACCGATTTCTCAATCAGGAATTATTTTCTTCAACACCTTGTTTGATGAAAATGCTTCAAATCATTTAGCCTTTGGGTCAGCTTATGCCTTTAACCTGCAAGGTGGTACAGAAATGACAGAAGAACAATTAATTGAAGCTGGGTTAAATCGCAGTCAAACACACGTTGATTTTATGGTTGGTTCAGCAGAAATGAATATTGATGGTATTCGAAAAGATGGAAGTACTATGCCAATTTTCAGAAACGGTGATTGGGCATAAAAAGCAGAAAATAAAAGCAAAAATGACGATTTCATTTTTGCTTTTATTTTTTTTGAATATTTTCTTTATTTTCTCAATCATTTTGCATAGTAAAAAAGGAAAAATTTTGATAGAATTTACTTCATACAGAAGGGATGATTCATAATGACACCTAATCGTGAAGATTATCTAAAACTGATTTTAGAACTTGGTGGCGACCAACAACAAATCAGCAATAAACAAATTGTATCTGGCTTAGCCATTTCTGCTGCTTCTGTCAGTGAGATGATTTCTAAACTTGTTAAAGAAGGATTAGTCAAACATACTCCTTATCAAGGTGTGCAATTAACCACTGCTGGTTTAGAAAAAGCAAGCTCGCTGATTCGCAGACACCGATTATGGGAAGTATTTCTCGTGGAACACCTCAATTATTCTTGGAATGAAGTTCATGATGATGCCGAAGTTCTAGAACATGTCACTTCAGACACGCTCGCTCATCGTCTTGAAATTTACTTGAACCATCCAGAATATTGTCCCCATGGTGGCATGATCCCGAAAGAAACACAAACAATTCATGAGAAAAAAAGAGAAACACTTAGCACCTATTCAAAAGGTACACGTGTAAAAATAGCCCGTGTCCTTGATGAACGCGAGTTATTGGATTATCTTGTTTCTATTGATTTGAAGCTACACGAAGAATATGAAATCATTGATGTTGCTGCCTATGAAGGTCCAATTACTATTCAAAACCAAGAAAAGACGTTAGCCGTCAGCTACAAAGCAGCCAGCACAATATTCGTTGATAAACTATAAGGAGTGAACTAAATGAACGAAAAAAAGGTTTTGTTTACAATTTTTGGTGCGACAGGTGACTTAGCCCAAAGAAAGCTATACCCTTCTCTATTCCGCTTGTACCGCAAAGGTGATTTGGTTGAATCATTTGCAATAATTGGTACAGCACGTCGCCCTTGGAGTAATGAAGTTTACCGTGACATCGTAAAAGAAACAATTGCTGGATTAGAGCCAACACCCGAAGAAGCAGAAGCATTCTCTTCTCACTTCTATTATCAGTCACACGATGTACAAGATACGGAACATTACAATACCTTAAAAAAATTATCTGATGAATTGGATGAAAAATATCAATTAGATGGAAACCGTCTATTTTACTTAGCGATGTCACCTAACTTTTTTGGTACAATCGTTGCTCATCTACAATCACAAGGTATGTTAGAGGTAGATGGCTATCATCGTGTAATTATTGAAAAACCATTTGGAACAGATTATGAAACTGCACGACAATTAAATGAAGAAATTGCGACAGTTTTTAATGAAGAAGATATTTATCGAATTGACCATTATTTAGGAAAAGAAATGGTTCAAAATATTTCAGCTATTCGCTTTGCCAACAACTTTTTTGAATCAATGTGGAATAATCGCTTTATTGACAATATTCAAATTAACATTGCCGAAGATTTAGGCGTTGAAGAGCGTGGTGGATACTATGAAAAAAGTGGTGCCTTAAAAGATATGGTCCAAAATCATATTTTACAAGTCTTAGCTTTGCTAGCTATGGAACCACCTGTAGCCTTTTCTGAAAAAGAAATTCGAGTAGAAAAAATCAAAGCTTTAGAAGCTGTTCGTGTGTATACCCCTGAAGAAGTTGCCAAAAACTTTGTTCGTGCACAATATAGCACAGGCAAATTTAAAGGTGAAGACTTTACTGGATACAAAAACGAATTAAATGTTGATGCTAACTCTGAGACAGAAACGTTTGTTGCTGGTAAATTCGTTATTGATAATTTCCGTTGGTCAGGTGTACCATTCTATGTCCGTACTGGAAAACGCCTAACTGAAAAAGGCACACGAATCAATATTGTTTTCAAACAAGTACCGGTTAACGTGTTCAAGTCAGCAATTGGCACAAAAAGCAATCAACAATTAGAACCAAATGTATTAACTATCTACATCCAACCAACAGAAGGTTTCTCTTTATCTTTAAATGGTAAAGAAGTTGGACCTGGTTTCAATATGTTGCCAATTCATTTAGAGCATCGAAATAGTTCAGAAGTAATGTCAAATACTCCTGAAGCTTATGAAAAATTAATGCTTGATGCGCTAAATGGTGATGGAACAAACTTCACTCATTGGGATGAAGTTGCTCAATCATGGCGTGTAGTGGATGTCATTCGTCAAGCATGGGATCAAGATCACTCTGTTCTTCCTCAATACCCTGCTCGTACAATGGGACCTAAAGAAGCCTATGATTTATTGGAAAAAGATGGCTTCAAATGGATCTGGGCACCAGATGAATGGTACCGTGAACGTAATTTATTAGACTAAACTAAAAGACATGATGTTTGTAGTTAACATCATGTCTTTTTATCTCGCTTTTAGATGTAACTGACTAACTGGAACACTAATTGTTAGATAGCTTTTTGATGAATCTATTAGAATATCTAATGACTCATTTCCAATAATATATTGATTCCATCAGCACGTAAGCAACAACTTCCGAATCGTCGCCTTCTTCTGAATGAAATGCAAAAACGAAAATCTGGCTCTCCATTAAAACAAAAGCGTAATCGATTGTGGTCGATTACGCTTTTTCATTATTTTGTTTCAAATCCTTCTGCTACTGCTTCTGGAAATTCTTGTGCGACAATTTCCGCACAATGTGAACACAAGGTTGGTAATTCTTCTTGAGAACCCACAGTATTTTTCACTTGGCGGCAACGTTCGCAAACTTCACCTTCTGCTTTTTCAACTAAAATAGCAACATCTTCAAATTTTTGCGCTTGTTCAGGAACTTCTGTACCTGCTGGTTTCACTTCAAAGAAATCAGGAGAGACAATTAGTAATTGGGCTAAATTCGTATCAACTGCTGTCAACAATGTTTGAACAGTTTCTGATGGATAGATAGTTACTTTTGCTTCTAATGATTTACCAATTAATTTTTCATTACGGGCTACTTCTAATGCTTTTAAGACATCATTACGGAAATCCATAAATGCAGTCCAAATGTCTAACAGTTCAGCTTGTTTTGGAAACTCTTGGTATTCAGGGAATTCTGCTAATTGTACATATTCTTCTTCTTCTTTTAAATGTGACCAAATTTCTTCTGCAGTATGCGGAATAATTGGTGTTAATAATTTTGTTAAGGCAACTGCTGTTTGGTAGAACACTGTTTGCATGCAACGACGTTGGTAATCAGCTTCAGCTTCGATATAGACGACATCTTTCGCAAAATCTAAATAGAATGAAGATAATTCAACAGTTAAGAAGTTCATTACTGTACGATAAATGTGTAAGAAATTATATTGTTCATACCCTTTTTCACGAATTTCTTTAATAACTTGATTCAAACGAACAGTCATATATTTATCAACCGAACGTAAATCTTCAAATGCTACACTGTCTTTTGGATCAAAATCAGCTGTGTTTGCTAATAAGAAACGCATTGTGTTACGAATTTTACGGTATACTTCTGATACTTGATTTAAAATATCCATTGATACACGTACATCGGCTTCGTAATCTACACTACTTACCCATAGACGTAAAATATCGGCACCCATTTGATTGATAACTTTTTCAGGAGCAATTGTATTTCCTAAAGATTTACTCATCTTACGACCTTCACCATCTAAAGTAAAGCCTTGAGATAACACAGATTTGTAAGGTGCTACACCATTAATCGCTACACTTGTTGTAATACTTGAGTTGAACCATCCACGATATTGGTCAGAACCTTCAAGATACATATCTGCAGGGAATGTTAGCTCTTCTCTTTGACGTAAAACAGCTTCATGTGAAGAACCTGAGTCAAACCACACGTCCATGATATCTGTTTCTTTCGTAAATTCACCATTTGGCGAACCAGGATGTGTAAAGCCTGCTGGTAATAAATCTTTCGCTTCACGTTCAAACCAAATATTTGATCCATGCTCTTCAAACAATGCTGCAACATGTTCAATTGTTTCTGGTGTGATGATTTCTTCCCCATTTTCAGCATAAAAAATTGGTAGTGGGACACCCCAAGCGCGTTGTCGAGAAATTACCCAATCACCACGATCCCGAATCATATTGTAAAGACGTGTTTTCCCCCACGGAATAATCCAATCTACTTTTTCAATTTCGTCTAAGATATTTTGACGGAATTTATCAATTGATGCAAACCATTGTGGTGTTGCGCGATAGATAACTGGTTTTTTCGTACGCCAGTCATGTGGATAACTGTGTGTAAAGAAATCTAGCTTCAACAAAGCATCTTTTTCTTTTAATAAATCTGTAATCATTGGATTCGCTTTGTCATAAAAAATTCCTTCAAAACCTGGTGCTTCCTCTGTAAAACAGCCACGATTATCCACTGGTGAAATAACTGGTAAACCATATTTTTTACTTACAATATAGTCATCTTCCCCGTGTCCAGGAGCTGTATGAACTAAACCAGTACCCGCATCTAGTGTTACGTGGTCTCCTAACATCACTAGGGATGCGCGATCATAGAATGGGTGTTGACCAGTCATATTTTCTAGTTTATCACCTGAAATTTCTTGTAAAATTTCAACTGTTTCCCAACCGATTGCTTCTTGAACAGTTTCAATTAAATCTTTTGCAATCACAAACTTACGACCATCTGCGTTAACTTGAACATACGTATAATCTGGGTTAACAGAGATTCCTAAGTTTGCAGGTAAAGTCCAAGGCGTGGTCGTCCAAATAACAAATGACGTATCTTCGTCTAACAAACCTTTACCATCAGAAACTTTAAATGCAACATAAATAGATGGTGATTTCACATCTTGATATTCGATTTCTGCTTCTGCTAATGAAGATTCACTAGAAGGAGACCAATAAATTGGTTTTAATCCTTTATAGATATAGCCATTTTCAGCCATTTTACCAAACACACGAATTTCAGCAGCTTCATAGTCAGGCGTTAAGGTGATATATGGGTTTTCCCAATCACCAGCTACACCCAAACGTTTGAAATCGTTTCTTTGTGTGTCTACTTGTGTCAACGCATAGTCGTAACATTTTTGACGATATTCAGCCATGTCCATTTCTTTACGTTTTACACCTTTTTTAGCTAAAACTTGTTCAATAGGTAAACCATGTGTATCCCAACCAGGAACATACGGTGCACGGAAACCCGACATAGATTTTGAACGAACAATAATATCTTTACTGATTTTATTTAATGAATGCCCAATATGGATATTTCCATTAGCATAGGGAGGTCCATCATGTAAAACAAACGTTGGTTTTCCTTCATTTAATTTTTGACGCTGTCCGTAAATATCTTTTTCTTCCCAATCTTTTTGCCATTCACCTTCACGATTTGGTAAATTTCCACGCATTGGAAAAGCTGTTTTTCCAAGATGTAGCGTTTCTTTCATTTTCATTAGTGCTTGCCCCTTTTCTTCTATTAAATCTGAGTAAATGCCAACAAAAAAACGCCCATCCCTAATCGCATAGGGACGAACGTATCGTGGTACCACCCAAAGTTTAAAAACAAAATTTGTTTTTCTCTAGTAATCGTTAACGAGATTAACCGTTGATTTCTACTGTCAATTCAAAATCAAGACGTGTAGATGATCTGGCTAATTACAGGGTTTTGACGGGCTTCCACTATCCCCGTTTCGCTAGAAAAATACAATTAGCTTTTCTGTTCTACTTACTATCGTTTATTTATTTTTTTCAGATACTTTTACAACTTTTCCGCTTGCTTCTACAATAGAAATGTCATCATCTGAATTATTCTCTACTTCTTCTGAGTTTACTTCAGAAGTATTTTCGATGTCAAGTTCTTTAGATAAAACTTCACGAATAACTTCGTGGTCTTCTTGAACATAACTTGAAAATGGTGCTAAGATTTCATCCCATTCTGGACTTTTTACTTGTTCTAATTGAGCTTGCAACATAACCAATAAGTTATTATGGAAGACTCTTGTTTTAGATTTCAAGTCATTAGTTTCAGTTGCCAATTGACGTGCACGCGCAGTTGCATCTGTTAAAATTTCTTTGGCTTTTAATTCTGCTGCTGCATTTAAGGCTGCTGCACGTTTTTCTGCAGTCGTTACTAATTCGTCTGCTTTATTTTGTGCAGATGTAACGATGACTTCAGATTCTTTACTTGCACTTGTTTTAACTTTATCAGCTGTATCTTGTGCAACAATAATTGATTGGTTTAAAGCATCTTTTAATTCGTTGAAATACTCTAATTTTTCTTCTGCGTGACGTAAGGCTTTTTCTAATTCACGATTTCTTTGTGTGACATCTTCATAGTCTCTAACTACGATTTCTAAAAAATCATCGACTTCGTTTTTTTCATAGCCACGCATTTTTACTGCGAAGCTTTTATTTTGAATATCTAATGGAGTTAATGCCATATTTACACACCTCTTTATAGTTATTTACGTAATACACCGAGCAATAAACGAATTTTTTCTTTCTTTGTGGCACCCTCTAATCCTTGAATTTGTAATCGACCAAATCCACGGATTGAAACAATGTCCAACAAATCCAATATAAAATCGGGTCGCACGGTTTCTGTCCAATTGACTTTTATTTTTCCTGACTCAATTAATTGCTTTGATCGTTGACGAGAAATATTAAACACGCTAGAAATAACCGTATCTAATCGTAAAGAACTGACTGTTGTTCGCTCTTCCGACCAACCATCTTTAGGTATTAAAATTTGCGTGTAATCGCGTTTTTCCAGTCTTACACTAACATTTCCCATCTTAGTAACTTGTAGTTCTACAAAAGAATGAACTTCTTTAGCAATAAACACTTGCCAAGCATCGCCATCAGAAATAATATCTCCAAAAAACTCACGCTTAACGCCAGTACCGATAAGCGTACCTAAAATTTTCCCATGACTTAATGTTGTGAATTTCTTAGGGTAGTTAATTTCATATAGAACAATATCAAATTCTTCTTGCGCAGGTTCATAATAATCTGGAAATATTAAACAGCGTGTTCGTTCAGCTGCTTCATAGCCTCCAAAAAATTGGAATTTCAAATCTGAAGTTTGACGAACAAGAGATTCTAAAATATACGCTTGCCTTGGATCTAAAAATTCTGTTAGCACAGGTGCATATTGCATCGTTACTTGTTCAATCCATTGCTCTACGGTATCAATAAAAGGGTGTTCATCGGTTCGAAAATGTTGATAGACATTTGCGTTCATCGATTCTCACCCCTTTCGTTATAAGATTGCTAGAATAATTCGAAATAGTGCCTCTGATGCTAATTGTAGAATGATGATTGCAAATGCAATATTAAAATTCACTGGTCCAAAAGACAGATTCAAATGATCAAATAAGCTTAAATATGGTTCACAAATTTTTGACAAAAAACGACCAAAAGATGATTGATAGCCTCCAGGAAGCCATGATAAAAGTGCATAGATTACAAGTAATACAGTATAGATATATACTGCTTTCCCTAAAAGATTGATTAAACTATAAATAAATATAAGCTTTGCCTCCTCTAGTTACATTTCAAATAAGTTACTTTCAACTAGTGATTGAGCTGTCCCATCAATTTCCATACCTTTTGGTGTACATAAAAAGATTTCGTCTGCCACTCGTTTAATATCACCATCTTCAGCGTACACTGTTCCTGTCAAGAAATCAACAATTCTCCGTGCTTGATACTCTTCAATTAACTGAAAATTAACAAGTACAGACTCTCCACTCATCACATGCTTAGCAATAATCATTGCTTCTGAATATACACGTGGGGAAATAATCATAATTTTACTTGAGCCATCCGCCGAAGTAACTTCAGTTTTCACTTGTCGTTTCGGTGATGTTTGGCGCATGGACACAACTTTTTTTTCTGGTTCAGGTTGTGCACTTTGCGTATACACTGGTTCTTTATACATGGACTCGGTTGCTTGAGTGAGTGCTTGTCTAGAAGAAACTGATTCTGATGAATAGCTTGTTTTAGGTTTTTCTTTTTGTTTAGGCTTTGGTTTAGGCTTTGGTTTAGGCTTAGTATTTGTAGTTTGCGCTCTAGGGTTGAATGTATTTTTCTGTCTAGCAGAACTAGAAGCAGCCTGCTGAACTACTGGCTTTTGTTGAGGTGTTTGTGCCTCTTCCATGTACTCTTCATCCTCTAGTCCAAAAAAAGTTGATACTTTTGCTAAAAATGACATGTAATAACCCCCCCTTTACTCTTTAAATAGTGCAGTTCCCACTCGGACAAACGTTGCACCTTCTTGAATAGCTACAGAAAAATCATTTGACATCCCCATACTTGTTTCAGTACAAGGTGCGTATGGTAGATTTTTCGCTTCTATGTTTTCTTGTAATTTTTTTAGTGTTTTAAAAAATTGATGTTGTTCTTCTACAGTCGAATCAAATGGTGCCATGGTCATTAATCCCACAACTTGAATCCGATCATATGTAGCAATTGAATCAATAAACTGTTCAACTTCTTCAGGTGAAATACCGTGTTTACTTGCTTCACCCGAAACGTTTACTTCAATAAAACAACGAATCGTTTTTTCTGCTCGTTTTTGGATTTCATTTGCTAATTTCAACCCATCTAACGCATGAAAAAAGTCAATTTCATTTATAACTGATTTTACCTTTCTACGCTGTAAATTACCAATGAAATGCCATGAAATATTAGAAAAGTCACCCATTTGTTCCTTTTTCTCTAAGAATTTATCAACGCGATTCTCAGCTAAATGATAAACGCCTAAATCGACTAATTCGCTAGTTTTCTCAACATCGACTGTTTTAGTTACAGCAACAAGCGTTACTTCGTCTCGTTGACGAGAAACAAGAGCACAAGAATCCCGCAGCTCTTGCTCTACCTCCCGCAAGTTGTCAGAAATCATGTGCTCTGCCTCCTCTTATCGTTTACGACGGAAAAATGGTGGTGTATTTAACTCATCGTCATTTGATTTTGTTTCTTCACGACTGAAGGTATCAAAATCTTTCTTTTCAATAGATTCAAATTGTGCTTCATCGATTTTTGGGCGAACATTTTGTTCTTTACGAATATCCCAATCACCAAATGTCGCTGCAGTTTCTTCTTGTTCAGTAGGTTTCGCTTGTTCCATTTCAAAAACAGGTTTTTGAGGAGTTGCTTGTACTTGATTTTGTCTTGCACGAGCTGGTTTATTTTCGCGTTTTGATGGATCAATTCCTGTAGCAATAACAGTTACACGAATTTCATCACCTAGTTCTTCATTAATTGAAGTACCTAAGATAATATTCACATCGCCTGCTGATGCACCTGCAACAATATCAGAAGCGTCTTGTGCTTCGAATAATGTCATATCTAAGCCACCAGTAATATTTAATAAAACTTGTTCTGCGCCTTCGATAGAAGTTTCTAATAGTGGAGAAGAAATAGCTTCTTTCGTTGCTTCGATGACGCGATTTTCACCACTAGCAACCCCAATACCCATTAGAGCCGTTCCTTGGTTTTCCATGACTGTCTTCACATCAGCAAAGTCCAAGTTCACGTAACCTGGAGCAGTAATTAGGTCTGAAATACCTTGTACGCCTTGACGTAATACATTATCAGCTTCACGGAAAGCTTCTAACATTGGTGTTTTCTTATCAACAACTTCTAATAAACGGTTATTAGAAATAATTAGTAATGTATCGACATTTTCTTTTAGTTTAGCAATACCTTCTGCTGCAAAACGGCCACGCTTTGGACCTTCAAAAGAGAATGGACGTGTTACAACCCCTACAGTTAATGCACCTAATTCTTTTGCAATGTTTGCAACGATTGGCGCAGCACCTGTACCAGTTCCGCCTCCCATACCAGCGGTGATAAAGACCATATCAGCACCTTCTAAAGATTCACGAATTAATTCTTCGCTTTCTTCTGCTGCTTTTTGTCCAACTTCTGGTTGAGATCCAGCTCCTAGACCACGTGTATATTTAGGGCCTAATTGAATCACTGTTTCCGCTTTTGAATTTTTTAAAGCTTGTACGTCAGTGTTAACTGTAATAAATTCAACACCTTTTACGTTTTCTTCAATCATACGGTTTACTGCGTTTCCGCCACCGCCGCCGACACCGATAACTTTGATTACTGCGCCGTCATTGATTGTATTATCAATTGAGAATTCCATAATTTAATTTCCTCCTGAGTTATTAATCGAAAATGTTAGAAAAGAAGTTTTTCACTTTACTTGTAAAACCTTCATTTGCTGGTTTGTCTGTTGCGTCTGGTTCTTGGTAAGTTACTTCTTCTTCATACTGTGGTTGTTCGTAAATTGGTTCTTGTTTCACAGCTGCTGGACGATCCATAACAGGTTTTTCACCCGTTACAGCACTTTTCGCCATTTGATATACTTCACTTAGATTTGCTGAATAATCAACAATACTAATAACATTTGTAAAGACTGGATTACGTAAGCCCATGTGATTTGGTACGTATAATTTTACGTTTACACCAAACACTTCTTGTGCTAAGTCCACGATACCAGGTAAGCTTGCTGCTCCACCAGTTAATACGATTCCACCAGGTAGTTCTAATGCTTCAATCTCATCTAAAACATCTTTTGCTTTGGTAAAGATTTGCTCCATACGCGCTTCGATAATTTCAGAAAGATAGCGTTCATCAATTTTTACTGGTTCTGACTTACCAATCACATCTACTGGAAACTCTTCACTTGCAGATGTGCGTTCTGGATAAGCATCTCCATAGTTAATTTTCAATGCTTCTGCATTATTAAACGATGTATTTAAAACAGTTGAAATATCTTTTGTTACAAACTCTCCACCTTCTTGGTTCACGCTTGTAAATTTCAATTGTTTATCATGCATTACTGCAACAGTTGTTTGCCCACCACCAATATCGATAACCGTTGTACCGAAGTCTTTCTCACCATCGGAAAGAACTGTTTCAGTTAATGCTAGCGGTGTAATAACCATTTCACTTAAAATCAATCCCGCTTTTTCGACACATTTACGGATATTATGCACAACTGTTTTTGGTCCAGTAAAGACAACACCAAACATTTCTAAGCGTACACCAATCATACCGCGAGGATCTTTAATCCCTTCAAAACCGTCCACTGTAAACTCTTGTGGAATAATTGTGATAATTTGTCTTTCAGGAGGAATTGAACGTACCATAGCTGCTGAAGCTACATTACGTACATCTTCGTTTGAAATTTCTCTAGATTGACTACTTACAGCAATCATTCCTTGACAATTTTCTACTTCTAAAAGATTTGCTGGTACACCAACACTTACATTGTGGATTTGAATTCCTGCTTTTTCTTCAGCTTGGCGTACTGCGCGCTGAATGGCTTTTACAGTTTTATCAATATCAACAATAATCCCACGATTAATTCCTTCTGATTTTGCATTTCCTACACCAATAATGTTCATTTGACCTTCAATATATTCTGCTACAACAACTTTTACAGAAGTTGTACCAATATCTAGACCAACATGCATTCCCGTTTTTGCCATGGATGGGGTTCCCTCCTACCTACTAATTTCCATATATCTTGAACATATTTGTTCTTACTTAGCTATATCGAATCATTTATTCACTGCTACCAATTTTACCATAGTTTAGCCCATTTTAGAAAGAAGTTAATAAAAAATTATATGACAATTATGTTAAAATTTGGTTTTTGCCTTATTTTATTCTTTTTCTTCTGCTTCGGTTTCCGTTGTTGATTCAGAAACTTGATAAGGATAAGCAAAAATACCGACTTCCATATCAATAACCCCTTTTTTGTCCATTTCTTTGGCAACTTGGGGATAGTATTCCATTTGGCTAGACATGTTCGAAATATTGACAATTACTTGGTTCCCATCATTCATGTACAAATTCAATAATTGGTCATTACTTTTTGTTGGTGCATACTTTACTTGTGAAATTCCCTCTTGAATTTCTTTTGGTAATTTATCGTATGCCTTTAATGCTCGCAAAATGACTTTTTTATCTTTAAACCCTTCAAAAATCACTTTATCTTGCCCAGCTTCTTTTTGAGGCTCTTGAATCACATAACCACTCGCTAAGATTGGTAAATATTCTTTCCCTTCAACCAACCATGCAACTTCTTGATACTCGGTCACATTGATTTGTAATTGATTCCAATGAACAATCTGAATAGTAGCATTTTCTACACGCGGCGCTTTTTCTTTGATTTGTTGCACAGTTGTTTTACGATTGAAAAACTGTGCCCATAAACTTTCATCATTTTTTAAATTTGATTCGTTCACGATTGTTTCTGTCGGTACTTTTTGATTGCCCACAACTGTGATGGCTGAAACTTTGCTTAAAGGAGAAATATAGTAAAGTGTCCCTAATAATGGTAACAAGAACAAAAGAATTAATAGAAATAACCGCTGATAAAGTTTTTTACTGCGATATTCTTTAATTTTAGGAAGACGATCAGCAAAAGAGACGCGTTCATCAGTCTCTTCTTGAATTTCTTCTGATACTTCTACTTCATCTGTCGATTCTTCTATTTCTTCCTCTTCTTCAAGCTGAATCGTTGAATCAACTTGACCAGTTTTCTCAAGATAAAGCAAATGTTCTTTTTGCCAAGGAGTCAAATTCTCTCCTTGATTTTTTTTAACTTTCTTTGGTTCTTCCTCATTCGTACTGATAACAATCGCCTCCTTTACATTTTTCTAGATCAAGGATTGGACTAATTGATACAAACGTTCAGAAGCGTCAGTGATTCCTTGCTCTTTTGAAGCTTCAGCCATTTGTTTGCGTAATACTTCATCATTCATAATTTCGTCTACTGTAACAACTAAGTTCTCTGCTGTCAATTCACTGTCTTTAATCATTTTTACTGCTCCAGCATGAACCAAACTCATCGCATTTTTTGTTTGATGATCGTTTGTAACATACGGACTAGGAATCAAAATAGCTGGTAAACCCAAACCTGTAAATTCAGCAATCGACGTAGCACCTGCTCGTCCAATCAATAAGTCACAATTCACCATGACATCCATCATTTGATTGATGTATGGTTGAATACTAATATTGGCAAAAGCGTCTTTTGACATCCCTATTGATTCTTCAATTTCTTGATAATATCGCTCACCTGAAGCATATAAAATTTGATAGTTTTTATCAGCAAATTGAGGGATTGCCGCAACTACTGCTTGGTTAATTTTTAATGCACCTTGACTACCACCAAAAATTAATACGGTTTTCTTTTCAGAATCTAAATTGTAATTTTTTAAAATATCAGACTTTGCTACTCCACCAACTTCTTGCGCACGAGGATTTCCTACTAATACCGTTTTTTGTTTAGGGAAATATTGTGCTGCGTCCTCAAACGCAATGCCAATCTTATCGACATAACGAGCTAAAAATTTGTTGGTTACACCTGGCACACTATTTTGTTCATGTACAATAGTCGGTATGTTCAGTTTAGCCGCAGCATAAACCACAGCTCCTGAAACGTAACCACCTGTACCAATAACCACATCTGGTTTAAACTCACGCAAAATTTTCTTAGCTTCACGAATACTCTTTAAAAATAGTTGAATGGTTTTAATGTTATCAAAAGATAAACTACGCTTAAAGCCCTGAATTTCTAACGTTTTAAAAGGAATATCTGTTTGAGGCAAAATTTTATTTTCCAACCCTCTTGTTGCCCCGACATATAAAAAACTTGATGTTGGATCTTGCTCTTTTACATATTTCACAAAGGCTAAGGCTGGGTAAATGTGACCTCCAGTTCCACCACCAGTGACTAATACTTTCATTGTATCTTCCTCACTCTATATTATTTTTTCAATGCAGCAATTGCAGCCATATAACGGTCCCCGCGAACTTCAAAGTTCGGATATTGGTCCCAGCTAGCATTAGCTGGTGATAATAAAATCGTGTCGCCTTTTTCGCTTAATTCGAAGGCAATTGGCACAGCTGTTTCTACATTTTCAGTTAATTTAATGATTGGAATTCCTGCTTTTTTTGCAGCATCTTCTAGTTTATATTTTGTTTCACCAAACAAGACAATCGCTTTAATTCCTTGTAATGAAGGAATCAACTCATCAAAACCATTGCCTCGATCTAAACCACCTGCAAGTAAAATCAATCGTTCATGGTCAAACCCGCCCAAAGCCATTTCAGTCGCTAAAATGTTGGTTGCTTTGGAATCATTAAAGAAAACAACCTCTTCAATTTTATCTACATATTGTGTGCGATGAGGAACGCCAGAGAAAACTTTTAGCGCTTCAGCAATGGCTTGATTCTCAATTCCCCATAGTTTTCCTACAGCAATTGCTGCCAAGGCATTTTCAACATTATGTTTACCAGGAACACCTAACTGTTTCACTGGTAAAATTGCTTCATCTTTGAAATAAAGTTGACCATCTAAAAGATATGCCCCATCGACTTTTTCTTGTGTAGAAAATGGAACCACCGTTGCTTGCGTTGTTTTAGCTAACTCCTGTACCTCAGCTTGATTCCAATTTAAAACAATATGGTCTGCTTTAGTCATATTTTTTTGAATGTTCCATTTTGCAGCAACATAATCTTCACGGCTACCATGATAATCTAAATGCGCCTCGTAAAGGTTCGTAATCACTGCTACTTTAGGATGAAATTCTTTTGTCCCCATCAATTGGAAACTAGATAATTCCATAACCAAACAATCCTCACTTGTTACCTCTTGAGCGACAGAACTTGCAGGAAAACCAATGTTTCCAGAAAGACGTGCCGTACCTTGTGATAATCCAGTATTTAATACTTGTTCAATCATGGTTGTAGTAGTCGTCTTACCATTTGTCCCAGTAATACCAATAATAGGTGCATCTGAAATTTGATAGGCTAATTCTACTTCTGTTAAAATCGGAATATTTTTTTCTAAAGCTTTTTGAACTAGTGGTTGGGTATAAGGAATTCCAGGATTTTTAACCATTAGTGAAAAATCCTCATCTAATAATTCAATTGGATGACTCCCTGTCACTACTTTAATCCCTAATGCTAATAAGTCTTGTGCTTCGGGATTGTCTTCAAACGGTTTTCCGTCATTAACGGTAACAAGTGCGCCCAAATCGTGTAACAATTTGGCCGCACTAAATCCGCTTTTTGCTAATCCTAATACTAGGACTTTTTTATTTTTATATTCAGTAATTTTTTTCATTTTACTCATCTCCTACAAAAAGTGTCTTTCAAACGTTTATCAATTAATTATAGAAAATAAATGAATAGTGTCAAAGCTGAACAACCTAAAGCTACTAGCCAAAATACACTATCTATTTTCCATTCTGACCAACCACTCATTTCAAAATGATGATGAATGGGTGACATTTTAAAAATACGTTTTCCTGTTAACTTGAAAGAAGCAACTTGTAACATGACGCTCGCTGTTTCAATCACATAAACAAGACCGATTAAAAGAAGCGTCCATTCTTGATGTAGTAAAATAGAGATGGCTGCTAATAAACCACCTAGTGCTAGGGAACCTACATCCCCCATAAAAATTTTGGCTGGCTTATGATTATATAAAAAGAAACCAATCAATCCACCCACAACACTTAGGCATAAAATCAACACGTCAATTTGTTGTTGATGCCAAGCGATAATGGCATATGTTCCAAAAGAGATGGTACCTAAACCAGATACTAAACCGTCAATTCCATCTGTTAGATTCACTGCATTTGAAAAACCAACTAACCAGAAAATGACAAACAAGCCATATACATAAGACAATGGTACTGAAAGGCCAAACAAGTTTAATACATTTGCGTTACCTTCATATAAAAAGACTAAGTAAAAAATAACTGCACCAACAATTTGACCAATTAATTTTTGCAAGGAATTTAATCCCATATTTCTTTTTTTGAAAATCTTAATGAAATCGTCTAAAAATCCTAACAAACCATATAATGCCAAGACAAACAATAGAATGAATAGTGATGGCGTTAATTGTTGTTGCCACAAGCCTACCCAAAGAGCTGTAATCACCGAAGCAACTAAGAATACCACTCCACCCATTGTCGGTGTTCCTGCTTTGATGTTGTGCCATTTTGGTCCTTCATCGCGAATTTCTTGTCCATATTTTTTGGCTTGAAAATACCCAATAAATAATGGCATTGTTGCCACCGTAATCCCAAAACTACTTGCAAGTGGCAGAATCATTTTTGTCCATTCCATGCTTTTTCTCTCCTAAGTTAATTTTCTTTCAACGTAAATGTCAATCCTGTGTCTGTTAATGCTTCGTATGGAGCGATACTTTGTTCAACACAATATCCTTCGCCTTCAAATGTAACTTCAACGTCTAATAATTCACCTAATTTAATTAAGTCGGATTTTGACCAACCGATTGTGTCAGGCATATAACGCTGATCACCATCTGTCAGTAATAACAGTTTTTCAGAAGGCATAACTTTTTTACCATTTTCAATTGATTGTGCTTTGATTTCATCCCCATTACCAATAACTACTACAGATAATCCACGTCTTTGTGCATCTTCTGCTGCCGTCGTTGTATCTAAATTACGATAGTCTTCAACAGTGACCATTTCCGTACTTGTTTCATTTGGATCTTCTACTAAATCAACATCATATAAATCCATTGCACGTTTTAATAATGGTGTGGCGATGCTTGGAATAATTGAACCATCCTGTTGTTCTGGACGTTTCATTGTGACATACATAACATATTTTGGATCTTCAGAAGGAATCATCGCAACTGAAGAATATAGATAATCACTTTCACCAGTTAAATAACTACCGTCACGAGCAATTTGGGCAGTCCCTGTTTTAACAGATACGTTGTACCCAGGAATATCATAACGACCATATGCTGTTCCATAATCTGGGTCTTCTGCGGTATCACGCATGTACTCACGAACGGTTTGAGCGGCTGAAGCTGAGATTGGATGTCCTACAACTTCTTTTTGCGTGACCATCTCTTCTTCTGTCTCTGGATTAACTATTTTTTTAATAAATTGAGGTTTTAACATTTGTCCATCATTGGAAATCGCTGTAAAGGCTTGAAGCATTTGAAGTTGTGTCACCCCAATAGCTTGACCAAAAGAAGACATTGCCTGACTGACAATATTATCTTCTGGTAAGTTTCCTGTATGTTCTTCTGCGATTCCAGAATACGTACTTCTTCCAAAACCAAATTCTTTCAAGTATCGTTGCCAACGTTCAGTCATTCGTTGTTCAAGTTTTACCATTCCGATATTACTTGACCAAGACAGGGCTTGACGCATTGTTAGGGAACCTTTTTCACCTAAGTCCCAGTCACGAATCGTCGTATCGCCAATTTTAATTTCATCTGTACTGTAGGTTTCATTTGGATTAAATACACCTTGATCAATAGCTCCTGCTACAGTTAAGACTTTAATCGTTGAACCTGGTTCATAATTGTCTTGCGCAAAAAGATTTTGCCAAATAAAATCTTCATCGGTAAATTCAGCTTTTGTTTCTGGATTAAAGGTTGGTCGCTGTGACATCGCTACGACTTCACCTGTTTTTGCCTCCATTAAGACAGCTGTAATATCTTCTGCTTGGATATTTTTAACAGCTTGATCCATCAATGTTTCCAAATAGCTTTGTAACCGAACATCTAAGGTTGTATAAATATCTTGACCATCTTGAGCAGGTTCTATTTCTGCAGTTGTTCCTGGCAATGGATTTTGGAAATTATCTTTTTGGAAAGTCATTTCGCCATCTTTTCCGGCAAGAACATCATTATAAACTTCTTCTAATCCCATCCGTCCTAACAATTCCTCTTTTTTGGTTTCTTGATTCACTTGAATATCTGCATACCCAATAAAATGTGAAGAGAAAACCCCATTTGGATAGATGCGAGAAGGATGTTCTTCAAAATAAAGTCCTTGTATTTTTTGCTTTTCCATGGCTTCTTCAATGGCTTGTTTTTCTTGTAAAGTAATATTCTTACCATTCGGAATATCTACTTGGTATTTATTATTTTCTAGACCACTTTTTAAAACTTTTTCGACTGTCGTTTTACGAACACGACCATTTAAAATATCTGATACAATCGTCGCTAAGGCTTCAAAGTTTTTTTCTTCAGCATATAAATTCTTATTGCCACTACGATAATCTGTACTTAATACAGCATATAAAGAATATGAAGTTGCATCTTCTGCGATAGCTACACCATTGCGATCATAAATTGTGCCACGTTTCGCTTTGATGACTTGACTTCCTTTATATAAATTTTGTGTTTTTTCTTCTAAAGAAGTCCCTGCTACTTGTCCAACAATCACAATATAGCTTAATCGAGTGACAAATAAAAAGAACAATCCAATACTCGTAGTAAAGAGAATAATTCCTACTTTTTTGCGATTGTTCATTGTAGACAAATTTTTCTTTTTAAAGTACTGCTTGATTTTCTCTATAATTCGCATTTACTTCTTCACTTTCCTTAAATTATCACTATTAATGGATAATCCTTCTTCTTCAGCAATTTTTTGAATTCGTTCACTTTTAGACAATTCATTTTTTTCTTGTTCTAATTGAAGAATTTCTGCTTCGTTAGTTGTTACGTCATCTTGAAGAATAGAAATGCTATGCTCAACTTGGCTAATAGTTGTACGTAAACTAATCATTAGTAAACCTAATGCAATAAACGTTACTAATAGACTTAAGCTAATCACTTTTTCCATGGTAGAGATGCGACTTAACTTACGTGCTGGAGATAAAGGGACAACAACAACTTCAGGACGTTCAGGAGTATGCGATGGCTCATGACTTGGATGCTCTTCATAGGGCACTTCATGATGTGCATTTAATTCAGCCATACCAGCTACTCCTTTTCCTTTAGTTTTTCAGCTATTCGCAGCTTAGCACTACGGGAACGATTATTTTCTGCCAGCTCTTCTTCCGAGGGTAGCAGAGGCTTACGAGTAATGACTTTTAATTCTGGTTGGAATTCGTCGGGAATGACCGGTAAACCTGGAGGTAAATCTTTCATTGTGCTATATTCTTTGAAGATGCTTTTTACAATACGATCTTCTAACGAGTGGAAGGTAATTACGCTGATACGTCCATTCTTATTCAATAATTCAATTGCTTGTTCCAAAGAATCCTCAACGACACCTAACTCATCATTCACAGCGATACGAATTGCTTGGAAAATTCGTTTAGCAGGATGTCCACCCTTGCGTCTCGCTGGTGCTGGAATCGCTGATTTAATAATTTCAACTAACTCACCCGTTGTTGCGATCGGTGAAACTTCACGCGCACGTTCAATTGCTCGTGCCACTTGTTTTGAGAATTTTTCTTCGCCATAACGGAAAAATATTTTTACTAATTCATGATAGTCATATTCATTTACTACTTCATAGGCAGACAATGATGCCGTTTGGTCCATTCGCATATCTAATGGGGCATCTTGATGATAACTAAACCCACGCTCTGCTTCATCCAATTGAGGTGAAGAAACACCTAGGTCATAGAGAATCCCATCTACCTTGGTAATACCTAATTGATTTAACTCTTCTTTTAAATATCGGAAATTACGTTTTATAAATGTTACTTGTCCTTTTTCTACATAAGATGCTAAACGTTCATTTGCAAAATCAATTGCTTTTTGGTCTTGGTCAAACGCATATAAATGCCCTTGTTCATTTAATTGTTTTAAAATATATTCACTATGACCGGCACCACCTAGGGTACAGTCAACATATATTCCACTGGGTTTTATATTCAAACCATCAACCGTTTCTTTCTTCATGACGGTATAATGTTGAAACTCTACCATTTATTTGCCTCTTTCTATAAGCCAAAATCAATCATGGTTTCGGCAATTTCATCAAAGTTTTCTTCAGCTTCTGTCGAAAATGCTTCCCAACGCTCTTCATCCCAAATCTCAATACGATTAGAAACGCCGATAATCACACAACTTTTTACTAAGTTCGCATGTTTTCGTAATGTCGCAGGAATATTGATTCGACCTTGCTTGTCAATTTCACATTCAGTTGCTGCGGAGTAGAAGAATCTTACAAATGTTCTTGCATCTTTTTTCGCAAGAGGCATTTCATTTAACTTCTCTTCTAATTTCTCCCATTCAGGTAGAGGGTAGCCAAAAAGACAGCCGTCTAGCCCTCTAGTCACCACAAATTTTTCCCCGAGTTTATCTCGCAATTTGGATGGGACAATAAGCCGGCCTTTTGCATCGATAGAATGTTGAAATTCTCCCATAAACATCGATGTTTCCTCCCGTCGCCACCTAATAAACACAGTCTACCACAATCCCCCACTTTCTACCACAATTTATACAAAAATGGAGGGAAAGTTGTTTGATTTATCTTTACCAAAAAAGGAATTTCTAGAAACGACAAGCTTTTAAAAGATTTTAAAAAAACTTTAAGAAAATAGGTCTACACCATAGAAATGATGTTCACTATTACTAGAATAGCATGTAATAATAAGGACAGTAGATATACCGAACGCCAATACATTTTGAAGAAACGCCCATATTTGATTTCTGCATAAAAATACGCATGAAAAAATGCTAGACCAATTCCTAAAGAAAGAATCGATAGTAAGTAATACGGAAAAATAGAGGTCGTAAAAGTTGCTACTGATAGCGCATGTATCCCATAAATTAAAAAAGGTACGGCTAAATCAGGCGCTTTTAATTGAAATCGTTTGGTTAAAGACAATAATTTGACAATTATTTGTGCTACTAAAAGCACAATCAGCGGGAAAATATACCAGAGCAATAGAATCGGTGAGAATGTTGTCATTAGTTTGTATCCTTTCTTTTTACAATTAGTTTATGTTTATTTTTTATAAGTAGTCCTTGAAAACAAATTATTATACCAAAAATCGAAACAGCACAAAAGAGAAACCTATCTCTTCATTTTTTCTGACACTTTGATATTTTTATGATTAGAAATCTTGAGTTATTTGGCTATTGGTTGTACACTGTCACTATCAATAAAAAAGGATGACTCAAAATGAACGACAAAAAACCAAGCAGTACATTTTCTAAAATCACAAAAGTTGTTATTTGGTTAATGTTAGTTATTACTATTGGCACAGCTATTTTAGGTGCACTTGCAGCATTTTCATAAGAAAATACTTCCAAATAAGAGGTCTGAGTGTAATTACCCAGACCTCTTTTTTTGTATTAACTTTGTGCAACTTTCCCTGCAATTCGTAATAGCTCACGTGCATGTTCCAAAGTTAATTCAGTAATTTCTGCACCTGCAAGCATACGCGCAACTTCCTCCACACGTTCTTCATTTGTTAGTTGAGCAACGTGTGTTTGAGTGCGACCTTCTTTAACTGCTTTGGAAATAAAATATTGATAATCAGCAACTGCTGCAACTTGTGGTAGATGCGTAATACACAGCACTTGAGAATTTCTTGCAATTTTTGCGATTTTCTCAGCAATAGCTTGTGCGACACGGCCACTCACCCCAGTGTCTACTTCATCAAACACAATGCTGGTCATTTCTTGCGTTTTCGAAAAAATCGTTTTTAAGGCTAATAAAATACGAGATAATTCCCCACCAGAAGCAACTTTGACTAAAGGTTTTAAAGGTTCCCCTGGATTTGTGCTCAAATAAAATTCAACTTGATCAAAACCAGTTCCGCGTAAAACTTTGCTTTCTTCAAAATGCACATCAAATTGAGTATTTTCCATATAAAGCTCAGATAGTTCTTGCAAAATTTCTTGCTCTAATTGTTGAGCAATTTGTTGCCGTTGCTGATGCAATTCTTCAGCTAATTGCCAGACAGATTGTTCTTTTTCTTCTAACTGCAATTCTAACTCTTCTAATTGACCTTCTGTAATGGTTGCTGCAGACAGCTCATCAGAAATTTTTTCATAATAAGCTAAAATGGCTGGTACCGAATCACCATATTTTCGTTTCAATTGACGGATTGTTTCTAGGCGCAACACAACTTCTTCTAAACGTTCTTCATCTAATTCTAAATGATCCATTTGACGGGAAATATCACTTGCCGCATCTTGTAACAAATAATACGCATTTTGGATGTTTTCGCTAATTTGTTCATATTCCACATCCAAATGGGCAATTCCTTGAATTTCATTAAATGCAATACTAACTCCATCCAGACTATCACCCGTTTCTGATGAAAGCATCCCATATGCCTTTGCTAAAGCATCGACAATTTTTTGAAAATTACTTAGTTTGTCACGCTCTTCAACTAACAGTTCTTCTTCATTTGGTTGCAAATCCGCTTGCTCAATTTCTTCTTGTTGAAAACGCAGCATATCCATCCGTTGTACGTAAGATTGTTCGTTCAATTGAATTTTACGTACGCGTTTTTCTAATTGACGGAATTCATGGTAGTGCATATGATAATTTGCTAATTGTTGTTGAAATTTTTGAGAACCAAAACTATCCATTAACGATAAATGTTTCTCAGCTTGAAGTAATTCTTGATGTTCGTTTTGACCTTGAATATCTACTAAATACATCCCAATCCGACGAAGATTTGCCAAAGTTACTGTCCGCCCGTTCACTCGGCAGATATTTTTGCCAGAAAGAGACATATCTCGTTGAACAATTAATAGTTCATCGGAATAATCAATGCCTAACTCATCCATTACTTGGCGAAACCCTTTTTGTTGTGGTAATTCAAATAACCCTTCCAGTAAACATTTATCTGCTCCTTGGCGAATATAATCACTGGAACCACGACTGCCAGCTAGTAGGCCCATCGCATCAATAATAATCGATTTTCCGGCTCCTGTTTCTCCCGTTAACGCCGTCATTCCTTGATGAAAAGACAAATGTAATTTGGGAATAATAGCAAAATTTTCAATCGTTAGCTCTAGTAGCATACGATTCACTCCTAGCGGTTATATTTTTTTAATTCGTTAAACAAAAGACTACGTGCTTCTTGTGTACGTGCAATCATTAAAATATTATCGTCATCATTAAGTGTACCAAATAATTCCTCTTTAAAACGTTTATCAATTAAATTAGCAACTGCAGAAGCATTTCCTGGTAAAGTACGCAAAATAACAAATTTATCCATTTCATCCACCGAAACAAACGCATTTTTTAATAATTTATCCAATTTTTCGACAACGTCTTCCGTGGATTCTAATGGTAAACTGTAGCGGTAACCTCCTGAAGCCGCCGGTACTTTGATTAATTTCAATTCTTTGATATCTCTAGAAATTGTCGCTTGTGTTACGTAAACATCTTTTTGTTTTAAATACGCTACAAATTCTTCTTGTTTTTGAATATCATATTCAGTTAAAAGTCGCGTAATCAAACGATGGCGCTCTTTTTTTCTCATAAAGCTTTCCCCCTAGTTAAATTCTTATTTATCATAGCTCATTTTCTCCTAGAAAGAAAGAACCATCCCGCTAAAAAAAGACTCTTTAGAAAACTATTTCTTTCTAAAGAATCTCATTTTATTTATCTAATTGTTGATGGGCTTCATGAACTATTTTTTCAATGTCTACCGTTTCAGAAATCTCACCTGCTGTTGCTGATTTTTGTAAATGGACAATAAATTCAATATTTCCTTCGCCACCTGTAATCGGTGAATAACTTAAATTTTTCACGTCATAGTTCTCATTAAGTGCAAAGTGTAAAATATCTTCTAACACCGCTCGATGTGTTAACGGGTCACGAACAATACCATTTTTCCCTACAGCTTCTCTACCTGCTTCAAATTGAGGTTTGATTAAAGCCATTACATCACCTTGATTGGCTAAAATTGCGTGAAGGGGTGGCAACATTAAGCGTAATGAAATGAAAGAAACATCAATTGTCGCAACTTCTGGTACGCCATTTGTAAAATCTGACGGTTGACAATAGCGGAAATTCGTTCTTTCCATCACTGTCACTCGTGGATCTTGGCGGATTTTCCAAGCTAGTTGATTGTATCCTACATCCAACGCATAACTTTGCTTCGCACCATTTTGTAGAGCAACATCGGTAAAACCACCTGTAGATGCACCAATATCTAGTACTGTTTTATCTTGCACGGTAAAATCAAAAATTTTTAACGCTTTTTCTAATTTTAATCCACCACGAGAAACATACGGTAGTTTTTGTCCTTTAATCTGTAACATTGTGTCCATTGGAATTTTTTCGCCGGGTTTGTCTAAACGTTCATTATTTTTTTCCATGTAGACTAACCCTGCCATAACGCCACGTTTGGCTTGTTCTCGTGTTTCAAAAAGGCCTTGTTGAAATGCCAACACATCGACTCGTTCTTTTTTCATGTAGTTCCTCTTTCTTTATAAATAAAATAGGCCGCAAACTTCTTTTAATAACTCTGCGTCAAATGTCGATAATAAAGCTAATTCATTTAAAATTGCCTCAGCAGCAGTTAGTTCATCTGTTAAAGCTTTTTTAGCTCCTTCTAAACCTAATAAACCTGGATACGTACTTTTTTCAAGTAATTTATCTCGATTTGTTTCTTTACCTAATTCTTCAGTCGTACTGACAACGTCTAATAAGTCGTCTCGAATTTGGAAAGCTAGGCCTAGATGTTTGGCTAATTGATCTAACTTTTCAAGGGTGCCTTCTGACTGATTAGCTAAAATCCCCCCGGCAACCACTGCAAAACGAATTAATGCCCCTGTTTTGCGTTGATGAATCGCCATTAATTCTTCTATTGAAAGTTTATTTCCTTCCGCTTGCATATCAGCGGCTTGACCAGCAACCATCCCATGTGTTCCGGAAGCTTTAGCTAATAATTGTAAAAGTAAAACTTTTTCAGTTGGTTCGATTTCCGCCATGCTCACTAATTCAAATGCTAGTGTTAATAAACCATCCCCAGCTAAAATAGCCATCGCATCACCATATACTTTATGATTGGTCGGTTTTCCACGACGTAAATCATCATTATCCATCGCTGGTAAATCATCGTGAATTAATGAATACGTATGAATCATTTCAAGTGCTGCTGCTGTTTGATACCCACCCAAAGAAATTTCTTTGTTAAATGATGCAATTGTAGCTAACAATAAGAGTGGTCGAATTCGTTTCCCACCAGCATCAATTGAGTATAGCATACTTTCTTGTAGTCTTTGATTATTTGTATGCTCACGAACAAACCGAACCATTTCTGTTTCGGTTTGTTGAATTTCTTTGGTTTGAAAAGTTGTTAATCTACTCATTTTTCCGCCTCTTCAAATGGAACTTCTTCATTGGCTTCTGTCATCATTTTAGTTAATGTTTGTTCTGCCTTTGATAGGGTATCTTTACATTGTTTACTCAAAATCATGCCTTGCTGGAAAGCAGTTAATGCTTCTTCTAAAGGAACATCACCTTGTTCTAGGCGTGTAACAATTTGTTCTAATTCTTGTAATGATTCTTCAAATGTTGGATTTATCATGCTTTTCCTCCTTAATTTCAAGAACTTCAACTTTTGCTTGCCCATCTTGATAATGGACATCTAAAACATCGCCGACAGCTAACTCTTGAACTGATTTGACAACCGTTTCTTTGGTCGTATAGCTGTATCCACGTCCCATAATTTTTAGTGGGCTTAATAAATCCAGCGATTGAAGTGTTTGTTGAAATTGTCGTTGCTTCTGTTCAAAAATCAATTGCATTTGTTTATCTAAACGTTCTGACAAATAATTGACTTGTTGTTTTGACTCACGAACGCGTGCAGTTGGCACAACTTGCGCCAAACGATGAATGGTTTGATTGGCTGTACGTTCTTTTTCATAAATTAATGTTTGCATTTGTTGCATTAAGCGTTGTTGTAGTTGATCTAACTTCAATGATTGTGCTTCATATAATCGCTCGGGTTGACGGAATATATAGGAATTTTGTACGCGTTGGAAACGTTCATCTTTCCGTTGCATTTGATTAGCGTACGCTTGAATTAAACGCGCTTGACGTTCTTCAATTCGCAATAACTCCTCTGTCAAAACGGGAACTGCCAATTCAGCTGCTGCAGTTGGTGTTGCAGCTCGAACATCAGCAACTAAATCAGCAATCGTCGTATCTGTCTCATGTCCAACAGAAGAAATAATTGGGGTCTTTGCTTCAAAAATGGCGCGAGCTACCCGTTCTTCATTAAAGGGCCATAAATCTTCAATTGAACCGCCGCCACGCCCAATAATCATTGTATCAAAATTTCCCATCGCTTCTACGCGTCCAATGTTTTTCACCACATCATCCGCTGCTTTAGCTCCTTGAACAACTGTTGGGAATAATACAATTTGAGCAATTGGATATCTTCGTCGTGTCGTGGTAATAATATCACGAATAACTGCCCCACTTGGACTAGTAAGCACTGCAATCCGTTTCGGATATTTCGGCAATATTTTTTTTGGTGCTTGAAATAAACCTTCTTTATCTAATTTGGCTTTTAACTGTTCATACGCTTGATACAATGCGCCTACTCCATCAGGTTCCATATGCTCAACATAGATTTGATAATTCCCACTAGCTTCGTACAAAGAAATACGCCCAACAGCCATCACTTTCATCCCTTCTTCGGGTCTGAAAGCGAGTTTGTCAAACGCTCCTTTGAACATTACTGCTGAAATTTTAGCACCATCATCTTTTAAGCTGAAATACTGATGATTTGGACGCAAACGAAAATTTGAAATTTCTCCAGTTAAAAACACTCGTTCTAAATACGGATCAACATCAAATTTTCGCTTTAAGTATTTCGTCAGCGCAGTCACAGACAAATACTTCTGTGTCATTTTATTTTTCTATCTCCTGACGTTTTGCCGCTTCAACGGTTTGCATCATTAACATGGTAATTGTCATTGGGCCAACCCCTTTTGGTACAGGCGTGATATAACCTGCAATTGGTTCTACTTCGTCAAATTTCACATCCCCAATTAATTTACCTTCTGGACTGCGATTCATCCCTACATCGATGACAACAGCACCCTCTTTAACGAACTCTTTGGTCACAAAATGGCCTCGGCCAATTGCCACAACTAAAATATCGGCTTGTTTGGCAACTTCTGGTAAATTTTTTGTACGTGAATGTGTCATCGTAACCGTCGCATTTTTAGCTAATAATAATTGTCCCATTGGTTTACCCACGATATTGCTACGACCGATAACTACGGCATTTTTTCCTTCTAAATCAATATTGTATGCTTCAAACATCTTCATAATACCATATGGCGTACAAGGAATCATTTCAGGCGCGCCGGCAAATAGACGTCCTAGATTCATTGGATGAAAACCATCGACATCTTTTTTAGGATCAATTGCTAATAAAATTTTCTCTTCATCAATATGGTTTGGTAAAGGAAGTTGGACTAAAATGCCATGAAAAGCTGGATCTTGGTTGTATTTTTCAATTTCTGCCAACAACTCATCTTCAGTAATTGTAGCTGGATAACGTTCTACTTTTGAATGAATCCCGATACGTGTTGCTGCCAATTCTTTGTTTTTGACATAGGTTTGACTAGCTGGATTTTCACCAACTAATAAAACAACTAACCCTGGTTGAAGATTTTTTTTGACTAATTGTTGGACCTCTAAACGAATTTCTTCTTGCATTTTTTCTGCTAATTCTTTTCCATTGATTAATACACCCATTTTGTTAAATAGCCCCCTTGCATTTTTTAACATTTTAACACATATTGATTTCTCAAAAAATATTTTCATTATCATTTTCAAAAAAACATTCATTTTCGTTCGTGTATTCGGTATAAAAAACGAAAATTCGAGTTATCCAATCCATAATCTTCGTTAATTCGTTGTAGAAAAGAAGCTAGCCTATTCGCTAGCTTCTAATTTATTATTGATAGTTGATAACACACCATTGATAAACTTACGTGATTGATCATCACTAAAGGTTTTTGCTAATTCAATTGCTTCATTTAAAGCAACTTTATTGGGAACATTATCGACATACAACATTTCAAATAATGCGATACGTAAAATAGTTACATCCATTTTAGAAAGACGTTGTAGACTCCAACCACGGCGTAAATGCTCTTGAATCATTTTATCCAATGATTCTTTATTTTCACAAACACCAGTTACTAATAAATCTAGATAGGTCGGTATAAAATTTTCGTGTTCTTCATCAATCATATCTTCATGTTCTAATTCAATCGCATGAAAAATGGCGTCTTTTTTCTCTAAATCTTGATTGAAATCTAACGGAAATAGTGCCTGAACAGCCATTTGTCTGATTTCATGTCTTGATAATTCTTTACTCATTTTCTTCCTCGTCATTTCCAAATAGTTCTTCTAAATCCAATTGTTCTGGTTTTTCTGGGACAACCGCCATCACATGAATATTCACTTCTGACAAATTAACATCTGTCATAAATAAAACTTGTTCTTTCACACGTTTTTGCATTTCCATTGCTACTTTTGGTACAGAAACCCCATATTTCATATAGGTATAGATGTCTACTTTGATACCAGTATCGTCCATTTCTAAACGAACACCTTTACCATAAGCAGAACGACCTAATAGTTCTGTTACGTTATTTGCGAATGTGCTTTGCATACGGTATACGCCATCTACTTTTGAAGCAGCAATACCAATAATTACTTCAATCACTTCAGGAGCAATGACAATTTCCCCTAATTCTTGATTAGCATCTAATACGAAATTTTTTTCATCGACCATTCTAAATTCCTCCATCTCTGAATACGATTTAACCTTCTGCGGTATTTTAGATAAACAGATACCACTGAAAAAAATCTTACAGTTCAAAACCTATGTTGACAGTCCTCAAACAATCCTTACCACTGTTTTTTTCTAGTGGAGAATGAGCCTGAACTTCGATTATAGTTTATCATTTAATCACCAGATAAGCTATAAAAAGTCCTCTTATTCAGTCGAAATTACAAGATGATTAATTCTTTTGGCGAATGTGTTAAAACTTTATTTCCTGTTTCAGTAATCAATAAATCATCTTCAATCCGAACGCCGCCAATTCCTGGTAAATAGATTCCTGGTTCATCGGTAATGATATTGCCTGGCACAAAAGCTTTCTCAGCACGGAAAGAAACATTCGGTCCTTCATGAATCTCTAAGCCAATCCCATGGCCGGTAGAGTGGCCAAATGCTTCACCATAACCAAAGGAAGCAATATAATCTCGAGCCACTGCGTCTAATTCAATCCCTGTCATTCCAGGTTTAGCTGCTTCTAAAACCTGCAATTGCGCATCTAAAACAATTTGATAAATTTCTTTTAATTTTTCTCCTGGATCACCAATCGCAAATGTACGAGTCATATCAGAAACATAACCATTATAATAACAGCCAAAGTCAAGTGTAATTAAATCCCCTTGCTCGATGATTTTGTTACTTGCTACCCCATGCGGCATAGCTGAACGGACACCACTAGCTACAATTGTTTCAAACGAGACACTTGTCGCACCTAACGAACGCATAAAGAAGTCTAATTGATTGGCTACTTCAATTTCTGTCATACCAGGACGAACCATTTTTAAGATATGTGAAAAGGCTTGATCTGCAATATGACAAGCTTGTTGAATCGTTGCAATCTCTGTTTCGTCTTTTACTTCGCGTAAATTTTCAATCATGCCAGCAATAGGAACCAAGGCAGACTCTTCAATGATATCTTCTAAAACAGTATATTCTGCAAAACTAACTTGTGTCTCTTCAAAAGCCAATGCGTTAATTTCCTCTTCTTGACAGATACGAGCAACTTCATCAAAAATCGGACCGGCATTTTTGACGATTTCATATCCTTGTGCTTGTTTTGCTGCTTGTTCTGTATAACGAAAATCAGTCACAAAAAAAGCTTTGTCTAATGTAATAACTGCTAATCCTGTTGTACCAGTGAAATTTGTTAAATAACGAAGATTGTAAGGACTCGTAACTAAGAAACCGTCTATCGCTTCTTTTTTCATTGCTTCACGTAATTTTTGTACTCGTAACATGTTATTCCTTCTTTCCCTTTAAATTCATTTTTCATTATAACAAACTTCGTCTTAAAGAGAAAAGAGTAGACTTATAAAAGCAAAAGACGAATCAATGTCTTCACTGATTCGTCTGTTAATTATTTACTTTTTCCAAAGAAAAATGAAATGACTGCTGCAAAAATAACTGCTCCTAAAATAGATGGAATAATCGCCATTCCAGCTACATTAGGTCCCCAGCTACTGAATAAACTTTCTCCAATTGAAGAACCAATAATACCTGCAATAATATTAAATAAACAGCCACGTTTTTCTCCGGTAATGGAACCTGCGATTGCGCCGATAACCGCACCGACAATCAATACCCATAACCAATGCATATGAAGCACCTCCTTATACATGATACTATTATTCTAACACACACGCTTCGTTGCAGAAAATAATATCTATATAAGGTAAGTTATTTTTTCTTCCCAATAGAGAGTACGCCACGTTTGATAACATCGAAAAAGCTCAATGAATGGACCATTCGACTAGGCTCCACGTATGCTCTTATTGCTCGTAGCACTACTTTCGGTTGTTTTGAAGCAAACGTATATGTTCCATTACGTTTCGTTTGAATTGCGTAACGCGGAATCCATTTCCCTTTGAACAAGACAGAAGCAACAACGTAATCAACTTCTTCCCAAGGGATTTGAATGAATTTTCGCGCATCGCGATCGTTATAAAATTCAAATCCTTTATCGCCAATCATAATTTTTCCATAATCTGTTAGTCCTGTAAAAGCTGTTGCGTTGATAACTAGATCAACTTTTGTATTTAACGATTGAACCATCTTTTTCACCTCATATTTTTCTATTAGTATAGCGTTTTTCATTCCAACTTGTAAAATCAAATTATGTAAAGAAAACCAGACGAAGAAACGTTTCTTGTCTGGTTTCGTTTGAAATAATTATAATAATCCGATAACGTGGCCTAAGATACCAACAACGAATAATCCAAGGATAATCACGATTGGTGAAACTTTTTTCTTCAATAACCACATACATAAGAATGTCAATAATAGTCCTGCTAAACCAGGAATCAATTGATCTAAGTTATCTTGTAATGTTGTGACTTGGATATTAGACAATGCTTTACCAGCTGCGATATCACCAAAGACTGATTGCAATCCTTCACCTGTCATTTGAACTTTATCCCATTCGATATAAGCACCTGGTGAAAGTTCAACTTCTGAAACAGTTGGAACAAAACTAATATTTACCCATCGTTGGACTAAGGATGCCAAGACGAACATACCTAGAATCGAAGCACCTTTTGTTACATCTTGTAATAAACCACCAGATAAATCATCTGTAATTGCTGAACCTGCTTTATAACCAAATTCTTGTGTATACCACATGAATGCCCAACGAATAATATTCCATGCTAGGAAGAAAATGATTGGACCTAAGATATTTCCACCCATGGCTAGTGATGCACCTAATGCACCTAACATTGGACGTACAGTGAACCAGAATACTGGATCACCGATACCGGCTAAAGGACCCATCATCCCAACTTTTACCCCTTGAACTGCTACATCATCCACAGCTGCTCCGTTGGCACGTTCTTCTTCTAAGGCCAATGTTACACCCAAAATTGGTGATGCGATATATGGATGTGTGTTAAAGAATTCCAAGTGGCGTTTTAACGCTGCTGCGCGGTCTTCTTTTGTTTTATATAATTTTTTAATTGCTGGAATCATTGAAAAGGCGAACCCGCCGTTTTGCATACGTTCATAGTTCCAAGATCCTTGGATAAATGTTGAACGCCATGCAACAGCTAAACGATCTCTTTTCGTTAATTGAATTTTTTCTTCTGCCATTTTTCCTATTCCTCCTTTGAAAGATTAATAATCGTTTAGAATGTCACCTAGAGGGTCACTTGCGTTTCCTCCGCCTCCACCTGTTGAAGAACCACCCATTTTAGATAGGTTCAAGTAGATAAGCGCTAAAGCAACACCGATTGCACCAATTCCGATAAGAGTCAAATCAGTAATGGCAGCTACAACAAATCCAAGAATGAAGAAAGGCCAAACTTCTTTGTTTGCCATCATGTTAATGACTAATGCATAACCAACGGCTACAACCATACCACCGCCGATAGCCATACCTTCTGTTAACCATGCAGGCATTGATTCTAAACCAGATTGAACAACTGATGCTGGAATAAATAGCAATGCAGCTGCTGGAATTGCAATACGAACACCTTGCATACAAATAGCTAAAATTTGTAAAATTTCGATTTTTCTATAGTTTCCTTCTTCAGCAGCGGCATCCATCATGTGAACTAATGGTACAGCTAATGTACGAACAACCATTGTTAAGAATAAACCAGCTACAGCTAGAGGAATAGCGATCGCAATTGCAGAAGGGATACCTGCTGCTCCTTGACCACCTAAAACTAAAATAATTGCTGCTGCAACTGATGCTAACGCTGCATCGGGTGCTACGGCTGCGCCAATGTTTGCCCATCCAAGAGCAATCATTTGTAATGATCCACCTAGCATAATCCCTGCTTCTAAATTCCCTGTTACTAATCCAATTAATGTACATGCTACCAATGGTTGATGGAATTGAAATTCATCCAAAATTCCTTCCATACCAGCTAAAAAGGCAACAGCAACGACCAATATCACTTGGATAAAATTTAAATCTGACATGATAAACCTCCTAGTTCAATTTATTTTTTTATTTCAACTCTGATTTTGCTTTATTTAATAATTCATCTAAATTAGCTCTAGAGTCATTTGGTACTTTACGAACATCAAATTTTAATCCTAATTCTTTTAATTTTTCATAAGATTTGACATCGTCTTTCCCCATAGATAATACGTTATTTACCACAACTTTACCGGTTGAATGTGCCATTGAACCTACGTTTACTTCTTCAATTTCTACGCCACCTTCAACTGCACGAACAACATCTTGTGGATTTTCAAATAATAATAATGCTTTTGTTGAACCAAAACGTGGATCTTTTGCTACTTCAATCATTTTATCAATTGGAACGACATTTGCTTTTACTCCTGGTGGGGCTGCTTGTTCAATCAGACGTTTTCTCAAATCGTCTTTAGCTACAGCATCACTAACGACAATAATACGTGTTGGCTGTGTTGCTTTTGTCCAAGCCGTTGCTACTTGACCATGTAATAAACGTGAATCAATACGTGCTAAGACGTATTTAATTTTGCCATCGCCCACAACTGTTCCTGGAGGAAGTGCTCCTTTTGGTGTAGCATCATCTGCTGCTTGAGCAGGTGCAGCAACTTCTGGTTCTAATTCTTCTGGTTTAATTTTGACACCATCGCGCGCAGTGTTTAAAATTGCTGCGGCAATATCTTGTGCCGAATTCATTGAAAAACGAGAAGCATAGGCTTCAATCACCATTGGTAAATTCATACCTGAAACAATTGCCCACTTATCTTTATGACCTTCTAATAAATTATTAGCTTGGTTAAAGGGGGTTCCTCCCCACAGATCAACTAAGAAAAGAACTTCTTCTTGGTCATCAAATGAATTAATTGCTTCTTGCATTTTTGCTTTGATGTCATCTGGACCTTCACTTGGTGCTAATACACAAGCAGCTACGTTTTCTTGTTCACCGAAAATCATCGCTCCTGATTGCAAAATCCCTTTAGCGAAATCTCCATGACTTGCTAGGATAATTCCTACCATCTTCTTACCTCCTATTTTCTAAATTTCTATATTTCTTTACAACTTATCTAACAGTTCCATCAAATTGACTTTACGATCAGTTGGGACTTTGCGAACTTCTAATTCAATTCCTTGCTCATCTAAGTAACGAAAAGCGTCCGCATCTTGTTCATCGATTGAAACAAAATTTGTAATCATTCGTTTTCCTGCTGTAAAACGCATACCACCAATATTTAATGAATTCAATCTCATTCCTCCACGTATCAAACGTTCCACATCTTGCGGATTGGTAAATAATAACATGACTTTTTGTTCTTGAAATAATTGGTTATCGTAAACGTCTAACATACGCGAAACAGTTACGACATTGGATTTAATACCTGGTGGCGCTGCTTCTTGCAGTAAAAACTTTCGCAGTGAATCATTAGCTACTTCATCACTAACGACAATAATACGATTAATATTAATTTGTTTTGCCCAAGCTGTAGCTACTTGCCCGTGAATCAATCGATCATCGATTCTTGCTAATCGAATCTCCATTGCCTCGCCTCCTGTCTCTGGCTGTTAGTAATTTTCCACCTCCTCATGCACTTTAATACAAGCAAGAAGCGTGCCAAAACACTAAATGATACACTGTTGATTTAATACTTTTTCTCAAAAAAATACAATACACTAAAACGATACACTTCATTTTGTGTATCGTTTTAGTGTATTGTATCAAACTTTTTCTTTCACTTGACGATGAATCATCGTTAGCAAATAATACTCTTCTGCTAACGGAATCGTTAAGTTTAGCGTTCTTCCTAACGATAACACATGAACATGTAATTGCTCATAGTCTTCATTTTCTTGCAACCAATGTATTTCTTCTTCATTCGTAGTCAGTGGTTGGTTTAATAAAACTCGTTCTAACAAACCTGCTGCATGCAATAAGAAATTAATACGGAAGCCTTTTTCTTCACTTGGAATATGCGAACTATTCATCACATCTGCTGTAAATTTCCATAAGGGCTCAATCATTTTTTTCGGATTCAAGAAAGTATAATTATTTTCTAAAAATTCGATACAGACTTGTTTTGTTTGTTCTTGATTTAGTTCGACTGTTTCAGATAACAGTTGATTTCCTGTCAATAATCGATCAATCAGTTCGTCGGTATCTTGTGTCATAAAGTTTTCTAATGAAATAAAGGGTACCGGTAATTTAGGATCGATGACACCAGTCGTTGCAATCAATTCATATTTCTTTTGGATCTGCGGGACTTTTTCTTTTAAATCCAAAACAGATAACGTTAAAATTTCAATATCCGTGATATTTTTTTTATCTAACGTATGTTGAATGATGCCCTTAATTTGTTCAGCAGTACCTTCACCAGACGCACAAATCGCTAAAATGCCTCGTGGTAAATGTGGCTGAACACCCGAATGTGGAAACTCCTCTAAACGACTGTACCCACGAAAATTCTCTAGTGACTCATACAATTCTTTCAAACTCGTTCCTAATACAGAAGCTTTACGAACTGCTTCTAATACAATGGGTGTAGTGACCATATCAATTGTTCGCACAAACACACCCGTTTCACGTTGAATTTCGGCATTGAAGGTGACTAAAGAACCCATATCAACTAATAATAAAACACCGCTGCCTTCATTGACCATAAGTACTGCTTGTTTCATTTTTTCTAATGCAATTTTAGGTGGCATGTCTAACGGCATATCAACTGCAGCTACCTGTTCAACACCCAATAATTGCTTCACGACATCAACCATACTTGTTGCTGTACTATTGCCATGTGCAGCCACAACTACCCCAATCTTGCCTTCCGCAGAACTATTTTTCAACGAAACCAACAATACAGCTAAATAATATTCTTCGCTTTCTGGAATCGCTACATTAAATGATTCCCCAATAAACTGACGGATTTCTTGCGCAACTTTGAATTCTTCTGGATAGTCCGCTACCATTTCACGGATGTTATCATTGGTATGTCTTGTTTCTCCTAACTGAATTTTTTTCAAAAATGAACTAATATGCAAACTCATCGCATACACAAAATTTTGCTGAAAATCATAATTCAAACGATTGCGAACAATGGTATAAATTCGGTTGGTTAGTTCAATGATTTTTTGGTCAACAAATTCACTCAATTTATTATCCGCATGAAAAGAAAAGCCATGATCTTTATAAAACGATTTTAAATGCACATTAATATCCGTCGAAATAAAATGATTAATTGCTTCTTGATCGACGCCATCAGCTTTTAACAAGGCAGCTTTATCACCGATAATATCATATAAATTATACGGTAGTTCATATGAATCTGATTGAATATTTAAAATGTCTTCATTAGGTTGAATAACAATTTTAGGTTCAAGACTATGAGACAGTTCCATTAAAATTTCACGTTTATTCGCTAACATAATCAAACCAGAACGAATGCCTTCTGGAACATCTTCTAAAGTGATATCAATTTGCGATTGATGCATGTGATTTAAAAAACCGCGCGCGCAAACTAATTGAACGTTTGATTTTAGCTGTCCAATATTTCCAAAACTAACACTTCCAATTAAAGCTTTTACCACATCTTCCGTTAAAGAAATGGTTCGTTGAATACGACTCGCTTCGTGAGATACCATGATTTTAACCAAATCGAGCTTCTCATTAGCCGGCCGCTTTTCAAAAGAAGGCATTTGGATATTAATTGGAATTCTTCGAACAAATGTATCTAATAATGCCGAATTAGGGTCTTCAGTGGTTGCACCCACAATTCGTACATCCGCAAAATGATTTTTCCCTGTTTCACCAAGACGGCTATAAGAGCCATGATCCATAAAATAAAAAATCATTTCTTGTCCTTCTGGTGGCAAACGATGAATCTCATCTAAAAAGAGCATACTTCCGTCAGCCTGATCAATTACACCTAACTTCTCCGCATCAGCTCCAGTAAAAGCACCTTTAACATAACCAAATAAATGACTCATTAACAACTCGGGATTATTCGCGTAATCGGCACAATTGAATACTATCATTTCTTTGTCTTCCGCAATTACTTGATTCGCCTTCGCAAATTGAAACATTGCGTGCGCAAAAAAAGTCTTTCCTGAACCAGTTGGACCGGTGATTAAACAATTCAACCCTCGTGGAGGATACAAAATTGCTGCTTTCGCTTGTTCTCCGGCATTTTTCATACTGCCATTCATCCCAATAATACGCGCAAAAATATCATTCGCTGGTAAAAATTGTGAAATACGCTGAGGTTTTCTTTTTTCACGTGGTTGACGACTTTCTTTGTAGCTTGGTACATATTTTTCCTGTACATTATGAATCGTTGCCGCTAATGTATAACCAACTGGACGACCATCTAATTTAAGTAAACGACCTTCACGTACAAGTTGGTTCAAATCTTTACTGACATTACTCCGTTGAATTTGAAGAGCTTCAGCAATTTCAGCAGTAGTAACAGCAATTTTTTCTAAATTAGAAGATTCATTCTCTCGATCCACAATATATTGATAAATTCTTTCCATACGCTTACTCAAACATCTCACCTCTTCATCAAATTTCTTCTTTCTATTATAAACGGTCTTATCATGAATTACCATGCACACTGAAAAAACAAGACAGATCAAATGACCTATCTTGTTTTTTCATCAAGTTTTGCAAATGGAATGAATGCTTGTGGCGGAATCGTCGGCTCTGTAAGTGTTTTTTGCATCCACACCACATCAAACCATTGATTAAATTTAAAACCAACTTGTGTATACAATCCAACATGTTGGTAGCCAAATTTTTGATGGAAATGTTCGCTTCTTTGATTTCCTGCAGTAATACAAGCTAATAATTGAACAACATTTTGTCGCATTAAGACCGCTTCTAGCGCTTGATACAATTGAGTACCAATTCCTTTAACTGGGCAATTTTCTTGGACATAGACCGTTGTTTCAACCGCCCAATCATAGGCTGCTCGCATTTTATAGGCACCGGCATAAGCATACCCTAAAATTGCTCCATCCTCTGTTTCTGCCACTAAATAAGGGTATCTTTCTAGTGTTTGTTGAATTCGGTTGGAAAAATCTTCAATAGTCGGTACCGTATATTCAAACGTAATGGCAGTTTTTTCTACATACAGTGCATAAATGCTCAATAAAGCTGACGCATCTTCAATGGTTGCTGTTCGAATAGAAATGTTAGTCATTCACTTCACCGGCATATACTGTCAAATGTGCAGGTAATATTTCGACAGTAATTGGCAATTCTGGGCCTTCATCACCATCTACATTCGTACCAAGTGTTTTTTCTTTGACAGCAATTGTTCCTTTCTCAAACGTCACATAACCTACATTGTCCGTACTTTCTTTGACACCTGTTAATAAGTCGGGCAAACTTTTTACAGTCTCCAATAAACTTTCATCTTTAAGATATAATAAGTGCATCTTACCATCATCAACTTGTGCATCGGAAAATAATTGTTCAAAACCACCAACTGAATTAGTTGAACCAATAATGAGGGTTGTACTTGTAATTTCTTGTGACTCTCCGTCAATTGTTAATTCAAAGTCATATGATTCAGTCCCAATTACATTTTTAATGCCTGAAATAAAATAAGCCAATTTACCAAATTTAGTTTTATCTTCAACATCGACATCATTAATTGATTCTGGAATTGTACCAATTGCTACAACATTCATGAAGTATTGGTCATTTAATTTACCCACATCCAATGATTTTGTACGCTTAATATCTAACTTGCTAATTGCTTCTTCTGGATCTAATGGTAAATTTAAGGCCCTGGCTAAATCGTTCACAGTACCTAATGGAAAGAAACCAAAATTTGGTCGATAGGTTTCTTCTGCCAATCCACTAATGGCTTCATTAACCGTGCCATCGCCCCCCATTGCAAAGACGCTATCAAGTTTTGCTTGTGCAGCTTCTTTGGCAAAATCAATCGCATCGCCAGCTTCTTCTGTATGTTTAACAATCACTTCGTCAAATAAAGTGTTTAATTTTTCAGTTGCTTGTTCTTCATATTTTTTGGCTTCTTCTCCACCTGAACTTGGGTTTACAATTAACAAAGCTTTCGTCATCTTCAGTTCCTCCTATTTGTTCTTTAATTTCCAACAAAATGTTACAGATAAGGTTTCTTCAATCATAGCTGGTTGAATCGTGGGCATTGCTGCTTGACGACTCACAGTAGATTGAAAGACCATGGGTGAAAGAAATGGGCGTTGCTCAGTTGTGCTATTTTCAATCTGAACTAAATCACCTAATAGTAAATTTGAAGCTTCTGCAAGAATTTCTGCTTGCAAGCGTGCATCATTTGTTGCGTTGATTAATAATTGTTTTTGTAATGTCAAACGATCACTGACAGTAAATTGAAGTGAAATCACTGGTTGTACCTCTGTTTTAGAAATACTCGTCAACAATTCTTCCAAACGTTCTTGATGAAACGGAAATTGCAACGTCACGGTTTGATTCACTTCATAACCAATGGACTCCGTTTGCCAAACATCTTCTTTGAATTCACTTTTTTCTTTGGTATCTATTGAAAATGATTGTGTTTTTAACTCTTCAACAGAAAATCCCTGTGCCGTAATCACTGTTTCTAATTGTGTAACCTTTTGCTTTGCCCCTTGAATCGCTTGTGCGTATTCAGCATGGACCGTTGCTAATTGTAAAACAACACATACTGTATCAGGAATTGTAGAAACATGACCGATTCCTGTAACTGTCACTAATTTCCCCACTAGATCATTCCTTTCACTATCGTTAGATTTATTTTACACGAAAGTTAAAAAAAATGCGTGAATAAACAAAAAAAGTACGAAAAGAAAACGACGATTTTCTTTTCGTACTCATTCTATTAAACTATTTTAATCCAATTCAATCGCACCAGTTGCTAATTGATAGTAGACACCTTTGTGTTCAAGTAATTCTTCATGGTTTCCGCGTTCAATAATGCGACCTTGATCTAAAACCATAATCGCATCGGAATTCTGAATCGTGGATAGACGATGGGCAATGACGAAAACAGTCCGTCCTTTCATCAAAGCATCCATTCCATCTTGAACGATACGTTCCGTGCGCGTATCGATACTTGATGTCGCTTCATCTAAAATCATCACGGGTGGATCTACGATAGCTGCTCGTGCAATCGCCAGCAATTGACGTTGCCCTTGAGAAAGTCCTTCACCATCTCCAGTAATAACAGTATCATAGCCATCTGAAAGGTGGGATATAAAGTAATCCGCATTCGCAAGTTTGGCCGCTTTGCGCACTTCTTCATCCGTTGCATCCGGTTTACTGTACCGAATATTTTCACTAATTGTTCCAGTAAATAAATGCGTATCTTGCAACACAATTCCTAACGAACGACGCAACGATTCTTTTTTGATTTGTTGAATGTTAATTCCATCATAAAGAATTTCGCCATTTGAAATGTCATAGAACCGATTAATTAGATTGGTAATGGTGGTTTTCCCTGCACCCGTTGCACCAACAAAAGCTAATTTCTCTCCTGGTTTAGCAAACAAATTAATATCATGTAAAACAAGCTGATCCGGTGAATAACCAAAATCAACATGGTTGAACCGTACATCGCCTGTCAGTGGAATATAATTAAAATGATTGTTTTCTGGTACTTTCCATGCCCAATCTCCCGTTTGTTCTGCACATTCCACAGGTTGCCCCGCTTCATAACGAACATTGGTTAATGTGACAACTCCTTCATCTTTTTCCTCTTCTTCATCAAGTAATACAAAGATACGTTCCGCACCTGCTAACGCCATAATTACAAAGTTGATTTGCTGTGATATCTGACTGATTGGCATATTTAACGAGCGACTTAGTTGAAGAAAAGAAGCAATTGCCCCAATCGTTAAGACAGCCAGTCCATGAATACTTAACAATCCACCAACGACCGCAATTAACACATACTGAATATTTAGCATATTCATCATCACGGGCATTAGAATATTGGCATACCCATTGGCTTTCGTTGCATCCTCTGCCAATTGATTATTTAGTGTATCAAATTCTTGAATCGTGATGGTTTCATGATTAAAAATTTTGATGACTTTTTGTCCTTGCATACGCTCTTCCACGAAACCATTTAATTTCCCAAGCGTCGACTGTTGTTTGCCAAAATAATTGCCACTCAAGCTAGTAATTTTTCGGATTGTTAAAAACATCAAGCTCACTGAACAAATCACAAAAATCGTCAAAGGCAAACTGACAAAGAACATCGCTAGAAAAACACTCACAAAAGTTACCAAGGCTTGGAGAAGCTGCGGCAAGCTTTGAGAAATCATTTGACGAAGCGTATCAATATCATTTGTATAATGACTCATTACATCCCCATGAGAATGCGTATCGAAATATCGGATAGGTAAAGTTTCCATATGACTAAAAAGGTCATCACGAATTTTCTTTTGAACGCCTTGCGAAATGGTTACCATCAATTGATTAAACGTAATTGCTGCCAAAATCCCCATAAGATATATTCCCGCCATTTGCAACACAGCTGTCAATAAGCCAGTAAAATCAGCCGCTCCGCTTTGTGCCAATAGGGGAATAGCGTAATCATCAATCACGACTTGTAGAAAGAGCGAACCACGAACCGTCGCAAAAGCTGACAAAATAATACAAACAAACACAATCGCTAATTGCCAAGGATACCCTTTAATTAAATAGCTCACTAAACGTCGTAGTGTTTTTATCGGGCGATCTGCTGGTTGTCGTTTACTCATATACCTCACCAAATCCTTTCACTTGAGAATGATTGACTTCCTGATAGATTTTATTGGTTGCGAGCAATTCTTCATGGGTGCCAATCCCTTGAATTTTTCCTTCTTCCATGACAATAATTTTATCGGCTTTTTCAACAGAAGAAATCCGTTGAGCAATAATAAATTTCGTCGTTTCTGGGATTGTTTCAAAAAAAGCTTGCTGAATCAGATAATCAGTTTTAGTGTCCACCGCACTCGTCGAATCATCAAGAATCAAAATTTTAGGTTTCTTCAATAACGCACGTGCAATTGTAAGTCGCTGTTTTTGACCACCCGACACATTGGTTCCTCCTTGCTCAATATACGTATCATAGCCTTGAGCAAGCTTACGGATAAATTCATCTGCTTGTGCCAAACGACAAGCTTCCACCAACTCTTCATCCGTTGCTTCAGGATTTCCCCAACGTAAGTTTTCTTTGATAGTTCCAGAAAATAAGACATTGTTTTGCAAGACCATTCCTACCGCATCTCGCAGTGCTTGCAACGAATAGTCTCGGACATCTTGACCACCAACCTGCACTGTTCCTTCTGTCGCATCATATAGTCGTGGAATCAATTGGACAAGAGTCGTTTTACCAGACCCAGTTCCACCAATAATTCCCACTGTTTCTCCAGAGGCAATATGAAAATCACAATTGTTGAGCACCAGATTGTCTTTTTTTCCAGAATAGCTGAAAGAAACATTCTTAAACTCTACACTGCCATCAGAAATCTCTGTCAAAGGTTCCTCAGGATCGGTCAAATCACTTGCTTCATTCAATACTTCTGAAATTCGCTCCATCGAAGGACGAGAAATAATCAGCATCACAAAAACCATCGACATCATATTCAAAGCAATTAGAATTTGCATGACATACATGAACATACTCATCAATTCGCCTGTTGTCATCGAACTATCGACAATCAAATGTGCCCCAATCCATGAGATTAGCAACATGCAACTAAACATCGTAAATTGCATTAATGGTCCATTGAAAGCGACAATTCGTTCTGCTTTGGAAAACATCCGATAAATTTTTTCTGAAACAGTTTCGAATTTTTGCACTTCATGCGCTTCTCGAACATATGATTTTACAATGCGAATACCTTGTAAGTTTTCCTGAACGACTTGATTCAACCGATCATACGTACGAAAGACACGATTAAATGCCGGATGAGCAAACTTAATAATGAGAGCTAAGCCGATTGCCAAAAAAGGAATGGCAAATAAAAAAATAACCGCTAATTCATTATTAATCCGAAAAGCCATAAATAATGAGAAAATAAACAACAACGGACTACGAACTAAAATTCGAATTGTCATTTGAAAAGAATTTTGCACGTTGTTGATATCAGTTGTTAAACGTGTAACTAAGCTAGACGTAGAAAAGCGGTCAATATTGGCAAAAGAAAATTTTTGGATATTCACAAAAATAGCGCGACGAATATTTTTAGTAAATCCCGCCGAAGCAATTGCCGCATAACGTGCAGATAACATCCCAAAAATTAACGCCAAGACCGCACATACGACTAAACCTAAACCAATAACCAAAATATTTCGTTGATTTCCTGTCACGATACCTTGATCAATAATTTGTGCCATTAAAACTGGTATCAGAATATCGAGAAGAACTTCTAAGGAAACAAAAAAAGGCGTCATTAACGCATCTTTTTTATATTCTCCAATATTTTTCAAGAGAGATTTTATCACGTTTTTCACACTCCTTTAATTAAATTATCAAAAAAACGCTATAAGTAAAGTGTGCGGAACTTCTTTATAAAAGTCAATGAAAGGGGTTAAAAAAGTCAAAAAAATTTTAAAAATTCGAATAACATGCTGATGTAATCTTCTATTCACATCAGCAATAACTACTTTTGAAGTAAAAAAACATTTAGTATATAAAAAAACCCGTTTTCCAACGGGCTTTGTGTTATCGATTCGACTTACTATTTGACGCATAGTTACGAGATAGTGGATCACACGTCCTTTCTCCGATTATCTCGGGTATAAGAAAGTTTAATCCAATTATCTGGTGGTTTTTTGATTAATCCCATGCTCATCAACAGTTTGTTTACTTTCCTTTTATACAAGTTACTTCGGTATGCGTTTTCCATAACTTCACGTCCTTTTTATGAACTTGGGTAGTGAAAAGAAGATATCTTCTTTTCACCTTTACTATACTATGCGTTGTTTTTTTTAACAAATAAAAGACGTATTATGGATGAAAGTTTATGTTAAATGATGAAAATTCAATAGGATCATTTCCCCCTCTTTCTCTAGTAATAACTTGCGGTTTAACAGTGATAAAAGCAGTTTGTTCTTGAACAGGAAATAAAATCATTGTTCTTCCTTGAATTACAAGCTTGTCATTTATAATTTCTTCATTCAAACGAATCCCATTAACAATATTATTCATCTCATTGCCTTCTTTGTCATAAAGACCTAAGCGTACTTGATTATATTGGTTATTCTTTGAAAATGTTGCGGTATAGTTAATAGCTACCGAAGCTTGCCCTACATACATAGAAGTAAATTCAAGTGCGATTTGTTCCGTTATATGTTCTCTTTTTTCCGCCAGTGAGATGGTTTGATACGTTAGTTGTGTAACTGGTACATCAAATTTCCATCGACCACTTTGTTTACCAATTTCTATAAACTCTATAGGAACACGCACCTCACTTGCTGAAACTTCTGATGGATAAACAAGCATGATATGTCCTTGATAACCTTCTACATTTTTTTCAAGATACGTAATTTCTTGGGTTTCTGAAATTCTAGAATCACCATTAAAAATTTTGTACGTCGCTGTAAAACTACCCATATGATCTGGGTTAATGTCACCCTTTATCTTAAAGCTAATTCCAACTGTTCCACCATCAAAATAGGCATCAGAAATTGTCACCTTAATCCCATCATCAATTGCTTCTTCATTTAATTCGGTTATCAAGTTTTGTTTGTCTAACTCATTTCCAATTAAATCTTGAAAACGACTATAGAATGAACCAATCACTGGAACATTAGCTAAAACTTCAGAAATCGGCGTAATAATAAATGTCGCCATAATCAAACTAACTGTTGCTAGAGTATACATACCAAAAGAAAACCAAATAATGTTTCTTTTTGGTTTATCTGCTTGAGTAATCCCTGTTTTTATTGCATTTTCTAACTCTACTGTCGGAATGTCAATTGCTTGATATAACTTATGAAAACCTTTCTTCTCCATCATTAATCTCTCCTTTCATTAGATTTCTCAATTCATTTTTCCCTCGAAATAAATAGGTTTTTACAGAACCTACAGGAATCGCCAAAATTTTTGCGATTTCTTTAATAGGTATATCTTGAAAATAAAATAAAATTAGTACGTCTTGATATTCTTTTCTTAATTGTTGAATCGCTGACATTAAATCCATAACGGCTACCAAATCCTTCTCTTCTACTTGAAAATTCTCAGCGATAGCGTCCAAGGTGAATGTTCGTTGATTACTCTGTAGATGTTCATAAGCTGTATTTATAAGAATGCGCATGAGCCAAGTCGAAAAATATTTTTCTTTTTTTAATTTATGAATTGAACGATATGCTTTATAGGAAGTTTCCTGAACAATATCTAATGCATCTTCTCGATTCCCCACATATAAAAAAGCCATTTTATAGAGTTGCTCACTATAACTTAACAAAAGTACTTCAAACGAATTCGAATCCCCTTTTTTTGACAATTTAACCAAATTTATCTCCTTCATAGTTTTCCCTCCTTACTTATTAGACGGTTTATTTATGGAAAAAGTTTCAAAAGTGAGGATTTATTTTCAAATAACTGTTCATCCTTATTAGATTGACAGTACAACAAAAAAAGTGAACGAACAATCGTCCACTTTACGTATTTAAATTCGCAAGTTTTTGTAGCAATCCCGTATAATCAACTTTAGAAAAATCTGATACATCATATTCATATAAAGCCCCTAGTGAGAAATGGTTGTATTGTCTTTCTTCAATGATTTTTTTGAAAGCTTCTTTGGTAATTAAATCATCTGCTAAGGCGCGATTTTCTAATTGATCACCAAAATGATAATGTGTGCTGATATGACTCAAATGTCGATCTGATTGAACGTCACGAAGTTTTCGTCGTGCCCATAATTTTTCGAAGTCACTCACTAAACGTATCGTAATCACTTGATAATCATACGTTGTTGTCAACTCTACCAACTGTTGTTTCTGTTTATCGGAAAAAGGATACTCGGATAGAATAAAGCGTTTGCCAATACCCATGTACAAGCCAAGAACTTGATAATAAAATTTCCATACTTCCTTTTCAAGTTCTTTTTTCTCTGCTAGATTATTAAAACCCACTGAATCCGCCAAAATTTCTTTAATCTCATCTGGGGTAATACTAAATATATCCGGCAATACCTGCTTTATCTGATTGACCAAATAACTCTTTCCAGTTGCTGGACTACCTGCTAATAAAATCAGATACTTATCCATTCGTCCCAACACCAATTTTTAGTGGTTCATCGATATTCATAAATAAACTAATTTTATGTTTGACAATTTCTTTAACAGTTAAATTAGCAGGAATGATATTGTGACGCAAGGATTTGTTGACTTCTGTTTCTCCAAACGATTCTTTTGCTTGTTTTGTCCAATTAACTAATAGTTCGGTGCCAACGTTAAATTTACGAATGCCATGATTGATTAACTCTGGATAGTCTTCTTCTTTGACGCCAGTTCCTCCATGGATGACCAAAGGAATATCCACTACCTTATGAATTTCTTTTAATAATGGAATATTCACTTCAGTTTTTGACTTGAACTGTCCATGGTTTGTACCAATCGCAATTGCTAAGGCATCAATACCGGTTTGTTTGACAAATTCCACAGCATCTTCTGGACGTGTATAGACTTTATCATTTTCAGCTACTGAAATTCCTTCTTCCGTTCCTCCAATTGTTCCAAGTTCCCCTTCCACAGATACCCCATGAGCCTGAGCGTAAGAAACGACTGCTTTGGTTTTAGCAATATTTTCTTTAAATGGTAAATGTGAACCATCATACATAACACTAGAATACCCCGCATCAATTGCTGCTTTGATTTCATTAAAATCACGTGCATGATCTAAATGCAAGGCAACATCAACCATTTCATCTTCTGCAATTTCTTTGACTACAGCTACGACTACTTTATAACCGATGTATTTTGCTGTATCAATACTTGTTTGAATAATAATCGGACTTCCCATCTCTTTTGCCGCTCGAATCATTTCTGGAAGCATTTCTAAGTTGTGCGTATTAAACGCACCAATGGTCATATTTAAATCTGTTGCTATTTGTGTGACTTCTTTTAATGTTTTATACATATTCTTCCATCCTTTGTACTTATTTTCCACCGGTAATGGTTAATTTTTTTGCTATTTGACGCATATCATCCATTTTGTTCATATATTTTTCAATTCCAGTATCATCGCCATTTCGTGCGGCTTCTGCTCGTTTTGCATTATAAAGACTCATTAGTTTTTTATAACCATCGCCCATAGTTAATTTATACTCGAGGCTTTTCTCTAACGTTGGAATTGCCTGTTCGTCTTCTAATTCTGCATAAGCTAAGCCTATTTCTTCATATAATTTAGCTAATTGCTCATCAGACGTTAGCTGCTTCATTTCATGTTCTTTTTTAGAAACAAACGCCAACAATTCTATTCTACGTTCTTCTGATAAAACGGGTTGTTCAGGTTGCTTTTCTTTTGTTTTTTTCTTAAAGAAACCAAACATCTAAATTCCTCCTTAGAACATTTTTAAAATTGGGCTTAAAATCCAAGCGTATAATAAAGCAGCTACTACTGTATCAACATCTGTTGCGGTTGCATTAACAAAGCCCATACTATTAAAAATAGTAACAAGCAGTGCAGGTAATAAGGTAATGAAGAAGCCGTGAGCAATTCCTCCAATAATCGCACCTCGACGACCACCAACTGCATTCCCAAAAATACCAGCTGTCCCACCAGCGAAGAAGTTAGTTAACATTCCTGGTAAGATCATTGCTAACCCAAAAGCTGGCAACGTAAACATCGCAATGATTGTTCCAATTGTCGTTGTAATAAATCCTAAAATCACCGCATTTGGTGAATATGGGAAAAATACTGGACAATCTAACGCAGGAATTGCATCGGGTACTAATTTCATAGCAATTCCTCGGAAAGCAGGGACAATTTCACCTAACAATAAACGCACACCTGCTAATAACACATACACACCAACAACGAATTGAATAGCTTGTAAAAAGGCAAACATCAAATAATGTTGTGCGCCATGCTCGCCAATTCCGGGACCCGCAAATACTGCTGTAATCACATACAAAGGTACCATTACCACCATGACAGAAAGATAGGTATCTTGTAAAAATTCAAAGGAAGACGGTAATTTAATATCTTCAATTGATTTTTTATTTTCACCTTTTTCACCAAAAATTTTTGCTACACCTGCTTCAAATAGATAACCAATCGTACAAAAATGACCTAAGGCAATATCATTTGACCCCGTCACTTTACGAATAATTGGCTGTGCAATCGCTGGCATCGCCACAGCAAAAATGCCACCAACAAGCCCACCTACCAAAATTAAGACAATCCCTCGCAAGCCAGCAAAGAAACCAAAAACCGTTGTCATTGTCGCCATCCATAAGATCGCTTGACCTGTTAAAAAGATATATTTCCACTTCGTAAAGCGTGCAATTAAAATATTAAAAATAAAGATAGCTAAAAACGTTAAAGCAATATCTCGCCCTAAACCAAGTTCGTTCATCGCTTGTCCATTGATTGCTTCAATCGATGGAATAATTCCTTGCATATTAAATCCCGCTGTAAAAATTTCCCCAAAATAAGTCAAACTACCTACAATAATGCTTGAACCTGCACTTAATACTTGGAAACCTAGTAACGTTTTTAACGTTCCTGAAATTACTTGTCCCATTGATTTTTTTTGCAAAATTAATCCTAACATTGCAATCAATGCAATCGTAATGGATGCCTGTGTTAAAATGTTTTCAATAATAAAATTTATAACGCCCATTTCATTCATTCCTTTCAACTTGATTTTATAAAGCGCCTTTTGCTTGTAAAACTGGAACTAGTTTTTCTTCAATTTCTACTTTTGACACAATATTTTTCAAATAAACAATCGCTGTTTTATTTTCATCAATATTGAATTTTTCAAATTGTGATTTAAAATTTTGTGCAGTGATAATAATATCCGGTTGCATAGATGCTGCTGTTGAAATGTCCACGTGATCTAACTTGGCACTAACATTGTATTTATTTAAAACATCCTCTGCTGACATTTGTGCTGCAAAACTACTTCCTAATCCAGCACCACATACAAATAAAATATCAATCTTTTTACCCATTATTCATTCTCCTATTCTTCTTTTAATTAAAGAGAGTTTGTTTAAACTCATCTATTGTTTTAGTAGTAACAAGTTGATTTAATTTTTCTTCATCATTAATTAAATCAATCAAATGACGCATAATATTAAGATGTGAAAACGAATCGACTGCTGATAAACAAAAAATAATTTTGACGGGATCATTTTCCTCATGACCAAATTCCACACCTGACTTAACTGTCGCAACACTTAACCCTAAACTATTTGCGCCATCTTCTGGTCTAGCATGTGCTAGGGCAAGGTGTTTACCAATTACGATATAAGGACCATATTCATCAACAGAATCAATCATCGCTTGAATATAATTTTCTGTAATAATCCTTTCTTTCAGCAATGGATGAGAAACCTTTGTAATTAATTCTTTCCAATTCTTTGCTTCAACATTCATCAAAATATTTTCATCTTTTAAGACATCCTGAATCATAGGCTGCAACTCCCTTTTATTAATCGTTAAGTGATTTTTTCTAAATATTTTTTCCAATTCTTGGTACTGACATTCCACTTTTTGTGAAGTTTTTTTATCAAACAACGTTAAAATGTCTGAGAATAACTGTGTCGAATCTCTATGTTCATTCGATAAACGACGATATTGCGAATGTTGACTCAGAAATGCAGCGATGGCTTCTTTGCTATCTTCTTTAATAATTGGTTCTAAAATCAATAATGGTTTATTTTTGATTTCAATAGAGACCGTAGAAAAGACAAAATCAACATCTAATTTTTTGATTAGTTCGATTTCACGTGAACTTAAAACGGCTAATACTTCAATATGAAATAACTCTTTAAGGTTTTCTGATAATAGCTTGCCAGTTGCCAATCCGTGATTGCAAATCACTACCGCTCGATAAAAATAAGTCAATTCTTGATTCAATTCACTTAAAGAGGTTGAAAAATGAATCGTGAGAAAAGCAATTTCATCTTCAGTCAATTGTTTCTTTAAAACCTTGTTAAATTCAGGTGTAAAACTTTCCACTGCTCGATAAATGGTGTCATAATTGGCTTTGATTGTTTCCTTCAAAGGATTAGCAAATTGCACATCATATCGCAAACGACTGAGTAAACTACCAATATGTTGATACAAGCCTTCTTGCAAATCCGCTTCTTTTTTAGTAAATGGAATATGTGTTTCATTTTCAACATGTTGAATTAATTGAATTGAAAGCAATTGTGCTTGCACCCATTCAATAGATGTACTCATATTTTTAGGGTTAAAGGTATCTAAAATAAAGGTGAGATACTTGTATTCATTTGCTGCATCCTGAATCGAAAATTTATCAAAAATCGCTTGAACAAACTCTTGAATTTCTTGAGAAGCATGTGTTTCTTTATGTGACCAATCGGGCGATTGAATACTCTGTTTATTTTGAAAACGAGTCAACCAAATTCCAGTAAATAAGACGAGATTTTTTCGATACAAATTATCTTCACTTGCTGAAATCGACTCACCATAAATTTGATCAATCTTTTTAAATACTTCTAAAGAAATATATTTAAAAATAATTTGCTGTTTGACTGATTGATTTTTTATCTCATCGGTTAAAGTAAAATTATCTACCATTTTATTGATAAACGAATAAATCATTGTTCGAATACTGCGTTCCTTGCCATTCAGTACTAACCCTTGTTTGGGAATACTTAAAATTTCGACAGTATATTTTGTTAACAACTGACGTAACCGTCGCATATCCTCGTCTAAGGTACTTTTAGAAATTTGTAATTCCTCTTCTTTTTGATAGAGAAATACTTTCTTTTTTCCGAGTGAAATAGAAAGAATTAAATCTAACAGTCGTTCATCACGAGTCAATATCTCATCATGAACATCGCGACCAATTAATTCAATAAGCGCTTCTTTTTTCTGCTCTGTCATTGTTAGTCGCAAACCTTTCCCACGAATTGTTTGTAAAACAGGGAAATCATTATCGATAAAATACGTATTCAGTTGATTTATTTCATTTCTCATCGTTCGTTTGCTTAATTGAAATTCTTCACTAAGCGTATCGATGCTAATCGGAAAATCAGAATATAGAAATTTTCTTATCAGCTTAATTGTTCGATCTTTCATGAGCTTATCTCCTTCTCTGACTATAGTATAGGTGCTCGCCTACTCGATTGTTAGTAGAGATTTTTGCATCTTAATCGAGCAAAAATGTAAGCGTTAACTAAAAAAATACAAAAAAAGAGCTTAATCAAACGTCAAAAAGCGAAGTGATTAAACTCAAATCAATGATGCAATTAAAGTACGGTTTTCTTACAACAAAAAAAGCTAGAAACTTCGAAAAGTTTCTAGCTAAAAAATATCTAATTAAGCTTCTTGAGCTACTGGGTATACAGATACTTGTTTTTTGTCGCGACCTTTACGTTCGAAACGTACTACGCCGTCAACTTTAGCAAATAAAGTATCGTCTCCACCAATACCTACGTTTACGCCTGGATAGATTTTAGTACCGCGTTGGCGATAAAGGATTGAACCACCTGTAACAGTTTGACCGTCTGCACGTTTAGCGCCTAAACGTTTAGATTCAGAGTCACGTCCGTTAGATGTAGAACCGCCACCTTTTTTGTGGGCGAATAATTGTAAATTCATTTTCATCAACATGAGATGCACCTCCTGTGGTTATAATTGTGTGTTAATTTGGATATATTCGCTATTCTCTTCTTGAACAGCTTGAAGACCCAACAATAAATTCTCTATTAGAATTTGTACGATATTCATTTGTTCTTGCGTCATTCCAGTCGGTACTTCTACATATAAGTAGCCACCTTCTTCATGATTAACCTCAAGAATGGGCTGAATGCCTGCTAAGGCTTCAATACCATTCACGGCGCTAATCGCTAAAGCTGAAACAGCTGCACAAACGATATCATTGCCATATTCTCCAGCATTCGCATGTCCTGTAATCTCGTATGAAACGATTCTACCAGAATCATTGCGTTTAAATGTTCCTTTAATCATAGCTTACCCTACTTTTTTGTAAGAATTATGCGTTAATTGCTTCGATAACAACTTTTGTGTAAGGTTGACGGTGACCTTGTTTACGGTGAGTGTGTTTTTTAGGTTTATATTTGTAAGTTACAACTTTCTTTTGTTTACCGTGTTTTTCAACAGTTCCTTCAACAGTTGCACCTGCTACAGTTGGAGCACCAACTTTTGTAGATTCGCCACCCACTAAGATTACTTCGTCAAAAGTTACTTTTTGTCCTGCTTCAACGTCTAATTTTTCAACGTAGATTGCTTGACCAACTTCAACTTTTACTTGTTTACCACCAGTTTTGATAATTGCGTACATGCTATACAGCACCTCCTTGTAATATACTTAGACTCGCCATCCCAAGCGACAAATTGTACTTAATAACTTGTTCTGTGCGGTTGTAGCTGTGGAGTCCACAATTACAACAATACTACTTTATCAAAAAACAATTCTCACGTCAATGAAAAGTTTTGAAATTTTTCCAAAATATTTTCTTATTGCCAATAAGCCGGAATAGTTTTCTCATAAGCTGTGATAGCTTCGTCTTCTTTTAGCGTGATTCCAATCTCATCTAATCCGTTTAACATTTTGTGCTTCCAAGTTGAGTCAATGTCAAATGAATATTCATTTTCACCAGAAACAACTTTTTGATTAGGTAAGTCAATCGTAATTTTATCCGTTGGAGTAAGTGCAGCAAGCTGTTCAAGTGCAGGTCGTGGCAAAGAAATTGGCAATAACCCATTTTTTAACGAATTCATATAAAAAATATCACCGAAGCTTCCAGCAATGACTGCACGAAAACCATAGTTTGAAATCGCCCAAACCGCATGTTCCCGAGAAGACCCTCCACCAAAATTATCACCTGAAATCAAAATAGACGCTTCACTATATTCTGGAAAGTTTAAGATAAAATCTGGGTTTGGTTTTCTGCCTTTGATATACCGCCAATCATCAAACAAAAATTCTCCAAAGCCTGTTTTTTCAATTAACTTTAGGTATGTTTTCGGTAAAATTTGGTCCGTATCTAAATTATCATTCATAAAGGGAACTGTTTTCCCCTCATAGACTGTAAAAGGTTCCATATTATTCCCCTCCTATAATTTCTCGTACATCAATAAAGCGACCGTTAATTGCTGCAGCTGCTGCCATTGCAGGGCTACACAAATGTGTTCGTGAGTTTTTTCCTTGTCGACCAACAAAGTTCCGGTTAGAAGTTGAGGCACAATGCACAAATTCTGGGACTTTATCTGGATTCATTCCCAAGCACATCGAACATCCTGGTTCACGCCATTCAAATCCCGCTTCAATAAAAACTTTATCTAAGCCAATTTTTTCGGCAGCGTGTCGGACTGGTCGTGAGCCAGGAACAACAATTCCAGTCACGCCTTCTTTAATTTTTTTACCTTTTAAGATTTTGGCAGCTTCTTGTAAATCGGATAGACGACCATTCGTACAAGACCCAATAAAGACGTATTCGATATTGATGTCTGCTGCTTTTTGACCGGGATGCAAGTCCATATATTCGTAAGCTAGGCGATCGTTATGGTCTTTGATTTCTGGAAATGGTGTATTAATAGACACACCCATTTCTGGATTCGTTCCCCAAGTAATATATGGTTCCAATGTGTTTGCATCCAATTCGATGATACGATCAAACTCTGCATCTTCATCTGTATACAATGTTTTCCAGTCAGCAATTGCAGCTTCCATGTCTTTCGGTGCATATTCGCGACCTTGAACATATTCAAAAGTTTTCTCATCAGGAGCCATCATGCCCATTTTTGCGCCGCCTTCAATCGACATGTTACAAATGGTCATTCGTTCTTCCATTGTTAGATTTTTAATGGTTTCGCCATAGAATTCTGCTGCATAGCCAACTCCAAAATCAACACCGTATGTCGCAATCAAGGCTAGAATAATATCTTTGGCATAAACGCCTGGTCGCAACTTTCCGGTAACATGAATACCTAAGCGTTTAGGTTTCTTTTGCCAAATAGTTTGCGTTGCTAGAACGTGTTCTACCTCACTTGTACCGATCCCAAAAGCAATCGCGCCAAATGCTCCGTGTGTCGCTGTATGAGAATCCCCGCAGACAATCGTTTTCCCCGGTTGTGTTAAACCTACTTCAGGTCCGACCATATGCACAATCCCTTGACGAGCAGAACCATTATCACAAAGAGTAATACCAAATTCCTCACAATTTCTTCTTAGCGTATCAATTTGTTTTTTTGAAATTAAATCAGTAATGTTAAAAATATCTTTTGTTGGTACATTATGATCCATCGTACCAAATGTTTTATCGGGACGACGAACTTTACGACCAGCTTCACGCAATCCTTCAAACGCTTGAGGTGATGTCACCTCATGAATCATTTGTAAATCAATATAAAGGAGTTGCGCTTCTCCTTCTTCACCACTGACGACATGACGTTCCCAGACTTTATCAAATAGTGTTTTTCCCATGTGAAAGCCTCCTTTAATTTTTTGATTTCACAATTACGTTAATTTTTCTAGAATGGCTTGTGTAAATGCTGTAGTCGTTGTATTCCCACCTAAATCTTTTGTTAAAATGCCTTCTTCCATCGCCTCAAAACAAGCTTTTTCTATTCGATCTGCTTCTTCGTTCATATCAAATGATTGACGTAGCATCAAACTAGCCGACAAAATCATTGAGACAGGATTCGCAATATTTTGCCCCGCAATATCTGGTGCAGAGCCGTGGATTGGTTCATACAAGGAAACGCCTGATTCACTGTGGCTGGCACTCGGTAAAACCCCCAATGTACCTGGCAAAACAGATGCTTCATCACTCAAAATATCTCCAAACAGATTTTCTGTTACAACTACGTCAAAAGCAGTTGGATTTTGTACAATTCGCATTGCTGCTGAATCAACATATTGATGTTCTAACGTACAATCTGGAAATTCTTGAGCGACTTCTTCGGCAATTTTACGCCATAATTTACTGGTTGCTAATACATTCGCTTTATCCACTGACAAGACATGTTTGCGACGTCCTTGAGCAATCTCAAACGCCTTACGGATAATGCGACGAATTTCAACTTCTTGGTAACGGTTGGTATCAAACGCCTCCTCTTCTCCTAAGTGACGTGGTTCACCAAAATAAATACCACTTGTTAATTCTCGAACAACAACAAAATCCGTTCCTTTGACGATATGTTCTTTAATAGGAGAAAGTGGTAACAACGCATTTGGAACAGAAATCGGACGAATATTTGCAAATAAATTTAATGCTTTACGTAAAGCCAATAATCCTTGTTCTGGCGTTTTCTCTGCTTGTTCCCATTTAGGACCACCAATTGCTCCTAATAAAATGGCATCGGCTTGCTGGCAAGCAACTAGTGTATCTTGTGGTAATGGTTCACCTTTAGCGTCAATTCCCGCGCCACCAAAAGGATGTTCTTCAAATTCAAAAGTAATGTTTGCATGCTCTACAGCTTTTTTTAAGACGGTGACACCACTTGCCATAATTTCTGGTCCAATTCCATCACCTGCTAAAACGACAATCTTTTTTTTCATTTGCGTTCCCCTTTTTCTTTAAGAATAGCACTTGCTTGGGTATATGCCTCAGCAGAAGCTTGTAATACGTCAAAATCTACACCAATTCCATTAATCCGTTCTTTTGTTGCTTCACATTCAATCGATACATGAACTTCTGCTTGGGCATCTTCGCCGCTAGTTAACGCTGTAATCTCATAGTCAACCAAACGCGGCTGTTGATTAAAAATTTGATCAATCGAATTATAAATTGCTTGAATACTTCCGGCACCAATAGCAGAAGCAGTATGAACTTCTTGGTTGTCGTCTTCAATAGAAACAACCGCTCCTTGATAGCCGTTTGATACATATTGTAATTGAACTGTTTTTAGCTTGTAAGTTTCTTCACTACGACGAACTTCATCCGCTTGTAGTGCAATTAAATCTTCATCGGTAATCTGCTTTTTCTTATCGGCTAGTTCTTTAAATTTCTTGAAGAGATTTTTCACTTCTTCTTCCGATAATTCATAACCTAATTCTGCCATTTTCGTAACAAACGCATGACGACCAGATAGTTTACCTAAAGGAAGTGAATTTGTATGAACTCCTACAAGCTGTGGTGTAATAATTTCATAAGTTTCTGGATTTTTTAAGACACCATCTTGATGAATACCTGATTCATGAGCGTAGGCATTCCCACCAATTACCGCTTTATTTTTAGGAACAGCAAAACCTGAAAGGCGAGCAACGATATCACTCGTACGTTTTGTTTCACTCAATACAATATTGGATTCACATTCATAAAAATCTTTACGAATGTGCAAAGCAACGGCAACTTCTTCTAAAGCCGTATTACCAGCTCGTTCACCGATGCCATTAATGGCTCCTTCCACACGTTTTGCGCCATTTTCAATCGCCGCCAAAGCATTGGCTGTTGCCATTCCCAAATCGTCATGACAATGAGAAGAGAAAATGATTTCTTCTTCACTTTGAATATTTTCGATTAGGTAAGCAAACAATGCACCATATTCAGTTGGATTGGAATAACCGACTGTATCCGGTACGTTAATAATTGTTGCACCTGCATCAATCGCTGTTTGGACAGCTTTTAAAAGAAATTCTTTGTCTGTTCTAGTCGCATCTTCTGGCGAGAACTGAACTTTGTCGAAACGTTCTTTTCCATAACTCACATGCTCTTTAATGGAGGCCAACACTTCTTCACGTGTCATTTTCAATTTATATTTCATATGAACATCACTAGTTGCTAAAAAAACATGGAGTTGTGAATGTTTAGCATCCTTCAATGCTTCGTAAGCACGATCAATGTCTTTTTTCTGACAACGTGCCAAACCAGCAACGGTCATTTTTGTTGCTACCTTTGCAATTGCTTGAACAGCTTCAAAATCACCAGGTGACGCAATTGGGAAACCAGCTTCAATTGTGTCAATTCCCCACTTTTCAAGTTGAAGGGCAATTTGAACCTTTTCATTGGTATTAAAATTCACACCGGGTGTTTGTTCCCCGTCTCGTAGGGTTGTATCAAAAAATTGTATTTTTCTCATTGCACTTCTACCTCTCTTTTTTCCATCGTTTTTTTAGGATGATTTCTACGTATAATTTCTTACTAATAAAAAAAGCACTCCACAAAGGATTTCCTTTATGCAATGCGAATAGGACTCTTCTTAAATGTAAACTAGAAAAGAGTCCTGGACTATAATAATAAAAATGTAGTTGTTGAAATTACTATTGTATTTTTCATAATAACCACCTAATCAATAAGTTCTTGATAAAAAGATACCGAAAAAGAAAAAATAAGTCAATACTTTTGTTTTAATTTTCTGAATATTTCGGCATAAAATAAAAAATAGCTAACTTTAGGCATTTAACCTAAAGTTAGCTAGGGTAGTTTTACTTTTTTGCTGCCTTTTTTGCTGCCTCAAATTCATCCTCTGAGCCAAAATATTGGACAAATGTTGTTACAGCATTTGCTTCATGACGATTCGAAACATTTACTTCTGCTACTTGTCCTTGTCGATAACCGGTAATGACAAATCGGCATAAAACATTCCCTTTGGATAATAAAGAAACCACACTATCCTCACGTTTAAATTCATAATTTTTGTTTTTTGCATAACCACTTTCATAACCGTCTTGACATAAACTTTCAATTACCTTTACTTTCTTTGCCATTTGCATCACACTCCTTTTTGTAAAATTATACACAAATTCTGGTATTTGGCAATACAGAGGGTCCTAATAGACGAAAAACAGCTCTAATCATTAGAGCTGTTGCTGACTTTTGCAAAAAATTGGAGGTGCGTAATACTTGTTAAAAGAACACCTAATACAATACCAATTGCTAAATTATGTGTATAAACAATCACAGCAACGGTAATAAACAAAATGAAACTTTCTTTGAATTCACGATTTTTAAATAAACGCAAACTTTCCCAATCAAAGGTATCCACCGCTACGGTCATCATAATCCCAATCAAAGCAGCCGTTGGAATACCCACCATCAAGTCTTTTAATGCAAAGATAAATAGCAATAAAGTCATGCCTGAAATAAATGTGGATAATCGTTTACGTCCACCAGACTTCACATTAATAACTGCTTGACCAATCATGGCACAACCAGCTTGTCCGCCAAAAAGACCAGTCACTATATTGGCTAATCCTTGTGCTTTGACTTCACGCTGGCTGTCGCTTTTGCTATCAGTCATCTCATCTACAATCGGCACGGTCAATAACGACTCAATCAAACCAATCATAGCTAACGCTAGTGAAGTTGGCAAAATAATCCATAATGTTTTTAATGTCAATGGGACAACTGGTAATGCCAAAGTCGGTGTGATATCATTCATCGCCCCTAAATCCCCTACGGTCTGTAAATTTCCTTTAAATAAAAAGGCAACAATGGTCATCACCACAATCACAATTAACGCAGAAGGAACAACCGTTATAAACCGAGGAATCAGATAAATCAAACCAATACTCACAATAACCATTGCATAAGAAGCCCACGTTTGACCGGGTAATTGTTGGACTTGTGCCATAAAAATTAAAATAGCCAAAGCATTAACAAAACCAAACATCACCGTTTTAGAAATAAAACGCATCAACTTATGAATTCCTAGAAAGCCGAAAATCATTTGTAAAATCCCCGTTAAAATTGTTGCAGCAATCATGTAATTCAAGCCATGTGAGTTTACTAAACCTGCGATTACCAGCGCCATTGAACCGGCAGCAGCTGAAACCATCGCTGGCCGCCCACCCGTAAACGTCACCACTAACAGCGTAATCGCTGAAGCAAACAACGCAGCGATTGGCGGCACGCCAGCAATAATTGCAAAACCAATCACTTCTGGTAAAATTGCCACGGAAGACACTAACCCCGCAAACAAATCATTACGTTCATTGCCCAACCATTCATTTTTTTTAATTTGAAACAACATCTTTAAACTCCTTTAGTTCATTTGAAAACCTTATTATCTTATCACAAATGAAAGCTAAGATGAAAGATACTGTTTGTAAAAAAATCAACGAACGTGTGATTTCTCAAAAAAACGCTTCTAATATTCTGATTGAGGGTCTATCTCTGATGGTTCATTGATTGCATGAATAACATCCTACAAATTTTTTATTTCATTTGTCGTCCTCAAGTTTATGTACAAAAAAACCTCCTCGCCAAGCAAGGAGGTATCCTCATTTTATGGTCCCATAACGACGTAGATAATAGTCTTCTAAATACTTTTGTACATATTCAATAAGTAAACAAATACACCAATAAATAATCGCAACTAATACATACATCGACATATAATCAAATGTTCGTCCGCCAACAATTTTAGCTTTTTGAAAAATATCTGGAATCGTAATCATTGCAGCTAAAGACGTTCCTTTAACTAAATCCATCGCCACATTACTTAGTGCGGGGATAGAAATACGAAACGCTTGCGGCAAAATAATCGAACGCATAACTTTTGGAAATGAAAACCCTAACGCATAGGCCGCATCCCACTGCCCGCGATCCACTCCGGCAATTGATCCTCGATAAATTTCACCAATAAAGGCACTACTTGTTAAACTAAAACAAACAATTGTCGCTGTCAGCGCATCTAATTGATATGGCAAGCCAAAATATAATAAAAACAAAATGACCAGCGCTGGTACGCCTCGTAGAAAAGAAATCAGCACTCGAATGACACGATTCAACCAACGATTTGGAAGAAAGCTCAGAGTTGTAAATAAGATTCCCAAAAGATTTCCAAAGAAAAACGAAGCAAACGCAATCCCAATTGTATAAGATAAGCCTCCTAAAATAAAGGGGAGCGATTCCCACATCAATTGAAAATCAAAGGTTGGAATATACATTACTCGGCCTTTTTACTTTCAAGCAAATCTTCTTTTGGTTTTTCAGAGACATCTGTTTGGAAATATCCTTCTGAAATTTTAGCAAGCGTGCCATCTTCCTTCATTTCTTTTAGCGCTGTATCTACTTTTTCGCGTAATTCATTGTTTTCTTTGACAAATAAAAATCCTGTATGATCTAAATCAAAATAAACATCTTCTAAAATTTTTACTGGAATATCAGGCAAAGCACCTACAGACATTTTTTGTAAATAATAATCGTTGATAATAACATCTGTCCGACCATTTGCGACATCGGTTAAATATTGATCGTTCGTTGCATTATCATAAACAACTAACTCAGCACCATAGCTTTCTGCTAACTTCATGTAACTAGTGTTCGGCTCACCTGCTGCTTTTTTGCCTTTTAAATCTTCGAGTGAATGAATCCCTGAATCATCACTTTCACGTACAATCATACTTGTGAATGAATATTTGATTGGTGTACTTAAACTAAATTTATCTTTACGGTCGCCCGATAAACCAAAATCATTTGCTGCAAAATCGGCTTCTCCTCGTTGTAATGCAGCAATTTGACCATCAACATTATATTCTTTGAATTCAATATCGACATCTAAGCGCTTCGCTACTTCTTTTGCCAAATCAACATCATAACCAACCAATTGATTGTTATCATTATAATAAGAAGATGGAAAAAGTGTCCCTGAAGTTGATACAGTTAACTTACCTGCTTCTTCAACTTTTCCCCAACTTTCATCTTGTCCCTCTTTTTCCTTTGTTCCACATGCAGTTAATACTAAACCTGCTGTAAGAAGTGTTGCTACCACTAACCATTTCTTCATGTTTTCCCCTCCAAAATTATAACAGTTTTTTTATCTGTTACATATCGTAACATTTTGATTATACCCGATATTGGAAGGGATTACCAATGAAGTGATACAGAAAAAAAGACTGCTCACACAGCCTAATAGTAAAAATTGATTCCTTGTTCTGTATCTTCTATCCAGATGTTTTTGGGAGCAAACAAAATTAAATAGGTGAAATAAAAATCACCGACACATCCAGCTCCATGCAAAGCAACTAAAAAAGCAAACATACTCGCTGGCAAGATGTTTAATAAGAAAAAAACAATTAGTCCTGCTGTAATAATAATAAAGGGTGCTAAACAAATGATAATAAATTGGTGTTTTTTATAATACGAATGAGGACTTGTCGCATAAGCCATCCCATTCTTAAAACCAAATTTCACCTTTTTTGTTGGCTGAAAAGTTTTGAAAAAAACAGCATGAATAAGCTCGTGAATAATAATTAAACCCAAAAAGAGGATAACCCCCAACATCAATGCCCAAAAATCAAATGTTTGATAGAGCGAGGCAGAATATAAAAAGCCCAATTTAGAAAAGATAAAAAAGAAAACAAAAAACAATATAATTCCGGCGATGTTTAATCCCCAAATCAACTTTTTGTTTTCTAATAGGTTGATTTCTTTTAATAAAATTCTCTTTTCATTCCCCATAGAAAGCCCTCCTTTATATAAAATCTACAAAACGTCGGTCCCAAATATTTTCATAAAATTGAATAGTCTTTGCTGCTGACATATACTTATTATCCATTGTCGTTATTGCGTTAGGAAGCGTCAACTTTAATCGTTGAATCCACACAATATTCTGTTTGTGTCTCACATGTTTCGATGGATTCTACATCAATTTTTGTCAATAACTGTTGTAAATCTTGCACTAGCATGTTTTTTCTGAACAAATTAAGCATCTTCTGGTTGGTTTATTTGAGAAATGATTTCCCAATTTTTCTCTTGATAAATCAACTTTGAATCACAATGTTGAATAAAAATAATTGCTCAATTAGTTTTATTGTATTCATCAATTCGTTGATTGACTAGTAACGTCAACTTTTGTAGTTGATAGCTATCCTGACAAACACCATTTTGAAGATCAATCACTAATAAAGCATCCGAAAGCTTACACATATATTCATCTCTTCGTTTATTTATCTCTATTATAACAAACATTCTAAGCTAAAAAAGAAGAAGCTTGGTCTTTGCAGACCAAACTTCTTCTAGATAATTAAAAAAAAGTTGATATTAAAGCAAGGATGGCTAACCCACCTTGCGTGAAAATAATTTTTTTATCGCTTGTAAAGCTTCCATATAAAGCAACGAAAATAATGTATAGCAGAATTAAACGACTGATTTCCAGCGATGCAGTAGCAAAGAAGATACTATACAATAACCCAACACCAATCAATCCATTATAAATACCTTGATTTTTAAATAAGGTGTTTAATGATTTATCTGCTAAACTTTCCCTCGTCATATTAAATACACGACTTGTTGCAGCTGAGGTTGTAGCGAAAGTTTCTAAATACATAATATAGAAAAATTCTAAGGCGACAAAAATAATTAATATAGTCGAAATAAGTGACATTGTTCTCCTCCTTGGAAGGTTATTTTTAATTGCCCACTTTTATTTAAATGCTGTAATTTTTTCCGCTGCTAAACGGACAGATGAATAACCCGTTTCTTTTGCTTTACCAATCGATACAATCATCACGGGGACATAACGCTCTTTGTCTAAACCAAATGCTTCTGCTAATTGATCCTCTTCAAACCCACCAATTGGATTTGTTTCATAACCATGTGCACGAGCAACTAACATCAATTGCATCGCAGCTAAACTTGAATCAATTTTTACAACGTCATTCATTTTTTCTTTAGTAAAGTTTTTATAGTAAGGGATAATTGCTTCTAGTTGTTGATCTCTGACTTCTGGAGGCATTCCTCCTTCTGCTACTGCTTGGTCGTAAATTTCTTCGCCTCGTTCATAACATTCCATATCTCCAAAAATTAAAATCATTGCAGAAGATGTATCATTTTGACGAGTATTAAAACGAATTAATGGTTTTAATTTTGCTTTTTCTGCCTCGCTTTCAACGACTACAAAACGCCATGGTTGCATATTTACTGATGAAGGCGCAAGTGTTGCTTCTTGAATCATTTCTAGCATTTCTTCATGAGAAATTTTATAGGATTCATCATAGATACGTACAGATTTTCTATCAAAAGTAATTTCAGAAAAATTATTGTTCATTAAGTTGTTTGACATATTAATTGGCCTCTTTCATTTCACTAATTTGGTTAATAATTCTAAGAGAAGTTCTCCTTCTTGATCATTAAGTGATACAGGTATTTGTTTTTCAGAAGAACTATATTTTTTTTCACAAGTTTCTAACTCGTTGAAAGCTTTAGCTGTAATCTTTACAAAAACTTCGCGATTGTTTTGTTGATTTCTTTCACGAGTTACATAATTCTTATCTTCTAGTATTTTTAGATGTCTCGTTACTGCGGCACTATCAATTTTCAATTCTTTTTGTAGAATAGTTTGCGAACATTGCCCATTTTCTTTTAAAAACATCATTAGTTCATAACGAGTAATACTAAACCCCGTTTCTTTTTCAAACTTGGCGGTCATTTCTTGATTCGCCAACTTTAGCTGATAAAATAATTTACTAATTTTTCTAAGATTCATATTAACTCCCTTCTACATTTGACTAGTCAACAGTTGATTCATCAAATATACAGAAAAGAATTTAATTTGTAAATTACTTTGCTTGCATTGGTGATTCATACGTGTGAATATACGCTATAAAACAAAAAAACTGCTAGAAAATAGCAGCTGTGTGTTAAACATTAATTAATTAAGGCAAAATATCATCGTTATAAAATTTTTTGGCACAAAAAACAAAAAAAGCCTTAGAAACCAACGTTTCTAAGGCTTAATTAGCGTCACAGGAGGGATTCGAACCCCCGACCGTCCGCTTAGAAGGCGGATGCTCTATCCGGCTGAGCTACTATGACAGATGTTTTAGCAACAAAAATTATTATATGGAAATTCCTTATAAATGTCAATTGTTTTTCTGTTATTTTTTAAGGTGCCAAAAAAAGACACCTTAAAAAACAGCTTATTCTACAGGTTCAATCACAACTTCATCTGCTTCTTTGGTGATTAAAGCAATCCCATCCCCTAATGGTACCAAACTCGTTGTTAAATCAGGGTGTGTATTAATGACATCTAAAAATCGTTTTAGTTTACGATGAATAGTACGACGATTCCGAGGAATTTCTTCGATTGGATCTAACACTGTTCCTCCTTGAAACACATCATCTACCATCAATACGCCACCTTTTTTCAACAAGCGTAAACACTCTGGTAAAAACTCAATATATTTTGACTTAGCGCTATCCATAAAAATAAAATCATATGGACCTGTTAATTCTGGTAAAATATCTGCTGCTTGACCTTCTAATAACGTTACTTTATCTTCTAAGCCAAGACGTTCATAAGTTTTTTTCGCTTTACGAATCATGACATCAAAGCGATCAATGGTGGTAACATGCCCGTCTTCTCCAACATATTGCGCCATTAAACTAGAAGAAAATCCCAGTGCTGTTCCAATTTCCAACACTTGCTTTGGTCTAATTTGACCTAATAAAAATTGCATAAAAACAACTGTTTCATGGGGGATAATCGGTACTTCATTTTCATTGGCTTCTTTTTCAATTTGACCCAGTTCACCAGCTAATTGTTTTTGTTCATTACGTAAAAATTCGACAAGTTCGGGTTTTACAACTGGTCGATACATCATTTCGTTTCTCATGTTTTACACTCCTACTTATTCACTGTTTTTCATTATACGAATTTCAGCGACAACCTGCAATCTTTTCTCATTAAAAACTTCTACTTGCTTTTTTGAGCAATTCCTATTAGTCTATAGACAGGATTTGGATTACTATCAAAAATATGTTTTAGAGAGTCGGGGCAAGGCTGGAACCTCGATACCCCTATTTTTGTGAACCTACCAATGTCAATGATTGTGAAAACAATCGGGTTAGAACCCTTATCTTCGTTACAAGTGGGATAGAGTTATTCTATTCAATGAAGGTGGTACCGCGAATGTTCAGCATTTCGTCCTTTTTATCGGGATGAGAATGCTTTTTTTATTGCAAAAAATTAAAGGTGGTTATCAAATGACTTACGACGAATTTTTACAAAAACTTTCTAACCCCGCACGAAATGCACTTTTACACGAAAAAATTGATAGCTTTGATAAATTAGCCAGCTTAACTGAAAAACAGGTCTTAGCTATCCATGGCGTGGGACCAAAATCTTTACCCACTATGAAAGATGCGCTCAACCAAAATAATCGTACATTTAATCAATAGGAGGAAACAAAATGGCAGAACAAAAAAATGATTTTACAGAATGGTATTTACAAACCGTTCAACAAGCAGAATTAATGTCTTACTCACCCGTTAGAGGTTCCATCATCTTCCGTCCAGATGGTTTTGAATTATGGGAGCATATTCAAGAAGAATTCAACAAATTCTTACGTAGCGAAGGAATTCGCAATGCCTATTTCCCAATGTTGATTCCAAAAAGTTTCTTCATGAAAGAAGCGGATCATATTGAAGGCTTTGCTCCAGAGCTTCCTTGGGTAACTGAGGTAGGCGATGAAAAGTTAGAAGAACCTTTAGCTTTACGCCCAACTTCTGAAACAATGATTGGGACTGCTTTTTCTGATTGGATTAATTCTTATCGTGATTTACCTTACGAAATTAATCAATGGGCCAACGTCTTCCGCTGGGAAAAGAAAACCTTACCATTTTTACGTACTTCTGAATTTTTATGGCAAGAAGGACATACCGCACATGCAGATGCAGAAGATGCTCGCAAACGTACCTTACGTATCTTAGATGAGTATGCGCGTTTATGTGAAGAATTTCTAGCGATTCCTGTATATAAAGGTGAAAAAACACCTTCTGAACGTTTTGCAGGCGCCGAAGAAACTTATTCAATTGAAGCAATGATGAAAGATGGAAAAGCCGTTCAAGCAGGAACTTCACATTATATGGGAACCAAATTTGCTGAAGCCTTTGACATTACTTATTTAAATAAAGAAAATAAACACGTTCACGCCCATACAACTTCATGGGGAGTATCTACACGTTTGTTAGGTTCATTAATCATGACCCACGGAGACGAAAATGGGTTAGTTTTCCCACCAACTATTGCGCCAACACAAATCGTTTTAATGCCAGTTGGTCCTTGGAAGAAAAATCCAGCAATCATGGAAAAATTAGACGAAATTTTTGCAACATTTAAAGCAGAAGGTTTCCGCGTACGCTTAGATGATAGCGATAATTCTCCAGGTTACAAATTCAACGAATGGGAATTAAAAGGAGCTTGTGTCCGTATCGAATGTGGTCCTCGTGACTTAGAAAACGGTCATGTAATGGTTAAAGTTCGTGACCTTTCAGAAAAAGAAAAAGTAAGCTTCGAAGAGTTAACTGCTTATGTGAAAGAACAATTGGCAATTATGCCAAACCGTTTATTAGAAGCTGCTCGTGCTCGTAACAAAGAAAACGAACACTATGACATCGAAACATTAGATGACTTAAAAGCACACATTGAAAAATGTAAAGCAGAAGATAAAGTAACTGGTTTTGTCCTAATTGGTTGGGATGGAACAGAAGAAACCGAAGCAAAAATCAAAGAAGAAACTGGATTTACAACCCGTAATATTCCATTTGAAACACCAATGGAAAAAACAGTTGATATTGTAAGTGGCAAACCCGCAAAACACACCGTGTGGATTGCACGAGCTTATTAATAAAAAAGAAGCAAAATCAGTTTTGATTTTGCTTCTTTTTTATAATTGTGTCAGAATTTCTGGCCCATTTTCGGTAATAGCCACTGTATGCTCATATTGTACACAAATCGAATGATCTAACGTTCGAACTGTCCAACCATCATCTTCCGTATAATTTGCCGTTTTACCTAAAGTAAACATTGGTTCAATGGCAATTACCATGCCTTTTTTCAAACGAGCACCTTTGTTACGAATACCATAATGTGGTACAGTGGGTTCTTCCCAAATTTCTCGTCCGACACCATGACCTGTAAAGTCGTACACATTGCCATAACTGTGTTCTCGTGCATAACTATCAATAACATAACCAATATCCCCAACTCGTCGTCCTGCTAACGCTTCTTGAATGCCTAAGTAGAGACTTTTTTCGCAATGTTCCATCATCGCTTGAATTTCTCCACTCACCGTTCCAACGGCATATGTCCAGCCAGAATCCCCATGATAGCCTTGGTAACAAGCGCCAATGTCAATGGTAATCACATCGCCGTCTTTTAAGGGTTGGTTATCTGGAAACCCATGACAAATAACATCATTTGGTGAAGAACAAATCGAATAGGAAAAGTCATGATGATTAATAAAGCTAGGAATAGCTCCTTTCTCACGAATAGTTTTTTCGACTAGTGCATCAATTTCTAAGGTGGTGATTCCTGGACGGATAACTTTACCAACTAATTGATGGCATTCGGCGACAATTTTTCCAGCTTTACGCATTAAGTCTAATTCACGCTCTGATTTAATAATGGTCATTGTTTTTCTCCTTATTGATTAGATAATTGGCACGATTTCGGCATTTTTTGCTACAAAATTTCGAGACTTTCGCTCGTTTATAAGGCAGAAACCATTCGCTACATTGCTCACAACGTTTAATTTCAATTGGTCCTTTTTCTAAAGCCTCTACCACACTCACAATAGCTTCAATGTAATTACGATCAACCCTACTTAAAGAAGGTGAAAATTGTGAAGTAACAACTAATTCACCTGTATTGAACTGCACGCATAAATCAAAATAGTGGCGCTGTTGTAAAGCTTGATTTATTTTTTTAATTAATAACTCATTAATAGTCCCTTCTTGAAGTAATGCTTCACCTATTTCTAAAAGTAATTCCTGTAACTGTGTTTCTTGTTTTGTTTGGGCTTCTTCATTTTTTATTTGATTTAAAATTAAAACAAAAAAGTTTTCTTTCGCTAATTGTGGGCTCATTCTCTTCCCTTTCTTTTTAAGCTTATTAAAACATTTAATAAGCTTAATTATACTATTTTTTCTAAAAAATACCAGAATAAAATCTAGTCTGACAGGTTAATTTCTAATTTTAATGGTAAAAAAACTGAATCAGCGGATGCTTTTATTTGGTGTCATCAGTAGCAGCTAATTTCTATTGATGTACTACTATCTATAGCGAAAATGAGAAGGTTTGCAAAACAAAGTCGCTTATTTTATTATTAACTGAGGAGGAGATATTCATGAAGAAAATATGTTTTGTATTAATTGTTAGTACCGGAATCAATTATGGTTCAATATTTCCCTATCCACTTGTTAGAAATAACGATGCTTTGAAAGAGTATTTTTCTAAGGATTACGACGTTTCGATTGACTACGCTAACGATAAAGACGTAGTGGATTATTTAGTCGTCCCTAAACCATTTGTCCCTTTTGATAATGAAACAGAGCTTCCAATAATCGAAGTACCCGCAGACTTATTTATAAAAAAGGATTTTGAGGGAATAAAATCATATATAGACAATTATTTTGCCAATAATCCGGATGAACTTAACTCTTCGTTATCAACACTAAAAACTGAATGAATCAAAAAAATAGCAAGTCAACATCTTGAAAAAGAATTTGACTCGCTATTTTTGATTCGTTGAGACTATCTATACGTTTTCCAATTTCTTTTTATATTAGGGGTTTCCATTGCCGCCAGGTCCGCCACCCATATTACCTCCAGGGCCACCCATCATACCACCTTCTGGTAAGTCTGTTAACGTTTCACCATTCACAATTAAAGTGCCACCAGTAAAGCTGCCTGTACCATCATAGTCGACCGCAGATTGGGCGGTTAAAGTCACCACACCGCCAGTAATGGTCAAATCGCCGTTACTGTCTAACGCATCCGTATCTCCTTGACCAACTTCTACCGTTACATTGCCACCATTAATAGTTAAACTTAAATCCGTTGTGATAATCTCAGAGGCAGAAGCATTGATACCATCATCTGTTGCGTAGAGAGTCACATCCCCATCATCAATAACAATCACAGGTGCTTCAATACCTTCTACACTAGTCACAATATCTAACGTTCCTCCTGTAATCCAGATACTTTGTTCTGCTTTAACCGCATCATCTCCTGAAGTAATGGTGATTTCACCACCACTAATGGTTAACTGACCTTTTCCTAAATCTGTGTCATTGCTTGATTTAATGCCGTCACCACCTGCATCAATCGTCAAGGTTCCACCAGAAATGGTTAAGGAATCTTTGCCTCGAATTCCACCATCTACGCTCGTAACATTAATAGTACCCGATTCAATCCATAAATCATCTTTACCTACAATTCCGTCTTCAAAATTGGCTGTTACGTTCAATGTTCCTTGACCTGTAATTATCATGTCATCTGATGAGTAGATCGCTCCATCAATTTCTTCATCACTACGTGTCGCCGCATCTTCGACTGTATTGGTTGTTCCATCTGCTAATTCTAAAACTGTTTTTTCTGCATTTTCAATTGAGATAGCTGCTCCTTCACTGCTTGTAATGGTTGCGTTGTTTAAAATAATTCGTACATTACCTTCTGTATTAACGGTCACTTGACCAGTTGTTTCACCACTCAAAATATACGTACCAGCTGCGGTAATGTTTAATCCTTCATCGGTTAAATCAACTTCTGTCGTTTCCAAAGCATCCCAATCGACGTCAGCATTGTCACTCGTTTCAGTTTGTACGAGTGTTTCAGTTGTCGCAGTAGAGGTTGATGTCGTAGCAACGATACTAGTATTTGTTTCTAATGCAGCGGTCTCTGCTTGACTACTTTCTGTTTGACTGCAAGCGGCAATCACCGTTACTGTAAGTGCTAAGGTAGCTGCGGTTAATCCTTTTTTACGTTTATTCATCTTCTTTTCTCCTTATCTTCTATAAATTATGACGCGTTATTTTTGTTGTTGCGAATAAGCCCATTGTCGAAAACGCGAGGGCTGTTAAAAAAATTAATTTCAAAGCAGAGCGTTTCTTTGCCTTCATTATCATTCCCTCCTTTTTTCTGTAATGTATTCGTTCTTAGTACTGTGTTTACTATATATCGCCTAGCTTAAAGTTAGCTTAACTCACTGAAAAAAAACAAATATTCCATAAAAAAACCTTTCAAACCATCTTCATGAGACGATTGAAAGGTCCTTTTTATAATATAGCTAAAGGCTGTTTAGCCGTTGGCGTTGGATACAAAGCATCAATTAGTGCCAATTCTTCCTCAGTTAATTGAAGGTGACCTGCTTGAATATTGCTAATTGTATGTGCCACACTACTTGATTGAGGGATCGCCAATGTTTGCCCATCACGAAGACACCAAGCCAAGAGAACTTGAAAAATGTCTACTTGATGCTGGTGCGCAATTTCTTGTAAGACACGTTGCTCAGTTAAATGTCCACCTAAACTATCACCTTGTGCAATCGGAGAATAAGCAATTAATGGCAGTTGGTGTTGCTCCATATACGGCAATAAGTCAAACTCAATTCCTCGCTCACTTAAATTATATAAAACTTGATTCGTTTGACAATTTTGTCCGTTTGTTACTCTCATTAACTCTTCCATATCTGCTAAATCAAAGTTAGAGACACCCCATGCCCGAATTTTTCCACTTTGTTTCGCTCTTTCCAATGCTTCTACCGTTTCAGCTAAGGGAATATTCCCACGCCAATGTAGCAAATACATATCTAGATAATCTGTTCCTAACCGTCGCAAGCTATTGTCTAAACGAATCGGCAATTGCTCAAGAGAAGCATTCCATGGATACACTTTAGAAATTAAATAAAGTTCTTTTCGACGATACGGTTGGATTGCTTCGCCAACTAATCGTTCTGCATTGCCTTCTCCATACATTTCAGCAGTATCAATCACGGTTGCTCCATGGTCTAAACCGGCACGTAATGCTTGGATTTCTTGCGCTCTTTTTTGAGGAACATCGCCCATATGCCAAGTACCTAAGCCGATTGGAAAAACAGATTGTTGGTTAATTTTTACCATTTAAGCTTCCTCCTATTAAAAAAATCTGCAACAACAAATTGTTTTTGCAGATTTTCAATATTAATAAATTAATTCAAATAAATCGTTTGTTTCAATGTTCCCAAAATATTTTTTCACATCGATAGCATCAACGACTTCTTTTAACGCATTTTTTTCATATTTTGTTCCTACTAAAGCATCTTCTACGTCTTTTACTTCTCCTAAACCAAAGAAATCACCATAAATTTTCGCATCAGTAATTTTGCCTTCTGCAACATTTAAGCGCACTTCAATAGAACCAATTGGGAATCGTTTACGACGTTCAATGTCAAAAGCTGGAGATTTTCCATAATTCCAATCCCAGTTCGCATAATATTTTTCTGAGATTGCTTTGACTTTTTCCCAATCATTATCAGTTAAGGTATACGTCTTGATAGCTTCTACTGAATCGACACCAAAGATTTTCAATAAGATTTCTTGACTGAATTCTTCCGTTGTCATCTCTTGATTCTTTTTTGGTAGGAATGGTTTGATATTCGTTACCCGTGAACGAATCGATTTGATGCCTTTTGATTCAATTTTGTCTTTACGAACTTTTAAGGAGTTCACCACTTCATTTACATCGCTGTCAAACATGATTGTACCATGCGCAAACATGCGGCCATTTGTAGCATACATCGCATTTCCAGAGAACTTCATGTCATTGATGACTAAATCATTACGACCTTTTAGTTGTGCCCCTTCAACGCCCATATCATGTAGTGCTTGAATAATTGGCTTCGTTACTTTTTCAAAATCGCGGAATGAATTGCCATCATCAGGCATGATGAAACTAAAGTTTAGATTTCCTTCATCGTGATAAACTGCCCCACCACCACTAAAACGGCGAACAACATGGATTCCATTTTCATCCACATATTCTTTGTTAATCTCTTCAATCGTATTTTGGTTACGACCAATGATAATTGATGGTTCATTGATATAAAAAAGTAAAATCGGCTCGTCAATAGCCATTTCTTGCAATAAAAAAGTTTCAATCGCTAAGTTTACTCGTGGGTCTCTTAAATCATTTGGTACAAAAATCATGCTTCGTTCCTCCTAAATTTCAAAAGTTTTCCCTACTTTTGCTAATTCGACAGGCACTTCATGCTGCGCTGCTGCACTTGCTTCGGTGCGTAATTGTTCCAAATCACCGAATTGAGGTAAATGAGTTAAAACTAATTTTTTCACCCCTGCTTGACGTGAAATTTCTCCAGCTTCTTTAGAAGTAAAATGCGCAATATGATTTTCATTACCTTCAAACAGATAGGTATCTGCTAAAAATAAATCCGCATCTTTGGCAAAATCAACAAAACTTTCTAAATAACCAGAGTCACCAGTAAATACAAATATTTTACCTGTACTATTTTCTACAAACCGCATTGCGTAACAAACGACAGGATGAATCGTCTTCATAAATGTAACAGAAAAAGGTCCTAAGTTCAACTGTTCTACTTTTAGATAATCATGTCCTTCTGAAACATTCGGTAAGGTCAAGCGAGCAAACTGTTCGGCATCTTCTCCATGACCATAAATCGGTAGAATTGGCCGTTCTTCTGTTTTGGGGAATAATTGCCAATAATGTTGTAGCACACCTAAATCAGCCACATGATCGGGATGATAATGACTGAGAATCACTGCATCTAAATCTAATGGATTAAACACTTTTTCCAGTTGAATCAATGTTGCACTTCCCGCATCAAGCAGTAGATTATAACCTTCTGATTGCAATAAAAAACTCGTTGTCCCTTCCCCATTATAAGGATATGCGCCAAGGCAACCTAAAACTGTTAGTTTCATAAAAATTCCTCCTCACCTTTTGTCCTTAGTGTAAACGTTTCGCTAACGACACGCAAATAAAAAATAGAGTGAAAAACCTATCAAAGGATTCTCACTCTATTTTTATTTAATAACTTCTTAACTCATTCACTTTTTTATCATCTAAGCGACGAACTACTTCTGTCACTAATTTAACCGTATTTAAATAATCATCTTCATGAATGATGGATGTATGCGAATGTAGGTAACGTACAGGGACGGTAATTGCAATTGATGGAACGCCATCTCTAGTTAAATGCATTTGTCCTGCGTCTGTTCCACCACCTGTAATGACGGTATATTGGAAAGGAATCTCTAACTCTTCAGCAACGTTAATAACAAAGTTCAATAATTTTTTATGTGGAATCATCGAGGCATCAAAAATTAACACTTGCGGTCCTTTACCCAGAACAGAATCTGCTTCTTTCGGTGTCATTCCTGGTGTATCCCCAGCAGTACCCGTGTCTAAAGCAATTGCGATATCAGGATTAACTAAGTGCGTACTTGTACGAGCCCCACGTAATCCGACTTCTTCCATCACGTCACTTCCAGCAAACAAGCAATTTGGATGGCCTTCATTGGCTAAGTTTTCTAATACACGTAAAGAAACAGCAGTCCCCACACGATTATCCCATGCTTTGGCTAATAAGAATTTACTGTCATTCATCCGTTTGTATTCGATATATGGCGTAATCATATCACCTGGTCGGATGCCCCAAGCTTTTGCCTCTTCTTCGCTTGATGCCCCAATATCAATAAACATATCTTTGACATCATACGGTTTTTTACGTGCTTCCATTGATAGTACATGTGGTGGTTTTGAACCAATAACGCCGTGAATTAATTTTCCATCTTGCGTTTTAATTTCTACTTGTTGCGCAAGCATGACTTGGCCCCACCAGCCACCTAATGTTTGGAACTCAATAAAGCCTTTTTCAGTAATTTTGGTGACCATAAAACCAACTTCATCCATATGACCAGAAATAAAGATTTTAGGACCGCCACCTTTTCCAGAATGTTTCGCAATCACGCTCCCTAAGCCATCAAAGAAAATATCCTCGGCAAAATCTTTGGCATAGGCTTTAAAAACCTCCCGAACTTCTTCTTCGTTGCCAGGTACACCACGAGCAGAAGTTAAATCAATCAATAGTTGTTCCTCTTTTTTTTCTAACATCACATACGCTCCTTTTTTTATACTACAAATTAAGTATAGCACGCATCCAATGAAAGAACAGAATAGCTCGGTTATGTCTCAATTAATTTTTTCTCACTATTTTTCTTTGGATAGTTGTTGATTATTTTTGCTAGTACCTGCATAAGAAAATTTATGATCACTTAAGACGAAAGTAAACGTTTCTCGATCAATCGAACCCACAATACTATCACTATCGTAGAGTTGCATTAAGAACTGCGCCATCTCTTCACTGTCATGGTATCTTGAAAAGGCTTGGTCATAATTATATGTTGTCGTGTTGTTGGCGACCTTGCCAAATTCCGTTTTTGTTGCTGCCGGCGCCAAAACCTTCGCTTGTAGTGGTGAATTTGACGCACGTAATTCTAAAGCCAAACCTTCTGTAAAAGAACTAACATAAAATTTTGAGGCACAATACGTTACCGCCGTTGGAACGATTGTATAACCACCAGCTGATGAAATATTAATCAATTGCGTCTGTGGTTGCTGTTGGTATTTTTGTACGTACAGCATGGATAAAATCGTGAGCGCCTCTACATTGAGTTGCAATAAGGCAGATGTACGCCCAATGGATTGTTCCTCCACCATTGTGTAATAACCAAAGCCCGCATTATTAATCCAAGCTTCAATAAAATAGCTGTCTAATTGCTGAAATAGCTTTTCTAGTTCGGCAACTTGCGTTAAATCAAATGGATGCACCACAATATCAACCTCTGGACAAGCCTGCTGAATTTGTTCTTTCACTTCTAGTAATTTTTCTTCACGACGAGCGATTAAAATGACATTTTTTCCTCTTTGGGCAAAAGCTCTCGCTGTAGCCGCCCCAATTCCGGAGCTAGCTCCTGTAATAACAATGTACTTTTTCATGAATTTCTCCTCCTTAATAACTTAAGGATACGAGCTGGAGTTTACTCCATGTCAACTATTTTTTCGTGATAGATAGTTATTTTTTTTGCTAAAAATGCTAGATGTTCATCAATTTCGTGTCGCTGTTTTTCAAGAAGTTGTTCTTGTTTATAAAGCAATTGTAAACGTTCGTTGATTGTTTCATCTCCTTGGTATCGGAGTTTCGCGTATGTTTGAATGTCGCGAATAGGCATGCCAATTTGTTTCAGACGTAAAATAAACAGTGTCCATTCATAATCGTTTTCTGTATAGATACGTTGATTTTGTTGATTGCGCCTTGGTTTAAGCAATCCTTCTTTTTCATAATATCTCAACGTATCCACGCTCAAATGAACACGTGTTGAAAAAGCGCCAATTGAATATTCTTGTTGATTTTCCATAAGTTACTCCTATTCTTCTACAATCCGCAAATAAAAATTTGTCGTTAAAAAATAAGCTGATGTAAAGATAAATATGGTAATGAAACAAAAGAGATACGCCACCCAATAATTAGCATCTTGCACTAATTTGGTGAGCATATAAATCGCAAATGAGCCATGACTTGTGGCAAGCAACATTGTTGGAAAGAAAATCCAGGCATTTTGCTGGTAAACCGCACGATGTAACGCTTTTTTTGGAAGACCAATTTGCTGTAGTAATTGATAATTTTGTTTTTCTCGTCCAGCTTCAAAAAACTGGCGAACCATTAAGGTACTCGCTGTAGTAATCAACACAATCATCCCGACAAAAAGCGTGACATACAAGAAAATGCCTCCTTGACGTCGATCGGCACGTACATTAGGATAACGACTTGTTTGATTTAAACGACTTACACGTTGTCCTTCTGAATCTTCAGAAATATCATCATCAGTAGCACGTTGAATATCGCCTTTTAATTGCCCATTCGTATATTCATACTGGTAGCTAATATCATTGCCCCAGTCTGTAGGTAATTGAGAGACATATGTTTTTTGAAATTGCTCTTCATCGTATCCAGTCGCATTCAAATAAACCAATTGATAATCTATCCCCTCTGCCTGCTGATAGAGATTGTCAGTTACCACTAATAAATTCGAACCATAACGCAACAAACTATCCCCAATTAAATTGGAATAACGCTCACTGAGATGAACGTTTATACCATTTGGTAAAGTTATTTTCTGCTCAGCTTTTGTCAACAATCGTTTGTTCATCATCGCCGTATTCAAATCAATCATCACCGCCTCGTCTGTTTTGTCTAAATTGACTGCGGGTAAGTGGGGAATCATCGTCCGAATTTCATTGTAGCTTTGTTCAGAAATCAAATCAAAAAGAGCAATCTCTTCATAGGTTTCCTCATCTAAAAATTGAATCGGACGTAATGAATGTGTACCGACTACTTTTAAAGGGACGATAGTTTTTTGAGTAATTTCTCCGCCATTTTGTTGAAGTAATTCTTCTAAACGCGTAGATTCTTCGACAGTAATTTGAAAGTCAACTGGTTGACTTAAATCCGTGTACCGATAAGACATGGCAAAAATACCAATTGCTCCACCAATCAATGAAATGGCAATGCCCACAATAACAGAAATCAACGAAAGGGTTCGCCAGCTTTTTGACAGCAAATGACGCGTATGATTCAACGTAAAAAAACGTAACTGACGATAGCTAAATGCACGCCATTTGGTTGATCCATCTAATAAAGCTTGTATACCATAGGCAAAAAACAAATACGTCCCGAAGACGCACAAAGAAAAAATGAACAACGGTACCCATAACACAGAAGAAAAGTCCTCGGTTTGTTGAATGTAACTATTTAGCACGTCAACAAAATTTACTGCAATGTAGTAACCAATACTAATCAATAAAACACTAAATATGCCAATTAAATAGGCACTCCAACGAACTGTTAAATGCCGACTAGCTATCACTCGTTTAGGCTGAAACAAGTCAATCAATTGTTTTTGCCAAATCAACCACATATTTTGCAACGAAATTAAACTAATGGCGACAAAAAACATCACTACAGTTGTTAACACAGAAGCCCATGAAATAAAGAAACGACTTTCAATGTTTAAATCCATAGCTTTGATTAAAATCATCGCAAAAAATTTTGAAAAAACAATCCCCATAATGATTCCCACAAGCAGAGAAAAAACGTTCAAAACCACCCCTTCAATTAAAAATTGAAAAATAATACGTGATTTTCGTAGCCCAAACAATTGATACAACCCAATTTCTTTTTGTCGTTGCTGGATAAAAAATTGGTTAGCGCCTAGCATAAAAAACAACACGACCATGGCAACAAATACATTCCCTAACGTCAATACACCTTCAATTTGAATATCTTGTCTAGCACGCAAGGTTAGAGGCTGATCGTATGTCATCGCACTAAATGAATAAAAAATCATCACGGCAGTTGTCATGGATAAGAAATAGACAACATAATTCCGCGTTTGACGTAAAAAACTACGCCAAATAATTTTAAAAAGCATTCCGACGACCACCTCCTCCGATTGTCGCCTGCATATCAATCACTTGTTCAAAAAATTCTTTACGGGTCCCGCGACGAACAACTTCAGCAAAAAACACCCCGTCTTTAATAAATAAAATTCGATTACAATAACTCGCAGTAAACGGATCATGGGTCACCATTAAGATTGTCGTGTCATTGTGTAAATTGACTTCACTTAAATAACGAAGCAATTCTGTTGCTGATTTAGAATCCAAAGATCCAGTCGGTTCATCTGCAAAAATGACGGACGGTTGTGCAACAATCGCTCGTGCAGCAGCGACTCGCTGCTTTTGCCCAATAGATAACTCATCTGGATACCGATTTAACAAATACGAAATACCTAATAAATCGGCCACGGTTTGTACGCGTTGCTCCATTTCTGTGCTAGATAATTTATCAATCGCCAAAGGTAATAAAATATTGTCCTTACTGGTGAGTGTATCCAATAAATTAAAGTCTTGAAAAATAAAGCCGATTTTTTGACGGCGAAAATCACTTAATTCATTTTCTTTCATACGGGTGATATCTTTGCCATCAATATAGACCGACCCCATCGTTGGTAAACTGATGGAAGATAAAATATTCATCAGGGTGGTTTTTCCCGCTCCACTCGGTCCCATAATTCCAACAAATTCACCTTGATCGACACTAAAAGATAAATTATCTAATACCTTTGTTTGATTAAAGCGGGTACCATATGTTTTTGTTAAATGTTTGACATCGATTATTTTTTTCACGATTCTCGCCTCTTTTCTCTCTTGTATCTTAGCATATTTTCAATTAATTCTCTAAAATCTAAAAATAAATTTTATACATTTTGTGTAAAATAAAACAATGAAACTCCCTACTCTCACCTAGCTTATGCCACCCTCTGCATATACTACATATAGTGTATAAACAAAAATAAACAACTATATATAGTTGAAATCCTTCTTTTTTTATTTTATTATAGAGAAGAAGCAAACAAAGGAGTGACACAAAATGACGGCAACTAAATTAAAAGATGAACAATATTTCTCACCAGCAACTACGGTTGAAATACAAGTCATTAAACGCGATGGACGGACCGTAACGTTTGACGATCAAAAAATTTATAACGCCTTGGTCAAAGCCAAACAACAAGTGCAAGGGACTCTTTCACCCATGGACCATCAGCAAGTACATTATCTTGTAACTAAAATCAATCATGAAATTGAGGCGCGTTTTCAAAAAACGGTTAAAATTTATGAAATCCAAAATATCGTTGAACATATTCTGTTACAACAACATGATTATGCGCTCGCTGAAGAATACATTCGTTATCGGACACAACGTGATTTCGAACGAAGTCAGGCAACCGACATTAATTTTACAATTGAAAAGCTAATGAATAAGGAACAAAGTGTCGTCAATGAAAATGCCAATAAAGACAGTAATGTGTTTAACACACAACGTGATTTAACCGCAGGAATTGTTGGCAAATCAATTGGTTTAAAGATGTTACCTCCTCATGTCGCAAACGCACATCAAAAAGGCGATATTCATTATCATGACTTGGATTACCATCCTTATGCCCCAATGACAAATTGTTGCTTAATTGACTTTAAAAAAATGTTAAACGAAGGCTTCAAAATGGGCAACGCTGAAGTCGAAGCACCTAAATCTATTCAAACAGCAACTGCGCAAATTTCACAAATTATTGCTAACGTGGCTTCTAGTCAATATGGCGGTTGTTCTGCCGATCGAGTGGATGAACTTTTAGCGCCTTTTGCTGAGAAAAATTATGAAAAACATTTAGCAGATGCCCAAGAATGGATTGCAGGTGAAGAACGTCAAATAGCTTTTGCTCGTAAAAAAACTAAGAAAGACATTTTTGATGCCATGCAAAGTTTAGAATACGAAATCAATACGTTGTTTACATCAAACGGGCAAACACCCTTCACTTCCCTGGGGTTTGGTTTGGGGACAAATTGGTTTGAACGCGAAATTCAACGAGCTATTTTACAAAATCGAATCAATGGTTTAGGTAGCGAACATCGAACAGCTATTTTTCCTAAATTGATTTTCTCTATCAAAAAAGGCATAAATCTTCAACCACAAGACCCTAATTATGATATCAAGCAATTGGCGTTAGAATGTGCAACGAAACGGATGTATCCTGATATTTTAAATTACGATAAGATTGTGGAGTTAACAGGGAGCTTTAAGGTGCCTATGGGCTGCCGTTCTTTCTTACAAGGCTGGAAGGATGCAACTGGGCAAGAAATCAATGTTGGGCGGATGAATCTAGGTGTAGTCACCCTAAATTTGCCCCGAATTGCCCTTGAAGCACAACATGATCAAGCAAAATTTTGGCAGCTTCTAGAAGAACGCCTGCAAATTGTGAAAGATGCACTCGTATATCGAATTGAACGCTGTAAAGAAGCTACACCAACAAATGCACCTATCCTCTATATGCACGGCGCGTTTGGCAAGAAACTTGCACCCAATGATGCTGTAGATGAATTATTTAATCATCGTCGTGCGACGGTTTCTCTCGGATATATTGGATTATATGAAGTTGCTGCGGCATTTTATGATGGCGAATGGGAAGCTAATCCCCAAGCTAAAGAATTCACGTTAGCGATTTTACGTGCCTTAAAAGACCATGCAGATGATTGGGCTGAAGAATATGAGTATCATTTTAGTGTTTATTCGACACCAAGTGAAAGTTTAACCGATCGTTTTTGCCGTCTAGATACTGAAAAATTTGGCGTGATTGAAAATATTACTGACAAAGAATATTATACAAATAGCTTCCATTATGATGTTCGTAAAAATCCGACACCTTTTGAAAAACTAGATTTCGAAAAAGATTATCCGTACTATTGTAGCGGTGGCTTTATTCATTACTGTGAATACCCCATTCTACAACAAAATCCGAAAGCCTTAGAAGCGGTATGGGATTATTCTTATGATCGTGTTGGCTATTTGGGAACCAATACACCCATTGACCATTGCTATGAATGTGGGTATGAAGGAGATTTCAAACCAACCGAGCGTGGTTTTCAATGCCCGCAATGTGGCAATCATGATCCAAAAACCTGCGATGTAGTAAAACGAACATGCGGGTATCTAGGCAATCCACAAGCACGCCCAATGGTACATGGACGCCACAAAGAAATTTCTGCACGTGTTAAACACATGAAATAAGGACGTGATAATATGAGAAATCCACAGCCCAAAGAATGGTGCAGTGAAGACTATAGTCAACAACGGATTGCTGATTATAAGCCGTTTAATTTTGTCGATGGTGAGGGAGTTCGTAATAGTTTATACGTCAGCGGTTGTCTTTTTGCTTGTGAAGGTTGCTTCAATAAAGCCGTACAAAATTTCCGCTACGGTACACCGTATACTTTGGAATTAGAAAATCAAATTATTGCAGACCTCTCTCACGATTATGTTCAAGGACTTACTTTATTAGGTGGCGAACCTTTTTTAAATACGGCTGTTTGCCTCCAATTAGTTCAACGCGTTCGGGAAACGTTTGGAACGAAAAAAGATATTTGGAGTTGGTCAGGATATACATTTGAAGAACTTTTGCAAGAAACTGATGATAAATTGGCTCTATTGCAACAAATTGATATTTTAGTTGATGGTCGTTTTGAATTAAGTAAACGTAATCTCAATTTACAATTTCGTGGTAGCAGCAATCAACGAATTCTTGATGTTCCCAAATCATTAGCAGCTGGTAAAGCAGTGATTTGGGAAAAATGTATCGATGCCGAACAACAATATGAACAAATTAAAAAGCAAGCGCTCATTTAGTGCTTGCTTTTTTCATAAGGATCTCCAGTTTCCCACAGAGGTAACACGATATTTTCATAAGTCAATGGATCCAAGTTAGTGACTGTCACACCTAATAAACGAATCCCCTTTTCAACGCCCAGAATTTCTTCCCAAATTAAACTAGCTTGCGAAAAAATCTCTTCCTTGCGATAGACGTATTCACGCAAGGTAACCCGCTTAGTAATCGTGGTATAATCTGCATAGCGAATTTTCACAACAACCGTCTTGCCGTGTTTTTGTTCTTTTTTTAAGGATTCAGCTACTGCATTCGACAATTGGCGTAATTGAGCTAGACATTCGTCTTCTGTCGCTAAAGGTTGCCCATAGGTATTTTCTTTGCCTATCGATTTTCGTTCACGTGAAATATTTACCGGTGCATTGTGAATACCACGGACTTTGCGATACAAGGAATAACCCATTTTGCCAAAATGCTGCATCAGCTCTGCTTCACTACGTTCATATAAGTCTGCTCCTGTAAAAATACCTAATTCATGCATTCTAGGAACGGTCTTTTTCCCGACACCATGAAATTTTTCAATCGGTAATTTTTTTAGAAAAGTAACAGCATCTTGAGGCATTACAACGGTCAAGCCTCGTGGTTTTTCAAAATCTGAAGCTAATTTGGCTAAAAATTTATTGTAACTGACCCCTGCTGAACAAGTGAGCTGAACTTCTTGCCAAATATCATGCTGAATTAATTTGGCAATTTTAATAGCTGATGTACTTTGAATTTTATTTTCAGTCACATCCAAATACGCTTCATCAATCGAAACGATTTCGACTAAATCTGTATAACGGTAAAAAACCGCACGCACTTGCCGAGAAATTTCTCGATATTTTTGGTGATTTCCTGGAACAAATAGCGCATGTGGACACAGCTCATACGCTTTTTGCGCACTCATAGCCGAATGTATGCCATATTGGCGTGCTAAATAATTCGCTGTTGTAACCACACCACGTCCCCCGGTATCACTTGGATGACGAGCAATCACTAACGGATGCTTCGCCAGTTCCGGTTGGTCACGTTCTTCTACCGATGCAAAAAAAGCATCCATATCAATATGTATAATTTTACGGGATGTATCATTTTTTAATGGAAACTGCAATCCGGTCATTACGCTCACCTCTCTTCCATTATATACGAACGAACATTCCCCTGCAAATATCCTTACGTTGTTTGTTCCTAAAAAAATAGCCTAGGCATACTTGCCTAGACTTCATTTAATCCATGATAATCATTGTACACGACTTGCTTTTTCAAGCCATTTTTCTTGGCAATTTCTTTAATTGCTAGATTTGGTTTCATTCCATCAGCAATTAAAGCTTCGACTTGCTCGATAATGGTTCCAACAATTTCTTCTGCTGGCGCTTCTTCGGTTGCACCGGCAACCATCAAGCAACATTCGCCTTTGACAGGTGTCTCATCAAGATATTCTTTTAATTCTGCTAAGGTTCCTCGTAAATATTCTTCATGAATTTTGGTCAATTCACGACAAACAACTGCTTGACGATTCGGACCAAAAGCTTCCATCATGTTTTCGATAGTTGTTCCTAAACGATACGGCGATTCATAAAAAATCATGGTTGCTTTTTGATACGTGAGTGTTGCCAGTTCTGCTAGCTGTTCTTTCTTTTTACGTTTTAAAAAGCCATAAAAATAATTTGGCTGTGGCGTCAGTCCAGAAGCAATCAAAGCTGTCAAACCAGCAGTGGGACCAGGCAAAGCAACCACCGAAATTTCTTCTTCAATACATGCCAACACTAGTTCATGACCAGGATCACTAATCGAGGGCATGCCTGCATCACTAACTTGTGCGATGGATTTCCCCCCTTTTAAATATTCAACTAGTTGGGGAACCCGCTCTTTATAATTATGTTCATGTAAACTTTTTTGCGGTACTGTAATTTCAAAATGATTCAATAACTTTTGAGTATTACGAGTGTCTTCACTGGCAATTAAATCCACCGCTTGTAATGTTTTTACACTGCGAAAGGTCATATCTTCTAAATTGCCAATCGGTGTCGGAACCAAATATAGTATCCCGACTGTCTTATCTTTAAAACTCCGCTGTTTCTTCAACTTGTTCACTCCTTAAAATAAAAAGACTGAGCAAAAATTTCTGCCAGTCTCTTATCTTATTTGCCACTTTCGCGATAAATTACTTCTAAACAAAACGCACACGGTTCATCATGCTCACGTCTTGATCCATATAAATCATAACAAACGTGGAAACCTTCTTCGTAAATTTTTTCTAAATTCATGCGTGATTTTGATAATGCCGATGAATTTTCTTGTTTCGCCTTGCCTGACGGCTGCTCATTTGCTTGATTTAATTCACGGATATGTTCACGCAAACGCTGATTTTCTAACTCCAGTGTGGCATTTTTTTCCACAACTTCTTGTAGAGAATCTTTCATTTCCGCAAGATTTGTTAATAATTTTTGCAAATCACTCTCAAAATCATTCAATCCATCATATATCGAACGCTTATCCATTGACATTAGCTTCACCTGCTTTGGCAACTTCTTTTATCTCTTCGTAATCATATTCCACAGGCGTTTCTTTCCCGAATAGTCGCACTTTGATGACACGACTTAATAAATTTAAGCCGACTACACGACCTTTGCCGTCGGGGGTTACAATTTCAGTACCAAAATCAGGTAATTCTTTTTTCGCTGCTTCATATTCATCATTTTCATAGTTTAAACAACACATTAAACGACCACATAAACCAGAAATCTTTGTTGGATTTAAAGATAAGCCTTGGTCTTTAGCCATTTTAATGGACACTGGGACAAAATCGCCTAAAAAAGTTGAACAACATAATTGACGACCACAAGGACCAATTCCACCTAAGATTTTTGCTTCATCACGGACGCCGATTTGACGTAATTCAATTCGTGTACGGAAGATAGCGGCTAAATCTTTGACCAATTCTCTAAAATCAATTCGCCCGTCTGCAGTAAATTGGAAAATCATTTTGCTACGATCAAATGTATATTCGACATCGACCAATTTCATTTCTAATTTATGCTCACGAATTTTATTTTTACCAATTCGTAAAGCTTCTTTTGCATCTTGTTTATTCTTTTCATCTTGTTGCAACTCAGAAGCTGTTGCGCGATGGATGATTGGTTTAATGTCATCCGGCAAATCTTCTGCGGCCATCTCTTTATTAGGGATAGCAACAGTCGCTATATATTTCGCTTGCTGGGATTCCACCAAGACCTTATCGTTATATAAAAATTCAGTTTCACCAGGAGAAAAATAATAGATTCGTCCAGCTTGTCGGTAACGAACACCCACTACTTTAACCATGTGTCTCCTCCTTTCTTATGGACTTATTTCAGGTAATGATCCGCAATGCCAATTGTTCAGCGACACCTTGAAAAGAAACATTTGCTTCTAATTTTTGTTGAGCTTGTAAAATCAGCTCCAATTCACGATTCAATCCATCTACATGAAGTCCTTGAGTCAAAAATTGGTTGCGCTCACGTTGAAAATAAAACGACAATATCGCTAAAACTTGACGTTGTTGTGTTTTTTCTTTTGTGATTGCCAATAATTTTTTCTGTACAAAAACAAAACTTTGAGGATCTTTCTTTCGCAAGTAGTCAAACCACGTTGAAACAATGTCCTTAGCACCATTAAACCATTCATCTTGAGAGATTTCAACTGCTTTGTCGTAACTATTTGTCAGACTGGCAAGAAGTTCTGCCGTCTGTTGACCAATTCCATCATTTTGTAATTTTTCACGTAATTTTCCTTTTGGCAGTGGCGAAAAATGAATAATTTGGCAACGTGATTGAATCGTTGGCAAAATTCTGCCTAAACTATCCGTCTCTAAGATTGCTAAGAAACTACCAGGTGGCTCTTCTAAAAATTTAAGTAAACTATTCGCTGCACTCGTATTCATTTTTTCTGCTTGTTGAATAATAAATACTTGCTGACGTTGCTCAAAACCACTTTTGGAAAACTCCGCTTGTAATTGACGAATTTGATCGACTTTAATACTCTGACCATCAGGGGTAATCGTCTGAACATTTGGATGTTCATTCATCTCAATACGCAAACAATTAATACATTGGTTACACGGTTCATTGTCTTGTCGTTGTTCACAAAAAATGTATTTTGCTAGCCATGTACTCATTTCATGTTTGCCGGTCCCATTGTCCCCTTCAAAAAGATAAGCATGAGCCAAACGCTCATGCTCACCATTTTTTTTCATTTGAGAGTAGACAAGAGGTTGGTATTCGGCTAAAAACTTTCCTTCCTCCATACTAGCCCTCCTTAATATTGATGAAAACCTTCAACTGGTAAAACAAATACGGTTGAGCCACCAACTTCTACTTCAACTGGATATGGAACTTGTCCATCCAATGAAACATCTAAAGACATTGGTGTTGACACATATTGCTTTCTTGATTGGCATGTTTTCTTGATCAATTCTAGTGCTTCATCTACACGTTCATCTTCAATCCCGATAATAAAGGTGCTGTTACCTGCTTTCAAAAAACCACCTGTTGAAGATAGTTTTGTTGCACGAATATTCGCATCAATAAATTCGTTTGCTAAACGGTTGCTGTCTTTGTCTTGAACGATTGCCATAATTAGTTTCATGTTCTCATCTCCTTAGTTTTTATGATAATTAAAAATATTGTGGGTAAGCTTCGACAATAGCAGAATAACTTGTCTCGACCACATCAGGTAAACTCATACGTGCGTCCACTCGATGAATACGGAATGGATTTTCTTCCGCTAATTTTAAATAAGCATGACGAACCCTTTGATGAAATTCTAACCCTTCAGAGTCCAATCGGTCAATTTGGTCGGCTCTGTTTTGTTGAATTCTTCTTAACCCTGAATCAGAATCAATATCTAAATAAAGTGTAAAATCTGGCGTTGTCCCTTCTGCTGCAAATTCGTTAATTGCAGCAATTTCTTCCATGCCAATCCGACGTCCTGCTCCTTGATAAGCCAATGAACTATCCACAAAACGATCACAGATAACAATTTTACCAGCATTTAACGCAGGTAAAATTACTTCAACTAAATGTTGACGACGAGCCGCTGCATAAAGCAACGCTTCGGTACGTTCATCCATTTCATCATGTTCTGGATTGAGGATAATGTGACGAATTTTTTCCGAAATTCGGACACCTCCTGGTTCTCTTGTTTTTACAATACCTTTTTTAGCTATTAACTGTAAACGAGGGTACAGTTCATTGATGACGCTGGTTTTACCTGCGCCATCTGGTCCTTCAATTGTTATGAATAATCCATTCACTAGGGTTTCCTCCATCGATTCATTTTCTGAATAATCATTTCTATAATTCTCTTCTGCCTTCGACCGCTTTTAATAAAGTTACTTCGTCTGCATATTCAATGTCACTACCCACCGATAGCCCATGTGCCAGGCGTGTTACTTTGATGCCAGCCGGTTTGATTAAACGAGAAAGATACATCGCAGTTGCTTCTCCTTCAGTCGTTGCATTCGTTGCTAAGATAACTTCAGTCACCTCATCGTTATGCAAGCGTTGAATCAAACTGGGAATGTTGATATCTTCTGGTCCGGTTCCTTCCATTGGAGAAAGCACACCATGTAAGACGTGATATAGACCTCGATACTCGCGCATTTTCTCCAAAGCCATCACATCTTTTGGTTCCTCTACAACCAAAATCGTGCTACGATCACGGGTTGTATCTGAACAAATGCTACAAGGATCTTCTTCTGTAATATTCCCACATACACTACAAAAGGTCAAATCACGCTTGACACTTAATAATGATTTCGCAAATTCGTTGACGACTTCATCTTTCATATCAATCGTATGAAAAGCCAATCGAGTCGCAGTTTTTTGACCAATCCCTGGTAAATTCATATAACTAGCAATTAATCTTGCAATTGGTTCTGGATATTGCACAAGTCAAGACTCCTTTTTTAGAATCCTGGGATTCCTTTTGTATATTTACCGATTGTTGCTTCGGTTTCTTTTTCAACCTTCGTTAGCACGTCATTAACTGCCATTACAACTAAATCTTGTAACATTTCGGCATCTTCTGCGTCAATGATTGCTGGATCAATCACGATATCTTTAATTTTGCGGTCACCAGTTGCGGTAACTTTTACATAGCCGTTAGTAGCTTCCCCTTTAAATTCTGTGGCATTTAACACTTCTTGTTCTTCTGCCATTTTCTTTTGCATTTTTTGTACTTGTTTCATCATGCCTTGCATATTTCCCATGCCTCGCATCATTAGTCATCGCTCCATTTCTCATTAATCTTCTTCAATTGTTGCTAAATCACCAAATAACTCTTGAGCTTTGGTCACTATTGTTTCATCTTCAGGTTCCTCTGGTACTAACGAAATATCCCCTGCTTCTTCAAATACTTCTTCCACTTCAATTTCGTGATCGCTGGATAGAAATTCTTGCCGTAGTTCTGGCCAACTATCAACCGTAATAAAAATTGGATCCGGTGCATAATCTGGAATCATTCGACTCAAATTATTATGCACGGCTAACCCAAATTCTGGGTCGTTCGCAGCTTTTTGGCAAATAATTTCATAGTCAAATGCAATCACTAACCCAGTTGGACTAGCTGCTTTGGGTTCACTTGCACGCAAGATGGCTTTTTGAGTAATCGTCAAACTGGATAGCAAGTCTTCCCAAACCATTTTCACATTCACTAAATTTTGTTTGGTGGCTTCTTTTAACACACTAAAGACACGCTCTTTGGGAATACGATAGCCATTCATTTGCGGTTTTCGCTTAGGTGCTTTTGGTGTTTCCGGTTGTGCCGTTACGCCATTTTGCTTGAGTTGCTGTAGTTCTTGTCGTAAGCCTTGCAATTCTTTTTTTAATTGTTGGACTTCTTGATTATCAACGACTGCTTCCGCAGAGACGACACTAGCTGGTGTACCACCACTGGCTAATTTAACTGTCGCCACTTCTAAATAAATAGTTGAATTTGTCGTAAACCGTACATCATTTTGTGTATCATTTAAAATATCAATCCATTGGTACAATTGTGGTGGTGCTGTGTCTTTCGCAAGTTGCTGAAACTCTTCCGTTAGATACCCCGTTTTTTCGTTTAGCAACTGTGGGGCTTGTTGATAAATCAATAAATCACGACAATAGACTAAAAGATTTTCCAATAAACGTCGAGCTTCTTTACCAGAGGCTAACATGTCACCTAACATTTCTAAAGCGCCAGCTACATTGTTTTGTGCACAGTACTGGATAAACTGATCCATCATTTCAAAGGTTAAACTTCCAGTTACCTCCATCGCATTTTGCATTGTAATTTTACCATCGCTAAAGGAAATTGCTTGGTCTAAAATACTCAATGCATCACGCATACCACCTTCAGCCGAACGAGCAATCACTTGCAACGCCTGATCTTCATAATCAATGTTGCTTTCAGCTAAAATATGTGCCAAATGCTCAACAATATCTTCTGTCCGAATTCGTTTAAAATCAAAACGTTGCGTCCGTGAGATAATTGTTGCTGGAATTTTATGAGGCTCAGTTGTTGCTAAGATAAAAATCACATTTTTTCGCGGTTCTTCCAACGTTTTTAACAAAGCATTAAACGCACCTGTCGAAAGCATGTGGACTTCATCGATGATATACACTTTATATTTCGCTTGCGTCGGTGCATAATTTGCCCGATCACGAATAAAGCGAATCTCTTCTACACCATTATTACTCGCAGCATCAATTTCAATAACGTCTTCTTGACTACCTGCTGTAATCGAACGACACATTTCACATTCATTACACGGTTCGCCATCTTGACTGTGCGGACAATTGACTGCTTTGGCAAGAATTTTTGCGGCACTGGTCTTTCCCGTTCCTCGTGGGCCTGTAAATAAATAGGCGTGAGAAATCTGATTTTGGATAATCGCATTTTTCAACGTTTGGGTAATTGCTTGTTGCCCGACAACATCGTCAAAGCGTTGCGAACGCCAGACGCGATAAAGTGCTTGATAAGCCAAACTTGCCCACCTCTTTTCAAAATTCGCTATCTATCATTATACGAAACTTTTGCAAAAAAAACTACCAACACGAAGGAACTCTCATTAACTTTTTTTACGACTTACGGCGGATACAAGAAATAATTCGTCTTGTGGTATAATTTGGTTATAGATGTTTAATAATAATTTTTAACTCACTAAAGGAGGAAACATCATGGGATTAATTAAAGCAGCAACAAGTACAATTGGTGGCGGTCTTGCTGACCAATGGCTAGAGATTATCGAACCAGATGATATGGGCGACACAACAGTAATGACAAAAGGTGTCAAAGTTAGAAAAGATAGTAAACGTGGATCCAACCGTAAAGGAACCGATGACGTAATTACGGATGGTTCAGTTGTTCATGTATATCCAAATATGATGATGCTTTTAGTTGATGGTGGAAAAATTATCGATTATACCGCAGAAGAAGGATATTATACTGTTCAAAATAATTCTGCACCATCCATGTTTAACGGTTCATTAAAAGCAGCAATTTCAGAAACATTTGACCGTTTCAAATTTGGTGGTGTGACCCCGCAAAAACAACAAGTTTTCTATATTAATTTACAAGAAATTAAAGGCATTCGTTTTGGTACGTCTTCTCCGTTAAATTATTTTGATAATTTTTACAATGCGGAGTTATTTTTACGAACACATGGTACGTATTCTATTAAAGTAACTGATCCAATTTTATTTTACACAAATGCGATTCCGCGCAATAAAACACAAGTCGAAATTAATGATATTAACGAGCAATATCTAGCTGAATTTTTAACAGCCTTACAAGCAACTATCAACAAAATGTCTGCTGATGGCGAACGTATTTCTTATGTCCCTTCTAAAAGTATGGAACTAAGCAAATATATGAGTGATGTTTTAGATGATAGTTGGCGTGATTTACGTGGAATGGAAATTGTCGCTGTAGCAGTGGCAAGCATTTCTTACACAGATGATTCAGTTAAATTAATCAACATGCGTAACCAAGGTGCAATGTTAGGTGATGCCAACATTCGTGAAGGATTTGTACAAGGATCAATTGCTAAAGGAATGGAAGCAGCAGGAAACAATCCTGGAGGCGCAGCACAAAGCTTTATGGGCATGGGTGTTGGGATGAATGCTGCTGGAGGTTTCTTTAATCAAGCTTCTCAAACGAATCAACAACAAATGCAACAGCAAGCAGCTAAACAAGAAAACACTTGGACTTGCCCAGATTGCGGTACTGAAAATACTGGAAAATTCTGTAGCAACTGTGGGACTGCAAAACCTGAAGCTAAAGCAGTGAGTGTAAAAATGAAATGTGCTTCTTGTGACGCAGTCGTTGATTTAACAAATGGCGTACCAAAATTCTGTCCAGAGTGTGGCAAACCATTCCAAGGAGTACCAATCTAAATTTAGGAGGTTGTTGGTATGGAAGTAATTACACATAAATGTCCGAACTGTGATGGTGCCTTAACTTTTGATCCTAGCGATCAAAAGTTTCACTGTCCCTATTGTTTAAGCGTATTCACAGAAGCAGAAGTGACGGCTTTTGAAGCTAGTCAAAAAGAAGCTCGTCTTGCAGATACAGATGATGTGACGGCATCCATTGAAGAAGAGCAAGAAGCCACCGATGACAGTGCTATGGATTTATTTCTCTGTCCAAGTTGTGGCGCAGAAATTGTAACGGATTCGACGACTGCTGCAACCTATTGTTATTTCTGCCACAATCCAGTCGTTCTTTCGGGGCGTTTGAGCGGAAAATTTTTACCGAATAAAGTCTTACCTTTTGTAGTAGAAAAAGAAGTTGCAACGGAAAATTTCTTAAAATGGGCACAGAAAAAATGGTTTGTTCCACGAGATTTTTTCAACAAAGATCAAGTAGAAAAATTAACAGGGGTTTATTTCCCTTATTGGGCGGTTGATGCAGAAGCAGACGGTGAACTTTCAGGAACGGCCACTTCCATACGAGTATGGCGAGTGGGCGATTTAGAATATACCGAAACCAAACAATATGATGTCTTGCGCAAAGGAAAATTATCTTTTAAAGAGTTAATTAAAAACGCCTTATCTAAAAATACGCAACAAAAAATGGTTGAAGGTGTTCAACCGTTTCAATTAGAAAAAGCCATAGAGTTTAAAAATCAATATCTCGCAGGCTTTCAAGCAGAAAAACGAGATATTGAATACCCTGATATTGAAAATTCGGTACGGAATGAATTGTCAAATTATGGTGAAAATTTGTTAAGTAATTCCGTCAGTGGTTACACCAGCTTTAGACGAACCCATCAAAATTTTCAATTAACAAAAGAAGACAATCAGTATGTTTTACTTCCTGTTTGGTTAGTCACTTATCGTAGCAATGATCGCTCAAAAAAAGTTTTCTATTATGCGATGAATGGCCAAACTGGAAAAGTCAGTGGTGTCTTGCCAATTAGTTATAAAAAATTAGGTTTCACTACCGTGGGAATTTTTGCAGTGTTAGCTTCACTCTTTATGATTGCGGGGTATCTGATATGAAAAAATTCTTTTATCTCTTCACCCTATTTTTAGGTCTGTTTGTCTTTGTTGCTCCAAGTTATGCTGCAGAAGCAGTGAACGATGAAGCGGGATTATTTACTGAGCAAGAAATTCAAGAATTAAATCAATTAGCAGAAGAACTCAACGATAAAATTAAAGGCGAAGTTTTCATTCTTACCACTAATCGTAGCTATAGCGATCCAGAAGAATTCACCGATTTGTACCTAAGTAGCCAAATTGGAAATGACAATAATGGAATGGCCTTAATGGTCAATATGACTTATCGTGATTATCATATCTCTACTTCGGGAAACATGATTGATTATCTTACCGATCGACGAATTGAGAATATGAAAGAATCTATCCAAGAGTCTCTTTCAGCAGGAGATTACTTTACTGCTGCAAAAAATTATTTATCCGAAGCCAGTCAATACGTTTCTGATGGCGTACCTAGAGGCCATTATCGGATAGATCGTGAAACAGGTAAAATTACGTACTATAAAACTATAACCTTTTGGGAAGCTTTTTTTGCCTTACTTGCAGCAGCCATTCTTAGCACTGTATTCTTCTTTGTCATTAAGTCGAGATATCAATTAAAAATGGGTGGTTACCGCTATCCATACAATGAAAAATCTTCTTTAAAACTTAGTCAAAAAGAAGACCGTTTAACCAATTCTTTTGTCACTACCAGACGTATTCCTCGCAATACTTCAAGTGGTGGTGGCTCTGGTGGTGGCGGCGGTGGCAGCACGACTCATTCAACTGGTGGTGGTTCATTCGGTGGTGGCGGAGGAAAATTCTAAGAGAAGTCACATAGCCTTTCAAATATAATCCGAATTATCCATTAGCAATGCTAATTTTATAATAATTAGCATTGCTATATTAGTGATAGTTCGGTTATTTTTATTGATTATGATTGGCTTTTTTTGTAAATTTTCAGAATAATGACAATACTTAGAATTAGTGATATACTATCAAAAAATAAAGGAGTGGTCTTATGACAATTGATTGGAATAATTTAGGATTTGATTATATAAAAACACCTTGGCGCTTCATTGCTACTTGGCAAGATGGCACTTGGAATGAAGGCGAACTAACAGAAGATAATATCTTACATATTAGCGAATCTTCTCCAGCCTTGCATTATGGTCAACAATGTTTTGAAGGCTTAAAAGCATATGGTCGTAAAGATGGCGGCGTTAATTTGTTTCGCCCGGATGAAAATAGCAAACGTCTAAATCGTAGTGCGACACGTTTACGTATGCCACAAGTTCCAGAAGAATTATTTTTACAAGCAGTAAAAAAAGTTGTAAAAGCTAACCGCGAATTTGTTCCGCCATATGGAACAGGAGCTTCATTATATATTCGTCCCTTACTAATTGGAGTTGGAGATATTATTGGTGTAAGACCCGCGGATAAATTTATTTTCACTGTTTTTTGTATGCCAGTTGGCCCATACTTTAAGGGTGGTTTAGCGCCCACAAACTTTATCGTTTCAGATTACGATCGTGCTGCGCCAAATGGTACTGGTGCAGCTAAAGTTGGTGGCAATTACGCTGCAAGTCTCCTTCCTGGTGAGGAAGCCCATGAAAAGAATTTTTCAGATTGTATCTATTTAGATCCGGAGACACATACTAAAATTGAAGAAGTTGGTTCAGCAAACTTCTTCGGTATTACAAAAAACAATGAATTTATTACGCCAAAATCCCCTTCCATTCTGCCAAGTATTACTAAATATTCACTTTTATATTTAGCAGAACATACGTTAGGTTTGAAAGCTATTGAAGGTGATGTGCGTTTAGATGAATTAGATAAATTTGTCGAAGCAGGTGCGTGCGGAACCGCGGCTGTTATTTCACCAATTGGTGGGATTCAAACCCATGATGAGTTCCATGTTTTTTATAGTGAAACCGAAGTAGGACCTGTGACGAAAAAATTATATGAAGAATTAGTAGGCATTCAATATGGTGATCGTCCAGCTCCAGAAGGTTGGATTTTTGAAGTAGAATAATCATTAGGACACTGTTATTTCAGTGTCCTTTTTTTGCTTACTACCAACAACTCTTGTTATACTAGGTTGTATTTAATTTATTTTGAAAGGATGAACGCTATGTCACATACATTTCCCAAGGATTTTTTATGGGGTGCGTCTATTAGTGCGCATCAAACAGAAGGTGCCTATCTTGAAGATGGCAAAGGTTTAAGCGTCCAAGATACCCGACCACGCGACAATCACGAAATTGCAGATTTTACTGTTGCTTCAGATCATTATCACCATTATAAAGAAGATATTCGTTTATTAGCTGATCTAGGTTTAGACGTCTTTCGTTTTTCGATTGCTTGGACGAGAATTTTTCCAAATGGACGTGGTGAAATAAATCAAGCCGGAATCGACCATTACAACGATGTAATTAACGAATGTCTAAAATACAACATCCAGCCTTTTATTACGTTGAATCATTTTGACTTACCACAAGCATTAGAAGATGAAGGTGGTTGGGCTGTTCGCAGTACTGTCGAAGCTTTTGCAACGTACGCTCAAACTCTTTTTGAAGCATATGGCGACCGCGTGAAAAATTGGCTAACGATTAATGAACCGAACATCATGTTGTTGGTGGACCAAAAAATTCTTGGAAAAGAAATTCCTTTACAAGAAAAATATCAACAATTTCATCATTTAATGATGGCCGAAAAATATGCATTCAAACTTTGCCATGAATTAGTTCCTGAAGGTAAAATTGGGCCTGTTCCTAATATCTCCTTGGTTTATCCAGCAACAAGCAAACCCACAGATAATCAAGCGGCACTTTATTTCAATAGTGTGCGTAACTGGGCTTATCTTGATTTTTCTTGTTTCGGTCGTTACAACGCTGTCTTTAAAGATTATTTAAACCAAAAAGGAGTAACAATTAGTTTTGCTAAAGAGGATGAAGAAATGATGCAGACGCATTTTCCCGATTTCGTGGCAATGAACTTTTATACTACGGTTACTGTAGAAAAACCTGTCAAAAAAGAGGGCATGTCTGATGGCATTAGCGATCAACAAAGTGAAGATATTATGGAATGGGGCTTTTATAAAGGTTACACTAATCCGTTTTTACAAAAAAATGAATTCAATTGGACGATTGATCCAGACGGCTTGAAGACAACGTTACAAACCTTATATGACCGCTATCATTTACCAATCATCATTACTGAAAATGGCCTAGGTGCTCGTGATGAATTAACCGCCGATGGAAAAATTCACGATAGCTATCGTATCAATTATTTAGAGCAACATATCGGACAATGTCTCCAAGCAATCGAAGCTGGTGTTGATTTATTTGGTTATAGTCCGTGGTCAGCAGTTGATTTAGTAAGCGTTCATGAAGGAATCAGTAAACGCTATGGCTTTATTTATGTGGATCGTACCGAAGATGATGAAAAGCAATTAGCTCGTTATAAGAAAGACAGTTTTTATTGGTATCAACAATTAATTCAAACAAAGCAAATCCCCTCATAGAAAGGAGTATTTCTAATGAATCGTGTTTTTCAGTTTTTAGAAACTAAATTAATGCCACCACTGAATAAATTAGCCAATTTAAGATTTATTCGTGCCATTATGCAATCTGGGATTATTACCGTCCCTTTTACCATTGTAGGATCAATCTTTTTAATCATTAACAATTTACCGCAAATTATTCCTCCATTGGCGCCATTTTTTGAACAGACGCTTTTAAGATTCTCACCTTTATATAGTGTGATTACCACGATGTCGATTGGTTCGTTAGCCATCTTTTATGCTTTAGCCACAGCCTATTATTTAACTGAAAGCTATCGTCAAGAAGACAAGGAACTGAGCAGTTTTGTTGGGGCTATTTTAGGGTTATTTGCCTTCTTATTAACAATCATTCAAGTAGATATTACCAGCGATGGAGCGCAACTCATTCAACAAACGTCAGAGACTGCCATTATTTATAATGGGGTAGCTATGGGCGCTTGGATTACTCGCTTTGGTGGTATCGGAATTTTTATTGGTATTTTAACAGCCATTTTAGCCACGCAAATCTATCGGTTCTGCCTTCGTAAAAAACTAACTATTCGAATGCCAGAAGGAGTTCCTGATGGGGTTAGTAAAGCTTTTGCTTCATTAATTCCAGCGATTTTCATCGCTTTTACGATGCTAATAATTAATGGTATTTTAGCTACTTTCCACACAGATTTGCATGGTTTATTATCTAAACCATTTGAATTTGTAAAAGAACTAACGGGTTCATGGCTAGGGATTGTAGTAATTATGCTTTTAATCCACTTACTGTGGGCAGTCGGTGTACATGGTACAGCGATTATTAAAAACAGTTTTATTAATCCAATTTTATTAGTCTCATTAACAGAAAATATTAATGGCGGTAACAATATTTTTGCTGGTGACTTTACCAACATGTATATTTTCTTAGGTGGGGCTGGAAGTACTTTAGGTTTAGTTTTATTGATGATGTTTGTCGCAAAATCAGATCAATTGAAGATTTTAGGTCGAGCAGCGATTTTGCCAGGATTATTTAATATTAATGAACCGGTGATTTTTGGGGCACCGATCGTTTACAACCCCTACTTGATTATTCCATTTGTAGTGACACCAATTGTGAATGTCTCCGTTGCCTATTTTGCCACAGCTTTTGGTTTCGTTAATAAAATCATCTCTGGGATTCCTTGGATTTCACCGATTGGGATTGGCGCTTTTCTAGGAACTGGTGGTGATTATCGCGCAGTTTTAATTGCGTTTATTAATCTCGCTATTTCGATTATTATTTATTATCCATTTTTCAAAATGTATGACGGTAAATTATATGCAGAACAACAAAAAAACTAGTGGTAACCACTAGTTTTTTTGATAGACTGAAATACGTTCTTGATTGTGTGTGCCTGTTTCAATTTCATCGACCACAGCAATTGCATAATCCGCATAACTGATATAACTTGCTCCTTCGGCATTTGCTGTAAATTCTTCTCCCGCTAATGCGTATTCGCCAGTTCGACTTCCTTCTGCTTGGAAATCAGCTGCTGGACTAATATAAACCCACTGTACATCGTCTCTTTTTCTCAATTCATCCAAAGCAATCGACATTTGTTCAGCTAATGGGAAAAACATTTCTGGAAAATCCGACGTATCTTTTAATTGAATCTTATGAGCAGCATCCATATACAGGCTACCTGCGCCCCCTACCACTATTAAACGGGTTTTCGTATGGCTTAAAACATCGGCTAAATGGATTAATGATGTTGTATGTTCGTTTAATTTTTCTGGATTCCAAACACCAAAAGCATCCACAACTGCATCAAATCCTTGTAAGTCCTCAGCTGTTAGTTCATAAAGATCTTTTTTCAATTCATGTTGTGCCTTTGTTTGATTGTCATGACGAACAACGGCAGTTACTTCAAATCCTCGATTAACTGCTTCTGTCACTACTTGGCTTCCTGTTTTTCCATTTGCTGCAATAACGGCAATTTTCATCTACTATTCCTCCAATAAAATTGTATTTTTTATTTCCTAACGTTATAATAACTCTAATAGTTACTAAAAGAAAGTAAGCACTTTGAAGTAACCTAGTTACTTTTCAGAAACTATTTTGAAAGGACGCTAAAAAATTATGGAAAAAAATTTACCTAACTGCCCTGTAGAAACCACGCTCCTACTTATAAGTAACCGTTGGAAAGTGTTAATTTTACGAGATTTAATGGATGGAAAAAAACGATTTGGTGAATTAAAAAAATCAGTAGACGGTATCTCACAAAAAGTACTAACAACCAATTTACGTTCAATGGAAGAACAAGGCTTAGTTTCCAGACAAGTATTTGCAGAAGTTCCTCCCCGTGTTGAATATGAACTTACACAAACGGGTTATAGTTTGCAGTCAGTTTTAGATAGCTTGTCTGACTGGGGCAGTAATTATCAAAGACAGTGCCAAAAAAATTAAGGCCCTGTCTATTTTTTATACTCTCGATAATAAAAAATCGCTAGTTGCGTACGGTCTCTAACAGCCACTTTATCGAGGAGTTGGCTGATATAGTTTCTGACTGTGCCTTCACTTAAAAAAAGCATTTGCGCAATTTCTTTATTATTTCTACCATTAGCAATTTGTATTAAAATATCTTCTTCTCTGTCTGTTAATTCAATAGATGACTTTCTTTCAGACGTTTCTTTTAAAATTGCGGATAATTTTCCGATCACTTCCGTACCAAAAACAGATTGCCCACTCATGACTGCTTGAATTGCAGGTACAATTGTTGCTAAATTTTGCTTAATGAGGTACCCTTTGACACCTATCTGAAGTGCTTCACTGATATATTCTTCATCAGAAAAAGTCGTTAATAACAAAATTTTGGCTTGCGGGTCAGCGTTTAAAATTAATTTAGCCGCATCAATTCCTGTTTTTTCTCCCATACGAATATCCATTAATACAACATCTGGCTGTATTTCTTGATAGAAACAAACAGCTTCTTCAGCAGAATGTCCCGTTTTAGGCACCTCAATCTCTTGAGTACTTTCCAGAATGGTTTTGAGCGATTCGGTCACTAAACGGTCATCATCAATCACCACCACACGAATCATGTTGTTCCCTCCTTAGGCAATATAATTGTTATCATAAATCCAGCATTACTGGCATTAATATGCAACTGACCACCAATTTCTTTTACTCGTTGTTGCATGCTTACCAAGCCTAAGCCTTTTGACATTTTATTCGTAACTTTTTGGCCATTATCTTTGATTCGGAAACGATAAAACGCTGGTAGGTCAGTTTCTTCAATAATAATGTGTGTGGCATTACTATGTTTCATGACGTTAGCTAAAGCTTCTTTAGTCACCAGTAACAGAACTCGGCTTTGTTGATTTGTTAATTGTTTCGATAAATTCCCTTGAATCGTAATTGGACAAAACTGAAACGCTTCTACTAACCGTTGCAAATTCTCTTGAAAGCCTAGCGAAGACTCATGCAAATCATGGACACTTTCGCGAACTTTATCCATCCCTGTATGAATGGTCTCTTTTAAAGAATGCAGTGGTTTTTTCAAGTCGTCCTCTTGAGCTAAGACTTCTAACGCCCCCATTTGTATAATAGCACTTGATAACAAATGACCCACATTGTCATGAATATCACGAGCAATACGATTACGTTCTTCCGCAATTTCTAATTGAATCATCGCTTGTTGCGTTGCTTGCAATTCTTCGTTTTTTTGTCGTAGAAGTTGTTCTTGCTCCCAGCTATCATCTTGTAAAACTAAATGATTTTGCATCAATTTCTCTTTATCCAAACAAATGGCATTAAAGAAATAAACGAAAATAAGCATGGTAATTACAAAGATTTTGGCAATTCCGCTATCTGCTATTAAAAAAACGGAACCACTACATAACACTAGCCAGGGTATTCCCAATAAGTGTGAACGATTCACCATACACCATGCTCCAGGTAAAAAATAGCTAAATTCTGGCCATTTAAAGCTCAAAAGATAGAACAGAGCCAGAGTCAAACCATGACCAAGCCAATTTTGTGATAGCAAAGTAGGTACTAATAAGATTACACTCACTAATAAAAATAAAACATCTATCGGTTGGAAATGTTCATAACTTAAAAATAAAAAACTAATAATTTGTAAAAAGAGATACAGCCCCCATACATTTCGATTATTCATACTATCCTCCTAAGAGATGACATTTGTCATATTCATTTTAGCATGTAGACACTGTTCCTTCTATGTTATTTCCTTTATAGTTACAGTAAAAAGAAAAGGAGTTTTTGCTGATGATTATCGAAATTCAAAATCTAGTCAAACGCTACGGCGATTTCGTTGCTCTCAATCATTTTAACTTGTCGGTAAAGCAAGGCACCATTTTAGGCTTATTAGGGCCCAATGGTAGTGGAAAATCAACAGCGATTCATTGTATGCTAAGTCTCTTAACCTATGATCGGGGGACCGTTAAATTATTCGATGAAGACATGAATCCTACCAAATATGATATCAAACGACGAATTGGAATTGTCCCTCAAGAAATTGCCGTATTCGCTGAATTATCGGTTGTTGAAAATATTGATTATTACTGTGGACTTTATGTGAAAGATAAAAAACAACGAAAACAATATGTCGAAGAAGTTATTCAATTAGTGGGCTTAGAAAAGTTCAAAAAATTTCATCCGCATCAGTTAAGTGGTGGGTTAAAAAGGCGTTTAAATATTGCTTGTGGTATTTCCCATAAACCAGAATTAATTTTTTTGGATGAGCCTACAGTTGCCGTTGATCCTCAAAGCCGCAACAAGATTCTTAGTAGTATTAAAGAATTAAATCATCAAGGCGCTACGATTGTTTATACGACACATTATATGGAAGAAGTTGAAATTCTTTGTGATCGCGTTGTAATTATCGATCAAGGTCAAGTAATTGCAGAAGGCACAAAAGAAGAGTTAAAAAATATGATTCGGACTGGCGAAAAGCTATTATTAGAAATCCCTTCGTTATCGCAACAACAAAAAACAGCTCTCGCAGCTATTCCTGGTGTACTAGACGTTGATTACGATCAAGTGACCTTAACATTAAATGTTGCCAACACCAAAGACACCCTTTTACCCATCTTAACTTATTTGGAAAATGAACAAGTTCCTTATGCAAATTTACACACGCAAGAAGCTACATTGAACGATGTTTTCTTAGAAATTACTGGAAAAGAATTACGAGACTAGGGAGGTGATTGCATGTTTTGGCATTTGTTTTACTATCGCTTAAAAATACTCATTACAAATTTACCACTTATTTTTTGGACGATGGTTTTTCCTATTTTATTAGGCTTACTTTTTATGGCTGCTTTTAGTAACTTAGATCAAGCAAATTTGCTCAATCAATCTGCTATCGGGATTGTCAGCGAAGAAGATACTTCTGAATTTGAAACTATGCTTAACTCCTTACAAACCGACGAGGGTGAATTATTCACCGTTTCGCATCTTTCAAAACAAGAAGCAACGACACAATTAACGAATGATAAAATAATCGGTTATTATGAATTTGATAAAGCAGACATTCAATTATTTATCAATCAAAATCATATAGAACAAACTGTTCTATCCGAATTTTTAAGTCAATACTTACAAATTCAAGACAAAGTTACTGTCTTGTTAAATGCAGGTGTGAATCCAGAAGAAATTCATGCACAACTTGTAGCCAATGAGGATTTTATTACGGAATCTAAAGAACGTTCCTTTAGTCAAAGTAACTTCTATTTCTTCGCTTTACTTGGTATGACCATCTTAAATGGCTTCATTTGGGGGCTAGGCAATACCAATGATCAACAAGCGAATCAATCAGCAAATGGCATTCGAATTTGTCTCTCACCTCGCAATAAATTTGTCGTTTCTTTCGCTAATTTACTTGCTAGCTTTGTTTTATTTTATTTGCAATCTCTGGTAGTACTTGGTGTCTTCCACTTTATTTATCGGGTTGATTTTGGTAATAATTGGGGATGGATTTTCTTATTAATTGCGATTGGTTCATTGAATGCCTTGAGTTTTGGTACGTTAATGGGTAATTTTTCTTCTAAAATTTCATTTGACCAGAAAATTACGATTGGAACGACACTGACGATGGCGATGAGTTTTCTTGCCGGAATGATGGGTACCGAATCTATCAAATACTGGATTAGCCAAAATCTTCCATTACTAGGTAAAATTAATTTGGTGAATTTAATTAGTGAAGGATTTTATCAATTGTATTATTACCAATCTTTACAACCCTTTTATCATAACCTGTTGTGGTTAGCTGGATTTACTATCGTCTTCTTTCTGAGCAATGTCTATTTTGAAAGGAGAGTTTCTTATGATCATCTATAAAACGATTATTAAACTGTTAAAAGCAAATAAAGGCGCATTATTGTTAGGTATCGCGATTACGATGTTTATTACCTTTACTCAATCTGGACAAATCCGTGACGAACAAACGACCCTGCAAACAGCGAAAATTGTGATTCTATCCCAGGATGACTCACCACTCACACAATCTTTAATTGACTATTTAAAAGAAGAACAACGAGTCGTTACACTGGAAGATACTTCTCAACGGGCGTTAGATGATGCTCTTTATTTTGGAAAAACAGATTATATTTTGACAATTCCCGACTCTTTTACAACGTCTTTAACAAATGGTAAAAAACCACATGTAACGATTCAAACTAAACCCGGAACCTATACTAAAACCTTGGTTAATACAACAATCAATCAGTTTTTAAACACCTATTTACTTTATCAGAAAGCTCAACCTGCACTTTCTCAACAAACAGTGTTAGAGCAAACAACCCAGACATTAAGTCAAAAATCAACAGTGACATTAGATCCTACCTATACTCAAAAAGTGAATCAAAGTATCGGTGCTCGTTTTATTAATCTATTGGCTTACGGTTTGTTTTCAACTATTTTCTCTGCTTATGGTCTCGTTAATTTGGCCTTTAATCGACCAGAAGTAAAAATGAGAAACAGCTGTTCACCCGTTTCACGAAGAAGTTTTTCTCGAAAAATTTCTTTAGCTACAATTAGTTATTCCTTTCTCGCAACTATTGGTTTTAGTAGTTTTATTATCTATATTTCAAAATTAAGAGATCCTCAGATTATTGGTTTATTCAGTATCAGTATCTTTGCCTTCTTTTTAGCAATGGTTACTTTTTCAACACTAATCACAAATCTTGTTAAAAGTAGCGAAACTATCAGTGGTGTGAATAATGTGTTTATTCTTGGTAGTTGTTTTATTAGTGGTGTCTTTGTTCCGTCTGAATTTTTACCAGATATCGTCAATAAAATTGCGGCCTTTACTCCAACTTATTGGTTTGTGCAAAGTAATATGTTAATTGGCGAATCGATTACTTACAATCAGAAATTTTTTGAAGCAATCGGATTGAATCTTCTGGTATTATTTGCTTTTTCAGCAGTTTTTATGGTACTTAACTTAATGAATATGCGAGAAAAAAGTTTGACTTCACTTATCTCCCATAAACGAACCACACGCTAAACGAAAAAACTCCAAACTAGTGAGAAATAACGTCTATCCACAACCAAATAGTTGGTGGATGTCTTCTCATATAGTTTGGAGTTTTTTATTTGTATTGAAAGGTTACATTATTATTCGCCTTTTTTCCAAAAGTCAGTGATGGCACCTTTGGCTGAACTAGACACGATATGTGCATATTTACCAAGCGCTCCACGAGAATGCAATGGCGGAATCACTACTGTTTCACGACGTTTAGCTAATTCTTCATCAGAAACTTTCATGGTAAGTTCTTTGGTATCTTGGTCAACGACAACGATATCTCCCGTTTGTAGAAGTGAAATTGGTCCGCCATCTTGAGCTTCAGGAGCAATATGTCCTACAACCAAGCCATACGTTCCACCAGAGAAACGACCATCTGTTAATAAGGCAACTGTTTCGCCTTGTCCCTTCCCAACGATCATACTAGATAGAGACAACATCTCTGGCATACCAGGTCCACCTTTTGGTCCTACGTAACGTACCACAACTACATCTCCATCGACAATTTCATCAGTTAATACTGCTTGAATCGCTTCTTCTTCTGTATTAAATACTTTGGCAGGTCCTTCATGACGACGAACTTTTACCCCAGATACTTTCGCAACTGCGCCATCAGGAGCTAAGTTACCGTGAAGGACGATTAATGGACCATCTTTACGTTTTGGATTTTCTAATGGCATGATTACTTTTTGACCTTCTTTTAATGAAGGAACTTCTGCTAAGTTTTCAGCAATTGTTTTACCAGTTACCGTTAAGCAATCGCCATGTAAGAAACCATTCTCATATAGATATTTCATAACTGCTGGTACGCCACCAACTTCATATAAATCTTGGAATACATATTGTCCACTTGGTTTTAAGTCTGCTAAATGTGGTACTTTTTCTTGGAAATCATTAAAGTCATCTAAAGTTAAATCAACATTCGCTGCATGTGCCATTGCCATTAAGTGCAAAATTGCATTTGTTGAGCCACCTAATGCCATAACAACAGTAATTGCATTTTCAAATGATTTACGAGTCATGATATCTTTTGGATAAATTCCTTTTTCTAATAATTTTAAAACGGCTTCTCCAGCTGCTTCAACGTCACGTAATTTTTCTTCGGTTGTTGCTGGATGAGAAGAAGATCCCGGTAAACTCATGCCCATTGCTTCGATTGCAGATGCCATGGTATTTGCTGTATACATACCGCCACATCCACCAGGTCCAGGACACGCATTACATTCAATACGACGAACTTCTTCAGCAGTCATATCGTTATGGTTCCATTTACCAATCGCTTCAAATACTGATACTAAGTCAATATCTTTACCATCTAAATTTCCTGGTGCAATCGTACCTCCATAAACGAAGATAGAAGGGATTTCAGTGTTAGCAATGGCAATCATACAACCTGGCATGTTTTTATCACAGCCGCCAATTGCAACAAAGGCATCACAGTTATGACCACTAATCGCCGTTTCAACTGAATCTGCAATAATATCACGTGAAGGTAGCGAATAACGCATACCTGGTGTTCCCATCGCAATCCCATCGGCAACTGTAATCGTGCCAAATTGTACTGGCCAACCACCAGCGGTAATAACTCCTTTGCGTGCTAATTTTCCTAAATCATGGAGATGAATATTACAAGGAGTGTTTTCTGCCCATGTACTAATAACGCCTACTATTGGTTTTTTAAATTCCTCATCGTTCATTCCTGTTGCTCGTAGCATAGCACGGTTCGGTGACTTGACCATACTATCATACACATTACTTCTAATTCTAATATCTTTTTTTTCTTCACTAGACACGTTAAAACGCTCCTTTCGAGATGCTCTCTAATGGTTTTATTATATTCTAACATAAATATTAAATTCTACTATAAATAAAGTAAAAAAACAATGAATAATTTACTTGCCAAAAATAGATTTTCATGAAAAAATAAGCATTGTATTAAATTTTCAAAATCGAAAGGAATAATCGTTATGCGAGAAGACATTAAAATAAACGACCACGCTGCAATTATCGGCGACAAAATCATTGAACAACTTCAAACTGTCCATGATCATGAGATTGGATTAGATATTTATAATTTAGGTTTCATTTATGAAATTAATTTAGACGAAAGTGGACACTGTGAAGTCGTTGTAACATTTACAGGAATTGGTTGTGACTGTATTGAAGCAGTCCCTGAAGAAATCAAATGGGCACTAATGCAGCTTGATGAAATCAATGACGTTACAGTTAAGATTGTTTGGTCTCCTGCTTGGAAAATGACTCGTATCAGCCGGTTCGGTCGTATTGCTCTAGGTATTAATCCTAAATAAAAAAACAGATTGAGAAAATTCTCAATCTGTTTTTTTAACGAATCTCCAACAATTGTAACGTCCGTTCATCATATTTCCCATCAAAAAATTTATCCAATACTTCTTGAAAAAGCGAATCATCATCCACTAAAGCAAAAAGTGTCATCGAAGAATGTAGTTTACGATCATCTGGTTTGCCAAAAATTTCTCTAGCAGATGCAATTTGTGGTAATAAGGCTCTGGTAATTTCTTTTAAATTTTTTCCGAGTAGTGGATGGTTCAAAAAGGCAACTGCTTCTGGTAAAGAAGCCATTCCGTAATACTCGGCCATCGTACTTTTTCCGAGGCCTTTTAATTGTGGAAAAATATACCACATCCAATGGCTCTGTTTTTTCCCATTTTGGATTTCTGACAAGGCATTAGCATAGTCTTCCTGATGCTTCGTAACAAACCGATTCAAATTGTACGTATCAGACATCTTCTTTCCTCCTTCGTATGAAACAAAAAAACCTAGAAAACTTGAATATTCAAGCATCCTAGGTTTAAAATCATTGACAATGATTATTTTACAGTTACAGAAGCGCCAACTTCTTCTAAAGTAGCTTTTAATGCTTCAGCTTCGTCTTTAGATACGCCTTCTTTAACAGCTGATGGAGCACCATCAACTACAGCTTTAGCTTCTTTCAAGCCTAAGCCAGTTGCTTCACGAACTGCTTTGATAACTTTAACTTTTTGATCGCCAGCTGCAGTTAATTCAACAGTAAATTCTGTTTGTTCTTCTTCAGCAGCGCCACCAGCAGCAGCTACAGCTACAGGAGCAGCAGCAGATACGCCAAATTCTTCTTCGATAGCTTTAACTAAGTCGTTTAATTCTAAGATTGTCGCGCCTTTTAGCTCTTCGACAATGTTTTCAATGTTCAATGCCATTTTTGTTTTCCTCCATTATAGGTAAGTTTTATAGTTTAATTAATTGTGGATCATGCGGCAATTAAGCTGCATCTCCGTCTTCTTTTTCTGCGACTGCATTGATAGCGTAAGCCACGTTGCGGACTGGCGCTTGTAATACAGATAAAAGCATAGATAAAAGACCTTCGCGGTTTGGCAATTTCGCCAATGCAGTAATTTCTTCCAATGAAGATACTTTGCCTTCGATGATACCGCCTTTGATTTCTAATGCTTTTGCGTCTTTCGCAAATTCATCGATGATTTTCGCAGGTGCGACTACATCGTCGTTACTGAAAGCGACTGCTGTTGGGCCAGTGAATACTTCATTCATGCCTTCTAGACCAGCTGCTTCAGCGGCACGTGAAAGGATAGAGTTTTTGATAACTTTCATTTCCACGTTAGCTTCACGCAATTGTTTACGTAAACGAGTTACTTCATCAACAGTTAATCCACGGTAGTCTACAACTACTACAGAAGCTGCTGCTTTGAATTTTTCACTCACTTCTTCAACAATCGCTGCTTTTTTAGCGATAGCTGCTTCACTCATTATTTAAATTCACCTCCTGGTTTTGATGGAAGAGTTTTTCTTCTCAAAAGACAATAAAAAACTCTATGCCACCGTAGACATAGAGGGACAATTGAAGTTTCTCAATAAAGTCCTCGGTAGGAATTATGACTGACGTCACCTACTGTCTTCGGTACAGTTAATTATTAACCTCAAACACCTTACCATAAGAAAGGTGTTTGAGTCAACTATTTTTATTTATTTTCTAATTTTTTAGAAAGAAGCTGAATCTACATGTACACCAGGACCAAACGTAGTTGTCACTGTAATGTTTTTCATGTAAGTTCCTTTAGCTGCTGATGGTTTAGCTTTCACTAATACATCATGGATAGTTTTAAAATTTTCAACAAGTTTTTCGTTGTCGAATGATACTTTACCGATTGGAACATGAATGTTTCCGTTACGGTCTACACGGTAAGTTACTTTACCAGCTTTTACTTCGTTAATTGCTTTAGTAACGTCCATTGTAACAGTACCAGTTTTAGGGTTAGGCATTAAACCTTTAGGGCCTAATACGCGTCCTAATTTACCAACTTCAGCCATCATATCAGGTGTTGCTACTACAACGTCAAAGTCGAACCAGCCACCTTGAATTTTTTGAGCTAAGTCAGCTTCGCCTACGTAATCAGCTCCAGCAGCTTCTGCTTCTTTTGCTTTTTCGCCTTTAGCGAATACTAAAACTTTTTGAGTTTTACCAGTTCCGTTTGGTAGAACCACCGCGCCACGGATTTGTTGATCCGCTTTTTTAGGGTCTACATTTAGACGGTAAGCAACTTCAACAGTTGCGTCGAATTTTGCAATATTTGTGTCTTTTGCTAATGCTACTGCTTCTTCAACTGAGTAAGCTTTTGTTGCATCAACTTTTTTTAATGCATCTTGCATTTTTTTGCTTTTTTTAGCCATTTTGTGTTTCCTCCTTGATGTGGTTATAACGGTAGAACCTCCCACGTGTTCTCTATCTTTCAATACAGAGCCAACTGAGAAGCTACTTCCTTAGGTTTCAGTGCAAAAATTATTCTACAGTGATTCCCATGCTTCGTGCAGTTCCTTCAACCATGCGCATAGCTGCTTCAACGCTAGCTGCGTTTAGGTCTTCCATTTTCAACTCAGCGATTTCTTTGATTTGATCGCTAGTAACTTTAGCAACTTTATTTTTGTTTGGTTCACCTGAACCTTTGTCAATTTTTGCAGCTTTTTTCAATAATACTGCTGCTGGCGGTGTTTTTGTAACGAATGTGAATGAACGGTCTTCGTATACAGAAATAACAACCGGAATAATTAAACCTGCTTGATCAGCTGTACGAGCGTTGAATTCTTTCGTGAATCCCATAATGTTCACACCCGCTTGACCTAATGCAGGACCTACTGGTGGAGCTGGTGTTGCTTTACCTGCAGGAATTTGCAATTTAACTAGTTTTTCTACTTTTTTTGCCACGAGACATACCTCCTTGAGTCCGTGATGTGGTTAATTGGAGATCCAAATTTCTCCTCCCACTTGTTTCAGCGCACACAAAACAATGCGTCTTAATGCACACTTGAACATTATAGCAAAGACCTAAAAAATAGCAAGGATTTTGATGCACTTTTTTCATTTTTTTCATAGAGACTTTCTTTTTTATTTTTCGAAGCATATACTAAATACAAAAAGAGGTGCTACATGAAACGATTATTTTTAATAGTAAGTTTATTTTTGTTGTCTGCTTGTAGCCAAAAAATGCCCACCGCTACAGTATCTTCTATTGAAGAAACACAAACAACCTCCAGTGTTGAAACAAAAACCGCAACCCCTACCCTATTTATTCATGGTTACGCGGGGGGACCTTCTTCATTTGGACACTTAATCCAACGTATGGAAGACAATCAAATCGCTAAAAAAGAAATGATTTTAACCATTACCAGTGAAGGAACGGTTGAAGTTGAGGGAGAATTATCAGGAAAAGAAACAAATCCGATGATTCAAGTCTTATTCGAAGATAATGAAAGCCATGAATGGAACCAAGCGGAATGGATTCGAATAGCCTTAGCCTATTTAAAAGAAACTTATGCTATTGAGCGTGTTAATTTAGTTGGCCATTCAATGGGTGGTGTTAGTAGTCTACGTTATTTAGGAACTTATGGCAGTGATATGTCCGTGCCTCAGGTGGAAAAATTTTCGGCGATTGGTGCGCCATTTAATGATTTTATCGATACTAGCAGTATTCAGACAATCGATGATTTATTGGAAAATGGACCTACGGAATTTTCCACACGTTATCAAGATTATCAAGCGATGATGGCAACGATGCCTCAATTTTCTACCCAACTCATTGGTGGTCAACTTAGCGAGACTGATTTTAGTGATGGGACCGTTCCTTTAACTAGTGCATTAGCGGTTTATTCGTTATTGAAAGAACAGCAAACGTCTGTTGATTACACCGTCATTACAACAAATGCGCAACACAGTCAATTGCATGAAAATACCGAAGTCGATCAATTGTTGCAACAATTTCTATGGAATGATTAATAATTAGGAGGGAAAAAATGTCTGTCATTGTTTTAGGTAGTTTAAATATGGATATTGTCATGAAAACCAATCAGTTACCTGTGATTGGCGAAACCTTATTAGGAGAGCATGTTGACTATTTTATTGGTGGAAAAGGTGCCAATCAAGCTGTTGCGGCAGCACGCACGAATACTGCGACAACTTTAATTGGGCAAGTCGGTACAGATGCTTTCGGTGAAAAAATTTTAACAGTATTAAAACGAGAAAATCTACATTTACAAGTGACTCAAACAGCAATCCCCACAGGAATTGCAGCGATTTTCAAATTACCAAACGATAATGCGATCGTGGTTCTGCCAGGAGCAAATGCTGATTTTACAATTGATGCGAAAGCGACAAATGCTTGGGATGATGCATCTATTTTTCTGACACAATTAGAAATTTCTTTAGCTACGGTTCAAGAAGGCCTGCAATTAGCTAAAGCAAAAGGCTTAACTACGATTGTTAATCCTGCGCCTTTTCATTCGGCTATTGTCGAGATGTTGCCTCTAATTGATATCATTACACCCAATGAAACCGAATTCGCCCAATTAATCGGGCAAGAATTAACTTCTGACAAAGAGTTAGAAGCAGCGATGTTAACGTGGAGTGCTCAACATGCCACACGTTTAATTGTTACACGTGGCAGTCAGGGAACGTCATTTGTAGCCGACAATGCTATCCAAACAGTGCCCGCATTATCAGTTGCAGTCGTCGATACAACGGGAGCGGGCGATACCTTTAACGGTTTATTCGCAGCTGAATTAGCAACAGGAAGCACTTTCGCTCAAGCTGTTCGCTTTGCTACGATTGGTGCCTCTTTATCTGTACAAAAATTAGGCGCTCAAAGTGGTATGCCGTCTCGAGAAACAATTCTTCAACATATGTAACATAAAAAGGCAAGTTTCTCCAATGAGAAACTTGCCTTTTGTGTTTGTTTACGCACGAATTATCTCTTCTGGTTTTTTTGAAGAGATAAAAATCATTTAATTTTGAGTTTTCATTGTAGCACAGTCCCACTATAAAAGAAATATTTTTCAAAATAGTAGCAAAATAGTTTCATGAAAACGAAATTTTTTACGATTGTTTTGCTAGAATTTTTTCTGTTAAGCGTTTAGCAGTTGGTGTAACAGCTAAACCGCCTTCTGCTGTTTCACGAAAAGTAGCTGGCATTTGGCGTCCTACTTGATACATCGCTTCAACAACTTCATCTGGTGGAATCACACTTTCAATCCCTGCTAACGCCATATCTGCTGAAATGAACGCTTGCGAAGACCCTAGCGCATTTCTTTTCACACAGGGTACTTCTACTAAACCTGCTACTGGATCACAAATGAGCCCCATCATATTCTTTAGCGTAATCGCAACAGCCTGTGCGGATTGATGGGCGTTTCCACCTTTTGCTGCCACTAAAGCAGCGGATGCCATAGCACTGGCTGAACCTACTTCTGCTTGACAGCCACCTTCTGCACCCGATATTGACGCATTATTCGCCATCACTAACCCAAATGCACCGGCAGTAAATAAGAAATCTAATTGTTGTTGACGAGACATCATTAATTTTTCACGACACGCCATCAACACTCCTGGCACAACACCGGCGCTTCCAGCAGTTGGCGTTGCACAAATCAACCCCATTTTAGCATTGACTTCATTGACGGCAATGGCATTCCGAACTGCCATTAAAATAGTTTCACCGCTTAAAAAGTCCCCTGCTTCAATATACGCATTCATTTTAGGAGAATCGCCACCAGTTAGTCCCGTAACAGAAGTAACACCAGCTACCCCCTCTTCCACAGAACGCTCCATCACTTGTAAATTGCGTTCCATTAATTCGATGATTTGTTCACGTGTCCGTCCAGACATTTCAATTTCTGTCACAATCATTAACTCTGCAACAGACGGATACTCATAACTTTGTTGCACTAATTCTTCAATTGAAAAAAACATGGTTTTGCTCCTTTATCCAAAATATGAGGCATTATAAATAGAATCCAAGGCACGAATCTGTTCTAAAATTGCTTCATTACGTTCATCTACTTCAATAATCATAATCGCTTTTTCACCTTTTGACTCACGTGTAACTGTCATGGTTCCGATATTAACCCCCGCACTTGATAACAACTGACTAACTTTAGCAATCATCCCTGGCACATCTTGATGCACAATGATAAAAGTCGGTACACCTAAAGAAAGAGATAGCTTAAAGCCATTTAATTCAGAAATTTGGATATTGCCACCACCGATTGATTTTCCAGTAACGGTTAATTTGCGATCACCTTTCGTAATTTTCATTTGGACCATATTCGGATGCTCTGCTTTTTCTTGTTTTGGTACAAATAATACTTCCATGCCATTCTCATGGGCAATTTTTAATGAATCAGCTAACTGGGGATCATCGGGTTCCATACCCAATAACCCACCCACTAACGCAATATCTGTTCCATGTCCACGATACGTTTTTGCAAATGATTCATATAAATAAATATCTACGGTATCTGGTTGTTCACCAAAAATTTTACGGACAACCTTGCCAATTCGTGCTGCACCTGCTGTATGCGAGCTACTCGGGCCAACCATGATGGGCCCAATAATATCAAAGACACTGCGATATTTTAATTGTTCCATGTTTCCACCTCATCTATTTCATTGAAATTAAGCCGCAAATTCGATTAACGAGGCATAACATCTGCTGGAATAGCAGATTGATACCCTTTGTTGCCGACTGTTTGTTTGTGCTCTTTTTTTGCTTGTTCAATTAATTCTGGTTTTGTTAATAAATCATACGCTGTGGTTGCAATAACTTTACCCGCTGCAAGCAATCCTTTATGTGCAACAGATGATTTCCCATTAGCCACCCATTGCCAACAATGTGGTGGTGTTCCCTGAGGTTCACAGCCAATAAATACTTGTGCTGTGGGACACACCCAGCTGACATCTCCTACATCAGTTGAACCCGATGTTGCTTCTGAAAAAGCTAATGGCTGAATCTGTTCGCTCACAGGTAATGAACCTAAATATTCCGCTTCCTCTTCAGATAACTTTGGATCAATCGTTTTTGCTCGTGCAATTAATGCTGCTTTAGCAGGTTCTGTTAAGGTGTCGTAATACCGTTTCGCGTATGCTTGATCTTCTTTCGTTAAATCAAGCGAACCATATTGCTCCAAATTTTCTTGCATAACAGTTGTCACTGCTTGATTAGGCAAATAGTTATAACAAGCTGAATCAAAAACCATTTCTAATTCTGTTTCAGTCATTAAGGCCGCTCCTTGCGCAATTTTATTGACGCGTTGATAAATTTCATGTGCTTGTTCAATTTTTGGGGCCCGAATAAAATAATACAAACTAGCTGACGGCTGTACAACGTTCGCTGATTCGCCTCCCGCATCCATAAAGGCATAATGAACACGTCCTTCATCAATGATATGCTCACGTAAAAATTGGATGCCGATATTCATCAACTCAGCCGCATCTAATGCACTACGGCCATGTTCAGGAGCGGCGGCGGCATGGGCAGAAATCCCTTTAAAATTATAATATATTTGATAGACAGCTAAACTACTGATCGCCCATGCTCCACTAATATCCATTGGGTGCCAAGATAACGCCACATCGACTTCATCAAACAAGCCATCTCTTGCCATAAAGGCTTTTCCATATCCACTTTCTTCTGCAGGGCAACCAAATAATTTAATGGTACCTGACAATTGATTTTCTTCCATATAATCTTTAATACCTACTGCACCCGCTAATGCACCTGTACCTAATAAATTATGACCACAACCATGGCCATTGCCACCTTGCACTTCGGGTTTTGGCTCAGCTAAATCAGCGACTTGACTCAAATTACCTAATGCATCGTATTCTGCTAAAATGCCAATCACCGGTTTACCTGAACCATACGTTGCCACAAAGCAATGTTCCATATTGGCTAAACCTTTTTCAATTGAAAAGCCTTCTTCTGCCAACACTTCATAAAATGGCTGTACAGATTTTTCTACAGCGAATCGTGTTTCTGGCGTTCCCCAGATTGTATCTGCTGCATTTGTAAATAGTTGTTTTTTTTCTTCAATTAATTCACTAATTCGTTCTTTTGCTTCGACCATTATTCTGCTCCTTTGTTCAATCCAAAGACAACTGTTAATCCACATAATACACTTGCTAACGCCATAAAGCCAAATGACATGGTAAATGAACCACCACCTATTTTAATCAGCTGACCTAATATTAAGGGTGCTAAGAAACCACCTAATGTTCCACCAGTATTAATAATGCCAATTGAAGAACCGATAATAGACGCATCCATCAGCTTATGTGGTAGGGTAAAAATTGCTGTAAACGCACTAACAGAAATCATACTGACTAAAATTAACGCCACCATCGATAAAATCAAATTTGTTGATAAAACAAATCCTATTACTAAACCAGCTGATAAAAGAGTAGCACTTAATATAAAGATTCGCTCTTTGCCCAAAAATAATTTGGATAGCAAGACACCTGCAAACATCGTAGCAATTGTTTGAAAAATCGCATTAAATGCTAATAAATAGCCAATTTGTGTAATCGATAGTCCAAATTTTTGTGCTAAAATAGTTGGCAACCATGACATATTTCCGTAAAGCAAAAAGTTTAATAATAACATCGCTACAAATAATACAATTACGTTTCGATCTGAAATAACTTGAGAAAAAGGAATTTTTTTACTACTTACTGTGACATTACTCGTTGCATCTTTTGGTACAAAAATACCTACTAAAATCATAGACACGAGAAATAGTCCCCCTAAACCGAGATAGCCGTAACGCCAATTAGCATTAATCAAATTGGTTCCTAATGTAAAAGCTAAAATTCCTCCAATACCAGAAGTTGATAAGATAATCGATTGAATAAATGTTCTTTTATCTGGTTGAAAATTACTTGCTACAGCTTTCGTCACACTGGGTGGATAACCACCATGACCAATTCCTGCAAAAAAGCGAATTGCTACAAATAACATTAAGCTACTCACCGCACCAAAAGCAAATGAAAATAAAGAAATAACACCTAAAGAAAGCATCAATACTTTTTTTGCCCCGATTTTGTCTGCTAACCACCCTCCAGGAATTTGCATCAACGAATAACCTAAAAAGAAAAAGGACATGATTAAACCTGTTTGACCAGCATCTAAATTGAAGTCTTGAGCCATGGGGATAACGGCTGTAGAAATCATACTTTTATCCATATAAACCATTGAATAACCTGCCATTAATGCCAATACGATTCCTAAACTACTTTTTTTCTCCACGGTTTGATTCATCGTTTTTTCTACTTCCATCGTTTCACTTCCTCCGTTTCTATTCTGATACTTCATTTTACAGAAAACGTATCCAACGATATAAGTTCTTTTTTATTATTTTAAGCCTTTTTTTATACGTTAATTTATTCACAATAAAACATATCATAAAAAAAGCCGTCACTTTTCAATCGAAAGTGAACGGCTTAAAGCATAATAGGCGACACGCATTAAACGAAAGCGCTTCTTTGATGGCAGATTCTTCCGTCATTTCTTTAATTTCTGCTTCAAAACGCAGCATAATTTTCTTTTTCAAATACGCAACCATTTCTTCATCCATTTCGGACAGCCCACCTAAGCGAAGCCAATCATTATAAATTCCCCCATGGTCTTTATCTAACGAATAACTTTTTACTAAATAAGTCATGGGTTTGATCGCTTGCATAGTTAAAACAAGTTCAATTGCTTGATACTGTAAATAATTCGCATTAATCGACATGGTAGGATTAATATAGGAAGGATTTGTTAATAAAACGCGTAGTTCATCACCTTTTTTACAAACAAAAACTTGCTCATTTTGATAGATAATCTCTCCTTGTAGTTTATCTAATAATTGAAGTGCTAGATAGACCGGTCGCTTCAATGAATAGACCAAATACAAAGACAAGCTATTGCCTTGTTTCTTAGGATAATAAGATTCACTATTTAACCAAACACTGATACCATCTACTTTATTTGCCAATCCGAACCACTCTTTCATAAACAGCGCCGCTCGGAAAAAGGTACCTGCAAAAATTTCCCCTTCACCTACTAAGGTATCCCAATCCGTTAAATAAATTTCTCCTGTTAAATGATACGTGGATAATAACTGTTGTAGCAGCTGCAAATTGTGCTTTTGATAATCTTGAATAGATAATTGCTCTTCATTTCCCACTACTGCAGTTGGATTAGCATGATAGCTAAAAAAGGTTATCGAAAAAGCTTCGGAAACGAGATGAGAAAAAAACTTTGCTGTTGACTGATACCTTTCAGGAAAATATAAATCTCCTACACACAGACCGATTTTAGCCTGTGATAGCTGTGCGTTAAGTTCTTGATAAAAACGTTTAAACCAGTAATTCTGATCAGAATTACTCGTAATAGTCCATTCAAAATACCATTTTGAGAGTTCTTTCGTTCCGAATTTTTTCACCAATTGACGGATAAATAAACATTGCTGCTGATACCAGGCTGCCACTTCATCTTCTAATGTAGGTAGCTCAAAAACAATTATCGGGGTTTTCCCTTGCTTCATAATATATTCAAACAATAGATTATTCTGCTGATAATCTGAAAAAACGGTTAAATATTCGGTCCCTCTTTGCTCATAACAAAAACCATCGACTCGAATAAAATCAAACATTAGTTCATTTAAAGCTTCTGCTAGATCATTTTGACATTCTGCTCTTAACCAATTCGTCGCTTTTCCCATATTTAATATTCGTTTGGGTGAAACAAAAGGATTGGTGGGTTCTGCTAAAGAAAAAGTATGCTGTCGTTCTTTTTTTATTTCGAATTCATCACTATCGTTCTCAATCAAATATTTCGCTAACACATCTATGGTCGTTTCTCGATCCAATACACTCCATTGCTCTTTTGCTTTCGGTTGTTCTACCGCATGTTTTTGCATACGAAACTGTTTAGGAGTCATTCCGTAACGTTCTTTAAATGATTTATGGAATGATTTACTACTTGAAAACCCATTGTTTAGTGCCACCTTTAAAACAGATGTCGTACTATAACGCAATTCTTCTGCCGCATGTTCCAAACGAATAGCCTTAACATACTCTCGAAAAACGACGCCCGTTTCATCTTTAAATTTTTTTGATAGATAATTATAAGACAAATACGATTCTTTGGCTAATTGCTCTAATGACAACGGTTGAGTATACTCGCGTTTCACCGTTTCAACGATAACCTGAATATCTTCATTGATAATTTCTTTTAACGGTTGATCTTCTTGTTGGAACTGGCTACGTAAATAAGCAAGCAATGTAAAAAATTTCTCACAAATTATAAATTCTTGGTTTTCTGTTGGATTAAAATAGGTACTGACTAATGCCATCAAATGGGCCCGTATTTTCGCAAATTGACGATCTTGGTAAACTGGATGTTCTGAAGCCATCGTATTACAAATAAAAACTGGTACCCACTGTATTCCAAATTGTCGCTCAATTTCTTTGCGATGAATTTCTAAAACTACGACAAGTGATTCCTCTTTAAAAGAAATTTCACAGGACTCAAACGCATTGATAATCAGTAAATCTTCTGCTCGCATCGTATAGTCTAATCCATTTTTACGTACGACTATTTCTCCATGTAAACCTAATAAAAGTTTGATAGTATCTTCTTTTTTCACTACCCAATAATGTCCTTTAACTAACTTTACTGTAAAAGGAAACGTTGCTGTCGACATTTTCTCACCCTATTCCAAGTCGTTTTCTTTAAGCATAGCGAAATTTAAACAAGAAAAAAAGAGCAAATATTACTTTGCTCTTGAGAATTAATCAATCGTGTCGACTTGTTCAAAGTCTAATTCTGTACTTGTTTCACGACCAAACATATTGATATTTACTTTTAGTTTTTCTTTTTCAGCATCTACTTCAGTAACATGTCCTTCTAAACCAGCGAAGGCCCCTTCAATAATTTTGACAGTGTCGCCTACTTGTACTTCTAAATCAACTGAACGTGTACTCATACCTAATGAGCGCAAGATTGAATTGATTTCTTCTTGTAATAATGGTGCTGGTTTACTACCTGCGCCATGTGAGCCTACAAATCCTGTTACGCCTGGTGTATTACGAACAACATACCATGATTCATCTGTCATCATCATCTCAACTAATACATAACCTGGGAAAGTTTTATGAACGATTTCTTTTTCTTTTCCATTTTTTACTTCTACTTCTGTTTCTTCTGGAACGACTACACGAAAAATAAAATCACCCATACCCATGCTTTGTGCACGAGATTCAATATTTGCTTTTACTCTGTTTTCATAACCTGAATATGTGTGCAGTACGTACCAACTTTTTTCAAAAGACTCCATTATTTTGGCTCCCTATCTTTTTATAAATTGAACCCCTGAAATTATCGGGTGGGATTCAACCCGAATAGTGTTCGAACAAATCAGTTATTTGTTTTCACGGAAAAATAAAAAAACCCCAGATGCTTCCGAAGTTTTCCACTCATCACACAGTATAACACCCTTAGGCTAATTTCGCTAGTCTGACATTATCAAACAATTAGTTTAGAATCCAACTAAATACGGATTGGATGCCTGTATCCATAAGATAAAATAAAGCCGCAAAAATCAATGACGTTTCAATAACTACGATTACGTCTTTACGTAATTTTTTTCCTGTTGGCCAAGTAACTTTTTTCATTTCGTCTTTGACGCTACGTAAAAAATTCATGATGTTCCTCCTATTTCGTTTCTCTATGTAGTGTATATTGATTACAATATTTACAGAATTTATTAATTTCTAAGCGTTCGCCTTTTTTGCCTTCACTGACTGATTTTGTGTAGTTACGAGAACCACAAACAGAACATGCTAACGCTGCTTTTTTTCCAGCCATTCCTTTGCCTCCTGCTCATTTTTCAAAATGATTTCATACTTAGTAAAGTTACCATGATTTTTAAATACTGTCAATTCTCCGACTAGTTTTCTGTGGTTTTGTGGTATGATAAGATTGTCAAAAAATCTCAAATGGAGGAAGAAAAATGTTATTAAAAACAATGGTATATAAAAAACAAAATTTAACAACAGTCAGCGAAACAAACACGCTTGCAGAAGCACTAGAAATTTTAGAAGACTCTGGTTATCGTTGCGTGCCAATTTTAGATGAATCATCCAAGATTTTCCGTGGAAATATCTACAAAATGCACATTTATCGCCATAAAGCAAACGGCGGCGATATGAATTTGCCCGTTACGCATCTTTTAAAAAATGCGACTAAATTCATTCATGTAACTGATTCATTCTTTCATGTGTTCTTTACCATTAAAGAATTACCTTATATTGCCGTCTTAGATCACGACAATCAATTCTATGGTATTTTAACACATAGCTCGTTATTAAATATGCTTGCTCAATCGTGGAGTATTGAAGATGGTAGTTATGTTTTAACTATTGCTTCTACTGGCAAACAAGGCGACCTTGCTGCCATCTCTAAGATTATTTCGAAGTATAGTAATATTGCCAGCTGCATCACATTGGATGTAGGAAAAGATGAATTTATTCGCCGCACGTTAATCACTTTACCTGCTGGAACCACTCTTGAATTACGCGATAAAATTATCGCACAACTAGAAAACAAACAATTTAAAGTTGTGGAAATTGAAGATTTAAATCCTTAATCCAAAAGGTCATTTCTCCTCAATGCTTGAGGAGAAATGACCTTTTTATTGACTTTTTTTATAAAAAAATTTAAGATATAAGCTATTGTGTTTTATATACCGCGGTTCATCAACCATCCCGCGTAATCAAAACTCGGAGAAAGAAGGAAAAACAATGTCAACTCATCGCAACAACAAGTTATATCTTATTAGTGTCAACGCCATTATTATGGGATTATATGTCGTCTTAAGCTTTATTTTACCTTTTTCATCAGGTGCTATTCAGTTTCGTTTATCTGAAAGCTTAAATCATTTAGTCGTATTCAATCGTAAATTAATGTGGGGCGTTTTTGGTGGTGTTCTCGTCTACAATTTATTTTTCGGCTTTGGTATTCTCGATGTTCTTTTTGGTGGTGGTCAAACGTTATTAGCCTTAACCCTGACTGCCCTTTTACAAAACATCATTAAAAACGTAAAGCTACGAATGGTTTTAAACACCTTGTTCTTTACAGCGAGTATGTTTTTAATTGCTTTAATGTTAAATATTACTTTAGACCTACCATTTTGGCCAACTTATGGTACAACAGCTTTAAGCGAATTAATCATCATGACTATTTCAGCACCAGTTATGTATTATATTAATAGTAAGCTACACTTTGCTGAAAAAGTGTAGTTCATGAGACAAAACAGTATGTTTTGTCTTTTTTTATAAAAAAAAAGCCTTGGATTAGGCTTTATGAAAATTATTTAAAGAAACTTGTCGTGCCTCTTTTTGCTTCTTAAATGTTCTTTTTTGTCGTTTAGAAGTTAATAAAAGTATTAACAACAATAAAGCATAAGCAATAAAAATAATTAACTGCAACATAAAAAAAAGAACGCTAATCCATGGAGCAAGCGATAACTGCAAAATATTTTGTAATACATATTGAACACCCAACAACATCATCGATAAACTAATAAGATGATAATATTTCATTCATTCACTTCCCTTAGCAATGAATTATAGCAGATTGAAGTAATCCTTGTAAACTTTTTCGTAATAAAAATCAAGTAACCACGGAGTGTAATCGCTTGCAAAAATACGTGGTTCATGGTATAAAATAAGTGTAAGGAGTCATAGTAATTCCCAGTAGTGCAGCCGATGTAGGAGCTGTTGAAAAGAATTGTTGTGAGTCTTCGAGTAAACGAAAAGGATGTGGGAATTTGAATAACTCCTTACTAACTGAATAGGAATCCGATGAGACCAAACAAGACGAAGTGGACATTAGAACCTTCCTTTGTTATCAAACCTAATCTATACAGATAGATTAACTACCTTCTCTCATCGGATTCTATTTTTTTGCGCTTTTTTATCGAAAATCTCTTTTTTATACACTCTGATTCATTCCATGTTATAATATTTAGCAGAAAAATTTTTGGGAGATAACAATTATATGACATTCCATTACTATCTTCTTGTCAATCCGGCAGCTGGCGGAGGCAACGGAAAAAGAATTAGTGAACAACTTGTTTCATTAATGAATAAACATAACTATCTATTTACAACCTATCTCACACAATATCCCAACCACGAGTTAGAAATTGTTGCTGATTTGGCAATAAATAGTTTACGACCTTTTGAATCAGAGGACTCAAACGAGCCTTTTCCTTTGTTAATTGTAGTAGGAGGGGACGGCACACTTCATCAAGTAATTAATCAGTTGAAAATGATGGCGATTGAGCTTCCAATTGCGTATATTCCTGCTGGTTCAGGCAATGATTTTGCCCGTGGCATTGGTTTGTCAAGAGATGCAGAGCAAGCTTTTCAACGAATCATTCAAACGACTCAACCACGTGAAATTAATATTTTGACTTATGAAGAAGCTATTCAAGAACAAATGGGCATTAGTGTAAATAATGTGGGGATTGGCTTAGATGCGGCGATTGTTCACCGAACGAATCATTCTACTACAAAAGAAAATTTAAACAAATATAATCTCGGTTCACTTTCTTATATCGCCTCTGTTCTTCACGTATTATTTAAACAAAAGGGCTTTCCAATTTTAGTGGAAGCTAATGGACAGACCTATCAGTATGATAAAGCTTTTTTATGTACCATTACGAATCATCCCTATTTTGGTGGAGGTGTCCCAATTGCTCCTATGGCAGCGATTGAAAAAGCAACTTTAGATTTTGTTGTTATTGAACGAATTCCTTTATACAAAATTTTTTGGTTAATTTTCTTGTTGTTTCGGAAAAAACATCATCTATCCAAATATTACCACCATCTTTCTTGCACGAAATTACGAATTGTTTCACCAACACCGCAATTCTCACAAGCTGACGGCGAAGAATTAGGTAAAGGACCTTATGATATATCTTTGACGTTGACACAGCAACTTTTTTGGGCATAAATAAACGAACCAACTGAACTAGAATAGCAAGGCTATCTTTCGTTCAGTCGGTTCATCTTATTTATGTGATATTTAGTTCGTTCATTTGAAAATCATAAGGTGAAATACCTTCCATCCCAATCATCGGATCGATTTGTCCCGTGCGAACGATATCCTCAGTCAAATATTCCGGTAATGCTTCTTTTTCCTCTTCCACAAATAAAGACAAAGATGTCTGGTCTTCTTTTATAGTTTCAACTACAGGTTCAACAGCTTCAATTTCTTCGACAAATGGCTCTTCATCCGCTTCTTCATATTGATTAATTCGTTGTCGCATCGTCGTTGATAAAGTATCAATTCCTAAAATGCGCTCTTTTAATGTCGTATAGCGTAAATTCGATTCATTTTCAACGCATTGTTGATACGCCGGTAATTCCCCTAATAAAATAAGCAGTTCTTTACTGCGAGTAATTGCCGTATACAATAAATTCCGCTGTAACATTCGCTGATATTGATGAACCATGGGTAAAATAACCATTTTGAATTCACTACCCTGTGATTTATGAATCGAACAACAATACGACAAGGTAATTTTATTCCATTCATTGCGTTTATACGTCACTTCATTGGCATCAAATTGGATCGTCAATTCGTCTACTTTATCTTCTGAATTTTTTGCATACGTAATTCCAACAATTTGCCCCATATCACCATTAAATACATTATCTTCTGGAGAATTAACTAGCTGCAATACCTTATCACCAATCCGATAGACCGTTTCATTCCAATGCACTTCTTTTTTCTTACCATCAGGATTGGGATTAAAGATTTCTTGCATCATTTTATTTAGGGCATCAATTCCTGCGGCACCTCGATACATGGGCGCTAAGACTTGGATGTCTTGCGGGGTAAAACCACGATCTTTGGCACGTTGAACAATTTGAGCAATTAAAGGTTCAATTTTATACGCATCACAAGCAAAAAAAGAACGATCTTTTTGATTTTGAGTAAAATTTTGTGGGAGACGTCCAGTTTTAATTTCATGAGCTAAGGGAATAATACTGGAGCCATCCCCTTGACGATAAATCTCATTTAATTCTTGCTTGGGAATAGCGTCAATTTCTAATAAATCATGCAACACTTGTCCGGGACCAACCGATGGTAACTGGTCTTTATCACCTACAAAGATAACTTGCATATTGTTAGAAATTGATTTAAACAGGGTATTGGCTAACCAAGTATCCACCATAGACATTTCATCAACAATCAACAACCCACCTTCTAGTTCTTTCGGTGTCATCGCTGTTGCTTTTTCTCGCCCATTTAATCCTAATAAACGATGAATCGTCCCACTTGGCAAGCCTGTTGTTTCGTTCATCCGTTTAGCCGCTCGACCAGTGGGTGCTGCTAGCAAAATGGGAAACGTCTCTTCGGTATATTTACTAGGTTCTAAATCCACATCATTCAGTTCAGCAAACAATTGCACAATGCCATTGATAACGGTGGTTTTCCCTGTCCCTGGTCCTCCAGTCAAGATAAATAATGGCGCACGAATCGCTTGCTTGATGGCTTCTTCTTGAGAAGAGCCATACACAATCCCTAAGCGTTTTTCCAGCTTACGCAGTGCTTTTTCCACAGTTTTTTCTGGGTAATGGATTTCTTTTTTTCGTTGCAATAAACGCTGAATGGACGTAGCAATTCCCCATTCCGAGAAGAATAAACTGTTTTCGTATAAATTCGTACCTTCTTGCTGAATCTTCCCTTGATCCACCAATTGAATCACTACCTCAGCCACGCGTTCGGGATGAATTTCAATTGGTCGACTGGTTTCGAGTAATCGAATGGTTTGATCCAATAAATCTTGTGCCGGCACATAGGTATTACCTGTTTGAATTGACTGTTGGAAAATTTGATGTAAAATGGCCGCACGAATTCGTTTTGGTGAAGTTGCTTCGATGCCTAATTGTTCAGCAATATTATCGGCTTTTTTAAACCCAATTCCTTCAATATCTTCTACTAAACGATACGGATTTTCTTCAATCATCTCAATGGCAGCATTTTTGTACGCTTGATAGATAGCAAAAGATAATTGGCTTCCAAAACCAAAACGATTTAAACCAACAATCACTTGATCCATTCCATAATTTAAACGAATGGTTTCTAACATCATTCGCTGTTTTTTTTCTGTCAATCCTGGGACTTTGGCTAACAGTTCTGGCTCTTCAATCATCCGATCAATTGCTTGCTCACCTAATAATTCTACAATTCGCTCAGCAGTTTTTTTACCAATTCCAGGAAATTTTTCACTAGAAAGATACTGAATTAACCCATTTTCTGAAGTTGGTTGTTCTTTTTGATAAGTATCTGCTTTTAATTGCTCCCCGTATTTGGGATGTGCCACCATTTCACCAAAGAAACGATAACTCTCTTCTTCTTGAACTTCGCCAAAACTTCCAGTTACCACTATTTCTTTTTCACGATACACTGCATTGGTTTCTTCAATGCGAATGAGTAATACTTTAAAAAAATTACTTGGATTTTGAAAAAAAATAGCGGCAACCTTGCCGACAACATACGTTTTTTCTGGCAACATGGTTCCCGCTCCTTCCTTAAAAAATTACGCTAGAAAACTCACATCATTCCATTGACACATTTGATAGGGACTTTGTTTGTTTTCTGTTTCTAAAATCGTTAAGCTATTGTTTAGCAAACCACCCATTGCCCGCAGTTCAGAAGTATCTTTTCCGACTAAATGCTGTAAGGTAGCAGTAAATGACGCCCCATGGCCAACAAATAATAGTGGCCCTTCGTGTAACGTCACTGCTTCAAAAATAACTTTTGATACTCGCTGTAGCATTGCTTCGGTCGTTTCTCCTTTAAAAGCAGAGGGGTTATAGCGATCTAAATGATGACGTAAGTTTGTCAAATCTTCTCTATATTTCGCATACATTTCATCAATACTTTGCCCTTCTAATTCGCCATAGCCCATTTCACGCAAATCGTCGTTATAAATAATTTCCGTTGGATGCAATAATTCTCGTTGAATCCCTAGCGTTGTATCACGTGCCCGTTTTGATGGACTTGAATAGATGGCTTCAAAAGGAATTTCTTTGAGATGTTGCCCTAATAAGTAAATTTGTTCATAACTTGTTGGTAACAATGGTGAATCCCCATTCATCCCTTGAAAACGGCGTGCTTGATTCCACTCTGTTTTACCATGTCGTGTAAAATAAAGTTTCATATTAAACTCCTAATCAATTTTATCGTTTTCGTAATGATGCGTTAATTCTAAATTCGGAAAATCTTGTTGACGTAACGCTTCATAAACAATTAAAGCAGCTGTATTAGATAAATTCAAAGAGCGAACATGCTCGTCGTTCATTGGAATACGCAGACATTTCTCCGGATTTTCACGCATAAATTCTTCAGGCAATCCCGTCGTCTCTTTCCCAAATAAGAAATAATGGTCACGACCATCGGCAAAGTTCTCTTCGCTATACACTTTATTGGCAAATTTCGAGATTAAATGGACAGGCTGATTACCTACACTCGCCATAAAATCTGCTAGACTCTTATGATACGTAATATTCACATCATGCCAATAATCTAAACCAGCACGTTTTAATTGTTTATCATCTGTGGAAAAGCCTAATGGTTCAATTAAATGTAATGGGGTATTGGTTGCTGCACAAGTACGAGCAATATTTCCAGTATTTGCTGGAATCTGTGGTTCAAATAAAACAATATGATTCACAAAAAATCCTCTTTTCTTTTTCAATAGTTCATCTATATTCTTATCAATGATAACGCAATTTTTTATTTTTTGCCATCTTCTTTTATTTTTCAAAAAAAGCCTGAGAGATTTTTCTCCCAGGCTGTTAATTAATTTGTTTTGTTTTTTCTACGTCTAATATAAACAATGACTCCTGCAACTATCAGTACTCCACCAATGATTGGCAAGTATGCTGAGAATTGTTCTCCAGTACGTGGTAAAAATGAATGCTTGCGATACGTAGTTGGATAAGTGGTACTTGTTCTCTTAGGCAAACGGAACGTACTCGTTCTACGATTGGTTGAAGAAGTTCTTGTCAAATTATTTCTGGCACGATTGGTTGTATTGGTATTTCGGGCAGCTTTTAGAGCAGCGATGTCGGCTTTTAATTTTTTGAAACTTTCAGCAATGTCATTCACTGTAGCTTTCGCATCTCCAAATATTGCTTGGGCTTCTTCTAAAGAATTTTGCAAGTTAGCCCATGTTTTCGTATCAAAATCACTTGCTTTTAGTTTAAGAGCTTTATCAATTAAATCACCCAATGCTTCTTTATCGATAGCTGCAATTAAATCTTTTTGAGCGGTGGTTAACTCTTTCAAAGCCTTATCGATTTTTTGTTGTGTCGCATTTACATCAGCTGCTACTTTTTTTGCGGTAGCCAATTTTTCAGAAAAGACTTTCCAGGTTTCCTCGGTATAATGTTCTTCGACTAGTTTTTCCGCTTTTTTGATAGCTTCTGTGAGTTTTTGCTTTTCAGTTTTTGACGACGTGTCTTTATTCTCTAATTTTTTGATGGCTGTATTTAACGTTTCTGTTGCTTCATTGATTGCTGTTTGGGTCGCATTTTCATCAGTGGCAACTTTTTTTGCTTGCTTCAATGCATCCACAACAGTTGTCCATGTTTTTTCTGTATAGTCTTTTTTCACTAACTCTTCTGCTTGATTGATAGCCGTGACTAATTTTGTTTTATCTTGGGTTTTCAAGTTATTTTGAGCCTCTTGCAAGTACTTAAGCGCCTGTTCAATTTCTTGTTTGGTCGCGTTCTCGTCAGTTAAAACAGTTGCTGCTTGGGTTAATTTTTCTTGAAAGGTTTGCCAAGAGCTGGCTTGGTAATTGTCTTTTTTTAACTTTTGCCCCTTCGTAACAGCTTGCTGTAGGGCTGCTTTGTCAGGTTTTCTTTCCAACGTATTTAACGCTTGATTCAAGTCGTTCGTTGCTTGATCGACTGTCGCCTGACTTTGTGCGTTTTCTACAGCATCTTGAGCAACACCTAACGCGTTCGTTACTATTGTCCAGCTATCTTTTGTATAGTCAGTTTGTGACAAAGCAGTTGCTTTTTGAATAGCCTCTGTCAATGCTTGTGTATCCACTTCTTCAACTAATGCATAATAAGAAAAGTGAGTCGTTTCAAACGTATAATATGCTCCTTCGATAGAACCTTTGACTTCAGTCAATTTGTTCATTTTATCATCATAGGTATACACGTTCACTTTTTCTTGCTGATAATCTTTTGGAATAGGAAGCTGTACTTTAACGGTGCCATTTGGCTGCATGCTTTCCCCTAATTTATTTAAAAGTTGAATATCTACTAAAAGAAACTGTCCGTTTGTTGCTTCTTTGACGCGCTTGTAGATTTCTGTGTCTTCTTTCATTGTTTCAACTTTTAGGGTTGCTTCTTTTGTAAGGACACTGGTTGCGCCAGATACCCGAATGGTAGACTGTTGATCTGTTAATTCAATCACTGGGTCAGTTACGGTCACTTGAACAGTTTCAGTGATGCCATTTACGGTTGCAGTAATTGTGGTTGTTCCAGCTTTAATCCCTTCAACAAGACCATTCGTCACGCTAGCAACTTGTTCATTCGCAGATGTCCAAGAAATTTGTTGATTGTCTGCATCTTCTGGTGATACGGTAGCTTGAATTTGTTGCGTTTCATTGAGTCTAATAGTTAATGCATGCGTCGATAATTTGAATGCAGTGGGTGCGCTCGTTTTCTGTTCAACTAGCTCTTCAGTTGTAGTGTCGACTGCTGAAGTAGTGTCTTCCTCTGCTAGTGCTATGGAACCAGCGAATAATAAAGGCACGAATAATGTAAATAAGGACGCTTTGAATACTAATTGATAGGATAACTTTTTCATTGTGTTCACTCCTCCATTTGAAAAGCTTTCATCTGTCTTAATTAAACACCATCTATCGGAATTTATCAAAAGATAACCAGTTTAAAAGTGCATAAAAAAAAACGTACCAACTCGGTGTCCAGCACTGCGAGTTGTTACGTTAGTGAAGCTCTTTTCACTAACTTTTATCAGAACAGGATGCTGATAAAAACCAATGAAAAATGACTTGAAATTAATATATCATTCTTACCTGATGATTGCAAGGGATTAATCTAGAAAAATTCAAAAAAACTTCAATTTTTTTTGCTAACTAGAACATCTAAATCAATCGTAATTTTTGTCAATGGATTTTCTTGAACTTTTGCTTTTCTTTCTGGCGAAACACCCCACTCTAATGGCGACATTTCTAATAAAGATAGGCGATTTTTTTCGGGAATATCAAATACATACGAAACTTGTTGTTGCATCATTTCAGGATAAATTTGTCTAAATTTATCCACGACTTGTTGATTTGAATAACTTTGTTTTTGTTCATCTTCTGGATAAAAAGCTGCCCGTAACTCTTTTAAGTATCCACTACGCGGTACTACTTTGATAACCTGTCCAGCCTTTTTTAAAATGCGATTGAACTCTTGATAGTTAGAAGGCGAAAAAATATTTAAAATAGTTGAAAATGATTCATTGGCAAAAGGTAAATTTGTCAAATCAGCCACACACCAAAACAAGTTGGCAGGTTGACTCGTCGCCAAATAAATCCCCTCTTTCGAAATATCAAAACCTACACTTGGCCCTAGCGTAGTTTGATTGGCTAAGTTATTTAAAAAGCTTCCTTCCCCACATCCCACATCAAGAATTTGTTCATTTTCACAAAGTGGCGCTATTTTATCTAAGAGTGGTTGATACATCCCGCTTTGAATCATTGCGCCTCGATGGAAAAACATTTCATGGTCATATTCTGTTTTAATTTGGTGGTCTAAAAAATAGAGTGTTCCCTTTTTCGATAAATCAAAGCGATGATGATTCCTACAAATCAAACCTTTTTCCAAGGCAGACATTGCTTCATGACACAAGGGACATTGAAATAAAGGCGCATTTTCTTTTAAAAATAATGCACTGCGGTCAATTTTTTTTAACATCTTGATTCCTCATCTTTCCTTCATTACTTTAGCACATTCTTATGCTAAAATGCTAGATATACAAAAGGAAAAGAGGCAAAAAGATGTTAAGAGAGTTTTGTGCAGAAAATTATACGGATTTACCTCAAGCGATTGCGAAAGGTGCCAAACGAATTGAACTTTGCGATAATCTAGCAGTTGGTGGAACTACTCCAAGTACGGGTGTCATTGAAGAAGCCTTGAGTTATGCCGATGATAAAGGCGTGACTGTCATGACAATGATTCGTCCACGTGGTGGTGACTTTATCTATAATGATATCGAATTAAAAATCATGCACACTGATTTAATCGAAGCAAAAAAATTAGGTTCTGACGGCGTCGTATTTGGTTGTTTAACTCCTAATAATTGGTTGGATGAAGAAGCATTGGAAATGTTGATTGACAATGCTGAAGGCTTACAAATCACTTTTCATATGGCCTTTGATGCGATTCCTACAGAACGCCAATTTGAAGCAATTGATTGGTTAGCGGCACGTGGTGTGACACGTATTTTAACGCATGGTGGAGCCAGTGGCACGCCGATTGCTGAAAACTATGAACATTTAAAAGCCTTAATTGCTCATGCAGATAATCGGATTATTATTTTACCTGGTGGCGGCATCTCATTTGAAAATGCTCAAGAAGTAGTGGATACATTAGGTGTTACTGAAGTTCATGGCACAAAAATTGTCCCGTTCGACTAATTCAATTTTCAGCATACGTATTTATTAAGATATCCTTCCTTGTAACGATGCACGTTTTATCAAGGAGGATATCTTTTTATGGATTATAGCAAAAAAAGTGTGGAGAGAAGCCTTTCAGATTTCTCTCCACACTACTCATCAAGAGCTGCCCATTTTTTAATCGACTGTTGGATTTTTACGTTGCTGTTCCAACCATTCTTCGGTAATTGGTTCAATGTTCGTTTGGTTATCTTCTGCTGGTGTTGCGACATACATAGTTGGTCTTTGGTTTTCAGTCGCCACTACAAAGGTAAATTCAACATTTGTAGCAACGCCCCATGCCCCGTTGCAATCCATCGCAATTAATGAGAAGGCACCTGCTTTTTCATTTCGTTTCGTCAAGCGTGCATCAAAGTCATAGACTGCTTGATTACATGCTTCTTGTGGTGTATATCCTGCTTTCATCAGACGAACAATTTCGTAGGACAAACAGCCTTTCATTAAATCCTCACCTAAACCAGTTGCCGCAGCACCACCAATTTCACTGTCCACATAAAAGCCAGAACCACTTAAAGGTGAATCACCCACACGACCTGGTTGTTTCAAAAACAAACCTGAACTAGACGTACCTGTCGCCATACTACCGCTAACATCAAGCCCCACCATACTGACGGTATCATGGCCATCGTAAGGGTTGAGTTGATTTTTTTGCACTTCTTTCAAACGTTTTTCCCACTCAGCTTTTGCACGATCTGTTAACATATTTTGAATATCAAAACCATTAAGAACTGCATAATCACGCGCACCTTCGCCAACTAAAAAACTATTAAAGCGTTCCTTACTCAACTGCTTCGCTACAGAGATAGGATTTTTCACATACGATATTCCGGCAACGCCACCAATTTGATACGTGTCACCATCCATATAAGCAGCATCCAATTGAACAGTCCCTTGAATGTTAGGTAGACCGCCATAACCAACCGATTTATAGACAGGATTATCTTCGACTAAGCGCACCGCCGATTCAATAGCATCTCCGACTGTGACGCCTTCTTTTAATAATTGACTCGCAACTGTCACTCCATCAAATGCCATTCGCCAAGTTGCAATAATTCCCCACATAGGACTTCCTCCTTAATGAAAATATGTTTTGATAATCGTTTCGATTTGTTTTTGATCTGCAAAGACTGTTGTCAATTTTTGCATCGCTGCAAATAATAGATACGACATATTCTCCCAAACGACTTGTGTATCTTGCGCTTCTGGTCGATCGCACCAAATAGCCAATGCTACACCAGGTAATTGCGACGTAAGCTGTGTCATCACTTGTTGTTGTGCATACATTTCTGGCGTCCAACCATCCAAGATTTTGTCGTAGGTTGGATAGGAATAACCAGCATTTTCACCTAAAACATAATAGAAGTAATTATCATTAAAATTAATAATCGTATAGTCTTTTTCTAAGAAAGTGGCTACCGAAGCCATGTGTTGATTCCATTTCGTCCAATACGTAATTTCCACATTTGTTGCTAAATTTATTTGTTCGCTACGATTTAGTCGGAAAAAACCGTCGTTCCAAATACGCGGAACAAAGCCCCATTGACTAATCGTTTCAATGACTTGATTAACGTAAGAAACAAATGTATCAATGCCTTCTGCAGCTTCCCCATAGTTTGCTTTTGCATAAGCACGCAATTCAGGGTACGCTTCAATTTGATCAAAATCGACAAACTCATCGCCACCGATATGGAAATACGTACTATCCGCAAATAATTCGGCATATTCTTGATAAATCGACAGAATAAATGCAATCGCTTCTGGGTCACAAATATTTAAGGCAGCTGGATCACGTTCCAGCGTTCCATCTTCTTGTTTTTTTTGTAATTGCCATTCTGGATGTGTTCGTAAAATTTGTTTTAAATGTCCCGGGCTATCAAAATCTGGAATAATTTCAATTCCGGCTTGTTGGGCATATAAAATAATTTCCCGTATTTCATTTTTTGTAAGATATTCATCCGAAACGATTTCAGGTGCTACTTCTGATTCAATACGAAAGCCTTCATTTTCTGAGAAATGTAATTGCAAATAATTAAATTGCGCCAATGCCATACTATCAATGAATTGCAATAAAATTTCTTTAGAAAAATATTTTCGTGCCATATCAATCATTAAAATTCGTTGTTCTTGTTGATAGGTGACCACTGTCTCACCTAAAGGCAACTCACCTAAAAACTCCCGAATTAAGGCATGCGAGGCAACCGCCAATAATTCATTTTTATCAGCAACTACTTTAATCCCACGATCTTTATAGATGACAGAAGTATTTGCTTGTTGTACAAGATGCAAATCGCCTACTTCATGTTGGGTAATACTTACCGCTTGTTTAAATAAACGTTCCACGACCATTTTTAAACGTCGTGCAATTGTTAAACTACTGATTTCTGTAACAGAAATTGTATAACTCATTACTTCCCTCCGCACTCAAATCCTGATTGTTCAATCACTTGTTTCATCCAATAACTACTTGCTTTATCTGAACGAGCATAGTTTTGGTCACGATTTAATCGATAAAATCCATAACGGTTTTTATAGGCATTTAACCATGACCAGCAATCAACAAACGTCCACATATGATAACCAAAACATTGACTACCTTCATCCATTGCTTTTGCCAACATTGATAAATGATCTTCTAAAAATTCAATGCGATAGTCATCTTGAATAACACCATGCTCATCTAAAAATTGTTCTTCTCCTTCCACACCCATTCCATTTTCAGAGACATACCAAGGAATATTGCTGTAATCATTTTTTAGACGCATCGCAATATCGTACATCCCTTCTGGATAGATTTCCCAGCCGCGATGTGGATTAATTCGTTTTTCTGGCCAATCGTAATAACGAGCAAAATCACCCGGAGATTGTGCAGGAAAACGTGGATTTTCTACTGCTTGTACCCGTAATGGTTGGTAGTAATTTACGCCTAAAAAATCAATGGTATTTTCTTCAAAAATTGTTCGATCACCTGCTTGTGTCTCTGGCAATAAGTGGTTTTCAGCCAAAATAGTAATCAATTCTTCTGGGAAATAACCGTTAACGACCGTGTCAACAAAACTGCGAATATAAATTAAATCGGCCTTATGTCGTGCTTCTTGATCAGTCGGAGCCTCACTTTTAGCATAAACAGGTGACAGATTTAAAATAATACCAATCTCTCCATCATTGTGTGAGGATTCTTTATATGCTTTAACAGCTGCCGCATGTGCTAATAATGTATGATAGCCTACTTGAATGGCACGTTTAAAATCATGGACTTTAGGATAATGTGCATCTCCTAAATAACCACATTCAATATGCACTAAAGGCTCATTAAACGTTGCCCATTTTTTGACGATATCACCAAATTGTTCAAAAGCCGTTTTTGCATAAAAGGCAAAATGATCCACTGACTCACGTGCTTCCCAACCACCTTTTTCCATCAACCACCACGGCATATCAAAATGGAAGAGATTGATAATTGGTTCCACTCCATTTTTAATCATCTCTTCAAAATAATCGCGATAAAAAGCCACTGCTTTTGGATTCAGCGTTTTGCCATCAGGTAATAAACGTGTCCAAGCAATTGATGTTCGATACGAATTCATCGACATTTTTTTCATTAACGCCACATCTTCTTTATATTGAAAATAGACATTTGATGTATCATTAGGACCTACACCATCGAAGAATAACTCTGGTTCCATTTCAAACCATTTGTCCCAAGTAGAAGGACTTTTGCCATCAATGAATGCCGCTCCTTCTGTTTGTGGTGCCGAGGTTGCCGCACCCCATAAAAAATCTTTTGGAAATGTAATCATTGTTTCTCCTCCTCAATCTCTTTTCTTCACTCTACTAAGAAAACGAATACAAAACAATATGTGGATTTTTCGCTCATAAAATTACGCAATAGTTACATACTCTCTTGCTGTAAAAAGCGTTCTAACAGCCATGAATAGACAAAACTAAATAACAGACCTATGACTATTGATTGCCAACCATACGTAAAGAAACCTAAAACTAAAATCGTATAATTTAGCCAGCGAATTGCTTTTGCCAAAGAAATCGCCGGTCGTTTTTGATGGATAATCAAAGCAATGACATCCACTCCGACTGCAGAAGAACCAGCGGACAAGCAAAAATAATAGCCTGCTGCAATCAATAACGAAGCCAACAAAAAATCAATCGGCAAATGAAGCACAATCGAAAATTCCCATCGATGGAACAACGTAAAGAAAAATAAATATGACACACTACTGACAATTGATTTAAGAAAGCGTCCACGACCTAAAAATAGCCAGCAAACAATTAATAATCCAATCGTTATGATATTTGTCAAATAAGCAACGTCACTATTCAAGACTTTGCTTAACACTAAAGACAAACTAGTGACGCCACCATTAATAATCGCATGGGGAACCATCCACTTGGCATAAGCAAAGCCAAGTAGAATATTCCCAAAAATGATTTTTAAAATAGCGTCTCGTTCCGATTGTTTTTTGATTGTTTGTGGCTGTTTTGTTTTCATTGTTCTCTCGTTTTCTTTGTTAATTCGATTTTATAAACCTGGTAAAGCTCTTTACCTGTAGATAATTCATCCATTGGGTCACTGATAACTTCACCTGTATTCAATAACGTAATTCTCTCAATTGCTCCAAATAACTGGCAAGATAAATCTGGTGCGTTTTTTTCACCAAATGCATAAATGACAGTACCTTTTTGTGTGAATGACCAGCCGTGAGGTGCTTTATACGTGCTTGGTCGTGTTTCATAAATACCTTCACCAAATTGTGTTAACCATTCGCCTAAAGGTTCCAAAATTGCTAAGGCTTCTCTAGGTAAGGTTCCATCTGGTTTTGGCCCAACACCTAAAATAATATTTCCACCCATGGCAACGACTTGAACGACACTGGTTAGAATTTCTTCAAATGATTTGTACGTATCATTCGGACAAAAGCCCCAGTTTTTCGCCAATGGGATGTTACTTTCCCATGCTTTAGTTGGCGGAATCTCTGGAATTTTTCGTTCCGGAGTGACATAGTTTTCATATTTCCCACCGATACTGCGATCGACAATTAGTAAATCCTGTTGTTGCGTGCGAACTGCTTGAGTAATTCGGTCCATATCCAGTAATTCGTGACGACTATTGACCCAACCGCCGTCTAACCAAAGAATATCTAATTCACCATAATTAGTTGTAATTTCAACTAATTGGTCATGGACAAACTGGTTATATTGCGCCCAACGTTCAGGAAATTCATGCGGATCATAACTAGCATAACGTCCTTTTGGTCTTTCTCCTGGTACCCAATAGAGCGGGGAATGCCAGTCTGGTTTTGAATAATACGCACCTACACTTAATCCTACTTCGCGAAAGGCTTCTGCCACTGCACCAAAAACATCAGCTTGTGGATTTTCGGCAAAAGGACAAGGCGTTTGTGTTACTTTGTACTCACTATAAGCGGTATCATACATATTAAAACCATCATGATGTTTTGTCGTAAAAAGCATATATCGAAAACCGGCATCTTTGCACGCTTGGGCCCATGCGGTTGGATTGAACTGGTACGGATTAAATGAATGATTTAATCCCCAGTAGTCCGCACGTAATTCATCAATATCATTACGCCAAGGATTTTTTCTAGCCCAGTCATCTTCTTCAGACATTTGCCAAGATTCGACAATCCCTGCTACTGCATACAGCCCCCAGTGAAAAATCACACCAATTTTTTGATCTTTAAACCACTCTAATTTTTCTTGAATAACTTCGGGGAGTTCTTCATAAGCTTCATAATCAGTCGTTAGATTTTCTTCAATGTCTTGTCTAATTTTTGCCATGATTTACCTTCCTTGTGTTCATCATATGAAATAATTGTTGTTGCTAATGCGTTTTGCTCATGAAGGATAATTTGACGATACCCTCTAGCAAATTGTCCATAAACATTGTAGCCACTAATGCGACTATAATGTAAGCCGACACCTAACCACTCAGCTGTAAAATCATTGTCATGGTCGTGTCCACAAAAAACATTCACTGCTTGCTCGTGTTCAACCAAGGTAGCAAACAATCCCGTATTAATTTCCGGACTACAAATTGCCTCTAGGCATTGTCCCGTTTCGATGAAGGCTTTTGCCTCTTGATATTCCACCAATGGAATATGCAAAAAAATGGCTGTTTCTACTGGTTGTAAAGTTTGTTCCAGCCAACGAACTTGTTCAGTATATAAATACGCATAACAATTGTCGGCATTTTTATCAGTTAATTGTTGCGCTATTTTTTCAGAAACATAATCGCCAGAATCAAACACCACGCATTGTTTCACCACATGTTGGCCTGTCGAATCATAAATGTAAAACAGTTCCGATAAACGTTCTTTGGTCAAGATTCGTTGCTCACCGAAAACACGATTTTTTAACCCTTGTTCCATTTGGCGCAGCGCTTCACGTGTGATTTTCCCATGTTCTGAATCATGATTCCCGTAAGTGATAACTACGGGAATCTCACTAGTATTAATACAATCAACAACCTGTTGAAATCCTTGCTGGGGATTATTGTCGCCATAACACCAAATTTGGTCCCCTGTAAACATTAGTAAATCAGCATCCAACGTTTCAAGACACGTTCTTAAATCTTGCAGTGTCCGTCGATCTGCCTCATTGTTGGGATACCCCACATGTAAATCTGTAAAATGAGCGATAATAAAACTTCCATCTGGTCGACATCGTAACATGAAAACTCTCCTTAACGATTAATTGAACGCGCCATAATTTGAATGGTATGTTTCATTCCACGAATCGCCAATGACATATGATAAATATTTTCAGCTGGGGCAACACCGCTATAACCAGCATCACCAATATGTTGCATATCCACCCCACACATTTTATTCCATAAAGCGATTTGGCGAATTGTTTCTGGCGAAGCACTTTCTTGGCTTGTACCAATCGCCGACATTGTAAGCATGCCTAAACTTTTTGCCATTTTAACGGCTTCTTTTAATTCTTGTTGGTCAAAACCAGGAACTGTACCGACAGCTGGTAACAAGAGTATATCTGCGCCTGCATCTGCAAATTGTTGAATGGCTTCTTTGGTCATAATCGGTTCATCGACACCTGCACTGTGCATTTTACCAGCGATAATTAGACCATTATAATTGACTTTTCCCACACGAATCGCTTGCACAATTTGTTCATTCGTTACACCTGTGCCTGGATTTCCAGTTAAGCAAATATAATCCACACCTAATTTCTCCGCAGCTTGGAAGGTTTCAGCTGTACTTTTACGTCCATTAGAAATAATGACTTTTTCACCCATTGTCTCTTGATTTTCAGCAACTGGCTCTAGGTTTACACCAATTAAACGACCCGTTAATTTTTTCAATTCTTCAATTGGATTGCGTGTATTTTTACTTGGATTGTTCCAAATATCAAATGCTTCTGATAAGCCCATTTTTGGCAAACCAATCACAACTGGATTTAAACAGTCAAAGAGATTTAATAAAAGCATATCCGCTCCAAATGCTGCTGCAAGTTCGGCATTCGTTGTACTGTCTGATGCAGGTGCAGCTACACATACATTTTCACTGACAATGACACGTCCTTCACTTGCTTTAATGGATTCAAACATCTCCTCACGATTCATTTTTCGAATTTCTGATGCTGTTGCGCTAATCAATCTTTTTACCACAATTCTCCCTCTTTCTTAACGATTTTTATTACGATACTGTCCTGGCGTCATTCCGACAATTTGTTTAAATTTTCGCGTGTAATTTGACACGTCATAATAACCAGCGCTCGAAATAATTTCTTTAATTGGTTTATCTGTCTCACGAAGTTCTTTTTTAATTTTGTCTAAACGTTTTTCTTGGACATATTTTGAAAAGGTCATGCCACTTTCTTTTTTGATAAAACGGCTCAGATAAGAAACTGAGACATCAAATTTTTCTGCCACACTTTCCAATGAAAAATCATGAGAAGCATAATTTGCATCGAGATAAACAAAAATATCTTTTTGTAATTTTGATTCTTGATTTTTGGGATTGCGTTGGACAGCTAAACAAATTTTCTCACTCATTTTAATTAATTCATTTTGAAGTTCTAATAAATTGCGAAATTCCACAGCTTTTTCAGCTTCTTGGAAAAAGGAATCGCCAATCACTTCTGCACCTACTTTCACGACACTATTCAATAGATAATAACTATAAAGCTTCATTCCTGCGATAGTGCGTTGTTCTTGCATGCCTTTCTTCACCATAATTTCAATCGTTTCAGAAGCAATCTCGAAGTCTCCTTGTTGTAAACTCTGACTTAACTTTAATTGCTCATCGGCAGGATAAGAAACGACCGAATTTTTCTTTTCATTTTTGATTTCTTTAAAGAATAAAACTTGATTAGGTTTATCAGAAACAGCCTGATATTCAAGTGCTGCTAATCCTTCAATGTAAGATCGATTAATTGTTGCCAATTCACAAACAACTGAACCTACACCAATCGTTGGTGCAACAGTGTTTTCTAAAACAATTTTGGCAACAATTTCACGCACAATATCGGAATGATTCACGGATCCATCCATACTAACTAATAAAGCAATTGCTTGATTCGAAAGTAATTCAGAACCATACGCACGATAGCCTTTTCCTGAAATTGAACCTAAGAAACTCATTAAAAATTCTTGGTTTTGAATACTTGTTTCAGTTGTAATCATTTTCGTGTCAATCAACATAACAAAATAACTCTCTTTATAGAGAACAACCTCCACAGATTCTAATAACAATTGAATTTCTTTTTCGTCTTTAAATCTTCCCATCAATAATTTTCGTAGTACTTGCTCACGAGCATGTGGTGTTTGACGACGAATTTCTTGATGGAGTTCCTTGTTTTGTTGTAAGAAGCTCGTAACGTGCTGTTCCATCCGTACAAAGTCATCTAACTCTTCGGCTTCACGAACGCCACCTAATTGTTTTTCCATTAATTTTTCTAGTTCATGAATTGGTTTGTATTGTCGTCGACCAATTAGAAAAACAATGGCTAGTCCCAAAGCTAAAATGGATAGTACTAACGCCATTAGCCGATAATGAACGGTACGCACATCACTTAATGCTTGCTCCGTATTTGTTAATGAGATATAGCGGATACCAAAGTCTTCATCCTCGGAAGTATTGACTAAGAATGTGCCCGCTTTTGTTTTCCTTGAATGTTGTTGATAAAGTTTCTCTACTTCGGAAGGGTTATTCATAAATTCTGGTATGTCATCATTGTGAGAAGCCACTAATAAACGATTCTCACGATCCACCATAAATACATTCCCTGTCTCGCGATCAACAGATTTATCTAAGAAATTTTGAATATCAATCATTCGCATCGTGTACATCACCACACCAGATGGCAAACCATCTGTTGCTGTTAATGGCACAATGTAAGTCATCAAACCCACACCATTCTTTTGGCCAGATGGAATCCGTTCAATCAGAGGTGCTTTGGTGTTTAACGAAGCTTTCAATTTTTTCTCATCAAAAGCATACGTTCCATAACGTTGTTGCATAAATGCTGGAAAATCCAAGAGCCCATTGGAAGAATAGACTTGATTGGGTTGACTATAAAAATACACATATAATTCTTCAATAATGTTGCTGTTCACTTTATTTCGTAATAATTCACGATTTGCTTCCCATGCATAATACGGGTGTGCAAATTGTTTTTCACTTAATGAAGGATTCGTGCTAATTTGTTCTGTTAAATAATCTAATTGTCGTAAATTAGCCGACATAATTGATTTTACTTGCAACAAATGATTCTGAGAAGATAGATCAATTTGATTATTAATGCTATCTGTGGATGTTTTATACCAAATCACCGACACAATAGAAAACGGTAACAAAAATACGAGTAAATAAGAGAATACATAGCGATAAAATGTCTTATTGGTGAACGAAAATTTTTTAGGTAAATGCTGCATAATTTTCATTAAGCTTCAGCCTTTCGTTCCGTTTTAACCATTGCTTGAAGTGCAAACCAGATAATTGGAAAAATGAGTAACGGCACCCCGGCAATGACTAATAAAATTGGAAAAATAACATATAGCCAAACAACAATAAAGACACCTACTAAAATCGCAATCGATTCAATTATATTGCTGAAAAATAAAATAGCGGCTTGTCGCAAGTATTCTCCGTATTTTAACGAATAGCGACACAAGGTTGGAAAGAGAAATAAACTTGTACCTAAACATAAAACAAATAACAAAATTAATACATAATGTAAAAGCGGTAGTTGAATATACGTAGCTGAAATTCGTAAATCTACCCATAAGAACAAACAACCTGTTAATGCGGTATAACCTAATTGATTACTTATTTTAAAATTTTCTTTGTAAAATTGTTCAAATGCAGGTTTAAATTTCCCACTTTTTCCGGTAATTGCTAAATAAATGACATGAAACACTGCTGCTAAAGCTGGAAAGAAACCTAAAATAATGGCTCCTCGTAATGTGTAGACGATGAATAAAAGCTGTAGAATAAGACCATCGATAATTCTTTGCCCTAAGACGTAACTGCCTTTGATAATCCCTCTCATTTCCTTCATCTTAGTTCCCCCTTTAATTTTCTACCATTAGCTTACCATAAAATTGCGTTTTTTAGTTTTTTAATGGAGACAAAATAACAAAAAACAGTTGGTTTGAGCTTTTCAAACCAACTGTCATTACAGATTATTATTCTGCCCAGCGATCGTAAGCTGTTTGGTATACGGAAACGTATTCTTCAACACCCATACTTTCGATAGTTTTCACGTATTTATCCCAGTTAGATAAAGGCTCTACTCCAGTAATAAATTTCGCTTCCATTTGTTCTACATAAGTTTTCAAGTCTGTTTCTGAATCACGAACTTGCTCTGTTTCTTCCGTTGTTAAGTATAACAATGGATAAGGAACTTTTGCAAAAGGCGTAATTTTCACTTGTGTTTCTGAATCGATAAATTCAATAAACGTACGATCTGGTTCTTGATTTGGATCAACTAAGATCATCATATCTTCTGTTTCTGGATAGCCCATTGTTGGGACAGTAATACCGTAGTTTGGTGTAATCTTAGAACGTTCTTCTTCGGTATTAGAAGTGTCAATTCCTTCTGCATAGACACGAACTTCTTCACCTTTGTCGTTTTCAGCAAATTCCCATAGCGCGCCTTCAGGACCTTTACTTAAGAAGTAAGAACCTTCTTCACCGTAGAAATAATCTACCCAACGTAGTGCAGCTTCTGGTGATGGACAATTTTTCGTAATAGCAAATGTTTCACGAGCCATACGTGTGCTTCCTGGAACAACCGCTTCTGGTGAAACATCAGATGTTAATGGTTGGAACATCAAATCGTCAGTTGCATCTTTTTCATTTTTACCAGTTGTAAAGATTGAGAACCAATCTGGGAATAAACCGATTTGGTTATTTTGTCCTTTAGCTTTTTTCTGTTCATCTGCTTGACCGTATACTTCTTGGTCTAATAGTTTTTCAGAATACAATTTATTCATGAATGTTACGTATTCTTTGTAGTTTTCAGTAATTGGTGTATAAACAACTTCACCGTTAATTTCTTCAATACCACGTTCAGTTAAACCGAATGCACCCATTAACCAAGGACGAGTACTATCCATTTTCACGTCAGTCAATGGAATTTCATCTTTTTTACCGTTACCATTTGGATCTTCATCACGGAAACGAACTAATAAGTCATAAAATTCGTCGGTTGTTTTTGGTAATTCTGTCACATTCAACGCTTTCAACCAGTCACCACGGTACCACATTGGACCACGAGGCCAAATTGCTGTCTCACCACGGTGAATCATTGGTAATGAATAGATATGACCATCTGGTGTTGTAATTGATTTACGGATTGATGGATCTTCATCCATAATTTTTTTCAAGTTTGGCATATTTTCATCAATTAAATCTTCTAATGGTACTAAAATGCCTTGAGAACCATAATCCATTTCCATTGCTGGTGTTAATGATTCTGAACTTGTTCCGAATAAGACATCTGGTAAATCATCCCCTGCAAATGCTAAGTTTAGCTTTGTACTAAAGTCAGCAGTTGGTGGTGTCGTAAATTCAAATTCAATGTTTGACATTTCAGCCATTTTTTGGAAAACTGGCATGTCTTTCCATTCTGCTTGACCAGTTCCTGGTCCCATCATGGTCATTTTGATTTTTTCTTTTGTGACTGGAAATTCGCCTACTGTTCCTAATTCAACGTCACTTCCTTTGTCATTTGCGTTGTCTTTGTTTCCGCCACAAGCTGCTAATAATACCCCGCAAGCCAGCAAGCCAAACAAAACTTTAGACTTGTGCATTTTCATATCTTTCTCCCCTTATAAAAAGATTTTTATTAATCGGCAATTGCCGTAAAACACTACCCTTTAACTGATCCAACCATCATACCTTTTACAAAATATTTTTGTAAGAACGGATATGCTACGATAATTGGTAACGTTGAAACAATCATGACACCGTATTTGATAACGGCTGCTAGTTGTTGCTTACTAAACATTAATTCCGCCATATCACTAGTCATATTACTACCAATACTATTTGATGACATGTCTTGCAATACTAAGATTTCACGTAAAACCATTTGTAATGGATACATTGTTTTATCAGATAAGTAAATTAAAGCACTGAAGAAACTATTCCAGTGACCAACCCCATAAAACAAAGCCATAACAGCGATAATTGGTGTTGATAACGGTAAAATGATTCGTGTAAATAATTTGAAATCATTACATCCGTCAATAATTGCGGCTTCTTCCATTTCACGTGGAATGGTTGTTTGGAAGAACGTTCTTGTTACAACTAAGTTATAAACCGATACCGCACCTGGTAATACTAACGCCCAAACTGTATTTAACATATTCAAATTTTTAACCAATAAGTATGAGGGAATTAAACCTCCACTAACAAACATGGTAATTAATAAGAAAGTGGTAAATGTTTTGTGACCATAAAAGTCTGGTCGAGACAACGCGTACGCTGCTGGTAATGTACATAATAAGTTAATAAATGTTCCTAAAGCAGTATAATAGATCGTATTTAAATACCCACGCCAGATACTATTGTTTTCTAAAATTGTTTTATACCCTTCTAATGTAAAGCCCTTTGGATATAACCACATTGAACCCGAGTTTACCGTTAAGGGATCACTAAAGGAAGCACTTACAATATAAATTAACGGATATAAGACAATCGCTACAGAAAGAAAGACGAAAATATAGGTAAATATCATAAACACTCTATCTGCTTTGGTATCTTTGACTAATCGATTTTCCATATAAATCCCCTTTCTAGAATAGACTTGAATCGCCTAATTTGGCAGCAATTTTATTTACAACAATTAATAGTACAGCATTGATTGCTGAGTTAAACAAACCTACAGCTGCCGCATAACTATATTGAGCTTCTAACAAACCTTGTTCATATACAAACGTTGCAATAACATTTGAAGATTCCATATTTAATGGGTTTTGCATCAATAGGATTTTTTCATATCCTAAGTTCATAACAGAACCAACGTTCATAATTAATAAGATAACCATTGTTGGACGAATAGTTGGTAAGTTAATGTGCCAAATACGTTGTAAACGAGAAGCTCCATCCACAATTGCCGCTTCATGAAGTTGCGTATCAACACCTGCTAATGCAGCGAGATAGATTACCGAGCCCCAACCAGTTCCTTGCCAAACACCTGATAATACATACACGGTTTTGAACCATTTTGGATCTTCCATAAAGGAAATTGGTTCAATCCCAAAAAAGTTTAACGCATGGTTGATTAAACCAGTAGATGGATTTAAGAAAGCTAAAATCATACCAACCATTACTACGACTGAAATAAAGTTCGGTGCGTATGTAACTGTTTGTGAAAATTTCTTCCATGGACCATCTTTAATTTCATTTAGAGCTAACGCTAAAATAATTGGTAGCGGGAATCCAACAACTAATGAATAGACGCTGATACCCAATGTATTTTTTAATAGGTCCCAGAAATAATAAGAATTAAAGAAACGTTCAAAATGTTTCATTCCTACCCATGGACTGCCCCAAACTCCTAATGTTGGTACGTAATCTTTAAATGCAATAATTACACCGTACATTGGAATATAAGAGAAAATAAAAATAACTAAGAATGCTGGTAAAACAAATAAGTACAATTGACGACTAGCAAATAGCTTTTTCTTAACATCTTCTCTTTTTTTCTGCTTTGTAGTTAGCTGAGGTTTCTTTCCAGTTAACTCCATATCTTTTTCCCCCTTTTTGAAAAACGTTGCCTGAAAGCACTTTCAGATTACATTGAATAGCAATGGTACTCAATATGTGGTTTTTGACCATAGTCGCAAAATATTGATATACCAACTCTTTTAAAATGATTTTCTCAATATAATGACACTCTTTTTTATTTTTCACATAGTCAAAGATTTCTCTGCTTTGGTTTTATGTCATCGCTTATTACGCTTCCTTTTAATTTCTATTGATCTTTATAAGCACTAATTGAAGTTGTCTAACAGGTTAGCATGCGACTTAATTGTTTCCTAAAGCATTTTGTAGGCATCTGTAACAAGAAAATTATATAACAAGTAACGAACTAAAATGAGGCAATAAAAACGAGACTATGAATATAGCGAATCGTTAGAAAAAGTTATATCATAGTCTCCATTTTTAGTTATTTCTCTGCCCAACGATCATATGCTGTTTGATAGATAGACACGTATTCTTCTACTCCCATACTTTCGATAGTTTTTACATATTTATCCCAGTTAGATAAAGGCTCGACTCCTGTAATAAATTTCGCTTCCATTTGTTCGACATACGTTTTCAAATCTGTTTCTGAATCACGTGTTTTGTAGTTTTCTTCTTTTGTTAGATATAATAATGGATACGTTACTTTCGCATAGGGTGTCATTTTTGCTTGGGTTTCTGAATCAAGGAACTCAATGAAATCACGATTAGGTTTATCATTAGAGTCGTTGAGAATCATCATATCTGGTGTTTCAGGATAACCCATGATTGGTACAGTAATACCGTAGTTTGGTGTAATTTTAGAACGTTCACCTTCTGTATCTTCTTTATCAATACCTTCTGCGTAGATACGAACTTGTTCTCCTTCATCATTTTTAGCATATTCCCACAAGGCACCTTCAGGACCTTTACTTAATAAAACTAATCCTTCTCTACTATAGAAGTAATCTACCCAACCTTCTGGAGATGGACAATTTTTGGTAATAGCAAATATCTCACGTGCCATACGTGGACTACCTGGTACAACAGCTTCCGGTGAAATATCTGAAGTTAATGGTTGGAACAATGGATCATCCATCGCATCTTTTTCAGATTTTCCAGTAGTGAAATACGAGAACCCATCTGGGAATAAACCCACTTGATTATTTTGCCCTTTGGCTTGTTTTTGTTCTTCTGCTTGACCATATACTTCAGGGTCAATTAATTTTTCAGAATACAATTTATTCATAAATGTAACATATTCTTTGTAGTTTTCAGTCATCGGTGTATACACAACTTTGCCATCAATTTCTTCAATCCCACGATCTGTAATCCCAAATGCACTCATCAACCATGGACGAGAATTATCCATTTTAACGTCTGTCAATGGAATTTCATCTTTTTTCCCATTGCCGTTAGGATCTTCATCTAAGATTTTTTTCAGATTGAGTATGTTTTCATCAATTAAATCTTCTAATAGTATTAAAATCCCTTGTGAACCCTAATCCATTTCCATCGCTGGTGTTAATGAATTTTGATCGGTACCAAATAAAACATCAGATAAATCATTCCCCGCAAAGGCTAAATTTAGCTTTGTACTAAAATCAGCTGTAGGTGATGTATTAAATGAAAATTCGATATTCGTTAATTTTTCCATTTTATGGAAAAACGGCATATCTTTCCATTCGGCAGCACCCCTGTTCAGTTCCATCACGGTCATTTGATTCTTTTCTTCTATAACTGGAAATTCGCTAACTTCGCCTAATTTAACCTCACTTTTGGCAGTTTCGGCTTCATTATTTCCTCCGCAGGCTATTAAAAATACACCACACGGAAGCAAAGCAACCAAGCTTTTTGTTCGATTTCTTTTCCCTCTTTATTAGAACTTCCTTTAAAAAAACACTTATAACGCTAACGTGGATAGCAATGGTACTCAATGTGTGGTTTTTGACATTTGGCTAAAAAACATTGATTTATCAACGTTTCCACCCCTATTTTTATGTAGATAAAACCTGCTCGTGTCAGATGGGAAAACTCAAACAAATTCTGTTTAAACGTTCTTTTTTTCCTAAAGACAAATAGTTAGCTATGTAAAATTTGATTCTACTATGTAAAATTGTCTCTTCCATAGAAAATACTTTTTGTTTTAAGTATACTATTAGAAGAAGTATGAAAGGAGCACTAAAATGAAAGCGGTATATTTCACAGGCGATGTTTCTTCTGTAGAACGCGGATTATCTCTTCTACAAAATAAACTACACTTTCGTCTTGATCGTTCACAAACACCCATTCAACTTATTCACCGAAAAGGACCTCTTACAGTAGAAAAAAAAGCAAACGACATCACTATCTCATTTGCAGAAGCAACCCACTGTTTTAGAGGCCTAAATTTATTATTTGCTCATTGGGAAAAAACAAATTTTTCATTTAAAGAATATCCTCAGTTTGAAGCAATTGGTCCCATGGTTGACGCATCGCGAAATGCAGTCCCAACAGTCAAAAAAATTAAAGAACTTTTAGCGACTTGTAGCGTACTTGGTTTAAATCAATTAATGCTTTACATGGAAGATACGTATGAAATTCTAGAGTATCCTTATTTCGGTTATTTCCGTGGACGCTATTCATCGGCGGAATTAAAAGAGATTGATGATTATGGAGATGCATTAGGAATTGAAGTCATTCCAGCTATTCAAGTGTTAGCCCACTTAAAAAATCCATTGAAATGGAATTTTACTCGTGAATTTCGTGATACAGAAGATATTTTACTTGTTGACGAACCAAAAACGTATCAATTTTTAACAAAAGCTATTCAAGCAGTTAGCCAACCTTTTCGAACCAATAAAATTCATATCGGAATGGATGAAGCGCATCAATTAGGCTTAGGACAATTTTTACAAAAGCATGGCTTACAAAATCGCTTTGATTTAATGAATCGGCATTTAGCCAAAGTTTTAGAAATTACAAATTCATTAGGTCTAGAGGTTGAAATGTGGAGCGATATGTATTTCCGCTTAGGCTCGAAAACAGGGGATTATTATGATCCTGATTTTGATATTCCTAAAGAAGTAGTAGCAAGTATTCCTGAGGTTAAAATGGTCTATTGGGACTATTATCATCATCAAGAAGCAGAATATCTACAGTTATTAGCACATCATAAAGAATTAGAGAAACCGATTGTGTTTGCTGGAGGCATTTGGACTTGGAATGGGATTGCACCAAATTATAGCAAAACTATCGCCACGACACATGCGGCACTCTCAGCTTGTAAAAAGCAACAAATCTCCTCAATTTATGCAACACTTTGGGGTGACGATGGTGCCGAAACACCTTTGGACACTGCGTTATACGGCTTACAATTATTCGCAGAACACCAGTTTAATACAACTGTCACGGACGAATTGGTTGCTCTACGCTTTAACGAATTGCAACATGAATCAGCTGATAGCTTTCTCTTACTAGATTGCTTTGACCAAACACCTGGTGTTGCACCAGAAAATCCAGACGGTTCAGCAGTTAGTAAATTAATCTTGTACCAAGATCTCTTACTAGGTTTATATGATAAAACAATCGAAGCTTTTCCTCTAACGGAACATTATCAAAAACTAGCTCAAGAATTAGCTCAATGTGAAACGTCAGATAATACGGTCGCTTTATTTGTCTATTATCAATTAGTTGCTGAAGTTTTAGCTAGCAAAACTTCTCTAGGAAAGCAACTACAAGAAGCTTATCTAACGCAAGACAAAACTTCTGGACAACAACTGCTCTTACAAGTTGAGCAACTACAATTATTAATCGATAAATTGCGTAAACGACATCGTCAACTATGGTTTGCCAATAACAAACCTTTTGGCTGGGAAATATTGGACATTCGTTATGGAGGAATACTTTCACGTTTAGAAACAACTCATTGGCGACTCACACAATGGATTGAACAGGATGAACCGCTTGAAGAATTAGCAGAAACACGTTTACCATTTGACGGACCCTATCCTATGCCAGAAGGAATTATCGGTCGAAACTTATATCACGGCATCGTCAGCCCTAGCAAATTATCAGATGTTTAAGGAGGGAATCGATGAAAAACAAATTATTTTTAGGCATGATTAGCCTTTTAGCAATCTTTATTGTATTTAGTGTATTGACTAACCGAACCAACGATACCGTGACAACCAACACAGACATTGAAATTGAAGGAAAAATTTCGAATCAAGAGGATGCTCTTGCAGCCTTTGAAACGTTGGAAACCAATTTACAAGCTACCAATAACAAAGATGTGGACTTATATGTCACCACATTGGTTGCAACTGCAAGAGCAGATACAAAAAAAGAAATGCAAGCTTTTTTCGATGAATACGATTTAGAAAACACCTTACTTTCTTTTAAAGTGTTAAAACAAGAAGAAAACCGCATGTTAGTTGAAACCCAGCAAAAAACAGTGAATAAAGGAAAAAATGACTATCGCGATCATATTGCAGAAGCTCATCATACCTTTGTCAAAGAAAATGGCAGATGGGTGATTGAAGAAACCAATATGACCAATACACATTTTATTTAAGGAGACGTAATGAAAAAATATATTAATTGGCCAGAAAGCTATCCAGATACCACATGGTTTACCAATGCTCGTTTTGGGGCATTCATTCATTTTGGCTTATACACGCTTGGTGCCCGTCATGAATGGTTTATGACAACTGAACAAGTTACCCCTGAAAACTATCGCAAATATTTTGAACATTTTGATCCTGATTTGTTTGATGCCAATCAATGGGCACAAGAAATTAAAGCTACCGGTGCCGAATATGTCGTTTTTACAACAAAACACCATGAAGGCTTTGCTTTTTGGGATACCAAACAATCCGATTATAAAATTACCAACACGCCCTTTGGTAGAGATTTATTAGCCGAACTGTTACCAGCATTTCGCAAAGTAGGGTTAAAAATCGGATTATATCATTCATTAATTGACTGGTATCATCCAGAATTTCCAATTGATGGCTTACACCCTTGTCGTGACGAGGAAAACTATCGTGCAACTAACGACCAGCGTGATTTAAAGAAATACCAAGATTTCTTAGCTGCCCAAGTTACTGAACTGTTAACTGAATATGGGAAAATTGACTATATGTGGTTTGATTTTTCTTATGCGCATCGAGATTGGGGCTGGTCTGTCGGTAAAGGTGCTGCAGACTGGGATGCCTTACGTTTAGAAAAAATTTGTCGTACTTTGCAGCCAGAAATGTTGATTAATGACCGTTTTGCTTTAGGTCATGGGATTACCACTCCGGAGCAATACCAACCAGATAAACCATTATATAAAGATGGGTTACCTGTTTTGTGGGAGGCTTGCCAAACAATGAATGGTACTTGGGGCTACGATCGTGACAATCAACAATGGAAATCTTCCGAACAAATTCTGCAAATGTTGATTGATACGGTAGCTAAAGGTGGAAATTTCTTAATGAATACTGGACCAAATGGCCGTGGATTAATTGATAAACAATCCAAAGAACGCTTCTCTGATTTAAGTAAGTGGTTTTATCTACACAATCGTTCAATTAAAAATTGTGGTCCAAGTGAATTCGTGCCACCTATTGACTGTCGCTACACTCAAAATGGCAATCGACTCTATTTGCATATTTTCTCTTGGCCATATTTCCACATTCATTTAAAAGATTTAGCAGGAAAAATTCGTTATGCACAATTTTTAAATGATGGTTCTGAAGTTTTCTATCGTGGTTTCGATCCCGAAGAAGTTATCACAACGACGGAAACAATTATCGAACCCCACGACATTGTCTTACAATTACCAACTAAACGACCAGATTCTTTGGTTCCAGTTATTGAAATCTTTTTAAATGATTAAAACAAAAGCACACAGAAAAATTTTTCTGAGTGCTTTTTCTATGCGTGTATTCAATCGATTATCGTTCTGTACGATTCATTATTTTTAACAATCGTTCGGCAATAATTATAACCAAAATTACTTTTAATGTATCCCCTGGAATGAAAACTAAATTTGAGACAATAGACGCTGATAACGACATACCAGTAACTATAGATAAACCGATAGACCCTAATAAATCCACCAGTAATACTCCTGGAATAGCTACAATTAAAAACTTAATTCCCCAATTTTTCGTTTCCATAAACTTACTTCTACCTAATCCGATTAGAATAGCTGAAACAAACCAGCCGATTAAATACCCTACTGTAGGACCTAGAAAAACGGAAAACCCTCCAGAACCTCCTGTCAAAAATGGCATCCCCATAGCTACTAAAGTTAAGAATAACGCAATGGCTAATCCGCCTTTTTTCGCACCTAAAACAATACCAGCTAACATCACACCTAAATTTTGCAAAACAATTGGGACTGGAATAAAGCCTAATGGAATCGGTGGAATCATTCCTAATACTATAATAATGGCTATCATCATAGCAATCATAGAAATATCTTTTGTTTTCATAAAAAACTCCTTTCTTTTCGTTAACCAATTATATTATAATGGTTAACAAAAAGAAAGAGGTTTTTTTATGATTATTTATGGAATAGACATTGATGGTAATGGTAGATGCCTCCATTACCATCAAGAACATGATATTGTAGGTTTAAAATGCAATAAATGTAAAAAATATTATGCTTGTTATCAATGTCATAACGCTTGCGAAGCACATACTTTTGAACCTATTGCTGTTTCTGATGCTGCTCCGGTTATCTGCGGACATTGTCACACAACATTGACTTTCTTCCAATATAAAAAAGGGGCTTGTCCTTATTGTCAGGCTAAGTTTAATCCTAATTGTCAACTACATGAAACGATTTATTTCTCGAAAGACTGATTGTACAAAAAAAGAACGCAATCTCCTCTTCATGGAGTTTGCGCTCAATTTTTTTAGTTTATCAAACCAATCGTACGAATTTCATACGGCTGAATTTCTGAGGTGTAGATTTCTTCTGTTAGCTCTTCCAATAAATTTAAGACTACTGGTTTGCTCTCAGCTTTCTCAATGGTTAAAGCTTTGGCTTCATCCGCCATGTTGTATCCTCTTAAAATTAACGCTTGGTCAGCTTTTCGGCGTTTCAAGGCAGTTGGAACAAACGTTTCACTTTCAACAGTTACATATTGATAAGTTGCTGGGTATTGACCTGCTTGTACAGCGACTTGGGCAACTGTAAATGGAACTTGGGCAGTGTACGCATGTTTGTAGGTATCGTAGCGTGTCTCTGGTGTTCCATGAACTTCGACACTGTAATTAAACGTGTGCTCCCCTAAACATTGTGCTTCTGGTGTTGGGAAATAGCCCCAGTCACCTAATTCACGAACACAACGTAATAAAGTAACCGCAATCGTATCGTCCACAATCTCGTATTCATTCAATCCAAAGTTTCCAACAGTCACTCCGCGTGTCTCATCATGTAAATTAGCAAATGCATGTTGATGTTGGGGATTCGTTGGATTTTCCCAACTTGCTGAAACTTGATTTGGACGTTCCACAACTTCATAAATACTATCTGCTTCGTGGGTTTCTACTTGTAAACCAGTTGGGAACAATGCACGTAAACGATGATCTTTCATTTGATTGTTTAAATGTGTTTCAAAATCAACTTTTTTACTGTCTTTGCTAACTGTCACAAATGTTTCAATCGTTAATGGTGCGGTTTCTTTAGAACGACCCGCTTTGCGTCCAGTAAAACCAATCACCATTTGTTGTTCAATATCCAATAATTCATCTGCAGAAACTGGAATATCTAAGACATGTGTCAATTTGATGACTGCTTTTTCAGCATGGGTTTCAACAATTTCTAACTCCGCTACCACATTGCTAGATAAAATTGCTTGATCATTTTTTGGTTGCATAAAAATATATTCATTGGCAATATCACCGACATTTTCAAAGATTAACAAATTATCGACAGTATGATTGGTTGCTTTATCTGTAATTGCTAGCGTACCATTTTCAGCAATTTCTACTTTAATTTGTGTATTTTCGATTACTCGCCCATCTTCATTCGCTAATTTTTCAGAAGAATTAGCTTCTGCGCCGGCTACTAAAGCAAAGGTTTCCCATGAATAAGCTGGTAAGTCTTTAACAGCAACTTTTACTGTTACATAGCGTTTCATATAAGGAATACGGAAACCATCTTTTGGTAAATCATAATCAAAACGAACATTTACTTCAGAAACAATAGCAGAAACTGTTTGACCTTGTTCATCTACTACGTGATACTCGCCTTTCGGCATTTCATCTAATGCGCGATATAGTTGTTCTGGATAACCTTGTGCAAATGTTTTTCGTTCCAATTCGATTTCGATTTCAGCTTCGCCACTCTTAGCTAAACCATTCGTATTAAAGACAACAAATGGGAAACTATCTTTGGCAAAAGTTTCAGTATTAATTTCAGCTGTAATCGCATTTACGGCTTCTTCTGCCACGTATTTTCCTACTTCATTGGCTTTTTCGAAACGTGGTACCATTTCACGATGAACTTCATCGACTGAACAACCACAAATGCTGTCGTGTGGATGGTTTTGCATCAATGTTTTCCAAGCGTAGTCTAATTGGTCATGTGGATAATTGCCCGTAATTTCATACGCCATACTTGCCAATGGTTCAGCAATATTTTCTAATTGACGTTGAACACGGGTATTCCACTGTTTCAAGTAAACACGAGCCGAAGCTGTATTGGCTAATGTATACCAACCGTCTGTTTCTTGACTAGTTAATTCACCTTCTACAGAACCTAAATCTTCAGGCAAATCTTTTTGGACTGCTTCTAAATAATCGGTGAAGTTTGAATGAATAAATTCATACTCTGGATATAGTTCATTCGCTAGCGCAATTGCTTTCGTAATATCTTTTTGGACTGGTTGATGGTCACAGCCGTTCATCATTAATAAATGATCGGTTGAAGCAAATTTTTCTGTGTCTTCTAATTTACGATCCCAAAAACGAATGGCTGCTTCTTTTTCAGAAGGAATTTCATTCCCGTTACTGTACCAGTTCGCAAATAACAAGCCAAAGATTTCTGATTGATCTGGACCTTTCCACCACATTTCAGAATATTGAGAGGTGTAACTTTCAGATTCTAACACTTGGTTATCAAAGCCGATTGGTTTCACACCACGACCAAAGGCTGCAGCTTCAAAACCAGCTTTTTGCATTAATTGAGGTGCTTGCCCCATATTTCCAAAAGTATCTGGGAAGTAGCCTAGTTTGACAGGTGTCCCCCATTTACGACTTTCTTCCATTCCAATCAACATGTTACGAACGTTTGATTCAGAACTAATTAAAAAGTCATCTTGTAAAATATAAAATGGTCCAATTCGCAATTTACCATCGTCTATCGCTTTTTGAACAGCAGCACGTTTTTCTGGACGCACTTGCAAATAATCATCCAAAATGATTGTTTGTCCATCTAAATGGAAGCTATTAAAATCTGGATCAGTTTCAAAAATTTCTAACAAATCATCCATCAATTCAACTAATAACATATGGTGTTTCTCATACGCCACATACCACTCACGGTCCCAGTGACTATGGGAAATAATATAAACTTTTTTCTTCATTTATTTTCTCCTATTTTTCTACTTGAATATCAAAGTAATCCATGACTAACTCACAAAACATCATGTTGGCCCAAGAGAACCATTCACGTGTATATTGCGTTGGATCATCTACGTCAAATCCTTCATGCATTAAATTAGTCCCAGCATCTGTTGCGACTAATTGGTTTAAAATGCGTTCTTTTTCCGCTTTATCGTCCGTCGTCATTCCTTCCATTGCCATAGCAATTGGCCAGATGTAATTTTCTGGTGTATGCGATGAACCTATTCCTTTTGCATATTTGCCTTCATAGAAATATGGATTTTCTTTGCTTAACAATGTTTTTCTTGTACGTAGATAACGTTCATCTTTCATTGAACCATATCCTAGGTAAGGCGCTGAAATTAGGTTAGGCACATTACTATCATCCATAATTGAGGCATTCCCTAAACCATCTACTTCATAGGCATAAATATCTTCATCTGCAGCGTTTTGTGTACGGCCATGCGCTTCAATCCCCTCTTGAATTTCCTCACGCAACGTTTTAGCTTTTTCAACAATCGCTGTATCTTCTAAGACACTGCTAAAGATTTCTTCTAAATAACCTAAGATAACTACCGCAAACATATTGGATGGTACTAAATAACCACCGCCTGCACACGCATCATCGCTTGGTCGGAAGCCAGACCATGTCATTCCAGTTGGCGCAACCGTTACACCTTTCCCATCGTTAATCAAGGTATCTTCTTTACGCCAAGTATCACGAACAAAATTATAAGGTGAGTGATTGTGATCTTGTTCTACTTCAAATACTTCTAAAATCTTTTTCACACCATTTACAAAATCTTCATTGAATTGATCGGTACGGCCAGTATTTTTATATAGTAGATACGCTAGTTGAACAGGATAACACAATGAATCGATTTCATATTTACGTTCCCAAATCCAGTCATTCATTTCAGTGTGATCGTCTTGATGCCCTGCACCATTAGCCTCTTCATTAAAGGCATTCGCATACGGATCGATATTGATATAGAAAAATTGTTTTTTCACCAATCCACTAATCATCGCTGCTAAATCTTCGTCTTCTTTTGCTACTACTAAATATGGACGAACTTGCGCCGTTGAATCTCGTAGCCACATTGCAGGGATATCTCCTGTCAATAAGAACGTTGTGCCATCCTCATGGCGTTTTACTGTAGTTAATAACGTATTGGCGAAAGCAGCATTAAAGTTTGTTGCCCAATCTTGATGCTCTTCTCCACATTTTTCTGTAATTTTATCCATAAACACTTGCACCGAATTTGGTATATCTTTATAAGCCATTTATTGTCATCCTCCAACAATTTGATATATTTTATATCTTGATTATACTATAAAAAACAAAAATGTCTACGCTTTCTTTCATAAAATGATTTATTTTTTTAACTTTTTATGTTATTATCTAAATATGATATATCATTTAAAAGAGGAGGATTTTATGAAAGAGCCGTTATATAAAACAATATTAAATGATTTGAAAAAACAAATTTTTTCTGGTCAGTTACCGCTCAATAGTCAACTCCCAACTGAAAAGGAATTGTCTGAACAATACCACGTCAGTCGGATTACCTCTAAACGTGCGTTAACCGAACTAGAACAAGCCGGATTAATCTATCGTGTACGAGGGAAAGGAAGCTTTGTGAAAGAAACGCCACCACAAGTCACCCAGCGTGTATCAACCAAAGCAACCCGTATTTTGTTTCTTTTACCTTTTTTGCATGATTTATCTTTAGGAAATTTTACAGACGGCTTATTGCCGATCATGCAAGACCAACAAATTGAAGTCGCTATGGGAACTTTAGAGGTGTTTTCTCAAAAAAATGCCACTGAACTAATGCAAGAATATGATGGTTTGATTTATTATGCTGAAAATACGGATCAATATTTAGATACGTTAGTAGAATTAGCTCTCAAAGCATTCCCTGTCATTTCTTTAGATAAAAAGAATTTCGAACTAAATTTTCCGACAATTTTATCTGATAACATGGCAGGAGGACAGCTAGCTACCCAATCGTTAATTGAGGACGGACATACTCGAATTGCCTATTTATTTGGACGTTCCTTGCATCCACAATCGGTACGAAATCGTTATATTGGCTATTTAAAAGCATTACATGGCGCAAACTTAACATTCCATACGTCTTCTATTGATATTACTGCGACTAACGAACATCTATTAACTTATGTAATCGACAATCAAGTAACGGCGCTTGTTTGCGAAAATGACTTAGTAGCAATCGAAGCGATGCGTACGCTAAAACAAGCAGGATACGCTATTCCCACTGATTTTTCAATTATTGGCTTTGATGACATCCAAGCATCGCAATTTGTGGAACCACCTTTGACAACCATCGCCCAGGATTTCAAACAAATTGGTGAAATTGCTGGTAAAACGTTAATCGAATGGATCGAAAACAATCAAGTTCCCACAGATATTAAAGTTCCCGTTACTTTCGTTCAACGTCAATCAACCAAACAAATTTAATGTGATAAAGGAGAAATTATGCTTACTCAAACAATCGACACACGTCATGGTACTGCTAATCAATATAGTTTTTCAAATGGAAATTGTCTTCCTTATACGGGCGTTCCATTTGGGATGAACTATTTTGCCCCACAGACAACCGACCAAAAGGGAAGTTGGTGGTTTCATCCTGAAGACCACACCTTCCAAGGATACCGCCTAACCCATCAGCCTAGTCCATGGATGGGTGATTTTAGTCACTTGCTTTTCACGCCAGTCAGTGGCAAGTTTACAGAACGATCATTGTTTCATACACAAAGCTCTTACCGACCAGCAGAAAGTATTTTTCGTCCCACCCATCTATCGATTAAGCAATTACGTTATGGTATTCAATCGACTATCATTCCAAGTATGTATGGTGGCGTATTAACAATGAATTACCAACAAAATGAGAACGGTTTATTAGTCACACTCCCTGGACGTTATCGTTATGAAGTGCTGGATAACCAGACTGTCGCACTTGAAGTCATTAACTTTTCTGGATGTGAAGATTCTGATTTCACCATTTATCTTGTTTTACACTTGGAGCATCCTTTTAGCACAGAACATACACAGGAACAAGGCGAAGATGGTACGTTGCTACTATCATTTACTAATCAACAGCAAGTCGTGCGTTTTGGGACCTCATTTATTAGTCAAAAACAAGCACAACTAAATTTAGCACGTGAACAAGCGCTACAACCAAATGACTATCTTGAACAAAGTCAAAATACTTGGCAAGACCTATTGCAGCGTATTGAAATCGAGCATCATGATGCCGAACAAGTTGCCACGTTTTATCATAATTTTTATCGAACATTTTTATTTCCACAAACTTTTTATGAGCGTGACGAAAATAATCAAGCCATTCATTACGATACATTAAGTAAACAAGTCCGTTCAGGGGTTCTTTATACCAATAACGGCTTTTGGGATACGTATAAAACAGTTTATCCTTTGTATTCATTAATTGCTCAAGAAAAATATGAAGAAATGCTGGAAGGTTTTTTAAATAGTTATAATGAAACCGGCTTTTTACCTAAGTGGCTGTCACCAGACGAACGTGGGTTAATGCCTGGAACGTTAATTGATGCGGTGATTGCGGATGCTGCTGTAAAACAAATCCGGACTGATTTAATGCCAGAATTTCTGACGGCCATGAAAAAAGCAGCAACCATTCAAAGCGAAAATCCTAATTATGGACGACAAGGGACGACAGACTATTTAAAATACGGTTATGTCCCAAGTGACTATCATGAATCCGTTAACCATACCTTAGATTATGCCTACAGTGATTTTTGTATTAGTCAAGTTTCCCAAACACTGGGAGCGACAGAAGATGCAGCCTATTATCAAAAACAAGCACACAATTATCAACATATTTTTGACGCAGAAACAGGATTCATGCGAGCAAAAGACAAACAAGGCGTCTTTCGTGAAAACTTTTTAGATATTCGTTGGGGAAAAGATTATGCAGAAGGCAGTTCATGGCAAAGTAGTTTTGCTGTTTACCAAGATTTTGCTGGCTTGATTCAACAATTTGGTAGCAAAGAAGTCTTTGAAGAAAAATTAGTTCGCTTATGTAACCAAGCACCCACGTTCAATGTGGAAGGCTATGGTTTTGAAATCCATGAAATGAGTGAAATGGCAGCTGTAGAATTCGGACAATTAGCGATTTCCAATCAGCCAAGTTTCCATTATCCGTTTTTATTTAGTTACATTGGCAAGCCTGAAATGGCACAACCATTAATCAAGCAGTTATTGACACAAGCTTTTAACACTAGTACAAGTGGTTATCCAGGTGATGAAGACAATGGTAGTATGGCAGGTTGGTATATCTTTAACAGTTTAGGGTTTTATCCGGTGACTCCAGGATCTGGTGAATACGTTTTAGGCATGCCTTTATTTGACAAAGCTACCTTACACTTATCAAGTGGCACTAGCTTAACAATCGAAAGTAGTCCAAATTATCCACAACAACAATTTCTACATCAAGTATTGCGTAATGGCCAAGAATACAACAAACTGTTCTACTCTCACGCTGATTTGATGAACGGTGGAACTATTTTTAATCAATTAGGCATTGTCCCGAATGCTCGAAAATATCAAGCAGAGGATTATCCTTTTTCATTAAGTTAAAAAGCGATTAGCATCCATAAAAGCAAAAAAATATCCGAACAAGATAGCCGACAATGCGCGCTCTATCGTTCGGATATTTTTTATTGCCTTTAACTTCCAATAAAATAGCTCATGAACATGCTGGCAATATTAAAATAAATCAACACACTAGTTAAATCACTTAACGTTGTAATAAATGGACCGCTAGCAACAGCTGGATCAAAGCCTAATTTATCCATTAGCATCGGAATCAAACTTCCGGCTAAATTCGCAACTGTGATGGCACACATCATCGCCATTCCAATGACAAAACCTAAAATGGGGTTGCCTTTCCAAACAGCAACAATTGCAAAGATAGTTAAACCGGTGATTGCTCCCGTCACCAGTCCGGTTAAAACTTCACCAATCACTGTCGCAAAAAAAGTATTGCTTTTATCATCGTTCATCGCCAAACGTCGCACCGCTACGGCTAACGATTGCGTCCCCGCATTGCCGGCTGTCCCTGTAATTAAAGAAATAAATACCGCCAAAATACTGGCTTCACTAACTAAATCTTCATAATGACTAATTAAACTAGCGGTAGCCATTCCTAAAAATAACAAGGTAATTAACCAAGGAAGACGTTTCCCAGCAGCTTTAATCGGATTTTCACTGACTTCATCAACGTTAACCCCCGCCAAACCAGAGTAGTCACTCGCTGCTTCTTCATCGATTACATCGATAATATCATCGACGGTGACAATTCCCAATAAATGATCGTCATAATCGGTAACAGGTAATGCTAAGAAATCATAATCACGGAACGTTTGCGCCACATCTTCTTGGTCATCGCCTACGTGGACGGACATGACACGTTCGCTCATGACATCAGAAATCATGGCATCATCATCACTAACAATTAAATCTCTTAAAGAAATAACCCCGACAAGACGCCCTTCTTGATCGACGACATAAATATAATAAATCGTTTCTGCTGCTTTCGCTTCATTTTTTAAGACATACATGGCCGAACGAACGGTTTGATTTGCAACGATGGATACATATTCCGTCGTCATAATCGAACCGGCTGTTTCATCCTCATAATGTAACAACTCTTTAATTTCTGCGGCATCTTCCGCATCCATTAAACTCAAATATTTGGCAATTTGTTTTTTGCTTAACGTATTTAATAAATCGACGGCATTATCGGTATACATTTCAGATAGCATTTCTGCAGCGTAACTTGGACGCATTTCAGATAAATAATCTTTCATGTATTCATTGTCTTCCTCGATTACGTCAAACATATCTGCCAATTCTTTTGGTGAAAGATAGGAATAAACCAAAAGACGTTGTTCTTCTTTTAGGGATTGATAAAATTGTCCCTGTTCATAAATATGCATCTCCAAAAATTCATCTCTAAATTCCTGCAGATTTCCTTCATCCAAATCTTTCCGCAATTGAGTAAAACGTTCTTCTAATTCTTTTGTTTCATCCAATCTCTTCACCTCGTTTCAATTGTTTGTCTGATTTCTGCCATATCTGTTGGCAATGGACATTGAAATGCTAATGCTTTTTTCGTAAAAGGATGCGTAAAATGCAACTCGTAGCAATGCAATGCCTGACGGACAAGCGGTAAATTCATTGTCCCGCCATACATATCGTCGCCAACTAAGGGACAACCAATTGCAGAAAAGTGCACACGAATCTGATGGGTTCGCCCAGTATGCAGTTGGATGTCTACTAAAGCTAACTCATCATTTCGTTTTTCTAACCAATATTCCGTATTGGCGTATCGCCCTTCTTCAGATACCATCCGCTTAATCAACGATGTATAATCACGTCCGATTGGCAATTCAATCCGATCATGAGTTACTAAAGTGTCCACTTTTCCTGAAAGCAATGCCTGATATTTTTTTACGAAATTTTTTTCACGCAATTGGACATCTAATTTCGCATGTGCAAAGCCATGTTTCGCAAACAGCATTAAACCAGATGTATCACGGTCTAATCTAGTCACGACATGCACGACCTGATTAACATATCCCTGGCGTTTATAATGCGCTTTGACACGATTAGCCATCGTATGATTCGGATGGTATTGCGCAGGTATTGAAGAAACACCTGCTGGTTTATTTACTACTAAAATATGTTCATCTTCAAAGACAATATCAATCGGGGTTTCATCTAATAAAACCGTTTCGTGTTCGCCTTCGTCCGGAATAATAATCCGCACTTGGTCACCAGATTTTAAATAATATAATACATTTTGAATCACATCATTGACAAAAATTTTCCCACCTTGAAACTTAATTTTCGCTAATAAACCTTTTGAAATGCCTTGTTCCTTTAAAAAACTTTTGACTTGCTGTGTGTGTTCTTTTTGATAATCAAAAATAAATTCCATACGATTTACAATTCTCCAATAAATGCATCACGAACTCGATGCCAAAAATGCATGTGACGATACGAAGCAAAATGAATTCGCTCGTCAGCAATTCGGTACTGTACTGACTCAATTTGATCTTGTTGAATATTAAATTGATCAATGGTAACTAAATAATCATTACTATCTTGTAACTTAATCTCCACCCATTCTTGATGTGCCACCACAATCGGTGAACCCAACGTACGAAAAACGCGATTGTTCAAAGAAGCAATTTCGGCTAATTGAAAGGCATTGATACTAGGGTGTAAGACGGCTCCACCGACGCTTTTGTTATAAGCAGTAGAACCTGTCGGCGTTGATACAGATAAACCATCCCCACGAAAACGTTCAAACAATTCATCTTTAATGTAAATATCCGCAACCATTGTTCGATTGCCTCGTTTAATAGTAGATTCATTCAATGCAATAAAATGCTTGTCTGGTTTCCCATTTCGATATTTAATACGTACATCTAATAAGGGGTAACTGACACTTTTTTCTTGATTTGTACATAAAGTTTCAACTAATTCTTCTAATTCATAGTCACGCCAATCCGTATAAAACCCTAAGTGACCAGTATGCACACCTAAAAAGCGCACTTTATCTAATTTATGGTTATAGAGATGAAATGCTGATAACAACGTGCCATCTCCACCTACAGAAATTACGATATCTGGTTGATCACGATTAATTTCGTGTCCTCTTTTGGTTAAAAGTTGATATAATTTGTCAGCAGCTTTTAAGGATTTTTCGACATGACTGTGAATAACAGCCACTTTTAATTGTCTCATAAAGATTCTTCCTTCCATTCTGCAATCTGCTGATAACGACTATCTCCGGAACTGCCTTTGCCATGTGAAAACAAATGTTGCGCTTCTTGTATTTCTTCGCGAATGCTTGACATCTCTCCATCCAACTGATACGCAGCTTCAGCCGCACGCTTCAAACGTTCCCCTATTTCTTTAGGAAAGTCTCCTTGATATTTATAATTTAATGAATGCTCAATTGTAGCCCAAAAATTCATAGCTAACGTTCGAATTTGAATTTCTGCAAGAATTTTCTTTTCGCCTTCTACTAATTGAACAGGATATTCAATTACTAAATGATACGAACGGTAACCACTCACTTTATGATTCGTTACGTAATCTCGTTCGATAATCACTCTCATATCTTTGCGACTGCGCAAAAGCTTCACAACTTCATGAATATCTTCTACAAATTGGCACATAATTCGTAAACCAGCAATATCTGACATTTCGGCCTCTAAGCGTTCCACTGGAATATTACGCAACTCACATTTTGCTAGAATACTTTCGACAGGTTTGACACGTCCCGTAACAAATTCAATTGGAACATGTTGATTTGTTTCACGAAATTGTTTTCGTATCCCACGAAGTTTGACCTTCAATTCTGCAACTGTTTGCTCATAAGGGGCTAAAAAACTATCCCAATCCTTTTCCATACACATTCCCTCATTTCTCAGCTAACATACACCTATCATTTTATCATAAGTGACGAAAAAGCTTTAGTGTTCCTTTTCGGTTTTGTGCAAAAAGTTGACGAACCTCTCTTTCTAAGGTAAAAAGAAGAGAAGGGACTGATGAAGATGAAACAACTTGAAATTGAATTTAAAACATTATTAACTGAAACAGACTACCATTATTTCTGCAATTTTTATCATTTAAATGAACCAGATTTTCACACACAAACCAATGTTTATTTTGACACACCTACTCAAGATTTACGCCAAAAGCACTGCGGATTACGAATTCGCCAATATGCTGATAGAGGCGAAATCACTTTAAAAACACCACAAGAAATTGGTTTGTTAGAAACCACCGATTCTTTAACTTTAACCGAAACGCAACGGTTAATTGAACAAAAGGTCCTTCCAACTACAGGAGCTGTGGCGCAAGAGTTAGCACGATTAGAGATTGAAATAAGTCAATTAACAATTTTAACATCTTTAACAACTAAACGCGCTGAGTTTGTCATTGCTGAAGGATTATTAGCCTTAGACGAAAGTTGGTATAATCAAGAACATGATTATGAATTAGAGCTAGAAGTTGCTGATGCCCAAATTGGCAAGCAAGCCTTTGAACACTACCTTCATACCCATGCTATTACTTATCGCCCCGCAGAAAATAAAATTGTTCGCGCTACTAAAGCAAAGTAAAAAGGTTTTCATTTTGCCTTTTCTACTTTTTCTGTTAAAGTATAAATGATTTATTTATCTTAGAATGTAATGTATTTGGAGGAACACCTAGTGATCGAGATCTATTTGTTTATTCACCCATTTGGTTCGCTTTGCCTAGAAGAAGAAACCAGATTAATCGATTTTATTAACGAAAGCTCCGAAAAAATCAATTTGCAAATTTTGCCTTTTGTTAATATGACCACTACAACATCTATTATGCGTAAGTATGGTTGGGACAAAAAAGATTTAGACTCTAGAAACACTTTTTTGAATCACTCATACTCGGCAGCACTTGACTACAAAGCAGCACAGCAACAAGGCAAAAAATATGCACGGATTTTTTTACTTAAACTGCAAACAGCAATTATCTGTCACAAAACGCCTTATTCACAGCAGCTAGCGGAAACTCTTTTTGCAGAAACTGGTGGCGATATCGATATGTTTCGTGAAGATCGGCAATCGGCACTCGTCAAAGAAAAATTTTGGCAAGATCAACAGACCGCCAGAGATTTACATATTCAACATCAAACTTCAGCAGTTATCTATAATTTTTATCGTGAAGAAGAATACGGCATTCTCTTACAAGGTGGCGATGCGTTGCGCACCATTCCTTCGTTGTGCCAAAATGCGAGAATATTCTCCTCTTCTAAACGTTTAAAACGTGCGAATGAACGTGTCCACGTAGAAATACCTAGATTAAGACTACTGTAATCCACAGACCGTTAGAAATAATTCTAGCGGTTTTTTTTATGTTATACTTGCATTGCTAGTTTTATATAGAAAGGTTGAATGTTTATGGCATTTATTGGCACACTCTGCCTAATATTAATAACTACCACTCTGGCTTCGCATTTTTCACGAAGAATCGGTATACCAGCTGTAATCGGGCAGTTATTAGTCGGCGTGTTCTTAGGTAGTGCTGGTTTACATCTCGTACAAACCAACGAATTGGTACACGAATTTTCTGAAATCGGTGTTATTCTGCTCATGTTTTTAGCCGGTTTAGAAAGTGATTTAGCTTTGTTACGGAAATACTTTAAGCCGGGATTATTAGTCGCTGTTTTTGGCGTTATTTTGCCACTGGTATTCGGTTTAGGAACCGGTGAAGCCTTCCAAGTTAGCTTCAAAGAATCAGTCTTTTTCGGTATCATTTTAGCAGCTACTTCCGTTAGTATTTCGGTTGAAGTGTTAAAGGAACTCAATGTTGTTAATACAAAAGAAGGGTCGACAATTTTAGGTGCATCGGTTGTTGACGATATTTTAGCAGTATTAATTTTAAGTTTAAGTATTCCCTTTTTTACAGGTGGTGCTACTAACGAAACACCTCTTTCGCTTTTATTGATTGAACAAGTTCTTTATTTTGTGTTGATTTTTGCTTTAGTCAAATGGATTGCACCTTATTTGATTCAATTGGCAGAAAAGTTATTTGCCAATGCCGCAATTATTATCACTTCGTTAGTTATTTGCTTAGGTATGTCGTATCTTGCTGATTTTGTCGGATTAAGTTCTGTCATTGGAGCCTTTTTCGCAGGAATTGCGGTTAGCCAAACAAGAGTCAAACAAGAAGTCATGCATAATGTGGAGGCATTAGGTTATGCAATATTTATCCCCGTCTTCTTTGTAAGTATCGGCTTAGATGTTTCTTTTGAAAACTTTGGAAAACGATTGTTGTTTATCGTAGCTTTCACAATTGTCGCGATTGTCTCTAAATTATTGGGGGGATTCTTGGGTTCCAAAATTGCTGGCTTTGAAACGAACAGTGCCTTAATGGTCGGTGCAGGAATGATTTCACGTGGCGAAATGGCGCTGGTCATTTTACAAATTGGACACCAATCAAATATGATTGAACCGCAATATTACTCACCTTTAGTCATCATTATATTGTTAAGCACCTTACTTTCCCCATTAATTTTGAAGTATTTTACGAAAAAGGCATATCATTAAGAAAGTAGATAGAGAAAAATCTCTACCTACTTTTTTTCATGAAAAAATACTCACTTTTTTCACAACCACTAGAAAAAAGTTAGGACAACCAAACTTTTTTAGTGCATCCGTTTTCGTGAAATGGTACAATTATTTTGTTACTTTAAATAAGAAAGGTCGGATGTTATGGAATTTATTGGTATTCTATGTCTCATTCTTGTGTCGACGACAATCGCGTCACATTTATCGAGGCGAATTGGCATACCAGCTGTTGTTGGTCAACTCTTAGTCGGGGTATTACTAGGAGGTGCAGTTCTCAATTGGGTTCAATCAAGTGAACTGGTACATGAGTTTTCAGAAATTGGTGTTATCTTGTTAATGTTTTTAGCTGGATTAGAAAGTGATCTAAGCTTATTAAAAAAATATCTAAAACCTAGTTTATTAGTTGCAACGTTTGGCGTTATCTTCCCCCTGGTTCTTGGCGCAGTTTCAGGAACCGCATTTCAAATTAGCTTCCAAGAATCATTCTTCTTCGGAATTATTTTATCAGCAACTGCAGTAAGTATTACTGTTGAAGTTCTAAAAGAAATGAACGTTATGAATACAAAAGAAGGTTCAACAACTTTAGGTGCATCGGTTATGGATGATGTCTTAGTTGTTTTAGTTCTAAGTTTAAGTATTCCACTTTTAACAGGTTCCTCCTCAAATGGTGTTCCCTTACCGCTTATGATATTAGAAGAAATTGCTTATTTCGCTCTAATTTTTATGTTGGTCAAATGGATTGCCCCTTATTTAGTAAATTTAGCAGAAAAATTATTTGCTAATTCAGCTGTCATCATTGTTTCACTTGTCATTTGTTTGACAATGGCTTATCTTGCTGACTTTGTTGGTTTGAGTGCCGTTATTGGTGCCTTCTTTGCCGGAGTTGCCGTGAGTCAAACAAAAGTCCAACATGAAGTAATGCACAACGTCGAAGCGTTAGGTTACTCCGTGTTTGTTCCAGTCTTCTTTGTCAGCATTGGATTAGATGTTTCATTTGAAAACTTCAAATCACAATTGCTCTTCATTATCGTCTTCACATTTATTGCTGTGGTCTCTAAAATTCTAGGCGGTTTTACTGGTTCAAAACTTGCTGGATTTAGTACCAACAGTTCTTGGATGGTCGGTGCTGGTATGGTATCTCGTGGTGAAATGGCCTTAATTGTTTTACAGATTGGCTATCAAGCAGGATTAATCGATCCTAGCTATTATTCTCCATTTGTAATCATTATTCTATTAAGCACAGTAATCGCACCATTACTTTTAGAATTCTTCACAAAAAAAGTGTACCCATAGAAAAAGAAGCTTTGAGCACACATTCGCTCAAAGCTTCTTTTGTTTAGTTTTCTAGGTTATTAATCATCCTCTGATGAAAGTCGTGTTTTATTAATAATTGCTCGTGATTTCAAAAGATATTCTTCGTTATCATCTACTTTAATTGCATAAATCATAAATAAGGCATCTACCAGAGCAATTTGTGCAAGTAGCGAAGAAACAGCTTCTGGTCGATATTTTGTTTCATCTGAAACGGAGACAAGAATGATATCACTAAGTTTTGCCAAAGGTGAGTGGCGATTACTGGTAATCGTAATAATAGGAATATTTTTTTCTCGGGCAATTGTTGCTAATTGAATCATATCTTTATTGTGACCAGTATGTGAAATTAAAAAAAGACAATCATTTTCTCCTAACTTGGTTAAAGACATCATCTGTAAATGATAATCTTGAATATACGTACAGTTCAATGATGAACGTAAAAAACAATGAAATGCATTCATAGCAACAACTTGTGACGCACCCAAACCAAAAATGCTACATGTCTTTACCTTTGCCAACAAATCAATTGCTTTTTTTAAATCTTCTTCCATTAAAATAGATTGTGTCTCATCTAATGAAATCTTGCTCATATAAAATGAATTCGTAGCAATTTCGACAAACGAATCATCTTTAGTCAGGTTTGGAAAAAATTTGGATGATTGTGCATCGTGGCCATCATATACTTTCAAACGCATTTCTTGATACGATTGATAGCCTAGCTTTTTAGATAGACGCGAAATAGTAGCAATCGAAACATTTATTTTTTTAGAAACATCCGAAATTGTCATCATACTAGCTGCTGCAACATCTGCTAGAATAAAATCAATCACTGTTTTTTCTGCTTTCGTTAGATTCTCATAATTACTTTTAGCAATACTTTGAAAATTAGACATATTACTCCTCCCTATTAATGTTAACTGACCCAACATCTTTGGTAAATCATAAAATAAAGCTGCTACAAAAGCAAGTTCCATTTTATCTATTCAAATAAATAAAATCGCCATGAAGCGGTCACTTCACAACGATTTTTTTATTTTATATAGGAGTCACTATCGTATCTGGTTGTTTTCCCACAATCATGCGCTCTAAATCAGTTACACATTTATCACCCATTCCTTCTAAACACTCAAAAGTATATGCCGACGTGTGAGGTGTAATTAACATTTTTTCATTCTTAAAGTAAGGATGTGTGTTCAGCGCTGGTTCTGAAATCATGACATCTGTTGCAGCGGCTCGGACAATTCCTTTATCAATAGCTGTCAACAGAGCATCTTCTTCAATTAATGCACCTCTAGCTGTGTTTGTGATGTAAACACCTTTTTTCATCTTAGAAAAAGCAGCTTTATTTAAAATTTGAAAGCTAGTTTCATTTAACGATGCATTCAGAGAAATGATATCTGCTTCTTGTAATAATTCGTCCAGTGGTACTATTTCTGCTTGATGTTTCTTTACCCACTCTGAATCAACATTAGGATCAGTTACTAATAAGCGAGTATTAAAACCATATTTTAAAATTTCTGCTACTCGGCTACCAATATTTCCGCAACCAATCACACCCACTGTTTTACCAGTTAAATTATTTCCCATAAATTGGGCACGATCTTGCCAACGATTTTCTTTAGCAGCTTGAGAAGAAGCCACTGTTTGGCGAACAAGTGCCATTAAATTGGCCACAGCATTTTCAGCAACTGCATCACGTTCAACTAGAGGTGGCACAATCGTTACAATCGTTCCTTTTTCTTTTGCTGCTTCCAAATCAACGTTATTATAGCCGATTCCATGACGAGAAATAATTAATAATTCATCTTTATGCTCAAAAAATTCTTTTGTGAAAAATGGTGTAACACTAGATATTATTAAATTGTATCCATGTAGTTCATTTGCTAGCGTCACACCATCTATATCATTTGGAAAAGTGAAACGTTTGACGGGTCCAATAGCTTCCAATCTTTTCAGATGATCTGGAAACCATTCCCCAAAACTACTTGAATTAACAATTGCTATCTTATATTGGCCCATTTTACTGTTTCCTCCTCTTTTCATTAATATCTATCATTCAATTGTTTTCATTGCGTGTCCTCCAAAACCATTTCGTAAAGAGGAAACAACTTTTCCTGTAAATGTATCGTCTTCTAATGAACGATAGCGCATCATTAATGACATCGTAATCACGGGAATTGCTACTTGTTTTTGCAACGCTTCATCTACTGTCCATTTGCCTTCACCAGAAGAATACATAATTCCTTTTACCTTATCTAACTTTGGATCTTTCTTAAATGCTTCTTCTGCTAATTCGATTAGCCATGATCGGATAACAGAACCGTTATTCCAAAGTCTAGCAACTTTTTCATTATCAAAGTCATACTCAGAATGTTCTAATAAGTCAAACCCTTCTCCAATAGCTGCCATCATGGCGTATTCAATACCGTTATGAATCATTTTTAAATAATGACCACTTCCTGATTTTCCTGTATACAGATAGCCATTTTGACATGAAATTTTTTCAAAAAGCTTCTCTACAAAGTCAAAGGTTTCTTTATTCCCACCAATCATAAAGTTCCCACCATTCAATGCACCACTCATCCCACCAGAAGAACCACAGTCTAAAAACGAAATTCCTTTCATTGCTAAGTATTCATAATTTTCAACAGAGTCTTTAAAAAATGAATTTCCGCCATCGATGATAATATCACCTTCAGATAATAATTCGCCTAACTCACTAACTACCTGACGTGTGACTTCACCAGCTGGAACCATTAACCAGATGATACGTTTTCCTGATAATGCAGCAACAACTTCAGATAAGGATCCTACTTGCTTGAACTCTCCTTCCATTTCAATCGTGCTTGCTTTATCGTACCCAATTACTCTTATACCATTCCGCATCATATTTTGGGTTAATCCTAATCCCATTTTTCCTAAACCAATCATTCCGATTTCATTTATAGCTTCCATTGTTTGTTATCTCCTAACTATTATTTTTCTTAACCTTATATTAAGAAAATAATTTACATTTGTCAAACAATAAAAGAAAATATTTTACAAAAAATGTTAAAAAAGGAGATTGGATGCCTCCAACCTCCACTTTTTTACTCATACCATGAATAATGGAAAATTCCTTCACGGTCTGTACGTTCGTAAGTATGTGCACCAAAATAATCACGTTGCGCTTGAATGATATTCGCTGGCAAACGTTCCGAACGATATGAATCGAAATATGAAATGGCTGATGAGAATGTTGGTACAGGTACTCCTGCTTGAACGGCTAACGCGACCACATCACGAACAGCTTGTTGGTAGTTCGCAGTAATGTCTTTAAAATAATCATCCAACAATAAGTTTTCTAAATCAGCTTCTTTATCATAGGCATCGGTAATTTTTTGCAAGAATTGTGCACGGATAATACATCCTTCACGCCAAATTTTCGCAATTTCACCGAATGGTAATTCCCAATTATATTCTTTTGAAGCAGAACGTAATTGCGCAAAGCCTTGCGCGTAGCTCATAATTTTACTGAAATACAAGGCTTGACGAATTTTTTCAACAAATTCTTTTTTATCGCCTTCAAACTGATACGCGGCTGGTTTTGGTAAAACGTTACTTGCTTGTACACGTTCCTCTTTATATGCAGAGATATAACGAGCAAAAACAGATTCTGTAATTAATGGTAAGGGTACACCTAAATCTAGGGCACTTTGACTCGTCCATTTCCCAGTTCCTTTATTGCCAGCTGCATCTAAGATTACATCGACAATTGGTTTTCCTGTGCCTAAATCGTCTTTACGTGTTAGGATATCTGCAGTAATTTCAATTAAGAAACTATCTAACTCCCCTGTATTCCATTCGGCAAAAATTTCGGCCATTTCATCCACAGACAAACCTAAAATGTTTTGCATTAAATCATACGATTCCGCAATTAATTGCATATCTCCGTATTCGATGCCGTTATGCACCATTTTTACATAATGACCTGCGCCATCTGGACCAATATAGGTCACACAAGGGGAGCCATCTTCTGCTTTCGCAGAAATTTTTTCTAAGATAGGTGCCACTAATTCATAGGCTTCTTTTTGACCGCCAGGCATGATTGATGGGCCTTTTAAGGCACCTTCTTCTCCACCAGAAACACCGGTTCCAATAAAGTTAATGCCAGAGTCTGCTAATTCATTACTACGACGGATCGTGTCTTGGAAGAAGGTATTTCCGCCATCAATTAGCACATCCCCTTGATCTAAATGTGGTAATAAGGATTGAATGGTTGCGTCTGTTCCGCGACCCGCTTGAACCATTAATACAATACGACGTGGTTTTTCGATAGAATCAACAAATTCTTCCACGCTGTAAGTTCCTTTTAAGTTCTTATCTGGATTGTCATGAACCACTTCTTCTGTTTTTGAACCGGTACGGTTGTATAAAGCAACAGAATAGCCCCGGCTTTCGATATTTAGCGCTAAGTTTTTACCCATTACGGCCATCCCAACAACGCCAATTTGTTGTTTTGTCATCTGTACTCCTCCTGATTACATCTTTTTAGTAAATTTTTTTCAATTAACCAATGTGCAACGTTTTCTAAACTAGGAACAATTGTTTCTATATGCCTAAAATCTGCTGGAATCTCTACTACTTGTTCTGAACTACTGTCAGGAACAATGATAAATGGAATCTTTGCATTGTTCGCTGCTCTAGCACCCGTTATAGAATCTTCCAATACTAATGCAGATTGATGGTCTACACCAAGCATCTCTAAAGCCGTGAGATACAATTCTGGATGAGGTTTAACATTTGCCACCTCATCACCAGTAATTACCACATCAAACCATGAAGTCATATGATAATGTTCAAAAACACGTGACACTCTATTTTTATAAGAAGAAGTTGCAACGGCTGTTTTTATTTGATTCGCTTTTAATACTTCTATTAATTCTTTCAAATAGGGTTTCAAAGGAATTTTTCCATTTGCTAGATTCTGGTAAAAATAGTCTTCTCGTATTTTACGAATAGACATCACAATAGACAGGTCATTCGTCAATTGCTGTAGTGCTTTAATATTGTCATCTATGCTTCGACCTGCTGCATCGCTAATAAACGTTCCTGGTAATTCAACGTTCAAAGCGTTGGCACCTAATAACCAACCTTCTTTGTAAGTTTTTTCTGTATCAATCATTAGACCATCCATATCAAAGACAACCGCCTCTAAGGATCTTGTCATTAAGTTTTCTCCTTTGCCATCAATTAAAACTACTTTCAAAAAATCAGTCATTTCTGAGAATAAAGAAGTCTACCACTTAGCGAGAATAATTAGTTGTTAAAAATCGTCCTCTTCTTCATCTTCTACACCTGTAGACTGTAGTTCCGTCACATGCCAAGAGGTAATGCCATTTTTCCCTTGTTCCACAATTGTTGCTACCGCTTCGTTTACAGGAGTTCCAATGAATTGATGATTAATAGCTTCTAAAAGCATAGGAAAACTTACACCTGAAATAATGTGAACTCTCTGTTGTAATTCTTAATCTAGTCCATTAATTGCAATGACTGATTGATTGTACGGACTGGCACTTAATAAATCCGCTAAGATAATGACACCATCACCATCATCTACTTTTTTTACTGCATCAGTAATATCGTCCCCCAATGCATCTACAGGATTCCCTGCATGCAAATTAACAATTTCTATATTATTTGCTTCACCCACTACTACTTCTGCGGCATCTTTGAATCCATCACTAAGTTTTCCATGTGTTGCTATCACAATTCCTAACACATTTAATTCCTCCTCTTTTGATTCAATTGAAAAAATCGTCTAAATTTTGATAGTTTTCGTAATTAAGTTCTTTTTCTTTTAATGTTTGTTTCTTCAATACCAGTTCTTTCCAGACTTTTGTAGAATGAGTCATTACTGTTAGATACTCAAAATTAGCATCCCATTCTTTTGCTATAATTGTTGGTATTTTCGTTTTTTTATCATCATTACGAACTACTCTAACTAATTCACCTTAAGCCCCAACTGAATCTAAAATAGTTAACCGTTGAGAGTTTAAGTTCAATTTTTTCCGCACTTTTTTAGTGCTAGTATCCCCTTGACAACCATGATCGTAAAACACAAAAGCAAGAGTCGGATCTGAGTTCTCTTTTATAAAGTTCAGCATATATAAGAGAGACGACGTGTTCCTTATAAGATTATTTTTTTCTGGCCAACCCCTTGTCACTTGTCCAAAAATATAAAAGAAGACAAAGTAGAACAAAACAAGCAAAATGGTCTGATAGGAAATGCCTCCTTTTTCAAAGACGGGAATTCCTATAAAATACGTAAACAAAATTCCTAAAATAAGCATTATAAGAGATAGTCCCATAAGAGTATTGGTTGTTTGCTTCTTTTGTTTTTCTACACTAAAGACATAATAATCCCCTTGATAAATTGCGGGCGTGTCATAATACGTAGCAATAACATGTTTCGCTTTTTTTAAATCTCCTACAACAATATGAAAACTATTTTTGTCTTGCTTATCTTTTCGTATTTCTACATCCTTACGTATACTTAACAAATCGCTGACAAAACTTTGTAAAAAGCGTTGTTTTTGATGTTTTGTATATCTTTTCTTATATAAAAGATTGTAACGGATAAACCAATCGTTGAATTGTTCTGTCATTGTCATATTTACACCTATCTTACTATTCGATTAATCGAATTTTGTTAGAACCGTTTCTAAAGAAGTACTGGAAGCTGCTGGTGTTGCTTGGAAATAAATATTTTCAACCCCATAATTGTCTTTTAATTCTTTTAACTTCAACGCATCTTCTTTATTTGTATATACTGACTTAGTGACAAGAATATCTTTATCAGGATTTTTTTGAGCAATCCCACCAATATTAACGTCAGTCATTGGAATACCATGTTTGACTAGTTCATAGACAGTATCAATTGTTTTCGTAACAATAATACAGTTATATTCTTTAAATTTAAATTCGTCCCAATAATATTTACATTTTTCTGTCGTCATAACTATAGTTTTCTTACCAGTTCGACTACCAGCACTCTTGTATAAGTCTTTCATAAACTTATCTTTTGCTACTACGTCATCTACGACAAAAATTGAATTTACTCCACTCTTTTGTGACAATGTCAGCATTACTTGCCCATGAATCAATCGCTCATCTACTCTTGCTAAATTTACTACACCCATTAAAAATCTTCCTTTCTATCACTTGTTTTTAGTTTGTTATAAAATACCTATCGCTGCCAAAACAATCAAAATTCCTGTTAACCATAATAATGCTTGCGTAACCTTCAATCCCTTTTTCGTATAATAGAGATACACACCCATTACAGTTGCCAATGGTAATAATCCAGGAACAATTTTATCTAGTATTTCTTGAATAACAAATTCTCTTCCAGAAATATCAAATGACAAGCTAGACGTAACCGTAATATAATTCCCTGCTAAAACCCCCATCATAAACAGACCAAGAATTGACAATAAATCAATCATTGTTTTGATTCCAGCACTTTCCATCAAACTAGTTGCATTTCGACCCATCGAGAATCCTTGTTTTGCAAAGAATAATCCCATGGCAAATTGATACAATGCAAAGGCAATAAATGGGAATAAAGCACCCATTGCGCTACCTTCTTGCGCCCATGGTACAGCAATCGCAATAAAGATATATTGAATAGTCCCTGAGTCAATAGCATCCCCAATTCCAGCTAAAGCGCCCATCAAACCTGCTTTGGTATTGTACATTAAGTCATCAGTCATAGTTATTTCTTCATTGTTGTACTCTTGTCGTGCTCTTTCTTGTTCCATAGAAGACATTAAGCCAGTGATAACACCACCACCCCAAGTTAACTGAGTATTAAAGAATAATAACTGACGTTTATAAGCTGCTTTTAATTGTTCATCATCTTTATATAATTTTCTTAAGATAGGCATCATTCCATATAGAAGAGATGGCGCTAAGTAACGCTCAAATGAATGTGGAATTTCATTTGCAAAATGCCATCTTAAATATGATTTACGAACATCATTTTGTGTAATCTCTTCTGGCGCACCAGCTTTTTTTACATTTTCATTATTAGTCATCAATTTTCCCTCCGTTCAATTAAAAATCATCGTCATCATCATCAAAATCTACATTGCCACTAGAAGATGCTGCACTTGGCGTAGTATTAGAGCCTTTTGCTAATACAAATGCTGCAGCAATTAAAGCTCCTAAAATAGCATAAGTTACCATTGTGATTTCTAGTGGTTTGAAAATCACACTTGCAAAATAAGCTAAGAAGAAGAAAATCAAATAATCTTTTCTTCCAATAACATAAATGGTAGTTGCAATACCTATAGCCGCTAAACCGCCACCTACAACTTCAAGAATATGAATAATAACTGTTCCTTCTAACGCTGCAATCACATTCGCAATAACGGGAGCACCTAAATAAAGAGCAACAAACACTAATGGAACAAATAGCATAAATGACGCGATAGTTGGATACCAAATGATTGAACGTCTCATTGCTCCATCATCTAATTTTTCAACGGCAGTATCAATGTGTTTACCTAAGAAAGTATTGATAAAGAATCTAAATTGATATAAATAACTACCTAACAAACCTACGGGTACAGCAACGGAAATCGCAGCTTCAGGTGCTAAATTGCCTAATAAAGCGACTGGCACTGCAATTGCCGTTGCAATTGATGGTTCTGATGGCATCGATCCACCTGGTGAGAATACCCCCATATAAATTAACTGAATAGCAGCTGTTACAATCATCGCTTGTTTTACATCGCCTAATACGATCCCTACAACCAAACCAGTCATTAATGGTGAGAAACGTAAGGTGAGCGTTGCCCCACCACCAAGCCATCTAGACATAACGGCTGCAACCCATAATGCAATCAGCAAACTCTGTAAGACTGTTAATGTTTCCAAAATAATTCCTCCTTAATAATAATTATTTAGTAGCAATATAGTTTTCTAAATTAAAAATCGCTTGTTTCACTCTTTCTTCATTAACTTCAGTCGGTATTAAATGTACTTTTTCCTTACTATTTATAAAAGTGACAATCTTATTTGTTTCTTCTTTTGTTAGCGGTACCAATTTCATATCTGCTAAAGATTTTGGTAAATTGAGCATCTTATAAAAAGGCAATAACTCATCAATTAAAATCCACCGTTCTTCTAATGCCAATTGATAAAGAATACCATACGCTACTTTTTCCCCATGTAAATAGTGATGACTAGCTGGTAAGTATTTTGAAATAGCATCATGAATCGCATGAGCAGCTGCATTACGTGCATATTTGTCCCCTAAACCACCTACTAAACCTGCTACAGCGAAAATGATTTCCGATAGATTAACAAATTCTTCTGAAACAATTCCTTGTTTCATGTCTTCAATTGCTTTTTGACTATTTCCTAGAATTGCTTCTTTACTAATCATCGATGTGTATCTAGCTAATTGTAAAAATGGATAATTCAAGAGTTCTGGTTGACTTACAATCAAATCTGATTCATACCATTTTGCAATAGTGTCTGCTAAACCTGCTACAAAATAATTAATAGGCGCGTCAATAACCAAATAGGGATCTGTAATCAGAAATGTCGCTTGGCGCAAATAATGCTCTGTTGTCCCTTCTGCTTCTCCAGATTCTTTATACATAACAGACAATGGTGTCCACGGTGCACAATTGCTGGCTAAGGTTGGAATAACACCACTTGGTAAATTGTTGACATGTGCTGCATACTCCACTAAATCGACCAATTTCCCTCCACCAACACCAATAATGAACTCTATCTGCTCTTTATCGACAATCTTAGAAATTAAATCCGTGCCATAATAACTGCATTCTCCCGTATATTGATGATAAATAAATTGATATTTTTTGTTTGAGAGAAAATTCATAAACGGTTTGGCTTTCTTCCAAGATTCTGTTCCATGTACAACTAAAATTCGCTTTCCTCTAAATTCATCCAATATTTTTGGAACAAACTCATCAATAGCTCCTTTAGAATATTTGTAGAACTGAGGACCTGGTTTTACTTTTAAATCATTTAGCACTTTTTTATCACCTCTTTAAAAATAATGAAAAGTAGTTACTGCAAATACATTAAAAAAAGATAGATAATTTCTATCACTTATGAATGATTTGCAACAAATGACTATTTGCCCAATTTTATTCCAACTAAATCTTTGAGAAACATCTATCACTATATAAAGAATAATGAAACCCTCTTAACTTTTTTATTTAACTCCTTTCTGTGTTTCACTATAAATTCAAAATATCATAAAAAATATTTTTTGTAAAGGCTTACAAAAATAAAATTTATTTTTTAAGAATAGTGTGATAAAATATTTTTATAAAAACATGAAAGGGTGTACAATTATGAAGGATAATACTTATTTAATGAATAAAATTTCCCAAGAGTATCGATTTTATAGTGATACTGAAAAAAAAGTAGCTGATTACTTTCGCCAAAATTCCAATGAATTAATAAAAAAAACAATTACTCATTTATCTGATGAGATTGGTGTATCACAAACAACTATTTTCAAATTTGTAAAAAAATTAGGATTTGATGGTTTTCAAGATTTTAAAATTTCTTTGGCGGTTCATTCTAAGAGTTCAGATTCTGATTCTGTATTGACAGCATATACGGATATTACGCCACAAGATACAAGTGACGAAGTAGCCACAAAAGTATTGAATTCAAATATTAAATCCATGAATTATTTAATCAATTCTATGTCAAAAGAAAAACTGGATAATGTACTTACGATGATTCAAAAATGTAATTATATTCATTTCTTTGGTATTGGTGGTTCTTCTGTGATTGCATACGATAGCTATCAAAAATTTTTACGAACCAAATATCGTTGTGACTTCACTTTTGATTATCATTTACAATTGATGAATGCAACCAAATTAAAAGAAGATGATGTTGTATTTCTTTTCTCTCACTCTGGTCAATCTGTCGAAACACTCAATTTTGCTCAAGAAGTTTCAAAGAGTCAGGCTAAGCTAATCGTTTTAACAGGTAATCCCTACTCTGATTTAGTTCGTTTGTCAGATGAATCTTTTACTATTTATTCTGAGGAATCCAAATTCCGAACAGAATCTTTGTCTTCACGTATCCTTTATCTCACTGTAATGGATATTATCTATGTTAATTTAATGTATCAAGACGACAAAGTTGCTCAAACTTCCATGAGTAAAATACGTTCAATTTTATCTACATCGAAAACAGAAAGCGATTACATCTTATAATATTAAAAAAAGGAGAACTCTCTATGGAAACATTCAATTTGTTGGAACAGTTAGCAGAGGAAAAATTTTTACCTCTCTACACAGCTACTTCCGAAAAACATTTGCCCCTTGCTAAAGAGCTTTTACTAAAACATCAACTCCACTTTATTGAAATTACGTATCGCAGTTCCTTAGCTAGTCAAGCCATTACAGAATTAGCAAAAGATTCTTCCTTAATCGTTGGTGCAGGTACCGTTCGTAACTTAGAAACTTTAAAAGAAGCCATTGATAGTGGCGCATCGTTCATTGTTACTCCTGGTTTTAGCGACGAAATTGTCGCTTATTGTGTAGAAAAAAATATTCCTATTATTCCTGGAGCTGTTACTCCTAGCGAAATTATGCGTGCTGCCTCCTATGGCTTAAATGTTGTAAAATTTTTTCCTGCTGATATGTACGGTGGTTTAAAATCAATTCAATCATTAAGCGGTCCATTTTACGATATGAAATTTGTTCCCACTGGAGGAATCAATCAAGGGAATTGTCGCAATTTTCTTTCAACTCCAGAAATATTAGCTGTAGGTGGTTCTTTTATTCTATCGGAAAAACGCATCATGAAAGATAATGGTAAAACTGCCGACCAGAAGTTAGCTACGCTTATTAAAATTCGCAATCAAAATAAAAAATAAGGACAAAAAAAGAGTGGAAAAATTCTTCCACTCCTCTTTTTTATAAACTAAACTTAGTTCTGTTCTAGTTCTTCAACTAATGCTTCTAATTCGTTTAAACGTTTTTCGAACATCTTCATCGCATCTTCAAGATAGTCTGCTTTTGTCATGTCTACGCCAGCTTTTTTCATTACTTCAATTGGATAATCACTACTACCGGCTTTTAAATAATTCAAATAGTTTTCCAATGCTTCAGGACCTTCAGAAAGAATTTTTCCTGCTAAAGCAGAAGCTGCTGAAAAGCCTGTTGAATATTGGAATACATAATAATTATAATAAAAATGTGGAATGCGTGACCATTCTAAACGAATTTCAGGGTCCATTTCTAAAGCATTTCCATAGTATTTTTTATTTAGATCACCATAGCTCTCACTTAAAAACTCACTCGTTAATGGCGTTCCTTTAGCATCTTCCACATGCATAAAGTGTTCAAATTCCGCAAATTGTGTTTGACGGAAAACCGTTCCTTTAAAGCCATCTAAATAATGGTTGAGAACATAAGCACGCACTCGAGGGTCAGTTTCTGTTTCTAATAAATGTTCTGTTAAGATATTTTCATTTGTTGTTGATGCAATTTCTGCTAAGAAAATAGAATAATCTCCATATACATACGGTTGATTATTACGAGTAAAGTAACTGTGTACACTATGGCCCATTTCATGAACTAGCGTAAATAATTGATCTAACGTATCATGCCAATTCATTAAAATATATGGTAAGGTATCATACGCACCTGAAGAATAAGCACCACTACGTTTGCCTTTATTTTCTACCACATCAATCCATCGATTAGTAAAGGCTTCTTTAACAATCGCTAAATATTCTTCACCCATTGGTTCTAAAGCTTGAACAGCTTTTTCAACTGCTTGTTCATACGTATAGCTAATTGGTGCCTCACCCAATAACGGTGTGTAAACATCGTACATGTGTAATTCATCTACGTTTAACAAACGTTTGCGCAATGCCATGTAACGATGCAACAATGGTAAATTTTGATTGACTACGGATACTAATGTATCATACACACTCTCTGGAATATGGTTACTACTTAATGCCGCTTCACGTGCTGATTGAAATTTACGTACTTTCGCTTTATAGTTATGTGCTTTGATATTTGCACTGAGTGTTGAAGCAAATGTATTACGAAATTGTTCATACACACTATACAATCCTTTAAAGGCGTCTTCACGTACACGTCGGTCGGTACTTTCTAATAATTGACCATAAATGCCATGTGATAATTGAATTTTTTCACCATCTTCACCTTCAATCGTTGGAAAAACTAAGTCAGCATTGTTTAAAACAGAGAACGTATTACTTGGCGAACCAAAGATTTCACCTGCTGCTGCTAATAAAGCCTCTTGTTCTGCTGGTAAAACATGCGCCCGATTATCAACAGTTTGCTTAACAAAATGACGGTAAATCGCTAAGTTTGGTTCTTCTTCAAAATATCCCCAAATAACGTCGTCACTTAAAGTTAATAATTCTGGTTCTAACCAAGAGATAGCTTCACTGGTTTGAGCTAACAAACTACTTGCTCGGGCATACAAGGCTTGATAGGTCGTATTGGCAGTATCTTGATCATTTTTTAAATGGCTGTAAACATACAATTTTTCTAATTTACGAGATACATCCAGAACATATTCTAATGCTGCTAAAAAAGCGGCACCACCGTTCTTTAAGGTTCCCTTATAAGACGAAGCATGTGTTAATTCTTCTTGTAGTTCTTTAAACGCAACTTCAAAAGCTGAATCATCCACAAAAATTTTCGTTAAGTCCCATGTTGATGCTTCTGCGACTTCTTCACGTGTCGGCAATTGTTTTGTTTCTGACATATATGTTTCCCTCCTCTTAAATAAGACCAGTGTATCATATTTTTTCTTATCTGCCATAAGGAAACTGTTTCGACATACACCGTTATTTAGCAAGTCGCTGACACTCTTGATAAACCAAAATTAAGATTTCTTTTTGTAATATTAATGGATACTGCCAAGTAAACTCTAAATACTTTAAAAGTTGCAACCACTCGTCAAAATTAGCGGCCTTCGTAAAACAATAACGTAAAAACAATAGTCGATCGTCAAAGAAAAAATAAAAATCACTCACTTGATAACACCACCCCGGCAACGTCTGAATATTCCCGCCAAGCAAATATATTTTTTGTTGTAACTCATGAATTTTAGCATTATCTAAAAACAATTTTCGTTGGATATGATACCGATATTCAGTAAAATTCCATTTTAAAGAAGTTAATTGCTGATCTGTGTATAACAAGAGAGCTTCCAATGGTTCTTCTCTAAAGCACCATTTTTTTATTCGATAAACAAAACCTAAGCGAAAATGATTTCTAATGGCATACACTAACCAAATTTCTTTTTGCTGTGCTTTTATTCCCCAAAGATGAATGCCTTTTTCTGGAGAATACGAACAAAATGCTTTCTGTAACTGCCCCCATCGCTGTTGTGGTAAAAGTTTGTTACCAAGTAACCACCACGGTTGATACCCATGTTTTTGGTAATTCTTTGTGCGTTCAGTATAACGTTCAAAAGAAAGTGGCGAGCATTGGATTTCAATCGCTAACGAATGGACTAAAATATCTGGACGTTGTTTAAGTTGAGGCAAATATGCTTCGAGTTGCCCACCACTCCATTGATGGAAAAATGATTTATTCATTAAATGTTCTGCTGTTTCGCCTTCGCTAAAACTAAAGCATTGCGTATGTGGCTTATGCGCAAAATGTGGTAATTTGATACGTCCTTTTTTAAAAATAACCGGTTCTTTACATCCAGGACAGATTAAGAGTTCTGTGGGTCGTTTGTTTAAATCATTAGCAAATAGTTTAACACCCGCTTTCGTTTCAGCAATTAACATACGTTTCACCTCTTCAATATTAACTACGAAAAAAGACAAGAAAATTTTTTCTTGTCTGATAATCAATTACCATTAGTTTAAAAAGTTAACCTTAATCAAAAAAGTGGTAGCTAGAAACAATTTCGTTTCTAGCTACCACTTTTTATTAATTAAGAAAATAACGTTTCGTCATTCCTATAGCATCCATCTCCATGATTGTTTCTCCATGTTCGACTAAATAGTCAGGAGTCACTGTGCTTTTTCGTGCAAATTCAGAAAGAAGCGCTGTATGATTTTCAATTTGTTTATCCGTTAAGCTATCTTCTAAGAAAAAGACATCTAGATAATACATGCCATTCATTAGATAAAGATTGGTTACAACATCTTCTAATTCTATTTCTGTAGCTAATTGAATCATTGCTTCAAAAGAACCCACTTCAAATACTAATTCACGAGTAACGGGTACGGATTCTGTTTCATTTTTTTCTTTTTTAGCAGGTAATTGGTTTTTGAACCAATCCATCATTTCTTCTTGAGAAAATCCTTCATAAGACTCTGGATCTTCATTTTTTAACCAGTCTGTGATCTCTTCTGGTGAATAATAATCTCCATATACCTCATAAGGATCCATGTTTTCAAGAGAAGCATTTTTACTAATAAACAATTCTAGACCATCGCCTTTAGGCAAAACTTGAAATGTCACTGCTTCGCTTCCTTTGAATTCATCATTCACGTCTACTTCTTCTAAGATACTATAAAAGAAATTTTCGATTTCCTTGTGATTTCCCAGTAAGTCTAAAAAAGTGATTCCTCTAGCAGCTAAATCTTCGCTTTTGATTAAGACACGTATTGTGTTCTCATTAATATGTTCCATTTCCATATTAGCTACACCTCACTTATCCTTCATATATGTCCATTGTAACGGATGGGCTAGAAATGTAAAGAGAAAAACATTACAAAGTCAAAAGACACAAGCATTCTTAAACAAAAAAAATAAGACAAAAACCATAATATGATTTTTGTCTTATTGACTTCTATAATCCTGCCATTAGTTGCGCTTGTCTTAATTCTAATTGACGAACATCACGTGGTAAGAAACGACGAATTTCATCTTCGTTAAAACCAACTTGTAATCGTTTTTCGTCAATCATAATTGGACGACGTAACAAACCTGGGTTTTCTTGGACAAGAGTTAATAATTCTTTTAGTGGCAATTCATCAAGATCCATATTCAACTTTTGAAAAACCTTTGAACGTGTCGAAATAATCTCTTCCGTACCATCTTCAGTCATTTGCAGAATTGATTTTAATTCTGAAATGTTCAATGGTTCAGAGAAAATATTTCGCTCAACGAAAGGAATTTCGTGCTCTTGTAACCAAGCACGAGCTTTTCGACATGAGGTACAACTTGGGGAAGTATATAGTGTCAACAACGTGCATCACTCCTTTTTAAATTAAAAACAGAAGACTCATTTGTTTCACTTCTGTTTTCATTATAACGTACCCCATTGATAATTACTAGTGTTTTTCGCAAGTTTGCAAACAAAAAAAATGTTATTTAATAGAAATAAACCTTGTGATTATCCGCATTTTATCAAGGTTTTTTCCATTTTCGAATAATTTTAATATTTTTTCTAATTTTTTTATTATTATGCAACAGACAGAAAAAACTGTTATATAATTTAATTATTAATTACAAAATTAAACAACAATTTCTATCTAATTTCTATTCAAAAATCCCACTTTCTTATTAAAAATAAGTCCTCTTCAAGACAACATACACAAGGTATTTGACAATTATGGTTCTATAATTTTCTAAAAAATTTTTTTTATTCATTTAAAGAATAAAGGTTGACAAAAAACATTTCATTACTTTTTCTTGTGTTACTTTTTTTCTGAAAATCTAAATTTTCGAGCTTTTTTAAAAAAATTTTTATAAGTATTTGATTTGTATTTTTTCATAAAATGTGAAAAAAATAAAAAATAAAAAAAATGCGAAATTCACTATATTTTGTGAATTATCGCACCTCTGTTTTGTTATTAATTATGAAATTGCGCATTGTAAAGCTTACGATAATGACCATTTTTCGCCATTAATTGCTCATGTGTTCCTTCTTCAAGGATACCATCTTCACTCATTACAATAATTCTTGTCGCATGTTTAATGGTTGCTAAACGGTGAGCAATGATCAAAGTCGTGCGACCTTCTGCTAAAGAATTTAATGATTCTTGAATCACTTGTTCCGTTTCAGTATCTAAGGCAGAAGTTGCTTCATCTAAAATTAAGATTGGCGGATTCTTTAAGAACATACGAGCAATCGCCACACGTTGACGTTGTCCACCTGATAATTTTACTCCACGCTCTCCAATTACCGTATCCAATCCTTGACTCATTTGAGCAACGACTCCTTCTAAATGCGCCAATTTCACCGCTCGTAAAATGTCTTCTTCTGTCGCATCTAAATCGCCATAAGCGATATTTTCACGAATTGTTCCTGGGAACAAGAAAACATCTTGTTGAACCGTACCGATTTGGTGGCGTAAAGAAGTCAACGTCATATCTTGGATGTCAATGCCATCAATCGTAATTTGACCACCCGTTACATCATAAAAACGTGGCAATAAATTACATAAAGTGGTTTTTCCTGAACCACTTTGACCAACAAACGCCACCGTCTCTCCTGCTTGGATATCTAATGAAATATTTTCCAATACTTTTGTATCATCAGCATATGCAAACGAAACATTTTTATACGAAATATCTCCGATTAGATGCCCCACAGGTTGCGCCCCTGGTTTGTCTTTAATCAAAGGTTCTTTATCTAGCTCTTCAGTTAACCGTTTGAAACCAGCAATTCCTTTAGGATAGCTTTCAATCATAATATTTACTTTTTCAATTGGACGTACAAACACATTGGATAATAAGATAAAGCCAACAAATTGACCATTTGTTAATTCACCTTGAATCGTATAATAAGCACCAAAAATTAAAGCAAATAAATTAATCAAACGAATCATTAAATAATTGTAGGCAGAACTAATCCCCATTACTTTATAAAACACAATTTTTGACCGACGATATAATTCACTTAGTCCATTGAAACGTGCTGCTTCATAATCTTCTTTAGCAAATGATTGCGTCACGCGAATACCACTAACTGCGGCTTCAACGCCTGAATTAAATTCACCCAAATTATCATAAATATCTGTATTGACTTGAGTCATCTTTTTATTAAAGAACACCAAAGCAATCGTAATTAATGGAATTAAAGCAAATGTCGCAAGTGCTAAGCCTACATGCATTTGCATCATTAAAATAAATGATCCTACTAACGTCATTATTGTGATAAAAACATCTTCTGGACCATGATGGGCTACTTCAGAAATTTCAAACAAATCGGTCGTTAGCCGACTGATGACCTTCCCAGTTTTTTGGTTATCATAATACTCAAATGATTGCTTTTGCAGATGACCAAATAATTCTCGACGCATATCTGTTTCTATATTAACACCGAGTTTGTGCCCATAATAAACAACGATGTATTGCAAAATCGTATTGACAATATAAAAAAGCAAGAGACCTACACACGCCCAAATGACATAACGAAAATTATTTTGTGGCATGATTTTATCAATCACTTGATTTACTGCCACTGGAAAAGCTAACTCTAATAATCCCGCCAAAACAGCGCAACAAAAATCCAATAAAAATAACGACTTATACGGTCGGTAATAACTAAAAAATCTTTTTAACATGTAATTCCTCCTTTCACATAAAATCAATTATAGAGAAACCACTGAATAAAAGCAAAAAGACAAACTCAAAAAAAACAAGTGTTTGGAAAGATTTTTTAATGAAATCTTTCCAAACACTGATTTAAGTAAGACGTAATTGTGCAATTTTTTGGCGATACTTTTCTTCTGCCAGAGGATGTTGCTCCTTAGGAAATGGCAATGGGTTGCCTTCAATAGCACTTTTCAACTGAGGAAGAACTAAAGACCACCCCGCAATGTCACGATGCCATGCTGGAAATTCTGGTGGTAACTTTTCACTAAATTTTAAAAGGGTTCCTTGTTCTTCATTTATCTCAAAACAGACTTCGCCACTCGCCCATTGGAAGGCTAATTTTTTACCTGACTCAAATGCAATAATTGGCATCGTTAAGGTTTCATTGGGCAAGATAAATTTCAGATACCCCGTTTCAGACAGTTCACCTATTTGAATTTCAGTAAACCATAAGGACAATCGTTCATCGGTCGTTAAAAAAGCCCATACACTTTCTTTATCTGCCTCAATCTCTAACCAAAAATCCACATAAAGTGTCTCATCGACGATTTTTAATTGTTCATTCATTTGTTTGCCCCTTTTCTAAAAAAAGCAACGCGCGTTAGTTATGAGTTACATCCAACTGATAAATCACATTATCACTGAATTATTTTCCACCAGTTGATAAATAGTTTTGTAAAGATTCAGCTAGGTTACGAACATTGCGTGTTTGTACGTAAACAGTTCCTGAACCGTTAAATTCATTTACAATTCCTTCTCCTGAAGTAAAACCAAACATTCCAGAAGCGATACGAATGTTATAATCCAAATCAGCAGACCAAGCTAAGACATGTTCATTGTCTACAGTCAACGGCTTGCCAGGTTCAACCGTTAATTCTACTATATCGCCAAAACTTGAAATTAATAAATCACCTGTCCCAGATGTTTCCATAACGAATAAACCGCCTGTTCCCGCAAAAATTGCTTTGCCCACATCTTGGCGTACCATATTGTAATGAACAGATGAATCAGAAGCTAAATAGGCACCTGTATTCAAACGATATTGTGTCACGCCAATGGTTAGTTTTTCAATTTTTCCGATATTACTCGGTGCCACAGCAAGTTCCGCTCCGTTTCCAGTTGCAGTTGCTTCAGTGATAAACATTGATTCTCCTGAAGTAATCGAACGACCAATCGCAGACATCAATCCACCCAAACCAGAACGATTGTTGCTATTCATTCTACCTTTGATTTCAACATTCCGCGAATAGGCCATTGCTCCTCGTTCAATATTAATAATATCGCCACGCTCCATCTGAATGACAGCCATTGGATAGGCTGTACCGCCTGTTAATTCAAAGTTCATTGTAACGCCTCCTTAATTATGTTGCTACTTTTTTATTATAGCAGATAATATTAAGATACGTGAAAAATGGCTATACAGAAGGGTATTTCTTATCACGAAAAAAACAAAAAAACACCAAAACGAACCTTGTCATTTTGGTGTTTTTTTCTATTCCTCGCCGACACTTAAAATTAAACGAATGTCGTCTTCGGTCATTTGTTGGAGTTGTGTTTCATTGCCTTGAATCACTCGTTGGAACAATTCACGTTTTTCTTGTTGTAAAGAATTCATTCGTTCTTCAATTGTTCCTTCCGCAATCATTCGCCAAACTTCAACAACCCGTTTTTGTCCAATACGATGGGCACGTCCGGCAGCTTGTTCTTCTACTGCTGGGTTCCACCACAAGTCATACAAGATGACCGTATCGGCACCGGTCAAGTTCAAGCCTGTACCACCAGCTTTTAAAGAAATCAAGAAAACGTCTTTTTCCCCTGCATTGAACGCATCCACCATTTCAATTCGTTCTTTAGGTGGTGTACTTCCTCGCAAATAAAAGGTCTCTAACCCTAATTCGTTTAATTCTTCTTCAATAATTGACAGCATGCTTGTAAATTGTGAGAACAATAAAACCCGACGATTATTTTCTTTTGCAGCTTGAATCAAATCTTTTACCTGTTCCAGTTTTCCTGAACCACCTGCATAGTCTTCAATAAATAATTTCGGATCACAACAGATTTGACGCAGACGAGTTAATCCTGCAAGAATGCTAATTCGATTTTTCTTAAAGGTTGCTGAATCCATACTTGAAATCTCTTCGCGCATTTGACGCAAGTAAGCCAAATAAACCGTTTTTTGTTCTTCGGTTAATGCACTGTAATAGTTGGTTTCAATTTTTTCTGGCAAGTCTTTTAATACCGTGCGCTTATCTCGACGTAAAATAAACGGTTGAATCATTCCCGCAATTTGTTCTGTCGATAATTCTCGATAGCGCTGTTTACTTGGGAAAAAGCCTGGCATAATCATTTGGAACAATGCCCATAATTCTTCTAAATTGTTTTCAATTGGTGTCCCACTCAACGCAAAACGATGATCCACTTTTAATGAACGTAAGGCTTGGGCGGTTTTCGTGCTACTATTTTTCACCATTTGAGCTTCATCTAAAATTAAATAACCGATTTCACGTTCACGATAACTATCAATATCTTGGCGTAAACTGGCGTAAGATGTAATCCAGACATCTGCTTGTTGATTCATAATTTGTTCACGTTCGTCTTTATTTCCGCTAACGACAATTGCTCGCAAGGTAGGTGCAAATTTTTTGATTTCTTGATGCCAGTTATAAGTTAAACTCGCAGGTGCCACAATTAGCACTTGAATCGTCTGATGCTCTTCTTTTTCTGACAGCAAATAACTAATCGTTTGTAACGTTTTCCCTAAGCCCATTTCATCGGCTAAAATACCACCAAACTGGTAGTGACTTAACATTTTTAACCAACGAAAACCAGCAACTTGATATTCACGAAGTTCGGCTTGTAAATGCTGAGGCAACTCCGTATTATAAGCTTCTGGATGCGTCAAATCCGTCACCATTTTGTCAAAACCTTCACTGAAATTCGCATGATCTGCTAACTGTTGTTGAATTTGTAATCCTTGATTTAAAGGAATTTTGGCAATTCCTTTTTCCGTTTGGATATTTTCGCGTAATTGCGCTAAAATTCGACTCGTTTCTTGGAACTCTTCTGAATCTAAGGCTAAAATTTGCCCATTTTCCATAGTATAAAATTGGTCATTACGCAACAAACTTTGTAATACTTCATCAATTTCATTTTGAGCAATTCCTGAGATGTCAAAACTCACATCCAACCAAGAACCAGCTTCTCTCACTTCAATCTGTGGCTGAAACTTACGTCCATCTAAATAACGTTCGCGCAATTTTTTACCCATGCGAATGTCACCTAATTGACGTAAAAATGACAATTCACGGGTAAAGAAACGATAGAGCGCTTCGCCTTCTGGTAAAGGCTTTTGCCAACCTGTTTCTGTTCGTGAGAAATCCAAACTTTTCGCTAGCAATTCAATTCGTTGCTCTTGTTTATAATCACGTAAAACTTCGGCATGATTTTCAAGAACGAGTTGATGGGATTCGTCGGTAGAATAAACGACATCCCCATAGACATAGTCTGCCCGCATATCAATATTTCCTTGGCGTTTTTTCAAGTAGAAAACTACATGTAATTTCTCATCACTGATATAATTATATACTTCTTCTGAGATGTGAACTTCGCCAATTCTGCGTAAGAGTGGCAACACTTGTTTAAATAGAATCGATAATTCGTGCTTCGGATAAGCGATGACTGGTTTTTCTAAGCGTTTTAGTAATTGTTCCATCGTTAAATAAATATCGAAATCTTTTACACTTAACGCATACACTTGTTCATTCACAATGCCCCAACCATAATATTTATAAACAAGGTCGAAATTCTGTTCAATCCGTAGCTCAAATTGTTCTGCTACGCGTGCCAATGAAAATCGCAACGGTTGTTCCTCATCAGTAAAATGTAAGGTACGTAATTTCTCATTTTCAGTTTGTAATAAAAATGGAAATTGTATCATCTGCTCAACCACTTCGCGCGCTGATTCGACAGGCAACAAGAGATATTTCTTATCTAATTTGCCTTTCACTTGAATTCCAGCTTGACCCATTAATTGTTGAGTTTGCGCCAAATGAGAAAGACGCATTAAAAATGAATTGGTTGCCTCGTCAAAAGCCTGATGAGCAAGGGAAAAACTATTTTGCTTATTTGCTACATACAATTTTTCTTCATCATATACTTGTAAAAATTTATAAATGTTCTTAATGACGTAGCTGCGACCATTGCGTTCTCCAATTTTTAATGAAATACCTAAAACATCTAATTCATAGCGATATGGATTGGTTGGCAAACTATCTAATTGGCATTCAATTGCAAGTGGTATCGCCTTTCTTTCTGATTCATTCGCTAAACGATGAAAACCATTCGAAAACATGACAGATGGCGAAAAAGTTTCGACTTTTTGAATCTCACTTTTGGGAATCATGCGCGTTTTTCCTTCTTTACGCAAATAAAGTTCAACAGCTACTGTATGTTTGCAATAATGATGTTCTTCCCAATAAGGACACTGACAATAGTCTTCTTCTTTTGCACTAGTATCAAGGTCAATTCGATACAATTCACTCCCTAAAACTTCTGCATGCCATACTTGATTTTCTGGATCAGGAGTTACCGATAACACCCGCCCATCGTTCAGATAGGTTCTTGCTTTTTCGATGATTTTTTCTGGAATACTCCATTTCATATCATTTATTCCTCCCCACTACACCACTTGACTCTTAATATGGCTTTGACCGCTTCCATTTGTTTGGACAATTAATTGTTGTTGAATACGATCTTTTAATTCTCTGACGTGACTGATAATTCCAATCATTCGTCCTTCATTTTCAATAATTTCTAAAGCTTCCATCGCCATTTCTAGTGATTCTTCATCCAATGAACCAAATCCTTCATCGATAAAAAGTGCTTCGATGGCAATACCACCGGCACGATTTTGAATAACATCGGCTAACGACAAAGCTAAAGCTAAAGCAGCAATAAAACTTTCGCCTCCTGATAACGTATGCGCACGTCGGCTCATACCAGCATTATCATCATAGATATTAATTTCTAATCCTGTAGAACTTCGATAACTCCCCTTTTTGTTTGCTAATAAAAATTGATAACGGCCTCTTGTTAATTTACTGAGTCGTTGATTAGCAACTGCTAAAATCTCTGCTAAGAATGATTGTAACACATATCGTTCAATACTAATTTTTTCAGGATTGTCCCCATTTAACGTTTGCGAAAGTTGTTGCAATTGACTCATTTCTGCTACTTGTTCGGATGATTGCAAGGACAATGTTTGTAATTCTTGTAACAACTGACGATTGCTTTGGAGCGTTTCCTCTTGCTGGATAATTTGAGTTTGTAATGCGGTCATTTCCTGTTCGGCTAAATCATATTGTTCTTGCAAATAAGTCACATCTGGTTGTTTATCAACAATCAGACGCTCTAAATCCTGTAAACGTCTTTTAATCACCGTTACTTCTTGATGATACGATGTTAATTTTTCTTGCAGGCTTGGTAAAATCGCAATCTCTTCGTAGGCTAGGCGCATCGCTTCTTCTGAATCAAAAACACTGTCATTTAGTGCTTGTTGCAATTTTTTTTCTTGTTCGTATTTTTTTTCAGCAAGCATTTGTAATTGCTGTGTTTGTTGTTGCTGACGCTCATGTAAGCTAATAAATTCCGTCGTTAATTCTTCGCCTTGCACCTGATACTTTTCCAAGCGCTGCTGATTAGTATTTATTTGTTGTTGCAGTTCAGTGATTTCAGCTATCAATTCAGCTTGTGTCTGATAGTCCAATTGTTGTTGCAACGTTTGAATTTCTAAAGAAATAGGTTGTACAACGTGTTCAAGTTTTTGGAATTCTTGATTGACTGTCTGATACTTCGCGGTCACTTGACTCAATTCTTCCTCAATTACTTGTTGCTCATTCATTTTTTGTTCCAATCGTGCTTGTGCTTGCGTCACCGTTTCTTGGAAAAGTTGCACGCGTTCACTTGGATGATCAAATTCCTCATTTAAGAGCTTCACCATTTCTTGATGCAGTCTCCTACAATTATTGTTGAGCGTTGTTTTTTGCATCATCAGCTCATGTTGTTTTTCCTGCAAGGTTTGTTGCTGATAACGAACAGTCTGGTACGCCTCTTCTTTTGCTCGTAATACTTGAGTCGTTTCTTCAACTAAGCGTTCACTTGTTGCAAGTTCGTCTTCAGATACCGTTTGTTCCTTGTGCACATGCGTTGTTGAACCGCAAACGGGACACGGTTCTCCATCAACTAGCAATAACTGCAAACGGGCAATTTGTAGCTTGGCATATTCACTCTGCTGTTGTTTAAACAACTCACGAAGTTCTGTAACATCTTCATCAAGTCTGTTTATTTTTTCTATAGTAGTGTGCATTGTTTGTTCATTTGTTTGAAGCTGCTGTTGAACGGTGGCTAATTGCTGTTGTTCCTCTTGCCAGCGTTCGACTTTAGCTGTCAATTGAACGAGCTGCAGTTCCTTTATTTGCAACACTTCTTTTTCTTCTGAAAGTGTTGAAATACGGGCTGCTTCAAGGGCAATTTGTTGATCTTGATAATCGGCAACTTGCTTTTGAAGCTCAGCTAAAACTTGCTTTTGTGCAACCTCTTTTTCTTGTAATTCTTGAACTTTTTTTGCTAAAGGCACTAAATTTTCAAGTCGTTGTTGCTCCTTTTGTTGCCTCGTTACTTGTTCTTGCAACTGATTCATAGTTGTTTTTTCGGCTTCCCAATCGGTCTGGGCGTGTTTATTTTTACTTACTAATTGCGTTAACTCTAGCAACAAGGTATCAATTGTCGCATGTTCTTTGCGACATTCGTCTAAGTTGTGCAAGAGATTTAGATGTTTTTCAACCCAAGATAAGCGGTCAACGGTTGTTTGTATCGTTGCGATTTCGGCTGTTCGTGCCTCAAGAACTGCATATTTTTCAGTTAACTCCGCTTGTTCCAGGCATAATTTTGATTGTTCTTTTCCAGTATATAAAGCTGTTTCGGCTTGCTTTTTCGTGTCTTTTGCGCGTTCAAAGTCTACCTTTAATTGCTTTTGGCGATTTACTAGTTGCTCAATAATTTCTTGCCAATCACTTAATGTTTCTTGCACAGAAACAAACGTTTTTTCTTCCTCCAGCCATTGGAACCGTGGCAATAAAGCTTCCATTTGATGGTATTTTTTGCTCAATGATTGGTCCATATTTTTTTGTTTTTGTCGGAACCATTCATTTAAGCGCTGATACAGCTCAGTACCAAATAGATTGCGCAGTAATTTTTCTTTTTCACTACTAGAAGCAATTAAAAAGTTACGAAATTCGCCTTGTGGTAACAAAATAATTTGGAAAAATTGTTTGGCATCCACATTCAATAAATCTTTGATAAACTGATCAACTTCGGTACGTTTCGTATATTGCTTTTGTTCTTGCATTTGACCGTCATAAATCGTTAGACGCACTTTAGCGGTTTGTTTTTTTGTTCCATCGCCACGTTTCTTCTGAACTTCTTGTTCTGGAGAACGCTCAATTTCATAAAAAAATCCTTGATGCTCAAAACAAAAAGTCACCGATGTTTCTTCTTCTGGTGTTGCAAACATCGAACGCATTTCTTTTCCTGAACGTAGCTGTCCAGAAGTTTCACCAAACAAAGCAAACGTCATACCGTCAAAAATGGTGGTTTTTCCTGCACCGGTTTTCCCACTAATTAAAAAGAGACCTGCTTCCTGAAAATCGCCAAAGTCCACTGATTCATGAATGAATGGACCAAAATTTTTCATTGTTAATGTTCTCGGCTGCATGTTAGTCCCTCTTTTCTGTATCTAATGCTGTTTGTAACCCTTCTGATAACCACTTGGATTGTTTTTCAGTTAGGGTCTCACCCGTTATTTCTTCAAAAAAAGTCGTGATAACTTGTTGAGGATTTTGTTCACGTTGTCGTTCAAGAAATGGCTGTGACGTTTCGCGACCATTCAATCGTTCCACACTTAAAATATATGGATAAACTTCGCGTAATTGATTCATCATATTTGGAATCACGGCCCGATCAGTTAAGGAAATTTGCCAAAACTGTTCTCGATTTAACTGTTGATAAAAGGCCGGTTGTAATAATTCATCAAACGAGGCCTCGATCGATTGGATATCACGTAAAGGTGGTAGTGCATGAAACGCAGGAATCAGTTCATCTGTATCGATAATCCAAACACCTTTTTCATCATTGATTTCTGATAAAGAAAATTTTAATGGTGAACCACTATACCGCACGTTACCTTTTGTCAATGCGTTTTTAGAATGTAAATGCCCTAAAGCAACATAATCAAATTTTTCTAATAATTCATACGGCACACTGTTTAATCCACCCACTTCAATCGGCGTTTCTGAATCCGTTCGTAAACCACCCGCAATGAAAAAATGAGTTACTAATACCTGTTTCTTCGTAGTGTCAAACAATGTCTCCATTTCAGTAATTACTCGTTTCATGGCAGCTTGAATCGTCGTTAAACGTTCATCGTCAAAATATAAGCGAGCTGCAATCGGTTCGAAGTAAGGCAAAAGGAAAAATTGGGTGTCTGCCATTTCAATAGGATGAAACGCTTCGCTCAATTGCGTATGCAAATAAAAATCAGTTTCTTTAAACCACGGTGATCCCGTCGCTAAGCGTCCACTTGAATCATGATTGCCTGAAATAGCTAACACCGGAATTTTTTTCTCAAGATTTATTTCAATCAATTTTTGATTTAACAGTTCCACAGCTTCGACACTAGGAACAGAGCGATCGTACAAATCACCCGCAATAACAATCGCATCTACGGCTTCTTCTTGTGCTAAGCGTATAATTTTGTCAATGCTATCTCGTTGATCGGCTAATAAATCGTATCCATGAAGTTTTTTCCCAATATGCCAATCGGCTGTATGTAAAAATCGCACGCATTTCACCTCTTAAAAATGTTCTTCTCATTATTATAACACTTTCTGCTCTTTGTCTCTAAAGAAAAAAGGCATCTTAGCTTTTGCTAAGATACCTTTTGGCCTATTTATTTGGTTCATAATGAAAATCTGGATTAACTTCTTTATCTAACTGATCAAACGCGTCTTGAATCCGGCGTTCTACTTCTGCTAATCCTTCGTCATTCATCTTTTTAATATCACTTAAATCAATTGGCTCACCAAAGCGAACAGTCACCCTTTTACGTTTAAATAAATCTTTTAATGTCAGTGGTCCTTGATAAACAGAAGGGACGACACGAACTTTAGCCATCTTAGCAATGACTGCCATACCACCTTTTAAAGCAGTTGAATGTCTCGTTCCACTTGGAAACATAATTAAACTCAAATCCGTATCTTTCAAAATTTTGACAGGTGTTTTAATGGCACTCGGTCCTGGTTTGTCACGTTTCACAGGAAATGCATTGGATTTCACCAAAATAAATCGTAAAACCGGATTTTTGAACAACTCTTCTTTTGCCATAAAAGCAAATTTTTTCGGTCGGGCTGCAATTGCTAAATACAAAGGATCCCACCATGTACGGTGTGGTGCAACTAAAATATAATTCTCATCGTTAGGTAGTAATTTTCTTTGCTCGTAGTGAGCATTCCCATTTACTACAAATAAAATGACGCGTATAACGCCACGCATAAATGTAAAAAACATACGCTCGTTCCTTTCATACTCATTAAATGTAGTATGCAGAAAAAAAACGCTGTTGACAAGTTTTTTCTACTCTTTAATGTAAGAAGTATCATTAACAGATTCAACTGTATATTTACCGTCTTTGTAAATAACTTTTGAAATACTTGCATTTTCAATCATTGTTGGATTAGAAGTCGGATCTAGCGCATACAACAATTTAATGATGCTATTTCCGTGGAAAACAACGAGAATATCTTTTTCGCCATTCTTTTGAGCGACTTTAATAATATCATCTGTCCCCGCAACCAAACGATCGATTACTTCCTTGCTACTTTCTGCTGGCCACCCCATTTCGGAAGCATCTTTTTTGGCATCAATATCATGCAATGCATCAGATAATAAACGAATCGAACCAATCGTATCTGTTTGCAGCATTTCTAATAATTCATCTAAAGTAATACCTGCCTCTTCTGCGGCAGCTGCTGCCATTTCCATATTAGGTTTGGCTTCGTAAGAACCAAAATTTGCTTCTCTAAATCGAGCATCTTCATTGATTGGTAACTCTTGACCGCTATGCTCTAAAATTAATTTAGCAGTTTCGCGAGCACGACCAGCATCACTACTATACACACTATCAAAGGTAATCTTCTGTTCCTTTAAGCCTTCACCCAATTTCTCAGCCACTTCAATTCCTTCAGGTGTTAACGGTGAATCCACCCAACCTTGTGAGATATCCATGGTGTTTAACATTGTTTTGCCATGTCGTGTCAAGTATAAGGTGATTTCCTCTTCTTTTGGCGCACTTGATTCAGCTGAGGAAGCCTCATCTCCTCCATTTGAACATCCCATTAAACCTACTCCCACAAATCCTAAAATAACACCTAAAATTAATTTTTTCATCGTTGCTCTCCTTTCGAACGGTAAGCGTTTTCAATAATTCTCAAAAATAATTTCAGACATTCCTGCCTGAAATTATTTTATTATTTAATTGGGAACAATAGTTAAGAAATCTTCGCCTGGTAGAATTTCTGTTTGTTCCATATCTAATACATCTAGATATTCATTTGTATTCGTTACAACAACTGGCGTAATGATTGGTAAACCTGCGGCCTTGATTTTTTCAATATCAAATGTAACTAATAAATCACCCTTTTTAACAGTATCGCCTTGTTTGATGGCTGTTTCAAAGCCCTCACCTTCAAGACTAACTGTGTCCATCCCAATATGCATCAATACTTCTGCACCATCAGTCGTTGTTAAACCAACCGCATGACCTGTTGGGAATAAAGTTGTAACTGTCCCATCTGCTGGAGCAAATAATTTCCCAACAACTGGTTCTATTGCGACACCTTTTCCTAAAGCGCCAGAAGCAAATACTTGGTCAGGAACTTGAGCTAGAGGAACAATTTTCCCTTCTAATGGGCTTACTAAGACTGTACGTTCTTTAGCGATTGTTCCAGTCGCAGCTGGAGCTTCTGGTTTTGCAATTGCTGTTTCTACTGGATCATCAAAACGAAGAATATACGTTAGAATGAAGGCTAAAACGAAAGCACCGCCCATACCAATTGCAGCTGCAATCATTCCTGACATATCTTTTGTATCTTGTGGAATAAATCCTGGCAAACTCAAAACACTAACTAAACCAAATGTATAGTTGGACACATTACTAAAACCGATAAATGCTCCACCAATAGCACCCGAAATACACGCTGCGATAAATGGTTTTTTCAATGGTAGTGTAACCCCATATACTGTTGGTTCTGTAATTCCAAAAATTGCTGTAATCGTTGAAGAAAGAGCTAAACCTTTTAATTTAACGCTCTTCGTAATGAAGAAGACTGCTAATGCAGCACCACCTTGTGCTAATACAGCAGGTAGTAACATTGGTACCATCGTATCAAAACCAACTTGGCCTAAGTTCACCATCATAATTGGTACAAAGCCCCAATGCATACCGAACATAACGAATACTTGCCATAAACCACCCATGACAGCTCCTGCAACAAGTGGACTAAAGTTATAGATGCCATTGTAAGCAGAGCCTAACCAATCACCAATGATTGTACCTAAAGGACCAATTGCAATAAATGTTACAGGTGCCATAATTAAGAAAACTAATAATGGGACAGCAATAATTTGCAAGAAACTAGGAACTACTTTCTTAAAGAAGCGTTCGATATGACTTTGAACATAAACAGCTAAAATAATTGGAATAACTGATGATGTATATCCACTTAAACCTAAAATAACTGGAATACCAAAGAACGAAATACTTTCGCCTGCACCTGCCAAAGCAGTAATTGATGGATGAACTAAGGCCATCGCTAAAGAAACCGCTAAAAATGGATTTGTTTTAAATTTATTAGCTGCCGTAAATGCTAAAAGAATTGGTAAATAAGTAAATAAACCATCGGCAACTGAGAACAAGATAACGTAAACACCTGATTCAGCTGAAATCCAGTTTAGAGTAACTGCTAATGTCAAGAATCCTTTTAAGACCCCTGCCCCAGCCATTGCTCCTAAGAAAGGTGTAAAAATAGAAGAAATAATATCGACAAATTGATTAAAAATATTTCCTTTTTTACCATCTGATTTAGCAGCATCTCCGCCACCAAAATTAGCTAATGATGTCAACTCTTGATAAACATCACTTACATGACTACCAATAACGACTTGATATTGTCCCCCACTTTGCACAACTTGAATAACATCATTGTCTTGTTTTAAACGCTCTGTATCAGCCTTTCCTTCATCTTTTAAAACAAAACGTAAACGTGTCGCACAATGAACCACACTGTTCACATTTTCTTTACCGCCAACAGCATCTAGGACGCGAGCAGCAATTTCACTATTTTTACTCATTTTCTTTCTCTCCTTTATAGTTTTTCTATGCAAAAAAACCTAGACTGAAAAAAGAGTACGAAAAAATAGCTACGTTCGTGCTCTATTTTCAATCTAGGTTTTGCCTGTCTGTCAGTAACAATCCTATAATGATTGAATGTTATTTTTTATCTGTCACCACTCGTTCAATATGAATGGTTAGATAGATTTTTTCTGATTGACCTAATGATTTTCCATAAGCTTTAATTAAATAGTCGTCAATACGCTCAACTGTTTGATATGCTTTAGGATACTTTGATTGCACTAAAGCAAATAAAAATTCATCTTGTTCATCAGACAACTCATCTTTTAAGTAACGCTGTGCAAAATATTGTAGATGCGTCACAATACGATGATAATTTAGCGATTGTGTATCAAGGGTTTTTCCAAAATAACGACTAATTATCGATAAAATATCGCGCACGATTTCCGTCATTTGCATGGTAGTCTGCATATTGTCATTCCCTTGATGGCTATTGACAATATGAAAAGCAATAAATCCTGCTTCTGTCTCGGGTAATATCGCACCTAAGTCTTGTTCGACTAAAACCAATGCTTTTTGCGCTACTGCAAATTCTTTTGGATAGAATTTTTGTGTTTCCAGCAAGAGCGGATTCGGCATTTCTATTCCTTCTTTTGATCGAACAATAGCGTAATGAATATGGTCTGTCAGCGTAATGTAAATATTATTAGATAATTCTACGTTTAAGTCAGCTTCAACCATATCAACGATTTTCTTCACAGTATCAATTTCATCACTTGGAATATCTGAGAATAATTGCTCCATTTGACGCCCCGTAAAAGAATCTTTTAACACAAATTCTTTTTGAACAAACGACAAATCAATCTCATCTCCAACTTTTTTCTTAAAAGCTAACCCACGGCCCATCAAAATGATTTCTTCTCCAGCATCATTGCTAGAAAGAACAACATTATTATTCAACACTTTATCAATAATCATGGCGACCTCTCTTTATACAACAAAAAAAACCTAGACTCCCCCTAAACAAATTCGTTTGGTTCGTTCTGGTTTTGCCTGCTTTGCAGTAACAATCCGTATCACAAAAATGATATTAACATAAGATTTAGAGAATTGCAATACAAAATGCAACCCTTTTCAATATATTTTTTTATTTATAAAAATAGCGTATAATAAACTCATTATTTTATTATAAAGGAGTCACTTGCATGTATTTAAACGAAGGCGAACGAATTGATCAATTGTATGCAGATGATATTCAAATTATTCAAAGCTCAAAAGTCTTTTCATTTTCACTTGATGCGGTTTTATTGGCCAATTTTCCAGCCATCCCCAAACGTGGAAAGATTGTTGATTTATGCGCAGGAAATGGCGCAGTTGGCTTGTTTATTAGTCGTAAAACAAACGCTCACATCTATCAAATCGAATTACAAGAAAAATTAGCCGACATGGCACAACGAAGCATTCAATTAAATCAATTGGAAGAACAAATGACCGTTTATACGATGGATTTAACAAACTCTTTAACAAAAATCAAAGGGGATTCGGTTGATCTATTAGTCTGTAATCCTCCTTATTTCAAAAATAGTGAGACAGGCATTAAAAATCCGAATCCACATTTGGCGATTGCTCGGCATGAAATTCACACCAGTTTAGATGAAGTCATCCATGTATCGAGTAAACTTTTAAAAACCAATGGACGACTCGCAATGGTTCATCGTCCTGATCGTTTTTTGGATATTATTGACAGCATGCGTCGCCATCGAATTGTTCCCAAACGAATTCAATTTGTCTATCCTAAAGTAGGTAAAGAAGCGAATATTCTATTAATCGAAGGCATAAAAGATGGCAAGCAAGATGGTTTTAAAGTCGCTCCGCCATTAATTACGTATGACCAAGATGGAAACTACAATCCTGAGACAAGGAAAATGCTGTATGGAAACTAAACATTATTTTTATGTCTTAGAATGTAAAGACCAGACCTTTTACGGTGGGTACACAACTGATTTAACGCGACGATTAGCAGAACACAACGCTGGAACGGGTGCTAAATACACTCGATTGGCTCGTCGACGTCCCTTAAAAATGATTCATGCGGAAGTCTTCGAGACTCGCAGCGAAGCAACCAAAGCCGAAGCTGCCTTTAAGAAATTATCTCGTAAACAAAAAGAAATTTATCTTAAAAACAATCCGTCGCTTTCCGTTCTAGATGAAAAAAGCGTGTCTTCAGTTCATTGAAGACACACTTTTTTATTTTACAATTCTTTTGGGTAAGAGCATCCAGATTAAACCAAAGATAAATAATAAGAGAAACAACATTATACATTCCTTCTTTCTGGCGTTTTTTTCACTAATATTCTAGCGAGAGCAACGATTATACATAAGAAACTAACGATAAAATAAAAGACAATATACGGAGAATCACTTCCTGCAATCTCTAAAATACCTTGTAAAATGAAACCATTGATTAAGATTACTATTCCGGCATGGTATAAAAAAGACAACTTTGAATGGTTAACACTTGCCACAACTATCCAGATAATTAGCCCTACGATAGGAACTATCCAGATATAGCGTAAAGCTGGTGAAACGACACCATGACTGAATTGATGATACACAACTTGAAAAATAAATAAGAAAATACTACTTATTACATAACGAATGATAGTTTTGGGAATCATTGATTTTCCTCCTATTCATAACCAAAATACACAATATCGCTAACAGAACGTTCCGAGCTTCCTTGGCCACCCACGGGCGTATTGATAACTTGTCCATTGAAATACAAGGTCGTTGAACCGCCTCCGTCTAAGTTATAGGCTGTTGTGGCACCCACTTGTTGGAATACTTCAGCTAATTGATATAAACTCAATCCTTCACTCTCATCAGTTCGGCCATCTGAGACCACTAACACATAATGGTTTTCACTAATTTGTCCAATGGCAGTTCTTGGATTACTACTCATCGACTGTCCCACTTCAGTAGCAGTATCCACCACGATTTCACTGTTTTCAATTAATGCTGGACCAAACGATAAAACCTGTTGAACACCACTATCTAATAATTCTTGTGCCGATATTTCGCCTTCATCAATAATTGATAAATCGCCATTTTCATCAATGACTAAATCTTCTTGTCCGTCAACGCCACTTTCACGATATAAATTGCCATTACGCAAGACGTAGCCGCTACTTCTAAACCCATAAAAATCACCATTAATCGCTAAAATCGCCTTATTTTCTTCGGCAATCGTCGAAGTTGCTTCCTTAATATTGCGACCATACGTATTTTGTGCCAAAGCAGTCTTCAAATAACTTGGATCAGATACTTGAATATCCACTACATAAGCTGTTGTATTATTAACAACTTGTTCATCAATCGTAAGTTGGATGTTTTCATCGGAATAACTCGTTTCAGTAATAACTGGCTCCGTTGTTTCAGTCGTTTCGTCTGTAGTGGTTGACTCACTTGCAATCTGATTGCTAGCAATCACTGTTTCAGCTTGGGGTAAAACGAACGCCTTTAATAACACATAACTGTCAGCACCTATCAAAAGCAGAATAAATATGCTGACGACTGCCATTTTTTTCTTAAACCATCGCTTCATCTCATGTCCTCCTTTAATTTGCAAAAATCATTCGCCGCTGAATAATAAAACTAGCGATAAATAAACAACTGTCAACCAGGATCTTGCTAATAAACACAGACGATATCATTGTATTAAACCAAGAAACGCCTAACCAACTAAGGAGCAATTGGGTAAAAAACAGGATGCCATATTTCCAAAACGATTGACGCATACTATGCTGCGAATGAAAAACTACGATACGATTAATTTGATAGTTATAAACTCCAGATAAAATCCGTGCAAACGAGGTCGCAAAAAGTAACGCACCAGCTGATTCTCCAACAATTAAACTTAATAGAACAAATAATGCCAAATCAACGATTGAAGACGAGAGTGACGCAAATAAAAAAGTCACAAGTGGTTTATAAATCAAGAAGGAATCTTGAATCACTCGAAAATGTGAGCCTTGGTTATTTTCTTCATAAACAGTAGTAATGGGGATGGTAGCTAACTGATACCCTTTATGAGGTAGTTCTAATAGATGATTCATTTCATATTCGAATCGTTCTCCCGAAATCATCAATAATTCAGGAATATCATGCAATGAAAATTTTCGTAAGCCCGTTTGTGTATCTGTTAGCCAAATACCTGTTGATGCATAATACATACACGTTGTCATGCGGTTACCTAACCAGCTACGCAATGGTGTTTGCTTCAAATAAAACTGACGCACACCTAATAAAAGTTTCCCTGAAATTGGGAGATAGTGATCAATCATTTGCTGAATGTCGGCTAGCGTATGTTGCCCATCGCTATCGGCTGTCACTAACCAACGTGCAGCGGGATAATTGTCCATAATATAGGTCATGCCATGCTTCAATGCATATCCTTTTCCATGATTCTCTGAGTAGGACAATACGGTAATGCCTAACGTTTGCATTTCTTCAAATAAAAACTGATACTTTTCACCACTTCCATCATCAACAACAACAATTGGAACAGTGCTAGCTTCTGTTAACACTCGAAGAAAAGCGAGTGTCTGTTCATCCGGTTGATAACTGGGGATCAATAAGACGGTTTCTTTCATCGGTAACTCCTCCATTCAATGTAGTGATACCTTTGATTATACGAAGTTACCTTAAAGTCACCTTAAAAAAAAAGGCCTTTTGAATGTTATTCAAAAGACCATCGCTAAAAATGGATACGAAGAATATTTAGTCATAAAGTACTTAGAACGAGCCTTTGTTTCATTTTTTGATGAAAACAAAAAATTGAGGTCTTTGCATAAAATGCAAAAGCCCCAGTTTGTTAGCCAATTTTTTGATTGCCATAAATACTACGATTACCATTACACATAAACGCAATACCACAAACAATTAAGAAATAAGGTAAATAATTAAAACCAAATACTTCGCCACCAATTAACATGGGCGCCAACAGTGTATTCGTGGCACTACCAAAAACACTGGCATAACCCAACGCTGCGGCTAAAACTACAGGAATTCCCAAAACGGGTGCTAGAATGACTCCAAGTGAAGCACCGATTGCAAAAAGTGGCGTTACTTCGCCGCCTTGGAAGCCCGCACTCACAGTAAGTACCGTGAAGATTAATTTCAAAAGCCAGTCATAAAGTTCAATCGTTCCACCATTAAAGCTAAAACTGATGAGGTTTGTACCTAGACCTGAATAGCGGCCTTGGAAAAAGAGCACGAATAAAATACTTAAAATAATTCCCACAATCCCAATACGACGGACCGCATTCGGAATATATTTCACTAAGAAGCCTTTCGCCCATTTTAAGCTACCTGAAAATGCCCAGCCACTAAAACCAAAAGCCATTCCTAAAACAATTAATTTAAGTGCAAACCAAACATCAAAAGTAATTGGCACATCCAAGGCAACCGAAAACTTCTCTAATCCTAAAAATGCAGACGTATTGCTTGCGACAAAAGCAGCAATCATCGTTGGTAACAACGCATCATAACGCAATTTCCCAATCACTAAAACTTCCATAGCAAAAAAACTTGCCGCAATAGGTGTCTGGAACAGACCTGCAAATCCTGCCGCCATCCCGATAACAATAAACTGGCTTGCATCGACACCTTTAATTAGTTTGCCAATCCAGTGCGCAACAGTTGCTCCTACTTGAACCGCCACACCTTCACGACCTGCACTACCACCAAATAAATGTGTCAACCAAGTCCCTACAATAACAAAAGGCGTTAAACGTTTTGGAATGAGATCCTCTTCATTATGACCTACTTGAAAAATCAGACCCATTCCTTGCGAACTAGTTTTGCCATAATTCAAAAATACATAAACAAACAACATTCCAACAGGTGCTAAAAATGGAATGAGGTAAAGAAAGTGCGCCTCTCGAAATTCAGTGAGCGCAAGTAAAACTCTTCCAAAAAGCGTATCAACACCACCAACAATTAACCCAATAAAAATACTCAACAAACTAATAATTGCTACTTCTTGTTTTTTACCAGTAATTTCCATAATTTCTCTCCTCAAAAAGAAAACGCTAAGCAGCTTTCACTACTTAACGTTTTTTATTATTTACCAGCGCGTTTTAAGTAAGTACCTTCTGCTGTATTGATTTCTAATAATTCGCCTGCTTCCACGAAATCTGGCACGTTGACAACTAAACCAGTTTCCATCGTCGCTGGTTTACCAGAACCAGTTACTGTTGCACCTTTAATAGATGGTTGTGTTTCTTCAACACGTAAAACAACTGTGTTTGGCAATTGAATACCGATTACTTCTGAACCGAAGAATTGGATTTTAACTTCCATGTTTTCTAAAATATATTTCATTTCTTCAGCAACTACTTCAGTAGGAATTTCATATTGGTCATATGTTTCTAAGTCCATGAAATATGCTGTATCTTCCATTGTATATAGATATTGTACTGTTTTTGTATCAATGTGTGCTTTTTCAAACTTTTCATCAGGACGGAAAGTTGTATCGTAAGTTGCCCCAGTACGTACGTCTCTTAGTTTCATACGCATTACTGTGTTTCCTTTACCAGGTTTGTGGTGGCTTTGATCCAATACTTTAATTAATTTACCATCTTGTACAAAAGTCATACCAGCTCTTAAATCACTTGCTGCAATCATGTTTTAACGTCTCCTTTGTTCTTAAAATCGTCCTTTTCCATTTTAGCAGAAGCCTATCAAATAAGCTAGTATTGTTAATTAAATAACAAAAAAACTCACCTTGCTATTCACAAGATGAGTGCCGTTATTCTGATTCAGTCGTTCCTTCATTCATAATTAATTTTTCATCGTAGAATTTTGAACGTTTCATGAGCTCTGATTCAAAGGTATCGTAGCCCAATTTTTCGATAATCGTTGGCTCTTTAGAAAATAGGTTTGTTCCTAGACCTAAGCGATTGCCCGAAATTTTCACGCCCAATGCAGATAAAGTCGTTGGAAACATATCCATCGCACTAAATTGGCGATTTTGATTATTAACTGTTTTTTTGTTGGTATTTAAAAATAGATTGAACACGCTTCGCTGATATTCTGGATCTAAATCATCAAAGAAGTCACTATCCATCGTTAAATGATCCCCACATAAGATGACTGTCGTATTTTCGTAGAAAGGCTGCTCTTTCATCCAAGATAAAAATGCCATCAATTGACGATCAGACTCATGAATCACATTACTGTATTGATCGCCAAATAAATCCGGCGTTTCCTCTGTGGCATAACCATCCTCAAAATGGGTATCTGCTGTTAACATCGTAAAGTTAAACGGTTCTTCTTTGGCAGATAACTCATTTAAGGTATCTTTAGCAAAATCAAAGAGTTTATTGTCTTCATAGCCCCACCAAACATAATAATCTTCAGGAATCAAGCCTTGCTCAATTGCCCAATAATAATCACGAATTTCATAATTGCCGTGCTGTTGGAAATATTTATCACGACCAGCAAATTCCGCTTTTGAACCGATTAATAAGGTTTGATTGTAGCCTTCTTTATCTAAAATTTCCCCTAGCGAATAGGCTCCTGGGAAATATTCGGCACTATTGGCACCAGAACCATCTGATAAACCAAAACTAGCAGACGGACGTAACGGCACGCCTGACGTTTGCGCAACCATCGAACTGGCTGTTTGGTTCGCACCAGGGACTTGCAGCATCCCTCCACCTACTTGAGTAGTATTTGAAAAGTGGATGCCTTCTGTTTCAGATAAGGATGATAAATTGGGCAACAAATTGGATTCTTGACTTCCACCTAAATCCGTTGACATATAACTGCTTTCCATTGATTCTAAGAAGATATACACTAAATTTCGTTTTTTCTTAGGAAATTTCAATTCAACTTCTTTGGGATCAACGTAATAGTTTTCATAGATTTCAGTATTTTCGAAATAATAGGCTTTAATATCCGCATAGCCGATTTCTTTCGCACTCATTGAAATCCCAAAAACTAAACCAAATAGGCCTAACATCCAGACTAAACGAGTAGATAACACTCGCCGACTAATCGACTTGCGTCCAAACTGCACATTGCAAGTCGTAAAGAGATACATCAGTGAAATTAATGGTGTACTCCATAAAACAGCTTCCAATAATGGTTGTAAAATAAATGCTTGAATTTGTCCTGGATCACTGCCATTTAAAGGTTGCGTCATTGCAAACACAATCTGGTCAAAACGCATATTGCCAATTCCATTCATTGCCCAACGACTACTTGAATATGCCAAAGCGCCACTAAAAATCAGCGTAGCAGACAATAAAAAAGCCACCCAATTCCGACGGGTTAACGTATATGTCTTCTGAATTCGATTCGAGCGTACCAAATGAAAAAAATATCCCATGATACTCGCAATGCTAAAAACTGTCGCTCCAACTATTAGGGCACTCGCAGGTAATCCGGTCAAAGGAAGAAAAATATTGCCCCAATCCCAAGAGATGCTCGCTTGATTATAGAAGAAAAAAATAGATGAAAGATAAATAAATGCTATATAGAGACCGCTTAAACGACGTGCTTTTTTCGTTTCAGGTGCATACTTGATAACAAATGCTACTAAAATAATCAATCCAATCAGCATGTAAGATCCTCCTTTGATTATTCTCTTACCTTTCATTATAACATAGGCGTTAGATTAGAAGCATTTTTGTAACGAAAATTTAAAGTTAACTCAAGTAAAGCTTGATTAAATAGGGCTAGTTATTAAGAAAGTTAAAACTTTCAGCCTAAAACGTTGCATCAGAAAGCTTAGCTGATGGTCGCCACGAAAAAGAGTGCTAGTCAGTAATTACGTTTACATAAAATACAAACATAAAAAAAACTTTGAATCTGCTACGATTCAAAGCTTTTTTATGTTTAAAGTCTCAACGCCAACATATTGGTAGTCAAACCAGCTGCTGTTCCTAAAAGTACAACCATATCTCCTGATTGTACGCGCCCTTCATCCAAAGCTTGACATAAAGCAAAAGGAATTGACACGGAGACCATATTGCCATAATCATCCACTAAATCCATATACTGTTTGCGTTGAATCCCTAATTTTTTCATTAGTAACGGCATCGCTCGACTTGCTTGATGTGGAATGACTTGGTCAATCTCTGGTAATTGTAACCCACTTTTCTCTAAGAATTCTTGGAACATCGCGGGTAATTTTTTGATAGTTAACGAAAGAATTTTAGGTCCTTGCATATCAAACATGTATTCCTCTTTCGTTGCTTCGGTATAAAATTTTGGATGAAAATTCGTTAACCCGCCACGAATTTCTGTGGCATGGGCTCCTTCTGACCAAGTACGCTGCAAACTATAGAGAATGCCTTTCTCTTCGGTCGTTTGCGTAATAATCATCGCAGCAGCGCCATCACTAAACAATTCATAACTTTCTTTTTGCTTAGGATTTAAACCTAAAGAACCTGTTTCGCTTGCAACAATTAATACTGTTTTGTACCGACTAGCTTCAATTAAATAAGAAACCATATCTAGTGCTGTTACAAAACTAGTACAAGTCGTATTGATGTCCATTGCTGGAATGTCTAATCCTTGTGCTAGTTGTTCATGAATCAATGCGGCAGTACACGGAATTGGTTGAATCCCTACTGCACTTGCTGCAACAATGCAGTCAATGTCGTCGATTGTACAATCGGCTTTTTTCAACGCACGTTCGCTTGCTTCAACTGCTAAACGTAACTGAGTTTCTTCTCCAGAAATTCGATAACGTGTTTGGTCTTCAAAATGTACGGTTTGTTCTGGTAAGCTTGTGCCATACCCTTTAATTTCCACATGATTCATCTTTTCACCTCATTTAAAATTTACGTGCCACTCGTTTTAATTTCACTTGCGGATTCCATTCATACGCATTGAATGTTAGTTGAGGGCAATTAAATTCTAAGTCTTCTGCTAATTTTTCAAATTCTTGAATGACTTGTCGCTTTTGTTGTTCAGTTAATTGATTGCTGGCAATTTCAACATGCGTCGGTTGGTGTTGAGTCACTTGATAATCACGAATATCAGGTACAAACAATAGGCAACGTCGAATAAAATCTGGAAAAACCGAAATCGTCGTGCCATTTTTCCCTTCAAAAAGGAAAATATCATCCGATCGTCCTTCAATTTTTTCGATACGTTGGTATACTGAACCACAAGGACATTTTTCTTTGGATTCTACTAAAATGTCATTTAAACGATAGCGAATAATCGGTTGTGACGTTCGTTTAAAATCCGTCACAATCGGATAAAAGCGTTTCTCATCTAAATATTCTTTTTCAATAAAAACAATATCCTCGTTTAAATGTAACTGACCATATTCGCAAGTACAACCTAAAAAACCTTCCGTGCATTGATAAATTTGATGAATGACTGGTAATTGAAAGATTTTTTCCAAATATCGCTGATCGGTTGCTTCCAATATTTCCGCAACTGAAATCACTTGTTGCACGTCCATTTTCAAGTGATGTTCTTCTATTGCTTTAGCTAAAGCGACCAGCATCGATGCAGGGGCTATTAAAATCGTCGGCTGATATTCATTTAAACGAGAGACATGTTCTTCTATCGGTTGATAGGTATCAAAATAAGCCAATTCTATCACAGGTGAATTGATACTTTGATACAATTGATTATCTGCTCTTAGAAAAAAAGCGAGTTTATGTCCGACTAACTTGCCTTTTGGTAGCATTTTCCCTAAAATCGTTCCTGCCCACAAGGCTTGCTCTTCTTCTGTCGTTATAAATATTCCACGATGACCAGAAGTTCCTGAAGACAAACCAATCGAAATCCCTTGATAATTTTCATTAAATTCTCGATTTTTTTCGCTGGCTAATGCAAAAGCCATGGCTTCTTCTTTTTTGACACCTTTTGTATTTAACTCGTCAAAATGTGCCATCATAAATGTTTTATCCATCAAAGGCCATGTTGCCTCCTCTGGCAAGGAACGATAATAAGGCGAATGTGTGCGCATATACGCAGATTGTTTTTGCAGTTCTTTTTCTTGATACCGTTCTAACGCTTGTCTATTTTTAAAACGTCGGAGCCAACGCGCTTGAATAAAAGGCAGCAGCATTTTTAATTTATTCATGCCAACACTTCCTTAATACGCTGTGTAGCATCATGACTAACTACCACTTGAATACCATCTGCTTGAATTTTTTGTAAAAGCGCACAGCTTTGGCGATAAGCACGCATATTATGTTGAATCAAACGTGGTATCGGTTTTAATTGCTCTGTTTTTGATAATAAATCCATCCCCCAACAAATATCCGCAGCTAAAAACAGATTTTTCTCAGGTAAAAATAAACAGCCTTGCCCAACCGCATGCCCATCAAACGAAGACAATAACAAACTACCGTCTCCAAACAAATCCGCAACAGCATGATAAGGAAATTGCGAATCGTGTTGCTTAGGTAATACATGAATCACACGTTCTTCAAAATCATTCGGTAGAAATTCATTAAAAATTAAATCTTTGACCGTTGCTTTTTTTAAGTTGCGGTAGACTGCTTCTGTGGTGATAAATGTCGCCTTTGGAAATTGTTTAGCACCACCAATATGATCGGGATGCAAATGCGATAATATCACCCAACGAATAGCTGAAGGTTCAATGCCTTTTTGACGCAATTGCTGATCAATCATCTCGTCAAAGGAGACTTGAATAGGATTGATTTTACGATACAACAGATATTTGAACTGGTTTTGATACAAAGCAGTTGAGTAGCCAGTATCATAAAGAATATACCCTTGTGTGCGATGCTTTATTAAAAAAACCCCTGCTGGAAAAACGCGTGTTTCTTTGGGTGCCTGCTTAAACATCCAATGCAAATGATTTGTACAAGAACCACAAGCAAAATAACTAACTTCCTCGATAATGGGCTGCATATTTTCTAATCCCCTCACTAATCGTCATTTTCGGTTGATAACCTAACTCTCTTTGTGCACGTTCAATTGATAATGTCTGACTATAACGCAATAAGAAAATGGTATATTTGGTAAACAATGGTTCTTTCGTAATGCCTAACCAACGATACACTTTTTCAAAGCTAGCTGATAATCCATACATGAGCGGAAAACTCAATGAAAGATATCTCTGTTCCAAGGCTAATTCTACTAATAGTTCATCCAAAATCGACTTAAACGGCCGTGGCTCACCATTCGTAATATTATAGACTTGGCCAATAGCTAACGGATTCTCCAAACTTAAACGAATTGCTAAAGCGACATTTTCAACGCATGTCACATCGACCAACTGTTGCCCGCCATTAAACAAAGGCATACCTATTTTCCGATGAACCCGCAATAAGCGAGGAATAATACTGGTATCACCAATTCCAAACAGACCTCTAGGACGCAAGACAACGGTTGGAACATGACGGTATTGTTTTATTTTAGCTTCGGCCAATAACTTACTCTTAATGTAAAAATTCAAGTCATTGGTATGAGGTGCCTCATCTTCTCGCAAATCAAGTTGGTCTTTCCCTGCCGCATAAATGCTAGGCGATGAAATGAAGACTACTTTTTGAATTTGATGCTGTTCACATGCCTTTAAAACATTTTCGGTACCTAAAACATTGGTTTCATAGAAGTCTTGCCATTTCCCCCAAACAGTGGATAACGCACCTGCATGGACGACGGCATCGACACCTGCAAGCGCTTGTTCAATTTCTTCATATTGAACAAAATCACCTTTGACAAATGATACTTTGGGTTGCTCCAATGTTTGTCCGACTGTTTCATTTCTGCCAAAAGCAATCACCTCATATTGATGCTCAACTAATTCTTCAATAACATATTTTCCTAAAAAACCTGTTGCTCCAGTTACTAATACTTTCATTTTTGCTCACCTTCTTTTAGGCGTTGAATTTCAGCCTTCAAACATTGACTTGGATGATAGTTCTGCCATTGTTGACTGATTTGTGCTAATGCCGACCATTCGCGCGTCACTAAACGTTGGAACCGTTCATGAATTTGTCGCTTATTTTTCCGATTAGCGACCTCTGCAATCCCCGCAAGTTCTGCACGTACAGCATAATCAAATTGATCATAGTCATGAGGCAAAATTAAGGCTGGACGCTGATATTTGATGCAGTTATATAAAATTCCGGCACCGCCATGATGAACCACGTATTGAACATGAGGTAGGACTTCTTCGTAAGGTAAATAACTATAGACAGAAACATTTTCACGTAATTGTTGCACGTGTTCTTTGCGATCATCACCGGCGGAAATCAGAAAATGAAATTGTGGATACTTGACGGCAAGTTCACAAATCAAACTTGTTAAATGGTCCTTCCCCCATAACAAATGCGTACCATTAGTTACTAACACATACGCTTTTGATTCAAAAGAAAGACTCTTCTCTTCAAGTGAAGAGCAACATGGCCCTGCCCACTTAAATTGCGCCGGAAAATCCTCACGAAACTCTAATTCTTTCATCCCCAAACCTAAAATCGAATACGGAGAATAAATCGTTTCTTCGCCTTGGCGATACAAATGAAAATCATAAGGTTTTAACTGCTTTCTTAATAACCACACGACTAGTCGTTTAAATGAACGAACCGCCTTTCGACCAACCCAATCACGAACCATTCCCAGCTTTGTGTTAGCTGGATACCAACCACCTAGATAACTAGGTGTCGTACGCTGACTCTCAATGGCAAAAGGTGTTGGAATCGTCGTAATCCAAGGAATATTTAATTGATTACAGACAATGCCCGCAGGTACTGCGACAAAATCAGCCACCACAATATCCGTTTGATGTGCTTGAAAAGCTTCCTTTAAAAAAGCCATTACTTCAGGAATCAGTTCAAGGTTTTGCTTTAATTGTCGATACATGCCGTAGGAACTAATTTGTTTGTCCGTATTAGCGATTCGTTCCATTTTAGAAGGATCCTCAGGAAACAAAGGAATTACCGTAAAGCCTAATTTTTCTGCTATTGCTACTTTATTCGCACCAGTAAATACGCGAATTTCATAGCTATCATCATCTAATAAAGGGCGCGCAAGCTCTAATAGCGGATAAAGATGACCGCTAAACGGAACTGCGACTAAATCAACTTTAATTTTGGATAATGTCATCAAGCACCTCCTTGACTGCTGGTGATAATAAATACTCATGATGGCCACATGCGACCTCGTTTGTTTGTTGATTAAAATCAAGAAAACGTGAATAATAATCGGTTTTCCCTTTGACTATCCAACCATTTTCTCGTAAAGATAATTTTTGCAAAGATACAGGACCTAATGCCACTATTTTCAACGTAGGCTTAACAGTCATATGCGTTAAAACTTGAGTTAGCATATTCAATCCCGAACTTTGCGTCACTAAAATAATCTCGTCTAAATCAAATAAAGGTTGCAAATGACGAATCAACTCCTTATGAAATGCCCGATTGCTCAAGGTATGACCATAATAATGAATATTACTTATACTCGCTCGGAACAACGACGGAAATTCCGTTTGTTGATAGTCAAAGTCTTGATTATATGGGAAATTAGAAGGGATAATTTGGTACCCAAATGATTGAAAATACGCTAAAAACTGTTGTTGCTCAATCGTCAATGACGCATGTTGATAATGACTACTTCCACTTAATAAAATCACGCTACGCGAAGTGGTCAGTAACGTTCGATTAACGTCTAGCTGTTGTAAGGCTGTCAAATACTGCTTAAAATTAAACATAACGAATTTTCCCATCCGTGACTTTAATTTTTTTATTGCGCCACTGAATAATCGGAGGCGTGACTAACGTATATATGAAGAGAAAGGGTAAAAAAATGTCATTTAACACTTCATAGCCGATAACAGATAGAGATTCCTTTCCTTCAAAAAAATGATTTCGATAGGTTCGTAGTAAGATTGCTTTTAAACTAAATAATCCCAACGTTCCCACGATATATTGCCAGCCTAGAAATATGCTTATCAGCAACAACAGCCCAGGTAAAAAAGAAGGGACAATGATTAAGAAAAACAACGCCACTGACGGAAACGTTTTGATATAAATTGATGCAAACAGCAGCCAACGCTTCATCAATAAGACATATTTTTTCGGTTGCAACACTGTATTGCGCACATTGCATGGTATTTGGCTTTGAATAATACGAACGTTATTTTTTGCTAAAAAAGCCGCTACAGCCAAATCATCACATAATTCATATTGAATTTTTTCAAAGACAGCTAACCGCTGAAAAAGTTCCGTTCGACTAATATAAAACATCCCATTAATTGTTTGATTTGCATTGACCTCCGCCATCGGGAAATACGTTAACAGCGAATTACTATTAACAAAGGCAGCCACTAGTTTAGACCATAACCCAGTCTGTCCGAAATTATAAGGAATCCCTGTCACAATAAAATCTTCCGTGACTGTTTCATAATGACTCATTTCATTTAGACGCGCACGATTAAACACCGAATCGTCATCCAATACCATAAAATATGGGGTCGTAATCTCATCCATCACTTGTTTAAGCTTATAAACTTTCGGATTGACTTCTTGTGGCACATCTTCTAGCAAAACAATCGTGACACGTTTGGCATAGTCTGGTGCTTGCAGAATGGTTTGTGTCACTTCTTGAGCAACGACATCGCTTTTATCGACTAACCACATAAACAGCATTTCTGTCGTTTGTTCCAAGTTTCCCCGCAAATCTTCAGCTAAACGAGGATCCCCTGATAAAATCGGTTGTAAGACAGTATATTCGCGTTCATTAATCGCTCCACCATTCCTTGGTTTCGTATAACGTTTTGCTAATAACCAACGTAAACCAAAAAAGAAGACAACGCTAATACTTAACCCATAAAAAAAATACATTCACATCCGCCCCTGTTTGATATAATTTCCAACTATTTTCAAACGCAATTTTATCGGCAAACAACGTATCAGCTGCGTCATCCACCAATTGCGATAGCCAATAATTTGATGATTTTTATTTTTTGTTAACACTTTTTCAATAAGCACTGCCACTTTTTCTGGTGCCATTTGAAAGTTATTTTTTTGGAATGCTATTTGCATTTTTCCTTGAAAAAAAGCCGTTTTGGTTGGTCCAGGACAAACCGTTAATACCTTGACATGAGGATATGCCCGTAATTCTTCAGATAATCCCAAAGAATAATGCCACAAAGCGGCTTTACTAGCTCCATAATTTGTTAAATATGGATGAACATAAAAAGCTGCTGTGGAACAGACATTTACAATTGTGCCATGTTTTTGTTGAATAAATTGCTGGGCATACCCTTTTGAAAGAATCATCGGCGCTAAAAAATTCGTTTCAATTTCAGCTAATTCTTGTGCTAAGGATAATTCTTGAAAATCACCAACTTCACCCACGCCAGCACAATTAATTAAACAATCAATTTTATAACGCGCTGGAATTTGCTGAACTGCCGCTAAATCCGTCAAATCTAGTGGAATAAGTTGATTTTCACCTGGTAATTTTTGTGCTAGATGCTGTAGTTTTTCTTGATTTCGTCCAACTAATAATAAACAAACACCTTGAGATGCGAATCGTTCTACTACTGCTTGACCAATTCCCGAAGAGGCACCTGTTATCAAAATCGTTTTCACTGATTGGCCTCCTTTATATTTGTTTCTACTATAATTATCGCAAAAAAAGAGAACGCATTCAAATATAGAGAATAAAAAAACAAAAAAGACCCCCTACTCAATGAGTAAGGAGTCAGTATTCATTAAAATGCAGGAACTAATGTATCGCTATGATCGTCTTCTAAGAATGAACGTACTTCGTCACTAGTCATCGCTTTTTTCAATGCTTGAATTTTTTCTGAATCTTGATTGTCTTCACGAGCAACTAATTGAATGGTAAAACGTTGATCGATATTTTTTTCTAAGAACAAGGCATCCGCTGGTTTCAAACCAATTTTTGCAATGTATGTTGGGTAGTTATACACTAATGAAACATTTGGTTCACTGTATGCTTCTGCTAGATTCAATAAGTCTACTTGTAACCATTCAAAGTTTTTAGGATTTTCTTCCACATCTTTGATTGTTCCATTCACACCAACGCCATCTTTTAATTTGATTAAGCCTTGCTCTTCTAAAATCGCTAACGCGCGACCTTCATTTGACACATCATTCGGAATAGCAACTTTTGTGCCAGCAGGAATTTCGTCAATTGTTTTGTAATCTTTAGAATAAAAACCAACTTTTGCATCATAAATTGGTTGAATCGCAACTAAATTAGTGCCTTTTTCACTGTTGTATTTTTCCATAAATGGTTTGTGTTGTGCAAAACTAGCATCTGCTTCTTCGCTACTAACCATATCATTGTAAGCAACATTATCGTTTACTTGAACTAGTTCAATTTCCCAACCATCTTCTTTTGCAACTTCAGCTGCAACTTTGACAACATCTGTCATTGGAGGAGCTTGAGACGCAACTTTAATGACTTTATCTGTTTTATCTACACTACTACTGCTGCTTTCAGTTTCCCCGTTTGATCCACAAGCAGCTAAAGTAACTACCGCTAATAATGATAAAGCTCCGATGTACATTTTCTTCATTTCTTCTCCTACTTTCTTTTATCTAATTTGCGGGCAATAAAATTTCCCAGCATTTGAATAATAAATACGATAACAACCATCACGACGATTGCAAAGTACATAATTCCGGTTTGATAACTTTGGTACCCATAACGAATGGCAAAATCTCCGACACCTCCACCGCCAACAATCCCCATGACAGTAGAATAAGAGACCATGCTAACAGCAGCCGTTGTATACGCAAGTACAATGCCGCTTCTAGCTTCAACCAATAAAAAATGCCAAATATATTGCCATTTAGATGTTCCCAACGAATCAGCCAATAAACGAATTTCTTCAGGGACATCTAATAATACTTGCTCAACTAAGCGAGCAAAAATTGCGACAGCAACAATACTTAGTGGTAGTGATGCAGGGACCGGACCAAATGCCCGACCAATAATAAAACGCGTCACTGGAATCAAGGTAATCACAAATAATAAATATGGAAATGAGCGCACAAGTGTAATTAAAAAGTTTAATACCCAATAACTAGCTGGTTGACTTCCTTTGATATTCGGATTAGATAAGAATAAAGCTACACCCAATGGTAACCCAAATAACAAACATGAGGACATTGAAATTCCCATCATCGTTCCTGTTTGTTTCAATGATAGGATAAATTCTGGTAAATAGTAATGAATATTTTCTATGAGTGTCATTGCGTGAGCCTCCTTTTTACTTTTTCTAAGTAAGGAGTATCGTTTTTACCTAATTGTGTGGGTTGATTATCCACAATCCCTAAAAGATGACTGTCTTCCATTACCAACACACGTTCACATAATTTCTTGACCGTATCCAATTCATGACTAACAAAGAAAATCGTTACTGGAAATTCTTCATGGATACGTTGTAACAAGCGAATCACATCATCGGTGTTTTCCTCATCTAATGAACTGGTTGCTTCATCACACAATAAAACATCTGGATTGCGCGTTAAGGCTCGCGCTAATGCCACGCGTTGTTTCTCGCCTCCAGAAAGCTGTGCCGGATAGCTGTCTTCTTTATGACTAATTCCCACAAAACTCAATAACTCAACGACTTTGGCCTCATCTTTTTTGCCGATTAATTTCAAGGGCAACGCAACGTTTTCTTTAACCGTTAAATTATTCAACAAATTATATTGTTGAAAAACCATGCCAATTTTTTGTTTTTGTTGCTGAATGGCTTTTTTAGAAAGTTTACTAACGTCTTTATCTGCCAAAAATAATTTACCTTGGCTTGGTGTTTCTAATAAATTTAATAAACGAAGTAATGTTGATTTCCCCGAACCACTTTTTCCAACAACCCCGATAATTTCACCTTGTCCGACTGAAAATGAAATATCTTGTAAGGCTGTCGTATCTTGATAACGTTTTGATACCTGCTCTAGTCTATACATGACAGCCCCCTAACCCACTAACAGATTTAATAAATCTTCATTGGTGAAGTTTAAAATATATTCTGAGACAGTCACTTGTTTTAAAGCAGCTGCTAATTCTTCATACTTAAAAACCGTTCCTAACAAGATTTTTTCCAAGTCGGTGGTATCTTTGGTTCCAAAATAATCACCAAAAAATTGAATGGCTGAAATCCGGCCTTTTTCTGTCGATAAATGAATGTCTACAATGCCAACGCCTGGTATCCGTGTGCGGCGGTTGAATTCAAACTTTGGTGCTTCACCATAAATCCACTCATCATTTGCATAACGCTCATCAAATAATTGTTGGATGGCGACTTTATCGGCTTCGCTTAAAACAAATTGTTTCTCTTGAACGGCAGCTAGTGTATCCACGTCATAAATATGGCAAATTAGCGCATCACGAAATTCTGGTGTGGTTAATTGTTGATATTGTTCATCTAAGAATGGTTTAACATTGGTTACGCTCTTACGAACCGATTTAGTTGCTTTGGATTCAATTTTTTCTTTTGAAACAGTCAAAATTTTGTCCAATACCGATAAATCGACATCATACATTAAGGTTCCATGTGAGTACGTCCGTCCATGACGAGTGTACATTGCATTTCCAGAAAACTTCATCCCATTAATATACAAATCATTCCGACCACCCACTGTCGCATCCTTTGCGCCCATTGATTGAAGCGCATGCAAAATAGGTGTGGTTACACCGCGATAATCACCAAATGTCGTGTCATCTTTTTTTGTTACAAAACTAAAACTCATATTGCCTAAGTCATCATACACAGCCCCACCACCAGAAATACGACGGGTTAAGGTAATGTCATGTTGACGTAAATAATTAAAATCAATCTCTTCGTACGCATTTTGATTGCGTCCGATTATAACACAAGGTTTTTGTATGTATAACAGAAGGAGTGGTTCTGTTACATCCGCAGTGTTCATCAAATGCTCTTCTGTTGCTAAATTCCAACGAATATCACTGCTCTCCATGATATAATAACGCATAAGCAAGACACCTTTACTTTCTTATGATTTTATTTCTCATTCTATAATCCCTTTAAAATTAAAAATAAGCAAGAATTATGCTCACAATTTTCTGTATCTATTTCACTAAAATACTGTATCACTATTGACAAAAAAAGAAGCGAACTAATTCGCTTCTTTTTGTCGACCATTGGCAATCCATAAAATACCAATAATCCCCAGATGTAATAAGAAAAATAGACAGATGAACTCAAATTTTTTCATCGTCCAATGCGCAAAAATCACTTCTAACACGTACAACGGATTGGTAAAAAAATGCACTGAATGTAGGCGTGGCGCAAATCTTCCAGCATACATCGCCATAGAAGATAGCCAACAAATCACAGGGACAGCGCCGATAATCACCCATTTAGATAATTGAAATTTTTCTTTAACTAATGCCATTAATGCGAAAAACTCCATGAATCCCCAATAAATATAAGCAAAAATAACTAAAAACAAAATTAGAATTAATCCCCAACCGCGAATCGTTTCCAAGCTCATTCCTGTTAAATTATTGTATAAGCCTAATAAATCAGCATGAACAATATCCGTTACTAAATAAGGAATATTAGGGAAAAACAACAGCCATAAAAAACCAAAAAACAGTTGTGCGTAGCCATTTTTCATACGTTGCACTTGAAAAGCACATTCAATCGGCAGATAAGCTAAAAAAGTATTTAACACAAGAAAATCAAAATGTGTTTCCCAAGTAACGATTAGCGTGCCTAAGGTAATCAAACGGATTAGCCAAGTATAAATAAGCCACCCCTCCTTTTATCTTTCCTTCTATTGTAATCTAATTCCTGAAAAATAAAAAACCAGTTCGTACTGTTTTAACAAAATTTTAGGGGACTATTGTTTATTTGATCAAATATATTTACCATAGGCTCGCCATTCGCCTAAAGCAACATAGGCAAAACTGCCATCTGTTCTTTTTTGTTTTCCCCAAACATATCCTTCAGCTAATTGAATGCTTTCAATGAGCACGCATTCCCCTTTTTTCAACAAAGCTAGCGAGGAAGCGTTGGTACTAGCTGCTTTTCGTAAATAAACATCTGTCGAAAATTCAAATTGATTGCTAGGCTTACTTGCAGGTGTTTCACCAAAGAAAAAGGACCATTCGCCTTTAACTAAGCGGCTGAGATCCAGCTCACCAGCATAGCCCTGTAACATTCCTGCTGAAGTGTATTGATGCAGATGATAGGCGTTGGTAGCAGTCGGATTGGCACCTGTATATTGTCCATTATTTTGACCATATGTTGGTACCCAGAGACCGTCAAACTTGCTGACGTTTAAATTAAACTGATGATACAAATGATTGGCAACATAAACACCGACTTTTTTGGCACCTAATTGTTTCAATTTCGCCCGATAACGTTCACACCCCTCACGCATATTCGCCATTGATTGTTCTTCGACATCCATCCACCAAAAAACCGGCTGAAATGCCTTGGCACGTTGATAAAAATCGGACGCTTCCTGTTCCATATCCCCCAATGAAATCCCCCGAACCCACGCATAGACAGCGGTTGGTATCCCACGTTTTTGAAACTCACGTAAATGAGTTTGATAATGTTTATCGACATAATTCGAGCCATATTGCACCCGAATAATCACACCTGCAATTTGTTTTGCCAGCTGATCGTAATTCATTTGACTAGGTAGCTGCCACTCACTAATATCTAAAATAATTGGTTTTGGAATCATTCTCATCCTCCTTTATAAAAAGCGAGGAGTTTTCACCCCTCGCTTACCTTTTTAAAACAAGATGGTTTCAATTGTTTCGACGTATTTGGCACTAGTCGCTTCTTGATACAAACCAAGACCATCTTTTTCAAATAAATTTAATTCAGTAAATTGTTGCATTGCAGCTTTCACTTGCGCTTCTGTTAAGTCTTCTGCCGCAACTGTGGGGATTAATTTGTGTGCTTTGCCTTCACTATTTGTAAATGTTAAATGTAATTTTTTCATCTCATCTTCCTCCTATTTATTATACTCGTATTCAACTGTTTCAATCACCGTATCAAGTGTTACCGTATCTGGTGCCAGACTAGCCACTACATCACCTAAAGCTAAGACTTGCGCCTCAGTCGGATCAGCAATCACATTCGCAAAATTTTGCTTTAGTGTTTTGTCCTCTCCCTCTTGGGTAAATTGAACAGTTAATTTTGTTTGACTATGTGTTTTCATAAAAAACAACCTCCTTGAATTTTGGTAGTAAGTTGCGCGCCTTACACTTCTATAAACGGAAATCGTCAAACGAATGTCACACCTTTTTGAAAAATAATTTAAAGTTCTCACGAAAATATTTTCGATATCGACTACGACTTTGACGCGATAGCTTTTCATCGGTCAATAATGCAACAACTTTTTGTTGATCTTTTGCTTTCAATTGACGGTAAAACGTTTCAAATTCCGCCAATTCAGCTAGCGTATCATAATCCGCTTCCTCAATTTGTATCTCTAAAAGAAATTCGTCTTGTACTTTGATTCCTGCTTTTTGTTCTTTCCGTTTTTCATCAATGAGGTACCACAATAAATATCGAAACAAGTAACTAATGTTGTTTTCTGCTTCAAAATACCCTCGTGATTCATATTTTTCCGCTCGTAAAAAGAAGAGAATTCGCAATTCTTGAAAATAATCCTCAAAATCAGTTTGCCCTGGAAAAATACTACATCGGCGTAATACTTTATAAAAAAGCCCTTGATAATCCTGAACTAATTGTTCTAATTCTTGTTGTTTCATTGTTGTTTCTTCCTTTATTCGTTTTATTCCTCGAGGTAGTTCGAGTATAGAAGAATAAATTAAAAAACGTTAATTGTTTTATTTGCATTTTTTTACAAATAATGCTTAAAAGATAGCGGTTTTGTTGTATAATACTTTCAATAAATCCTGTTCAAAAAATAATTATTAGGAGTTGATTAAATGACTTATTCAAAATCGGACGAATCCAAAAAGAGAAAGAAAATCCCCTCTTTTTCTAGAGAATATCGCCCAAAACTAGAGAGTCTACCAGCATTTTCAACAGCTGCTGATCAAGCACCAATTGATATTTATCAACTAATTGAGAACATTTCTCTTAGCTCCCAAGCAGATTTTTTAGAAGAAATTTATGCAATTATTCCCGTTAATCGCCCATTATGGGGAGCATCTTGCGTGATATATAGAGAATACGTCTTATTAGTGGAAGATCAGCCTTTCAATATTGTCTGTAAATTATTACAGAATTTAGAACATATGGAGTATCCCATCTATCGCAAAGCATTAGGGTAGATGACAAATAAAAAAGAACGGCTAACGCCTGTGGCTAATGAAAATTACAGTTTATTTCCCACAGCAAAAGTCGATGACAGTGAGACCATCTGGTTAAATCCTGGACGCATTCACTCATTAATTACGCAAAAACAGCAAACAATTGTTTGTTTTGAAAATTTATTTGCATTAGCGGCCTCCAAAAATAGTGCTAGTTTAAAAAATGGGATGAAAAAAGCTTTTTTTGCCCACGCAATTATTAAACGTGAACATGATTGTCGTGGAACGCGCAGTACCACAAGTTTATTGGAATTTTTGAATATTACCTCTTCTGTTGAAACACGCGATATTTTAAAAAGTCTCGAATTTCAACATATTCCAGGTTATCAACATGACTTTTTCCGCATCTATTCTAAATTTCAAGACGCAGATAGCCAAAAGAAAGCAAAAAAAGAACTTCATCGTCGGTATTCCATCGAACTTTGAAGTTATCAGTTTCTTTCATTGACTTTTTTTTAAAATTATTGCTAAATTGAATACACAAGCGTTTTTCATTTTTGTAAACGATTGAATTTATTAAGGAGTCGTGCACTCGATGGAGAAATACACACTCATTTTGTTTGTCATGCCGATTATTCTTTTAAGTGTCATTATTGCGTTCTCTTTTATCATTAAGCAACTGACTATCATCGTAAAAACTCCGATTCTACAAATAGTCACTATGGTCATTCTATACATAGTTTACGCATACGTCACATTAAAATTTTCCTATAACCTTCTTGGATTTTATAGTTATACATTTGTTATCGAAACAGTTGTTGCCTATTACTTCTTCAAAAAACATGCTCACTGGATGTTCTTAGCTCCTCCATCTTTAATAACTATTTACTACTTATTGGTAAACAAGACTATCGACTATGAAGAAATACAAATTGCTCTTTTAGGTATCTCTTTATTCCTATTTGCATTGATTATGAAAAACTTTTCTAAGATTCCACCAGTCGGTAACGTCTGTTTAAGTTTTACGTGGAAATGGCTAGCAATTTCTATGTTACCCTTATTTTTTCAGGAAATATATACTACCTGGATAGATAGCACCTTGATTTATCTAGGTAGCTTACTTGCTACCTTTATTCTATGGCTGCTTTATCACTTAGTGCTTTCAGAAAAAGCCGCCATTGAAGAAATAATTCATCAAGGACAAACAGATGCGCTAACTGGCGTTTATAATTTCCAAAAATTAGGAATAGATTTACAAGAATATGAAACAAAACAACAAGCATACGCTTTGGCAATGATTGATTTGGATTATTTCAAAAAATTAAATGATACCTTTGGACATAACGCAGGCAATGATATTTTGAAAGAATTTTCAAGTCTGTTAACAGCAACATTAACCAACAAGATTGGACAACAATATTTCAATATTTACCGTTTTGGTGGCGAAGAATTCTGTATATTATTCTTTAATTGTTCTAAAGAAGATGCGCAGAAACATCTGACATTTTTTAAAAATGTTTATGAAACAAGACATCGTTTGTTACGTGAAGCAAATTATTCTGTTACATTTTCTGTTGGGATTGAAACAAATGAATCCTATCATTACAACGGAATAGAAACGATGCAATATGCGGATACCGCTCTCTATGAAGCCAAACATGCAGGCAGAAATCACATTCGAATCTATCAAAAAAACAGCAATGATTCTTTATGAATCACTGCTGTTTTTTATATGACAGTATATTTTTTCAACCCTAAACAAATGCTATAACCAATCGAACAACCGATAAAATTTAAAATAATGTCACTTAATGCAAAGGTTCCAATATAAAACACATATTGAATCGTCTCAATCCCTAAAATAGTTAATAAAGCAATAATTCCAAACTCCCACCAGTTCGCTTTTAAGCCATATAACCCGCCTAAAGGAATAAAATACAAGACATTTAATAATGCTTCTAGTATTGTTTTCTTATCTTTTACTAGAAAATCAAATACTTCCCAGCTAAACGTATGATATTGCGGTGCTTTGGTAAACAAAACGACAAATAATAAAAATAAGTAGACGCTGTATACCAAATACAAATAAATGGCTGAAAACCGTTTAAACAACAATTGCAAATAAAATAGCCAACAACTCAAAATTAAAAAAAGAGTCAACGTTTCTTTGGTATAAGCAAAGCGCTCCATCATATGAACAAACCGATCGTATTGTAGCAATGTCGGATAGGCGATGTATTGGATCACACCATACCCAAGAATACATGAAGCAATGAGACCTAAAATACTTTTGACGAACCGTGTCATCCGCAGCCCTCCTTGATAGTAGTTGAGATTAGTTTAACAAAGAAACATACCCTAGATGCTGAAAAAATGGCTTTTTATAAAAAGTATAAGAATTGACTGAATAATCCATGGTACGTTACCTAATATGATAATATGATACACTTGGCTAATTACATGATGCCACTTAGAATGCTTGTTGGTTGCATTCTAGGTATTCTTACCGAAATTTTTTTGAATCGATTACTATGAGAATTAGTTATTGGTGCAGTCTGGGGATATAGATTAGGGTCACTGCTTTATTTCTTGAAAACCAAAAATATCAGAATTGACTAACCGCCCTTCTGATATTTCCTAAAATTATTGTTTTCTTTGAGCATACAGCTTTTCGACAGCCATCTTTTCTTTTCCCCACCATTTACGGTTTTTTCGATACCATTCAATTGTGCTTTCAAGACCGGCACGAAAATCCGTAAATTGCGGTTGCCAGCCTAATTCTTCTTTTAATTTCGTCGCATCAATCGCATAACGCAAATCATGCCCTGGACGATCTGCTACAGGTTCATAGGCTTCTGGCGATTGTTTCATCAGAGTTAGAATCGTCGCTAATACTGTTCTATTATCCGCCTCTCCCTCTGCGCCAATTAAATAAGTGTCACCGATTTGTCCGTTGGTTAAAATCAACCAGACAGCTCTTGAATGATCTTCTACATGAATCCAATCACGGACATTTTTTCCGTCTCCATAAAGTTTAGGCCGTTGCCCATTTAAAATATTGGTAATTTGTCGTGGAATAAACTTTTCAATATGTTGATACGGCCCATAATTATTTGAACAATTCGAAATCGTTGCGCGTAAGCCAAATGAGCGGACCCAAGCCTTCACTAATAAATCCGAACTCGCTTTGGTTGCTGCATAGGGACTTGATGGATTATAGGGTGTTTCAGGCGTGAATTTTTGTGAATCCTCTAGTGCTAGATCGCCATAAACTTCATCGGTTGAGACATGATGATAACGGACGTCAAACTTTCGACAGGCTTCGATTAACGTATACGTTCCCATAATATTCGTTTGCACAAAAAGCGTTGGATTCGTTAGTGAGTGATCGTTATGTGATTCCGCAGCAAAGTGAATGACGGCATCACTTTTTTGGACTAATCGTTCTACCAAATCAGCATCACAAATATCGCCCACAACTAATTCTACCTTATTAGAGACAGGTAAATTCGCTTGGTTGCCTGCATAAGTCAATTTATCTAGAACGGTTATGTGAATTTCAGATTGATTTGTTGCAACATAACGCACAAAATTCGAACCAATAAAACCCGCACCCCCTGTCACCAAAATCCGTTTCATCGAATATCCTCCTTATGTATAACTTTCCAACACATCGATTGCTCGTTTCGTTTCTTCTAACTGTTTGATTGTCTTGTCATAATGTTTAGACGCATAAACAGAAAATAAAACATCTACAGTATACAACTGTACTAGAAGAGAATTAGTTGCCGAACTACGTAACGGTGCTTCTCCTCCATCCGCAATATGTACAACAATATCTGATAATTTCGCTAAAGTTGATTTTTTTTGACTTGTCATACTAACAACTGCTATACCGTTTGCCTTGGCTACATGTGCCAAACTATTTACAGCTTTTTTTTCTCCAGAATTAGACACTAAAAAAAGAAAAGACGGCGTTTCATTGGTAACCATTGTCGTTGCTAGTAAATGAGCATCTTGGTGAAACATCGCTTTGCGTCCAATTCGTAAAAATTTTTGACAAAAATCATCCGCCACTGCTCCCGATGCACCAATTCCATACGTGTAAATAAAATCTGTTCCTTCCAATAAAGCTAAAACATCTTCAATCGATTGATCTTCTAACAGCTCACAATTTTTTTCAATGCCGTCAACTACTCGCAATTTAATCTTGCGTTTAATCGTCTCAATATCTTCATCAGGTGCAATATCAGAATACAACTCTTGATTGATTTGCGGTAAACTCGCCGAAAGTTTTAATTTTAAATCAGGAAAACCCTCCAACCCCAAAGAGTAACACAAACGCACCACAGTCGATGGACTCGCTCCAGCTGCTGCAGATAACGCTTTGGCACTCATATGAATGACTTCTGAGGAATGCGCCAAAATCCATTCAGCTAATTTTTTTTCCGTTTTCGATAATTCATCTAATTGATTTTGAATGCTAAATAAAATGTTCATATTCTGTCCTCCCTACGTGTATCATACAATAAAAAAGAAAGAGCATACAGTTCGTATGCTCTATAATTCGATATATTTCAACACTTCACTCACCGATTGAATCGGAACAGTTGCTGCAGGGTCATCATTATTTAATGCCAAAACCTCTAAATCAGCATTTACAGCAGCAGAAATACCAATTGAAGAATCTTCTACCACTAAACAGTCATCTGGTGTTAAATCTAATTTTTTCACCGTATACTGATAGATTTCTGGATTAGGTTTACTTCGTTGAAATTTATCTCCACTGACTAACAATTCAAAATACGATAAAATCTGATTTTCTGTTAAAATCATTTGAATATTTTCTAAGGAGGACGAAGACGCAACAGCCATCCGTATACCTTGATTGGCTAACGCTTCTAACGTTGGCACGATTTCCGCATTAAAAATTTCACGATAGTCAATCGGATAATTCGCACGAAACTCTGCATACTGTTCAATCAACCACTTTCGTTTTTCTACATCTTCAATTAATAGTTCAAACATATCTCGTGAATTAGAACCTACTAATTTTTTTTGAAACTCATCTGTTAAAGGAATATCATGTTGAGCAAAAAATAGTTTACGCCGTTGACGGTAGTGACTTTCTGAAAAAACAATGACGCCATCCATATCAAAAATGACTGCTTTTTTCATTAAGCTTCTCCTATTTGCATTTCTTTCGTAGTACCAAATAGATACGTCATAATAAAACCACCCGCATATCCTGCAAGCAATCCAATAATATAGTTCAACCAATGACCATTAGCAATCAAAGGAATTAATGCCACGCCACTTGGTCCAATAGAAGTTGCGCCCACATTACCAAATAACCCGATGACTGCACCGCCAATACCGCCACCAATACAAGCAGTGATAAATGGACGACCTAAAGGCAAAGTCACACCATAAATCAAAGGTTCACCAATTCCTAAAATCCCAACCGGTAATGCCCCTTTAATTAATTCAACAAGGGATTTGTTGCGGTAACATTTGACCCATAAAGCGATTGCTGCTCCCACTTGACCAGCACCTGCCATCGCTAAAATTGGTAATAATAAAGTACTGCCACCACTTTCAATCATTTGCAAATGAATAGGAGTCAAAATTTGGTGTAAACCAAACATAACCATTGGTAAGAATGCTGCTCCTAACACAAAACCAGAGAATGCGCCACCTACATTTAGAACCCAGTTAATTCCGCCAACTAAACCATTTGAAATAAAACCGGCTAATGGCATAATCAAGAAAATCGTTGCCAAGCCCATAATCAATAAGGTAATTACTGGCGTCACAATAATGTCAACAGATTCGGGAATCACTTTGTGCAATCGTTTTTCAATTAAAGACATTAAATAAACAGCAATAATGACCCCAATCACGCCACCTTGTCCCGCAGCAAGCGGTTGACCAGTAAAAATATTGGTTAACGGTGTATCCGGGCTCATGCCTGTCAGCATTGTAACCCCACCGATAACACCACCTAAACTCGGCGATGCCCCGAACTCACGCGCACTATTAATCCCAACATAAATCACTAAATAAGTAAAAACACCACTTTGAATAATGCCACAAACCGTTGCAATGTTGACCCACATATCACCCGAAAGCTGTCCTGCTGCTATTAAGTTTTTTAGAATGGAAGCAAAACCACCAATAATCCCTGCACCAACAAATGCTGGAATCAATGGAACGAAAATATTCGCAATAGCTTTCAATGCCTTCGACCATGGTTTTTGATTTTTCTGTTTCACAGCAGCTTTTGTCTGAGCCGCCTTTTCTTCGACAGCAGTCCGTCCACTTACAGATGCTTGTGAAGGTAACGTTTCTCCTAAAGCAACACCTGCCATATCGACCATATGTTGAGCTACCTTATTTACTGTACCTGGACCAACAACCACTTGTAACGTATCATCTTCTACAACGCCCATTACCCCAGGAACTTTTTTCAATCCTTCAATATCAACCAAACTGTAATCGCGAATTTCCATACGCACACGAGTCATACAATGAACAATCTTATTCACATTGTTCATTCCACCTACATGGTCATAAATCCCTTGTGCAATTTGTTGATTTTTGTCTGCCATTTTTTATTTCCCCCTTTTATAATGTTTGACGAATAAAGCCGTTCGCTGTCAGTAACTTTTCAGATGCTAGTTCTTTTGTTTCTCCAGTCAAAATCATCACAATAGCCAACTTCACATTTTCATCGGCTGCCTCAAAAGCTGCTTCAGCTACTTCATAGGAACACTCCGTTGCTTGCATGATAATTCGTTTGGCGCGTTCCACTAATTTTTCATTCGTTGGACGAACATCGACCATTAAATTTTTGTATACTTTCCCAATGCCAATCATCGAGACAGTGGATAACATATTTAAAACTAATTTTTGAGCAGTTCCTGATTTTAAACGTGTTGAACCCGTTAAAACTTCTGGCCCCACTTCAACTTCAATCGGATAGGTCGCATGATGACTAATTGCCGCATCTGTATTACATGAAATTGTCGCAGTCGTTGCACCAATTTCAGTTGCATAATCTAAACCACCAATCACATAAGGTGTCCGACCACTAGCCGCAATCCCAACCACAATATCATTTGCCGTTAATGAAATAGCTTCTAAATCCTTACGACCTAATTCTTCCGAGTCCTCCGCACCTTCTACAGCAACCGTCATTGCCTGCATCCCACCTGCAATCAAACCTTGTACCATCTCAGGATCTGTACCAAAAGTTGGCACACATTCAGCCGCATCCAACACACCTAACCGACCACTTGTTCCAGCCCCCATATAAATCAATCGTCCCTGCTTATTAAAGGCTTGAATAATTTGAGCCACAACGGTTTCGATTTGTGGCATCACTTTTTCAATCGCCAGTGGCACTTGGCGATCTTCCTCATTCATTGTCTGTAATACATCCATAATCGTCATCTGATCCAGATGCATCGTCTTCGGATTTCTTGTTTCTGTTGTTAAATTCTCTAAATTACTCATTGTCATTCCCACTTTCTACTAATTCAAATCGATAACCTGGTAACACACATGTAAGAAGGTCTACCTCTGAATCTATTACTTTTGCCACGACATTTACCTTTTCATCCGCTGGTAAATCCCGTTTACTGATTTGAAGCTCTCCCATATAACGCAAATACTTCTGATTATCCAGCGTCACACTACCTTTGTTTCTTGGTAAGCTATCATTCGGAATAATCAGTGGTAATTGTTTGAATCGTGCCTCCTGACTCCGTAAGACATCACGCGCATCATCCACTCGATTCGTATGGATTCCAATAAATAGCTCACGATGTGTCTCATCAATTATTTGCACCGGTAAAACAACCTTTTGCTCTTTGAAATACGCAATAAATTGCTGTTGCGTCTGTTCTCTTAATCCTTCATCACCAATACAAACCTCATCACATACATAATTTTGTAATAAATCAACTGCCGCAACTAACGGATGCTTCAGACGATGACCTTCTAACGTTGGCAACCCCGCATGTAATGGTCCACGTAAATTTTTATCCCCTGGAACAAACGCTATAATTTTAAAACCTAATTTTCGCCATTTCTGATTTAATGCGTGTAAATAATGTTCAGATAAACCCGTTTCAGGCCGAGGATAATAATTGTGCCATAATTCCATATTCTCAAAATTCGCTTGATAGTTAACTAACTCTTCAACATCCGTCTCTGTTAACGTCGATGCATTCAAACCAACGACCAACTGTTGTGAAACCCTAGCAATCGTTTGAAAATCAATCCCATAATCCATCCGAATCCCAGTCACACCCAAAGACAAAAGTTGAGCTATCATCTGTTTATCATTCAAATCAATCTGAAGCCGTCGCAAACCATCACTCGAAATATCAACCATTAATGAACAATTAAATGCCTTCGTAAGTTTACAAAGCTCTTTCAAATTAGCTACCATCCGTGACTCATCATCTTCTGGAATGTGCAACGAAGTAAACACTCGATTAAATCCACTATGAAACATTTTTTCAATATATAACCGTTTAGACTCTTGAAACTCATCTCCTAAGAATACGGAAAAACCTAACACAACCTCACGCCCCTTTCTTTAATACGCTTACATTATAAACTAAAAGAAATTAAATTTCAAATATTTTTGTATTTTAAAATATAAAAGAAATTAAATTTCATTTATATAAAGTTTAATTTAGCCAATGAATTATAATTTTTAATTATTTAGATAATTAAATGCATTTGTCAGATGAATATGAAACATATACAATGAAGATTATAAGAAACGAAAGCGAGGACAACAAATGTCTATTTTAGTATTAGGTGGAGCTGGTTATATCGGCTCGCACGCTGTGAATCAATTAATTCAACGTGGTGAAGATGTTGTAGTGATTGACAATTTATTGACTGGGCACCGTGCGGCTGTGCATCAAGACTCACGCTTTTATGAAGGGGATGTTCGTGACAAAGCATTTGTAACAGAAGTTTTTGAAAAGGAAACGATTGATGGTGTCATTCATTTTGCAGCAAGTTCGTTAGTTGGAGAATCCGTTGAAAAACCATTAAAATACTTCAATAATAATGTCTATGGCATGCAAATTTTGTTAGAAGTGATGCAAGAACATGAGGTGAAACACATTGTCTTTTCTTCAACAGCCGCTACGTATGGCGAACCAGAAGTGTCACCTATTTCAGAAACGACCTCAACGAATCCGAAAAATCCATATGGTGAAAGTAAGTTGATGATGGAAAAAATGATGAACTGGTGTGACAACGCATATGGTATGAAGTTTGTAGCTTTACGTTATTTCAATGTTGCTGGGGCAAAAGCAGATGCTTCGATTGGTGAGGATCATACACCAGAAACACATTTAGTTCCAATTATTTTACAAGTGGCATTAGGGCAACGCAAGGCATTATCTATTTTTGGGGACGACTACAATACACCAGATGGCACATGTATTCGTGATTATGTCCACGTAGAAGATTTAATTGCGGCACATTTATTAGCCTTAGATTATTTAAAAGCTGGGAATGAAAGCAATGTCTTTAATTTAGGTAGCAACAATGGCTACTCTGTGAAAGAAATGTTAGAAGCCGCTCGAGAAGTCACGCAAAAAGAAATCCCAGCGGTCATCGCCCCACGTCGTGCAGGCGATCCAAGCACATTGGTCGCTTCAAGTGATAAAGCAAAAGACGTATTGGGGTGGGAACCACAGTATACAGATGTGAAGAAAATTATTGAAACTGCTTGGAATTGGCATGTGAGTCATCCAAATGGATATGAAGAGTAAAATAATAAACCACTCGGATAATCATTAAGATTTATCCGAGTGGTTTATATTATAGTTTTGCAGCTAATTCTTTCAAATATACTTTTAATCCATCTTTGATTTCAGGATGTTTCAAACCAAATTCAATATTTGCTTCCAACATTCCTAATTTATTACCAACATCATAACGTTTTCCAGTAAATTCTCTAGCAAATACGCGCTGTGTTTTATTCAATGTATCAATCGCATCCGTTAATTGAATTTCTCCACCTAAACCAGGTTCTTGTGTTTCTAAAATATCAAAAATTTCTGGTTTTAATAGATAGCGTCCAATGATAGCCAAATCACTAGGAGCATCTTCAGGTTGTGGTTTTTCAACAAATGCTTTTACATCATACAATCCTTTAGAAACTTCAGAAGTTGGATCAATTACACCATATTTTGACGTATCCTCATGAGGAATCGGCATTACAGCAAGTGTAGAAGCTTTAGTGTTATCATAGTCATTCATCAATTGCTTTGTTAAAGGAACCTCATCAACCATAATATCGTCACCTAACATAACAACAAATGGTTCATTACCCACAAATGACTTTGCCTGTAATACCGCATGACCTAATCCTAATGGGCGTTTTTGACGAATAAAATGTAGACGAATCCCTGTTGTCTCTTCTACTAATGCAAGTAATTCTTTTTTACCTGATTTTTCTAAATTATGTTCCAATTCAAAGTTAGAATCAAAATGATCTTCAATTGGGCGTTTCGCTTTACCTGTTACTACCAAAATATCTTCAATTCCAGAAGCAATTGCTTCTTCTACGATAAATTGAATTGTGGGTTTATCAATAATTGGTAACATTTCTTTTGCAATAGCTTTCGTTGCTGGTAAAAATCTTGTTCCTAATCCTGCTGCTGGGATTATTGCTTTACGTACTTTTGTCATTTTATTAACTCTCCTATTAAAATCTTTTTACAATTATACTTCTCAATTCATTTATTACAAAGTTTAGCAATTTAGAAAAAAACAATGAGCTTATTATTACTAGAATAAATAAAATTATACTTATATACCAAGTACTAATATCAACATTTAGTTGCAGAAAAATTTTATTAAATACAATTATAAATAATGGATGTACATAATAAATAGTTAACGAATTCTCATCAAAAATAGTTGGATTTTTTTTAGGAATATAAAATTTGCTTAAAGCAACACCTAATATTCCTAATGTATATATACATACTGCTGGTCTCATTGTACTAGTGCTTACTAAAAAATCTCTGTTAAATACTGATATATATGCTGAAAATAAAGTCAAAAATAAACCACATATACATATTCTTGCTTCTTTTGTGTTTTGCAAGACCTTCCTACACAATATTGCAAAGAAAAAGTACACACCTTTGCGCCTGAAATTTTTCTCTGATTATTTTGGTCTTGATAGAGCGTTTTTGAGCCGGAAGCTCTCTCCGGTGAAGCTTAAAATGTGTGCGTGATGAATTAAGCGGTCCACCAATGCCGCCGTCAAACGTGTATCGATAAACACCTTATTCCATTGGCTGAACTCCAAATTACTGGTGATGATGATACTTTTCGTTTCATACCAATCACTGATCAGCTGGAAGAGCAACTCGGCACCTTCCTTAGTGAACGGCACATAGCCCATCTCATCTAGGATAACCAACTTCACCTTGTCAAAGCGGTGCTTGAAGGTCTCCAACGTGTTGTTCTTCCATTGACGTTCCAATTCTCCCACCAATTCAGAGACTCGCCAGAAGCGTGTTTCAACACCAGCATGCGTGGCCATTTGGCCAAGAGCACAAGCTAAATGCGTCTTACCAGTTCCTGGGGTACCCACGAAAACGGCGTTTTCTTTTTGGCGGATAAAGGAGAGGCTGATTAACTCTTCCTTTGTGGTCGGATTTGGCAGCGTGATATGATCATGCCAGTCGTAGTTGTCTAAAGTCCGGCGTACAGGGAATTTGGCCTGTTTGAAGAGCCGAGCTGTCTTTAGTTCTTCCCGGCACTTCAATTCATTCTCTAACAGGAATAGCAACCAATCTTCTTTGGTTTCAAAGCCCTCCGTTCCAATGACTCTAGGAATATGAGAGAGCCGCAACTGCTTACAAACCTCTTCTAAACGATCGGTTTCCATCAACTCGCCGCCTCCCCATTAGATGACTTGAGAAATGCATCATAGTCATTCCAATCCACATCATAGGCATCCGTTTCTTTCGAAGAACCGATAAGGTCGTAGAAGTTCTGATCAATACCTAACATATCGTTGGTGACGAGAAAAACGAGAAGCTGATCTACACGCTTTGCCTGTTCTTTCCAATCGGGATGGCTGAGATAGAGCTTGATGCGTTCGGGTAGATATTTCCAGTAACGAGAGTAATGCATCGCACGCAATTTGCGCCGCCAATCGAGTAGTATTGCTTGCCAGTCAATCGCTCGTTTCTTCATCATGTAGGGCCGGGGGCCTTCAGCGATAATTTCACCATCCGTGCTAACCAGTTGATAGGAGTCAAAGCGAAGCAGCCCGTAGATGATGGAATGGTTCCGGGCGCGAGGAACATGGATTCGCTCGCCATCCAGCTTGATTTCGTTGTACTTATTGGCTTTTACTTCGATTTCCTTGAAGACTGGATATGCGACATCGGGCAATGCCAAAAGATCCGCTTTTTCCTCAAGCCAGAGTTCACTGATAAGTACATGTTTCTCATAATGAACGCGTTCCCTGTCTTTCGCTAATTGAACCGCCAATGCCTCATTAAAGCTTGCGAAGTCCTTCATGATTGGAGTGGCCGGAAAGAAGTTGTAGCGAACATAGCCGACTTTATTTTCTACGCTGCCTTTTTCATTTCCGCTTCTAGGGTTGCACACCTGTGTCTCAAACCCATAATGCGTAGCGAACTGCAGAAACCCATCCGTTAACACTGCTGGTTCCGTCTTCGACTTTACTTGCGTTACTGCCGTAGACATATTATCAATGCGAATTTTTCGTGGGACGCCGCCAACTTGTCGGAATAGCTCCTTCATTCCTTCAAGTAGACACTCTTGATTCTCCGCTGGTAATGCCACCGCAAATCCGCCGTTACTATAAGGAAAAGACATCACGAGTGCTTTGATATCCTTAAAGGCTCCTTCATGGCAGACCTCCATGGTGCCAAAATCCAGCTGCGCTTCCGCCGGAGGATGTTCCAAACGCTCAAAGCCTTGATCTTCATTGGCTTCAACGTAGTGAGTGGCTTTCCAGTCCCTAACGAAATCACAAACCGTGCGATACGAACCGGGGAACCCCTGGTTCTTCAATTCTTTAGTCATAAAGTCAACGGTCCTACGCTTCTTCTTCGGGAGCTTAGAATCTTCAGAAAGCCAGAGAGCAACGATGCCTCCCCAGTGTTCCACATACATCATGCCCGTTTTCTTTCGGACCTTCGGCTCAGGTAAAAGATCCTCATCTGCATACTTTTTTGCGGTGCGCCAGTTGATTTCCAATTCGTCAGCTATGTGTTGAATAGATTTATCGTGATTGTTTCGTAGATTTCTGATAGTATTAATATCGGTCATTGCGAGCATTCCCTTTCTTACCTCCAGTTACAGTGTCGGAACTATAACTTTAGAGGAATTTCAGGACGCCCGCAATGGCTTTTTATTTTACCCTAAGCTGCTTGCGGAGTTATGTACTTTTGCGCTGCAATTGTATGTACGTCTATCTTGCCACAAACATCTTTAGCTTTAATAAATTCTAAAAATTGATTTTTTAATACTAACTGAATTCCTAAAGCAAAGAATGCAATCCATATCTAATAATAAAGTATCTGTGTTTCTATTCCTAATTGATAGAATATTGAACCAAAAAAAGAAACACATAACAACAAGTAAAAAAATATATCTTTACTGACAAAACTTTTTAAGTTTCTTTCATCTACTCCAACAATAATAATAAAATAAATAATACTCCAAAATATATATGCAGGCAATATTGTGACTCTTTTATAAAACTAAGTTTTATAATTTTGTAAATATCTCTTTCCTATTGTTAAACGATATCCTGATGAAATAAAAAATAAGAACAGCAAATCTGCCAATTTGGTTCATAAATAAATTTATTGGATTATTTATTTGAGAATCTCACTAAGTTTACTTAATCCCCTTGTATAGTGAATTAGTACTACACAAATAATAGATACTGCTCTAATGTTAACCCACGTACTTCTCTCCAGTATAATCCCTCCATAAATAATAAAAATTATTTTTATCCAAATTCATAATAAAGTTATATTTAAAATTAAAATATACTTTGATATGGAAACGTTCCTCCAATATTACTAATTATAAATAAACGTATAAATATTATTAAATATACGCCAATTAATAAAAATAATAGTGTTTTTTTAACAAGTGAATTTATTTTTAAATTAAAAAAAGCTGGTATAGCAATAATTTGCGTATAAGAAAACATAGTTAATATACGATCAAAATTTGGCACATACGCATTAAATGCAATAATCATAATACCTATACAAATTAACTGAAGATATAAATAAAAATCTAATTCTCTACTTAGTTTTAAATCATTAATTTTTGCATTGTAGTATATAAACAACATTATTAACATTACTAGTATATTCAAAACCCAATATGAACCGCTAAACTTCGCATCTATTCTTTGTCCCATCTCTGTACTACCCCAATAATTGGTATAAATTTGAAAATATTGAGTAATTTTGTATAAAATACTATCGAAAAATAATGAAGATATGGCTGTTAATAGTAAAAATATAACTGCTCTAATTCTAGTAAATTTAATATTATAAATAAAATAAATAGGAGCATATAGTATAGCTGTCTTATGAAAAAGAAAAGCTATAAGTATCCAAAAACAATATTTTATTAATTTTCTTTCTTTTATATATTTTAGCGAATATAAAAATATAGCGATGGTTATACACTGTCTCATTAAATTTAATGAAGTATTAAAGTATCCTGTTAAAAACAATAAAAGAAAAGATAAAGTATAGTTTTTTGATTGATCATAAATTGCTTTAATAGAAAAGAAAACTATTATAATCTGTATAATTGAAAATATGTGTTGATAAGAACCTAATTTATCTCCTAATATAAAAATTAGAGAACTCAAAGGTTCAACTGCATCTAACTCTCCCGATAAAACCCTAGGAATTTGTAGTATACTGTAGGTTTGATAATCTATTCCAACATCCTTTCTTAAAGCACCTATTAACCATAATGCAATAAAAGATACTATTAATAAATAAAGTAAAATTATTCTTAAAAGAGAACTTTTGCCCAATTGTCTATTTGTTAAAAGATTTTCACTGTTACTTAGCTTAATAGAATATTCACAACTTCCAATCAACACAATTAATATAAAAAAAGTTAAAAAGTAAATCATTTTATCACTATCTCCATTTGAGTCATAAATAATATTATTAAACTATTTATTCTTCATCCTAAATTTATTCTTTATTTTTTTACTTATATTATCCATCCTATATAAATTCTTATAGTGCTTAGTTAATGGTGTCATCTTTCTTATAAAATAAGATAAATCATTTTTCTTGACAGCTTGTTCATAATATAGTGGTGCCATATTTCTAATTTTTTCTCTTTGTTTTTGGATTTTCTTTCTAAAATACGGAATATTGTTATCTGCAACTACTCTAGTTTCAGGAACCCAATTATTATTTTTTTCTTCTATATATAGACGATATGCTAATTCTTCTTGAGTATGTCTATAATGAGAAATTTGTGATCTATAAATTGTATTGGCATCTACAATATCTACATTTACACTTTGTCTGTTAATTGCTTCTTCTAGTATATTTTCAATTATTAGATTTCTCACAATAATAATATTATTACCTTTACTATCTTTTGAATATTCTGGTAACCAAGCATCACCTAATGTAATATCAGCAGTTTCATTCATAACATCATCAGTAAAATCAGATGCTTTAATTTTAAAAAATCCTTGTCCCCAATCTCCTCCAAACAGATTTTTCATTTCTTTCACAATAGTTTTTTGAACACCATTAACTCTTCCTGTAACCTCAATAGCATATGAACTTGCTGGTTCATTATTAAGTTTTTTGCGAAAATTGATTTTTTCTAAATTACCAGGTTCTATTCCACATTGCCATGCAAGAAATTCCCCAAATTTTGTTGTTTTCTGATGACCACAAACTAATCCTACAGTAAATTTTATTCTTTCTTTTATTACTGGATCTACTTCTGAAAGCAAACGAATGCTAGTTATAAAACTAGGTAAACCAATTATTGCATATCTACCAGGTTTTTCTTTTACTAATCTTAAAACTTCTGATAACTCAACAGGATAATATCTTGTTTTAGAACCTTTAATTATTTCTTCAACTGTATTAGATATATCGTACTTGAAAAGTTTTTCTTTTGAGGTAGTTTCTTTTACGTGTATCACACCATCAATATAATCTTTTTCAAACAATTCTTTTAAAATCCAAGTTCCAAATCCACCTGAACTACCTTCTTCACGAAATTCCCCTTCAACGACATGTCCAACGCATAGTTTTGAGTAATAACCAATTCTTTTATCAAATTTAATATTCTCATTATTTGAAAACAAAGATTTTGATATATCATCTATCTTTTTGTTATTTAAAGTATTGGATACTCTTTTTAATAGTTCCACTTCTTCATTTGAAAATGGATAAGACTTTTTAATAGGGACAGGTACATATTTACCAGTACTATCCATCTTCATTTTTATATTATCATTAACAACTGGCCACACACCTGTACCAAAACTATAATCATTTGCAACAACTTTATTGAATACTTTTTCAAAGTTATCCATAATACCATCCTTTATTAATCAAAAAATTTTGTAATCACTTAATTTTATTAAATTTCAATAAACTTTTTTCATAATCATTCATGACAAATTTAATATGTATAACAGCATATATTGCAATATACATTACTCCAAACAAAATAAATATTTTAAATGAATCAATTGTAATAATTTTTTGTAAAAATAATAGAAACACTGTCGTTACTATAAAAGGAATTAGAACGTTTAAAGTACTTTTCCAGTATTTTTTCATATCCAATCCCATTTTTGTATGGTAATACCAATTCATTAATATTCCATTAGCACAAAGTATACTAACAACGTATCCTAACGAAGCACCCAGTAAGCCCCAATAAATTGTCCCAATAATAGTAATTAGGATATTAATAACAGCAAAAATAGTGTATGAAATCGAACGAAATATATGTTTATTCATAGCTCTTTGTATTTCAATTCCTATATTTTGACATAATGGGATTATTGAGGGCAACACCATCAATATTATTAGTTCATAAGCTAACGTATTTTCTTTTCCAGCCCAGATATTAATAAAATACCTTCCTACCACTATAAATCCACCCAAAACAAAAAAGAGGAGAGTCATCTGTATTCTACCAACCTTAATCATTAAATTGGTTAGAATATCCTTATTACTTTCAGTGTTTACAATTTCATTTACTCTTGGAACAAACATGCTAGATAATGATGTTGACAGCATAAAAAACATATTTTTTATTTGTATAGCAATTGCGAAAGTTGCAACTTGTTTGGCACCTTTAAATATTCCCAATATAAAATTAGGAACATTATTATTAACCAAATCAACCATTTGATTTAAAAAGATAAAAAAAGAAAAAATTGCTAAGTCTTTCAATAATTTAATTGGTAAGTCTTTGAAATCAAATTTCATATCTAATTTTTTTATACAGAAATTAATATTTAGAATAAGAAAAATAATTGTTACAATAGTTTGCGTTATTCCTATAGATAAAACTCCTACCCCCAATAAAATAAGAGGAATAGATATTATGGGAACCAATAAAGTTTGTATCAATTGCCTTCCTTGTTGAAAAATAAATCTTTCATTGACTATTATATTAGAATCAAACACTGACGAAGGAAAAGTTAATCCAATATTTATAACCATAATCATCATTAAATACTTAGTTAATTGGATTTCTCTAGCCGATAAACTACTACTAAAAATTGTGTTTACATTATATACCAAAAAAAAACCTATAATTAGAGATATAAAGCTAATAAATAAAAATAAAATTAAATATAAAGCATTCAATTTTTTTATTTCTTCTTTTTGATTTTTAACTTTATACCCCATATAAAACTTAACATATGCACTAGAAAACCCCATTGACAACAAACTTAATCCCATTATTACTGAATTAGTCATTTGAAAAAGACCATAGTCTGATTGACCTATATATGTTAATAAAAATGGTGTATACATAAAATTAACGACATTTTTAGCAATAATATTAAAATATGATAAAAGCGCACCGATTTTTCTCTGTTTTATCATTCATTTACTCCTTACTTTAGTGAATCATTAACACTATCCAAAGCATTCTTCAAAAATGCTAGAGATTCTTTCCTACGCAATTTAACTCTTTTTAAGGTCTGATTATAGTTTATAGGAATTATTTTCAAACTATCTTGAGAAGTATGCCACTGTTCTAATAAATTCATTTCATACAATAACGAATCAATTCTAGTCGACATAGATGGTCCTTCATTATTTCTTTTAAATACTTCGAAATATTTCTCAAATATTATAGAAAAAACACATGCATGGAAAGAATCAGTAAATATAGCTTCTGCTTGAGAAAATAAGTTAACAAATTCTAATGGGTCTGAAACCCATAACTCTAAATCTTTTCTTGAACCTAATTTCTTTATTTCTAATGAATTTTCTTTAGCAAATTTGTTTATATAGTCATTATTCTCATTTGTTACTTCATCTAAAAAATAAGTCAATACAAATTTTTCATCATATTTTTTTTTATTATCTATCAAATCTTTCCAATTACTCTTTGAAAGTAATAAGGTAGGATCCAAAACTAACTCCGCAGTATTTCCAGTTATATCATTTACAAGGTGAACTCCAGACGCTTCTCTAACAGAAAGGAATTCAATACTATTTAATCCTTTTTTATATATTGCTTTATATTTTTCAGGTATACTATCTACCCCAAATGAGGCAGCGTAACTAATTTTAGTTTTTTTTGAAAAATCAATAAAATCTAGTGTTGAAAATCTTGTAAAATTGTAATTCCAGACTTGATCGCTTCCAATAACATAACAGTCAAATTCTTCATCGAATGTAAAGTCTGTAGTCTCTTGATTAATAGAAAAATCAGTTTCGTGAATATATTTTCGAGTAAAATTCTTAAAATTATCATTTCTAGTCAAATCATATTGATAAAAATTTTGACTTTTATTTTTTTGCAAAAATTTATTAGTTACCTTTTTTAAAAGTTTTCCATCTTTTAAATTTACAAAAACCTTTACTAAAAAAGGGTTTTGTATATCAGTAAAATTTCTAATAGTAACAACTTCATGTCCCAAATCTTCTAGCACTTTCTGTAAAGCATAGTTTTGAAGTCTATTACCATAGTTATTATAATCAACTATAGTGCTTATAGCTATTTTCACTTTTCTTCCTCCATTAAATACCCAATAAACTTTATTTTTGTAAATTTTTTACTTTATAATAAAAACCATTTTTTACAATCTTTTCTTTTATAAAAAAAAGTATTGTTGCAAATAAAAAATTATGATTTCCTATAAGTAGAATTTTTTTTTCGAAACTTTTCAAAGTTATAGACTTATAATTTTTAGTAATATTATTTTTAAATTGATTTTTAAGTTGCTTATATAGCTTATTATCTTTTAATATACATTGTGCAGCAAATTTAATTAACGCCAATTGTTTTTTATTTATAATATCAATTGTAAATTCAACAGGCATTTGTTCAGTTAAAATGTCTAAAGCTTTTAGATATGATAATTGCCTCTTATTAAAAGTATTCACAGCTGAATTTTCTCGTTGTCTATAATAATTCAAAGAAATAGGTAAACAAAAAATTTTCTTAGAATTTTTAATAGCATAAGTATTAAATATGGCATCTTCTAAATAATGTATATCATTATTAAATTTAATATTATTTATTATTTCTCTTCGGTATATTTTATTCCAAACAAATCCTTGAAAACCGCTCCCCAACAGAATGCTTTGGTAAGCCTCTAAAATCGAAAGCTGTGTCTTTTGCCGATAGCTCTTATTTAGCTGATGCTCATACATTGAATTCGTATTTACAATATAAAAATTAAAAAGAATAATATCTGGAATTTCTTTTACAATAAGTTTATTTAATATATAAAATGATTTACAATGAATATAATCATCTGGATCAATAAACCATATATATTGTCCTACTGATTTTGACATACCTAAATTTCTTGCCTGTGAGACACCTTGATTATCTTGTGTAAAAACTTTTATTTTCGAATTATGATTAGCATATTCAGTACATACAGATAAAGAATTATCTGTAGAACCATCATTTATTAATATAATCTCATAATTATCACAATCTTGACACAAAATAGAGTCAAGGCATTCACAAATATAGTTTTCTACATTATACACAGGTATAATTACTGATATAACAGGGGTCTGTTTATTACCCATAAAAGTAGCTCCTTATAAATTTATAGAGTGACATATAGAGTTTCCCGAAAATCCCCTTGCTATTTCAACTTACTTTTTAAATAATTATAAGTATTCTCACCAAAAATATCATCTATTTTTCTTCTGGAAAATTTTTTAATTGGAACAGTTCTTCTAACAATCCATTTTTTTAAGTTTGTTCTATTTTTCCAATTTGTTGTATAATAATGTATTGAATAAGTATTTTTAGTAACATTTAATTTGTTATTAGTAAGTTTCAATGGTGAAAAATATTCTGATGGAAACACTGTTATTCCTGCAAATTCTTGTACTCTTTGGGCATTTTTGTAACCATGTCTTTTCATGACTCTAGTTGTCAATTCTACACAGGTAACTTTATTAACTTTATTATTAACTATTAAGGGTAAATTTTTATATTCCATCAAATTTTCTAAAATTATAGGATGTTTTTTTTCTGCACCAAAAGCTGCTCCCGTATTCAAGTCATATTTGTCTTCTGCTCCAACAAAACCTCTAAGATTTAGCAAATCATCAAAACTTTTCAGAACTTCTACATCCGTATCTAAATATATTCCACCATAATTATATATTGCTTCTAATCTTGCCACATCAGAAACAAATGCCCAATTTTGAGTTTCATAAGCTTCTCTAGAAAATTGATATTTTGTATAATCAAAATTAGTTTCATTTAATTCTATTATTTCATAATCTGGACAATATTTTCGCCAACTATTTAAATACCGTTTCAATTCAATAGACATTTCATTCATTCCAAACCAACAATAAAAAATTTTTTTGGGAATCACTTAATCACTCTTTTCTATCCAATTGGACTCTATTTAAAAAAACGTTTTCTAGCCTTTTTTATAGACCCTTTGAAACCTAAACGTTTTATTTCTATTAAACTATATACAGCATTATATTTTTTCTCTAATTTTTTCATTTTTAAAATATAATTTTCAAAATTTTCATTATCGTTTAAATATGCTTCTTTACTAGTATCTCTTATTTCTTCTCGGACATCTTGAACTTTTTTTCTTAAATACGGAACTGTCTCATTTTCATCAATTCTAGTTTCTGGAACCCATTCTTGTTTTTTTATTCTTTTTTGGATTCTATAAGGTAACTCATCCACTGTATGTCTAAAATGTCCTGGTTGAGAAGCATATGCTTGTTTTTCTGTTAGTTGATTCACCTTAATTCTACCTTCATTAGATGCTTTCACAATTAGATCATAAATTATTGGATTTCGAACAATTAGTATATTATTTCCTTTGCCATCAAATTTATATGGTGGTATCCAAGCATCCCCTAGTGTGATGTCTGCAGTTTCATTCATAACATCATCAGTAAAATCAGAAGCTTTTATTTTAAAATGACCTTGTCCCCAACTATAACCTACTAAGTCTCGCATTTTTTTTATTACTTTTTTTTCTGTCCCATTTTCGTTATAAGTAAATTCGATGATGTATTCATCTGCATTTTCTTGTTCAATTTTTTTTCTAAAGTCCACTCCAGTTAATAAGTTATAATCTATGCCTACTTGCCTAACCAAAGATTTTAAATAATTAGCACTTTTTTGATGTCCACAAATTAATCCAATAGTGTATATAATTCGTTCTTTAATAAGTTTATCTTGTTCTGCTAATAAACGGATAGAATAAATAAAACTAGGAACGCCTACAATAGCATATTTACCTTTATTTTGTCTCACATATTTTAATACTTTAGACAACTCTACGGGATAATATCTAGTTTTCGCACCTTGTTGAATTCCTTCTATAGTATTAGAGACTGTGTATTCAAAAAGTAATTCATTATTACTTGATTCTCTAACGTGAATAACACCATCAATTATTTTTTGTTCAAATAATTCTTTCAAAATCCACGTACCAAAGCCTCCTGAAGTAGCATTTTTACGATAATCATCTTCCTGAACATAACCTGCAAAAATATCCAAATAGTATCCTAGACTGTGATTGTATTTTATCCCCTCATAGTTTTCAAATAAAGATTTTGAAATTTCACCAATTCCTTTTGTTTCTTTCCATCCAATAGTTATGGCTTCTATTTTTCTTATTTCTTCTTCTGTAAAAGAATCTAAATCTTTTTCGTCTATATAAGTTTCAAATTCTCCATATTCATTCATTCTGTTTTGTATTTTTGGACTGATAACAGTCCAAACACCTGTTCCAAAATCCATACCGTCTTGAACAACTGTATTGTAAATATTTCTTAATTTATTCATAGTTTCCTCCAACATTTGGATGATAGTAGTAACTAATATATTTAATTGACATTATTTTTCAAATATATTTTTGTATCTCTTCTTCTATTTTCTAATTCCTCAAAAACTAATTTATAATTAATTTGATTATTTAAAACCTCTTGTAACTTAGAGTGTGTTACCTTATCTATTCGTTGTGATGATAAGTTGAATAATTCAAGTAAAAAACCTAATTTCTCTTCATTACCGTAGCTATTACCTATACTTTTTCTAATAATTGTAGCAAAATTCTTTTTATTAATAATAGAAAAAATCGTACCATGAAAAGTATCTGTTACAATAAAATCTGCATCTCTAAAATAAGCTAGTAATTCAAATGGTGTACAATCTACGAATTCATCACAGCACCCTTGAACTCCACCGAAACATAATATTTTAAGGTTTTTATCTTTAGCATATGTTTTCAAAACTTCATTTTCTTCTTTAGTTAGTCTACCTGAATAACCATATACAATCATATATTTTTCTTTATATAATCTTTGACTAGGAATTTGATTTTCTAACCTCATATAATCATATGCTAATACCGGATCAACGTTTAACACCGGTGACTTCACACCTAATTCTCTTACTATTTTTAATGAGTTATTATCTCGTACAGAAACAGCTTTAAAATTTGAAAAATCTTCTTGTAATTCATTTTTTATTCCGTAATTTTCAATCTTCTCTATAGTAGTATTTCCAAAAGAACCTGCATAAGAAATAACTTCTTTCGCTTTCGTATTTCGTCCAAATAAGTCTGGTGAATAGCCTACATTAGTATTTGACTGGACACAATTAAATACCTCATCACTACCAATAACAAGTAAATCTAATCCTGTCGCATCTTTTCTTTCAGCCGTAATTTCTAATATTGGAAAAAATCTTCTAGAATACGTTCTTTTATGATTAAAAAACTTAATTTTATTTATCAGACTAGAGTCTACATCGTTATACTCTTTTAATTTATGTAAAACTCGTTTGATTCCAGTAGGTTCCTTTATTTTGGAATTAACTAACGGTTTCCCTGCTTCATAGTCAATAAATTGAACAGATACATCTTTAGAGCTGTTCTCAATTAGTTTTTTCAATCCATACGCTTGCAAAAACGATCCATAATTATAGATTCTTTGCATTGACATAATCCCAATTTTTTTCATTAATTAACTCCTAATAATTCTTTTGTTATTTCAACTAGTTTATCATTAAATTTTTTATTATTTGAATTGAATGGTTCTTCACTATTCTTATAATTCATAATAGTTTCACCTAGCGTATTAATATCATCAATTACTAGTATTTTATAACCTAAATCACGTATTTTAATAGCAAAATCTAGCTGATGATCATTGACATGTTCATTAAATTCCACTTTCCGAGGAACAACAATTGGAGATTTTTTTTGTTCTAAAACACTTAGAAAACTTGCTGGTCCACCGTGAGTGATGACTATTCTAGCTTTCTCAATATAGTCTTTCATTTCATCAAATTTTACGAATTTACTCCATTCACAATATTTAGGTTGATAAGTAGAATAACCCGCTTGAATAAATACTTCTTCTGTAATTACATTTTCTTTTTTTAGGTTATCTATTTCTTCTAATAAACGATCAAATGCTTGCTCATGTGTCCCAACTGTCACAAAAATCATTAAAAAATACCTCCTAAATTAATTGCTTTAGGATATACCTTTTTCATTTCTTCCCACTGAACAATAAACTTGTCAGTAACTGGGTATACGAGTTTCCCTGTTACTGTTGGTGCATCTATTCTATCAAATACTTCTATATATATAGTTTTTGAGCCAAATATTTTACCTAAATAAAAGAAAGGAACAGCTACAGCAGCACCTGAGGAAATAATCACATCTGGTTTTTCTTTTCTCAATATTCTAAAAGCCAACCAAGTATTTTTAATTAAATTTTTTATATTACGATTAGTTGGAAAATAACAAGGATATACTTTTTCATTTTTTAAAATGCTTCTGGCATCTTCTTTATCAAAAGTCACCCAAATTCTTTCTTCATTTTCCCAAAAAGGTTTCAACAAATACAGGTGAGTCAGATGCCCTCCACTGGATCCTACTAAACATACTTTCATTCTTCTCCTCTACTCTCCTTAATATGCACTATTAGGTTTAATCATTACACCTATTGTCTTAAAAATTATCTTTATATCATTCCACATATTCAAGTTTTGTATATATTGAATATCTAATTCAACCATTTCATCAAATCCTACTTCATTTCTTCCACTTACCTGCCATAATCCCGTGCATCCTGGTTTAACTAACAATCTTTGTTTATCGTATTCAGTGTACTCGGCAACTTCCCTTAATAAAGGTGGACGAGGTCCTACTAAACTCATCTCTCCTTTTAAAACATTCCACAGTTGAGGCAATTCATCAATACTTGTCTTGCGAATAAACTTTCCTACTTTAGTTACACGAGGATCTTCTTTCATTTTAAACATCGCACCCTCAACTTCATTATGTTTCAATAATTCAGCCAACTTTTCCTCTGCATTTACACACATTGAACGAAATTTAAACATTTTAAATTCATTCTCGTTCTTTCCAATACGTGTTTGTGCGAAAAAAATCGGTCCTGTAGGCTCTTCATTTTTCATTAAAATTGCTACAATTAAAAATATGGGTGCTAATATAACTAACCCTAATAAACTTCCTACAATATCTACTGTTCGTTTAATGAAATGATAAAAATATTTTTTTTTAACAAACTGTGGATTAATAATGTTATGCGTATTCTTAACTGATAATTTATTAGATGGTTGAACATTTTCTCCCATTGTTATTCCCCCTAAAATAAACCGAATTTTTTCTTCTTCACTTCTTCATATATAGGATAATTAACAAGATCCCCATTTAAAAGATCTTTTGCAACTTGTTGCATACCCTGAACTTTTTCTTTTCCAAATTCTTTTCCAATAATTTCATAGGCTTCTTCCATATAAAAGGTTCTTTTCTTTACTCCATGTGCGTCAGAAGCCACCATTTGCACTAAATTATGTTTAATCATTTCTATTGCTGTTTTTCGTATTTGCTTACCAAATGTTCCTACAATACTCGGAGCAGTCAATTGTGCCAAACATCCCATTTCTAAGAACGGAATCAATAAATTAGGATCTTCTCTAAATTTCGCATTCCGTTCTGGATGAACAATCACTGGTATTTTACCTAATGCACGTAATTCGAAGAAAATTTGTTCAGTATATGCTGGTATATCCATCGTTGGAAATTCAATTAATATATATGTATCATCCAAATCAGTAAATAAGATTCGATTTTTATTAATTTCCTCAATCAAATCTCCCGTGATTCGGACTTCTTGTCCTTCTAATAAGGTCAAGTTTAAATTACGTTTATCCAATTCAGCTTGTAATAATGAAACCGAATGAATGACTGATTCTTTTGGAGTTTCGTATCGACCATTATTATGATGTGGTGTACATAAAATATGAGTAATACCTTGACTAATAGCTTTCTCAGCCATCGCAATACTATCTTCTATGTTTTCTGCTCCATCATCGATTCCTGGTAAAATATGGCAATGTAAATCAATCATTTCATTCGACTCCTTCAAAATTTAACTTGAATAGTAATAGTAACCTTGGTCCTTACTTTGTTCAGCCCCATTATACACAACACCTAAAACTCTTGCATTTACTAGATGTAAGAGTTCCTTGGCTTTAGTAACAGATTCTTTCTTGGTTACATTTTCACGAATAACTAAAAGTGTTCCATCAACTTTCGATGCCATAATTTGAGCATCTGTTACTGCAACTACAGGTGGCATGTCAAAAATAATAATATCGTATAAGTTTCTTGCTTCTTGAATAACTTGATCCATACGCATTGATCCCAATAATTCTGATGGGTTAGGAGGTTTGGGACCACTCGTTAACACAAATAAATTTTCAATAGTTGTTGGTTGAGCTGCATCACCAACATTTTTTCCTGTACTCAAAATTGTGCTTAATCCAACCTCATTAGTTAGTTGGAAGGTTTTAAATACTGTTGGTTTACGCATATCTGCATCTACTAATAATACTCTTTGCCCCGACTTAGCAAAAACAACAGCTAAATTCGCTGAAGTAGTAGATTTCCCTTCGCTTGGACCAGAAGAAGTTACAACTAAGGTTTGCAATTTCCGATCTACAGAAGATGCAAATTGAATGTTAGTTCGAATGGTTCGATACTGCTCAGAAACTGGTGATGAAGGATCTACTAAGGTGATTAAACTCACAGGATTGGTTTTTTGTTCTTTACGATCTTTTCTTGCCATAGTATCCTCCTAGACACGTGAACGGCTACGTCTTGTAGCTGCTTCATCATTTTCTACTTTTTTTACTGCCTTCTTAGGCATTTTTTGGGTTGTTGCATTAATTTCTTTTTGTGTCATTTGTGGTACTGTACCTAAAATTGTAAATTCTAAATTGTCAGTTACAAAACGACTATCTTTAACTGTTCTATCTAATAATTGCATTAAGAAAGCTAAACCTACCCCTACTATTACTCCTAAAACTAATCCAATAGCTAAATTCAGTTTATTATTTGGAGAAACTGGATTTGAACTTGCAGTAGCTTTAGAAACAATCGTGATTTTGTCAACATTCGTTAACACATCTTTTACTGTTTCTTGAAAAACTTCGGCTGCTGTATTCGCAATGTGTTCGGCATCAATTGCTTTAGCACTTCTAGCAGAAATTGAAAACATTTGTGAGTTTTGTGATTGTGTAACTTCTAAAACTTCTTTAATTTGTCCAGGAGTTAATTGTATATTATAATCTTTCGCTAAACGTTCTTGAACTTGTAAGGCCAAAGCATCGCCCTCTTTAATAATATCTTTATAAGTGTTTAACATTTGTAAATTATAATTAACATCATTCAAATTACTATTTGCATTTTCATTTTGAGGTAATGTAACAATTAACTGTGCACGCGAACTATACTGAGGAGTAATTACAAAAAATGTAATCGCACCTGCTAAACCTACACCAATAAACATACTAACAATTATCAGAGCAATATGCTTTTTCAAAACTTCAAAAATTTCTTTTAAACTAACTGTTTCTTCCATCTTTTCTCCACTTTCTATCGATTACTTTGTATCTAATTGTTTTTTCAATTTATTTTGAACAGAACTCAATTCATCTTCACTGACACGTTGATATGATACACCGTCTTGCATGAAGCCATCACCTTGCATCTGCAATTGATCAATTGTCGTGAATGCACCACGATAATCCAAAGCAATTTTTTGCATATCATTGAAGCTCATATCAGTTTTCATATTCCCTTCCATTGCATCAAGAATATTACGATATTGAGTAACACCATCTAAGGTTAAAACTTTCTTAACTACTGCTTCAACAACTGCTCTTTGACGTAGTTGACGTCCATAATCGCCACGAGGATCTTCATAACGCATTCTTAGATAAGTTAACGCACGATCTCCATTTAAATGAATCGGACCAAAATCATAGTGCTCCCCACGACTTTCAAATTCCAAATCATTATTGACATCAACACCGCCCAAAGCATCCACCAGTTCTTTAATCCCCATCATATTAATTGAAACATAATGGTCAATTGGAATATCTAGATATTTCTCAACGGTATCCATTGACATCGCAGCTCCACCAAACGCGTAAGCATGGTTAATTTTATCTTGGGTACCATAACCAACAATATCAACATAGGTATCACGAGGAATACTTACTAAAGTTGTTTTATTATCATTAGGATTGACTGTAGCTACCATCAATGTATCTGAACGACCTTGTTCCGTCCGTCCTAAGTCACCTGTATCAATTCCTAACAGCAACACGCTAAATGGCTCTTTTTTGTTTAAATCGACTGGCTGTTGACGTTTCTTGGTTTCTTCATTTTTCCGCTCAACAGATTCATACGTTTGTTTAATTGAACCGGATAAATCAAAATACAATTTAGCACCTACACCAGCTGCAATCACAACTAATGCAGCAACGATTGCAAAAATTGTTAAAAAGATTTTCTTTCCTCTTGAACTGCGTCGACTTCTTCGCGACATTTGTCATTCCTCCATTATTTACTGAATTACTGAACTAGTTGTTGGTTCTTCTGAATTTGGTGTTTCAGTTTCTACAGGTGTTGATTCTGTACTAGGTGTTTCAACTGATTCAGTACTTGGTGTAGTCTCTGGATTTTCTACAGCACTTTCACTTGTATTTCCACCATTATCTACAGGAGGAACATACTCACCTTGATTACCAGTATCAGTTGGTGTTTCTGGTATCCATTGTTCTTCTGAAGATTCAGGAATTGGTTCTTCATAAACTGGTTCAGAATAAGTTTCTTCAACACTCGGTTCTTCATAAGTTTCTGTTGTTGAAACTTCTTCATAGGTTTCTGTTTCAATCACTTCTTCGTAAGTTGATTCTTGTACTAAACCAACAATGTGCGAAACTTCTTCTGCTAAGGCGGTGAATTTTTCTTTTAATTTCTCATTGCGGATATCTTCTATTTTAGCTAAGACTTCCATATAATCTTCATACGTAACAATAGCGCCTTCTTTTAATAGTTCATCAAACCGTTTTTGTAAGTCATCTGCGGTTTTTACTTGATCAGTTGCACTCTTCAAATACTCTTTAGCTACTTTGCGCCATTTATCATCTGGAAATAATGATAATTTTTCGCTGACTTCATCGACTTGATTTTTTTTCAATTTATCTTGAATCGCCATCTCATCTTTAAACTTCAACCAATCTGGGACTTCTTTGGTAAATAGTTTATTCGTTTGTTCTTGAATTCTTAATTTGTCTGAAACATCCGTTAAGTTCTTAGAAATTTCTGTCTTTTGTTTCTCTAGTTCTTTAATTCCTTCAGGTAATGAACCTTCCTTGATATTAAAATCGTCTGCGGTAACGCGGACAGCTTCTAAATCACTTTTTACTTTAGTTACGTCAGCTGTTTTCAACCCTTTTTTCAAAAAATCTTTGTCTTTGCTGGCATATAATCCATCGACAGTTTTTTGTAGTTCATCCAACTTTGATTTTTCATTTGTGACAGCTGTTTCTGCATAAGAAACACGCTGTTCATATTGACGGTCGTTGTTTTTTTGATAACCAATATAACAAATTCCAACAGCAGCAACTGCGACAGCTGCCACACCAAGCCCTTTCAGCATTTTATTCATTTGTTGATTAACACTCCTTGTATTAATTTATTATTCATATTTTTATTTATACTTCGTTTTATAATAGACATATATGCCAATTTTACTGCAAATGCCCTATAAATGGAAGAAAATCTTTTTCATTCGATTTTCATTAAAGCCTTAAAAAAACGTTGGTATTCTAAGTTTCACCTTATATAAAAGGGTTTGTATCCGTTTTAAAAGACACCTCCTTTTTTCAGAAAAGGTAGTATTTTTACAGCAAAACAATCATCCTTTAAAGTAAGAATGATTGTATCGCTCGTTTGCTTGGTTATTGAAGAATCGTGACTTTGACGTTGTAGCGGCGTCCCCATTGAAGACATTCTTCAGGAGTTTTAAAGTGAACATCGATGATATTGCCTTTGATTGCCCCACCTGTATCAGCTGCAATTGCTACACCGTATCCTTCTACTTCTACTAAGGTTCCTAGTGGAATAACGCTCGTGTCAACTGCAACAGCTTGTGGATTTTGTCTTAGATCTAATCCAGAAGCTGTATAGAAACTTGCGCCAGCTTCCGCATAAGAATATGCTGTGGATTCCATATATAATACACGACCAGTTGATTGTGTTTCTTCTGGTTGTATATTTGTCTCTTGTTTCGGCGTTTCTGGTTTGGGTGTTTCTACTTTTGTTTCAGATTCTATTGTTGTATTCGTTGATTTTTCAGTTTGCACTGGTTGTTCTGCTGTTGTATTTTTACTTGTGTCTTCAGAACTGGCTTCAGATTCAACGGTTGTTTCTTGTTTTTCTTCGGTTTGTGTTTCTTTAGCTTGGCTTTCAGCTGCTTCTTTTTCTTGCTGAGCTTTGGCTTCTTCTGCTTGACGCGCTTGCTCTGCTTCACGCTTTTCGGCTGCTTTACGTTCCACTTCTGCTTTTAGACGTTCGTTCTCAACATATTTACTTTGAGCTACAGATTGTAAGGCGTCTTGATTATCGGAAAGTTGATCTTGCAAATCATTAATTTTTGAATCTAAATCATTTGCTTCAGTCACTAAGGCATGCTCACTAGTTTCAAGTTCTTTTTGTGTAGTGGTGGCTGTTTCTTCTAATTCTTGTAATTTAGCTACCTCTGCATCTAATTCATCTAGGGCATCTTTTTCAGCTGTCTGCAAGACAGAAATGGCATACACACCACTGACAAATTCTTGAATGCTTGAAGCCTGTAGTAATAACATCAACTTATTTTCTGATGCTCGATTCAACTGCAACGTTCGTAAACGATCCGCAACGAGCTGTTTTCTTTGTGCAATTTTTTCTTCTGTTGCTTTCATTTCTTCTTTTGTGGATGCTAAAATCACTTCATTTTTAGCTATTTTATCTTTCAGTTCTTCTACTTCTTGATACTTCTGATTAACATCTTGCAATGCTAATTGGACATCAGCACTAATTGTTTCACTTTTTTGTAGAAGTACTTCTTCTTTTTTATCCAAAGATTCTAGTGACTCAGCACTTACTGCTAATGGCGCTGTAACAGTCATTCCCAACAAACAAGTTGCTAAAAATTTCTTCGCTTTCACGAATTCAACACCTTCCTTTTATTCTCCAACTTTGTATATTATACAAAAGTAGACTTCCTTATTTGTTGCAATTCATTTACAGATTATTACAATTCGCTGAGATAGTAGATATTTTTGATACATATCCTTATTTATCAGTGTTAAACAATGGTTAAATGTTGATAAATTAGGATTCTAGCTCGTAACGCATTTGTAACATAGTCCGTATTTGCTTCTCTATGCAGTGTTTAGTTTCTGCAACTTTCCTTCATTGTTTCTTTGCGTTACAATATTGCTATCATATTATTTTAAGGAGGAAATTATGTTTCGTTTATTACATTATGCTAAAAATTATCGAAAACAAATTTTTCTCGGTCCCTTTTTCAAATTTTTAGAAGCAATTTTTGAGCTTGTTTTACCATTATTAATGGCAATTTTAGTGGATGAAGGGATTCAGAAAAACAATTGGTCCAAAGTGATGGAAATGATGATTTGGATGGTTGTCATGTCGATAGTTGGATTATTGTGCGCAGTAATTTGTCAATATTTTGCCTCGTATGCGTCACAAGGATTTGGAACAGAATTACGTAATCAATTGATGAAAAAAATCAATCAACTGTCACATCAAGAGTTGAATCAGTTTGGAACAGATACATTGATTACTCGTACAACCAACGATGTGAATCAATTGCAAGTTGCTCTAGCGATGCTTATTCGTTTGGTAGTACGGGCACCCTTTCTCAGTATCGGTGCTGTTGTTATGTCGTTTTATATTGATTGGCAAATTGGTCTGGTTTTCTTATTGATGTTGCCGCTGTTTTGTTTCGTTTTATTTTTTATTATTGCAAAATCTGTCCCGCTATACAAAATTGTCCAACGTCAATTGGATCATGTTAACGAATTGGTTAGCCAAAACTTAAGTGGTGTACGAGTGATTCGTGCCTTTGCCCGTCGTCAAACAGAAATCAAACGTTTTGATGACTCTACGGACGAACTATCTAAAGTTTATTTGCGCGTAACAAATCTTTCTGCATTGCTGACGCCTGCTACAACTTTAATTTTAAATATTGGTGTTTTAGCCATTTTTTACATTGGGGGCTTTAAAGTAAATATCGGTCATTTGCAACAAGGTCAAATTTTGGCATTGGTTAATTATATGAATCAAATGTTATTAGCGTTAATTGTCGTTTCCAATTTGGTCGTTCTTTTCACACGAGCGGCGGCTTCGGCAAGTCGTATTAATGAAGTCTTAGATGTTGAATCCTCTATTCAATCAGTTCAAACCACGGAAACTTCTACAAATGATGGCAGTATTTCGTTCGAACAGGTTGATTTCCGCTTTGCTCCTGAATTTGGTTTAGCTTTAGAAAATATTAACTTCACGATTCCAAGCAACACAACGATTGGCATCACTGGCCCCACTGGTAGTGGAAAAACAGCTTTAACTCAGTTGATTCCTCGCTTTTATGATGTTGCTGCAGGTTCGGTAAAGGTTGGCAATAAAGATGTTCGTGAGTGGGAGTTGAATGCTTTACGAAAAACAATTGCCATGGTTCCTCAAACAGCAGTCCTATTCACTGGAACGATTCGAGATAATTTACATTGGGGAAAAAACAACGCTACAGATGAAGAATGTTGGGAAGCATTAGAGCTCGCACAATCACGGGATTTTGTCGAAGCCTTGCCTGATGGATTGGATACGATGATTTTTGAAGGTGGAAAAAATTTCTCTGGTGGACAAAAGCAACGGTTGACCATTGCGCGAGCATTAATTGCTAAACCAGAAATTTTAATTTTGGATGATTCCTTGAGTGCGTTAGATTATCAAACAGACTTAAATTTGCGTCAAGCATTGAAAACACTTAATGGGACGGTTATCATTATTTCCCAACGAATTCGTTCAATCCAAGATGCACAACAAATTTTTGTAATGGATGCAGGGAAATTAGTGGCTAAAGGAACTCATGAACAGTTGCTACAGACATCGCAAGAATACCAAGAAATTGTCGAATCACAAGAGGAGGGAATCGAATGAAAACAAAATCTTTTGATTGGAATAGTCTAAAACGATTCTTCCCTTACTTATTACGCTATAGAAAAGAAAATATGACTGCCATGTTACTTGGGATCATTGCTGGTCTCACTTCGGTTTATATGACCTTTTTAATTGGACAAGCGGTCGATCAGTTACTTGGAAAAGATGCGGTTGATTTTAACCAGTTATATAAAATTTTGGGTCTATTTGCCGGTATTGTTGGCGTAACCACAGTTAGTCAATGGTTTATTCAACGCTTAGGAAATCGAGTAGCTTATTTAGCAGCTGCCGATTTACGAAAAGACGCCTATCAAAAATTGAACCAGCTTCCCTTGCGTTATTATGATCAGACTTCTCACGGCAATATTGTTAGCCGATTTACGAATGATATGGATAATGTTTCGGTCGCTGTATCAGCGATTTTCAATCAATTATTTTCAGGTGTTTCTGTTGTATTACTCGCTTTATTTATGATGGTTCGTATGAGTGTGGTTTTAACAATTGTCGTTTTATTATCCACACCCATTATTTTCCTAGTAAGCTGGGCTGTGGCTCGTGCATCACAAAATGATTTTCGTCAGCAACAAGAAATTGTCGGACAAGTTTCTGGCTTTATTACAGAAATGGTGGGCAATCAAAAAATTGTCAAAGCCTTCCAACAAGAAGAAAATAATCAACAACGTTTTGAAACAATTAATCAAGAATTATATGTACGTGGACAAAAAGCACAATTTTCTTCTTCCTTAACCAATCCGTTGTCACGTTTTGTCGATCACTTGGCTTATGTAGCCGTTGGTTTTACCGGTGCCTATTTAATTTTTTCAGGGAGTGAATTGGTTACGATTGGGATTGTTTCGAGTTTTACCATTTACTCCTCACAGTTTTCTAAACCGTTTATTGAAATTTCTGGGATTACGACGCAAATTCAAACAGCTTTAGCTGGGTTAACACGAACATTTGATTTAGTGGATCAAACGCCTGAATCTTCGGATGAAACGGGCAAAGAATTAACAGCTATTCAAGGTGAGGTTCGTTTTGAAGAAGTTGATTTTGCTTATGATTCTAAGCGACCATTGATTGAGAACTTCACTTTTACTGCTGAACCTGGTGAATCAATTGCCATTGTAGGAAAAACAGGTGCTGGAAAATCGACATTGGTTAATTTATTAATGCGTTTTTACGATGTGGATAGTGGTAAAATCACCATTGACGGTGTGGATATTCGTGAATTAAAACGCGACAATTTACGCCAACAATTTGGCATGGTGTTACAAGATACCTGGTTGTTTGACGCTTCTTTACGAGAAAATTTAACTTACGGGAATGCGCAAGCAACCGATGAAGAAATCTATACTGCATTGAAAAAAGCCTACATGTATGATTACGTCATGCGTTTACCTCAAAAATTAGATACACCAATCGGACAACAAGGAATTAAAATTTCTGATGGGCAGCGACAATTATTAACAATTGCTCGTACAATGATTAGTAATCCAGCTATGTTAATTTTAGATGAAGCTACCAGTTCTGTGGATACCTTAACAGAAAAAAATATTCAATCTGCCTTTCTCGAAATGATGCAAGGACGCACAAGCTTCGTCATTGCACACCGACTTTCAACCATTCAATCAGCTGATAAAATTTTAGTGATGGATGCGGGGCATATTATTGAACAAGGAACACACGAAGAGTTACTTGCGCAAAAAGGCGCGTATTATCAATTGCATCATGCACAGTTTGAACAGTAAAAAGCAGCGAGAAAACGCAACGTTTTCTCGCTATTTTTTATGGATATGCTATACTTTAGAAAAGTATACAAAACGGAGGATTTTTATATGGCAATCACCGAATTAGCAGTATTCTCTCAGTATAAGTTCAAAAAAGAAACACCTAACATTTTACTTTCAATTATCATTCCTATTTATAATCGGGAAAAATCTGTGAAAGTCACGCTGGATTGGTTGAAAAAAACAACTTATGACTTAACAAAAGTGGAAATCATCGCGGTTGATGATCATTCACAAGATCATAGTTTTGATACTTTAGCAGATTATGAAAAATTTTTTCCAAATTTTCTCATTGCGCGCCGAAAGCAAAATTCTGGTGGTGCGTCTGTACCACGTAATAACGGTATTAAATTAGCTACTGGAAAATGGCTATTATTTCTCGATTCGGATGATTACTTAACCGAACACGCTTTAAGTGATGCGATGGCAATTGCTGAATCTGGTGATAATGATATGGTTTGTATGCCTTATGCGCGTGGTTTAGGTAGTACCCGTGCTATCAGTAAATCCGCCTTTTCTTATCCAACAACCGTAACTAATCTAGCCTTCTCACAGACTAAACTCTATAATTCTTTAAATGCTGTAGGAAAACTCTTTAAGCGTGAATTAATTGATGAATATCAACTTGATTTTCCTGATTCCATCAAAGTTCGTGAAGACAATTGGTTTATGATGAAAATGTATAGTGTGTCCCTTAAAATTGCCATTTTAGGTAATCAAAAAACATACTATTTTATCGGTGAACAAGATGGTGAATCGCTCTCCAAAGCTGGTACACCACCGAGAGATGCTGTTAAAATTTTCTTATCTGTTTACGATTTTATTCAGGCACTCCCGATTGATGAAGTAAAAAAATTAGAATTTTTGGCATTATACTTAAATCGCTACACAAATTTCATAAAACGTGGCACATTTGCCCCTGTGCGTTTCTTTGATCATACGAAAGAAACTTTGAAGACGTTAGAAAATCATCCGCTGCTAGACGATAATGCCCAGACCTTTATCCAAGATTTATTTCATCATAAATATGACCTAGAAAAATAGTTATCCGCTGTTTCAGACCTCAAAGACTCATTTTTTGAGGTCTTTTAATTTAGTCTATAGCTAAAATCACTCCGTCATTTCTACGTATTCCAATAAATCTTTAGGTTGGCAATCCAATGCTTTGCATAATGCTTCTAAAGTGGAGAAGCGAATCGCTTTGGCTTTGCCATTTTTTAATACGGAAATGTTGGCCATTGTAATACCGACTTGTTCAGCAAGTTCCGTGACAGACATTTGACGTTCCACTAACATTCGGTCAATGTTTACTCTAATTGGCATCACTGTCTCCCTCCTAAACCGTCAAATCATTTCCATGCTTGATTTGAATGACGCTTTCTAATAATTTTTCGATAGTTGCTACAAATACCGATAGCGCTAAAGGAACAGCAATAATTCCCAAACCAATGATGACTACACCTGGTGCATCTTCCACATCTGCAATTCGATAAACCATAGGTAATAAACCTAAAAATAAAACAAAAATGACTAAGGTTGCTTGCTTAATTTTTCGAATAAGTTGCAGAGCTTGTGTTGAAAAAGGATTGTTTTGATCAATTAAGCGTAAAATACGATACACAAAGAAAATAATACTTAGTGATGAAATCGCGGTACCGTAAAGCGAAATATGTGCGATAATTCTGGCTGGATAGAGTTCATTGGCGGAATAGGCATGAATTAAACCAAACGTCCAAAGCATAGCTACAAATAAAATGAATACACTCATTCCTAGTAAAATAATTTTTAAAAATGTTGTTTTGATTTTCATTGGGAAAACTCCTTTATTATTGATGGATTGAGTTTATTATTTTATTTATCGATATTCAATATAAATTTATTGTTTTTCGATAAATTTAAGAAAAATTTTACATAAAAAAAAGCAGTCCGCAGACTGCTTTTATGCTTTATAAGAAAATCGCTTTTGTTTCAAGATAATCTTCTAGTCCATATAAGCCATTTTCACGACCTAATCCGGATTGTTTATAGCCTCCAAATGGCGCTTTCGCTGTGCGCTTGCCACCATTGACAATCACATTTCCTGTGCGTAATTGGCGTGCTACTTTCTCAGCTTCTTCCGTTGGGCCAACAACAGCACCTGATAAACCATAAACCGAGTCATTCGCAAGTTCAATCGCTTCTTCGACTGTATCATACGTCACTACGGTTAACACTGGACCAAAAATTTCTTCTTGGGCAATCGTCATGTCATTGGTAACATTCACAAAAACAGTCGGTTCGACAAAGTATCCTTTGCCTTCAATTGCCTGACCACCTACTAAGATTTCTGCGCCTTCTTCTTGCCCTTTTTGAATATATTCTAATACGGTTTTCCGTTGACTCTCTGATACCATTGGACCCACTCGAGTTGCTTCTTCCGCTGGATCTCCGACTTGGATAGTTGCATAATATTCTTTTAAAAATTGTTTTGTTTGTTCTAATTCATCACTAGGAACCAACAAACGTGAAAGTGCCGAACAGGTTTGTCCTTGATTGTCTAAAACGGTACTGGCAGCAGCCTCGACAGCAGCCGATAAATCGCCACCTTTTAGATAGACCATCGCTGATTTACCGCCTAATTCCAAAACTAATTTTTTAACGGTCGTTGCGGCATGATGATAGAGGTTTTTTCCGACTTCTGTTGAACCAGTAAAGGAAATGACTTCGACGTCAGGATGTGAAACTAAATAATCCCCTGCATCGCCACCACTCCCCGTAATTAAATTAAAGACACCCTTAGGTAACCCAGCTTCTTCCATAATTTCAGCATATAAAATGGCTGTGAGTGGTGTATTACTAGCTGGTTTAACAACAACCGTGTTACCCGCTAATAACGCCGGCGTAATTTTTCGTTGAATTTGATTGAAAGGATAGTTCCAAGGAGTTACACAAGCAACCACACCATATCCTTCTTTCGTAATTTTGGCGTTATCCACGGTTTCTTCAAATGAATAGGTTGCAAATTCAGAAAGTGTGGCTTCCATCTCACGAATCGATAACGGAACTTGCGCATTTTTTGTAAATTGCTTACTTGCACCTAATTCCTGAATAATTGTTTTTTGAATATCCGTTTGGCGACGTTTGATAATGGCTAATACTTTTTCTAAATACTCCGCACGTTCTTTTGGTGCTGTGGTATTCCATTTTGAAAAAGCTTTTTTCGCAGCTGCAACTGCGTTATCCACATCTTTATGCGTTGCTTGAATCACTTGGGCAATGACTTCTTCGGTTGCAGGATTGACTACATCTGAAAATACTTGAGAGTCGGCTGTTTGCCAGTTACCATCATAAAATAGTTGCTCATATTTCTTCATCTTGTCTTCCTCCTTTAATAATGAAGTGCTTATAATTACGGTAACATGTGTGTAAGCAGTCGTCAAAAAATACCCCTTTTCCAGAACTATCTGAAAAAGAGGTATCGTTTAAATTAATCCTAACTGTTGTTTCCATGTTAACACGCGACGAACCGATTCATTTAATTGTTCTTCACTGTAGTCCCCATTTTGAACTGCTTGAATCACATACGGAATTTGTTGTTGGTAACTAGAAGACATCACTAAGTCATTGCCTGCTTGTAACGCCTTTAAGCCCGCTTCTTCTTGTGAAATAAAATTAGCTAGACCCGCCATATCCATGTCGTCTGTCATAATCACACCATCAAAATTTAATTGATTGCGTAATACTTCATGAACCTTGGTCGAAATGGACGCTGGCGCATCAGAATCAATGCTGGCAATAATATTGTGTGACACTAAAATACTATCTGCTCCTGCTTTGATACCTGCTTCAAATGGTAAATAATCTGCTTCGACTTCTGCTAATGGTCGCTCATCTGTCACAATCTCCACATGAGAATCACGGTTATTGCCATATCCTGGAAAATGTTTCAGAGTAGAACCACTTTTAGCTTCTTTTAGTGTTGTTACAACTTTTTCAACAAATTCACTTGTTCCTTCTGCATCTAAACCAATTGTTCGATCATAAATAAACGCAGTTGGATCTGTGGCAACATCAGCAATTGGGAACAAGCCGGTATTAATTCCTAAATCGGTTAAAATATCAGCTTTTTGTTTCGTATCTTCAACAATTCCTTCCCAACCACTAGACGCATAGATTGCTTGTGGTGAAGCAAATGGCTGTGGCGCAAGATTCGGATTTTGACTGATACGAGTAACCGTTCCGCCTTCTTCATCTGAACCAATTAACAACGGAACGTCGCTAGCATCTTGATAACTAGCAATTTTTTGACGCAAACTCTCTTGGGTCTCCCCATCTGTATCACGACTAAATAATACATACCCACCTAAATGATAGGATTGAATGTCTTCAATTTGGTTGATTTCTGGTACTCGAACAAAAAATAATTGTCCGACTTTTTCTTCTAATGTCATTTCATCCATCCACTCATCTAACGGATCTACTTCTTGGCTTTGACTAGACAAACGCGTAGTTGTTTGGCTGGTTTGACTTGGTTCTTTGTCATTTGATTTGGTTTCATTCTTTGTAAAAAAGAAATAGGTTCCAATAATCACGGCAATTAATACCAAGACTTCAACTGCAATAACAAGTTTTTTTCCCATACTTTCTCCTTTCATGCTGACTTAATTCAATGGCAATTGAATACAAAAATCAGCCCCATGAGGATTCACATCCTTCACAGTAATGGTCCCTTGATGCTCTTCAACAATTTGTTTCGCAATGGCTAACCCTAAACCATACCCGCCTGTTTCTTTTGAACGTGATCTGTCTTCGCGATAAAAGCGATCAAACAAATGTTCCTGGGCTTCTTTGGAAATACTTGGACCAGTGTTTTTTACACGTAATTCCCATGATTTGGATCGTTTAGTTGAGATTACCTCAATTGTATCGCCTTGCTTTGTATACTTTAACGCATTATCCAACAAAATGACAATAACTTGATACACCTTCTTACGATCAATGACCGCAGTTGGAGAATTGGCTACGTCCAATGTAAAAACTTTTTCTTCCAATTCCGCCATTTCTTGAAAAGGTACGACTAAATCTGTTAAAAAGGCCTCCGTTTCAACCGCTTCTTTTTCTAACATTAATTGATTGGCATCACTCCGAGCAATCGTTAATAAGTCCGCTGTCAATCCCGTCAAACGACGTGTTTCATTGAGTGCTTGCGCAATATTTTCAGATTCGTCTAAAATGGTCTGGTCTGGTTTTCGAAAAAGACTTTCTAAGCGATTCTGGATAATGGTTAACGGCGTGCGTAATTCATGCGACGCATTCTCCACAAATTCTTGTTGCTTTTGCCATGCCTTTAAAATAGGTTTCATTGAAACAGCAGATAACCAATAACTGATACCAATTGATAATAACCAAAATACAATCATACAACCGACCACGATTGCACGAAAATTGGTCAAAGAATGCTGAATTTGATTGACGTTTGATAATATTTGAACGTAGGCAATTTCATTATCTGCGTATTCTTTCGTTAATGAGTGAAAAACTAATTCATCTTCATCGTCTTGAATGGTTACTGTTTGAATTTCTTCTAATTGACTCGTTTGCAACCGTAGATTTTCCATTTGTGAAAATCGTCCACCTATCGCGTCTTTATTCAAAATTTCACCGTCTTTTGACCACAAAATAATTTGCGTGTTAAAACGGTTGCTGGAAGGACTTTTCGGCGGTTCTTTATGAAAATTCTCAGGGAAAGAATCATCGCGATAACGCGCAATTTCTTGTTGAATAAATTCAGGATTATGATTCATCTCCGTAATGGATTGATCGGTTTCACGATACGCAGTTTGACTTAATAATTGTAAGATAATCATTCCTAAAAAGACAAAAATTACCGCAAAGGCACTGACGTTCATCAAGAAAAAATTTCTGCGTTGTTTTCGTGAGAGGGTTTTGTTCATGTTTCCTCTCCTTTCAACATATAGCCAACATTTCGTAATGTTCGAAAATCCTTTTCTAAACCTGTAGGACGCAGATGTTTTCGTAAATGGCTCATATACACTTCAACGACGGTCACCGTTGTTTCAGAATCAAATCCCCAAATTCGGTCAAAAATTTGTTCTTTAGTTAAAATCATGCCTTGGTTTTGTAAAAAATACACCAACAAATCAAATTCGCGTCCTTGAATCGGTAAAATTTTTCCTTCATAAAGCACTTCTTTACTTGTTAATTGGCAAGTAATCGTTCGATACGTCAGCGTATTTTCATCAAAAAGACCCAATGAACGTTTGAGTAACGCTTTTATGCGCATGATTAATTCTTCCCGATAAAACGGTTTGGTTAAATAATCATCGGCACCTTTTTGAAATCCTTCTATTTTATCTTCTAAGCCATCTTTGGCTGTCAAAATTAAGACGGGCGTTTGGTTGCCCTGCTTACGAAGCTCCGCTAATACTTGATACCCATTCATTTCCGGCAACATCAAGTCAAGAATAATCAAATCATACACACCAGATTCGGCTTCGTATAATCCTTCATTTCCTGTATAGACTTGTGTTGCTTCACCTAATTCTGTGACAATTTCTTTAATTGTATCTGAGAGAATAACATCATCTTCAATCAATAAAAATTTAATCATTTTCTTCACCTTCTTTAAAGATATCATACCATTTTTAGCTTAATTCAGCCTTAAATTCTCGCTTAAGCTAAGTTTAAGGTTCACTTTTTATGATAGCACCAGAAAGCAAACGAAGGAGGAATAGAAATATGAAACTCAAAAAAGTATTTCAACGAAAAGAGAGCAAATATCTCTTCAATCAAAAACAATTCGAAGCGTTTTTTCAAGAACTACAACAGTATATGACCGTCGATCAATATGGCTTACACACGATTCGTTCATTATATTACGATACGGACAATTATCACTTTATTCGTCATTCGATGGATAAGCCCAAATATAAAGAGAAATTTCGTATTCGAAGTTATGGTACACCAACAAATGATAGTCTCGTTTTTTTAGAAATTAAGAAAAAAGTGAAAGGCATTGTTTATAAACGCCGAATTCCCTTAACTTACACCGATTATCTTGCGTGGGAACAAACAGGAAACTTCCCACTTGCATTGGAGCAGTCACAAATTGCTCAAGAAATTAATTGGTTATTTTTAAAACACACGGATTTACTGCCGAAAGTTTTGATTTCTTATGATCGACTTTCTCTTTATTTAGAAGATGATGAGGATTTTCGTGTAACTTTTGACCAAAATATTCGGTATCAAGTCAATCACGTAGCATTGGCTGCAACTCGCGGTGAATTGGTCGCACCAGAGTTAGATGTTTTGATGGAGGTCAAAGCAATGGGGGCGTATCCTTTGTGGTTTGTCGAATTATTAACGAAACATCACGTGCAAAAAGGTAGTTTTTCAAAATATGCACAAACTTATCAACGTTACTTATTCAAGGAGGAATTATTCTATGTTGTCTAGTCTATTTACAGAAGGTTCAGGAGATATCCATATTCAGGAGTTATTAATTTGTATCATTAGCGCCATTGTTCTAGGGATGCTGGTCGCTTTTATTCATATGTATCGCAATGTCTACACCAAAAATTTTGTAATTACCTTAGCCGTTTTGCCAGTTCTTGTTCAATCAGTGATTATGCTGGTAAATGGGAATTTAGGGACTGGGATGGCGGTACTAGGTGCGTTTAGTTTAATTCGTTTCCGTTCAGTGGCTGGTGGCGCTCGAGAAATTACAAGTATTTTTTGGTCGATGGGAATTGGTTTAGCAACTGGTATGGGGTATGTCTCATATATTGCGGTGTTCTCTGCCGTTGTTGCTATCTTTTTATTGGTTATCTATCGGACAAACTTTGGGAATCAAAAAACCACAGAACGTGAATTAAAAGTGACTATTCCAGAAGATTTAGATTATCCTGACTTGTTCACTGATATTTTTGAAACATTCGCTTATAGCCATCGTCTTGATTCCGTTCGAACTACTACTATGGGTAGCTTATATGAATTACGTTACATTTTATTACTTAAAGATCAACAACAAGAAAAAGAATTAATCGATGCCATTCGTGTACGCAATGGTAATTTACCAATTGTTTTAGGCAAGGTCGCCACTAATCGCGACGAATTATAGAAAAAAGGAAGTGGATTTGCATGAAAAAAATAATTTATGTCTCATTAGTAAGCGCCTTATTATTAGGTGCTTGCGCTCACAATGACACAGCTACCACTGACAGCACGGATCTCTCAATTGGCAATGAAGCAGTCCAGCTCACCGCTACAAATACAGAGACAATTGGTTCTTATGAAGATGAAGATTTTAATACAGATGCATCAGATAGCCAGGCAATTGAGCTATCTGATGCCACAGAAGCCAGTGATGGCGCAACTGTCGATAATCAAACAGTTACCATTACTAAAGCTGGAACCTATACACTGACTGGCGAACTTACAAATGGACAAGTCATTGTCAACGTTGGCAAAGAAGAGAAAGTTTACCTCATCTTAGACGGCGTGACTATTACGAATCAATCAGGTCCCGCTATTTTAATTGAACAAGCTGAAAAAGTCATTACGACACTCGCAGATAATTCAACTACGACCTTAACAGATGGTAGTGACTATCAATTAGAAGCAAATGAAACGGAACCAGATGCCACCTTCTTTAGCAAAGAAGATTTAGTTATTAACGGAGAGGGCGAACTAATCATTAATGGAAATTACAATAATGGGATTCGCAGCAAAGATGATTTGATTTTAATCTCTGGAAATTACACTATTAATGCGAAAAACAACGCCCTAAAAAGTAAAGATTCCATTCAAATTAAAGACGGACTTTACACGTTAACTACCGAAGAAGGCGATGGGATTCAAGCAAACAATACTGAAGATGAAACAAAAGGTTTTGTGGCAATCGATGGCGGTAGCTTCTTGATTACTTCTGGACGTGATGGCATTCAAGCCGAAACCAATGTAACCATTCAGCAAGCAGATATCACTATTCAAACCGGTGAAGAACCCATTTCAACAGAGGAAAGCTATAAAGGAATTAAAGCTGGTAAAGCAGTGACTATTCAAAGCGGAACATTGACGATTGATAGCGCTGACGATAGTCTCCATAGCAATGGAGATATTACCATTGCAAGTGGCAAATTAAAACTAACCTCAGCAGATGACGGAATTCACACCGACAATAATTTGACCATTGACGGTGGAACGATTGTTATCACCGATTCTTATGAAGGATTAGAAGCAAGCGTCATTACTTTAAATGATGGCGAAGTCTCAATAGTTGCTAGTAATGATGGCGTCAATGCAGGTGGTGGTAGTGATACCACTTCTGAAACAGGAACATTTGGCGCGGATTCCTTTGATGGCGGACCTGGTGGCGGCAATCAAGCCGATGAAAGTAAGCAAATTATTATCAATGGCGGAACGCTAGCGATTGATGCCCAAGGTGACGGCTTAGATAGTAACGGAAATATTCAAATGTCTGGTGGAACGTTAAGCATCAATGGACCAACTGAAAATGACAATGGTGCCCTTGATTATAACGGTACATTTGAACTAACTGGCGGAACTCTTGTTAGTAGCGGAAGTAACGGTATGGCAATGAATGTGTCAGAGTCTTCCACTCAACCTTCTTTTGGTATTTATTTTGATAGTACGCAAAAAGCTGGAACAATTATTAGTTTACAAGATAGTTCCGGAAATGTGGTTGTCACCTATCAACCAAACAAAGATTTCCAACATCTCACGATCTCTTCTGCTGATTTAAAAATTGGCGAAACGTATACATTGATTAGTGGAACTGAAGCAAACGGAACTGCTAAAAACGGCTTGTATGAGGAAGGAATTATTAACGGTATCGAACTTGGAACCCTGACACTTTCTGATGCAGTTACTAATGTGACCGAAACTGGTGAAGAAGCTTCTCAAACAGGTATGATGGGTAATCCCAGAGAATAATCGCAATAATAAAAAAGGCGGACATCGGATTGATGTTCGCCTTTAGTGGATGTTTAACTATAGTTATGCAATTATGCGGTAAATTTTAAATTTTTAGTTAATCGTTTCATTGGAAGGACCCGACCAACAAAATAAATCATTGCGGATTGAACAGGTAACATAATCACCGATTTAACTAAACGCGGCGCCCAAATTACCCAGCTTGTTAATGGTTGATTGTACATAATAGCTAACCAAATTGGCGTCAGAATTAAACTGATAATAATCGTGTTAGTTAGTGTACATAAGATCGCATTTTTCCAAGTTACTTCTTTGTTGTAGAAAAAGAATCCATAAATTGCGCCGCCGATGAAAGCATTCAATGTGAATCCGATAAAAAAGGTTGATTTAGCAAATAATGCCATCCCGATTAAATCAGCAATCACTGCGCCTATTCCTGTCCAAAAAGGACCAAATAACATGCCCATCACCATTTCTGGTACAAAGGTGAATGTAATTTTGAGGTACTGTGATTCAAATCCAACAATTCGCGACAAGACCACCATTAAAGCGATCAAAAGTCCCATGGTTGTAATCATGTGTGCGTTGACTTTTCTTTTCATTTCTAGCATCTCCTTAATGAGCTGCTACACAAATAAATATGCAGCGAATGCGAAAACAAAACCGCGGATAACATCCTTCGTCCAAGAGGCAACATCCCATCCTCTCAGCACTTAACGCTTTGTCTTCTACTCTGTTTTATTTGTAGATTACTCTACGCCTTGAATATAGCACAGGAAATCCATTTGAACAATAAAATACACTTAATTTTTCGTTATTTTCCGTAAATATTCTGAAAAGTTAGCTACTAACTATTTCATTTCTTTCGCCTTCAAAAAAACAGGTACGTCGAAGGCTTTACTTAGTGATTTCATCACAAAAAAGGCAATATTGTAATCAATCATACTATGAATTAACCCACCAAAGCCGATAAAGCCAAATAAGAAAATAAACAGGTTTCCTTCATACGTTGCACCTGCACTGTTTCCTGCAAGGAAGAAAATTGCTACCACAATCAATTCCACACTTGCATGGACTAAACCAATGATAAAGTTATACACTTGAAACTTCTTATTACTTAAAATAATTTCTGGATGTTTTTGTAAATAATTCGCACCAATCACCGCAAATACCACATGTGACAATGCTCGTAACGCAATAATAAATGGCGCAGTCATCATGAACCCAAATGCCGTTCCTAATGCGACTGCGATGGCAATACTTGGTGAAAAGAACATAGCTACAAATAATGGAACATGGCTTGCTAAAGTAAAAGATGCCGGACCAATCACGATTTTCGGCATAATCATTGGAATAATAACTCCCATTGCGATTAATAACGCCGCTATCGTTAATTTTCTTACAGAATTAGTTTTCATTTTTTCTCCTCCAGTGTGTCAAGACACTTCAAACTGAACCTATTCTATCGATAAATAAGCTAGGTGTCAAGACACTTATTAAAAAATGAGTCAGAGAATCATTCTCCGACTCATTTTTTCGTTGATTTTAATTCTTTCTGTAGTCTTTTATTTTTAATTACGAGTACAATAACAAAAATAAATAACAATCCGACAGCCACACCGATGCCTATCGTTAGCCAAGAAAGAGGTTTTTTTTCAATCGATACATCTGTTTGATTATATTCGTTCGCTTCATCCGCTTCAATCGTAAACGTCGGTGCGCCTTGCCACACGTTGTCGCCTCCTGTTAACGTTGTTTTTACCGTGTACGTTCCCGCTTCAAATGCTTGTCCACTCAAAGGGATAAAATAATTCATTTTGGTATTCGGTGCGAAAGTAATCATTTTTGTTTCTTCAATTATAGTTTGCTCATCGCGACTAATAGCATAAGACAATTCCACGTCACCAATATAAGTCGGTGTACTATTTTCTATAACCACACTCACGGCATTACGCGCATTTTCTTGGAGTGCCTTAGCAGAATTAATTTTGATTTCTGGTTCAACAGTTTCTAAACGATTGCGTACAATCAACGCAATTTCTCTTGCAAATAAGTTTTGCACGTTCCCTTCAAATTCCTCTGAACCGACTTGTTGAATGTAAAGACCGCCTGCTAAAACCCCAGCAAACTCCTCGTTTGGCATAGCAACTTCGATAGTGATTTGCTTTGTTTCATCCGGTTTTAAGGTGACTTCTTTATCTGAAACAGCCACTAAATCTTCAATGTCAAACGCTGCTGAATCAGATTTTCCTTCTGAACTATCTGAATACACAATGGCACCATTCGAATTATTAACTGCGCGATGAAATGAAACAGCTAATGTCAATTCTTTCTCACTGGTATTTTTGAGTTCTAATGATAGTTCCTCTGTTTGTTTATGTTGTAGTAATAAATCATAATACATTAATTCTTTGTTCGTTTGGGAGTCAGGAACCTTGATATTCGCTTCAAAACTACCTAGTGATGCAGCTTCTACAGGTACCGCATAACTATAAAAGAGTATGACTGCTCCTATACATAACAAGCAATTCACTATGCGTTTCATTCTTTCATCCCCTTTTTGACAACAGTTCCATTATGGCGTAGTTGGCGCGTATGAAAATGTCCAAATTAAGCTCGTTTGGTACTGACCAGCTTTTTTATCTGTATTTGCAGGAATTTCTAATTCAAATTCTTCAATCGGTAATTTCGTTTCTCCTGCACCTGTCCCTGCATTTGCTGTTAGAACATCGTAATCCTGATTAAACAAGACAAACGTTAATTGATTGCCTGTAATATTAGAAGTTGGCGGTACCCCCAGATTATTATTTAATGTTCCGACTTTGAAATTCAGTTGCGCATTTCCTAACGTCGAAGCACCTAAATTAAACTGCGAGACTTGTTTCACTTTTAATGACCATGTTGATGTAGCGTCGCCCCGGTTATCGCGAACAGCAATTGTTCCTGTTGTTAAATTATTCCCATTTTTCTCACCAGTATTGTCTGTTGTTGCGTACCATTTTTCTGCAGTAGTTGTTTGAATTTCATGTGCACCAAAGTCTAAGTTTGTGGGTAATTTAGCGGTAGGATCTGCACCTTGTTCTTCTGGGTCAAAAATAATATCTCCTGGCGTAAATTCTACTTCTCCTGTCGTATTGTCAGCAGCAAAAACAACAGATGCTGTACTAAAACTCACTAATCCAAATGCAGCAACCAATAAAAAAATTCTTTTTTTCATTTTGATAACCTCCTAATTTTAATGATGTTGTAAATAGCCATTGCAATTAAAATAATCCCGAAGAAACCTAACATTTGATTAATCGTTTCACCAAATTGTCCAAACAGTGGTTTAGCAGTAGACTCTGTTGTTTCATGAGAAAAATCAGTTGTTGACGTTTCTGTCGTTGTTTCCGTAGTTTCTTCGGTGGTTTCCCCATAATAAAATTCAACATTTCCAGTAGTTATCTCTGCATGAACCTCTATGAAAAAAACGCAAAAATTCAACATTATTAGCGTAATAATAAATTTTTTGACCATTTCCTCCCTCCTCAAGGAACATCTGATAGCGTCCAAACTAAAGTTGTTTGATAAGTTCCTGTATATTTGGGGGTATTTTCAGGGATATATAGGTAAAAAGATGATAAATCAATAGTGACAGCGCCTGATGCTTGTGCATTTTCCAAACTTAAAAGGCTGACAGTTTCTTGATTATATAAAGAAATGTTTTCACCTTGAGGATAGCTAATATCCTCAGGTTGAAATTGAACCCTTGTAATTTCGCCAATATTCATCTGTAACTGAGCATTAGGCAACGGATATTCGCCATTAAGCCATGCACTTTCTTGCTTCACACTTAGTTCCCATTTCGAACTGGTTTCGATTGTTTTAAGTCGATAATCCGTTACAGAGATTTGTCCTGTTGTCACTTGGTTTTCATTTTCAGCAACCCACGTTTCTGCTGCTTTCGTTTGAATTGGATGTGTTCCAAAATCTAAATTTGTTGGCAAAGAAAGCTGCCATTCAAAAATCTCTCGTGCAAAATAAATATAGTTTTTACTTTGCGATTGAGAAAGAAGATTGACATCAATAACATTCGCCTGAACAATTGTCCCAATAAACGCTGCATCTAAGTCGGTATTCACATGCCTCGGACGACTAATTTCTGTTGGAATATCAATGGTTGAATCAGCTAATACTGAACCATCAGCTAGTTGTTTTAATAAGCTTTCTGTTGAATTAAATGTATTTTGAGCAAGTGTGATGGTACTATCTAATGTTGCCTCTAAGGCTTTTACACTAGTCGTTAATGTACCATTGACAATTTTTAAAATTTCCCCGATTAAAGGTAAATTTTCCGCTCCAGGCAACAGGCTAATTTTTAATTCAATCGCTTTTAATTCATCGAGTAGTTGATTGACCGTATCTTGCAATTTCATCGCCAAACCATTATCTAGTTCAACAACCACTGCTTTACCATCTGCGGTTAAGGTCACATTCTCAGAAAATGCTACATTATTGAGTGCTGATAAATCGGTTAATTCTTTTAGCTTGGCACTCAAGTCACCTGTATTAACAGAAACAACATCGGATAACGTAATCAAACCTAAGACTTTGCCTTTCAATAAATTGGTCACACCATCTAATAATGTTCCTACAGCGCCACTTACCGTCGTAATTAAAGTAGTAAATACAGGCATATTATTTTTTTCTAACAAAATATTCCCGTTAAAATTAGCTTGCTCATTTCCTACTGATACTTGATTTAACATCGTTTCAGGAATGACCACCACAGCCTTTTTTTTCGTTCCTACTAAAACAATCTGCCCTAAATCCACCGTCTCATTTCCTTCTATAGTAAAGACCACTCTTTTTTGCACTTCATTGACGGGCCAACGATACTCACTTGTTGTCTGGCTGTCATTTTGTGAGGAAAGATTGTTTAAAAGTTCTAATCGGTACCGACCCCCGAAAGTTAGAGTAATAAATCTAACTTTCGGGGGTATTTTTATGGCTAAATATAGTGAAGAATTTAAAATAAAGCTTGTTACGGAGTATTTGGATGGAAATATTGGTTATAAATTATTGGCGAAGAAATACAATATGCCTTCTGCAACACCATTACAAAATTGGGTAAGAGCTTATAAAACACAAGGGATGGAGGGATTAAAACGAAGAAAAAGGAAGGAAGTATATCCTGTTCAATTTAAATTAAATACGATACAATTTATGTTAGACACAGGTGCTTCTTATCAGGAAACGACTGAACAATTCGGATTAAATAATCCTTCATTAATTTATCGTTGGATGAAAGATTTTAATTCTCAAGGGATAGAAGGCTTGAAACCAAAATCAAAGGAGCGACCTTCTATGACTAAGAAACTAAATAAACAAACGAAAAAGGAAGAAAACAAGTTCACACGTGAAACGGAGTTAGAACGAGAGAATGAACTACTGAGATTAGAAATTGCCTATTTAAAAAAGCTGAGAGCTTTTCGGGAAAATCCGAATGTCTTACTCGAAAAGCGCAAGCAAAATGGGCATTCGAACTTAAAGAAGAAGGGTTCCGATTAAAGGATATTATCCTAGTTGTGGGAATTCCCGAAGCAACCTATCACTATCATGTCAAGAACTTCGGAAAAGAAGATCTGGATATCGAACTAAAAGAACGCATTACTCACCTATTTAAGGCGTTTTATGAACGTTATGGATATAAACGGATTACAGACGAGTTAAAGAAATTAGGATACTGTATTAATCATAAAAAGGTGTATCGCATTATGCGAGAGCTAGGATTAAAGTGTGTAAAATTCATGCGAAAATCCCGTAAATACAATTCATATAAAGGAACTACTGGAAAAATAGTGAAGAATCGATTGTCACGTCGGTTTAGTACACCTATCCCATTTCAGAAACTAGTAACTGACATTACGGAATTCAAATGTCTAGGGGAAGAAAAGTTGTATTTAAACCCTATTCTTGACCTATATAATGGAGAAGTGATTGCGTTTGGAATTAAGAAACGCCCAACATTAGATTTAGTCATGGAGCCACTAAATGAAACAATAGAGATAATAAAGAATCACGCAACCTACCGTACAACTATCCATTCGGATCAAGGTTGGCATTACCAACATAATAAATGGGTAAAAACATTAAATAAAAACAATGTATTCCAGAGTATGTCACGTAAAGCAACGTGTGCAGACAATGCTTCGATGGAGAATTTCTTTGGCATATTAAAACAAGAAATGTATTATGGAGAGAAACTAGTCAGTTATGAAGAATTAAAACGACGAATTAAAGAATACATCTACTGGTATAACCACGTACGATCAAAAGTAAAATTGGCTGGACTGAGTCCGGTCGAATACCGAATTCAATCCAGCCAATCAGCTGCATAATAAAAACTCTAACTTTTAGGGGTCGCCACCATCCTACGATAGCTGCCTCTACTTTTTTTACGTGAAAATAACTGGCCGAGGTTATAGATAATAAGAAAAGAAAGAGAACTATTTTGCGAATAAACAGCTGACGTTTGTGTTCTTTTTCCATCTATCATCCCTCCATTTTCAGTAAACTTTAGATACAAACAGACAATTACAGGGGGAAGATTCTTTGCATACTAATCTACTGTAATTGTCCATGACTCATATTAAATTTTCAGTCTACCATCTTCCTCTTCGTATTTTGTTTTTTTCTTTAAACACTTTTGCATCTGAAGGGATACTTTCTGGCGAATCATCGGTATGAGTTTCCCAAGGATATAACCCATTTTCATCTTTTTTAAAATTGTCTAGTGAATCATTTAGTTCTTCTTTTCGATTACGTTTAATACGTTTTCTTACTGATACAGCATAGAGTGCTAAAGCAAATAATGCAATCACTCGAATGACGCCATAAGATTCCATAATTATTCACTCCCAAAGGTTAAACTGCGATAGTTAACAAGTCCTGATAAAAAGTGTTCTGCATCGTCAATTCGCATTCTGAAACGGTCATGTCTAGCAAAAAATCCATATTCAATCTTATACGGTGCTTTGAAATACATCGCAAATTCAGGGAACATCGTACCAGTTACGATTTCATGATACGCACGATGACTCATCACATCAAAAATACGATTTTTTGCTGCTTCAAATTCTTCATCAGAAATAATTTCTTTACGTCGATCATATACCTCTAACTTCAACATCATTTTGGCAGCAGCAACTAATAACTCAAGCATCGTCGGATAAGCAGTATCACGACTTTCCATAAAATCAATTCGATTTAAGGCATTTTTCATCCCAAAGATATAATAATCATCTTTTTGTTCATGTTTTAAAAATTCGTTAACTGCATAACTCAACCAATGATCATGATATTTTTCATAATTATTAGCAACAAAGTGCGTCATTAGTCGTTTACAAATGGCAAAAATCTCTTCATCTTTCATTAATTCATAGGCACGTAACATTGAGAACAGAGCTTCACCATCATAATAAATAATTCTAAACTTATCTTTAATTGCTAAATGGCCATCAAAGACATGTATCGTCTCATCATTTTCAGTAAGGAATCGTTTTTCGATCGTTCGTGTTAAAGTTTTCATTTTTTCAAAGAAACGTGTATCATTGGTAATTTGTGTATACTTTGCCGAAGCCAAGATGGCAACTGCTTGTGCCCCCAATTTATATTCAATGGTTTCTCCAATTTGATCTTTAATAAAATAATCGCCGTCGTTTTCTTCAGCTAGATTTTCAAATCCCCAAACTAAACCTTGCAGTGAATGTTCAATCATCTCTTGATTATCTAGAAACTCGCCAGCTTCTAACAATGCATATATTGAAGAGAAATGACGAATGGCATTGTAATTTCGAATATTACGATCGTAACACGGAAAATAACCATAGATAAATTCGCCAGCTTCATCCAATTGATCTAATAAATAATTGGAACCTTGATGAATGACTAAATCAAGCATCTCACGGAAGTTATCTTCTTCCACAATTCGAAATTGATTACCAAAACCATAGTCTTTTAATTCATAAAATTGATTTTCATCAATAAAAAAAGCTTTTGTTTTAAATAAATAAATATCTGACGTTAAGAAATAGTTCATTGTATGGTCTAGAACATTGTATTTTCTTTTAACGTAATTTTTATAATTAGCTGTGTCGAAATGGAGATTTGCTTTATTTTGACCAATTTTGTGATTTTTATCTGGAACTAATAAAGCATTTGCGGTAATTTCTTCTTTCAAAAAACTCCTCTTTTTAAAACCTTCAAGTCGAAGTCCAAACTCAACATAGTTATTCCGATTGATACTATTAATAATTTCTAATAATTCCTCATATGTAACTTTTGTTTCTTCAGTAATCAAGTCAATACGAGCATATTCAATATTTATTGATAAGGAGCGATAGAACGAAGCTAATTTGTCCCAACTTTGCTTCAATGTTCTGCCATAAAATTCCTTTACATGGCAACGGGAAGCACTTTTTCCATAGCTTAAAATAAAAATAGAGGTTTTTATTTCAGCATTCTTATATGTCTCAAAAGTTTCAAATAATTGGTTCAATGTTTGACTCTTAGATACTACGTTGTTCATGTCTTTCCCTCCTCAATTTCAAAACGATGAGGGAATTACTCCCTCATCGAATGTTCGCTCTTACTTGTTCTTACTTAGGATTTTTTTTACCTTTTCTAGATTTCCAAATACCAAATCCAGAGATGACAGCTAATAAAGCACCGAAGATTGATGCAGTCGCACTCACTTCAACCCCTGTTTGAGGTAACCCAGGTTTGCCTGTAGATGGTTTATTTGTACCATTTCCGCCAGGTTTACCATGGTTATGATCGCCTTTTCCAGGTTTATCAGGTTTGCCACTATCTTTCTTACCTACAGTGACTTCTGTTGGATTGCTTTCAGCTTTTCCAGGTTCTTGAGATGTGACAAATAGTTTGTCGCCTTCACGTAAACCAGAAACAGCTACCAACCATTTACCATCAGCGCCAACAATTGCTTTACCAATCACTTTACCGTCTTTGTCACGGATAGTAATAGCCGCACCTGGTGTTCCTGTACCAGTGATTGTTTTATCCCCTTCTTTAACAGGGTTTACAGTTGGTTGAGATGTTTGGTTTTGCGCTTTTACTGTGGTAATAACTGTCTTACTTACTTTCTTACCATCAACTTGAGCAGTGATATATAATTTATCACCAGCTTTTAGTCCGGTTACTGGAATAGCAAATTCACCATTTGCTCCTGCAACACCTTTAGCAATAATGTTTCCATTCTTATCACGAATAACAATTTCAGCGTTTGGAATAGCATCCCCGGTAACAAGGACATCGCCTTCAGTAATTTCATCTACATATGGCTCATCTGTGTCTCCATCACCATCGGCATCAGAGTCGCTATCTGAGTCTGAGTCGCTGTCTGAATCTGAGTCGCTATCTGAGTCGGAATCACTGTCTCCGTCGCTGTCGCTATCTCCATCAGAATCTCCGTCTGAATCTGAGTCGCTGTCTCCATCGCTATCTCCGTCTGAATCTGAGTCGCTATCTCCATCAGAGTCGCCATCGCTGTCTCCGTCGGCATCTGAGTCGCTATCTCCATCAGAATCTCCGTCTGAATCTGAGTCGCTGTCTCCATCGCTATCTCCGTCTGAATCTCCGTCACTATCTCCATCACTGTCGCTGTCTCCATCGGAATCACCATCTCCATCGCTGTCTGAATCTGAGTCACTATCTGAATCGGAATCACTGTCTGAATCTGAGTCGCTGTCTGAATCTGAGTCACTATCTGAATCGGAATCGCTATCTGAGTCTGAGTCGCTGTCTGAATCTGAGTCACTATCTGAATCGGAATCGCTATCTGAATCTGAGTCGCTGTCTGAATCGGAATCGCTATCTGAGTCTGAGTCGCTGTCTGAATCGGAATCGCTATCTGAGTCTGAGTCGCTGTCTGAATCGGAATCGCTATCTGAGTCTGAGTCGCTGTCTGAATCGGAATCGCTATCTGAGTCTGAGTCGCTGTCTGAATCGGAATCGCTATCTGAGTCTGAGTCGCTGTCTGAATCGGAATCTCCATCTGAGTCGCCATCGCTGTCGCCATCAGAATCACCGTCTGAATCACCGTCAGCATCGCCATCCGCGTCGCCATCAGCATCGCCGTCTGCGTCGCCATCGGCATCGGCATCGCCATCGGCATCGCCGTCCGCGTCGCCATCTGCGTCGCCATCGGCATCTCCGTCCGCGTCGCCATCTGCGTCGCCATCCGCGTCTCCATCTGCGTCTCCATCTGCGTCTCCGTCTGCGTCGCCATCAGCATCGCCGTCCGCGTCTCCATCTGCGTCTCCGTCCGCATCGCCATCGGCATCGCCGTCCGCATCACCATCCGCATCGCCATCAGCATCGCCGTCTGCATCTCCATCGGCATCGCCATCCGCGTCTCCATCTGCGTCGCCATCGGCATCGCCGTCCGCATCGCCATCCGCGTCTCCATCTGCGTCTCCGTCCGCATCACCATCAGCATCGCCATCAGCATCGCCGTCTGCGTCGCCATCTGCGTCGCCATCAGCATCGCCATCAGCATCGCCATCCGCGTCACCGTCCGCATCGCCGTCTGCGTCTCCATCTGCGTCACCATCGGCATCGCCGTCCGCATCGCCATCCGCGTCACCATCCGCGTCACCGTCCGCATCGCCGTCTGCGTCGCCATCTGCGTCTCCATCGGCATCGCCATCCGCGTCACCATCCGCGTCACCGTCCGCATCGCCATCAGCATCACCATCCGCATCGCCATCGGCATCGCCGTCCGCGTCGCCATCCGCATCGCCATCAGCATCGCCGTCCGCATCGCCATCAGCATCGCCGTCTGCGTCGCCATCAGCATCACCATCCGCATCGCCATCGGCATCGCCATCAGCGTCTCCATCGGCATCGCCGTCCGCATCACCATCAGCATCGCCGTCCGCATCGCCATCTGCGTCACCATCGGCATCGCCGTCCGCATCGCCATCAGCGTCACCATCCGCGTCACCGTCCGCATCGCCATCAGCATCGCCATCGGCATCGCCGTCCGCGTCGCCATCAGCATCGCCATCAGCATCGCCGTCCGCATCGCCATCAGCATCGCCGTCTGCGTCGCCATCAGCATCACCATCCGCATCACCATCCGCATCGCCATCAGCATCGCCGTCCGCATCGCCATCAGCGTCACCGTCCGCATCGCCGTCCGCATCTCCATCAGCATCGCCATCAGCATCGCCGTCTGCGTCGCCGTCCGCATCGCCATCAGCGTCACCGTCCGCATCGCCGTCCGCATCTCCATCAGCATCGCCATCGGCATCGCCGTCTGCATCGCCGTCTGCGTCGCCATCGGCATCGCCGTCCGCATCACCATCAGCGTCGCCATCGGCATCGCCGTCTGCGTCTCCATCAGCGTCGCCGTCCGCATCGCCATCAGCGTCACCGTCCGCATCGCCGTCCGCATCACCATCCGCATCGCCATCAGCATCGCCGTCTGCGTCGCCGTCCGCATCGCCATCAGCGTCACCGTCCGCATCGCCGTCCGCATCTCCATCAGCATCGCCGTCTGCGTCTCCATCTGCATCGCCGTCTGCGTCGCCATCTGCATCGCCGTCCGCATCAGCATCGCCATCAGCATCGCCATCAGCGTCGCCATCGGCATCGCCGTCTGCGTCGCCATCAGCGTCGCCGTCCGCATCGCCATCAGCGTCACCGTCCGCATCACCATCCGCATCGCCATCAGCATCGCCGTCTGCGTCGCCATCGGCATCGCCGTCCGCATCGCCATCCGCGTCACCGTCCGCATCACCATCCGCATCGCCATCAGCATCGCCGTCTGCGTCTCCATCTGCATCGCCATCGGCATCGCCGTCTGCGTCTCCATCCGCGTCACCATCCGCGTCGCCATCAGCGTCACCGTCCGCATCGCCATCAGCATCGCCATCAGCATCACCATCGGCATCGCCATCAGCGTCACCGTCCGCATCACCATCCGCATCGCCATCAGCGTCTCCATCTGTTTCATCATCTTCTGGAACAATAATGTCTGCGTTAGGGCTGATGTAATCTACACCATCACGATTAACAGTTGAGTTAACAGTCAATTCTTCATTTTCTACAACTGCACCTACAGGAATTGTAATAGAAAAATTACCATCGCCATCTGTAGGTCCACTTCCTAGTACATTTCCATCTGCATCTTTGATTTCAACTGTAACATTTGGATCTGCCGTACCGGTTACTGTATAACCATTTACTGAATCACCAGTAATTGTTGGTACCGGTGTTACTAAAGTTGGAATTTCAGCAGGTGTTGGATCACTTTCATTTCCTTCAACGATAGCGACCACATTCACTGGTTGTCCTGGATAAACATCTTCACCATTGATTGGAATTGTATAATTACCATCACCATCAGCTACACCACTAGCAATTACATTTCCATCTGCATCACGAACTTCTATTTCTGCATCAGGATCAGCTGTTCCGCTCACTGTATAGCCTGCTGTGTTTCCTGTTACAGTAGCAGTTGGTGCTGTAACATCTATAGCAGCTGCTTCAAAATAAATGGTATTGGCATCACTAGAATTATTTAAAATATTAATATCAATTGTGTTTCCTTCAATAACTGCACCATTAAAATTAAATGCACCATCATTTGGAACGCCTACTGGATCTACTGTATCTGTATTAAGTGCAACTGGAATAGTCGCATCCATTCCACCTAATACCGCAGCATCTGCTAATTGATTAACCAATTCTCCTGCATTATTTATAACTGGATTTAATAGAAGATTTACTGCTGCATTCAGAGTAGTTTTGATCGGGTTAAGAATTAAGTTAGCTGCTGCTACTACTGGTGTGGCTATTCCTTGCTGAATAATATTGGCATTAGGATCTACTGTAATGCTTAAACTATTGATAGCATCATTCAGATCGTTCAAAATGTCTGTAACATTTTGAGCTAAAATTAATCCTAAACCGTCATTCACATCCACATATAAATGAGTACCGTCTGGTGATAACATAACATCTGAAGCAAATGTTGCTGTATCAAGTGCAATTAAATCATCTAATAACTCTTGAATTACAACGCCAGTAGTAGAAACATTAGAAATAATGCCAGCAGTGCCAGTAATAGTATCCACTATCTGACCAACTCCTGTTACTAAGCCACCCACAGCAGTTGTAAGAGCGCTTAAACCACCTGAAAGTAAAGGTACATTATTTAAATCTAAGCTAAAACTTGAATTAATTTGAGCTTGGCCATTAGTTGCTATACTTCCTTGCAAGCCTTCTGGAATTGAAATAACAATGCGTTTATTATTATCTGAAATAAGAGAAGCATCAATAGGACTTGTCCCAGATACAAAAATATTAAAATTTTCTACCCCAGTTCCAACTCTATAAGCAGTCCCATTATCATACAATCCATTTAGAATAGTTCCACTATCATTACTTGTAGTTACATTTTGTAATATAGAAGCATCAACTAAAGCTGCTTCTACAGTACTAGGTGCCCATAACAATGTTGCTGGTGCCACTACAGTTCCAGTTAATAACAACCCTGTTACTGCTGCATTGGCTAAAATACTATTTCTTTTGGAGACGCGTTTTCTTTGCTTCGCGTTCATAATCTTTTTATAGTCGTTCTTCTTCATTACTTATCCTCCTTACAAAAAGGCTTGCATCCTTTGCTTGTGAACATGAGTAACCAACCAACAAATCTCAACTCGGGAATACTTTGAATGTCCCTCCTTCTTTTTTCCCTAAACTAACCAACGATTATATATATATTATTCAATCTAATATTAAAAAAATATTAGATGCGAATACCAAATAAAGTAGATTTTTTGAACATTTGATAAGATAACTATCGACCTCAATTAAGCACATCAAGGTATAGCTTCTTGCTTAACACTGTACTGTTTTAATTGTTCAGCAACTGTATAAAATTTACTGAGTGACGATCCTTTAATAAATATGAAAGAATCATCTTCTATATATTTTTCAACTTCTTTAGCAATTAATTCTTTTTCTTCAAACCATTGGATTTCTGGAAGTTCGTTTGCCAGTTGTTGAAATGCCTTACCACATAAAAATATTTGGTCAGCTGGACTATCTTGTATCATTTCTTTTAATTTATAGTGCTCTTGGAAGCTGATTTCTCCTAAATCTGCGACTTCCCCCAGTACTAATAAACTATTTCCCGTATAAAATTTTCGTTTTTCTTTAAATGTTTGCAAACCATTTTTTAAAGCAAGAATGGAACTATTATGTGTGTCATCAATTAAAGTAACTTTCATATCCTCATTTTCAATCACACATTTCTCCAAATTCCTCGGCAAATTATGATACTCTTGAAAACAATGAATATAATCATTTACGGCATAACCTAAAGCATCGATTGCTAGTAAGCTAGCCATAATATTTTGGATTCTTCCTAAATTATCCGCAACTACTTTAAATGTATAGAGGTGACGATTTAATGACACTGTTATTTCGGAATCATCTCGTGTAATAATCCTTTCTACTAAACAACAATCCGCAGTAGAATCTGTTAAACTATATGTTTTAATCTGCAAATTTTGACTATTTGCTTCACGGAGTATTTTCCATAAATATTTTTCTTCAATATCACCGTTAATAACTGCCGTAGCTCCATTTTTTGTATGTCGAAACAATTCCGTCTTACAGGATAGATTTCTTTCTACACCATACTTTGCATGAGCATTTCCATACGATGTCATAATCACAACATCACTACGATAACGATACGTCTCATTCCCATACCCTAATCGATTCATACATCCAACAGAAGCTTCAATTAATGCTATGGTAGGATTAGTAATTAGACTCAATGCAATATCTAAATTAGGAAGATGTAAGCTTGAATTTCCTGTATTACTAGTTGGCTTTTCTTTTTCTAACAATTGCTCTAAAAGCATTCGCACAGAAGATTTCCCTGCACTACCAGTAATAGTAACCATTTTTCCAGAAGCATTTTCTGTCATGCAATCTGCTAATAATGACGCTGTTTGTAACCCATTCTCTACAATATATTGCGGGATACTGTCTTTATACTGTTCGATTGGCGTATCTGTAATAATTAATCCTATTTTATGAATGGCATTACTATTTAGTAACTGTTCATTTCTATGCAGTGGGTTCCAGTTAGGTAAATAAATCATATTTTTTAAATCTTCTTTACTTAAAGAAATATATACGGCATTTTCACACTGCGTTTCTTCTATTACTTTTGGATCAATACTCATAAAATCAAAATTAAAATCGGGGATAATGTCTGATTGTAAAAAATACCCCTTCAGATTTTGGTCAAACCACTCTAACCATTTACTGTTTTCATTAGCTGTCTGCGTTTTCCTTTTAAAAGCATCTATTTCATAGTACAGGTGACCTGCTTCATCTTTTTTTGCACTAGTTAGTAACTTATTCGAATTAAGCGTTTCTATATCTTGAATAACTGTTTGTCTATCTTTTTCATTAATAAAATAAGGTTGCCAAAATGTATCAAGATTAAAATTCCAAAAAGGATAGATTTGTATTTTATTCTTTTGGATATTCCATTTTAAGAAATAACCATATGGGAAATTTTCTGGTTTAGTGAATTCTAGACCATTATTGTTAAAAATCCCGTTACCTATGCTATAAAATACCCGTGTTCCATCAATTTCTTCTACTTCTTGAATTTTATGGGGACCACTACCAATAATTAAGTCCGCACCTTTTTCAACTAAAATTTTTGCTAACTGTCGTTGTGATACTAATACATTTTTGAAATCTACACCCCAATGTGCAAAAATAACCACTTGGGTTTCAGGATTTCTATTTTTAAATTGTTTGATTTCTTCTAATAATATTCCATCTAATGTGGTAACTCCTGAACGATTTGTTGCATAAAAGTCAAAATCTAAGTCACGCCCATTACGATGCCAATATCCTGAAAAAAAGGCTAACTTCTGATTCCCATAGGTTACAATTACTGGTTTAATGGCATCCGACAGATTTTCACCTGAACCTATTGTAGAAATTTCTGCTGCTTTTAAACTATCAATCGTATCTAAAAGCGCCTCTTCTCCATAGTCTTTCGCATGATTATTTCCCAAGTTAATCATCTTAACGAAACGATTTTTTAGTTCCTTAATCGTTTTTTCTTTATCCCCACCAAGATAGAAAACTTTTCTTTCGTTATAACAAGGTTCATTGGGTTTGATTAGCACCCCCTCATAAGTAACAATATTGAAGTCTTCCTTCTTCATTTTTTTTGATAATTTTTCAAAAGAATGTGCATAACCATATTTTTGTAACGCATCTGCTTGATTTTTCAACTTACGTTTTTTTGTATAAAATTCACCAAAATACGTATCTGCTAAGATATTAATGATGGGATTCTCTAACTCTATTTCTTCTATTTTTTCATCTGAGACTAATGTGGTTAATAAAGCTAATTCAACGGTTTGAATATAGTTTTGACTGTTAATAACTAGTGAACACACCAACTGTCCAGCAACCTCACGAAAAATTAAAGCATCACTCTGTTGATCTCCCCAAAAAATACTAGCAATAGCATCACCTTTTAAATCCATAAATGATTGCGGTTGATATTTTTTCCCCTGAATAATATGAATTCTATTTTTTATATAAGAAAAAGTGGATCTTGCTAATTTCAAGTAAGCTAAACCAACTTTATAATAATCAAATAAGTTCGTTTTTTGACGATTGGCTTGACGCCCCGTCAAACTAATCTGAGATTTTTTTGAGATATTTAATTTAATGGCTAGTTGATTTATTTTTTTCCGTGCTTCGTTCTCACTGCCATACAATTGGCATAAAGCGCGGATACAGTCTGGTGCATTTAATGAAATTGCTTGATTTAATACATCAATTAATAAGCGTTCTTCCCCACGAACGCCATGCGTTGAACGTAATGCGTCTTTTTCAACCATCGCGCCTCTAGAAAAAGTTACTACTTGATCTGGAGATAACTTCTTATCTTGTAAATCTGTCAAAATCAGCAAATAAAGCAATAAATGATTTACTCCCCACGGCGATAAACGATTGCCTGTTGGGCGTTCATTAAATAATTTTGTATCTGAAAAAGTAAGTGCTGTTGCTTCGTACGTATGATTTTCCCAACATTCCATAATACCCCTCCAAAACTCATTTTCATTTTTAAAAAAAATTCTAATGCTTCTTTTTGGTTCATTCTGTGGTGCTATAGTTCATCTTTACAAAGAAATAAGCATAACTTTATTACAACCCAAATGCTGTCGTCATTTCTGTCGTCATTTGGTCAACAGGAACAACGTCTACTAGCTGTCCTTGAATAATTAATCGACTGGTTGCATCATAATCGCCACAGGTTACTAATGTAACGATAGCTTGACCAGGTACTTCATCTAAAACTTCTGTCGCATCAGGTGCAACGGATTTTTTTGAATAGATTTCATAAATATAAATATTTGTTAAATCATTCAGATAGATACGATCGCCCATGCTCACATTCACTAATGGTGAAAATAACGCATAGGGATCATAAGACAAATGACTGGCTAAGGCATAGTTTCCACTGCCCATCACTTGAGAAGGCGACATTGTTCCTGCTCCCCACAATAAGTTCTCATTTGCTAAGCCTAAAAAAATAGGTAAATTGAGATTGACACTTGGAATAGCAATTCCAGCAACAACAGGATATGTTGAATTTTTTTTATTTAGTTGTGCTTCTACTACAGCTTGGGTACTAATCGGTTCCACTGCTGAAAAATCAAAGGTAATGCCATCTGTATTTTGTGCATTCGCCTTTTCTTCTGAGTCAATATCTTGCTCTTTTTTTGTAGAAGAGTTTGTTATATTAGAAGACGAATTGGTTGCATCTGTTGATTTACTTTGAGTAATTTTTTTTTGGTTTTCAAGAATCTCTTCTCGATTCACGTTCGCTATGGTAAATGATTGACTATTATGGCGAACAATTGCTTCTTGAATTTGATTGTTAAAAATTAAAAGTAAAGCAACGATTAGTAACATAAGAAAAAAAACGAGTTTGATTCTTCTTTTTGTTTTTTCTTTCATACTATAAATCTCCCATTAAAATAATCTGTAGTTAGCTAGCAAATCTACCTATTGAATATGAATGTACTTCAATTTAACAAATAAACCCCACCTTTTTTATAATTATTTTTTAATCAAAAAATAATTCTCATATAAATTTCCTAATTTTTATCCTTGGATTGAAAAACAAAAAAACATATTTTATTCTTCACAAAAAAGACACATATAAAATAACGACAAATATCCAGCAATTCGAAAAAATTATTGTCTTTTTGTCGTGTTATTTTTTTATTCCAGCTTTTTTATTATTAAAAAGTATTTTTTGACTAAATCTATCTGTACAAGTCAAGGACAACGGTTTCAGTTTTTATAGTTTTTTTACCTTTTTTTATAAAAAAAATTATAAAAATCCATCTTTTTTTATAAAAAAAACCATAAGGATTGATAAAATCCTTATGGTTTTCGTAATTCTGATTGTGATTCATGTTTTTTCCACCAGCGTGTATCAACAATCTTCTGAAATAGAAACTCTAGATCAGTTGCTTGAGGTAAATTTAGCAAAAATACAAATTCTTTGTCGATATTCGTTGCTATGCGCCTACTATCTGTTATGACAATATCCGCTCTATCCACGACAGGTGTCACAATTGCTCCTATATTTGCAAAATTTGTTACTAATGTTTCAATAAAATGATTGTAAAAACGGCCTTGAGAAAAATCAATATAAATATAAACAGGATCTAAAATAGCTTCTAATGGTAAAACAGTGATGATTGTCATCATATAATTCAAAAACAAATATTTTCTACGGTCATGCAAAAAGGGTTCTATTTCTTTTAAGTTAGAAATATAAATCGTTAAAAATGCGTGTATTTCCGGAAATCTGTTTTTAAAATACTCCACTTGTTCTGCATTAATAAAGTAATTATGGATTTTTCCTTTATTGAGCAAATCAATATGAACATAAAAAATTTCTTTATATAATTGGTTCGTTTCTTCAGGATAATTCCAAATTCTAGGAAATTTCTTTTGTAAAGCACTAATGAAACTGCTATTCCAACGACTTATCGTAAAGGTTGACGGAAGTTCTAAGGGGTAAGTAAGGCTTTCTAAACTAAAATAATAGCGACTCAATGCGTAAATTTCATTCCATAGTATATTTTCTGACAGTTGAAATCGCTCTAAAAACAACCGACTAGTATTTATCAATTCCTTTGGCAAAAGCTTATTGTCAATAATTTCAAATTCGCAATCATTTTCTATGAAATAATGATGTCTAATACGTGTATCAATAACAAACAATGTGTGTTTTATATGGAGCTTTTGAAAGAGTGTGGTATTTACAAAATGTAATTTTTTCTGTTGATTATTAATAAAAAAATCATCGCTTTTCTCATAAATTAAAAAATTATTTTTTTCAATTTTTAATAAAAGCTCTGTTGCCCAAAAACGTAATTCCACTTCATTTTCTGCTTCTACTTGAAAGCGTCGATTAATCTTAAATCCTAATTTTTGTAATTCTTTGTTTAGTTCACTTTGGCTTTTATGCGCAATTGGGTAACTAATTGATTCCGTTAAAGCAAATTCATTTAACGATTTATACGTTTGTAAAAAGGCTTGTAACACAAGGCGGTACTTGATTGATTCTTGAATATATAATTCAAAAAGTGTTTCAGCAATATTATGTTCTTTAGAACTCAACATAATATTTTGGTCAATAATCTCTATCGCACATAATTTATCCAAATCAAAACGCTGAAAATCCATTAGCAAACTTTGGGTAAGTCGTTTGAATACATAATTCGAAGTTTGCAATTCATTCATCATTTCATTGATCGATAAGGTAAAACTGTCTGATTCTTCTAGTTTTTTTATAAACATATACTTTTTTTGCTCTTCTTTATCCAAAAAAATTTCAAACATGCTATTTTCTCCTTATTCAATATTCCTCATTATTTATGTACTAACTACATTAACAAGATTCTTGTTTACCAATCATCTTATCAATTCCTTATTTTTTATTTATAATTTTTTTCATTCATCGGATAAGATTTATTATAAATTCAAGCAAACAAAACGAGTTTCACAAGCATTCTCATTATCTATTTCCATATTTTTTCATTATAAATAAAATTTTTACATAATAATGGCTCGTTATTTTATAAAAAGCTATCTCTAATTCAGACATTTTCTATAAAGAACAAAAAATATTTTATATGAAAACAAAAAATATTGATAATAATTCTTTTATTTTTTAATGTTTTTTATAAGGAAAAAAATGAGCTTTTTAGAAAACAACTGTTTCCTCTATAAATCAGTAACCATCTAATAAGTATCAGCTTAAAAAAACAAAACGTATATATGTAAATCAACCTTTTTTAGAAATAAAAATGTTATAGTATAAAAAAAAACAAAAACAACAGTTGTCAATTCGTGTTGTTTTTGTTTCATTCGATTTCGTTGTGAGAAATGACCTATAGCGGTTTTTTTGCTTCCATTTCATTACTTAATGCGGCAAATTCAGCTAAAGTTAATGTTTCTCCGCGGCGTGAAGGATCAATTTCAGCTGCTTCTAGACTAGCTTGTAGCCATTTTTTAGTTGCTTCATCTTTCCCATAATTATTTTGTAAATTATTCCAAAGTGTTTTACGGCGTAATTGGAAAGCTGCTTTTGTTAATTTGAAAAATTCTTTTTCATCGGTTACTTCAACTGCAGGTGTTGCTCGACGTGTTAATTTTAAAATCGCCGAATCAACATTAGGTTGAGGAACAAAAACCGTTTTGGGTACGATAAAAGCTAATTTTGCTTCCATATAATACTGAACAGCAATAGATAATGAACCATATGCTTTAGTTCCAGGCTTAGCTGAAATACGGTCTGCAACTTCTTTTTGCATCATCACGACCATTTCAGCAACGGGTAAGCCAGATTCTAAAAAGTGCATCATAATTGGTGTCGTAATATAGTAAGGGAGATTAGCAACTACTTTAATTGGTAAGTCTGCTTCAAATTTTTCCTGTGTAACATGAATTAAATCCGCTGCCAAGACATCTTGATGAATTACTTGAACGTTTGGATAATCTTGTAAAGTATCTGCTAATACGGGAATTAAGCGATCATCAATTTCAAATGCTAAAACTTGGCGCGCATTTTTTGCTAGATGTTCAGTTAATGCACCAATTCCAGGTCCGACTTCAATAACATTGGTTTGTTCGGTAATATCTGCTGTTTCAACAATTTTGCGTAAAATATTCGGTTCTGTTAAAAAGTTCTGTCCAAGACTTTTTTTGAATGTAAAACCGTGTTTTGCAAGAATTTCTTTTGTTCTTGATGGGACAGCAATTTCTCTTTTTTCGTTCACAGGATTTCCTCCACTTTTTTCATTGCTTCTGCTAATTCTTCTTCGGTAATTCGAAACATCGCTAAACGTTTCGCTAATTGTTTGCCATTTGTATAGCCTATTCGTAATTCATCGCCTAATTTTTCGCGACGCTCTTTCGCTTGCTGACCTGCGATTAAGCCATAATCTAGCAACGCTTGACGAGGAATACCTAGTTCTTGGTTGGTTACAGGCGTAACAACTTTGCGTAATGCCTCTAAAATCGCTTCATTACTAGCATGCTCAACACCTAAACTTGCCCCTTTGCGCTTTCCTTTTGCTTGGCTTCTTGGTAAAAATGCATGCTTAGCATCCGGAACAACCTCCATGATTGTCTTACGAATTTTCTCACCAGAAAAATCAGGATCCGTAAAAATAATGACCCCGCGTGTTTCTTGCGCATGAGCAATTTGTTCCAAAATGTCCTCGTTAATCGCCGAACCAATTGTTTCAATTGTATCTGCCTCAACAACTTCTTGAATACGGCGAGTGTCGTCTTTGCCTTCAACGACAATGATTTCTTCAATCGCTAATTTACTCATCGCTCAATCCCAAACAAACGATGGGCATTTGCCGTTGTTTGTTTTGCTACCTCTTCAAAAGTAACTTCACGCAATTCTGCAATTTTTTCAACGACAAAACGTGTATAGCCAGGTTCATTCCTTTTCCCTCGATACGGAACAGGTGCTAAATAAGGCGCATCTGTTTCAACTAAGAGTCGATCCCATGGAACAACTTTTGCTGCTGCTTGAACTTCTAACGCTTTTTTAAACGTTACAACGCCACTAAATGAAAGGTGCATCCCTAAATCTAAAAATTTCTGTGCCCAAATATCATCGCCACTAAAGCTATGCATAATTCCACCAATTTCACGAATATCTGCATCCTTTAAAATCCGATACGTATCTTCAATAGCATCACGCATATGAATACTAATAGGTAGTCCATGTTCTTTAGCAATCGCAATTTGACGACGAAAAACCTTTTCTTGTATGTCTTTTGGATCTTCCATCCAATAATAATCCAAGCCAATTTCACCTAGCGCTACCACTTTTGGTTGTGTTAAACGCTCTTGTAAGAATGCCTCAGCTTCTTTTGTATAACTTCCTGCTTCAGTTGGATGCCAGCCAATGATACTATAGATATCCTGATATGTTTGGCTTAATTGTAAGGATTTTTCAATTGTTGGATAATCAAAACCAACAACAGCCATTTCCGTTACGCCTAATTCATTGGCACGAGCAATCGTTTCAGGAATATCATCATTAAATTGCTCAGCGTTTAAATGTGTATGTGAATCAAAAATCATCTTTCTTCCTCCTAATTCTCTCGTATACAATAGCACATTTTCGCTAAATTCGAAACGAGTATCTCTTAAGACCTAGGCAAACATCCGTCTAAAGATGGATACGTTGGAACCTATTCTTTCTTATAATATAGTAGAAAAAGAAAAAGGAGGGATTGGGATGGAACGTTTACGTTCGCAGTACCGGTATTATTCAAGAGCAAAAGATAAAGGGTTAGCCTTTCAAAAAGATTTTCCGCAATTGGCACAACAACTGCGCCAAAAACAACGAGTTTCTGATAAAAATCAAGTAAACACCTTCACCCATTGGTTACTATTACTGGGTTTCGGAATGTTAACAATTGCTAGTTTTCCTCAACAATTAGTAATTCTTTTAATCTTAGTTGGTATTACCGCATTAGTTAAAGGTCCAGGTATGTTACTTTTTGGTATGCTGTATTCTTTCTTAGTGAGTTTGTTTCCGCCACTTGGTATTTTCTTATCGGCATTGTTCTTTTTACTTAGCTTATATCAATTAACTCGTAATTGGCGGTTTGGTTTAGCGGCAGCTTTCTTTTATTTGTATCCCATGATGACTGTAGCATTTCGTCAATTTGCTTATTTTGACCAGACAGGATGGTTACTTGCTTTTGGTGCTGTAGGACTGGTTGGTATGCACTTTTTATTTCGTAATGTATATGTTAGTCAACCATCAAGCAAAGCTTTAGCATGGTCCTTAATTAGTTTGCCTTATGATTGTCTAGTCTTTTTACTTCCTTCAAAAAAAGGCAAAAAAACACGCTTTAAGCGCAGAAAATAATGATGTGGAATTTGTGTCTGTCGACTCTTAAGAAGTACTCGACAGACTTTTTTATGCGAAAATTTTCTCTTTTGTTCGATTGCTTTTTTGCTTATAATCCACTATTCTATATACATATGTTACATTAAAAATGGCAAAGGAGACCCAATACATGTACATACTTTATGGGATAATGATTACAATCGCTCTTCTTCTTTTGTATATGGTCTTCATTGAGCCACGCCGATTGAAGAAAAAGCATTACTTTATCCGCAAAAATAAAATGCAAGTTCTAGATATTTCCAACGCTTACGATTTATATGAAGAAAATACCAATATGATTATTGCACATATTAGTGACACCCATTTTTCACGCTTATACAAACCCTATCGTTTAAATCGAGTAATTCGTTCGATTATGCAGACTTCACCCGATTTAATTATCTTTACTGGTGATTTAATTGACAACTATAAAAAATGGCCCAGTAGCGATACAAAACGTTTAATTGAAAAATTAAAAAAAATGTCTGCTCCCATGGGAAAAATTGCCATTTTAGGAAACCATGATTATTCTGGCGATGGTCAATATTTTGTCAGTGAAGTTCTTAAAGAATCTGGCTTTACGTTATTAAAAAACGAAGAAATTTTCGGATCCAATGAACATATTTCAATTAATATTGCAGGCGTAGATGATTGTATAAAAGGTTCACCCAAATTTGATTTTGAAGCAACTCTTGCTCAATGGCACTTGCTGTTAATCCATGAACCAGACAGCGTGCAACAGGTTGAAAATCTTCAAAACTATGATTTGATTTTAGCCGGTCACAGTCATGGAGGACAAATTCGCTTGCCTTTTGTTCGCTATAAACATCCTGGTGCTACTACTTACAAAAGAGGTCTGTATTTATTTGCCAATAAAACCCTGCTGTCAATCAACAATGGTTTGGGAATGAGTGTCGTGCCTATGCGTTTAGGTGTTCCACCTGAAATTATCTATTATCATCTTGCAAAAGACGAAAAAATCGCATCGAAAGATTAATTTCGATGCGATTTTTTTATTTTGCTAATCCTTCATAAATCTTATCCAAATTCCATTTCATCATTGCATAATAGCTATCTCCATCATTGCCAGATTCTGCAATTGAATCCGTAAAAATTTCAGAATAAATAGGAATTCCTGAATCTTTAGAAACACTTTGCATCGGTTTAGGATTCACGCTGCTTTCAATAAATAAAGATTGGACATTTGATTTTTTCAAACGATCGACTAATAAACGAATTTGATCTGGCGTTCCTTCTTCTTCGGTATTAATTTCCCAAATGTAAGCAGAAGGTACATCATAGGCTTTCGAGAAGTATTTGAAACATCCTTCACTCGTCACAATTAATTTGCGGTCATCTGGAATAGAAGCAAATTTAGCTTTTGCTTCTTCATCTAATTCAGTCAGTAATGCGAGATAGTTCGTAAGATTTTCTTGATAAATACTTGCATTTTCTGGGTCCTTTTCACTCAGATGTTTTGCAATATTTTCTGCATAAATCATCCCATTTTCTAAATTCAGCCACGCATGAGGATCTTCTTTTCCAGCCGCCTCATCTTCTAAATAAAGCACCTCTACACCATCACTGACTGCAAAATAATCTTCATTGACCGTTTTCTTGGCATTATTCATCAGTTTAGTAAACCAAGCATTGCCGCCTGTTTCAAGGTTCAAACCATTATAAAACAAGACATCGGCATCTGTTGATTTTTGCACATCTTCGGGCAAAGGTTCATATTCATGGGGATCTTTACCCACAGGTACAATACTGTGTAAATTGATATGATCGCCAGCAATTTGTTCTGTAATATCTTTTAAAATGGAATTGGTCACGACCACATTTAATTTATCTTCTGTTTCTTCGGTAGCATGTAGGTTCGTATATAACGCAATTCCACCACCTAATAAAGCAATCAGACCAGCAGCGAATAACCAGTTTTTCTTGCCATTTTTAGCACGTTGTTTAGGTGATAATAAAAAGCCTAAGACAAACATCGTTGCGGCAGTTAAAACAATGCTTGAACCTGCTGCAATGTTAAAGCTATACCCAATAAACAAACCAATAAGAGATGAAATTCCACCTAAAAAACTGGATAATACTAACATATGGCTCAAACGTTTGGTAAATAGATACGCCGTTGCAGCTGGCGTCACTAACATTGCGACTACTAAAATTGTTCCGACACTTTGCATCGCAGTAACGGAAACTAACGTTAATAACATCATCAATAAATAATGGTAAACTTCCACTTTCATTCCAAAGGCTTTCGCCATCATTGGATCAAATGACGTAATTAGTAACGGACGGAAGAATAAAACAATTAAAACGAGTACAAGAACACTAATTCCTAAAGTAATCCATTTATCACTATCTTGAACTGCTAATACATTCCCGAACAAAATATGGAATAAATCCGTTGAACTATTCGCTACACCGATTAAAATAACTCCCAGAGCTAAGAAAGAACTAAACGTAATCCCAATCGCCGTATCACTTTTAATGACACTATTTTGGGAAATATACGTAATCAACACCGAAGCAAGCAAACCGAATACAATCGCTCCGATAAAGAAATTTATGCCTAAAATATAAGACAATGCCACACCTGGTAATACAGCATGTGAAATCGCGTCACCCATCAAGGACATGCCTCGTAAAATAATAAAACAACCAATGGCTCCGGCAACCATACCAATCGCCACAGACGTAATCAAAGCATTTTGTAAAAAGTGATAATTGACTAATCCATCAATGAAATTACTAATCATTTAAACGACCTCCTCTAATAAAAATAGAATCGCCAAATGCTGCAACTAAATTCTTTTCTGTAAATACTTCTTGTGTAGGTCCATAAGCAATTAATTCTTTATTTAAAATAACTAATTCATCAAAATATTCTTCAACTTTGCTTAAATCATGATGCACAATAAAAATGATTTTGCCTTGTGCTTTAAAATTTTGTAGCAAATCCATAATAATGCCTTCACTCGTTGCATCAATTCCTACAAAAGGTTCATCTAGGAAAATGTATGAAGCATCTTGGACAAGTGTTCGTGCAATTAAGACACGTTGAAATTGCCCCCCTGAAAGCTCTCCAATTTGACGTTCTTTAAACTCACTCATTTTAACTAAGTCCAAGGCTGCATCAACTTTTTGCCAATCATTTTTGGTAAAACGTTGAAAAATCATTTTTTGAGGATACAGTCCCAATGAAACACACTCACGAACAGTAATGGGAAAGGTATAGTCAATTGCCGTTTTTTGTTCTACATAAGCAATTTTTTTCTGGACAGTTTTTAATGGTTGTCCATCAATCGTCGTTTCCCCTGTATTTGAAATTAAATGTAATGCTGCTTTAATAAACGTTGATTTCCCTGCGCCGTTGGGACCTATAATTCCCACAATAGCTGGTTTTTCAACTGTAAAAGATATTTTATCTACCGCTTGATGAATCCCATCATAGCTAGCAGAAATTTGTTGAAACTTCAACATATTCTTTCCTCCTTTGATAATTATAGTTAACCACATTTATATTTTTAGGCTAACCTAAACTTTTATTTAAGCGAATTATATAACTAACACAGAAAAAATGCAATCAAAAAAACGAAGAAATAAGTTTTTACTCCTCATTTCTTCGTTTTAATTATTTTGTGAAGCCTTCTAACAATCGATTTTGTCCAGCTATTGTTTGAATTTCTGTAATATTTTGTGTGACTTCTAAACAGCCTAAATACTGGTCTTCTGTGTCTTTCAATGCAAAATAGCGAATATAAATTTTCTTCGGTCCTAAATCAATCCAAAAATCCGCTTGGTCACGTGTCCCTGAACGAAAATCATCTAAAATTTGTTGGACCATGTGCATACTTTTTGGTGGATGACAATTGACCACTTCACGACCAATGACTGATTTTGTACGAGGAAAAATGCGCTCCTTACCTTCTGAATAAAAACGAACACGGTCATTTTCATCAACATACGTTAGATCAACTGGTAATGCTTGAAACAAGGCAATCAGTTGTTTAAGCTGTAACACTCCTGTGGGTAAAACCACAGTATCTGCAGTATTCGTTTGTTCCCAGTCGTAGGTTTCTTCCATAGCAATTGATTCACTCTTTAATCCAGCAGCAATAGCATCAGTTGTTTCTTTGGCTTGCTGAATAGCTGCTAATCGTAAAGGCTCACGTGCCAGCTCTTTGGCTATATCTTCTTGACTTGCTTTAAATGGTAATGGTTCTGGAATATACGCAAAGCCAATTTCGAAACTATCTGAAGCAATTTTTTCCCAATCTTTTAAGCTAAACACATCTAAAATCATTGGCACCATAATTTCTTCTTCTTTAAAAATCATTTCTTCAATTTCATTTTTTACAGTCTCCCATTTTTCAGCTAATGGATTATAGGAAACTTTTTCGCCTTTTGTATAAGCGACTAGTTCTTTGGCCATTGCACGAATATCGTCATCTACGCCCCACATCACTTGTGGAGGAGCTGTGATGCCATATTTTTCCATATAAGCAAAAATCAGTGTTTCTTTACGAGTATAATGCTTTTCAATTTGTAACAAATCCGTTAATGCGCTAATGAGACGCTCTTTTACTGACCAATCACCTTTTGAAATTTTTACTAATAAACTATCTATCTCATCCGTCAACAGAGATTGTAATACTTGATTTTCTAATTTCAAGGTATGTACTGGATGACCCGGTTGAGCGTAAGCTGCACTTGAGTGATGAATATCATTAATTGATCCTTTAAAAACAGCAGCATGAATATTGCACAGTTTTTGAATTTCGGCAGGATTTAAGCCACTTTGAATTAACGCTTTTTCAGCAGCTGTGATTTCTGTGACATCTACACCATCAAACTCTTCATTGAATAAACGTTTGGCCTCTTCAAAAGAACCACCTTCATGTAACAAGGATAAAATTTCAACAATTCTTTTTTGACGTTCTTCTCGTGTTCGTTCCATTTTATTCTCCTTTCACTGTAAAACCATTTGCTTTAAACGTTGCTACAATTTCTTCTAACGGAATTTTTTTCATCCTAGCTCCTTTAGGAATCGTCATGTAACGTCCTGCTGTTTGCAACATACCTGGTTGGGCAATTTCTTTAAATCCTATCTCAAACATTATTTCCTTCACTTGAGGATATAATGTCACTATTTCATAGACACTTTTTGTTAAATCAATCTCCATTTGTGTTCCTCCTTACAATAAGAATGATTCTCATTTAAAAGTATTATACCTTTTATTGATATATTTTTCACTAACTTTTTATAATGAAAAAGCTAAAAAACAAATGATTTAATGATAAAAAAGGATAATATATAAAAAAATAAATATTTATTGCACAAATTATTGCTTTTTTAGTTTGTGATATATTATACTATGTTTGCAAACAAATTTTAGGAGGATATTTTAATGAAAAAGATTGTAAGTAGTTTATTAATTGTTTCTGCTTTCTTGCTAACTGCTTGTGGTAGTGGTAACACAAATTCTAGTAGTGCAAGTAGTGCAACAAACTCATCTACTGAAAAAACGAGCGCTTCATCAGATGCAAATTCGGGCGCATCTGAACAAGAGTACACGGACCCGTCACAATTAAAAGATAGCTATGACGTTATCATTGTTGGTGCTGGTGGTGCAGGAATGGCAGCCGCGATACAAGCCAAAGAAGCCGGAGCAAATCCTGTTATTCTTGAAAAAATGCCAATCGCAGGTGGGAATACCTTAAAATCTTCTGGCGGAATGAATGCATCTGAAACTAAATTCCAAAAAGAACAAGGGATTGAAGATAGCAACGATACTTTTTTTGAAGATACATTAAAAGGTGGACAAGAAACCAATGATCGTGACCTACTTCGTTATTTCGTTGACCATTCAGCTGATGCCATTGATTGGTTAGATAATATGGGCATTACGTTGAATAATATTAGCTACAGTGGTGGTGCAAGTGTAAAACGTATCCATCGTCCAGCTGATGGTTCTGCTGTGGGTGGTTACTTAGTCGATGGATTAATTCGTAACGTTCATGAACGTGAAATTCCGTTATTCGTCAATGCTGATGTTACAAAAATTAATGAAACCGACGATAAAATTTCAGGTGTAACTGTTTCAATTAACGGTGAAGAAAAAGAAATCAATGCCAAAGCAGTTGTTGTAACAACAGGTGGTTTTGGTTCAAATGAAGAAATGATTACGAAATACCGTCCAGACTTAAAAGGTTATGTTAGTACGACTTCTGAAGGAAGCACTGGCGATGGCATTAAAATGATTGAAGCTTTAGGTGGACAAACAGTCGCTATGGACCAAATTCAAGTCCATCCAACTGTTGTTCAAAAAGATGGGATGTTAATTAGTGAAACCGTTCGTGGTGAAGGAGCGATTTTGGTAAATCAGCAAGGGAAACGATTCTTTAACGAACTAGAAACACGCGACAAAGTTTCAGCTGCTGAAACTGAATTGCCTGAACATTATGCATATCTAATTTTCGATGAAGCTTTAGCAAAAAGAGCAAAACAAGTAGACTTTTACAAAGAGCAAGGTGTTGTGGAAGAAGGTGCCACAATTGAAGAACTAGCGAAGAAAATTGATGTACCTGAAGAAACACTGAAAGCAACATTAGACACTTGGAATAAAGCAGTTGCTGATAAAAAAGATGAAGAATTTGGTCGTGAAACAGCCATGGATTACGATTTAACTGAGGGACCTTTCTATGCTATTCAAATTGCACCAGGAATTCACCATACAATGGGTGGCGTAAAAATTAATACCGAAACACAAGTGATTAACAAAGAAGACAAAACGATCCCTGGTTTATATGCAGCTGGTGAAGTAACAGGTGGTTTGCATGGAAATAACCGAATTGGTGGGAATGCCGTAGCTGATATTATTATCTTTGGCCGTCAAGCAGGAAATCAATCAGCAAGTTTTGCAAAAGAATAACTCATTTAAGAAGATAGCTCGTCTATCTTCTTTTTTTTGAAAAATAATGGTTAGAAATACAAAATTCGAACATTTTTTTGTTATTTTATCTTAATTCCCAAAAGAAAAGAACCGATTGAATAATTTTAGATACATCAATGCATTTAAAATTATTCAATGAAATGGGGAGAAAAAGTGAAAAAACAGAAAAGTATTAGTACGATTATTTTAGCCGTCTTAATTTGGTTGAGTTTGTTACCAATTATTGTCATGTTAATAAGTTCTTTTACTATCACGACTAATTTATTAAAAGAACGCAATCTAGTTAGTCAAGAAAGTGGCACACAAGCTGTTATTACTGAAAAAGAGAATCTTCTAAATAATGCAAAATCGCGTTTAGATGCCATTTCTGAAGAGCCTGTTTTTAAAACAGCATTTGATTTTAAAGAAATTCGTAAAACTTTACGAACCGCTCTATCTGGAGAAATGAACATCACAGCGATTACTTTTGCCACATTAGACAATCGTTTCACTGCAACAAACGAGTTACCGAAAGACTATAAACCAAGTGATCGACCATGGTTTATAGATGGTGTTGAAGGTAATGGTACTGCCATTTGGTCGATTCCTTACCAAGATTTAGTTAGCGGAAATTTTGTCAATACAATCTCTAAAATGATTCGCAACGATCAAGGTGATTGGGGTGTTATTAGTCTAGATGTCTCCTATGAGAGTGTCACTAAAGTTTTAAATGACTTAACCATCGGACAAACGGGGCATGTTTCTTTAATGACAAAAGATGGTGTAATTATTGCTGATGTTGATCCAGAACGTGTTGGTACGGATATTTCTGACACTACCACCTATCAGCAACTAAAACAAGCGACAATCCAAAAAGGCACCCTTACCAAAAACCTCCCATCTGACACAGAAACTATTTATTTTGATAAAGGTACCGAAGCTGATAGTCATAGTTGGGCCTTTGCGACTATTTATAAAGGAGAATATTCCAAAGAAAGTCGTGCATTATTACTTACTTCCTTAACAGTTGCGATAGTTATGTTGCTAGTGACGACTGCCTTTGCCTTTTTTGCAAAAAATATTATCAAAGAAATAATTCTAGTTTTTGTAGAATTATTCAATCAGATGAAAGATGGCATGTATCATCAAATTTCAAAGAAAAAAAGAAAACGTGCGCCCTTCTATAAAGTTACTGAAAATGCTCGCAATTATTTATATCCAGATGAAAATGGTAATGAAATTCATCGCATGGCAGCTAGCTATAACAATATGATTGATGGTGTAGAAGAAATTATTCATACTTCACAACAACAAAGTATGCAAATTGCTGAAATGGCAGATTCTCTGTTAGAATTGTCGCAGCAAACCACTTCTGCAACTGGTGACGTAACTGAAACAATCACTGGAGTAGCACAAGTGACAGGTATGCAAGCACAAGAAACAGAACATAGTGTGGCCCAAATGCAACAACTTTCTAATGTAATCCAAGAGCTAACAACAACTGTCGAAACTTTAAATCAGCAATCGGAAAATTCCAGTAAAAGTAATCAACAAAGTATGGATGTGATGAACAAAGTCAATATCAGTTGGCAAAGTGAAATGTCACAAATGAGTACTTTAGTTGATGGAATGAATGGCATGAATCAAAATATTCAAGCCATTAACCAAATTATTAATGTTATCAATGATATCTCTTATCAAACGAACTTATTAGCTCTAAATGCCTCAATTGAAGCTGCTCGTGCAGGTGAATCTGGTAAAGGCTTTGCAGTCGTTGCTGCCGAAATTCGTCAGCTAGCCGAACAAAGTAAGAATTCTACCAAAGAAATTGAAGAGATTATCGAAACTATCCAACACCAATCACTCAATATGGTTGAACAAACAACACGTTCATTAGATGGTGGTGAAAAACAAACTGATTTAATCAGCGAAGCAATTACTTCTGCCCAAGAAGTCTTTAGGCGTAACACTACAATTTTTGATAGTATTCAAGAAATTAAACATTCTACAAGTCACATCGCATCTATTCAAAATAGTGTTCTTGAAAATCTTGAAAGTATTTCAGCCTCAACCGAAGAAAATGCAGCAGGTACACAAGAAGTTTCTGCGAATGCCCAAGAGGTTTTAGCAACGATGGAAGAATTCGTTAGTCATGTAGGCGATTTACAAGGAATCTCTGAAGAATTAAAACAAATGGTCAATCGCTTATCCATTGTTAAAGCAGACTAATTTATGCATCGGAGCTTTTTTTGTTCCGATGCATGTTTGCTCTTAAATTTTAATTTAGATAACCGATTTATCTTATGTGTAACAATATACAATTCTAGATAGAAATGAGGAAAGTGATGAAAAAGCAAAAAAGTATCGGTACCCTAATTCTAAGTGTCTTAGTGTTGCTTGCTCTAATTCCTGTATTGGCAATGTTATTTAGCTCATTTGCTCTTACTACCAATATCATGGAAAAACGTAATGATATAACCAAAGAAAGTGCGACTCGTGCAGTAATGACTGAAAAAGAGAATCTTGTCGCAAATGCTGAATCACGTTTTAACAGTTTTGCTGAGAATGATTTTTTCAAAAAAGATTTTAATATGACAGAAATTCGTTCTGCAATTGATTTTGCAGTAAATGGTGATCTTCAAATTAAATCCATTATTTTTGCAACACCAGATAATAAATTTGTATCCAACGTAAATATCCCAGCAGATTTCCAAGCACCTGAAAGACCTTGGTTTAAAGAAGCTGTTGCGAACAATGGAAAAGCAAGTTGGTCTACCCCTTATCAAGATGTAGTAACCAAAGAATTTGTTAATGCCTTTTCAAAGGTTATCACGAATGATAACGGTGATTGGGGTGTTCTTAGTCTAGAAGTTTCTTATGAAAGCGTCAATAAATTAATCCAAGATTTACGAATTGGACGCACCGGACAAGTTTCGCTTATTACGAGTGAAGGCGTGATTATTGCCGATCTTGAACCAGAACGCGTAGGTGTCGATGTTTCTGACAATGATGTCTTTACCAAGATGAAAGAAGCCGCTAAGTCAACAGGTAACATTTCTTATCGTGACGGTGATGTCTCAAGCATTTATTTTGATAAAGGTTCTGATCCCGAATCGAAAACTTGGGCGTTTGCTACTCTTCGTTCAACCGAATACAATGAGGAAAAAAATTCATTATTGACTTCTTCAGCAATTATTGCAGTTATTCTTCTAGTCATTGTGTTTTTATTCTCTTATTTCGTACGAAATATCATTAAAAATATTATTTTAGTATTTGTTGAGTTATTTGATGAAATAAAAAATGGCATCTATCGTCCCATTCCTAAAAAGAAAAAGAATGGTTTAAGCTTTAATATTGCGGCTAGTGCAAAAAATTATGTCTATCCTAATCCACAAGGGAATGAAATTCACCGAATGGCAGATAGTTACAACGAAATGATTAAGAGTACCGGTCGTTTATTAACAAATACAAAAAAACAAAGTGATGTTGTAGCAACAATGGCAGATTCTTTATTAGAACTTTCTCAACAAACAAGTTCTGCAACTAGTGAAGTGACTGAAACCATTACTGGCATTGCAGAAGTAACAGGTACACAAGCACAGGAAACTGAGCACAGTGTTAGTCAAATGCAACAACTTTCAGATGTTGTTCAAGAATTGACTAATAATGTTACTACGATGAATGAACAGTCTCATGAATCCACACAAATTAATCAACAAAGTATGGATGTGATGGGTGCTGTTAACTCAAGTTGGCAACAGGAACTTGCACAAATGAGTAATTTGGTAAACGGAATGAATACCATGAATCAAAGTATTCAAGCGATTAATCAAATTATTAATGTCATTAACGATATCTCTTATCAAACAAATCTATTAGCTTTAAATGCCTCAATTGAAGCCGCTCGTGCGGGTGAATCTGGGAAAGGCTTCGCAGTCGTTGCTGCCGAAATTCGTCAATTAGCAGAGCAAAGCAAAAATTCTACGAAAGAAATTGAGACGATTATTTCAACAATTCAAAACCAATCAACAGAGATGGTTGAACAAGCGTCACGTTCTCTAGACGGCGGTGAAACACAAACACGTTTGATTGAACAAGCGATTGTCTCGGCTGAAGAGGTCTTTAATCGAAATACCTTAATGATTCAAGGTATCCAAGAAATTGAACAATCCACCACTCGAATCGTTACTGTTCAAAATTCTGTTTTAGAAAATTTAGAAAGTATCTCAGCTTCCACAGAAGAAAATGCTGCAGGTACGCAAGAAGTTTCAGCCAACGCCGAAGAAGTTTTAGCAACAATGGAAGAATTTGTAGGACACGTCAGTGAATTACAAAGCATTTCAAATAATTTAAAAGATATTGTAAATACCTTAAAGATTCTTAACTAAACAAAAGCACCTCCCTCCTAAGTGAACAAACTTAGGAGGGAGGTGCTTTTTTAATGATAGTTACGTTGCAAGTAATAAAAGACTGGCACGCCAATTGCCGTAATGCCAATTCCGGTAATGACTAACATTGGCGTTGTAATGGTTGTCATCACTAAGATAAATCCTCCGCCCACGATTGCAATTAACGGTGTAATCGGATATAACGGTACTTTGTAAGGTCGAGGCATTTCTGGAAAACGACGACGTAATAAAAAGACCGCAATAAAAATTAAAATGCTGAAAAACCACATAACGAAAACCAACATATCTGTTAACAAATCGAATGTTCCAACACTCATCATCACGCAAGCAATTGCTAACTGAAAAAGTGCAGCCACATAAGGAATTGTAGTATTTTTTGACAATTTTTTCATTTGTTTGCTAAATAAAAATTCATCTTTCAAAGCTAACGCATAAGGGACACGAATTCCGGTCATTGTATAACCATTCAATGCTCCATAAACTGAAATTAAAATGCCGATTGTGACGATTTTTCCACCGATATTGCCAAAAAGTACAGTTGCGACTTCTGAAGAAGAATTTAAATTACCAGCGATTTGATCGATTGGCAAGGTCTTCAAGAATACTAAGTTAATTACCCAATAAATCAATGTGACAAAACTCAATCCAAAGATGATGGCTTTTGGTAAGTCTCTTTCCGGACGTTTCATTTCACCAGCAACAGTTCCTACGTTTAGCCAGCCATCGTAAGCAAACAACGTCGCTAACAAAGCAGCACTAAAACCTGCTGCCCACGATTTATCCGTACCACCAATTGAAATATCAACAATGGACACATCCACTTTCCCAGGCATCAATAAACCTGCCACAATAATAACAGCAATAGGAATCAATTTGACGATTAACGTCACCGATTGAACATTGGCTGCAATTTTTGTTCCCAATAAATTAATTCCTGTCACACTGCCCGCAGTTAAAATGGATAAAGGCAATAACCATTGTGTATCCAAATGAAATAAATTCAAACATTGTGTTGCGAAAATAATACTTAGAGCGGCAATATTAGCTGGGAAATAAATAATACTTTGCGCCCAACCTAATAAAAATGAGGGCAACTTTCCATAAGCGATTTCGATATATTTAATCGGTCCACCTGTTTCAGGAATTGCTGTAGCTAACTCGGCTACGGTTAATCCTCCACAAATTGTTAAAAAGCCTGCTAATAACCAAGCAAATAAGGTTAAACCGGCTGACTGCGTTTGTGAGACTACGGCGGCAGCTTTAAAGAAGACGCCCGCGCCGATGACCGTTCCCATAACGGTTGACAAGGCACCAATTAACGAAATTTCTTTTTTTAATTGTTTTGGCAAACAATCACTCCACTTTCTATTTTTTAGATAGACCGATTATACTGATATTTTCATGAAATTACCATCTAAAAACGAAAAAAAAGCGCCTCTTGCGCTCTTTTCTCTTAAAACTCTTCATAAGTAGCTGGATTTTGCTGTTTTAAACGGCCTTCTTCTTTCGTTAATGATGCAATTAATGCCATATCTTCATGCAACAACTCAAAATCGAAAATGGCTAAATTATTTTTTTGACGAGCGATATGCGAAGCTTTCGGAATTGGTAATACACCTAACTGTACGTGCCAACGCAAAATGATTTGTGGAATAGTCTTGCCATAGCGAACAGCAATCTCATTCAATATAGGATGTTGTAAGATTTCTGTCGCACGCCCAAGTGGACTCCAAGCTTCTGTAATTATTTGTTTCGACTGATTATACTGACGTTGACTTTCCTGATTGAAGTTCGGATGCAATTCCACTTGATTGATGACAGGTAGAACACCAGTCTCTGCTTCTAAACGATCAATGTGTTCAGGTAAAAAATTGCTAACACCAATCGAACGAATCAAGCCAGTTTTTTGTGCATCAATTAATGCTTGCCACGCTTCCACATAGTGATTTTGAATGGGATTGGGCCAATGAATGAGATACAAGTCGATATAGTCTAAATTCAAACGTGCTACGGATTCTTCAATAGTCACCAATGCTTCTTGATAACGATGATGTCTTCCTGGTAGTTTGGAGGCAACGGTAATTTGGTCGCGTGGAACACTGCTATTTTTAATCGCTCGTCCCACCGCTCCTTCATTTTCATAATTAAAGGCCGTATCAATTAAGCGATAACCTACCGTTAGCGCTTGTTCTATGACACGTGTTCCATACGAACCATTCAAACTATACGTTCCAAACCCAATCTTTGGAATTTGAAATCCATCAGATAATTCATAGAATTCTTGCATATTTTTTCCCCTCCTCTTATTTAAAAGGATAACATAACATATCCAAAAATCGCCACTAGCGAAATTGCTTAAATTGTGGTACTGTTTGAAAAAAAGGAGGCTCTTGCATGAACTATTATGACCAGCATTTACACACGTTTTTATCGTTTGACTCAGAGGAACAATTTGAAAACTATCTTGGTAACAAACCTGAATTTTTTGTAGCAACCGACCACTTTGACTTAGAAAATGCCGGTACAGGTTTCAAAGATGATATTCCTGATTATGCGATTTTAACGAAAAAATTAGCCGAATTAAATGAACAATATGACACTACATTTTTACGCGGTATTGAATTAGGCGTTGTTCCTGGTCAAGAAGCGAAAATTCAAGACTATCTTGCTAGCCATACGTATGATTTAAAACTATTGAGTATTCACCAAAACGGCAAATTTGATTACATGGATGATATTGTTTTAACCAAAGATAAATTTGCGGTGGCAAAAATGTACTTTGACCAAATGTCAGAAGTGTTAGAGTCTTTTCCAGACGGACATATCCTCACGCACTTCGAATATGGCTTACGCCGTTTTGACTTTACACCAGAAGAATTAGAAAGTCATTTTGAGAAAGAATTGATTACTATCTTCAAAAAAGTGATTCAACGTGAATTGGCGATGGAAATTAACGCCAAAAGTTTTGGACGCTATCAAAATGAAGTACTCTATCGTTATGCGATTCCTTTGTATCAAAGTCTAGGCGGGAAATTATTTACGCTTGGATCAGATGCCCATGTGGCAGAAGATTATCGTCTCTTATTCCCAGAAATGGCCAACTTATTGCGCGAATTTGACGTCAAACAATTAGTAGTCTTCCAAGGCAACGACCGTTTTTACACTGACTTACCTTAAAAAATTCCCAGCAAAGATATTCTCTGCTGGGAATTTATTATTTTTCTTCTTCTTTTTTCTTCGGTTCAATTACTTTGTTTTTGACTGCCTCTTTCTGCGCCTCTTTAAAAATCTTCTCTTTTTCTGACTTGTACGAGTGCTGACGTTCGGCATAAACTTTTTCTTTGGTTTTGTCGGTCATATGAATCTCTCCCTTATCAGATTTATACAAGTACTTACCTTTGTATAATTTAATTATAAAAAAGAACCAGCCATTTGTAAAATCTAAGGCTACTTAATTGAACGAATCTTCTTTTTCTTTCATTATTTATAAAAAAACATATCTTTTATTTTGATGGCAAAACGCCCTCTAAAGATTAAAAAATAGTTAGATTTCAAAAAGATAATATGCTATGATTAACAATAAAAACAATAAAAGGTGATCTATATGGAAAACAAATTAAATTTCGTGATGATTTCACCGCACTTTCCAGATAACTTTGCTACTTTTGCACCACGTCTACAAGAAACTGGTTTTAATACTCTTGGAATTGCGGATGTCCCTTATGAACAATTATCTCAAACGTTAAAAAACTCGCTCACCGATTATTATCGGGTAGACAACATGGAAGATTACAATCAGGTCTATCGTGCCGTTGCGTATTTTGCTCATAAATATGGTCGAATTCATCGCATCGAATCCCACAATGAACATTGGTTAGAACTCGATGCGCGTCTACGAACAGATTTTAATGTTTTTGGCTATAAAGAAAATGATTTAGATGCCATTAAACATAAATCTGCAATGAAAGAAGTTTTTCGAAGTATTGGATTACCTGTGGCAAACGGTCGCGTTTTTTATGAACGAGCAGACGGTTTTGAATTAGCCAACGAATTAAACTTCCCAGTTATCATTAAACCAGATAGTGGTGTAGGTGCTGGCGATACGTACAAAATTAACAATGAAGATGAATTAGCACACTTCTTTGACATTCGTCATCCAGAAGTAACTTATATCATGGAAGAATTTATTCCAGGCGATATCGTCACATTTGACGGATTAGTGGATCACGATGGAAATATTGTTTATCATTCAAGCTTACTCTACAATGTCGCTGTATTGGAAACTGTTGAAAACAACGACGATATGTATTTCTATTTATCTCGTGAAGTTCCAGAAGATTTATACGAAATGGGTGCTAAAATGGTTCAAGCTTTCAATGCAAAAGAACGCTTTTTCCACTTTGAATTTTTCCGAATTGCGGATGGTTCACTGTTGCCATTAGAAGTAAATCTGCGTCCACCAGGTGGTGCAACCATTGATATGTTCAACTACGGCAATGATATTGATATCTTTAAAGAATATGCAAATGTCGTAAAAGACAATAAATTCTACACAGCTGTTGAACGCCCGTATTACTGTGGGTATGTTTCAAGACAATATAAAACGCATAACTACGTTCATTCAAACGATGACATTCGTAACTATTTAGGCGACAACCTAATTAATATCCAAACGATTCCTGGCATTTTTGCTGCAATTATGGGTGATGAAGGCTATCTCGTTCGTACACCATCTGAAGAACAGTTATTCGAATATTTCGCATTTATTCGTGAAAAATACTAGGAGGTTTTTTATGCACTTTGAAAGAAGAAGTCATTACAGCGGACATTTAAACCGCGAAATGCATTTTAATGTTTATGGACATGCAGGGAAGCCTGTCATCGTCTTCCCCTCATCTGGCGGTAGTCAAAATGAATTTGCTGATTTCGGAATGATTGAAGCTTGTCGTTCATTTATTGACCGCGGATTGATTAAATTCTATACTCCAGATTCATTAGATAATGAATCATGGTTAGCAACAAGTCGTAGCCCACATGATATTGGGGAAACACATAATCAATACGATCGTTACATTGTTGAAGAATTAGTCCCATTAATTCGTTATGAATCCAATTGGGGCGGCGCTATGATTGCCACTGGTTGTAGTATGGGTGGCTTCCACACAGCTAACTTTGTATTACGCCATCCAGATATTTTTGATATTAGTATTGCTTTAAGTGGTGTTTATGATGCCCGTTTCTTTACGGGTGATTTTTATGGTGATCAAGCCGTTTACTTTAATTCACCGGTTGATTATTTAAAAAATATGGAAGACAATTGGTTCCTAGAGCGCTACCGTCAAAACACTTTTATTGTCTGTGTTGGTCAAGGTGATTGGGAAGGTCCCCATATTTTAGCCACTCGTGAATTACAACATATTTTTGAAAGCAAACGAATTCCTGGTTGGTTTGATTATTGGGGACATGATATTCCTCATGATTGGGATGCTTGGCGTGATCAACTGCCCTACTTCTTTGGTGCATTGGAACGACAAGGAAAAATTTAGTTAATTGAAAGAAGCATGAGCTAATCAGCCATGCTTCTTTTTTAACGGAAAAACTCCTTAGGAACAATCGCATCTAAAATATTCATCATTTCCTCTGGGGATTCTTGTTGCCCACGATTAATCCACTCTTGCATGACACTAAATGCCGCATTGCTGTAATAAATCACAAAATAATGTTCTTCTAAAGGCGTAAGGGTCTCCCCTTTTAATTGTTTCACTAAGTATTTTTTCCCATACTGTTGTAAAACGTTCCGAATGTCATTTTGTACAGCTAAAGAACCATTCGTTGAAAGCAATAAGGCAATTAACTCGCCCTCTCCTTTCAAAAAATTTAAGGCTTCTAAGAAAAAATCGATGCGTTGGCCATCAAGAGCGGTTTGAATTTGTGGAAAAAAATGATGCAAATAATTATTTTTTAGTTTTTGGATTAAATCGTTTTTATCTTGATAATGTAAATAAAACGCTCCGCGACTAATTTTAGCTTTCGTGATAATTTCTTTAACCGTAATTTCTCCTAAACTCTTCTCTTTCAATAATACGATAAGCGCCTGGGTAATTTTTTTTATCGTTCGTTGGACACGAACATCTAAAAAGGCTTCTTCCATTGTTTCCTCCTAGCTAAATTTTACTAGACAATTTTAAGGCAAATGTTTACTATCTCGTTTTTTCAATTGTATTTCAAAAAAACTGGACTACAATATGAGTATACTTTTTATTAGACACTGTGTCTAATTGAGGAGGAGAGAACAATGCCAACCATTGAATTAACACACGCAACCAAATCTTTTCAACAGTTTACTGCTTTAAATGATGTCTATTTAACCGTAATGTCGGGAACAATTCTTTGTTTAATTGGACCTAGTGGTGCGGGGAAATCAACGCTAGTCAAATGTTTGATGGGCATGGAAAAACTAACTCAAGGTACCAGTCGTGTCTTAGAAACTGCGATGCCTAATCGAACGATTTTGAAACGAATTGGTTACATGGCCCAAGAGGATGCACTTTATGAAGACTTAACAGGAAAAGAAAATCTCTACTTTTTTGGTCAAATGATGGGTTTAAAAAAACAAGCGTTGAAACAAGCGTGTGACGAACAACTAGCTTTAATGAGACTGACCGACTTTCAGCATACGGTGGTCAAAAATTATTCAGGTGGCATGAAACGTCGTCTTTCGTTAGCAATTACGCTTTTAGCCGATCCGGATTTGTTAATTTTAGACGAACCTACTGTAGGAATTGATCCACGTTTGCGAGTGGAAATTTGGCAAAAGTTACGAGCTTTGGCGGATCAAGGAAAAAGTATTCTCGTTACAACACACGTGATGGATGAAGCAGAAAAATGTGACACACTTGGTTTAATTATTGACAGTCAGTTATTTGCTTTAGGTACCCCGCAAGAATTAAAAGCCCAATTTCAGGCAACTACGATTGAAGAAGTCTTCTTGAAAGCTGAGGTGGAAAAACATGCGCTATAAAGCACTCGTTCAACGAATTTTAAAAGAAATGATTCGCGATAAACGGACGCTCCTATTAATGATGGTTGCACCTTTATTTATTCTAACGCTGATGCATGTTGTTTTTGACCATGAAACAGATACGCAACTAGTTGTAGGCTATCGACAAGTTCCTGATAGCCTCATTGAGCAATTTCCTGATACCGTGACATTAACAGCATTTACTACCGATACTTCTGCCAAAAAACTTATTGAGCAGCATCAACTCGATGCATTCATCGAAACAACCGGTACGAAATTAACGGTAACCTATGAAAATGCCGATCCAAATAAAAGCAAACAACTAGCCGGTCTCTTGCCTAGTCTACTTATGAGTAGTGCAATGCAGAATCTCCCACGCACAAACGAGCTACCGCACTATACGATAACCAATCAATATGTGTATGGTAATGATGACTCTGATTTTTTTGATACCTTATTTCCGATTTTAATTGGTTTTTTTGTCTTTTTCTTTGTTTTTTTGATTTCAGGTATCTCGTTACTGAGAGAACGAACCAAAAAAACTTTAGAACGTTTATTGGCAACACCGGTGAAACGAAGTGAAATTATTTTTGGTTATATGACTGGTTATGGCTTATTTGCGATTGTTCAAACAATTTTGATTGTGTTATATGCAACCTATATTTTGGATTTGACCATCGCTGGTGAGTTGATTTGGGTCTTTGTTATTAATCTGTTAATTGCCTTAGTGGCGCTATCGATGGGGTTATTTGTTTCTACCTTTGCATCTTCCGAATTCCAGATGATGCAATTTATCCCTTTAGTCGTGATTCCTCAAATCTTTTTTGCAGGCATTATTCCCATTGATACGATGGCCAATTGGGTTCAAACTGTCGGCAAATTTTTACCTTTGACTTATGCGGGAGACGCGCTGACTAGTGTGATGTTTAAAGGTCAAGGATTTGACACCATTGCGGGTGATTTAGGTATGTTAATGTTATTCGCTTTGTTGTTTACCCTTGCGAATATTTTAGGCTTACGAAAATATCGTAAAGTTTAAAAAAAGTCCGTGACATAAAAAAAATGAAACTATCCGAATGATACACATTGAGCAACACTCATGGTGTATCATTCGGATAGTTTAGGATTAAAAGACGTATATCATCGCCTTTTTCTCTTAATTATGAAAAGTGAACTGTAGATATTCACCAAAATGGTCCGCCCAATATTTTTCAAAATGGTGCTCATCTGCTAAAATACGCAGCCAAATTTTATCCATAGCATGTCCATTTCGCAACATCGTTTGATAATACCACAAGGAACTATCAATATACGCTTGATTAATATTCTTATTAACAAAGGTTTCATCGACTTCGTTTCCTTCTTCTGTTCCTACTTGAATATATACTTTCGTATCAGGATGCAGTGGGTTTTTATCGATAAAATCTAAAAAGGCATTTTCACTTAACCATGAAGCTAATGAGAATACTCCCAATGAACCAAAAGTTTCAGGATATGCTGCACCCATATACGCTGTGATGAGTCCTCCTAAAGAGCTACCCACTAATGCTGTATGTTCACGTTCTGGTTGTGTCCGGTAATGTTTATCGATAAATGGTTTAACGGTATTCACAATCCATTCACCGTGAGGAATACCCATACCGCCAGGATGCCCATGACTTTCAACCTCTTCTTTCAATTCAAACGGCCAAGGCGTGTATTCGTCTAAGCGATCTTCCCCTGCATTATCAATGCCTACAATAATCATTTTCGGTAAATCAACACTATTTTTAATTAAAGGAATTAACTTCCATGAATGGCCCGAATAGGCTTCTTTACTATAAAAAACATTTTGTCCATCATGCATATAGACCACTGGGTAATTTTCTTCCACATACATATCGTAATCTCGCGGTAGCAACACACGGACGCGACGTGGTTTATCATCATAGGGAACATCTAAGTAATGGGAAATAATTGGCAAGTAATAATTCATCGGCTTCTTCATCGGCACACCTCATCATTGTCTATTTTTTCTATTTTAGCATGTTCTTTTAGAGTTTCCTAGTTTACTAGACTTTTGCAGAGGTATCGTTTCGTTAACCAATGAAATTATCGTTCTCCATCACTTTTTGTAAGCAATAGACCGAGTGTTGTAAGCTTTGTTGTTCATGGTCAATTGCTTCAGTATTTGCTTCAATCCCCTCTAATTTATGACTAATTTCATTCAATGTAGATAGCGTTTGTTTCATTAATTCAACAAATTGTTCTTCTGTTTGCATGTTACTTCTCCCCTTTGATTTCTTGTAATTTTGGTAATGATATTTTTGATTGATAAAATAAAGCATATAAAATGACACAAACGACGGGCAATAGACTAGCAATTCGATAGATTTCTTGAAAAGTCATCACTCTTCGTAATTCACCTAATAAATAAGGCTCTATTCCTAAACCTAAATCCAAGCCAATAAAATACGTGGATAAAGCTACACCAATTTGATGACCTTCACATTTTTTCAAACAAATCGCTTGCCCATTTGACATGAAGGTTCCATAGCCTAACCCAATAAAAGCACCTGAAAGAAGTAACATCCAATTACTTGTTGTGAAGCTTAACAGCAATAATCCTATAGCCAGACAAATATAGCTTGGGTAAATCACATAATTTTCACCATAAGTATCAAAAATGCGTCCTGACAACGGACGAGTAGCCGTAATGACCAATGCGTAAACAACAAAAAAGAATGAACTAGCCGGCACCAAATGTATGATTTGTGCATAAGAAGACAAAAAGGCTAATACGCTTGAATAAGCAAATCCCATTAAAAAGGCAATAAATGTAATAAATAGAACTTTCTTTTCAATAAAACTTTCCAACGACCATGATGCAATTAGTTTTCGATGTTCTGCTGATAATACGATATTTTTAACTGGAAATAGAAAACTGGCGATTGTCGTAATGGTAATTAATACAATTGAAAAACCAATAATAAAATAAAAATTCGTCAAATTTAATAATACCATTCCAATAAATGGACCTATGGCGGCAGCCAAGCTAGTACTTAATCCATAATAATTGATGCCTTCCCCATTACGTGATTTCGGAATATACGCTGTGACAATCGCATTTGTAGCAGTTGACACCGTACCATAACCGAACCCATTCAATAAACGTACGACATATAAGATACCAATCGATGGCACGTACAAATAAGCAACTGTTGTTAATAAATAAAAGACTGACCCATAACGCAAGACTGCTTTCCGACCGTAAGATTCTAATTTTTTCCCCATTAACAAACGAGCGAACAATGTTCCTATAATATAAATGCCTGACGCCAATCCCGCTTGTCCTAAAGTTGCGTGTAGTTGATCTTGAGCAATAACTGCGATAATCACCATCAATAAATAATAAACCAAATAAACAACAAAATTAATCACGGTCATACCAATAAAGCCTTTATTAAATAATTTATCTGGTGTCTCCAACCGTTTCTCCCCCACTTCTTTTTCCAACTCTCCCATTATTTAGGTCACCTCTGTTAAAATAAATTTGTGAAAAAATATCATATCTATTTGTTCAACGCGGATCTTCGCGAATGATGGCATAATTTTCTTTCACAAATCGCATTATACAAAGTTTTCTTACACAAAAAATGTCACTTTGTAACAATAAATTGCTAATAACATCTTTTAATTGCAAATGTTATTAACATTTGTTATTGTTTTTTGTGAGTTTCTACGATTAAATGCTAGAGAACAAGCAAAAAAGGAGGATGACGATGGATAAACAAATCTTACAAGATTATTTGGATGATCATGCGTTTCCAGTGATTGTTAGGTCAAAGAAAAAGTATTTAATGTATGAAGGATTACAAGATAGTTCTGCGTATATTTTGAAAAAAGGAATCATTAAAACTAGTGTCATTTCTCATGACGGACGGGAATTTAATCTTCGCTATATTACTGGGTTAGAAATTGTTTCTTTATTACGTGATGAATATTCGAAATTTATTGATGCTCCTTTTAACATCCGTGTCGAATCTCCTACAGCTGAGCTCTATCAAATTGATCGTGTGCAATTTTGGAAAGATATTAATCAAAGTCCACAATTACAAAATTATGTTAAAGAATATTATCGTGTGAATTTGTTGCAATCGATGAAAAAAATGCAGCAAATGCTAATGAATGGGAAATTTGGTGCCGTTTGTACACAATTATATGACCTTTATGAGACATTTGGCGTACAAACAAAAGAAGGTTATTTAATTGATTTTGTCGTGACGAATGAAGAAATTGCTCACTTTTGTGGGATTACTTCTGCAAGTAGTGTCAATCGTATGATGCAGCAATTAAGAGAAACCGGTGCTATTCGTATCCAAAATCGTAAAATTTTAATTAAAGATTTACATGCAATTAAAGAGAATATGGTGGTTTAAACAAAAAAGAGACGCTCGGTACCGACCCCCGAAAGTTAGAGTAATAAATCTAACTTTCGGGGGTATTTTTATGGCTAAATATAGTGAAGAATTTAAAATAAAGCTTGTTACGGAGTATTTGGATGGAAATATTGGTTATAAATTATTGGCGAAGAAATACAATATGCCTTCTGCAACACCATTACAAAATTGGGTAAGAGCTTATAAAACACAAGGGATGGAGGGATTAAAACGAAGAAAAAGGAAGGAAGTATATCCTGTTCAATTTAAATTAAATACGATACAATTTATGTTAGACACAGGTGCTTCTTATCAGGAAACGACTGAACAATTCGGATTAAATAATCCTTCATTAATTTATCGTTGGATGAAAGATTTTAATTCTCAAGGGATAGAAGGCTTGAAACCAAAATCAAAGGAGCGACCTTCTATGACTAAGAAACTAAATAAACAAACGAAAAAGGAAGAAAACAAGTTCACACGTGAAACGGAGTTAGAACGAGAGAATGAACTACTGAGATTAGAAATTGCCTATTTAAAAAAGCTGAGAGCTTTTCGGGAAAATCCGAATGTCTTACTCGAAAAGCGCAAGCAAAATGGGCATTCGAACTTAAAGAAGAAGGGTTCCGATTAAAGGATATTATCCTAGTTGTGGGAATTCCCGAAGCAACCTATCACTATCATGTCAAGAACTTCGGAAAAGAAGATCTGGATATCGAACTAAAAGAACGCATTACTCACCTATTTAAGGCGTTTTATGAACGTTATGGATATAAACGGATTACAGACGAGTTAAAGAAATTAGGATACTGTATTAATCATAAAAAGGTGTATCGCATTATGCGAGAGCTAGGATTAAAGTGTGTAAAATTCATGCGAAAATCCCGTAAATACAATTCATATAAAGGAACTACTGGAAAAATAGTGAAGAATCGATTGTCACGTCGGTTTAGTACACCTATCCCATTTCAGAAACTAGTAACTGACATTACGGAATTCAAATGTCTAGGGGAAGAAAAGTTGTATTTAAACCCTATTCTTGACCTATATAATGGAGAAGTGATTGCGTTTGGAATTAAGAAACGCCCAACATTAGATTTAGTCATGGAGCCACTAAATGAAACAATAGAGATAATAAAGAATCACGCAACCTACCGTACAACTATCCATTCGGATCAAGGTTGGCATTACCAACATAATAAATGGGTAAAAACATTAAATAAAAACAATGTATTCCAGAGTATGTCACGTAAAGCAACGTGTGCAGACAATGCTTCGATGGAGAATTTCTTTGGCATATTAAAACAAGAAATGTATTATGGAGAGAAACTAGTCAGTTATGAAGAATTAAAACGACGAATTAAAGAATACATCTACTGGTATAACCACGTACGATCAAAAGTAAAATTGGCTGGACTGAGTCCGGTCGAATACCGAATTCAATCCAGCCAATCAGCTGCATAATAAAAACTCTAACTTTTAGGGGTCGCCACCCTGTTTCTCTTTTTTTATTCCCTTTACAATCTTAACACTTCATTTACATAAATATTACCAAAATCTGCTTTTTGCTTTCTATACTTATACTATAATAATAACAAGTTACTTGAGCTTATTGATGGAGGAAATAGATGAAAAAAAAGAAAAATATTGCCATTATTGATATCGGATCAAATACTGTCCGTTTAGTCATTTACCAATTAAATGAACAGATGGTATTTACTGAACTGCAAAATATCAAATTGCCTGTTCGTCTCTATCAATTTCTAGATGAAGAAAATGAACTAACCAAAACTGGTGTTCATCAATTACTACGAGTAATGAATTTATTCAAAGAGATTGCCCATAGCTATGCGTTAGAAGAAATGATTGCAACTGCCACAGCCGTTATTCGGCAATCAAAAAATGCCCAAGAAATCTTAGAGGTAGTCGAAAAGAAAACAGGTATTACTATTCGTTTATTATCTGAGAAAGAAGAAGCTTATTATGGGCAATACGCTATTGTACGTACCACTGCATTTTCAGAAGCCTATACCATTGATATGGGTGGCGGTAGTACAGAAATCACTTATTTTAAGGATAATGTAATCATATATAGTCATAGCTTTCCTTTTGGCGTTGTGACTTTAAAGCAACTTTTTTTTAATGAGCATTCACCCAATAATGAACATGCACTTGAACAAACAAATAGTTATCTCAAAAAACAATTCGCTTCTTTGCCATGGTTAAAAGATCGCAAGATACCAATTATTGCAATTGGCGGTAGTTCACGAAACATTGCAACAGTCCATGAACGAATGACTGATTTTCCAGTCGTAGGAATTCATCAATATGAAATGAAAAAGAAAGATTTAAAAGACACACTCACTTTGTTCACCTCTCTATCTTTTTCCGAGTTGCAGTCATTAGACGGATTAAGCAAAGAACGTGCTGATATTATCATTCCTGCAAACCTTACTTTTATTGCTTTGATGGAACAAGTGCACGCACCCAAATTTATTTTTTGTAATAAAGGCTTGCGTGAAGGATTGTTAATGGAATCTGTGAATCAAAAATATCCCGCAACATACAGTCCACATCATGTAAAGATGACTAGCATCCAACGATTTGTAGACACTTACCAAATTGATAACTATCGCACTAAAAAAAGAACACAAATTGTCGAATTGTTACTCAATGAAATTAAACAAAAACAATTAATGAATGACGAAATTGAGCAATTAACAGCGTATGTTTCTTATGGTTCACAACTTTATCATATTGGTTCCTATATTGAAGAAGATAATAGCGCCTACCATTCTTTTTATTTGCTAGCTAATAGTAATTTAAATGGCTTTACGCATCGTGAACGAATTTCTTTAGCTTTATTAGCCAGTTACAAAAATAAATCCTTGTTCAAGTTATTTGTTAAACCTTTTAAACAATGGTTCACAGAAGAAGAATTAAAGTATATTCGTTTAGCGGGTAGTTTGATTAAATTTTGTGAAGCACTTAATATCACTACGGTCAATGAAATTATCCATTTTTCTCTGAAAGACAAAGAAACATATTTTGTCTTAAAAGTAGAATGGTCCTTTGATCCTGTCGCTGAAGAATATCGTGCCAATCGCCAGAAAAAAAATCTAGAAAATATAATTAATAAAAAAGTGGTTATTGATTTTAAGAAAGCATAGAGTAGGAGTATTAAAAAATGGAAGTATCTGAGTTTACTAATCTCAATTACTATCATAGAGATTTAAGTTGGTTATTATTTAATCGTCGGGTCATTCATGAAGCTAAAGACCCGTCAAATCCTTTATTAGAAAAATTACGTTTCTTAGCCATTGCAAGTAGCAATTTAGATGAGTTTTTTATGGTGCGTGTGCCAAGCATTCAAAGTTTAGCTCGCTTGCAACCTAAAGATAAAGACACTCGCACAGGTTGGACACAAGAAGACGTTTTATTAAAGCTATACGAAATAAATTTAAACAACACACGATTGCAATATCAATATTTCAATCAACTGATTGAAGAATTAACGAAACATCAAAAATTTGTGAAATCGATTAATGAATTATCTGCAGAACAACTTCAAGAAGCAGATAGTTTCTTTTATGAACTATTATTACCAGCAGTTACGCCGATTGGTTTAGATGCGTATCATGCTTTTCCTAAATTAGCAGAGAAAAAAGTTCATATTTTTGTGCAAGTTCATCAAGGTAATCGAGTTGAACGTGCGGTAATACCTTTGCCACCACTCTTTTCACGCTTGCATCAATTGGCTAATGAGCAAACCTATCTCTTTGTTGAACAGTTAATTATCCGTCATTTACCTGAAATTTTTGTCGGCTGGGAAATCGATCATTCCTTTTGTTTTCGAATTACTTATGATAAAGATTTAGAGTTTCGTGAAGACACAGAGGAAAAACTTTTTACTCAAATGGAAGAATACATCATTGAACGTTCTAAAGGACTCCCTTCTCGTTTAGAAATTAGCAGTGAGTGGTCAAAAGAAGTTGAAGAAAGTGTCTTAATTCTAGCAAATCTCCTACAATTAAAAGTTCGTGATTTATATTGGGTACCTGGTCCATTAGACTTAACATTTCTTTTTCCATTTGTAGATAGTTTAGCACCAGATTTTCCCGGTCTAGTATTCCCTCGTTTTATTGGAAATACCCATAAAGAATTAAACGGTGCAGAGCTATTTCAAGCGATTGAAGAAAATGATTTACTTTTCCATCATCCGTACGATTCATTTGATATCGTTTTGAATTTTTTAGAATCTGCAGCAGCAGACCCCAACACCATCGCTATTAAACAAACATTATATCGGATGGCACCTAATTCACGTGTCGTTAACGCATTGAAAAAAGCTGCAGCGAAAGGCAAACAAGTAACGGTGCTTGTAGAATTGAAAGCACGTTTCGATGAAGAAAATAATTTGCATTGGGTTCAAGAATTAGAAGAAGCTGGTTGCTATGTTAGTTATGGCTTACATCAATTAAAAACACACAGTAAGGCTTTATTAATTGTAAAAAAAGATGGTCGTCAAATTAAACAATATGTCCATTTTGGTACAGGAAACTACAATGAAAAAACTTCTTCTATTTATACAGATATTAGTTTATTTACTGCGAAAAAAGAGTATGTAGCAGACATTACTGCGTTCTTTAATTATTTAAGTGGCTATCGACAAGTTCCTAATTATCAACGCATTGCAGTTTCACCAAATGGTATTCAGCAAAAGTTGCTCGAAAAAATAGAACAAACTATTGTTCACTATCAGCAAACGAAGCAAGGAGCAATCTGTTTTAAAATGAACTCTCTTACGGATAAAGCAGTGATTAATAAACTTTATGAAGCTAGTCAATCTGGGGTTCCTATTCATTTAATCGTTCGTGGCGCATGTTGCTTAAAACCAGGTATTCCTAATCTGAGTGAGACAATTGAAGTGAAAAGTATTGTCGGCCGTTTTTTGGAACATAGCCGTATCTATGCTTTTTATACCAATGATAAAGAAGCAGACGTTTGGATTTCCTCAGCAGACATTATGACACGAAACATGTTACATCGAATTGAAATTGCAACACCAATTGAAAAGGGACCTGCCTTGGATCATTTATTAACCATTTTAGATAGTTTCAGAAAAGACCGTAAAAAAGCTTATTATCTGACAGCATCTGGTCATTCTCGTCGTCTAATTGAAAACAATGAATTTTCTGCACAAGAATATTTCATTGCGCATAGTCAACCAAATTCAGAAACAATCATTCCAATGAGCATCAAAGAAAATCCAAATTTGTTATCAAAAATCCGTAAAATATGGCAAAGCCATTAAAAAAAGTTAGACTTACTTCAATAGTAAGCCTAACTTTTTTTAATTTGTCTCTGTATTGTTTTAAAACAGTGAATCTCACGAAAATTCTTGTCGTGTTTATTTTTTCGTAGCGATATATGTGATTATCTCTGATGCGTCCGCACCATAGCCAACTTCCCGTTCAATTTCCACAAAACCAACTAAACTTAACAACATTTCAAATTCATTTACACCATACCAGTACATTGTAAAATGAGAATATTCCGTTTGTGTTACTTGTCCATTCTCGACTAATTCATACTTGCTAAGAGAAACGGTTTTTTGATTAAACCAATCAATCGTTTCATTAAAATTTGTCATAATAATGCCTTTATCTTGATCTAATAGAAAATGAGATTGACTTATTTTTTCTTCAGTAAATCCAATTGGCATTTCTAAATCAACAATTAGTTTCCCACCATCTTCTAGATGACTGAAAAAATTAAATAAGATATCTTTAATACTGTCTCTAGACAGCAAACAAAAACTCCCTGTCGGCATAATAATCGCTTGATATTTGCGCGGCATCGCTAGCTTTAATAAGTCTTGTTGGTAAATGTTCGCTGTAACCTCATGCTTTTTTAGATTGGTGTGACATTGAACCAGCATTTCATTAGATAGGTCGACACCATCTACATCTAAACCTTTTTTTAATAAAGGAATTAGCATACGCCCTGTTCCTACTCCAGCTTCTAAAATTGGTCCTGACACATTTTTTAATTTTTCAAAATAGTATTCCACATCTCCATCCAAAGATGTCCCAATTGGCTTCGTATGCTCATATAATAAAGTACTTAAACGTCCATATTCTTTAAACATTATTTCCCTCCGATTAGTCAGATAAACTATTAGTTATTATACCAGCTTTCAGACATATTATAAAATTATTATCCAGCCTAAAAAACTCGCTACTAACTAAAACGTGATTGAAAGCTCTTCCTAACTTTCAATCACGTTTTATTTTTATCATTGGTTCACATATACGGTGACTTGTAAACATAAAACTAATCCTAAACAGATACCAATCATCTTACTTTGACTTTTCATCTTAGTTGTATCATTAGCATGTTTACCTAATAGATAAATTGGTAACACGCTAATGAAATTAAATGACAAAATTTCTGCAAATAATAAAAACCATAATGCTTTTTTATGTTGCCATTCATTGATAAAAAAGAGAATTTTTAAAAGCGTTGCTAGAAAAAATAAAAACAAATACAAACCTAAAGATGAATTCATCAATAATTTTTCTGTCCCTACTTGCGTACTATTGAAAGCAAATAATCCTCCAGAAATCGTCAAAATGATTAGCCAAAAAGCCAGCAAAAAAAATGGCAATTTTTTTATAGAGAACCAATTCTTTATCGTTAACATAGATACTCCTTTCAACGAACATATTCAAAATATTTACGAATTAAGGTGTCGATTACTAATTTCAATGAAATAAATGAATAAAATTCATCTTTCATCTGTGATGTTAGAAAAATTGGTGATGCCGAATAAAACAAATTATACATCGCTTTATCTGACAGATAGTTCTGAATAAGATTGGTAATGGAAATAGTCGGTATCTTTCTCAAAGTCAGCATATCAATATTTTCTTTGATTGCATCTGTTTCACCTGATAACGAAACAAAAATAACTAAATCCTTCCGACTAATCAGTGGCATATTCATATCAAATTCTCGTTTAGCGGGAAACGTTAAAATCCGTTTTCCTTTATACATCATCGCTTGTGATAATTCTGATAATGAATTTTTTTGCGAAAATCCTGTTCCATAGCAATAAATCGTTTCTGCTTGATACATCGCATAAATGATATCGGTAAAATCCGTTTGTTGAATCAAACGATTGGTCTGTTCTAAGTCTTGTTTTTGCAGTTGCATTAACGCCTGTTCAGAATAGGATGATACTTGCTGTTTATCCATCGATTGTTCCAAATAGAATTTCATTTCAGAAAATCCTTTAAATTCTAGTTTTTTTGTTAGTCGAATAATCGAGGATTTCGAAGCGTGAACGAGTTGAGACAGCTCTACAATACCTAATTTTGTCACTTCTTCCTTATGCTCTAAGATATACGAAAGAATTTCTCGATCTGTCTCACTCAAATTTCGTGAATAGGCGCGTGCACGTGCTTCAATATCCATTTAAAAACATCCTTTTTTTATTCCCATTATACCAAATTCACCCAAAATTACGCGTTAATTATTTTCCTTTCATAATTAGATCTACTTGTGCTTTTACCATTGGAACATCGAGCCCAACAATCACTTGAACAGCATTCCCTTTACGAACAACTCCATGAGCTCCTAGATTTCTAAAGATACCGTCACTAGCTAGTTTCTCCACATCAGCCACACTCACACGTAAACGAGTGGCACAATTTGCGACGGTTTCAATATTTTCTTTGCCACCTAAAGCTTCTACAAACCTTGCTGCTTGATCATAAAATGGACTTTCGTTGGTGTCTCCTTTTTGTTTTTCACGGTATTCTTGTTTACTATAAAATTTCACTTCTTCCGTCTCTTCTTCACGTCCTGGAGTAGCTAAATTGAATTTTAAAATTAGTGCACGGAAAACGAAGAAATATAGCACCGTAAAACAAATACCAATAACAAATTGTAATACATATGTTTGCCAGTGATTTTGTGCCAAAGGAATCCATGTTTTAGCAGCTTGTTCAATTAAGCCCGCTCCTAAATCGCCTACTACACCAAATTGATACATTACAGCTGCCATAGTTGCAGCTAACAACGCATGCACAACAAATAACATCGGTGCGACAAATAAGAACGTAAACTCCAGTGGTTCGGTAATTCCGGCAACAATTGCCGTTAACGTAATTGGAATTAATAATGTTAATACTTTTTTCTTTTTATCAGGATTCGCAGTCATATAAAACGCACCCGCAATCCCTAATGGCGCAAAAATTTTGGAGTTACCTGTTAACGCAAATCCACCTTCTGGATATAATTCAATCATTGGTTTGGTACTTTGTGCAAATTCATGAATATGTTCCATCCAATAACGGGTTAAACCACCTTCAACAACAGCTGGTCCATAAACGAATGGTGCCGCGATGAAATGATGTAAACCAGTGGGAATTAAAATCCGTTCTAGAAAAGTATAAAGCCACACACCAAAAATTCCCGAATTCGCCATTAAATGCTGCAATGAACCAATGCCTGATTGAATTTTTGGCCAAATCAAGCAAGTAGCAAATGCCAAGAGAAACATCACAAAAAATCCTACGATACAAACAAAAGCTGATCCTTGGAAAATACCTAACCAGTCGGGGAGTTTTTTATCAAAATAACGATTGTGAACCCAAACTACTACAGCTGCGACTAAGATAGCTCCTAAGACACCTGTATCTAATGTTTTAATGCCGGCAATCATTTTTAAGCCACTATCGCCACCAACTTCTGCATTAAAGTCAACGCCAAAAAATGGACCAAACAACTGAATAAATGAACTAACAAAATAAGTAAATGTAATATATAAAACAAATGATTCCAACGCAGCACGTCCGGTTGCCTTTTTCGCTAATCCTAATGGCAAACCGATTGCAAATAAGATTTCCATTTGATTAAAAACCGTCCATGCACCATTTTGGAAAATCGTCCAGACATTCGTCCATAACGTTCCTTCATTGGCTAACGAACCAACAAGCATGGGATTAGTGAAGACAATACTTAACGCAACCATAATACCTGAAAATGTAAATAATAAAACGGGCGTGAAGATTGCTCCACCAAATTTTTGAAACTTCTCCATCATAACTTTTTTCCTCCTTGTATCCCTTTTCATTTTTGATTAAAAGATAGAAGGCATCATCAGCTACCTTCTATCCAACTAAGTTAGTTTAATTCTGGCCAAAAGTCTTTGTTTGCTTCGTATAACTCATCCAATAGTTGTTTGGCTGTACGAGCATCCGGTACAATTCTAGAAAGAATTAGTGCTTGCCACAACTTTTGATACGATCCTTCAATCCATGCTTCCACTACTAGTTTTTCAACCGACACTTGTTGTTCCATCAAGCCTTTTTGGAATTGTGGAATCTTCCCTTGTGTCAGTGGTTCCGGACCATTTGCACCTAAAATACAAGGTACTTCAACCATTGCTGTTTCATCAAAGTTTGAAATCGCTCCATTATTTGGAACAATTAATAACATTCGTTCATGCGTATTAAATTTAATTGCTCGTGCTAAATCGACAATATAAGATGCGTGTTCATCAATTTCCAATGTCATTCCATCTGACGTATTCACATGAGCAATTCGATTACATTCTGAAAAAACATGTTTTTCACGACTTGCCATTACTTGATTGGCACGTGTATATTCTGGATTAGTATGCGCGACTTCATCTTGTGGAAAGAAATAATATTTTAAATATGTGTTGGGCATAGTGGTTGGGTCTAGTTCAAAGACTTCTTTCGCTTTCCCAAATGTTTGTACCCAACTTTCATCACTATGCTGAGAACCTTCCATCTCTTCTTCTAACAAATAGCCATGTTGCTTCACATGTTCACGAATTTTAGGCATCAAATCATTTCCTTGTTTATCCCGAATATCAGTCCACCAACCAAAATGATTTAATCCAAAGTAACGAATCTCCATGTCTTTTCGAGAAGCAAGTCCTGCCGCTTTTGCCATACGGTCTTCAATTCCAATTGGCATATCACAAATATTGATGATTTTTGAATTAGGACGTAAACGTCGCGTTGCTTCAGCGACAATAGCGGCTGGATTGGAATAGTTTAACATCCAGGCATCTGGTGAATATTTTTCCATATAGTCAACAATTTCTAACACGCCACCAATTGAACGCATACCATAAGCAATGCCTCCAGGTCCACATGTTTCTTGACCAACGACACCGTATTTCAATGGAATTTTTTCATCTTTTTCACGCATCGCATATAAGCCTACGCGAATATGTGCCATAACAAAATCGACATCTGTAAAAGCTTCTTCTGGATCTGTGGTAGCAACAAATTGAATTTCTGGTGCTTTTTCACGAATAATGACTTCGCAAGCATCCGCAACTTGTTGTTGGCGTTCATACAGATTATCATAAAATTTAATCTGACGAATTGGAAAACGGTCTAGGTTATCCAATAACATTAAAACAATACCTGGGGTAAAGGTACTACCGCCACCGGCAATAACAATTGATGATGATTGATTCATAATAAAAGTCTCCTTTAGCTGTTTGTCTTACACTTAGAGTTATAACAAGCTTTCTCGTACGCTTCAATAGGCGCAAACGCTTTAGAATCCTCGTTTACGATTTTGAATCTATGTGTCAGACTTTGGAAAATTTTCCCGCTTTTTTTCTAAAAAAACACCCTAATTGAAATCGTTTTAAGATAGAATAAAATAACTTCATACTTATAAAAGGAGAGATTATCAATGAAAGCATTAGTATTAACTGGAAAAGAAAAAATGGCAATACAAGAGCAATCTATTCCTGAAATTGCCGCAAATGAAGTGTTAGTAAATGTTAAATTTTGTGGAATTTGTGGAACTGATGTGCATATTTTTAATGGAGAACCCGGTTCAGCAGAAGTTACTCCACCGGTGATTTTAGGGCATGAATTTGCTGGAGAAATTGTTAAAATCGGTGCAGAAGTGACAGAATTAACAGTCGGTGACCATGTAGCCATTGATCCGAATATTTATTGTGGACATTGTGATTATTGCCGACAAGGGCGCGTTCAACTATGTGACCATTTATCTGCATTAGGCGTCACTCGTAATGGTGGCATGGCAGAATATTGTGCGGCTCCAGCGACTGCTTGTTTGAAATTAAATCCTGAAATTCCTTTCGAACATGGCGCTATGGTTGAACCTTTAAGTTGTGTCTTACATGGCTTTGATCAAATCGACCCTATTACCCCTGAAACAAACATTTTAATTATTGGCGGTGGATTTATTGGCTCACTCTTTTTACAAACCACTCGTTTATATTCCCCTGCAAAAATTAGTGTCTGTGAATTAAACACTGAAAAACATGCACAACTACGTGCATTAGGTGCGGATGAAGTTTATCGAACAGCTGATGACATTTCAGAAGAATTTGATTTGGTAATTGAATGCATCGGTAAAAAAGTCACGAGTGAAACAGCTATTTCTTTAGCAGGTAAAGGGGCAAACGTTTTATTATTTGGCGTTCCTTCTCCAGATACCGAAATCACGATTCCTGCTTATGATATATTCAGTAAAGAATTAAAGATTACTAGTTCCTTTATCAATCCATTTACCTTATCAAAAGCCGTTCAATTATTGAATCAACAAAAAATCCAACTTACGCCGTTGTTGTCTCACAAAATTACGTTGGAAGAAGTTCCCGATGTCTTAGCAAATTACCCTACTTACGGCATCACCAAAGCAATTATTGAACTACCCGCAAATAAGTAAAAACAAGATAAAAATATCCGAACGATAGAGAGTGAATTTTTGCGACTCTCTATCGTTCGGATATTTCATTGTTAATTAGACTTATTTCACAGTCTCTGCTGTTTTATACATAAAATAAATTTTTTGAAGGGTAAATCGGATCACAAGTGAAAGAAATTCCTAAATTACGTAACACTTGTTCATCATCTTTATTAAAGATAACTGTTGAATGAGCTTGCGTATCTTTTAGCTCTGTTAATTTATCATATGCTAATTGTGCAGTTGGATTTGTTACTGCGCTGATGGATAAAGCAATTAAAATCTCTGAAGTATTTAAAGAAGTAATACGGCCAGATAATTCGTTTGCTTTTAGTTTTTGAATTGGTTCTAAAATATTTGGTGATAACAACAAAATTTCATCGCCAATATTGGCTAATTTTTTAATTGCATTTAAAATCGCTGCTGCACTTGCATCCATTAAATCAGAACCACGCCCGGTAATAATTTGACCATCAGATAACTCCAATGCCATCACTGGCGGGACAAATTCTTGATCCCAATCTTTTGTTTTTAATTCTTCTGCGTAATCTCTGGCAGGTTTCACACATGGACGATCTTCAGGACGTAAATCAATTTCTTCCATAATGATTTGAATACGATTTAACGTATCAATATCAGTGATTCCTTTTTTATAATTTGCAGCAGTTTCGAAATAACGACGGATAATTTCTTGTTTGGATGCTTCTTGTACCACTTCATCATCGATAATTCCAAAACCAACACGGTTCACACCCATATCTGTTGGCGAATGAAATTCTGATTCTTTGCCTGTGATACGTTCAATCGTACGCTTGATGATTGGGAAAGTTTCTAAATCGCGATTATAGTTAATCGCTACTTCACCATAATAATCAAAATGGAACGAATCAATCATATTCACATCTTTTAAATCAACTGTAGCTGCTTCATAAGCAATATTTAATGGATGTTTTAATGGCACATTCCACACTGGGAAAGTTTCAAATTTAGAATAGCCACCTGTATTTCCATGACGACTTTCGTGGTATAGCTGATTCAAACAAGTAGCTAATTTCCCACTACCTGCACCAGGTCCAGTGACTACGACAATTGGTTTCGTTGTTGGAATGTATTCATTTATCCCAAAGCCTTCATCACTAACAATTTTATCAACATTGACTGGATAACCTTCAATTTCACCATGCGTGAAGACTTTAATGCCACGTTGTTTCAATTTATTGATAAAGATTTTTGTAGATGGTTGACCGTTATAACGTGTAATAACCACGCTGTTTACCGCCAATTCATATTCACTTAACTCATCAATCAAACGCATAATATCCATATCGTACGTAATGCCATAATCACCACGAATTTTATTTCGCTCAATGTCACCTGCAAATACGCAAATAATAATTTCTGTTTTATCTTTTAGTTTGTGCAACAACTTGATTTTTGCATCTTGATCAAAACCAGGTAAGACACGTTTTGCATGCATGTCACCGATTAGTTTTCCACCAAATTCTAAATACAATTTATCATAATTGTTCACACGCTCTAAAATATACTTCGATTGTTCTTCAATATACTTCTGTGGATCAAAGCCAATTTTTTTCACTATTCTCTTACCCCTCACCTAAATTAAAAACTTGCACCTACAAAAACTAAAATTCTCTTGTATAATTCAAACAGAAATCAGCGAAATATACAACCGTAAATCACTAAAATTATAAAAGATTTTTGTCATTTTATGTTGTAAGGGAATCCACTAATTAAGTTGATGGAAGAAATAGAAACTATGCCTTTACTTGTTTTTTCTAGAAACCCTTGCTAGAATACAGCGTATTGCTAAAAACAGAAGCAGGTGAAACACATGATAACAAAAAAAGCATTTGGAATGGAAAACACGTGGGTTAATTTAAACACGCAGTCACGAGCTGAATTACGTACACTTTACAAAAATTATGGGATTGATAGTGAAGTGATTGATTACACACTGGATAAAAATGAACGTGCTCATTTAGATTATGATCAAATCACCCAGACTCTCGTTGTTATTTTCAATGTACCTAATAGAGAAAAAAATGATAACCACTATGAAACGTTACCTATGACCTTTATCGTAAAAGACAATCAATTAATCACTGTAACTAACGAAAAAACCCACTATATTTTTCAAGAAATGGAGAAATATCTAGATAAGTTTCCTGACAGCACCTTATTTAGTTTTTTGTTTAGCAGCTTATTTTTAATCACAGATTTATTTTTTCCTTATATTGAAGAAATGGATGAGTCTCGCATTTCTGTCAATCATAAATTAAAAGAAAAAACGAGTAAACAAAATTTATTGTTATTATCTGACCTAGAAATTGGGATTGTTTATTTAGTTGCTGCCTCTAAACAAAATACTGTCTTACTTGAACAAATCCGTTCACACGCGGTATATAAAACGCTCTCTCCAAGCGAAAAAGAACAGCTAGAAGATGTCGTGATTGAAGCAAGACAATTAGTTGAAATGACTCGGTTGTCTGCCCAAATTTTACAACAGCTGTCTGGTACCTATAATAATGTCTTAAACAACACACTGAATGATACCATGCGCATCTTAACTGTCCTTTCGGTATTATTAACGATTCCCACTATTATTACGGGATTTTTTGGTATGAATATGCCATTACCGTTAGAAAATAATACGTCCGGATGGCTTATCACAATTGCTATGAGTACCATTATTTGGTTTATCTTATCATGGATACTTCGTAAATTTATGAAATAACTTCTCGCCATGACAGCTACTGTCGTGGTGCTTTTTTTACTGGACTTATTTACTAATATACGTACTTTTTTTCATTTCACATTTTTTCTTAAATTTCTTAATGCTTTATTATTTCATATGAGCTATACTTCAAGTGAAACCAAAAGAAAGGGAGTAAAAATATGAAAATAATTCAATGGAAAAAAGTGTTAAATCAGGTTTTGTTAGCCGGTCTCTTTGCAAGTTTTATCGCTGTTCCTACCTCTGTTGCTGTAGATGCAGCAACTAGTCCCGTTATCTCTGAAAAAGAATTTAACGGCGACAATGCACGCGCAAATAATCTTGTTTTAGGCAGAAAAATACAGGGGAATTTTTCTGGAAAACAAGATACGGATGTCTATGCTCTTACGCTAAATACAACTAGTGATATTCAACTCATCTTTAATGGCACGGGAAAAACCAATGAACAACTCGCGACTTTTCAATTAAGCAATAGTGCTGGTAACGTGCTAATCAATGCTAAAAAAGTGTCTAATGCCACTTCGCAAATACTGGTCAAACAGACGTTACCTAAAGGAAAATATTATTTTAGCTTTAAAAATACACAAAATTTAACACAAGCCAAAAACTATCACTTTACTGCTTCTGTTTTACCAGCTGTTGCTAGTGTGACGCTTTCGCAAAAGGAAAAAACACTATATGTTAACGAAACAGCGACGTTAAATGCCACAGTAGCACCAAATAACACATTAAATAAAACTGTTACTTGGACAAGCTCAAATACATCGGTCGCAACGGTCGACTCTAAAGGTAAGGTTACTGCTAAAAAAGCTGGTTCAGCAACAATTACTGCTAAAAGTAACAATGCAAAATCAGCTACATCAAAAATTACTGTCAAAAATCGAAGTGTCACGAGTGTTTCTGTCTCGCCTACCTCTAAAACAATTGAAGTTGGTGCAACGACAACTGCCACTGCGTCGATAAAACCTACTAACGCTACCATCAAAACAGTTTCTTGGAAGTCTTCTGATTCAAAAATTGCCACTGTTGATAGCAAAGGAAAGATTACTGGCAAAAAAGCAGGCAAAGCAACTATCACAGCAACCACAACTGATGGTAAAAAAACAGCCAAAGTCACTGTTACAGTTCAAGCCAAAAAAGTAGCTGTTAAAAGTGTTAGTATCAATGCTCCAACCAAAACAATTACGGTCGGTAAAACAACTACAGTTAAAGCAACATTTAATCCAACCAATGCTAGCAATAAAGGTGTAACCTGGAAATCTTCAAATACCAAAGTCGCTACTATTGATGCCAATGGTAAAATTACTGGCAAAAAAGCAGGCAAAACGACCATTACCGTTACAACCAAAGATGGTAAAAAAACATCTTCTGTGACAATTAACGTTAATGCTACCAAGCCAATCGGTAAAACTGTCTATATTGCTCCTAAATCTGGTAAAAAATACCACTATGATGCGCATTGTCGTGGTTTAAAAAATGCGCATTCAATTTCTTCGATGACCGAAAACCAAGCGAAAAGTGCTGGTTACGATTTGTGCGGCTGGGAAGATTAAGCAACTAACCTTTATAAACTAAAAATACCAAAAAACAATCCGAATGATAGAAAGCAGGTTTAATCGCATCTTCTCAAGAATGTGCGCCATGCTTTACCTTATCGTTCGGATTGTTTTTTCTATTAGCGTACTTTTTACCAAAAACTTCGATGAATTTCTTGGGTAGCGTCTACATCGTTCATCGTAAACAAATGAATGCCATCTACCCGATGCGTAAGTAATTCGTCTATTTGATGCAGTGTATAATCGATTCCTGCTGCCCGCATAGATAGTGGCTTGTATTGATATTTTTCCAAAATAATGGCTAATTTTCTAGGAATAGCTAGTTGATTGCGTGTCGCCATGTTAAGTACTTGTGAATAACTAAGAATCGGTAATACACCTACCAATAACGGCAAGTTTAAATAATGGTCATACACTTCATGCAATCGATAAAAACCGTCATTTTCAAAAAATAATTGCGTGAGGAATTGTTGACAGCCATCTTGTACCTTTTGTTGAAGATATGCTACTTCTATTCGTGCTGTTTCTTGATTCGTCATGTGTTCTGGGTGGCATGTTCCCATCACAGTAAATTGCGTGGTCTGTTCATTGATATAATAACTTAATTCATTCGCAAACTGAAATTCACCCGTTGGCACGTCCTTCGCAGTAACTTCACCACTGACTGCTAACAATTGAAAAACGTCCTGTTCTTGTAACAATGCCAAAGCCTGCTGGACTTGTTTTTTTGTCATAAAACGGGCGGGTAAGTGAGGTAACGCTTCAATTGCTAATGTTTGCTGAATATAACCTGCCAGTTGGAGAGTTTGTTCAATTTTAGTCTTATCAATGCTTGGTATTCCGATAAATGCTGGCTGCAATTTGGCAAGCTGTGCCGAACATTGTGCCACTTCTTCATAGGAAAAACGGTCATTGGGCGGAACAACTTCCAAAGAAAAGGTTGTGCGTGTCATAAAAATACTCCTTGTTTTTCTTTATTATCAATCAATACCCCAAGGAAAGTCTTAGCGTTTTCCTTGGGGTATGCTATCCATGTAGTTTGCGTTTAATCGTTTGATAAAAAAGCAATTGTTGACGTGCTCGTTTTATCGCCTTGTAGCGTTTCGGTTGTTTTTTATAAAAGGCTTGATGGTAATTTTCTGCTGGCCAAAAAGTTTCGGCTTGGCGAATTTCTGTTACAATGGGTTGGCTATAGTTGAAGGCTAGTTCTGCTTTGGATTGTTCAGCAATTTGTCGTTGCTGATGATCTTGAACAAAAATGATGGGATGATAGTGATTTCCACGATCTTGAAACTGCCCAAAAGCATCCGTTGGGTCAGTAATTTGCCAATATAGTTCCACCAAATCACGATAACTGATTATTCGCTGATCAAAAATAATTTCGACTGCTTCTACGTGACCCGATAATCCACTACTAACTTGATCATACGTTGGATGTTCTATTTTTCCGCCAGTATAACCAGATAAGACCGATACAATACCAGCTTGGGTTTCAAATGGTTCAACCATACACCAAAAACAACCGCCCGCAAAAACGGCTCGTTCTTGGTACGCAAAATTATCGTTATCTCTGGTGTAGGCCTCCTGTTGCACATCAACAGTATTGCCGGTTATTTTCAAATAGAAGTCCATCACATCCGGCGTCAAGTTATTTCGTAAAGCTAGTGGTCGCAATTTTGCTTCTAACTTTGAAAGTTCACTTTGCACATTTATTTCTTGCGCTAATGCATCTTTGGCGATAATCAACTGTTCTCTTTCCCATTCACGCGTGCCTTTTGTTAAAATCAAATTGTAAATATCGTGCAGTACGTTCTCTATCGTTTCATTTTGTTTATTCATAGGTATTAAAAAATGAAACATAGATTTCTTTTCCTAAAATTTCTAAACGTGGAAATGCTGCTTTAGGAATAATATACAAATGGTAACAATCGCCACCCACATCCCAAAAAGCTAGCGTATAATTATGCTGTTCTAAAAAATTTTTCAAACGTTCTAAAAAAACATCGGTTGCTTCATCAGCTATAATTGGTACATCTTTTAAATTTATAGCATACCCTTTTTTTAGAATGCTCGGTTCTAATTGGGCAATGATTTCTTCCGGCCATTCTTTCCAATCAATATATGCCCCAAAATCATGGGGGGTATCATACCCAGTTAACCAATAGGCGGTGATAACATCCGCTTCATCCTCAGGGGAGTATTCCATATTTTCTATCCATTCAGCATATTGACTTGTAAATTTCTCTGGTTGTTCAACCAGCAAGGAAATACTATCCACTGCGTCTACATCATTCTCCGTCAAAATTTTTGTAATTTCAATTAATGGCATCCATTTTGTTTTTGACATGTTGATAACCTCCACGCTTTTCTTCAATTATACTGGAAAATTTTTATTTCAAGCAAATTTCGAGATTAAGATTGCGCCTCATATTGTGTAAGACACCATGCTTTTACTTCATCAGTTGCAAAAGCCGCAGCAACGGCTGTTTGATAAATTTGTTTATAAAGCGATTCATCTGTCGCAAATGCTCGTTGAATACACAACATTTCATTTGTCATCGTTGTATCAGAAACGGTCCGATTATCGGTGCTAATCGTTACATTGATGCCCGCTTGATGAAACTGATAAATAGGATGATTCTGATAACTAGAGACAGCTTTTGTTTGTACATTACTTGTCGGACACATTTCTAAGACGATTTGGCGTTCTTTTACTAATTGATACGCAGTTGGTTCATCCTTAATAAACACACCATGCCCAATTCGCTCTGCGCCTAGTAATTCAATCGCATCAATGACATTTTGTCCGCTACCTGTTTCTCCAGCATGAATGGTCACACGATACCCGTATTTCTTCGCTAAAGCAATTGGTTCAACAAATCGCTCGCAAAAACCAACTTCTTCAATGGCACATAAATCTATCGCAACGACCCCATTTCCTAAAAAGTTTTGCCCGGCTTCCACAACTTCAAAGGCACTTTCAACAGACATGGAACGTAAACAAGATAAAATAAGATTGCCTTTGATGTCATAGCTAGCTTCTGCTTGTCTCATCCCATCAAGCACACTTTGAATGACTTCTTCCAACGTCAATCCTTTTAATGTGTGCAATAGCGGACCAAAACGCACTTCAAGATATTTCACATTTTCTTTAGCTGCATCTTCAAATAATTCAAAGGTAATTCGTTGTAAACTTTCTTTTGACTGCATCACCGCATTTGGTAATGCAAATCGTTTTAAATAATCTTCTAGAGAAGCACACTCAACTGGTGCTACCAATGCTTCTTTTAATTCTATTAAATCATAGGTTGGCAATGAAATTTCCTCTTTTTGGGCAATGGCTAATACCGTTTCTACCCGTACACTTCCATCTAAGTGACAATGTAATTCAATTTTCGGTAATGAATTCATAATATCCTCCTCACGTAGCTCCTAAATAAAAAAATTCCTGCTTACGAAGAAAATACATATCTAGTACTTTCTTCGTAAGCAGGAATTTCGGTTCCTGGTAGAGACCTCCAAACCATATTATTGGAGTTATACGAAAATTTATTCTTGTTTAATTTTTTATAAGGATAATAAATATTAACAGACTTGTCAATTATTATTCTTAAACTTTGTCACTCTCATTATTTTCTCCGCCTACTATCAAATAAAGTGAAAGAGAAATCAACAATAAACAAATGCTAAATAATGTGGATTTTCCCTCTTCCATATTTGAATTAAAACTTAACCAAATGCCTAACAAAGATATTCCTAACACCAAGATTATCCCATATTTGGTTACACGCTTCACTTTTTTCACCCCTCTATACTCATTTTATTTGCTACCAACATTATTTTCTTTGATGGCTTCTACTTTATATAATCGGCTAGTTTTAACAAAGATTTTACCGTCTTAGTTAGTATTGTAAAAAAATAGTTAAAAAAACCTAACAACATCATCACGAATATCGTTAGGTTTAAACTTATTTATAATACACTTCATCCAAAAACAGTCCTTGTGCGGGCACTGTTTCTCCAGCATCTTGTCGAACTTTACTTTCAAAAATAGCATCGATGTCCGCAACTTGCATTTTACCCGCACCGATTTCTATTAATGTTCCCGTAATAATTCGGACCATTTTGTGCAAAAATCCATCACCAACAAAAGTAAAATGTAACAGACTTCCTTCACGTTGAACAGAGATTTCATCAATCGTGCGAACAGTGGATTTCTTCGTTTTTTTCAAAGCAGAAAATCCAATAAAGTCATGTTTGCCGAGTAATTTTTCACAGGCTGCGTTCATTTTTACAAGGTCTAATGTTTGTGGGACATGAAAGCTACGATGTCGTTCAAACGCTGAGGGAATTGGATCATTCCAAACATAATAGCTATATTGTTTGCCTTTGCAATTGTATCGTGCATGGAATCGTTCTGGGACTTCTGCTACTTTTTTAATCACAATATCTTGTGGGAGATAACGATTCATAAAGTCTAAGATTTCATCACGACTTAATGTAGTATTTGTCTTAAAATTGGCAACTTGACCACGAGCATGTGTTCCAGCATCCGTACGACCAGAACCGATAATTTCAAGTTTTTCCCCAGTCATTTGGGTAATAATATTCTCAATCTTTCCTTGAATCGTTTTATCTGAATCACCTAGTCGTTGCCAACCAAGGTATCGTTTGCCATCATATTCGATGGTTAATTTTATATTTCTCATGTGTATGCTCCTTATTTTTAACTTCTACCTCTTATATTGTATACGAAACACCGCCACATTCCCAATATAAAAAATATCTTGCCCACGTTTTATCTAAATAAATGAATTTGTTTCAACTCTGAATTCACTTGAATAGATTGATAACCAAGAAATATTGCATCTATGGTGACTTGAGTATCAACTATATACATATTAACCGTGTATGTATCTTCGCCATCTGAATACTTGATAACCGTCGTAATTAAATTATCATCCCCAATATCTATGAATGCTGTGAACTTATTGACTTGATTATAAGGAACATACAATTCCCAACCCGCTGCTAAAGTAATCGTTGCTGAAAAATGTTTGCTGAAAATATTTGAAGCCAATTTTATTAATCCCATAATAGTTCACCTGTCGTCGCTACAAAATCTGTTTGTGTGAGCCATACAATGACTTCTTTTTTTACGGAATCTGCTGAAATACAATCAATCCCATATTCAAACATTCCAATATCGACACCCCGATCAGCCATATCTAGAGTAACTTCCAAAACATTGTCATATTTGGTTGTTAATTGGATGATCATACTGACTACTTCTTCCTTATCATTCCCCACAACATCCGTTTGTTTCAATGTTTTAATCGATTCTTTTGGTAAAAAACTTGGAATTAATACGCGCCAACCTAATCCTACATCATAGGTAACAAATGTCGCTTCTCGTTGTTCGTTGATATAATTGTTCGTGAACAATTGCAAGCATTCCTTCTTTATTCATATAAATCCTGCCTTTCAAGGATAACAATAGATTTTTCCTTCAACAATTGTAAAGATAACTGCTCTTTTCATTATAGCAAAAATCAATGGGTTGCATTCACCGATTTTCTACACGACAACACTTTATTTTGTGATAGTATAAAAGTAGATAGGAAAAATGACTAAGTGAAGTGGGGGCGTTTATTTTGAAAATATGTACAAATTGTCATGCTGAAAATGATAATAATGCAAAATTTTGTCATGAATGTGGGGAAAAATTATCAACTACCGAGACACGATCACGAGCTACCCAACCATCTATCAAAAAACAACGGCATACAAGCTCTTTTCTTGTCATTGTGGCTCTATTAGTTTGTATTATTTTTATTGGTGCCTATTTATTATTCAATACATTTAAAACCAACACACCTGAAACAGCTACTAGCAATACAACGACTATTTCCACAAGTATTACTTCGACCAGTTCAGACGCTAATGAGCTAAGTCAATACGATGTTATTATTTCTGAAGCAAAAAAATTAAATGTCGAGGGAAATTATAAAGAATCGGAATTGAAACTTGCATCAATCCCTGTCAGTGAATTAGCCAAAACAGAATTTTCATCAATTAAAGATGCGGTTGAAAAACTTTCGGCATCAAATAACGAGCATATTCAAGAAGAAAATAAAAAAACGGCTGCCCAGCAAAACGCTACTTCAGAAGGTACCTTTACTGGAGATTTAGCAAAATGGGCCAATACGTATACTTTTTATTACTCATTAACTTCGCAAAAACAAAGCCGATTAACTATTTCTGCGAATGGTAGCGTCACACAAAGTAATTATGATGGTACGCAATACTTTGGTAAAGCAACTATTGAAAATTATTCGTCCGATGTCTTAAGTTATAACACTGATAGTTTGTATCCTTTTGATTTACCAGATAAAAAACAAATCACTTCCAATGTTAGAATGACTGTTGAATGGGATAACGAAGGCGGTACCCAACAGTTCTATGGCTACTTATCTTATTCTTCAAGATTAGTGTTAACAGATGGCATTGAAAAACAAAATGGTATCAATGAAGTCTGGATTACGTATTAACTGCTAAAAAGCGTTAAACTCCAAGAGTATTAGGAGCATAACGCTTTTTATTTTTTATAGAAGAAACCGCAAGAACAAAAATAAACCTGTTGGAAGAATCGTCACTAAACTAATTATTATCAGACATTTCACTAAAAAAATAGTTTCCTTATACTCTTTGATAATAACCAATGTTCCCCTATCGAAAAAGTGGCTGCAAAATAATTAGCACTAAACTGTAAAGCGATTATGATTACTAGAGCTATGAAAATTGAAGTTTTTTCATCCGTTCTCTCCATTTATCTGCTATTCATCCACAAGTCTTTCTCTAAACTACTTGCTAGGTGTATAGCGCAAGTTTCTAAAGAAGCCCTCTGTTCCAATATCAACAAAAAATCCTAGTGCTCCTTTAGCATTGGCACCATGCTTCATATCATTAACGACTAAAGCAGGTTGCTCTGCCGTATTTATATACAATTTACCATGTGCGCCTTCCACAACAAGTTTGAGGTCGATCCATTCATCTAAGCCAATATCGGCATAACTTTCATATTCGCCAGGATTTGTTTCTCGTGAATGAAAATATTTAAAGTTAGGATAAGAAAAATATTGCACCGTCCGATTTCTTCTTAATTGAATAGCGCATCGACTATTTGTAGGTCGCACATAAAAAGATTCAAATTCAGTATCTTGTTCATCAATTCGAAACGCCATGCCAATAAAACCTCGCGCATGTTCAGGTGCATCTGGTAAAAGGCGACTCAACACTTGAACTTCAATCACACCATCTTGAAATTCAGAACCAATGAGTTTGGCATATGTCGCTTCGTCCTCTCCTGTAACTTTTTGATCTTTAACTACTCTTAAAACACTTGAATCATCAAGTTTAGCATCATTTATAAAAACATTTACTTCTTTAAAAAGATTCGCTTTCACAGATACTTCTTTAAAATTTTTCTCCATCGCTTGCATCTCCCTAACCTATCATTTTTTATCTAAGGATAGTGTATCCAGATTGTCTCTTCATGAGAAGTAGGTACTTTTTTATTAGATAGTTACCTCAAAGAAACTATTAGGAAAAGACACTGTTTTATTGATCGGTAGTTGTCTGAGCTATAGTATTTTTGATGTAATCAATTCCCCAACTTTGCATAGCATCAATGATCGGACGAAGACTATTGCCTAAATCACTCAAAGCATATTCCACTTTTGGCGGGACTTCAGGATAGACCGTTCGAATGATAATTTTATCTTCTTCCATTTTCCTTAAGCTTTGTGTCAATACTTTTTGACTCACACCATCAAGCGCTCGATGAATTTCACTAAAACGTTTGGTGCCAGTAAGTAATTCTCGTATAATCAAAAGTTTCCATTTACTACCAATTAAATCAACTGTTGTAGCAACTGGACAAAATGGTAATTCGTCTTTTGTTAACAATATCCATCACCTCAGTATAAAATTATAGTTTATAGCAAGCTGTTTTATTTATGATACGGTCCGCCCGTATTAATTCGAAACGCTCGATAAATTTGTTCTACTAAAATTAATTTCATTAACTGATGGGGATAAGTCATTTTACCAAATGAGATTTGAGCATTGCTCCGTTTCATTACTGCCTCACTTAAACCTAATGAGCCACCAATCACAAACACCAGTTGACTTTTGCCCTGGATGCCTAGCTGGTCAATTTGTTTGGCAAAATCTTCGCTACTTGGATTTTTCCCTTCAATCGCTAACGCATAGACATATTCTTGTTCTTTGATTTTTGCTAAAATTCGCTGTCCCTCTTTTTCTTTCACTTGAAGCATTTCCGACTCACTTAATTTTTCAGGTGCTTTTTCATCTGGAACTTCGACTAATTGAATTTTGGCATATGCACCCAAACGTTTCACATATTCATTAATTCCCTGAACAAGATATTTTTCTTTTAATTTTCCGACAGTAATGATTTTAATATTCATATTGACGCTCCCTTTAATTACTTCTTATTCATTATACATGCAAACTAAATTCGCTGCTATGCTTAGTTTCTCCACATACTTATCCACAGTTTTCACAGGTTTATCCACAGAATTATCCACAAGTCCAGCTATCGCATCATTATTCATCAAATTTAATTACTATTTTTCATCTTTTTACACATTTTTATGCGTATCTTTTTCATAATTTGTTCAAAGTCTAGCAGTAGACTAGATTTAGAAATTAATATTATACTAATTATAAGAAGACTAAATAGGAGGTATATACTCATGGCTCGAAAAAATGTTACACCCAATAGAACAAGTAATGGTGTATTGAAAAAATTTGGGATTGGTTTACTTGGAGGCGTACTGGGCGGTATGTTAAGTGTCGGTGGTTTCTACTACGCAACAGGTGCGAATGATGCTGCTTCTGCTAACGAACCTCTTACTAGCGAAAGTACGAAAGATTCTACTAACGATACGCAAGTAAGTAATGTCAAAGTCAATGTAAATAGTGATGTCACTTCAGCTGTTGAAAAAGTTCAAAATGCGGTCGTTTCAATCATTAATTTACAAGCAACTTCTTCTCAAAGTCAATGGGCTAATCCTTTTGAAACCCAAGAAGAAAATAGCGCTGAATTACAACCAGTTGGTGAAGGTAGTGGCGTGATTTATAAAAAAGATGGCAAAGATGCCTATATCGTAACCAATAACCACGTGGTAGACGGTCAACAAGGATTAGAAGTCGTTTTAACAGATGGCACTAAAGTGAAAGCTGAGCTAATTGGCTCGGATGCTTACACTGATTTAGCTGTTTTAAAAATTGCTTCTGATAAAGTCGATACTGTTGCAACATTTGGAGATTCTGATTCATTAAAAGTAGGTGAACCTGCAATCGCCATCGGTTCTCCTTTAGGATCTGATTATGCAAACTCTGTAACACAAGGGATTATTTCTTCATTAAATCGTTTAGTAACAAACACCAATGAATCGGGACAAGCAATTAGTATTAACGCGATTCAAACCGATGCAGCGATCAATCCAGGTAACTCTGGAGGTCCATTAATTAACGTTGCCGGTCAAGTAATTGGTATTAACTCAAGTAAAATTGCAAGTTCTTCTGGTTCTGGCGTCAGTGTTGAAGGGATGGGCTTTGCCATTCCAAGTAATGATGTGACGAATATTATTGAACAACTAGAAGCAAAAGGCGAGGTTACTCGTCCAGCTTTAGGGATTTCAATGGTTGATTTGAGTAGTATCTCTACGCAACAACAAGAACAAATCCTAAAAGTTCCTTCTTCTGTGGTCAATGGCGTTGTCGTTTCAGCAGTTGGTAGTGCGACTCCGGCTGAAAAAGCAGGCATTCAACAATACGATGTGATTACTAAAATTGATGGCAAAGATATTAGCAGTGGTACAGAATTACGTTCTGCACTTTACAGTAAATCAGTCGGTGATACCATTGAAGTAACTTTCTACCGTGAAGACAAAGAGCAAACGGTCAAAGTGGAATTGTCAGTGGATCAATCTATCATCAACAATCAAAACCAAACACAAAATCAACAACCACAAAATTAAATAGCCGTTGTGAGCAATACAAAAAACTATCCGGACGATGTAAGAGATATGGCTAACAGCCTTTCTCTTTATTGTTCGGATAGTTTATTGTTTCTTATTTACCTACTTTAAAGGCTTCACCAATTACTGCATCACTGCCTAATTCTAAAATTCCTCGTTTCATTGGTGCATTAGGTAGATTTAATTCTTTTGCTGAACAAATCATACCATAGCTCGCAACGCCTCGTAGCTCACCTGGCCAAATCAACATTCCATCAGGCATCATCGCTCCTGGTTTAGCAACGACAACTTTTAGTCCTTTACGGATATTTGGTGCACCACAAACAATTTGGAGCGTTTGTCCGTTATCAACTTCAATTTCTGTAATCGATAAGTGATCACTATCTTCGTGGGCTTCACATGATTTGACAAAACCTACAACAAATTTTGGCTCATGATCTGGTGTTAATTGTTCTGCAAAACCAACTTCACGCATTAATTCATTTAATTGTCCCACTTGTTCATCAGACAGTGTTACTTGACCAGTACCATCAATCGTCATCACTTCTGAAATAGCAAAAAAGTTCCAACCGATCACACGGCCATCTTCTGTTTGAAGGCGTGCTACGTTTCCTTTACGTTCAACAGTTTGTTCTAAGCCTTTATCATTTTCTGTAATCACTAATAATGTATCGCTAACATATTTCGGGTTATAAGCAAAAATCACAATGTTTCCTCCTAAAATTCATTTCGACAACTATCTTAACAAATTTTACGTTCAGAAACACTATTCATGGCATTTTTTTTATTAAAAAAGCGCTCTTTTAAAAATCATTCTCTAGACGGAGTAAAAAATTTTTTTACATGGTATACTTATTTTATAAGAAAGCGATTTCTTATATCTAAAAAGGAGAGGATTATAATGAAAAACAAAGGCTCATTCTGGCAAAACTTATTTGGTTTCTTATCAATAGATATTGTTGTTCGAGGTATTGTGGCAATTGTTGCGGTTATTCTCCTGTTTTGGTTCTTAACACGTTAATCGAAAAGACCTGTTTATTCGGCAGGTCTTTTTTTTATCAAAAAAAGAAGACTGATTACTCAGCCTTCCCTTTCGTTGGTGTCACAACTAAAACATCACAGGGTGCTTCACGAATGACATAACTTGCCACACTTCCCACCATCAAGCGTTCAACTGCATTTAATCCCGATTGTCCCACCATGACTAAATCTACGCCATATTTTTGTGGTAAATCACGTGCTAACGCTGTTTTTGGTGATCCAAAGACGACCACACCTTCGACATCATGAAAAGAAACAGAAGCCGCATATTCTTTTGCCTCATCAATCATTTCTTGTGCTTCGTCTTCTTCTTTTTCTAAAACGGACTCACTTAATGGTGCATAGCCCATCGTCGTTGGTAATTGAGGTTCAATAATTGCCGCAACAACTACTTTCCCCTCATTTCTACGAGCAACTTCAACTGCTTTTTCAAATGCTTCTTTTGCTTGTTCTGAACCATCGATACCGACTAAAACTGTTTGATAGTTTTGTTCCATTGTGCTCACCCTTCCATTTTTTATCTTAAAGACTACGAAGAAACGTTTCGATTTCTTCTTTTGTCTTGCGCTCTTTGTTGACTAATCTCCCTAATTCTTTTCCGTCTTGAATTACAACAAAACTTGGAATACCAAAAATATTCCATTCTGAAGCAACGTCAATATATTCATCGCGATCGACTTCAATAAATTGATACTCTGGAAAATCTGCTTCAATTTCAGGCATTGCAGGCTTGATAAAACGACAATCACCACACCAATCTGCGGTGAAGAAAAACACGTTTTTACCTTGCTCTACATAACCCGCAAGTTCTTCTAAATTTTTAGGAATAATCATTCACTCGCCCACTTTCTTCTTTATTAACTTCAGTATACTCTTTTTAATCAATGAAAAAAAGCTATCCAAACTAGTTTCGTTTGAATAGCTTTGATAATTATTGACCTTCAATAATCGTATTGATTGTGCTTTGATCTAACCCGCGTAATGTTTGAATCAACATTTCTTGTGCTGCATCATAATCGGCAATACTAAACATTGTTTGGTGCGTATGAATATAACGACCAACCACGCCAATAACTGTACTTGGAATTCCTTCGTTCGCAGTATGAGCTGCTCCAGCATCGGTTCCACCTTTTGAAACAAAATATTGGTAAGGAATATTGTGTGTTTCAGCAGTATCTAATAAATATTCTTTCAAGCGTGGCAACATAATTAAACCTGGATCGTAAATACGCATTAACGTCCCTTCACCTAAATGACCAAATGTGCCATTTTTAGTTACTGTGTCGTCTGCTGCAGAACAATCTACGGCAAAAAATAAATCCGGTTTGAATTTAGTCACAGATGGTTTTGAACCACGTAATCCAACTTCTTCTTGAACATTGGCACCTGCGATGAGTGTATGACCTAGTTTTTCGTCTTTAAGTGCTTCTAAAGCTTCTAAAACGACTGTACAGCCATAGCGATTATCCCACGCTTTTGAAATAATATTTTTGCCATTCGCTGTTTTAATTGTTTCGACTTGCGGAACAATCGTATCTCCTACACGCACCCCATAACTAGCGGCTTCTTCTCTAGAATCAAAACCTGCATCAAATAAAATATCCGTCACTTCTAGGGATTTTTGACCAGCTGTTCCACGTAATAAATGTGGTGGAATAGAAGAAGAAATACAAGGATAATCACCCTTAGCTGTTTTTAAAGTAAAGCGTTGCGCTGAAACAACGTATGGATTCCATCCTCCTAGTGGTGTCACTTTAAACAATCCACGATCAGTAATTTGCGTAATCATAAAACCGACTTCATCCATATGCGCTGCAACCATCACACGTGGTGCATCTGCGTCTTCATGATGACGAATCCCAAAAATACCGCCTAAACCGTCTTGTTGAATTTCATCAACCAGTGGCGTCATTTCTTTTCTCATATACGCACGAATTTCATGTTCAAAACCGCTTGTTCCTTGCATCTCTGTCAACTCTTTGATTCGTTGAAATGTTTTTTCTTGCATGTTTTTGTTTGACATTTGTCAAACCTAGCCCCCTTTATCAATAAAACTACCTATTCAGTATAACGCAAAACCAATAATATGGTAAAATAAACAGTAATTAGATTAGAGCTTAAGAAAAGAGGTCATAGTATGGCAACAAATCAACCGTTCAATTATTTCAAAAATGGTTTAGCAATTGGAGCAACTATTGGATTGGCAAGCGGAATTGCCGCAACTGTCTGGGTGAAAAATCGAAAAGAATTGTCTGCTGACGATGTCTTAAACCAAGTAAAACGCGCTTTTTTATTAGAGGGTCCAATTGAAGGCTCTTGGATTAACTTTGAGAAACAACCTTTACGTAAATTTGCTGTTCATTCGACAGCATATAACGGTGGCATTACTCGCATGGAAGATGGCGAGTTGGCTATTTATGAATTTTTAGCAGATACTAAAACAGGAACTGTTTTAGATATTACACGTTCAATTTAAAGAAAAGAGGAATGTATGATGGGTTTATTTGATGGATTAATGGGAAATGCAACTGAAGCCAATCACCAAGACATTACCAAGAAATTAGCTGATGTTTTAATACCAGATGAACAAGTCAATCTCGCCTTTAAACTAGTTCGTGACTTGGTCGTTTTCACTGATTATCGTTTAATTATTGTCGATAAACAAGGGGTCACAGGTAAAAAAGCGACTTATAAATCAATTCCCTATAAAAGTATTTCGCGTTTTAGTGTCGAAACATCCGGACATTTTGATTTAGATGCCGAATTAAAAATTTGGATTTCTAGCAGTGTCGAGCCGGCTGAAATGCTACAATTTAGAAAAGACAAAAATATTACTCAAATTCAAAAAGCACTTGCTACAGCTGTCTTAAGATAAACAAAACCGATGTGATTGCTCACATCGGTTTTTGTTTTATTTCGCCAATCTATAAATGGCATCCGCATAAATTACGGCTGCACGGAATAAATCGTCTAATTCCATGAATTCATTGGCTTGGTGCATGGTATCTGTATACCCAGGGAACATGGCGCCATAGGCAACCCCACGCTCTAATAAGCGACCATATGTGCCGCCACCGATAATTTGTTCAAACCCTTTTTCACCGGTATGTTCTTCGTAAACCGCTAATAATGTTTGTACCAACGGATCATCTTGAGGAACATAATGTGGTTTCATATGATGTGGTTCTGTTGAGAAAGTTGCACCTAATGAACCAAGTGTTTCTTGTAACCCAGCTTCAATGTTTTCTAACGTTGTTCCTTGAGGGTAACGGAAATTCAAGTTAACGAAAGCTTGATCTTTATCTGCTGAAAAATCAAATAAACCAGCGTTCATCGTTAATTTACCCATTTTTTCATCTTCATAAGCAGTGTGTAATTTTTCACCATAAACATCTTCATGAATGTATTCGGCGATAGCTTGAACAAAGTTTTTCGCACCACCAGAAAAATCGTAGTCGTTTAAGAATGCCGCTAAAAAGGTTGCCGCATTGATTCCGATTTGTGGACTTGCACCATGTGCGCCCTTACCAATTAGGTCAAAAGTAACCGTTAAGTCTTCAACAGTGCTTGTCCCCTTCACTGGATTCGCTTCAAGGTAAGCAGTAAAGGCTGTTGTCAATTCCGTCACTTTTTCTACATTTGGAACAGTCACAACTGCCTTAGCTGTTCCTGGTACCATATTTGCACGTAGACCAGAAACAAAACTTTCTAAAGTATAGCTGCCTGTATTGCCACTTGGCAGATGAACAGCAACAGAAACATTCCCTTTTTCTCCATTGATAATTGGAAACTCTGCATCTGGTGAGAAACCAAAGTCTGGTTTTGCTTCATGTTCAAAATAGTAATCCATATCTGCCCAACCACTTTCTTCGTCAGAACCGACTACAAAGCGGATTTTTTTTGATAATGGTAATCCTAATTCTTTAATGATTTTCATTCCATAATACGCCGCCATGCTTGGACCTTTATCATCAGAAGAGCCACGAGCATAGATTTTATTATCTTTAATGACTGGTTCATAAGGATTGGTATCCCAACCATCACCAGCAGGTACAACGTCCATATGACCGAAAATCCCTAATGTTTCATCGCCTTCGCCATATTCAATGTGTCCAGCGTAATTGTCTACGTTTTTTACGATGAAACCATCACGCTCACCGTAAGCTAACATGTGTAATAATGCATCACGAGGTCCTGGTCCAAATGGAGCGTCTGGCGTTACTTTATCGTCTTCACGTTCACTTTTTACTTTCAATAAGTCGATTAAATCTTGCAACAAATCATCTTTTCTTGCATCGACTTCTTTTTGCCAATCAATTGTCATTTGATTCCCTCCAAATTCTATTCTCGTGTTCCATGATACCACTTCTAACATCGAAAGTGAAAAAGTTTTGCGTGGAGACTCTTTTTTGAAAAAAAGTTATAATAAATTAACTATAAAAAAGGACTGAAACGTATGAAACAACTAACAGAAAAATGTCTTGAAATCATTCAACCTCGCCCTAAAAATTCCCACAAAGGCACATTCGGTCGAGTCGTTTTAATTGGTGGCAATGCGCAATATGGTGGCGCAATTATGATGAGTGCCGAAGCTTGTGTACGTTCGGGTGCTGGTTTAGTGACTATCATTACCCATTCCAAGAATCATGCACCATTGCATGCGCGTCTTCCAGAAGTAATGGTCGTTGATTGGCAAGATGAAGACCTCATTGCGGACGTTTTTGCTACAGCTGATGTCTGTTTGATTGGTCCAGGACTTGGCTTAGAAAAACGTAGCAAAGAAATCCTTGCATTTGTTCTACAAAAACAAGATAAACAATGGTTCGTAATTGACGGTTCCGCGATTACCTTGATTTCCGAAGACAATCTATCTTTGCCAAAACCCAAACAAACCGTTTTTACACCGCATCAAATGGAATGGCAACGATTGAGTCACATTCCAATTTCTGAGCAAAATCAACAACTAAACCAATATGTGCAACAAAAATTACAAGCAACCATCGTCTTAAAAAGCCATCGTACCGAAATTTATCACCACACAGGAATTTATCAAAATCCTCTAGGGAATCCAGGAATGGCGACAGGTGGTACTGGTGATACTTTGGCAGGGATGATTACTGGTTTTCTGGCTCAATTTCCAAAAGATATTACTAGCATTCATGCTGCCGTTTATCTACACAGTTACATTGGTGATCAATTAGCAAAAGAGCGCTATGTGGTTTTACCCACCGAGATTAGTGCCGCTTTACCTTTTTGGATGAATTATTTCGCAAATGCTTGAAAAATAGTCAATTATCCCCTATAATTCTTGTTCTGTTAACTTTTTGACAAAAGGAGAATGTGTATGGTCAACACTGAATTTCAAAAAGAAAAAAATTATTTGTCACAAGTCTATCAACAATTACTACAAACAGAACAAGCACTACAAAAACTCGTTCAAACAGCCAAAGAAGATGGTTTAACTTCCTTACGCGAAATGGGTAAAGATGTCAGTCTCAACTTTGATAGTGTCCTTGACAATTTGGACACCTTCTCAATGCTTGAGATGAAAAATCGCGAAATCGATCAAATGAATATTAGAATTCAATCGAGCGAACGCACGTTACAACAAGTTCAACAACTACTGAAAAGTCCTTATTTTGGTAAAGTGACACTGACTTTTTCAGATGAAGAAACATCCGACGCCTTTTATTTCGGTCGTTACAATTTTACGAATGAAGCTGGTGAAACTTTAATTTTTGATTGGCGTTCCCCAATTGCCGAAACCTATTACAACAATATGTTAGGCGACTCTTATTATGAAGCCAATCAGCAACAAATTCCCGTCACTATTCTTGATCGACGCCAGCTTTTAATTGAAAAAAATCATTTACTTCAATATTTTGATACATCTGTCGCGATTCAAGACGATATTTTACTCGAAGCACTCAAACAAGATGCCACTCATCACATGCAAGATATTACCGCTACAATTCAAACCGAACAAAATAAAATTATTCGTGATACTCAACATGAGATTGTATTAGTTAATGGTGTCGCTGGTAGTGGTAAAACCTCGACAATCATGCAACGTATTGCGTATTTATTGTATTCATTCCGTAAACAAATGACTGCTGATAATTGTCTAATTTTATCTCCTAACCATCGTTTTATTGATTATATTTCAAATGTATTGCCTTCATTAGGTGAACGCACACCACTCAACTTAACCATCACGCAGTTTTTACAACAGTTTCTCACACTGCCACTTGAAGATGAAACCAGCTATTTTGAGCGAATTAGTAAAGCGACAGTCGATGAACAAACGACACAGTTACGTAGTTCCGCCTTTTTAACATTTCTAAAAAATACTACTTGCCAGCCGGATGATTTTTTTGAAGCAATTCACTACAAAAAGCAGGTACTGATTAGTCACGAAAAAATTAAAGCCCTCTACCAATCTACACCAGCACAAGCAACTATCCAAGATCGGATTCAAGCAACCAAAAAACTTTTACTTAGCGATTGGGAACGTCATTTATTGCATCAAGCAAAATCAGCTCGAATTCAAGATCAACTACTCGCTTTATCAGAAGCGCAGCAAATGCAGTACTTTGGAGAACTAATCACCGATGATTCCGAACAGCAACTGATTCATTATGCACAAACTTTGTTGCGAAAAAAATATCAACGCGTCCAAAAACAAATCGAACAACTCCGCTGGATCGATACACTTGCCATGTTTCAATCCTGCTTGCAGCGGTATACGAAAACAAAAGCTCCCCTCTCTACTACCATAAATGTAGATGAAGCAGTTGGTTTAGTTTTGATGACACATTGGTTTCTTGAAAAAATTGAAACACCTCATATGCACTATGTTTTTATTGATGAAGTACAAGACTATACACCAGCCCAACTAGTGCTATTAAACGAACTTTTCCCTAAAGCACGTTTTACCATGGTTGGCGATGAAAACCAAGCTATTTTCAATTCAACGAGTTCATTTAAAACGATTGCTAATCAATTTGTTCAGCGTCAATCAGTCATAGCCTATCCTTTGCTTTATAGTTATCGTTCGACAGGTGCCATTACTCAGTTATTCAATCAATTAACTACCCAAGAAATTACCATTATTCCTGTTCGTCCTTTGGGAAAAGTTCCGCAATATCTACCTATCGATACAACAACCGATTTGAATCCCTTACTCACAAGGATTGCTCAAGAAAATCAAACAACGACACTCACATTGTTAACCAAAACGGCTCAACAAGCTACTCAAATAAAAGAAAAATTAACTCTATCTGCAATTAATGTGACTGTTTTACCCATTAGTTTAGCGAAAGGTTTAGAATTCGATCATGTCGTACTCTATGATGTCTCTTCTGAAATGTATCATACACCACGAGACCGACGCATTTTATACACCGCTCTTTCTCGTGCAATGCAAACAATCACTTTACTGTATTCGCAGCAACTGACGAATTTCTTGCAATAAAAAAAAAAGCAACCAATTAATGCCGACTCTCACTGAATGAGGTGCATTAATTGGTTGTTTGTTTTTATTCGATTTTATCCGCGTAACGCTTCAACATCGCGAGCGATAACTAATTCTTCGTCTGTTGGAATTAACAATACTTTTACTTTTGATTCTGGTGTAGAGATTTCTAATTCTTTTCCACGTGTCGCATTTTTTTCTGGGTCTAATTCACAACCAAACCAAGTCATACCGTTAATGATGTTTGCACGAGCATTTGCATCATTTTCACCAATACCAGCTGTGAAGACAATCGCATCAACCCCGTTCATTACAGTTACGTAAGAACCGATATATTTACGGATACGGTCAGCAAAGATGTCTAAAGCTACTTGAACTTCTTCTTTGTCCATATTGTTTTCTAAGTCACGCATGTCACTTGAAATACCTGATAGGCCTTGTAAACCAGATTTTTTATTTAAGATGTTAAGCATTTCTTTGATATCAATGTTTAATTTATCCATTAAGAATGGTAAAATCGCTGGATCTAAGTCGCCTGAACGAGTTCCCATTGTTACGCCAGCTAAAGGTGTGAAGCCCATTGATGTATCAACTGATTTACCACCATCAACTGCTGTAATTGATGCACCGTTTCCTAAGTGACAAGTGATGATTTTTAATTCTTCGATTGGACGATCTAACATTTCAGCTGCACGATGCGCAACGTATTGATGACTTGTTCCATGAGCACCATATTTGCGTACGCCATATTCTTCATAGAATTCTTTTGGTAAGCTATATAGATAGTTTACTTTCGGCATAGTTGAATGGAATGCTGTATCGAAGACAGCTACACTCACAATATTTGGCAATAAGTGTTGGAATGCTTTGATTCCCATAATATTTGCAGGATTGTGTAAAGGAGCAAAATCAGCTAATTCTTCAATTTTTTCCATAACATCTTCATCGATAACTACTGATTTATCAAAATAGCTTCCGCCTTGAACTACACGGTGTCCTACACCTGTAATTTCATCGTAAGAGCTTAAAATGTTTAATTCAATCAATTGATCTAATAACATTTTAACAGCTATTTCATGGTCAGGGATATCAATAATTTGTTCGAATTTTTGGTCTTCCCCGTATTTAATGGTGAAGATAGAATCATTCAAACCAATACGTTCAACGATTCCTTTCGCTACTACTGTTTCTTCTGGCATTTGATATAATTGCCATTTTAGACTTGAACTTCCTGCATTAATTGCAATTGTTTTAGACATCTTATTTTCTCCCTTATTCTTATTATTTTAAATCCTCGAAAATACTTTTCAAGGTTCATAAACTAATTTAACTCATTGCTTTTTTTCCAAGTAATAAACTCTTGAAAGAACGCCGTTACATATTTTGTCTCTTTTAAAGAAGTCAATTTTGCTAGCAATACTTCTGGCACTTGCTTAACATCTGATCCTTTACGTTGTAGAATCAGAATACTTTTACGAGATATTTCATTTTTAAATAGTTCGTCAGGTAACTGAATAATTCCTTGCAAGTAAACGTTGTTACCTATCCATTGTTTCAAATAGTCACTTTGCTCTGTTTCTAAGAAGTTAGATGGCACTAAAAATAGACCAAACCCACCTTCTTTAACATAATTCATACTTTGTTCCATCAATAAATGATGAGCAAAAGTATGGCCATTTTCTGCAGCAGTTACAAATTCTTGGGCTTTTTCATCAATTGGATAATAACCAACAGGTAAATCACCTACTGCAACGTCGACTGGATCTACCAACAGACTTTGTAACCCATCTTGATGGAATAATTGGGTATCTGTGTTTAACCATTGGCTATTAACTGCAGCAACGCCAAGTAGCGTCTCATCATTATCCACACCAATACCTGAAATTTGATATTTTGCCAATTTCAAATTACTGATAATTGTTAATAATAAATTTCCCATTCCAACCGATAAATCTAAAACGGTTAACGGTTGCCCTTTTTTTGCTAATTGCTCAATTAAGAAAACAAATAAAAAGCCAATACTATCAGGTGTTAATTGATGGTTTGGCTGTAAGGGTTCTGTTTGCGCCCCTTTAAGTAACAACAACTGAGAAAGTTTACGAGTTTCTTCTTGTTCTAACGAAATCGTTTGTAATTTACGGTAGATGTCATTTACTTTTTCAGTAGTTTCTGCATTTGGAACTCCATCAATCACACGTACTTGATATTGATCAATGATATTTTCCACATGTTCTACATAGGCATCCAAATATGAGGACTCCAATGCAGTTTGCAACAATTGAATGGCTTCAAGATGCAAGTGGAAGCTTTCTTCAATTTTTTCTGGAAACATGGTGCACCTCATTTCAAGCTCTAAACTATAACAACTATTATACCTGTTTAATTTTATCCGATTTAGGTTAAATAATCAACAGCTTCCGCTTGTAATCCTTTATTTCCTTATGTATTTGTATTTTTGCGAACAATCTCACTAGATAAAGGAAAGGCTTTCATATGTATTCCCTCCCTTTATCTGTACTATTCTAGGCTTTCATCTGTTATTTCTTTGTTTGCATTTTCCTCTTCTTTTCTCTCTGGTTCTGTATTATTTCCCACATTTTCTGTATCGCTTTCTTTCAAAACTTCTTGGTATGTTTGTTGGTATTTACCTGCATAAGCGGTCACGATGAGTCGATTTTCTTGTACAGAATAACTGATTTTCCCCGTATTATAATAAACTTCACCCTTCATATTTTTTTCAGCAGGTACTTGCGAGTAATCTTGCAAAAATAATTCTGTCATGATGCGCATTTCATAATAGCGACGTGTCCGTGTCGAAAACTCTAGGGCATTCCGATAATTACCAATTAGGAACATTAACAATGCACTTAGCAAACCAATGGTAAAAATTGCTGTAATTAATATGCCACCTTGATGCTTAAAACGTCCATTTACCATCTCGTTTTTCTCCATTATTAAAAGTGATTTCAAAAGTTACACTATAAGGATATTGTATGAAAGTTACATTTTCGACAGAAGTTAAAATAGGTTCATACCCCCCATCATCACGAATGACGATTTCTTGATTTTTAGCATTGTATTCAATCCGACACTCATAGACTTTATTTTCAACAGCTCGTGGTTTATTAAAAAACACTTTGCTTCCTTGCGCTTTTACAAATTCACCTTCTGATAATTTCTGTTCAAATTGCAGTAAGAACACATGCCATTCTTGTTCGTGACGACCGAAAACCACTTCATTCATTTGTTTGCTTTGTATAATCATCCGTGGCACCAGCAATAGACAGAGACTAAATACTAACAGCGCAAGGAGACATTCAATTAGCGTAAATGCTTTATATTTCACGGTAAATACTCCATGAACGATTCTTTGATGCAATTGTTGCCTGGGTATGCGTTTGCGTTGTAATAGTAATTCTCTGATTCTTTTGATTTATCGTATACGGTGTTGCTACTGACATTTGGCGGTACTGCGAAACTTCCTCATACAGGGTCCGCAGCATCGCCACGTCCTGATAGGCTTGTTGGCTTTTTTTCACTAATTGGAGTTGACAGTCTTGATAATACAAAATACCCACAGTCAAAACACTAATGGCTACCAATGATTCTAATAAAATAAAGCCTTCTTTAAAGCGTCGTAACGACTTTGTTGTAATGTCCTTTTCCAAACAAGAAAACATAGGAAACTTTTTGCTTTTTATCTTGCCATATAAATTGAATTTGTCGTTGTTGCCCCACATTTCCTGTTCCTCCTGCAAATGAAATTTTTTTACTTAGTTTACTTGCTACTAAGGTATCTGGTACGGTTAAAGTTTCCAACCAATCTCCTGTTGTTAATTGAAATGCTAATTGTTTAAGATCCGGTTGGAGTATATCCGCACTTTTATTGGAGATAATCGCGACTTGCTGACTTGTTAAAATACTTTTTTCTAAACGGTCAAAAAAATAAAGTGTTTCTACAGTCTTGGTTGTTTCCCTAATCATCAGTGTTGGTAGACAAACAATGATTGAAACAATCATCAACACCACTAACGATTCGATTAATGTAAAAGCTGTATGTTTTCTCATCGGCCTATGGTTGCGCTGCCCGATAAATTTTTAACTGTTCGGCTGGAATTTCCCGAGTCATATCTTCTTCTGTCATTTTGCGATTATTTTCTAACTCAAATAAATCAATTTGAGTTTCAACTGATTTAACAACTGCTGAATCTCCTTGTTTTCTGACCGTTTCTTTCCCTTGCATTAAATTAGGAATAAATAACATCACTAAAATGCTGACTATTAAAAGGACAATCATCATTTCAATTAAGTATAGTAAATATATTGTTTCGTATAAGTGGAAAAAGAAAAATCCCTATCAACTCAACGATAGAGATTTTTTTCATAGTACGGTTGGATCGTATCTGTATGTAACATTGCCGTGATGTGCTGCTTCACCCACGATAAATTTTTTGTCTTCTCTTTTTAACCAAGCAGCTCGAAACTCCATAAAATTGTCATGACTGACTGCTATCTCTTTAATTTCACCTTGTACTAATTTCTCAATTTGTTCGTCATAATTATTCATCAATATCCCCTCCACAAATTAATTATATCATCAATTTTAAACTTTTGTTCGCTTGATTATACGAACATACATTCGTATAATAATTTTAACGAGAAATGCTAGGAGTGATTACATGACATGACTACTATAAAAGGTACTGTTAGTAAAATTAAAGTTTTAAAATTGTCCGTCTCCCCTCTCGTACGATTTAGTGTTGGTGATGTCAATTGTTTGATTGCTACAAACAGCCTTAATTTTATGTATGATGTCATGGAAGATTTCGAAGTGGTGATTAGCGGAACATATAATAATAGGAAACAATTTGTTGTTAAGCGTTACTGTGTGATAAATCAAAAGGTGGTGTCCGCATGAGAGCTCAAGAATTGCTGACAGCATTAAGTATCAAAGTTTTTACTACAGATTATGCAGGTATCTACTATAGTAAAGATAAGCAGATTATCCCTTTTACTACTATTGATGTAGATGGAACAGGAAACTTAGTTTTGTATCAAGAATCACGCAAACCTCCCCTATTGATTAAAGACTTACTTACTAAATTGATGCTCAATAAAAAGCGCCAAATCACGTATTGGGACGGCGAAGAAAAACTACCCCTGTTTGGTTATAAGATTGATGATAATAAGATAATTGTTTAAATTTATGCGTATCTCTTAATAAGGAGGTACGCTTATGTATTATTTTAAAAACACAATTGGTTATGTATATATTAAGCACAGTACAATATTTGTTAGCGCAAGGGATTATATGTTGATATACGTGATACATGACAAAGATAAATTAATCGATGCTTATGAGTTTGAAATAGCACGATTGATTGACGCTGAGATAAATTTATTGTAAACAAAAAACGGAGTAACCAATTAAGGCTACTCCGTTTTTACATAAGATAAATGACCTGTTGACATTTTTTATTTTGTGTTACTTATACTTAGTTACTGTGTCTTTGCGAGTAGTGATATACAAACCACTTTTCACCTTGAATCGTGGATATTTACCGCTATACTCAATAGCGACGACAGTAAGGATAGTACCTTTTTTGACTTTATTGCCGACTCGATTTTTTAGCGATACCTCTTTATATGCGTAATCGTCCTTGATTAGCTTGATTTGCGCAAATTTGGTTGTGTGGTAGTTATTGATGTCAAAAGTCGTTGGGGTATCTTTGACTAACTCAATGTCATTTTCGTGCGCCCAACCGCTAAATCCATTCCCTTTAACATGGTATCTCTTACCTTTTTTTACATCACGATCAATGGTTCCGATTTTTCCTTTACTTGAAGTCGAACGACCACGACCATCGCTATCAAGATATAAAGCAATTTTAACTCGTACTTTGTCTCCTGCTTTAAACTTATCTTTTGTTGGTGTATTCGGTTTAGATGTGCTAGTATCTTTACCATTTAGTTTGTTAAGTTCTGCCTGTACCATATTCAAAAATCGTTGCCAACCAAGGTCTAACGTACGATGTGGACAATATTTGTAATAAGTACCTTGCCAATAGTCTTGATGCTTTCCAACTTTGTTGATTCCCCAACCCTTTGATTTTAAAATCATCGCTACTAAAAGTGCTCCATTTTGTTCTGCTTTGGTAAATCTGCTACCACCACTTTTGCTGTAACAAATCTCAACACCAATTGTGTTTCTATTGCCTTTTCCACTTCCACCGTCACCAGCGTGCCATCCATTACGGTTTAAAGGCAATCCTTGTACTGCACGAACATCATCAACTGCATAGTGATAAGATACTTCGTAAGGATTGCCTTGCATATATGATACTTCCGCCATTGCACTCGCATCATTTGCTGTATTGTGTACTGTAATACCTGTTGGATTCATCGCAAATGGACACTTAACGTTATACTGTGATTGCGGTAAATTTACTTGTGTGATTGTTAAACTCATTATTTACCATCCTTTCCATCGTTCCCACGATTAAACGCGTTATCTTTAATATTTTGTTCATATTTTTCTTTGTCAAAATCCACTGTTTCTGTCGGTTTTAATAAATCTTTTTCTGCCATGTAAATCTCCTCCTAATTTCGAGTACAAAAAAAGGACTAGCAACCGCTAATCCTCTTTACTCTTGTTGTAATTTAATTGGCTAACGCCTGTCACCGCTCCTAAAAATACTGCTACAGCATTGATTGTCAACACAGTTAAATCTGTATACTCAAATCCGTAAGCCTTGCCTAATGCTCCTACGAGCAAAGATAAAGCAGGTAATACTGTTAGTACTACCCACTTGATGATTTGATAATGGTTATCTTTTAAAATCATATTATCCAACCTTTCTAAATAATGTTTTTAATTGCTCTCCATGCTCCACTAACTTTTCCTTATGACTATCCAAACGTCTATCATGTTCCTCTAACTCATCATGTATAGCAATCCTGTCTGATTTACTAGACTCCAAGTCTTTGTTAATCATATCTAAGGTGTGGCTCATCTTGGTTAGATTATCGGATATTTTTGTAAAATTAGTCATAATCGGTTTAACCAAGTATGATACAAGTCCAATAATCGCCATAATTGCTCCACACCAAGTTGCTATTGTTAATACATCTATCATTTGACACCTCCAACATAAAATTAAAAAGGACATCATAGAAATAATGTCCTTAAATTGATTAAATCCAACTAGAAATTTTTGTTCGGGCTAACGTATCAAAATCAGATTTACGTAAATCATCTAATTCTTCACCCGTTTGTAAATCTTCTTTAGCAATTTCAACGCTAGCCATAAAGTTATTTTCTCCAGAAAAACCTTTTTGTTGATACCCAACAAGTACCCCTACTGTAGTTCCGTTCTCGTCCATTTTGTATTTGTAGCTATTCATTACGATTTCCATGTTTGTTTCCTCCTAATATTTTTTTTGAATTAAAAAGCTAACGATTATTTTTCGTCAGCTTCTTTTTCCATTTCGTCTAATAAGCGATCATAAATTTCTGCTTGTGCACCCGATAGTTCGCCTTCATATTCATTTAAAATACGTGGCATTTCGTCAAAGTTCTTGGCAAATACGCCACCTTCAATAACAACTTCTTCGTCATACAAAACTTTTTGTTCCTTTTGAAATTCTTTGACTACTTCTTTATCTTGTTTTTCAACAGGAAGTAACTCATTGTTTTCATCCAACAAATCGAATTCTCCCATTAATACTTTTTCGGCTTCTACTAGCCCATCGAATGCACCTTGTAATTGTTTAACTAACTTTGTGCGGTGGCGACTGTCTTTACCTTTAATAGGCATATTTTGTAAAAAGTCAATTGCTGGAATTAATTCGTTGTTTTTTAAAGTAATTTTCATGTATTTTCCTCCTAAAAAAGCACTACGCCACTTGTTGACGTAATACTTCTATCTCTTGATTTAATTTTTGAATTTCAAATTTAAGTTTCTGAATTTCGAAATCACGATCAAAGTTTCCTAGTTTAAGCATTTGTATTTCTGATTCGTGGTCTTTGAGAATAACATTGTGGTACATGCTGATACGGTCATATGCTAATGACTCTACTTGACCATGATCTCCGTAGATAACTACCTCCGAAAGACCGAGCGCATCAAATTCATCCGCAATAAAACCATAGTGACGCTTGGTAGCTACACCATCAGCTAATTCACCTTTGTCTAGCCAAGATTTCGGTTGTAATCGTATAACTTTTTTTGCTTTACTAATCACATCATTAGCTATAAGTACGTTAGCTTTATACTTGAGAGCAGATGTCGAACGACCCAAAACTCCTTCGGCAGTAATAATCATATTGGCAGCACCAGAGTAGGTTCTAGCATAAATTGCATTTGAAGCAACTACACGACCACCGTTGATAGTCGAACCGTCTCTACCTATTCTAAAGTCTGCTGCAATTGTTCGAGTTTCGTTAAAATAGATATTCTGTTCAGCAAACACGACATCTGATAATGCCCTGTCCTGATTAATAGTTAAGGATTGATAATCTGCTGGCGCATTAATACGACCAGTTCGGACACCTGAAAGACCTCCGCCACCACGTACTTCAATGCCATTGCTAAAAGTTGCCATTCCCTCAAACCAACTACGACCGTCACCATATAGATGAATACCTGTATTTGTACTATCGTCCCAAGAGTCGTTAATCTCGATTTTCCCACCAACAATATCAACACGTCCATTAAGGCTCATGCTTGTTTTGTTGTTATATTGACGCATCTTGAAGTAATCTCCACCAACGAATGTTTCTGCGTAGTTTCTAAACGTCCCTCTATTGCCATTACTATCAAGATTGTAAACGTCGGCTAAATATTTTTGATAACGATAACCAAATTCATAATCTCCTACAAACCATCTTGGGTTATATGCACCGTCCAATGTATCTCCATAGTTATAATTGGCACGTATTCCATTGTTTGCACTTGCAATTGTGAGCCACCCGTTGACATTCAAGTCACCTGTATTTGCGGTAATTACAGATAAAGAATTAGCGCTAATTTTATTCGCATCTAAACTGATTATCTTAGCACTACTAATGGAAGCATCTTGAATCTTAGCATTGTTAATTGCACCATTCGCAATCTTGGCATTAACAATTGCAGCATCTCCAATTTTGACAGTAGAAATAGCGGCATCTGCTATTTTAGCGTTAGATACAGCTAAATTAGCTATTTTAGCATTGCTTACAGCCAAATCTTTGATGTGTCCAGTATCAACTGCTAGACTGGCTATTTTTGCCCCATCTACTGCTAAGTTTGCAATTTTGGCATTAGAAATAGCCGCATCTGCTACTTTTAAAGTAGTGATTGCAGCATTAGCTATCTTTCCTTCATTGACAGATAGGTTACCAATCTTAGCGTTAGTAACTGCTAAGTCTGCAATATGAGCATTTTTTATAGTCGCATCTTGAATATAAGTTGTAGTTGGTGTAACCATCAATACGTTATCGTTTGCTCTAATTAGGACTTTACCAGCCTGCACGTTTATCTGACCAATCAGTTCACTTTTAGTCACACGCAAATCAATCTGATCAGATAGTTGAGTGATTTGGGATTTGGCTGTAGCAATTTCAGCAGCATTACCTTGTAGAACACCAGTCCATTGGGTCCCTGATGGTAAGGAACTTACATTCGCTACACCATTTCTCCATGCCACAGATGCGCTACTTCCAGATGTATGGAAATTATATGGTTGAGAAGTAATAGCCGAATACTGCCAAGGTACTTTTAGATACAATGATACTTGAGAGCGTTCAGAAGTGCTTGAGGTTAACACCGCTACTAGATACTCAGGTATAAATCCACCATCCGCGTTCAGGACATGTAAATTTACTGACGGAGCACTACTCATGTCGCCACCTTGCCGTACTTTAACAACAGCTTCCATTTTACGAATATTGCCTTCTCTGTCGTTCATATATAGACCAAAACTAGCTGTGGCCCATGTGGAAGTAAGAGTAACAGTGCATAGAGGGATATATAAATTAGTAGCAGAACTGGTGGATGCCGAATCCATACGTATATCGTCCATCTTCTTACTTAAATCACTAACCACACTAGAAATTTGTCCTGATAGCTGACTAATCTGTGACTTATCCGCCTTATTAGAAACTGTTGTCTGTAATCCTGACACGTTTTGTTCTACAGATGAAACTCTACCTTGCGCATCTGTTGCTATTGTCTTAGCTCCGTCCGCTGTTTGTTGAGCAGTAGTGATTCTGCCATTATGAGCTTGTATAGTTTGAGTATGGCTATCAACAGTATCCTTAACAGAGTTCAAAGTAGTGACTGTTGCTTTTCCATTCAAATCCGTCTGCATTGTCGAAATAGTTTGAGTGGTTGAACTAACTGTTTGTTCAACGGTATTTAATGATGTTTTTGTCGCATAAGTGGATTGCACTGTTTGCTTAAATCCATTCACATCTTGTTTAAATTCAGAGAACTGTTTGATTTTTGTATAATCAGACAATGAAAGTTGATGTGGTTTCGCTTTAACTCCTTTGACAACCATAATATCTTTAATTCTGATAGCATAAGTTGTTCCAGAAAGTGCCATGATAGAGACAGAAGGTGAATTAGTAACCATTTTTATATTATCGAGATAGTAGGTTGTTGGGGAATCAGTTAAGGTAACAGTTTCATTATCAAAGTAACTTCCAATACTAATCTTCCTACCACTTGTTAGAGCGTATCCTGTAAAACTGATTGAAAATGCTTCTCCCACAGATACAGTAGCAAGTATATTGTTGATCATCGCTCTTGTGTCTTTTGAAGTTGGATTGACAAATTGAATATTAAGATATTCCCCAACCATACTTAGATTGGTATTGCTGGTGGACCACTGTGATAGATTATCTGAATAATCACTGTATGGCATTAAGTTAAGGTCAGAAAAGTCTAAGTCACCTATCTCGGTCTCTATATTACCAATAGTTGACTGCAAACCTGAATAACTAGTCTTAAGAGTGCCAATTTCCGTAGAATTATTGGTCGCCTTAGTATTAGTAGCAGTAATAGAACCTTCAGCAATACCAACTCTAGATTCTAAGGAAGTAATCTTTCCTCCCTGTGTGGAAGTTGTGTTAACTACTGAAGTTATGCTGTTTTCATTTTCAGAAATGCGTTGATTAATGGCATTAGTTTTTGTAGTTACTTCAGCTACAGTAGAATAATCTTCAAAAGCAGGAGACCATGCAGTTGCTTGATTGCCCTCTTCTAATTGATATTCCTCATATTTAACATTAATACCAGTTGTTTCACCTAATTTTCCTGAATAAACTAGTAAATTATAGTCAAACCTATTGTCTGTAGTAAAAGTTGTAACAATTTTACCGTTAACAATTGGAACATGTATTGTTGGCATATTATTGCCTGTTGCAAGATATGGATAAACACTAATAACATTGGTAGAACCTTTCGTAACAGTTACTTTTGAACTAAAAGTATAAGTGGTATTTCTCTTTAGTCCCTTATAAATCACTTTATATACATGAGTAAATGTACCAATTAACTCAAATGGGTTTGAACTATCTTTAATAAGATTTCTTCCTCCAAATTGCATTCCATCCACTGTTGCTGTAACAGTCTGTAATTGGCTAGTATGCTCATTTAACTTCCCGTTAATTGTAGAAACTTGGCTGTTAAGACTAGTTTGTGTTGCATAACCTTTTCCATTAACTAATGACTCTACTTGTGTAGCTGTTAAGCGCTGGGAAATTTGACCTGCTTGAGCGCTAATCTGACCTTCTGCTGTGGAAACTCTACCTGTTAGAGTGTTCACAGTGGATTGATTAGCTTTAAGTGTAATATCAGTTTTATTTTGATTAATCTGAGTACCTTGATTAGATACAGTACCTTGTAAAGTGTTAAAAGTAGTTTGGCTGACTTTTTGGGATAGTTCTCCATTGATAGTAGAAATCTGCACTTGAACATCTTCTAGAGCTGGTGTCCAAGGTGTTGCAATATTCCCCATTTCCCACTGAATATTAGTTATTTCTAAGCTAACAGTTGTCGGAATGTTATCTCCACGGAATTGTACGCCTCTGATTAAATCATTCATAAATGAATCAGTTAATTGATAAACATTTCTAATTTTGATTGTCTCTTCTTTTACAATATTTTGGGTACCACTGATATTCACCCATACTCCACTAACAGTTTGAAATTTGAAATCTCCACTAAAGCCACTGCCTGTAATTTTCACATCTGCACTAAAAACAATGAAATCACCTACAGAAGCAAAAGCATTCAAAGGTGATTTAGAAAAATATAAAGGTGGAAGAGTTTGATTAGTTTTATTTTCTCCAGTAAGAGATAGAGATTTCCCAGTATCTAATAACCAGTTACGCCCTCCAACTTCCATATTGTTGTACGCATCTAGCGATGCTTTGGCATCAGTGACAGCAGTTCCAGCCTGACCAATTGCATTTAGAGCATCTTGTTTAGCCTGATTGGCAGTAGTCACTGCATTAGACACAGCGCTTGAAGCACTTTCTGCAATTTGTTTGGCTGTTGCAGATTGACTAATAGCATTTAAAGCATCTTGTTTGGCTGCATCTGCTAGTTGTTTTGCATCTTGTGCTTGTGTCTTACTGAAACCAGCGTCCTCAACTGCCTGATTGGCTTTATTTACAGCATTATTTGCATTTGTAATAGCTGTGGCAGATTCTGTTTTAGCTTGTCCAGCTAATGACTCTGCACGTTGTCCTGCTGCTTTCGCATCTTCTCCAGCTATTTTTGCAAGTTCAGCTTCTGCTTTGGCTTCCTCTCCTGCTTGTTTGGCTTCTTCGCCCGCTTGCTTAGCTTCGTTGCCTAGCTGTTCCGCTCGTTCACCAGCTTCCTTAGCCTCTTCTCCTGCTTGTTTTGCAGCATTCACTTCCGTTTGTAATTCATCCCATAAGTTTGGATCTTGTTCTTTTAAAGACGTTTCATAATTAATCCATGCGCCATTTTTGTAAACTTTAAGGATAGGAGGAGTTTGACTTTCGTCTCGCCACTTCTGACCTTCGACTGGATTAGTTGGTTGCGTCACACTTTCCTTTGTATCTAAATAATTTGTTATGTTTGCCGAAGCAATAAGAATCGGCATAGAAACACCTCCTTAATAAGAAAACGACCTGTCAGACCCTATGCCGAATCTCAAAAGGTCAACACGTCTTGTCTTTGTATTTAAAATAACTACGTCCCACAAATCTTCTTGCAATGTTCCGAGTGGTCTATCGCCCTGATTTTTCTTTGGACGTGAAACAGAACAGCCAATTGAATAATTTACAATACCATTTTCATCTCGACTTATTTTGTCGTTATGAGTGTGCCCGTGAGCTAAAAAAGCAAGCTTGCCTTTGCGACCTTGAAAGTCACAAGACACACTTGCGGAAAAATCAGGATTAGAATTATACGTCCTACTATATGTTCCTCCGGTGACGAAGCTATTAATAATTCCGTCAATCATTTCGAAGTTGAATGGATAATAGGCATGATTAGTGCTATATCTTTTTCCAAATGGATAATGTTGATAGATGCATACAGTAACGTCTGAAGGTGTATTTTTTAACGTTTGGTATAACCATATAATTTGTTTTTGACGATAACCGGATACGTTAATATCAATGTATTTTGCGTGTCCATCAGTATCCAATACTGCAGGAATATCTTGAGTATTTAGAATAATGACCCGTTGTTTTTTTTGCGGAACATCATAATAATAGTAGCCTAATTTGTCATCAGGATTTTCTTTAATACCAAAAACAGTAGATGGCCGTGTAGCTATTTCATACATTTCTTGATTTCTGATTACCTGTGCCATTTTTCCATGTAAGCTGGTCATAGGTTCACGAGGTAAATAATTATTAACAGTTTTCGGGATTGAACTTGTAACGTTATCCCCCCAAGAATTATTACAATGATTTCCCCAAGTTACAAAATACGGACAGTTAGCTAGCCCCAACGTGCTGATAGCTTCTTTGTAATTGCTGACTGCTATATCTTTATTAGCAGTTGAACCATCGTGCACATCGCCGTTTAAAACAACATAATCAACATCAACTAGATTCGTAAACTCAGCTACGTTTTTGATATGGTTATTACTTCGACCGTAATTTTCCAAATCATCCCGAGCGATTGAATCCGTCGCATAATGTGTGTCCGAAATATGGATGCTTGTCACAGTATCCGCTGACTGCAGTTGTATGGTTTTTCTAGCTAGTTCTTGGATACCATTTAAAAAGTAACTCGCTTGAACAAATCGATTATCCAAAACAAGTATTTTGCAACGGTACTGCGCAATTCCATTCACGCTGTTTAAATCATCCGTAAATTTCGCGCCTGTTCTTGACCAATCTAAGACATTGCCATCTTTGTCAATTTTTTCCCAAATATAGTCACTGTCTAGTATTTTCCTAGTGAATGGTTCACCATCTTTAAAGACGTTCACTTCGCCTTTGATAGTCGTTCCTTCTTGGGTCAAAGTGACAGTTGCACGATACTCGCCATCTTTTTGCATTTGCTTCTGTTTAGCTAATAAATCACTACTGATTAAACTTTGCAATAATTGATAATTACCAATTTCTGCTTTATTTTCTGATGGCGAGCTACGGTGAATGTCTTTGTTCAAAACACGAGCTTTTAATCTTAGCGGAGGATTGTAATCTTCATCTACAAAAGTTAGCCAATCACCTATAGCGAAATCACCGTCATTAAACAACATATCTACTTCAGCAGAGAAAGTTGGTTGACTTCTCTCTTTTAAAACCTTTAGTAGTTCATTATAATTATCAATTTGCGCAGTGTTAGAACTAGGATACCTCCCAGTAATCCAACCACTAAAACGTTCCTTTGAAGTATTCCCACGACCATATAACGCATTAGCTTCGCGGTCGTAGATGATAGATTCTCCTGCCCTTGTGAAAAAACGTCCATCACCTATCCCTAAATCGTTGAATCCTTGATTTGTATCTTCAATGGCTGTAATAACATTATTAATACTTACCGATTTTCGCATAGTAATAACATCTACACCAGAATATAGCAGTTTATTAGTTTTATCAGTACCGATTTTCTGATAAATGTTAAGCATCTTTTTGACTACTTTTAAATTTTGAAACTCTACTGTAAATGTCATCTCACAATCAAAAGCTTCACAAATTTTTTGCAGTCTAGCAAGCGGAGTTTCTTCGGAAGAAGTATCAACCAAACGTTTTAAATCTTTAGGTAGGTCATTTTTACCAATTATCCATCCTGTATCATAGATTTCACGATTAATATAGTAATCAATCAACTGTGCTTTTTTACTTTCAAATTGAGCAGCTGACCCCGAAAGTAATTCCATACCCAAGTCTTCTCCAACGATAGGACGAACAGTCTCATCTTCCCCTCTAATATCTTGGATACTTAAACACACATTGTTTGAATTATCATCTTGAAACACAATATAACATCCTTCTTTTATCAAAGAAGTCTCGTATGGACTATTCGGATCATAATCATTAACTTTTGGACCTGTATTTTTTAACACGTCCATCGACAACGTATTAAGTAATGTTCCGTTTTTCAGTCCAACTGAATGAACATCGTTTTGAACAACAATTCCATCAGTTGCGCTAGTATCAATCATAGTAAGAGCATTAAACTGCCTATCTAAAATATGATAAATCATTAGTATCTTTCCCTCATTTCTAAGTAACCAGTAAACGTCCCATCGCAAATAACACTATATTCCGATTCGCCTTTTGGAGCTTCTAGAAATTGACTACTACCAATTACACGGTAGCTGTCATCACGAATACCATTAATGTAGACACGATTAGTTTCACCATCAACAAATAAAGTATCCCCTGAATAAAATGTTTTAGGGATAAGTGATTCTACCTGCGTATTAAGTTTAGTTATGCGACTATGCGTAATTTGGATGTCCATAGCACGTTCTGCTTTCCATTGAGACAAGAACATTTGGATAGAACTTGCTGATAGCATAGCTACCGCTTCGTTATACCACGTTTTAGTATTTGACCACGTTTCGCGCCACTTATTTTTTTCATTAACCAATCGAGCAATTTTGAATGTAAATTTATTACCAACTTTCGTCATTTGGATAGAACCGAAAAAACCACCTCTATCTTTCATAACACTTTTAGGTAAAACTCCTTCAAACATACGATTATTTCCAATGAAAAAACTATATTTTACTTCATCGACAGTGTTGTTATTATCTTTCATTTCAAAACCTAGAACGAAATTACTATCAGCATCCATATAATTGATTTCAACAAGTCCTTGACATGTCGGTTTCTGCTTGGCTGTGCCAGTAGGTTTAAAATTCAAACGATGCATAACTTCAAAGTCTTGTAATGAAGTTGTTAATAATCTTGAAATAGTTGGTCCATGCCAGTAACCAGGTTTAGAACTATCAATCGAACCATATCCCGAAGGAACTACCATAGAATCGGCTGCTTTCCATGTTAAACCGCCCATTATTTTAGAAGTATTGTCCCCAGAATCATAACGCCATCGTATTCTACCAGCATTTGCCTGCCATCCAGAGCTACTCCCCATACCATTGTCTAACACTTTATTAGACGGAATGAAATTCTCATCATCTTCTGAATATGATGTACCTAATTGAACTACATCATCCGCACTGACAATCCCTATTGAATTTGCATCAGAAGTAAATTCAATATTTATATCTAAAGGTGTTTCTAACCTACCGGCATTTAAAACAGTGCTTGTTCCATCTAAAAACAAGAATTTATTTGTATTTATAGACCTAGAAAAACCACTAGGAACCTTGAAAGAAAGATTCAAAGTCCCTAGCCCTTCTGTGATATAGTCAACAGTCGCCGTGCTGTCTAATCGACCTAAAAAGTAGCGATCCGGTTGGTCGGAAAAAATAATTTCTTTATTTTGTTTATCATCTAATTTTGATTTGATTAATTCCTCAATCTCCAATACAGACATATAAACATTTTCTTGATCGGACAATAACGTAGCTTCAACAGAAATTGTTTTTTCTTTTCGCTTCGTAGAAGTTATTTTCACACCATCGTATCTATCACTAGAAATAGTCTTGTTTTCCACGTCATAGAGGGGTCTGTTTAATTTATTGATTACCATGTATGGGCTAAAATCAAATCCATCTATTTTCATCGAAATACTATTCATTTTAAACGCCTCCCTCTAATCTGCGGTTTCGTGTGTTGTTTGCATTAACAAATTCATCTACATATTTCCAAGTGCCACGTGCAATTTCACGATTATTTGCTTCCATAGTTATACTCTTTTCTTGCATAATAAGAATTTTCATTAATTCGATTAGCTCTGATAGTTGTCCAGATTCGCCACCATACGCTCGATTTTCTTCTGCGGTCAATACACGCTCTCCCTTGTGAAGAATTGCGTTGTAACCATCAAATGGGACATAAGCTAGTCCATCTTTGTGTGATCCATTGATTCTGTAACCGCTTGGACCCCAACCAGATTGACCATACGGTAAATCTCTACGCCAATTTGAATTGTTGAAAAAGGCGAGCAATTGATGATAACCATTCATGATGTTCTCATATCCTTTTACAGCATAAGAACGGAATGTCTGAGGAATATATTGTAATAACCCACGTGCTGGATTACCTGCAGCCATATTCTCATCCCATACAGCCGAGGATTGAATGATTTTTTCATTTCCTCCTGACTCGCGTTGAATCTGCGCTAAAATACCAGTTGCTTCAGCAGGTGATACTCTTTGTCCCATTTGCGCAGCTGCTTTGTAAATCGTTGACAACCAACTACCGCCAACTTTTCCACTACCACCTGCTTGGTACTTAGGTCCACTTGGTTTGTTACCCGAAATATGAACGTGGTCATAATGGTCGCCGTCTGGCCATGTTACCCACGATTGACCTTTGTGGCGCCACATACCGTTAGTAATAACGTATTTCACACCATCCATGTTTATTGCTTCATTTGCTATTTTTTGGTAAATAGGTGAGCCATTGTTAACACCAGGAATAGCTAAATCGACAGCCAATCCCTTACTATGGTCAAAAGCATCTGTAAAACGTAATCCTGATGATAAATACAGACCATATTGTTTGTATCGTTGGATAAAACCATTAGCAATATTCATCAGATATTGATAAACACCGTTACCACTCTTACTATCATCACCGTAAAAACTGCCATCACCAAAATCAGAAGCATGTGAATCAAATAACCCTTGTACCCAATCAACAGCTTGGTCTCCAAGATAACCAACAACATCTCCGCCTACATCAAGCATTTTACCGCCCAATCCATCAAGCTTAACCATCTTGCCAAATAAAGTTTTAACTAACTCTCCAGGATCGGAAACATAATCCCAAACATCACCAGAAAATTCTTTAACTTTACTCCAACCTTTTTTCGCAAAATCAACAACATTTCCAACTGATTTGCTGAACCAACCTTTTTCAAAGTGCGGAAGCATATCTTTTGTCATTCCTGCCGGTAATATTTGTGTACCCTTTTTCATTGGCAACACTACGTTTCTACCTTGAGGGATAAAAGCATTTCCGTTTGGTTCAATAATCATTTCTTTATATGTTGATCCACGTTGGTCATTGACTACACCTAATGTATCTTGTGGTAAACCACCAGAACCTCTTTCAAAGCGCGGTAATTTAATTGTAGGAGCTTCAAAATCGGCTAGTTTAATCGTTCCTAAACCTTCACCGCCGAAAAACTCAATGACTTTATTAATAACGCCAATGACGCCATTAACAGCCCCTAAGATTCCGTTTTTCATACCGTTTCCGAGTCCAGTTATCATCTTTAAAGCTGCATTTGAAAATCCTTCAATGCCAGAAGCAATGACTTCCCAACCGCCACGAAAAATATCTTTAACCCCCGACATGACTTTTTTCATGTCGCCAGTAAAGACACCTGAAAAGATTTTAATTAGACCACCAATAATTTTAAAAGCACCAGAAAAAACGCCCTGCATAGTTTTCCAGGAAACTTGTACTAAACCAACTACCGTTTTAAACGTGGAACTAAAGACACCCGACCACATCTTTAAGGCTGGTTGTATCAACGTCCAAATAATACGGAAAAAATTCCTGAAGGCTTGAACAATCGATGCACCATTTTCATCCCAAAACTTTTTAATAGCAGAAAAAGCTTGTTGAAATGCTTTTACAACCGAATCAAGAGCTGGTTTGATGTACTCATTATAAATTTTCTGTGCGAATTTCTTTATATCTTCAAGCAAGCCATTTATAAAGTTGCGAAATGGTTCTATTTTCTGATATGCCAGTACAAACGCTGCTATTAAAAGACCGACAGCCACCACAACTAATGTTATTGGTGACGTTAAAAATGCAAATGCAGTACCTAACGCACTAGTAATAGTTGTACCAATTCCTGCAATAGCGCTCCAAATTGTTGTACCTTTTGAAGCCAACGATACTTGCCATGCATATAAACCGACAGCTGTCGCTAAGGAACCAACCATAATAGCGCCAATCGTTAGTGGCGTTTTCAATTGGTCCCAATTGGCTTGTAAATATTTAACCCAATCTCCAGCTTTTTGCAATCCTCCAGACATCTTTTGAATTGCGCCAGTTACAATTGGCCAAATTGGTTTTCCAACAATAGCAGAAAAATCAGTCCAAGCTTGTCTCATATTTCCCATTTGGTTTTCAAGCGAGTCACTTTCACGAGCTGCTTGTCCTGTTGCGCCAGCTTGTTTCTGCATTTCTTCTGCGAACTTCAAACGAATAACTTGTTTTTCAGCTTCGCCCATGTCTTGCCATTTTTTAGTAAGATTAGGACCATCCGCAGCCTTTTCCATTGCAGAATTAACTTTTTCTTGGGCGCTACGAGCTTCGATACTATCTGCACCAAATTTTTCTACAGCTTTTGAATAAGCCCCTTGAGCTTTTTCAATTGCTAAAGATGATTTTTCTGCATGTGCTTCCTGTTCAGCTGTTGCTTCTATCAAATTATTTTTGATAGCAAATGCTGCCATTTGAGTATCATTAGCAAATAGCCCGATGGATTCCCCACCTTCGTAGTTTCCTTTGATAAATGAAGTTAACGACCCTTGAGAGTCTTCCATTGATTTATCGTAAAAAGCAGCAGCATCCGCTGATAAGGTTGTTGCTTTTTCTGCTTGTTGCATGGCTTCTTCTGTGGTCATGCCAAGACCTTTAAACATAGACGTAATCTGTGCGAAATTAGGTTTGATACGATTTGGTAACATACCAAAATCTTCAGCCATTTTGTCAATAGAAGATTGCGCATCATCTTGCACATCACCAAATACTTGTTCAAATTGTGCTTCCATTGCTTGAGCTTCTGCTGCAGAGGCAACACTCAACTTTCCAAAATCAATAATCTTGTCGACTGCAAAAGCACCAGCTAAGACTCCAGCTGCAGTTTTAAAGACTGAACCAATTCTATTGCCTGATTTCTCAGCTTCTTCAGGTAATTCTTTAAAGCCTTTTTCAACTTCTTCCGTTGCAGATTTACCTTCTTTTTTGACATCGCCCATTGATTTCTTGAAATTTGAAGCAACTTTCATGGACTCTTTTGTTGCGTCGCCTGTTAAATCGCGGAACTCTTTTCCTACAGAATCCTTAACAGTACGTCCTTCTCTTTTGACTTCAGCCATTGATTTTTTGAAGGGGTTTAAATCTGCTATGATGGCAACAGATAAGGATGGTAATTTCAGTCCTGCAATTGCTGGCAAGTTTACCTCCCCCTTTCTTCGTTGAACCTACGAATTGCGTCACTATCAGCTGTAGTTTTTTGAAGACGTGCGCATGCTTTAATAAACTCGCGCCCTTCTTCTGATTGACTCATATTGGCCACCCAAGCGTCATGACGATACAGCATATAAACTGCATAAGGTAAATCATCTAAACGCAAAAAATCCACGCCTGTGTAATCAGACATGGCTTTCATTGTTGCGGTTTGATTCGTGTTAACCTCTTTTTGCCAAGGTTCAATTTCAAAATACTTTTCTATCATAAGTTCCCCGACCACTCCATCGGGTACGGGAATCATTAGTTTGGGTCTTGATCTACTTCTTCTTTAAAGTAAACAACTGCTTCCACGATAGACATAAATTGTTTGATGTTAAGAATTTCAGTATCTTTTTTAGTAAATTTACGAGCACTTGAATTGTTGTTTAAGATATCCAATACAGCAACTTCCATTGCGTCGATATCTGACTCATCAACTGCTGTAACTTTTTTCATGATTTTAAGTGTCGGTTGATTGACTTTAACCAGCGAACCATCCACCCATTTAATTGGAATTGATAATTCGTTATAAGCTTGTAAATCTAAAATTTGTGCCATTGTATATTCTCCTAATCTGTTTTTTATTTATAAAGAAAAAAGCAAGGACATTAAGCCCCTGCTACAAGTTCTTCTTCAATTTCTGCCAAGAAATTTTTAATGTATTCAAATGCTTGGATTTCAGCGTCTACAACTGTTTCCTTATCACCCGTAAAGGCCATTGTAAATCCATTACCTGCATTACCAATCATGGTTAAACGAATTTTCTTGCCATTGTCTTTAACATGAACAAAACGAACTAAAATATTTTTTAACGGATTATTACCACCAAAAGTTAATTTATTAATGTTTTTAGTGCTATCTTTAACCAACTTAGCGGTAGTTAGTAACTTAATTTTGTCTAAATGCCATGTTAAAATTCCCGACTTAAAGGTACATTCTTCCTTTGTCACCACACGCTTTACGATTTTACCGTAAGAATTTTCTACATCGTATGGCGTTGGTTTGTATTCAAAGCTTGCTCCGCCTTGTGTGTGGCCAACATTATTAGCTGGCGTTTCAATAACAGCATGTTCTGGAATTGTAGTACCTGTAAATTCTTGTAAATACAATTCACCAGCACCTAAAATAATTTCATCTGCCATTTAATCTCTCTCCTTTGTATTTAAAATAAAAATTGCGGTTAGTTCCCACATTTGTAAATCATCGCGAAATAAAAAACCACCGCCTGCCAATGAACCAGTGAAACTGATTGTCGGCAAGACGACAGCTGTGTTTTTCTTTTCTGTGCTGAATAAATTAATAATTTTTTGCTTGTATTCTTCGGCGGTGTCATAGTCTGCATCGATAATTCTAATTTCTAATCTATCTTGGCCAACAACACCACCTGTTGAATTAGTTATGTTATAGATGATAGAAATGCTATCAATTTTAGTCGTAAATCCTGGATAAACGGCATTACTTAATTCAGGATGTTGTTGTTCAATCCTCTGTTTAACTTGATAACCTTTTATCATCTAACCACCGCCTAGCAATTTACTAATTTTACTTTGTTCTTCGTCAACGGCATCTTGTAAATAAGGATTAGGTTTAGAACCTTTTGTCCATATTTCTTCGCCTGTCTTCGGGTCTTTATATCCCCACGGAGTCTTTCTGCCGTCACCATCAGTAGCATAAATTCCTGTTCCTTGATGATGAAAAACTGCATGCTCTAAAGTATTGCCTACAGTACCCTTCACCTCGACACCATCAATTTCTACGCCCGTTTTAATATCAGCTTTCAAAGAACCAGTATCAACACCTACTTTTTCTTTCGCTGTATTAGCTATAACATCGGTTGTTATTTGCATGTTTTCCGCAATAATTTGAAGATACTTTAGAACAGCAGCGTCTACTCCTTTTTCAAAATCATCCGCCATTAGCTAACACCTCCAAGAACAGTTGTGCCAACCGCCCTTCATTGTTTACTCCTTTTACGGATAATTTCAACAAACTATTTCTAAGCTGATGTTTACCAGCTACAAGCGTTTTATCAGTTGTTAAACCCAAATAGTCGTACTTCTTAATTCGAGCGCCTGACGAGCCAACGGTTAGCTGATTCTGTGCGCTTTGGTCATATAGACTAACTTTAATCGGAGCGTCCAACTTCACCCAAGTATCTTTTAGTGATCCAGAAGGTTGTTTAATTGGTTGATTCTCCCACAACTCAAACGATTGGCGCTTTCTACGTGGATTAGGCATCATCATCACCCCATGAACCAAGACGAGAGTTCGCATAAATGATTGACATCAAGTCGGCAGGCAGACCGTCAAGATAACTCGTAGACACACCAGAATACCCTTCAGAAGCAAGTCCTTCTGTACCAAGTCTATTTACTTTGATTGCCACAGAACTTGCTACTACCCGTTCAAGAGCTGGGTTTAATTCAGATTGTTGGGTTTCTCCTAAAACTTCATCCGTTGCTTGTTCAATTAAATCTTGTAATAAAGATTCAGTGACGGTAACATCGGAATCTTCTAGGCGTGTTTTCACACGGTCAATAATTGAACGTGACATAACTAGTCACCTACTTTTTCATCGTGTAACGCTTTTTCGGCTTCTACAGCTGCTTCTTGCCCTCTAACTTTTTCTCCATTGGAAAGTTCATAGTAACCGCCACCACTGTGTTTCGGAAACTCGCTGTCTGCTTCACTAGAAGCTTCTGATGTATCGCTTGAATCTGGTGAACCATCATTTTCAGTATTTTCGGGTGCATCGCTATCAGGCAATCCAGAATCATCTGAATTACCTTGAACAACATTTTTGACTTCTTCGATTAATACTTTCCCAATTTTATTGTTTGTAGTAGATAATTCAGCAAGGCGCTCTGCTGTTTGAGCGCCTTCGTAAATATCATCTACATTGTAAATTCGTTCTTTATCTTGTAAATCACGAAATTGAGTTAATACTTTATATTCTTTAGACATAATTAACTTCCTCCTTCTTAGGCTCCTGGAACGACATCTGAATAAGATACATAAATGGCTGGACGTGCTTTTTCTAACACGATTAAATCGAAATAGTCCAACCCTTTTAATTTATCGCGGTAGCCTTCAGCATCTTGAGAGGCTGGAATCATATCTACTTTATTAACGCGATCAATTGGAGCTGCTACACGCAAAGGAACCAAGATATAGTTAACATGTTTGTCTGTAAGTTGTTGCAAGCGGTCTTTAGAGACTTTTTTAATCACAGCTTCCATTCCATCCAATTGTTCTACTTTACGATTAATACCAGCGATTTGAACTTCATTTACTGTGAATGATTTAGAAACACCGTCTGAATTCTTCAATGCTTTATAATACTCACTAGAAACAAACATAATGAATGGTCCAACGATTTCTTCATCAGTCATATAAGATTCTGCATCGTCATAAGAAGACAAAACATTTGCTTTTGTAATTGTTTCTTTCACAGTCTTACCTTGATAGCCATCTGCGGTTGCAGCAGCAAAAGCAGTTTCAATTAAACGTTTAACTGCTACTTTATCTTTACGAGGAATCGTTACTAAACGGCGGTGTTCAGATACAACTGTTTCAACTTCATATGCAGGGTTTTCTAATTGATCTAATTCGTCTAAATCGTAACCCATCCAATCTTCATACTCTAATTTTACAGCTTCTTTTTCAACTGTGATTGCTGTACGACTGTTTTCTCCACCACGTACATAATCTCTAGCAGTAAATCCTTTCATTTTGTTGACACGAACTTCTTTTGTTCCAACAAAATCTTCTTCAGTGATGTCTGATGCACCACCTTTTAATAATTCCCATACTTGAGATTCCGCAGCAAACTCTTTATCAATTTTTTGAACATCTTTACTATTTAATACTACTGGCATAATTAATCATCTCCGTTTTCTTTCATTTTTTTAAGATTATTTCTTAACGCTGCACGCCAATCGTCCGTTTTATTTTCTTTCGTTTTTGGTTTATCTGGCGTTTTATCTTTCAAAACTTCTTTAACAATTGACTCACGATAAGAAGCCAAAATCTTTGTGAAGTTCTCCATTTTTTCCTGAGCAACATCTTCTTGTGAATCAAATACAAAATCAGCAAAATCAGAAGGTAGTTTAGCTTGCAATAACGCTTTTCTAGCTTTATCAACTGCATCACGTTGAGCAACAGCTCGTTCTAGTTCTTCTAATTTAGCAATTCGTTCCTTCTCTTTTTCTTCGGCTGACAACTTAGCTACACGGTCTTTTTCTTCCTGTTCCGACTGCCAACGAGCAAATCGTTCATTAAGAATTCGGTCCACATCTGCATCAGAATACTTTTTACTTTCTGGCTTTGGTTCATCTTTAGAGGTCTCTTTAGGTGGCTTATCATCCCCACCTAAATTTTCTTCTTGCTTAGAATCTTCTGGTTTAGGGGATTCTGCGAACATTTGCAACTTCATTGGCATAAAAAACTTCTGCTTCTGCAACTTCATTGGCATAAAAAACTTCTTGTATTTCATTTTTGTTTCTCCTCCCATACCTTTTAACGAGAATACATGCCTGCTCGTTCCCATAGCTTTTATAGACATCCATGCCTGGTCATTTAGATAAAATAAAAAAGCCTAACGATTGTTAGACTTCAAAAAATTTATTTGATTATCATTTAATAAAATTGAACTACTGTTTCATCGAGAGTTTTTGTAAAATATAATTCTCCTCCAGTAACTTCACTTTCTATCTTTATTTCTAATTCTTCGTCTGATAAGGAATTACAAAAATCTTTCAATTCTTTGAAATTGTTGAAAGATTTGCTACCAAATACATACTTTTTCACGATCATAACTAAACACCTTCAATGCAAATATTTTCCTGTTTCTTATATACATCAAGGTAGAGTTGTTTTTTATCACCATTATAGGTAACTTCAAAATAAAGACCATCTCCACTAATATTAGTAGAAATCATTGCTTTGTTATTTTGTAGCACTTTAGTTAACCAAACAACGTATAAGTCATCTTCGGTAATAAATCTAGCAAATGTTCCTTTACGTTCGTTGTATGCCTTGACCAATTGTTCTTTAGCTAATTTGACAAATTCTTGCTCTCCCATTTTATCCCTCCTCAGATTTCGTCAGTGCATAACCTGCAGTTGACGTATTGTTAAACATTGCTGCACGCTTCACGCCAGTTGCAACGCCCACATAATCAAAACTAAATCCTGTAGTTGTTGGACGGAAATTTTCCACACCTTTAAAATGATATGTTTGGCCATTATTTGTAAATACGATTAATTCCATAACTTTTTCCCCTTTCAAAATTAAAAAAAGCCTATTTTTTTAAAATAGACAGTCTATTTAACGTATAACTGTGAAACATCTTTTTATTTTGTCTAATAACGTCGGTTTCCGTTCACTTTCAATAGTGCGTCTAAGTCCACGTTCATCACAAAAAGGACAATCTTTATAAAAATAATGTTCTACCCTGTCGCAACGGCCGCTTTCAGGCCAATCTTCCCACTCGTATTTTTTATTTTCCCTCATCTAAATGAACCTCTTTGCCCTTCTCCCATGCTTCACATTGATAATCATGCGAATTTTTACTAGGGTCTGGTGGTTTCTTTTGCATTTTTTGAATGATTCCTTGTTGGTAAGCTTTATCCAATCCAATGAAAAAGCTTCTAAATACAGTCTCAGCATCATCGCGGTTTTTTGTGTTTCCCATGATGGTCACCCCCATATTTTTCGGTTAATGCAAAGGTACGTTCATACTCATCTTGAATGGCTTTTCGCTCATTTTCTGACAGCGGACGTTTTAAAAGGCGTTCTAATTGGCCACATTTAGCCAATAGTGCTCGGCGAACGATTTCATTGTCAGAAAACAAACAAATCCCCTCTTGATTTACGGTGATTTTAGACATGAAACTTCAACTCCTTAATTTTGGGTACAAAAAATAGCACTCCCAACTTGTGGTAAGTGCTAATATAAACGTTCTTCGTATCCTTCAGGAATAACAACAGGCTTATTATCAGCAATACGCTTGTCGATAAATTCCGAAAATCGCTTGGAACCTTCCAATGAAAAATCATAATCCTTATCTTTAGTCATATCAATGTACTCATACAGAGGAAAAGTTTCATCAAAATGTTCTTCGTATTTTTCGATAGCATCATCAATAATTTTTTCAGATCCTTCTTCCCAAAAAAACATCTATTTCACCCTTTCCAAAATATCATCTACAAGTTGTTCCCAAACGCCTATACCCGTTGGAAATATTTCACGCATGACTTTTTCAGCTTCTTTATTCGAGACCAACTCCGTAGCGTGAGCAAAAAATTCAGTCTCTGCCATACCAGTTTTTTTCCAATAACTACTACCATGACCTGCTCCTAAAGTTCCGTAAAACCATCCTGTGGATTCCATAATGTCAGATAAAGCGCTATATACACTCGGATTTTCTTTAAATTTCTTTCTATATTCAGATTGAAAATTCCTTGCGTTTTCTTGATGAACTTTGTAAATTTCATATTCTTTCGCTTCCCACTCTTGTTTCTCGATTTTTTTCCGAGGTTTAGGCCCTAAATCTTTAAACATTGGCAAATCAGGTCCATTAATAGCACGCCATAAATCTCGATTAAAACTTTCTCTTAATTTATATTTAGGAAGAGCCGAAGCATGATAAATGTTATCATCCACTTCTACCGTTTTCCTTAATACTTTGACTTTCTTTTTACCAATTGCAAAACCGTTTTTACCAGTTAATAATTCAATACCTAGAGAGTCGAATGCGTGACCTGCTTCATGATACACAGTTTTCATCGGATTTCTAGACAAATTTCCGTCAAATGATTTAGGGTCCAATTGAATAATGTTTCCTTGTGCATAAGGATGAATATTCGCTATCGGCTTAAACTGTAATTTATCACCTAAATAATTAAACATTTCTTTTACTCTCTCGTTATCAATCCCACTTAAATGGGTAATGAAATTATCATAATTTTCTTTACCGACCTTTTCTTTCATATTAGTCTTAGAAAGAGAATCGTTGTATTCAATACCTTCTAAGGGTTCTTCTTGAATTTCTAATCCCCTTTTAGCTTCCTGCAACATCTGGGCACGTGCTTCGATAAAATCATCATCAATTACAGGGATAAACGTACAACGGCAATTAGGATGCGCTGGAATATCAGGTAATTGGTCAATAGGATACTCTTTACCGTTTCTTTCACGACACATTTTGCTTGTGCGACTGTCCATAGTTGCAGACCAACGTAATTTTGTATAACCAGCTGCTTTGTAAGATTCAATTTGCCCTTGGTTAAGTGCGTGCATGTATTCAGTACGAACAAGCCTTTGCATTTTATTCTTACCAACGTTCAGACGTTCTTCCATCGCGCCTGCTACTTGATAAATAGACTTACCTTGTATGATTCCATTTGTTAATTCTGACTTCATACTAGCAATTAATTCGGCTTTATTATTCCAAATCCTGTCAGAATAATTAGCACCATGCCATGGGTATTTAATAACATTATCAATCGCACGTTTGTTAAGAATAGGCGCATCAAGAACATTATTAACAACCTTAGTACCTAAATCAGTAGCATGCTTTAACACATTAGTTGTAAAGTCTTCCTCACGAACACCCAACTGTATGATAGATTCTTCAATCTGTTTCTCAATTTTTTGCAAATGATTGTAACGATAAAAATCAGAAATCAAAGGTTTCTCAACGTTGATTTTCCGATAAGCGTCAAATAATTCTGCTTCAATCTCTTTTTTTGCCTGTTCATAGACATTTAACCACTCACGTGTGGCGTATTCATTCTCGTTGTAAGCTTGATACAGAGGATTCTGTAGTCTCACTTGCCAATAAGTCGGATCGTTCGCCATCGCTATTCACATCCCTCCTAATTTGAGCAGGGATGAAGCTATTTTCTTTCGCATCCTCTTTTTCAGCTTCGATTGTTTCTAGTTCCACTTGAACGTCTGGAACGATTTCAGGTCCTAATTGAGTAAGCATAGTCGCTTTAGATGTGATACCAGAAAGATTCTTGACAAATTCAGCAATTTCTTGAACGTTTTGAGGTAAGTTAGCTTTAAATGTAATACCAATTTCTAATGGATCAAATGTTTTTTCGTAGGCATCAAGATACTCACTAATCATTTGTAAACGAGTAAATAACGCCTTACGCATCCACTTGACCTTTTCCAATCTTAGCTGCTCTAAAGGTAGTAACTTGTATCGTATTGCTACACCAGAAGCATTACCGGCGAACTGTTCATCCGACATATCGGGAACGAAAGAAAATTTGTGAATATCAGAACTCAACCGGTTCTTAATATTTTCGGAATAACCATCGTTCACATTTTTGACAAGCCAATAGATGTCTCCGTTTTCTCCTACTTTAAATCCGCCTGCTTCTTTAGCTTCTCGTATATCTTTTCGGGATGTAGACATCATGTTTTTAAACACCATCATTGCATCCGTATTATCCGTTAAGTCATTAACACTATTAGAGACGGACAGATTGTATGCATCAACTTCGGAAATAATTGGTTCAAAATCCCCTAAGTTCCAACGGTTATTTTTAATTTGAATCACTGGGCAACGACCAATCTTATGCGGAGTTTGCTCTTCTTCAATTTCAAACGTTTCAGTCATGATTTCCGGCTTTTCCTGTTTATAAGCATTTTCATCACGAATGTAGGAATATACTACGCGATGAGTGTCATCGTAACACGTCATAGTAACCTTGTATTTATTCCCTTTTTTGTCGTCTTCATCAAAGACAATCGCATCTGTAACACTCTCACGCAACTTACCATCCGTAATAACCATCACAGATTGAGGGTCAAGCGCTTCGAAGCAAAGTTGGCCACTTTCATCAAGCCATATAATTTCGAACGACTCGCCAAAGATTGACATGAATAGTAGGTGGTCACTATTTACTGAAGACTCACTATTATAATCAAAGATAGCTTTTAATTTTTCGTGTTCTTCTAATTTAGAGTAGTTGACCGAACCAGTGTAACCAGTAACAACTGTACTGATATAGCGAGGATAGCCATGAACTACTTTGGCATCCTTTTTCCCTTTACGGTTTTTTCGATTTAAAATATCATGTTCCCCTTTGTAGTACCGCATTAACTTCTTCAAGCGTGGTCTACGGTTCATCACATGACTTTCATATAATTTTTTTGCTTCCTCGAATGTAAGCATTCTTTCACTCCTATCTGAATCCAAGGTCTCCAATATCAATTGAGCCAAGTTTATTACCTTTTTCCATATCCTCACTAAAGGCGTAGCGTGTGGCATCGATGCAATTGTGAACAATAAAACCACCATTAACCGCAAAGTTATGGTGGTTCGCTACTTCCATATTATAAACATCTTCTATCCCTGATTGCCTTACGCTAACTACTTTTACTTTCTTTCCTGAGAATTGCGCCACACTGTCTTGAGCAACTCCTAGTTTTTGAATATCTGTTAACTTTGAATATTCTTCCGCAAACTGGGCATTCTTTTTCAATATCATCAACTCCACTTTTTCTTCTCCAAGCACTTTTACATTTGTTAGAACAAAATCTGTTATTTCCTGTCTTTTCTGCTTCAAAATCTTTTCCGCAACTCTCACAATTAAAAACAGCCATTTCATGCAATTTATCTTTTGTTCTTTCGTAATGTTTCATGTGCCATTCTTTTCCTTCTTGTGACTTATGCCACTCTTTAGTCAACTCTCTTATGTTTTCTAAATGTCCACTTTCTACATTTTTTGCACCCAACTTTTTGCTATGACTCATATGCTCTGTTTTGTGTTCGGAAACGGACAATATCATCAAATTTTCTATATTGTTATTACTTTTATTTTCGTCGATATGATGTATTTCATATCCTTTAGGTATTTCCCCATTATAAAACTTCCATACATATCTGTGCATGCGTTCCCTTATGGTTGAATTTAGATAATACCCTGTTTTGTCATCTCTCGTAAAATGCTTACCATCAAAATACTGCACTTTTTCATTCATGTTCACCGCTCCTATTTAATATTATACTTTATTATATCAAATAGTATCGTGTAGAGTCAATTAAAAACATTGATAATATAGTCTTCTTCTGTAATTCTCCCTAAAGATTTCCACCCTTTACATGTTAAAACTAGATGGTCTTTAGTCGCTTTTATAACCGAACCATCTTCTAATTGTAATTCATAGATTTCAGCTTTTTCTCTAGTCATTCTCACCTCGTTAAACAGCAATACGGTTCGTTTATTTTTTACAAAATCATAAGCGTATACTTCGCCTTGCGAACCAACTAAATCTTTTATTGGAATATCGCCTTTTAACGTGTGAACTATCGTATCTCCTGTTAAGCAGTGGTTATCTTTATCTTCTAAACGCGGCTTAGGGTTTCCGTCCTTATCCGTTTGATAATCTATATTTTCAAATTCTCGTGCAATAAATGGTGTTCGCAATGGGTCTATGTAGATAGCATCTAAATCATCAAGCCATTTCTCACCATATTCCACGCTGTCGGGACCTTTTTTCACTTGATAAAGGCGCTTTATGTCGTGTTCATCTCTCATTTCTGCATTTGACTTAGGTTCAACCTCTGCATAAATATCTTGATAATCGTACTTTTTGGATTTAATCCATTGAGCAGCTTTCCTGTTACTAAGCTTGACCTCATACAATTCATCTATTGCATAAATACAGTTTCTTTTTTTGTCATAATGCCACCGGACAAATGCTAACGGATCAGTTGCATAACCGTAGTCAAGACCTTGGCGAATATTGTCAAAACCAGCAACCATATCATCAGTGATAAAACCTTTGATAACATGCAAATTGTCAAAAGGAACAACACCAGAGCCTATAGCTTTGCCATCATACTCCCATTCTGCCCTCCGTGGGTTTGTTTCCCTAGTCGCTTCTACCTCATCAATAAAGGCTTTAGCGATGAAAGGATTGTCTTTATAGGTAGAATGATGAACAAATGTATTTTCTGGTTGAAAGGACGTTTCATACTTTTTATTCACCCACGCTTGCTTTCGTTTTGGTGGATTATAAGAATGAAAGACCTTATAAAAAAGACCATCGCCTAACTCTCCACGTAACAGTGAGTTGGTAATAGTCTTGACTGAATCTTCTGTTTTAAATTCGCCTTCTTCCTCAATCCATGCAATAGCGAATGGGAACCGGCTATCTTTTAATGATTTAATTCGTTCAGGGTTTTGTGCGCCACGAAAAGTAATATAGTTGCCACGTGGTTTATAAGTTATCCGCATAGGTGATTTATTGATTTTAAAATAGACACCTACTCCTTGCTCTTCTATTGCCCATTTCAATTGTTCAAATACCGATAACTCTATTGTGTTATCGACAAAACGAATAGCTACAGCATTTACAGGAAACCTCATGATAAGCTGAATGATTATATGTGAAATAACCGAAGACTTACCAGAACCACGCCCACCTTTTTCTACAATATGCAAAATATTAGAATTTAACGATGCTCGCCAAGTATTGTTGAATGCTTTAGGAATATATTTGGATAATTTAGTCATCTAAATCACCCGAAATATCATCAATAAACACTGGTGGTTCAATATCACCCATTCCTCCATTATCCATCGATGAATTGATTTTAGCTATTTGAGCTTGCATCAACTCGGCTCTATGCCCAGCTAACGACAATTCATTCAGTTGTTTGATAGCCTTTGTCAATTGAGTGCTAACCCTGGTCAAAGCATTCTCAATATTTAATATGTCGTCAATTTTGCGGAAGGTTTTACGAGTTATTTGCACATCTTTAAGGACTTCTCGTTTAATCTGCACTACTCTATCGTCAATTACAGTAGGTTCTTTAACATTTCTCAACTGCTGTAATCGTTCAACTTCTTCTTGATTCAATCCTTTTTCTGCTTCCTTGACCCGTTTCATCATTCTGAATTGGCGAACTTTCAATAGACGAATTTCCTCAGATAAAACAAAAAAAGGATCATCACTCATCACTGAATAAATCTCCTTTTCTTCATCTGATAACAAGTCAGCAAAGATTGTCTCAAACTCTCCTGTTTTCAAGGCGTTCTTATTGCCCTGCGGTGGGGAAGCACGGCTGTTGCCTTTGTTACCTACTGCATTCTTATTTCCTTGGGGTGCACCCCTGTTAGAAGGTTGCACCCCTTTAGTTGCACCCCCACGTTCCCAACCGAATCTTTTACGCCACGATTTTAACGTATTGAGTGGAACAGATAGTTTTTCGGAAATATCCTTGTACTTCCAACCATCTTCATACATCTGTTTGGCTTGTTCTTTTTTATCCATCTGACATGAAACACCACCTCGCAATACTTTATTAATTGAGTTTTGTTTTCTTATTTTTCAATTTCTTTTAACATCAAGTCTGCTTCAATCAAAACTTTCAAGTCATTTACTGACTCTAATTTAATTACTCCAGTCTGGAGGTTTTTCAACCATTTTCCGAGCGCTACACGAATAATTTTCTTGTACTCGTCTATTGATTCTTGCTCCTCTTGAGCCTTTTTAATTAAATATTCTAGTTCTAAGTCTTGATTTTCCATTCCAATAAACCTCGCATTACGTTATAATGCTAAAAGACACAGAACTTGTCTAAACGCACGCGTGCTAGCTTCTGTGTCTTCGGGCTTATTGCCTTGTTGAAAGAGTCGAGTGTTCACGCACTCGGCTTCTTTTTTTATTCTTCAATCAATACTGCTTTGTTACCAGTCATCGTTTCCCATCTATTAATAATGACATCGACATAATGCGGATCCATCTCCATAGTTAGGCACTCTCTATCCAAATGTTCGCAAGCAATCAACGTTGTTCCGCTACCTCCGAAACAATCTGCTACTACATCCCCTTTATTAGTAGTTAACTGTATTGCTTGTTTAGGTAAATTAACAGGAAAACAGGCTTTATGGTCATCCAGTTGAGTATTTCCAGTTGGTATTCTCCAATAATTAGAAATGCCCTTGCCTTTCTGTTTATTAAAGTAACCACGCTCTTCTGTGCTACCTAAATAATACAACTCCATATCATGTGATATTGATGCATCATCACCTACCATTAAAATATCCTCATACTGCCTTGTTAGCATGTCTTTAGATACAATCGGTAATGCATGACCTTTATCCCACACAATCAACTCCATAAATCGCAGTCCTGTTTCTTTCACAATTTTATGAATAATTTCTATAAATTCCCATCGTGTATTTTTGTTATAACTGATATTCCAAAAGAGGTAGCCTTGTAAATACTGCTTCCATAAATTAACGACCTCAAGATTAAAATTGATATACTTTTTACTCTCTAAATCATCGGTATAGGAGTTATACAAATCTGACCCCATGTTATATGGTGGCGAAGTAAAGAGACATTTAATTTTTCTATCACCAACTAACTTTTTCAGGTGAATTGCATTCGTACTATCACCGCACATAATTCTATGTTTACCTAATTGATAGACTTGGCCAACTTTAGCAATTGGTTCCTTATCCAAATCAATCTCATAGTCATCTTCCGGCAAATCATATTCAACATCTAATGATTCTCCCAAATCTGCGAATAAATTTTCAGTCTCTTCAGCAGAAAAACCAGTTAGTTGAATTTCCTCTTCGTCCAATTCTTGAAGAATGGAAGTCAGTTTCTCTTCATCCCACTTCCCTGAAATCTTATTTAAAGCTATGTTTAAGAACTTTTCCTTTTCAAGTGATAAATCTACAACAGATACTTCTATCTCTTCAAAAAGTCCTAAATCCTTAGCTACAGCCACACGCTGATGACCGCCAACTAAATTTCCAGTACGTTTGTTAAAAATCGGTGGATCAACGAAACCAAACTCCGAAATGGATTGCTTGAGTTTCTCATACTCCTGCATACCAGGTAATAACTCTACCCTCGGGTTATAATCTGCAGGTTTTAAGTCTGCTAATGCCATCAATTTAATTTCCAATACTCTGCACCACCTAAAAAATATGTAAAAAATAGGACTACCACGAAATGTAGTAGCCCTGATAAGTATCACGCTGCATCGCAACACTTGTTTATACACAATATGCAGTTGCTTGCCTAGGCCTTCCACAGCTTCTAAGCAATTTATGAAGTACTAATGGACCATGCAAGACTTGAACTTGCGACCTTTGGATTATGAGTTCACTGCTCTAACCTGCTGAGCTAATGGTCCTTAAACAAAATAATTATAGAGAGGTAGTTGCCTACCACTCTATAAAATAAGAAGAAAGCTATTCCACGTGTCACAAAAATAAGATGAGGGACTTCCTCCCTTGCTCTTTATTTTTTGACAATATCATAATAACACGGCATTTGAGGCAAAAACCGCCACAAAACCGCCAAATTTCCGCCACAAAACCGCCATTTTTATCTATAACTGATTAATTTACCTCTACGATATGCCTCAGCAAACTCAATTAGCGCTTCTGATTTCATACGCTCGATCTGTCGCACAGAATAACCAATCTCACTTGATATGCCTATATTAGAAAAATGCTCTGTCGTACAAAATGAGTAATAGAGTATTTGCCTACTTGTCAGCTTTAACGCCATCAACGCAGCGACTATTGCATCACGCTCTGCCTCGGCATCCATACGCTGTAAAATAGCATCCTCAGCACTATTCCCGTATCTATCACCTTTTGGCATATCTGTAATAATCGGTGAGCGGACGTCGATTGCTGAACGCCCTGCTATCCGCTCTAACCGTCTGTAATGCTTTAGTACATTTCTTGCATTTTTGCGCGTTTGATAAAAATTAACCTCTTTTAGTAACATCATTGTGCGTCCCCCTGTGGTATAATAAATTTTGTCTGATATTTATCACTGCTGGAGGAATCCGGCTTTTTTATTTATCTTTTTGTTTGTCATATAAATTGATGATAAAGTAGGCAATACCCAAATTTGCCCAACCGTAAACCATAAAAGTGTCAAATTTTGTGGGATACATCCACCCACTAAGGACTAAGACCATCTCTACAATATTAACTACCAGCACTACGCAAAATACTAGCATTAGAATTTTATTCATCTGATCCCTCCTTTAATACACTGGTTTTAATCCAGAGGTCAAATTAAGCAGTTGAAACTGTTTTAAAATATCTTCCGGCTTTTCTATTACTTGCAACTTTTCTGCTCGCGTATAGACAATACTTCCCAGCGTTGTTTCGTGAAACTGAACAATATCATTCATATTTACGTAAATTTTCACAGGAGTTTCTCCATTAAGTAAATTCAATACAATAAACTTCAATTCTTTTCCTCCTCAAAATCAAATAGTGATTCTTCTTGTTGCAAATACTTCGGATTGATGTATCCTGGTACATTTTCCATTTTATTTAATTGATCCCGCAATTCATCAATCTGTGTCTCTATATCATCTGCTTGTTCCGCTAAATTAGATGCTTCTACTCTGACATGTTCTGCTTGGGAATATAATTCGTCAGCTTCCTCCTCATATTCATCAGCTTCCTGATAGAGTCGGTCTGATTGGTTTTTCAATATATTTCTTTCAGTTTCTAACTCTTCGATTTCATTTGCTATTTCTGCATTCATCCAATCACCTACTCTGCTAACTCTAATGACATTTGTCGTACAATTGACTTCGTGGCGGTGGATGGTTCCCAATCTTGGATAAACTCGACTACCTGGTCATAATGTCTTGACCGCAATTGGGAACGAGTACCTACTCCAGTGATTTGTTTGATACCGCTATTGATATCCCTAAACAATTCTCCACGCTGTGCAGGAGTGATTTTCCCGAATCCTTTAGCAACTTCCGACACACGTTTATTCACTCGTAGTCCGATATAATTGTAATCGCCTGTGCTAATAGGCTGATTTTCTTTCAAGTCCACAATGTCTTTTTCCACCTTATCCACACGTTCGTTTGTTTCTTCGTTGCCTGCAAGGGCTAATTTGATTAAATCACGAGGTGAGGTTGGCAATTGTTGTGGTGGGTTGAAATAATTTTCCTCCAGCTCATCGAACATATCCCACGCTTGGTCAGTGCCCAACATTTTTGAATGCCGACTTGCGCCTTGTTTGGTGTATAAAATCAAATGTCGAGTATTCTTTTTAACTAACTCGAAATTTTCGAAGTAGTCCTTAAATTGTCTCAACTCTTCTCCAGTCAAATGAAAGTAGTGTTTACCTTCAATAAATTTATATTGATTATTTCCAAAATTTTGTTGGATTTGTTGTGGCTTCGCTCCGTAAAATTCTGCCAGTTGATCTGTAGTCAACAGACGTTGGTTGTTATATTCAATAATTTGTGGTGTATTCATTTTGTCTTAATCTCCTTAGCTGTCTGCTTTATTTTTTCTTTAGCTGATTTAAAAAGCTCGAGTCCTTTGCCAGTTTCACCATGTGTATATGCACTGACTCCAAATTGCAGATAATTATTCAACGCAATCCATTCTTCGGCGGTTAAATCATTTTTCATTACGATTCCTCCCTTTAACAGAATACTTCTCCTAACTCGTCCTCAATTACTTGCATTCTTTGTTCTACTTCTTTAATCAACCACGCTGTCAAATCATCGTTTGTCAGATCCATGCCTAAATCTCTGGCTAGATTAACCTTATAAACCAAATGAGTTTCGGACGTCTTGCCAAGAATTATCGCTGGTGTCGAAATCATTAATTCGTTACTATTTACAAACGATTCTGTTTTTATTCCTAAATAGTCAGTCGGTTCTTCGCCGTTAAATTTCAAAGCTTGTAAAAAATCTTGGCATTCTCTATATTGTCTTGTCAATTTTTCGTAGTGCTTAACTTGCTTTTCGTACTTTTCAAATTCAATCATTCCGCCACCCCATTTTTATCCATCAGCATTTTATTTTGTGACTCTAAAAAGTTTGTATAGCCACGTAGTTCGCTGTTCTTGTTATTCATCTCTGTATTGATTTTTTGCAACGAATTAGTTTCTTGCCACAAAATCGAGAGTTGCAAATCCTTGTTATCAATTTTATGATTTAGCGTCTCTACCATCGTTCCTAACCCGACAAGGACGATTGCAGAAAATATCAGTGTTATTGCAATTGTTATCATTAAACCTTTATTTAATTTACTCACTCGCATTCACTCTGCCTCCTGTTTGCTATCGCTGACGATTGCGGAATTAATCAATAAACCTTATCAAGTCATGCTCATATAGCGCTATTGTTCCATCGTTCATTTCTACTACTGCGTATAGGTTAGATGTTTCTCCATACTCGTTAGCAGCATATTCGGATATCCATTGATGAAATTTGCCTTTTATTTCTGTGTCTGTGTATTCGCAACTAACGCAATACCGTACACTCGTTATTTCACTAAAAGCATGCTCTTCTTTCTTCTCTCGAATTACTACTGGTCTAAGAATCATCGTTCTTCCTCCTGTTCTTCTCCTACGGTAAATACCCTTATTTTAGTATCTACTGCCCTGTCTCTTGCCCGCTGTTTAATATGACAAACTAGGTCATTTGTCATATCTAACGTTGTAAACGCACCATAATACCGCCAATCGCTATTAATATTTGTTTTGTAAAATATAGCGTATAATTTATTGACCATCTTATCCCTCCTGTTTGCTATCGCTGACGATTGCGGAATTAATTTTATTACTCTATTCTCCAGCAAACTCCGTAATTTAAATCGCTTTTCAACGATATCAACACTTCTTTACAAGAAAGGTTAATAGCATGTTTTATAAGTTCCTGCTGATTTGATTTATTTCCGAATTGTTCAAAGTATTCTATTTTTCGTTTAACTGCTTCGATTCTGTCATCAATAATCTCAAATACTTCTGATTTTTCACTCATCATTCTGCCTCCTTAGCCAATTGGTAAATTAATAGTAACTTTTTAATGCGCTCCAAAGCTGTCGCTTGACCTATCCAGTAAAGCAAAGCCCCACGCTTTTTAAAGCTAAATCTTGACTTTTCAACTAGTTCTTTGTTTGCATAAATTCCTTCTAGTTCGTGTTCGATGATTTCTAAAGCTCTATCCATCACTCTGCCTCCTGTTCCAAAGATTTCCAAGAATTCCTATGAACTATATTGAAAATGCAAGCTCCAGATAACGGTTTGTATATCCTTCTTAACTCAGCTTGACTAGTACCGCTATCGTACAATTTTCTGATTTCCATAACTTCTTCTTTAGTTAATTTGCTGAAAGGATGCTCCTCGCCTTGAATATATAAATAATTTTCTCTAGCATGTTTTTTATTTTGTTCATCAGTTACCCACTCAAGGTTATTATCATAATTATTACTTTTATTCCCATCTATGTGATTTACTTGATTATTATCTTTAGTTCTTCCAGGAACAAAGCACATAGCAACTAATCGATGCACGAAAAACCTTCTGCATGTACCATCTGATTTATTTATATTTACAAAAACGTAATTCCTTTTAGTCAAATGTGTTTTCAGTAGTTTTTCTTGTGACAAGACTTCAACACCGTTATCTTTAATGTATAATCTTCTATTAGATTTAACTTTTCCTGTATTGCTAATTTCATAAATACGACCTTCCAATTCCATAGTTTTCCATTTTTCTATCAATAAACTCACCTCTCATAAAGATTCTTCGGATAAAACCCAAGTGGAAAATGCTTGCAGGACTTGGGCAAAATCTTCCTGCGACAGCTTTTCGTAGGCGTTAACCATTTCTTGTATTTCTTTATCTTCTAAATCGCCAATCGCTGTCATATTAACGTAAAAGTACAAATTACTAAGAACGGATTTGATATACGAATCAAAGTGTTCTCTCTTCAACCACTCCAACACAATCTGCTGATTCTCGTTGAGGGTTGGTTGTTGCAAGTAGTAAACGTCACATTCATCCAAATTGATAGGGTTTGAATAATAGGCATTATCAGTTTCAAACCCATTTTTTGGCTCAAATCGATATTCTCCAAACGTTACACGTCGGGTTAATTTTGTTTTGATGAATATATCCGTCTCATTTTTACAGAATTCGTCTAACTCGCTATTGTATCGCTTAGTAATGATTGTTTTTAATTTACTCACTCGCTCCACACTCCAATCATTTTATTCACTCGCATCTACTTTCCAACCCTTTCTTGCTTAATACTCTGTTATTAAAACTAAAACCCATTCTTTCTAGCTTTCCACGTATGCCTGCTTCGCTACGATCTAATTTTTCTGCTATTTTTTGAAATGAATGCCCCGCTTGGTACATGGAGACAATGCAATCAATTTCCTCTTGAGAATATTTTTTATGATTCTCTCGATAAACAGGACGCAATTTAATCCCTAAATCATGGATCCTTCTTTTAATCGCCCCATGCGTTCTGTTCAATTCTTTTGCAATCTCGCTATAGGTAAATTTATGTTGATTCAACATCCATAACAATTTCGTATCGTCATCTTTTGTCCAGGGTTTCTTTTTTACAGATTTATTTTTAGAAATGATTGCTGCATCTCTTGCGTGATTAACCCAATCAGGTTCAGCGCCCAAAATGTGTTTTTCTACCTTATCCCACTCAATCATATTTTTATGATTTTCTGCCCATTTCCAAAAATCATCTATCATGATAATTTTAAAATAACTTTTTCTATGTCTTTTCATACGAACAGGCAAGCCGTAATTTTGATTCCAATTCGTAATCGTTCCGCGGTGTACATTTAACGCTTTCGCAACTTCATTTTGCGTTATTCCTACCAAATTGCTATACCATCGGCCTAATTTCATTCGTACAGCTTTATTTTTTATAGCTGATTCTGACCTGCCCAGATTTTTTTGCAAATATTCTATTGTTAAGTACCCATAATTATCTTGTAAATATTCTTCTTCTTCTTCAGTCCAATACTGCACGTCTTTTTTCATGCCTGCTATTCTCCTTTAAATATTCCTTCAACGCCCGCAACACAACCTCTTTTCCGTGTTTTTCTTCCAATCGCTTAATCTGCGCTTTAATATCTGTTTTTGCATAAACTTGCGCTTGATGGTATAAATCACTTTGTTTCATAGTGTTGCCTCCATTCCTTAAATTCCGCTACGATTTCCTCGTAGCCTTTAGGTTTTGGCATCCCTTTTGGTGGTTCCATCGCTAACACTCTGTTTCTCGTGGCGGTACGGTTGCGATTGTTTTCCTCCGCCTCTTTGCGCTTACGATTACGCTTTTTGATACGGTTCCCTCGTTTTCCCATAGTTTGTTATCCCTCCACATCAATATCTGTTTTTGCATAAGGCATCATCTTTTATCCCCTTTGATTTTTGTAATCGCATAACCTTTGATTTTTTTACCGTTTTTATTTACTTTTGTCACTGCCGCTGGACTTATTAGCAACGCCTTCGCCACATCTCTTGTCGTTCGAAACATCAACGTATCGCCGTTCGGTGTCGTTACTATCCATGTATTCCGCCACATTTCGTCTCGTTCGTTCGGATAAAATTCATTGTCTTTTACTATCTGTTTCGCTTTTTTCCACTCCCCTTGTGACATGGATTTCAGCAGTTCGTTCCATGCCTCTGGATTGTCTCTTTTTCTCATTTTTCCTCCTCAAAAAGTAAAATTCTGTCGCAATAACTCTCATTTTTATCAAACATATCTAAATTAACCCAATCACCTTTAGTGTTATAAATCAATTCGTTATTCCTATAAGTGATAAACCATTTTTCGGTGTGCATTGGTTTTCCTTCTCGGTTTAACACCAGTAATTTAGTACACCATTTCCTTTTTACGATGCCTACGCCCTCTATATAGTCGGTAAACCTAGATTGCATATCCTCTGTATAGGCTTCGTGTAACTGTTGAGATTCGGTTATGTTCGTTACTTTCATTCCTCTTCCTCCTACAAATCTTCAAACTTAATAATGGTACGACCGTTCTTATATTTTTCTGTACGCTTTTTTGGAGATGGTCTTGTGTACCAAATAACTGATGATTCCTTGATATTTAATGCTTTCGCAACTTCTTGTAGCGTTCCCATCACTTCAATTTCTTCGCCTTTATAAACTGCATAAATCATCTGTTTCACTTTGCTTCCTCCTACAATCTGATAAACTCGTAACCTTTAAATCGTCCTTTTGCCACTTTCCGCTCCGAACTGCAAAAACGACTTACAGCGTGACGGCTGATTTTAAACGTTTCGCCTGCAATTTGCATAGATCGAAAATCTTCGTATTCGCCGTTTGGATATATTACTCTTATAGCGCTACCGCTAATATTTCTCTCACTTCGCCCTGGATTCTTTTCGTTGATAATGAACTTACGTTCTCGTTTGACTCCTTCGCCAACCAACTTGCATAAATGGTTGTACCCATCGCTTCCTAAAACAATCATAGTTCTTTCATTTCTAATTGTGATTTCTCCATCGACCATTCGCCCATCTATGGTTTCGTACATTACTTATTCCCCTCGCTTCCCTCGCTTCATGCGGTCAACCTCATCGTAGCAATCTAAATCTCTTTCTGTTCCAAAAATTGCTAAAACGATAATGATAAATAGCGTAATTAAGATACTTAACATTGCCTCATCTCTCCTTTGTTAGACGACCATCCTAAAAAGGGAGGTCGTCGTTTCCGATGTCAATACTGCTACCGCCAAAAGGGTCATTGCTTACTTGCTGTTTGTTCTGGCGTTGACCATTACCACCTTCTCTCTTTTCCAAAAAATGGAACTTTTCAACTACAACTTCCGTTACATAAACTTTTTGACCTTGTTGATTTTCGTAACTTCTTGTTTGAATGCTACCGACAACATCAATCAGTTGTCCTTTTTTAACGTAATTCGCTAATGTTTCAGCCGTTTTTCTCCACACAACGCAATTAATAAAATCTGATTCTTTTTCCCCACTAGCGTTATTAAAATCTCGTGTGACCGCTAGTGTAAATGTTGCTACTGCTGTGCCTGAATTTGTGTAACGTAGGTTCGGGTCAGCTGTTAACCTTCCTACTAATGTGACATTATTTATCAAAATAAACTTCCTCCATTCCTAAATATTGAATCTTGTTATATACAGTTTTTCTTGATACCCCAAGCTTTTTTGCAATTTGAGAAGCCTTATCTCCTTGTTTTACTAAAAGTACCAATTGATTATCTATATCTTTATAACGAGGATGATTTGTTTTATCAGCAAATCGTCTTTTTGCAACTTCTGACATATTTTTTCTTGTTTTGCTACTCCTTGTTGCGCCGATATGATGAAGTCGTGTATGGTCAACTGGATCAATTATTTCTAAATTTGAAATACGATTATCATGTTTAATACCGTTCTTGTGATGTACAGACTTGTGATTGTCTAAGAATTGTCCTATCTCAATTTCTTTTACAAGTCTGTGCTCCATTACATATCCAAGTGAGTCTGAGTTTGGATGATCATGTACACATACAAGAACGTATCCCTTAACAGTTCGTTTTCGTCCGGTAACATCAAGTAAGGTATTACCAACTTTAACTGTGTACATTATTTGTCTATCTTTAGGAGCAGGCATAAAATCACCAACTTTCTCTCGTTAATCTACCTGCTAATACTACGTTGTTAATCATTTTAAAAATCCTCCTTCAAGTCCAAATCGTTTTCTAGCGTTCTAGTAATCGTTTCTAGCGACTTTCTGTAATCTTTAACTGTTTGTATGTCGTCCTTGCCTGTGTACACGTAGTCACGCTGTATCGCTACCAAGGCACGACTTAGATTGCCGTAGTACCCAACAATTGAAGTTGATTCGGCAGCCTCACCCGTCTTAGTATCAATAGTTGTTGAAATTTCACCTTTGTCGTTACGTCTGACCTTTGTCACCGTAATTTGATTTTCGCCACTTTTAATTCTGTAATCTAAAACTTTCATGTTTAGCATTTTGATTCCTCCAATACCTCGAAAATATCCATTTGATGCTCTTCTTCATCCCCTATTGTCAACATTTTCTCAACCGCTTCTTTATAAAACGGCTTGTAAATTTCAAATCCATAAGAATGCCGACCATTCTTTTTAGCCGCAAGTAAGGTTGTTCCACTTCCTGCACATGGATCGATTACAACGTCTCCTGGGTCTGTAAATGTTTTAATTAATTGCTCTAACAAATTTACTGGTTTTTGTGTTGGGTGTATTTTAGGTATATCTTTCACACTGTCACGTTTCCACTCAAACCAATTCAAAATCATTTTTTTGCCTGTTTCTTCTTGTTGCCACTGATTATTAAACTTAGGCAACTTATCACGATAAAACACAACGGCGTATTCTGTTGCGCCTACAATTCGCATATTTGCTTTTAACGCTTGCGCACTCGATTTTTTGATAAACACAAGTGGATAACTGTTCTTAAAGCCATAACGCTTCGCTGTCTCAATCAACGGGGCCATTTGTTCAAATGCACAAAACATAATCATTGCTGGCGCTTTGCCTCGTTCTTTTGGTTCTGGTTTTAGCAATTTGCTACAAAAGTGCATGTATTCCACCAAATTAAAATTTTTGTCACTTGGAAAGAACTGTTTGCCTGCTTTTTTCGATTCGCCATTTTTGATATCGCTGCCGTTGTACCAACTAGGGTTACTAGCAAAAGCGTTATTTCCTAAGTTGTACGGAATATCGGCAACCACAAGTTGTGCTCTCGGTATGTTATATTTTTTTCTGTTTTGAAAATTATCGTTGTATAATTCGCATTTGATTTTCATTCTGATTCCTCCGTATCAATCGTTCGCTTCCCGTCAAGGATTTCAATCGCATCTTCAACGCTACGCGCTACGCCGTTCAAAATTCTATTTTCATGTGCCGATTTCAAGAAATTAATCTGGTCTTTGCTTGGTTTCCCTTTATTGAGCTTTACTTCGATAAAGAAAATTTGAGGTACCTCTTCGTCTGATATTTTCGCCCCGACTAAATCGGGAAACCCTTTTTCTAAGCCTTGACCCCGAGTTTTGTAAGTTAGCTTTTTTCCAGAATCAACATTCCAACATTTATGTCCTAATGAGATTAGATAATCTCGGATTTCTTTTTGTAGATTTAGTTCATTCATAAGCTTTCACCTTTCGGTTTATTGCAATACGGGCATGGACCAATTGTTAAACTCCCTGAAGGTCCAGGTTGCCATAAAACTTTTTCATCTTTGCATACTAAACACATGTACGTTCCTCTTTTCTAAAAATTTATTTTTGCTCTTTTATCGTCTGTCGCTTGAGTAAATTTGATAATGTGACCTTCTACACCTTTAAATATCCGACTGATAATTTTGGGATTATAGATCTCTCTTAACTCATCACTGTTTAGATTCGTTGTAATAATGGTTCGATTGCGTGAATTTAGGATTGAGAACAAAATCCGCTGTGTATATTCGCTTGATTCATTTGTCTTGCGTTGCAAGCTTGACTCACTTCCCAAGTCATCTAAAACGAGTAAATCTACCTCGCTTAGCAAACGCACCATATTATCTTCTGTGTAACGACTTTGTTTATTTGAGATAGAATCTCTTATCAAACGAAACAAATCGGCTACAGAGATAAATAGACAGCTTCTAAACGGTTCTGAATAGTCATTTACACCTTTCAACATTGCCATTGCTAAATGCGACTTGCCTACACCAGGTACACCGCTCAAAATTGTATTAAACGGTGTATCTGTCTTGAGGTATTCACCAGCAGAGTCTCTAGCAATTTTTAAAGCCACTTCTGTTTCTGTGTTTTCTGTCAGATAATTTTTAAAAGTTGCATTCCATAGCGTTTCATCACCGATAATCGAATCTTTCCTCAGAACTTCAATTGTTTTTCTTCTGTGGTGTTTCTCAAATTGCTTGTTAACACGAGTTCTCTCTTCTTGGTCAATCTGATTTTTCGTACATTGGAGACAAAATGGCTCTTTCCCTTTTAACATCACAAGGTGTGTATTGTGTTCGTCACACATCAAATCTGTAGTTATTAGTTGTTTTAGTAACGGAAAATCCATATTGCACCTCCTAAAAATGTACAGTTGAGTTCGTAGCTCTTTTCGGTGACTCTTGATGTTCATTGAGATAGTCATCAAACTTATTCCCAAAAAGCGTTTGAGGTCTTAGATACTTATTCATTTCACTGCTTTCAAGCCATTGTTGTGTTTTCACATCAATCACTTTTTTAAAGTCGTCTTCTCTTTGTCCTTCGTTCCATCTTGCTTTAATTAAGTCTTTCCATTTTTGAGTAACCTTATATTTTTTCTTCGTTTGTTTGTTTAGATAATCGATAATCTCGACATATGGTATTCTTTCTTTATCTTCTTCTTTATCTAATTCTTTATCTATATCTGTTGCGTTAGGTTGCGTTAGACCTAACGTTAGTCTAACGTTAGAATTTTCATCTTTCTTTTTGTTATAGTGTTTTTTAGCTCTCAATCTATTTTGTTCTCTAACTTTTTCCATACCTTCGACGTTTTGATGCTTCTCCCATTTGCTTATGGCTATGATTCCCTTATTACTGATATCAATCATGTTAAAATTGGCTAAAGTAGTTAACGCCAACCGTACAGTGTTCACATTTTTACCAAATAAAGTTGCCAGCATCTCTTCTGTGTACGGCATATTCCTTTGGATATAAATCAACCCATCGTCATTAGTTTTTCCAGCTAAAACAAGCAGTCTAATCCATATAACCAATATCGCATCAGATTCTGGTACAGCTTGGATAAGCCTTATTTTTTCGTCATCAAACATCGTTGTTTTTAACTTTATCCAACTAATTTCTGCCATATTATCCCTCCTATCCTCCTATTCTCATTTCTTTTATCGCTTCCTTATTTAACTTGATTCCTTTAACTTGATACTTTTGTTTAAATCCAGTGATTCCAATTTGATGCTTTTCATGATGATGTTGAGGACATAATGCTGCGAAAGTATATTCTGAATGATCTACTTTTTTCCGACTTCTACGCCCCAATGCTTTATCAAAGTGGTCAATTTCAGCTCCTGTTTTTCCGCAAATACAGCACACCCGACTAGTGATACATTTGTATAAATAGTATTGGACATTCTGTTGTGGTATCTCGTAACCATCTTTAAAGGGAATGTTATTTTCAAAAATAAAATCGAGTATTAAATTGTCCAACGTTGCTACATCATCAATTGTGCTATTTGACATGTTCGACAAGCTGATTGTTCTTCCTGTGTAGTATCGAAATTGCCAATAAAACACGTCTTTCAGGCTTTCCAAAGGCTCGCCAGTATGCTTGTATATATCGCCTAACAAAGCGAATGTGAAGGCTCTCTGTTGTGTTGTAAAGCACCGAGGGTCTTTAAAAAATATCTCGGCTGTTCTGTCACCTTCATAATCTTTAAATATAGTTTTCAAGCGTTCAAAATTCAGTTCATCTAGTAATTCGAATGTTATTTTATTACCATTGACTTTTACGAGTTTTCCAATATTTGTTAAGTTATTCAATTAGATCACTTCTTGCTCGTATAGTATTTTTCTAACTCATTTAGATAGCGATTTAAGGTAGTAAGTTGTTCGGTATCAATTTGTCTGATATCAACAACAAACCCGATTTTCTTTTCTGTGATTTGTTCAAAAAAACTCTTACTTTCTAAGTTTGCTAATTTTGCTATTTCATCTGCTCTCTTTTGCAAAGCGTCCTGTTGTACTTTGCTAGCTTTTTTAGGTGTCGCTTGTTTGACTTGTTCGCTGTATTCGTCTGTATCTGCATCTTTGGTATCGTCAATCTGATACAATCCGTTCATTGCATATTTCCGTGCATAAGATGACGCGGTTCCTGTTATTTGTGACTCGTCCATTCCTTTTTTAGCAAGTGGCTCTCGAGCATAAGCTGTAGCTATTTCTTCTTCATGTGTTTTCACATCTTTAATACTTGCGGTAGCTTTTATATAGTGCCAATCTCCTATTATGACAGGCTCATCGGACAGTTTTGCTACTAGTCCATATTGATGTGCAATAGGTTTCACAGCTTCGAGAATATCTTCTGCACTTCGATAGTTGTACTTACCAAAATTATTACGTTGGCTCTTTGGTGCTTTTAACTCTGTTATTAAATGAGATAATTTTTCTAAAAATGTTAATTTTTTTTCTGCCATTCTTCTAACTCCTCACCTGTTGTAATATCCATACTCCAATATAGTTCCGTGTCTTTTTCGTCCAATAAATCAATTAAGTTATCATCGCAAGCTAGATACGTGTTGAAAAAATCATCACTAGTTTTAGCGTGAGATATGATTGTGCCGATTGTCTTTTTAAATCGGACTACAAATACTCTGTCTTCTGCGTCAATTTGCTTCCCTTGCCAATCTAAAAGTACATCTTCGCAGTATTCATCCTTACCTAAGTGTTGATTGATATTAGGTAATAGATGATTAGTTTCATCAGCTAATGCTTTGTCAAAGTTAAAATTCATGCACATCAACCCCTGTAATTTGTTTGAATTTCACTGCGTCAAAATTAGGAATGGTCAATACGTCCGCTTTTTCACCTTCATCAAGATTTTTCCAAAACTTTTGAAAAGCTTCTTTATATCTCAATGGGTTACGTTTCAAATAACCTTGATTCACTTCCCAGTTAGGATTTTTCGCTTTTTCATCTTCTGTCATATCAACACCCCAAACCCAATCGGTTGGACGATACAAGAAGCTATTAAGAACTCTGCGACCACGATGCCAGTACCACTCATCCCATGTGATATCCGTTTCCTTGTCGAAAAAGTGCAGTGGTCTAGTTTCTGTATTAAAACATCCAGAATTATGATCAGATAAATTCCAGTCACCACTGTTGAAGTCACCACTGTTGAAGTCACCACTGTTGAAGTCACCACTGTTGAAGTCACCACTGTTGAAGTCACCACTGTTGCGGTTACCACTGTTGCGGTTACCACTGTTGAAGTCACCACTGTTGAAGTCACCACTGTTGAAGTCACCACTGTTGCGGTCACCACTGTTGAAGTCACCACTGTTGCGGTCACCACTGTTGAAGTCACCACTGTTGAAGTCACCACTGTTGCGGTTACCACTGTTGCGGTCACCACTGTTGCGGTTACCACTGTTGCGCAGACCGACATTGTTACTACCGCTATTTGCAAGTCTTAGCATTTCTTCCCACGAAATTTCGCGTATGATTTCAATGACATCTGTTACAAGCTTGTCATCATCACCAAGCACTTTGCCATGAGCGATTATCTCAGCAATTTTGTTCGCTGGATCAAATGAATAATAATTAAAGCAATCAGCAACTTGTGGGCAAAAGTGGAAACCTGCGTTACACAAGCCGATTTCGCCATCATGTGTAAAAGTTTGACCTACTTTATATTGAAAGCCACGACATTGCCAATTAGAATCGAATACCTTGAAACCTGTTACTACTTCTGATTTTTGTTTTTTCATGTTATAATCTCCTTAGATATGTTCTTATTTGTGACTCATTGCTTGTCGGCGGAGTCACTTTTTTTGTTCTGTCACAACCTTAGCTGCGGTAAAAATTAATGCGTAACCAACATTTTTAGCTTCTTCTGGTGTCAATCGTTGGTTGATAGTCTCATTTGTCCCATGGACAATCAGTAGTACTTCACCATTTAAAATGCCGATTTCTATTAGTTCCTTAGTCTCCTCTGTCATTTGTCAACCTCCCCTTATCTATAAATATTAAACTCGCCATCACCTTTTATTTGAGAGACAAAAACTGTTTTGCTACGCGTTTTTACGTTTACATCAGTGCCCATTAATTCGAAATTTAAAAACACAGCAACTCTTTTTTTACGCAAGTACCAAATGCAAAAATTCTTCAGCATTAACTTGCCTCCTTTCTTTTCCTTTCCGCTGATTTAAGCTTCAATTCGATAATGAAATCTTGAATATCCTTTGGTAACTCGACTTTGGAAATATCTGGAATCAAGTTACCGTTAATATCAAAATTCCGAACTTCGAATTGTTTTCGTTCTTGTTTCAAGATATTCACCTACTCTCTTAAATTTATTTCGAGTTTGCTTTTCATTTTGAAATCTCCTTATTTTTCTTTTCCAACTCGTGCAAAATCACTTCAATTTTTTTGACTTGTGGTTTTGCGGAACGCTTCCCTTTCATAATGTCTGACATATAAGGTTTAGAAATCTCAAGTTTCTCAGCTAACCAATTTTGATTTTTACCATGTTTGGCTAAAGCAACCCGAATTTTTATAATAAAATCTTGTGACATACAATCACTTCCTTTCTGTTTATTGATATAATCTCCTTATCAGCAAGTGATCTGCTGAAATAACTGATAAGGTGGTGAAAATAATATGGGACTTAGCCCGAAACCAACATCTCATATAAATTCATATGGTTGGAAAGAGTTAGATAATTGGTTAAAACTACAATTTGAATCAAATACAACCGGTTCTCCTTTTGCTGATGTGAACTTGAAATTTTATTCTCTTTCTAAAGAAGAAATAATTAGAGAAGCTCAATCTAAAGGGTATTCAGTTGAAGATTTAGGTAACGATACTTTAAGATTTACTTGATTTTTCAATTTTTGGGGTCAATTTCGATGTCATATCACTTAACTGAACTAAATTACTATCTTTTTGCTCCTCGCTACTCGCAATAGCTTGGAGCAATTCTGCTATTTCTTTTGGTGTTGCTTCGATTGTGATTTTCATTTTGCTTCCTCCTTTTCTAACCAACTTCTTCTAAATCCATTTGAGGGTAATAGCCCTCTGCAATTAATAAGTTGTAAATAAAAACTCGCCCTTTTTGCGTCCATTTCGTATTCATAACAACTTTTACACCGCCATCAGCTTTTGGAATCTCACTTGTGTGCGATTTTGTGTAACCTTGATTCATGTGTTTTTTATACAACAACCATTGTCCACTGACTTTGTGTTGTACACCTAGTTTGTTTAACAATTTATTCAATGCGATTGCTGACATTCCGTAATCAGCTGCAATTTGCGAAGTCGCTACTGTATCAGTTGATGAAAGAATCATATCTAGATAGCTGATTTTCGGTTCGTATTCGGCGATTTTTTGCTCTAACATCAATTTTTCTTCCTCTAAATCGGCAGCTAATCTTAATGCTTGTGCAAAAGTTTGAGGTACATTACTGTAACTTCCTGTTTTTCTAATTGTTGGTATGACTTCTACTGCTAGCCAATCCTGAAATTTTTCAGCTAAAGCATTATTCGCTTTAAAAGCTAACTTGTATACCATCGGCTCACTGATAAAGTCGTTTTTCGCAACTTCTTGCGAAAGGTATTTTTTTAAATATCCGTTAACAGTTCTCCACCGAACATATTCTTTGCCGTTTTTTGTTTCCACAAACCCCAAACTTCTTGCTACTGTTTCAGCATTAAACAACGATTCACCGTTTTCCGTCTTAACTTCTAATTCAAATAGATTATTTTCAAATTTTTGTGTTTTCATTTTTCGAATCCCTTTCTTTAGTTCAAACTTTTTGAACTTTTAAATTAAAAAAATATTCGCCAATTTCTTCTCTTGGAATATCTAGCAATTCAATGGCTTTTTGAAGTTCGGTGCTTTTCCATGGTACTCGGTTATTCAATTTTAATGACAAACTTCTTTCTGACAAACCTAAAGCGATTGAAAAATTATATTGCGTTCCGTATTTCTCAACAATTTTTCCTGATAACTTAGAATAATCAAAACTCATATTAGTTCGCTCCTTTCTAGTTCAAATGTTTTGAACTTTGTAACCAAAGTATAACCCCTTCACAAAACATTGTCAATAAAAAAGTTCAAATTAATTTAACTTTTTTATTGAACTTATGTTCAATTAGGTATATAATAAGTATCAGAAAGGAGGTATAAGATGAAGCAAACGACTCAGCAACGACTTAATCAGTTAATGTCTGAAAGAAATTTAAAGCAAGTTGATATTCTGAATATGTCTTTACCTTTACAAAAAGAAACTGGAATAAAAATGTCAAAAAGTCATCTATCGCAATATGTCAATGGTAAATCCTCGCCCGACCAATACAAACTTTATTTACTGGCTAAAACTTTAAATGTGAGCGAGGCGTGGTTACTTGGTTACGATGTTCCAAAAGAAGATAAGGAAAATGATGTTCCATCTATCGAATCAATCTACAATCAGTTAGAAGACTCTCGTCAAAAAGAAGTATATGATTTCGCAGAGTATCATTTAAAAGAACAAGAAAATGCAGCAGCAAACAGCAATAAAGTTATTCCGTTGAAAGAGAAAAAGAAAGAAACAAAAGATTATTTAAAAGTTGTTGCAGCTCATATTGATGACGATGCAACCGAAGAAGAATTAGATGAAATCAAAGCATTTATTGATTCATTAACAAAAGAAGATTAATGGTGGTAGGTCAGATGAATAAAGCAGAAGCGCTCATGGCAAGTTTCCCGGATTTAGATTATCGTTTCAATCCTCGAATGCCTAAAAAACTTAAAGGTCTTTGTCACGGTGACATAATATGGTTAAATCCTAATCAACATGAAACAGAATTACCTGGGAATTTAGCAGAAGAAATTGGGCATCACTTAACTGGGGTTGGAAAAATTATCGATCAAAAAACTAATGCGGAACGGAAGCAAGAACAAAAAGCCCGTGATGTTGGTGTGAAGTTGGTAGTTACTCCTGCAGATATTCTATCTTGCTACAAAGAAGGTTTAATCTACCGTTGGGAATGCGCTGAATATTTAGGTATTACACTAAAAACTTTAAATCAAGCAATAGAAGCTTATGCAAAAACAAATGATGGGAAATTAAAGTATAGTCATTATACTATTTATTTCAAATCCAATGGAACTGTAGAAATATTTGATTGGTTTAATTAAAATAACCCCAGCCATAGTTGGTCCTACGGCTAGGGTTCCTCATTTCTGAGATGCACATATATATTATATCAGAAATGAGGGTTTAAAATGGAAATATTAGGTACTTTGCTTTTAGTAGTTTCAGTTTTTATATTAATATTTGTTGGCTGGATGGTCTTTCGAAAAAAAGAGTCTGCAAAAAAATATTTAATTCCATTGGGTGCAGCGATTATATTATTTGGCATAGGTTATATTTTTGTACCTAAAGAGACAGAACCAGCAACAAAACAAACTGCTACGAGTAGTGAAAGTGTTGAGGAATCTGTTGAAAAATTAAGCCTAGAAGAACAAAGCAAACAATTCTTAATTGAAAATGGTGGTATCGATAATGATATAAATCATTTGGTAGATTCATATTTAGCTATTCAGGACAAGGAATTGAAACAAATGGTAGCTGTCGGAAATGCTAAAGGAACCCAAATAAAAGATGACTTTGATGTTATCGGTTCTAATATAAGCGCCACCGGAATGGTTATTTCGTTTGAAAATATTTACGTCAACACTTATAACAATCGTGGTAAAAAGAACGGTGTAAAAGCCGAAGAACGAACAGACTTCTTCTCTATGTATACAGGAAATAAGCCTATTAATGATTTTGAATATATTGAATACGATCCTGTCTTACATAAGGACAGAGATAAAAACGAATTCTTTTTAGGTGTCTATCCAGATGAAGTTAATCATTTTGTATTGGTCGATTTAGATTCAGAACATGAAATAGAGTTGGGGCAAACGATTACAATACAAGGACGAATCAGTAATTTTGTAGTTACAGAAGATTTTGACAGCAACGAGAATTCTGCCATTAGCATTGATATGGCAAAAATAATAGAAGAATAACGAAAATAACATATTCTTCAACTTTGGCGAGCAGAGAATATGATTTATATAAATATTATCTAGGGCATGAAATTAAGTTCTAAAATTTCATTTATCCACATTTTTAGACACAGACTGTGGATATGTATGTTAAATAAAAAACACGTCCCTCAACTTTGGCGAGCGGAGGACGTGAAGATGAAAATAACACCTAGGGCATAGGGTTATTTACTATGCCTATTTTATCATAAGTAGGAGCTGAATTAAATGAATATTAATAACGTTGCAATCTATGTAAGGGTATCAACATTGGAGCAAGCCGAGTCGGGTTATTCCATCGAAGAGCAAACCGATAAACTAAAAAAATATTGTGACCTTAAAGACTGGAATATCCATAAGATTTACACCGACCCTGGGTTTAGTGGGTCTAGTATCAAGCGCCCTGCTTTGTCTCAATTAATCACTGATGCAAAGTTAAAACGCTTTGATTGTGTCCTTATTTATAAATTAGATCGTTTGTCCAGGTCTCAAAAGGACACCTTGTATTTGATTGAAGATATTTTTACTGCTAATGACATCGCTTTTGTTAGTTTAAGTGAAAATTTTGATACTGCTACTCCATTCGGAAAAGCTATGATTGGTATTTTGGCAGTGTTCGCACAATTAGAACGTGAACAAATTAAAGAGCGTATGACAATGGGTAAATTAGGGCGTGCTAAAGCTGGTAAAGCGATGGGATGGTCTAAGGTGCCATTTGGCTATAAATACGATAAGGACACTGGAATTTACACAATAAACGAACTGGAAGCAAGTATCATTAAAAGGATATTTAACGACTATTTAAGTGGTATATCCATCACAAAACTAAAAGACCACTTAAATGAGGAAGGTCATGTAGGAAAAGACATTGACTGGTCATACCGTACGATTAGACAGACCTTAGATAATAAAACATATTGCGGTTATACAAAATATAAAGGGCAGTATTTCAAAGCAGACTATCCTGCTATTATAGATGAAGAAACTTACGAAAAAACCATAAAAGAGTTGGATATTAGGCAAAAACAAGCTTATGAAATGAATAATAATCCGAGACCCTTCCAAACTAAATATATGATGTCTGGATTAATAAGATGTGGTATATGTGGAGCAACATTTGATATAAATCTTGGTTCTATTCGTAAGGACGGAACTAGATCCAAAAAATATCGTTGTCATTCTACCAAATCGAAAAAGCATAACCCTACAATGAAAAAAAATCCTAATGGATGTACTTCTAACGCTTATAATATGGAAGATTTGGAACATGTTGTACTTGACGTAATCGAGCAACTTAGAATTAATCCGTTAGGTATTAATGAATTATCAAAGACAGAAGAAGAAACTGCCCCTGAAATAATAAAAAATAGAATCGACGAACTGGATAAAACCCTTGAAAAACTAATTGATTTATTTTTAGATTCTTCTTTACCAAAGTCAAAACTGCAGGCTAGACAAACGAAAATTTTAGAAGAAAAAGAAGCCCTTGAAAATCAATTAATTGATAGAAATAAACGTTTGCTTGAACCTTCTGAAGCTATTGATTTGTTAGCGGATTTGAATAAATCTGTTTTTGAAATGACCTATGAAGAACAAAAAATTTTAGTTAGAAAACTAATCGAAAAAATCGTTATCTATCCCGAAAACATTGATATAACTTGGAAATTCGCTGTTTTAAAATAGCGAATTTTACTATACTTCATTTCAATTAACGTAAATCCCTCATGAAGCTTCTTTTTCATGTCATCATACCTCCTATATTTCCATAAATTGGTAAAAACATTGCCATATAAATAGCCAAAATCAAGATTGCCACGAATAAAAAAACCAGTGGCTGAATCCATTGAATGTATTTTTCAATTTGCACAATAAATTTATTCAATAATAGTTGACTGTACACAACTAATTCTTCGCCTAATTTCCCTTTCACTTCTCCTTGAAAAACAATCAGCGGAAATTCTTTCGTTAAAAAAGGATAGCGTTCTAATTGTGTTGCCAAACTTTTTCCAATAATTAATCCCTCATGCGCTTCTTGCGCCACCACAGTTAATAATGTTTCTTGCTCCATTTTCATCGTGTAGCTCAAGATTTGATGAGCTTCCATTCCTTGCCTAAATAAACGCCCCCATTCTAAAGCAAAATAACTCGTTTGGTAAAAAATATATAGCGAGCCAAAGAAAGGGAGCTTTGCTAAAAAACAGGCTTTATCTAAGATACTACGGTGCTTAAAATACACGCTACTTGCTATCAGTACTATGCCAAGCAGGAAAACTACCCCTAGCAAAATGAAAGGACTATACTTCAAAAAAAGCATCCCCACGTGTTTTTCATCAATCATGCCCGATTGCAACAAAGAAGGTAATAAAAAGAAACGCATCCCCATTAACAAAGACACAATAAACGTTAGTAATAGCAAAGGATAGATTGCAACTTTACGGAGTTCTTTTTGTTGTTTTTCAAATAAGTTGATATGCTGCAACATTAAATTTAATGTATGATTCAATTCTCCGTGACTTTCGGCTAATTGAATCTGTAAGGCTTGCTGTTTGGAAAATCCAGCGTTTAAAAAACAACGCGCAACAGAATTACCTTGAGCGAGCTCTGTTATAAACTGCTTCACTTTTTCTTCTGGAAATTGACCGCTACGTTTCATCACGAGTAAGCTTTCTTGTAAGGAAAAACCATTGTCTAACAATGCAACGAGCAGTTCTAAAAATTGCTTACGAAAACTTTCTTTTTTCACAGATTTCCCCCTGTTGCTGTAATTGTTTGTAGCGCGTGGGAAAACTTTCTTTGAGTTGTTTATCAAAAAAGAACTCATAACCGACTAATGCTTGAACCTCATTTGTCGAATTGAGAAATAATTGTTGATATAACACGCCATTTAAACAATGCTTTAATTCTGTATCTGTTCCCACTAAATCTATTAGGCGGCTTTTGGTTTCATGGAGCCCTTTCGCATGAACGGTTGCTAAAACCGTATGACCCGTTAAAGCTGCGCGAATCGCTGCTAAAGCCGTTACACGGTCACGAATCTCTCCAATAATCAATAAATCTGGTCGATGACGTAACGCCAATTTAATCAGTTGATCGTATGTTTGCCCAATTTTTTCATTGGTTTGTAGTTGTAAAAAAGCAACTTCTTCAATTTCAACAGGATCTTCAATCGTAATCACTTGTCCGGTACTTTGTCTAGCTAGTTCATACATCATTGTTGTTTTTCCAGAACCTGTGGGACCGCTAAATAAATACAAGCCGACTTTTTGTTGGACATATTCTTGGATGACTGATAGGTCTTCTGGATAAAAATAGCCTATTTGTTGGTGCCTTGTATGCAAAAAACGAATGACCATACTTTCTTGTCCACGATAATCACCCACCGAAGATAAACGTAAACGTTGCTTATTTTCGGGTAACAAATACGTGATTGCACCAAGCTGCGCCTTGCGTTTCTCACCAACGTCCATTTCACCTAAATATTTAAAACGCGCAATCAGTTGTTGAATAATTGCAAGTGGCAATTGTCGATATAATTGAGTGGTCATACTTTGTCGAAAAAATAATTTGCCCATCTCACCTACTGAATAAATATATAAATCTTGCATCTGATGCTCCATCCCGTATGCAATCAACTCATCCGATAGCTTTTGAATATCCAATTCATCTCCTCCCTTCACTCTTAATATACGAAAAAACTCCCTTAAACTTTTTCGTCTAAGGGAGTTTTTTTTTAATTTAAGATTGCTTTTGCGATTAAAGAGACATACGCTGTTAAGCCATTTTCATCTGGATGAACAGAATCTTCTCTAAACCATTCTTCATGATTGACACTTTCACCATACCAATCAATCAGCGTAATATTATCGTATTTTTCCGCCATTCGATTAAATAAATCGTTGACTTCATTTTGCCAGCGTTGGGTAGGTACGTGGACATTTACAAGGTACACTTGACGCTCACCAATGGTTGCCATGATACCATCAAATTGGGCTTCTGTTGCTGTTCCATTTGTTCCTAACGCTAAGACAACTTTATCTTTTAATAAACCTTGTTCACGCAAGCTTTTTAATAACTCAGCTGCTTGGTATAATTGACGACCAACATCTGCATCAACAATTGCTTGAGGAAAGACTTGTTGTAAATCAATCGTGGCACCTAACATAACCGAATCACCAAAAGCGGTGACTTCTGTACTATAGGCTTCTTCTAGCTGTGCTTTGGTTAAATCATACGTTGCCATAATTTCTTCAGCATTTTCGCCTAATTCTACTTTATTTTGTTGATCTTTTGTTTTTTCAGCAGCCTCTTTATTTTTAGCAATATCTTTTTGGAATTTTTCTTGAGCAGCATCTACTTGATTACTTGGTGCCGTTGTAATTCCAACAAGTGCAGTAACGGTGACTAACGCACAAACAATTCCGGTAATTTTCCGAGAATTTTTTAATGGTAGTGCTAACCATTCTTTGACTTTAATGCGCAGTTTACGGAAATTAAAGTATCGCATCGGTTTTTCAACTAATTGATACGACAATTCACTCATAAACAAAATCAAGAATAACTCAATCAACACATGCATCCAACTATTATTGGCAATATTTTTTACTTTTGCTTCATAAAAAATCATCACTGGAAATTGATATAAATAGATACCGTAGCTTCGTTTGCCTAGATACGTAAAAAAACGATTGGTTAACAAACGATTTAAACTTGCTCCTGGATGTGCCGTAACCGCTACTAAAACTGCAGCGACCAGACTAATTAAATACATTCCGCCATAATAAACAAAAGGCTGTTGCGCTCCTAAATAAATAAACGAAAGTATCAACAGGACTAAGGCCAAAATACCCGAAGCATTTAATACCCGTTTAGCTTGCGAAGGGATTTTACTTTTTAGTTGCATGCTTGGCCAAATAAATGCCAGCGCACTTCCAATCCAAACAGAAAAAATACGAGTATCTGTACCATAATATACGCGCGTTGGGTCCACATCAGGTGTATATAATATTCCCATCAATATCGCAGACAGTAATCCTCCAATCGAAAGAATCGCAAATATTTTGTTTTTACGTTTCACAAATTTTACTAATAAAACAAAAATGACTGGAAAAATCAAATAGTGTTGACCTTCTAATGCCAATGACCATAAATGTGTAAAGGGCGATTCGCCACCAAATCGATCAAAATAAGACATACCATGATTGATTTGCCACCAGTTATTCACATAGAGTAAACTACTTGTCACAATGCCTCTTAAATTGTTTAATAAGTTCCTCTGAAACAATGTAATGTATGCGGAGGAAAGAATTAAAAGGACGAGCATCGCCGGATACAATCGTTTGATTCGCCGAATATAAAAATCTTTAATTTGGATTTTACCATTTTGTTGCCATTCTTGACGCAACAAGTCAGTAATCAAATAACCTGAAATAACAAAAAATACGGGTACACCTAAATATCCCCCCTGCATACTTGTAGGGATTAGATGATAAAATATAACACCGATTACAGCTAAACTGCGAATACCGTCAAACCCGGTGATATAGCGACTCTTTTTGATTCGTTTTTTCTCCATGCGTTTACCTTCTCTATTCATTTCTCTACCTTTCATCATGCCATAGAAATGACAAAAAATCACCAGAGAAAACATAAAAAAAAGAAATTTTTTTCATTTTATTTCTCTTGTCCCAAAATACTAACCATCCAAAATTTACACAATCATTTAATACAAAAACAGCATCTGATCGTACATCAAATACTGTTATCCCCTTCTATAGTTCTTCTTCATAAAAGCGACCTAGAATTTGTACATTGTCCGCAATACTTACAAACGCTTTTTTATCGGCTTCACGCATTGCTTGGCGTAAAATAGGTAATTCAAAACGAGTCACAACCGTTAATAAAACCGTTTGTTTATCATGACGAAAAGCCCCTTCTGCTTCGTGAATAATCGTAATTCCGCGGCGCAAACTATTTTGAATCGAATGAATGACTTGATCTGGATGGCGCGTAATAATCGTCACTTGCATTTTCTTTTGTTTCGTATAGACTGCATCGGTTACCTTCCCACTTACAAAAATTGCCAGTGCGCTATACAGCGCATATTGCCAACCAAATAACATCCCTGCTGCCAGTAAAATAAAGAAATTAAAAATAATTGAAATCGAACCAATCGTCTTACCAGTTTTTTTACGAATTGCAATACTTATAAAATCCAAGCCACCTGAAGACAAACCATTTTTTAACGCATATCCAATTCCAGCCCCCATAACTGCGCCACCAAAAATCGCACAAATAATAGGATCAGTTGTTAATACCTCAGTTGGCATAATTTGCATAAAAATCGAGGTTAATACGACGGTAATACCAGTAAAAATAGTAAATTTATGTCCTATTTTAAACCAGCCTATTAAAAATAAAGGTACATTCAATAATAATAAGGTCAACGAAACAGGTAAATGAATATCAAACCATGTTTCAGACAAAGTGGAGACTATTTGAGCAATACCTGTCAGTCCACTAGAATAAATTTTTCCTGGTTCATAAAAAATATTGACTGCCACAGAAGCTAAAATAGCATACACAACAGAAAAAGAAAATTTCATCGCATAATCTGGATGCGGTAGAAACTTAAATAGGCGACTCATGATAGTTCCTCACTTTTATATTTAGATACGTTCATTCCTATTATAGGCAGTTTTAGCCTAAAAAGAAATCAAAAAACCTGAAAAAAGTTCTTTCATTAAACTTTTTTCAGGTTTTAAAAGATTACTCCTCTTCTACAGAAGTAACATCAATATTTAACTCAAATAATTGTAGTGGTGATACTGTACTTGGTGCTGCAGACATTGGATCCACGGCTTTTCCGTTTTTAGGGAACGCAATGACTTCACGAATATTCTCTTCACCAGCTAATAACATTGCTAAGCGATCTAATCCTAAAGCAATTCCGCCATGTGGAGGGAAACCGTAATCTAAAGCATCTAGCAAGAAACCAAATTGTTCTTGCATTTCGCGACGAGAAAAACCTAATGTTTCAAACATTTGTTCTTGAACTTCACGTGTATGAATACGTAGTGATCCACCACCTAATTCGTAGCCATTTAACACAATATCGTATGCTTCAGCATGAACTTTCGCTGGTTCAGTTGCTAATAGCTCAACGTCACCTGCTTTAGGTAAAGTAAATGGATGATGGGCAGACACATAGCGACCAGCTTCTGCATCATATTCAAATTGTGGCCAATCAACTACCCATAAGAAGTTGAACGCTGACTCATCAATCAATTCCAATTCTTTTCCTAGACGTGTACGAATCGCTCCTAATGTTGCCGCAACAATCTCAAAGCTATCGGCACCAAACATCAATAAATCGCCTACTTCAGCATTTGTTGCTGCGATAATTTCATCTGTTGCTTCTACTAAAAATTTAGCGATTGGTCCTTTCAAACCATCTTCTTCAACTTTCAACCAAGCTAAACCTTTTGCACCAAATTGGCTAGCATATTGTCCTAAGTTATCCATATCTTTACGAGAATATTTTGCAGCAGCACCTTTTGCATTTAATGCTTTAACAACGCCACCGTTTTGTAATGCCATTTGGAATACTTTGAAATCAATCTCTTTAACAGTTTCTGATAAATCAATTAATTCCATCTCAAAACGTGTATCTGGTTTATCACTACCGTAACGATTCATCGCTTCATCCCAACTCATGCGAGGGAATGGTAGAGTAACTTCCACGCCTTTGACTTCTTTCATCACTTTCGCAATCATTTGTTCAGTATAATCTTGAATTTCATCAGCTGTTAAAAAAGATGTCTCAATATCAATTTGAGTAAATTCTGGTTGACGGTCACCACGTAAATCTTCATCACGGAAACAACGAACGATTTGGTAATAACGGTCAAATCCTGCATTCATCAATAATTGTTTAAAAATTTGTGGTGATTGTGGCAATGCATAAAAATGCCCTGGATGCACACGAGATGGAACTAAGTAGTCACGTGCTCCTTCTGGCGTTGATTTTGCCAAATAAGGTGTTTCAATATCTAAGAAATCATTGTCATCTAAGAAACGGCGGATTGATTGCGTAATTTTTGTACGTGTAATTAAATTTTTTGTCATATTTGGACGACGTAAATCTAAATAACGATATTTCATACGAACTTCATCGCCGACATTTGCGTCTTCTTCAATTGGAAATGGTGGTGTTTTTGATTTGCTTAAAATGGTGATTTCGTCAATCATCACTTCATATTCTCCTGTTACCATTTTAGGATTTACTGCTTCTGGATTACGAGCAATCACTTCACCGGTAACTTCAATAACATACTCGCTACGGCAAGTATCTGCTGTTTCCCAAGCTTCTTTTGATAATTCTGGATTAAATACGACTTGGACAATTCCTTCACGGTCACGTAAATCGATGAAGATAACGCCACCTAAGTCACGACGCTTTTGTACCCAACCTTTTAATGTTACTTTTTGGCCTAGCTGTTCTTTTGAGACACGGCCACAATACACTGTGCGTTTTGCCATTTGTTTACTCCCCTTTAGTCATTTCATCATAAATTGTTGTGAATGATTCATAAATATCAACTAACGGTACACGTTTTTCTTCACGTGTTGCCATTGCTTTGACGTTAATCATTCCGGCAGCTAATTCATCTTCGCCTAATGTGAAGACCAACGTTGCAGCCTCTTTATCAGCAGTTTTGAATTGTGCTTTAGCTTTTCTGTTCATTACATCACGGTCGGCAGAAAAACCTGCGTTACGAATAGCTTGAACCACTTTTAATGCTTCAATATTTGTTGCTTCGCCTAAGTTCACGACATACGCATCGACTTGGTTAAAGGCTGGAAGAACCACTCCCTCGGCTTCTAATACAAGTAAGATACGTTCGATTCCCATTGCAAAACCAAATCCCGGTGTTTCTGGTCCACCAAGATCTTCAACAAGTTGATTGTAACGTCCACCTGCACAAATAGTTGACTGTGCACCCATTCCTTTGGCGTCACTCATAATTTCAAAAATGGTATGTGTATAATAATCTAAACCACGAACCATATTGGTATCAATTTCATAAGGGATTTCCAAAGCATCCAACATTTTGACTACTTCCTCAAAATGTTTTTTAGCAGTTTCACTTAAATAATCTAAAATAGACGGCGCATCTGCTACAAATTGTTTATCACGTTTATCTTTACTATCTAACACGCGTAAAGGATTTTCGTGCAGACGACGTTTAGAATCTTCACTTAATTCAGCTTCATGTGGTTCTAGATAATCAATCAACGCCTGACGGTAATTTTGACGTGTTTCTTTGTCACCTAACGAATTGATTACTAAACGAATTTCTTCAATTCCTAGTTGTTTGAAAAATTCCATCGCCATAACCATTGTTTCAACATCAGTTGCTGGATTTTCAGAACCAAATGCTTCAACACCAATTTGGTGGAATTGACGTAAGCGACCTTTTTGGGGACGTTCATAACGGAACATTGGACCGGTATAATACACTTTATAAGGTTTGGCATGTTCTGGACCAAATAATTTATTTTCTACGTAAGAACGCACGATTGGTGCCGTTCCTTCTGGGCGCAGGGTGACATGACGATCCCCTTTGTCATAAAAATCATACATTTCTTTTGAAACAATATCTGTTGTATCTCCCACACTACGGGCAATTACTTCATAATGTTCAAACATCGGTGTACGAATTTCATTATATTGATAATCTTTAAATAATAAGCGTGCTGTCTCTTCAACAAATTGCCATTTTTCGGATTCTCCTGGCAAAATATCATTCGTGCCTTTTGGACGTTGATAACTCATTTCTCTTCCTCCCTAACTAATGAAAACTAACCGTAACAGACTGTCGGCGTGCAAAAAAATAAAAAATCGCCCTTGTTTTTACACAAGGGCGAATGAATTCGCGGTACCACCTAAATTTGAAAGTCTAATGCTTTCCTCTATGCGAATAACGCTCGCTCGCGGAGTGGCTTTGCACGCACTCGCCTCCAGACTGTCTTTCTGCCGCATCTCTTAAACTACTTTCAGCCTAGGTAGTTCTCTCTTTAAAGTCACCATTGCTACATACTCGTTCTTTCACTGGCTTTTTTCCGATATTAGCTATAAGGTACAGGAAAGCTAGTGAAAAGTCAAGATTTTAGAAGCAATATTTTCAGAAAACTTGCACGATTTTGTTCTTACGCCTGCTTTCTTTTTTCTCGTCGTTCCTTTCGCTGTTGCCGTCTTTCTTCTCGTTCGATTTTACGAATTTTTTCATGGAACGAAAATCCCAATATAGCCAAAATAGCGAAAATATTTGCTAATGTGACTACTCCCATAATCCATCTATTTCCTGAAGTGTAAATAATATATTTAAAGCAACTACATATAAAATCATCACATAACGATACATTGCCATTCGTTGTTTCACTAACCAGCGCATCGGCCTCTCTCCTTTTTCATTGAGTATACACCTAATGAGAATGATTCTCAATTAACTTTATTCAGGAAAAGATTCTTGCATCCTACTACTTCTAACCGTAAACTAATAAATAGAAACTAATAGAAAGAAGGCGTTTTGTTTGACCATATATTCAGGATATATTCGTCAACCACACTACTACGAAACTGACCAAATGAGTATTATTCATCATTCCAATTATATTCGTTGGTTTGAAGAAGCTCGAGTAGATATTTTAAATTTTTTAAACTTACCGTATCAAAAAATTGAAGAATCTGGAATTATCGTCCCTGTATTAGAAGTAAGCTGTCAATACAAGGAAATGATTCGATACGGCGACACAATCCGTATCGATGTTTTTGTCGAAAAGTATACCGGAACACGCCTTGATTTTTGTTATGAGATTCGTGATACAAACGAATGTTTATTAACGACTGGAACCAGCAAACATTGTTTTTTAAATAAGGAAACACAACGGTTAGTACAGTTGAAAAAAACTGTCCCAGAATTTCATAAAATATTCGCAGAATATGCTCAATTACAAAATAAAATTCATGAAAAATAGTGATTTTCTTAACAATTATTGGAATTGTATTAAAATGAACGCGTTTTTTTTGATTTTTATCTCCTCCTTCGTATAATTAACAGTAGATAAATCGAAAGGAGTGGTTTGATGTACGCAATTAAAGTTTTTCACGGATATATCTCTAAAGATGGGCAACGCACCAGAGAAAAATCTCCAGATAAACTGTTGATTTTCAATGATAGAAAACAATCTGAAGCATTCGCAGATAAAATCGGTGGCCGTGTTAAAAAATTAGAAAAAACCCAAGTCTGAGTCTTTTTTGTTGAAAAGTTACTCAGGCTTTTTTCTTTGTCTATTTTTAATAAAACTATCACAAGCATGGCAGGTTTATTCTCCACTTGTGATATGCTATTCTTAATGTAAAAGGAGTGATTGAATGGGAATACCCTTCTTAAAAGAACTATTTCATTGGAATAAGCCTAAACTTAACCCCTTCCAATTAATTGGTGCAGGACTATGTATGTTTACTGTATTATTTACAGGTTATTTTTTAGATAATATGGCAATTGCTAGTTTCGGTTCCTTCGGGATTTTTGTCTTTCTTTATTACCACCATCTTCCATTAAAAAACTTATTATTACGCCTCAGCGCAATTGGTCTCTTCGTTTTTGTTAGTTTTCTATTAGGTTTGTTATCTACACACGTCAGTTGGTTGGCACCTTTAGTTGTCAGCATTATTGCTTTTACTGGACGTGTCTTTTTTCGCTTATATAACATTACAAAGCCCGGTGTTTTCTTCGGAGTAATGGTAGCTGCAATGGGAACAAGTATTCATCTACCCTTGTCCGCCTTGCCTTCTACTGCGTTATACTTTCTCCTAGGAATTATCCTTTCTTTGATTATGGCAAGCTTGGTACATTTCACAGAAAAAACACCTGCTGAACCAGTTCCAAAAATTTCCATATCTCAACGTTTAACAGATGATCCAGCGGTTGTTTTAGATGGTATTTTTTACGGAGGCATGTTATTTTTCGCAGTGTATTTGAGCCAAGGTTTACAATTAACTAATCCTTATTGGATGGTTGTATCAACAGCAGCAGTTTTACAAGGCGATAATTTACGTGCCATGTTACATCGGAATATTCAACGTATTTTGGGAACAATTATCGGTCTTGGTCTTTCGGTATTCTTATTAAACTTACCTTTAACAACTGTTCAAACTTTGCTAATGATTACGATATTATACGTCATTGTAGAAATTACTGTTCGTACCAATTACGCAGTTGCAAATTTTTTTATTACACCAATGTCTTTAATGTTAGCTTCACTGATTAAACATCAATACATGATTCCTTTATTGCCTGATCGGTTTATCGGTATTGTTTTAGGTGGTATCTTAGGATTGTTTGCTGCCTGGATCATGACGGTTGGATTGAAATTTTACAACAAAGCGTTTGATTTACACGAAAATTTAGATAAAGAAAATGATTAGTAGATGATAGGCATCTGCTTTTTATTTTTGGCTTTTTGGCACTGATGTTAGAATAACCTGAGAACTTATGAGAGAAATGATTCTAGTTGAATCAACAAGAGCGTTTTGAGCTTGTTGATGATAGTGGGGAAACGTTATTAAAAACTGGTGCAGAAGTGAAGCGTGTCGAGTCAACAATCACTCACGTTGCGTAAACCTTTGAATTAGAGAATTTTGATAGTTATGTCTCCATTCACGGGATTTTTCTAACAGCAACACCTTACAATAAAAATGTCCAAGCAAAAGTTCGTGACACACCACTTTCACCGACTTCGCTTGGAAGAATTGATGCTATTAATACCTTATCCCGACACATTACAGAAGGAAAAATTGATCCCTATGAGGCTCGAAAACAGCTAACGATGATTCAACTACTCGCTAGTTTCATCGTCACCATTGCTTTTGCTATCTTTATTGTGGAATCATCGGCAGTATCGGTTGGGGCATCTACTTATTGACAGATCAACTCCTTCATTCGACAGTCATTGCAACTTTCGTGGCATCCGTTGCCTTAATTTTTCTATCACGTGAAGCTTCCTTTGGCTTAAGAGCGCCCGTAACAATTTTTTTAATTTGTGGTATGTTCTGCCTTGTTCCTGGTTTAGGCATTTATCAATTTGCATATGATTTTTTCTTAGAGAATTCATTAGATGCTGCAAATGCTTTTGTTAAAGTAATTAAAATTTCTATCGCTATTGCTTTAAGAGTTACCTTGGGATATGAATTACTCCAACGGTTTTCTATATGTATCATCGGCGTCAAAAACACGCACACAATTAAAACAAGCCTGTTTCTTCAATTTATTTTGAAATAAACTGAGGAAACAGGCTTGTTTTATATTATGCCCAAACAGGTTGCCATGTCACGCTAAATTTATCAACTACCCACGCACATTTTCTAATATCTCCAACCGATTCTGGTCCCATCATAATTGATCCTTCCTCAGAAAGCACTTGGAAAATTTCGTCAAACTCTGCTTCATTTTGACAATCAATATACAAAGAATGTGCCCAATTAAACGGTGGCGCTGGGTATTCATCACTCATATCTAAAAACATAATTTCTTGCCCCATACAATTAATAGCACCGTACATAATTCTATCTCCTTGTTCTGCAGGCATATGAGGATTATCTATTCCATAACGTACGAGCGTTGTAATTGATGTTTCTGGTAATACTTGAGCATAAAACTTCATCGCTGCTTCGGCTTGCCCGGTAAAACTTAAAAATGGTACAATGCGCGCTTTACTCATTTTCATCTACTCCTTTATTCAATAGTCAGGGTGATGTATTCTTCGCCATCCTCTTCAATTGTTTGATGGTAAACGTGTTTGCCAATAATTTCGCGGGATTGTTTTACTTCTTCAAGATCCCCAGCAACTTCAAAGAAACATTTTTGCTCATTGTTTTTATTTAACGCATCATAAAAGTCAGACATGTAAAGAGAATAGGTATCTAACAAGTCTTCAAGCAAATAAGGTGCAAACAAGCCACCAATTTTTTCTTCTCCTATTTCCGGTTCAAACGAAAAGCTAGTTACATATTCATTCCCCATTTGATAAATATCTTCTGCCACAGCAGTATACTCTGTGTTATTTTTATATTTTTCTGCAATAAAATTTTTAATGTTTTTCATGGCTTGCCTCCTCATTTCCCAACAAAAATATCCTTTTCTGGGCAATCATTCCAGACGTATTCAATATCATAAGCCATTTTTTGGGCACACGCCTGGCCATGTCGATCCGCAATGAAGCCTAATGCCATATCCATTCCTGCCGATACACCAGAAGATGTGTAATATTTCCCAGCGACTACCCAACGTGCCTTACGTTGCCACTTAACTGCTTGATTCGTTGACATTACCCAATCAAACGCGCGTTTATTACTGGTGGCTTTTTGATTATTCAGCAGTCCCGTCTTCGCTAATAGCGCTGCACCTGTACAAATTGTTAGCACATACGGAGCTAGTAAACTCAATTCTGTTAATTGTTCAATCCATTCATGATGATCCACTAACTTCCTTGTTCCCATCCCTCCCGGAACAACTAAAATACCCGAAGTATCGATAGAAGAAATTGGTTCAGTAACAATCGGAGTCTGTTGACTACTTGTAATCACGCCACCTTCTAAAGAAACAAATTTGAGATCATACGATTCTTTTAAACGACCAAAAATTTCAACAACACCAAATAAATCCAACGTTTCAAAATCATCAAAAACAAAAAAGTTCACTTTTTGCATATGCCACCTCCTATTATCGTTATTGTATCATAGAAGGAAGTCAGACACTTGAAAAACAAAAAAAAGCCCTACTTCAAAAAGTAGGACTAATTATCAAATAATTATTTAGCCAATGCAGATTTCGCTTGGTCTGCTAATGCAGTGAATGCAGAAGCATCGTTTACAGCTAAATCAGCTAGCATTTTACGGTTGATGTCGATTTCAGCAACTTTCAAACCATGCATTAATTTAGAATAGCTTAAGCCATTCATACGAGCTGCAGCGTTGATACGTGCAATCCATAATTTACGGAAGTCGCGTTTTTTCTGACGACGATCGCGATATGCATAACTATATGATTTCATTACTTGTTCTTGAGCTGTTTTAAATAAAGTATGTTTTGAACCGTAATATCCTTTTGCTAATTTAAGCACTTTTTTACGACGTTTACGAGCTACTGTTCCACCTTTAACACGTGCCATGTTTAATTCCTCCTAATATATCAAATCTAGTAATTGGTTTATTTCATTCTTGCTAATTGTTGACGGATACGTTTGAAATCGCCGCTTGATACCATACGCGCTTTACGTAATTGGCGACGTTGTTTTTTAGTTTTTCCATGGAATCTATGGCTAGTAAAAGCACGAGCGCGTTTTAATCCGCCTCCGCCAGTACGTTTAACACGTTTTGCTAATCCGCGGTGAGTTTTTTGTTTTGGCATAACTAATTTCCTCCTCAAAATCTTTCGTTAATCAGTTTTATTTTTCGTTTTTAGGTGCAAGCACTAAGAACATGCTTCGTCCATCCATTTTCGCTTTTTGTTCTACTGTTGCAATATCAGTAGTTTCTTCTGCTAAACGATCTAGAACTCTTTGACCAATCTCTTTATGGGTAATGGCACGTCCTTTGAAACGGATTGAAGCTTTCACTTTATCGCCTTTTTCTAAGAATTTTCGTGCATTACGCAATTTAGTATTGAAATCATTTACGTCGATCGTTGGACTTAAGCGGACTTCTTTAATGTTGATTACTTTTTGCTTCTTACGGGCTTCACGTTCTTTTTTCTGTTGTTCAAAACGATATTTACCGTAGTCCATAATTCGCGCAACTGGTGGTTTCGCATTGGGAGCCACTAATACTACATCTAGATTTGCTCTTTCAGCAATACTTAATGCTTCTGCTTTAGATTTAACTCCTAATTGTTCACCATTTTGATCAATCAAGCGTAGTTCTCTTGCACGAATGCCGTCATTTACCATCATATCTTTAGCTATGGTCATTCACCTCCAAGTTATTTGAGAGAAAGAAAGAATTACCAATATGGCAATAAAAAAACGAGTTCTTCTACAAGAACCCGCACGTACTCCAGCTAATCAATTAGTCGGAATCCTATTCTGCCCAGCGATTTTTTCACTCAGGCGAGAAGCGGGTGCTTCTGCTTTCATTTCTCAACTTTTATATCATATCAAATATATCAGCCCATGTCAACAATTATTTATCTATTTTTATATGATACAATCTAGAATAAAGGAGTTGATTGAATATGAAGGAAACAACCTTACAAACATCTAGAAATAAACTGCTCCATCACTTACAAGCTATAACCAATATTTCGATAATCAAAGGGACTTTCCTTGGAGGTTCACTAGCAACTGGCAATGCCGATGCTTATTCAGATATTGATTTTCGAATCGTTCTTGCTCCGACTGTCGATAAAAATACTTTTTTAACAACCTTGCTAAAAAAATTAGAACCTATTTTGTTTATTGAAACAAAAACTACTTTTTATGCAGTTATCCATTTTCCATCTTTTATTAAATTAGATGTTTTTGTCTATTATCCAGATGAGTTGCCACCAAGTCCTTGGTTAGCAACTATTCATATTTTAAAAGATACAAATGAACTCTTACAACACATCAAAGAAGACTCTCAAAAGTCTCCCTACCATCCCACACAAGCGGAAGTAGATGTCTTTTTAGCTAAATATTATGCGAACCTCCATGAATTTTATCGACGTTTAAAACGTCAAGAGACTATCTATGCGCAAACATGTCGTTTTATGTTAATCCATTGTTTAATTTCTTTCTGGTATATGGAACAAGGATATCCTCCAAACAATTTAGGTGATTGGAGTAAGTATGAAGTCGCGCGTTCCAAGCTAACAAATACGCAAAAAAACACCGTTCAACAGCTTGTAATGTTAGAACCTCTGGACTTTATTAATGAATTGATAGATAGTACGCATACCACTTTAACGTCTCTTTCTGTAAAGCAGTCGCTTCATTTTGACTCTGCACATTATCAAACCGTCACATCGCTTATTAAATAGACGGTAGCATACGCCACCGTCTATGGGTTAAAACGTTAAATTCAACGTAGCAATGCGTGCAATGGCTTCTTGTAATCGTTCTTCTTCAACTAACAATCCAACGCGTACATAGCCTTCACCACCATCGCCAAAGCCATTTCCAGGCGCTACAGCCACAGCAACTTCATTCAATAAGAACTCAGCAAATGAACGACTCGTATAACCTTTTGGTACGGGCATCCACGCATAAAAAGCTCCCGTAGAAGGATACGCTTGCCATCCAATTTGAGCTGCCGCTTCGACAAAAGCTTTACGACGACGATTATACAAAGCAACTAGTTCGTCCACTTTTTCATTACTTTTAAGAGCATAGGCCCCTGCTTCTTGTAAAGCAGGAAATAAGCCTACAAATAAATGATCTTGAATGATGTTAATCGCTTCAATAATTTCGGCATTCCCTGCAGCAAATGCAATTCGCCAACCAGCCATATTATACGTTTTAGACAGTGTATATAATTCTACCCCAACTTCTTTTGCACCTGAGCTTTGTAAAAAACTCACAGGTGCTTCTTCATTCGTACCTAAAGCCCCATAAGCAAAATCATGAACGACCGCAATCTCGTGTTCTTTTGCAAAGGATACGGTTTGATCAAAAAATTCCGAAGTTGCTTGGGCGCCTGTAGGATTATTCGGGTAATTTAAAAAAAGTAACTTCGCTTGTTCCAGTTTTTCTTTGTCCACTGTTTCATAATCGGGCAGATAGCCATTTTCTGGTAATAAAGGTAACAATTCTTTCTCAATTTGCGCTAAAACAACCCCTGACAAATAATCCGGATAACCTGGATCAGGCAACAATAGACGATCTCCTGGATTCAATAAAGCAAGCGGTAACTCCACTAACCCAATTTTGGAACCACCCATGACTGCGATTTCCGTTTCAGGATCCAGAGTTACACCATAGTGTTCCAAATAAAAATCAGCAGCTGCTTGTTTAAAAAATTGATTTCCTCTAAATTGTGAGTATTTATGATTTAATGGATTCTCAACAGCTTGTTGAAGCGTCTCAATAATTCCTGAAGGCGTTGGCTGATCTGGATTTCCTTGACCTAAATTAATGACGTCCTGACCTTCTGCAATTTTTTGATTCACTTGTTGCACTAAATGAGCAAAAAATTGTGGCGGTAACTCTTGTAATATCTTTGATTTTTGTATCATCCTTTTCCCCCTCAATATAAATCAGTTCGACGGTCTTCAAAAACAGGCATCTGTCCCCGTGTTTTTGCCACTTCTTGATGATTAATGGTCACTCGTCCAATTGTTTCAGTATCTTCTAATTTTATTAAAATATTTCCTAAAGAATCAACTACTAAAGAATGTCCGCCAAATTGGTTATTAGGATCGGCACCCACGCGATTCACTGCCGCAACAAAACATTGATTTTCAATCGCACGTGCTTGAACTAATTTTTCCCAATGCTCAATCCGTGGTGTTGGCCACTGCGCAGAAAGAAGCAATAATTCTGTCCCTTGGTGCGCACTTTTACGAAACCATTCTGGAAAACGCAAGTCGTAACAAATAAAAGGTGCTACTAAAAAATCAGCAATCGTTGTTTGCGCCAACTGTTTACCCGCATCTAAAAATTTTTCTTCTTCCATTAAACGAAACAGATGGACCTTGTCATATTGGGACCGAACTTCTCCTGTTGGGGCGACAATATAGGTTGTATTAAATACCTTCTCCCCTGTCTGACGTGCAATAGAACCGCCAGAAATAAATACTTGATATTTTTTTGCCAATTCTGATAAAAATCGTTGTGCCGTTTTTCCTTCTTGATCCGCAATTTCAGGCAATCTCGTCAAATCATAGCCCGTATCCCATAGCTCTGGCAGCAAGACTAATTCATTCGGCTGCAAATTCGCTCTAGCAAACCATTCACTAACTTTTTGTCGATTTGCTTCTGGATCCCCAAATATAACATCTAATTGAAGTAATACAATCGATAATTGTGACATTTTCTCACACCTCTCTTATTTCTTATAAATTACAGTTTAATGGAGCAATCATATCGTCAGAATTTTCAGAAGTCAATCATTTAATAGATACTTTTTTTCAATCACTCAACAAAAAAACCGACAGTCATTACGTGACTGCCGGTTTCTTCTATTATTCTGCTGCTAATGCGGCTTTGTTAATATAGTTATATGGTTGGTTGAAGTGTGGTAAGAAGAACAAGTCTAGTAATGCTAGCTCATCAACTGTTACCCCACGCTCAATTGCTAATGAGAACATGTGGATTGCCATTGAAATTTCTGAAGTTGTAGAAGCAATTTGTGCGCCAACAATACGACGAGTAGTTGCCTCGTATACAATACGGATTTTAACTTTATCGTTTTTCTTCATAAAGCCTGGTTTTTGTGTATCTTCAAAATCAGTGTATTTCACGACTAAGCCATGACGTTCTGCTGCTTCAACAGAGTAGCCAGTTGAAACCATGTTGTAACCGAAGATTGAGATTCCATTTGAACCTTGAACACCTGGTGATGCAACTGCAGCGCCACCGATATTTTCACCAGCAACCATTCCTGTACGAACAGCATTTGTTGCTAAAGCAATATAAGTTGTATCTTGTAATGCGTTTGAATAAACTGTTGCACAGTCACCAACTGCATATACGTCTGGATCGTTGGTTCTTTGATGACGATTCACCAAGTAAGCGCCATTTTTGTATACTTGCAAATGATCTTTGCCTAATTCACTGTTTGGCAAGAAACCAATTGCATTGACAACTAAATCAACTTGATATTCACCATTTGCTGTAACAACTGCTTCAACTTTATCCGTTCCTTTGTATTCTTGAACCAATTCACCTAAGTGTAATTCAACACCATTGTCTGCCAGATTTTTATCCATCGCATCTGTAAATTCACGGTCATAGTAGCTTGGTAAAGAACGATCCATCGCATCAAATAATAACACGTTTTTGCCGCGACGTTTCACAGCTTCAGCCATTTCAACACCAATGTAACCAGCACCGATTACCGCAACATTTTGGATTTCATCTGAATCCAAGATACCATCGATAAACTCGCCTTCAGCATATTTTTTCATGAATGTGATGTTTTTCAATTCACGCCCAGGTACTTTTGGAGAAATTGGTTTAGAACCAGTTGCAATAACTAATTTATCATATGATTCAACAAATTCAGAACCATCTGATGTCACACAATGAACTTCTTTTTTCTCAAAGTCAATGCTGTCAACAGCTGTTTCTAAATAAACTTTCGCGCCTTTTGCTTCAAAGTCTTCACGGTTTGTGTAGAATAGGCCAGGTACTTCATCTTCATCGATTTGACGCCCTACCCAAAGTGCTGTTCCACAACTTAAGTAACTAAAATTGCTGTTACGCTCGATCATTACAACTTCTTGACCTTCATACTTATCTAATAACACATTTCCAGCAGCAATACCTGCGTGGTTCGATCCAATAATTACTGTTTTTGTCATTGAAAGTTCCTCCTTTAATTTACAAGCTTATTATAGCTAGATTGTGAATTAAGAAACTATCACTTTTTTTTGCACAAGTAAAAAAAATGACAGTTTTCCGATAAAAACTCTTTATATCAGTCTATTTTTAGTATAAAAAATTTTTTTGTTTTATATATTGTGAAATAGATATCTTGTAAATTTTATTTATTGAAGTAAAAAAAGAACCTGTCAGCGGGGAACTGACAGGTAAGGAGTAAAAATGAAAAAGTGTTTTGTTAGGGTTGTTTGTTGGTATGCTTATACTATACTCAGGAAGTGTGAAAAAAGTGTGATAAATTTATTTTGTTTTCGTAAAATCACCGTTTTAGTCAATAAAAATTAAAAACTGACGTATCTGTCAGCTTTTATTCGATGCAAATTTTTCAGCCCATAAAGGCAAACCTGCCTTGACCAAACGATACGTCTGCTCAAAATCTCCTGTATACCATGGATCAGGAATCGCTTGGTCTTCTTTTCCTGGTACTACTTCTTGATACAAATGAATTTTATGATGATATTCTTTGGGTGCCATCGCTCGTAAATCGTCTACATTATCATGATCCATTCCAATAATCCAATCAAATAGTTCAAAATCTCCCAATTTAATTTGACGTGAAAACATTTGTGAGTAATCAACATTTTCTTTGCGTAAAATTTTTTGGGTCCCACTATAAACTGGATTTCCCACTTCCCAACGACTCGTAGCAGCTGAATCAACAACTATCTCCAATTGGTGTTCTTCACTATATTTACGCATCAAGCCCTCTGCCATTGGTGAACGACAAATATTTCCCAAGCATACAAATAAAACTTTCGTCATCCAATTATTCCTCATTTCTTTGATAAATTCGATATGAATAAACTTCAATATCCTGCGCCAAACGTAAGAGCTGCGTTGCAATGTCTAGCGGCGTCTCTTGAAAATTCCCACGAATCCAAGCTTCTAAAATACCACTGCAACCAAAAGAAAAAAAGCGACTATAAAACTGAATATCTTGCGTAGACAATACATGTTCTTCATCTACTTGCTGGAACAATTGCTTAAAAACTTCTTGAACGACTTGAAAAAACTCATTCATCAAAATATCGCGCTCACCAGCTAGTGTATTATGATAAAAAACACTTTTTTCTTGCATTGTTTTCAACATTTTCAACGCTTGTTCTTCCCAATTATCTAAAGAAACTTCATCCGCCGCTAAATACCTTAATGAATCATTCAAATACACCCAGCGCAACAGCGTTTTTTTATCTGGAAAATGATAATAAAAGGTTTGACGGTTAATCCCCGTACGTAAAGCAATATCTTGTACACTAATTTTTGCCCATTCTTTTTCTTCACATAACTGAATATAAGCTGCAGCAATCGCAGCTTTAGTTTTTTTACCTTCTGCCATTGTCTTCCTCGCTTCTATTCTTGATAAGAGTAGCCAAAATGTTCATATGCTAAAAGCGTCGCTACTCTTCCACGTGGCGTCCGTTTTAAAAACCCTTTTTGAATCAAATACGGTTCGTACATATCTTCTACAGTTTCTCGTTCTTCTCCGATATTTACAGACAACGTACTTAATCCAACAGGCCCACCATTATATAACTCAATCATTGTTTTAATTAATTTTTGATCAATTAAATCTAAACCAGCACTATCTACTTGTAATAAAGATAAGGCTTTATCAGCAATTTTTTGATCAATAATACCATTCGCTTGAACTTGAGCGAAATCACGCACACGTTTCAACAACCGATTGGCAATTCTAGGAGTCCCTCTAGAACGACGCGCAATTTCAATTGCACCAGTTTCAACAATTTCAGTTTGAAAAATTTCTGCCGATCGTTGAACAATTTCTTTTAAATCAGCTTCTTCATAATACTGCATGTGTGAAATGATACCAAAACGATCTCTTAATGGCGCTGAAAGCATTCCTGCACGTGTTGTCGCACCAATTAGGGTAAATGGTGGCAAGGGAAAATGAACAGGATGTGCCGTTGTTCCTTGTCCAACCATAATATCCACATAAAAATCTTCCATTGCTGAATATAACATTTCTTCTGCCACACGTGGTAAGCGATGAATTTCATCAACAAATAAAACATCCCCAGGCTCTAGTTCGTTTAAAGTAGCTACTAAGTCACCTGGTTTTTCAATGGTAGGGCCACTTGTTGTACGAATATTGACACCCATTTCATTAGCAATTACCATGGCCATCGTTGTTTTTCCTAATCCTGGAGGTCCGTAAAGTAACACATGGTCCAATGACTCTTCACGATGTTTGGCCGCTTGGATATAGATATTCAATTCTTGTTTTACTTTATCTTGCCCAATATATTGCGCAAAATACTGCGGACGTAGTGTTCTTTCAAGAAATTCTTCTTCTTGATTCGTATTTGGCGAAATCATTCGATCAGTCATACGTTTCTCCTTATTTTTTCATCATTAATTTTAACCCAGCTCGTAAATATTCATCCGTTGATTGAACTGGTTCTTGCAGTAATTGTTTGTGAACTTTTTTTGTTTCTCTTTCACTATAGCCTAGTGCTTGCAAAGCTGCTATTGCTTCTTCTAACGCAGGATTTTCTGAAGTAGTAAACAATTCCATTGGTACCTCCCCCGTCAAATCCCCTGCAAGTTCTCCAAGTTTTCCTTTTAAGTCAAGAATTAATTGTTGAGCTGTTTTTTTACCTACACCAGGAAATTTAGTTAAATAAGTAATGTCTCCAGATTCGATTGCAGCTATTAAACCGTCATGGTCATCATTTGCCATAATTGCTAAGCCACTCTTTGGACCAATTCCGGATACACTAATTAAGCGTAAAAATAATTGCTTTGCTTCTAAACTATTAAAACCATACAAGGTATGTGCATCTTCACGGATAACTTGATGGACAAAGATTTTTACCTCTTGATTCATTTTACTACTATAACGATACGGGTTTCCCGAAGCAATCTGATACCCAATACCATTTGTTTCAATCACAATATATGCGGGATGAATTGCCGCAATTTTACCAATAATATACTCGTACATAATTTTTCCTTTCTGTACATATGTTCCCTTTATTGTATCATAAAATGAAAAGGATATAAAAAAAACAGATAACCTATTTGCTATCTGTTTTCTTTATTTATCTGACATATTGTTGGTATTCTTCGTAACCTTTTTCTACCATATCGTCATATGGAATAAATTTTAATGCGGCAGAATTAATACAATAGCGCAAGCCACCTAATTCTTCTGGTCCATCTGTAAACACATGCCCGAGATGTGAATCAGCTTCTTTGCTGCGCACTTCTACACGAGGATAAATTAATTCATAATCTTTTTTTTCTTGAATTTCTGCTGTAGCAATTGGACGTGAGAATGATGGCCAACCACAACCTGCATCAAATTTATCACTAGAAACAAAAAGTGGTTCTCCACTTACTATATCCACATAAATTCCCTTTTCATAAAAATTATCATATTCACCTGTAAAAGGACGTTCTGTCGCATTCTCTTGCGTTACAGCAAATTCAATAGATGATAATTTTTTCTTTAGTTCTTCTTTTGAATGTTCTGCCATTAGTTTAACCACCTTACTTTTCTTTTTATTTTCCTCTGCTTCAATTCATTTGTCTACTTATTTGCTTATCAGTGTATAATGATTATATGCAATATAGAAAGGAAGGTGATGGAGTTTTTAACTCCACTTAAATGAAGATAGCAGAACAATGGATTCGAGAATTACAATTAATTCCCCATGAAGAAGGTGGTTATTTTAAACAAACCGATGTCAGTGAACAAACTATAGTAACTTCTAATGGCACTCGTCCACTATACACCTCTATTTTATTTTTATTAAATACTGATAGTCCTTCACATTTTCATCGATTACAATCTGATGAAACTTGGTTCTATCATGAAGGAGCAGCATTAACCGTTCACTGTATTTTTCCAGATGGACATTATGAAGCCATTTTGTTAGGTAAGCATCCTCAGTTAGGTGAAAAATTATCTTATACTGTTCCTAAAGGGACTATTTTTGGCTCAAGTGTTGAGAAATCTTTTGCTTTAGTCAGTTGTGTGGTCGCTCCAGGTTTTGATTATCAAGACTTTGAATTATTTACACAAAATGAACTACTAAAAGACTATCCTCAACATGAGACAATTATTAAACAATTAGCCTATGAAATAATCTAAACTCTAAACAATCCTCAATTCTTAATATGATTGAGGATTGTTTCATAGCATAAAAAAAATGTAGGATTCATACCATTTTGGAATGAATCCTACATTTTTATCAAATGATATTTGCGTGGCGACGTCCTACTCTCACAGGGGGCAACCCCCAACTACAATCGGCGCTAAGAAGCTTAACTTCTGTGTTCGGCATGGGAACAGGTGTATCCTTCTCGCTATCGCCACCACACTATTTAATTGAATGAACGTTGTTCATTCAAAACTGGATTTAAAGTAAAGGTCATAAAAACCTCGAATTCAATTTTTTCTTTTTGGTTAAGTCCTCGATCGATTAGTATCAGTCCGCTCCGTACATCACTGCACTTCCACTTCTGACCTATCTACCTGATCATCTCTCAGGGATCTTACTTTCTTAAAGAAATGGGAAATCTCATCTTGAGGTGGGCTTCACACTTAGATGCTTTCAGCGTTTATCCCTTCCCTACATAGCTACCCAGCG
>NZ_CM177096.1:2680000-2902500 GCF_058216495.1 Enterococcus sp. AMC1623 | reverse complement strand
TCCTCCAGTGCGTTTTACCGCACCTTCAACCTGGACATGGGTAGATCACATGGTTTCGGGTCTACGACTACATACTCATTCGCCCTATTCAGACTCGCTTTCGCTACGGCTCCGTTTCTTCAACTTAACCTCGCATGCAATCGTAACTCGCCGGTTCATTCTACAAAAGGCACGCTATCACCCATTAACGGGCTCTAACTTGTTGTAGGCACATGGTTTCAGGATCTATTTCACTCCCCTTCCGGGGTGCTTTTCACCTTTCCCTCACGGTACTGGTTCACTATCGGTCACTAGGGAGTATTTAGCCTTGGGAGATGGTCCTCCCGGATTCCGACGGAATTCCTCGTGTTCCGCCGTACTCAGGATCCTCCTAGGTGTCTTTCACATTTCGTCTACGGGGCTTTCACCCTCTTTAGCTAACTTTTCCAAGTTATTCAACTATCTGAAAGAACTACCATATCGGAGTCCTACAACCCCAAGATGCAAGCATCTTGGTTTGGGCTTTTCCCGTTTCGCTCGCCGCTACTCAGGGAATCGAATTTTCTTTCTCTTCCTGCAGGTACTTAGATGTTTCAGTTCTCTGCGTCTACCTCCTGTCAGCTATGTATTCACTGACAAGTAACATCCTATAAAAGATGTTGGGTTCCCCCATTCGGAAATCTCTGGATCAAAGCTTACTTACAGCTCCCCAAAGCATATCGGTGTTAGTCCCGTCCTTCATCGGCTCCTAGTGCCAAGGCATCCACCATGCGCCCTTATTCACTTAACCTTATCAACCTTACGGTTGGGTTTTGATAAAGATCTTCTAGCGATAGAAGTTTTATCAAGAAAAATAAGCAATTGAACTTATTAAAAAACTCATTCAACGCGGTGTTCTCGGTTTGTTTTGATTTCTTTACTTTAAATATCCAGTTTTCAATGAACAATCTGTTTGAGAGTAAACCTCTCAAAACTGAACAAAGGCAAACGATGTGTAGTTTCCGTAATATTCCTTAGAAAGGAGGTGATCCAGCCGCACCTTCCGATACGGCTACCTTGTTACGACTTCACCCCAATCATCTATCCCACCTTAGGCGGCTGGCTCCAAAAAGGTTACCTCACCGACTTCGGGTGTTACAAACTCTCGTGGTGTGACGGGCGGTGTGTACAAGGCCCGGGAACGTATTCACCGCGGCGTGCTGATCCGCGATTACTAGCGATTCCGGCTTCATGTAGGCGAGTTGCAGCCTACAATCCGAACTGAGAGAAGTTTTAAGAGATTAGCTTAGCCTCGCGACTTCGCAACTCGTTGTACTTCCCATTGTAGCACGTGTGTAGCCCAGGTCATAAGGGGCATGATGATTTGACGTCATCCCCACCTTCCTCCGGTTTGTCACCGGCAGTCTCGCTAGAGTGCCCAACTAAATGATGGCAACTAACAATAAGGGTTGCGCTCGTTGCGGGACTTAACCCAACATCTCACGACACGAGCTGACGACAACCATGCACCACCTGTCACTTTGTCCCCGAAGGGAAAGCTCTATCTCTAGAGTGGTCAAAGGATGTCAAGACCTGGTAAGGTTCTTCGCGTTGCTTCGAATTAAACCACATGCTCCACCGCTTGTGCGGGCCCCCGTCAATTCCTTTGAGTTTCAACCTTGCGGTCGTACTCCCCAGGCGGAGTGCTTAATGCGTTTGCTGCAGCACTGAAGGGCGGAAACCCTCCAACACTTAGCACTCATCGTTTACGGCGTGGACTACCAGGGTATCTAATCCTGTTCGCTCCCCACGCTTTCGAGCCTCAGCGTCAGTTACAGACCAGAGAGCCGCCTTCGCCACTGGTGTTCCTCCATATATCTACGCATTTCACCGCTACACATGGAATTCCACTCTCCTCTTCTGCACTCAAGTCTCCCAGTTTCCAATGACCCTCCCCGGTTAAGCCGGGGGCTTTCACATCAGACTTAAGAAACCGCCTGCGCTCGCTTTACGCCCAATAAATCCGGACAACGCTTGCCACCTACGTATTACCGCGGCTGCTGGCACGTAGTTAGCCGTGGCTTTCTGGTTAGATACCGTCAAGGGATGAACATTCTCTTCTCATCCTTGTTCTTCTCTAACAACAGAGTTTTACGATCCGAAAACCTTCTTCACTCACGCGGCGTTGCTCGGTCAGACTTTCGTCCATTGCCGAAGATTCCCTACTGCTGCCTCCCGTAGGAGTCTGGGCCGTGTCTCAGTCCCAGTGTGGCCGATCACCCTCTCAGGTCGGCTATGCATCGTTGCCTTGGTGAGCCGTTACCTCACCAACTAGCTAATGCACCGCGGGTCCATCCATCAGTGACGCAAAAGCGCCTTTCAGCTTTCTCTCATGCGAGAAAAAGCATTATGCGGTATTAGCACCTGTTTCCAAGTGTTATCCCCCTCTGATGGGCAGGTTACCCACGTGTTACTCACCCGTTCGCCACTCTTCTTTTCCAGTGAACCGAAGTTCGGCGGAAAAGAAGAGTTCGACTTGCATGTATTAGGCACGCCGCCAGCGTTCGTCCTGAGCCAGGATCAAACTCTCATAAAAAGTTGAAACAATCTTTCGATTGTTAAGCTCATAAATAACGTTTGCTATCATTACTGCTTGCTTGTTTTGTGTTACTTCTATTTAATAGAAGTGTCCTACACAATTGGTTCGTTTGCTTGCTTTGTTCAGTTTTCAAAGGTCTACCTTGCTGCATCAGCAACTTTTATATCATATCAGTTTAATAATAAAATGTCAACTACTTTTTCGAAAATATTTTTAATCTTCATGTTATAAAAATATTTTTCGATGTTATTTTAAAAAGCAAAAAACACTTTTAAAACAAATGGCAATCGCAATTTCATATTGGCGACTTTGTTATAATATCACTGGATTCATTTTAAGTCAACTCTTTATTTCAATTTTTTTCAGAAATATTTTTCATCGTTTTCTTTCAAAACCAGCGTTGAATAATATACCATGTTTCCCAAGTATAAGTCAATAGAAAAAGAAAGAATTCAACACTTATTATTTAAGTGGTAAATTGTAAAATGAAATGCATAAGGAAATAAACGAAAAAATCATGTAGATACGATATACTTGTTAGCAACCAAACCAAAAGTATAAGGGGTATCTACATGACCAAAAATAATTGTATCACAGAAAAGCGCACCTTCAAACAACTTACTGACATCCAACGCGGAATGCTGGAACAGATGGCGAAAAGCGGCACCTATAAACAAGCTGAAATGGCGCGAGAATTAGGGGTCAGCCAACCCACTGTTTCTCGTGAGTTGAAACGCGGTAGAACGCGCCAGCTTGACTATAAGCGCAATTATTACGAGCAGTATATTGCCGCCTCAGGCGCACGGGTTTATAAAGAAAATCGTGAGAACTCGCATGCGCGGGATCATAATAAATATTCTGCGGCTTTCCTTGCTGCCTTACCTGAAAATCTAGCACCCAAGAAGGGGTTGCGGATTTATAGTGTGGATACTTTTGTACACTCTTATAGAAAGTTGCACCCTGACGAACGCGTACCATGCACGAAGACCGTTTACGCTTTGATAAATGCTGCCGTACTTCCAATCCGTAATATCGATTTGCCTATGAAGACTAGGATGCGGCCACGAAAAACAACCGTTTCTGAACCTAAAGGTCATAACGCTAAACACTTGGGACGCAGTATCGAAGAACGCTCTCCAGAAGTACTCTCGAGGGAAGAATTTGGGCATTGGGAAGTTGATTTAGTATTAGGTAAGAAAACAAAAAATGAGCCTGTCATCATCACTATGGTTGAACGGAAAACACGCTACTGCCTCACTAAGAAAGTTTGGGGAAAAGGCGCAGCGCTGGTTCAAAAAGGCGTGCTTGACTTGATGAAAAAACAGGGGCTAGAACAGTTCAAGTCACTCACAACTGATAACGGCTCTGAGTTTTCAAGTCTGTCTCTTATCGAAAGCATTGCTGAAGACGTTCAGGTTTTCTTTACTCATGCGTATGCTTCTTGGGAGAAAGGAACGAACGAAAGGCATAACCGCATGCTCCGAGAATTTATCCCAAAGGGAGTCACTCTGCGTCCATTGTCCTATTCGTATTTACTGGAAGTAACCGATACGATCAACCACAAACCAAGAAAAATAATGGGCTATACAACACCTGCAGAACGCCTTCAGGAAGAACTGGCCGATTTACAAGCAGCTTAAGGTGTTTTGTTGGTTCTATAGGATAAGAGAATAGATTAGCTGAGTCAAGAGCCGCTTTGCTCCTTCTCTTGACTCAGCTAACCTATCCTCTTGGGTCAGAACCACCAACAACTCACCTGAAAAATGGTAAGGGATGAAACACTCCCTGCCGTCAATGGCTTCAAAGCATTGGTAATACTGGATTATTGAGTAATTCGCTGTCTATAAAGGTTTTTAAAATTTTTTATGCATTTGATATTGCAATTAAGCTTATTATTTAAGTGCTGAATTCTTTCAATAATTGATGAACTAAACCTACAGGAAACCCAACAATTGCATAATAATCACCTTGGATTTCCTGAACAAAAATAGCAGCTGCTCCTTGAATGCCATACGCTCCAGCTTTATCCATATATTCTTGTTTATCTAAATAATCACTGATTTCTTCTTCAGAAAGATCAAAAAAGCTCACTTTGGCTGAAGAAATTTGTTCAAACCGTTTCTTATTAGTTGATAACACCACTGACGTATATACTATATGTGTCTTTCCGCTCATTTGTATCAGCATACGCTGTGCATCTTCACGAGAAGTTGGTTTTCCCAGAATCTCCCCTTCACTAACGACAATCGTATCACTAGCGATCACTAGCGCTTCTGGATAATGCTGAGTAATAAATGCGGCTTTTTCTTGAGCCATACGCAACACGTATTCTTCTGGTTCATCATGTACACCAATTGTTTCATCAATATCTGCTGGAATAACTTCAAAATCATCCAACAACAATCGTAACAGTTCTTTCCGTCTAGGTGATTGTGATGCTAAGATAACGTTCATCCTTCGCCTCCTCGAGATTGGTGTGGATCTTGAATACGTTTAAACATCCTTTCCATATCACCATTGGTAAAATGAATAAGTACAGGACGACCATGCGGACAATTAAATGGATTCTCACATTTTGCTAAATCTTCCAATAAAATTCGAGCTTGCTGTGGATTCAGATAATGATTAGCTTTAATTGATCGTTTACAACTCATCATGATAGCCGTTGCTTCTCTGAATTGGTGCACACTGACTTTTCCATTTGTAAGTAACATATCGATCATTTCACGAATAATCGCTTCTTCTTGACCTGCTGGATACCACGTGGGATGCGCACGCACAATAAAGCTATTCGCTCCAAACTCTTCTAGATGAATGCCTACTTCTTGTAAAGCTGTTGCTTGCTCTTTTAATTTTAAAACATCACTATTAGGATAATCCAATACAATCGGTACAAGGAGTTCTTGTAAATCATCTCCTACTTCACCAATCTTTTTGCGAAAATATTCATATTTAATTCGTTCTTGAGCTGCATGCTGATCGATAATATAAAGACCATCTTGACTTTGAGCAAATAAATATGTCCCATGCATTTGTCCAAAATACTCTAAATGCGGAAAACGTTGCTTCACAGGTTCTTCTTGCATACGTTCAATCATCTGTGGTCCTTTTTTATGAGTATCTTCTGTATTTATAGGAGGTTCAACCACTTTTTCTTGATATTCAAAACTAGGAAAGTGTGGCTCTTCGATTGTCTGAGGTAGCTCTTCAAAAATCGGTTCGACAGACGACTCCGTAAAACTTTCTTCTATATAAAAGCTTCCTGTTGCTTTATCAAAACTTAATCCTTGTTTGGTACTCTTAGGTTGTTCTAATTCAATAGAAAGTTGTTCTGTTTTTTCTTGGTTTTCAACCTTCTTTTTAAATCGCAAGTTGTCAGCCGCACTCGGAATTAAATTTTCTTCTCGTAAAACTTCATTAATCGCTTTACTGATTAATCCCGTTAATTCAGGCTCCTTAGACAATCGTACTTCTTGCTTGGTTGGATGAACATTCACATCAACTAATAGTGGATCCATTTTAATTTCAACAACAGCTATTGGAAAACGTCCAACCATCAATTTCGAACCATAACCATTAACAATTGCTTTGTTTAACGCAATATTTTTGATATATCGACCATTGATAATTGTTGAGATATAATTCCTGCTTGCCCGAGTCACTTCGGGTAAAGAGATATAACCATGGATATCAAAATCTAAATCTTTACTATGAATTGCACGCATTTTCTTTGCAGTTTGCAATCCATAAATTCCAGCAATAGCTTGCTTTAAATCACCATTACCTGAAGTGGACATCATTTTATTTCCGTCATGAACTAATCGAAATGCAATACTCGGATGACTAAGCGCCAAACGGTTAACAATATCACCGATGTTCGCTAATTCGGTCTGTAGTGTTTTGACATACTTCAGACGAGCAGGGGTATTGAAGAACAGCTGCTCAACCGTAATTTTCGTCCCTTGACGTAGTGCTGATGGACGATGTTCTTCAATTGTGCCACCTTTCATTTTCAAAAAGGTTCCTTGTGTTTCTTCTTGCGTAGCTGTTTCTATACTTACAATTGAAACAGAGGCAATACTAGGTAAAGCCTCACCACGAAATCCAAGTGTACGAATGCGAAACAAATCGTCACGTGTATGAATTTTACTTGTAGCATGACGTTTAAAGGCATTAATAACATCGTCTTCAGCAATACCTTCCCCATTATCGGTTACTTGAATTTTCTTCAAACCTGCTTCTTCTAACAAAATATCAATTTGTGTACTACCTGCATCAATAGCATTTTCGACTAACTCTTTGACAACAGAAGCAGGTCGTTCAACAACCTCTCCTGCTGCAATCTGATTGGCAAGACGTTCGGACAATTCTTGAATTTTTCCCATTGTCTCCCCTTCTTTCTATTTTGACATTTGTTTTTTTAATTCATACAGCGCATTTAACGCATCCATCGGGGTCATTTCTAAAACATTTAAGGCTTGTAGCTGCTCTAACACTTTCTGCTCTTGTGGATTTCCTTCTCCAAATAAAGATAATTGTTCTGTTTCTTCTATTATAATTGGTTTTTCTACAAGAGGCGACGTTGGTGAGTTGTGTCCTTCTTCCAACGCTTGTAAAATGACATCTGCCCGTTGCAATAGTTCGTGTGGTAATCCAGCAATCTTCGCCACATGAATACCATAACTTTTATCTGCAGGACCTTCCATCATTTTGTGCAAGAACACAACTTCTCCATCTTTTTCGACAGCACCGACATGAATATTGCGTAAACGTGGTAATTCTTCATCCAACACGGTAAGTTCGTGATAGTGAGTTGAAAAGAGTGTTTTAGCTTGGACTTCTTTATGGATGTATTCAATAATCGCTTGAGCTAAGGCCATGCCATCATACGTAGCAGTTCCTCGTCCCAATTCATCAAACAACACTAAACTATTCGGTGTCGCATAACGCAATGCTTGATTAGCTTCCATCATTTCGACCATGAACGTACTTTGACCAGCAATCAAGTCATCGCTAGCGCCAATTCGCGTAAAGATACGATCAAAAATCGGCATATTAGCAGACTGTGCTGGAACAAAACAGCCAATTTGAGCCATCACTACAGTTAAAGCCAATTGACGCATGTACGTACTTTTACCAGACATATTCGGTCCAGTAATTAAGAGAATTAACGTTTCCTGATTCATATCGATCGTATTAGGAATGTATTCTTGATGACCTAATACTTTTTCTACGACTGGATGGCGACCGTCAACGATGTTTAATATTTTTTCCGTATTGAGTTCTGGACGAATATATTGATAACGTTCGCTAATTGTCGCAAAACTTTGGAGCACATCGACACTACTAATCGCTTTAGCTAAACGTTGTAAACGATCAATGGCTTTTTTTACTTCTTCTCGAACTTCTAAAAATAAACGATATTCCAAATCAACTGATTGTTCTTCTGCTTCTAGAATTAATTTTTCTAATTCTTTTAATTCCGGTGTAATGAATCGTTCCGCATTAGCTAGCGTTTGCTTGCGATCATAACGCCCTTCTTCCAAATTAGTCAAATTCGATTTAGTCACTTCAATGTAATAACCAAACACGCGATTGAAACCAACTTTCAAATTCTTAATTCCGGTAGCTTGACGCTCTTTGGCTTCTAACTCAGCTAACCATTTTTTTCCATTACGCATGGCTTCTCGGTATTGATCTAATTGATCGTTAAAGCCATTTTTAATAATATTGCCTTCCGTAACTTGTAGGGGTGCGTCTTCATTAATCGCTGTATCAATCAACGAGACTAAATCATCCATTGGTTCTAAACGAGTTAATAGTTCCGACCATTCTCCATGGTCAATTCCGGATAAAATAGCATGGATATACGGCACTTGTTGTAAAGATGTTCGTAATTGAATTAAATCGCGACCGTTGACACTACCAAATGCCACACGGCCAGCTAAACGTTCCAAATCATAGACTTTCGTTAGCGCTTCTTGTAAATCAGCTCGTTCAAAAAAGGCATGGATTAACGAAGCGACTTGATTCTGACGCGCAGTGATTTGGCTTTGTTGAATTAACGGGCGATCTAACCATTGTTTTAACAAACGACCACCCATTGCTGTTTTTGTTTCATCTAACAACCATAGTAAGGTTCCTTGTTTTTTTCCTGTACGAATGGATTGCGTTAGTTCCAGATTAAATTTTGAATAATAGTCCATTTTCAAGAAATGATCTGGTTGATAAGCGACCGCCTTTTGAATATGGTCTAAGCTGCGTTTTTGTGTAACTGCTAAATAGCTTAACAGTTTGCCAGTCACTTCTTTTTCTAAAGGATTCGTTAATTCGCTAGTTAGAAATTGAAACTCTGAATTTTCTTCATAAGCTTCTTGCGTAGAAAAAATCACTCCTAAGCGACTTTCTAATAATTCACTAACACTTACTGGAATGTCACTAGTAAACACCACTTCTTTGGTTTGCAAAGCGGACGCTTCATTCAAAACCGCTTCTTCATCTTCCAAAACTGCGGAACGTAATTCACCGGTTGTCAAATCAACGTAAGCAAATCCATAGTGTGTACCGTCAAATGCTAAAGCAGTCAAAAAATTATTATCTTTCGCAGATAATCCTTTGCCATCCATGACTGTACCTGGTGTAACTAATTGAACAACTTCTCGCTTGACCATGCCCTTAGTTGTTTTAGGATCTTCAACTTGCTCACAAATCGCAACTTTGTAGCCTTGTTCAACCAAAGTATCAATATAATTCGCAGCTGCATGATACGGTACTCCACACATCGGGATAGGGTCCTCAGCATTTTTATTGCGACTGGTTAAAGTTAATTCCAATAATTGCGCAACTTGTAGCGCATCCTCATAAAATAATTCGTAAAAATCCCCTAAGCGATAGAACAAAAAAGCATCTTGATATTGAGCCTTAATGCTAAAATATTGTTCCATCATTGGGGTATGCTTCGTTTTTTGAGGCATTTGTTTCTTCCTCCTCAATTGCTTGATTCACTTGCTGTTGCAAGCTAGTTGTTACATAGTGCAATAAATCGTTCGCTTCCATTAATTTTTCGCGATAAGCAATCACCAATGGATGCTCGGCATACTCTTTATTTAATTCATTAATACGGGCAATCGCTTGGCGTTCTGCTTCTGGTTTGCCATAGTGGGCATATTGGACCGCATCTTTTTGTGCACGTTTAATCGCTTCTTCAATTTCTTTTAAGTGTGCATTTTGACGTGCTTTTTTTTGCACTTTTTTGAACTCTTTGATGATTTCATGTTCTGCTAATAAATCTAGTAAGACAGTTAATTCCTGCTGAATTTGTGGTTCTTGCTCTAAAGGACTCAACATCTTTCCCTCGCTTCTTGATTATTCTGTAAACGGGCGATCTTCACTAATTTGAATCGGTTGAATCGATTTGGCTTTTCCTGTCTGTTCATTAATTTCAATAATACATGCCGACAAAATACTACGGCCTTGTTCCACAACTTCAAATCGCTGTGGTAAAGCAGTTAAGAATTTCTCAATGACCGCTTCACGTTTCATACCTAAAATCCCATCATAAGGTCCTGTCATACCAACATCAGACAAATATGCAGTGCCTTGCGGTAAAATTCGTGCGTCATTTGTTTGCACATGCGTATGCGTACCTACAACAGCTGAGACACGACCATCTAAATACCATCCCATCGCTTGTTTTTCACTCGTTGTTTCACCATGGAAATCAACAAAAATGAAAGGTGTCCGTTTACGCGCTTCCGTTACTAATTCATCCGCTTTTTTAAACGGATCATCTATATCCACCATAAACGAACGTGCTTGTAAATTAATAACCGCCAATTCAATTGCATTGACTTTCACATAAACAATCCCTTTTCCTGGTGCTGCTTCTGGGAAATTTGCTGGGCGAATCATTTTTTTTGCATCATCAATGAAGTCAAAAATTGCTCGATTATCCCATGTATGATTACCAAGTGTGACTACATCAACACCATCTTGTAAAAATTTTTTGTAGATTTTCTCAGTGATTCCACGACCAGCTGCCGCATTTTCACCGTTTAAAATTGTGACTTGAGGACGATAAACCTTTTTCAACTTAGGTAAATAATCCGTAATTGTTTCTCTTCCTAATGACCCAACTACATCACCAATAAATAAAACCCGCACATATTTTCCTCTTCTCTATTAACATCTTTCCCCATTATAAAGGTTTTAGAGTAGAAAAAAAAGAGTTTGGGATTCCAAACTCTTTTAAGAAAGTTAAAAGGACAACGGTGTATGATCTAATTCATGAACCACTTCTCGAAAATCTGCAAAGCCAGCTTCTAAGCCACGAATCAAAATTTCTGCCGTCCCAATGTTTGTTGCTAACGGAATTTCATAGACATCTGACAAACGGATTAATGCCGTCACATCAGGTTCATGTGGTTGGGCAGCTAGTGGGTCACGTAAAAAAATCACCATATCTAAAGCATCTTCTGAAATCATCGCACCAATTTGTTGATCTCCACCTAGTGGTCCCGACTTAAAGCGATGCACCGGCAATTCCGTCTCATCTTGAATTCTACCGCCTGTGGTTCCTGTTGCAAAAAGTTCATGTTGCTCCAAGATATGTTTGTAAGCACCAACTAATTTTACCATTAAGTCTTTTTTACGATCATGAGCAATTAACGCAATTTTCATAGTGAACTCCTCCTACTTTCCTGTTAAAAAACCTAACTCCATCAATGCTTTCCAAATGCCATCATTGTCATTATCTGAAGTAATCATATCGGCATATTGACGAACTTCATCTGATGCATTTCCCATCGCCACACCCACGCCTGAAGCAGCTAACATTTCTCGATCATTCATGCCATCACCAAAGCTGATGACGTCGTCTTTTGTTAAACCAACTTGCTCAGCTACATGTAAGATAGTCGTCGCTTTTGAACCTCCTTTTGGTATGACATCCACACATTTTTCATGCCAACGAACAAAATGCAACTCTGGATATTTATCATCAAAAAAATGTTCCAATTGAGCATCATAAAAAGCCAAAACTTGATAAACATCAGCAGTATCCAGAAATGTTGGATCTAAATCAGGGGTCATCGAACCAAAAGAACTCATTGCTTCTTCCATTCGCTCGGGGTCAAAAGTTGTTGAACGTTTCGAAACATCTAAACCAATAAACGACGTATCAATCAACATGTCATGCGCTTCCTTGAGAAATGCACGAACTTGTTCTTGCGGCAATAAATTTTTATAAACTTGTTTGTGATTCATAAAAGCCGCAGCACCATTACAAAGAATATAATTATCAAATTTAAATGTTTCAATCACTGGTTTAGCTAAGTAACGGCTGCGACCAGTGGCTACGGTTACAAAATGTCCTGCTTTTCGTAATTCTTCTAGTGCAGTGACAGTACTCGGCAAAGCTTGTTTCGTTGAATCTAAAAGCGTTCCATCAATATCAAAGGCAAATAATTTACGTTCCACGTTTGTTAACTCGCTTTCTTTTATTTCTTACTTACTACTAAAACATAGTTATCTTGTCTTTTCAACATTCTTGATTTTTTTCTAACGTAAAAAAAGATTGCTACACCTCGAAAGATGCAGCAACCTTTTTTGAATTGTTTAATCAACATAATTTGATTTTGAATTATTTAACCATGCATATACTAATCCTACGACTAGTCCCCCACCAATATAGTTTCCAATTAAAGCAAAAGTTAAATTATGAATAACATTCCCAAAAGTCATCGCTTCAATCGTTCCATGAGAAGCAAAATAAGCAAGTGAAAATGCTGGAAAATTCGCGATAACGTGCTCGTATCCTAAGAAAGCGAAAATGAAAATGATAAAGATAATTGACAATACTTTGCTGGCATCATCTTTCATACGCATACTTACTAAAACAGCCGTATTTACGACAATATTTGCAAAAACACCTTCAACGAGAATTTGGATAGTTGATTTATTTAGTTTCGCCGCAATAGATTCAAACATATAATTATCAGCTGGTAAATTTTGGAATGGACCGGTTAGCGATATTAAATAACCAAACAAAATACCACCAATTAAATTAAAGAGAATACATGTGAATAATATCTTACAAGCGAGACTCACTGACAAACGTTTGCGATAAACACCAACCGTCATATATAACATATTCGACGTTCCTAATTCCGCATTCATATACAAAATCATTACCAATGACCAACTAAACATAAATGCATATAACATTTTCCCTAACCCATGTGCAATATCTTCGCCTTTCATCGCAATCGAAAAAGCAATAGCCGTTCCTAACGTTAAAAATAAACAGGCCAACATCGCACGCACAGCATAACGTACATAACTTTTTTCGATTAGATCCACTTTTTTACCGATGGACGAATCAATTTTTTCAAACAAGGGGGAGATTGGATTCATCATTTTTTTCACCTTCGCTTCTTTTTTTCAAACTTACTCTCTCATTTTAAAGAGAAACATTTCATTTGTAAAGAATTTTGTGAAAAAGATTACTTTCTTTTTCTTTTTTTCTCGTCCTCTTTCATTATTTTTTCATAAAAGCGTATTTATCAAAGGTTAGCCCTACTTTTCATTTCTGTTTCATGGATTTTTATCGCTTGAATTTCATTCATCCGCTATTTTATTTAACGTACATTGTGATAATATAAGCGAAAATTTCCAACCTCTATGAAATAACATTATTTTATTTCCATCGTATTTTTCACAAATTTTACAAAAACAGTCTGTAATGACCAGTGAATTAGGCTTGACAATTTCGCTTGATTTATCATATACTATTCTTTGTGTAAAATAATGCAGCAGAAAAATAATTATACGTCACCAGTTCGTTGCCCTCTACGGGTGCAATTGCGTAACCGCGGCTGCGAAGGTGAAGGTTGAAGAACGAACTACACGTATTGTGAATTTTTCATCGGATTATTTTACTCCAAAAAACTTATTTTATTGGAGGAATTTTTAAATGTCTCGTTATACAGGACCATCATGGAAACTTTCTCGTCGCTTAGGTATTTCTTTATCTGGCACTGGAAAAGAATTAGCTCGTCGCCCATACGCACCAGGACAACACGGACCAAACAGTCGTGGCTCTCGTTCTGAATATGGATTGCAATTAAACGAAAAACAAAAACTACGTCATATGTATGGTATGAATGAACGTCAATTCCGTACTTTATTCGTACAAGCTAGCAAAATTAAAGAAGGAAAACACGGTGTTAACTTCATGGTATTATTAGAACGTCGTTTAGACAACGTTGTTTACCGTTTAGGTTTAGCAACTACTCGTCGTCAAGCACGTCAATTAGTTAACCACGGTCACATCACTGTTGATGGCAAGCGTGTTGATATCCCTTCATTCCGCGTTGAAGTTGGTCAAGTGATCGGCGTTCGCGAAAAATCTAAAGGTATTCCTACTATTAAAGAAGCTGTTGAAGCAACTGTTGGTCGCTCAGCATTTGTAAGCTTCGATGCTGATAAACTAGAAGGCTCATTAACTCGTTTACCAGAACGTGACGAATTAACTCTTGAAGTTGATGAAGCTTTAGTCGTTGAATACTACAACCAAAAACTATAAGAAAATTATTCTTACATCCAAAACTTTATTTACAGAGTTTTGGATGTTTTTTTATCAAAAAAACACAACGCTAACTGCTATTAAATAGTAGTTAGCGTTGTATCTTTTTTATGCACCTTTATGGATTGATTCCAGTGAACGTTCTTCTAACGTTTGATAATGGCGATCCACAGATACTTCTTTGTAAGCTGGACGCATAATTTTTTGTGCATTAATTAACTCTTCAATCCGATGTGCTGACCAACCCACAATCCGAGCAATAGCAAAAATTGGCGTATATAATTCAGACGGCAAACCCAACATACTATAAACAAATCCGCTGAAAAAGTCGATATTCGCACTAACTCCTTTGTACATTCGACGCTTTTCTCCAATAATTTCTGGTGCCACTCGTTCAACCAACGTATATAAATTATATTCTGCTTGAGCTTCTGCGCCTTTTTCTTCCGCTAATTTAGATACATAGCGTTTGAAAATCGCCGCACGAGGATCATTGTCACTATAAATCGCATGACCCATGCCATAAATTAATCCTTTTTTATCAAATTCTTTTTTATCTAAGATATCTGATAAATATTGACGGACAGCATCTTCATCCGAATAATCTGAAACCTTGTCTTTTAAATCTTCCATCATTTGCGTCACTTTAATATTCGCACCGCCATGTTTTGGACCTTTTAATGAGCCTAACGCTGCAGCAATCGTTGAATACGTATCCGAACCACTAGAAGTAACCACACGTGTAGTAAACGTAGAGTTATTTCCTCCACCATGTTCCATATGTAGCACTAATGCCATATCTAAAGTTTGTGCTTCTTGTGGGGTATATTGTTTATCTGGGCGCAACATCGTTAAAATTGTTTCAGCTGTACTTAATCCAATCTGCGGACGATGAATGTACATACTTTCATCTTTTGTATAATGATTATATGCATGGTAGGCATACACTGCTAACATTGGAAAAACGGCAATTAAGTTTAAGCTTTGATCTAAAACGTTCTCAATACTTACGTCATCAGCTTTATCATCATAACTAGCTAAGGTTAGAATACTACGAGATAAGCTGTTCATGATACTTTCTGGCGGAGCTTTCATAATCACGTCACGTACAAAATTAGTTGGTAAAGTACGTCTTTTAGCAATAATTTCTTGAAAATCATACAATTCTTTATCTGAAGGCAGCTCTCCAAAAAGTAATAAATATGCAACTTCCTCGAAACCAAATCGCCCTTCTGAAACGAAGCCATTCACCAATTCATCGATATCGATTCCACGGTAACGTAACTCACCTACACCTGGAATTTCCTCACCGTTGACAATCTTTTCCGGATAAATTGTTGAAATGTTTGTCAGCCCAACAACGACCCCTTTTCCATTGTTATCACGCAACCCCCGCTTTACATCGTTTTCTGTATAAAGTTGCACATCTATTTTATCATTTGCATAACATCTTAAAGCGAGTTCTTCTAAACTTGGAAAGGAATTTTGATATTCTCCCACTTTTTTTCCTCCTATTCTACCTTCTTTTGATAATTTTGCTCATTTTTTTAAAACAAATTATGGAAACCATTATAACATGATAAGTTAAAAATGAAAGAATTAAAATTTATTGATTTGCTTTTTCAGAATAAAAACGTATAATTATACTAAGACTCTAAAATAGAATTGGAGGCATTTTAATGCATTGGAAGAAACATTTAAAATTAAATAGTACTGAATATGATTATTGTGCAATTGCTGATGTAGTGAAAGAATACAATGGAAACTTAGCCGCTTTACCTTACTCTATTCGTGTTCTACTAGAAAGTGTTGCTCGCCATCTTGGTGAAGACGTAACTGAAGAAAACATTGACACTTTAGTGAATTGGAACCCAGATACCCCTCAAGGAGTTGTCCCTTTTAAACCAGCCCGCGTTGTCTTACAAGATTTTACTGGCGTTCCTGCTGTCGTAGATTTAGCTGCGATGCGTGATGCAATTGTTTCACTAGGAGGAAATGCTTCAGACATCAATCCTGAAATTCCCGTTACCTTAGTCGTTGACCATTCCGTTCAAGTTGATGCTTCTGGTCGTCCTGAAGCAATTGCGATTAATACGGAAAGAGAATTTGAACGTAATCAAGAACGTTATCAATTCTTAAAATGGGCACAACAATCGTTTAATGATTTTGAAGTGGTACCTCCAGAAACTGGAATCATTCACCAAGTAAACATTGAATCTTTATCTGATGTTGTCATCAGTAAAGAAGTGGATGGTAAAATTTTATTATTCCCAGACACATTACAAGGCACAGACTCACATACCACAATGATTAATGGATTAGGCGTTCTAGGTTGGGGCGTTGGCGGAATTGAAGCCGAAGCAGCTATTTTAGGAGAAGCTTCTTTCTTCCCAACACCTGAAGTTATCGGCGTTGAATTCGTTGGTTCTTTTCCAGCTGGAACAACAGCAACCGACTTAGCACTTGCGGTCACTGAACGTTTACGTAATGAAAAAGTAGTAGGAAAATTTGTTGAATATTTTGGAACAAGTTATTCTGAATTAAGTTTAGCAGACCGTGCCACTTTGGCAAACATGGCCCCTGAATATGGTGCAACTTGTGGATTCTGTCCAATTGATGAAGAAACATTAAATTACATGGCAACTACTGGTCGTTCACCTGAATTAATTGAACTAGTAGAAACTTATGCCAAAGAAAATCATTTGTTTTACGACAAAGATGTTGTACCAACCTATACAAAAGTCATTACCATTGATTTAGATGACATCCAACCATCACTTGCTGGACCAAAACGTCCACAAGACCGGATTACATTGTCAAATGTAGCAGAAGATTTCGACCAATCTATTCAAGCACCTGTAGGTCCAAAAGGCTTTGGTTTACCAGTAGAAGAATTAGAGAAAACTGCTGAAATCAAATGGGATAAAGAAGATAATCTGATCCATACTGGAGATGTCTTATTAGCTGCGATTACTAGCTGTACAAATACAAGTAACCCGTTCGTTATGCTTTCAGCTGGCTTGCTTGCTAGAAATGCTGTTGAAAAGGGCTTAAAAGTACCTGCTTATGTCAAAACATCATTAGCACCAGGTTCAAAAATCGTTACTTCTTACTTATCTAAAAGTGGTTTATTGCCTTACTTGGAAAAATTAGGTTTTTACCTAGTTGGTTATGGCTGTACGACATGTATCGGAAATTCTGGTCCTTTAGATGACGCTATTTCAGATGCGATTCAAGAAGAACAGTTATTAGTTTCTTCTGTTTTGTCAGGAAACCGTAACTTTGAAGGCCGTATCCATCCATTAATCAAAGCGAACTACCTTGCTTCACCGCCATTAGTTGTCGCATACGCATTAGCTGGGACAGTCCGCAAAGATTTGACTAAAGAACCACTAGGAATTGGTAACGATGGCCAACCCGTGATGTTAAACGATATTTGGCCAAGTGCAGAAGAAGTACAAGACTGTATCCAAAAATATGTTTCACCGGATGCCTTTAAAGAAGCTTATTCGCACTTATTTGATGCCAATGAACGTTGGAATGAAATCGAAACAACAACTAGTGACTGTTACGAATGGGAAGAAGAATCAACGTATATTGCGAACCCACCATTCTTTGATGGTTTAACCAAAGAATTACCCAAACAAGGAACACTAGAAAATCTACACGTCTTAGCTAAGTTAGCTGATTCCGTAACAACCGACCATATCTCTCCTGCTGGAAGTATTGGTTTAGATTCTCCTGCTGGGAAATACTTAAAAGAAAAAGGTGTCACTTATCGTGATTTCAACTCATTTGGTTCTCGTCGAGGTAATCATGAAATTATGATGCGTGGCACATTCGGAAATATTCGTCTACAAAACCAATTAGTTCCTGGAAGTACAGGTAGCGTTACTAGATACTTACCAACTGGAGAAGAAATGTCGATTTACGATGCGTCGATGAAATATCAAGAAAACAATATTGGTGGGATTGTCCTTGCAGGAAAAGATTACGGTATGGGCTCTTCTCGTGACTGGGCAGCTAAAGGAACGCAATTATTAGGCGTAAAAGCTGTTTTAGCGGAAAGTTTTGAACGTATCCACCGTAGTAACTTAGTGATGATGGGTGTTGTTCCATTGGAATACTTAAATGGTGATACCGCAGAATCACTTGGTTTAAATGGGGAAGAAACATTTGATATCTTCCTACCTGAAGAACCCGAAGTCCAACAATTAATTGATGTCATTGCTAAAAAAGCCGATGGAACTGAGATTCGTTTCACTACTCGTCTACGCTTTGACGCCCCTGCAGATATTCGCTATTGGAAAAATCAAGGTATTTTACCAATGGTGATCCGTAAAAAAATGGCGTAACACTGTCTCAAACGATAAATTACTATAAGCTAGGAGAAATTTTATGACATATATCACTGTAACAAATGGTCAACGTACCATTCCAAATACACCAACCATCCCGTTTATTGCGGGAGATGGTGTTGGTGCTGAAATTTGGGCAGCTTCACAACCTGTATTTGATGCGGCAATTGAAAAAGCCTATGGCGATGATAAGAAAATTTTCTGGCAAGAAATTTTAGCTGGTGAAAAAGCTTTTGAAGAAACAGGCAGTTGGTTGCCTGACCACACATTAGATGCCATTGAACAAGCAAAAGTTGCCTTAAAAGGGCCTTTAACTACTCCAGTCGGTGGTGGAATCCGCTCATTAAATGTTACTTTACGTCAAACGTTAGATTTATTTGCTTGTGTTCGTCCCGTTCGTTATTTTGAAGGTGTACCTTCTCCTGTCAAAGAGCCTGAAAAAACGGATATGGTGATTTTTCGAGAAAATACAGAAGATGTTTATGCAGGTATTGAATTTGCAAAAGGCGAAGCTGAAACCAAACAATTGATTGAACTATTACAAGAACAATTTGCGGTAAAAAATATTCGCTTCCCAGAAACTGCAGCCATTGGGGTGAAACCTGTTTCTGAAGAAGGTAGCAAACGATTAATTGGTGCGGCAATTGATTTTGCAATTGCGCAAAAGCGTCCAACAGTAACCTTGGTTCATAAAGGAAATATTATGAAGTTCACAGAAGGTGGCTTCAAATTGTGGGGCTATGAATTAGCAGAAACGACCTACAAAGACGAGTGCTTTACAATGCATCAATATCAAACAATCAAACAAACGGATGGTGCTGAGGCTGCGGATACAGCATTAAACGAAGCCAAAGCTCAAGGGAAAATCATCGTGAATGATGTCATTGCTGATAACTTCTTACAACAAATTTTATTGTATCCTGAAAAATACGATGTGATTGCAACCTGTAACTTAAATGGTGATTATATTTCAGACGCCTTAGCTGCTCAAGTTGGTGGGATTGGAATTGCTCCTGGTGGTAACATCAACTACGACACAGGATATGCTATTTTTGAAGCAACACATGGAACTGCACCCGATATTGCTGGACAAGGGAAAGCTAATCCTTGTTCTTTACTCCTTTCAGGGGGAATGTTATTAGAATATCTTGGTTGGCAAGAAGCAGCTGATTTGATTACAAAAGCAATTGAAGAAGCGATTCGCACGAAAAAAGTGACATCAGATTTTGCTCATGCCATGAATGATGCAGTTGAATTGTCAACACAAGAATTTGGGTCATTTTTAGTATCAATCATCAAAGAATTATAAACATGAAGACAGCTCTTGCAGCTGTCTTTTTTTGTTAACTATTTATTTACACAAGGTTAACGTTATGCCATACTCAATCCATCGTTAACAAAAATAAAATTTTAGGTTTACAGAAAGTGAGTGTATGTATGAAATTATCTTTAAAAGAACAAATTACAGCAGCCATATTCGCTGGAATCATTGCTGTTTTTTCACAAATTGTGATTCCTATTGGCGTAGTTCCATTTAGTATGCAAACATTTATCGTCGGTTTAACCGTTACGATTTTAGGACGTAAAGTGGGAACTTGGGCAATTATCATTTATTTATTACTCGGTCTCATCGGTTTGCCTGTCTATGCTGGCTTTGGTAGCGGTATTGCTTCTATTCTAGGGCCAACAGGTGGCTATTTAATCGGTTTTGTATTCACAGGACTTATCCTTGGTACCTTATTAAAAAAAGTCCCTACAACCTATTTTTGGGTTATTTCAGCTAACTTAATTGGTTTTATCATTACCTTGTTATTTGGAAGTATTTGGCTAAAATTTGCTACCGATATGACATGGGCTGCTGCCCTTTCAGGTGGCTTTATTACTTTCTTAATTCCAGAAATTATTAAAGCTGTAGTCGCTGGAACACTGGGTGTCTTTTTAATTCAACGATTACCTGAAAAATTTTTAGTAACGAGATAAACAAAAGAAGCGTACGAGCAATGCTCGACGCTTCTTTTTTATGATTTTTCATAATTAGTGGGCAGAAATTCCTAGAAACAAAAATCGTTCAATTTTTTCTATAACCTAGGCTATCCCTGGCGCCCCTTCCAGTTCTTACCTTACTTTTTGGTTTAGCTAATAATTACTTGTTTTCCATACCACTCTGATTTATAACGCAACTTACTTAAAAACTGTTGCCAATCATTTGACGTAAATTCCTGTTTCAGATACTTATCCTCTGAATTATTCTCTTGCACGAAAATGTAATCAAAATTCTCGACTAGAAAATAAGAGAGCTGATTAATAAAATCTTCCTTTTTATATTTGCGTCGAACCAGAAGTCGATTCATTTTTTCTTTTTGTTTTTGATAATTTTTAGCATTTGCTAATAAAACTTTCCGTTTCTTCGCAATTTTTGCACGTAATCGTAATTTCCGTTTCGCGTGATTAATTTGTCCCAATAATTTTTCTTGATTAAAGTGAATCGGACAAATTTCTTCTGAAAAATGAACCAGATGTCTAGGACAATATGAAATCTCAATTTTACGATGTGTTTTTTCTAATTTTTCAACTTCTTCGATACATAAAATTGAAACATAGAACTCTTCTGTATTTCTAGCAGAAATTGTTGCTGATTTAATTTCGCCTTTTATTTTACGATGCAAATTCACATCGACAAGTGATTTTAGTTTTGGTAATTTCAACTTATCATCTTCAAAATAAATCGTATGTTTTTGATTGTTTGTTGTATATGATTGCCACATATTCGATTTATTTTTTAAATTTGGAAAACCACTTTGACCACTGTAATAACGACGAAATGCTTTCTCTAAATTACGTTGAGCATTCGACAAAGCCAAACTATCTGTATCTTTTAAAAACGGATAATCTTTTTTTAATAGAGCTGGCGTTAATTTACTTTCACTGTTTTGCTTGCGATGCATCAAAAGATGGTTATAGGTAAAACGAACACAACCAAATGTTTGAATAAAAAACTGTTTTTGTTCTGCATCGGGATAAATTCTAAAGCGATATGCCTTTAAGACCCCCATCTTTTTTCACCACTTTTACCCTAATTTTTAACAGCTGCGCGATAACCTGCTAATTCTAGTGCATTTCCATAGACATAATGACCTGGTTTTACTTCTTCAAAACCTGGCTTATCTTTTGAATAATCGTGCATATTGGGATTATAAACAACTAATTTTTTCTTACGTGCTAAAATTGGATCTGGAATTGGGACAGCCGATAACAATGCTTTTGTATATGGATGTAATGGATTCATAAAAAGCTCTTCTGTTTCTGCTAATTCTAAAATTCTTCCTGCACGAATAACCGCAATACGGTCAGAAATAAAACGCACCACAGATAGATCATGGGCTACAAAGAAATAGGTAACATCGTCTTCTATTTGTGACTTTTTCAATAGATTTAATACTTGTGCACGAATAGACACATCTAATGCTGAAATAGGCTCATCCGCTACAACTAGTGATGGTTCCATAATTAATGCCCGAGCAATACCAATACGTTGTCTTTGTCCGCCAGAAAATTCATGTGGATAACGATACATATGCTCCGGTAATAAACCAACTTGTTCGATTAACTTTTCAACTTTTGCTATACGTTCTTCTTCATTTTTAAACAGGTTAAAATTATACAATCCTTCAGAAATAATATATTCGACAGTCGCACGCTCATTTAAAGAAGCCGATGGGTCTTGAAAAATCATTTGAATTTTACGAATTTTATCTTCTTGTTCTTTTTTGGTTAATTTTCCATTAATCCGTTTTCCTTCAAACAGAATATCGCCATTGCTGGTTTCATTTAATCCAACAATCGCACGGCCAATGGTTGTCTTTCCAGAGCCGGATTCGCCAACTAAAGAGAAAGTTTCTCCTTTGTAAATATCAAAATTGGCATCTTGTACGGCAACAAATTTTTTCTTACCTTCACCAAAAGTAATCTCTAAATCTTTAACCGATAAAATGACTTCTTTTTCTTTAGACACGAACTTCCCCTCCATCATTTAATTCAGTTATTTCTGTTAATGCGACTAATTTTTCATGCAGCCCTTGTATCAGCTCTGGTTTTTCAGCTTTCGGCGCACGAGGATCAAGCAACCATGTTTTAGCAAAATGCGTTTCTGTTACTTGAAACATAGGTGGTTCATTATCAAAGTCAACTTGCATTGCATAAGCACTACGTGGCGCAAAGGCGTCTCCTTTAATTTCTTTATATAAAGAAGGTGGTGTTCCTGGAACAGAATAAAGTTCGTCCCCTTTTTGACCTAATTGTGGTAATGACGATAACAAGCTCCATGTATATGGATGACGAGGATCATAGAAAATTTCTTCTACGGTTCCTGTTTCAATAATTTGTCCGGCATACATAACAGCAACTTTATCAGCAATTGCTGCTACCACACCTAAATCATGTGTGATAAAAATTGTTGTAAATTTATATTCTTCTTGTAATTCACGAATTAACTCCAAAATTTGAGCTTGAATAGTTACGTCTAAAGCTGTCGTTGGTTCATCACAAATCAAAATCTTAGGACGACAAGCTAACGCAATCGCTATAACAATTCGTTGACGCATCCCACCAGAGTATTGAAAAGGATATTCATCATATCGTTTTTCAGCATTGGGAATACCTGTACGGTCCATTAAATCAATGGCCATTCTTTTGGCTTCCTTAGCTGATTTCCCTTGATGTTTGATAATAACTTCTGTAATTTGTGAGCCAATTGTTTTAATTGGATTTAACGAAGTCATTGGGTCCTGGAAAATAGTCGCAATTTCTTTTCCTCGAATGCCATCCCATTCTTCATCTTTTTTCAAAGCTGCTAAATTTTTACCTTGATATTCGATTGTTCCACTTGTAATTGAACCGTTTGTTTCTAGCATACCTGTAAATGTTTTGGTAAGCACAGATTTTCCAGAGCCAGATTCACCAACAATGGCTAGTGTCTCTTGCTCTTTCAATTCAAGCGAAACATTTCGAATTGCACGTAGCTCGCGATTACGCACTCTAAAGCTTACAGAAATATTTTCAGCTTTTAAAATTGTTTTTTTCTCCATAGTGTGCCTCCTTACATATGTGTTCTTGGATCAGCAGCATCCGCCAATGTCTGTCCAACAATGTAAAGAGAAACAGAAACTAAGGCCAAAACAGTAACTGGAATCCAAAATAGATACGGGTAGTTGCTCATGTTATTTGTGTATTCTGAAATTAATTTACCTAATGATGGAACGTCAGCACTTAAACCAACACCTAAGAAGGATAAGAACGTTTCATAAGAAATAAACGCTGGCAATGACTGTGAGACATTCGTCACAATAATTGATGTTAAATACGGTAAGATATTACGGACAATCATTCGCATAGATGGTGTACCTAATGTTTTGGACGCTAAGTTATATTCTCGATCACGCATAATCATTACTTGAACACGAATGAAATAAGCCGTGTTAAGCCATCCTGTAACACACATCGCAAAAATCAAGTTCCAAAAACCACTACCAAACGTATACGATAGTACCATGATAATTAATAATTGCGGTACGTTAGTAATAACGTTGTACACTTCTAACATAACCCGGTCGATTTTTTTAGAAGTGCCCCAAATTGCGCCAACAACCACACCAATCACTGTGGTAATTAAGGTTGCTAACACACTGATTGAAATCGATGTTTTAGCCCCAGCCCAGACAGCATCAAATAAAGACATCCCGTTTTTATCTGTACCAAACCATTCTTGCATGCTTGGTGGATTGTATCGTTTTGAAAAGTCATTAATATCATCTACGTTCATAAAGTCATACCCACTAAACATAGGTTGAATAAACGCCATTAATAAAATAGCCACCATTAAAATGAGCATTGCAATAGCTACCTTACTAGAAAAAAACTTTCTTCCTACTGAACGCCAATAAGAATATGTTGGTGTATCAATCTTTTCCGAAGTCAGGGAATCAGTTGAAACAAAAGTAAAGCCGTCATTGATTTTCTTTTCTGAAGTTTCCACGGTTATTTCCCTCCTTCTGCTAAATTAATTCTTGGGTCAACCATCGCCATTGCTAAATCACCAATCAATACAGAGGTAACTGCGACAGTGGTAAAGACAAAAACAATCGCCATTACAACTGGATTATTATGTGCTTGAATGGCATCGGGTAACATTTTACCCATGCCAGGTGCAGCAAAAATTGTTTCAGTCATTGTTGCTCCAGTAATAGCACCAATAATACTCATTGGAATTTGGTTAACAATTGGAATTGCAGCATTTTTAAAGATATGTTTGCGCGCAATTTCGCGTGAATTCAATCCTTTTGCTTTGGCAAATTTTACATAATCTGCGGATTGTTGATCAATCATATAACGACGAATCCAAATAATAATATTTGAAATCGATAATAACCCTAAAATAACTGTTGGTAATATATAAGAACGAATATCTCCGGCACCAAATGTCGGGAATGAATCTGGAAGATTAAATAAACGACTACCGATAAAGCGGAAGAAATAGATAAAGGCTAAGCTTGGTACTGAAATTAACACAGTGACCAATCCAATTCCCATTTTATCTGGTAATTTCCCTTTAAAACGAGCCATAAACATTGCCAAAGGAATCCCAATTCCATAAGCAAGCAATACCGCAATAACACCCATTCTGAATGAAATTCCAATCATTGATGGATCTCGGTAATTTTTATCTGTATGTGCATAATTATCACCATACAATTGTTTGTCTCTTTCTGACAATTGGCTCGTCATTTGATATTGTCTTGAATAAACATCAACAGAAGAACGAGAAGTCTTACCATTTGCAAAGGTCACTTCTTGGCTGTCTGATTTTCCTTGTCCACCGCCAATCACTTCTGTTACATTACGACCAGCAAAGGTAGGGTAAGAAATCCCTAAGTCTAAGTGCACGATATTTTGATGAATATACGGAAATTGTTTATCAAAATAGATTTGATATTTATATTGCGTACCTGAACCAACTAAAGCCCAGCCTGCCAATTCATCGTTCGTAATACGTAGGGAGCGTTTCATATCCGTATTATCTGGATCTTGCACCTTCCATGGATGATCAATTTGTAGCATATTGGCATAAAAACGATACACACGTTTTGGTAAAGGAACATCTTTCGTAGCATAGTACGTTTTATTAAGCGGGAATTGTTTTAAATCCCACCCATTTTCTTTTGTCCATTCTTCTAAAATTTGTTGATTTTCTGCTGTTGGTTCTCCAGAAACTTCTGGATGTTCTTTTTTCACAGTATCAACTAATTTTTTTGAATTGTAATATTCAATATATCCCATCTTACTGAACGCTGTATTTTCATATTCTGCTAATTCATCAGGTTTTCCTTTTAATTTCCCGTATTGAACATCATCTTGAAAGACAGCTCTACGAGGAACTAACGAATAGATAATTGTATACGTTAGTGTTGTGACTAGGAAAATACTGAGGATTGATCGTAATATCCTAAATAAAAGGTATCGCTTCAAATTACTTCCCCTACTTTCTAAATATGTAAGCAAAAAAGGCTAAAAAGCCTTTTTTACTTGTTCTAAACTATTCTGCTGTTTCTTTTGATTTTTCTTTTTCTGCTTCCCAGTCAGCGCGTGCTTTGTCATATTGTTCCACAGTCACTGCGCTATCTTGAAGTTCAATGTATTTCAATTTATCGGCTGCAATTCCTGCCCAACCATCTGGTTTAGTATAAGGTACAGCATTTGTGATACGAGGCACACCTTCATCTGCATAAATTGGAATTTGTAGGACATTATTTAATAACCAAGCTTCCGCATCTGCATAATCTGTATAACGTTCATTCGTATTATCAGTAATTGCTGCCGCTTTATCTAATAAAGCATCGTATTCACTTAAGTTAATACTTTCTTTGGCATCTTTAGATGGATCTTCACCTTGAATTACTTCTGAACCTTCTAAACCAAGATTTTTCATATTTTCTCCTGTACGAGAATTATAAATATTCAAGTAAGTAGATGGGTCAACATAGTCAGGTCCCCAACCAGAGGCATTAGAAATATCAAAGTCGCCAGCTTCACCAGTAGTTGCTTGATAAGTCGCCGCTAAATATTTATCTTGATTTAACAATTGAATATCAATAACAACATTGTCTTTGCCTAAAGCAGCTTCAACTGTTTGTTTCAATGATTTCGCCATATTCACGTTTGTTTCACGTGTTTCTAATTGTGGGAAGTCTAAGTGAATTGGAAATTCTACGCCATCTGCTTCTAATTCAGATTTTGCTAAGTCCATATATTTTTTCGCTTTTTCAGCATTGTAATAAGCATCTTGGCCTTCTGCTAAATCAATATCACCAAACGCTTCGGAATCAAGTGCTTTTAGTTTCTCTTCAACAGTTTCTCCATAAGGTTTACCATCAATTGAAACAAATTCAGTTGGCACTAAAGTATTACGTAAACTTCTTGATGCGCCTTCTTCTCCAACATTTTGAGCATTGTATGCAGTTTTATCAAATCCAAAAAGCATAGCTAAACGGAAATTGCGATTACGAATCGCTTTTTGTGTGTCTTCTTTTTCTTTATCCGTTGTTTTTGACGTTGCATCAAATGTACCACGGTTAAAGTTAAACGTCATATTAAAGGTAGAACCACCTGTATCTGACCATGTAATAGCATCGGGATACTCTGCTACAACATCTTTATAACCTGCTGAGTTTGGATAAACACGAGCAGCTGTCAACGTGCCATCTTGATAGGCTTTAAATAAACCATCAGGATCACTACCATCATTAAATGTCCATTTGACTGAATCAATGTGAACATTATCTAAATCCCAATAGCTTTCATTTTTTTCATATTCAATCACAGATTTTGCTGTGTTATTTACTAAGATAAATGGTCCATTGTAAAGAATTCCATCTGGTTGAGGTTTTCCAAAGTCATCCCCTTTAGATGTTAAGAATTCTTCGTTAATTGGATATAATGTGCCATAAGTTGTTTTGGAATTCCAGTAAGATTCTGGTTGATTCAATGTATATTCTAAAGTATAGTCATCCACAGCTTTTACACCAACTGTAGAAAAATCATCCGTTTTTCCGTCAATATACTCAGCTAAACCTTTGATACTATCGGCTACGATGTACAATGTTTCAGAATTACTATCAACCGCATGTTTTAGACCAGTAACAAAATCATGTGCTGTGACTTCTGCACCGTATTCGTTACCTTCGCTATCCATCCATTGGACACCTTCACGGATATGGTACGTATAAGTTAAGCCATCTTCGCTAACTTCCCATGATTCAGCCATTGCAGGAACCAAATTGCCATAGCGATCATTTTCTAACAAGCCTTCAACAAAGTTCGTATAGTGATCACTATTTGTTTTACGTGAAGAAAACGTATAATCTAGTGTTTCCAAATCAGTCGCAAATACATTATTGTATTCTCTAACTAACTCACTATCTCCCCCAGAACTACCCTCTTTTTTATCCCCTCCGTTGCCGCATGCACCAAGTACAAACGTACTAACTAAAAGAGCTGTCAAAACTTTACTTTTTTTCATGTACACTCCTCCATTTTTTCTTTTTTACTCAATTGTCCTCTGTAATCCCTTTACATTCGGGAATTGTCAGAAAATTAAATCAAGTATGGTACCGACCCCCGAAAGTTAGAGTAATAAATCTAACTTTCGGGGGTATTTTTATGGCTAAATATAGTGAAGAATTTAAAATAAAGCTTGTTACGGAGTATTTGGATGGAAATATTGGTTATAAATTATTGGCGAAGAAATACAATATGCCTTCTGCAACACCATTACAAAATTGGGTAAGAGCTTATAAAACACAAGGGATGGAGGGATTAAAACGAAGAAAAAGGAAGGAAGTATATCCTGTTCAATTTAAATTAAATACGATACAATTTATGTTAGACACAGGTGCTTCTTATCAGGAAACGACTGAACAATTCGGATTAAATAATCCTTCATTAATTTATCGTTGGATGAAAGATTTTAATTCTCAAGGGATAGAAGGCTTGAAACCAAAATCAAAGGAGCGACCTTCTATGACTAAGAAACTAAATAAACAAACGAAAAAGGAAGAAAACAAGTTCACACGTGAAACGGAGTTAGAACGAGAGAATGAACTACTGAGATTAGAAATTGCCTATTTAAAAAAGCTGAGAGCTTTTCGGGAAAATCCGAATGTCTTACTCGAAAAGCGCAAGCAAAATGGGCATTCGAACTTAAAGAAGAAGGGTTCCGATTAAAGGATATTATCCTAGTTGTGGGAATTCCCGAAGCAACCTATCACTATCATGTCAAGAACTTCGGAAAAGAAGATCTGGATATCGAACTAAAAGAACGCATTACTCACCTATTTAAGGCGTTTTATGAACGTTATGGATATAAACGGATTACAGACGAGTTAAAGAAATTAGGATACTGTATTAATCATAAAAAGGTGTATCGCATTATGCGAGAGCTAGGATTAAAGTGTGTAAAATTCATGCGAAAATCCCGTAAATACAATTCATATAAAGGAACTACTGGAAAAATAGTGAAGAATCGATTGTCACGTCGGTTTAGTACACCTATCCCATTTCAGAAACTAGTAACTGACATTACGGAATTCAAATGTCTAGGGGAAGAAAAGTTGTATTTAAACCCTATTCTTGACCTATATAATGGAGAAGTGATTGCGTTTGGAATTAAGAAACGCCCAACATTAGATTTAGTCATGGAGCCACTAAATGAAACAATAGAGATAATAAAGAATCACGCAACCTACCGTACAACTATCCATTCGGATCAAGGTTGGCATTACCAACATAATAAATGGGTAAAAACATTAAATAAAAACAATGTATTCCAGAGTATGTCACGTAAAGCAACGTGTGCAGACAATGCTTCGATGGAGAATTTCTTTGGCATATTAAAACAAGAAATGTATTATGGAGAGAAACTAGTCAGTTATGAAGAATTAAAACGACGAATTAAAGAATACATCTACTGGTATAACCACGTACGATCAAAAGTAAAATTGGCTGGACTGAGTCCGGTCGAATACCGAATTCAATCCAGCCAATCAGCTGCATAATAAAAACTCTAACTTTTAGGGGTCGCCACCTATTGAGAAAATGATACAGAACTTTTTTTTAGCCGTCAACTTTTTTTAATAATTATTTATTAATTTGTACCTCTAATTTTAATCATTCTATCCATTTTTTAATAAAGAGGGTTATTTGACATCAATTAATGAAAACTTTGTGAAAAAAATATATTCTAATCTCTTCTTGTTATATTCCAACTATTTTTTCCAATATGGAACAACTTTGCTTTTAGTTGCTTTCTCGAATCCAGTAATCCAAGCCATTTATAATTTTTTTCATAACTTATCCTAGTAACAACAGTAGCTTTCTTCGCATTTATTTTTAGAAATTCTCACAAAAAGAAGCGTACGAGAAATGCTCGACGCTTCTTTTTATTCTATCTGTAATCCCTTGTTCATTTCTAGTAATAAATGATAGGTCTCTAACATATATGCTTGTGCTTGATCTGGATTTTGCCATAAGGAACTTTCTTTGGGAATGACACGACCAATTTGTAATTCACTTTTTTTCACTTTCTTCAATCGCTGCAAGGCTTTTTCCATCGATTCAGTAGTTAACGGTTCATACGCACAAATCGTATGGTCTGTGTTTATAACCATATCTTCTGGCAGATTATTCCACCATTCAGGATGTTCAAGCAAACGCTCTGCCATTTCTTCTTTTCCTTTAGGTTGATCAATCAACGACAACCACATAAAGACATACTCTGGGAAAATACCTAATTGAAAATGAGCTTCCATCTTGTAGCCACGTTTCTTACGACTAATTGCTGACCAAGTATTTTCTGGTGGATGGACGCTACGGCGACGATGCTGAGCGATATGAATAAAGAGTTCGTCATTCATTTCGGGTGCTAATTTTTCTTTAAAATATTCATTTAATTCTTGAAAAATCGGTTGAATTTCTGCACGAATTGCGGCCATTCGTTCATCTAATCCCTCAATTTCAAAGACTGCAAAACTTTTTTCGGTAAACATGGATATTTTCCTCCTTCTACATTTTACCATTATAGCGCAAGTAAATTCGTTTCAACAAATGTCTTCCTTTACAATAAGAATAAACTGGCAAGAATGTAGATAGCGTAACTCATAATTAACACGATTCCTTCTTTTTTACTAATCTGATGTTTATTTGAATTGAAGATAAAGGCTAGGAAAATCAGCACAATGAGTAATAAACTAGGAAATTGTAGATAAAAATTTTCCGGTGAGAAATATAAACCATCTGCTAAAATACTACCAATACCTAAAACAACCAAAATATTTAAAATGTTCGCACCAATCACATTGCCGACTGCTAAATCCCCAGCTCCTTTTTTCGTCGCATGATACATTGTTGACAGTTCTGGAGCATTTGTCACAAAAGCAATGACAGTTGCGGAAATAATTCCTTCTGATAGACTAAAACGTTGCGCTAAAATGTCAATAATCGGGACAATAATCCCTGCTCCTAAACTAATTAAAGCGATAAAGAAACATAATTTAAACAAGGATAGAAAAAAATTAGAAGAAGCTGCAGTGTGCGTCTCAGTCGCCGCTTTCGTTTTAAAGGTAAACCATAGATATAGGGGTGTTAAAAGTAAAAAGAAGATGCCCGCTATTCGCGGTAATTGAGAAGTTGGTGAAAGAAAAGTAAGTAGAAAGACTAAGACAGCTAAACTACTGAAAAAGAGTGTTTTGTAAGTGACTAAACGAGAAATAGGAACAACACCTGTCAATGCTCCAATACCGACAATAATACTTAGATTAGTAACCATTGATCCCATCGCATTGCCCACTGCAATATCAGGACTATGCTGATTGATAGCTACAATAGTTGTCGCTAGCTCGGTTATGACAGTTCCAAATGCAACAATTGTCGCACCGGTAGCAATTTCTGAAATCTGAAGTTTACGGCTAATTTCCAATGCTTGATCGATCATACGATCCGCAGAACTGGAAATCATCCATAAACAACCTAAAAATAATACCATTAGAAAAACACTTGGAACTTGAAAAAGAATGTTTGTCATAAGAAAACCTCCCTTTTCTTTTTATTTTCTCTAAAAAAAGGGAGGGCTGTCAAGTTATTAAGATGACATTTGCTATTTTTTCTGATAGAACGCTTTGATTTTAGAAAGATCCTCTTTGTCAATATAACGCAAACGCAGACTCGCTGCTGACGTATTCGCTTTGATAAATAAACGAACATGATAAATTTCTTTTAAATATAACCATTTACTTGTTTCCTCGTATAGTGCTTGAATTTTTGCACGTTTTACAAAAGTTTGGATTTTTGTAAAAAAGAAATACTGTTGGATACAAAGCTGTTGATTAATTATCACATAGCCTTGATAATAACTAGTTACCATCTCAATCAGTAACCAACTTATGAAAAGAAGAAGACCAATTATACTTAACCACGGTCGAATGAAAAATACTCCGACAATGATAGGAATTAAAATCATCAATGGGATTCGTAAAAAATACCATGTTTTATTCCGAGAAGTATAATGTAATTCTGCATTTGGAAACTGCCATTCTGGTAAAAGTGTACGTAACACTTGAGAAACTTCTTTTTCGTGAACAATGGGTAGTAAAAACACTTGCTTTAGTTCATCGTCTTCTTCTTGTCCACTAGCAAGTAACAGCTCAACTGAAACTAATCCAAATAGTTTACGTAATACTTGCTGATTAATTTGCAGACCTTGAATTTTAGTTAAAGGAATTTTTTGTGTTTTACGTTCCAACAGGCCCCTTTCAAGGGTTAGTGTCTCTGGTTGGCGTGTCACACGAAAGCGATAATAAAAAATCATGTGTCTGATGATAGATAATGCTGACACTAAAAACAACACACTACACCCAACAAGAAGTAACATTAGCCAGCCTGCTTGCAAAAATTGTTCTCCTACTGTCAATAACCACGTTGACCAACTAGCAGGTATAATCTGATCGACAAAAGCTAGAATTGCAAAAAAGGTAGCAAAAATACTTAGATTTGTTAAACTAAATACTAAAATTTGACTAGTTGTTACCTCGTAAACATTTATTTTCCTTGCTTCTCTCTGCTGATGGCGCAGTTCTTCTAATTGTTGAACGACTGTTTCTGGAACAGCAGTTAAAATTGCTTCTGCCTCTGTACTACTTCCGCCAGCTGTTTCAATCGTTATACGAACCACATGGAATGGTTTAAAGAAAAACCATTGTTGTTGCTTAAGCGTCTGGATACGCTCATAGGGAATAACTGTCTCTTTTTTATTCAAAACTCCTGTATAAACAATTAATGAATCGGTGGTCAATTGATAATAACGAGTTGCATATTGTAAACTAGCAACTCCACTTATTAATACAAACAATCCTATACTTAAATAAATCAAGGATACTTCACGCCAACCGACTAACGCTAAAATAATTGGCACAACGAAATTTTTTAATTGCTGAAAGAACTCTATAATCCATGAAAGTGGGTGATAACGTTGCTTTTTAGACATCTTCTTTTGCCACCTTTACCAATGCAATAATTTGATTTCTTAATTCTTGCGCTTCTTCAATGTCTAATCCTGCAATATGATGAGTAGTTGCTGCAGTATGAATTCTTAATTCAATCAAGTTTTCTTTTCGTAAAAATGGACCTTGCTCTGTTTCTATATGTTGAATACGATTAATCGGTACAAAAATTGTCGAGCGAAAAAAATAGCCCTTTTGAAAAGCCAAATCTTCATTCGTAATTTCATAGCGATTAAAAGTATAACGATATGGTATCAGAATCAAGCTGATAATGGTGTGAATCATAATAAGACTGACACCACTAACACTAGCAATCAACCAATAGTTATTCCAAAAATCAAGCCAGTTTAAAATAAACCCACAACTAACAATACCCACTAGCAGAATGCTAGTCGTTACAAAAATAGTTTTACGCCAAACTCGTTTAATACGTAGAGGTAATTGTTTGGATAATAACACGTACATTTTTCCACCTACTTTTTATCATACATGCCACTTGGCCAATTTCTTTTCTATTAGTTCATTCATGGAATAGGTCGCATATAAATTGCCGTCATTGGTTCCACCTTGCATTCGTTTAGTGGAGAAAAGATGTCCGGCTTCTTCATAGACGTAATGTTCGACTGATTTAGCACGAATGGCATTCGTTGCCAACATCTGGCCCATTTGCGCACTGGGCCAAAATAAATCTTCTTTTCCTGAAAAAAGTAAGAGATTGCCTTTGAAAGTGGAGCTGTCAATTCTAGCTTCTGGCACTTGACGATTCGCTGTAAATTCATAGTCAAACATTTCTTTTAATAATGAACTTTTCCCGAAGTATTCTTTGAGTTTCATCCGCCAAGTAAAGCGGATAGTAGGTAACGGTTTGCCATGTAAAGTCCAAGCTGGTTGATAATCTTCTCCGGGATAAATAAATGCTGTTGGAGCTACTAACACAAGATTAGATACCACTTGGAAATGGTTTGCTAAGATAAAGGCTAATTCTGCACCACGTGATGCACCGACAATTGTCAGTGGATAAGAAGCCTCAAATTGTTCTGCAAATTGAATGACATGTGAAAAAAACTCTAACGGTACATGCGCCAATTTGGGAGGTAAAGATTCTTTGCCAAAGTAATAAATCGCTAAAACACGGTAACCTTTTTCGGCAATTTGATAGGCTTGTTCAAAGAGACATTCTCCTTCTGCCGTACCTAACGTAATGACTACGCCACGACGACTTTTCTCAGGTATAAAACAGTAACCTCGCACCGATTGATACGCTAATTTTTTGATTTCGACTTCCATTACACAAACCCCTTTAAACCCCACATTTTTAAACAACCGTTTTCATTTTATCAAATAACAAAGCCTTCTCGCAAGCTCTTCTCAAAGAAACAAAAAAACAGAGAATTTCTCCTCAAATTTTTTGTTTTTTTAAAATATTTCGCCCGATGATTGCTAATAATATACTGTTTGCTACAATCATGTAAAATAGCATATGATAGTTTCCACTCGTATCAATTAACCAACCTAGTAGAACTGGCACTTGACCACCAATCATATAACCAAAAGCCTGAATCATTCCCGTCCACACACTCGCTTCGCTGGGGGTCTTTGTATAAGTTAAGGGTAATAACATAGCAATTGGGAAATAGCCACCTGTACCTATCGCAAAGAAGCAAACAGCAAGCATAGCCGCGCTTAGATTGGCAATGGATAGAAAAAAAGCACCGCTAAGCATTGCTACCGAACACAAATATATCCAAAACTTCGGATTTCCTGTCCGATCCATTAATGCAGGAATCAAAAAGCTACAAGTCATTTGCACTGTAGTAAATGCTGTTAATAAAAAAACACTGTGATTGGATAAAACGACAGTATTGCGGAAAAATTCTGCAATCCACGTTAAAATACTATAAAACATGCCCGATTGTAAGGCGAAAAAAGCTACCATTTTCCAAGCTTGTAAATTTGCTAATGGAAATTTTACAGCAGTCACAGTTTGAATCGTTTCGTCTTGTTTTTCTTTCGGTGAAAAAACAAGCCACAAAACAGCAATCACTACTGCCAACACTCCCCAAATGCCCAAAGCATTGGCCCACTCTCCTTCAAACCAACTTGTCATTTGAGGGACCATTCCGGAGGCAACCACTGACCCTAAGCCCATAGCTAAGGAATAAACCCCGATTAATAAACCTGCATGATTAGGAAATTCTTCTTTAATAAAACCCGATACTAATGGTCCAATAATCGCTACTGAAAAACCAATAATAAATGCTGTACTCACTAAACCAATATATCCTGAAAAAAGCATACGACTTAAGGTAGTCAAGCCTAAAATGAGTAAAAGTAAAAAAATACTCTGTCGTCGTCCAAAAATTTGTTGGACACGTCCAATGCCAAATGCAAATAATCCCATACAAAAAACGGGAATACTCGGTAGCAGACTCGCTTGAACATTGCTAATCGCTAAACTAGCTTTGATTTGGTTCATCACTGGTGGCACACTAGAAATTCCTAGACGTAAATTAAATGCTACAATAAAAATGAGCGCACTATTTTTTACATATCCACGCATAATTACTCCTTTCGATTCATTCATCCTTGAATTTCAAGAAAATTCAAATTTTTTTATGTCCAGTATACCACAAAGAAACACTAGAATCTTAGCCAACTCTGATTCTAGTGTTTCTTTTTTAATACTCAATTACTGTTAAACTCCGTTGAAACTCTTCTAATAAATGACTTTCTTTGTAGCGATTAAAGTCATCTTGATTTTTTCTCAACACGCCGCGCATTTTAGTTGGATTGAAGACTTCTGCCAATTGATTATTTAAAACAAACTCTCTCGTTAATTGCCATTCAAAATAATAACCAAAAGGTCGGCAATGGTAATTGGTTGCCCCGATTAATTGGCTACCAAAACGACGATGCGTATGTCCAAAAATAACGTGTTCGATATTAGTAAATTCATTGAGCGTTTCACCAAATGCTTTTGAACCTAAAAAAGCATTCAAATGATTCCAACGAGCATATTTGCCTGTGTGTTGTACGATAAAATTTTCTTGCGGCACAAAATGTGTAGCTAAAACAATTTGTTTGTCTTTAGGAATGGTAGTTAAGACTTGATACAAACGCTCGCAAACGCGTTGGCTAATTTCTGGATCCGTTCCTTGACGTTGAATCATGCGATCATACCAAAACAAATTCTTTAAGCGAATGATTTCTTGTGTATCTTCCATATCTGAAAATTGATAATCGTACCAACCGTTTACACCTATTAAAATTTTTTGTTCCGATAAATCTAAGGTCTTAAAATTTAAAAAGAATGGATTCGCAAAATCCTCAAAATCTTGTTCTTGCGTAATATCCGCCATTTCATGATTGCCCCAATGAAACGTCGTAGGCATTGCTTCATTAAAGAAATCCACTACTGCCAAAGCGCGGTCTACTTTATTTGCGGTGTCACCGGCTAAATGCAAATGCGAAATCTGCTGCTCTTTTAAATAATTACGTAATTGGGCTAAATTCTCTATGCTTAGATGGTTGATATCAGCATGAAGATCCGTTACGATAGCTAATTTGTTCATTTGTTTTTCCTTCTTTTAACTCAATTCGTTTCATCGGTACGTTGGCAGCTAACACCCCACTATCAGAGACTAGTTGCATCCGTTGATAGGCAGCTTCAATACTGATTTTTGTTTCATTATCTAAATAGCGCTCAGAAGTTGATTTGATGTAGACTATTCCTAGTTCCGTCTCTACACGGTCATCATAAACAGCTAGTTCTGACTCAGGAAACTCTTTTGGTACAAATAATACGCGAAAATTAGGATATAACTGACAAGAGGCACCTGCTTCTACAAATGGTCCAATGGCGTCTTCAAAGTCTAATAAAATACGGTCACCTTCTTGACGAATCGCATTCATTTTTTCTTGAGCTTCTCTTGTTACCTGCAGTTTCATTTTTGTCGCCCCTTTCTTTGTTAAGCACTGGTAAAATTCCAGTTCCTTACTATAAGTATACGTCAAAATGAGTCTTCTTGGGTAGATTACGCTTCTACTGTTCTTTGGCCTTTTGCCACTGACTTTTCGTGATACCATATGTCACTATATCACTCACTTTGCCATAAATTTTTTTTGCTTCATAAATTGTGCTTTCTTTCGTCATGCCAATTTTTTCCATCACACGACCAGATTTAGGATTTTTTAAATCATGGACTGCAAAAATTCGGATCAACTGGAGTTTTTCAAAACCTAAAGCTAACAGAACATGCGCTGCTTCAGGAACCAAACCTTGTCCCCAATAAGTTTTATTAAGGGTATAACCGATTTCAGCAGTACCTTCTTTTATATTTACTCGTAAATCAATCGTCCCAATCATTTTATGATTTTCTTTCAGCTCTAGCGCAAATTTTCCAAATGGATCAGCCATGAAAACAGACGCAATAATGGCTCGTGTTTCTTCAATTGTTTGATGAGTGGGGAAAACAAAAGTTGTCGTTTCTTCATCGCTCGCATATTCAAACATATCTTTCGCATCGGCTAAAGTTAGCGGACGTAAGCATAAACGCTCCGTCTCCAACACTTGATTTTCTGCAAAAACGACATAATGATTTTCTATTTGTTCCATGTGCTCGCCTCCTTGGTAATTTCTCTATTATAACGTATTTTATAAAAGGTACAACTGCTTGTGAATAAAACAACTTATTTTTAGGTTCTATGTTATAATAGACGAAACTAAATGCTTAGGAGGATGATGATGACCGACGAACTTCAAAAACACCTGGATAATGGTCTCTACGGCGTGCCATTACTCAAACCCGATGAGCAACGAAAATATTTAGGTACCTTTCGTGAGCGTTGCTATCTTAGTATGACCATTTCCCAAATGACCAAGCAACAAAATGAAGACTATCTCCGTAAACATCTGAAAGAGTATCCCAACAGCAAGATTTTAATTAACGGAAAAGTACCAGAAACAGTTCAACAGACGTATATTCAATTAGCCATGCAAGCGAATCTGCCGTTCACTGTTGTCGCTACAGCAGACCCTTATCAAAACGACAGGATTGGTTTACTGGTTGTTGCTAAAACAGCAGTCAACGAACAAACCATTGATATAGAAAAAAAAGTTACTGTTGCCCCTAGCCAAAAACAAGCAGCACCGAAGAAAGAAACATTTTGGCACAAACTTTTTCGTTAAAAGGAGGAATTGGTTATGTCCACACCATCATACAATGAATTAAAAAAGGAATTGGTTACTGCACTTGATATCCACATTGATTTATTAAAAGACACGTCCTTAATTGAACCTGAACATTTAGACGGTATTATGTTTATGATGCGTAGCTTTGGTTTCATGCTTGATCGTGCACCAAAAGTCTTGCTTGAAGAAGATCCTGAAGAAATGAATTTCTTAATGTTTCAATATTATAGTTTATTGAGTGAATTGAAACATAACTTGCTTTTAAATTATCCAAACACTACCTTGCAAAACCGACCATTAATTGACATTGTGCAAATTTTCCCGACAACCTATGAAAAAGATATGAAATTGTGGTGGGAACAATTAACAGGGTTGCACGTTGATGACAGCAAACAAACAATGTCTTTAGATATTGACTAAAAAAGAAAGCCGAATGCTCAAGCATTCGGCTTTCTTTTTATGGTTGATTATAAAGGAACAATTTCTAACCAAGCTTTATAATAATCCATGGTTTTTCCATTTCCTTCAGAGGCAGTAGCTAAATAACTAGCAATTACGCCTTTAATCGAAAAACCTTGTGCGTTCATAGCATTTTTATGTTCAATAAAATTATTTGAATCAAAGTTTTCGGCATCACAGGTTAATAAACACGTCACATAAAGAGGTGTTTGTTTCGGTTCACTTTTCCAAATTTCCTTCTTAGACGACTCCCCACTTACAGCTAACCCCATTTGAAATAATTCCTCTTCTTTTTCCTTATACAAAACAAAATTAGCTAGTTGTTGCAATTGAATTTGCATATCTTCGGCATTTAGAAGGTCAAACGGCACAATTTTTTTTATATTTATGGGTTCTTTTTCATATTGTTTCTCTTGTAAATGAAATAAGCTTTCTAGTTGTTCTTTTCTGCGAGCAATGCCGCGAAACTTTTTTTTGAGATGTTGTAATTCTTGTTGAACCTCGACTTCGGTATCTTCCAAAAGCGAATAGATTTCTTCTGGGCGCAAGCGATTAAAATTTTTCATTTTTTGAATCGGAATATTTAGATTGCGATGGAAAACGACATCTAATAATTCGATAATCGTTTGAATAGTATATTCTCGATAATCATTTTCATCATTGCGCTTCGCAGAAAAGATTTCCTTTTCTTCCCAGTAACGAGTGGTTGATGTGGGGATTTGAAATAATTTTGCGATTTCTCCGATGGTATAGGTTTTTTCTTCCATAATGCACCGCCTTTTTCTTTTTAGTACAATGATAAAACTTTTCTCATTGACATTCAAGCTACTTGAAGGTTTAGAATAAAACTTGCGATTCTTGAAACGCTCCTCCTGCTTGATTTATTTCCTGATTTTCAAGCAATTACTAAAAAGAAAGAGAGTACTCACAATGAAACATCTACTATTATTTTTTTCAAAAAACAAAAAATTGAGTCTTTTAACCCTACTCAGTTTAATTATTCAAGTGTTAGGAACGTTAGCTGTTCCTTTTTTAATTGGTGAGCTTATCGATAGTGGTATTGCTTCCAACAATTATTCCTTAGTGATAAAAATCGGGGGGCAAATGCTAGCTGTCGCGTTAGTTGGTAGTGCTGCGGCGATTTACGGTAGTTATTTATCTGCCCGATTAGCTGCCTTATACGGCTATGAACTAAGACGTAATTTTTATCATAAAATTCAACTGTTATCGATTCAAGATGTGGAATCGTTTAATATCTCAAGCTTATTAACTCGAATGATGAACGACGTGACCAATATTCAACGTTCGATGGTAATGGCATTACAGTTGATTATTCCAGCTCCTATTATTTGTCTATTCGCCGTAGTGATGACAGCGATTCATTCACCTAAATTAGCTAGCATTCCTCTTTTGGCGATTGTCTTATATTTGCTTTCCGTGAACTATTTATTGAAAAAAGGCTTACCATTATCCCGCGAAATTCAAATTCGTTTAGATAAAATGATGGTGAAACTTAGAGAATTTTTCAACGGCATGATGATGATTCGAGCATTTGATAAGCAACATGTAGAAGAAACAAAACTCAATCAACGTTTTACAGATTATGCAGATAGCATGATTCGGGTGAATAAAATTTTTGCCTTCTTAACTCCAATTGCTTATTTATTAATGGGTTTGGTTTTTTCTTTAATTATTTGGTTTGGTGGTCTTCTAGTCGGCAGTGGACAGTTGCAAATTGGTGTTGTGACTGCGGTGATTGAATATTCTGTCCTGACCTTAGCTTATCTAATTGTGGCGGCAATGGTGATTGTCACTCTGCCTCGTTCCTTGGCTTCTCTGAATCGGGTGAATGAGGTGCTGGAAACAACACCAGAAATAATCACACAGGCAGATTCAGCAGCACCTTCTATCCAAGAGGGTGCGCCTTTTGTCCGTTTTCAACACGTAACTTTCGCTTATAACGGTGCTGAACCTGTGTTAAATGATATTTCTTTTGATATTTTGAAAGGAAAAACCACAGCGATTGTCGGCGGCACTGGTTCAGGTAAAAGTACCATTGCGAAAGTCCTACTCCATTTAACTACGATTCAAAAAGGACACATACTTATTGACGGACAAGAGTTAAAAACGATTCCGCAAGCCGACTTAATTCATAAAATTAGCTACGTCCCACAAAAAGCCTTTCTTTTTAGTGGCACAATCGCCAGTAATTTAAAAATGGGCTACGCTTCTGCTACAGATGAAATGATGGCGCAGGCTCTGGAAATTGCTCAAGCCACAGACTTCGTGTCTCAGCAAGATCAAGGTATTCATAGTTTTGTTGCCCAAGGAGGAACAAATTTTTCTGGGGGTCAAAAACAACGCTTGAGTATTGCTAGAGCGTTAGTCAAACCAGCACAACTTTATATTTTTGACGACAGTTTTTCAGCTCTTGACTATCAAACAGACGCTTTATTACGTCATTCTTTAGCAACGCAGATGCCTGAAGCAACTTTTTTAATTGTCGCACAACGATTAAGTACGATTAAAGATGCCGACCGAATTATTGTTCTAGATGAAGGTCGGATTGTTGGTCAAGGAACACATGAAGAGTTGTTAAAAAACAATCAAACCTATCAAGAATTCGCATTTTCTCAGGGAATAGATTTTAAAGGAGGAAACTCAGATGGAGATGACTCAAAAACATGGGAGTTTTAAACGCTTCGTTACTTTTATTAAGCCAGAACGGAAATATTTCTATCTTTTAGCTATTTGTAGTTTAATTAGTAATACTCTGGTGACAGTGATGCCGTTAATTATGGCTGTTGCCATTGATAATTTATTAGCGACGATTCAACGCGCATCGAGCACGCTAACTTTTTCGACAATCAAAGGGGTCTTGGGCTTCCCTGTGCTTATTTTGCTAGGAATTGCGATTATCAGTGCGATTTTTTCTTATTTGCAAGAAAAGATGATGGCCTCGCTCAGTGAGCAAATCACCTTACGTTTACGAAAAGAAATCTCACAAAAATTTAAAGTGCTCCCGATGTCCTTTTTTGATACACATCAAGTAGGAGATATTCTAAGTCGTACAACGAATGATATTAACCGCATTTCTGAAGTGCTTCTAACAGGAATTAATCAGTTATTTTCTTCGGTTGTCAATATTTCCTTAGGTCTAGCAATGTTGTTTTATATAGATTTGAAATTAACCGGGATTATCTTGTTGGTTATTGCTCTAGCTACGCTGGTAACAGGCTGGATTGCCAATAAAAACAAAATTTTAGCGGATAAAAATCAAGTTGAATTAGGAAATTTAAACAATCAAGTTGAAGAATTTTTCTCTGGGAATTTAGAAATAAAAGCCTTCCACAATCAACAATTGACAGCTGACATGCTTGATAAAACAAATAGACAGCATGCACAAGCCTTTCAAAATTCACAATTTTTTGACTTTGCGATTTATCCTGCGGTTCGTTTCATTAACCAACTCGCTTTTATTGTCAGTGCCATTCTTGGTGCGGGTATGGTCATTCAAGGATCGATGACCATCGGGATTATTCAAGCTTATCTTCAATACGTGAATCAAGTGTCTGAGCCTATCACTAATTTTTCTTATGTCATTAATGCCATTCAAAGCGCCATGGCATCCTTGGACCGAGTGTTAGTGATTTTAGACCAACCAGAAGAAATCCCTGACAGTAACCATACAAATAAACTGAAATATCCGCAAGGTCAAATCACCTTTGAACATGTCCAATTTGGTTATACGCCAGATAAATTATTAATGAACGATATCAGTTTTGAAGCCCAACCGAATAAAATGATTGCGATTGTAGGTCCAACTGGTGCGGGTAAAACAACTTTGGTCAATTTACTGATGCGTTTTTATGAAATTAACGGTGGTAAAATTATGTTTGACGGTCATGATATTACAACATTATCTCGTAAAGAATTACGCTCTATGTTTGGAATGGTTCTTCAAAATACTTGGTTATTTGAAGGCACTGTCGCGGAGAATATTGCTTATGGCAAAAAAGAAGCGACACGAGAAGAAATCATCGACGTTGCCAAAATGGCACAATGTGACCACTTTATTCGAACGTTACCAGAGGGCTATGACACAATCATTTCTAGTGAGAATGGCTCCCTATCACAAGGGCAACAACAATTATTAACGATTGCTCGAGTGATTTTAGCCAATCCGCCAGTGGTTATTTTAGATGAAGCAACATCCAGCGTAGATACGCGTACAGAAGTCGAAATCCAAACAGCTATGCAACGCATAACTGAAAATCGAACGAGCTTTGTGATTGCTCATCGTCTATCAACCATTGAAAAAGCCGATTTAATTTTAGTCATGGCCCAAGGCACGATTGTTGAACAAGGTAATCATGCGGAATTACTTCAACAGAATGGACTATATGCACAGCTTCATCAAAGCCAGTTTAAAGAATAACGGTGAAAATGACACACAATAAAAAGTCGATCGTTCATGAGCAGATGAACGACCGACTTTTTTACATTACTTCAGGAAATAATAAATTTAAGACATCCATCGTTAAACGACGACTTTGGCCTTGATACGAATACATATGCATGTGCATCGCTGGATTAAAGTTTGCTTCAATAATACCGTACGCTCCGGGCTCATCTGCTGGACGATTTTTATCAGGAATAATTAAATCAATCCCGCAAATCACTGCACCTAACGCCTCGACTGCTGCTGCCGCAACCTTTTGATAATCTTCTGGAATCTCTTTCGTCATATCAATGGAGTCGCCACCCGTACTAATATTGGAATTTTCGCGTAGATACACGATTGTTCCTGCTTGTGGAATCGAATCCACGGTGTAGCCTTGCGCTTTTAACATCAACTTTTCAATATTTCCTAGTTGAATCAATTCCAATGGTGCCCGGTGATCTGTTCCACGCAATGGGTCTTCATTTTTCTTTGCTACTAATTCAGTAATAGTATGAATACCATCCCCTTGGACGTTGGCTGGGACACGAAGCATGATGGCCTTCGTTTCACCATCTAACACAAAGAAACGATATTCCGTACCAGGTAAAAATTCTTCAACTAAAATTGAATGATCTTCTGAAAAAGCAATATCCACTGCTTCTTGATAATCTTCAAAGGAAGCTCCTTCTTTAAAAATAGAAATGCCTAGCCCATAATTTGTTGTTTTCGGTTTTACGACAAAACCTTGCTCAGCAAATTCAGCATAGCCTTGCAAAGCAGTTGCTTTGTCATCAAATTCACGACCAGCGGGCACACGGTAGCCCGCATTGGCTAAAACTTTTTTAGTAACGGTTTTATTTGCCATAATTAACGGCACGATATAGTTATCTTTACTCGTCATGTTGGCATTTTTGACGTATTCAACCTTATCGCCTACTTTTAATTTCAGGAATTGGTCGCTTTCATCAAGCACTTCGACTTGAATGCCTTTTTGAATCGCGTCAAAAAGTAAAATTTGTGTCGACAATTCCATTTCACGGAAACCAGCTAATTGATAAGGACGTTCCCACGCATAGTCATGATATTGTTTGCCATGAGTGACTGCTAATTCTTTTTGACTCGTTTGTTGACTAGCTAGATATAATTTCCCAGCTAGGGTTTTTGCAGGATCATCCAGTTGTTCTTCCAAATCAGCAAGTAAATTTTCTGATACAGGAAGGGCTAATTTATCAATAAATGCAGCAAATTCAGCAAGCAATTCACGGGCTTCTTCGATAAAAATAGTAGGTTGAAGTGGATGTTCTAAAGAAACGATTTTTTCTTTTTCGTCTCCTTGTGCTACCCATTCATCGGCATCGTTGCCTTCATCTTTCCACAATAGGAAGAGTAAAAAGACATGTAAAAATTCCACTTGCAGTTCGCTAATACCGTATTTTTCAAAAGGATTTAAATCGATATTTCGTAATTCAATATAACGGATACCCGCTGAGGCTAAATCAGCAACTTTTTTCCCGCCACGCAAACGAACTGGTGCATAAAATTCTTTTTCTTCTGATAATTTGCCCTCTTCTACCATGCGGTCAATATCGGCTAAATAATCTTGAATCGTCGCATAAGTGACTTGTACATCTTCATGGTTTTTATAACCGTAGATACTGTTCCGAATGCTGCGTACGGGCTCATTTGGTCCTTTTTCATCAACGAAATAACGAGCTTCACTAGTGGGTGTTGCTCCAAAGAAATACGTGATTAACCAACGATAGTGTAAATAATTGCGTGTTACTTTTAAATAAATGTCAGTTTTAAATTGTTGATAATCGGTTACTTCCTTTTGTGCTTCAAATAATTTTCTGATTAACGCATCTCCAAATTCAAAATTAAAATGAATACCACTGACCATCTGTTTACGACGACCATACGTCTTTGCCAAATAGCGACGATATAAAACATCTTCAAAATTTTCCAATTTTGCGATGATAATGTCTTCATCTTTTTCTGGTAATGCTGGTGGCATGCTTAATGGCCACAACATTTCTTCATTATTCATTGAACGATACGTAACATCGTGAATAGCTGCTAAATAACGAAATAGTTCTGGAATGCTTTCTGTCACAGGTGTAATCAATTCCATTTGTGTCTCAGCAAAATCCGTCTGAATATAGGGATGGTGTGTGCGATTCCCCAAAGTATTCGGATAATCTGTCGTAACTAAATCACCTGTTACGGTCACACGTTGACTTTCTTTCTCCATTCCATAACGGACTTTTAATAAATACGGTTGGAGTTCTTGTTTTTCTAAAATTTGTTGAATATTCATCAGTAAGTTTCCCTTCTTTCAAACAAGGTATTATCCGTATTATATCAACAACTGAAAAGACTTGCTTACTTTTTGTCTCTTTTTCTAAAAATTTTCAAGCAAAAAAGACAGCCGAATCTTCAGCTGTCTTTTTCTCAATATTCTTCTTGTAAAAGTTCTTTGAATAAACCGACAACAAAATCATTCGGGTTAAATGGCTCTAAGTCGTCAATGCCTTCCCCTAGACCCACAAGTTTTACTGGCAAGTGCAATTCATTACGGATAGCTAACACAATTCCACCTTTTGCTGTGCCATCTAGTTTGGTTAAAACTAAACCAGTCACATCCGTTGTTTCTTTGAATTGTTTGGCTTGTGTCATTGCATTTTGTCCCGTTGTTGCATCCAAAACAAGCAATACCTCATGAGGTGCTTCTGGGTCAACTCGTTGAATAATCCGTTTGATTTTGTCTAATTCGTTCATCAAGTTCACTTTATTCTGCAAACGACCTGCCGTATCCACTAATAAAACATCGGCATGCTCTTCTTTGGCACGTTGCATCGCATCAAACACAACTGCTGCCGGGTCACCGCCAGCTTTGCCACGGACAACTTCGACTTGTGCGCGTTCGCCCCACACAACCAACTGATCAATCGCCCCAGCTCGGAACGTATCCGCGGCTGCTAATAGAACTTTTTTGCCTTCTAAGCGATATTGATTGGCTAATTTCCCAATACTTGTCGTTTTACCTACCCCATTTACACCGACAAATAAGAAAACAGATAAGCCATTTGTTTGTAGATTTAATTCATTGACTTCATTTAAGCCTTCTTCTTCGTATAAATCGACTAGTTTTTCGATAATTGCATTTTGAACGGCTGCTGGTTTTTTAGCATTCCGTAACTTCACCTCTTGGCGTAATTCATCAGCAATTCTCATCGACGTTTCGAAACCAACATCGGCACCAATCAACGTTTCTTCGACTTCTTCAAAGAAATCTTCGTCTACTGAACGGAAGTTAGCAAACAATTCATTCATCCGTTGTTTAAATGTTTTACGAGTTTTTGCTAAACCTTTGTTGTATTTTTCTTGCGTGTCAATCGATTCTGAAACTGGTTCAGACGCTGTCACTTCTGATATTTCTTCTTCACTGATTTCAATTGGTTCTGGGACAACTTCCGTAACTTCCTCGATAGTCGCCTCAACTTCTTCGACTTCAGCTTCTTCGATTTCTGTTTCCGTTATTTCTTGAGTCTCTTCAACCACGAGATCCTCAGCGTCTTCTTCGACTTGATCAACTTCTTCAATTTCTTCAACTTCTGATTCTTGCTCTTTTTCTTTGTCACGAATAAAGGCGCTCTTAATCTTATCAAATAACCCCATATTTTTTCACTCCTTATCGTAATACGTATTTTTCAACGACTTTAGCAACGCCGTCTTCTTCATTTGAATCGGTCACAACATCCGCAATCTCTTTCACGCGTGGAATCGCATTTGCCATCGCTACACCAATTCCGGCATATTCAATCATTGGTAAATCATTTTCTTCATCACCAATACACATTACCTCTTCTTGCTCAATGCCTAAATCTTTTGCCAGTAAAGAAATACCATATGCTTTGGTAATTCCTTTTGGCATAAATTCCAATAAATTGTCACGTGTTTTAATGACTTCATATTGCTCACGGACAGTAGCGGGAATTTTTTGAATTTGCTCATCAAGATAGTCTTTATGATACCCAACGACCACTTTATTATACAATCGGTCTGCTGGTAATTCGGCTACTTTCGCTGTTTCACGATGCAATAATGGTGACAACTCTGGATACAACGTTTTATGATTTTTTGACGGATCTAAAATAATCACCGTATCATGTGATAATACATCCATCGGTAAATCTAATTCTTCGGCTAAAGCAACGAGCGATTGAACATCAGATACTTCCAATGTTGCGCGTTCCATCACTTCACCTGTATCATTTTTTTGGACTAACCCGCCATTAAAAGTGATGCTATAATCTCCCTCATCTTGTAACTCTAACTCGTGTAAAAACGGTTCAATCGCACGTAAAGGACGACCCGTACACAAGACAACTTTGATACCTTGTGCTTTCGCTTGCTGTAAGGCTTGTTTATTACGCTCTGAAATACGTTTTTTTCCATCAAGTAACGTTCCATCTAAATCAATTGCAATTAACTTAATCATCAGTATCTCCTTCTACGCTGTTGTAATTTTCCCATCATCAGTCACATCTTCTAGACGTACTGAAACAATTTTTGATACACCCGATTCTTCCATTGTCACACCATATAATACATTGGCCGCTTCCATCGTCCCTTTGCGGTGAGTAACGACAATAAACTGCGTGTCGTTTTGGAAGGTTTGTAAATAATGACCAAAACGCATGACATTGGCTTCATCAAGCGCGGCTTCTACTTCATCTAATACACAAAACGGCACTGGTCGCACTTGAATAATAGAAAAAAGCAAAGCAATCGCTGTTAAGGCTCGTTCACCACCAGAAAGTAAGCTTAGATTTTGTAGTTTCTTTCCTGGTGGTTGGGCTTCAATTTCAATGCCGGTATTTAATAAGTCGGTTGGATCTGTTAAAACTAATTCAGCACGTCCGCCACCAAACATATTGGGAAAAACGACTTTAAATTTCTGACGAATGCCTTCGAATACTTCTTTAAAGCGTGTTTTTACTTCTTCGTCCATTTCTGACATTGTATCAAATAATTGATCTTTTGCCGCTAATAAATCATCGCGTTGACTCGTTAAAAATTCATGGCGTTCTTTGACTTGTTGGTATAACTCAATTGCATTTAAGTTAACAGGTCCTAAGTTATCAATTCGGCGACGTAAGCCTTGAATTTCTTGCTTCATTTCAGCACTTTTTTCGACAGCTGGATATTTAAATTCGGCTGCTTCAAATGTTAAATGATACTCTTCTTGCAAATAATGCAGACGATTATCAAGCAAAATCTCCGCTCGATTTTTTTCTACTTCAACTTTGGTTTTTAAACTCATCGTTTCTTTTTGCTCAATATTTAATTGGCTCAATTGCTCATCTTTATTGGTGATTTCTTGTTGGAGACGATAGCGCTCTTCACGTGTTGCTTGCAATTCTTCCTGTAGGGTTGCTTTGCTTGCTCGTAGCTTGTCTACTTGTTTTTGTAAAGATTCTTCGGTCATTTCATGATCAGAAAAGTCCATTGATAAAGCGGCAATTTGTCGTTCCAGTGATTGTTGACGTATGGTTTGTTCCTCAATTGTTTGATTAATTGCGACAATTTTTTGTTGCAGATGACTCGCTTGTTCTTTATTAACAGCAAATTCTGCTTTCAAGGTGGTTAGTTCTTGACTAAGATTGGCACGTTTTTCTTCAATTAAGTCTTCTTGGGCGCCTAATTCTTGAATTTCCGCATTGATTGTCGTCAATTGTTTTTCAACCGTTGCTTGGCGTGCTGTCAACTCGTCTTTTTGCTCATCATAATCTTCGAAAAATGCTTGAACTTCGCGGTTTTCAAAAGCAAAAATCTGTTGTTCTTTTTTCAAACGTTCCAGTTCGGTTTGAACATGTTGTTGTTTGTTTAACAGCTCTTGTTCTTTGATTCGTGCTGTTTCGCCTATCTCACGTAATTCTTCCAAACGAGCTTGGGCTTCATTTGCTGCCAGCTCAAATTGTCGGACTTGCTTTTCAGTCACTTGTAAACGTTGATCTAGTTGTTCGGCTTGTTCTTTTAATTGATTTAATTCATTCGTTTGACCAAACAAATTACTTTGATTGCCTCGTTTGGTTGCGCCACCAGTCATTGAACCACCTGCATTCATCACATCACCATCTAAAGAAACTATTCGATAACGGTAGTGTAACGTACGAGCTAAGGCGTTGGCACTTTCTAAATCTTCGGCAATTAAAATGGGACCTAATAAATTTTCAATAATCATTTGCACGTTCTCAGGATACGTCACTAATTCGCTAGCAACACCCACAAAGCCGGTGACTGTTTCAGCTTGACGGCGGACTGCTTCAGAAATAATCCGTGATTTAATCGTCGTCATTGGTAAAAAGGTCGCACGACCACCTCGATGTTGTTTTAAAAACGTAATTCCTGTTCGAGCGTCACGTTCATTTTCAACGACAATGTGTTGCGCTGCGCCACCTAATGCTGTTTCAATAGCTAAAGCATACGTGTTAGGCACTTCAATTAGTTCTGCAACTGCACCTACAATGCCCGCTAGCTCTTGTTTATGTTGCAAGACTAAACGAACACCTTGATAAAACCCCGTATAATTATCTTGAATGTCTTGCAAACTCTTTTGACGAGCTTTCACTTGCTGCAAATCATTCATTAACTGATACATTTTCTTTTGGGCTTCTGCAAAATGTTGTTGATTCAATTGAATTTTTTCTTTGGTTTGAACGTAAGTGCTACGTTGTTCGGTTAATTGTTGTTGCGCTGTTGTTAGTTCTTGTGTCAACTGTTTTAGTTGTTGCTCTTTGGCTGTCACATCGGCACTAATTGTTTGTTGTTTGGCCAATCTATTTTGGTTTTTCGCCATTTCTTGCTGGTATTGTCGATCTAAATATTTTAATTCATTCCCAATATTAGCTTGTTCTTGCATCGCGTCAACGTATTGTCCACGCAATTCAGCGATGACTTCTTTGGTTGATTTTTGATATTTCGACAATTCAGCTTCCGCTTCCGTAATACGTTTTTCCATCTGTTGGACTTGTCCATTTTTTTGTGACAATTCCGTAATCAACTGCGTTTTGTCTTCTTCTAACTCGCTGATTTTTTCAGAAACTTCTTCAAAATTCTCTTGGTATTCTTGGCTACTTTTTTGCGTATGCTTTGAGCGTTCCAACAAAACTTCTTGTTGCCCTTCTGCTTGTTTTAACGCTTCGACTACGCGTAAATGCTTCTGATTACCATCTTCTAGCGTTTGGTCTAAGGTACTTCGACGCAAGCGCCATGCCTGTAATTGGGTTTCTTCCGCATGAATTGACTGCGCAATTGTTTCTAATTGTTCATTCAATTGGTCAAATTGGGCTTGCGTATCATCCCAAACGGCTTTTGCTTCCTTCATTTCTGCTACAGTATACGCAACATCCACTTGCGTAAATTGTTCTTTTAATTCCAGGTAAAGCTTTGCTGTTTTACTTTGCTCTTCCAATGGCGCGAGCTGGTCTTCCAGTTCATAAACAATGTCTTGTACACGACTTAAATTATCTTCCGTTTCAAATAATTTTTGCTCTGCTTGTCTTTTACGTTGTTTATACTTTAATACACCGGCTGCTTCTTCAAAAATCCCGCGACGATCTTCTGGCTTACTACTAAAAATTGCTTCCACTTTCCCTTGTGAAATAATGGAAAAGGACTCCTTCCCTAAGCCAGAGTCCATAAATAATTCTTGAATGTCTCTTAAACGACAACTTTGTTTATTTAAGAAAAAATCACTTTCTCCACTCCGACGTAAGCGACGTGTGACACTAATCTCGCTGTAATCTACGGGTAGATAGTTATCTGTATTGTCTAAAACAACGGTAACTTCTGCGATATTTAATGGCTTACGCGAGTCTGAACCGGCAAAAATAATATCTGGCATTTTTCCGCCACGTAGATTTTTGGCCGATTGCTCACCTAATACCCAACGAATCGCTTCGGTGATGTTGCTTTTTCCACTTCCATTTGGTCCTACGACAGCTGTCACACTGTTTTCAAAATCAATGACTGTTCGATCAGCAAATGATTTAAAGCCAGCTATCTCAATTCGTTTTAAATACACCTAATTTCCTCACTCATTCTTCTAAATGCGTTAGCGCATTGGCCGCTGCATCTTGTTCTGCTAATTTTTTTGATTTTCCGTGACCTTTACCAATCAATTGACCATCACAAAAAACTTCTGTCCAAAACAAACGTTCATGTGCTGGACCTTCTTCTTTAACAAGTCGATAGTCGATTAAAACATCACCTGAACGTTGTAAGACTTCTTGCAAACGGGTCTTATGATCCATCTCATGTGAAAAAGCACCTGCTTTTACTTTAGGAAACACAATTTTGCCTAAAAATTCATGCACTGCTTTTAATCCTTGATCTAAATACAATGCGCCTAAAAATGATTCAAACAAATCACATAACAGTGACGGACGCTTGCGTCCACCAGAATTTTCTTCTCCTTTGCCAAGACAAATATAGCGGTCAAAGTGACATTCCTTAGCAAATTTAGCTAAACTATCTTCGCGGACAATTGCTGCACGTAGTTTGGTTAATCGGCCTTCTGGTACAGTTGGAAATTGATTGTACAAAAAGCGTGAAACCAGTAATTCTAAGACGGCATCGCCTAAAAATTCCAAGCGTTCATTATCGGATAGTTGTAAATTACGGTGCTCATTCACATAAGATGAATGGGTAAATGCCTGTTCCAGTAAACTAACATCCCGAAACACAATGTTAAACTTTTCTTTTAGTTCGTTGATTAACTGATTATCCATTCGTTCCATTCCTTTATTCTTTTTATTCACACTGTTTCATTATACTGTTTTTTCTTTAATTAGGAAACGATTCACGTACAATCGTTTGGAAAACTTTGGGAAAATTTAGTGCTTTATCATAAAAGCGATGACTCACAAGCACCGTCCTTTGATTACTAGCATCTCCCTATAATAGAGGAAGTCAACGCCCAACAAAATAAATTCAATCTTGTTGTGAATCACACTCGCTTGCTTCCATATAAAACCACCTCTGTTGCCTGCAACAGAGGTGGTTCATTCACTATTTATCGTTTTTCAGCTGTCACGCCTAAATCAGCATAAACGTAATGATCTAAGTCACGAGAAATGTCATAACCTGTCACCCGTTCAGATACCGGAACGACTTCATACGCGTAGGTTGTTGGAATAACGTATGCTTCATCAAAAACATAGGCTTGCCAATCGCTATAAAGTTGTTTAGCTTTAGCTGGATCAAGGGCTTCTGTGCTTGAAAGTGCATTTAACAATTCTTCATTTTTTTCTGAGACAAAGCGGGTATAGTTGAATGCGCCGTTTTCACTGTATAAACCAGTTGGATTTGGATCGAATCCTGTTGACCAACCTGCTTGGTACATATCAATTTTCGGATCATCGTTTTCTAACATTTCATAAAACGAGTTCACTTCAATTAAACGCCCTGAGGTTAATTCCACGTCCAAACCAACTTCTGACCATTGTTGGATATAATATTCAGCTAATGCTTGCGCAGTATCCCCACCGTCACGGAAAGCAAAATTAATTTTAAATGGGTTACCTTCTGGATCTTCACGAATACCATCATCATTGATATCTTTATATCCCGCTTGATCCAATAGTTCATTCGCTTTTTCTGGATTGTACGTAAATCCTTCAAAAGTATCGTCATGCAACGAAGTAAATGCTGGAACGATTAATGAATTTGCACGAACTTGCAGACCATTGTACAGCTGAGTTGCAATGGTTTCATTATCAATCGCATAACCAATCGCCTGTCGCAGTTCTTTGTTTGCCATTTTAGCTTCGGGATTATATTTATTTTTAGACGCTTCCGCATCCCAATAACCTAGCTTAAAGCCAATGTAGCTATAAGAGGTTTGTTGTTGTCCTAAAATGTCATAGCCTTCTGAATTTTGCCAAGAAGTATATTCAGCTGTTTGCATCCCCACATAAATATCGTATTCTTTTGCAGCAATCGAAGCGGTGGCAGAAGCGGTGGGTACTTTTTTCATGACAATTTTATCTAATTTTGGTTGTTCACCATAATAATATTTATTTGGTAAAAATTCTACAGATTCACCCGGAATAACTTTGCTCACATAATAAGGACCAAACGTCACTGGATTTTTACGAACAGCATCGGATGCTTCCATGTCTTTTACGGGAATATCTTCAAATACATGTTTTGGCATCACTGAACTCCATACACTACCGCCACCTTGTAGCATGGAAGGAGTAAATTCTTTGTACGTAATCACGACTTCTTTGTCATTGATTTTTTCAATTCCTGAAATAGTCTCTGCTTTGCCGTCATGGAATTCTTCAATGCCTACGATATTACGAATATTGTTGTTATAACGCACACCATCGTAATCTTTGTCAGCAATGACTTCATAGGTAAAGATAATGTCATCGGCAGTCACATCTTCGCCGTCATTCCATTTTAAATTGTCTCGTAAGGTTAAACGAACTTGTTTTTGCTTTTCATCAAATTTTATGGCAGCTGCGCCATCACGTACACGTAAATCTTCGTCATAAGTAAACAATGGCTCATCGGCTGGTTCAAAGAAACTTGAATCCAAGGTATTTGTCGCAAATGTTCTTGAAAAAATCCCTGTAAAATCATTTGAAGAAACTTGTGCGATTTCTAATGTTTGCCCTGCAATCGCTTCTCCTTTGTTTTTGACAGCAGGTGAAAATTTATGTTCTTTCTTTTCTTCTGTAGGTTGCGTTTCATCAATTTTATTGCTACAAGCAGCCAGTGTCAGGGAAAAACCAGCTACTGTGATTAAACCAATCACTATTTTTTTCTTCATTTATGTGTCCTCCTTATTTTAGCCTAAACGCTGACGAGCATCTGCAGAGCGTTTCAACGCTTGACCGACATAGTTGATACTTAGCATTAATACCAGAATTAAGAGTGAGGCTGGCACCCAAATCCATGGACGATTTGCTAAGGTTTCTGAGTTATTCGCATATGCCGTTAAAGTCCCCAAACTTGGTGTTTTTGATGGTAAGCCAAAGCCTAAGAACGTTAAACTTGTTTCAATTCCGATATTTGCTGCAAAATTCATCGTTAAATTCGTGATAATTAACGAACTGACATTGGGCAATAATTCACGGAAAATAATTTTAAAATCAGATGATCCTAATGTTTTTGATGCACTAATATAGTCTCGTCTTGATTCAGATAGCGTTTTTGCACGAAACAATCGTGCTTTACCGACCCAATAAAAGGCCGACATAATCCAAACCAGCGTTAACGCATTGTAACGAGGTACAATTGTCACTAACACAATGATAATTAACATAATTGGTAAAATCATAATAAAGTCGACAATTCGCATAATGATACTATCGATAATTCCACCGTAATAACCGGCAATCAAACCGACAAACACACCGATAATCGAGGTAATGATTGTAATCGAAAATCCAATGAAGATGGAATTACGTGCACCAAAAACTAATAAACCAAATATATCACGACCCCCTTCATCTGTCCCCAAAAGATATTTGTGTCCTGTCATTGAAATATCTCCTGGGCGGGCAAAACGATCTAAAATATTAATTTTGGTTATAACATTTTGATCTAAAATCATTGCACCAATGAAGGCAAATAATAAAATGATAATGAGTACTGTTAACGAAAACATCGCCAATTGATCTTTTTTAAATTCTCGAGCAATCATCCGGATTCCCATGGGCGGAATAGACACTGCTTCTTGTTGCTCTGTTTGTTCTATTGACATACGTGACTTTCCTCCCATTTTATTGTACTCGTATTCGTGGATCGACAATACTCATGATAATATCTGATAACAACGTGCCAATTAACGTTGCTAATCCAAACAATAAGATTAAGGCAGTAATGACTGAATAATCACGTTGATTAATACTAGAAATAAATAAATTCCCGATTCCTGGATAACTAAAAATTTGTTCAATCATCACTGAACCAGCAATCAAACCTGTGATTTCATAACCTAAAGTCGAGATAATTGGTAACGACGCATTACGAAAAATATGGTGATTAAAGACTTTCCCAGTGGGTACGCCTTTCGAATGGGCTGTCCGCACATAATCCATCTGCTTCGCATCAATTACTTCGCTACGCAAATATTGAATTGTGACGGCCGTTCCTAATAACGCTTGAACAATTGCTGGTAAAATCACATGGTAGAGCTGACTCATGAAATAGCCAAATGTTCTCGGAACCGCATTGATGGAAACACTGCCACTTGTTGGGAACCACCCCAATTTAAAACCAAAAATATAGACCATTAATAACGCCAACACAAACGTCGGTATGGCAAAACTAATAAAATTATAAACCACAACGACTTTATCAAACCAAGAATTTTGATACCGACCTGCATACAATCCTAGAGGAATCGCAAGTGTATACGTTAAAATCACTGAAATCACTGATAAACGAAGCGTATTACCGATACGTTGTCCAATAACTGTCGTCACTTCATATTTATACATATAACTAATCCCAAAATCACCGTGTAATGCATTATTAATCCAGCGGAAGTATTGAATATACCATGGATCGTAAAAACCAGCTGCTTGACGTAATTCTTCCAAACGCGCAGGATCAGTTGATGGGTCAATCAATCCGGTAAAAGGATCTCCTGGCATCATTTTAGCTAATACAAAAATTAACAAACTTAAAATAATGACTTGAGGAATCATCAAAAGTAAGCGACGTAAAATGGTTTTCCACATTAGTTGACACCTCCATTAATTAACGCGACTTGATGAGTCGGTGTATACTCAACTAAATCGTAGACCCGGCCATTTTCATCATAATAATCTTTTTGATGGAGCTGGTATTCTTGTTCGACTGCACGACGCTGTGCTTTATGTATCTCGCGATTACGAACATCAATTTGTGGAATGGCAGACAATAACCGTTTTGTGTAAATGTGTTGTGGCTGATTATAGATATCTTCCCGTGTCCCAATCTCAACAAAACGTCCTTTATACATAATTGCAATCGTGTCACACATATGTTTCACTACCCCTAAATCGTGTGAAATAAATAAATAACTTAATTTGTATTCTTCTTGAATTCGTTTCATAAAATTTAAGACTTGAGCTTGTACGGATAAATCTAAGGCGGAAACAGGTTCATCCGCCACGATTAGTTTAGGATTCGATGCAACTGCGCGTGCGATTCCTAATCGTTGGCGTTGCCCTCCTGAAAATTCATGTGGATATTTATAAAGAGCATCTTCTGGCATGCCAACTATATCCAACAGTTCTTTCACACGTTTTTTCTCTTCTTGGTCGCTTAATCGTTCAAACTTGCGTAACGGTTCTGCGATAATATCTAAGACTCGTTTTTTAGGATTTAAACTAGACATGGAATCTTGAAAAATCATTTGCACGTCTTTATTGTAATTCATCTTTTTACGAACAGCGGCTTTTGTAATATCTTGTCCGTCATAAATAATTGACCCGCTGGTTACTTTTTCCAAACCAACAATCGCTTTCCCTATTGTAGATTTCCCTGAACCTGATTCCCCAACTAAACCATACGTTTTTCCTTTTTCAATTGTAAAATCCACGCCATCAACTGCATAGACATAGTCGGTTACTAAATTAAAAAAACCACTGCGAATAGGATAATGAATTTTCAGATCGTTGATTGTAATTAATTCTGACATATATCCGACTCCTCGTCTTTAAAATGGAAATGTTGGTAGCAAGTACAACGAACAAAATGCTCGGGTGCTACTTCATGCAACGTTGGATTTTGTTCGTGGGCATCTTCTGGAATCCATGGAATACGTGGAGCAAAGCGACAGCCCACTCGTTCCATATTTTTCAACGATGGGACGACGCCATCAATCACGTGTAAATCAGCTTTGGTTTCTTCTTGCGGGATCGATTGCAACAATGACCGTGTATAGGGATGTTTCGGGTTATCAAATAATTCTTCTGCGCTAGCAACTTCAACGAATTGCCCGCCATACATCACAGCTACCCGATCAGCCATTTCAGCTACAACACCTAAATCATGCGTAATTAAGATAATGCCTGCTTCTGTTTCTTTTTGTAAATCTGTCAATAAGTCTAAAATTTGAGCTTGAATCGTTACATCTAAGGCAGTTGTTGGTTCATCCGCAATAATAATTGGCGGTTTACACGCAATGGCAATCGCAATAATCACTCGTTGGCGCATGCCTCCTGATAATTCATACGGGTATTGGCGACTTACTCGTTTGGGATTAGGAATACCGACTTGTCCCAACAATTCTAATACACGCGCTTGACGTTCTTCAGCGTTCATTGCGGTATGGTAAGACAAACCTTCTTCAATTTGGTCTTCAATGCGCATTAAAGGGTTTAATGCTGATAATGGGTCTTGAAAAATCATGCCCATGTCATTGCCACGAATTTTGTTATAAAGTGTTTCGTTAAGATTGGCTAAATTCAAGTCTTGATAAATAATGTCGCCCGTAATTTTTGTTTTTAACGGATCATGCAACCCCATAATAGTCGTTGCTAGAGTGCTTTTTCCACAACCAGATTCACCTACAATCGCTAAAATTTCGTTACGGTTTAACGTAAATGACACATCATCTACAGCATCAAAATAGTCATCTCTGATTCGGAAACTAGTATGCAGATTGTGAACATCTAGTAATTGTTTCTCTTCTGACAAGCTATTTCCCCTCTCCTCATCTAAAAATCATGATTGAATCAAAAATCAGTGAATGTTCCCTTTAGCAAGAAAATCCTTTTATTTTTCACAACCATATCAAATTCTTAGTAATTATATAGAACGTATTTTTTATTTGCAAGTAGCACCCTAAACGCTCAAAATGCAAAAAGAAGATGATTAAATGTTTGAACATTCAATCACCTTCACCAAGTTATTAAGCTAAATGGGTTGCAATATAATCTACTGCTGCACCGACTGTTTGGATTTGTTCTGCATCTTCATCAGAAATCTCTGTACCAAACTCTTCTTCCAATTCTAACACAAATTCCATTACACTAATAGAATCGGCATTTAAATCATCTTTAATACTAGTGGCATCCGTTACTTGATTGGGATCCACTTCAAAGTGATTTGCGATTACATTGGCTACTTTTGTAAATACTTCCTCACGCGTCAATTGCATTCACCTCCACGCTTTTGACCAAAGTCTAAAAAGAGCTACGCCATATTTTACGACTTTCTTCGGCATTTGTCTAGCTTTTTTGCATTTTCATGACAAAGATTTCATTATGATTACACAAAAAAAGCGTTATTCTGAGACTTTTTCTTCAAATTGATGGACTAATTTACCCACCACATCTGTCGCAAGCATTGTATGAATTTGGCGAATGGTTGTTGCCACAGCTTCAGGACCTGTAGAACCATGCGTTTTAACAACCGGTGCTTTTAAGCCAAATAATACGGCACCACCATATTTGGCATAATCCATCTCATCTTTTAAGCCGCTTAATGCATCTTTTAATAATAAAGCGCCTAATTTGCCTTTAACGCCTGCACCTAAAATGGCTTGTTTTAACAGACTCATAATGTTCATCGCTGTTCCTTCGATTGATTTTAACACAGCATTTCCAGTAAAACCATCTGTCACCACCACATCAGCCACGCCGTTTAGCAATTCACGAGCTTCTACGTTTCCTACAAAATGAATCGCAGGTTCGTGACTCAACAACTCAAAAGCTTTTTTCGTCACTTCACTGCCTTTGGTTTCTTCTGTCCCATTATTTAATAATGCCACGCGTGGTTTAGCTACGTTACGCACATTTTGTGCATAAAAAGAACCTAAGATACCATATTGAAGTAAATGCTCCGCTTTGTTTTCAGCATTTGCACCTAAATCTAACATATCGAAGGCACCTTCTTGACCAATTACAGGCATTGTGGACATTAAACCAGGACGTTCAATACCTTTGATTCGTCCGACAATAAACAGTCCGGCTGCTAACAATGCTCCTGTATTGCCCGCTGAAAAAATCGCATCTGCTTCTCCAGCTTTGACTGCTTGAGCCGCTAAGACCATTGAGGCTTGTTTTTTACGACGAATCGCTTTGACTGGTTCATCGTCACTATTAATTTTTTCATCAGTATGGATAATTGTAATGTTCGTTTCATCCGTTATATATTTTCTAATTTCAGCTTCTTTTCCGTAAAGTAAAAACTCGATATCGGAAAATTCTTTTTTCGCTAACATGACACCTTCTACAATGGCTTGAGGGGCATTGTCGCCACCCATGGCATCAACAGCAATTTTCATGTGTGTAGCACTCCTTCCTTTATTCGTTACCTAGTATATCATACTGTTTAATCAAAAAATTGATTTTCGCCCTCTTTTTCTAAGTAGTTGGCTAGAGCTGTATACTCAGGTAAAATTTCCCATTGTTCCATTTTCCAGAGTGCTTGTGCTTCTTTACGTGCCACTTCTAAAATGTGTGCATCTGTTACTAAATCGGCGGCCGCAAATTCCGGTAAACCTGATTGACGGAAACCGAAAACTTCTCCTGGACCACGTAATTCCAAATCTTTTTCGCTAACGACAAATCCATTTGTCGTTTCAGTCATAATTTTCATGCGTTCTTTCCCAGTGTCATTTTTAGGATTGGCTACTAAAACACAATAAGACGCTTCTGCTCCTCGACCGACACGACCACGCAATTGATGCAACTGAGCCAGCCCAAAACGATCGGCATCGATAATTAACATCATCGTGGCATTGGGAACGTTAACGCCGACTTCAATAACTGTTGTCGATACCAAGACTTGACTTTCATTGTTTTTAAACGTCTCCATAATTTCATCTTTTTCACTATTTTTCATCTTCCCATGTAAAAGACTGACGTTAAATTTTGGCGCAAAATATTCCTGCAATTCTTCATAAATAGCCACTGCATTTTGCACATCTAACATTTCAGATTCCTCAATTAAAGGACAAATCACATACATTTGATGACCGGCATTGAGTTCTTGGTACGACCATTCTAAGACTTTGTCTAATTGTGGCGGACGAATCCAACGTGTTTCCACGGGAATACGACCAGCTGGCATTTCATCAATAATTGAAACGTCCATTTCTCCGTAAGCTGTGATAGCTAAGGTTCTGGGAATGGGGGTTGCTGTCATAAACAAGACATCTGGTTGAAAACCTTTTTCCCGTAAAACTCGTCGTTGGTTCACACCAAAACGATGTTGTTCATCTGTGATGACTAATCCCAAATTCGCAAAATCAACCCCTTCTTGAATTAACGCATGGGTTCCTACAATCACGTCGATTTCTCCCTTAACTAAATCAGCTAAAATTTCTCGCCGTTCTTTCGTTTTGGTAGAGCCCGTTAATAAAGCCACTCGGACTTCAGCAACGTCAAAAAGCTGCTGTAAGCTTTCCATATGTTGTTGGGCTAAAATTTCTGTTGGTACCATTAATGCTCCTTGAAAACCTGCTGTGACGGTTGCATATAAAGCAATGGCCGCTACAACTGTTTTTCCGCTTCCTACATCTCCTTGAAGCAAACGTTGCATATGTTTGGGGCTTCGTAAATCACGACAAATTTCATTGGTCACACGTTTTTGAGCATTGGTTAATTCAAATGGCAGACCTTGCGTAAAAGTTTTCAAGCGCTCAATATCATACAAAACCGCAATGCCATTAGTTTCGGCTTTTTCCGCTTTTTTCAAACCTTGAATTTTCATTTGGAATAAGAAAAATTCTTCAAAGACCACGCGACGTTTTGCTTGATGATGCTGTTCTGGATTTAATGGAAAGTGCATTGCATACATTGCTTCTTTTTTTGACAGTAAGCGGTATTTATCAATTAAAGATACAGGTAAATTTTCTTCAATAGCCTCACCGAATTGATCAAATGCTTTGGTAATTAAATCAATTAATGTCGTCTGTCGAATGGCTTTATTCACGTGATAAATCGGCGCAAAATCTCCTTCACTGTTACTCCCAAGAATTTTCATTCCTGTTAATGTTTTACGCTTCGCATCCCATTTTCCATAAACAGCAATATCTTCTGACACCACGATTTTATCTTTTAAATAGGGTTGATTAAAAAATGATACACTGAACACATCACGATCTTGCATCATGCGAAATTGCAACCGTGTTTTTTTATAGCCAAAACGGCTAACTACTGGTGGTGAAACAATCAGTCCTTTAATCGTCACTTTTTCTTGATCTTGAATTTCTGTGAGTCGTCGTTCTTGAATATCATCATAACGAAAAGGATAGTACGCCATTAAATCGCCTACCGTATCAATCCCTAAATCGGCTAAATCTTGTGCACGTTTTTCACCAACTCCAGCTAATACGCGAACAGATTCTTGTAACATCGTACTTCCTCCTTTCTTCTAAAAAAAGCTTGGTCCAAAGTGAATTGACCAAGCTTTTTTTAGTTTATTGCGCACTCACTAAGTAATTATACGCAAAGTGACTATGTTTATTCTGCTGAGAATAAATATGGATAAACTGGTTGATCGCCAGTGTGAATTTCAATTTCTAAATCTCCATCGATTTCAAGCAGCGCTTTTTCCATTTTTTCAGCGTCTTCTTGTGAACCTTCTTCACCAATGATAATGGTAATGATTTCTGTATCTTCGTTCATCATTTTTTCTAACGTTTCCATCGAAACAGTAAATGAATCAGCTTTTGATACCACAATCTTGCCATCAATCATCCCTAGAAAGTCGCCTTTTTTAATTTCGATGCCATCAATGGAAGTATCACGAATTGCGTGTGTAATTGAACCACTTACAACGCTATCTAACATTTCTGTCATTGCTGCTTTATTTTCATCTAAGGATACTTGATCATTGAAGGCTAACATTGCTGTCATTCCTTGAGAAATAGTACGAGATGGTACAACGACTACTGGGATTTCAGCAACTTCTGCTGCTTGATCTGCCGCCATGAAAATATTTTTATTGTTTGGTAATACGATGACTTGATCTGCATTCACTTCAGAAATAGCTTTTAAGATATCTTCTGTACTTGGATTCATTGTTTGGCCACCGCTGATAACATAAGAAGCACCTAGACTTGTAAACAATTCTTGCACACCACTACCTGCTGCAATCGCAATAATTGCATATGGCGTACGTGGTTTGGCTTGAGGCGCATCATTTTCTAAAATTGTTTCGTGTTGCAGACGCATGTTGTCTACTTTTATTTTCACTAATGAACCAAATTTTTGACCGTAATTCATTACTTCACCAGGGTATTCTGTATGCACGTGTACTTTGATAATTTCATCATCATTGACAACTAATAAAGAATCACCTAATTCATTTAAGTAGTTACGGAACGTTTCATAGTCAAATTCGCTTTCAACAGTTGGTCCTTCACCAATTTTCACCATAATTTCTGTACAATAGCCAAAGGTAATATCTTCAGTAGATAATTGCCCTTGCACGCTACGGTGATGTTCAGCATTGACCATTTCTTCCATTGCAGCTGGTGTGACAAAATTTTCTTCTACAACATATTCACCATTTAAAACACTTAAAAAGCCTTCATAGATGAACAATAGTCCTTGACCACCACTATCGACAACACCAACTTCTTTTAAAACAGGTAATAAATCAGGCGTTTTGGCTAAGGCACGTTTTGCACCAGTTACTACTGCTGTCATCACTTCTACACAGTCGTCGGTTTCAGCAGCTTTTTTCTCACCAAATTCTGCTGCTACACGAGCAACAGTCAAAATTGTTCCTTCAACAGGTTTCATAACTGCTTTATAAGCAGTCTCCACACCATGTGTAAATGCTTTTGCCAAATCTTCGGCAGTCAATGTATCCACTGTAGGGATTTGTTTGGCAAATCCACGGAATAATTGAGATAAGATAACGCCAGAGTTTCCACGCGCTCCCATTAACAAGCCTTTTGATAAATGGTTCGCTAGTTCTCCAACTTTCTCAGAAGTTGAATCGGCTACAGCTTTTGCTCCACTTGTCATTGATAAGTTCATGTTCGTACCAGTATCACCATCGGGAACTGGGAATACGTTTAATGAATTGACGAATTCTGCATTTGTTTGTAGACGATTGGCGCCAGCTTGAACCATTTCTTGGAACTGCCCTGCGCTAATATTCGTTACTTTCACTGATAAATCCTCCTTAAGATCAACCGCTGAATACTCAGCTTGTTGTCTGCCTACTAATCAGGCAATACACGTACACCTTGAACAAATACGTTCACTGAATTTGCAACAACGCCTAACATTGTTTCGAGATTGTATTTTACTTTTTCTTGAACATTGCGTGATACTTCTGAAATCTTTGTTCCATAGCTCACGATTGTATACACATCAACCGCAATGCCATTTTCTTCTTGACGTACAACGACGCCTCGAGCGTAATTTTCTTTACGTAAAATTTCATTGATATTATCTTTGATTTGATTTTTACTTGCCATACCTACAATTCCGAAGACATCCGTTGCAGCACCACCGACAACCGTTGCGATTACCTCGTTCGTAATTTCAATTGTTCCAGATGACGTTTTAATTTTTACAGCCATGATAAAGCCTCCTTAACAGACTATTGGTCTATTTTCTTCTACAATATTCTAACATAGCTACCCTACAATTAAAAGAAGAGCGCTGTTAAATGGATATGGACAATACATCCATTAAAAAATAGCTTTATAACCTTGTTTAATTTACAATGTTCTTACAAAAAAGTCAATGAATGAAAGAAAATATACTTGCAAAGAAATGAAAATTGTGATAAATTCATACAGTATGAGCCGATTTTTAGCGCTCCAACATCAAGGCAAAGGAGGAAATAAACAATGGCAAAAGTTTGCTACTTTACTGGTCGTAAAACATCAAGTGGTAATAACCGTTCTCACGCAATGAATGCTTCAAAACGTACTGTTAAACCTAACTTGCAAAAAGTTCGCGTATTAATCGACGGAAAACCTAAAAAAGTTTGGGTTTCAACTCGTGCTTTGAAATCTGGAAAAGTTGAGCGCGTTTAATTAAACACAATTGACCAACCGTTCGACTACGAGCGGTTTTTTTCTATCCTAAAAAGCAAGGCAGATAAACGAGCAATCGTTTATCTGCCTTGCTTTTTTGTTTCCTCCTGTACAGTTCGATATGACAAGTTTGCGATAAGATGTTATCATTATAATTAGAAACACAAATAAATACAGGAGGTTATGTTATGGAAGGTTTATTACTTGCCATTGGATTTCTCGGGATTGTCTGTGCCCTCTTAACTCGGTGGACAAAAACAGGAACTCTTGTCACTCTTGTCAGTTTCTACTTTTATTTCGATGTCGTTGGAATCGAAAATTGGGTGCCTTTAATTCTGTTTACACTAGGATTACTCTTAATCGTATTCGAAATCTTAATTCCCGGTTTTGGCTTTGTGGGCCTACTCGGTACTGCCTTAGTCATCGGTGGCTTATATTATACGATTGGTGATATTTTCCAAACTATTCGCGATTTAAGCATGTCAGTAGTAATCTCAACTGCTGTGATTGTCTATCTAGTTCGTCGTGGATATTCATTAACCGGAATCAATAAACTGGTTTTGAATACCAACTTACAAACGCAAAACGAAGAAAAAGCAGAAGAAAACAAAATTGTTTTACAACCCGGTTTAATCGGTGTTGCTCAGACGCCCTTGCGTCCTTCAGGCAAAGCAACATTTGGTGGAGCCGATAGTCCAACTTACGATGTTTTAAGTACAGAAGGACTCATTTCAATAAATTCACCCATTGTCATCGAAAAAATTCAAGGAACAAAAATTTTAGTCAGAAGTTACAAACAGAAAGGTGATGAATAGTATGTATATTTCAGATACTGGAAGTAGTTATATCGGTCTAGTTATTTTAGCTGTGGTCATTTTATTTGCCCTTGCGTTATTTTTACGCTTTGTACCGGTAGGATTATGGATTACCGCTTATTTTTCAGGGGTAAAAGTGAGCATTGGAACATTAATCGGGATGCGCTTAAGAAGAGTCAATCCACAAAAAATTATCCAACCTCTAATCAAAGCAACTAAAGCCGGCTTAATCTTATCTACAAACGAATTAGAAGCACATTATCTAGCAGGTGGTAATGTCAATCGAGTGATCGATGCATTAATCGCTTCACAACGTGCCAATATTGATTTGGAATTTGAACAAGCTGCCGCAATTGATTTGGCAGGTCGTGATGTATTTGAAGCCGTGCAAGTATCGGTTAATCCAAAAGTTATCGAAACGCCAAAAATTGCAGCTGTAGCCAAAAACGGGATTGAAATTGTCGTAAAAGCGAAAGTAACTGTTCGTGCCAATATTGAACGCCTAGTCGGTGGTGCAGGTGAAGATACTATCATCGCCCGAGTTGGTGAAGGGATTGTTACAACGGTAGGGTCTTCTGCCAAACATTCAGATGTATTGGAAAACCCTGATTCGATTTCTAAAACTGTTTTGAAAAAAGGCTTAGATTCTGGAACTGCCTTTGAAATTCTATCCATTGATATTGCCGATGTTGATGTCGGTCGTAACATCGGTGCCGAATTGCAAACTGACCAATCAGAAGCTGATAAAAATATTGCCCAGGCTAAAGCCGAAGAACGTCGCTCAATGGCGGTTGCCCAAGAACAAGAAATGCGTGCTGAAGTTCAAAAAATGCGTGCAAAAGTTGTGGAAGCCGAAGCTGAAGTTCCATTGGCAATGGCAGAAGCATTACGCAGTGGTAATTTAGGCGTGATGGATTACTATAAAATGCAAAACATCAACGCAGATACTGAAATGAGAGCCGCAATTTCTGAACAAGCAGAGCAACCAGACGAAGAAGCGTGATCGTTATGTATGCTATCTTTGCGTTAATCATTCAATTTATTTTTAGCTTCGGACCGTTACTTTTAATTATCTTGCTAGTTGCTCTATCTAGAAAATCCAAGCAAGAGCAACGAAAAAAACAGCAACGTCAAAATGGGCAAATTACCCGCGCTGGTCAACAGCCTGCCAAAAAAACATCTAGTAAAGGTTTTATGCAACAAATAAAAGATGAATTTCAGGTGGCCTATCAAGAAGAACAACAAAAACAACAACGAAATAAACATACGGTTCAAAAGCGCCATATTCTGACAGCAGAAGAAAAAGCAAAACAAGAACAAACAAAGCAACGCCTGCAACAAGCACAGCAACAAAAACAACGGCCAGCGTCACAGGTACGTGTCCAACAACCAGTTGCGACTAAAACACGTCCGACAGCTGTAACCAAAACGAAGCAAACTAAAAAAGAAACAACAGTCTTACCTAAAAAACAACTTGTAAATGCGATGATTTACAAAGAAATTTTAGATAAACCACTCGCCTTACGCGAAAAACACTAAGCAAAGGATTTTTTCCTTTGCTTTTTTATCACCTTCAATTGGAAACCTTTACATTTACAGCGTATAATAAAATAAAGCATGCTATTAATTGTAGAGGAGTGAGAAAATGAAAAAGAATATTTGGGGATTCATTATTATAGTGGCATTGATTTGTGGAGGAATCTTTTTATATTTGTCGTCCACACCCAAAGAATCAATCGATGTCACACGCTTGCCAAGTGAACAAGCAACCGTTTTTACGTATGAAATAAAGCGACCGAAAGATAAAGATATCTATCTTAATGATCGTTATTTCGGAAGCGAGAGCGAAACTCCACGTTTGGATACAGTCTCTTTTGTTGGTTACAAAGAACAAATCTATCACTTAACTTTCACAACAAGTGAAGACTACAAATCTTTATCGATTCGTCTAGCAAAAGCAGACACAGGTGAACCTTACACAGAAACCACGCACAACATTGAAGATGATCCCTTTAGTTATGTCGCTTTTCTCCCCTTTGAAAAAGTCAAACCCGATAATGTTATTGGTGTGGTTGTCTCGACTAAAAATCCTGAAACCCTCGAAAAAATGCAAAAAAATCCCGAAAAAGCCCGAAATTATATCAAAAAATATGACCGCATCTACCAACAAGTGGTCGTAATCAACTAACAAATCCCCATGGAAAAAGGATTCCATGGGGATTTCGTTACAATAAATGCACCTGATCTTGTTCATCATAATAAAATTCGGATAATGAATCATCTACAAAAATTTGATACATCTCTAAAAAATCTTCGGCTAAAACATAGTTGGTCAAGTCTGCTTTTTCAATCCAAAAAACCGCCCCTTCACGTGATGCTTGCAGCTCTCCAGTAGCTTTCGCTCGATAAAATAACACAACATATCGTTCTTGTTGTTTGGTTTGGAATTGTTTCACGCCACATAAAAGAGGTTGAGTAATCACTAGTCCCGTTTCTTCATGGACTTCCCGAATAACCGATTCACAAAACGATTCTGCCTTTTCGACATGACCACCCGGAAAAGTCACGCCTGGCCAATCGGGTTTTTGACGGTCTTGAATCAAAATCTGTCCCTTTTCATTTTCAATCATACACATATTGGTAAATATTGCTTGCTCTGCTCGTGACATGGTAAACTCCTTTCATTTTTTGTATCGTAACATATATTTTTTTATAAAAAAATAGCTTTATCACAGCTATTTTTGCTACTTATTTTGATTCTATGTTACACTTAAAGCAAAAATTTTATTCCATGTTAGGAGGCAATTTTCTTGGCAACAATCAAAGCATTTTGTAAACAAAATAAAACCTACATGCTCGCAAGCTTCTTTATTCCCTTGCTACTTATGGCAATTATCTATTTGACCATTGGTATTTTCCCTGGGAGTAGTCGAAGTGTATTAGCCAGCGATGCATTTTCGCAATTTTCTAATTTCCATGCAAGTTTTCGAAATGTTTTACTAGGAAAACAAAGTATTTTTTATACGTGGCATGCTTCCTTAGGGTTGAATTATCTTGCATTGGTTTCTTATTATCTCGGTGGATTTTTCACACCATTAGTGATTTTATTCCCCAATCAATGGATGCCTGATGCCTTATATTTCTTGACTTTAATCAAAATTGGCAGTGCCGGCTTAGCTTTTTGGTTTTACGCTAAGCATACGTTTAAATTGCATCAATGGCACTATGTGACATTAGCTGTTTGTTATGCGCTCATGTCTTTTGTTACTGCTCATTCAGAATTAATTATGTGGTTGGACGCATTTGTCTATCTACCCTTAATTATCTGGGGAATTAATCGCTTATTAGATGATGGAAAACCTAAATTATTATTTATTAGTTATTTCATGCTCTTTTTCTCTAGTTTTTATATGGGCTTTATGATTGGTATTTTTTCCGTTCTTTATTTCCTTGCTCGCTTATTTAGTCAATGGTCTACTTATAAAAAACGAATTATTCTGTATGGAGTTACGTCACTCTTAGCTGGTGGCGCGGCAATGATTATTATTTTACCAGCAATCTTAGACTTACGAACAAATGGTGAAGAGCTAACACAAATCACCACGTTTAAAACTGCTGCGACCAATTGGTTAGATTTTTTTGTTAAAAATATGATTGGTGTTTATGACAATACAAAATATGGTTCCATTCCATTTATTTTTGTGGGCTTACTTCCATTAATGTTTTGTACCCTTTATTTTGTCTCACGCGCTATTCCTTGGAAAAACAAACTATTGTACCTAGGAATATTTGCTGTCTTAATGACAAGTTTCTACATCACGCCTTTAAATTTATTTTGGCATGGCATGCATGCACCAAATATGTTCTTATTCCGTTATGCGTATCTGTTATCTTTTTTAATTGTGATGCTTGCTGGATACGGTTGGGAACAATTTAAAATAAAAGATCGCGGAACGATGTTAGGCATTTTATTAACATGGATGGTAATTTTTGGGTTAACTTATGGCTTTATTCCTGAAGGTAGTTATGACTACCTCACGCTCACTTCTTTTGTTCTAACAATGGTCTTTTTAATTGTTTATAGCTTAGTCATTGCTTTTTATCAAAAAGGCTTATTTACCAAAAAACGCTTTGCTTTATTTACATTGCTATTTGTTTCTTTGGAAATGGCATTAAACACAAATGGCATGGTTCATGGGATATTAGATGATTGGAATTATGCTTCTCGTAGTTTATATACGGAACCCTTTAAAGATATTAAAACTTTAGTTACTCAAACAAAAAAAGAAAATGATGGTTTTTACCGCTTAGAAAATCTTGATCCTGTATCGTCAAATGATAGTATCAATTATGGTTACAATGGGATTGGTTTGTTTTCTTCGATTCGTAATCGCCACTCGTCCAGTTACTTAAATCAACTTGGTTTTCGTTCACGAGGAACGAATTTAAACATTCGTTATCCAAATAATACCGTATTAATGGATAGTTTAATGGCAGTGAAATACAATATTGCCAAACAAGCTGTCGACAAATACGGCTTTAATGAAGTGGCAACAAGCGGTTCTTACAAACTCTATGAAAATAAAAATGCCTTACCATTAGCCTTTTTAGCTAATCCAGCAAGTAATGAAATTGAGCAATATGAAAATGATAATTTAGGTAGCCAAACGAATTTACTAAATGGATTAACGGATTTAAATGAGCAGTATTTCCACTTTTATCCAATTACTCGCATTGGCACTAAAAATACAAAAGTTACCGAGCAAGGCAACCATACAAAATTTTCTGAAGAAACAACAAATGTTGCCAAAGAGGTAACGTGGCAAGTGAGCGTTCCTGCTCATTCACAAGCCTATTTAAGTTTGTATCCTACTAATTTTTCACAGCTAGAAAGTTCAACTGCCACCATTACGGTCAATGGTGAATCGCGAAAAACGCAAATTGGTATTAATGGACAATACTATAATTTAGGATATTATGATGTACCAACCACCGTTGAATTTACGGCTAGTTTTTATGGAACGAAAGAAATTTCTTTCCAACATCCTCAAGTCGTGACTTTAGATACACAAGCATATCAACGGGCTATTGATACTCTTCAGCAACAAAGTATTGAGATGAGCACCGGTAAACGCAGTGCAAAAGGAACAATCACGACAAACAAAGAGCAACAACTGATTACGACTATTCCTTATGATAAAGGTTGGCGTGCTACTTTAGATGGCAAAAAAGTGGCTATCGAAGCTTTCCAAGAAGCATTTATCAGCTTAAAAGTCCCTAAAGGAACCCACGAAATCAAATTAACTTACCTACCACCGGGATTCTTAGCAGGTACTTTCTTATTTATTAGTTGTATTGGTTTGTTCATTCTCTTTGAACGTTATTATACAAAAAAACGAACAGAGCGATAAGAGCTCCATTCGTTTTCAAGGATTGTGACATAAGTAAACACAGGATAAAACGATCCGAATGATTTAGAGTGAATAGCGCTAATTCTGGTGAATTTGCGACGAAAGCCTGCTAGACTACAGGTACTCTCTCTATCGTTCGGATCGTTTACTGTTCAATCGACTGATGTTCCAACTACTTTTTTATTGATAACTTAATGCACGTAAGGATTCATCCATCTTTTCGGCTGCTAAACGACCTTCCCGAATTCCCCAGATAACTAGACTAGGACCACGTCTTGCATCGCCAGCGACCATTACACGTTCGTTATTTGTTGTATAATCATCATAAATTTCCTCCACATCAAACGCATCAAACAAGGCGTTTTCTGGACCTAAAAAACCCATCGCAAGTAAAACTAAATCTGCTTTCAAAACTTTTTTAGTCCCTTCAATTGGTTGGAAATTTTGTCCAACTTTTACTGTTTCAATGGCAATTAATTGTCCACGTTCTGCGCCAATAAAAGCACTTGTCGAAGTAGCATAAGTTGTAAGTGGTTCTTGGTATAAAAATTCGGCTTCTTCTTGTCCGTAGCCTTTGCGACTGGTCATTGGATATTCAGGCCACGGATTGCTCGCTTGGCGTTGCCCAGGTAATTCTGGCGTGATTTCTAACTGGCGCACCGATGCAGCTCCTTGTCGAACTGCTGATCCAATACAATCGTTTCCTGTATCACCTCCACCAATCACGATGACATGTTTCCCTTCCAATTTACGACTCGTTGCTTGTTTCCCATGCTTTAGCACATCTCTTGTTGCTTCGGTTAAATAATCGACAGCAAAGCGAACACCTTCTAGCTCTCGTCCTGGAATTTTCAAATCACGCGGAACACTTGCACCAGTGGCAAGGAGAACACGATCATAACTGTCTTGTAATTCTTCTGCTGAAATATCCCGACCAATTTCTGTATTCGCAATAAATTCAATACCTAACTCTGCCATCAAATCAATACGCCGCTGCACAATATCTTTATCTAATTTCATATTAGGAATGCCATACATCAATAAGCCACCAAAGCGATCACTACGTTCATAAACCGTAACTTGGTGCCCTAGTTGATTTAAACGCCAAGCAGCCGACAATCCTGCAGGTCCACTCCCAACCACGGCTACTTTAAAGCCTGTTTTTGATTCTGTCGGTAAACCAGACTCTCTTACCCAGTCATTTTCAAAAGCCGTATCAATGATAAATCGTTCATTGTCGTGAATGGCTACTCCATCCCCATTCAGGGCTTCCGTGCAGCCTTTCTCACAAGGTGCAGGACAGACACGTCCGGTCATTTCTGGCAATGGATTGGTACGTGCAAGACGCTCAAATGCCGCTTTATATCGGCCTTGATAAACTAGATCGTTCCACTCTGGAATCAGATTATCATTGGGACAACCAGAAACTGCGCGTTGTCCCCCATAAAAGGAGCCTGTATGACAAAAAGGAATACCACAATTCATACAACGTGCGGCTTGTTCCTGACGCTCTTCTTCTGGTAGCGGTGTTTGTAATTCATGCCAATCGAAAATTCGTTCCTCCACCTCACGATACGGATTTTCTTTTTTTGGATATTTTAAGAAACCAAATGGATCTGCCATTTTCACTCACTCCTTCCCGACTGGAATCGATAATTGAGCACCGACAACTGCTTCAAAAGCTTTGGCTAGCACTTCTTCTTCTGCAAAACCTGCACGACGCATTTCATTGGTTGCTGCAACCATACGATGGTATTCACGTGGATATACTTTCACAAAATGTTGACTTGTTGTTTCCCAGTCTTGTAAAATTTCTGCGGCTTTCAAAGAATCAGTATATTGGAAATGATTCTCAAGCAATTTTTTCAATTGATTGTCGTCTTCGGTTTCGCCAATACGATACAATTCCACCATTTCTAAATTACATTTTTCTGCAAATTGATTTTCCGGATCATAAACGTAAGCCACCCCACCAGACATTCCTGCACCAAAATTTCGACCAGTTTTTCCTAAGATAACGACTGTTCCACCAGTCATATATTCACAACCATGGTCACCTACGCCTTCAACCACGACGTTTGCTCCACTATTTCTGACACAGAATCGTTCGCCTGCAAAACCTCTGAAATAAGCTTCACCGCGATTGGCACCAAAACAAGCGACGTTCCCAACAATCGTTGAATTTTCGACATCATAGCTTGCATCTTCTGGTGGAACGATAATCAAACGTCCGCCACTCAAGCCTTTAGCTACATAATCATTCGCTTCTCCAATGAGTTTCAATTCCATTCCTTGCACAGTAAATGCACCAAAACTCTGACCTGCAATTCCTGTATAAGTGTAACGTAGCAATCCTGGTTTCAAGGTATAGTTACCAAATCGTTCGGCAATCCAACCGCCCATTCGTGCGCCGACTGTCCGTTGCACGTTATTGATTGACTGTTGGACATTCGTTGGCTGTTCAAACTCAATAGCAGCTTGCGCATAGGTATCTAATTCTTTCCATTGACGTTTCTCTAAAAACGGATCAACCGTCTTGCGAGCAATCCCTAATTCGTGACCAATCATGTTCGAAAAGTCTAATGATTTGGCTTTCCCTTTCGCGACAAAACGTGGCACTAAGCATTCCCCATGACCAATCATTTCATCAATGGTTTTAAAACCTAACTCTGCCATGACCTCCCGTAAATCTTCTGCCAAATACATCATCATATTGACAATATGCTCTGGTTTTCCGACAAAGAATTTCCGTAAAGCAGGATTTTGAGTCGCAATCCCGACTGGACAAGTATTTAAACTACACACGCGCATCATCACACAGCCAATTGCAACCAGTGGCAATGAAGCAAAACTGTATTCTTCTGCTCCTAACAAAGCTGCAACCGCAATATCACGACCAGTCATTAATTTCCCATCAGTTTCTAAAGTCATTCGTTGGCGCAAGTTATTCATCAGTAAGGTTTGGTGTGCCTCGGCTAATCCCATTTCCCAAGGAAGTCCCGCATCCCGAACGGCTGTCCGAGGAGAAGCGCCTGTTCCACCATCATAGCCGGAAATGACCACCACATCTGCACCTGCTTTAACAACACCTGTCGCAATCGTTCCGACGCCTGTACTAGAAACCAATTTCACATTGATTTTGGCATAGGGATTGACTGTTTTTAAGTCATAAATTAATTGCGCCAAATCTTCAATCGAATAAATATCATGATGCGGTGGTGGCGAAATCAATTGGACGCCTGGCGTAGAACCACGGATTTCAGCAACCCATGGAAAAGCTTTATTAGCAGGTAATTGTCCGCCTTCTCCTGGTTTTGCACCTTGCGCCATTTTAATTTGTAATTCTTCGGCATTCATCAGATATTCTGTATTTACGCCAAACCGGCCTGATGCAACTTGTTTAATTTTACTATTATAATTTTTACCATTTGGTTGCACCTTGAAACGCTCACGATGCTCGCCACCCTCGCCACAATTTGATTTTGCCCCGATACTATTCATCGCTTCTGCAATACATTTATGTGCTTCTTCACTTAAAGAACCATACGACATCGCACCAACTTTAAAACGTTTAACAATCGTTGTGGCTGGTTCTACTTCATCTAGCGCAATTGAAGTTCTGGATTTTTTAAACATCCACATTGAACGTAATGTCGTGGGATTTTCTAAGGCTTCATTATCCATTTGTGTGGCATATTTTTTATATAATGAATAGTCATTAGTACGAACTGCTTTTTGGAAATTATAAATCGTCGTGGGATTATATAAATGATGTTCGCCATCCGCCTTATATTGGAAACTGCCTCCAGATGGTAAATAATCCCGATGCTTTTCACCAAAAGCTAATTCATAGCGTAAACTATATTCTTTTTCAATTTGTGCTAATGATAATCCACCAATTCGCGAAGTCGTTCCTGTGAAATATTGATCAGTTACTTCCTTAGAAATACCTACTACTTCAAATAATTGGGCACCATGGTAACCTGCAACTGTCGAAATTCCCATCCGTGACATAATTTTAATGATGCCTTTTTCACACGCTTTGCGGTAGTTTTCAACTTTATCCTTCAAGTCAAAATATTCTAACGTGGCATAGGCACCGTATGGATGAATACCGCTAGCACCATATCCAATCAGCGTGGCATAATGATGAATTTCGCAAACTTCTGCCGTATCTACCACAATGGATGCTTTGGCACCTTTTCTTTGTCTGACTAAATAATTGTAAAGACCAGAAACAGCTAATAAAATAGGAATTGGCCGTTTGCCTTTCGTAGCATTTCTATCGGATAAAATCAGAATAGTTGCCCCTTGATCAATTTTTGCTTCTGCTTCTCTAAATAAAGCATCTAAGGCATGATACAAACCATTTTGTTTTGTCTCTGAATAATCGTATAAAATCGATTGCGTCGCTGTTTTTTGATGTTTTTGCTTTAATTGCTGAATTTTAAAAAAATCACTAGTCGTTAAAATTGGACTTTCAATTTTTAATTTCCGACAATTTTGTGGATGGTCTTTTTCAATTTCGCCATCACAACCTAAAAACAACTCAGTACCGATAACCATCTTCTCGCGAATTGCATCAATCGGCGGATTTGTGACTTGGGCAAATTGCTGTTTAAAATAAGTAAATAACGATTGTGGTCGCTCACTTAATACTGCTAGTGGCGAATCAAATCCCATTGAAACGACCGGCTCCTCTCCCTCTTCTGCCATGGGAATAATCAAGGTCCGAATCATCTCATCGGTATAGCCAAACATTTTCCATAACATCAACATGTCGTCTTCGGTATAGGTGCTTTTTTCCTCTACATCGGTTAATGATTCTAAAGAAAGTAAATGTTTGGTTAACCATTTACGATAAGGATAAGCTTTCGCATATTGCTCTTTGATTTCATTATTATGATGAATTTTCCCTGTCGTTGTATCAACTAAAAACATATTAGCCGGACCCAGCACCCCTTTTTCAATAATCGTAGCTGCTGGTAAATCAACTACACCAGACTCTGAAGCTACGACAACTAATCCTTCTTCAGTAATCCAATACCTCGATGGGCGTAATCCATTGCGATCTAACGTGGCACCAACCATTTTTCCATCCGTAAAACACAAAGCAGCCGGTCCATCCCACGGGGTCATGAAACTTGCATTGTATTCATTAAAAGCGGTTAGCTCCTCTGATAAATTTGCCGTTTTTGACCAAGCTTCTGGTACCATCATCATTAAAGATTGCGGAATGTCTCGCCCGTTGCGATACAAATATTCTAAACAATTTTCCAATTTAGCTGAATCAGAATTTTCTTCGTCGTACATTTCTATTTGATGACTGTGCATCCAGTTTTCGGCACCACGTAACGTATTGATTTCACCATTGTGTGCTAAGAAGCGAAACGGTTGCGCTCGATTCCAACTTGGAAAAGTATTCGTCGAGAAACGTGAATGAGTTAAAGCAATACTTGTCTCCATTTCTGAATCTTGTAAATCTGTGAAAAATAATCCGACTTGATAGGCATGCAACATCCCCTTATAAACAATCGTTTGGCTGGATAAACTACAAATCGATAACTCGTCAGCTTGATAACTTTTTTCGAGGCTTCTTCGCAAATGGTATAGTTGGTCTTCGAACTGTCTACCTGCATTTACATCGATTGGTTTTTCAATAAATAATTGAACAAAGCTTGGCATGACTTTTTGTGCTCCAGGTCCACATTGATAAAAGGCGTAAGGTACCTCTCTTTCCAACAACACTCGAAATCCTGCAGCTGAAATATCTTTTACCATTGATTGTTGCAATGAATGTTTTTCTTCTTTATCTTTAGGTAAAAACAACATAGCTACTGCATATTCTGATTGTTTCGGCAAATGGACACCTAACTTCAAGGCTTCTTTACAAAAGAAACGATCCGGCATAGCCATTAGAATACCCGCACCATCGCCTGTATCAGCTTCGGCGCCTGTTCCCCCGCGATGATTCATTCGTTCCAACATCATCAAGGCATAATCGATTAATTTTCTTGAAGCTTTTCCATCTCTTTGAGCAATAAATCCCATCCCACAAGCATCTTTTTCAAAGCTGGGACGATACATTGTTTGTTTCATCATTTCATTTTTCATGGAGCCACCTTCTTCTGAATATTCTGAAAAAACAGTCGTGAAAACGTTTCGTTATTTTCTTTATGTAAGATTATATCACATCATTTTTTAATAAAACAAGAAATTTTATATTAAAATCAATGAGAATCATTATCATTTTTAAAAAAATATTGATTTATGTTACATTTTCTAACATAAATGATTGACAAGTAAAAAAATAATTGGTATAGTTCCAATATAAATTGAACGGAACGAACTGAAACGAGGAAAACCAACTTTTTCAGTGACTTCCTTCAACTTACACTTAATAGATGATAATGAATAAAAGGATGGGATAATATGACCAAAACGAGCAATACCGTAGCCGAAATTAAAGAAATTGCCAAAAAAGAAAATGTCCGCTTTTTACGTTTGATGTTTACCGATATTCTTGGTGTCATAAAAAATGTAGAAGTTCCAATCAGTCAATTAGATAAGGTATTGGAAAATAAGATGATGTTCGACGGCTCTTCAATTGAGGGCTTCGTGCGTATTGAAGAAAGTGATATGTATCTTTATCCAGATTTAGCCACATGGATGATTTTCCCATGGGAAAGCGAACATGGAAAAGTTGCCCGACTAATTTGTGATATCTACAATCCTGATGGTACACCATTTGCTGGAGATCCCCGTGGCAATTTAAAACGCGCACTTGCAGATATGGAAGCTCTTGGTTTCACTTCCTTTAACTTAGGTCCTGAACCAGAATTTTTCTTATTTAAATTAGATGAACATGGCGAAATTACGACAGATTTAAACGACCAAGGCGGTTATTTTGATTTTGCTCCGACCGATTTAGGCGAAAACTGCCGTCGTGATATTGTATTAGAATTAGAAAGTTTAGGTTTTGAAGTAGAAGCCTCCCACCATGAAGTAGCTCCCGGACAACACGAAATTGACTTTAAATACGCAAATGTTTTAGAAGCTTGCGATAACATTCAAACATTTAAACTAGTGGTTAAAACGATTGCTAGAAAACACGGACTACATGCAACCTTTATGCCAAAACCTTTATACGGCATTAATGGCTCTGGGATGCACTGTAACATGTCATTATTTAAAGGCGAGGAAAATGCCTTCTATGATCCAGAAAACGAGATGGAGCTAAGTGCTACTGCCTATCATTTCCTTGCTGGTTTATTAGAACATGCCCGTGCCTATACTGCCATTTGTAACCCAACAGTGAACTCTTACAAACGTTTAGTTCCAGGATATGAAGCACCCGTTTATGTTGCATGGTCAGGTAGAAACCGTTCACCATTAATTCGTGTACCAGAATCACGTGGTCTATCTACACGTTTAGAATTACGTTCTGTAGACCCTTCTGCTAACCCATATTTAGCAATGGCAGCTTTACTACAAGCTGGACTAGATGGTATAAAACAAGAACTAACGCCAACTCCAGCGGTTAACAGCAACATCTATGTCATGAATGAAGACGAACGCGCAGCAGCTAAAATTTCTGACTTACCTTCAACTTTACACAATGCTTTAAAAGAATTACGTAAAGATGACGTTATTAAAGATGCCTTAGGTGATCATATTTTCAATAATTTCTTAGTTTCAAAACGTTTTGAATGGGATGCCTACAAACAATCTGTTTCAGAATGGGAAAGAGAACAATATTTAGAACTTTATTAAACAAAAAAAGGGTTCAGAAATCATTATTGATTTCTGAGCCCTTTTTAATAACGTACTTCTTTTAAATAAAGTCCTTCTGGATGCGCTGTTGGACCAGCTAAATTACGATCTTTTCCTGCAATAATTGCAGGAATACTATCAGCTGGCATTCGATCATTGCCAATTTTCAAAAGCGTACCTACCATAATACGGATCATTTTATATAAAAAACCATCTCCACGGAAAGTGAATACTAACTCATCCCCCATTTCATTGACCCTGACATTCGCTTCATAAATTGTTCTAGTTTTGTCTTCTACTGAACTGCCAGTTGCACAAAACGATGTAAAATCATGTGTACCTAAAAAATCTGGTAACGCCCGTTCAATTTTTGCCACATCAATCGCATACGGGAAATAACTCGCATAAAAACGACGAAATGGACTACGAGGTTTGCCAATGTCGACACGAAACTCATAGATTTTCTCCTTCACTAAATAGCGTGAATGGAAATCTTCAGCCACCAATTCGACTGATTTTACAGCGACATCATCTGGCGTTTGGGTATCTAAGCCAAAACGCATTTTTTCTAGCGGACGTTCATACGGAAAGTCAAAATGAATCACTTGGCCTAACGCATGTACGCCAGCATCTGTACGACCAGAACCATGTATTTCTATTCGTTGATTTGCCATTTTTGTCAATGTTTTTTCTACTTCTTCTTGAACCGTACGTCCAGAAGATTGACGTTGAAAACCATTAAAATTTGTTCCATCATAGGCAATAATTGCTTTATATCGAACCATGTTTTTCTTTCCTCCAAAGTAGTATAGCGTAGCATTTTAACAACAAAATATCCGAATTATAGTGAGGTTACTAGGCATCTCTTCTATAATTCGGGTATTTTTCACTTCTATTTATACTATCATTTATTAGTTTCTTAAATAAATCAATCCCACAGTAACAAACACATAAACAATTACTGTGATGGTATCTCGAGTATGCCAATGCAACACACGATATTTACTGCGACCTTCGCCACCTTGGTAACCACGTGCTTCCATGGCTGTCGCTAAGTCGTCCGCTCGATTAAAACTACTTACAAACAACGGAATCAACAATGGTACCACAGCTTTCATTTTTTGAACTAAATTCCCTTCACCAAAATCAACGCCTCGCGCACGTTGCGCATTCATGATTTTTTCTGTCTCATCCATTAAAGTTGGTACAAAGCGTAAAGCAATGGACAGCATTAACGAAATTTCATGAACAGGAAACTTAATAGCTTTTAATGGTCGCAAGATATATTCTATTGCATCCGATAGTTCTAAAGGTGGTGTCGTTAAAGTTAAGAGCGTGGACATAAAAATAATTAAGACGAAACGGCAAAAAATGAAAATCCCATTTTGAACGCCGTATTCCGTCAAACGAAAAATTCCCCATTGCCAGTAAATCTGTCCGCCACTTGTAAAAAACATTTGCAGGGCGACTGTAAACAGAATCAACCATAAAAGTGGTCGCACACCACGTAAAAAGAAACCAAAATCAACTTTTGATAAAAAGACACAAAACAAAGTAAATACCGATAAAAACAGATAACTTTGCCAATTATTTGCAAAGAAGATAATTCCAATAAAATAAAAACTCATTAATAATTTAGTTCGTGGATCTAAGCGATGAATTAATGAATCCCCTGGAATATAACGACCTAAAATCAGTTTATTCATCATGAGCAAGTCCTCCTTGCGCTAAAAGAGCATCTGCTAAGGCTTCTGCTGTTAGTGGTAATGTTTCAAAGGTGATGCCTTTCGCAATTAAACGTTGCGCGAATTCAGCGGCAGTTGGGACACCTAATTGTTTTTCTTGTAACCAAGCAACATCTTGAAAAACTTCTTCAGGCGTTCCACGTTTCACGATTTTACCTTTTTCTAAAACATATACATAATCTGCAAAATTAGCAACATCATCCATTAAATGCGTTACTAAGATAATGGTAATATTTTTTTCTCGATGCAAACGTTCAAACATTTCCATCATTTCTTTACGTCCTTGAGGATCTAATCCCGCCGTTGGTTCATCTAGGACCAATACTTCTGGTTCCATTGCTAAAACGCCAGCAATCGCTACTCGACGCATTTGTCCGCCAGACAAATCAAAAGGTGAACGCTCCAAATAACTTTCGTCCAAACCAACTAATTTTAGATTTTCTTTCGCTAAAATTTTCGCTTCTTCTTCTGAAACACCAAAATTCTTTGGACCAAAAGCAATATCTTTTTCAACCGTTTCTTCAAAAAGTTGCGCTTCGGGGAATTGGAAAACAATGCCTACTTTTTTACGAATAGGTTTTAAATTTTTATTGTTTGTTTCAGGGGTAATTTCACGATCACCAATCCATACTTTTCCTGAAGTGGGTTTCAACAATGCATTCAAATGCTGCAATAAGGTCGACTTTCCACTACCTGTATGGCCCACTAGTGCAGTATAAGAACCTTCTTTAATATCTAAATCAATATCAAATAAAACTCGTTGCTCAAAAGGTGATTTTGGTTGATAAGTAAAATTTACTTTTTCAAAATGGATGTCCATAGCCAATCCACCATCCCTTCTTCAGTCAAATAGTTTTGTGGCACATCAACACCACGTTGTTTCAACGATTGCTTTAGTTTTTCTGGGAAAGGCAAATCTAATCCCATTTCAACTAATTTTGGTCCAGCAGAAAAAATTTTTTCTGGCGTTCCTTCATCTACTAGTTGCCCTTGACGCATCACTAAAACACGATTTGCATTTGCCGCCTCGTCAATATCATGCGTAATAGAAAGAACGGTCAAATTATTTTCTTCCTTAATCTTTTTAATGGTCGCAATAACTTCTTCACGACCTTCTGGATCTAACATACTGGTAGCTTCATCTAAAATAATAATATCTGGACGTAAAGCCACTACGCCAGCAATCGCTACTCGTTGTTTTTGACCACCAGATAAACGAACAGGTTCCTTAGTGGCAAACTCAGACATCCGAACTTGTTCAAGTGCGTTTTTTACACGTTCAATCATTTCATCACGCGGTACGCCTTGATTTTCCATTCCAAATGCCACATCATCTTCAACCGTAGCACCCACAAATTGGTTATCAGGATTTTGAAACACCATTCCTACCATTTTGCGGACAGACCAAATATTTTCTTCATTTAATTCTTTCGATCCAACTTTCACTGAACCACTTTCAGGAAGTAATAAGCCATTAATTGTTTTTGCTAGGGTTGATTTGCCTGAACCATTGTGACCAATAATTGCCACCCATTCGCCTTGGTTAATCGATAGCGAAACATCTTCTAAAGCCGGACGAGCATCCGTTCGTTGATATTTGAATGTAAGATTATTTAATTCAATAATAGGTTTCATAGGTACTCCTTTGTATTAAACTTTTATCAAAAAATTTAGTTTGTTTTTCATGTCATACATCATTGCGATTTCATACAGTCACTGATTAATCGTGTCTTGCGAGCACTATTGCTTCAATCTGATTCTAACTAACACTACCAAAAAACAAGGTAGATTTCAATTATTCTGAAGATTTTCATGGAAAATGTCGATTTTTTTCATCCTCCATCAGGTCAAGGTGTCTTGACAGTTAATCGAGGATAAAAAAAAACACTTTATGATGAGTGCATACCCCCTGAAAATCTTCCTTCCAGGGGGTAGCGCCGAGCTAGACTCGGAGGTTTCCCTCCAACATCATAACACTCTTAAAGTTCATCTACAAAGTGATGCTAAACGGTGACCCGTTTATTAAGTGTGATTTTAAACTAGTTCTAGGATAACCATTGGTGCAGCATCTCCGCGTCTTGGTTCTGTCTTCAAGATACGTGTGTAGCCACCTTGGCGATCTGCATAACGAGGAGCGATATCGCTAAATAGCTTTTGTAAAGCTGATTCGATAACGATTTCTTCGTTTTCTTCACGTACACTTGCTACTTCATTACGAACGAATGCAGCAGCTTGGCGACGTGCATGTAAATCACCGCGTTTTCCTAGAGTGATCATTTTTTCTGCAGTTGAGCGAACTTCTTTCGCACGAGCTTCCGTCGTCACGATGCGTTCGTTAATGATTAAATCAGTTGTTAAATCACGCAACATCGCTTTACGTTGGCTAGATGTGCGTCCTAGTTTACGATAACTCACGTGGTTTCCCTCCTTCGTAAAAATTAATCGTCTTTACGTAAGCCTAAACCTAGATCATGTAATTTTGCTTTTACTTCTTCTAGAGATTTACGGCCTAAATTACGTACTTTGATCATTTCTGGTTCAGATTTATTTGTTAATTCTTGTACAGTATTAATTCCTGCACGTTTTAGACAGTTATATGAACGAACTGATAAGTCTAATTCTTCAATAGTCATTTCTAACATTTTCTCTTTTTGAGTTTCTTCTTTTTCAACCATGATTTCAGCGTTTTTCGCTTCATCAGTTAGGTTAACAAAGATATCTAAATGTTCAGTCATGATTTTTGCGGCTAAACTCATTGCATCTAATGGCTCAATTGAACCATCTGTCCAAATTTCCATCGTTAATTTGTCGAAATCATCACGACGACCAACACGAGTATTTTCTACTTGGTAGTTAACACGACGTACAGGTGTATAGATTGAATCAACTGGAAGAACACCAATCGGCATATCTTCTTTTTTATTTTCGTCTGCTTGAACATATCCACGACCTGGTCTAACAGTTAAACGCGCATGGAAAGTTGTTCCTTCAGAAACTGTACAAATGTACATATCTTTATTAAGGATTTCTACATCACTATCAACGATAATATCGCCGGCAGTTACTGTAGCTGGTCCAGTAATATCGATTTCAAGGGTCTTTTCTTCTTCACCGTACATTTTTAATGCAAGACCTTTGATATTCAAGATGATTTGAGCGACGTCTTCTCGAACACCCTTAACAGTTGAGAACTCGTGTAATACTCCATCAATTTGAATATTAGTGATTGCTGCACCTGGTAGAGAAGATAACAAAATGCGACGTAGGGAATTTCCTAGAGTAGTTCCGTAGCCTCTTTCTAGAGGTTCAACGATGAACTTTCCATAATCTTTCTCTTCATCAATTTTTGCAATTCTTGGTTTTTCGAATTCAATCATTCTTATCTCTTACCCCTTTCAAAACGAAAAGTGTCTTGTTCAATGACGTAATTATTGAAACTCAAAATGAGCGGCACTCATTAAACACGACGGCGTTTTGGAGGGCGGCATCCATTATGAGGAACTGGAGTCACGTCACGAATTGCAGTCACTTCCAAACCTGCTGCTTGTAATGAACGAATTGCTGCTTCACGTCCTGAACCAGGACCTTTAACAGTTACCTCTACAGTTCTTAATCCGTGTTCCATTGCTGCTTTTGTTGCAGTTTCTGCTGCCATTTGAGCTGCAAAAGGTGTTGATTTTCTGCTTCCTCTGAATCCTAATGCACCAGCTGACGACCATGCTAACGCGTTACCATGAGTATCAGTGATCATCACAATTGTATTGTTGAATGTTGAGTGGATATGCGCGATACCTGCTTCAATATTCTTTTTCACACGGCGTTTACGACTCACTTTTTTTGCTGCCATGAAGTTTTAACCTCCTTCACTTAGGAATTATTTTTTCTTGCCTGCTACTGTTTTAGACGGGCCTTTACGAGTACGTGCATTGTTTTTCGTGTTTTGTCCACGAACTGGCAATCCACGACGATGACGGATCCCACGGTATGAACCGATTTCCATCAAACGTTTGATGTTTAGGTTAACTTCACGACGTAAGTCACCTTCAACTTTTAATTTATCAATTTCCGCACGGATAGCGTCTGTCTGTTCATTCGTTAAATCACGAACACGAACGTCTTCAGAAACGCCAGCATCTGCTAGAACTTGTTTCGCAGTCGTGTTACCAATACCATAGATATAAGTAAGAGAAACGACTACACGTTTATCACGAGGAATATCTACTCCTGCAATACGAGCCATATCTTGTTACACCTCCGATTATCCTTGACGTTGTTTATGTTTTGGATTTGCTGGGCAAATCACCATAACGCGCCCATTACGACGAATTACTTTACAATGTTCACACATTGGTTTTACTGATGGTCTTACTTTCATGATAATACCTCCTGTGGTTTTACGGAGTACAATTATTTAAAACGATAAGTAATACGGCCACGGTTCAAGTCGTACGGTGATAGTTCAACTGTCACCTTGTCTCCAGGTAAGATGCGAATGTAGTGCATTCTAATTTTACCAGAAACAGTAGCAAGAACTTGGTGTCCATTTTCCAATTCGACTTTAAACATTGCATTCGGCAAAGTTTCGACGACTGTACCTTCGACTTCAATCATATCTTCTTTTGCCACGCACAGTACCTCCTTGTACTTGTTTCGCATTTTCACACGATAAAATGGCGGAAACCAGTGTTCCCACCTTAGATTCTCAAAACAGTCTTCTAATTTCTTAGAAGTCGGACTGATATATTTTAGCATAATATATCATACTTAGCAAGAGAAAGTTACCAAATTGCAAGTCGGATGCGGGCAATCGATCGTTACTCGATGATATTTTTTACATCTGCAAATACAGCATCGATTTCACGATTACCATCAATTGACTGCAATAAACCTTTTTCTTTGTAATATGCTAAGATTGGTTCACTACTTTTCACATTGATAGCTAGACGATTTTTGACCGTCTCAGGCTTATCATCTTCTCGTTGATAGAAGTCATGTCCGCCACAACGATCACAAGTACCTTCTACTTTTGTAGGGTTAAATACTTTATGATAAGTTGCACCGCAATCACGGCAAATATAGCGTCCTGCTAGACGATCAACAAGAATTTCTTCAGGGACATGAATTTCGATGACGGCATCAATTTCTTTTCCAAGGTCTTTCAACATTTGATCTAACGCTTCTGCTTGATCTAATGTACGAGGGAAACCATCTAATAAGAAACCTTTGTCTGTATCTGATTCAGCTAAACGTTCTTTTACAATTCCGTTTGTCACTTCATCAGGTACTAATTCACCTTTGTCCATGTATGATTTTGCTTCCAGGCCAAGAGCTGTTTCATTGGCCATTGCGGCACGAAACATGTCGCCCGTTGAAATATGCGGAATGTTGTACTCAGCAATAATACGTTCTGCTTGAGTGCCTTTCCCAGCACCGGGTAGTCCCATTAAAATGAGGTTCATTTTAACTCCTCCTGTAAGTTTCTGAATAGTGTTGAGGAAATCCTCAACACCTCATAAAACTTTAATTGATGAAACCAGTATATTTACGTTTTAGCATTAGACCTTCTAACTGTTTCGCAGTTTCTAAGGCTACACCAATAACGATTAACAAACTTGTTCCTCCCAAACCAATTGATTGTGGTAAGTTCCAAATCATTTGTGCCAAAATAGGCAATAATGCAACGAGTCCTAAGAATAGAGCCCCGACAGTACTTAAACGCATCAATAGTTTTGAGACGTATTCTTCTGTTCCTTTACCTGGACGAACACTTGGAATATAGCTACCTTGTTTTTGCAAGTTTTCAGCTAATTTTTCCGGATTCACCTGAACAAAGGCATAGAAGAACGTGAATCCAACGATTAATGTTGTATATAAAATTGCCCCAGGGACAGTATTATAATTAAAAACCGTTTGGACTACATCAAACCAAGCTTCACCTTGGAATGAACCGAATGCTTGTAAGATAGCATTTGGTGTTGTGATAAAAGAGCTAGCGAAGATAACTGGAATAACCCCAGCAGCATTTACTTTCAATGGAAGGTAACTGCTTGTTGGTGCGCCAGCTACTCGTTTGGTATATTGAATCGGGATTTTACGTTCTGCTTGTTGGAAATATGTCACAAAGGTAACAATTGCCAAGACTGCAATCACTAGAATCACCATAAATATGATGGATTTCCATAAATCAGACGAATCAATATTAATAAAGTAGTCTTCAATTAATCCTTTAATATCAACTGGTAAACGTGAAATGATACCTGCAAAGATAATCATTGATACACCATTACCAATTCCTTTGTCCGTAATTTGCTCTCCTAACCAAGTGACAAACATTGTCCCTGTAGTTAAGATGATACCAATTAGCACATATGTTGCTGCATTGGCAGTTGGCAAAAATCCGAACTGAGTCCACATTTGAAATCCTGCAGTTAACGCCATCGATTGTAAAAATCCTAAGACTAATGTCAGATAGCGTGTTGCTTGATTCAATTTCTTACGACCCACTTCCCCTTGTTTTGACCATTCAACGAATTTCGGTACAATATCCATTTGCATCAATTGAACGATAATTGACGCAGTGATATATGGCGAAACCCCCATGGAAAAAATAGAGAAACGTTGCATGGCACTACCACTTACCAAATCAAGCATATTCAAGAAAGGTAAGCTAGAGATAGCTTGCAACTTAGTAACATCTACGCCTGGCACAGTAATATGTGTACCTAGACGAAAGACGAATAAAATCATAATAGTGAATAAAATTCTTGATCTAATATCCTTTACTTTAAAAGCATCCTTTAAAAGTTTTAACATTAGATCACCTCGATTGATCCACCAGCAGCAACGATTGCTTCTTCAGCTGCTTTAGAGAATTTAGCTGCTTTCACAGTTAATTTCTTAGTTAATTCACCGTTTCCTAACACTTTGATTCCAGCTTTTTCGTTTTTAACTAATCCAGCTTCAACTAAAGTTACAGGAGTTACTTCAGTTCCGTCTTCAAAGCGATTTAGAAGGTCAAGGTTAATTACTGCATATTCTTTACGGTTAACATTAGTGAATCCGCGTTTTGGTAAGCGACGGAACAATGGTGTTTGTCCCCCCTCAAAACCTAGACGAACTCCACCACCTGAACGAGCTTTTTGACCTTTTTGTCCACGTCCAGCTGTTTTACCATTACCAGATGATGTACCACGACCTACACGGTTACGCACGTGACGTGATCCTTCTGCAGATTTTAATTCATGAAGTTTCATGGTTTGGCACCTCCTTAATCAAAGTAAATCTATCAAATTGATACTTAAATTTCTTCTACGTCCACTAAGTGAGCTACAGTGTTAACCATACCTTTGATTGCATCATTAGCAGGTTTAACAACAGTACTGTTCACTTTACCTAGACCTAACGCTTTAACAGTATCGCGTTGGTTTTGAGGACGTCCGATAACACTGCGTTTTAAAGTAATTTTTAATTCAGCCATTATTTTTGTCCTCCTTAACCGATTAATTCTTCAACTGATTTACCGCGAAGTGCTGCCACTTCTTCAGCGCGTTTTAATTGTTTTAATCCTTCAACAGTTGCGCGAACAACATTGATAGGAGTGTTTGAGCCTAGAGATTTAGATGTGATATCAGCTACCCCAGCTAACTCCAATACGGCACGAACAGGTCCACCAGCGGCTACCCCAGAACCTTCTACAGCAGGTTTCATTAAGATACGTCCGCCACCGAATACACCGATAACTTCGTGTGGGATTGAAGAACCAACCATTGGTACTTCAATTAAGTTTTTCTTAGCGTCTTCAACTGCTTTACGGATTGCTTCTGGAACTTCTTGAGCTTTACCAGTACCAAATCCTACGTGTCCGTTTTTGTCACCGACAACAACTAAAGCTGCGAAACGTAAACGACGTCCACCTTTAACAACTTTTGTTACGCGGTTAATCGCAACAACGCGGTCTTCTAATTCCAAGTGTTTTGGATCAATATAAACCATGAATGGTGTTCCTCCTTCTTCTAAAATTCTAGTCCATTTTCGCGAGCTGCTTCAGCTAAAGCTGCTACACGGCCATGGTAAAGGTATCCACCACGGTCAAAGACTACTTCTTTAATACCTTTTGCTGCTGCACGTTCTGCTACTAATTTACCAACAGCTTGTGCTTGTTCAACTTTTGTTCCACCTGAAATTTCTTTATCCAAGGCAGAGGCACTTGCTAGCGTCACACCCGCTACGTCATCAATTACTTGCGCGTAGATGTTTTTGTTAGAACGGAAAACGTTCAAGCGTGGGCACTCAGCAGTACCAGAGATTTTGTTACGTACACGTTTATGTCTTTTTTGACGTGTTTTATTTTTATCTGGTTTTGTAATCACAATTGTCACCTCTTTATTTTTGCTAGCCTAAGCTGCGAATCGTAAACCCTGTTTACGATTATTTACCAGTTTTACCTTCTTTACGGCGTACGAATTCACCAACATAGCGAATACCTTTGCCTTTATAAGGTTCTGGAGGACGAACGCCACGAATGTTAGCTGCAAATTCGCCAACCATTTCTTTGCTTGTTCCTGATACAACGATAGAAGTATTAGAAGGAACTTCAACTGTAACTCCAGCTGGTGCGTTCATTTCTACTGGATTTGAATAACCAACGTTCAATACAAGTTTTGAACCTTGTAATTGAGCACGGTACCCAACCCCGATAAGTTCTAATCCTTTTTTGAAACCTTCGCTTACGCCAACAACCATGTTATTGAAGTTTGCACGAGTTGTTCCGTGGATTGTTTTCATTTCTTTGCTGTCATTTGGACGAGTGAAAGTTACTTCGTTTCCTTCGATATTCATTTTAATATCTGAAGAAAAAGTACGAGTTAATTCACCTTTAGGTCCTTTAACTGTAACGTCATTTCCTTCTTGCTTGACTTCAACACCAGCAGGAAGAACGACTACTTTATTACCGATACGACTCACGTAGAGACACCTCCTTGTGTATTATTTTAAATTACCATACATAAGCGACAACTTCGCCGCCAACATTTTTAACTCGAGCTTCTTTATCAGTGATAACACCTTCAGAAGTTGAGATGATTGCAATACCTAAACCGTTTAATACTCTTGGTACTTCGTCAGCTTTAACATAAGCACGTAGACCTGGTTTAGAAATACGTTTCAAGTTAGTGATAACACGTTCACCATTTTTTCCATATTTTAGGAAAACACGGATCACGCCTTGTTTGTCATCTTCGATATATTCAACATCACGGATGAAACCTTCTTTTTTCAAGATTTCAGCGATGTCACGTTTGATTTTTGAAGCAGGCACTTCTAATACATCGTGTTTTACCATGTTGGCATTACGGATGCGAGTTAGAAAATCTGCAATTGGATCTGTCATGACCATTAGATGATTTACCTCCTTTATGCGAGTTTACTTGTTTACCAGCTAGCTTTCTTCACGCCGGGAATTTGACCTTTATAGGCAAGTTCGCGGAAGCAAATACGGCAAAGTTTAAATTTACGATAAACTGAATGTGGACGTCCGCAACGTTCGCAACGTGTGTATTCTTGTGTTGAGTGTTTTGCTGGGCGTTTATTTTTAGCAATCATTGATTTTTTAGCCACGTAGTTCGCCTCCTTTTTTTATTTTTGGAATGGCATGCCTAATTGCGTTAACAATTCACGAGATTCTTCATCTGTGTTGGCAGTAGTTACAATAACGATATCCATCCCACGTACTTTGTCTACCAAATCGTAATCAACTTCTGGGAAGATTAATTGTTCTTTGATACCTAATGTATAGTTACCACGTCCGTCGAACGCTTTTTTACTTACACCATGGAAGTCACGTACACGTGGTAATGAAACTGATACTAATTTATCTAAAAATTCGTACATTCTTTCTCCACGTAGAGTAACTTTACAACCGATTGGCATTCCTTCACGTAAGCGGAAGCCAGCGATTGATTTTTTAGCTTTAGTAATCAATGGTTTTTGACCAGAGATTAATGCTAATTCTTCAACAGCTTTATCTAAGTTTTTAGCGTTAGATACTGCATCACCCACACCCATGTTGATAACAATTTTGTCAACTTTTGGTGCTTGCATTACAGAACTATATTCAAATTTTTCCATTAATGATGGAACAACTTCTTTTGTATACTTTTCTTTAAGGCGGTTCATTCAGTAAGCCCCTCCTTCCTTAATTTGATTATTTATCGATAACTTCTCCGGTTTTCTTAGAAACGCGGACTTTTTTGCCGTCAACTTCTTTGTAGCTAACACGTGTAGCTTCACCGTTAGATGGATCAATCACCATCACGTTAGAAACATGAATTGGCGCTTCAACTTCAACGATTCCGCCTTGAGGAGCAGCTTGAGAAGGTTTTTGGTGTTTTTTCATGATGTTAACACCTTCAACAACGACTTTATCTTTTTTAGGTAAAGCTTCTAATACAATACCTTCTTTGTTTTTGTCTTTACCAGTGATAACTTTAACTTTATCGCCTTTTTTAACAAACATTACTGTTTCGCACCTCCTTTGATAATGAATAACAATTATAATACTTCTGGTGCTAGGGAAACGATCTTCATGAAGTTGCCTTCGCGTAGTTCACGAGCAACTGGACCGAAGATACGAGTTCCACGTGGGCTCTTATCGTCACGGATAATAACCGCAGCATTTTCATCAAATTTAATGTAAGAACCGTCTGCACGACGAGCGCCTGATTTCGTACGAACAATAACTGCTTTAACTACGTCACCTTTTTTAACAACTCCACCTGGCGTTGCTTGTTTAACCGTAGCAACAATTACGTCACCGATATTGGCAGTTTTACGACCTGAGCCACCAAGGACTTTGATCGTTAGAATTTCGCGTGCGCCTGAGTTGTCAGCGACTCTTAAACGACTTTCTTGTTGGATCACGATGTGTATCCTCCTTTCAGATTTTGGAAATTCAATCTATATAGGAAAATCTCGTGTGATTAAATAATCACTGCCTTTTCAACAATCTCTACTAGACGGAAACGTTTCGTAGCTGATAATGGACGAGTTTCCATAACTTTCACGATATCGCCAACTTTTGCTTCGTTGTTTTCATCGTGTGCTTTGTATTTCTTAGAATATTTCATGCGTTTACCGTAGATAGGGTGGTTTTTCTTCGTTTCAACTACTACTGTAATTGTTTTATCCATTTTGTCGGATACCACGCGACCTTGATAAACTTTGCGTTGATTTCTTTCTTCAGTCATACGCTAAATGGCCTCCTTCCACTATTACTTTGCTTGTTCACGCAAAACTGTTTTGATGCGTGCAATCGATTTACGTACTTCTTGGATACGTGCAGTGTTTTCTAGTTGACCTGTAGCTAATTGGAATTTTAAGTTAAACAATTCTTCTTTTAATTGTTTTTCTTGATCTAGCATTTCGGCAGTGGTTAATTCTCTGATTTCTTTAACCTTCATTCGATTCACCACCCATTTCTTCACGTTTTACGATTTTAGTTTTCATTGGTAATTTGTGTGAAGCAAGACGTAATGCTTCGCGAGCTACTTCTTCAGATACGCCAGCAATTTCAAACATGATTTTTCCACGTTTAACTGGTGCTACCCATCCTTCAGGAGCCCCTTTACCTTTACCCATACGAACCCCAATGGCTTTACTTGTATAAGATTTGTGAGGGAAAATTTTAATCCACACTTTCCCGCCACGTTTCATGTAACGAGTCATTGCGATACGAGAAGCTTCGATTTGGCGGTTTGTAATCCAATGAGATTCAACAGCTTGTAAGCCGTATTCACCAAAAGCTACTTCTTTACCACCTTTAGCTTCACCACGCATTTTTCCGCGGAATTCGCGACGGTGTTTTACACGTTTAGGTACTAACATGCTTATTTCCCTCCTTTCTCAGTGTTCTTTTTAGTTGGAAGAACTTCTCCACGATAGATCCATACTTTAACACCAAGTTTTCCGTATGTTGTATCTGCTTCTTCCCATGCGTAATCGATGTCCGCACGTAATGTGTGTAAAGGAACAGTTCCTTCAGAGTAACCTTCCGCACGAGCGATATCCGCACCGTTTAAACGTCCTGATACTTGAGTTTTGATTCCTTTAGCGCCAGCGCGCATTGAGCGTTGGATTGCTTGTTTTTGAGCACGACGGAAAGCAACACGATTTTCTAATTGACGTGCAATTCCTTCGCCTACTAATTTAGCGTCTAAATCTGGTTTTTTGATTTCTACAATGTTGATGTGTACTCTCTTACCAGTTAATTTGTTCAATTCTTTTCTTAGGCTTTCGACTTCAGAACCGCCTTTACCGATAACCATACCTGGTCGAGCTGTGTGAATTGAAACGTTCACGCGGTTTGCAGCGCGTTCGATTTCAACTGTTGACACAGCGGCATCAGCAAGTTTAGATGCGATAAATTTGCGAATTCTTAAATCTTCGTGTAGAAAGTCTGCGTAATCTTTCTCAGCATACCATTTTGCATCCCAGTCACGGATGATGCCTACACGCATTCCAATTGGATGTACTTTTTGACCCACTGATTGTCCCTCCTTATTTTTCTGATACAACTACCGTAATATGACTTGTACGTTTGTTGATTGGAGATGCTGAACCTTTCGCGCGAGGACGGAAACGTTTCATTGTTGGTCCTTCGTTTACAAAGGCTTCAGATACTACTAAGTTTTCAACATCTAAGTCAAAGTTATTTTCTGCATTTGCGATTGCTGACATCAATACTTTTTCAATGATTCCAGCAGCTTTGTTCGGTGTGAACTTTAGGATAGCAATTGCTTCAGCAACGCTTTTTCCTCTAATTAAATCGATAACTAGACGTGATTTACGAGGAGAAACGCGGACTGTTTTAGCAGTTGCTTTCGCTGATGTGATTTGTTCTGCCATTTGTATATCCTCCCCTCAAATTAACGTCTTGTTTTCTTATCGTCAGCAACGTGGCCACGATAAGTTCTTGTTGGTGCAAATTCACCTAGTTTATGTCCTACCATGTCTTCTTGGATATAAACTGGCACATGTTTACGTCCATCGTAAACTGCGATGGTAAACCCGATAAAACTTGGGAAGATTGTAGAACGACGAGACCAAGTTCTAATTACTTTTTTCTTTTCAGCGCCTTGTTGTGCTTCGACCTTTTTCATCAAATGATCATCGACAAAAGGTCCTTTCTTTAAACTACGACCCATGGTGAACCTCCTCTCAAAATGTGCAACACATGGTTAATGTAATTATTTATTTTTACGACGAACGATAAGTTTATCTGACTTCGCTTTTTTGCTACGAGTTTTGTAACCAATAGCTGGTTGACCCCAAGGTGATACTGGAGCTGGACGGCCGATAGGAGCTTTACCTTCACCACCACCGTGTGGGTGATCGTTAGGGTTCATTACGCTACCACGTACAGTTGGGCGTTTACGCATCCAACGAGAACGACCTGCTTTACCGATATTGATTAATTCGTGTTGTTCGTTACCAACTGAACCGATTGTTGCACGGCAAGTTGCTAAGATCATACGAACTTCGCCTGAGTTCAAGCGGATCAATACGTATTTTCCTTCTTTACCAAGTACTTGTGCACTTGTACCAGCTGAACGGATTAATTGTCCGCCTTTTCCTGGTTTCATTTCGATGTTGTGGATAACTGTACCTACTGGAATGTTTTCTAGTGGTAATGCGTTACCTACTTTAATATCTGCATCTGGTCCAGAAACGACAGTCATGCCAACTTCCAATCCTTTAGGTGCTAAGATATATGATTTAACTCCATCTTCGTAATGTACTAACGCGATGTTAGCAGAACGGTTTGGATCGTACTCGATAGTTTTAACTAATGCAACTACGTTATCTTTGTTACGTTTGAAGTCGACTAAACGGTATTGACGCTTGTGACCGCCACCTTGGTGACGTACAGTAATACGACCGTTGTTGTTACGACCTGCATGGTTTTTCAATGGTACTAATAATGATTTTTCTGGTTTAGAAGCAGTGATTTCTGCAAAATCAGAAGAAGTCATATTACGACGACCATTTGAGGTAGGCTTGTAATGTTTAATTGCCACGTCTTTTTCCCTCCTATTTTATTCTAATTCGTACAGCTTATTCAGCTGAGAAAATTTCGATTTCTTTTGAATCTTCAGTTAAAGTCACAACAGCTTTGCGACGTTTTTTTGTGTATCCCGCATATTTACCCATGCGTTTGAATTTTGGACGCACGTTGATGATGTTTACGTTTTTCACGTCAACACCAAATGCTGCTTCAACAGCTTGTTTTACTAATGTTTTGTTTGCGCGAGTGTCCACTTCGAAAGTGTATTTCTTTTCATCCATAGCAAGCATAGATTTTTCAGTGATCACTGGGCGTTTAATTACGTCTAGTAAGTTCATTATGCAAGCACCTCCTCAATTTGAGTAAGAGCAGTTTGAGTTGCTAACACTTTGTTGTTTGAAACAACGTCTAAAACACTTACGTTATTAGCAGCTACTACAGAAACGTTTGGTAAGTTACGAGCAGATAATGCTGCAAAGTCGTTACCTTCTTCTAATACTACTAATACTTTAGAGTCAATAGACAAGTTAGCAAGAACTTGTTTGAATTCTTTTGTTTTTGGTGCATCGAAGCTTAAACCTTCAACAGCTACCAAGTTATTTTCAGCAACTTTTTCTGATAAGACAGATTTAATTGCTAAGCGACGAACTTTTTTAGGAAGTTTGTAGCTGTATGAACGTGGTGTTGGTCCGAAGACAACTCCACCTCCACGCCATTGTGGTGAACGAATTGAACCTTGACGAGCACGACCTGTTCCTTTTTGGCGCCATGGTTTACGACCGCCACCGCGAACATCTCCACGGTTTTTAACAGCGTGTGTTCCTTGTCTTAATGAAGCACGTTGCATGATGATTGCATCAAAAACAACTGATTCATTTGGTTCGATTCCGAAAATTTCTTCGTTTAAAGTGATTTCGCCAGCTTGGCTTCCATCTTGTTTAAATAATGCTACATTCGGCATTCCTTAGTTCCTCCTTTCTTCCTATCTACTTATTTAGCTTTCACAGCTGATTTAATTGTAATCAATGATTTTTTCGCTCCAGGAACGTTACCTTTGATAAGGATAACATTACGTTCAGCATCCACACGTACGATTTCCAAGTTTTGGATTGTTACGCGGTTGCCACCCATACGTCCTGCAAGGCGTTTGCCTTTAAATACACGGTTAGGTGCAACTGGACCCATTGATCCAGGACGACGATGGTAACGAGAACCGTGAGCCATTGGTCCACGAGATTGTCCGTGACGTTTGATAACGCCTTGGAATCCTTTACCTTTTGTAGTTCCTGTTACGTCAACGATGTCTCCAGCTTGGAATACGTCAACTTTAATTTCTGATCCTACTTCTAAGCCCTCTAGCTCAACATCCTTGAATTCGCGAATGAAGCGCTTAGGAGCCGTGTTTGCTTTTGCAACATGACCTTTCGCAGGTTTGTTACTTAAAACTTCACGTAAATCTTGGTAACCTACTTGAACTGCTTCGTAACCATCGTTTTCAACTGTTTTAAGTTGTAAAACAACGTTTGGAGTAGCTTCAACTACAGTTACTGGAATTAATTCACCTGATTCTGTGAAGATTTGAGTCATTCCCACTTTTTTCCCTAAGATTCCTTTGGTCATGATTACACCTCCAGTTAATTATTATAGTTTGATTTCGATGTTAACACCTGATGGTAAGTCTAGCTTCATTAAAGCGTCAACTGTTTTTGGTGTTGGGTTCACAATGTCGATTAGACGTTTGTGTGTACGCATTTCGAATTGTTCGCGTGAATCTTTGTATTTATGTGTTGCACGGATGATTGTATATAGACTGCGCTCTGTTGGCAATGGAATTGGACCTGAGATAGTAGCTCCAGTTCTTTTTGCAGTTTCTACGATTTTATCCGCTGATTGGTCTAAAATACGGTGTTCATACGCTTTTAAACGGATACGAATTTTTTGTTTTGCCATTTGTTTTCCCTCCTTCGTCTATTTTGAAAAGTAGACATAGCTCCACGAAAATTTTCCGTCACGCTCGTCCATGGCAAAGCGTCCGGGCGTGTCGCAACCTCTCGTTTCGTAGCCGGCAGATTTTTTCTCTGCCACTGTGTGTAACATAGTCTTTCATATGCAGCACCTCAATGAGTATATTATATCTGCACTAGAATAGCAAGCATTTTATTCAATAAATTTTATTTTTTTCTGAAAATAATAGCAAAACTGTTTTCAAACAAAAAAAGACCATATTGAACAGTCAACATGGTCTTTTCATTTATTGAACAACTCTTTGTCTAAAGGTTCGATCCAATGCTTTTTTCAATGGAAAATATAAAAACGATACAATTAATGCTGTTAAGCAAACATTAATGACTGTTGCAGGTAACTTAATGGATGCCGCTGTAATCGCTGGAACGAAATCCATACCCAAGAACATTTGGCGTACCGTATTTTTGACTTGCGTCATAAGTAATTTTGCAACGCCTGTTCCTGCAGCAATAACTAAGATTTGCCAAACATGCGTCGGATTCTTTTTAAATAGAAGAAACAGACCATAAGCAGCAGCTCCCACAATAAAACTTTCAAAGATAAAATACGGTGCTTCACTAGCGTAACCGTTCAATATATCAAAAATGGCAAACCCTAAACCGCCTGCTAGCGAACCCTTGACGTATCCCAAATATAAAACGGATAACAATAATACAGCATTCCCTAAATGAACAAATGCGCCTGTTGGCAACGGAATTTTAATCATCGTTCCAATAACTGTTAACGCAGTAAACAAAGCGACGAGCACGATTGTTTGAATATTGGTATTTTTCATTTCAATTCCTCCATTCTGTTTTCTGCTTGATTATACGCTCCATGCCAGACATGTCCCACGTAAGGGTTAATGTGGACACCTTGTTCGATGGCTTTAGCAACGAATTTCTTGGCTAGGATAACGGCTTCTTTAGCAAAATAACCTTTTGCCAAACCTGCCGTAATTGCCGCAGCAAAGGTACAACCCGCACCGTGATTGCAATCGGTCGGAATCAATACATTTTCCAAGACAGTAAATTCTTTCCCATCATAAAATACGTCGATGGCTTGACCTATCCCTAAACGATGACCACCTTTGACAACAACGTGCTTAGCGCCTAGCTGATGAATAATTGTCGCTGCTTGTTTCATATCTTCAATCGAAGTTAAATCGCCCATACCAGACAAAATTCCTGCTTCTACTAAGTTGGGTGTCGTCACATATGCTTTTGGCAATAAGTATTCTTTAATTCCGACAACGCTTTTTGGTTGTAAAATTTGAGCTGTTCCTTTGCAAGCGATAACGGGATCAATGACGACATGTTGCACATGATGCTTTTCAATAAATTCACTGGCTACCTGAATATTTTTTTCATTGCCCATCATCCCAGTTTTCAACGCATCGATGGTTCCTCCAGCAAAAACGGAAATCAATTGTTTGCGTAATAAGTCTTCGGATAATTCAGTCACTTCATGCGACCAACCATTTTCTGGATCCATTGTAACGATAGATGTCAGACTAGAAAAACCAAAAACACCGTATTCTTCAAATGTTTTTAAGTCAGCTTGTAAGCCCGCTCCACCCGTTGAATCTGATCCAGCAATTGTTACTACTTTTTTCATACACTCACCCCTTGTGTTTTTTAGTATAACGAATGCCACACTTGACGAAAACAGCCAATTGGCTTATTTTTAAACCATCCAATTTAAAAGGAGTAAGCCGATGTGGAAAATTAACAAACAAGACAAGACCCCTTTGTACCAACAAATCACGTCACAAATCATCCAAGCCATTCAACAAGGGCAACTCATGCCGGGCGATAAACTTCCGCCTGAAAGACAACTTTCGCAATTATATGGCGTCAATCGTTCCACTGTTGTACGAGCTTTAGAAGAACTGGTTAGTTTGGGATGGATTACGCGCAAGCAAGGAAGTGGCACGCGTGTTGCCCAAGGACGTTGGGGAAGTCGCCAGCTGTTGATGAATCAATGGCGTTCTCTACTTTCTAGTCCTTTTTTAAAAGAGGATCCGTATGTTAGCGAGTTGAAGAAAAAGCAGACTCAAACAGGTACGATTGATTTGTATACTGGTGATTTACCTGAAGAATTGATTCCTGATTTTGAATTCCCAGCTATCACGTGGGAACAAGTATTATATGAAGAAAAAAAAATTCATCCCACTGGTTATTTACCTTTGAAAAAGCACTTATTAAATCATTTAGCTGAAGAATTTCAATTGCCGATTGCTGGTCAGGATTTGTTAATCACTTCTGGCTCAACTCAAGGAATTTTTCTATTAATTCAAGTTTTACTGGAGGCCGGAAATTATATGGCCACGGAAGACCCTTCATTTTTGTTCGCCTTGCCTTTATTTGCCTCGCTGGGGATTCATTTAGTAGGTATCAAACAGGATGAAGAAGGCATCGACTGTCACGAATTGGAACAAGCGATTCAAACAAAAAAAATTAAATTGTTGTACCTCAATCCCAACCATCAAAACCCGACTGGCAAAACAATGTCTTTAGCCAGACGTAAAGCAATTGTCGCTTTATGCGAGAAATATCATTTACCCATTATTGAAGATGATGTTTTTAGTGAACTTGGCTTTGATGAAACCCTACCTTCTTTAAAAAGTTTAGCTCCTGATCAGGTAATCTACGTTGGTTCATTGTCCAAACTATTTGGCTCTACTATCAAAATTGGCTGGTTATTAGCACCACAAACGTTAATCACTAGTCTAGCAAGTGCCAAAAAAAGAATGGAAAGTGATACTGACCTCTTTCCCCAGTTATTAGCGACAGCCGCTTTAACTTCGAGTGACTATAAACAAAAACAAATTCATTTGTTACAAGAGTTACGGCGCCGCAGTCAAAATTTTGAAACGCTCATGCAATCATTCGCCTCTGATTGGACGTATATTCCTATCCAAGGTGGCTTATATTATTGGTTAACCTGGCAACATCAATCGTTGACTAGAAAAGATTGGCAACTTTTTCTTGAAGAAAATCTCTTAACCGCCCCAGCATTTCTATTTAGCAATGATACAATGTCTGTTAGAATAAATTATACTAGACTCTCTGATGCACAATTATCTATCTTCCAGACAAGTTTGTTGCGCATTACCGAGAAAATTAGAAAGGATGCTGTTTATGAATGAAACAATCAATTTGTTAACAAACCATCGTAGTTACCGCAACTTCGATGTTGATTACCAACTTTCAGATGAAGAATTACAAGCCATTTTAGCGGCTGCACGTCAAGCGCCTTCTTGGATGAACGGCCAAATGTATTCGATTATTGTGATTAGAGATCAAGCGATTCGCCAACAATTAGTGAAATGGAATCCAGGTAATCCCCATATGTTAAACAGTTCCGTCTTTTTATTATTTGTGGCGGATTTAAAACGAACACAACAAATCGCCCAGCAACAAGACGTTCCTTATCCCGTTGACGATGGTTTGCATCCTTTAATTATTGCTACTACTGATACTAGCCTCGCCTTGCAAAATGCGATTATCGCCAGTGAATCACTCGGTTTAGGTGTGGTCCCCGTCGGAAGTGTTCGAAACAATATTGAGGAAATCAGTGACTTATTGCACCTACCTGATTATGTCTATCCTGTCGCAGGATTAAGTATCGGCAAACCAACTGTTGATATGAAAGTAAAACCGCGCTTACCTGAAAAAGCCGTCATTCATTATGATACGTACCAGCCTTATGATGAACAATTGATTGCAGATTACGATGAAACAATGGAAAAATTTGGCGAAGCTCGCGAAACAAAACGTTGGACAAAAAAATTTGCTGACTACTTTAGTCAAAAACCCGCCGAAAACATTGATCATTATTTGAAAAAACAAAAGTTGATTAAATAAAAAGCTTAGGGTGTTAGAACGCCCTAAGCTTTTTCGTACATATGTTCAATGATATTTTCTTGTCTTCTAACAAGCGTATAACTGTTTTCAGCATCAATAAAAATAAATTGTTTGCTTTTTAAGAAAGTAAAAATAGTTCCTAGCATTTTTCGTTCTTTTGAGTTCACACGATAATAGCCCCGTAAATCGAGTTCAATCACTTCTTTTTTACGTGTAGTTACTTGTAGATAAAATGGTTCACGTAATGTTTGATGCATACGAGGTGTATAACCGTTCCAACTAATCGCTACTTTTGTCGGGTTAAGCTTATATTTTTTAAAACAAACGTTGATTTCTATTATTTCGTTATAGGCAATAAATGCTGTTTTTCGCAAACCTAGTATTCCAAAAATTGGTAAAATAAATTGTTCCAATCCATTTAATTGTGACATTATCTTAGTATGGAAAATAGGATACGAGATACCTTTTTTCTCTAATGTCCAATAACTGTAATACGTTTTGTAATCATACGGCAAACAGTACGTCAAAAAGACGTAAAAGAGTGTAGCTACAAACAAACTGATTAAAATCATACTCAAAGCATCACCAATAGAACGCCATTCCGATATTTCCATCATCAATGAACCTATAAAAAGGGAGACCAAAATTGTTATTAAAATAATGGCGGGTTTCGCACTTTGTGGTTTTCCATAATGCAACGGAAAACTCAAATATGCTTCTCCCGTAATCAATTCATCTAACGAAATATTCAATAAGCCACTTAATAAAATTAAATTATCAATCCCTGGTAAACTCTCCCCATTTTCCCATTTAGACACAGATTGTCGTGAAATATTTAGTTGTTCAGCCAATTGTTGTTGCGATAGCTCATTTTCTTTTCTGAACCGTACAATATTTTGTGCTAATGACATGAAGACATTCCTCCTAAAAACTAATATTTGCTTTTAAGCTTACTAAAACAGCAATATTTTTACACGCACTTATTAGTTGCACCCTAATAAATCAAGGTTTTATTAGAGTCCAACTCGGAAGTTATTCTAGAAAATAAAAACAATTAAGAATTCAAAATGTGAACTCTTAATTGTTTAATTTAGTAACATTTTTAGAAGAACATTCTTACGCTAATTCTTCACTTGTTTCTTGTTCTTCTTTTACAAGACGTGCATCATAAGCTTTCGCAAATGGGAACCAGATAACAAAGGCAGCTAAGGCACATATTACCGCTACTACAGCAGCTTTCCAGTCACCACCTGTACCGATAAATGCACCGATACCGATTGGTGATGGCCAAGGCATTTGTGCAATCATTGGACGAATAAGTTCTAATTTAATCGCAAAGAAAGCAATTGACATCGACGCCATTGGAGCCAAGAAGAATGGTAAAGCTAAAAATGGGTTATAAATGATTGGAACCCCAAAAATTAATGGTTCATTAATATTGAATAAGGCTGGAACGATAGACGCTTTTCCAAGTACAGAAAGTTGTTTTGATTTTGCCATGTAAACTAAGAATAAACAGAATCCTAATGTTGCTCCCGAACCACCGACTGTTACATACGCATTATTAAACTCTCCTGCTAAAGCATAGTTTCCACCTTCAACGTTCGCAACCAAGTTGGTTAAAGCAATTGGGTTGATAAATGAGAAAATAATATTTGCTCCATGAATCCCAACTAACCATAAGGCATGAACTAGGAAATAAATGACCATTAAGCCTAACCATGTATCGGTTAAGTTTGTTACAAATCCAAATGGAATTGAAATCAATTCAAAAATATCTGTTCCTAAAGCAATTAATACACCATTAATAAGAATAACTGCAAATGCTACAACAAATGCTGGAATTAAAGCAGTAAAGGCACGTGCTACACCCAATGGTACTTCTTCAGGCATTTTGATAATCCATTTTTTGGCTACACACAAACGATACAGTTGAACAGCAATAATTGACATAATAATACCAGTGAAAATCCCCACTGTACCTAGACGAGCTGGTCCATCGCCACCAATAGCCCAACCATTGACAATAACAGCTTCTGCATCATTGACACGTGTCATTACACCATCACTAAATACTAATTGCGGAATTGCCATAAAGAATGCAAACATCGATAATAATGCCCCACTCATTGGCGCCATATCTAACCCATCTTCTTCAGCAATAATTTTTGTGTATTCATAACCTAATACGATACAGAAATACAATGCTAAAATCCCCATTGTCGTACTATTAGCTAACATATACAAATCACTGAATTTGAAGAAAGTCGCATTAAAGAATCCTTCTAGTACTGGAAACGTTAAGGGTAATACATTTAAAACTAAAAACATTGATCCTACGATTGTAAATGGAATTGTCGCCATCCCAGCACCCATGATTGCTCGTACAATTTTATATTGGGCAATTTTACCCATAGGTCCCATGATTGCTTTTTCCAAAAAAGAAAATAGTTTGCTTTGTTCTTCCATTTTTTCCACTCCTCTTATTTCATTTCTTTTTCAAATTCCTGAATATAGTGATAATGTTTATCTTTTTGTTGATCAATTGCTTGCATACGTTTAAGACACACAAAAGAAATCAAACTTCCGATTACTAAAATACCAGAAATCATTACGCGTGCTTTCACTGTTGCTTCTAAAAACGGAAAGAAAGATGAATAGCCGATGCCAGTCATTGCGATGAGCATCATCAATACATTTACGCTTAACTGAATATAGTGATATAAACGGTTGTAATGCAATTTTTTGGAATCATACTCTTTTGTGCCATACAATTTCACATGTTCTGCCACTGCCATTAGACTAAATACAATCAAAAATCCTGGTAAAAGGGCTGTTATCTTGCCACCTAACACAAGACCTAGCGCCCAATACAAATTGGTAAAAAAGAACAACGCTAACATATAACGTAATAATAAATAGCGATTATATCTGAAATTTTTGACGGCTGCCTCTTTTTTATATTGTTGTCGCTGTTGCTTTGCGTTTTGTTCCATGATTTCTCACCCTTCTTACCCAAATTTGCGAACGTAATTAACGTCCTCTTTCGTATAATGCTAACATCTCCAACGCTACTTCCCGTAAAGTCATGGTTGTCATTAAATGGTCTTGTGCATGAACCATAATCACTTCCATAACAACTTTTTCTCCATTGGCATAGGCCTGTAATAAGCCTGTTTGTGATTTATGAGCCTTGACCAATGATTCATTGGCCGCTTCTAATTTTTCAGCAGCTTCTTCAAATTTATCTGCACGCATTGCTTGGAAACCTTCATGAACCAACGTGCGTGCATCTCCGCTGTATAAAATAATTTCAAAAGCAATCTCTTGTAATTTATCAGACTCCATGTTTCTTCCTCCTTTTATAAATAGTTCATAAAAATCCCCATAAATTCCTCAAATGTCTGAGAAGCAATCAACGAATGACTAAATGTTTCGTCTTCCAAAATTGGCACAAACATTTGGTTAATTTTATCAATCGGTACACAACGTGCTTTATCTGGTAAAGACAAAAAGACCAATTTAACAGATGGATGTTCCGCATCCCAGAAAATCCCTTCAGGGACGATTGCCACAGCAACATAAGCTTGCTCTGTAACGGGTTCAATCGGATGTGGTACTGCTAACATTTGTGAAAAAGCCACAGAACTATAGGTTTCTCGTAATTGTAACTGTTTGGTTAATTGCTCAGTAATTGGTCGTCTTTCCACATCTTCGACACGAGCAACCAATTGCGTTATAACGCTTTCTTTTTCGCTTTTAGTTGGTAAATAAACAAATAATTCTTTTGAAAAACATTGTTCCAATAATGTGAGTTGCTGTTTTTTTGCCTCGCCATTCAATAACATTGTTTGGCTATTCACACGTTGAAGCCCTTTATGTTTGGATAATTCATGATTGATTCGTTGAATATCTTTTTCATCTAGAAAAACACTTACATGCACAATAGGTGTTTGTGGCAAGATAGACGTACATACAATTGCAGCGCAAAAGTACATAACTCCGCAAGCAGCTTAGGGTAAAATAAAAAGCCATTGCGGGCGTCCTGAAATTCCTCTAAAGTTATAGTTCCGACACTGTAACTGGAGGTAAGAAAGGGAATGCTCGCAATGACCGATATTAATACTATCAGAAATCTACGAAACAATCACGATAAATCTATTCAACACATAGCTGACGAATTGGAAATCAACTGGCGCACCGCAAAAAAGTATGCAGATGGGTGGCGACCCCTAAAAGTTAGAGTTTTTATTATGCAGCTGATTGGCTGGATTGAATTCGGTATTCGACCGGACTCAGTCCAGCCAATTTTACTTTTGATCGTACGTGGTTATACCAGTAGATGTATTCTTTAATTCGTCGTTTTAATTCTTCATAACTGACTAGTTTCTCTCCATAATACATTTCTTGTTTTAATATGCCAAAGAAATTCTCCATCGAAGCATTGTCTGCACACGTTGCTTTACGTGACATACTCTGGAATACATTGTTTTTATTTAATGTTTTTACCCATTTATTATGTTGGTAATGCCAACCTTGATCCGAATGGATAGTTGTACGGTAGGTTGCGTGATTCTTTATTATCTCTATTGTTTCATTTAGTGGCTCCATGACTAAATCTAATGTTGGGCGTTTCTTAATTCCAAACGCAATCACTTCTCCATTATATAGGTCAAGAATAGGGTTTAAATACAACTTTTCTTCCCCTAGACATTTGAATTCCGTAATGTCAGTTACTAGTTTCTGAAATGGGATAGGTGTACTAAACCGACGTGACAATCGATTCTTCACTATTTTTCCAGTAGTTCCTTTATATGAATTGTATTTACGGGATTTTCGCATGAATTTTACACACTTTAATCCTAGCTCTCGCATAATGCGATACACCTTTTTATGATTAATACAGTATCCTAATTTCTTTAACTCGTCTGTAATCCGTTTATATCCATAACGTTCATAAAACGCCTTAAATAGGTGAGTAATGCGTTCTTTTAGTTCGATATCCAGATCTTCTTTTCCGAAGTTCTTGACATGATAGTGATAGGTTGCTTCGGGAATTCCCACAACTAGGATAATATCCTTTAATCGGAACCCTTCTTCTTTAAGTTCGAATGCCCATTTTGCTTGCGCTTTTCGAGTAAGACATTCGGATTTTCCCGAAAAGCTCTCAGCTTTTTTAAATAGGCAATTTCTAATCTCAGTAGTTCATTCTCTCGTTCTAACTCCGTTTCACGTGTGAACTTGTTTTCTTCCTTTTTCGTTTGTTTATTTAGTTTCTTAGTCATAGAAGGTCGCTCCTTTGATTTTGGTTTCAAGCCTTCTATCCCTTGAGAATTAAAATCTTTCATCCAACGATAAATTAATGAAGGATTATTTAATCCGAATTGTTCAGTCGTTTCCTGATAAGAAGCACCTGTGTCTAACATAAATTGTATCGTATTTAATTTAAATTGAACAGGATATACTTCCTTCCTTTTTCTTCGTTTTAATCCCTCCATCCCTTGTGTTTTATAAGCTCTTACCCAATTTTGTAATGGTGTTGCAGAAGGCATATTGTATTTCTTCGCCAATAATTTATAACCAATATTTCCATCCAAATACTCCGTAACAAGCTTTATTTTAAATTCTTCACTATATTTAGCCATAAAAATACCCCCGAAAGTTAGATTTATTACTCTAACTTTCGGGGGTCGGTACCATGAGGATCTTTTACCTGAGCCGAAGGTCCGAAAGAAAACGGGCATGATGTATGTGGAACACTGGGGAGGCATCGTTGCTCTCTGGCTTTCTGAAGATTCTAAGCTCCCGAAGAAGAAGCGTAGGACCGTTGACTTTATGACTAAAGAATTGAAGAACCAGGGGTTCCCCGGTTCGTATCGCACGGTTTGTGATTTCGTTAGGGACTGGAAAGCCACTCACTACGTTGAAGCCAATGAAGATCAAGGCTTTGAGCGTTTGGAACATCCTCCGGCGGAAGCGCAGCTGGATTTTGGCACCATGGAGGTCTGCCATGAAGGAGCCTTTAAGGATATCAAAGCACTCGTGATGTCTTTTCCTTATAGTAACGGCGGATTTGCGGTGGCATTACCAGCGGAGAATCAAGAGTGTCTACTTGAAGGAATGAAGGAGCTATTCCGACAAGTTGGCGGCGTCCCACGAAAAATTCGCATTGATAATATGTCTACGGCAGTAACGCAAGTAAAGTCGAAGACGGAACCAGCAGTGTTAACGGATGGGTTTCTGCAGTTCGCTACGCATTATGGGTTTGAGACACAGGTGTGCAACCCTAGAAGCGGAAATGAAAAAGGCAGCGTAGAAAATAAAGTCGGCTATGTTCGCTACAACTTCTTTCCGGCCACTCCAATCATGAAGGACTTCGCAAGCTTTAATGAGGCATTGGCGGTTCAATTAGCGAAAGACAGGGAACGCGTTCATTATGAGAAACATGTACTTATCAGTGAACTCTGGCTTGAGGAAAAAGCGGATCTTTTGGCATTGCCCGATGTCGCATATCCAGTCTTCAAGGAAATCGAAGTAAAAGCCAATAAGTACAACGAAATCAAGCTGGATGGCGAGCGAATCCATGTTCCTCGCGCCCGGAACCATTCCATCATCTACGGGCTGCTTCGCTTTGACTCCTATCAACTGGTTAGCACGGATGGTGAAATTATCGCTGAAGGCCCCCGGCCCTACATGATGAAGAAACGAGCGATTGACTGGCAAGCAATACTACTCGATTGGCGGCGCAAATTGCGTGCGATGCATTACTCTCGTTACTGGAAATATCTACCCGAACGCATCAAGCTCTATCTCAGCCATCCCGATTGGAAAGAACAGGCAAAGCGTGTAGATCAGCTTCTCGTTTTTCTCGTCACCAACGATATGTTAGGTATTGATCAGAACTTCTACGACCTTATCGGTTCTTCGAAAGAAACGGATGCCTATGATGTGGATTGGAATGACTATGATGCATTTCTCAAGTCATCTAATGGGGAGGCGGCGAGTTGATGGAAACCGATCGTTTAGAAGAGGTTTGTAAGCAGTTGCGGCTCTCTCATATTCCTAGAGTCATTGGAACGGAGGGCTTTGAAACCAAAGAAGATTGGTTGCTATTCCTGTTAGAGAATGAATTGAAGTGCCGGGAAGAACTAAAGACAGCTCGGCTCTTCAAACAGGCCAAATTCCCTGTACGCCGGACTTTAGACAACTACGACTGGCATGATCATATCACGCTGCCAAATCCGACCACAAAGGAAGAGTTAATCAGCCTCTCCTTTATCCGCCAAAAAGAAAACGCCGTTTTCGTGGGTACCCCAGGAACTGGTAAGACGCATTTAGCTTGTGCTCTTGGCCAAATGGCCACGCATGCTGGTGTTGAAACACGCTTCTGGCGAGTCTCTGAATTGGTGGGAGAATTGGAACGTCAATGGAAGAACAACACGTTGGAGACCTTCAAGCACCGCTTTGACAAGGTGAAGTTGGTTATCCTAGATGAGATGGGCTATGTGCCGTTCACTAAGGAAGGTGCCGAGTTGCTCTTCCAGCTGATCAGTGATTGGTATGAAACGAAAAGTATCATCATCACCAGTAATTTGGAGTTCAGCCAATGGAATAAGGTGTTTATCGATACACGTTTGACGGCGGCATTGGTGGACCGCTTAATTCATCACGCACACATTTTAAGCTTCACCGGAGAGAGCTTCCGGCTCAAAAACGCTCTATCAAGACCAAAATAATCAGAGAAAAATTTCAGGCGCAAAGGTGTGTACTTTTTCTTTGCAATATTGTGTAGGAAGGTCTTGCAAAACACAATAGGAATGTTATACCCATCCATTGGCAACGTAATGGATGAAATAATTAAATCAACATCATCCAATTTTTGATTAGACAACTCATAATACCCAATAACAGAAGTAATCATAATTTTCGAACTGAATTCATGTTCTAAGCGAATTTTCAACATTTGCGAACTTCCTAATCCCGTCGCACAAATGACTAACACTCGCACTTTTTGATTATTGAAAAAACGTTCAACTGCAGCAGTCAAATGAATTGTCACATACGCCCATTCTTCTTCAGTAACTTGGTATTTTTTAAATACCGGCATCTCTGAAAAATACTGAATTGTTCTATCAAATAACTGCGAATATTTTTGTTTAATCTCACCTAACAATGGATTTTTAATACTCGTATCATTTTGTAGTCGTAACAATAACGGTGTAAAGTGCATCATTAAACCATTAATTAACGTCGCATCCTGTTGAAATTGAAAGCCTGTTTTTTTATCTAATTTTGCTAACGTGTCAATTAATTGATGTTTAATTTCAGATTCGCTGTAATCTGTTTTTTTCAAAACTTTGCTTGTGGATAAACGATTGCGTAAGTGCATTGAAATATAGGTAGCTTCTTCTTTAGGAAATTCAATACCCATGCTTTGCTTGATTCGTTGAATGATATTCAGTGCTGTTTGATATTCCTTAGAGTTTTCTGAAATCAAAAGATGGCTTTGTTCAATCTGAAAACCCGTTTGTAGTCGTTTGATAGCTAAGCCGATATGCAATACAATGTTATAAATAATAAAATCCGATAGTTTCAACTGTGACTCTCGACATTCATCGAGCACGATAATTACGATTTCTTCAATGCTAATTCCCTCAAGTAAATCTGTATACATCGAAAATGTATATAAATTATCGTGCAGGTGATTCATGAAAAAATAACTCATAATAAAATGTCGTTTGTTTTGCTCATCGCCCACAATATAAATGCCTACACCTGCTTTACTTTTGACTTCAAGTTTATAAGGTTTTAACATTTTTTTCATTTCCACAATATCATTAGAAATTGTGGAACGAGAGACAAACAACTCACTCGCTAGGTCATCTACACGTGCTTCATTTTGCTCAAAAAATAACCGCTGTAAGATGAAATATTGTCGATCTTCCGATTCATGGATAGTAGTGGCATCGCGTACCAATGATACATCTTGAACTTCTTGATGATAGAATTGTTGAAACTGTTGATCGTCAGTTACCAACAACCGATACCCTTGTCCTTGTTTCGCCTCTAGATGAGCGCCATTTTTTTCTAATATATCCCCAACTAAATGTAAATATTTCCTAGCAGTTCGATCAGATATATAAAGTTCGGAAGCAACTTCCTGACTGGTGGTGTACACGTGACGATTGGCAAAAAGTAATTTGATTATTGATAGTTCCTTTTGATTCAACATTTTCTCGCGACCTTTAACTGTTAAATATTTTCTTCAACCACAGCAGCAAGTTTTTGAATCCCCATTGGAATTGGAACATATGCTTGTGGTGGAATATTTACAATCGGTTTATTGGTTTTATCAGCAGCCTTTTTCAAATTATCAAAATACATTTTGGTTTGTGGGCTAACTAAATATAAATCATATTCATCTTTCGCAATTGTGCTTGCACCTTGTGAAGCCGAAGTTGCATTCAATTCAATTTCTGTTCCTTTACTTGCAAAAAACTCTGTTGTTTTTTTAGCAATTACTGAAGAAGACATGCCTCCAGCACAGATGATTAACGCTTTTTTCATACTCTTTTCCTCCTAAAAGTTCATTTGTTTTTTACTTTTATACAGCCATCGTCTCCACATATCATACCATTTATAAAAAATGATTTAACTAATGGTTGTGATTAGACACCTTTGACTACTTTTGTATCATAACATAAAACGCTTTCATTTTAGAATAGAGGTTATTTCCGTATCGATACGGAAATAAGATACAAAAAAACTCTCCAAACTATAAATAGTTTGGAGAGTTTGGAAAGTATTTATCAAATTAAGCTTTGATTTCGCTAACAACGCCTGAACCAACAGTACGTCCGCCTTCACGAATAGAGAAACGAGTTCCGTCTTCGATAGCGATTGGGTGGATTAATTCAACGTCGATAGTTACGTTGTCACCAGGCATTACCATTTCAGTACCTTCACGTAATTCTACAACACCAGTTACGTCAGTTGTACGGAAGTAGAATTGAGGACGGTAGTTAGTGAAGAATGGAGTATGACGTCCACCTTCTTCTTTAGTTAAAACGTAAACTTCAGCTACGAATTTTGTATGAGGAGTGATTGTTCCTGGTTTAGCTAATACTTGTCCACGTTGGATGTCTTCACGAGCAACCCCACGTAATAAAGCACCGATGTTATCGCCTGCTTCAGCGTAGTCTAATAATTTACGGAACATTTCAACACCTGTTACAGTAGTTTGAGCTGTTTCTTCGTCGATACCAACGATTTCTACAACGTCACCAACGCGAACTTGTCCACGTTCAACACGACCTGTAGCAACAGTACCACGACCAGTGATTGAGAATACGTCCTCAACTGGCATCATGAATGGTTTTTCAGTATCACGTTCTGGAGTTGGGATATATTCGTCAACTGCAGCCATTAATTCGAAGATTTTTTCTTCGTAAACTGGATCGCCTTCTAAAGCTTTCAAAGCAGAACCTGCAATAACTGGAGTGTCATCGCCTGGGAAATCGTATTCTGATAATAAGTCACGAACTTCCATTTCTACTAATTCTAATAATTCTTCATCATCAACCATATCCATTTTGTTTAAGAATACAACGATGTAAGGAACACCTACGTTACGAGATAATAAGATGTGTTCACGAGTTTGAGGCATAGGACCATCAGCAGCAGATACTACTAAGATCGCGCCGTCCATTTGAGCAGCACCAGTGATCATGTTTTTAACATAGTCCGCGTGTCCTGGGCAGTCCACGTGAGCATAGTGACGAGTTTCAGTTTCATACTCAACGTGTGCAGTTGAGATAGTGATTCCGCGTTCGCGCTCTTCTGGAGCACCATCGATTTGGTCGTAAGCAGAAGCTTGTGCCAAACCTTTTTTAGCTAAAACAGTTGTAATTGCAGCTGTTAATGTAGTTTTACCATGGTCAACGTGTCCGATAGTACCAATGTTTACATGGGCTTTAGAACGGTCAAATTTTTCTTTTGCCATTTTAAATGTTCCTCCTAAAAATGCGTTTTTATTTTATATTTGATAGGTAAGGAATCCATAAGATTCCTTGCCCATATCATCGTAATACATTGTACACGAAATGCTCCAAAAAATATAGTTATTTGGATAAATTCATCGAATCAATTAAGATTATCCAGCGTTTCCGCCATTTTTCTTAATAATTTCTTCTTGAATTGATTTCGGTACATCTTCATAGTGGTCAAATACCATCATGAATGTTCCACGTCCTTGAGTTGAAGAACGTAGAGTTGTTGCGTAACCAAACATTTCAGATAACGGCACCATTGCGTTAACGATCTGTGAGTTACCATGTGCTTCCATACCTTCTACACGTCCACGACGAGCAGTAACGTGACCCATCACATCTCCTAAATAATCTTCAGGAACTGTGATTGTTACTTTCATCATAGGTTCTAGAATTGCAGGTTGTGCTTTTTTAGCAGCAGCGCGCAATGCCATAGAAGCAGCAACACGGAAGGCAGTTTCATTTGAATCGACATCATGGTAAGAACCATCATAAAGTTTAGCTTTGATATCAACTAATGGATAACCAGCTAATACACCGTTTTCCATTGATTCTTCTAAACCTTTTTCAACTGCAGGAATGTATTCACGAGGAACCACACCACCGACAATTGCGTTTTCGAATTCAAAACCTGCTCCTTCTTCGTTAGGTGTAAATTCAATCCATACGTGACCGTATTGACCTTTACCACCTGATTGACGTACAAATTTACCTTCAGCTTGAGTGCCTGCGCGGAATGTTTCGCGGTATGATACTTGTGGTGCACCCACGTTCGCATCAACTTTGAATTCACGACGCATACGGTCAACTAGGACGTCTAAGTGAAGTTCACCCATACCTGCGATAACTGTTTCACCAGTTTCAACGTTAGTTGTTACGCGGAATGATGGATCTTCTTCAGCAAGTTTTTGTAAAGCAACACCCATTTTATCTTGGTCAGCTTTTGATTTAGGCTCAACAGCAACTTCGATAACTGGTTCTGGGAATTCAATTGATTCTAAGATAACTGGATCTTTTTCATCACATAATGTATCCCCTGTAGTTGTATCTTTCAAACCAACAGCTGCAGCGATATCTCCAGAATAAACTGTTTGAATTTCTTCACGAGTATTCGCATGCATTTGTAGGATACGTCCGATACGTTCACGTTTGCCTTTTGATGCATTCAATACGTATGATCCAGAGTTAAGTACGCCAGAGTATACACGGAAGAATGTCAAACGACCTACGAATGGGTCAGTCATAACTTTAAATGCTAATGAAGCAAATGGTGCCTCATCAGATGATGGGCGTTCAGTTTCTTCATCAGTTTTAGGGTTAATCCCTTTGATTGCAGGTACATCAGTTGGTGCTGGCAAGTAGTCAATAACTGCATCCAACATCAATTGTACACCTTTATTTTTGAAGGCTGATCCACACATTACTGGGAAGAAATCAACCGTTAATGTCGCTTTACGAATACCAGCTTTTAATTCTTCTTCAGTGATTTCTTCACCGTCTAAGAATTTCATCATTAAATCTTCGTCTGTATCTGCTACAGCTTCGATTAATTTTTCGCGCCATTCTTCAGCTTGTTCAACGTACTCAGCAGGAATCTCAGTTTCTTCGATTTCTGTACCTAAGTCATTTGTATAGATTTCAGCTTTCATTTTCACAAGGTCAATAATTCCTGTGAAGTCGTCTTCTGCACCAATTGGTAATTGGATTGGATGTGCATTTGCTTGCAAGCGGTCATGCAATGTAGATACTGAATACAAGAAGTCAGCACCGATTTTATCCATTTTATTACAGAAAACAACACGTGGTACACGGTAATCAGTCGCTTGACGCCAAACTGTTTCTGTTTGTGGTTCTACACCTGATTGTGAGTCCAATACAGTTACAGCACCGTCAAGTACACGTAGAGAACGTTGTACTTCAATTGTGAAGTCCACGTGTCCTGGTGTATCGATGATATTTACACGGTTACCTTTCCATTGCGCAGTTGTCGCAGCAGAAGTAATCGTAATTCCACGTTCTTGCTCTTGTTCCATCCAGTCCATTTGTGAAGCTCCTTCATGAGTTTCACCAATTTTATGGATACGACCAGTGTAATACAAGATACGTTCAGTTGTCGTTGTTTTACCAGCATCAACGTGGGCCATGATACCAATATTACGAGTGTTTTCTAAAGAAAATTCTCTTGCCATTGTGGGATTGTTCTCCTCTCTAATTGTTGTCACAATACATACTACCTAAAAAAGTAGCTTGTATCTTACCAACGATAGTGTGCAAATGCACGGTTAGCTTCTGCCATTTTATGAGTGTCTTCACGTTTTTTAACTGAAGCACCAGTATTGTTAGCAGCATCCATGATTTCTTTAGCTAGACGTTCTTCCATTGTGTGTTCTCCACGCAAACGAGCGTAGTTAACAACCCAACGTAGACCTAAAGTTGTACGACGTTCAGGACGAACTTCAACTGGTACTTGATAGTTAGAACCCCCAACACGACGAGCTTTTACTTCTAATACAGGCATAATGTTTTTCATTGCTTGTTCGAAAACTTCCAATGGATCATTGCCTGTAGATTCTTTAATAATATCAAATGAGTTGTAGATGATATTCGCAGCAACTCCACGTTTACCGTCAACCATTACGCGGTTGATTAAACGAGTTACTAATTTTGAGTTATAAATAGGATCTGGTAATACATCACGTTTTGCAACAGGACCTTTACGAGGCATCCGTAACTCCTCCTTCCGAAATTGGTTTTATTTAAATAGTCGTTTTAGTTTGTAGAATAAAATTAAGCTTTTGGTCGTTTAGTACCGTATTTAGAACGAGATTGTTTACGGTCGTTTACACCAGCCGTATCCAAAGCACCACGAACGATATGATAACGTACCCCTGGTAAGTCTTTTACACGTCCACCGCGTAATAATACAACACTGTGTTCTTGTAAGTTATGTCCAATACCTGGGATATAAGCTGTAACTTCAATCAAGTTAGACAAACGAACACGCGCATATTTACGTAAAGCCGAGTTCGGTTTTTTAGGTGTCATTGTTCCGACACGAGTAGCTACCCCACGTTTTTGAGGTGAGCTCACGTTTGTTTGAGCTTTTTTGAAACTATTATATCCTTTGTTCAATGCAGGTGAATTTGATTTTTCAACCTTGGATTTACGAGGTTTACGTACTAATTGGTTAATTGTAGGCATTCCTTGTTTTCCTCCTTCCTTGATTCGCTGTTTAGTTCCACACATCCAGGTGGTTCTTTTTTGGCGATAAAAAATAATGCAATAACATGCATCTTTATCAGATTGTACTTTTACTACAGTCAGCACGTCTCTATCCAGAGACCTGTTCATAAAGCACCTTCGATAGAATATCATGGATTTTCTATAGTGTCAACGATATTCATTTAATTTTTTTCAATTAATTTTATTTTGTGTTACCTATCATTTTATGACTAAGAATTATATAATATATAGAAGAAATAATAATTTAAAGGTGGCGAATAGTTTGAATTTAAAACAAATGGTAGGCGTCGAAGCAGCAAATTATGTCAAAGACGGAATGGTCGTGGGACTGGGAACTGGTTCAACTGCTTATTACATGATTGAAGAATTAGGTCGACGCGTCAATGAAGAGCAATTATCAATTGTTGGGGTCCCTACTTCCTCTGCTTCTCGTAAACAAGCCTTAGAATTGGGTATTCCGGTAAAAACAATTGATGAAGTCACTTGCGTAGATGTAACAATTGATGGTGCGGATGAAATTAGTGCTGATTTTCAAGGAATTAAAGGTGGCGGTGCGGCACTTTTATTTGAAAAAGTGGTAGCTTCTTATTCTGATCAAGTCATTTGGATTGTTGACGAATCTAAAATGGTGGATAAATTAGGTAAATTTCCTTTACCTGTGGAAGTTGTCCCATATGGTGAAGAACAACTTTTTCGAATTTTTAAAGAAAAGGGCTATCGTCCAACATTTCGAATGGAAAACGAAACAGAGAAGAAAGTCACAGATTGCGGGCATTCAATTATCGATTTGCATTTAGATGTCATTGAAGATCCCTTTACTTTAAATGAAGAATTAAATCAATTGGTTGGCGTTGTGGAACATGGGTTATTTTTAAATATGGTTGATACAATAATTATTGGTGAAGAAAATGGTCCTAAGAAGGTAACAGTTGTTCGTTAGGCAAGAACGCTTTTTTGTGAAATTAGGGGTATCTATTTAACCTAGTTTATGATATTCTTCTTATTATTTATTTTCTAAAAAAAATGGGATGGGATGAAAAAATGAAAATATTTGGGTATATCCGTACAACAATTACGGATGAAGATCCTCAACCGCAAATGACGAGTTTACAAGAATTCGGCTGTTCAGAAATTTTCCATGAAGATTATTTGAACTCGGAATCTATTTCACTTGATGAAATACTCGATCAAATGGAACCTGGCGATGCCTTGGTTGTTGATCAGCTTTATCGTCTAGGAAAGTCTACAAGGCAATTAGCAGATTTAATGCTACGCTTCCAAACGAACCATTTTGATTTGGTCTGTTTAACAGATACGATCGATACTCGTGATTCTTCTGGGAAATTATATTTCCAATGGATGAATCAAATGGCCTCAATGGAACGCGCTTTGCTAAAAGAACGTACGCTACTCGGCTTAAGTCGCGCACGAGAAAAAGGAAAAATTGGTGGTCGACCAAAAATCGACGCTGAAACAGTTCACAAAATTCGATTCTTATTTTTCGAAAAGAAAGAATCAATCCAAACAATCGCTACAACCTGTCAAGTATCGATTGGAACCTGTTACAAATACATTCATTTATCTGAGAGTGAAATTGCAACTTTACTACAAAAATAAGCCAATTCAATTAAAATTCTATACAAAATTACGGGAAAACTTTGAAAAAGAATTTATTTCAAGGTTTTCCCGTAATTTTTTGTCTAGAAAAAACTAGACTCAAAAAAGAATCTTTTCAAGTCTAGTCCAACTAGGTTTATTTAACTAAGCTTCTACCAGTCATTTCAGCAGGCAAATCAATAGCTAACAAATCTAACATTGTTGGCGCTAAGTCTGCTAAACGACCATCTGTTCTTAATTCAGCGTTTTCTTTGGTTACGATAACTGGAACTGGTACCGTTGTATGAGCTGTATGCGGGTTACCATTTTCATCCATTAAAGTTTCAGAGTTTCCGTGGTCTGCTGTGATAATGGCGAAACCTTCTTTTCCTAAAATAGTTTCAACTACGCGACCTAAACATTCATCTACAGCTTCAATAGCTTTCACTGTTGGTTCAACCATTCCTGAATGTCCAACCATATCTGGATTAGCAAAGTTTAAGATGATTGCTTCAAATTTATCGTCGTTAATCGCATTTACCAACGCATCGGTTACTTCATAGATACTCATTTCTGGTTGCAAGTCATAGGTTGCAACTTTTGGTGAGTCAATCAAAATACGTTCTTCTGTGCCAAATACAGTATTTGATCCACCATTAAAGAAGAAAGTAACGTGTGGATATTTTTCTGTTTCTGCAATACGTAATTGGTTGATATTGTTTTTATCCAACACTTCGCCTAAGACGTTATCTAATGAAATTGGAGCAAAAACAACTTCTGTATCCAGTTTATCTGAATATTGAGTCATAGTCACTAATTTCACGTTTTGTGGTGTTTCTCCACGGTCAAAGAATTCCCATTCTTTTTCAGTTAATGCTTGTGACATTTGTAATGCACGGTCTGGACGGAAGTTAAAGAATAATACACCGTCATTATCGTTAATTGCTGCGACTGGTTGGTCATTTTCAACAATCACTGTTGGTAATAAGAATTCATCCGTTACGCCAGCTGCATAGCTTTTTTCAACAACATCCACTGCATCTGTTGATTTTTCACCTTCACCATGAATCACAACATCATAGTATTTTTGTACTCGTTCCCAGCGTTTATCGCGGTCCATTGCATAATATCTTCCTGAGATTGAAGCAATTTTTCCATGACCTAATTCGTCAAGTTTAGCTTGCAATTGTTTTACATAATTGATACCTGATGTTGGTGATACATCACGACCATCCAAGATTACGTCAACAAAAGCCGGGATGTCATGTTTTTTAGCTTCTTCTAATAAGGCAAATAGATGGTTAATATGACTGTGAACGCCGCCATCAGAAACTAAGCCCATCAAATGTAAGTTAGAGTTATTTTTTTTCACGAAATCAAATAAGTCTAACAAAGCTTTTTCTTGTGCAAACTCGCCATCAAGGATTGACTTATCAATACGAGTTAGACTTTGATAAACAATTCGTCCAGCACCAATGTTGGTATGTCCTACTTCAGAGTTTCCCATTTGTCCTTCTGGAAGACCTACATCTAAACCAGAAGCTTTTAATGTGCTATGAGGATATTTACTCCAATACTTATCGAAATTCGGTGTATCAGCCAATGCCACAGCGTTACCGACTGTTTCATCTCTTAGGCCAAATCCATCTAAAATCATTAAAATTACAGGTTTCTTGTCCATTCTGTTATTCCTACTTTCCATTACTAATTCAAAAACTTTACTAATAGACACGCGTCAATCTATCATAACGATGATGCCGTTACCAAATAGATAGTTACTGAGAGCAAACAATGTTTTATCTTACACAAAGTTCATTCAGCCCTATCATAATAACATTAAATAGTTTTTTAGTAAAACCCAATATGAATATCTTTAGACCAATGATTTACAGTATTATTGGAAATTTAACTCACAACGGGTGTATAATAAATATGGAATGGAAATTTCAGAAATCATATGAATAAAGGAGAGGGTTTTATGCCAAAATTAGTTTTTTCACGTCATGGATTAAGTGAATGGAACAAGTTAGACCAGTTCACTGGTTGGGAAGATGTTGATTTGGCTCCTGAGGGTGTCGAAGAAGCAATAGAAGGTGGCCGTAAAATCAAGGAAGCTGGAATCGAATTTGATATTGCCTATACTTCTGTTTTAACACGTGCCATCAAAACTTGTAACTACATCCTAGAATACTCAGATCAATTATGGGTACCGACAATCAAATCATGGCGCTTAAACGAACGTCACTATGGTGCACTACAAGGTTTAAATAAACAAGCCACTCGTGATAAGTACGGAGACGAGCAAGTTCTTATTTGGCGTCGTTCTTACGATACTTTGCCTCCATTATCAGATGCAAAACCAGACCGTCGCTATGCACATTTAGATCCTCGCACCGTTCCTGGTGGCGAAAATCTAAAAGTCACTTTAGAACGTGCCTTACCATTTTGGGAAGATGAGATTGCTCCTGCATTATTAGATGGTAAAACCGTTTTAGTTGCTGCCCACGGGAACTCATTACGCGCATTAGCAAAACACATTGAAGGTATTTCTGATGACGATATTATGGGACTTGAAATTCCAACAGGTAAACCACTTGTTTATGAACTAAATGATGATTTATCTGTAATCGAAAAATATTATCTATAAGAAAAAACAATCCGAGCTAGAAACGATTCTCTTGCAGTTCAGCAAGTTTTCGTCCTAGCTCGGATCGTTTTTTTAGATGAACGTTGAAGGTTTACGTGCTGCTTGATAGATTTGGACAACGTCTGCTTGTTGTAACGGAACAAAGGCTGCTTTGCTGATGGTGCTATGAGCCACTGCTTGTTGTGCCATCTGTTCAAAGTCCTTTTCTGTTTCAATACCCACTTCTGGCAACGTCATCGGCACCCCATTTGCTAAGAAAAAGTCATACAAAGCCTGCATCCCTTTTTTCGCTGCTACTTCTTGATTCGTTTCTTGAATTCCCCAAACCTCTTTTGCAAAACGTGCAAATTTAGGAAGTGTGGTTTCATTCAAAATATGTGCCATCCAGCGCGGTGTTAAAATTGCTAAGCCAATTCCATGCGTAATATCATAAAATGCACTTAGTTCATGTTCCATCGCATGACAAGACCACGTCCCAGTTTTGCCACTTCCCGTTAAACCATTTAATGCTAACGTACTTGCCCACATTAAATTCGCTCGAGCATCGTAATTATCAGGTTCTTTCAATGCAATTGGCAAATTATGAATAACTGTTTTCATCAAACCTTCTGCAACACCGTCTTGCACATCTGTTCCAGGAGTTGCATTAAAATAATTTTCCATTAAATGACTAAAAATATCCGCTGAACCGGCAGCTGTTTGATACGCATTCACTGTAAATGTATTGGTTGGATCTAAGAAAGAAACTTTCGGTAAAAGATTTTTGCCGCCCATTCCTAACTTTTGTTGCGTTTGCATATTGGAAATGACACCACCACGATTCATCTCACTACCTGTTGCTGCTAAAGTTAAAATGGTGATAATCGGAATGGCTGGTCCATTATATTGACGTTGCAATACAAGATTTTCCCACAAATCACCTTCAACAAACGCTCCAGCTGCGATTGCTTTACTACAGTCAATCACCGAACCACCACCAACAGCTAAAATAACATCAATTTGGTGCTCTCTACATAATTGCGCACCTTTTGTAACAGTTTCGATGCGTGGGTTCGGTTCCACCCCTGCTAATTCAATCACTGTATAACCATCTAGTGTATTCATCACTTTTTCATACAAGCCATTTTTCTTAATACTTCCTCCACCATAGACCAACAGAACATTTTTACCAAAAGAATGTAACACTTCTGGTAGTTCTCCTAAACGTTCTTTGCCAAAGCGAATATCTGTCTCTACATGAAAATTAAAATTTTCCATTACGATTCCTCCAATAGTTTAAATAACAATTAACCAAAAAAGATTGAAGTGAATCACCTCAATCTTTTTTTATTTAATGAATAGCCGTTTCTAAACCAACTTTAATCATATCATCAAATGTGGTTTGACGCTCTTCTGGTGTTGTTTCTTCACCTGTAATAATATGATCGCTAACTGTACAGATAGCTAAGGTTTGGACATGGAATTTCGCTCCAAGATAATACAAAGCTGCAGCTTCCATTTCAACACCCATCACACCTAGTTCTGCTAATTTCAATGTTTCAGTCATATCATCTTTATAAAAACTATCTTCAGATAAGATATTACCGACATGCGTAGTAAAGCCATTTTCTTGTGCAATTTCATATGCCGTTTTTAATAATTGAAAATCAGCAATCGGTGCAAAATGGAATTGATTAAAGTTTTTTTGAATAATTGAGGAACTGGTTACTGCTCCTTGCGCAATCACTAAATCACGTACATGAACATCTGTGGAAATCGCTCCACAAGTTCCGACACGAATCAATTTTTTAACATCGTAGGAATTAATTAGCTCATGTGCATAAATAGTTGCGGAAGGCATTCCCATTCCTGTTCCTTGTACAGAAACACGTTCGCCTTTATAAATACCTGTATAACCTAACATCCCACGTACATTGTTATAACAAATCGGATCTTCTAAAAATGTTTCTGCAATATATTTGGCACGTAAGGGATCACCAGGAAGTAAAATTTTATCAGCAATTTCACCTGGTTTTGCTTCGATATGAACGCTCATTTTTTTCGCTCCTTTTTATAAAACTGCTAATGTTTCTTTGATTAATTCTTTAAATTCAGCTTTGACACGTTCTGTTGTTTCCACTACTTCTGCATGATTTAAAGTCGCTTGCATGCCGGCTGCTAAGTTCGTAATACATGAAATACCTAAAACTTTTAAGCCACTGTGTGTCGCAACAATCACTTCTGGTACTGTTGACATTCCTACAGCATCGGCACCGATGACACGAGACATCCGAATTTCAGCTGGTGTTTCATAAGTTGGACCTGACCATCCCATGTAAACACCTTCTTTTAGATGTAGACCTTTTTTCGTACCAACTTCTTTGGCAAGCTCACGGTATGCTGGTGTATACGCATTACTCATATCAGGGAAACGTGGACCCATTTCGTCCGCATTTTCACCGATTAATGGATTGTCACCTGTGTAATTGATGTGATCTGTAATTAACATCAAATCACCTGGTTCAAAGGTTTCATTCACACCGCCGCATGCATTCGTTACAATCATTGAATGAGCTTTTAAGGCTGCCATCACACGTACAGGATAAGTCACTGTTTGCATTGAATGACCTTCATAGTAATGGAAACGTCCTTGCATCGCTAAGACTTTTTTACCAGCTAGCGTACCATAAACTAATTGTCCCGCATGACCCACAACTGTTGATACTGGGAAATATGGAATTTCAGCATACGGAATGACAACTGCTTCTTCAATTTCATCCGCTAGTTCGCCTAAACCTGACCCTAAAATTAACCCAAATTCTACATCTTTTACCCCTTTTTCTTGAAGAAAAGCTGTTGTCTCTGTTAATTGTTCTTGTAATTTTGTCATATTGTCACTCCTATTTTAAGTTGTTTAAGAAACTTTCACCATTTTCAGTGGCTGGTACGCCAAAATTCTCAGCAATTGTAGCTGAAATATCTGCATAAAATCCTTGTGGTAATTTTCCTTGTCCAGCAAATTTTTTACTAAATACAAGCAATGGCACATATTCTCTTGTATGGTCAGTTCCCGCAAAAGTTGGATCATTGCCATGGTCAGCAGTAATCATTAACAAATCATCTTCTGCCATTGCATCTAAAATTTCTGGAATACGTCCATCGAAATCTTCAATAGCACGTGCGTAGCCTTCCACATCACGACGATGGCCATACAATGCGTCAAAGTCTACAAGGTTGGTAAAGCTTAAACCTGTAAAGTCTTTTTGCATCACTTCCAATAATTTATCCACACCATCCATGTTGTCTTTTGTCCGAACAAATTCCGTAATTCCTTGACCATTGAAAATGTCATTAATTTTACCAACAGCAATGACATCTTTGTCATTATCTTTCAATGAATCTAAAACAGTCTTACCAAATGGATCTAACGCATAATCATGACGATTACTGGTGCGTTGGAAGTTACCTGGTTCTCCTAGGTAAGGACGTGCAATAATTCGGCCGATCATGTAGGGTTCATCTTTGGTAATTTCACGGGTGTATTCACAAATACGATACAACTCTTCTAATGGAATAATCTCTTCATGCGCTGCAATTTGCAAGACTGGATCGGCAGATGTATAGACAATTAAATCGCCAGTTTCCATTTGATGTTTTCCGTAGTCATCGATAACAGCAGTACCCGAATAAGGTAAATTACACACAATTTTGCGACCAGAAAAATCTTCAATTTGTTTTAATAATTCTTCTGGAAATCCTTCTGGAAATACACGGAATGGTTTTTGAATATTTAAGCCCATAATTTCCCAATGACCGGTCATGGTATCTTTACCGACTGAAATTTCTTCTAGTTTTGTTGCATAGCCTTGATGGTCTTCAACATTTTTGACACCTTCTAAAGGGCGAATGGTTCCTAGACCTAATTGCTCTAAGTGCGGAATTGTTAGTCCAGCTTCTTTGGCAATATGACCTAAAGTATCGGCTCCTTTGTCATTGAATTTGTCTGCATCGGGCGCTTCGCCAATTCCAACAGAATCCATCACGATTAAATGTACTCGTTTAAACATTTTTTCAACCTGCTTTCCTCAAACTAATTTCATTTCTATCATATACTACTTTTCTATTTATTTTAACCAAGAAGGGCAGAACGAAGCCATTTACGCCCTTCGCCCCACCCTTCTTGATGAAAAGTTATTTTGATTTGATATAATTCTTTCCGCCTGCTTTTGGTCCAGATGCTTTTCCTAAGAAAAGTACTAAAACAATTACAGTTAATAAATATGGCGCAATTTGTAATAAGACTGGAGGAATAGATGAAATCACCGGTAATTGAGCACCAATAATACTTAAACTTTGGGCAAAACCAAAGAATAACGCTGCTCCCATTGCACCAAGTGGATTCCATTTACCAAAAATCATGGCCGCCATTGAGATAAACCCTTGCCCTACAATTGTTCCTGCTGAGAAGTTTCCTGAGATTGATTGGGCAAAGATTGCGCCACCCATACCACCTAACAAACCAGAAATTAATACGCCAGCATAACGGAACTTGTACACGTTAATTCCTAAGGTATCAGCTGCTTGAGGATTTTCCCCAACTGAACGCAAACGCAAACCAAAACGTGTTTTATAAATAATGTACCAAGCTAATACAGCAACTAAAATAGCTAGATAAGCGGGTAAAAAGGTGTTTTTAAAGAAAATCGTCCCAATGATTGGGATATCTTTTAAAATCGGGAATGAGAAATATCCTAAATTGTAACTGATATTGTCTGTTTGTCCTTTTTGATAAAGCACTTTAATCAAGAAGACGCCTAACGCTGGAGCCATCAAGTTAACTACCGTACCACTAATAATATGGTCTGCACGAAAACTAATCGTTGCGACTGCATGTAATAGTGAAAAAAGAACGCCGACACCACCACCGACTAAAATAGCGACCCATGGTGTCCATGCACCTAACTGATCTGCCATTGAAAGGTTAAAGACGACGGCACTAAACGCACCCATAACCATAATTCCTTCTAAACCTACATTGACAATCCCACTACGCTCTGAAAAAGTACCACCTAATGCAGTCAAAATCAAAGGCGTTGAATAAACCAAGGTAGATGTTAAGATTAATGCAATTAAACCTACTGTTGACATTATAATTCGCCCCCTTCTTGACTTTGATCATTTGGTGCCGTTTCAATTGTTTTTACGATTTCTTCTTGTTTTTTATCTGGTAAAATTTTCGCCATCGCTAAACGAATAACAAAGTTAATACCTACAAAGAAAATAATCAAGGCAATCGATACATTTACAATTTCAAATGGAATTTCAGCAATTGTTTGCATTCCTAAACCACCAATTTTCAAAATACTGAATAAAATTGCTGATAAGAAAATACCTATCGCAGAGCCAGCACCTAATAAGGAAACCGCCATTCCATCAAATCCGATTGCTAATGAAGTTGTTTGTACGAAGAAGTTTTGATAAGTTCCTAAACCTTCCACAACCCCACCTAAACCAGCTAATCCACCAGAAATAATCATTGATAAAATGATTGTTCGTTTACTACTCATTCCAGCATATTCTGAAGCAAATGGATTTAAACCTACAGAACGAATTTCAAAACCAAGCGTTGTTTTCTTCATTAGGAACCATACAAGAACTAACATAATCAACGCAAGGAACAACCCACCACTAACACGCGAACCTCCAAAGAACTGGGTTAACCAAGGAATACGTAAACTTGCATTTTGTGTAATTGCATTTGTTGAATCCAAGCTTGAACGGAAACTTTCTGGCATGACATCTTGTAATAAGAAGGTACTTGTATACAACAAAATATAGTTCATCATGATCGTTACGATAACTTCACTTGTGCCAAAGAATGCACGTAAGATACCAGGAATAGCTGCTGCAACTGCTCCTGCTGCTGCTCCTAAGATCACGCATAATGGTAATAAAACCATTTTTGGTAGGTCTGGGAATGCTAAAGCTGTCCAAACGCTGACAATCCAACCACATAATGCTTGTCCAGATAACCCGATGTTGAAAAAGCCGGCTGAGTTTGCCACAGAAAACCCTAAGGCTGTAAAAATTAATGGTGTTGCTTGACGTAATGTTTCACCAATTCCACGCTGTGTACCTAATGCAGCATTTAACATTGAACGGTAACCGACAATTGGATTATATCCAAAGGCAGCCATAATAATCGCGCCTAAAACTAAGCCCATTACAACTGATAAAATTGGCACTAATAAATTACGAATTTTTTCATTGCGATCATTCATTTGTTGCCACCTCCTGTTGCGCTAATTCTGCTCTTGCTTTTTCAAGTGAATAGCCAGCCATCAGTAGCCCTAATTCTTGCTCACTTGTTTCTTCTGGTTTCACCACACCCACGATTTGACCATCGTGAATCACGGCAATTTTATCTGAAACATTCATGATTTCTTCTAATTCAAAACTAATTAGCAAGACTGCTTTAAAGCGATCGCGTTGTTCAATCAAACGTTTATGAATAAATTCAATCGCACCAACGTCTAATCCACGTGTCGGGTTTGCTACAATTAATAAATCAGGATCACGTGTAATTTCGCGTGCAATAATTGCTTTTTGTTGATTCCCACCAGATAATGCTTTGGCTGGTACGACTTCGTTTACCGTACGGACGTCAAATTCTTTAATCAAATCTTCTGCATGATAATTAATTTCAGAATAATTCAAAACACCCATTTTGCTAAATGGTTCTTGATAATACGTTTGTAAAGCGATATTTTCAGCTAAAGTCATATCTAAAACCAAGCCATATTTGTGACGGTCTTCTGGTACGTGACCTAAACCCGATTCAGTAATTTTACGTGGACGTAAATTGGTAATATCTTTATCTGATAAAATGACTTTACCACTTTCCACTTTACGTAATCCGGTGATGGCTTGAATTAGCTCTGACTGACCATTTCCATCAATCCCAGCGATCCCAACGACTTCACCTGCGCGAACTTCTAGATTTAAGTTTTTAACTGCTTCCACGCCACGATTTTCTTTAACGACTAAACCTTGGACTGATAATACTAATTCTTGTGGATCAGCAGGTTTTTTCTCTGTTTTAAAGGATACAGAACGCCCAACCATCATGTCAGCTAATTGTTGTGAAGACACATCTTTCACATCGACCGTGCCAATTCCTTGTCCTCGACGAATAACTGTACAGCGATCAGCAACTGATTTAATTTCATCTAGTTTATGTGTAATTAAGATGATTGATTTTCCTTCACGAACTAACCCACGCATAATTTCAATTAACTCATCAATTTCTTGCGGAGTTAATACCGCAGTAGGTTCGTCAAAGATTAAAATATCTGCCCCGCGGTACAACGTTTTTAGAATTTCTACACGTTGCTGCATTCCAACTGAAATATCTCGAATATACGCATCTGGATCAACGGATAAACCATATTGTTCAGAAACTTTTTTAATTTCTTCACGGGCTTTTTTACGATCCAATTTCCCTAAACGGCTAGGCTCATTTCCTAGAATAATATTTTCTGTCACCGTAAAGGCATCGACTAACATAAAGTGCTGATGAACCATTCCGATTCCTAATTGATTGGCTTTTGTCGGACTAGAAATACTCACGACATTCCCGTTCATTAAGATTTCGCCAGAAGTTGGCTCTAATAAACCTGATAAGACATTCATTAACGTGGACTTTCCAGCCCCATTTTCGCCAAGTAATGCATGAATTTCACCTTTTCGAATCTGCAAATTGATTTGATCATTTGCTTTAAACGTTCCAAAACTTTTGGTGATATTGCGCATTTCTATGGCAAATTTTTCTTCTGTCACAATTCTCACATCCCTTTTCAAGTAACCTGGTACAATAACAATCAATAATCGCTAATAAAATTAGAGAGTTTGTTCTCTCAAAAGAACTTTTTACTAAAAAAAGCTCTTTTGAAAGAAAAAACAGAAGACAATCACCCCCTACGTTTAAAGGCGATGATCGATTCTTCATGATTTTTAAGGTTTTTCTGGTACGTCAATTTCGCCAGAAACAATTTTTTCCTTCGCTTGTTCAACCGCAGTTTTTGCTTCATCCGATAAGTTGCCTTCTGTTAAGTCAACACCATCTTCTTTCAAGCCATACGCTTGATGTTCGCCACCAGGAAATTCACCGTCTAATGCTTTTTGAGCTAAATCATGAGCAACTGTGCCCACACCTTTTAAGGTAGAAGTTAGAGTGAAATTTTCTGTTTGCCCATCTTTTTGGTAGTCACCTTCACTTGACTGGTCACTATCTACTCCAATGACCCAAACCTTATCACTACCTGCTTCGTTACGTGCTTTAGCTTCTTGGAAAATCCCACTTCCAGTACCACCTGAGGCATGATAGATAACATCCGCGCCTTGACCATACATCCCTTGTGCAATTGAGCGTCCACGATCGGGTGCATCAAAATCACCAGCATATTGATTTTCAACAGTAATTTCTTTTCCTAAATCTTTTGCAGCTGCTTTTACGCCAGCATTGTAACCAGCCTCAAAACGACCGATTACTTCGCCTTTAATTCCACCAACAAAACCAACTTTATCTGTTTTTGTTGTATAGGCTGCTGCAACTCCTGCTAGATAGGCAGCTTCGTGATCTTTAAAGGTAACCGATGCTACATTAGGTAAGTCAATCACTTCATCAACCATGACAAAATTCGTCTCTGGATTCGCTGTTGCTTGCTCTTCAATCGCTGGTGCTAGACGGTAGCCAATTCCAAAAATAGTATTGAAACCAGCATTTAAGGCTTGATCAATATTTGGTACATAGTCTGCTTCATTGTTTGATTGGAAATATTGATAGCCATTATTTCCACGAGAAAAACCATTATCTTCTCCCCATGCTTCAAATCCTTCCCAAGCGGCTTGGTTAAATGAACGATCATCCACACCACCAGCATTCGTAATTAATGCGATTGTTGCTGCTGGTTTGTCTTTGTCCGCAGATGCTTCTGTTTTGTTATCACCACAAGCTCCTAATAACAAGCCACCGACTATTGCTAAAGCACTTAAACTAAATAATTTTGTTTTTCTCATTGTTTTGTATATCCCCCTGTAGACTTGAACATCAGTCATTCTTTGTTTTATAAAACAAAGAATGACTGAATGAATTTAAAATTAAGGTTTTTCTGGCACTTCAATTTCACCAGCAATAATTTGTTCTTTCGCTTTCTCAACAGCAGCTTTTGCTTCGTCAGATAATTGACCTTCTGTTAAGCCCACGCCATCTTCTTTCAAGCCATACACTTCATGTTCTCCACCAGGGAAGTTACCTTCAAGTGCTTTTTGCGCCAAGTCTTTTGATACTGATCCCACACCTTTTAATGTAGAAGTTAATGTAAAGTTCTCATCTTTTCCATCTTTTTTGTAATCACCATCAGCTGTTTGGTCACGGTCTACTCCGATTACCCAAACTTTTTCATCACCAGATTCGTTACGAGCTTTTGCTTCTTGGAAGACACCGTTTCCTGTACCACCTGACGCATGGAAGATAATATCTGCACCTTGTGCATACATCCCTTGTGCAATTGAACGACCTTTATCTGGCGCAGCAAAATCACCAGCATATTGGTTTTTCACTTCGACTTCTTTATTTAATTCTTTAGCAGCAGCTTCCACACCAGCATTAAAACCAGCTTCAAAACGGTCGATAACTTCCCCTTCAACACCACCAATAAAACCAACTGTTCCAGTTTCTGTTGTGTATGCAGCAGCGATTCCGGCTAAGTAAGAAGCTTCATGATCTTTAAATGTTGCTGAAGCAACGTTTGGTAAATCAATAACTTCATCGACAATAACAAAGTTTGTATCTGGGTTTAATTCTGCTTGTTCTTTAATCGCAGGTTGTAGTTTATAACCAATACCAAAAATTGTATTGAAACCAGCATTTAAGGCTTGGTCAATATTTGGTACATAATCAGATTCATTTGCAGATTGGAAATATTGGTAGCCATTCGCACCACGAGAGAAACCATTTTCATCGCCCCACTCTTTGAAACCTTCCCAAGCTGATTGGTTAAATGAACGGTCATCTACCCCACCTGTATCGGTAATTAACGCAATTGTAGCTGCGGGTTTGTCTCCTGAATTCCCTCCGTCAGACCCATCTGTACCTGCACTATTTCCTCCGTTACCACATGCACCTAACAACAAAGCGCTCGCCATTGCTACAGCACCAAAACTAAATAATTTTGCTTTTTTCATCTGTATAAAGCCCCCTACTAAAATAGTTTTATTTTCAACAGTCACTGACTGTTAATTCTTATAAATCTTTGTTCGTGAAAGAATACGGTAATAACTCTCCCACAGTTGTTTCTTTGGTTACACCATCATCACCGACCAACGTTACGGGCATATCCGATTGGCAAAACTCAGCAATTACTTGACGACAAGCGCCACATGGTGCAATTGGTTCTGGTGTATGTCCGGCTACCACTAAATGTTGAAATTCTCGTTCACCTTCAGAAATAGCTTTAAAAATTGCTGTCCGTTCCGCACAGTTGCTTAATCCATACGACGCATTTTCAATGTTTAGCCCTTGATAAACTTTCCCATCTTTTGTGACTAAGCAGGCACCCACTGGAAAGTGTGAATACGGTACATACGCTTTATCTAACGCATCGATGGCCGTTTGAATCCAATCTTCTTTTGCTTTCATTTGCCACCTCTTAATAGCCTGTGCCATTTGCTCCTGAAATAATTGCCACACTAGCACTTGTTCCCAGACGGCTTGCGCCCGCTTCTACCATTGCTAAGGCTTGCGCTTCGTTGTGGATACCGCCTGAAGCTTTGACACCCATTTCTGGTCCCACTGTTTCACGCATTAAACGAACATCATTCACATCCGCTCCACCAGTCGAAAAGCCGGTAGATGTTTTAACAAAATCTGCTCCTGCTGCTTTAGCTAATTCACAAGCTCTGACAATCTCTTCATCTGTTAAAAGACATGTTTCAAGAATAACTTTCACTAACGCACGATCTTTTGCAGCAGTAACTACGCCAGCAATATCATTTTGTACCGCTTCGTAATCTCCTGATTTTAATTGACCGACAGAGATAACCATATCGACTTCATCAGCGCCATTTTTAATCGCATCTTCTGTTTCAAAAACTTTGGTTGCGGTAGTCGATGCTCCTAATGGAAAGCCAATAACTGTGCAAACAGAAACAGGTTCGCCTTTTAATTCCTCTGCTGCTAATGAAACCCATACTGGATTCACACAAACAGAATAAAAATGATATTTTTTCGCTTCTTCAATAATGCGTAATACTTCTGATTTTGGAGTATCTGCTTTTAAGATAGTGTGGTCCATCATTCGGTTTAATTCCATCTTTTTACACGTCCTATTCTGTAATAATTTCATGAATTAACGGAGGTTCTTCTCCGGTTTCACCAATTTCAATATATTGCTCTAATAATGCTGTTACTTCTTCAATATCTTCGGTGTTACTATAAATTGTTAACAATGCTTCGCCTTCTTGAATTTCTTCGCCAACTTTTTTATGCAGTTTTAAACCAACCGCATAATCAATTGCATCTTCTTTTGTCCGACGACCAGCACCTAACATCATTGCTGCAATCCCTAACTCATTAGCAACTAATTTAGTGACTACCCCGGTTTTCTTCGCTGGGAAAGCAATTTCATATTTTGCTGTTAATAAACGTTCTGGTTTATCAATAACTGATACATCGCCACCTTGATTGTGAATCATCTCTTTGAATTTTTCTAACGCAGCACCAGAATCCAAAGCTTTTTCTAATAATTGACGAGCTTCTGCCAACGTTTCAGCTTTTTTCGCTAAAACAACCATTTGGCTTCCTAAGGCATAACACATTTCCACTAAATCTTCTGGACCTTTTCCTTGCAGCGTTTCGATTGCCTCAACTACTTCTAAACTATTACCAATGGCTTCTCCCAAAGGTTGTGACATATCAGAAATCACAGCCATCGTCTGACGATTGGCTAATTTTCCAATGCGAACCATTGTGTGTGCTAAGCGACGTGCGTCATCTAAGTTTTTCATAAAGGCACCATCACCAGTTGTTACATCTAAAACAATTGCGTCAGCACCTGCCGCAATCTTTTTACTCATAATCGAACTTGCAATTAACGGAATCGAATTTACTGTAGCAGTCACATCACGTAACGCATATAACTTCTTATCTGCAGGTGCTAAATTACCAGATTGTCCGATGACCGCCACTTGGCTTTCGTTGACGAGTTCAATAAATCGTTCTTCTGATAATTCAATTTGGAAACCTGGAATTGCTTCCAATTTATCCAAGGTGCCTCCTGTATAACCTAATCCACGTCCAGACATTTTTGCTACTGGCACGCCTACACTTGCAACAAGCGGTGCTAAGATTAACGTCGTAGTGTCTCCAACGCCACCTGTTGAATGTTTGTCCACTTTAATACCATCAATTGATGACAAGTCAATTACTTCACCGGAATTAGCCATGGCTAACGTCAATGCCGTAATCTCTTCATCCGTCATGTCCTCATAAAAAATCGCCATGAGCAAGGCACTCACTTGGTAGTCAGGTATTCGATTCTCGGTATATTCAGTCACAATATATTGAATCTCTTCTTCTGACAATGTGCCCCCATCGCGTTTTTTTTCTATCAAATCCACCATTCGCATAGACTTGAACCTCACTTCCTGCATCTCATCTATTATACAATACTTTTTCATCAGGTAAAACACTTTAGTAAACTGTTTTACTTGATACTAACATTTTTTGAAACCCTTTTCAAAAACAAGAATACATGACTACAAATGAATTGTCAAACGTAAACTTAAGCCTTTTCTTTTTCCTTTAGTTTACGCTTGAAATATCCTTCACGCTCTCACGAATTATTAATTTTGTATCAAAAATTTTATTAGGAATTCGTCTTTCTGGAAACTCAATTGCATCCACCAAGAATTTCGCTGCTGTAAACCCAATCTCAAAGGTTGGTTGCATCACAGTAGTTAACGGTGGTGTCGTGTATGCCGATAGCTTCAAACCATCGAAACCGACTACCGAAATATCGTCAGGCACCTTTTTTCCTTGTTCATAAATTGCTTGATAACAGCCAATCGCCATTGCATCATTGCCACAGAAAATGGCCGTGATATCTTTTGAACGTAGTAATTCCTTCGCGGCTAAGTAACCACCTGCAACCGTTAATTCGCCATCCACAACCCATTGACGTTTAAACATGATCTCAGCATCCTTCAACGCATGGCGATAACCATTATAACGTTCTTCTAACTGATAATAGCCCGTCTTTTCTTTCAATAAACCGATATTACGATGGCCTTGCGAAATCAAATAATTAACAGCTTGATACGCACCTTCGTATTCTTTTACAATCAAACGGCCAGCTTCACGTTGGTTAATTCCACGATCAATCAAAATCATGGGCATCTTATTATAAAAAGAATGTTGCACGCCAACTTCTTCTGGTAATTGATTTGGTGTTGCTAAGAGAATACCATCTACTGCGCGATGTGCTAATTGTTTTAACAGTTGTTGTTCCTTTTCCAAACTGTGATGCGAATTGCACAAAATTAGCATGTAGCCTAAGGGATTCATATAGCTTTCAGCGCCTTCTACAACTTTTGAAAAGAAAAAATCCGTGACATCAGGAACAATCATGCCTATCGTTTTGGAGTGACGTGTGATTAAATTCGAAGCAAAAAAATCTGGTTTGTATTGATGTTCATTCACAATATCTAAGACTTTTTTTCGCGTAGCGTCACTAAAGCGACTTCCTTTGTTATTCAAGATTTGTGAGACAGTGGTAACCGAAACACCCGCCATTTCTGCAATTTGTCGAATCGTTAGCTTCATGTTCTACTCCTTTCATTCATATTCTCAAGCTCAGTTTAGCAAAATTTTCAAAAAAAAACGACAATCAATTGCGATTGCCGTTATATTTTTTACTCTTCTTTCACACTTTGAATAATGTAATAACCTTTATCTTTTTTGATAATCGTAGCATTGCCAAAGGTATCTTCCATTTTCTTTTGTGCACTTGGCGCGCCTTGTTTCTTCTGAATCACAATTGTTAACGTTCCGCCCATATGCAAACGAGGATGGGCTTCGGTTAGAATTTCATGAACGACTTGTTTGCCCGCACGAATTGGTGGATTGCTTAAAATGGCAGCATATTTTTCATGATGTAATGTTTCATAGATATATGACGTATGAATGTCAACAGTCTCAATATGATTACGCGTTGCATTGCGTTGTGCTAACTCAACTGCCCGTTCATTTACGTCAACCATTTCAACTAGGCGTCCACTGGCATACGCCAAAGACAAGCCAATGGGTCCATAGCCACAGCCTAAATCTAAAATAGATCCCTCTGGCAATTCATCCCATTCAAATGCATCAATTAATACACGTGAACCATAGTCAACGGTATCTCTGGAAAAAACACCACTGTCCGTTACAAAATGAAATTTTTTTCCTTTTAATTCAAAATACCATTCTTCAAAATCATGTGCCGTATCTGGTTTTTGACTATAATAATGATTACTCATGTTTTCCCTCTTTTATCGTCTGTTTTCTTCCATCATACCGAAAAAATCTTTCTTGTAAACTATCTTTTCTTTTCTGCAAGAGAATTTTTTCTTTTTCATGACTTCTTCTGTAAGACCTTCTCTTTTTATGTTACACTATTTTCGAGTGATTGAAGGAGGTTTCTGATGAAGGAACAGATGAATTACTATCAAATTCCTCGTGAAGAATGGCAAGGTTTTTATACTAGAGAACATATGCCCTTAACGCAAGAAGAATTAGATAATATCAAAAGTTTAAATGACCGCATCTCCATGCAAGATGTAGAAGATGTTTATATTCCTTTATGCCACATGATTCATCTATATATGAAAGAATTTGAGTCGTTGACGTTAAGTAAGGGACTTTTTTTACATCGCTATGTCAAAGTTCCGCCATTTATTATTGGTATTGCTGGGAGCGTTGCGGTAGGAAAAAGCACGACCGCACGTTTGGTGCAAACATTATTAGCCCGTTTATTTCCACGACACAGCGTTCAATTAATCACAACAGATGGTTTCTTGTATCCTAATCGTATCTTGTCTGAACGTGGCTTGATGGAGCGCAAAGGGTTCCCTGAAAGTTATGATATGGAGCGTTTGATTCAATTTTTAAATAGTGTAAAATCGGGAGAAAATAATTTACAAATTCCCACTTACTCTCATCAAGTATATGATATTGTAGAGGGTGAATTTGAAACGATTTCGCAACCAGATATTCTGATTGTTGAAGGAATTAATGTCTTGCAGTTACCCGCAAATCAACAGATTTATGTCAGTGACTTCTTTGACTTTTCAATTTTTGTGGACGCTGCGCCAAAATTAATCGAAACGTGGTACTTAGAACGTTTCGAATCACTCTTAGACACTGCTTTTCAAGAACCAAATAATTATTATTACAAGTTCGCGATTGGTGACCGACAGGATGCTTTGAAAATGGCACAGTCGGTTTGGAAAAATGTCAATCTCAAAAACTTAACAGAATATATTTTACCGACGCGTAGTCGTGCCGATATCATTCTTCATAAAACCGCAAACCATCAGATTGACCAAGTCTTTTTAAGAAAATATTGAAAATCAATCCGTTGTTTTTGCAAATTTCATACGCCTCATTTATCATAAAGGCAGTTCATTTTAGTTTGAAAATTTATTTTTCATAAATCAAATAGAATAGAGGTAATTTATAGTGACAAACGTTGACAACTTGCCAAACGTTGAAAAGATTATCGTCTTGGATTACGGCAGTCAGTATAACCAACTGATTACACGTCGTATCCGCGAATTCGGTGTCTTTTCTGAATTATTGAGCCATCGTATCACTGCTGAAGAAGTGAAAGCAATCAATCCAAAAGGAATCATCTTATCAGGTGGACCAAATAGTGTCTACGACGAAGGTTCTTTTGGTATTGATGAAGAAATTTTTGAGTTAGGGATTCCAGTATTAGGTATTTGCTATGGAATGCAACTAATCACCTACAAATTAGGCGGTAAAGTTGAACCAGCAAAAAATAAAGAATACGGAAAAGCAGAATTAGAAATTATTGATGATGCTGCTCATTTATTCGCTAGCACTCCTGAAAAACAAACCGTTTGGATGAGTCATGGTGACTTAGTAACACAAGCACCTGCAGGCTTTGAAACAGTGGCAACAAGTAAAGATTGCCCAATCGCTTCAATCCAAAATAGCGAACGCCAAATGTACGGCGTGCAATTTCATCCAGAAGTCCGTCATTCTGAATACGGCAATGATTTACTAAAACACTTTGCATTAGATGTTTGTCAATGTACAGGCGACTGGAGCATGGAAAACTTCATCGATATGAAAATTGAAGAAATCCGTCAAACTGTTGGCGATAAAAAAGTATTGCTAGGTTTATCTGGCGGTGTTGATTCTTCTGTTGTGGGTGTATTACTTCAAAAAGCTATCGGCGACCAATTAACTTGTATCTTTGTTGACCACGGGTTATTGCGTAAAGGCGAAGCAGAACAAGTCATGGAAATGTTAGGTGGCAAATTTGGCTTAAACATCGTAAAAGTCGATGCACATGATCGTTTCTTATCAAAATTAGCTGGCGTTTCTGATCCAGAAGAAAAACGTAAAATCATTGGTAACGAATTTGTGTACGTCTTTGACGACGAAGCAACAAAAATTGCCAGCGACGGCAGTGTTGCTTTCTTAGCACAAGGTACGTTGTATACAGACATCATTGAATCTGGTACTGAAACAGCACAAACAATTAAATCTCACCATAATGTAGGTGGATTACCAGAAGACATGCAATTTGCTTTAATTGAACCTCTTGATACATTATTTAAAGACGAAGTTCGTGCATTAGGTACTGAATTAGGTATGCCAGACTCTATCGTATGGCGCCAACCATTCCCGGGTCCTGGTTTAGGTATCCGTGTATTGGGCGAAATCACGGAAGAAAAATTAGAAATCGTACGTGACTCGGACGCTATCTTGCGTGAAGAAATTGCCGCAGCCGGCTTAGACCGTGACATCTGGCAATACTTCACAGTCTTACCAGGTATCCGTTCAGTTGGTGTAATGGGCGATGGCCGTACCTACGACTACACAGTTGGTATCCGTGCCGTAACGTCAATCGATGGGATGACCGCTGACTTTGCTCGTGTCCCTTGGGATGTCTTGCAAAAAATCTCTGTCCGTATCGTAAACGAAGTCGCACACGTAAACCGCATCGTGTATGATATTACGAGCAAACCACCTTCAACAGTGGAGTGGGAATAATTCATAAACATAAATTGAACGATATATCTTACTTTAACAGCTTTTCAGTTAGTGTAAAAAGATAACTATCAATCAAAAATAAAATAGATTCCCGCAAAGAAAATTGTACCGACCCCCAAAAGTTAGACCAAAAATCTAACTTTTGGAGGTCGGTGTTTTTATGGCAAAATATCGTTTTGAATTTAAGTTGAAGGTTGTTCAAGAATATCTTGACAAGGAAGGTAGCTATTTATTTCTAACGAAGAAATATGGGCTAAAGGACACAAAGCAACTACGAACCTGGGTCAATTCTTACCAAGAATTTGGTGAAGAAGGGCTGCTTCGAAAAAGGCAAAATAATTCTTATCCTGTTCAATTAAAGCTAGATGCGATAAAGTTATATCAAACAAGTGAGTTGTCCTATCGAGAAATTGCCAATCAATTTGGGATAAACAATCCTGCGCTGATTGCCAACTGGATGCGGAAATTTCGGGATCAAGGAATCGATGGACTCTCAAATACGAAGGGACGGCTATCTACCTTGCCTAAAAAAGATCAGAATAAGGCTAAACCTGTTACTAATCCTACAGTTGAAGAACAAGATCGAATGAAAGTGCTCGAAAAACGCATTCGGACTCTCGAAATCGAGAATGCCTTTTTAAAAGAATTGAGGAAGCTGCGAAAACAGGAAGCCCAACAAAGACGAAGGAATCAATCGCACGAATCATCGACAGCCTCCGAGGATCATTCAAATTAGTGGAGCTTCTTGACACATTGAAATTTCCGAAAGCTACTTTTATGTATTGGCAAAAACGGTTTAACCGTATGAATCCTAACCAAGAAATCGAGGACGAAATGTTGGAGATTCGAAAAGACCATAAGGATTACGGATGCCTACGCATGACAGAAGAACTGAAGAAGCGTGGCTTCCTTGTTAATAAAAAGAAAATTCAAAGGCTGATTAAAAAGTTGGGCATCGAAGTGACGTCCTATACCCGCAAATCTCGACGCTATAATTCTTATCGAGGAAAAGTCGGCACAGTCGCTAAAAATCGCATTCATCGTCGTTTCTATACCAGTGTTTGTCATCAAAAAATTACCACTGATACAACTGAATTCAAATACTTTGAAATAGATATAGCTGGTGTCGTTCGTCAGAAAAAACTTTATTTAGATCCATTTATGGATTTGTACAACAGTGAAATTCTGTCTTATCGGGTTTCAAAGAAACCCAATGCGGTAGCCGTGATGGATGGATTAGAAGAAGCAATTCAGGTTACCAACGACTGCTCTGTTCGTAGAACCTTCCACTCAGATCAAGGTTGGGCTTACCAAATGAAGGCTTACCGTCATAAACTGAACCAACATAAAATCTTTCAAAGTATGTCTCGAAAAGGAAATTGTTTAGATAATTCGCCTATGGAAAACTTCTTTAGTATTTTGAAACAAGAAATCTTTCATGGAGAGATTTATCAGAGCTTCGATGAACTAAAAATAGCGATTGATCAGTATATTTACTATTACAATAATGAACGAATGAAAAAGAAGTTGAACTGGCAAAGCCCTGTTCAATTTCGAAAGGCAACACAACTCACTGCCTAACAAGCAAACAATAAATATGAAAAAAGGAGTGGATTTCTCCACTCCATAAAAGTCTAACTTTTTGGGGTCACTACAAATTCTTAGCGGGGATTTTTTTATTTTCTTTGTTTAATTGATTGGAATATTTTAGGCTTATAGGAGGTATAAGTATGGGAACACATACCATAATTACAGAAAGATTGATTTTAAGGAAATTTGAATTGAATGACGCTATTCAGATGTATAATAACTGGGCTTCAAATAAAAAAGTAACTCATTTCCTTACTTGGGAACCACATTCAAATATTGCTTCAGTCGAAAAAAGCATCTCCAAAAGATTGCTAAAATATTCTGATCCTAATTTTTTTGACTGGGGTATCGAACTTTCTGTTAGCAAGACATTGATTGGATCTATCACAGTTACACACTACAATAAAGAAGAAAATATCATGGAAATTGGGTATGTAATTGGTGAACAGTGGTGGTCTAACGGGTATACGACAGAAGCACTTACAGCAGTTGTTACATATCTATTTGAGAATACGGTTGTAAAAAAAATAGAAGGATTTCATGATCCAATGAATCCACAGTCTGGGCGAGTATTAAAAAAAAGTGGTTTCGAATATGAGGGAATTGTATACAAAGAATTTTCAGATAATTTAAACTGTAAAAAATGCCAGTATTCGATATATAAAAATATTTAAGCTCCAATACAAAGATTGGCTAACAACTTGCACTAGTAATTCATGTACTATGCAGTAGATTCTTGACCTCGTTATTTTTGAATGAATCTAAAGTTTTATCTTCATTCAAAAACTAATTATGGATTAAAAATGATGTTCTGATAATCCCCTAATAAGGGTGTTGTTCTTATCCTTAAAATAACAGAACCGATAGTCATATTATTTCTCTTTGAAATGGTTATTCATGATTTTGTCCTCCCATTAGCGCTAGTTTGGATGCCAATTATAGCGTAAAAAGAGAGACTGAGAAACTTTGTAACACAACCAAAAAACGTGATGTTCTATGGTGTTTTTTGAAATTTACAATAATTCAATCTGAGTTTCTGCATTTTCATTACTAAAGCCCTTCTGATTTCATTTATTCAAAGTCTATTTCATATCTGAGTAGCTCATTTATTCAGAATCTATTTGTGACAAATGCGATTATATTCTGATTTTTCACGCTTGCTTTTTCTTTTTATTTGTCAATTTTAAACGTATATCTTGTTTGATAATTTACTACTTCCTCTTTTTTCAACAAAGGTGTTTTAAATTGTGATTCATTGACTGCATTAGGGAAATATTGCGTTTCTAAACAAAGGCCTTCTCGGAAACGATAAACCGCTGCTTCTTTGCCTAAAGTATGTGACATAAAGTTGCCTGTGTAAAATTGGACTCCTGGTAGATTTGTCGTTGCTTCCATCACAATCCCACTTTGATCTCCTGTCAAGCGAGCAAAGTCTTTCGTAAGATTATCTAACACAAAATTATGATCGTATCCTTTCGCATAAACGAGTTGACTATATGCTTGATCAATCTCTTCTCCAATTGTTTTTTCTACTCTAAAGTCCATTGGGGTCTGTTCAACTGAAAGAATTTCACCTGTCGGAATTGCTTGGCTGTCTTTCATTGGTGTAAAGTGGCTCGCCTGTAACTGCAGACGATGATTTATAATTGTTCCGCTATTGTGTCCATTCAAATTAAAATAACTATGATTGGTTGGATTCAATATTGTATCCTTAGAAGAACTTCCTTGATACGTAATCACTATTGAATTTTCTGTTAATTGGTAGCTCACATCTAAAGTCAACTCCCCTGGATAGCCTTGATCGCCATCTGGACTAATCAGGCTAAATGTAATCTTATTATTGATTTCATCTACTGTTTTAACATCCCAAACTCTTAATTGATACCCAGCTTTTCCACTATGCAGATTGTTTTCTCCATCATTTTTAGCCAATTGATACATTACTCCATCTAATTCAAAACAAGCATTTGCAATTCGATTCGCATTGCGGCCAATCGTTGAACCTAAATACAAATCATCGTTTGCCTCATATCCTTCAACAGTATCAAAGCCTAAAACGACATCTCTCACTGTGCCTTCTTTATCTGGAACCCATAGATTGGTTAAGACGGCCCCGATATTACTAACGGTCATTTTTAATCCATTTTCATTTTCAAACGTATATAAAAAAACAGCTTCTCCTGTTTTTGTTACACCAAATTTTTCCTGATTCACTTGCTTTGTCCTCTTTTCTTTCAATTTAAAAGTAAAAAATCTAGGAGTACTTAGTTAAGTACTCCTATTTTTTATTTAATTACAACACTTTACTACCCTACCACTTATTCTACAGTAATAGTCATTTCTGGTGTCAAAGATAGCTTGCCTAAATTTTCGATTCCTGCAGGTAAGCTAACTTCACCTTTAATAACCATCTTTCCTGATGATACGTCTTCTGGCAGTTGCCAATAAACAGCAACTTTCACGTTTTCTTCTGGTACACTTTTTGACGTAATTATCCCAATCTCTTCAGGTAAAGACCATTCAGTTGATTTTTGATCTTTTTTAACCGTTTTGTCAACTAAATCTTCTGACGCAAAACCGATAAAGTTATCAACATCCACTGCTCCTGATGGTACTGGTTGTGGCGTAACAGTTGGTCCATGAACCTCTAGAACTGTCTCTCCCTTTTCATTTTCAGTAAATCTCATACGATCAATCGCAAAATCTCTGGGATCAGTGTTCCAAATTGATTCGTGTCGGTGATAGATCATGAACATTTCTTCGCCATCTGGTGACGTTGCCACTGCATGATGTCCTGCTCCAGGAACAAATGAATTAGATTGCATAATTGGATTTTGTTCATATTTTTCAAATGGTCCTAGTGGGTTAGTGCTTGTTGCATACCCTGCTCCATACATCGGGCTTTCAAAATGAGAACCTGAGTAAGTTAAATAATAGATACTATCTTTCTTTAACATATAAGGACCTTCATTAATACTAGCCATATCTAATTCCCATGGTTGTGAAGGAACTAAAATTTCTGTAAGTGTACTCTCATCAATTGACATCATATCATCATTTAATTTAGCACCCCAAATAACATTTCCCTCATTAAAACGAACAACGTACAAATAATATTGTCCATCATCATCTTTAAATGCATGTGCATCAATTTCATTGATATCTTCATGCATCGGACTGATTTTGGTTTGTTTAAAAGGCCCCAATGGTGAATCAGCAACTGCTACACAAAGATGCTCATTTGCTGTATAGTACATATAATATTTCCCATCACGCTCAATCATATCCGGTGCCCAGAAACCAGTTGTTCCCCAGTTATCTTTCCCCATACTCATTGCCATGCCTTTGTCTGTCCAATTAACCATATCTGTGGAAGTAAATACTTTGATTCCACCAACATTTCTACCGGCTGTAGTCGGATATAAATAATACGTTCCATCCACAAATAAAATATCTGGATCTGCTACTTCGGATAAGAGAGCATTAGTGTATGTAGCTCCCTCATGTTCTGATTCCTGATATGAAACAATTGACATTTTGTCAAAAATTGCTTGACTGACGTGATTATAAACACCGATTTGGCCATTAGAGTAATCTTCATTGATGATATCTATCTGAGGATAACTATCCTCTGTTTCATTTACAAAGCCTTGAATATGATTTCCTACTACTTTTATGGTTAATTTATAGACATTATCATATTCAAAATACATTTTCTTTGTAGCAATTTCAATCCAAGAATCTTCTTCAGTATTTGATTTACCTAGAACAACCTGTTGTTTTTCGACATCAATTCCAAAGTAGTAGCCATCATAACCATCGCCATTATCTTTAAGATTTTGGATACGAAACAACACTCCTGCTTCTGCATTAGTATTTTCTTTTTGTTTTTCTGACTTGCTGACTTTTACTTCTAAATCAAATTGAAAATCATCATATTCTTCTTTTTTCAAGATTGCTTTATTCTCAATGTCGTTCAACGTTATCACTCCTTCCTTTACAAATCCGTCATTATCCCCTTCACTCTGATAAAATGTCCAATTTTTAGAGTTAGTGATATTTGTATTTTTTCCTGACGAAACTAGAGTAGTCACTACGAAAAGAGCAATTCCAGCAGTTAATAAGAGACCGCCCCAAATTATAATTTTCTTCACATCCACCATCCTTTCTATACAAAATAGGATGTATCTTTGACTATATAACGATAAGACAAGCTGTATAGATAATTTCTCTGTTATTAAGTTATTAATCACCCTGAATGATTAACTTTTTTCCACATTCATTATTCAGAATAATCTACAGACACTTCTCCACTTTCTTACTCTACAGTACGAACATGAAATTGATCGTTAATTTCTTTAATTTTACTTAAATCACATTTAGGTTGGCGATTATAAGTCAACAAGCCATTAATCTCTTGCTCCACATCTGTGATTTGAGTATAACAATAACCCCAAAGCGCTTTAGAAGCGTACACAGCATGCATAATTCGACCATATTCAGATAGAAACTCTTCTTTTGACGTCGCTGAAGTATAGCCCCATCCTGGTTGTCCAGAAACATCAAAACCAATTCCTCCAAACTCAGTCAATAAGATTGGTTGTCCTTTATAAGAGAAACCATCCGCAAAAATTGGCCAAGCAGTTGATCGATTATGAAGTAATGCTTCTTTACTATGCAAACTTTCTTTAAAGTATTCATATTTTGCTTTCTCATTTTCTTGACCATGAGCATAGTTATGAATAGCGACGATATCAGTATCTGTTGCTGCCCATCCATCATTAGAAATAACTAAACGTGTTGTATCCAATGAATGAATGTAATGGAAAATCGCTTGAGAGAAATGTTGTTGTTGACGATCAAACGATATATTTGGAACGCCCCAGCTTTCATTAACTGGCACCCAAGTAATGATTGATGGGTGATTGTAGTCACGATTAATTGAATCTGTCCACTCAATCATCAAACGTTCAACTGCTTTATTTGTATAAACAGCTGGTGCTGCACACTCTCCCCACACAATGAAACCAAGTTTGTCTGCCCAGTATAAGAAACGTGGATCCTCCATCTTTTGATGTTTACGACAGCCATTAAAGCCCATTTCTTTTGATAGTTGAATATCTTTAATAAAGTCTTCATCAGAAGGCGCTGTTAATAATCCTGTTGGCCAATATCCTTGATCCAAAACTAGTTTTTGATAGTACGGCTTATTATTTAAAAAGATCATTCCGTCGATAGCATGTACTTTTCTCATACCAAAATAAGAAGCTACACTATCCTTACTTTGCTCTTCTTCTTTCAATTCTAACTTAAGGTCAAACAAATTAGGTGTTTCTGGTGTCCATGAATATCCTTCATGATGGTAGTTTTGCCTAAAGATATGATCTTGATATAATTCAACCTCAAAAATCACTTTATTAGCAGTCAAATTTACTTGTCCGCTTGCAATCAATTGATCTTTAAAATTAATAGTATAAGCCAATGCACTTTGATTAGTAAATTGACTAATTTCTGCTTCAATTTCGATCTTTCCTTCATCAAAATGTGGTGTCAGTTTAACATTTTGGATATGTTGTTCATTCACTACCTCACACCAAACTGTCTGCCAAATACCCGTAGAATTTGTATACCAGATACCTGCAGATTCATCTTCCCAAAATTGTTTTCCACGAGGAATTGTTTCATCACAATGGGAATCAAATGCTCGAACACTTACCTGTTGTTGTCCTGAAGGATTCAAAAATGGTGTAATGTCCATTTCAAAAGAAGTATGTCCACCAATATGGTGACAAACGTGTTGACCATTCAAATAGATATCTGACTCATAATCCACAGCCCCAAAATGAAGTAAGATACGTTCATTTTCTTTTGCTGAAACTTCAAAATCACGTTGATACCAAACAATATCATGTGGTGTTCTGTCTTCGATACCACTTTCTTTACTTTGATAAACATAAGGAACTACAATTGTTTGGTCATACGGTTCTGAAGTTGCAAACCAGCCTTCAGTCATTCCTTCATTTTTATCATCAAAAGCAAATTTCCATTGTCCATTTAAATTAATCCATTGTTTACGCTCAAATTGAGGTCTTGGGTATTCATTTCTTGCCATGTGCTTAACTCCTACTCTCTTATTCAGTTTACTTTCAAACTTTTATTTTTAGCTAATAAAATAATTGTAGCTGTCATTCCTATAGCAACACTTACAAAATCTAAAATAATATACGATAGAATTGATTCGAAGAGTAGAAAAAAGCCAACCTGCCAATGAACTTGATTATCTTTAATATAACGTTTACTTAACAATAAATTAATGATTCCAAGTGCCATCAAAAGACTTCCAAATCCTGTAATAATTAGCATATACCCACTAGGATATACTGCTGGCTTCAAGCCAAGCAGACCACTTCCACTTTGGAAAATTCCATAATAAATAATGGTAATCAATCCATCAATAATTTGCCAAATTCCCATGATTTTAATTAAAAGACGCTCTTGTTTTCTACTCAATCTTTATCAACCTTTCACGCCACCTGATAATGACATTGATTCTAAGAAATATTTTTGTGCAAATAAATAAATAATAAATGTTGGAATAATCGCAATCAAAGCACCTGCCATCAAGAGTGTTGGTTTCGATTGATACATTCCTTGTAATAATTGTAAGCCGGAAGTAATCGGCATTTTTTCGATATCGTTAAAAATAATAGATGGCCATAAGAAATCATTCCATGAACCAGTAAAGGTAAATAAAGTGATAACTGTTAAAATTGGTTTGATTAAAGGTAAAATAATTTTCCGGAAAATTATTAGTTCACTAGCACCATCTATTTGGGCTGCTTCATCATAATCTTTAGGAATATTGTCCATAAATTGTTTAACTAAAAAGATATTCATTGCTCCAGCTGCCCCTGGAACAATCATTGCCCAAGGCGTATTAACCCATCCAAGCATATCCACAATTTTGTAAAGCGGAATTAAGTTTACAACACCTGGAAACATCATCGTTGCCAATAAAAAAGTAAAAATTTTATCTCTACCTTTAAATTGCAAACGACTATAGGCAAAAGCAGATAAAGAAACAACAAATAACACTAATAAAGTATTCATTGTTGCAATAAACAATGAATTGAAGAACCAACGAACTAAAGGTGTACTTGTGTTATCCATCAATAGTTCTTGATAATTGGCTAATACCCAATCAATAGGTAATAAACGTGCACCTTCTCTTAATAACTCTGATTGTGACTTAAAGGATGTAAAGATACCATATAATAAGGGAACGATCCAAACTACGGCCATTACTAATAAGAAAACAGAAGCAACAATTTTTGATGTTTGTCTTTTTTTCATCGTTTTCCCTCCTAATTTTTCGTTCTCAAAAATTTAAATTGAATAGCTGATACAATCATGATGCAAATTCCTAAAACAATTGCCATTGCTGAAGCAATGCCTGCAATTGATTGTCCAGACCCAAATGCATTTTGTTGGATGTACATTAAAAGAACTCGAGTACCATCACTTGGACCGCCACCTGTTAGCATAAGTGGTTGTCCATATACATTAAATTGAGCAATTGTTGTCACTACCAGAGTGTACAAAATTTGTCCTTTTATAGACGGTAAAGTAATTTTAAAGAATTTTTGTAACGAAGAAGCACCATCAATATCTGCCGCTTCATAGTAATCTTGAGGAATTCCATTTAAAGCAGCCTGATAAATAATCATATTTCCTCCGATTGTCCACCAAATGGTTACTACAACTAGTGTAACCCAAGCATAAGGCATTGTACTTGTTAATGGGATAGAGGTACCCAACAACTTATTGACTGGTCCGTAAGTAACATTAAACATCAATGTCCAAATAATAACTACAGCAGAGATAGCAAATAAACTTGGCATATAAAAAAGAGATTGAAAAAATTTCCCTAATTTAGGCTTTGTATTCAAAGCTACGGCAATTAATAACGGGACCATGATACAAAATGGAACAACAAAAATAACAAATTTAAATGTATTTGTTAAACCAGTTCTTAGTTGTGTATAAAAAATAGAATCTTGATTAGTAAAAATTTCTTGATAGTTTGCCAATCCAACAAAATTAGGACTTGAAACAAGATCCCAATCTGTAAACGAAATATAGATTCCAAAAACAACAGGAATCAAAAAAAATATTGAAAAAATAACCAAGTGTGGCGCAATAAACAGCCATGGAAAAACTTTGCTTTGAGCTTGATTTCCTTTTTTCTTTTTTTGTGATAGAGACATGTATTCTCAATCCTTCCCATTTATATGAGAGAGGAGCTCTAAAAAACTTCCTCTCTCATGAGTAGATTTATTTATTAGAATTATCTTTTGCAACTTTATCTGCTACTTCTTTTTGCATAGATGGAGCAAAATCACTCACTTCTGCTTTACCAAAAATAACATCTAAAGCATGTGCATCCATATATTCAGACACATAACCATTATATTTATAGTCGAAGATTGTTAAAGTTTCTTGCATAGCTGGATCATTGATAAACATCGATTGTGGCATTTCTAAATATTCATCGTTGTTTAACAAATCAAGTGTTGCTGGATTTTGTCCTGCTTTTGCCCATTCTAGTGAGTTCGTTCGTACCCACTCTAAGAAATCCATAATTCCTTTGGTTTTTTCGTCTGAACGATTTTCGTTTTTGAACATTACAAATTGATGTGAAGAAGACCAGTTGACTGCTTTGCTTAAATCATCGGAAATTTGTGGTGCATTTGTCAATCCCCAATCAAATTGCGCTTCATTTACATCATTTCTCATCCAAATTCCTTCTGGATAAAACATTACTTTACCAGCTACAAACAATTGATAAGGATCTTCTCCATCTTTTGTAGTGATTCCGCTATCATATAGTTCTTTCCATAATGCAATAGAATCTTCCATCGCTGAATTATCAAGTGTTGGGTCGATTCCATCTGAACTTAATTCGCCACCATGTTGTTTATATAAAGAAAGAAGAATTGGTTTCATCCATGTAACACCCAAAGCTGAAACATCATCTTTTTGAGCTTTTTCTCCTGCTTCTTTAATTTCGTCATAAGTAATAATATTGTCATCAAGAGCATTAGGAGTATACTTTTCAACTAATTCCTTGTTGTAATAAGTACCTGATGTATGAATATCAAGTGGAACTGAATAACGTGATCCATCAAGATCTCCAATATTCCACGACTCTGGTACATAGTTTTCTGCTTTAATTTCTGGATAATCAGTCAAAGCATCATCGTACGCTTGTAGCATATCATTATCTTTGTATTGCTTGATTCGTTCAGCATGAATAATATTTAAGTCTGGTATATTTTTACCAGAGTTAACAACTGTAGGGATTTTAGTATACATATCCCCTTCTTTCATAGAAACATTTTTCACTTTAAATTCTGGATTGGTTTTATTATACTCATCAACCATCGCTTTGATATTTGATCCATCTGGTCCAGTAAAAGGATTCCAAAAAACAATTTCATTACTTCCGCCTTTTGATGAACCTGATGATTTTGAATCATCTGATGAATTCCCACATCCGGCAAGTATACTCACACATACTCCTACCATCAAAACAATACTTGCAAATTTTTTTACACGCATTTCCAGTCCCCCTATTATTACTTTTTAGTTAACGACAACATAATATATTTTTAACTAAATAGTAATTTGTTTTTTATTTATTAATTCCACATATAAATTAACACCCGGTGTAAGCGATGTCAATATTGTTTTGTAGCTAAAAAGCAAAAACAACTTTACAGTTAAACCTTTTTTCGTTATAATCCAATTGTGCCTTTTATATAAACTAAAAAGTTAACGGAGGTTTTGACATGGAACTTGATTTGAGTAAAGAATCTAGACTAGTTTTCCAAGCCTTAGCTAGTGAAACAAGATTAAAAATTATTCGGTTTCTCGGAAATCAAAAAAAAAGCATCGGGGACATTGCAGATTATTTAAAAATTAGTAAAGCAATTACCACTCGTCATATACAACAAATGGAAGATTGTGGACTCTTAGGTTCAGAACGCGGCATAAATGAACATAGAAATAAAAAAATAGTTTATCTAAAAGTCGATAATATTCATATTAAATTTCCCAAAAAAGTCTACTCAGAATTTCAATTGCATTCTACTGATTTAAAAATTGGTCACTTTACAGATTTTTCAGTTAAGCCAACTTGCGGATTAGCAACTGTAAAAGAGATTGTTGGAAAATCAGATGAACCAAAATATTTCTTAGATACAAATCGTGTGGATGCTGCCTTATTGTGGTTTAGTGAAGGTTTTGTAGAATACAAAATTCCTAATTTGCTTCGCGATAACGAAGTACCTGAGATGCTTGAAATCAGTTTTGAAATCGCTTCAGAATTTCCGATTTCAAATAATATTTGGCCTAGTGACATTTCAATTTTCATCAATGATATCAAAGTAGCTACATATACTGTACCAGGAAATTTTTCTGATACGCGCGGACGCTATACGCCAAGATGGTGGAACGATCATTTTAGTCAATACGGCTTGTTAAAACATATTCGTATTAATAAATTAGATACAGGCATCGATGGAGAAAAATACTCCACCGTTACGATTGACAGTCTAAAATTACACGATCATCCTTTAATGAAATTACGTTTTGAAATTGAAGAAGATGCAAAAAACAAGGGTGGTCTTACTTTATTCGGTCAAGGATTTGGTAATCATGATCAAAATATTTTAATTAATACCTACTATTCAAGCTAAACGGACAAACAAACTTTATTTGCTAACACAAAACAATTGATTTCTTCACTTAACCGTGTATCCTTCTAACTATAAAAAGGATACACGGTTAAGTTGAGCTTTTATTTATGGATTTGAGTCAGCATCTTGGATACATTTTAGTAGAGATAGTTAAGCCATTTTTCTACCTCAATCGCTTTATACTGACTGCCTAAACCAACATGTAGAATCATCCCTTCAGGAATGTTACAACGTTGTTTTGTTTGATTGGCTCTATTTTTTTACTTTTCAAACCAATCATAGGAATTGTCATTCCTTTTTTAGCATATAATTCCATCAATGAAGGACACCTAGATTGGAAAACAACTATTAGTTCTTCTCCACCAAAAAAAGCAGAGATGGATTTATGAGGCAATAGTTCAGAAAGTATAGGAATGAGCGCTTCTGTCTTCTCATATATGGTATCCTCTGAATCTTTATTTGACTGAACTTTTTTTGCACCATTTTTAAAATCCATTTATCGCCATATTTCAGGCATTTAGTTTTCCATTTTCTCCTATCTATAATTGAATGCTCCTCGTACAAATACCAACAATACATTCTCTCTTACGTTGGCAAAAATAAAAAGAACCCTTTTACGAGTTCTAAAAATTTCTTTTGTTTCCGTAATCAACTCTTCAAACAAATAGTTCTCTAAAATATCAGTCACAACACTTTCAACTATTACAGTATTTTTATGTTGAATTTCATAAAGTGTTTGACGTAAAACAAATTTAATCGTTGCTTCAACTATCTACCAATCAACACTCCCATTGATATTTTTTCAAATCCACATACCCTGTGTCTTTCAAAAAAACACCTTCATTATGTAGTAACTCGGCTTGTTCAGTCCATCCTGGAACCAATCGGCCGGCATGATTCACTACCCGATGGCAAGGGTATTTCCCATAATATTCAGCCATGCTAAGGACTCTGCCGACAAGTCTGGCATTTTTGTCTCTACCAATCAAACTAGCTATTTGCCCGTATGTAGCAACACAGCCCTTGGGTATTTCTTCTACAGCAGAAAGAACTTCATAAATTAAGTCTTCATTTAAGACACTCTTCATAGATATGCCCCCTTTTAGTGTACTAAGAATCTGTTTGACATTTATTGTAAACTTTTATATTATCTATGCGACCTAACACATACAACAATGGATAGGATTCTAATTTATAAAGATAATAGAAACCTATCCATTTTTTAATATACACTCTCATTTAATTCTTTCTATATTTTTTTACAACTCATCATATTTTGAATTACTTCCAAAGCTTTTATTTACTGGATACTTTTGATTATTCTTCTCTAATTTTTTAGCAATGATATCATCTAAATCCATATTTAAATTATCTGCTAGCATGTACGAATAAATTAAGACATCTGCTAATTCCTCTTCGATTCGTTCTCTTTTACTATCTATGACCTCTTCTGATGATTTCCATTGAAAAAGCTCTAATAATTCGGAGGCTTCCAGTGAAATAGAAATCGCTAAGTCTTTTTCATTATGAAATTGACGCCAATTACGGTCATCGCGAAATTGATTAATTTTCTTCAAACTTGATTCTTTCATATTTTTCCGGCTCCATTCTTTGCTTCCATTAACTTTGCCTGTAACGCTTCATCTACCGCATACAAATACAAACCGTTTACTCCTCTCGTTAATAGGACGTTCAATTCATTTTTAAGTAATGTATCGGATAAATAAATTTTTTCATCTTTTAGCGTTCTTTGTTGTGTTGCCTTTTTATTCTTGCTTGCGGAACGATCAAAAACAATTTTTCCATCACGATACTTAACAGATGGTCCAATGATGACACCTGCATAATTCAAATCAAAACCTTGAATGGTGAATGTAGAACCTACCTCACCAATAGTCTGTTCTTGCTCTGCCCAAGCTAGTTTTCTATTTTTTCGTTTTAATTTCTTAGATGGTGGTAATTGCAAATTCCATGGTAACGAAAAATCACCAATCGAAACATCCCAATAATCTCTATCATTAGGCTTTTTCTTATCGATATATTCCCAATCAAACGTCGCTAACATACGTGAAATACCGAAACTTTGATTCTTTGCTTTTCTTTTAATTGCTTGAAACATTTTTTCTGGAGAATCAAATACTCTTAGTTCATAATTTTCATCTTCTGGAATATTTTTTATCTCTTGTTGGTCTATTAAATGACGAATCCAATCCACAGTTTGTTCATTCCCATTTATTCGCATTTGATTTTCTAAATGTATATAGTTACCATAAAGATTCGCTTGATTCACAATATAGCCCAATTCCTCTTCAGCCCAATACTGTTCTCTTGAAAGAACTTGATTATTGTCAAAAACAGCTACTACAACTTTGGCACGTGCTAACAAATCGTTTAATTGATTTTGACCTCGATAAGACTGTTTTCCTTGTGTCCAAAGTAAATGTGCTTCATCAACAATAATAACATCTGCTTTTTCTTCTTCAGAATACTTATTAATAAACGAGGTCGGTTTGCCAACTTTATTTGATTGTTTTGATGAAATACCTAATTTTTCAGCTATTTGCTGATAAACTTTTAATTGTTGTTCATGATTAACAAGCAAATACTGTGAACTGCCTTTTAAGATAAGATTGTCACTCTTTTCATCAGCTAACTGAAACAAATCATAAAATAAGCTACTCATTAATACCGTCTTACCTGAACCTGCTTCTCCCCCAACTAATATTAATTGTCCAGTTCTGTTACGATTCAATGCTTCTTCAATTTTTAAAATGATTTGATCTTTAGCTTCAAATTGTTCTTTAGATAATTTATGAAAAGGAGAAGCTTTAAATAAAGCAGAATCTTGGATTACACGTTCTAGAGGAAAAAGCTCTTTATTATTTTGCTGCAATTTCCGCCAAATTTTCGAGAAAATTTCTTCCATTTTATCAGAAGAAAAATATTCTTGTTGCTGGTTTGTTCTACGATTGTGTATATATTGTACAGCGTCTACACTTGATAAATATTGCATTAGTTTGTTTTCAATATCTAAGGTCAAAGATTTATTAAAATGATCATGTCCAATAACAAACATCCTTGCAATTTTGGAAGAAGCAAATTTTTGCCAATCCTCTCTTGTCTGTAAATCATTTGATAGATGTTCCAACGTTCGACGTTTAATGTTGGTCGTTTCTCCTATGTAGATAGAGTAATTATTTTTTTGTTCTAGATCATTTACAATATACACAGTTGGATAACGCAAAAGGTATTTTTCATGCTCTTCATTTAAAATTTTTGTTTCTAAATTCAATATTTCATCTTTTGTATATTCAAAATCATAGATAATCGGTGAAGATACACTTTTCAAGAGACCACTTCCTTTCCCAAACTTGATTAATTTAATCATACACTTGTACAGACTCAGTTTAAAGTGCATAATAAAAAAACTCTAGAAACCTTTGAATTTAAGGATTTCTAGAGTTTTTTTCTAGCATTATGAATCATACAGCCTATCGTTAATTTATCTCTCGATTATACAAAATACCTTCATCAGATAAATCGATAATTTTTAGGCGTTCTGTTCGTTTGACAAATATGCTTTTATAACGTTTTTGTCCAGTATCTGTTGAAAAAAAGAGTACTCTTTTATTGGGATTATCTGTTTCTATGTTTAGTTGTAAATCTGATACGTCTATTGTTTTCTCTATGATGGGTGCTTCTTCAAACTCTTCTAGGGCATTTTGTTGTGATGAGGTTGAAGATTCAGTAGTTGCGGTAGATTCTTCAATAAGGGAAGTTGCTTCAATATTTGTTGAAGCTGTTGTTTCTACAGATTGCGCATCTTCTGAAACTTCGGAACGTTGACACCCCGCCAAAATTAATAATGTAGCAAAGCCAAATACAACTATTCTTATTTTTTTCATTTATTCTCCTCCTCTTTCTTTTCTAGGCTAACATATTCATTGAGGCTCTCCAATGTTTTCCTTTTAGAATGAGAATTTCGTAAAAAAGTTATGAATAGCTTTCGCCCTTTAATTATTTTTTAAGTCTGATTAGGTAATGTTTGGATATGTTTTTTGATTTTCTTAATTGCCCAATCGTAATGACTAGAAGTTACCGAAACGCAATAGCTACCTAGAGAAGTATTACCTGTCCATTTTAAAGCTTCTTTAGCAAACAATTCGTCATTTGAAAAAGAGTGTATTACTTTCATGATATCTACGTGGCTTTGTTCAAGTAGTTCTTTTGCATGATGGTAAGAAGTCTGTTGATGTTTCTCCAAAAATTCAATATTCATCTTCGGATATGTTCGCCAATTATAAGGCTCAGGTAAAAATGATACGCCTTGTCCTTGTTTATTATTCGCCACCCAGTTGAGGAGCAGTTGGTGCCATTCATACAAATGAATCAGAACATCTCGCAAATTTTTATCACGTTGCCAATGCGTTGCTTGTTGTTTTTCTAAAAATGCCTTATCAAAGTTGAATGTTCGCTCCAATTCTAGCTCTGTCATAGAATGTAGTAATTTTTCTAATTCAGAAAATTTCTGATTAGATCCTGTTACTAAATCAACTTTAGTTGTTGGTCTACTCATCTTAGCACTCTCTTTCATTGAATTTTTTGGCTAATCAATGCCAATGATTAAGCTTGGGTAATGATTCATCCAACCATGCCTGCACATCTGCCTCCTCTAAATGATAGTGAGTTGCCATAGTTGGTACTAGAAAATCCATTAAATTCTGCATGGAATCGTAGACAAATTCTCCCTTGCTGTAACACCATTTACAATATTCCTCATTAAAATAACCGTCAGCGTCTTTTCCAATAATAGCGTCTTCATATAAAGGCATGCCACAACACTGACAAATCAACTTTCTTGGAGACCCCAGCAATGTATTAATCGAAACATCAAATTCCTTTGAAATAATTTTTAATGTTTCAGTATTTGGCACGGTCTCTCCAGTTTCCCAACGGCTAACCGCTTGACGCGTAATCATTAAACGGTCTGCCATTTCTTTTTGCGATAGATTATGCTGTGTTCGTATTTTAAGTAAAATTTCTTTAATTTCCATCATATCGTCTCCACGTATTGGTTATTAATAGTATTGTATAGCAAATCTGCTAAACATAAAAGCAACTGGAAATTGCTTTAAATTTCAATATGCCATCTCATATATCCCGCAATATTTAACTCGTTCTACTTTCGTAAATACTCTAATCACTTCTGCATGTGTCACGCAAGCAATGCACGTATACCCTGCATTTTTATAGTGCTGAAAGACGCTGGCAACACGTTGGTAGACTTCTTCTTTGGTTTCAAATTCTAAATCAGACGTCTTTGTTCCCTTTAAATAATCGTGATAAGCTACTTTCATTTGCTCTGGATTTTCAAATTTATAACCGGTTTTATCAGGTAACCATTCATGGAGTAATAATTCCACGCAGACGGGAATTTCTTTGAATCGAGTGATTTCTAGTGCGGTTTGCATAGTCCTTGTATATGGTGAAACTAATAAAAGTTCACTCTCATCAAAAATGGCATGATTAGCAATCGCTTGTGCTTGCTGTATGCCGTCGCTAGTTAATCGAGATAAATCCCGTCCAAATCCTTTATATTTTGCCTCGGTAACTTGCCCATAATCTGGTTCGCCATGGCGAATTAAATATATTTTCATGACACTCACTCCCTTTAACTAGTATACCAAACTTCACTTCTCAATTTACCTAGTCATTCTTCTAGCATCGTGTTACTCTAAAAGAAAAAAGGAGGTTTTTCTTTTGAAAATTATTATGGCAAGCGATCATGCAGGTGTTGATTTAAAATTGGAAATTATTGATTTATTGAAAAACATGGGACATGAGGTTGAAGATATGGGTCCATATACGAAAGAGGCAGCAGATTTATCTGATTATGTGTATCCTGCAGCATTAGCTGTGGCGGAAGGGAAAGGCGAACGTGGCATTTTTGTTGATGGGGTAGGTTATGGTAGTGCCTTAATCGCCAATCGGATTTATGGTATTGATGCGGTTGTATGCCAAGATCCGTTTTGTGCGCAGTTAGCACGTGAACATACGGATAGTAATGTCCTTTGTTTGGGTGGAAAAATTATCGGTTCAGCAATTGCGTTAGAAATCGTTCGTGTCTGGATGACAACGGACTTCCTCACAGAAGAAAAATATATTCGTCGTGTAAATAAAGTGAAAGAAATCTCTGAAAGACACTTAAAACCTTTAGATGAATGCAATTAAAAAATAAGCAGAAAAACGTGACGTTTTTCTGCTTATTTTTTTAGTTAATTTCTTTATATTCAGCTTCCAATGCGCGTTTGACAGCTGGACGTTTAGCAATTTTATCTGCCCAAGCTTTCAGATGAGTGTATTCTTCAGCCTGTAAAAATTCAGCTGCATCGCCATATAGTTCGCCTTGAACTAAACGACCATACCAAGGCCAAATTGCCATATCAGCGATGGTGTATTCATCGCCATTAATATAGGCATTATCTGCCAAGTGTTTATCTAATAAATCTAGTTGACGTTTCGTTTCCATCGTATAACGGTCAATCGGATACTCTTGTGGGAAAGGCGCATAATGATAGAAGTGACCAAAACCACCGCCAACAAATGGAGCTGCACCCGTTTGCCAAAACAGCCAGTTCATTAATTCTGTTCTTTCAGCAAGTGTAGTTGGCATAAATTTGCCAAATTTTTCTGCTAAGTATAACAAAATAGACACCGATTCAAAGACACGAATGGGTTCATTCTCTGAATAATCCATCATCGCTGGAATTTTAGAGTTAGGATTAATTTTGACAAAATCGCTGCCGAATTGATCGCCTGCGCCAATGTTAATTTTATACAAATCGTATTGTGCACCTGCCACATCGGCTTCTTTTAATTCCTCTAATAAAATTGTGACTTTCATCCCATTAGGTGTTCCTAATGAATAAACTTGCAACGGTTTATCTCCGACTGGAAGTTTTTGTTCAAAACGGCTCCCTGCTACTGGTTGGTTACCAGACACGCTTTTTTCTTCTTGATTCCATTCCCAAACTTTCGGGATTTGATATTCTGACATAGTAATTCCTCCTTTTATCTACTTATTATAGTATAGCGATTTATAATTTTTAAGACAAGAAATCGCTTTACAAATTTCGCCAATCATACGGCAATAGCTCTTTCAACAAAACCACCTTGTTATCGCCCACCATTACTTCTGTATCTAGATTGTTTTCACTAATTTGACTCAAAAATTCACGATAACGACCACATGGAGATAAAATATCCCCTTGATGATTGACCGCAATCAGTTTTTTTATATGGTTTTCTCCAGCCAACAACATTGAGGCAACTGCCGCATGTTCTGCACAAAATCCCATCGAACATGCGGTATCGATACAGATTCCCACATACACATTGCCTGTGTCGGTTAATAACGCAGCTCCTACTGTGCCGCATTGAGCAGTTTCCGATAATTTTCTAGGATTCGTCGCTTTTTTTGCTTGTAAATAAAGTTCTGCAAACTCCAATGTTATTCCTCCAGTCAATTCATTTGCTGCCTGATTTTATCAGGAATCATCACTAATTCAGTGGTCAATTTTACTGGTTTAAACACCGGATCAATACAGGCTCTCCAATATTCTAAATGTTTTTGATCAATCCAATGTGTGGACGCTTCCACTTCTTGTCCCCCTTCGCCTTGTATTGAATACCAATAAAGAAATTTTTGTCCATTCAGCACTTCTCTAAAAATTGTTTCGACGTACATTTTTTCATTTTCTAAAGTAAGTAAGACTTCTATTGAGAAAGGCTAACCATTCATCTACTTGCTTCGTCTGTCCATCGAGAACTTTAAAGCGCATAATTTCTACGTTCATTCGGAATACCTTCTTTCTAATCAAAAACTGTTTTCTTTATACTAAATGTTAAAGGAGTGATGGCATGATTCATCATATTGAATTATATGTTCGTGATTTAGCTGAAACCAAAGAATTTTATGATTTTTTATTATCTGAATTGAATTATTCTATTTATCAGCAATGGGATAATGGCATTAGCTATAAATTTGAAGATACTTATATTGTTTTTGTACAAGTAACAGCAACTTATAAGAATAATGGCTATCATAGAAAAAATATCGGTTTAAACCATTTAGCTTTTCAAGTAAATAGCACGTCTCAAGTCAATCATTTACGAAAAAAATTGCTTGCGCGAGGTACCCAGGAACTTTATGCTGAGCTATATCCTTTTGCTGGTGGCCCTACGCATTATGCGTTTTACTTTGAAGATCCCGACCGGCTTAAACTTGAAATTGTCGCAGAACCAAAGTGATTAGGATTCATCCATTCGTTTTCGCTTAATTTGAATTTGAACCCAAGAATCAAAGGAACTTTCGGGAAGTTGATACGTATACCTAAATGTCCTTTTGTGAAAGAGATTTAGATGGGTTTGTAACCAGTATAAAAATTTGTCGTGAAGAAGATTTAATAGTAATTTTTCTTTCCAACCAAGAAATTATTCCTGTCACAACTATCACTGAAAAAATAGTTGAACATGTATTTGGAAAAGTATTTTATTAAGAGTGGTTAATAGATATCACTTTTATGACTCTATGAATTCGAAAAAAATGGATTTGGAAGTAACTGTAGTAGGTGAACAATTGTTTTTGTGTTGCACTAAACGATACGACATTCAATATAAATTCAGGTTAAATTGTTTTTATGATGAACATATGAATATTGTTTTGAAATCTGAAAAAATAAATAAAAAACCAACATATATGATGTTGAATGGTGAGAAGTTCATCTTAAATCCATATTAGTAATAAGCCGATACAAAATAACTTCAACCAAATAAAAACAATGTTTTTCATCAGTCCTACAACATGGTGTTAGTATCAAATCTTAGATAACTTTTCGTAGAGACAGAACTAATTCAAATATTAGTTGATGATTTTTGAACGAACTATTCTTCAATATAGAAAACAATGGTAAAATTCTTAGCGACAAGGAAACAATATCTGACCTTAAAAATCAACTTATAGATAAAAATTTGGTTCAGTTTCCAACTAGTGTAGAAATGGCAAAAGATATTTATTTATATTCAGATGATGCAAATGGAGTCGCTATATACTTGACTTTTATTCACGATGAGGACGGCAATTGTTTTATATTTGACCAAACAACAGATAATACTTGGCTTATCGATCATAAATTTATTGAAAAAATATAAAGAAATGGGGAAAAATAAATGAAAAAGATTAAATTTGGTTTAGGTGTCATTTTAGCTATAGGATGTGCGAATATCATATCCCCTATAACTAATGTTTTAGGGGATGAGAGTAATATAAACGATGAAGAGGTTAAAGTTTTTGCACAAATTGAATTTACTAATGATGAAATGATACTATATAAGGAAAGTATGATTGCAGCTTTTGAAGAGACAAAAGAAGACTTGGAACAGAATTTAGCTACACAGGAAGATGAATTAAAAGAGGAAATTTTACAAGAGGAGTTATATGATTTAAATAAATTAGATGTTGAATCTATTTTCACTTATGATATTGAGCAGGATAAATATATTATAGAAGTTCCTATTAAGAATACTGAAATGATTATAAATGACGAGCCAGTATCAATCAATCAACAAGGAAATCTAGATACTAGTAATCTAACATCAGATGATCTACTTGATATAAGTACAAAGGCGAATCTATCTAGTAACGAAACTACTGTTGAATTTGATAATGATGTATATATAAAACAGAGTTTTGAAACATTTGCCGAAGGTATACAGTCCATGGAAGATAATATGTCAGAAACACAAGGGCAAGCACAGCAGGTTTTTTATGCAAAAAAAGCGGTAGGTGAATATTTAGGTAACGGCGCAGGTAGAAGTAAAGTCTTTTTTAATACAAATATAGTCGGATGTAACAAGCACGATAAGAATACAAACTCCATAAATACTGCGCAATTTGCTATTCAAAATTCAGACTACTCTAAGTCTGTTAAATTAGGCTTAGCTTAGCTTTCTAATACTTTACTATCTTCATACAAAATGAGTGCTAACTGTGTATCTGAAGCTGTATTCAGCGCTGACGGAAAAGGGAATGCATACTGTGATGGTAAAAAGAAAAGCGGGAAAGTAACTTGTTCATGGTTTAACGGAATAAAACATAGTGAAAGTTTTCATACACATAAATAATTCATTTAAAGGAGTAATCATGAAAAAATTTATCTTTGCCCTGATCGGCGGGGCTGTTGTATGTACAATAGCTTTTTATGCATATAGTAATTATATTAATACAAATATGATAATTAGTAGTTACTCTAACGAAAAAATTCAATTTAATCATGCTGACTATTATCCTGTTATAAATGCAGACAATATAAAAAAAGGTGATTTTTTGGGGTATATGCCAAATAGTGAAGGTCGTGTAACTTTTTTTAGTACAAAAGAAAAATTATACGAATTGGATATTAGGGATAAAAGTGATTACATTATCTACAAAAGTTCTTCGGTTATGGAAAAAATAGAAATCTTGTATGTTTCAAATAATGTCAGAGAAATACCGATAAAATTTTTTAATAGTTTACCTATAGATAATAAAACCGATATTAGCTATGCTGATCGTAAATATCATCAGTACTTGGAAGTAGATAAAGAAATTATTAATGGCTTGATTAGTATAGATGAAGATGCCGAGTTTAAATTCTATGGTTTAAAAATGTACCATCAAATCAATGGTTGATTGCGCAAAAAAAAGATTCAAAATCTTATTATGCCTTCTTTTCAGATTTTAAGGTGTTGGAAACAATTCCTAGCGATATATATATCTTTAGTATTTAGATTTTGCAATTCTGTTAAAAAATTTGAACATGAATAGGGCTTCTATACTATGATTACGGACAAGTTGTTCGCTATAATCCAGTGTAGGGGCCTTATTTAGTTGCACAAAATAACTGAAACTAAAATAGATATTCGGTTTTCAATCGCTATTTCCTGCATAGATGTTCCGTTGAGACCATATCTCAACGGTTTTTATTGAAGCTAAAGTAAAATCTCACTATGGTATAATCTTTTTGCGATTGATACGTATCAATCAACGAAACTGCTTCATCAAAAACCATGTCTGGTGTCTTACCGGCAATATCAATCACACGTTCATTGGGTAATAAAGCACGCTGCATAATTTTCTCAGTTCCACGTATCAAAGTTTCTAAATGTGTTAATCCTGGTGGTTCACGATGCAGCATTTGTTGCTTATTTTGTTCAAAATCGCTCGAAATTAATTTCAAACAAATAAACGCCTTTCCTTTAAAACACCTGGGGATTTCTCGTGCACGAAGATCGTCATAGTCTAGGATAATAATATGTTTAAACCCTAAATCATGAAATTGTTCCACCATTGCTAACATTGCTTCCCAACAAACTTGTTCTTCCAACAATGCAGCTTCATCGGCATCTTTCAAATAATTGTAGAAATCGGGAATCATATGTTGTTCAATGTATACGCCTTGATAATGTTGATGTAGTTTTTTGGCAAGGGTTGTCTTCCCCACACCAGTTGGACCATTAATAAAAATAAATTCTTGCATGTCACTCCTCCTCGCAAATTCTCTCTACTAAAATAGTACCCTAGATAACTAGAATTGCAATGACATAAAAAAGAAAAGTAGCTTACGTCCATTCTAGGATGTAGGCTACTTGTCGTACAAATGCTATTTTCTCAGTCGGTTATAATTCTCTAAATATAGCTAAGACATGGCTTACTCTAGTGGTTCTAACTACTTTTCAACTTATGCTATTAGCTATATCCGTGAAAATCACTCCTAAAGCAAAGGCGCCTGCATCAGGATATCCGATACTTCGCTCCCCTACCGTACCTGCTCGCCCCATTTTTGCAGAAAACTCTGCTGTTTTTGCTGCTCCTGCTACTGCACTGTCCGCTCCTTTTTTAAAAGCTTCCTTGAATGAAAGATTTTCTTTGGCAGAAACTAGCCAACTGTCTGCGCAAGGAGACAAGGCATCAATCAATGTTTTATCTCCTACGACTGCTCCGCGACCAAAAGAACGTTCTCCAGTATCTTGGATTGCTTTGACAACTGCATGAAGCATCTCTGCCACATCAGTTATAGAGAGTTCAGATTTTGCTACTGTACTTTTACTAGCTGCTCTGAAAGCCGAACCCCATATAGGACCAGACGCACCTCCACAATGCTCCATAATAATAAGGGAACATTCATCAAGAAATTCACTAATACCAAGATTTTCTTTCAACAAGATTTCCTGCCATTGGTCTTTCAATACACGAAATCCTTTGGCAACACTCATCCCAAAATCGCCATCTCCCGCATGCGCATCCAGTTCACAAAATGGAATTTCATTCTTGATAATTGATTCTGCCATTTTGTCTACGATAAAAATGATGTTGTCTACTGTCATCGAATGACCAATCTTTCCTGCAGTCAATGGGGTTTCCAGTTGATAATTTCCCTGAAGTTGCTTTTGCTGATTTTTCAAAGGTACATACATTGAAGGAAACGTTGAAGGAATAACAGTGAACCCTGGAGCATAGGAAGGTTCATTCAACAGTGCCTCCAGTTCATTTGTCAGTGTCAAAAGTGTAACCGAAGCTCCTGCCATATCGATACTGGTCATATAATTACCAACAAAGGTTTTTTGTACCTTGATCCCTTTTTGGTGTAGTCTTTCGGCAAGACTATGATTCAAAATATACAACTCCATTAGTGGCGTAGCACCAAAACCATTAATCATCACAGCAATTTTTTTTGTTGTTTCCTGTTCAGGTAACTGTTGGAGCAAAGCTACCAACAGTTTGTCAGCCAATTGTTCGGCAGTAACTGATTTAATTCGTTCGATTCCCGGTTCACCATGGATACCCACACCAAATTCTAGTTCATCTTCTGCCAACTTAAAGGTCGGTGTCCCTTTTGAAGGAACAGTACAGGAAGTCAAAGCCACACCTATACTTTTTACATTATCTACTACTAGCTGCGCCAGCATTTTTAATTCTCCCAATTGTTTACCTGATTCTGCTGCCGCTCCGACGATTTTTTCGACTAAAACAGTTCCCGCCACTCCACGATTTCCAATAGTGTAAAGACTATCCTGTACCGCAATATCATCATCGATTTTCACATAATCCACTAAAATGCCGTCTTCTTGTGCCAAATGGATTGCATTCTTGAAATTCATCATATCCCCACTATAATTCTTGATCAAAACAAGAACACCCTTGTCTGAGGCGACACGTCGAATAGCTTGATAAACTTGTACTTGAGAAGGAGAAGCAAAAATATCTCCACAAACGGCAGCATCCAACATACCAAAACCAACAAAACCTGCATGGGCTGGCTCATGCCCGGAACCGCCCCCCGAAATGATTGCCACCTTGTTTGGATTTCGATCTTTGCGATAAACAATCTTATATTTTTCATCCCAAGCCAACTCCGGATGAGCCAATACCAGACCATGACACATTTCCAAAACAATGTCATTGACGTTGTTGATGATTTTCTTCATTGTTCCACCTCTCTCATTTTTTAGTTATAGCTCATACATTATGAAACAAACCTTACTTTGAACAATCAAAATAAAGTCATTTCATTTTATCTTGGTTCCAGAATGCCTTCTTTAGGTGTAAAGCCAAAGCGCTCAGACAATAACCATAGTTGTTCATCCGTAATATCCTGCCATGTATCCGTCTTACTTTGTTGTGCCAGTAGATAAATATGGGCAGCTTTTTCGGCAGTTTCAATCAATCCGTAGGCATCATCCATACTACGACCTGCACTCATGATTCCGTGTTGTGGCCACACAACAATACGAGATGTTTTCATTTTCTCTGATGAGGCCATACCCAAATCGTTGGTACCAGCAACCATCCAAGGTAAGACTGATACACCGTCAGGAAACGTCATGACACATTCTGTAATCATTTTCCACAAAGTCTTTGTAAATGCATCTTCTTCCAAAGTATGAATGAACGTCATAGCTGTGATAGCAACTGCATGCGTGTGTAAAATAACGCGATGTTCAGGATCTGCTTTTAAACGTACATCGTGACACATCAAATGAGAAGCGAATTCGCTAGTTGGCTCTCCACCGCTACCTAATCCCCATAAAAGTCTATATTTTTCACCTGTTTCATCAATTTTAATGATTGCCAAAGCATCAGATGGATCTTTAGAGACATTTCTAAAGAATTTTCCTGCTCCAGTGACTAGAAATATTTTCCCATTCAAGTTAGGCACTGAAAAACCAATCTCTTTTTCCCATTTATATTTTGAACAATCTAAATACAAACCAACTTCTTCTTCATCCAATAAATAGCTGATATTTCCCGCATGATTTTCGGCCCAGCCATTTCTCCATAAATTATCAGTAATCTCCGCTACTTCTTTGATAAATGGTGCAGTGTAAATATGATGATAACTCATAATAACCTCCTATTTATTTGCAGCTTCTTTGATGATTTTAATAATCTCCTTGCCATCTTGTGCTTTTTCCAGCTTATACATTTCTTCCTGATCTGAAAATATACTAATCAGTTTTGGTAACAAACTCAACTGCGTTTTACTCCCTTTTACTGCTAACAAAAAGACTAGATTTACTTCTACTTGCTGATCAAAACTCCCCATTTCCATAAATAAAATCGGATGTGCTAATTTAGCAATTACGATTGAGGGAATGAGCACATTTCTGCTATTCTCGGCATGCGGAATCGCTACTTGCATTACTTTAGTAGGTAATGCTGTAGGATATTTTTTCTCTCGCTCAATCACATCTAGGGCATAATCTGTGGTCACATATCCTCTCTTTTCAATAATTTGACTTAATTTGTGAATCAAATCTTCCATATCTGTAGCATCAAATGCCGTAAAAACTAAATCCTCGTAAAGTAAATCTTCAAAATCGAATTTTTCCATATTTTTACCACCCTAATTTGTATATAGAATACAATTTTTAATCACATCTCCTGCTGCGTGCTCAAGGATTGCGTGCTCAATTTCTTCAATCTTATATTCATTTTGTACAAAATCATCGGCTTGGATTGCATTCATTTTCAACAATTCAAATGCTTGATTGACATGCTCAGGAGTCGTATGGAAAACACCTTTTAAAGTGATTTGACCATAGTGCAAGCGTGTCGTATCAATTGGTACCTTCACATCCTTCTTGGTTCCGCCAAAACAAAGAACGAATCCGCCATTACGAACCATATCGATCGACAATTCCCAGACTTCAGGCAATCCAACTGCTTCAATGACTGCATCAACTCCACGTTGATCTTCTGTCAAATTCCTTACTGCCTCTACTTGATCCTCAGTTTCCGTAATATTGACCGTTTCAACTGCACCTAACTTTCTCGCTACTTCCAAACGTTTTTCAGATAAATCGCAGGCAATAACTCGAGCACCACGTAAATAAGCGAGTCGGATAAACATTAAACCGATTGGTCCGCAACCATTGACACAGACTGTATCTCCTAATTTGATTGGCACATTGGCGGTTCCATAAACAGCACACGCCAATGGTTCTAACAATGCAGCTTGTTTATAACTCATCCCTTCTGGAATTAAAAACATGTTTTGTTCTACGATTGGTTGAGGAATCAGTTGATATTCTGCATACCCGCCATTTTCGAACTGATTCTGTATCAAATCTTCACACAATGAATGTAACCCATTTTTACAATAGTAACAGTGATTACAAGGAGCTGAATTGTGTGGTACAACACGATCCCCTACTTTAAATTTTGTGACTCCTTCACCTACCTTATAAACGACACCAGATGTCTCATGTCCCATAGAAAAAGGTGGGTCATAACGATATCCTCTCATGTAGGTTTTTACATCTGTTCCGCAAGTCAGTGTCAATTCATTTTTAACGACAACTTCTCCGTATCCAGGTTTTGGAATTTCTGCCTCTTCTACTCGAATATCTTTTGGCGCATAGAACATTACTCTTTTCATAAATTTTGTCCTTCCTTCTGTTAAAATAGTTATTTAAACATTCTATTGGATACACCCATTTTTTTATAAATATTGGGGATATCTACTGTCTGGCTTGTTTTTTTCAGATAAATACACAAAGCAACACAAATGGCCGTAGCAGTCGCACTCTTTAATAAAATTCCTAGACCAAGCATCAATGTTGCCAGTATTACTGTTCCATACCACAAAATCGCTCTCATTTATTTCACACCTTTTGTTATTCTTCTATTGATCCCATACGAACACCAGCTTCATATTCTTCTTGTTTTTGACATTTAAAATAGAAGACAGATAGTAAAGCAATGACTGCAACAGCAAGGTAACCAAATATATTCCCTTGCAATGCCTCAACGATACTCCAGCGAATCTCTGCAATGTCCATTCCCCACCATGCCATCAATTGACCTTCTGGTAAAGAAGTGCCATTCTCGATTGCCAACTGTGTCAACATTGGTGCAAAAGAGCTTGCTGACCACAGCAAAATCGGTACCATAATCCAACTGATGAACAACATTTTTTTCAAGTTTCCTTTACAACTGATAAATGCTGCTGCACAAACACAAACATTCATCAAGTTTCCAAAAGGTAAGACAATATTTCCCGGTAGAATCAATGAAATGCCTAAAGCAACAGGAATCGTCAAAATAATCGCTACCCAGATTTCTGAATTTCCTGCTAGTATTGGCCAGTCCAAGCCAATAACCAAATCTCTCCCTGGAAATTGTTTTTTGATATAATTATTGGCAGCATCCGAGATTGGTGTAAGTGCTGTCATAAATAGTTTTGATACCATTGGGAACAAGGTCAAAGCGGCACCAGCCTGTACCCCCGTCATCAATGACTGAATCCCTTGCCCGCCGAATAACCCAACAAGTGTTCCAATAACGAAGCCCATAACATGCGTTTCACCAAAAATACCAATTTTCTCTTGCATTGTTTCAACATTAACGGTCTTTCTCATAAATGGAATCTTGTCTAGTAACCTGCTAACAGGATAAAAAATAATATTTGATAAAAACATCGGATGCGGCATAGAAACACCAGGAATCCCTGTCAATTCCTGTAGCTGATTTTTTGTCGCATCAGCATTTTTCAACTCTGCTATGATTTGTACCACCGCAACTGCAAAACCAATAATCGCATTGTTGGTTACACTTGAAACAATGTAAGCCGTAAAAATTTTATTTGCTACATTCCACATATCTACATTCAACGTATTCGTCCAGCCTATAATTAGCATCAATATATTGATACCGATTTGCACTGGGAACATGATAAATGCATATTTCCAAGTCCAGGCTAACCCTAGAGCTGGCGCCCACCCCATATCCAGAGCGTTTAACTGGATCCCAAGACTCGTCACAAATTCCTGAGAAGCAGTACCTACAGTTCCACCCATAAAGTCAATTACTAACCCAATTCCTATAAAAGCAACACCTAACGTCAGTCCAGAAGAAAATGCCTTTGTTGGTTTTAAGCCAACGATAATTCCAATGATTGTCAATACAATAGGTAGAAAAACAGCTGCTCCCATATCAAGAATGCTTTGAAAAATCTTTGCTAGTAAATCCATTTTTATTCCTCCCTATAAAACATCTTTATTTTAATTTCAATGAGCGTATAATTTCCTCCATTGTTTCATCTGCTCCCACACCTGTTAAAAAGGTAATTCCGTTAACTGTTGGAATACTGTATTCCTTCTTTTTTTTCGCCATGGGTGTTATAGAAACATATAAATCTGCAGTTGAAATATGTGTATCTAGCGATTTGATATCTACTGCTTCCACCTTTGCTTTACTTGAAAGTTTCAACTCTCGCAATCGATCATTAATTTTCGTTGCCACAGTTGCCGATGTTGCAATTCCTCCGCCACAAGCTACAATAATTAATTTCATCTTCCTCAACCTTTCTCTATCTAAATTTTTTGATTACACTCGACTATTGTCATCAATCAGACGCTGAACATGTAGTAGCAAATACAAATTTTCATCATAATCAAAATCAAATTCATACTTTGTTTTCAATAGATGATCTACCTTACGAACAATACGATTGGCTTCATCAAATCTTTGGGAAACATACTCATATAAATCTTGAATATCTTCATTCGTCAGATTTCCTCCACTTAGTTTTCTCATCACAAAATACCTTAGATGCAAAATAAAACGTGAATAGTACATGGATTCTTTATTAATTGGAAATTGGAACTCTTCATCGATGATTCGAGTAATATCACCCAAGATGTTACTTAATTCCATTACTTCATTAAATTGCCCAGTGCTTTGAAGACCATTCACAAAATGAAGGGTAAAGAAGGTTATCTCTGAATCATAGAGTTCTAAATTATAAGTATTTCTCAAATACTTGACTGCCCATTCAGCAGCACTATATTCTTTCGGATAAATGTATTTCAGCTCATAATTCAAAGGATTGACAATTTCTCCATATTCCTTTGTTCGCTCCAGTGTAAACTGAATATGAGCCGATAAAGAAAATAGGAAAGCCGGGCTTAATTGTTCTTCTAAAATTTTGCTAGCACCTGATGTAATCTCTTCTGCCATCAATAAAATCTCTTCGGGAATCTCAATCAACGAATCCACGATTTTTTTCTCATAATTTGAGTAATAATATCGAAAAATTTTAGAGGCTTTGCGAATATCAATCATATCTCCTTTCTTCTTACCAAATCCAATCCCCCTTCCAATCAAAACAAGTTCTTTACCGCTTTCGTCGATAACGGATACAGCATTTTGATTATAAGATTGTATAACTTCCATTTATCGCCCTTCCTTTCCAAAAAAATAAAAAAAGCATCACTACAAGTATCGAAAAAAACTCCGAACTCATAGTAATGCCTGATTGAACAGTTACACTCTACATAAGGTTTTATATGAAAATATATATTGAATACGCTTTCATTATAACTCATTTCTCTTTAATGTCAATCCTTAATTTTTATTTTTTTCTTCTTTAAATAACAATTTCAACACATAGTCGCCTCTTAAAAATTTAAGAAAAATTCTAAAACGTCAATATGAAAAAACTTTCTTCAAAATTTTCATCCAATCAAGGCGTACTTTACTTATATCTTGATTGAGTTTCAACCGTCTTTTCACCAAAAAACATTGACTTGCTTGAGTTCGTCAATTATAGAAAATACTCTCTTCTCTTCACGATAATCAATAATTGTTTGTACTTTTGATGTCCAATTCCATTTAACTACCGTAATTCTGTTTCATGTTTTCATAAACAATTCAGATTTATACACAAAATCCGTTGATATGGTTGATTTCATATACAAATTCACTTTGATAAGAGAAGTGTACTTCCTCATCTAGATGTAATTGAGCAGTATCTGCTTTCCAAAAATTCGGTACAACTATCTTCCCTTTTTCTCCATATAAAATAAATTCACTTGGTAAATTCATATGCGTCGACACAAAAATATTGGTCTGTAGTTGATTTTCAAGCAATAGACTTATATCGCATTGTGTGTCTGTCTCATTGAGATTCATTAATGCAGTACCGGCTGCTTCATGAATCTCTGTATCAAATAAGTGCAACATGTACTGTACAGGATATCCGCCAGAGCCATGAAATGACCCACCACCTGCTTCCAACGAACGAAACCAGCTGATATGATCCACGTTAGGATAGACTGTGGTTGAACGAATATATCGTACCGGTCCAATTTTTTCAGCTTGCAGTTGTTCTTTTACCCATTGAGTAACTGGCAAAAGAACTGCTTTTTGTGCTTCCATTAAGAATAACTGACGCTCTTTGGTTAAATGAAACAATTCATCTGCATATAATTCCTGGTAGCTTCTATAAGCTTTAGGAATGTTTAAAGTTGTCGCACAATCCTGCATCTATCGTAAACACAACATGACGGCGCACTACTCGAAACAAACTGTTCGCTGTTACCTCAGCCCATCTCTGGCTCTTACCAACAGAACAAGTGGGACAAAATTTCCCTTTGTAACTTAGTGGAACCCTTTTGGGATTATGAGACCCGTCACAAACAAATAACCGATACCCTTTGCTTATATCCCTACAATAACGAAACTTGTTGACTTCTTTCTTTACGACAGGAAGAATCCTTCGTCCATACTTTTCTATGAAACGATTCCAATTCTGATAATCATCAAAAAAGATAGCTTGAAGAAGATTCTTTTTCATTCTTCTATTTTACAAAGTTTTCGGACAAATGAAAAGTGGTCAAAAGCTTATGATGAAAAGCTTTTGACCACTCTAAAAAGTTATAATCCCTTTAATGTTAAAAAAACACTTAGAAAAACAAACCTCGTTTTTCTAAGCATTTATCTGGATGAATCTTTAATTTTTCGGAATATCTTTGTCGTTAATTTTAGCTTTGCCGTCTTTCCCCTCAAGTAGATTGAAAATTAATTTTGCCTGATCGGTATTATCAATCCGTCCAGCAAATGCTTCTGATTTTGGACCATAAGCATAGACGTTCACATCTTCCCCTGTATGTCCGCCTGTTGTCCAACCTGTATTCGAACGGGCATCGAAAATTTTACGAATCGGTACGGCAATTTCTTCTAACTCTTGGCTTTTTTCAACTTTGGTCACCATTGCTAATTCTTCTTTGGTTAGTTCAAAGTCAATATATTTTTCAAGGACTTCTTTCGCAGACGCTCCATTTAAAATTTCATTCGCCATGAAATCAGGTGTCCGTTTTGCTGCATGAAGTGGCTCAGTTAACCAATTATATTCATCATTGGCGCCAATAGAGAAACCTCCTGTTGAATGATCGGCAGTTGTCACTACTAAAGTATTGCCGTCTTTTTCAGCAAATTTAATCGCTGCTTCAAAAGCTGCCTCAAAATCTTGCATTTCACTCATCGCGCCAACTACATCATTACTATGACCTGCCCAGTCAATTTGACTTCCTTCTACCATTAGAAAGAAACCTTCATCGTTTTGGCCCAAACGTTCAATCGCAGCCGTGGTCATCTCTGCTAATGAGGGTGTTTCTTGTTTTCGATCAATCATTTTCGGTAAGCCTTCTGGTGCAAACAATCCTAATACTTTTTCAGTATCATCTTTTAATAATTCATCTTTATTGGTCACGTAGCTGTATCCACTTTTTTCAAATTCTTTTACTAAATCACGGTCTTCACGTTTAAAATAATCTAAGCCACCACCCAACAAAACGTCAACGGTGTGCTGATTGTTGGTCAAATCATCAAAGTAATCATCTGCTATTTCCTTCATATTTTTACGTGATTCATCGTGTGCGCCAAAAGCTGCCGGCGTTGCATGGGTAATTTCTGAAGTTGCAACCAATCCTGTCGACTTGCCTAATTCTTTGGCACGTTCTAGAACAGTCGGTGTATCTGATAAATCATTATCGACAGCAATCGCATTATTGTAGGTTTTTACACCTGCTGACATAGCGGTTGCAGCTGCGGCCGAATCCGTGACATTTTCTTCTGGGTCTTCTGGATGCGTTGCTTGTTGTCCCACTAAATAACGATCAAAAACTGTATCGGGAGCAATTTTTTCATTTCCTTCTTTAAAATAGCGATAAGCAGATGTATATGAAACACCCATACCATCGCCAATCATAAAAATAATGTTTTTAGGATGTTCTTGCGTCGTTTCTGTAGGGGCATTTTCTTTGTTACTACTAGCTAAAACAGTTGTAGAAACAACGCCTCCTACGACTAGACAACTAAGTAAACTCATTCCTAACGTACTTTTTTTCATTGAACATTTCCTCCTCTATCTATTACCTCTCAAAAATAACAAAGGATTATTAAGTTGTAATCAATATCCAGTAAACAAGCTGTAAATTTTGTATATTTTTTGTTTTTTTGGAATATTATATTTTTTCAACAAAATTATAACAACCAAATAATTTGTTATTAATAAATAACTTGTTTTTCCTTATTACTTTCCATTTATTAGAAGAAAAATGAGTATTTCTTAAAAAATATTGACGGCTGTACAGATAAGACTATAATCGAAAAGGATATTAATCTTCGTACTAAAATAACAAATAAAGATTATTTTTATTTTATTATTTGTTATTTTAATACAACTAATTTTATTTAAGGAGTTTTCAAAAATGGAAGCAAACACAAAACAGTTGCGATGGACCAACGTAGGGCTGATTGCCTTTAGTATGGTTTGGGGATTAGGAAATGTCGTGAATAACTATGCCCAACAAGGTCTTTCTGTCGTTACTTCATGGATCATTATCCTCGTTCTCTACTTTATTCCCTATGCATTAATTGTCGGACAATTAGGATCAACCTTCAAAGATAGTCCCGGGGGTGTCAGTTCATGGATTGAAAATACCACGACCAAAAAGTTAGCCTTTTATGCTGCTTGGACATATTGGGTCGTCCATATTCCCTATTTAGCACAAAAACCACAAGGCATCTTGATTGCTTTAGGTTGGGCTGTCAAACGTGATGGCACGTTTATTTCAGATATGCCTATGCAACTTATTTCGATCCTTAGCTTAATTATTTTTCTTGCTTTTCTTTACTTATCAACTAAAGGTTTATCAACGTTGAAAGTAATTGGCGGACTTGCTGGAACAGCCATGTTTATTATGTCTATTTTATTCATTCTGTTAGCAATCGGCGCACCCGCTATTCATTCCAATATTGAATTTGCAACACCTGATATGAACAAACTAAGCTCTTATATTCCTAAATTTGATTTTTCTTATTTTACAACGATTTCCATGCTGGTTTTCGCAGTAGGAGGAGCAGAAAAAATTTCTCCTTATGTCAATCAAACCAAAAATCCAGCCAAAGAGTTTCCAAAAGGAATGATTTTCTTAGCATCGATGGTTGGTTTAAGCGCGATTTTAGGTTCCGTTGCAATGGGGATGTTGTTTACTAGTAACAATATTCCAGCTGACTTAATGGCGAATGGTGCCTATACTGCTTTCCAAAAATTAGGTGCGTATTATGGTGTAGGAAACACGTTAATGATTATTTATGCGCTAACCAATACTATTGGACAAATTTCAGCGTTAGCTTTCTCCATTGATGCACCGTTAAAAATTTTATTAGCGGATGCCGACCCTATGTACGTACCCGCTTGGTTAAGAAAGAAAACGGCCAAAGGTACCCTAAAAAATGGTTACTTACTAACAGGAATTTTAGTGAGCATTTTAATCTTGCTACCGATTTTCGGTATTAGCAGTATGCAAGAGCTTGTAAAATGGATGACCAACTTAAATTCAGTCGTGATGCCCTTACGTTATTTATGGGTGTTCTTTGCTTATATGATGTTAAATAAAGCTTCAAAAAATTATCAATCTGAATACAAATTTGTCAAAAATCCCAAAATTGGTTTTGCCATTGGATTATGGTGCTTCTTATTCACTGCTTTTGCTTGTATTTTAGGAATTGTCCCTAAGATGGAGATGGATTTAAGCTCCAAAACATGGTGGTTCCAATTGACTTCAAATCTTTTAACCCCAGTTGTTTTTCTTTTAATCGGCGCTCTTTTACCAATTATTGCACGTCGTTCTTCACAAACAAAAATTCAATAAAAGCAACTAGAGCTTGGGTACTTCTACCCAAGCTCCTTTTTTCATGTATAGTGGCACGCCATTTGTCCTGCCAGCACGGAATAAAAACCAAATTTTTCATAATAGTTGCGTAAAGAGTCATCATAAATGACATTTATCATGTATATTTTTTGTTCTTTTAGCTTAGCAATGGCCATCGTCATCAAGGTGCTTCCAATTCCTTGTCCTTGATAATCCGGTGCGACCATTACATCTTGAATATAGGCATCCGTTGCACCATTGCTGACTACTGAAAGAAACCCAACTAATTTTTGCGCATCGTAGCAAGCAATTCGCAAAAAATCAGCCAAATCAAGACGATTGAGTTCTTCCTCCAAGCGATTCCAGCCCACTGCTTGACGTAAGTCAGCAATTTCATTTGGTGTAATTAATTTATCAGTGACATACTCTACGATCATTTCCTCTCTCCTTTACTCCACGTTAACTAAATCAATAAAAATTTGAGCAATCATTGGATCAAACTGTGTTCCTTTATTCCGTCTAATTTCTGTCAAGGCTTCTTTTTTACTCATTGCCAAACGATAGACTCGATTGTGCGTCATCGCATCATAGGCATCGACTACACTAATAATTCGACAAGGTAACGGAATTTCTTCCCCTTTTAATCCATGTGGGTAGCCAGTTCCATCCCAACGCTCATGATGAGAAAGAATCAGCTCAGAAATGCCGGCTAATTCTGGCGTTTCACGGGCAATACGATACCCAATCTCCGTATGTCTACGCATTTCTTGCCATTCTTCTTCCGTCAATTTACCTGGTTTGTTTAAAATATCTAAATTAATCCCCACTTTGCCAATATCATGTAAGAGAGACAGCAGTGCTAATTCATCTTTGTCTTTAGAAGATAATTCCAATTTTTGCGCTATGGCAGTACTATAGGTCTCCAAACGCTTCGAATGCGTTTCTGTCTCAGAGCTTCGTTCATATATCGTTGATAATAAGGTACTAATAATACCATTTCGATAACTCTTACTATTCAGTAGTTTTTGTTGATACATATTTTTTTCAGCCTCTTGAATTGCCGCATGGATACTGCCAACCTCTCCTGATGCGCTCGCACAACCTAAAGACAAACTAAGTGGCAAGTTACTCCCTTCGACAATGACTTCTGTTTGTTGAATATTTTGAATGATCGCTTCGGCTTCCTCAATCGCTTGATTCGGTAAAATAATTAAAAATTCATCGCCACCATAACGAATGACTGAAGCTTGCTCATCACAATATTGCGCACACAAACGACTCGCTTGCCGTAACAACTTATCGCCCACATGATGCCCGAAAACATCGTTCGTCATTTTCAACCCATTCACATCAATCATAATAACCGAAGTTGCTTGTTGCTTCTCTTCTAACGTAGTAACAGTTCTGTCTAAAGAATAACGATTGTGCAAACCCGTCATCGCATCATGGCGACTTAGATATTCAATTTCACGTTGCGTTTGCCGCTCTTCTGTCACATCTCGAAAGACCATCACTACTCCTGATAAATTATTATCATCCATATAAATTGGCGCCGTACTATCAGCAATTGGGATTCTTTTTCCCACACGGTTGATTAGTTCAGCTTGGTTGATTTCGATGCTTTTTCCCGTTTGCAAAACTTGTTTAATTGGATTTTCGATTAATTTTCCGTTCAATTCATTTCGTAGTTCAAATATTTCAGAAAAATCTTTTCCATAAACATCGTCACGTGTCCAACCTGTCAATTTTTCAGAAATGCGATTCATAATTTTTCTTCTAAAACTTGTGTAGGCAGCAAGATAAATTTGTTCGGCTTTTGTCCGATAAAATTTTCTCTGACTCCTCCAAATGCATCAATGACTGATTGATTGACATCTTCAATTTCCAAGGTTTTACCATTAATGATTACATTGAGCACACTGCTTTCAGAGAATAACTTCTCCCAACGCTGGACCCATTGCTTTTTTGTTTTTTGCTCATGTTGTAGCTTGTCCTGACTAGCTTGTAAACGTTTGGTTTCTTTTTTCAAGCGCTCACGATTTACTAATAGCTGGAAATAGATTGTCAAAGCGGCTCCGACTGTCAATAACAGCGTCAAACTACTGATGCGCACCATATCATTAAAAACACTTTCTGAACCTAAAAGAATATCTGTATCTTGTACAAATGAGATGAGCTGCCAATCATTTACCTTTAGCGGTACCGCAGTGATATAGTAATTTTTGTCAGCTTGTGCGATGACTGTGCTAGTTAGTTTATCTGCATGCATCATTTGCCTTAGTTCGGCTCTTTCTGTTTTATTTAGACGCAAGGTTTGTAACGTATCAAGTAAATTTTCGCCTTGATATTTATCGTAATCGCTATAAATCAGTTTATCATCTGCTGCTAAAATGACACTTTTAATGCTAGAGTACATCGCAATATTATACATTTCTAAAAATAAATCAGTCACATTCACATAAGAATAAAATGCTCCAATAACACTCCCCTCTTCTTCAATTGGTAACAAAATAGTCATCCTATCATTCGCTAGTTTTTCATCATAATGAATGGTGCTAACGACAATTTCACCTTCTGCAAATCGACTCGGAATTTCTTGTTTTTCTTGTTCTCCTAACATTGATTCAGCATCCTTTAAAATCATTGCCATTGTGGCATATTCAACCCGGCGAACTGAATCATCATTGTTGCGGTATTTTAAAAATTCTTCTGGCGAGGAGACTTTCCCTTCTGTTTTTAGCAATTGATACATCGCTTCGACAGCGTGCAATGAATTTTGATTTCTTTCAATTGCATGTTCAATATGCTTGGCATCCCCTTCTGTTCGTACTCTTAAAATTTCCGATACTGTTTTGTTGTATTCGGCATCAACTCTTCGTTTTTCGAGATACAACAAAGTAACTAAAATGCCAATAAACGTTATTAAAATCAGCATGCTGTAACGGCTAAATTCTCTTTTAAAAAAGTTTTTCAGATTATAAATTCCTTTTTTCTTCTCATGTATCATACGCGTCTCCTTTACGTAGTTCTGACACATCGGCCAAGAAAATAGCGCAACAAGTGTTGGTTCTCCTTAGTAACTGCTTCAAAAAATTCCGGATGCCATTGAACAGCTAAAACAAAGCGTTTATTTGACATATAAACGGCTTCAATCAACCCGTCACTAGCCGTTGCGGCAATTTTTAATTGGGGACTTAATCTTTTAATTCCTTGATGATGATAACTATTCACTCCAACTTGAGTTTTTCCTAAAATCGTAAACAATAAGCTATCTGGAAGAATCGTTACCTTATGTTGAGCGCGATTATAAGGAGCAATCATTTGATGCTGACACGCGCTCGAAGATTCTGTTGGTAAATCTTGATAAAGTGTGCCACCCAATACAACATTCAACAACTGCAAGCCTCGACAAATACCTAATATCGGTTTATCTAATGCGAGTGCCTGCTGTAAACAATAGGTTTCCATTTCATCACGTAATACACAACTTTCTCCACAAGTCTCCCGCATTGCTTCTCCATAAAGAGTAGGTGAGACGTCTTGTCCACCTGTAAATAAAAAACCATCGCAAGTTTGAAGGAAATAATCCAAGGTCTCTTGCTTATTTGTCAATGGTAAAATCAGCGGAATGCCACCATTTTTCTCAATTAATTCTAAATAATTGGGCAGCATCCAAATACTTTCTTTTTCTGAATCATATAATGGCATTACACCTATAATAGCTGACATACACATTCTCCTTTTTTTCACTCAAATAATTATTAGTATAGTATGAATTTTCCAAAAATTCATCATAATAAGCTAATCTTTTCAATCGTCATTTATGATTGACTCTGTTACACTGACTATATAACAAATAAGAAATGGAGGGATAGTTTTGCGCTTAGAAAACAAAAAAGTTATTGCTTTAATTGATGGCGATTTCGAAGATTTAGAGCTATGGTACCCTGTTCATCGTTTACGTGAAGAAGGTGCACAAGTTGATTTAGTCGGACAAGAAGCAAAGAAAACGTATATCGGTAAATACGGCGTACCCGCTGAATCTGATTATGCCTTTGATGAGGTGAACCCAGAAGATTACGATGCCATTTTGGTACCCGGAGGTTGGGCGCCTGATAAATTACGTCGCTTCCCTGAGGTAATTCAGTTCGTTCAATATATGGATGAGCACAAAAAACCAATTGGTCAAATTTGCCATGCTGGTTGGGTATTAATTTCTGCCAACATTTTACAAGGAAAAACTGTCACAAGTACACCAGGTATCAAAGACGATATGACAAATGCAGGCGCTACTTGGGTTGATACTCCTGCAATTACAGACGGACACATCGTTTCAAGTAGAAGACCACCTGATCTACCAGACTATATGCGTGAGTTTATTAAAGTACTTGAAGCTTCAAATTAGTCTTGCTTATAAAACACCCGAACACTCTCTTTACAGACCGTTCGGGTGTTTTTGTCGTGTGTTATATTTTTTTCTTATGATATTTCATAAAACCTGACTGGATTTTCTTTTTTTGACAGTAGTGGCAATATGACTGATACACTTCAGGACGTTGCACTTTAGGAATTTGCTGCCAAGCATGGGCATCATGTGGTTTTTTTACAATGTCTAAATACGGACCCGCTTGTTTTAATGCCACTGGACTTTTCCAATGACGTAAGGCTTTTCGACGAATGGCGGGATTAATTGGATATAAGACATCCAGATATTCATGGGAATGATTCCAAGGTAAAACATCAAAGTTCGAACCATAGGAAAAGCCATAATTAAATGATTCAGTGTTTGCGACAGGTCCCAATTCAGGTACAGCGTAATGATTGGGCTGACTATCATAACGACCATTTGCTAATTTGCGATAGATATCCCATTCGCTGACAAATTCTCCCGTGCTAATTCGCACAATAAATTCCGACATTCGCGCATCATTTGGTCCCCACAAACATGTTTTGCGTTTTGGCACTTGTATTTTCATATTTCTTGGATAATCAAACGCTGTCATTGAACGATTATGGTAGCGGGCACCTGTTGTATAATCGAACGATAGATGAAAGATTTTTCCGTAAGCAAGTAATTTCTCATAATCAGTTGTCCCTTGAAAATGTGTTCGGATATAAGTGATGTTTTGACGATCAATGTACGTACGAAACAAATGGACTTTTTTTCCTAATTCATCGCTATTTAATCCTTCTTTCGTTGGAAAAGCACGCAATACATCTCGACGAAAGTAGGCATAAAAAGCTGCATGGGGTGCTAATTCTTCATCTAACTGATACGTGTTCGACAATAAATGCATAAAATGGAATTCATCAATTTCTGCTTCTAATTGATTAAAAATGAGCTGAATTTTTTCTTTAGCTGACAAGCGACTAGCACGATACAATGTTAAATAAATAGGTGAGCCAATCGCAAAAGTATCCAGATAATACGTTTGAACATTTGCAATACTCGCTGCTAAATCTTTATCCGAAAGCTGGATGGTTTTACGAAGATAGCCCTTAATAGCTGCTTGATCCCATCCAGAACTTTGCAATTGCTGACTAATCTTCTGAACTTCCGACTGCTCTTTTAGTTGTCGATACAATCCCCACATACTCGCCACCTCCTACTCATGGAATGCTTTAATCAATTGTGTCATTTCTGCCAAACTCTCTTTTTGTCCAGTTTGAATCCACGTCAACCAAACTTCAAAAATTCCCGCTGACATGAACTTAATCCAGTATAGTCGCTTAGGATTTTCCCAATCACTCCAAGTTGTAGTGGTATCATAAAATCGCGCCATTTGTTCAGTAAAAATTTGAAAAATAATCATCGTGTAATCACCTGCAATCGCACGTTGAAAGTCAGGCGTCAATTCCGTAAAAAAATCGCCTAAGTCGGTCATCTTTTGTTCTTCACTAATTTTATGAATCGTCTGATCAAATATCTTTTGAAATTTTGGTTCATAATATTCGGTTAACACCTGTGGCAAATTAGTGAAATGGCGATAAAATGCCATGCGACTAACACCTGATCTTTTCGCTACTTCAGCAACCGTCATCTCGGATAATTTTTTGGTCTGTAATAATTCTAAGGTTGCAATCGTGATCCAGTTTTTACTATCTTGCTTTAAATTTTTTGCATAGTTCGTCGCTGCCATAACACTTTCTCCTATCTGTCACAAATGCGGTCACACTGCTTGTTCTTTTGTTTTGTGTTCTCTACAATAGCATCTATAACAAGTGTAACACTAGGAGGTAAAAAAATGAAACTATTAGTCACAGGTGCCAACGGATTTGTTGCTACCCATATCATTCAACAATTACTCGACCAAGGTCATGATGTCGTTGGAACAGTTAGAAATTTCAACAAGCAACCAACTATTTTCAAAGAACTCACGTATGTCGTAACAAATTTAACTCATTCTGATGGGTGGGTAGAAGCTATGGCCGGTGTCGATGCCATTTTACATGTGGCTAGTCCCTTAGGTCATGAAAATGCAAATGATGTTCGCTTAATTAAGGAAGCTGTGGCTGGTGTTGAACATGTCTTCGAAGCGGCACATATAGCTGGTGTCAAAAGAATTGTGATGACCTCCAGTCAAGCTGCGGCCACACCCCTTGCTCAGACAACAGGATTTATCGATGAACATTTTTGGTCTGATCCTGAAAATCCTGAATTAAACGCCTATCGTCTTTCCAAATTATTTGCCGAGCAAAAAGCATGGGAACTAGCCCAGAAATATAAACTGCATGTGACCACCATTTTACCAGGTGCCATTTTTGGACCAACCTTAACGGCTAATCGTTCCTCCAATCAAGTGCTTGATCAGATTAACCACACACGCTTCGTGCCAAAAATTTCATTAGAAGTAACTGACGTCCGCGATTTAGCAGCTTTGCATTTGTTGGCTCTCAACAACTCCGAAACAATCGGAGAACGGATTCTGGCAAAAAATGGTGATTTAACGTTTGCACAAATTAGTCGCCTTTATGGCCAACGACCGATTATTTTACCAAATAGTAGTTTGAAAATAGCGGCAAAATTCGTTAAAAATTTGCGTGCACTTGTCCCAATGTTAGGGAGAAGCTATACGCATACCAATCAAAAAGCAATCAATTACGGCTGGCAGCCTCGTGATGCGCAACAAACGGTACTTGATGCTAGAAATAGTTAAGTTGCACGTGATTCACTTTGAACGTTATGATCATTAAAAAAACAAATGTACACACCGCAACGGTTCCTATGCTTAGCAAGAGAGGATCTAGTATTTTTTTAGGAAAAATTTTAGCTAACAACCCATACAAAAGAAACCCACCATATCCACCTAACGTATTAGTGAGTAAATCAGTCATATCCGTTGCCCCAATCGCTAACAGATATTGGCTGATTTCAATTGCTAAACTAAATAAAAAGCTGTAGCGCAATATCTTCTGACCTTGATAGCGTGTTTCGCGCATACTGATTAACACACCAAAAGGCACAAATACAAGCGTATTTAACAAAATTTCTCTCGTACCACCCGATGCCATAAAAGGCACCCAATTGATGATGCGGTTTTCTCCATTGATAGCGGATTTTATAATGGCTTCTGGGGACAATGAGAATTTAAATAATAAGACCCACAAAACCAATAAACTATAACTACTTAATATGATTATTTGCCATCGTTTCATAGTAATCTCCTTTCATTTCTTTACAATTATGCTAACAAATTCTAGCTGCCAGAGTATTCTCAAATCATCATGAAATTCTTCGTTTTTTCTGACAAATGGAACCTGTGAGCATTGTTTGGGTTTTCATTTTAGTTATGCTATAGTTTGATAGAGTCAAACAGAAAGGAAGTCACGAATGTTTAATAAAGAAGAAACACTTTCATTTTTAGTAGAATTATTAGCAATTAATAGTCCCACTGGTTATACCCGACATGCCATTGATTTTATCAAAACAACAGTCGAGTCATTCGGTTACGAAACAACTCAAACACCAAAAGGGAATTTGATGGTACAGGTTCAAGGAAAAGATGCGACACAAACGCGTGGTTTAAGCGCGCATGTAGATACTTTAGGATTAATGGTGCGTTCCATTAATAGCGATGGAACCTTAGCTTTAACTAAATTAGGTGGTCCGCTCACACCTACATTAGACGGGGAATATTGTGACATTATTACCCGTGATGAAAAAATTTATACGGGCACGATTTTATCCAATACACCTTCTATTCATGTGTTTCCAGATGCGTCTACCAAAGCACGTGATATTGACAATTTGATTGTTAAATTAGACGAACGTGTCACGAATAAAGAAGAAGTCCAAGCGTTAGGCATTCAAAACGGTGACATCGTGGCGTACGATCCAAAAGTCGTCGTCACTGATTCTGGTTTTGTAAAATCACGTTTCTTAGATGATAAAGCTTCTGTCGCCATTTTAGTTAGCTTATTAAAGCAAATCAAACAAGAATCTATTACTCCTGCAACCAATCTCACATTTATTTTCTCAACTTATGAAGAAGTGGGCCACGGTGCAGCGTGGATTCCAGCAGATATCACTGAATTGCTGGCAGTCGATATGGGCTGTATCGGTCTTGATTTAGAATGTACAGAATATGATGTCTCTATTTGTGCCAAAGATTCTTCTGGACCTTACGATTATGAAATGACCACACGCCTCGTAACTTATGCCAAAGAAAAAGAGTTGAATTACGCAGTTGATATTTACCCGATGTATGGAAGTGATGCTTCTGCTGCTTTAGGTGGTGGTGCCAATATTCGTGCTGCACTAATTGGTCCAGGCGTTGCAAGCAGTCATGGAATGGAACGGACACATGTTGATGCGCTTGAAAATACGTTTGAACTAATCTCAGCTTATATTCAAAATTAAAAAAACTCACATACCCCTGTTACTTTTTCTAAAATTTGTTATAATAAGAATATTCAGACAATAAATACATTGCTGAGGAGTAGTACTTATCGTTCCGTTAACAGAAACTTGCTGGCTGATGAAAAGCAAGAACGCAAGATAAGGAACTCGCCTCGAAGTAGCCTTAATGACCATTTATTTAGTTAAGGACGGCAGCCGACCGTTATTTGGAAAAATCAATCAATGCGACATTGATTGATAGAGGGCATGGCTTTTTTAGTCATGAACAGGAGTGGTACCGCGAGTCTTTCGTCTCCAGTAATTTACTGGAGATGAAAGGCTTTTTTATTTTCTATTGAAGGAGGAATTTACATGTTTAATCACACAAAATACGAGAAAAAATATTACCTACCCCCGCAGTTAACCTATGATTGGGTACAAAAAGAAACGATCGAGCGCGCCCCAGTTTGGTGTAGCGTTGATTTACGTGATGGTAATCAAGCCTTAGCCATTCCTATGAATTTAGAAGAAAAATTAGCCATGTTTCAATTGTTAGTTGCTATTGGTTTTAAAGAAATCGAAGTTGCTTTTCCGGCAGCTTCAGAAACAGAATTTCAATTTGTTCGAACGTTAATTGAAGACAACTTGATTCCAGAAGATGTCACAATTATGGTGATTACCCAAGCACGTGAACATATCATTCGTCGGACTTTTGAAGCAATTAAAGGTGTTCCTCGAGCGATTGTTCATTTGTATAATTCAACTTCCGAAGCCCAACGAAGACAAGTCTTCCGTAAAAGCAAAGAAGAAATCAAACAAATCGCCTTAGACGGTGCCATCTTAGTGAAAGAATTGGCCGAACAAACACCAGGGAATTTCTATTTTCAATATAGTCCCGAAAGCTTCCCTGGAACAGAAGTCGACTATGCTTTAGACATTTGTAATAGTGTCCTAGATATTTGGCAACCTACACCTGAACACAAAGCGATTATTAATATTCCAACGACGGTAGAATATGCGATGCCTCACATTTTCGCAAGCCAAGTTGAATATATTCATAAACATTTGAACTTTCGTGAGGCAGTCACCTTGTCTGTTCATCCCCACAACGACCGTGGATGTGGCGTAAGTGATGCTGAATTTAGTGTATTAGCTGGAGCAGATCGTGTTGAAGGAACTCTTTTTGGTATTGGCGAACGAACTGGAAACGTCGATATTATCACGCTGGCAATGAACATGTATTCTCAAGGCTATGATCCTCAATTAGACTTTAGCCATCTAGAAGAAATACGCAAGCGTTATGAAATGTTAACGAGAATTAGTGTCCCAGAAAAACAACCTTATTCTGGTGACATGGTTTTTACCGCTTTTTCTGGTTCTCATCAAGATGCGATCTCCAAAGGAATGAAATATCGTGAAGAAAATCAAATTGACATTTGGGATGTTCCCTATATTCCAATTGATCCCGTTGACATTGGTCGAAATTATCAAACAGATGTCATTCGCATTAACAGTCAATCTGGTAAAGGGGGCGTGGGGTATTTACTTGAAACCAACTATGGTATTAAATTACCTTACAAAATGAATGAAGAATTAGGATATGCCATCAAAGCGATTTCAGATAACACCAATCGAGAATTAACGGCGCAAGAAATTTATGATGCCTTCTTACAACTATATGTTGATTTCCATCCACATTTTGAAATTACGGATTATCGCTTTACACAAGGAACACCACAAGAAGTTACTTTAACTATTTTAAAAGATAACCAATCCATTGAAACACACAGTGCTGGTTCTGGAAGTTTGGATGCGGTGAATCAAGCGCTTAAAAAGACTTTAGGTGCGACATATACGCTTGAAGTTTATGAGCAACATTCATTAGGCAATAATTCCAAAGCGCAAGCCTGTGCACAAATTGGCATCGCCTCACAAGGTAAATTGTATTGGGGAGCTGGTATTCATCAAGATATTGTGAAAGCTTCGATTCAAGCTTTGGTTAATGCAGTGAATCGTTTAGAAGTTTTTTAGTCATTAGGGATTCCTTTTTTTCACAAATAATCTTACAATACGAATGAAGACAAAGGAGTCCACGAATGAAAAAATTACTTAAATACAGTACTATCCCACTTTTGTGCCTGTTACTTGTTATTGTTAGTTTGATTAGCTATCTTTCAATCAATGAATACCGCCCAGCAGCAATCGAACCCTTGATTCCAATAGTAGGCAAAGAAACGATTGATGAAAAACAATCGCTTTCAATTGTGACGTATAATATTGGTTATGGCGGGCTAAGCGCCACAGAAGACTTTTTTATGGATGGCGGAACCAATGTCCAACCACCCAATAAAAAATTTGTGCAAACTAATCTAGCAGCAATTGCCCAAACTTTACAACAGGCAAACGCTGATATTCATTTGTTACAAGAAGTGGACCGTCAATCTAAGCGTTCTTATTATATTGACGAAGAAAATTATTTCCAAGAAAAATTAAATACAGCTAGCGTCTTTGCCTATAATTTTTTGGTTGATTTTGTTCCTATTCCTGTACCACCAATTGGACGGGTTGCGAGTGGTTTAGCCACCTTCACGGATTATCAAATGACGCAAGCCAATCGAATTTCCTTGCCAGTACCTTTTAAATGGCCTATCCGCTTGTCTAACTTAAAACGAGCGTTATTAGAAACCCGTTTTCCAATTGCCGGCAGTGACAAAGAACTCGTCATCTTCAATTTACATTTGGAAGCTTACGATAGTGGCGAAGGAAGAATGGCGCAAAGTAAAAAACTTGCACAGCTCTTAGCAAAAGAATACGCAAAAGGAAATTATGTCATTGCAGGTGGGGATTTCAATCAAACATTCGACGGCAGTCACCAGTTTCCAACAGTTAGTAAAGACATTTGGCAAGCAGGCACCTTTGCCAAAAAAGACTTACCAGAACATTTTAGTTTTGCTTATGATGATACCTATCCGACTGTGCGCGTATTAAACGACGCGTATACAGGCGATTACGAAACTTCGCAAGTGTATGTTATTGATGGCTTTATTGTTTCAGATAATGTAAACGTTGAAGAAATCCAGACGCAAAATACAGATTTCAAAGCAACTGATCATCACTTGGTAAAACTGACAATCACCTTTTCTTAATGCAAAAAGAGGCTGTAATCACAGCCTCTTTTCATTTATAGTCTAAACCAATCAACGACGAATTGATTGCAGAATTTTAGCAATGATACCGGCAACTAATCCCCAAATCAAATTAGTCATAAGTACACTAATGATTGAATAGATGCTGAGAATCGGCCCTTGTACCTGCCCTAATAACATAGGCGATAACACGGCACTTAAAAGAATAGCTAACACCCCATATGTCACACCCGTTACCCCTAATGTGATAATTGGATCAGCGGTTTTTTGTGCAACCAACACCCAAATAACCGTAATTAAAATGGTTGTCCCTATGCTTACCAAGGGTTTACCTAACAATTCAGAAATGCCCACTATACTAAAAAATGGGCGAATTAGCGCCAAAGCGCCTAACCCCAAAATTAACGTCCAATTTTGTTTATTCATTTTCATCCACTCCTCTATAACAAAAGTGTACGAAAAAAATAGCAATGAAACATCGGTCGCACTATGGAAAAGCTTCTACATCTCTAGCAGGAATTATATAGGCATTTGCCAACGCTGGTCTTGCCAAACGACATCGATATCATCCACATGCACCTGCCAGTTTCCGGAAATTTGCTGACGAATTTCTGTTAAACAAGCAAGCCAATACGCCAAGGTTACTTCAATTAATTCATAGTCATCAACGAAAGGTAACTTGGTGGCACCTTCAAATATCGTGTCAGCGGTTGGATTTTCATAGACACAAAATGATTCGGCAAGCTCTTGCCGTTGGAAATTGGTATTGTATCGTTCAATAATCGCGGCACTAGTTGCTTGTTCTGTGACAGTTAACGGTTGTGCTCGTTTACACGTATAATAAATCGATACACTCATCTTTTTTCATCCTTTCCTTTATAAAATTTCAAGTAATTCAGATAATTGACTAACTGTATAATCGGAGTGAAATAGCTCGTTTTCTGGTTGATACTGTCCCAGACCTTGGCGCACCCGAATCGTGGTAAACCCTAATTTTTTGGCTGGAATAATATCATTGTCACAACGATCGCCGATGTATAGGCATTCCTGAGCAGAGACGTGCGCTTGCTGAAGAGCATAGGTAAAAATATCAGGGGAAGGTTTTTTCATGCCAATTTCAGCTGATGAAATAATCAAATCAAAATAATGCGCAATGTCATGGGCAACTAATCGCTCAACCAACCCTGTTCCTTGATTAGCAATAATTCCCAAATGATAGCGAGAGGCTAATTGTTCTAAAGTAGGAATCGTGTCTGGATATCGCTTTTCGCCGGTATACGACCACTCAGGTTTGGCTAATTCAGTATAACGTTCCCAAACCGTTTTAATTGGTTTTTTTCCTAATTTGGACGCTTGAATCATTTGACCGTAATATTCTTCAGGAGTAACGTGAATGCCCATCAATGCTAATTGTTGGGTGCATTGTGTGACGTGTTCCTCATAACAACGTGTTTCATCAATTAATGTAAAACCAACATCAAAAAATACCCATTTTTTCATACTATCAACCACCTTTCCCTGTTAGTGTACCATCCTTGCAAAAAAAAAGACGCTTCCTGTAAAAGGAAACGTAATTTTTTATTTAACAATCGGCACTCCAATATTTTCACGTAAGGTACTACCCGCATAGGCTTTGCGATAAATACCACGCTCTTGTAGAATTGGAATCACTTCATTGATAAAACGTTCAAATGAACCTGGAATATCACTCCCAATAATAAAACCATCAATTGCCTCTGCTTCAAACCAGCGTTGGATTTCATCTGCTACATCTGTGGGTGTTCCGATGAAATTTGGTCGTGGTACAGCTTGTTCTAGCGCAACCTGACGCAAAGTTTGATTGTTGTCTTTCGCGCGTTGCTTAATATAATCCGTTGTACTACGGAAGGCATTTTTTCCGATGTCGCCTAATTCAGGGAACGGCGCATCCAAATCATACGAACTAAAATCGTAATCGTCAAAATAACGTGCTAGGTAACGAACAGCATTTTCGATTGGAATCAAACTAGCAAATTCTTGATATTTCGCTTCTGCCTCTTCTAATGAATCGGCAACCAACGGATTAATTCCTGGATAAATTTTTACATAATCTGGATTTTTACCCGCAGCTTGTGCACGTTTTTTTACATCATCATAAAAAGCTTTGGTTTCTTCTAACGAGCTACTATGGGTAAAAATTGCCTCGGCATTCCCTGCAGCAAACGCTCGGCCATTTTCTGAAGAACCCGCTTGAAAAATTAACGGCTCACCTTGCTTTGAGCGACTAATGTTCAACGGACCGGCTACTTGGTAATAATCGCCTTCATAATTTAAGCGATGTAATTTACTTGGATCAAAGTATTCACCCGTTTCTTTATTTCGTGGAAACGCATCGGCTTCCCATGAACGCCATAACCCACGAACCACATCTAAATGTTCTTGGGCGATTTTATAGCGCTCGTCGTGTGGTGGTAATTCTCGATTATTGTAATTTTTAGCAACGCCTGCTTGAGGTGAAGTCACCAAATTCCAGCCAGCACGACCGTTACTTAAATGATCCAAAGACATTAGTTGGCGTGCCAACGTAAACGGATCAGTATACGTAGAAGAAAAAGTTCCGACTAAACCGATATTTTCCGTAATCGCAGCTAACGAAGATAATAACGTAATCGGTTCAAAGCGATTTAAAAAATGCGGAATTGATTTTTCTGATATGTACAATCCATCCGCAATAAATACAAAATCAAATAACCCTTTCTCAGCTAATTTAGTTCGTGCTTTATAAAAATCAAAATTAGTACTAGCCGTTTCATCGACTTCTGGATGGCGCCAGCCGTCTGTTGTACCGCCAACGCCATGCAGAATACTGCCAAAATGAATTGTTCTTTTACTCATACCCTACACCCCAATCTCTGCTTCACGTAAACCATTGACAACATGCTCTAAACCAAGGTCAGTAATCCCTCGGTAAACGTGACTACCCGCTGAAGCAACCTCAACTACAGGAACATAGCGAATGCCGTATTTCGCAAACAAAATATCACGAAAATTATCTTGTTGTGTCACATCAATTACTTGATATGCTAATTTTTTTTCTTGGAAAAAGTCTTTGATTTCTTGGCAATAATGGCAACCATCTTTTGCCCATAAAATAATCGATGCTTCTTGATTTGTTTGCGTCATTTTCTTACTCTCCTTTTAATTCATTCGCTAAAGCTTGAATGATTTCATGTTTTTTATCATAAGGTACACCTGGCGTATGAATCACAAAATGCTCGGTGTTAAAACGTTCTGAAAAATCTAGTAAATCTGCTTTGACTTGTGCCGCGCTACCTACAAAAGCTCCGACTTGTCGCTGAATCACTTGCGCTTCTTCTGCTTGATGTTGCTGAGCATATTCCTCAGCTGTTGCTTGATCAGCAAAATTAAGACGTTTCCCTGTATTAAAAACAACCGTATACGAAGCTTGCTTTTCTAGATACTCGGCAGCTTCTGTTTCATCCTCGGTAATATAGACCACTACCGCAATTTTAAACGTTTCTTTTGCTTGGTATGCTTGGCGAGTTTTAGCCAAAGCCTCTTCGTCAGCATTGCCAAAGTATGGATAAATAAGACCTGCTTGTTCTTGCGTGGCCAGTTCAGCACTTTCTTGACTTCCACCTAATAATTCGATGGCTAGTTTTTCTTGAATTTGGGGTTCCAACGTGTATTCGGGTGTTGCATAAGGATGTCCTTCAGGAAAATCATTGCGGATAAAATGTGCTAGTTCAGCAAACTTCTCTTCAAAACTAGGTGCTGGTTTGATAAAGTCTCGTTGTAAAACCTCCACAGCTTCGTCTTTGCCTCCTTGGGCTTTACCTATACCTAAGACCACCCGTTCAGGCGCTAGATGATGCAACACACTAAAAGACTCTGCCACTTTAAAAGGAACATAATGCTGCAACATAATACCTGCTGCGCCGACTTTAATTTTTTTAGTGCTCGCTAAGAGATAGCCAATCAAAACTTCTGGTGACGCACCAGCTAGCTCTTTAATCAAATGATGTTCTGAAACAAAAAACGTATCAAAACCGAGGGCATCCGCTTTTTGCGCAAAAGCTACTGTCTTGGCTAAGGTCGATGTCGCCGTTTCCCCTTCATAAACGATACTTTGATCCAACAAACTTAATTTTATCCACATTTCTTTCCCTCCTTTAATGGTAAACGGCAGTCCTTGCTAAAAAGTTTTTTGTCCGTTGTTCTTTTGTATAATCAAATACTTCTTGCGGTGTTCCTTGTTCAACAATCACACCATTTTCCATAAAAATGACCCTATCGGCAATTTCATAAGCGAATTGCATCTCATGCGTAACAATCACTAACGTACTGCCTTCGTTCGCTACTTGTTTGATGACATCCAGTGTTTCGCCAACTAATTCTGGATCAAGTGCCGAAGTTGGTTCATCAAATAAGATTACTTCTGGATTTAAAGCCAAGGCGCGGGCAATTCCCACACGCTGTTGTTGTCCACCTGATAATTCATGCGGATAATGATTTTCTTTCCCTGCTAAACCCACTTTTTCTAGCAATGCTTTGCCTTTTTCAGTTGCTTCTTTTTTAGGTGTTTTACGAGCAATCACTAGCCCTTCAATCACATTTTCTAAAGCAGTCCGATTAAAAAATAAAGCATACTGCTGAAAAACCATGGCTGTTTTTTTGCGAATAGCTAAAATTTGTTTTTTCGTTGCTTGTTTAAAATCAGCGGTAGTCTCACCAATTTGAAGTGTGCCTTGGTCAGCACGTTCTAAAAAATTCAAGCATCGTAAAAAGGTCGTTTTACCTGAACCACTGGGACCAATAATCACGACCACCTCACCTGCTTCAATCGTAAGGTCGACCCCTTTCAGAATTTCATTTTGTCCAAATTTTTTATGAATATTTTGTATCTTAATCATACGAAAGTCCCCCTTACAAATTTGCGTGCGTAGTGGCGTTCAAAAAATCCTGATAGCTGTTCAATAAGTATCGATAAGCCCCAATAAATCAGTGCTGCTGCGATATATGATTCTAAAAAAGTATAGCTAGTGGTTGAAGTAATTAGTGCGCCATTTAAAACATCGACGACCGATACTAGAGAAACCAATGCGGATGCTTTAATTAAGACAATTAATTGACTACAAATCATCGGTAGCACAATCGGAACCATTTGGGGTAAGACTACCCGACGAATCGTTTGAACTTGCGTGAGCCCAATCGATGCGGCTGCGTCCCATTGATCTTGAGGAATACTTGTTAAAGCCCCACGAAAAATTTCTGACAAACCGATACTTGCGTACAAGCTCAGGACAAACATTGCGATATATTCCCGATTAATGTCTTTAAATTGTAGTGACCAACCAAGTGCTTGAGAAATACTGTCAAACGCATCGGAAAAAACTAAATACGCCACAATTAAGCTCAACACAATCGGAATCCCTTTACCTACCGTAATTATTCCAGAGAAAATTTTCGCTAAAATAGGCAGACGGTAAAATCGAATTAAAGCGATAATCAATCCCACTGCTGTTCCAATCAATAAAGGAACCAGTGCCAGACGTAGCGTGACCGGAATATAAGGAATTGCTGCTTTAAAAGCTGTGATGATCGCATTAATATCTATTTTCATTTCCTTCTACCTACTTTCTTTATTTTGTATAGTCGTCACCAAAAATATCAATCGATAGTTGTGACAAGGTTCCTTCATCAATTAATTCTTCTAACGCACCATCTACAGCTTGTTGTAACTCTTCATCGCCTTTTTGGAAGATGAAAAAGATCCCCGCACTCTTAAGTGCTTTATTCGATGCTTGCAAGTTAGCATTAAATTGTTCATTGTATTTATTGGTATCGAATTTCGTTAAAATTGCTGCATCGGCTGTGCCATTTTGCAAACCTTTAACCAATACCTCACTAGCTGCTTCGTTATAAATAATCTCAATCGCTTGATTGTGCTCTTTGTTATACGTTTCTAAAATATAGGCTACTTCACTGCCTGGTGAAGCAAACACCTTTTTCCCTTCTAAATCAGCCAGTGATTCGTAAGCTGCACCAGTACTTTCATCATTGACAATGTGATGAGCATACGTATTATACGCAACCTCGCCATAAAGATATTTTTCTCCTCGTTCATCATTGTACGCATAATTATGTGCAGCCAAACGAACTTTATTTGCAGAAAGCGAAGTTAAAATATTTTTAAAATCCATCGATTCAAATTCAAAGGCATACTGAGGTAATTTTTCATCGACCGCTTTTAACACCTCGACATCATAGCCTTGCAACTCATTATTTTCATCTAAATATACAAATGGTTGATAGACATTTCCTGTACCAACAATAACCGTTTCAGCATCTTCATCTGCTCCTGTTTTTTCTGATGAATCTGCCTTATTTCCACATGCCCCTAAAAAGAGTGCTCCGACAATTCCTAATGAGATCAACCACTTTTGTTTTTTCATTCTATGCCTCCTCAGTAATTATTATTTCGTATAGTCATCTCCTAAAATATCAATGGATAATTTCGATAAGGTTCCTTCATCAATTAATTCTTGCAACGCACCATCTACCGCTTCTTTTAATTCTTCATCGCCTTTTTCATATAAGAAATATGTTTTAGAAACATTGATAGGCTCTCCAGAAATCTGTAAATCGGCATTAAATTGTTCGTTGTATTTATTGGTATCATATTTCGTTAAAACGGCCGCATCTGCTGTACCGTTTTGTAACCCTTTTACAAACACTTCACTGGAAGCTTCATTATAGATAATCTCAATTTTATCGTCATGCTCCTTATTATATTTTTCAAGTAAATACGCGACATTACCCCCTGGTGAAGCAAATACTTTTTTACCAACTAAATCATCTAGTGATTGATAGGTGGCGTTTTGTCCTCCATCATGCACAATGTACAAGGTATAATCGGTATAACCAACTTCACCATAGAGGTAGTTTGCAGCACGTTCATCATTGTATTCATATTGATGTGCTGCTAAACGAACCTTTCCAGCTGAAAGTGAGGTTAAAATATTTTTGAAGTCCATTGATTCGTATTCAAAATTATATTGATCGAGTTTTTCATCAATCGCTTTTAAAATCTCAACATCGTAGCCTTGCAATTCATTATTTTCATCTAAATATACAAATGGTTGATAAACATTTCCTGTCCCCACAACGATTGTTTCTGCATCGGGATTTTTTGAAGTTTCTGTTGCATCTGATTGATTCCCACAAGCACTTAAAAGTAGTGCTCCAACAATTCCAAATGAAACAACCCATTTATTAGTTATTTTTTTCATAATTTTCTCCTTTTCAACGAACAACTTTCGGTAATTTTTTTTCTTGTTTAACTTGTTTAATTAGTGGCTGAAACGTTACAATTGGTTTGGATTGCGTTACTTTTTTGGATTGAAATTGATAACGTCGGCCTAACCAAGCAAAGAGTTGTTCAAGAATAATACTTAAAACGACAAAGATAATTGCCGCAATGAAATATCCTTCTAATGAATGATAGGTTAACGCACCTAACGCCCGAACTTTCCCAATTACATCAATGACACCCAATGAGAAGGCTAATGAAGTGTCTTGTAATAAGTTAACAATCATCGTTCCCGTTGCAGGTAATGCAATACGAACCGCTTGCGGTAAAATAATTCGCCAATACGTTTGAATTTTCGTCAATCCCACCGATGCCGCTGCTTCTTTTTGTGAAACTGGCACGCTTAAAATCGATGAACGAAAAATCTCTGAGAAAAAAGCCGCAGTATTTAATCCATACGTAATATATACGTAGTCAATTTTGTTCAAATTAGCTAAACTTGGGAACAGAATCGGCAAGCCATAAAAGACTAAAAACAGTTGCACTAAAATCGGCGTTCCTCGAATAAATGAAACAAATACACGACTAATTTGTGAGAGAACTGGTACCTTTTCAATTCGAAGAAACGCGATGAGCAACCCTAGCAACATGCCAATCATCGAAGCAACCACCACAATGAGTAAGGTTATAGGTAGCGCTGATAAAATTTTTGGAAAAAATGAAACTACATATTCCCATTTAAAAAAGTCTGACATCACGTTCTCCTCCTTAATGCGTAACTACTTCAGGTATTCGTAAAATATTTTCGTCAAATTTTTCAGGGATTAATACTTTATAAAGAGCCACACCTGTATCATCTTCATCTTCACGCGTTGTTAAAATTTGATAACCATTTCTTAGATACATATCTAACAACCACGGATGCTTTCTACCCGATGTCCCAATCACATAAGCCGGTGCTTTCAAAATTTTGACTAAAAATTCTTCTTCAACTTGTTTGATAAACTTTTTGCCAATGCCTTGTCCTTTTAATTCATCTGCCGTAGCAAACCACCAAAGAAAGGGATAATTGGAAATCGGTGTTTCATTTTCCCACGGTTGGCGAACAGTGATGGTAGAAATTAAACGACCTTCGCGCTCTAACACAAGTGCAATACCAGTTTCAATATTTTCAATGACGCTTTCTAAAGTGGCGTTAGTGGACGGCCAATCAATGCCATAATCTTTCACTTCTTGAAAGGATTCTTGAATCAATTCTAAAAAAGCCGGTGCATCTTCTTTGGTAGCAATTCTTAAACGATCTTTTCCCATCGTGGTTCCTCCTTTAGCTGTTTTGCTTCAATCCGAGTATAAAATTGTTCTAATTGTTGATTGATACGTTGTTTAACCACATCACTAACTAGAAAACCATTAATATCATCTTTTGTGACTTGCTCTTGGACAACATAGGTTGATTGCAAGAGCTCTTCTGTTCCTAATTCTTTTAAAACTGGTTCTAAGGCGTATTGTAACGCCAACAAATGATGATGCGACCCTCCCAGCCCTAATGCGTAAACGACTTTATTTGCTAATGCTTTTTGTGGCAATACGTCTAAATAGGTTTTCAAAATTCCTGAATAACTGCCTTTAAAAATTGGAGTAAAAACTAAAACACCCTCACTAGCTGCAATTTTTTCGTTATATGATTGAAGAGTGCTATCCATGACATCAGCAGTCAATAACGCTTGATGCGGCAACATGTTTACTTGAATCACCTGCGTTTGTATTTTATAGTCAAACAATACTTTTTGCGTATATTCTACCAAGCCATTTAATCTAGAAGACATTGAATTGGCACCGACAATGAGTGTAACTTTCGTCATGTTTATCCCTCTTTCCTGATTGTTTAGTGAAATTTGTTTCTAAACTATAAGGGATAAAAAACACAGTTACAAATAAAAAAAAGTAATCTAACGTATCAAAAAAACTAATGAATGAAAAAACATTCATGTGTAAAAACAACAAAAAAGCTTGATAAATCAAGCTTTCAAACAACTACGTTCTTTTTATTTTCACCTTTATTTTTAAAATCCAACGTCCTCTTTCACGTGATATAAAAAAACTATATACCTAAAACAATAAGATTGTTGATTACACAAACTCTCTTTATACTGTAGAAAATACACTAGAAAGAGGGCAATTTATGGACATACGAGAAATCCAGACATTTGCAGTTATCGTTAAAACCGGCAGTTTCCAAAAAGCTGCTGAAATTTTACAATATTCACAACCAACTATCTCTATGCGCATCAAACAATTAGAAGCCGAACTAAAAATCCCCTTATTCGAACGGGGCAAAACGTTACAATTAACCCCTGCTGGTACTCTTTTTTATGAAAAAGCCCAAGCACTTCTAGCACAATATGACGCATTGGATCAGTTGGCGGAACAATTACATAACGAAACGCCACGTTCTTTAGTTTTAGGTATTTCAGATCCGACTGCTAGCTTAATTATGCCGCAAGTCATCAAGTCATTTAATGCTGCACATCCAACCGTTACGATTCATGTACAAGTGGCTGATGCCAACGCTTGTAGTCAAGCACTCCAAGATGGCATCATTGATTTTGCTATCTGTGGCGCACCCAATTTAATGTTGGACCATTATTATGAACCTTTTTTCTATGACGACTTAAATTTATTGGTTTCAGAACAGCATCCACTTGCTCATCGAAAAGTGGTGTCGTTAAAAGAATTAAAAAATGAAACCTTCTTATTTACACCAGAAAACTGCCCGATTCGGATTCAAATCGAGCAGTATTTACGTCGCAGTATTGGCGATCAATATAAAAAAATGGAAGTAACGACTAGCTTGTCACACAAATATTATGTCCGTGAAAATTTGGGCGTTTCGATTTTTACTGCCACAGCGCATTCAGAAGTATTTAGTGGAACGAAAGTCATTCCCATCAAAAACTTGCCGATTCATCCACCAATTGGTTTATTGACGCCTTCAAATAAAACTGACTATGATAGCATTACCTTATCAATGATTCAACGGATTATCGAAGCATTTGAAAACCGTGGACAAGACTTACACTATCCAAAAATCTTGCGTAACCACACAAAATAAAGGACCTTATGTTATCATAAAAGAAAACGTTAAAGGTTGTGTGCTTATGAAACAGCGTTCACGTATTTTATTTGTCAGTTATTTTATTGTCATGCTCGTATTGCCAGCATTCTTAGGAACTTTTTTATCCATTGAGTGGTTTTCAGTTGGCTCCTCTCTTTTTTTATTAGTATTCGCTTTACTATTATTTGGAAAACAATTGCGTTTAGACTTTCAGCGCTTCACGCAACAAGTGCATCTGGGAAAATTTTTACTTTCTTGTATCGGTTATTTTCTATTGCTAGGTCTTATTCGTACGATCACCTATTTCATTTTGGATCTTTTTATGGATACTAATCAAATTGGCCAAAATCAGGAAATGTTAAATGAACTATCACAAAATATTCCGATGATTGCTACGTTCTTAGTTATAGCTATCTATGCCCCCATCGTCGAAGAACTTGTTTTTCGGCAAGCAATTATGGGATATGTCGATAAAAACAATCGGCCAAAAGTGATTTTTTTAACCATTCTTTCTGTGGCTATTTTCACCTTATTACACACATTACAAGTGGTTGACATCTTTTTATACCTTCCACTTTCACTACTATTAACTTGGCTTTATTGGAAATACGACCGCAATATTATTGCTTCAATTATTTTTCATTTTGTGAATAATACTATTGCAGTCATTACGATGCTGCTATTTCTATAAAAAAAGAGCGACTCGCTACACGCAAGGGTGGCGACCCCTAAAAGTTAGAGTTTTTATTATGCAGCTGATTGGCTGGATTGAATTCGGTATTCGACCGGACTCAGTCCAGCCAATTTTACTTTTGATCGTACGTGGTTATACCAGTAGATGTATTCTTTAATTCGTCGTTTTAATTCTTCATAACTGACTAGTTTCTCTCCATAATACATTTCTTGTTTTAATATGCCAAAGAAATTCTCCATCGAAGCATTGTCTGCACACGTTGCTTTACGTGACATACTCTGGAATACATTGTTTTTATTTAATGTTTTTACCCATTTATTATGTTGGTAATGCCAACCTTGATCCGAATGGATAGTTGTACGGTAGGTTGCGTGATTCTTTATTATCTCTATTGTTTCATTTAGTGGCTCCATGACTAAATCTAATGTTGGGCGTTTCTTAATTCCAAACGCAATCACTTCTCCATTATATAGGTCAAGAATAGGGTTTAAATACAACTTTTCTTCCCCTAGACATTTGAATTCCGTAATGTCAGTTACTAGTTTCTGAAATGGGATAGGTGTACTAAACCGACGTGACAATCGATTCTTCACTATTTTTCCAGTAGTTCCTTTATATGAATTGTATTTACGGGATTTTCGCATGAATTTTACACACTTTAATCCTAGCTCTCGCATAATGCGATACACCTTTTTATGATTAATACAGTATCCTAATTTCTTTAACTCGTCTGTAATCCGTTTATATCCATAACGTTCATAAAACGCCTTAAATAGGTGAGTAATGCGTTCTTTTAGTTCGATATCCAGATCTTCTTTTCCGAAGTTCTTGACATGATAGTGATAGGTTGCTTCGGGAATTCCCACAACTAGGATAATATCCTTTAATCGGAACCCTTCTTCTTTAAGTTCGAATGCCCATTTTGCTTGCGCTTTTCGAGTAAGACATTCGGATTTTCCCGAAAAGCTCTCAGCTTTTTTAAATAGGCAATTTCTAATCTCAGTAGTTCATTCTCTCGTTCTAACTCCGTTTCACGTGTGAACTTGTTTTCTTCCTTTTTCGTTTGTTTATTTAGTTTCTTAGTCATAGAAGGTCGCTCCTTTGATTTTGGTTTCAAGCCTTCTATCCCTTGAGAATTAAAATCTTTCATCCAACGATAAATTAATGAAGGATTATTTAATCCGAATTGTTCAGTCGTTTCCTGATAAGAAGCACCTGTGTCTAACATAAATTGTATCGTATTTAATTTAAATTGAACAGGATATACTTCCTTCCTTTTTCTTCGTTTTAATCCCTCCATCCCTTGTGTTTTATAAGCTCTTACCCAATTTTGTAATGGTGTTGCAGAAGGCATATTGTATTTCTTCGCCAATAATTTATAACCAATATTTCCATCCAAATACTCCGTAACAAGCTTTATTTTAAATTCTTCACTATATTTAGCCATAAAAATACCCCCGAAAGTTAGATTTATTACTCTAACTTTCGGGGGTCGGTACCAAGTCGCTCTTTTTGTTAATAACAATCCCAATTGTAAAGAACATTGGTAAAATTTCGATTGGCTAAATCTTCTTTCGAAATAAAGAAATTACCTATACCCGAGTCGCCCCACATAATCCCAATCTCATCCGTGTCTAACTGGAACAATAATTCAGTATGTGTGACATTTTCAGCGTAGTTACGGGGGTCTTCTTGTGTGAAGAACGGATAGCCTCCCATTAGTGCCCCAGCAATTGCGAGATTCTCATAAATGGCATCGCTCACATCATCGGCAGCATCGCCAAAGTGCGTTTCCATATACTTATAAAAATGCGTGCCATATACTTTTTCAAAAGAATAACTATCTGTCACTAAATAGCGAGGTTCGATTGTCCCAAGCATTTGAAATTCACCATTCACTACACGATAGTCATCTTCTTTAGGGAATTCTGCAAAAATGTCATCCATTTCTTCTCTGGTATAACTTTTTTTTATGATGTCTTCAAAATAAACAACTCTAAACCCCGTATTATTGGTCGGGTTATCAAAATCCAATCCCATCAGATCATCGAATAAATCAATATAAAATGCTAAAATTCCCTTTTTCGGATATTCTGCTAAGTGCGGCATTTCTTCAAAATTGATTTGGGCTAATAAAGATAACGGTTGACCTGCTAAATTTGTTGGATAAGCCAACTCTTTTGGAAAATAACCCACACCACCTGCTTTACTCGTTGTTAAAGATAACGGTCCCGCATTTTTAAAAGAAAAAGCCAACGCAGCTACTTCTGTTTGTTGCATCGCCTGATATATGTCATCATTTGGAAATAGTTCTCTTAATGATTTCATGTTAACACCTCGCTTTTCTTTCATTGTAACGAGGAAGTTTTTATTTAGCAAACAAAAACGGGAACCGACACGCTGGCGGTTCCCTCACCTTTATTATACTACACTTTGGTCGACAATTATAGACTGGTTCTTTCACCGAAAATAGCATAAGATAGACTTCCAAATAACAATCGGAGGTACGTTTATGACAACTGATAATGTGTTAGATCGTGGACCCTTTTTGCATGGGACAAAAGCTGTCTTGCAACTAGGTGATTGCCTTAAACCGCAACATCATTCCAACTATGAAGTCGGACGAATTTCTAATTATATCTATTTTACAGGTACTTTAGAAGCTGCCAAATGGGGCGCGGAATTGGCCATTGGTTCTGGAAAAGAACGAATCTATTTAGTGGAACCTTTAGGTGAATTTGAAAATGATCCCAATCTAACTGACAAACGTTTTCCTGGGAACCCCACACGCTCTTACCGCTCGAAAGAACCATTAAAAATCATTGGAGAACTGGCAACATGGGAACGCCATACTGATGAAATGATTGCTCAAACAAAAGCTCATTTAAAACAAATGCAAGCTGACGGTACAGCTGAAATTATTGATTAAAAAAGAAGAATTCTTCTTTTTTAATCAATTTTTCTGTTTGCGTCTTTCAATCAAATGAATTTTCTCAATTCTACGTAAATGACGTTCATCCATCGAACATTCTGTCTTCAACCAAGTATCCACAATCATCAGTGCCAAGCCTTCACCGATTACGCGTTGCCCTAGGCACAAAACATTGGCATGATTGTGTTCTTTGGTGGCTTGTGCGGAAAAGACATCGCCAACCACCGCAGCACGGACACCTGCTATTTTGTTGGCGGTAATGCTAACGCCAATCCCTGTTCCACAAATTAAAATCCCACTGTCTACTTCATTCTTAGCCACTTTTTCGGCGACCATTTCGGCAAAATCTGGATAATCTCCAGATTCTAATAGCTTATGTGTGCCGACATCAATGACTTCAATGTTGTGTTCTTTTAAAAAGACAACAATTGCTTTTTTCAGTTCAAAGCCACCGTGATCATTTCCAATTGCGATTTTCATTTTCTTATTCCTTTCTTTTAATAGCCATTTTCTTCAAGTAAGGTAATGATGTCTTGGGCTTCCGTTTGTTTCGATAATGCTTGAAGTAAGGTAGTATTTTGAATTAACTCCATTAATTGTTGCAGCATCGCTAATTGCTGATGCGGTTGATTCAAGCCTAAGATAAAGATGAAATCAGCGCCTACAGATAAATTAATGTCGTCCATCCGTTGAAAAGTAACTGGCTTTTTAGGAACGACCAAGGAAATAAACTCTTCTACAATACATTCCGGATCTGTATGAGGAATTGCAATCCCAAAGGAACCTTGGTGCAAACCTGTTGGAAAAACCTGTTCACGCTCAATAATTTTCTGTAAGAATTGTTCCGTCACCCAACCTTTTTCAAGCGTTTGTTCCGTTACTTTAGTAAACACAAATTCGCGGTTTTCAAATTCATCACCTAATAAAATCGGTGCATTCTTTAAATAATCTGTTACTTTTTCTGCCATTTTTTTACCCCCAATAGTTGATTCGATAGGAATGTAGAATTTTATAGGCTTGTGCTGCCGTCTGACATTCTACTAATTTTGAAATATAATCGTCTCTTCCGGATAAATCCATTAATTCTAAGAGCGCATCTATATGCTTTTCTTTATCATTGGAAGCTAATAATACGACAATATGTATCCGTTCACCTGTCTCAGTAACAAGTCCTTCTTTAAAGATACCAAAACTCATAGCTACTCCCAGCGCGCCTTTTTCTGGTTCAGTATGTGGCAAGGCCAATCGATTGCGAAAAACCATATACGGCGGTATCTCTGCCATCTCTTGTTTTAATGCCGTTAAATACTGTGGTGTGATTATTTTTTCAGAAATGAGTGGTTGACTTAACGCGTCTAGCGCTTCATGCCAAGTCACCTGATTTTCTTCAATTAATATACTTTTAGATGGAATTAACTGGTCGAAATGAATCACGCGGTCTTTGATTTTTTCATTTTTTGCCACATTTTCTTTTAACACATTTAAAACATCTAAAAATAACGCTTCTTCATCTAATACTTTGGTATTTTTTTTAACTTTTTTGACAATTTTTTCAGCTAAAGCAAAATCATCCATTCCAACTAACGTATCATTCATTACTTGCTTTCTAAGCTGTAATTTACCCTCATCGGTTAGAAAATCCTTCACTAAATAAAACCGTTTGTCCGTTTCTAAAGGTACCGAAGAAAAAACATATTCTGCTTCAATATTTTTCTCATAAAATTCTCTAGCCGATAGCGTGGCGATAAAATCAATTTCGGGGAAAAGCCCCGTCAAATTTCTTTCTAGCATCAATGAAACCGAAATGCCATTCGTACAAACAATGATGGCCGTTTTGCGTTCTTCCTTTGCAAGCACACTCTCATGTTCTAATAAATGCCCACCAAAAAACAAAGCCAAATAAAAGATTTCCGTTTCTGGTAACTGTTTTGAAAAAAATTGTTCCAATGGTTCTAAGGATTGTTTCACTAAATAAAACACCGAAGAAACACCCATATTTTTTTGTCGTTCGATGTCCACTTCATTTAAGTGCATTTGATATTTAATCCGATAATAAGCTGGACGCATGTGTATCATCACTCGCTGTAGCAACTCTTCTTTATCTACAATGGTTACATGGGCTGTTTTCTCAAAGTTTTGAATGACCTTTGTGACAGCTAATTCTAGTTGCCGCAACTCCTTAGCAGATAAAATGTCGATTTGCGTCAAATTCGTTGATAGAAATAATAACGTAAAGTAAATCACATCATTAAAATCAGCTGTAGCAAGCGCACCATCAAAAAATATTTCTTTGATGACATTGTATTCTTGTGTTTCTTGTAATTCTGAGAAATCTAATTCGACATCGTAACGAATCGTTTTTTTGCGTTTCACACGTCGATGCAACAACAAAGTGAACACCGGTAAATTTTTGATATTGTTATCGGAGTAGCGAATATTTAGAGATTGTTCAACAGCTTCGACTTTCGCTTGATAGTTGGCTAAACTCGCTTCATTAATATCCGCAAATTGGAGCAACAATGTGCCATCTGTATCAAACAAATAAATTTGATTAATTGTTTCCAATAACAACTGTCGACGTTGCCATTCAGTTGCTTTAATACGATAGCCTTTTGAGCGTAAATATTCTAATTTAAACCCTTGTTTAGCTAAGAGTGCACCTAACTCTTTTAAATCTCTAACTACGGTATTTTTACTCACATTTAGTTCAACAATAAAATGATTCATTGATAAAAAATCAGTTTTTGATAATAACATCAATGTGATTAAATGCATCCGTTCCTCTGGTGCCAAATAAATATCAATTTGTTTACGCTGATGCAAATCATTAAACTGCTCGTTAACTGTTCGCGGAACAACAAAGTGGCCATTGGGCGTTCGATGAATTGCTTCTAATTGTAAATCGGCTAAATATTCGTTCAGTTTTTTAAACGAATAGTTTATTTGCGCCCGTGTTAAACCCAAGCGTTTGCCTAATGTTCCACTTGTTTCATTAGGATGATTCAATATCTCCATAAATAATTCATTTGTTCGTACGTCTAATTCCATGATATACCTCTTTTTACCCTTATCTTTAAAGAGTAGACAGCGGACGAATCACGCTGCCTATCTCCTCAATTAAAAGTCATTGGACTTAATCATCACTTTAATTTCATCCCCAGACATGACACTTTCAAATGCTTTGCGCCAATCTGCTAACACAAATTCTTTGGTAATCATTTCATCAATATGAATAGAACCTTTTGCAAGTAAATGCAATGCTACTGGCCAATCATAGGGATTTTGAGAACGGCTACCTACGTAGTTAATTTCTCTTTGGATAATTGTTTCTAAATCTAATTCATTCATTTTATTTTTGAACAAACCTACTTGAATGAACTCGCCGCCTTTTCGAATTAACGGTAACGCATAATTAATGGCACCTACCGCACCAGAAGCATCGTAAATTTTATCTACACCTAACTCATCGGTTTCTTGTAAAACAACTTCTTTTAAGTCTTCTTTTTCTGTATTTACAATCACATCAGCACCCATTTTTTGTGCTAACGCCAACCGATGTTCATCTCTGGTAATGCCTGTCACAATAACTTTAGAACCAATTTCTTTTGCAATTTGAACTAAATACAAACCAATCGGACCAGGACCAATAATTAAAATCGTATCATGTAAATCCAAATGACTTTTTTGATACATGGCGTGGACGCAACATGCTAACGGTTCAGTCATTGCGGCACCCTTATAGCTTAAAGAGTCCGGTAACTTATGCGCATATTTTTCCTTTACTAATAAATAATTAGCCATTGAGCCATTTTGTTGTGTACCGATACCTTTGCGGTGGGGGCATAAATTATATTGCTCTTTTGCGCAATATTCACATTCATTGCATACATAAAAAGTCGTTTGACTCGTCACTCGATCATTTGGGACAAATTTTGTCACGTCTGCTCCCACTTCCACCACTTGACCAGAAAATTCATGTCCTAAAATCACCGGTGTTGTAGGATTGTTATATTCGCCTTTAAATGTGTGTATATCTGAACCACAAATCCCTGTATAAGCAACTTTCACTAATAATTCATCCGCTGCAGGAGACGGAATATCTACTTCTAAGAGTGCCATTTGATCGTATCCAGGTGCCGTTTTAGTTACACCTAACATTTTATCCGTTGTCATTGTTTTCAGCCTTTCTAACTTATCGTTTTTTTAGAAAATACCATTCCATAATTGTGCTAATTTTAAGAAAATCCAGTTTAAAATATTTCCACCGGTGTCAAAATTACTAATTTGGGCAGCACCTTCTGGAAAGGCTACCACACCCTCTGCCATTTGTGTTAAAACTGGTGCATAATCTGTCGCCATTAATAAAGCAAATACCATTACAACTGTACACGTTAAAACAGAATGCAAAATGTTTCCTTTGCGACTTGGAACAATCATTCCTACGAAAAATGGAATTGTTGCTAAGTCTCCAAATGGTAACACGCGATTTCCTGGTAAGATAACTGCTAAAAATAGCGTGATTGGTACCATTAATAAACCTGTAGCTAAAGCTGATGGTGAACCAGTTGCTAACGCCGCATCCATTCCTAGGAAAATTTCACGGTCTCCATAGCGATCTTTCAATAATTTTTGCGCGCCTTCTTGGATAGGAATTAAACCTTCCATTAAAATTTTTACCATCCGTGGCATTAATAACATAACGGCACCCATCGTCATTCCCATTTGCAAAATACCTGAAATATCATACCCACCTAAAGCTGCCAATACTCCACCAATTAAGATACCCATAACCATTGGCTCACCGAAAATGCCGAAACGTTTTTGAATGGTCTCTGGGTTAACATCAATGTCACGAATACCTGGAATTCGACTAATCACCCAGCCAATCGGAATTCCCAATACAGCATAACCGGCTGTTGACCCAGTTGAAAAAGCAATCCCTTCAAGGCCATAATATTCTTGGACAGCAGGCGCCGTTTTGTCTGCTAAAATTTGTACAAATACGGTATATGCAATCCCCGCAATCACACCTAGAATTAAATTTCCAGTCACAATATAAACAGTTGCTGCGGCTGCCGACATATGCCAATAATTCCAAATATCAATATTTAACGTTTTGGTCCAATTCAATGCTAACATTATCAAATTAACCACTAAAATAATGGGAATCATCAAGGCTGAGATAGGCTGTGCCCAAGTTCCAGCGGCAATAGCCGGCCAACCACCATCAATCACCGTTAAATTTAACCCAAAACGTTCAACCATTGCTTGAGCAGCTGGACCTACGCTCGTCGTTAAAAGATTAATCACTAAATTAATTCCAATCATGCCGATTCCTACCGTAATTCCCGAAAGCAATGCTTTGGTAGGTTTCACTTTAAAAACGACACCTAGAATAAAAATAATGATTGGTAACATTACACTTGCACCCATATTCAAGACACTCTGTACAATATTCATCAATGTATCCATTAATAAGACCTCTCCATTCTATAAATAATAATAATCAAACTATGCCAGAATTTCTTTTGCGATGGTGATAATTTTATCTTCTACTTTTTCTGTCCCAATACCTGTAAGAAAGGCCATTGCTTGAATCGCCGGAATTTTATACTGTGTTGGAAGCATAGTCGTCGAGATGAGCATGTCTGCATTCTCTTGCTTTCCTACTGCTTCCGAAATTTTAATTTGCTGAATTTCACAGGGAATATGATGCTCTGCAAATAAATCTTCTACTTTTTTTACCACTACCGTTGACGTTGCAATTCCTGCACCACATGCAATCAAAACTCGTACTTTTTTCATCTTAATTCCTCCAATATACTTTTTATGTAAAAACAACTATTTTGAATCTCACTGTATATTTGTTATTTTTTACAAGTCTTACTATACGTTACAAACGCTTACACAACAATCGCTTTCAAGACTCACTTTTCTTCTGCTCGTTGTGCAACATGAGTCTAATCTTCTTCTAACCCACCATTCAGTTGTACAAATCACAACTTTTAAATCCGTCCTTACGTAAAAGAAGTACCCTCTTCACGCAAAGAGAATACTCCTTTTTCAATTGAATATTTTTTCACTAATTGTTTTCTTTAGAATCGAAAATTTGTACGGATTGAAATTTACTTCGATATTGTCCGGGTGTCTTTTCGTAATATTTTTTAAAAATACGAAAGAAGAATGCTCGATCTTGATACCCAATTTCTTCACTGATTTTTTGAATAGGTAATTTGGTATTGCGTAAATAATAAGCTGCCGTTTCTAATCGCATGGTCAAAAGATGTTCTTTGAATGATTTGCCCGTTTCTTTTTTTATCAAACTTGATAAATAATTGGGATGAAAATTAAATTGTCTCGCTAGTTTTTCTAACGTGATATCTTTCAAATTATTTTCTATTACATTCAACATTTCTGATATTAAAATCGTTGAAGAAATAAAGGAATCATTTAAACGCAAGGACTTTTCAGCCAATTGACTAACTTCAACCATCAATAATAAAAAGGCGGCACGTGTAACTTTATTGTCTTTATAACGCATTTTCACTACTTGTTTTAACAATAGCATACTATAGAAATGCACATCATCTAAGGCACTAAATTCAAAAACGTAATAACGACCAATCGTATCTTCTGATTTTAATGATTCAATCAAAAAACGATACAATAACGGTTCTTCCGCTAACTGATTTAACAAAGACTCAGTAAAATATTCAGGTTTAAAATAAAAACCAACAATGCAGGTCCCTGCTTGCAACTCCTCATAGGCAATTGTCGTAAACCGATTGGATAAAATCATCCCACCAGCGCCTAAAACCAATTCCTTCCCATCAATTAATATCTTAACTTCCCCTTCCAACACATACAAAATCCGCAGATAAGGTGCCGGAAAACTTAATTTTTCTTGGGTATTTTGACAAACTAAGGCAGCAATATTTCGTTGAGAATTCTCTTTAAACTCATGTAATTCTGCTATCATTCCTGCTTCCGAAGAAATATAGCAATCCAATTGCTCCAAAAACTCATAAAACTTCTGATGTTGTTCGTAACTAAATTGATACATCCTAACCACCTTTGAAAAGAACACTTTTTTCTTTCGTTCAGCTATTTTTTTCACAAATTTTCCATGTAGAATATAACATGTAATTACAAAGAAATCTATCTTTTATATTGTGAATACAGGCACATTAAAATGAATGGTATCCATTATTTAAAAAATTATATTAAAGCGATGAATTGATAATGGACAAGAAAAAAGCAATTGCCCCTCCGCTGCTGTGATAACTGCCGCAGCCATTTTAACCAACGTCATTTGGGGTGCACTGTTTAAAATAATTAAAGTGATGAATGCCGAGTTAGAAATTGATTGCGCACTTTTAGGCGACCACTACATGAGACAAATGTTATCTGTCATCAGTATCCGTTTTATCTTAGCAGGTTTAATGACTTTAGTCTTTGCTATGTGTATCGGACAAAATATCTTTAAAGTAACAAAAAAACAATGGGTTGATGTCGTATTGATGGGACTTGTCTCAACGACTGCTGCTCATTTCTTCTTTAACATCGGTAATGTTACTATCAGCTCAACCATCAATTCAACAATTTTAGCACAATCAACTATTTTCTTTGCTGTGATTTTGGCGCATTTTGCTTATAGGAATGACAAATTAACAACCAAAAAAACCGTCGCATTGATTATTGGTTTTGCTGGATTGACGATTTCACAAATTAAAGGATGTAGATTTATTTTCTTTCTCTTTCACTGGTGAAGGTTTCATGTTAATCTATGGATTATTAGCAGCCTTTGCAACAATGCTAGCAAAAAAATTAGGTTCTACCTTAAACTCATTTGTCATGACTGGTTGGAACTTAGTCATTGGTGGTTTTGCTTTATTACTCATTGGATTATTCATGGGTGGTGATTTAAGCATTATCACTTGGACACCACTAGGAATTACGTTACTAATTATTTTAGCTGCAGCATCAGCGATTCCATTTAGCTTATGGTACTGGTGTGCGCAATACGCAAACTTAAGCGAGTTATCTGTTTATAAGTTTATTATGCCAATTTCAGGTAGTATTCTATCTGTTATCTTAGGTGAAAAATTCACCACACCATTATTAGTTGGTTTAGCATTAGTTTGCTTATCAATTATTATGATGAACTATTCACCACATAAACATAAAAAAGAACTACAACAAACTAAATTAGGGAGTGTCAATAATGAAAGATTTAAAAATTGGATTTATCGGTGTCGGTAATATGGCCTCTGCCATTGTTGAAGGAATTGTCGCAAAAGAATTTGTTTCTGGTTCACAAATTTATTTATTCGATATTTTAACCGAAAAAGTACAACAATTTGCGGGTACATTAGGTGCACATGCAATGAACTCACCAGAAGAAGTCATCATAAACGTAGATGTCTTAGTGTTAGCAGTGAAACCAAATATTGTACGCACAGCATTATTAAATGCTAAAGAAGGTATTTTAGAAAAACAACCTTTGCTGGTTTCTATTGCTGCAGGTACAACAACTGAAGCAATTTATGATATTTTTGAAACAGATCAACCTGTTAAAGTTGTCCGCGTGATGCCAAACGTTAATGCCATGGTTGGCGAAGGAGCCGCAGCTGTTTGTGGTAATCCGTTTGCATCCAAAGAAGATGTTTCGTTAATCGTTGACATGTTTAATAAAATTGGTCGCGCTTGGGAATTAGAAGAAAAGAATTTCTCAAATTTCACTGCCCTAGCAGGAAGTTCACCAGCCTATGCGTACCTATTCATTGATTCAATTGCTCGTGCCGGCGTTAAAAATGGCTTGCCAAAAGACATTGCTTTAGAAATTGCTACACAAGCTGTTTTAGGTAGTGCCAAAATGATTGAAGAATCAAAAGAAAATCCTTGGACCTTAATTGATCGCGTCTGCTCACCTGGTGGAACTACTGTCGCTGGTTTAGTCGAATTAGAAAACAATGCCTTTATTTCAACAGTTATCAAAGGTATTGATGCAACAATCGAAAAAGATTTAGACTTAATGAATCAAGCAAAAAAATAGTTCCTCGTTTTTAATACACGAATCTTCCCCAATAAAAAGCCTTGAGTGGATTGTAGTGACCCCTAAAAGTTAGATTTTTGGTCTAACTTTTGAGGGTCGGTACAGATTGCTCAAGGCTTCTTATTATTCACTATATTTTTTCATCAAAAGCGTAGCATTATGCCCGCCAAAACCAAAACCATTACTCATCACAATCGTTGTTTCATGCTGGACGTTATGATTAGGAATATAGTTTAAATCACAAGCATCGTCAGGATCATCCAAATTAATGGTTGGTGGCAAAAGATTATTTTCCATTGCTTTTAAAGAAATAATCGCTTCTATTCCTCCAGCCGCACCTAATAAATGCCCAGTCATTGATTTCGTCGCACTGATTAAAAGCTCATATGCGTAGTCACCAAAAACTTCTTTAATCGCTTTGGTTTCTCCTATATCACCCACACCAGTACTTGTAGCATGTGCATTCAAATAGTCAACCTCATTGCTTTCAATTTGTGCCATTTCTAGCGCTTGTTTCATTGCTCGCACCGCACCTTCTGAGCTCGGCGCTGTCATATGATACGCATCTGACGTCATGCCGTAACCAATAATTTCACCTAGAATGGTTGCTCCTCGTTTTTGAGCATGAGAAAGTTCTTCTAAAAACAACACACCCGCACCCTCAGACATCACAAAACCATCTCTTTTTTTATCAAAAGGACGTGACGCTTGCTGAGGATGCTCATTATTGGTGGACATCGCCTTCATGTTACTAAAACCAGCATAAGCTAAAGGTACAATCGAAGCTTCCGTTCCTCCCGCTAAAATAGCATCACTCAATCCATATTTGATATTTAAATACGCTTCGCCAATGGCTTGATTACCCGTAGCACAAGCAGAAATAGGGCACATACTTGCTCCTTGAAAACCAGTTTTAATCGAAACAAAACCTGTTGCCATATTCGCAATCATTTTAGGAACCACTAAGGGCGATACACGCCTTGCCCCCTTTTCAGATAAAACATGTTCATTTTCTATTAATGACTGAATACCGCCAATTCCTGTCCCAATAAATACTCCACAACGTGTTCTATCAAAATCTTTTGCATCAAACTGTGCTTGTTCTAATGCTTGAAAACTACTAATCGTTGCAAAATGGGTAAAACGATCGGTTTTCTTGATTTCTTTTTTATCTAAATACGCCTCAATGTCATACGATTCAATGAAGCCCCCAATTTTTGTCGGTGAATCTGTAAAAGAGGGGTTTTGAATGAATTTGATTCCGCTAACGCCTGAACTAACATTTTCCCATAGTTCATTGGCATCTTTTCCGCTAGAAGAAATACTTCCATATCCTGTAACTACTACTCTTCTCATGTATTCTCAGCCTCTCCAATTTCTTGTTTTATTTTTTTTAAAATCGTCTCTGAAAAAGGAACATTCAGGGTGCGATTATAGATTTGAGCTCCTTTAATACTAGATAAATGAATTTGTGCCAATGTTTCTGCACTAGTTATCGGCATATTGCGAGCCAATATTTCTCGATAAATTTGGTACTCCTTGGCTACCAAATGGATAATTGCCAGTTGCATTTCTTCCTCGTATTCATTTAAGTCTGTCTGTAAACTGACAATCGGACAAATATCGTCTTGAGACAACGTTTGATGCCTCCGATGAATAAATTCCCAAGCGGTTTCATTTGAATATTCCATGAAATAATTGAATTGCTCTTGCAAGCTTGTTTCTAAATAATTACAAATTGCCAAACCTAAATCTTTTTTATTTTTAAAATAATAGTGTATGGCCGTTTTAGTAATCGCTAGTTGTTTCGCTAAATAATCATAGCTTAAATCTTTAAAACTAGCTTTTTTAATAAATTGTACAGATAATTGGATAATTTCTAGCTTTTTAGTCATACGCCCTCCTTACTTACCTGTAAGTAAGTTTAATCGACAAATGATTTTTTTTCAAGATTTTAATACAAATAAAAACCTGTAAAAATGAAAAACATTTTTACAGGTTACTTCTTTATTCGAAAACAAATTGATTATAATACAATTCTGCGTAAAAACCAGCTTGTTCAAGCAATTCATGATGATTGCCTTCTTCAATTACTTGTCCATCTTTTAAGACGACAATCCGATCGGCATTCAAAATCGTTTTTAGACGATGGGCGATTACAAAACTCGTACGTCCTTTAATTGCTTCATCCATAGCTTTTTGAATTTTTGCTTCGGTTACTGTATCGACATTACTCGTGGCTTCATCTAGAATTAACAAGGCCGGATTGGTAATAATTGTACGGGCAATACTAATTAATTGTTTTTGGCCTGTACTAAAGACACTATTTTCTTCAGTAATTGGTGTCTCGTAGTCTTTTTCTAAACTCATAATGAAATCGTGAATATTCGCTTGTTGGGCAGCATAGACAACTTCTTCATCGGTTGCATCTGGTTTCCCAAAAACAATATTTTCACGAATTGTACCTGAGAATAAGACCGAATCTTGTAACACAATTCCAACGTTTTGGCGTAAACTATCCAAATCGATTTCACGAATATCAGTACCATCAAACGTCACAGAACCGTTATTCACATCGTAAAAGCGATTTAACAAGTTCATAATTGTCGTTTTACCTGAACCAGTTGGCCCCACTAAAGCGACCATTTCACCTTTATTCACTTGAATAGACACATCTTTTAAAATTAACCGATCTTCTTTATAACCAAAATCAACCTGGTTTAAAGCGACTGCTTGTTCAACACCAGAAATTTTAGGCGCATTCACAGGTTTCACTTCATCTGGTTCATCAAACATTTCATTCAAACGACGGGCACCCGTAATAGCTAATTGGATCATACTATATCCAGAAGAAATCTCCATTAATGGACGGTAATACTGTTGCGAATATTGGACGAACATAACGACTAATCCTAGCGCAGTTGCTCGTTCTAAGTCTCCATTTAAGGCTAACCAACCACCTAAGAAAATGACGATTGCTGTGTTCACTAAAGACATACCTTGCATCAATGGAAACAGCATTCCTGAATAAACTTGACCTTTAAAGGTTGCCTGACGCACTTTTTCATTATGCTCTAAAAAGCCATCAATCGTTTCTTCCTGTAAGCCATTCGTAATAATAATTCGTTGACCACTTATTTTTTCATCCATATAGCCGTTCAATTTCCCCACTTCATCTTGTTGGATATTCACGTATTTTCTGGCTTTTTGAATAATTACAACAGCTAAAAGCACAGCAATCGGTGTTGAAGCAACCGTTGCCCAGGCTAAAGTGACATTTTGTTGGAACATCATAATTAAGATACCGACTAATAAGGCGATATTTGTAAAAAATTGTAATAACGCTTGGTTTAAACTATTTTGAATATTATCCAAATCACTGGTAAAGCGACTTAAAATTTCTCCATCTTGATGCGAATCAAAAAAACGGATGGTTAATTTTTCTAATTTATTAAACAAACCAATCCGCATACGGTTCGTTGATTTTCCGACAACTTGTGTAAATAAAATACTATAAATAAAGTTGGCAGCACTTGCTAAAACATAAAAAATAAGCAATTTCCAAACAACCGCAATAAACTTGCTCTTATCATCGACACCTTGCATCAACCCACCAACATAGTTTGCTAACTCTTGAAAAGCTTCACCCACAAATTGCGGAGCTTTTACTTGAAGATAGGTTGCTAAAATGATTGTCACAAAAATAAAGAAAAAAGATGCTCTGTAACGTTTCAAATAATGATAGAAAAATTTACTTGCTTTTACTAAATCAGTCATGCTTACTCCGCTCCTTTTTGTGTTTCAAAAATTTCTTGATAAATTGGATTGGTTGCTACCAATTCACTATGGGTACCTTCACCCACTAATCGTCCTTCATCAAGCACTAAAATACGGTCTGCTTTCACCACTGAAGCAATTTTTTGGGCAATGACAATAGTGGTCGTCTCTTTCAATTCACGATCTAATGCTTCACGTACCAAACGTTCTGAGCGGGCATCTAAAGCACTGGTACTATCATCTAAAATCAAAATTTTAGGATTACCGATAACACCGCGGGAAATAGATAGTCGTTGTTTTTGACCACCTGAGAAGTTGGCACTACGTTCTTCAACAGTTGCATTGTAGCCATCTGGTAATTTTTCAATAAATTCACGAGCTTGAGCAATTTTAGTTGCACGTGTCATGTCTTGTTCAGTTGCATCTTTTTTACCATGACGTAAATTGTCAGCAATTGTTCCTGAGAAAAGAATTGCTCGTTGAAGAACAAAAGAAACCGTCTCGCGTAGGCTACGTTCATTAACTTGTGTTAAATCAACACCACCAACTTCAACTTTTCCTGAAGTTGGGTCAAATAAACGAGGAATCAATTGCGCTAAGGTTGACTTACCAGAACCAGTTGCGCCCACAATCCCAATCATTTCTCCTGATTGAATAGTAAAACTAATATCTTTTAAAGTATCTTTCTCATCGCCTGGGTAACGGAATGAGACATGGTCGAATACGACACTACCTGTCAACACTTGTTCCGGAACATCGGCATACGTCACATCAGGTTCAGCAGCTAAAATTTCTTTGATACGCTTCAAGGAAACTGCTGCACGCGATGTCATCATCATCATCATGCCTCCAATAATAATTGCCATCATAATTTGCATCAAATAGTTCATAAATGAAGCAATTCCACCGATGACAGTTGGATCATCTTTGACTAGATGACTCACAAAGAAAATAGCCCCTACTACAGCTAAATTCGCAGCCAACATAAAGCCTGGAATCATCACTGAAAATAACGTTCCCACAATAATATTGTGTTTGGTTAAATCATCACTGACTTTACTAAAATAATCCAGTTGATTTTTTTCTTGAACAAATGATTTTACAACCCGAACACCCATTAGATTTTCTTTGGCAATATTGTTTATTTTATCGATTAAATTTTGAATAATCATAAAATGTTTGCCCATACTAGTGAATGACAAGCCTGTAATGACTAACACTGCCACAATCAAAGTCACAATAATCCACCATAATTGGGGTAAAGTAATCATTGCTAAAATGAAGCTTCCAATAAAGAGGATAGGAATACGAAACAGTGATTGCAAGGTAATCATCACTAAGTTTTGAATTTGATTGACGTCATTCGTTAAACGAACCACAATATTTCCCGCTGAAAATTTTTCGATATTTCCAAATGAGAAGGTTTGCACTTTGCGAAAGGCTTCTTCACGAATGTCAGCACTCACACCTTGTGCCACTTTCGCTGAAAAAATTGTATTAAGAACACCAGCAATTAACCCTAAAATAGCTAATCCAATTAAATAAATACCTATTTGCGTCATTTCATCATTATTTTCAGTAATAATTGCTTCTAAGACTTGTTGGAGTAACTTTGGTTGCCATAACGAAGCCATCACCATTACTACCACTGATAGTAAGGAAACCGATACAGCAAGCTTGTATTTCTTAACATGTTTTAAGACTAAATCCATCGTTTTTTCTCCTTTTTTTATAAATTTGACACCCTGTATTTAACACTGTAAAATACAGGCAGATAAATAATTTACCACGAGTAAAAATCAATTGCAACTAAAAGGATGACTTTCATGGAACAAAAATTATCGAAGGAAAAAATTATTCAAATAGCCTTCGACATTCTCGCTGAAAAACGTAGTATTGAGGGATTATCAATGCGTAATCTTGCCAACGCACTGAATGTCAAAGCCCCGGCAATCTATTGGTATTTCAAAGACAAACAAGACTTATTACAAAATATGGCGGAAACAATGGAACAACACTTGTGTTTACCTGATTCCTCGCTTGAAGCAACGGAACAACTAATCGCCTTTATGAATGCGTATTATGATTTATACACCCAATTTCCCTGTGGCGCAGAATTAGAAATCAATACCGTTCCGGCCTATGCAAGTCGCTTGGAACATATTGAAACAATGAATCAATTATTGTTACAACAAGGTTATAGCTTGGCACAGAGTCGCCATGCTGTTATCTCTCTGCATTATTTGTTAATTGGCTATTTAATTGACCAACAAAAAGAAGAGCAGCTCACTCAAAAAATTATAGATGGCAATCACTATCTGCTGCAATCCGTTCAGTGGATGCGTCATTATGCGCAAGAACAATCGCTCGAATCCTTTAATTTTGCTCTTTCACAACGTGAGCAAATAATTGATGTCAAAGAGATTTTTATGAGTAGCGTTAAAATCTATCTTTTAGGTTTGGAGCAACTGAAAAAATAATTTTTCCTCGTAATTCTTATATAGCTTACCACAGAACATACGTTCTCACAATAAGATATTTAGTATGTACCAAAAACGACCAACCTACCGATGTAGTGACCCCAAAAAGTTAGAATTTTTGGGGTCACTACAAGGAGATTGGTCGTTTTTATTAATTTAGGTTGGCTAGATTCGGTTGAACTTGTTCGTAAATTTTATCTGTTGTTAATCCAAATTCCGCTTGTAAGAAATCTGGCGTGCCAACTTGGCCAAAACGCTCATTCACACCAATTCGTTGCAAAGGAATACCACAGCCATTTTCTGCTAGTGTTTCCGCAACTGCACTACCTAATCCACCATTAATCGAATGATTCTCAATCGTGATAATGAGTTTTTTATCTTTACTTTGTGCTAACAGTAATTCTTTATCTAACGGTTTAATCGTAAACATATCAATCACTGCAACGGAATAGCCTTCTTGCACAAGTTGTTTGGCCAGTTGCAAGGTTTCATAGACCAACTGTCCGGCGGCTACTAATAAAATGTCGTTTCCTTCTTGCAAAAGATTGCCTTTACCTAATTTAAAAGTAGAGCCTGGCGCATAGACCTTATGAACAGCTTTGCGATTGCCTCGAACATAATGAACTCCTTGTAAGTGGCTAAAGGTACGAATAATCCATTCCATTTGTACTTCATCAGCAGCATCGCAAATAGTTGCGTTTGGAACCATGCGCATTAACGCTACATCTTCCCATGTCGTATGTGTTCCGCCATTTGGTCCTGCTGCAAAACCTGGATCAGAACCATAAACATTAATCGTATTACCTGCGTAACCTCCAGAAATAAACATTTGGTCAAAGACCCGTCTCGTTGCAAAGGGACCAAATGTATGAATAAATGGAATATAATTGGTTAAACTTAAACCGGCTGCGACACCAACCATATTGGCTTCAGCAATCCCCATATTAAAGAAGCGTTCTTTGTTTGTTCCTTCTAGCGTCGTCCAACCACTGGCACTTCCCAAATCAGCATCTAAAGCAATCACGCGCTTGTTTTCATCCATCAACTCTTTAATCGTGTCTACCACTACCATCCGGAGTTCTTTACCAAGTTCTGCGGTTTCAATTTGTTTAAACATTGACTTGTTCACGCTCCTTAATGGATTTTTCAAGTGCCACAATAGTTTCTTCTGCCGCTTGATTAATTTCATCGTTGTTAAATTTCACAGAATGATTGTCATTTAACGTTTCAAAATACGGGACACCTTGTCCTTTAATACTATCTAATACTAAACAGACTGCTTGGTCTTTGACTGATTTCAATTCCTCAATCGCTGCATCAATTCCCCGAATGTCATCGCCTTTGACTTTTAGCGTATAAAAACCAAATGCCTCCATTTTTTTCTGAAAATCAAAAGGATTCATAATATCCACTGTTAAGCCATCCAATTGTTTTTTGTTATCGTCAATGATGACAATACAATTGTTTAATTTAAAATGAGCTAAATATTGAAAGGCTTCCCAACATTGACCTTCATTCAATTCACCATCACCACAAATTAGATAGACATAATTATCTTTTTTATCAAGACGTAAACCCGTTGCAATACCTGCGGCCACCGATGTTCCTTGCCCTAATGAACCTGTCGTTGCATCAACACCAGGTGTTTTTAAACGATCGGGATGCGAAGGCAAATTCGTGCCACCTTCGTTTAAAGTTGCTAACATACTTTTGTCAAAATAGCCCATATTCGCTAACATCGCATATAGTCCTGGACCCGCATGCCCTTTTGAGAGAACCAAACGATCCCGATCCGCCCATTGCGGTTCTTGCGGGCGAATTCTCATTTGTTTTCCATATAAAACAGCTAATAACTCAGCAATTGAAAATGAACCGCCCAGATGTCCATAGCCCATATCTTTCAATGTTTTCAAGGTATCTAAACGAACTTTATCTGCTAAGATACTCAAGTGTGTTACGGTTTGTTCATCCATGATTTCAGAACTCCTTTAGTTATTCGTTTGTTGTTTTTTACCAAAAATAGTCATTAAAATCATCACAACTAATACAGCAACAATTCCTGAAATAACCGCAATTTGTCCCCCAACATTTGCGATACTTCCCATAAAGATACCCACCACACCATAGTCAGTATCTGAGAATGTCGAACCAGCAAAACCAAGGTTCCCCATAACTGGCATTAAGAAAATTGGCATAAAGCTAATTAAAATTCCTTGTAAAAATGACCCAACTACAGCACCACGTAAACCACCAGTCGCATTCCCGTAAACACCTGAAGTCGCACCACAGAAGAAATGCGGCACTACGCCGGGTAAAATAATGACTGAACCAGTCAATGCCATAATTACTAGACTGAAAATTCCTCCAAGAAAACTTGAGAAGAAACCAATTAGTACTGCATTTGGTGCATAAGGAAAGACAATCGGACAATCTAATGCCGGAATTGAATTTGGTACTAATTTTTCCGAAATTCCTTTAAATGCTGGCACAATTTCAGCTAAAATTAAACGAACACCCGCTAAGATAATAAAAACACCTGCAGCAAACGTTCCTGCTTTTTGTAATGCAAAGATAATGGAATTTGTGCCATCACTCAAGTTCGCTGTGATATAATCGCCACCTGCAAAAATCGCAACAATAACATACACTACCGACATCGTTAACGTAATACTTACTGTAGAATCTCGTAAAAATGCTAAACCTTTCGGAAAGTTAATGTCTTCGGTTGATTTTTCTTTATTACCTACAAGTTTGCCAATGAAACCACTAAAAGCATACCCAAAGTTTCCTGTATGGCCTAAAGCCACAGAATCATTTTTAGTAATCATACGTGTATATGGTTGCGCAATTGCTGGGAAGATGGCATTGGCAATTCCTAAAGCTAACCCACCTACAAGCACTAATACCGCACCTTTCATGCCTGTTGTTGTTAAAATAACAGCGATTAAACACGCCATGTATAACATTGCATGCCCGGTTAAATAAATGTATTTAAACTTCGTCACTCGTGCAATCACAATATTGAAAAACATTCCGGCTAACATAATTAGGGCGGTATATGTCCCAAATTCTTCTAAGGCTAATGCCACAATTGCTTCGTTATTTGGCACAACGCCCGATACATTAAAAGCTTGTTGAAACATTTCGCCAAATGGTTCTAAGGAAGCAACAATTACATTCGCACCAGATGTAACAACTAAGAACCCAACAAATGTTTTAATTCCTCCACGCATAATATCGCTAATTGGTTTTTTCTGTAAAACTAACCCTAAGACTGCAATTAAAGCAACCAATATCGCAGGGGTACTGGCAATATCAATTAATACATCTAAAATTCCATTCATTGATGCTCCTCCTATTAAATTAAGTTATTTTCTTCAGCTACTTTTTTCACTTTATCTCTTAATTCGTCCATATCAATAATGCTATCTAGCACTACTACATTTCCTAAATGTTGGACGCTATCTGCTAAGTCGCCACCTACAAAGAAAACATCTGCTAATTCAGGTGCAGCACTTCCTACGTCATAATGGTTTACTTCCACATCATTAATTCCTAATTCACCTAACACCGTTTTAATATTCATTTCCACCATAAAACTAGAACCTAATCCTGATCCACAAACTGCTGCCATTTTCATTATTCATCTTCTCCTTTTAATATGTTTTGAATTTCTTCTTTACTAGTCGCATGTAATAATTTCTCTAAATTAGTGGCATTTGATAAAATCTTTGTCAAACTTGCCAACGCACGTAAATGCGCATCATTGTCGACTGCTGCTAAACAAATAAACAACGTAATTGCGTGTTTCTCATCATCTAACAACAACACGGGTTCAGATGTTTTCAAAAGAGACATCCCTAATTCATTCACACCATCTTCTGGACGCGCATGAGGTAAAGCGATATTTTTACCAATATGGATAAATGCTCCATATTGTTTTACTTTGCTGATCATCGCTTCAATATAACTATCTTCAATTTTTCCTTGCTCAAGCAGAGGTTTTGCTGCAAGTTGAATCGCTTGTTCCCAATTTAATTGTTCATCTGTCAATTGAATCATGTCAGATGTAATTAGTTCTGAAAGCATCGGTCGTTCGTCCTCCTTATTTTTTTGGATTGTCATCATCTTCTTTGTTAAAATATCTAACAATTTTTCTGTTTTGACCCCTTTGCGTAATTCGATATAAGGCTCAATAATTTTCAAAATTTGTTCAGGAGATAAAATAGCCACGCCTGGCAACAATAGCTCTTCTTGGACTTGGACAAGCAACCGCTGTTTTTCTTTTATCGTCATAATCGGTTGAATCGTATACATCGGTTTTTTGGTATTCAATGTCGTATTAGTAAAAATTACATCATAGGTATCTTCTGGAATATTTTCTAATTCTTTGACTGAATTGGTTAAGCTAAAATCAATGCTAGGAAACAATTGTTTTAATTCCGCTTGCATAATCAAAGAAGAACTAATACCATTCGGGCATAAAATCAAGGCGCGTACTTGCCTGGAAAGAACTTCTTTTTGACTTTCTATCTCACCACCAAATAAAATAGTAAAATAGGCAACTTCATTGTCAGGAATTGGCTTTTTCGTTAGCTTTTCCAAAGGGCTCAATGCAATTTGAGTTAATTTAAATAATTCACCATGCTGACGTTTCACCACATCGGTCCAGGCATTTGGTAAATGATAACCAAAATAAATTCTAAAAAAAGAGGGCACCAAATGATAAAAAACATGCAACAACGTTTGACTTTGTTCACGAAAATCAATTGCACTATACGTTTGAATCCGTTGAATAATTTGATTGGCACATTGTAACAAATAATCCAGTGATGAATCTTGAATGCTGCCTTCAACAACTGTCATTACTAAACTCGTTAAAAATAATGCTTCGTTTGGATAATCAAACGCTGGCGTTAGCGCAATAAACTTTTTGGCAACATGTTGAGCATCTAAAGCTCCTAAAAGCTCATATTCCTCATTAGAAAAAACCACACGATAATCTTGAACACGCATACTTAAAAACGTAATATAATGGGAAACTTCTTCCACTCTACTAGGAACAACCGTTAACTTTTGTTCTTGCAACGCCTGCTTTAAATGCTGCCGAAAGACTAAATAATCATTTTGTGGTAATTTTTCTTGCAGAGCAGTTAAGCCCCAGTAACCTGACTCATTATCTAATAATTCAGAAACAAAATTTCGACCTAACACCCGAATTTGCAATTCATTCCCTGACAAATAAAATCCTGACTTTCGTTGATAGACTAGCTCAATTTCATTTTCACTAAGATATTCTCTTAACTTTTTAATATCGGCTAAAATCGTATTTTTACTCACTTGTAAAAAATCTTGAAAATGAAAAACTGATAAATTATCAACATCCAAAAAGCAATATAAAAAGATGAGTCGTTGGCGTTCAATTTCAGAAAAAATAATGTCATAACGCGAAGTTAGAAATTTTAATTCAGCCCAACTAAAACTTATTTTTTCTGGTAGTTGAATATCCTCATCTACAAAACGAAACTCCGGTTGTTTCTTTGCTTTCAAAAAAGTGTTTACTTCACGAATTTGTTTAGACAGTCGTTGCGGATCGATCTCAATATATAACGCTAACTCCTCTAGAGAAATACGCGAACCATATAACTTTGATTGAAATAATTTTTGTAAATGATAATCCAACATAACCTCACCTCCATGTTTTCATCATAATTTAAAAGCGTTTTCAGTTAAAGCTTGTTTGAGTCCAATTTATTTACAGAAAAACGTTTTCATTAGACCGAACGCCAATAAGCTATATTTTATACTAAAGAAAACCGCATGCCTGTCAATAAAAAATAACAAGCATACGGTTTTTAATTTTTATTTTTCCTCTAACCAAACTAACACACGCTGAATCCATTTGTCCCAGAAATCCCAATCATGGGCTCCTGGACCCTCTTCAAAGGTCACATCCAAGCGTCGTTTTTTCATCTGTTCTGTCGCATAGACACTCGCTTCATATAACCCATCTTCTGTACCACAAGTGATGAAGAAACGCGGTGCCTGTTTTTTATCTGTTTTTTTGATTAAATGGATTAAGTCATTTTCAGAACCCTTGATTTTATCCAAAGGACCAAAAATACCTTCCCAATAATTTTTTCCACGAATTTCTAAAAAAGAATCGGAGCTTTCTGCTATAGCTAAAGCACCAGATAAAGAAGCCACTGCGGCAAATTTTTCAGGTTTCCGTAAGCCTAACTTGATCGCCCCGTAACCACCCATCGATAGTCCCGCGGCAAATGTTTTTTCACGTTTCGTTGATAATTGTGGAAATAATTCATGACAAATTTTTGGTAATTCTTCAGAAATAAACGTCCAATAATTCATATCGTAAGTTGTATCTGTGTAAAATCCTAAATCGGTCGACGGCATAATAACCGCTAAGCCTAAATCAGATACATATCGTTCAATCGATGTTCGACGTTCCCAGACACTATGATTGCCATTCATGCCATGAAGTAAATACAAGACGGGAATATCAGTTACTGCACCTTTTGTCTCTTTACCGATTGCCTTTTTTGTCTGTTGTGGAAGAATCACATTTACCATAACTTCCATGCCTAATTCATTTGAATATACGTTTGCTTGTAAAAATGCCATTGATTTCCCTCGCTATCTTACTAATTTTTATCTATTGTAGCACGTTTTTTACGAAGTGTTTGGGCAAAAATTAAGGCAACAATAATTAAACAAGCCGCAAAACCGTAAATAACTTGTAAGCCTTGATGTAAAATCCCTCGTAAAGGAACTAACAAATCCTCTGATAATAGTTTCGCTGTCTGTGGATTAACCAGTTTGTTCATAATATCTGGATCATCCGTTAAATTAGCATTGGCTAGTTGCGTCGAAGTTACCATGTTAAAGGTAATACCAAATACCGAGACCATAATGGTTTGACCAATCGTTCGAACTAATGTGTTAAATGAAGTTGCCATTCCTAATTGTGAAGCTGGTACACTATTTTGAGCAACTACTGTCCCAGTAACCGTAACAGCCCCCATACCAACTCCAGTAATGGCCGATAATAAAATAAAGACAATAAATGGTGTCTTAGCTGGTGCCAAAAATAACCCTAAACTGCCAACTAAAATAATCAATAAACTCGCTGTTAATACCCACTGGACCGTCTTAGTCGTCATCCAGCGACTCGCCATTGATGAACCCATTACCCACATAATAGACAACGGTGCTAAGACCAAACCACCAATACCCGCACTTAAGCCCAACACTCCTTGCATCCACATCGGAATATAAACTTCAATTCCCATTAAGAAACCACTAGATAATGCTGCCACAATATTAACAATTACAAAAACATGGTTTGTAAATAATCTCAGTGAAATGACCGGATCTTCCGCACGCTTTTCTACTATAATAAATAAAATAAATGACACAATCGTTAATGCAAAAAGACCGATAACTTTGAATGTCGCATTTGGCTCACTTAAATATTGGAAACCTAATAATAAACTCAATAGAATCAGCATTAAAAAAGTACTTCCCAAAAAGTCCATTTTCTTCGTATCTTTCTCACGTTTGGGTTCAACCAAGAAAACAGTAATCAGAGCAATTAATAAAATACCAATAGGTACATTAATAAAAAAAATCCAGTGCCAACCAATGGTATCGACAATCACTCCACCCGCTAACGGACCCACAACACTAGCTACGCCCCAAGCTGTGCTGTTTAAACCAAGCATGCGCGCTCTTTTTTCTGTGTCATATAAATCAGCTAAAATTGTTAAAGCAACTGGCATCATAGCTCCAGCACCAATTCCCTGAATGGCACGTGAGATAATCAATGGCAACATAGCATTAGACAGCCCACATAAAGCAGAACCAATAATGAAGACTACCGTTCCAAAAATAAAAATGGGTTTACGCCCTACTTTATCCGCTAGTTTTCCATAAATAGGGGTTAACATAGCATTCGTTAATAAATAAATTGAAAATACCCAGTTCATAATTTCAATGCCATGTAATGAACCAACAATTGTTGGCATAGCAGTAGTTACAATCGTTCCTTCAACTGCTGTCATAAATGTTGCAACAAAAATGGCAATAGTTACAATCATTGTATTTGTTTTTCTTTCCATCCTTACACTTCCTTCATTCTATTTCAAAAAATAAAGACGATCCCTATTGATTCATCAATAGAGATCGCCTCTGTTATTCCTTCACACTTGCCAACAAACTGTCTACTTTATCCGTTTGTTCCCATGGTAAGTTGATATCTGTACGACCAAAATGTCCATATGCTGCAGTTTGTCGATAAATTGGTCGACGCAAGTCTAGCATTTCGATAATTCCAGCCGGACGTAAATCAAAGTTCTCCCTTACTGCTTCGACTAGTTTTGCTTGAGAAACTTTGCCTGTGCCGAATGTATCAATCGAAATGGATACAGGCTGTGCTACACCAATTGCATAGGCTAATTGAACTTCTACTTTAGAAGCTAATTTGGCCGCCACAATATTTTTAGCAATGTAACGAGCGGCATAACTTGCTGAACGGTCAACTTTTGTCGCATCTTTTCCTGAAAAAGCCCCGCCGCCATGACGAGCATATCCGCCATACGTATCAACAATAATTTTCCGCCCTGTTAAACCAGCATCTCCTTGTGGTCCACCAATAACAAAACGTCCAGTTGGATTAATATAATATTTTGTTTTATCATCTAATAATTCAGATGGAATGACTTCTTTAATAACTTTCTCAATAACGTCTCGATGAATTGTTTCATTGTCCGTTGCGTCATCATGTTGTGTACTAATAACGACCGTATCCACACGTTGCGGTTTTCCTTGATCGTCATATTCAACAGTGACTTGCGATTTTGCATCTGGACGTAAATAAGAAATTTCTTCGGTCTTACGTAACTCTGCTAAACGTCTCACTAAACGATGACTTAAAGATATAGGTAAAGGCATGAACTCTGGAGTTTCATCTACAGCAAAACCAAACATTAAACCTTGGTCTCCTGCGCCAATTTCATCTAAATTATCTTTTTTCTCAGTTCTTGCTTCTAATGCGGTATCGACTCCTTGAGCAATATCTGGTGACTGCTCATCAATTGCAACTAATACAGCGACTGTATCGCCATCAAAACCATATTTCGCTCGTGTATAACCAATTTCTTTAATCGTTTCACGAACTACTTTTTGAATATCCACATACGCAGTTGTTGAAACTTCTCCAAATACTAACACTAATCCTGTGGTAACAGAAGTTTCACAAGCCACACGCGCCAGTGGATCCTTCTCTAAAAGTGCGTCTAAAATTGCATCACTGATTTGATCAGCAACTTTATCCGGATGTCCTTCAGAAACAGATTCTGAAGTAAATAAATGTCTTTCTGTCATGATGATTCCCCCTAATAGTTGTCGGTTACAAGGCATCTCCATTTGTTATACAAATGAATCCTTTCGGGAACTTGCAACGGTCTGATTATAGCAGATTTAATAAAAAAAA
>NZ_CM177096.1:2455000-2675000 GCF_058216495.1 Enterococcus sp. AMC1623 | reverse complement strand
TCACCTTTCCCTCACGGTACTGGTTCACTATCGGTCACTAGGGAGTATTTAGCCTTGGGAGATGGTCCTCCCGGATTCCGACGGAATTCCTCGTGTTCCGCCGTACTCAGGATCCTCCTAGGTGTCTTTCACATTTCGTCTACGGGGCTTTCACCCTCTTTAGCTAACTTTTCCAAGTTATTCAACTATCTGAAAGAACTACCATATCGGAGTCCTACAACCCCAAGATGCAAGCATCTTGGTTTGGGCTTTTCCCGTTTCGCTCGCCGCTACTCAGGGAATCGAATTTTCTTTCTCTTCCTGCAGGTACTTAGATGTTTCAGTTCTCTGCGTCTACCTCCTGTCAGCTATGTATTCACTGACAAGTAACATCCTATAAAAGATGTTGGGTTCCCCCATTCGGAAATCTCTGGATCAAAGCTTACTTACAGCTCCCCAAAGCATATCGGTGTTAGTCCCGTCCTTCATCGGCTCCTAGTGCCAAGGCATCCACCATGCGCCCTTATTCACTTAACCTTATCAACCTTACGGTTGGGTTTTGATAAAGATCTTCTAGCGATAGAAGTTTTATCAAGAAAAATAAGCAATTGAACTTATTAAAAAACTCATTCAACGCGGTGTTCTCGGTTTGTTTTGATTTCTTTACTTTAAATATCCAGTTTTCAATGAACAATACTTAACGACCATTGTCGTTAATGGAGCCTAGCGGGATCGAACCGCTGACCTCCTGCGTGCAAAGCAGGCGCTCTCCCAGCTGAGCTAAGGCCCCAATAAATTTAAGAGTAAACCTCTCAAAACTGAACAAAGGCAAACGATGTGTAGTTTCCGTAATATTCCTTAGAAAGGAGGTGATCCAGCCGCACCTTCCGATACGGCTACCTTGTTACGACTTCACCCCAATCATCTATCCCACCTTAGGCGGCTGGCTCCAAAAAGGTTACCTCACCGACTTCGGGTGTTACAAACTCTCGTGGTGTGACGGGCGGTGTGTACAAGGCCCGGGAACGTATTCACCGCGGCGTGCTGATCCGCGATTACTAGCGATTCCGGCTTCATGTAGGCGAGTTGCAGCCTACAATCCGAACTGAGAGAAGTTTTAAGAGATTAGCTTAGCCTCGCGACTTCGCAACTCGTTGTACTTCCCATTGTAGCACGTGTGTAGCCCAGGTCATAAGGGGCATGATGATTTGACGTCATCCCCACCTTCCTCCGGTTTGTCACCGGCAGTCTCGCTAGAGTGCCCAACTAAATGATGGCAACTAACAATAAGGGTTGCGCTCGTTGCGGGACTTAACCCAACATCTCACGACACGAGCTGACGACAACCATGCACCACCTGTCACTTTGTCCCCGAAGGGAAAGCTCTATCTCTAGAGTGGTCAAAGGATGTCAAGACCTGGTAAGGTTCTTCGCGTTGCTTCGAATTAAACCACATGCTCCACCGCTTGTGCGGGCCCCCGTCAATTCCTTTGAGTTTCAACCTTGCGGTCGTACTCCCCAGGCGGAGTGCTTAATGCGTTTGCTGCAGCACTGAAGGGCGGAAACCCTCCAACACTTAGCACTCATCGTTTACGGCGTGGACTACCAGGGTATCTAATCCTGTTCGCTCCCCACGCTTTCGAGCCTCAGCGTCAGTTACAGACCAGAGAGCCGCCTTCGCCACTGGTGTTCCTCCATATATCTACGCATTTCACCGCTACACATGGAATTCCACTCTCCTCTTCTGCACTCAAGTCTCCCAGTTTCCAATGACCCTCCCCGGTTAAGCCGGGGGCTTTCACATCAGACTTAAGAAACCGCCTGCGCTCGCTTTACGCCCAATAAATCCGGACAACGCTTGCCACCTACGTATTACCGCGGCTGCTGGCACGTAGTTAGCCGTGGCTTTCTGGTTAGATACCGTCAAGGGATGAACATTCTCTTCTCATCCTTGTTCTTCTCTAACAACAGAGTTTTACGATCCGAAAACCTTCTTCACTCACGCGGCGTTGCTCGGTCAGACTTTCGTCCATTGCCGAAGATTCCCTACTGCTGCCTCCCGTAGGAGTCTGGGCCGTGTCTCAGTCCCAGTGTGGCCGATCACCCTCTCAGGTCGGCTATGCATCGTTGCCTTGGTGAGCCGTTACCTCACCAACTAGCTAATGCACCGCGGGTCCATCCATCAGTGACGCAAAAGCGCCTTTCAGCTTTTTCTCATGCGAAAAAAAACATTATGCGGTATTAGCACCTGTTTCCAAGTGTTATCCCCCTCTGATGGGCAGGTTACCCACGTGTTACTCACCCGTTCGCCACTCCTCTTTTCCAGTGAACCGAAGTTCGGCGGAAAAGAAGCGTTCGACTTGCATGTATTAGGCACGCCGCCAGCGTTCGTCCTGAGCCAGGATCAAACTCTCATAAAAAGTTGAAACAATCTTTCGATTGTTAAGCTCATAAATAACGTTTGCTAGCATTACTGCTTGCTTGTTTTGTGTTACTTCTATCTAATAGAAGTGTCCTACACAATTGGTTCGTTTGCTTGCTTTGTTCAGTTTTCAAAGGTCTACTTTTGCTGTTCTAGCAACTTTTATATCATAACAGATTGATATTTCATTGTCAATGTTTTTTAAAAAAAGTTTTTTTCAAGAAGTTCAAACTTCTTGAATGCTTTTTGACAGCGACTTGATTATTTTAACAAACTCATTATTACTTGTCAACAACTTTTTTTCAATTAATCCGTTGATATTTCAACGTTTTTCTCGAATTCATTTTGACGACTTTGTTATAATATCATGTGTCATTTACTTCGTCAACTCTTTTTTTCAAAAGTTTTAAAAGTTTTTTTGTCGTTTAGGACAAGTAATAATATACCAAGGAAATCCCTTAAGGTCAATGAATTTCTTATGTTTTTTCGAAGTTTTTTTATTCCCGATTGTTGAAAAATAAAGTGCTTAAAAATGTTCGCCTTTAGATAGAAACATCCCCTTTTTTCTTATTTTTATTTCATTGAAACAAATAAAAAAGTCACGGATAAAATATCCGTAACTTTTTCTACTATATTATTAGCGCATTGTTGGGAACAATAAAACGTCACGAATCGATTGTGCATCTGTCAACAGCATCACTAAACGGTCAATTCCAATTCCTAAACCACCAGTTGGCGGCATACCATATTCTAATGCTTCTAAGAAATCTTCATCCACACCATGTGCTTCATCATTTCCTGCTGCACGTTCTTTTTCTTGTTCTTCAAAACGTTCTCTTTGATCAATTGGATCATTTAATTCTGTAAAGGCGTTCGCAAATTCCCGACCAACGATAAATAATTCAAAACGATCGGTAAAACGAGGATCTTCCGGATTTTTCTTTGCTAATGGAGATACTTCAACTGGATGACCATAAATAAACGTTGGTTGTTGCAATGTTTCTTCAACAAAGGTTTCAAAGAACTCGTTAATAATATGACCAATGCTCATCGCATCGGTAATTTCAACCTTATGTTCTTTTGCCAATTGACGAGCTTCTTCCACTGTCATTTCTTGCCAGAAATCCACACCAGTAATTTCTTTTACTGCATCTACCATGTGAATACGATTGAAATTAGATGCTAAATCTACTTCCTGACCATCATAAACAAGATGTGCGGTTCCTAATGTTTTTTCTGCTGCATGACGAATAATACCTTCTGTTAAATCCATGATATCTTTATAATCTGTATAAGCAGTATAACATTCTAGCATAGTGAACTCAGGATTATGCGTTGTGTCGATACCTTCATTACGGAACACACGACCAATCTCATACACTTTTTCCATCCCACCAACGATTAAACGTTTCAAGTGTAATTCCAACGCAATGCGTAGATATAAATCCATATCTAAGGCATTGTGGTGTGTAATAAATGGACGAGCGGCTGCGCCCCCTGCTTGATTGTGTAAAACAGGTGTTTCGACTTCTAAATAACCTTGGGCATCTAAGTAACGACGAATTTCACTGATGATTTGGCTACGTTTTGTAAAACGGTCAAAGCTTTCTTGATTACTAATTAAATCTAAATAACGTTGACGATAGCGTTGTTCAATATTTGTTAAGCCATGATATTTATCTGGTAATGGACGTAAAGCTTTTGATAAGATGGTAATCTCTTTTGCTTTAACGGATACTTCACCAGTATTTGTTTTCATAATTTGACCAGTAACACCAAAGAAGTCCCCTAAATCTGCATGTTTAAATACGTCATATGCTTCATCGCCCACTTCATCTTTACGTACATAAATTTGGATACGGCCTTCGCGATCTTGTAAATGTGCGAAACCAGCTTTTCCTTTCCCACGTTTAGTAACGATACGTCCAGCGATACTTGCTGTAAGTTCCATTTCACTTAACTCTTCTTTTGTACGTGGTTCAAATAATTCATGCAACTCGGCAGAATTATGAGTACGGTCAAATCGTTGGCCAAATGGATCAATGCCTTCTTCGCGCAATTGTTCCATCTTTTGTCGACGTACCAGCATTTGGTCATTTAATTCTTCTTGTGTTTGTCGTTCCTCTGTCACGAGTTTTCCTCCATTCTCTGATATGTTTCCTTTCTATAATGCCAATGTTGACAAAAAAAAGCAAGTCGAAGTTATTTCTCGACTTGAATTTTTCTTAGATAATTAACTCTTAACTGGTTGATTCTCAACTTTCTCAAGAAATTCTTCTAACAAGTGTACTGTGGTTGCGCGATTTTCAGATTGATTAATCGCGGCTTTCACTTTAGCTGCACGTGAAATACCTTTTAAATAGTACGCTGCATGTTGACGAAATTCTAAAGATGCTACTTTTTCACCCTTTAAGTCTATCAAACGGTCATAATGTAAGATAGCCGTTTCGATTTTTTCTCTTGGTGTGGGTTCAGCAATTAATTCACCAGTTTCTAAATAATGTTTTGTCCGACGAATCATCCATGGGTTGCCTAAAGCAGCACGACCAATCATCACAGCATCACAACCAACTTCGTCAAACATCTGTTTTGCGTCTTCTGGTGTGCGAACATCACCATTGCCCATAAACGGAATCGAAATATTCTCTTTAACTTCTTTTAAAATGTCCCAATTTGCTTGTCCTTCATACATCTGTACTCGTGTCCGACCGTGCATAGCAATTGCTGAGGCACCAGCGGCTTCAGCAGCTTGTGCATTTTGCACTGCAAAAACATGCTGTTCATCCCAGCCGATACGCATTTTAACAGTTACAGGTTTATCAATTGCTGAAGAAACAGCATGAACCATTTCATAAACTTTGTCAGGATCAAGCAACCATTTTGCACCAGCTTCTGCTTTAATAATTTTATTGACAGGACAACCCATATTAATATCAATAATATCGGCTGTCGTATTTTCAGCTACAAACTGTGCAGCTTCAACTAAAGAATCTTTATTGCCACCGAAAATTTGTAGACTTAACGGATGTTCCGTTTCATCAATATGCAACATACTCAACGTTTTTTTATTACGCATTTGAATCCCTTGGTCACTAATCATCTCACAGACAACTAATCCCGCACCGGCTTCTTTCACAGTTACTCGAAAAGCCGAATTTGAAATACCTGCCATTGGTGCAACGACGACACGATTAGGAATTTCTACGTTACCAATTTTCCACGTGTGTTCCATCTATTCTTTTTCTCCTGTGATTTCTTGAATCAATTCTTCCAATTCAGGTTCGTCAAAATAATATTTTTCTCCACAGAATGAACAAACTGCTTCTGCACCATGATCTTCATCAATCATTGCTTGAATTTCACTTGTGCCTAATGTGATAATCGCTGTCGCAAATTTTTCTTTTGAACACTCACAGTTAAATTGAACTGGTGAGTCTTCCAAAATCATGACTGCTTCTCCTTCAAAGATAATTTCTAAGATATCTTCTGGTGTTTTTCCTTCTTCTAATAATGAAGACACATTTGGTAAGTTTTTCAAACGTTCTTCTAATGCTTCGATTACTTCATCACTGGCACCTGGCATTACTTGCAGCATAAATCCACCAGCAGTTTTAATTGTATCATCTGTATTAACCAATACACTCAAGCCTACTGCTGAAGGAATTTGTTCAGAAACTGCTAAATAATACGTAAAATCTTCGCCTAATTCACCAGAAACAATTGGTGTTTGTCCAGAAAATGGTTCTTTCAAACCTAAATCTTTAATTACAGTAAATACGCCATTTGTTCCAACTGCTCCACGTACATCTATTTTTCCTTTTTCATTTAAAGGTAAGCTAATATGTGGATTTTGAATATAGCCTTTCACATCACCGTTCCCGTTACTATCAACAATAATCGCACCAGTCGGGCCGTCCCCTTGAATTTTAACGGTCATTTTGTCGTCACCTTTTAAGGTTGCACCTAATAGTAGTCCACCAACTAATGAACGACCTAATGCTGCGGAAGCTATATTCCAAGTATCATGACGACGTTGTGCTTCTGCTACAGTCTCTGTTGCATTGACTGCATAGGCACGAACATAGCCACCATACGCTAATGCTTTTACTAAATAATCTTTCATGGGTTGTTTTCTCTCCTTCATTCTTTCACTAGTGAATCATACTAGTATCTGCTTTTTTTTTCAACTTTATCGTTTTTAACAAGAGAAGAGGCTGCGACAGGAGTCACAGCCTACTTTTTTCTTATTCTTTTGAATCATCTTTATCCGCGTCTTGAGACTCTTCACGGATATGTGCAAAGTAATCTTTCGCTTCTTCAAAATCTTCTTTTTCTTCCGCTTGCTTCTCTGCATCTTTTGCTTCTAAAGCACGTTTTGCTTCTTCAAACGATTGCGCTTTTTCACTTGGGTAATCACTGTTTTCTGATCCTTCAGGCATTTTACCTGTTTCAAACAATGATTTAATTGCTTTGGCATCTAGCGTTTCAAACTCTAGTAATTTCTCAGCAATTAATTTATGTTGTTCGCTGTATTCTTCAATGATTTCACGTGCTTTCGTGTGAGCTTTCATTAAGATAGAACGAACTTCTTGGTCGATTTCAAAGGCAACTTGTTCAGAGTAAGCTTTTGTTTGACCATAGTCACGACCTACAAAGACTTGATGATTGCCTTCATATTGAACAGGTCCAAGTTTGTCACTCATTCCATATTCAGTAACCATACTACGTGCTAAAGCAGTTGCTTGTTCAAAGTCATTTGAAGCGCCTGTTGATTGAACGTTGAAGACAATTTCTTCGGCTGTACGTCCACCCAATAGTCCAACAATTTGTTCAAACATATCATCTTTTGTCATTAGCATTTGATCTTCTTTTGGTAAAGCAATCATGTAACCACCTGCACGACCACGTGGAATAATCGTTACTTTATGAACGATACGTGCACGGCTTAAAACTAAACCGACAATTGTATGCCCTGCTTCATGATAGGCAACCATTTCACGTTCACGTTTGCTGATAACACGATCTTTCTTCGCTGGACCAGCAATCACACGATCTTCTGCTTCATCAATATCCGAAGCATCGATTTTCTTTTTATTACGACGAGCAGCAACTAAGGCAGCTTCGTTTAAAACATTTTCTAATTCAGCACCGGCAAAACCTGGTGTTTGTTGTGCCACAACTTTTAAATCAACGTCATCTGCTAGTGGTTTATTACGAGCATGTACACGTAAAATTGCTTCACGACCTTTGACATCTGGGCGCCCAACAAGAATTTGACGGTCAAAACGACCTGGACGTAACAACGCTGGGTCTAAGACATCTGAACGGTTCGTTGCAGCAATAACGATAACACCTTCGTTACCACCAAATCCATCCATTTCAACTAATAATTGGTTAAGGGTTTGTTCACGTTCATCGTGTCCGCCACCCATACCAGCGCCACGTTGACGACCAACTGCATCGATTTCATCGATAAAGATAATCGCTGGAGCATTTTTCTTCGCTGTTTCAAATAAATCACGCACACGGCTGGCACCGACTCCGACAAACATTTCCACGAAATCTGAACCAGAGATTGAATAAAACGGTACGCCTGCTTCACCAGCAACGGCTTTTGCAAGCAATGTTTTACCAGTTCCGGGAGGTCCTTCTAAAAGAACACCTGCAGGAATACGTGCTCCTAATTCAGAAAAACGACGAGGGTCTTTTAAGAATTCAACAACTTCAACTAATTCTTGTTTTTCTTCTTCGGCTCCGGCTACGTCAGAGAAACGAACGCGGTTTGCTTTTTTGTCAGCTTCTTTGGCTTTCGATTTACCAAAGTTCATGACACGGCCATTACCGCCACCGCCACCACCTTGTTGTCCCATCATCATGTAGAAGAAGAAAATGATGATAACTAATGGTAAGAAACTAATTAATAGCGATAACCAAATACCGCTACTAGATTCCTCTTCAATTGTTGTTTTTACAGAATGTTCACTTGCCAGCGCAGTAACTTCGCTGAGAGTTGAGTCATTTGGCAAAATAATTGTAGTGAATCGTGTGGTTGTTGCTTGAGTTGAGCCTAGAACAGCTAACCCATTATTATTATTGATTTTTTGTTCTTCATTGTATTCGCCGACGATACGATAGACACCATTCGCGGGCTGTACTTTAAACTCTTTGATCTCGCCTTCTTCTAATTGTTCAGTGAACTTAGAATATTCGATTTCAGGCGTTTGGTTTCCACCATTCCCTAGGAAGAAGTAAACAACCATGACCATTGCCAGTATGACCAGCACATAGTATAGGGTGTTTCTTACTGTTCCGTTATTTTTTTTATTCATGCGGCCCCTCCTTGCCAATTTGTCTTACTTTGACCTTTCCATTGTATCACAAGTTTTTTAGAAACGGTCACTCTTTTGTTTCGTACACGCTTGGTTTTAAAACCCCTACATAAGGAAGGTTACGATATTGCTCTGCGTAGTCTAAACCATAGCCCACAACAAACTCATTTGGTACATCAAAACCAATGTAATCTGCTTCGATATCCACGACACGTCCTTCAGGTTTATCTAGTAATGTAACGATACGAACCGATTTCGCTTTACGGTACTTAAATAAATCAACTAAGTAAGCTAATGTACGACCACTGTCGATGATATCTTCAACAATTAACATGTCACGACCTTCAACATTTGTGTCTAAGTCTTTGATGATTTTTACTTCACCAGATGAGACAGTTGCATTACCATAACTTGAAACATCCATAAAATCTAATTCTAGGTAACAATCCATTTCACGAACAATATCTGCCATAAATGGTACAGCACCTTTTAAAACGCCGACCACTAGGGGATTTTTATCTGCGTATTCCGCTGTTAATTCTTTTCCCAATTCCTCGCAACGTGACTGGATTTCTTCTCTTGTAATTAAGATTTTTTCAATGTCTTTTTCTAACATTTTGTTTCTCCTTCCAAATTCTACTCCTGATGTGTGCGAACATTTCTTGAAAAAAGGGTTAGTTTACCCTTTCAAGCAAACCCCATTGTTCAGGCGGTTTGACTTCTTATCATCTCGATGATTTTCTTCTTAAAATCAAAAAGCAATTATTTTAACACTACAAATTGTAGCTCATTTATTTCATCCTTCGATAAAGCAGTACGTAGTGTATTTTATCAGTTTCTTTCGTAATACTCAAATAGGAAAAGACGTAAGGAATCACTCCCAAAATCTCATCTTGTTCGTTTGTTAAAATCCATGCTTCTTCTCGCTTATCGTTAGGAATTTTTTGATCAATAAAAATGCGGCTAATTTTTTTAGTTAAATGTGGTGTTAAAGCGATTTTATCACCATTTTGACGTTTTCTGAGGATGGTTACAGAAGGAAATTTTACCGCCAAATCTTGGCGATACTCTGACCAAAGTTTGACTTTTTCGGGAATTTTTTCTTCTCCTACCAAAAAAACACCTATCCACTCATCCTCTGACAAAAATTGTGACTCGCCAATTTTCAAGCGAACGGCTACCTCACTAGCCTGCTTTTCTTTTTTGGGCGCAATCGTGATATGCTGATAGGTTTTTTTGACCTGCCAGTGCTTCGCTAAGGTGAGCGTTCCTTGTGATGGACCAACTAAAAGCTCCATTAGTTGTTGAATCTGTTTCTCGGTAAGAACAATTTTCTGCTCTTGTTGTAGCTGTTGTTTTATTGCTTGTATAAAAAAATACTGCTTGGCTTCTGAAAGGTGTAAATAATGAGTTACATCAAAATGATACCCCACATTGTCTACTTTTAGATACTTTGTCAACCATTGTTGTTGCTGCTCAGCAATGATTTCTTGCGCCCAAATTGTTTGTTCTGACCATTGTTGAAAATGCTGCATGGCTTGCGAATTTTCTTTTTTTAAAACAGGCAACACTTGTGAACGCAAACGATTACGTTGCATGGCTAGAGACGTATTGGTTTCATCTTCAAAATACGGAACATGATTTTCTTGACTGTATGTTCGGATTTCTGCTTTGGTGGTTGTCAGCAACGGTCGCACAAGTCTCCCTGAACCAAATGACTGATTCAACCGAATACCACTACTACTAAAGAAATTTCCCTCACGAATCAACTTCATCAAAATGGTTTCCATCTGGTCATCGCTGTGATGTGCCGTCAATAAAACAGAATATTGGTGTTGCTTCATAATTTTTTCGAAAAAAGTATACCGAAATTTACGAGCAGCTGCCTCAACACCTGTTGTTGCAGGTTGCTCCCACCGCGTTTGATAGAAGGGAATCTGGCGCGTTTGACAATATTCAGTTAAAAAAAGAGCTTCCTTTTCAGATGCGGCTCGCAACTGATGATTCACATGAACCACGCCAAAAGATACGTGCAGTTGTGTCAATAAATGGAGCAACACCATTGAATCAACTCCAGTTGAAACAGCGACTAAAAGACGATCTGTGGGTTGCCATAATTGTTTCTCTTGCACTAATTTCGCCACTTTCGATACTAGCATGTTGGTTTCCTCCTTGGATTTAAAAACAAAAAACAGGTGAGGAGATTCGTCTCAAAATCTCCTACCTGTTCAAATTCAATCATTAATTACGACGACCACCACGGCCTCCACGTTTGCCTTCAGTGTTACGACGCAAAGATGATAAACGATCGTCACTGTCTTTTAAGAACGAACTCATTAATGAATCGAAGTCTTGTTTGTTATTCCCTGTGCTTTGTTGATTGTTATTACGTGGGAATGTTTTTTTCGGACTTGATCGATTAAAGTCTTTTTTCGGAAAGTCACGTTTCTCTTCTTTTGGCTTGTCTTCTGCCTTACGGATTGATAATCCAATTTTCCCATCATTACCAATGGTTGTTACAAGTACGGTTACTTCATCGCCAACTTTTAAAACATCATTAATATCTTTAACAAAACCATTCGATACTTCGCTGATGTGAACCAGTCCAGTTTTGCCTCCACCTAAATCAATAAACGCACCAAAATTTGTAATCCCTGACACTTTTCCAGGTAGTTTCGCTCCAACTTCGATTGACATAAAAAAATGTTCCTCCTAATTTTTGTCCCATTTTGAAAACTTCTTATGATTTCTTCATAAGATTCTCGTCATACGAGCAATCCCCATAGTTTCTACGGTTTTTTTATTTATGCTTTATACGTGCGTAGATTATTCTACACACACGTTGCACGACACAAGTTAATAAGCAATGAACAATGCGAATTATTCACTCGATTCAGTTGTTGAATCCTCTGCTTTCTCAGCGGCCTCATTCCCAGGTAAAGGGAAAATTAACTCACCTTCTTTTGAATACAAGAAACGGCTACGGGCAACTTTTGCGACATAATCATCGTCTTTTAGCAATGCCACGTCTCTATTTAAATCAGCCATTTTTTGTTTCACTTCTGCTTGTTTCACGATGGTTTCTTGTTTTACATCTTGCAATCGTTGCAGACGTAAATAATCGTTAAACAAGGAAATGCCGACACTCAAAAAAACAACGAAGGCGACTATAAAAACAGCCATTAAACGACGACGGCGAAAAATAATTTGTCGTTGTTGATACGCATATTTCGCATATTGTTCTTTGGCATAGTCTGTGTCTAAGATTTTCACATTATTTTTGACCTCTTTACTCACAGGTACTCGCTCCAATCTTTCTTGACTGTCTTTTTTATTATACCAACATCAGAAACGCTTGTCTAACCTAATTTACTCGAAATTATCGACTCTTTTTTCTGATAAAATTTCATACATTTTTGCTGCATCTTCTTTTTTAGTTGATTCATGTAATTCATTCACTTTTACTTCTAAAATACGGTTTCCAAATTGAATTTTTAAGGTATCGCCCACTTTGACTGAACTACTTGATTTTGCTAAAGTGCCATTAATTTGAATACGTCCTTTATCTGCTACTTCTTTCGCAACAGAGCGACGTTTAATAATTCTTGAAATTTTTAGAAACTTGTCTAAACGCATTATTTTCCTCCCATAAAACGTAATATTTTTTTGCCAAATGGAATCATTAGCCATTCGCGTAACGTTAATAATTCTAAACGTATCGCCAATTGGATAAAAATGGTTACGCCCACAACGACTCCTGACAAACTAAAAAGCAATGCTTGCAAACGACTGTCCGGTGCACCAACCACATACGTTAATAATCCATAAAAAACCCATAAACCAATAGCCATCCCCACGGCACATGTGATTAATTTACGACCAAAATGTCGTTCTCTCCAAAAAACATTAACCTGCGCATCTTCTTTTTTGATAAGATACCACAAGATGACGGTTAATCCTACTAAAGTTGATAAACTTGCACCAATCGTTCCAAATAAAACTGTTAATGGCCCAGTCACTACAAATTTAATTCCAATGCCCCAACCTGCTGCTTTTAATGAACGGCGAAAATAATTTTGACTTTGAGCAATACTTTGATAGGCCTGAATAGTTGCTGTTAATACAATCGCAAACACAAATAGCGTTAGCGCCATATTGCCAGCATTATCTTTAAACAGAGCATAATTAATATACGGCAATAATACCGCTAATCCAGTTGATGCAGCCAGCGCTAGACCAATTGTTAAACGAAGGTATATTTTAGCTGACTTCAAAAATTGTTCGCCTCGTTCTTCCATTAAACAAGCTGTCAGTGCGGGTAAAAAAGTAGCACTTAAAGCAGTTGCAGCGACTAATCCTAATTGTACTAGCGGTTGTCCACGATCATATACCCCTTTCGCAATCCGCGCACTTTGTTCAGCAACACCTTGAAACTCTAACGCATTTACGATAAAAAAAGAATCTACTAATTGAAATAAAATTAATAAACCACTATAAATCGATAGCAAGCCGCCTTCAACAAAAAATTTACGACGCATGCGTTGCGACACCGAGAATGTCTGCGGTATTCGTAAAAAGCGTTGCTTAGTTCCAAAAATTTTATGATCGTAATACATCAAAATCAGCCAAGCAACGACACCACCAACAAAGGCACCTGTCATGGCTAATGTCCCTACTTGATAAATAGTTAACGACAACCGGCGAAAAGCCGCAGCGGCAGCTAAAATGACACCCACGCGCAAAAATTGTTCAGAAACTTGAGAAATAGCAGAAGGCACCATCAATAAATTCCCTTGAAAATTCCCACGGTAAAACGATAAGGGCGGCACTAATAAAAATGTAAATGATACCACTTGAATCAACGGTTTCAACAAGCTATTTCCCATGATAGTCGCAATAACACCACTAAAGAAAAAGGTCAGCCCCCATAAACAAATCGAAAACCAAAATACTAAAGGGTAAATTTCATCTAACGTTTGTTGTTGCTTTTGCGGATTTTTTTGGCTTGCCACTAATTTTGAAATAAACTGTGGTAACCCCGATAACGCCAACGTCATAGCCAATCCATAAATGGGATAGACTTGTTGATACACATAAAACCCTTCGTCACCAACTAAGTTTTGAAAAGGAACGCGATAGACTGCACTCAATAATTTGGCGATAAAAGAAGCTAATGTTAATACAAAAGCGCCTTTCATCATCCGTTGCATTTGATTTCGAGCCATGGGGCATCCTCCTTGCTAGCGCTTTTGTTGTAGTTGCTCTTGGTAACGTATTTCACGTAAAGCCTTAACAAATTCTTGCACTTCATGCAACCAAACCATTTGTTTCATCCCTTTTGGCACGGTTAGTTTGATATGCATTTGTTCTTTTTCAACACCTAATGTCGCTTTTAATTTCGTAGCTGATAATGCTTCAAACAGTTGTTCAACAGTATAAGCTTTCGTCCCTGCTTTACTCAAAATAAATTGAATAATTGGGCCATGTTTACGAATCGTATCTATTAATGCCCGTTCACCATTCATCTTAATTTCACCGACCATTAATAAGTGAGCAACTTCGTCTGGGTATTCGCCAAAGCGATCGATTAAATCATCTTGTAATTCATCTAAACTATCCATACTTTCCAGTTCGCGAATGCGTTTGTAGATTTCAATTTTCTGACGTTCATCATCAATATATTCCGTTGGTAGGTAGGCATCAATTCCCAAATCAATTTCCACGGATGTTTTTTCCGTTTGTGTATTTTTGCCCTGCTTACGATCAACTGCTTCTGACAACATTTGTGCATACATGTCAAATCCAACAGAATCGATAAAGCCGTGTTGTTGCGCGCCTAATAAATTACCGGCACCACGAATTGATAAGTCCCGCATTGCAATTTTAAATCCAGAACCTAATTCGGTAAAGTCTTTGATTGCTTGCAGGCGTTTCTCACTGACTTCATTTAAGATTTTTTGTTGCTCATACATGAAATACGCATAGGCAACCCGATTACTTCGACCCACACGCCCACGCAATTGATACAACGTAGATAAGCCCATATAATCGGCATTTTCTACAAATAAAGTATTCGCGTTGGGAATATCGACGCCTGTTTCAATAATGGTTGTTGTAACTAAGACGTCAAATTGACCTTCGATAAAATCAAACAAAGTATTTTCCAACTGCACTTCTGTCATTTGCCCATGCGCATACCCAATCCGCGCATCTGGTACTAACGCTTGAAGTTCTTCAACTTTTTGTTCAATCGTATCTACACGATTATATAAGTAGAAAACTTGTCCGCCACGTGCCATTTCGCGCAAAATTGCTTCACGAATCGCTCCTGGATTGGTTTCCATCACATACGTTTGAATAGGGTAGCGATTTTCCGGTGGCGTTTCAATTACGGATAAATCACGAACGCCCAGCATCGACATGTGCAAGGTTCTTGGAATTGGTGTAGCTGTTAAAGTTAAAACATCGACTTGCGAACGAAGCTGTTTCAAACGTTCTTTATGTTTAACACCAAAGCGTTGTTCTTCATCAATTACCAACAAGCCTAAATCAGCAAATTCAATATCTTGAGATAAAATTCGATGCGTTCCTACGACAATATCTATTTTACCTTCTTTAATTTCTTTAATCGTTTCATTTTGTTGTTTCTTGGTACGAAAACGACTTAACAAACCCACATTCACAGGAAATCCTTCGAAACGATCAACCATCGTTTCGTAATGTTGTTGAGCTAAGATAGTTGTCGGCACTAAAAAGGCGACTTGTTTGCTTTCTTTGATGGCTTTAAATGCCGCCCGCAATGCCACTTCAGTTTTCCCAAAACCAACATCTCCTACTAACAAACGATCCATCGGTTTTTCTTTTTCCATATCTCGTTTAATTTCAGAGGTGCTACGTAATTGGTCGTCCGTTTCGCTGTATGGAAAAGCATCTTCAAATTCACGCTGATAGGCATCATCTGGCGCAAAAGCATACCCTTCTTCAGCTTCACGCTTGGCATAAAGTTGAATTAAATCATCTGCAATATCCTCAATTTTTTTCGAAACTTTCCGCTTAGTTTTTGCCCACTCGGTTCCACCTAATTTGTTAATTTTGGGTGATTTCGATTCAGAAGCGACATATTTTTGAATTAAATTTAGCTGAGTAACTGGGATAAATAATTTATCGTCATTTTGATAAACAATCGTCATATAATCTTGGTGAACGCCATCTACTTCTAAAGTCTGCATACCAATGTATTTACCAATCCCATGATTGGCATGTACGACATAATCGCCGGTTTTCAATTCATTGTAACTTTTTAAGCGTTCTGCATTGGTAACTGTTTGACGACGTGTACGTTTTTTGGTCACTTTTTGGAACAGCTCTTGTTCAGTAACTACGACAACGTGATCTTGCGGTAGTTCAAATCCGCTTTGCAACGTTCCTTCAACGATTTGAGAACGCCCTGTGAATAATCTATCCGGTGTTGTTTCGACTGCATAAATTTCATGGTCTCGAAAATCTTGCTCTAATTTTTTGGCACGTTCATGACTGCCAACTAAAAAGATAACCGTTTGTTGTTGTTTTTCCCAACGATCAATTTCAACCTTTAATAAACCCATTTGTCCAAAAAATTGTTGCATTGGACGATATTGAATATTGTGAATGGCTTGGAAACGTAAATTCCCCATGCCTTTTTGAAAGAGTGAAAAATACGTGGTGGTAAACGTTAAACGTTGGAATAATTGATGGAGATTGACGCCAAATGTTTGTTCAGAAAACACACGCAGTTCAGAAATTTTTTGCGTGTGCCATTCGCTTTCTTCACGTTCAATTTCACGATTGGTTTCCATGATACGACCATAATCATCAACTAATAATAAAGCATCTTTCGCAAAATAATCTAAAATGGTTTGTTTTTCTTGATATAAAAGATCCGTATAGAAATTGGCAGTGTCTCCTGGAATTCCATCTTTCCATGAAGCTATCAATTGACCAAAATAATCCGATAAAAATTGCTTATCGGTTGGCTCATTGGTCACTGCTAAGCGTTTGGTTAATAATTCTTGGAGCTTTTCACTACCCTTTACTAAGTTTTCTTTTGAAAAAACTAATTCTGTTGTCGGCAAAATCAAGACTTCATCCAAATTAGTCACAGAACGTTGGGTTTCCACATCGAAATAGCGCATCGAATCGATTTCGACATCGAATAGTTCTATACGCACAGGATATTCCGTATGTAGAGGATAAATATCAATAATACTTCCTCGAATGCTAAATTCACCCGGTTTACCAATCATCGTTTGGCGTTCATACCCCATTAACACTAATTGTTGTGGCAATTGCTCTACATCGATTTCATCGCCTACCTGCCATGAAAATTGGACTTCTTGCCAAGTCTTTAATGTAGGTAAAAATTTACGAATAGCTGCCACAGGTAATACGTATACACCTGGTTGGTTTGCAGCAATCGCATGTAAGGTTAATACCCGTTCAGCTTTGGCTTCTGGTGAAGCAAAGGCCATTTCTGCAGAAAGAACTTCATCTACTGGAAAAATATAAACATCGTCGATTACTTGACGTAAGTCTTCTACTAATTGGTTGGCATAATACAAATTCGCCGTCACAACAACGGTTGGACGACGGAATTTTTGATAGGTACTCGCAATCGCTAACGTTTTAGCAGAACCTGCTAATCCCGTCATTAATTGGCGCTGCATCTTCTCTTCAATGCCTTGATGCCACTCTTTAATAAAAGGAGTTTTTTCTATTAAATTAATTAAATCCATGCTTTCCCTCCTAATTAAAACGATTCATCGTAGCAATAAAATCATTTTTTTCGATAAAGTCGATAGTCGCTTCTACAGCTTTATCAATACTACCTTCAATTAATGGTTGATGCTCTTTTGAAAAACCACTCAAGACATGATTCACTACAGTCATGCCTGATTGCGGACGATCAACCCCAATTTTGATGCGATCAAATTCTTGTGTATTGAGATGCGAGATAATACTCTTCATCCCATTATGTCCCCCTGCGCTCCCTTTTTGACGAAGGCGAATTTTCCCTAAGGCTAAATCTAAATCGTCATAAATGACAACCAGTTCTTCTGGATAAACACCAAAATACGTCATTAATGGTCCCACTGCTCGTCCGGATTCATTCATAAATGTTTGTGGTTTAACTAATAAAACTTTTTCTCCGTTCACAAAAAAATCAGCAACTTCTGCTTCAAAAGGATTTTTTTTGAATGTAGTATTAAAGTGTTGCGCTAAACGATCCACTGCCATAAAGCCAACATTATGTTTTGTATGTTCATATTTTCTACCGGGATTTCCCAGTCCGACAATCATTTTCATCTATCTATCTCCATTTGTTCCATTTTTTTCAACCTCACGCAAAATGCTGGACAATTGTTCATTGTCCAGTTTCTCTGCGTATTTTTCTAAATTATAACATAATCCGTCCTAATAGCCCAAAATTCAATGCTTTAATAAGGATTTCTTTAACTATTTTACCTATTAAAGATAAATACAGATTTGTGAAGTAAGCATTTACAACTAGCACAGTTAAAAAAACTGTTATATTGTTTCATAAATCACATGACAAATCCTCGTGAAGATGGTAACATAGTAAATGTAAAGGAAATATTAAAACAAAAATTGGAAGGATTGATACACCAATGACTGCACAAACATTAAAGAAAGATCATCAAAAAGTTATTCTTGTTGGAGATGGCGCAGTAGGTTCTAGCTACGCATTTGCCTTAGTAACTCAAAACATTGCCCAAGAAATCGGCATTATTGATATCAACGTAGCAAAAACTGAAGGAGATGCTTTGGATTTGTCTCATGCCTTAGCTTTCACTTCACCTAAAAAAATCTATGCAGCCACTTATGCAGATGCACATGATGCTGATATTGTGGTTATCACTGCTGGTGCTCCTCAAAAACCGGGAGAAACACGTTTAGATTTAGTTCACAAAAACCTAAAAATCAATCGTGAAGTAGTGACACAGATTGTTGCGTCAGGTTTTAATGGGATTTTCTTAATCGCAGCCAATCCGGTCGATATCTTAACTTATTCAACTTGGAAGTTTTCAGGTTTCCCTAAAGAACGCGTAATTGGTTCAGGAACATCTCTAGATTCTGCACGTTTCCGTCAAGCATTAGCACAATTATTAGATGTTGATGCTCGTAATGTTCATGCTTATATCTTAGGAGAACATGGCGATTCAGAATTCCCTGTATGGTCTCACGCCAACGTTGCTGGGTTGCAAATTTACGAATGGGTTAAAAATCATCCAGAAGTTGATGAAGAAGCAATGGTTAACTTATTCTTTAGCGTGCGTGATGCTGCTTACACCATCATTGAGAGAAAAGGCGCAACTTTTTATGGAATTGCTGTTGCTTTAGCACGTATCACTAAAGCGATTTTAGGCGATGAAAATGCGGTATTACCTTTATCTGTTTATATGAATGGTGAATATGGATTATCTGACATCTATATTGGTGCACCTGCCATTATTAATGCACAAGGTATCCAACAAGTCATTGAAATTCCATTAAATGACGGCGAAAAAGATCGTATGGCCGCTTCAGCAAAACAATTGAAAGATATTCTAGATGCGGCTTTTGCCAAACTAGATGCTGAAGATGCTAAAAACAACTAATTTGTAACGAAGCGAGAAAATAGCAGAAGGGAACATGTCCATACTTTACGGTCATGTTCCCCTCTTTTTTAAATATTTATTAGAATTCATCCACTTTTTAAGCATTATTCTCGTTTTCAATTGTAAATATGCTATGATATTACTAACTTATTGTGTTGTATTGTAGCTCAATTTTAAATTTATGAGGAGTTGAATATCTTTATGTCTCTTTCTGGAAAACGTTCAATGACGTCTACGACTCAAAAAGTCATCATTGGCGTGTTGGTGGGTATTTTAGTTATTGTCGCAGGTTATTCTTATCGTAGTACATATTATGTTGATCGTTTTTTACCAAAAACATATGTTGAAGATATCAATGTAAGTGAGTTAACTGTAGAAGAAGCAAATAAAAAGTTGCATGATCGTTATGCAGCACAAGAATTTACTTTAAAAGAAAATGACCAAGAATGGAAAACCATTAATAAACATGAATTTGGTTTAAATACAGACTTTACTTCTGATTTAGAAAAAATGCAAAATGACCAAAGTCAATGGTTATGGGGTACAGCTTCCCTCGGCTCAAAACAAAATCTTTCTCTAAACGAAGCAGCTTTTGATGAAGATATTTTAGCTGACAAAACTGAAGAATTAAAAAAAGAACTTGATGAACTAAATAAAGATCGTCAAGTAACTGAAGATGCAAAATTAACTAAGGGCGAAGATGGTTTTGAAATTACTCCTGAAGTGACTGGTACCAAATTTGATGTTCAACAAACGATTGAAGATTTCAAAACAGAATTATTAACGGGTAAAGACGAATTAAATCTAGACACTTATAAAACAACACCGAAGATTACATCTGATAATGCAGAACTAAATAAAGAAGCAGATGCCTTAAATAAAATTGCGCATGTAAATGCTTCTTATACAATTAATGGAAACACGTTTGAAATTCCTAAAGATAAAATCATGGACTGGTTATCTTACAAAGATGGCAAAGCAGACATTAATCGCGACAAAGTCCGTGAATATGTTGCCTCTTTAGGGGAGAAATATAATACAAGTACCAATGATTCTAAATTTAATAGTACCAAACGTGGTGAAGTGACGGTTCCTGCTGGGACATTGAGTTGGACAATCGCACCAGATGATGAAACTGATGCCTTGATTGCTGATTTATCAAATGGTGAAGATTTTACTCGCACACCAATTGCTCAAGGAAGCGCCGATGCGGGAGCACCACTATTTAGTGATACTTACGTTGAAGTTGATTTACAAAATCAACACATGTGGTACTACAAAGAAGGCAAAGTGGTACTAGAAACCGATATTGTTTCTGGAAAACCTAAAACACCTACCCCTCCAGGAGTCTTTTATATCTGGAATAAAGAACGTAACGCTACCTTACGTGGAACAAATGATGACGGTTCAAAATATGCAGAACCTGTTGATTATTGGATGCCAATTGATTGGACAGGTGTTGGTATTCATGATTCTAACTGGCAACCTGCTTATGGTGGCGAATTATGGAAAACAGTTGGTTCTCATGGTTGCGTGAATACACCACCTGGAGTCATGGCAGAATTATTCGATATGGTTGAAGTTGGAACACCAGTTATTGTCCTATAAACAGAAAAGCTGAACGGCAATCGTTCAGCTTTTTTTTATTCTTCGATAGATGTATAAACTTCTGATACATCGTCATCATCTTCTAGTTTTTCGATTAATTGGTCAAATTGTGCTTTTTGTGCATCTGACAATACTGTAGTAGTTTGTGGCAACATCGTTAATTCAGCTTGTGCTAAGGTAAAGCTTTGTTCTAATTCATCACGAACTGTCGTAAAATCTTCAGGCGCTGTGTAAATTTCAAATACTTCCGGGGAGGTAATTAAATCTTCACCGCCGACTTCCAACACTTTCTCCAGCATTTCATCTTCATCCAAAGCTAAATTTTCTCTTTCAATCGCCAGATACCCTTTGCGGTCAAACATATAACTTACCGAGCCAGTTTCTCCTAGATTCCCCCCATTGCGACTAAAGGCAACGCGGACATTGGTTCCTGTTCGGTTGCGATTATCCGTTAGCGTTTCTACTAGAATCGCCACCCCACCTGGTCCATAACCTTCATAAACAACTTCATCATAGTTTGCGCCATCAGTTGAGCTGGTAGCTTTTTTGATGGCACGTTCCACATTATCATTGGGCATATTGGCTGCTTTGGCTTTGTCTAAAGCTAAACGCAATGCCGGATTTGAAGCACTGTCTGCCCCACCATTTTTTGCCGCAATATAAATTTCTCTTGATAGTTTTTGGAAAATTTTGCCTCGTTTTGCATCTTGAGCATTTTTTCTTCCTTGAATATTTTTCCATTTACTATGTCCCGCCAATTCTATCCTCTCCTTTTAGAAAATTCGTTGTTGCCGAAAGCCAATGAATATCCAACATAACAGAACTGCTGTTAACGCGCCAACTGAATCTAACATCACATCTTGAAATAACGGTGTGCGTCCATTGGTCATCATTTGGTGAAATTCGTCCATTCCTGCATAACCCGTTGCTGCCATCCAACCAAAGAAAGCCGACAAACCTAATGAGTTTAATTTAGGAAACAATCCCAAGAAAAAGCTACCACCTAAAACAAAATACGTCCCAAAATGCGCAAATTTCCGCACAAAAAATTCAATAAAAGCAAAATAACCTTTTGCTTGGATACTAACTTCGCTATCTGCATAGATAAAAGAAATTTTACTTAGCCACTCTTTGAACGGTTCATTTTTTAACAACACGGTAAGTAAACCAATTTGAGACTGCTCCTCATAGGATTGCGAAGAGCTATAAAAGAGAACTGCCATCACAACAAAACCGATAATTAAATAGGTATTTCCATTTTTCATACCTTTTTTCACTGTTTCATCACCTCAATATCTCATCTTAGCATTTTCTGTTTAGCAAAGAAACAGTTATGTTATACTGTATACGGAAAACAGAAGGGAGTTTTTTTCATGACTTATGCAATCAACTGGGATTTAGAAACTATTTTTCCAGGAGGAAGCGATTCAGAAAAATTAACACAACGTATGGCACAATTATCAGATGAAATTCATGCGTATCACCAAGCAGTAACGGCTTGGTCACCAACTGAAGATGCAACAGATGCCTTGGTGAAATTGTTACAATTAGCTGAAACCATTAGCAATGGCTTTGGGCAATGTTCGAGTTTCATCAATGCCCTACTTTCAAGTAATGTCAACGATAGTAAAGCAAAAATATTATCTGGCGACTTATACAGTAAATTACCAGAATATCAATTAGCACGTACTATTTTCTCTAAAAAATTAACAGAAATTGACGATAATACATGGACCACACAAATGGAAACGGAACAATTACAACCAGTTGCTTTCCGTCTAACAGAGATTCGTCGTGACGGGAACGAACTATTATCTGAAGCTGAAGAAAACATTATTAATACATTGAAATTGGATGGGTTAAATGCTTGGAGCGAACATTACGATACAATTGTCGCTAGTATCACGATTCCATTTACGCAAGAAGATGGAACAAAAATTCACTTATCAGCAGGACAAGCCTTTAATAAAATGATGGGTGATCCTGATGCCAACATTCGTCAAGAATTATTTGAGAAATGGGAGCAAGCTTGGAATGAAAAAGCTGATTTATTTGCAGATACTCTTAATCACTTAGACGGCTTCCGCTTGTCCACTCAAAAATTGCATGGAATTGATAACTACTTAAAAGAACCATTAGAATATAATCGTTTAGAACAAGCAACGCTAGATACCATGTGGGCAACGATTCAAAAAAATAAACAACCTATCGTTGACTTTTTAACACGTAAGGCGCAATTATTTGGGAAAGAAAAAATGGATTGGCAAGACCAAGATGCGCCTATTATTTTAGGCGAGATGCAAGAACGTACCTATTCGTTTGATGCTGCAGCGACATTTATCGTGGAAAATTTTGAGAAATTCAGTCCAAAAATGTCCAAATTTGCGCAAATGGCATTTGATAACGCATGGATTGAAGCGGAAGATCGTCCAGGCAAACGCCCTGGCGGTTATTGCACTAGCTTACCTGAAACACAAGAATCACGTATTTTCATGACTTATAGTAATTCTGTCAATGAAGTAGCGACGTTAGCACACGAATTAGGACATGCGTTTCACAGTAGTGTGATGTGGGACTTGCCTAGCTTAAATCAAGACTATGCGATGAACGTTGCCGAAACCGCTAGCACCTTTGCCGAATTAATTGTTGCTGATGCGACATTAAAAGAAGCAACGACCAAAGAAGAAAAAATCAATTTGCTGGATGCTAAAATGCAAAATGCAATTGCAATGTTCATGAATATCCATACCCGTTACATTTTTGAAAATAATTTCTACCAAGCGCGTCAAAAAGGGCTAGTTTCTGCTGAACAGATCACTGAAATGATGTTAGCTGCTCAAAAAGAAAGTTATTTAGATAGCTTAGGTACGTATCATCCCCATTTTTGGGCTGCAAAATTACATTTCTTTATTGATGATGTACCATTTTACAACTTCCCGTATACATTTGGTTATCTATTCAGCATGGGTATTTATGCTTATGCCAATCAAAAAGGTTCAAATTTTGAAGATGAATATATTGCCTTGTTACGCGACACAGCGTCTATGACAACCGAAGAATTAGCACAAAAACATCTACAAGTTGATTTAACAAAACCTGATTTCTGGCAAGCAGGTATCGATATGGTCTTAAAAGATATCAATGAATTTATGACGTTAACAGAAGAATATATTTAGACAAAAAAATAAACTATCCGGATCATCGAGAAAACGGCTGCGCTTTCGCACCTTTTTCTATCATCTGGATAGTTTTTTATCTACTTTTTTTAATTTAAAATAGCAATGCCAATGCATAAATAGCCTGCAAAGATACACCATAAGAGATACGGAACAAATAAATAACTTGCGAAAGGCTGAATCCGATAAAAAACTTTGATGCACGCTACAATTAAGAGAATCAGCGCAACAATCACGACACTCGCAAGCCAATAGTGACCGCCACCAAAGAAAATAATACTCCATGAGAAATTTAAAACTTGTTGAATAATAAATAACACAATTGCTGTTTGTTTTCCTTTATTAACTTTTGACGTAATTAATAGAAACAAGGCTGTCCCAATCATCGCATAAAGAATCGTCCACATAATTCCAAAGACACCGCCTGCTGGAGACAAGGGTGGCTTTTGCAACTCTTGGTAGACCGTTTGAATATCCCCCGCAAAAAAACTAGAAATAAAACCCGTTAACTCAATTCCAATCACACTCAGTAACCAAATAAGCCATTTCATCCAAATGACCTCCTCTTTTCTAGAGTAACACAAGCAAAATAAGAAACCTATCGATAACTATTAGTAGAAATATTGGATACACATCAACAACACCATTATGAGAATTCCTGGTAAAAAATTCGACACTCGAATGTAGCTGATTTTCAAAATATTCATTCCAATCCCCAAAATCATAATACCACCAATGGCACTAATTTCACCCATTAATTCGGTCATCAGTTCAGGAGGAATCAAGCGGACTAATACGCTTGCCGCTAAAACAATAGCCCCTTGATATAAAAGAATAGGAATCGAAGAAAATAACACACCAACACCTAAAGAGGCTGTCAACATAATGGATAAAAAGCCATCCATGACTGCTTTTGTGTACAGTGTTGCATGATTTCCAGAAACACCACTTTCAATCGAACCGACAATCCCCATGGAACCAATCACAAAAATAAGCGATGCCGTCACAAAGCCTTCAGCAAAATTACTATTAGAACGCGCAAATTTCTTTTCTAAAAATAGACCCAAGCGATTCATACCCTTTTCAATTCCAAAAAATTCACCAATCATTGCACCGATACACAAACTAATAATGACCATTGTAAAAGATTTGGTTTGAATAGCCATTTGGATTCCCAACGCAACGACCCCTAAACCAATTCCTTTTGTAACCGTATCTTTCATTTCTTCACTAATATTTCGCAACACCGCACCCAAGCAACCACCTAAAATAATTGCTGCACTATTGACGAGCACCCCATTTAACATCGATCTTCTCCTTTACATAAAATAAAAAAGGAGTAAAAATACTCCTCTTTTACACTTGTTCATTTAAAGCTTTAATCCCCGGAATTGTCATTAATACTGTCAAACTAACTAAGTAAATTAACGATAAGAATAAAACCACTGCTTGTAAATCATAATTATCCATTAAGAAGCCAATAACAATTGACGAAAAACCACCGACAGCTCGTCCTAAGTTCATAATGAAATTATTTGCTGTTGCTCGAATGGCTGTTGGGTATAATCGACTAATAATTGCGCCATAACCACCATACATTCCATTAATAAAATAACCAACTATAACTGCTGCGGTAATTAACGTCCACTGATTTCTAGCTAATACTAATAAATAAACTGAAAGTGCGGAACAAATTAAAAAGATTACGTATGAACGTCTGGCACCAATTTTATCCATGATTGTTCCAAAGGTTAACATTCCTACTGACATCCCTAAAATAGTACTAACCATCCATAAAGAAGAACCTGAAACCGACAAGCCCAAACGCGTTTGCATAATTGACGGTAACCAGTTCATCAGACCAAAGTAACCCGCAATTTGGACAGTAACCATTGCAGTTAAACCAATCGTTTGCCATGCTGTTTTAGGATTAGCAAACAATGACCATAAACTCGTGTTACGACCGCTTGCTTTTGTTTCTTCAAACGCTTCGGGTTCTTTCAAGTCCCGACGAATAAACAAGACCATAATGACTGGTAACACACCAATTACATAAAGCATTTCCCAACCAAATGTCGGAATAATCAATGAAGCTAAAATAGCAGCTAACATAGCTCCAACTTGTCCACCAATACCAGCCATTGACGTTGCTTTTCCTAAATGTTTCTTAGGGAATGTTTCGGAAATTAATGACATACATGCGCCATATTCTCCACCTGCACCAATTCCAGCAATAAAACGAAACAAATAAACCAAATAAATATTTGATGCAAAATACATTAATAATGATGCCACTGAAAATAAAATAACTGTTTGTGAGAAAACTTTGACACGACCATATTTATCAGCCATCAAGCCAAAAAAGATCCCACCTACTAACATTCCTAAATTGGTGATTGTTGCAATTAAACCTGCTTGTGTACCTGAAATCCCAAAGGTTGAAATGATAGAAGAGAGCGAAAAAGCTAGAAACATGATATCCATGTTTTCTAATGCGATTCCAGCAGAAGTAGACACTAAAACTTTTCGTTGATACTTAGACATTGCAAAACCATCCCCAACTCTATAAAATTAATTAAACCTTCAAAATTCTACATGAATTTTCTGAAACTTTCAAGCATAAAAGAATATTTTCAGTATTATTTTTGAATAAAACTACTCAAAAGGAGAAAAAACATGCTTATTCGCCCATTACAAGAAAAAGACAATGCTGCTATGGCAAAAATTATTCGTGACAATTTAGAATATTATCACTTAGATATTCCCGGAACAGCTTATTTTGATTCTCAACTAGATCAGTTATACGAATTTTATCATTCTCTACCAAATGCTGCTTATTGGGTGCTTGTGGAAAAAGAACAAGTGCTTGGCGGGGTTGGTGTTGCTCCGTTTACAGAAGACGTGGCAGAACTTCAAAAATTATATCTAAGCCCTAGTGCAAAAGGGAAAGGCTATGGACAACAACTGATGTCTCATGCTCTTCATTTTGCAAAAAAATACTATCAAGGGCTATATCTAGAAACATTTTCAACAATGGATAAAGCTCTTCAATTATATGAAAAAAATCAATTTGAAAAGTTATCTGCTCCACTAGGTTCAAGCGGACATGAGACCATGGATTGTTGGTATTTGAAACAATTTTAAAGAAGGAAATTCCTTCTTTTTGCATTACAAGTGACAAAATGTCACTTTTTCGTTACACTCTTTCTAGAAGTGACATTTTGTCACTATAAAACACAAGGAGGAATACCCATGTTTTTAGCAATCAAAGAAATGCGTTACGCTAAATTGCGTTATGGACTAATTATTGGCATGATGCTTTTAATTGCTTATGTCGTCTTTATGCTCTCTGGCTTAGCGCGAGGATTAGCAGAAGAATTTAAAAAAGGAGTGGAAGATTGGCAAGCCCAAGAAATCATTTTATCCGAAGAAGCCAATAAAACACTCACGGCTTCCCAACTGACCATGGATGATTTTGATCAAATTACAGCTAAACAAAAAGCACCAGTTGGTATCTATAATGGTGCCATCAAAGGAGCTGAACAAAATGTTACTGTTTTTGGTACAGCAGAAAAAGCTTTTTTACTCCCTACTCTTATCAAAGGGACAAGATTCAAACAGAACAATGAGATTATCATTCCTGAAAATTTAGCAAAAGATGGCTATCATCTTGGTGATACCATCAAAATTGGTAATTATCCAGAAGCGTTAACCATCGTTGGCATTACTTCAGAAAATTATTACACAGTGACGCCTGTTATCTATACGAATCTTGAAACGTGGACGCAACTCAAATTTGGAGATCAGCCCTTGAATAACCAACCCATTAATGCTGTGGTAACCAAAGAAAAGGCGCAACTTCCGTCTACAAATGAAAAGATGACATCCTTAACAACGCCTGAACTAATTGAAAATATTCCAGGATATTCTGCTCAAAATCTTACCTTGGATGCGATGATTTATTTCTTATTTGTGGTTGCAACCGCAGTGGTGGGAATTTTCATGTACGTAATTACGTTACAAAAAACTGCCATTTTCGGTGTGATGAAAGCTCAAGGGATTCGTAATAGCTTTCTTGCAAATTCCTTAATCGCACAAGCTTTTATCGTAGGGGTAATCGGAGTTGGATTAGCAATTTTCTTGGCATTTGGTACCAGTTTAGTATTACCAGATGCGATGCCTTTTGCCATTATTTGGTCACAGTGGGGCTTATACAGTGGGCTATTGATTAGTGTCGCAATAATTGGCGGGTTATTTTCTATACGAACAGTTACCAAAGTCGATCCCATTACAGCAATAGGAGGATAAAAAATGAAAGATATTTTAGTTATGAAAAATATTGTTAAGAGATTCGGTACCGGACATACTGAGGTGACCGCCCTAAAAGAAATTAATTTTACCGTCAAACAAGGGGAGTTCGTCAGTATTATTGGGCCTTCTGGTTCAGGAAAAAGCACTTTTTTAACAATTTCTGGTGGATTACAGACCGCAACTTCTGGAGACATTTTGATTAATGGACACGCCTTTTCAAATTTAAATGAAAAAAAACGTGCGGATTTACGCTTTAAAGAAATTGGATTTATTTTACAAAGTTCAAATCTCGTTCCTTTTTTAAAAGTTCATGAACAGTTTACTCTAGTAAAAAAAGTCGCTAAGCGAAAAGAAGATAATACACGCTTGGATTCCTTGCTTCGTTCATTGGATATTTATGATTTAAAAGAGAAATACCCACGTGATTTATCCGGTGGAGAACGACAACGAGTTGCCATCGCGCGTGCCTTGTTCAACGAACCAAGTTTGATTTTAGCAGATGAACCTACAGCGAGTTTAGATACTGAACATGCCTATGATGTCGTCAATTTATTGATTAAAGAAGCGCATGAAAAACAAAAAGCGACTATCATGGTCACGCATGATGAACGTATGATTCAACATAGTGACCGCATTTTTCATATGGAGGATGGACAATTAGTAGAACAACCTTTCCAACAGTGACAAAGAAAATCGTTGCGAGTATAATACAAGGAGACTGTATTGAAAAGGAGAAACATCATGCCAAAAGAAACCTTCCAAAATTTGTCTGTTGAAAAAAAGGCGTATATTGAACAAATTCTCTTGGAAAATTTTTATAATCGCCATGTCAGTCAAGTAAAAGTCTCTGAAATTGTTGAAGCCATGCAAATGTCACGAGGGGCTTTTTATAAATATTTTCAAGATTTAGAAGATGCCTATACGTATCTTATTCATAAATGTTCTATAAGTGTTCATAACGCCATTCTCTCGTCGATTCAACAACATGAGCAAGATTTTTTCTTAGGAATTGAACAATTTCTCATTCATTGTAGCGAACTTGATCGTAATAGTGACTATTGGAAAAAATTACAATTATTAACTCAAAATAATGAATTACAAGCAATGAAGCGTACCCAGATGTCGCCAAATTCTCCAATGGTTAAGCAATGGTTAACGCTACTTTCTGCAAATCATTTTGTGATGGATTCATTAGAAGAAGCCCTAAGTTTTTTATATTTCATCATGGCCTTAGTAATGAATTCCTTAACTGATTGTATCGTTAACGGTTGGTCAACCGAAGAACTAGTTATTGATTTTCGCTTTAGAAAAGACTGGTTATTGCAAGGAGTTACCAAATAAAGCAAAACGACTACTGAAATTGGCAGTAGTCGTTTTTTCATTGCTGTACATATCTGCGAAATTGAGAATCCCCATTTTTGATTTCTAATAGACCCTTGGATATATCTAGAAAAACAAATTGTAAGCTACTAATTTTTTTCCCACGAACGAAGACAGGTTCGGCAAAACGAAAAATAAAATAGCGATCTTCCATGGCTTCTGTCGCAAATAAATTCAGTAATTTATTAACTGATGGATGGCTATAATCAGCAGTGTTAATTACCATCTCAATAAATTTTTGAAATGTTTCTTGTGGTATATCAGGATGATAGTTGGTAAGTCGCCATAAATAATCACTAATTTGTAAAACGATCTCTGAAAACGTACCTGTTAATTCAATAATTTGTGGATGAACGAGATAATTAATTACTGAACCAAATTTTCGTTTTGAAACAAAAACGCGTGACCATAACAAACTAACAAAATTATGGCTTAAGAAAAAGTCAAAAGTCAAAGTGGGAATGGGAATTTTAGAAGTATCATAGTGGTAAGCATCTGATAAAAAAACAAAATCATAGTTTTTAAAATCTAGGTTTTCTAATTCATAAAAATAATGATAGTGATAGTGTACATTGTATTGACTGTATTGTTTTAACTTAACCATTAAGGTTTCGTTAGCAATTTTTCCTCCTTCATTAATTACAATAATACGCGTGGGCTCATATTCATTTTTTAAACGACAAGCCAAATTGTACAAGTGCATAACAAAGTCGAAAAATAAACGGTCATAAAAATCCGCTTCTTGCCATTGAGGTAGCTCACAGTAAATAGTACTTGCCAATGCAACAGAAGAGGAAAATTTTTTAATAACATGCTGTGTTGACCTTAAAACTTCTAGTTCTGTAAAATGATATGTTTTACGCAATTGAAATTGGTAAAAAAACTGTAATAAATAATTGGAGAAATCCGGATAAGCTGTCAACTGTAAGCCGTATTGCTGATAAATACGTTGCATAATACGTTGATGCATCGCTGAAACTTCTGGTAAAAGTAATTTGACTGTTTCATCTGTCCATTGACTAACTTCACTATTGTTAAAAAGAAACAAGGCAAATATCTCAATTTCTTGTGGTATGGTTAGCGGTAAAAGCTGTTGAGCAAGAGCGTATGTTGGTAATTGGCGAATCAGTTGGCTTTCTTTTTCAGAAAGGGTGGATTGCAACCCTTCACGTAATGGAAATATCAGTAAATATTTGATTACACGCCGAAAACCACTATCTGTTAATGGATAATTAGTTGCTGCCAAAACACTTCTTGCTTGTGCCATGACCTTTAATACTTCTTCTTTACGTAATCCATATTGCTCCAAACTCATCTCAAAAAACAATGGCGCTTCTGAATAACTATAAATATCTAATAAATCAATCATACATGAACGAATTGCTTGCTCTTGACCTTCGATAATCATGCCATAATAAGGCATCGATTGTAGAGATAGACCATAAAATTTTAAAAAATGACGAACGGCACGCATATCTTTATTTACCGTAGCAACACTCACGTTCATTGCTAGAGCAATATCTTCAATTTTAGTATATTCTCTTGTAGCAAAAAATTCGCGACAAATAAATGCGATTCGAAGGTTTTCACTAAAACGTTTATTCAAAGAAACATTTAAATAGTTTTTGCAATGACGATTGAGCTTTTCAATCCAATTAATTTGCTCCATTGGATAATCTAAAGCATATCCTTTTCCACGCTGATTAATAATTTGAATATCAGGTGATTGCTTAGCGAGGGCATCGTTAATAAAACTAATTTCTGCGTGTAAGGTTCGCAATGATATATTTGATGCTTGCATCAATTCTTCTGCTGAAACAAACTCTTGTGTTAATAAGATATTTAAAAGCTTAATTTCTCTAAATGTGAGTTTTTTCATTGTTACCCCTTTCATTTTTTTAATAAAATAACTGATGAAAGTCGACTTATTGTTCTCAGTCTGCTTCCACCAGTTATTTTAACCTTATTCTTCTTCTAAAAACAACTCTTCTAGAGCAGAAATTTCTTCATCGGAAAGTTCAAGAACGATTTGAGCATATTGCCGAATTGTTCCATAATTTGTAACTATTTTTTCAATTGATGCACAGATAAATTCTTCTTTTGTATCAAAAAGTGAGTATAAATATTGTGCAATTTTTTCATTCCCAGTTTCTTCTAAAAAACGATTATAATAACTGACATTTTTCTTCGCTCGAGCGCGATTCGTTAACATATAATCATAAACTAGAGAAGACGTTGGCACGCCTAAAAGTCCTTCTAAAACCATTAAAGCAAACCCTGTGCGATCTTTCCCACCGCGACAATGTTGCATCGTAGGAATATTTTCTGCTTGTGCAACAGTTTTTAACGTTTGTTTAAAGGCTTCAATACTTGTTGGACTGTCAACAAACGCTAATTGTTGATCAACCATCTGTTGCGCTCCTGTTTCACCGCTGGCAATTGCTTTTAATGCACGCTCTTTCATATCCTCACTTGTATCAAGATTTTGTGCTGATCCAGCAGCCATCGCTACGTGTGCTTGTGGATCAAAATTAAATGCCTGAGCTGCCTCACTAAAGAATGGATTCGGATCCTTATCCACTTCAAATGGACTTCTAAAGTCAATGACTGATTTCAATCCAATACTTCGTAAAAACTCAAATCCATCATCATTCAAATTTTGTAAATGATCTGATCGAAAACCAACACCCCACTTAATACGTTTACCTTCCTCAGTGCGATAGCCACCAATATCTCGAAAGTTATACATTCCTGACATTGGTAAAATTCGATAACCAAATAACAATGGTCGATGGTTTTCAAATTCAATAATAAAATAATTCACACGATCAGTATTATATGCAAATTCAAATGTTTGATTTTTTTGATCAGATTCTAAAATAAATTCTTTATCTTCTGTAAGAGCATTCCTCTCATATGTCCAATAAAGCTGATATTTGCCGATATCTTCTATATCTGTGACAATATTCAATTCATTTTGATTGTCTTCTAAAAAAAATGCTTCAACATAATCAATTCGCATATCTACTCTCCTTTTTTCACTTGACTTATATACGTCAATAACGGTGTGGGTGCATCATAGGCTGCCATTTGATAGTCGATTTTTACGCCTGAATCTACTAATGTTTTTAACGCTTCTTCTTCTTCTGCGGTAAAGCATAAATCATGATCATAACGAATTGTACGATCATTACGCTCACGCATGCCGCCATAATTCACTTCGGTGATATTCACACCACCTTCTTTTAATTTCAATAAATCCGCCGTACTACCTAAAATTAAAAAAGTAGATTTTTTTATTGGGTTTTTTTGATATACCCGAATGAATTTATCAACTCCAAAAACATGTACCATATAGCCTGGTGCCGCCATTTTTAATACTTGTGCTTGTACCGGATTACTTGCGGCACTATCGCTCACACAAATAATTTGTTCTGCTCCCACATGTCGTAACCATGAGCTTGCTACCTGTCCATGAATTAAACGATCATCAATACGTATCCATTGAATCGCCATCTTCTCCCATCCCCTCTTTAGCTTTTGCCGTAATATCTACTAATGAAACCCCATGTACACTTTCAATAATGTTTTTAGCTTGCTCCATATTTTCTGGATTGCTTAAAAACAACTCTAATAACATCGGGATATTCAAACCTGAATAAACTTGAACATCCTCTTTGGTCAATGTTAAATACGTGGCGATATTTGCTGGTGTTCCCCCAAAAATATCGACTAAAACCAACGTACCATTTCCTTTTTTACTTTGTTGATTGTATATATTTGTTAATTCCTCTAAACATTCTTCAGACGTGCGTCCTGCAGTAATTGATACAACAGCAGCATTTTCTTGTGGCACGCCTAAAATCATTTCAGCTGATTTTAATGCCTCTTGGGCAAACAAACCATGACTTGCAACGATTAGATTAATTGCCATGCAAACCTTCCTTTCTACTCCCTACACTAAAATTCCCATTACTGCTAACACTGTACCAATAGCTAAAATAGCGAAGATTAAATAAGTTAAATATTTTCTTGGCATGTAGCTGTGTAATTTAAATAAACTAATCGTGAATATTAATGGTAATAGTTTTGGTAAAATACCGTCTAATAGACTTTGAATACTGATAACCGTTTCATCCATCTTAATTTCAGTACCAACATTAATTTTCACGTATTGAGCAATTAATGCCCCTAAGACGATAACCCCTACCATGGTAGAAATGTTGATAATTTTTTGCATGACTTTTGCTTGTTCACCACTTTGGATAAATTCCATGCCCTTTTCATAACCAGCAATGATTCCGTAGTATTTTACGCCAATATTTAATCCGTTATAGATTAGAAACATTAAGATAGGCCCTAAGATACTCCCCTGCATCGCATAAGCTGCACCAATACTACCCGCAATGGCTTGAATCGTAATCTTAAATACGCTGTCTCCAATACCAGCTAAAGGCCCCATCATACCTGCTTTAATTGCTACAACAGCTTCTTTTTCATCTTCTTTCGTCGTTTCTTCGACCGCAGCAGTTATCCCTAAAATCATACCCGTCGCAGTGATTTGTGATAAAAAGTAAAGTAAATGTCGACGCATCGCTCTTGCACGTGTTTCTTTGTCTGCATCACCATATAAACGTTTCAATACGGGTGTCATTGCATTTAAGAACCCATTTGCCTGTGTATTTACCATCGTTGACGTTAAATTTAATCCCCAAATTTGTAAACGCCAGAAGACTTTATTTAAATCTTTACGAGTCAATTTTTCATAAGCCACACGTTGAGAACCATTATTCAATTGTTTTTCTTCACTCATAAGTCATACCCCTCATCTTCATCGATCGTTACTTTTGCGTTGGGCATAGCTGCCATCTCATTTTGACGATCGATAATTTCCATAATATAAGAATAAACGATTGCAAATGACAAGGAAATCAACGTAATTGGTAAAATACCTAGCTCAAGATAAGCTGATAGCACGAATCCTAATAATAAAAAGGGCCATAAAACACCTTTCATCATTAGTGTCATCAAAATAGATAAACCGACAGCAGGTAGAATTGCTGAAGCAGTACCTAAACCACCTAAGATATTGTCTGGCACGGCTGATAAAATTTTATCTACGATTCCTGCTTGGAAGTAAACAACAAGAAATGTTGGTACTGCTCGTAATAAAAATTGAATGATAAATGCAACAATATTGATTTTCATCATACCATCCAAGTCACCTTCATTGGCCAATCGATCTGCCCAAGGCTCGAAAAATTGTTTTAAGACACGTGACATCACTAGTAATTGTTGGACTAAAATTGCTACAGTTGTCGCTGCGGCTACACCCGCTGCAATTCCTTCTGGCGTAGCACCTGTCCCTGAAGTAATCGAAACGGTCACCCCTAAAATAGTCCCAACAATCATATCCGGTGTTTGATAACCTGCCATATTTCCTAAGCCCATCCACATTAACTCTAATGTTGCCGAAATAATTAAACCTGTTGTGATATCTCCTAAAATAATACCGACTAATGGACCAACTAATAATGGTCGACGCAGCATCTGTGGCGCTACATCATCATATGAACAATATCCCGCCCATGCAGCTATTAAAAGCGCTTGAACTAATGTCATGCTTGTTTCCTCCTTAAATTTGATACACTCAGTATATAAATGAAAGCGCTAAACCTCCATGTGGATTTTGTATTTTTTTATTAGCAATTAATTCTAGGGAAGTTTTTGCACATTAATAAGCAAAAAAATATCGCTAAAAAAAAGACATTCACCAATCAGATACTTGATGAATGTCTTTAAGCTTATTTTTTTGGTTTGAATCCTTTTAAACGCAACGCATTTAGCAAAACAGAAACTGAACTAAAACTCATCGCTGCTCCAGCAATCATTGGGTTTAATAACGGTCCACCAAACAGATGTAAAATTCCCATTGCTACGGGTATTCCCAGTACATTATAAGCAAATGCCCAGAAAAGATTTTCTTTAATATTTTTGATGGTCGCACGACTTAACTCAATAGCCGTCGGAACATCCATCAAATCACTACGCATCAAAACAATGTCCGCCGATTCAATCGCAACATCGGTTCCTGAACCAATCGCAATGCCCACATCGGCTTGTGCTAAAGCCGGTGCGTCATTAATGCCATCGCCAACCATCGCAACATGAAGGCCTTCATTTTGTAGATTTTTTACTTCTTTCGCTTTGTCTTCTGGTAACACTTCACTAAATACGCGGTCAATTCCTACTTGTTTCGCAATCGCTTCGGCAGTTCGTTTGTTATCGCCAGTAATCATCGCTACTTGAAGCCCCATTCGATGTAATTTATCGATGGCAGCCACACTATTTTCTTTAATCGTATCTGCAACGGCTACAATACCAATCAATTGCCCCTCTGCTGCCACAAACATCGGTGTTTTTCCATCATTCGCTAATTGATCAGCTCTAATTAGTGCATCTAATAAATCAATGTTGTTTTCTTTCATTAATTTTTGATTTCCTAGCAGTAAGCTCTGATTTTCGACTTTAACAGCAATCCCATGTCCAGGAATTGCTTGGAAATCGCTAGGAGTTTTTAACGACAATCCACGTGTTTGCGCACTTTCGACGATTGCTTCCCCTAAAGGATGTTCTGAACCTGTCTCTGCCGAAGCTGCTAATACCAAAACTTCTTCTTCTGCACTATGATTATAAGTAATGATATCAGTCACAATTGGTTTGCCTTCTGTAATGGTACCTGTTTTGTCAAAAACAATCGTTTGAATTTTTTGCGTTGCTTCTAATGCATCACCACTTTTGATTAAGACCCCATTTTCAGCACCCTTTCCTGTTCCTACCATAATCGCAGTTGGTGTTGCTAAACCAAGCGCACATGGACAAGCAATCACTAACACAGAAATTGTAATGCTTAATGCAAAGATCCACGATTCTTGTCCAAAGAAAAACCATGCCAATCCAGATAAAATTGCCAAAATAATGACTACTGGTACAAATATTCCTGAGACTTTATCGGCCAATTTGGCAATCGGCGCTTTTGAGCCTTGCGCATCTTCCACTAAACGAATAATTTGAGATAAAGTGGTGTCTTTTCCTACTTTCGTTGCTTTGAAACGAAAAGAACCATTTTTATTGATACTCGCTCCAATGACATTGTCTCCTTCACGTTTTTCAACTGGGATACTTTCCCCAGTTAGCATCGATTCATCGACTGTCGAATTTCCAGAAAGTATCCTCCCGTCGACAGGAATTTTATCACCTGGACGTACTACTACAATGTCGCCTGTTTGTACTTGTTCAATTGGTAGCTCAACTTCTTTGTCTTGACGAATAACACGAGCGGTTTTTGGTGCTAGCCCCATCAATTTTTTTATCGCATCAGATGTTTTACCCTTTGAGACTGCTTCAAAATATTTTCCTAATGTGATTAATGCCAAGATAACCCCTGCTGATTCAAAATATAAATCAGGATGGTTTCCATGATGTACGACAATCTTCCCCATTGCTAAAAGTGTCGTCATAACAATTCCCTGTAAAATAGCGGCTGACGTACCAATCGCAATGAGTGAATCCATGTTGGGATGTCCTTTAATTAATGCTTTAAATCCAACTGTGTAAAAAGAACGACCGATATAGACAATTGGCAAAGTTAAAATTAATTGCAACACCGCAAAAGCTGTTACGTTATGATCTGGATGAATAAAATTCGGCAGTGGTAATCCGACCATTGGCCCCATCGCGATGTATAGCAACGGCACCGCAAAAATTGCTGACCACAAAAAACGAGACCACATCTCTTGAATGTGCGCGGCTTTTTTATCAACTTTCGCTGATTCTTCACCAATAATTGCCTTGTAGCCAGCATCTGCAACGGCATTTGCTATCGTTGCAGTAGTCGCTTCTTCTGGATTAAAACGAACCACCATTTTTTCTGTTGCCAAATTGACGGATGCTTCTTTGACTCCTGCTACTTTTTTTGTTGCCTTTTCAACGGTTTGAACACACGAAGCACAGGTCATCCCTTCAATACTAAACGTTTGCTCAACCGTCGAATCAGCGACTTGATAACCCGCATCAGTGACCGCTTGTGCAATTTGTTCTTCACTGACATCTTCTGCGGTTACGCTAAGTTTTTCTGTTGCTAAATTGACAGTTGCTTCTTGTACCCCTTCAATTTTTTGAACAGCTTTTTCAACAGTTTGCGCACAAGATGCACACGTCATTCCTTCGATACTATAGGTTTCTTTCATTATTCTCTCTCCTAACATTGATGGTTTTCAGGAAGACAGTCACAAGTAATTTCTCCAACAACCTCTTTTGCTTGTAAAGCTGTCATCAAATCTGCTACGTCCTCAGCCGTTAATTCATTTTGTTGAATCAAATCCATAATAACTAAAGGAATTTTTTTCGTACACACTTTATTAGAAACGTCCTGACTGATTGCTAACACACTTGCTTCTTCCGTGATTAATGGACTATATAAATAACGATTACCTGTCTTCTTAGTCGTTACAATATTTTTTGCCACCAAACGCGTCAATAACGTCTTGACTGTGGAAGCTGTCCAATGAAATTTTTCTTGTAGCAACTGCGTAATTTCTTTACTAGTCGTTTGTTCTTGTGACCAGATAATACGCATCACTTGCCATTCTGCATTTGAAATTTGCATACAAACACCCTCTTTTGTTTACGAATGTAATCTTTATGTATTCACTATACAATTATCGTCTACAACTGTCAACAATTAATATCCCAATTTCTATTTGCTTTTTAAATTATTTCATAGTAGGATATATATAAATTATATATATAAAATATTTATATATAAAAAAGGCTTATCTATCAAGGATGTGAAAGAAATGTATTATCCCGTATCATCTGTTTTGATTGAATGTATCATTTTATCCGTTGTAGAAACAGCAGATTCTTATGGCTATGAAATTAGTCAAACCGTTAAATTAGTCGCTGATATTAAAGAGTCTACGCTCTATCCAATTTTAAAAAAATTAGAAAAAAATGGGGACTTAACGACCTATACCCAAATTTTTCAGGGTCGAAAAAGAAAATATTATTCACTGACACCCGTTGGCAAAGAACACTTACAGTTTCTAAGACATGAATGGTCAAATTACCGTGATAGTCTAGATGCAATTATTGAAGGAGGCATTCGAGAATGAATCGAGAAAGCTATTTACAACAACTAAAAAAATACTTAAAAAAACTTCCACATGAAGATTATGTTGATGCCATTGATTATTTCACTGAATATTTCGATGAAGCCGGAATTGAAAATGAACAGATTGTCATTAAAGAACTAGGCACACCCAAACAAGCCGCCAGTGAATTACTCAATCAATTAGTAGAAAAACAAACTCACGCGTCAGTCAAAACTTGGTCAATGAAGCGGACCTTCTGGCTAGCTCTTTTAGCAATTTTTGCGGCACCTATTGGGATTCCGCTTGCATTGACCGCTATTTTATTATTGTTTTCAGGTATCCTCGTTTTGTTTAGCTTGTTAGTAGCATTTATTTCGCTACTCGTTGCTGATTTCCTAGTAGCCGGTAAATTAATTTTGCGTGGTTTGGTGGCATTGCCTGTTTCATTTTCAGGTGGTGTGTCCTTGATTGGCTTAGGCGCTCTATTGATAGGCATTGGACTTTTAGTCTTACCCGTGATTCCTACAATTTGGAAAATTACTAAGCGTTGGAGCTTAAGCACCGTTACTCGTTTAACTAGAAAGCAGGTGATTCGTCCATGAAACAATTTTTACATCGACGAATTGCGTTAACCTTTATCGGTATTGGTTTTGTTTTGATTGCTTTGGGATTTATATTAGGAGGCAGAGAGTATGTCGCATATGCGAATTTGAATGATTTCAGTTCAAAAGGAAAACAAACTGTCAAAAAAATTGAGTTAGTCAAAGAACCTTTGAGCACCTTCCAAAACTTGGAAGTCAATTTAGATCTGGCTAACTTTAGTATTGAACCTTCCACTGACAATCAAGCGTATCTTTCCTATAGAAGTACCAATCGTGATGTTGCTTCTCCTTTGAATTACGAGGAAAAAGACAATACATTGATTCTTGAAAAAACACATTCGCGCAACTATTTTATTGATATTTCATTTTTTAACCATTTATTTAATTCTGATAATATCGCTCGGAGCGATCAAATCTCAGTCACTTTATATCTTCCAGAAAAAATGCTTGAAACTGTGACAATGAATATTGAGGCTGGCTCGGCCACAATCCGTAACTTACAAGCCAAACAGGCAACTCTTAGTTCACAAAAATTAACATTGTCAGATTCAAACATTAATTCTTTACAAGTGCTTAACGAAATAGATCATTCTATCTTTAACAATACCCAGATTGAAGAACTGACTATGCGTTCTGAATCGGGAAACTTAACTTTTGAAGAAACAACTGTTCAAAAAGGTGACATACACACTGAATTCGGAACTATCACTTTGACTGATAGCGCCTTTAAAAACACCAAATTTCAAACCGAAAGTGGCAATATCAAAGGTGAACAATTAACCTTTACCGGTGAGAACAATCTAAAAAGCGAATATGGTGACATCACCCTAGGTTTAACTAAAGAAACACTTCAACACACACAGTTTTTCTTACAGACAGAATATGGAAAAGTAATTGTGCCTCATTTAGAGGGCAAACAAACCAACACTTCTTTTACAAGTGTAGAAACAGCTAAAAACATTTTTAACGCCACCATTGAAAGTGGCAATATTACGATTAAATAGCAAAAAGCGTGGAATTTCTTCCACGCTTTTTGCTATTTTACTTCATTTAATAAATCTTGCATCATTTGATTTTGTAATTCAACTGTCCATTGATCAATCATTGTTTGTTGCTTTTCTTTATCCGTTGCTAATGACGGATCTTTTTGAATAGCTTCCATCATTTTCGCTTGAATTTCTTTTTGAGCAGCTTCTTTAAAAGAAGCTTGGCGTTCTTTAGCTAATTCGCCAAATTCTTTCATTTGATCGACACTCAACACTTCCCAAGTTTCAGGAATGTTAAAGGTGTTCTCTGCTTCGATAAATTCATGATTATTATTGACAATTCCGAAAAATAATTTATAAAAATCATTTTCATATTCCCAATAACTTTTTTCTGTAACTAATTCTGGGGGCGTACCTTCTGTTACTGTATTCGTCACATAATCTGTATCTGTTGGTTTTGGTTCTTTTGTGTCAGGTGTTTGATACAAATAAACTTTCTCAGAGCCATCTCCTAACGGCTGATAAAGTAACACATCTAGTCCATCCGCACTAGAAACCAACTCAATGGACTGTGTTTCTACTACTTTTTTCATTCCAAAATGACTGACGAAATTGGCCGTAACTAATAGTAAAGATAAGATAAAAATCCCACCGCAAACGACACCCACACCAGTTTGCCAAGATTTTTTCGCAAGTACAAAGGTAAACGCAAAACCGATCACGCTTAAAAGTAGAATAAAAATAATCATGCGTTAACCTCCTTTGGTTCAATTTCGATTGTTTTCTTATTATCTTTAATGAAGAACGCTACAACCACACCAATTAACCCAAAGATAATCGCAACCATGAAGGCTGAATGGTAACCAGACAATGTTGCATTCACAGCTTGTTCTTTATAGGCAAGTGGTGTTTTATCCAACATCGCTTCATCAGGTAAGTTTGCAGTCGTTACATTGGTTAACACACTAATTAAAATAGCTGTTCCAATCGAGCTAGCAACTTGACGGAACGTATTATTGACAGCTGTACCATGACTAATTAAATTCATTGGTAAAGCATTCATTCCAGAAGTAGTAACTGGCATCATTACCATTGAAATCCCAAACATTCGAATCGCATATAATACCATGATATACATAATTGGTGTCTCTGCTGTTAAAAAGGCAAATGGCGCTGTAGCAGCAGTTAGAATAATCATCCCAACAATTGCTAGACGACGAGCACCATATTTATCAAAGATAGCACCAGTTACAGGCATCATAACCCCCATCACTAAAGCACCTGGTAATAACATTAAACCAGAATGGAAGGCAGTCTCCCCATGAATATTTTGAATATATAATGGCACAACCATTTCTGCACCAATCATCGCCATATTAGTGACACCTGATAAAATCGCAGCAATGGTAAAAATAGGTGATTTAAATACGCGTAATTCTAAGAATGGTTGTGGTAAACGTAATTGTCTCCAAACAAAGAGTCCAATTACGACAACACCCAAACTAATATACCCTAAGACTTCTACACTATCCCAGCCTTTGTTTCCGACGCTTGAAAAACCGTAAAGTAAGGCACCAAAACCAACACTTGATAGCAACGCAGAGAAAATATCAATGCTTGGATTGGACAACGGAATCACACTACGCATTAAGAAAAACGCCAAGATTAAGACAATTACGGCAATCGGCAGAATCATGCCAAATAATTCACGCCAAGAATAATGGTCAATAATCCAACCTGATAATGTTGGTCCTAAAGCTGGTGCTAAACCAATAACGACACCAGACATTCCCATTGCCGCTCCACGTTTTTCTGGTGGAAAAATAGATAACATAATATTTTGTAGCAAAGGCATTGAAAGCCCGACACCACAAGCTTGGATCAAACGACCAACTAATAATATCGAAAAATTTGGTGCCATAAAACATGTCAATGTTCCTAATAAAAAGACAGACATTGCAAATAAATACAAGCTTCGTGAGCTAAATTTATTGATTAACCATGCACTAATCGGAATCATAATTCCATTTACTAATAAAAAGCCAGTTGTTAACCATTGAACATCGGATGCTGTAATATCAAATGCCTTCATTAATGCTGGAAAGGCAGTTGTTAACAATGTTTGGTTCAATACCGTACAAAAAGTACCAATTAATAAAATTGCCACTAATAACGTACGGTTATAAGGTTTTCCATAGATATCTAAAGGTTGTTTGTTGCTCATTTGTTCATCTCCTTTTTTCTTGTTCAGCATTGCATACTTTATTCCTTTTTTTTAACTTTGTCAACCAACTTGACACAGATGTAATTAAAAGTACAATAAAGAGAGAGACACGATAGAAAAGAGGAAAAAAAATGAAATCTTCTCTGCTAAAACAATTATTAGATAGTGATCATTTATTGGTAGGTATTAGTGAATTAAGCGACATGAGTGGCACGTCACCCAGACAACTACGCTATTGGGAAGAAAAAGGCTGGATTACTTCAGTTGCTGACAAAAATCACGCGGCCCGTCGTTACCGATTACCAACTGTCGTAAAAGTCGAGCTAATTAAATATTATTTAGACGAAGGTTTTACATTGAAAAAAGCAGTAGAAAAAGCAGATGAACGCATCAAAAAAGTGCATCATATCCGGAAAGTATTGTCTCAATCATTACGTGATATCGAAATTATTGATGACCGCTTTACAGTCTTTTCAATTAATCATTTTGAACCTGAACAAGAGCGTTTAGTTATTTTACATGATGGAAATGACGATACGTTACACTATCGTTTATTCTCCGCAGATCAAACCGTCAATTATGAACAATTGTGTAACGAATTGCATTAAAAAATATCTGAACGAAGGGAATGACACTCCTCTCGTTCAGATATTTTTTCTACCTCACAGTTCGAGGTTTACATCCCGTACACAACGAAATCCCATATTATTACTTGCCGACATGCCGGTATTGCCATTTCTAGCAGCAATTCGGTATCTTTTACAATAAGAAGCATGACATAAAAATGATCCTCCACGAATCCCGTACGCTGCATCGTCTACTTGCTGATACTTTTGCCAAAACTCTGCACCTGTTTTCGTTTGAAATTCTGTCAATGCTATTTTTTGAGGATTGACACACCATTCCCACACGTTACCAATCATTTGATAAAGTCCATAGCCATTTGGTTCAAAGCTTTGAACTGGAGCTGTTGCTAAGAAGCCATCTGCTTGGGTATTTTCATGAGGAAATTTTCCTTGCCAAATATTGCAATGATGCTGATTGTTGGCTAAAAACTCTGCGCCCCACGGATAGCGTTCAAAAGTCGTACCGCCTTTCGCTGCAATCTCCCATTCTACTTCTGTTGGCAAGCGTTTATTCGCCCATTGACAATAAGCCAATGTATCATTACGTGACACATGAACAACAGGGTGATCGAGACGGTTGGCTAAAGTAGCTTCTGGACCTTCTGGATGCCGCCAATTTGCCCCACGGACGGCAAACCAATTGGGATTTTGAGCAATCGAACGCTGCTTATCTTTCTCGGAAACAAAATAAGCAAAAACTGACGACCAACCAAAACGTTCGGAATCCGTTACGTAGCCTGTTTCTGTCACAAATTTTGCAAACTCTTCATTCGTGACGGTTGTTTCATCTATCCAAAAGTCCGTCACTTGTACAAGTATTTGCGGACCTTCGCAATCTTGTAAAAAACCATCGGGACGATTCGTTCCAATCTTGTATTCACCACCAGCAATCAGCTTCATGGGCGCACACCACGCATACGTAATGCTTGATATTCAAAAATCAAGTTATCATTATTTTCTATCATCCAATTATACAAGGCTTGGCGCATTTCTTGGACGATTGACTGATAGGCTTCTTGTTCGATTTTATTATCCATTTCATAAGGATCACTGGCTAAGTCGTACAATTCATCCACATCCCCACAATTAAATACATATTTGATGTCTTTTTTACGAATCATCCGTTGTGAAAATAAAATACTGCCAATCCCTGAACATTCCGTAACAACAGTCTCTGGCCAAACTAGATGGACATTTTCCATCAGTGGACGCATCGATTGTCCGTCTCGTTCGCGTTGTGCTTCCGACACACCCGCATAATCTAAAATTGTCGAATAAATATCGCAGCTCGTCACAAATTCCGTCAATTCTTGGCGAGTTTGTGATTTCGCTGGTTTAACAAACAGGGGAATACTCACCGTTTCATCATACATAAATATCGCTTTATCACAAAGTCCATCATGAATACCTAAAGATTCTCCATGGTCTGCGCTAAAAATAATAACTGTATCATCATATAAGTCATTGTCTTTCAAATAGCGAATAACTTCACCAATTTGATAGTCAATGTGCGACACACCAGCAAAATAATGCTTGACTACAGGTTCAATTTCTTCCCATGTAGTAAAATCTCCCCGTTTAACATCATGAATGCGGGGTTTCAATACGCCTTTATCTTCAAAATTTTCCCATGCAGGAATAGCGACATCTTTATATGGTTCCAAAAATTCTTGTGGCACAAAATAAGGTTCATGTGGTCCCCAAAAATTCAATTGGAAATACCACGGTGCTTGTTCTTTTTGAAATTCAGATAAAATCATCTTGGTCCGATGAACTAAAAAGCTTTCGATAGTCGTTTCAACACCAGTTGTTACTATCCCTGCTTGATGTTGTTGATAAAAACCATTGATAATTTGTTCAATTTTAAAATCTAAGTTGTTTTCTGCTAAATACTCTTGAAATTGTGGGTAATAGTGACCACCAAAGCCATGTCCGGGAAAATCATCGCCCGTATAACCTACTGTCGTGGGCAACGCATCATTGCGCAATCCAAATTCCGCAAATTGAATATCTCCCATATATTTTTGAATATACGCATCTTGTTTCACATTATCTACGCCTGATCCTAAATGCCATTTGCCAGTATAGCCTACTTGGTATCCCATTTTCACCAATTGACGACTCAATAGCTCAGGTGTATCTGCTAGTTCTTGAACCATATTGCCATAGTTATAAGAATTCGTTAGCATGCCATGATGCATCGGATATAACCCCGTTTGTAAGGACGCTCTAGCAGGCGTACAAATTGGACAGGTTGTGTAGGCATTCTCAAAAATGTACGACTCCTCACTTAATTCATCCAAATGAGGGGTTGTACACGGTAGATTTCCATAGGCTGATAACGTATCTTTACGCTGTTGGTCAGTTAAAATAAATAATATATTCGGTTGCATTCTTTTTCCTCCTTACTCAGTAACCGCTTTCCATTTATTATCTAGCGTGCCAAGAAATTAGACAACCCTTTTACACTATGTATCTTTTGCATACAAAAAAACTGCCAAACAGAAATTCTGTTTGACAGTTTGATTTTTCGGCTTAATGATATAAATCAAAACGGCCTTTCGCCATTACTTCTTTCACGCCACCTGTTTCAAGTAATGATTTGTTCATAATCATTTTTTTGATGAATGAAGCTGGATAGCCTTTAACGCCAGTTTTTCCAACCATACCAAATGCATGTGTGTTACCAATTGAAGCGACAGAACCTGCCGATTTGAAAACAAATCCTGGTAATGTTTGTCCTTTTGAACGACTAATAATGTGTTTTGCTGCATAATCGCCCATTTTCAACGCAATTTGCGCAGTTGTTGGATAAGGACGATTTGATTCTTTATCCATTACAGCAGCAACGTCACCAATGATGTAAATATCATCTTGTCCTGGTGCAGTTAAGTTATCGTTAACCATTACGCGACCACGACGTTCTTCAAAGCCAGATTCACCCATAACAAAACTTCCACTTACACCTGTTGTCCAGATAATTGTTGCTGCTTCTAATTCTTTTTCAGTGTCGCCATTTGCATAAACAACATGCTCTGGTTTGATTCCTTTAATTGCGCAACCTGTCATCAAATGTACATTCCATTTGTCTAAGTATTTCAAGCAATAGTTTGTTAATTCATCATTAAACATTGGTAAAATAGTTGGCGCTGCTTCTACGCAATAAATTTCGATAGCATCTGGATTGACCCCAGCAATTTTTGCGTAGCCTTTTTTCGCTTCAACAAGAGAACCAACTAATTCGATTCCTGTAAATCCAGCACCACAAACAACTAATTTTAAGTATTTTTTATCTTGTGTTGCTTTGTATTTCGCCATTGCATCTTTGATATGTTCATAAATTTTTACTGCTGATTCGATGTTAACCATTTCTAGAGCGTTTTCTTCTGCACCTGGAATACCGAATGTTTCTGAACGGAAACCTAAACCAACAATTAAGTAGTCATAATGTAAAGGTTTGTTGTTTTTTAATGTAACTTCTTTTTTATCTGAATCAATTTTTACGACTTCATCTTGAATGAATGTTGTTACTTTAGGGTTAACAACATCTTTAATGTCATACGTGATTTTTTCTTTTGGTTGTGTACCGGCAGCAACTTCATGTAAATCGGTTGCTTCATAGTGATACTCATTACGATCTACTAATGTGATGTGAAATGCTCCTGTTGCTTTCTTTTGTAACTCATATAAAGCTCGTAACCCAGCGTACCCAGCGCCTAAAATCGCTACTTCCTTCATAACTTTTCCACTTCTTTCTTTTCAATATTATTTATTATATAAGGATACCTAGCAAGTAGGTGATTACTTGTGCTGCTGAACCTACAGCGAGAATTCGCACGGCACAAATAAATGTTTCCCGTTTTACCTGTTTGTTTCTAAAAAGAGTTATTTGTTTCCAAATAAATGGTGCGACTAGAAATGTTAATAAGACTGTCACCGGTGCAATCTTTAGCACAACGGATAAGATAATTCCTAGAAAAGCTAGGATATTCATGCCCACAAACAAATTAATTGAACGTTGTTTTCCTAAATAATGAACTAAGGTGTAACGTTCATTTTTTTCATCTTCTTCTTTATCACAAATGTTGTTTGCAAGCATTAAATTCGCAATCCACATTGTATTAGGCAACGCAATTATAAAGATACTGAATATTTCAGAAAAATTCCAATGAAATGTTTCGAAAGTATTCAAATACACACAAATAAATGAAATCATAATACCCATAGTCGATCCAGAGAAAAATTCTCCAAGTGGTAGACTTGATAATGGTCTAGGTCCGGAAGAATAAAAAATACCGACTAAGTAGCAATACAATCCCATCCATAATAATGGCCAGCCCACGACAGCTGCTAGTGCAATCCCTAAGATTGCCGAAATAATAATCATGCTCGTCATTAACCAAAACACCAAGCGTAACGATAAATTTTCACGCCCAATAATATTGGTCTTTTGTTTGTAATCATGTCCTTCTGTTGCATGGTGATAGTCATTATAATTATCTAAAATATCTACTGCCATATTAAAAATAAACATTGCAACAAAATAAACGAGAACATAACCAAGATGCAGCGTACCATAATGATACCAACTATAACAAAGTCCTATCAAAAATGGCAGGACACTTGCCGTCTTAGCTTTCATCTCAACGAGCTCAAAAAAAACAGATAGTGACATCAGACACTCCTTTCTAAATTTGGACAGCATTACATTGCCTTTTTAAACGAAAATAAGTTAAAATAGAACTACTATCTAACATCGAAAGGGTTATAAACATGCTATCTTACTGGAACGATTATCCCACTATTCAAAATAAACTCCAAATCGTTTGCTCACTAATAGAGAAACAAATGCGAGTTCGCAATAAAGATATCCAAGAAACGCTGATTGATTTTTCACAAGCTGGCGGAAAATATTTACGCCCGGCTTTCTTTTTGTTATTCGCTTCCTTAGGAGACCCTGAAAAACAAGACGAAGAGCAATTAATCAAGATTGCAGCATCTCTTGAAATACTTCACATGGCAACGTTGATTCATGACGACATTATTGATGATTCACCATTGCGCAGAGGGACGAAAACTGTCCAATCACGCTATGGTAAAGATATTGCCGTTTATACCGGCGACTTATTATTCACAGAATTCTTTAAATTAATCATTGAAGCGATGAATGGCTCGAAATTTTTAGCCATTAATGCTCGTTCAATGCACCGTTTATTATTGGGCGAACTCGATCAAATGAACACCCGTTATAACAAAACAGAGACCATTCGTGATTATTTACGCAGTGTGAATGGCAAAACCGCTGAGTTATTCTGGTTAGCTTGTGCACAAGGCGCACATTTTGGACATACAGAAGCGTATGTCCAACGTATCGCTGGTCGTATTGGTCGAAATATCGGCATTGCTTTTCAAGTTTACGATGACATTTTAGACTATACCGCCGATGAAGAAACTTTAAAAAAACCAATTTTAGAAGATTTGGCACAAGGTGTGTATACCTTGCCTCTACTCTTAGCGAAAGCCGAACATCCTGCTGTTTTCTTGCCTTATTTAGAAAAAGAAGACAAAATCACCCCTGAAGAATCACAAGAGGTAGCAGATTTAGTTGTAAAATACCAAGGTGTCGAAATGGCAAAAGACATCGCCCGTCGCTATACACAAAAAGCGCTTGTTGATATCGAGATCTTACCTGATGGTGAAGCCAAAGAAATGTTGCAATTATTAACGACACAATTATTGTTACGCAGCTATTAATCAATTTATAGAACAAGACACTATGACAAAAATATCCGAAGATCGAGCGTAAGAAACAATCTGCTCTATCATTCGGATATTTTTTATTTAGATAAACTTGGCAACTATCTTCTTCTATTTTATTGAGAAAAATGGCTAAAAAATAAATAAGCTACCATGATTGAAAAACCTAAATCAACAATCAGAAAAGACATCCCCTCATATAATACTTGTGGCAATAGAATTTTGCCTAGGTACATGACAAAAAAGAAGACAACAATCCCTACAACAACACTTACCATTTGTACAATCAAGTCTTTCTGCTCGATTTTCTTACGTTTTCTATCAGAGGGCAATAAATTTTGTCCGCGACCAATTGGATTTGCTTGTCTTGTCATATTTGTATTATGGCGATCAAACTCACTGCTTTTAAGATACGATTGCTGCTCAAATTTCTTTTGCCGTTCTCTATCACTCATAAGATCAACGCTCCTTTATTTTCTGAACGAGATTTTCCATCAAATAATACCGCAACACCTAACACTGCCTACATTTTGCCTCACTTGTCTTATTTCAGATAAATAACTTTTACGAATCAACAATCTACCGAAACCGATTCTTTGCCAACAAATAGCATGTATATAAAAAATAGTTCTTTTTATCCTATAGAGAAAAATAGTTTCTAACAAAAAACTGCTTGATTAGACATCCTGTTCGCTGTCTAATCAAGCAGTTTCTGATTCTATACCAGGTTAGTTTAACAAATTTTTGTTGCTTATAACCAAAAATACCCTAAACGTAGCAAATTCGTGCCTGAACGTCGTAATTTTGATATTTGTAGCCAAATCAAGCAGAATTAATTGCCTTTTAAATGAAAAATGAGAGCAATAAAGAAACTTTTAGTCGAAACCTTCAAAATTCCCCTTTATTACGCACAAATCATGATATAATTTTGTAAATTGATTCCTTTAATTTCTATAAGAAACAATAAATGATTATATGGAGGAAAAAAATGATTAATGTATTTATTTGTGAAGACAATTTAATTCAGCGAACAAGATTAGAAACAATCATTAATAACTTCCTTTTAATGGAAGATATAGATATGAAATTAGCGTTAAGTACAGCGAATCCGGAAGAATTACTGACCTATTTACATCGCCATCCCCAATCACAAAGCATTTTCTTTTTAGATATTGACTTAAATCATACGCTAGATGGCATTCAACTAGGTTCACAAATTCGCGATTTATGTATTGATAGTAAAATTGTTTTTATTACGACACACAGTGAGTTAGCACCACTAACATTTAAATATAAAGTCGAAGCGATGGATTACATTGTCAAAGATGATCCTGAAGAATTAGCTTCTCGAGTGAAAGACGCATTGAATCAAGCAAAAAAACATTATTTAGCTGAACATAAAAAAGATGAAACACATATCCGCTTGCGAGTGGGTAGCCAAATTCGCTTATTCGAATTAGCAGATATTATGTTTATTGAAACATCGCCTGGTTCTCACAAGCTTGTTTTACATTTAACAAATAGTTTAGTGGAATTCTATGGTACGATTACCGAAGTTGAAAAATTATCCTCAGACTTTGTAAGAGTTCATAAATCATTTGTCGCAAATCAAAAAAATATTTTGCAAGTCGACACTAAGAATCGATATTTAACTTTTATAAATGGTGAAACTTGTTGGGCATCTTTTCGAAAACTGAGCCAGTTAAATAGAACCTTAACAGAAACATAGGCTATTTATATTGCACGCTATATACTAAAAAACATGATTCTGTTGCTTCCGAATCATGTTTTTATTATTGATATATAAACTGTAAAAAAATCATGCTATAATTTCGTAGCAACTGAATTTAGATTGGAGGTAAGTTTGATGTTTTATTTATTGGTGGCTTCAAGTGTTATTCAAATTTTTTGTAATTTTCTTATTTTAGATAAACTTCCTATTTTAAAAAAATATAACCTGTTTTTATCAAGTATTATCCTAATTATTTCATTTAACTTGAGTATTTATATTTCACAAATAGACACACTTGTTTTGTTTGTTCTACTTTTTTCTCTTTCTTACATGAATAATCGAACACAAATGTTTGGAAAAATATTATTTCATTTTGCAATAGCTTATTTTGTAGTCTTCTCCTTTAATTATTTATTCACCGATATAGTTATTAAAATCATATTGAGTGAAAATAGTTTATTAATGTTTCTCTGGTTTTGTTTTACTTTAACCCTCAATATTTCTCTTGCATTTTTTATCCGTCGTTTCTTACTATCCAAACTTACAAATAAGTTAAGTTTATTTGGTGGATACATATTATTCACACTAGTTTTTAGTTATCAGTTATATAAATTAAGTGAGTATGTCCAAATAAGTCCAACTGATTTGAAGCTAGATACACTTTTGCGTATTTTTAACATTTTTATTATTTTGCTAGTTATCAGTGGAATTATTAGTATTGTAATGGTAAAACGTCATCAAAAATTAGCTTTGGAAACACAGAAAAAAGAAATTGAATATCAATCGATGCAACTCTACACAGCAGAATTAAATAAACAGTATCAAGAAATACGAAAATTTAGACATGATTATATTAACATTTTGTCCTCCATGGAAAGCTATATGGAACTGGAACAGATGTCTGAATTAAAAGACTATTATCATCAACATATTCAACCAACGCGAGCCATTTTTTCCGAACACTTTACTAAATTAAATGACTTACAGAAAATTGAAGACCCAGCTATTCGAAGTATTTTTATGACAAAATTAGTATTAGCACAAGAAAAAAATATCTCTGTGCAATTAGAAATCAGCGAATTAATTCAACTTCCGGACTCAATAGATCCCGTCATTCTTGTCCGTATTTTCGGTATCTTATTAGATAATGCTATTGAAGAACTCACTATTTTGAACAAAGGCGAACTAGAAATTGCTATCTTTAAATTAGAACAAGATACTATATTCATAATTCAAAATACAGCACGTGTGAATATTGAACCGTTACATCAACTTAAAACAAATGGTTTCTCAACCAAAGGAAATCATCGTGGTATTGGATTAAGTACTGTAGATAATTTAATTAAACAAGTTCCAAATCTTTTATTAGAAACAATAATTGAGAATCAGTTATTTACGCAAAAATTAACGATTTTAACAGATAGATATCACAAATTACCTAACTAATTTGACGTTCAGGACAGAATAAGCGACGTTTACGACAAATTTCGTTTTTGGTATCTAATCTATAGTACAATCAGCTCAAATATATAAGGAGCTGAACAAAATGAAGAAAATCGTTATTGCTGCACTCATGTTTTGTATTATTGGTGGTAGTCAAGTAGCTCATGCTGAAGAGGTTACTTCTGCAGAAGATGTAACAACACTTTCACTTATCACACCCTTTGACTTTAAGAATTATCCACCTTCTACTTATGCTGGCAAAACTTTAGTAAAAGTAGAAAAAATCAAGAATGGTTATCGAGGCTGGTATATATGATTCGTGCAGTTCTTTCTGTTCTGCTGATTCTCTTGATTATAATGACTGTATTTCAACCATTTAATAGCCATATACAAATATTAATTATGATTGGAATTGCTATATTTGTAGCACTTCTTATGTTTAGAATGGCGCATCTGGAAGAAAACGATAACTAAAAAAAACCAAATGATTTCCCTTGTATTCAAGAGTAATCATTTGGTTTTTTTATATCCCAATCAATGTCGCAAATACGGGTACGACAATAACTGTAATTACGCCAACAACCACAACTGAAATACTTGCCATTGCTGCTTCGGTTTCGCCCATTTCTAATCCTACTGCTACACCAAGGGCATGGCCTGCTGCACCTAATGCTAATCCTTTGGCAACCGGATGTTGGATATGGAACCACTTCAATGCTATGCGACCTAATGCGTACGTCAATACGCCATTAAAGATAACTGTAAATGCAGTGATTGAAGCCACACCACCAACTGATTCAGAAATCGGTACGGCAATTGCTGTTGTTGCCGCTTGGGGTAAAATAGAAGCAATAATACTTGGATTCATTTGAATCAATTTTCCTGCAAGTACCACCGCAATTAATGAACCAAATGAGCCGATTGTTAATGCTGTTAAAATTTCAATCCAGTATTTCTTCAAGACATCTCTTTTTTTATACAAAGGAATCGCAAACGCAACGGTTGCTGGTTCTAAGAAGAAACTAATAAATTTGCCACCTTCGTTATATTCTTCATAACTAATGCCAGTAACTTTCAAGACTACTACGCCTAAAATCATCGCAACAAATAATGGCGTAAACAAGAAAAATCCTTTGCTTTTTTTAAATGCCCAACTACCAATACCAAAAACTACCAATGAAATGATAATACCCACGTATGGACTCATAATGACACGCCTCCTTTATGCTCTGTAGGAACGTGTTTTTCTGTTTTTTCAGTCGTTCGATTATCTTTAATGTGTAATAAGAACGCGCCTGTCCAACCTGTGGAAGCTAATAATGCTAAGGTTGCGACTAGGATGACAAACAGAATTTGAAAACCATATTGTTTCATAATATCCAATGAATTAATTAACGAAATTCCAGAAGGTACAAATAAGAAAGTAATGACTCGCGATAACGAATTACTCAAATCTTCTACTTGTTCTAATTTAATAATCTTGGTACATAATCCTACAAAAAGTAAAATCATTCCAATTACTGATGCAGGTACGGGAATCGGCATGATTTTAGTTAAACCATTGGCAATTAACATAATCAATGCAAAAATAAAGGCTTGTTGTAAAAATGAATATACTTTCTTTTCCATAAATCCCATCTCCTCTTGTTTTCTACATGTTTAGTATAGAATGGAAACGAATTTTTGGATGCAAAATTTCACGAGTTGCACGAAATCCAACATGAAATGCAAAAATAACCTCCTCACTTGCACAAAAAAACAAGTCTACCTAAATAGACCTGCTTTTCATTACTCCAAACCGACTTGCTCTCTAAAAATTTTCACATACGAACGACTGACAGGAACCCGCGAACCATTTTCCAAAATCACTTGAAGTGTATGATTGAACCACGGTTGAATCTCTTGAATTTTGGTACGATTTAAAATAAAACTACGATGCGTTTTCAAAAATAATTCAGACGGCAGTTTTTGTTCAATTTTATTTAATGTGCCGGTCATTTGATAATGTTGTTCTCTGGTTTCAATATTTAATTGTCTTTCCTCGACAGAGATTAAATAGATGTCTTCCGGAGCAACTAAATAAATACGGTCATCCCCTTGAATCGGAATGGCTTCAAATTTGGATGTTGCGACAACGTGTTGCGGAGTGATTTCTTTCATTGCTTTATCCAAGGCTTGATGAATTTTCTTTTCTTCAAATGGCTTTAACAGATAATCTTTCGCATTTACTTGAAAAGCTTGGAGCGCATAAGCATCATACGCTGTCGCAAAAATTAAATACGGCGCTTTTTTTAAATGAGTTAGTTTTTCTGCCAGTTCAAATCCACTTTCATTTGTTAAATGAATATCTAAGAAGATAATATCAGGTTTTTGGTCCATCATTTCTGCCATTGCTTCTTCGACAGATTCTGCTTCTGCCGTAGAGGTAATTTTTGGATGTTGCAGCACTAAGTAACTTAATTCTTCACGTGCTAACGGTTCATCATCCACAATTAATACGTGCATTTATTTCTCACCTCGGGTCTCTAATTGGAACTGCTAAACGCGCATGACTGCCACCAGTTGGACGATTTTCAATTTGAAATTTTCCATCGCCACCATAAAGATTTTCAATGCGTCGTGCCAAATTTTCCAATGCGGTTCCAGTTCCTTTTTCAGATTTCACTGGTTCTCTACCTAATAATACACGTCTATCTTCGGGAATACCAATGCCATTGTCCCAAACATCAATAATCAAATTTTTTTCAATTTTACGAACAACGACCTTTACATGATTATTCGTTTTTCGATTGCCAAACGCATGTCGGATAGTATTTTCTACCAGTACTTGAATGGCATATGGAGGTACATAATACTCGTCTGTTCCTGTTTCAATATCAAATTCTACTTGATAACGGTCTGGAAAACGAGCCTGTTCTAAAGACAAATACGCACTCACCTGATCAAGTTCTTGCTCTAAAGGAATCGTGGTTTGTACCGCACCTTGTAAATTCCCTCTAAAATACGTGCTTAATTGTAATAACAAACGTCGTGCATGCTCACTGTCTTTACGCATCAGTGCAGAAATTGTATTGATTGCATTGAAGAAGAAGTGCGGATTGACTTGTGCTTGTAAACTTTTAATTTCAGCTTCTTTTAATAATTTCGATTGCAGTTCAGCTTCTCCTAACTCGATTTGTGAAGAAAAAATCGTTCCTAAGCCTTCTGCTAATTGTTCTTCCACGTGTGTTAAATGTGTTGGATCCGTGAAATACATTTTTAATGTACCAACAATTTTTTGATGCGACAATAGCGGAATGACAATAGCCGCTTGCAGGGGACAATCAGGATGAGAACAACCTACCTCTGCTTTAGAATGAGCAATTGTCATCTTACCAGTTCGTAAGACTTCTTTTGACAACTCCGTAATCACTTCAAGCTCAGGAATGTGGTGGTCATCACCAGCGCCAACATGTGCCAAAATTTGATGATTATCCGTCATGCTAATAGCGCTAACTTTCGTATAATGTTGAATGATACGAGCGACTTTCTGACACGAATGCTCATTAAGCCCTTCCCGAAAATAAGGCAACGTTTCGGCAGCTAGTTCTAAGACATCATGCGTTTGCACAGCTTTTGCTTGTTCTTCTTGCTTTAATGTTGTGGTTAAAATAGATAGAAAAATAAAGGTTCCCACGCTGTTTAATAAAATCATTGGCAACGCAATTAAACGTACTAGCATCACCCCATCCATGAAACTACCACTAAAAAATAAAATAAAGAGCATTTGAATAACTTCCATAATAATACCCACCATTGCTGCTTGTGTAGCTTTGGGAAATTGATAATCTTTAGTCAATTTTTTCCCAAGAATTCCGGATAAAATACCAACAAGCAAGGAGGCTGGAATATAAAATAGTCCCGTTCCTGCTCCTTGAATCACTCGGTGAATCCCCGCAATTAAACCAACCGCTCCCCCAACAAATGGCCCCCCTATTAAACCAGACACACCAATGACTAAAGTCCGTGTGTTGGCAATTGACGCATCGCTACTCAAATACGTTAAGACATTGCTTGGAATAATCTGATTAGCCGTAATTTCAATTCCTGTAAAATTAGAAATAATGGCAAAAACACCAAAAATAAGTACCAATCGAATTTTAGAATGAATGGTTTCTCTACTCAATAAAACCTTTTTAAAATAAGACACATTAACCAATAAAAAAGCTAATAAAATAATTAATCCTACACGTTCCATCATTAAAATAAATAATTCAAACATTCTCACCGCTCCTCCTTTCTTATATTATCATTTAAACAAGGAGATTTAAAATGAACCTATTAATTATATGTGATAAAAATAATTTTTGAAAATTGACGAAATTTTCTGTCAATTTAATAAATATATGTTATACTCTTAGTTATTATTTTGATATTAGGAGGAGTCAACATGAAAATTGTTAGTATTGACTTCCAAACACAATCCATTGCGTTGAAAAAACCATTTACGATTGCCTTAGGAACGATTACTCAAGCAGACAATATTTTTGTCAAGATTACTACGGATGAGGGCATCGTAGGACTGGGCGAAGCAGCTCCCGAAACGTTCGTCACTGGTGAAACATTAAAAAGTTGTACAGCAGCGTTAGAACTGCTGACACAAAAGTTAATTGGCGAAAATCCTCTAAACATCGCTAAAATTCATGAAATCATGAACCGAGCAATGCTAGGAAATGGTGCCGCCAAAGCAGCAATTGATATTGCTTGCTACGATATTTTAGGAAAAACTGCAAACTTACCATTGTATAAATTGCTAGGTGGACATAGTGACTTTGTACAAACGGATATGACAATTAGCATTGACACACCTGCTGTGATGGCAGCTGAAGCTAAAAAATATGTCGACTTAGGATTTGAAGCCATAAAAATTAAAGTGGGCGTTGATCCAATTGAAGATGTTGAACGCATCATCGCTATTCGAAAAGCGGTAGGGCCAGACGTTCAACTCCGTGTGGATGCCAACCAAGGCTGGACACCTAAAGAAGCTGTGCGTGCGATTGAACGAATCAGTCCGTACAATATTGCATTTATTGAACAACCTGTTGCTGCTAAAAATATCGATGGGTTAAAATTTGTGCGTGACCATGTAACCGAAAACATTATGTCTGACGAAAGTGCGTTTGTGCCACAAGACGCCTTTTCATTAGTTAAAAAAGATGTGGTTGATTACGTCAATATCAAGTTAATGAAATGTGGGGGAATTTACCCCGCATTAAAAATTGCGGCAACTTGTGAAAGTGCAGGTGTTGCGTGCATGATTGGTTGTATGAGTGGCGAGACAAATATCAGTGTCGCCGCAGCTGCTCATTTAGCCGCAGCACAGCCAATTATTCGCTTTGCTGATTTAGATGCAACATTTGCTTTGAATCAATTAAATTATTCAGGTGTTATTGCTACTACCCCTGTGCCAGTTATTGATTTAAGTGCGAGTCCCGCTGGCTTAGGGATTCAATTGTAACAAATTATTAGGAGGTTTTTTTATGGAATCATTTGAGCTAAACGAAATATCTTATCTATCTACCCCGATTCCAGAAGATATTCAACGTGCGAAAGACTATGGCGATACCGCTTTAGCAAAAAAATTAATCGAGCATAAACTCGCAAAAAAAGAAACTAGTCAGACTTTAAAACGTCGCTTAGAAGGTGAATTAGCCATTCTTTCCGTTTTAGAAGCCGATCAGTTCCCATTTGATGAGCAAGAAGCCTTACGTTTGATGGCTGATGCTTTTGAAGACTTTGATTCACAAGAACTAGAAGATATCGTTGTTTCAGCTGATGTTGAATGGACGTATAAAGAGGGTAAAAAATATTATCATCGACGTTTCATTGAAAATTTGGTCAAAACCCGTCGTGATTATTATGAACGTTACCGTTATGAAGAAGGCAATACCATTGATAACGAACGTCAAACGGAACTAGATGACAATGTTGTTTTAATGAAACAAACACAAAAACGAACAGCTCGCATTCGTTTCAAACAATCGATTGCCCCCAAAGAAAAGTTAAGTACAGCAGATGGCCCTTTTTTAGCACATCTACCTTTACCACGTAATAATGGGAACATTCATCACACAAAAATCATTGAAACAAAGGGAAATGTGATTCATGTTGATGATGAAACAGCGATCCAACGTACCATTGCTTTTCAAACGGATGATCCAGAACAAGTTTTCTTTGAAGTGGTGCATGAATACGAAATTGAAGCAATCTATCATGATTTATTTACGTTGATGGAAGATAAGTCTTTTCCAAAAGAACTATCTGAAAGTGAGAAACTGCAATACAAAGAAGCACTACAAGAAAAAAGTCCACATATTATGTTTACCGATTTCTTGAAAACTTTATTAGCAGAAATCACTACAGAAGACATGACACTTGTCGAAAAAGCCTTCAAAATTTACGAATTTGTGACTACACAAGTGAATTATTCCTTTATGCGTGAATATTATACGATTCCAAATATCAGTGAATTTTGTGCGATGAATCAAAAAGGTGATTGTGGTGTGCAAGCCATTTTATTTATTACGTTAAGTCGCATGGCAGGAATTCCGGCTAAATGGGAGTCTGGTATCTATATATCAGAATATACACAAGGCTGTCATGACTGGGCAAAATTTTATCTGCCGACTGTTGGATGGGTATATGCCGATGCGTCATTTGGAGGAAGCGCATACCGAGGAAATAATGAATCGCGCTGGAAATATTACTTTGGAAACTTAGATATTTTCCGGATGCCAGCAAATGATGACATACAGACAGATTTCACGATTAGTAAAAAACAATTACGTGGCGATCCAATTGACAATCAACGCGGAGAATTCGAGAGCAGTCAACGAGGGTTCCGCTACAATGAACTTGATTGGGAAATGTCTTTAGTAGATTTTACATTATTATAAGGAGGAAACAAAAATGAAAAAAAAGGCGATTTGGTTATTCGCTAGTTTGCTGATGGTCGGCTCACTAGCAGCTTGTACAACAGGCAAACAAACAGATGATTCCGGCGAAGCAGCTGGTGAAGAAAAAGTAGTTAATTTAATGGAAGCAAATGAAATTGCTTCGATGAATACTTTAGTAACTCAAGATACAGGAAGTATTAATGCACAGGTTCACGTTTTTGAAGGCTTGTATCAAATCAACGATCAGAATGAGGTTGTTCCGGCAGTTGCCAAAGAACTTCCTGAAATTTCAGAAGACGGAAAAACCTATACTATTCAATTACGTGATGATGCAAAATGGAGTAACGGAGAAGATGTGACTGCAGATGATTTTGTCTATGCATGGCAACGTTTAGCTGACCCAGCGAACCAAGCAAACTATCTATTCTTATTAGAAGGTACAATTTTAAACGGAACACAAATCATTAATGATGGCATGTCACCAACCGAGTTAGGTGTCGAAGCAGTGAATGAAAAAGAATTAAAAGTACAATTGGAAAAACCGGTACCTTACTTCACGTCACTATTGACATTCCCAGCCTTCTTCCCGCAAAATCAAGAATTTGTTGAACAACAAGGGAAAGAATACGGTAATTCAAGCGAACAAATTTTATCAAATGGTGCTTTTAACATTGAAAATTGGGATCAATCATCAATGAAATGGGACCTGGTTAAAAATCCTGAATATTACGATGCAGATAAAGTAAAAATCGAAAAAATCCATGTAGATGTAGTCAAAGAAGCGGTTACTGCCTTTAACTTATTTGAAGATGATCAATTAGATATGGCGGAAATCTTTGGAGAATATGTCAAACAAAATCAAGACAATCCATTGATGCACACTGCACCGATGTCTCGTGTTTATTACTTTAAAATGAACCAAAAAATTGATGGTAAAGATACGATTTTTGCCAACAGTGATGTTCGTAAAGCCTTAGCTTACGCGCTTGATAAAGAATCATTGATTAATGATGTATTGGCTGATGGTTCCGTTGCAAGTTATGGTTACATTCCAAAAGGATTTGTTTACAATCCAGAAACGGGCGCTGACTTCCGTGAAGATGCAGGGAACTTGATGGAAACGGATAAAGACAAAGCGTTAGAACATTGGGATGCAGCTAAAAAAGCAATTGGTGATAACATCCAAATTGAAATGCTAACTTCAGATACCGATGCTGAGAAAAAAGTTGCTGAATTCATCCAATATCAACTAGAAGATGCTCTACCTGGTCTAAAAGTTGAAATTAAAGCTGTACCATTAAACAACTCGATTGAACTTACACGTAACAGCGAATACGAATTAGCAATTGGACGTTGGGGACCAGACTATCAAGATCCAATGACTTACCTAGCAAGCTTACGTTCACCAAACAACACGAATTATGAAAGTAAAGAATACAATGATTTGTTAGATAAAATTGAAAATGATTATGCCAATGATTTAAGCGTACGTTGGGATGCGATGGTTGAAGCTGAAAAAATTCTAGTCGAAAAAGATTCAGCAATCGTACCACTATACCAACAATCACGTGCATTATTGATTAATGAACACCTAACAGGGATTTATTACCCAAGCTTTGGTGCTTCAACCATTTTCAAATATGCTGAATACAACTAATCAAAAAAGAAATTAAATAAATACAAAAACATCCGAGCAATAGGCGACTTGTTAATTTACGACTGCTAAATCACAAGTCTTGCCTCTATTGTTCGGATGTTTTATCTTTTCATGTTAACGACCATCATCAATTGCTTTAAGTTTTTGATAACGGACATTCGTTTTGGCGAGTTCTTGAGGAGAACCGCTCATTTCTAATTGACCATCTTCAATGAAGATAACTCGTTGCATCTTCTCAATGCCTTGTAGATGATGCGTAATCCAAATAACTGTTTTCCCAGCTAATTCTCCAAAGAAGGTATCAATTAACGCTTGTTCGGTAATTGGGTCTAGACCTACAGTTGGTTCATCTAATAAAACAATCGGTGTATCTTTTAATAAGATACGCGCTAATGCCATCCGGTGACGTTCACCACCAGAAAAACGTAAGCCTGCTTCATCTACCATTGTATCCAAACCAGCTGGTAAGTTTGCAACTAACTCTTTTAAGCCAACTCGTTCAAGAACTTCCCACACCTCTTCTACGCTTGCCTGTTCATTACCAATGCGTAAATTATTCAAAATCGTCGTATGGAATAAATACGGTGCTTGCTGGATGACCCCAATATAATCTGAAATCGTATCTCCTAAGCGATAGGTTTCTACACCAGCTAACGTTAACTTTCCACTATTTGGAATCAAATCGCCACGAATTAACGTAGCTAGGGTACTTTTTCCTGAACCGCTACGTCCAAGAATCGCAATTTTTTCCCCTTGAGGAATTGTCAAACTCAAGTGATCTAAAACTTGACGTGTCCCCTGTTCATAACGAAACGAAAGAGCTTGCACCTCAATATCCAATGGACCATTTAGCTTGGTGACTGGTTCACTATCTGTTTTATCAGGTAAATTGTTTAATCGTTCCAACGAATCTTTATAAATATTCGTTTCTTGCGCTGCATCAGGTAACACTGCAAAGGCATCAACTAGCGGGAACACACATAAAACAAAGGCTGCAATCCAGTTCGCTGCGCCTCCATGGTCACCGACAAATTGTTGACTTGTCCAAAAGATGAGTAACACAACGATGAGACCAAAGACACTTTGTAACAATAAATTACGACGACGATTAAATCGGCGCAACTTATCTTGTACATTTAAAAGTCCAGCTTCTGATTCTTCATGTAATTGCACATATTCTTGTCCACGTTGACTGAAGATCCAATCTGAAATCCCTAAAACATTATCAGTTAAATCTGTATATAAGGCATTTTTCAATTGTTTTTCTTTTTCTTGTCGTGCACCATTCACTAAAACTGACCACAACGGCAGCAAGAATGTAACAATAAACAACATCAATGCCATCACTAAAGCAAACCACCAAGAAAAATAACCTAAACCAATAATCAAGAAAGCATACAAAATCCATGCAATGACTGTTGGAAAAATCGTACGTAAATACAAATTTTGAATATGGTTAATATCTTCTGCTAATAACCCTAAAATATCTCCCATTCGGTAGTTACGTTTAAAGAAAATAGCATCTTTTTCTAATGTGGTATACAGCTTCAAACGTAATTCTGAGGTCATTCTCAACACCCAGTTATGACTAACTAAACGTTCTACGTAACGAAAAACTGGTCGACTAACACCAAAGCCTCGTGTGAAAACAATCGGTACATAAATCATCAAAATATTTTCCGGCAACGATGCTGCACGACTAATCAAATAACCTGAGTTAAACATTAATGCTCCCGCAGAGAAAAAGGTTAGAAAACCTAAAACTAACGCAAGAACTAACGCTTTTTTGTATTTTTTCAAAAATGGTTTCACCCAAGTATCTTTTTTGAAAGCTTTAAATAGAGGAATATTATGCATGCTCTTCCCTCCTCATTTGTTGCGTGAGGGCGTAAAAATGACCCTTTTGTGCCGTTAACTCTGCAAAACTTCCTATTTCTACAACTTGTCCTTTTTCGATAACAATAATTTCATCCATTTGATGCATCCAATGCAAACGATGGGTTGCAAAAAAGACTAAACGGTTATCCATTAAAGGCAACATGCGCTCTTTTAATTCTACCTCAGTTTCAATATCCAAATGGGCGGTTGGTTCATCCAGCAAGAGAATTTTACGTTCTTTATCTAAGAATGCTCGTGCTACTGCAATTCGCTGTGCTTGTCCACCGCTTAATGCTCGCGCACCACCACCTAATTGCGTATTCAAACCATCTGGTAATTCGGCAACCAATTCAGATAACCCAGCGACATGCACTGCTTCTAAAATCTCTTCTTCCGTTGCTTCTGGTGTATAAAAGGCAATATTTTCACGTAAAGATGTTTGGAAAACGTAAGGATTTTGTGGAATATAAATCATTTGTTTTTGCCAATCTTGTTGTGCAAAGTTGTTCACTGATTGACCATCCAGCATAATCTCTCCAGAAGTTGGTTGTAAAAAACCACTCAACGTATTGATAAACGTTGATTTGCCAGAACCACTCATGCCGATAATTCCAATTTTTTTAAAGCCCTTCACTTGATAATCCACTGCTAATGCTTCTTGTTCCTCATAAGCTACTTTGACATCGGTTAATGCCAAGGTGGATTTGTTAGACCAGGTTGCCACAGCGACTTGTTCGCCTTCAATTTCAGGCTCTTCTAAAATTTCACGAATAGCTGTCATCGCATTTTTTCCATCTAACGTTGCATGATAGTCACTTGCAAAATCACGTACTGGTAAGAAATATTCTGGTGATAAAATTAAAACCGTTAATGCTGGAAACAATAAAATGCCACCTTCAATTAAACGTAGCCCTAACAATACCGCCACAATCGCCACTGATAACGTCGTAAAGAAATCTAACGCAAAGGTTGATAAAATCCCAATACGTAAGGTACTCATTGTTGCCTTACGGAATTGCTCACTTGTTTTAAAAATACTTTTGCCATATTTTTTACTCAAACCAAACATCTTCAATGTATCAATTCCTCGCAAAGAATCGATAAAATGATTGGATAAAATTTGAAAAGCTTTGTATTGTCGATCGGCTTTGGCTTGTGCGGCGTATCCTAAAATAATCATAAAAATAATAATTAATGGGAAAACCAACAACAAGACAACTCCCGATTCAATATCTAAAAAGAACACCACTGCCAAAATTGGCCAAGGAATAATCGTCATATTCATCATTTTTGCTAAAATCAAGTGAATATAATTTTCAACTTTACCAATTCCGTCTAACGCCATGGTAGTCATATTTCCTGTTCCTTGTTTTTGGACAATTTGGGGCCCAACACGGAAGATTTTTTCTAATAACTGCTGACGCAAATAACTCGCTTGTTCAGCTGAATAATGATCCAATAATTTATCACGTAAAAAAGTCACACCATGGCGTGCAAAATAAATCACAGCAAAAGCACCAATCATCAAATATTGATCGGTGATTTTTTCGCCACTCCATAAATTCGTGATAACTGTTGCTAATGTATAAGCTTGCCCAATTATAAAGAGGGCTTGCAAGGCTGAAAGCCCTGCAAGCATCCCCATAATTTTTCGAATATTGGGCAAACCGAGAATCGCTTTGTCCATCATAAGATTAGTACCCCGCTACATTTGTGTGTTTAATACGTTTTCTAAAGATATAATATGACCAAATTGTATAACCTAAAACAAATGGTAATAAGCCAATTGCTACAAAGCTCATAATTTTTAACGTATATGGTGAAGAAGAGGCATTTTCAATTAATAAATCGTATTCTGGACTAATTGAACTAATAATCAAACGAGGGAACAACCCTGTAAATAACAATGCCACTAGTGACACCAATGTTAAACCACTTGCAAGGAAAGCTGTTTTTTCTTTTCCTTTAAACAAGGCTAAGTTTGCGACAACTGTTAAAATAACCATTAACGCTAGGAAGATAACTGTTGATGTCAAACGAACTTCAAAGAAATCAGTGTTAAAGTACAACAAGATTGCAAAAGCCGCAAGTCCAACATACGCAACTCCATATAACGCTTGGGCATAGTTACGCGCACGCGTACGAATTGGTCCAGTTGTTTTTAATGAAATATAGTTTAATCCATGTAAATAAGATAATAAGGTTAATGCTACCCCACCTACAATTGAAAGAGGATTAACGTAATCCGTAAAGGTTGCACTTAAATCACCGTTGGCATTAATCGGCATACCTTGCACTAAACTAGTGAAAAGTAAGCCAAAACAAAATGGCACAATTAAACTCCCAATACTTAATGTCCAGCCCCAAATCCAACGTTTGTCAGCTGGCATGTGGTGACGGAATTCAAACGATACTCCACGAATAATTAAACCGACTAATACGAGTAACAAAATCAGATAATAACCACTAAATAGCGACGCATACCAGTATGGAAACGATGCAAACATTGCGCCTCCTGCAGTAACTAACCACACTTCATTTCCATCCCAAACCGGTCCAATTGTTTCAATCAATTGATCTTCTTCTTTTTCATTGTGTGCTAGTGTTTTCACAGACATCCCAACCCCAAAGTCAAATCCTTCGAGGAAGAAGAAGCCTGCAAACAAGACACCAATTAAAATGTACCAAAATAATTGTAGATTACTCATTAAAAGCACCTCCTGCAAATGGATCGATTGTAGGTTCTTCATGTTCTGCAGCTTCTAATGCATCGGGTCCTTTTTTCAATGTACGAACAACTAAATACACCATAATAGAACCTAGAATAGTAAATAACGTAAAGTACGAAATATTTGAAATGAGTAAGGATGTTGCTGAAACGTTTGGTGACACACTTTCTTCAATTGTAAATAATCCGTAAGCAGTCCAAGGATAACGACCTAACTCTGTTAATAACCAACCAGCTGTATTTGCTAAGAATGGTGCAAAAGTAGTCAATGCCACAATCCAAAGCATCCACGGCTTTTCGTAGAGAATTGGTTTCTTCTTCCGTGTGAAGAATAAGCCAACTATTGAGACCATCAACATTAACATCCCAAACCCTGCCATTACGCGGAAGTTCCAGAATAAAGCATTAACTGGTGGGAAGTAATTTCTTTCTCCATATTCTTCAATTAATCGTTCATTGATGGTGTTCATTCCATCTACTGAACCTGATAATTCATGATAAGATAAAATACTTAAAATATACGGTACTTCAATACCAAAGACACGTTCTTTTTCTTTTTCATTCATCCATGCAACTAGCGTCCAGGCTGCGGGATCTTCTGAATCTTCATACAATCCTTCTGCTGCTGCAAATTTCATTGGTTGTGTTTCCAACATTGCTTTCATTTGGAAGTCTCCTGCTGCTAATACCGCAACTGAACCAACTAAACCGACCCATAAACCGACCCGTAATGATTTTTGATATACGGTACGACTAAGCTCTGTTAAGCTGTTTTTCTTCAATAAACGGAAAGCCGCCATCCCAGCCACAGCAATCCCACCTAACGTAATCGCCCCTGCAATAACATGAGAGAACTCATACATTACTTTCGGGTTAGTAACTAAGGCCACGAAATCATTCATTTCCGCACGACCATTGTTGATTGTATAACCTACTGGATGTTGCATGAAACTATTGGCAACTAAAATCCAGAATGCTGACATCATTGACCCTACGAAAACCAACCACATAAAAACAACGTGTAATTTAGGGCTAACTTTATCCCAAGTAAACATCCACAAACCTAAGAATGTTGATTCCAAGAAGAAAGCAAGTAAGGCTTCCACGGCTAATGGTGCACCAAAAATGTCTCCCATAAAACGAGAATATTCTGACCAGTTCATGCCAAATTGGAATTCTTGAATAAGTCCTGTCACTACCCCTACTGCAAAACTCAGTAAGAATATATTTCCCCAAAATTTCGCCATTTTTTTGTAAAATTCATCTTTTTTCGTCACATAGAGAGTTTCCATAATTGCAACAACTAATCCTGTACCGATAGAAAAGGGTACAAAGAAATAGTGGAATACAGTTGTCATCGCAAACTGGATTCGAGCTAATGTAACAATATCCATAATGATTCCTCCTCTTCTTTATTTTAATCAAAATAAAGATAATTAAATCTGTGCGTGAACCCATGAAATAGTACTAAAATTACGTAATTTGTTACAAATTACTCTTGCTAATAATTTCTTTAAAAAATAATCGTTTCTCAGTAATTTTTTCCCTAAATCGTTCACTCACACTTCTTCATTATCAATGATATTCCTTTTTTGCGGAATTGCAATAAATAGGCTTAAAAAAGTGCTTTCTTTGCGCATTTATTTTAACTTTGTGAAAAAATAATATTATTTTTATTAAAATAAACGACTTGCGTTATAAATGTTAATTAATAAAACACATAAAATAATTCCTTGAAAGATAATCGTCACCTTTTTGGCAGAAAACATGCGACTCGCTCTTGCGCCCAATAAACCACCTAAAATAGCTGCTGGCACAACAAACCACAGCATTGTTAAATCATATCTCGCGAAACCTGTCGACGAAGCAATCGTGACTAATTTAGAAAGCTGTGAAAAGAAAATCGTACAAATCGAATACACTGTTGCATCTTTAATCGGCATTGCAAACATTAACATCAAAACTGATACATTGATCGGTCCCCCACCAATTCCTAAAAAACTGGCAAGAAATCCTAAAATCAATCCGCACAAAAGATACCAAGGAATGCCCTCCAACGTAAAATTTTTCCATTCATAACGAGAATAGAAAAAAGCAAATAGCAAGGTGATTATTGTCAAAATGATTTGAAGCAATTGAACCAGCTTTTCGTCTGCTACATGCAACAACGCTTCAAATAAAAGATTTCCAAAAATACCACCCAAAACGGCACCTAATGAAATCCAACTAACTAAGTCAAAACGAATGGACATCCCGTTTTTAACTTGGCGATAGGTTGAAACAATCGACATGACAAACACAGCGACTGTCGAATAAAAAGAAATGGCAACCACTGAATCCAGTGCTATAAAATCCAACACCGGTTTGATAATTACGCCACCGCCCATACCTGAAACAGAACCAATCGTGTTTGCAAAGATAATGACTAGAAAATACAAGAGACCTTTCATTCTTTCTTCCTCCTTTCCTTTAAAATGCTTCAAAATAAAGCCTTTTCTTTTAATGATACTCTTTCAAAAATAAAAAGCCAATGGTCGAAAATATTTATCTTGATGGAATAAAAAAAACAGAAAATTTGAATAATTCACAAAAAAATAGATTGAAAAATAAAAAATTGCGTGTTAATATAGCTGACAATGAGAATCGTTCTCATTTAAAAGAAGGAATTCTCATTAAGTTAAGCAGAACAGAAGGTGACTCTTTGCAATTAGCAAAAACAATTAATAAACCCACTCTCCCACGCAATGCGCAGTTTTCTATCACATTGGGATTCGTTGCACTTTTTATTTTTTCCATTTTGTTTTCATTAGGAAATGGCCAAGCCGATATTTCGTTTACTGATATTTGGCAAATCCTTTTATATAAAACAACTCACGGAGCACTCGGTTCGATTGATAATGTCAATCAATCCGTAATCAATATTATTTGGTTTGTTCGTACGCCACGAGTTTTAGCTGCCATTTTTATTGGCTGTGGGTTAGCGATTAGTGGCACGGTCATGCAAGCGGTGGTCCAAAATCCTTTGGCTGATCCGTATATTTTAGGAATTTCTTCTGGAGCTTCTCTGGGAGCGACCTTTGCTATTATGGTTGGCTTTGGAACGGCTAGTATTTTTTCACAAATTAGTTTATCGTTTAGCGCGTTTCTAGGCGCACTATTGGCAACTTTTTTTGTTCTTTTGCTTTCTAGTTTTGGCGGTAAAATGACTTCAATTAAGCTGGTCTTATCAGGTACCGTGATCAATTCTATTTTCGGATCAATTTCTAGTTTGATTGTCTTTTTAGCAAATAATGCAGAAGGAATGAAAACAGTCACGTTTTGGTCGATGGGAAGTTTGGCTTCCGCAAGTTGGGGCAAATTACCTCTTCTAGCTATCGTCACAATGTTGGTGAGTGTATTCTTTTCCTTCCAATTTCGAGTGTTAAACACGATGCTTTTAGGTGATGAAGCGGCCGTGACCTTAGGCATTCCCTTAGCAACCTATCGCAAGCTTTATATGGTGATTGCTTCATTGCTAACAGGTCTAATTGTAGCGAACTCCGGCATGATTGGTTTTGTTGGTTTAATTATTCCCCATATCGTGCGTGGTGTGTATGGTTCCGACCATAAAAAATTATTGCCAATGTCTGGATTTGTAGGTGCTTTATTTTTAGTTTGGACCGATTTATTGTCTCGTGTGTTATTACCAAATACAGATTTACCAATTGGTATCTTAACAGCAATTATCGGCGCACCGATTTTTATCTATATTATTCTTAAAAAAGAATATCGTTTTGGAGGTTAGGGATGTTAGAAATACAAAATTTGTCAGTCAAATTAGGGAAAAAAGATATCATTCAACAACTCTCTCTTTCCATGGAGACTAATCAGTTCGTAGGCATCATTGGTGCAAATGGGAGTGGCAAATCAACCTTGCTAAAAACAATTTATAAAGGTTTAGTACCGACAACAGGAAAGATTGTTTATAACGAGATGGATTTACTGCATACCCCTGCTAAAAAGGTGGCGCAAAAACTGAGTGTGGTTGGTCAATTTAATGAATTAAGTTTTGATTTTACGGTTTTTCAAATGGTTTTATTAGGTCGAACTCCTCATAAACGTTTGTTAGAAACTGATTCTCAAGAAGATTACGACATTGTTGAACATGCCTTACACGAAATGGGCTTAACAGATTACCGTGATGAAAGCTTTCTTTCTCTTTCTGGTGGTGAAAAACAACGGGTGATTTTAGCACGTGCACTGGCACAGCAACCAGAATTTTTAATTTTGGATGAGCCTACAAATCATTTAGATATTCGTTACCAATTAGAATTGATGGAAAGCGTCAAAAACCTGAATATCGGTATTTTAGCGGCTTTACATGATTTAGATTTAGCCGCAGCTTATTGCGATTACGTTTTTGCTATGAAAAATGGTGAAATTATCGCTGCCGGTACGCCGGAAGAAATTTTTACAGAAACATTAATTGAAGAATTGTACGGGATTCGCTGTGTCGTTTACCGCAACCCGATTACGGAACATTTAGCATTTCATTATTATATTTAGAATAGGTGGAACTTAGATGAAAAAAACATTAACTCTTTTAGCAACAGCCTTTATCTTTACATTAAGTGGCTGTGGAAATACAAATGATGCAACAGATAGCACAAGCTCAACGGATAACAAGTATCCCCTAACCATCAAAAACGTCACAAAAGTTGAAGGTGGTACAGAATGGACTGAAAAAGATCAAGTGTTTGACAAAGCGCCCGAACGCGTCTTAGCAAATACTCGCCCAGCAGCAGAGCTATTGTTACACTTAGGTTTGAAAGATAAGATTGCCGGTGTGGGAGCCGTGTTTGGCATGGATGATCCAGATGTGAAGGCTGAATTTGATGAATTAAATCATCTATCAGATGGGTACATCAATAAAGAAACGGCCTTGAGTGTTGACCCTGATTTGATTTTTGGTCGCGGTGGTTTATTTGATAACGCCGAATGGGGCAATGGAACTGTCGACTCCATTAATGAAATGGGTATTCCAACTTATGTACAAGAAACATCTACTCAAAATGCTACCTTCGAATCTGTTTACAATGACATTGATAACTTAGGAAAAATCTTTGATGTCGAGCCTGCTGCCGAAAGCTTCAAAGCAGATCTAAAAGAGCGTGAACAACATTTAAAAGATCGTGTCAAAGAAGTTGGCAAAGATCAAAGCTTTGTTATATTGTTTATGAGTGATCCAAGTGAAGTATCTATTTATCCTGCTTATGGCGAAAGTTTCTTTAACTCAATGTTTGATATGATTGGTTTAGATAACGTATTGCGTGATGTGCAAGGCGATGTTTCTTTAGAAACATTAATTGAAACAGACCCTGACGTGTTAATCGTTCCTGACTGGACAACAACGACAGCCGGTACAAAAAAGAACGACATGATTGATGCTGTGTTAAGCAATGAAAAATTATCAAGCATGAAAGCAGTCAAAAATAAACAAGTGTATTCAGTTGATTACAACTACATGTTTGGTTATGGCTACCAATCATTAGCGGGTATGGAATTATTAATTGACGAAATGTATGGTGAGGAATAGAAAGAGGGATTCGATGACACAATCAATGGTTGATGTGGTAATTATTGGTGGCGGTCCAGCTGGATTGTACGCTGCCTTTTATGCAGGTCTTCGTGATTTAACTGTAACAGTGCTTGAAGCACAAGACGAGCTCGGTGGAAAAATCAATTTTTATCCAGAAAAATTTGTTTGGGATGTCGGCGCACTTCCTGCAACACGTGGGATTGATGTACGTACGAACTTAATCCAACAAGCCCAAACGTTTAACGCAAACTTCTACACAAGCTCCAAAGCTGTAGAAATTACTAAAGAAGAGAACGTCTTCTATGTTGAAGATGAACAAGGACGCATTCACCCTTGCCGTACGGTGTTATTTGCAATTGGTGGTGGGATTGTTTCCCCTAAAAAATTAACTGTACCGATTGATACAGCCGTTCAAGACCATGTCTATTACGCCTTTCCAGACTATCGTATTTTAAAAGATACACATATGATTGTTTCTGGTGGTGGTGATGGGGCGGTTGATTATGCTAATGAATGCTTAAAATTTACAGATAATGTGACCATTATCTATCGTGGTGAAAAGCTAAAAGCCCATGAAGCTTCTGTCACCTCTTTTAAAGAAAATGGTGGAAAAGTAGTTCTAGCAAGCGATATTCGTGCGATTCGTCAAAATCCTGCGCAACGAATGGAACTCTTGTTAGACGATCATACCACTTTAACTGCTGATCATCTTTTAGTACAACACGGACATGATCGCGACAGTTCATTTTTAGATAAGCTTTCTTTTGAATTTAACCGCGAGCAAGATTTTTATTTGTCTTGTGATGAGCCGACAATTACTAATATTCCTGGTTGTTTTGCAGCAGGTGATATTCAATTTTCAAAAGGAAAAGTCTATTTGTTAGCTGGTGCCTTTCAAGAAGCAGCTTTGAGCGTCAATCAAATCAAGCAATATCTTGACCCTGAAAGCTATGGACATGGCATGGTTTCTTCTCATAATGAAAAATTTGATGATTTGAATCAAGCCTTAATTGATTAATGAATGGAGTTAGAACTTCTAAGTAAGAACGTTCTAACTCTTTTTTTGTATAAAAATTTACCTTTTCTTTATACTTTATTGGGAGAGTTTTTATTGCTAGCTGATATAGTCAGTATAGCTATTAATCAAAGGAGAATAACATATGGCAGAAATTATTTTAAAAACCAATCAATTAACTAAGACCTATAAGCACCAACATGCTCTAGATAATGTCAATGTCACTGTTCGTCGAGGCATGATTTACGGATTAATCGGTGAAAATGGTGCTGGAAAGTCAACCTTCATGCGCGCTGTAATGGGTTTGATTCATCCAACCAGTGGGGAGCTTAGCCTATTTGGCGGGCATACGCGCAAGGAGTTATTAGCTGCTCGCAGAAAAATCGGTCAATCTATTGAAACACCGGCATTGTATTTAGATTTAACAGGCAAACAAAATATGCAAATTCAAGTTGCTTATGGTGGCGTCAGCGAACGTCAAATTGAGGACCTCTTAGCTTTAGTCAAATTAAATAGTGCTGAGAAAAAGAAAGTCAAAAATTATTCACTTGGTATGAAACAACGGTTAGCGATTGCTATGGCCTTAGTAACTAATCCAGAGTTACTCATTTTAGATGAACCAATGAATGGCTTAGATCCTTTAGGAATTGTTGAAATTAGAGAGTTGCTAAAACAATTAGTCACAGAAAAAGGCTTAACGGTTATCTTGTCTAGCCACTTATTAAGTGAATTATCTGAAATCGCCACTCATTATGGCATTATTCACAATGGAAAATTAATCAAAGAAATGTCAAAAGAACAGTTAGAAACAGAAACAAAAAAATACATTGCTTTATGCGTGGACAATCCCGAACAAGCAATTGTAGTTTTTAACCAATTAAATATTCAAAATTATCGTTTAGTTGATACAGGAACTTTTCGGATTTTTGATCATAACGAACAGATTAGTCAAATCAACCAAGCCCTAGTACAGCAAGATATTGCGGTGACAAAAATCGATGTAGTTAATCAAACGTTAGAAAATTATTTTATGGATTTAATTGGAGGTGCCCAATGAGTTGTTTATTAGTTGCAGAAAAAATTAAATTAATTCACAGTAAAAAACTACTCTTTATTTTGATTCTATGCATTTTAACACCCCTTCTAGAAGGCATAAATAGCTTTTTTCTAGTGGAGAATGGCAACAGCTTAGAACTAGCGACAGATGTTGTTGTCAATGGTGCTACTGGGATTTTAATGGCGAAAAAAAATAGTTTTGTTCTCTTTACTATTTTTGCAATCTTTATTAGTTTTTCAGTAGGTGAAGAATTTCAAAATGGAACAATTCGCAATGCTCTTTCCTTAGGTGTCAGTCGTGAAAAAGTTTATTTATCGAAGTTTCTAACGGTTATTTTCATTATTTTATTGAGTATGTTCATCATGACAACTCTAGGAATCGGAATATTTAGTCTCTTTTTTGGGTTTGGTCACAATCCTGTTTCCTTCAATTACTATAGTTATGCTTTTTATACGTTAGTAGTCCAATTATTTATTTTATTAGCTAATTCATCCATTTATTTGATGATTGCATTTGGAAGTCGCCATATCGGGGTTTCTATGATTTATTGTCTGTCTTATACTGTAATCATGGTTTTTTTACCAGGACTCTTTTATAAAATTCCGCAATTAACTTTTTTAGTTGATTGGGTTGTACAAACTCATTTATTATATAAAGATTTTACACAATTAGCGACAATCGACCAATATCCAATGATTCTGCTTGTAGCAATTTCAACAATTGTGCTATCGTTTTTAGTAGGCGTCCTATTATTTCATAAAACAGATATCAAGTAGGTGAACAAATGACCAAAATTTTAGTCGTGGAAGACGATCCAGCGATTCAAGAAATGTTAAAAGCATGCCTCGAAAAAGCCAATTATCAAATTTTATCCGCTTTTTCTGGAACAGAAGGCAAACTCTTATTACAACAAACAGCCGTTGATTTAATTTTATTGGATTTAATGCTGCCAGGTATGACTGGTGAAGCCTTATTAACAAACATTCGTCAATTGTCTTCCGTACCAGTAATTGTAATTTCAGCCAAAAAAGATGTTCAAGAACGTGTCCATTTGTTGCAAAATGGCGTAGATGATTATCTGATCAAACCGTTTGATTTAGCTGAGTTACTCGCTAGAATTCAAATCCAGTTACGCCACCAAAGATACACTCAAAATACTCAAAAAATCGTCTACCAAGACATCGAACTAGATCTAGAAACCCATGAAGTGAGCGTAGCGAATCAACCCGTCAATCTAACAATGAAGGAGTTTCAATTACTCACGCTTTTTTTAACTTATCCGCAAAAAGTTTTTAGTAGACAAAATATTTACGAAACAATCTGGGAAGAGCCTTATTATGATAGCGACAAAACGATTAATGTACACATCAGTAATTTAAGAGCAAAGATTAATTTATCCAATCAATCGTATATTAAAACTGTTTGGGGAATTGGATTTAAATTTGACTAGTCTGGAGGCAATTATGGTTGTGATTTTAAGTTTATTACTGATTGGATTAGTGCTATATCTTTTTTTCTTAAAAAGAGAGATGCGCTTATTAACTAAATCTGTTCATAATATCCCAACAACATCAAAATATGGCAGTCGGCTTTTTAATACTTTTTATGAACGTGATTTAGTGAAGTTAGTTGATGAATTAAACACGATGATTGATACCTATGAAGCAGAAAGAGAACAGTTAAATGTGACTGAGCAAACGATTCAACATGCCATTACCAGCGTTTCTCACGATTTACGAACGCCTTTAACTGCGATTAAAGGATATCTGCAGTTATTGCAAAATGAGCAAGAGCTAAATCCAACACATCTGATACAAATTGAGACATCGGTTGAACGGTTGATTGTACTGACGAATGAATTCTATGAATTAGCTAAATTCACCATTGATTCAGAGCAAATGAATTGGCAAAAAATTGAAGTCATTCAAACAATTGAAACCATCTTTTTAAGCTATTACGAAAATTTTGAAAAACAAGGTATTCAAGTTGATTTTCCAACAGATTGCCCTACTTATTGGCTCATTACTGATGAACAAAAGTTTCAACGAATCATCGAAAATCTCATCCAAAATATTTTACGTTACGGACAAAGCACGGCTGCCCTTCACTACGAAGAAGAAAATAACCACTTGAAAATCTCCTTTTGCAACGATACCGACCGTTCTACCTTAGCAACTAATCGCATCTTTGAGCCTTTTTATACGGATAACATTAGTCGAACCAATCAAAACGGTTCGGGATTAGGGTTGTTTTATACTAAGAAAATGGTGGCTGAATTACATGGCACGATTACCGCTTCTTCAAAGGAAAACCTATTTTGTCTCACCCTACGCTTTGAAAGTACTTCTGATTAAACCATCAGAAGTACTTTTTTCTTTTACGCAAGACGCATTATGAGGAAATTTTATGCCTTATGAAATCTAAGAAAAAAAGAAAAACCGCGTTATCTTCGTATTTATAGAATGAGTAGCTAAAAACAACCCCCTGGAAATTCGCTCTTACTAAGAGAAAATAGTGCTTATTGGCTATAATTTCTTGCTTTTTTGGACTAAAATCTACGTAATTAAACGAATTACAATTAATTAAGCAGGTTTTTAGCACATTAAGTGTGCAAAATAGCCGTTAAGGAATTTTTATCTGGAAAACATCTTATGATATGTTTGCAATGAGGTGATGATATGTTCAAGTTATTGTTAGAAAAACCCGATCAATTAATCTATCAAATTTTTGGTTATTTACAAGAAACGAATCCATATTCGTTAACAACTTTAGCCTTCCACGTCAATAAAAAACCTGAAACTATCCGTCGTGCCTTACAAGAGTGGCAACAAGATGCGTATAATCGTTCAACAGGAATTGGCTTCTACATAAAAAAAGACGAAATCCACGGTATCTATGCCAAAGAACATGCGCAGCTTTTTTTTAGTACCTTGTTGCACCGTAGTGAGTCCTTTCAACTTCTATTGAAAGTTTTACGTCATCCGTATCGTTCTGCGACTCAGTTACAACAAGAAATGCATTTAAGTGCAGCGACTTTTCAACGACGTGTGCACCAATTACAACCAATTTTACAAAATTATCATTTAGAATTGTCCTTTATGCACCATCCTGTTTTAAAAGGCGACGAAATGCAAATTCGTTGGTTAACTTTTTTTGTCTCGTTGCTTGCCGATCCACCTTTTCATTTTTCACCCATCGATTGGTGGCATCGTTATGAAGAAATTTGTACCATTCGTCCACTATGGTTAGAGACCTGGCAACCACCTAAAACTGCCTATTATCAGCCAACATTCCAGTTAAATGAACGCGGCAGTATGTTTTTATGGCGACAATTAATTGGGTTAGAACCACTCTGGATGAAAAAAGAAATGGCTGAGATATTGTCTTTTGCTTTATCCGCACATACCAACCTAAATCCTATTAATTTTAGTGAGGTACTGCAAGAACTTCATCGCATCCATTGCTGTTGTTCTTTATTCAGCGGTACATTATTTTTTCCACCCATTGCTGTGTCAAAAGAAGCGCACTCGTTGACGCAAAGTTTCCGTTTATTATTGCCACAATATAATGATTTGTTAACAGAACATCCTGAATTGCCAATGTTGTATCAAGGAGTTTTAGAGAAATATTATTTTTTAGAACGCGGACTAATGATTTCAGAAGAATAAAAAAATTGACAAAAAAAACTAAATTCATGTAATGTACGAATGAAATGTTTGTGGCAAGATAGACGTACATACAATTGCAGCGCAAAAGTACATAACTCCGCAAGCAGCTTAGGGTAAAATAAAAAGCCATTGCGGGCGTCCTGAAATTCCTCTAAAGTTATAGTTCCGACACTGTAACTGGAGGTAAGAAAGGGAATGCTCGCAATGACCGATATTAATACTATCAGAAATCTACGAAACAATCACGATAAATCTATTCAACACATAGCTGACGAATTGGAAATCAACTGGCGCACCGCAAAAAAGTATGCAGATGAGGATCTTTTACCTGAGCCGAAGGTCCGAAAGAAAACGGGCATGATGTATGTGGAACACTGGGGAGGCATCGTTGCTCTCTGGCTTTCTGAAGATTCTAAGCTCCCGAAGAAGAAGCGTAGGACCGTTGACTTTATGACTAAAGAATTGAAGAACCAGGGGTTCCCCGGTTCGTATCGCACGGTTTGTGATTTCGTTAGGGACTGGAAAGCCACTCACTACGTTGAAGCCAATGAAGATCAAGGCTTTGAGCGTTTGGAACATCCTCCGGCGGAAGCGCAGCTGGATTTTGGCACCATGGAGGTCTGCCATGAAGGAGCCTTTAAGGATATCAAAGCACTCGTGATGTCTTTTCCTTATAGTAACGGCGGATTTGCGGTGGCATTACCAGCGGAGAATCAAGAGTGTCTACTTGAAGGAATGAAGGAGCTATTCCGACAAGTTGGCGGCGTCCCACGAAAAATTCGCATTGATAATATGTCTACGGCAGTAACGCAAGTAAAGTCGAAGACGGAACCAGCAGTGTTAACGGATGGGTTTCTGCAGTTCGCTACGCATTATGGGTTTGAGACACAGGTGTGCAACCCTAGAAGCGGAAATGAAAAAGGCAGCGTAGAAAATAAAGTCGGCTATGTTCGCTACAACTTCTTTCCGGCCACTCCAATCATGAAGGACTTCGCAAGCTTTAATGAGGCATTGGCGGTTCAATTAGCGAAAGACAGGGAACGCGTTCATTATGAGAAACATGTACTTATCAGTGAACTCTGGCTTGAGGAAAAAGCGGATCTTTTGGCATTGCCCGATGTCGCATATCCAGTCTTCAAGGAAATCGAAGTAAAAGCCAATAAGTACAACGAAATCAAGCTGGATGGCGAGCGAATCCATGTTCCTCGCGCCCGGAACCATTCCATCATCTACGGGCTGCTTCGCTTTGACTCCTATCAACTGGTTAGCACGGATGGTGAAATTATCGCTGAAGGCCCCCGGCCCTACATGATGAAGAAACGAGCGATTGACTGGCAAGCAATACTACTCGATTGGCGGCGCAAATTGCGTGCGATGCATTACTCTCGTTACTGGAAATATCTACCCGAACGCATCAAGCTCTATCTCAGCCATCCCGATTGGAAAGAACAGGCAAAGCGTGTAGATCAGCTTCTCGTTTTTCTCGTCACCAACGATATGTTAGGTATTGATCAGAACTTCTACGACCTTATCGGTTCTTCGAAAGAAACGGATGCCTATGATGTGGATTGGAATGACTATGATGCATTTCTCAAGTCATCTAATGGGGAGGCGGCGAGTTGATGGAAACCGATCGTTTAGAAGAGGTTTGTAAGCAGTTGCGGCTCTCTCATATTCCTAGAGTCATTGGAACGGAGGGCTTTGAAACCAAAGAAGATTGGTTGCTATTCCTGTTAGAGAATGAATTGAAGTGCCGGGAAGAACTAAAGACAGCTCGGCTCTTCAAACAGGCCAAATTCCCTGTACGCCGGACTTTAGACAACTACGACTGGCATGATCATATCACGCTGCCAAATCCGACCACAAAGGAAGAGTTAATCAGCCTCTCCTTTATCCGCCAAAAAGAAAACGCCGTTTTCGTGGGTACCCCAGGAACTGGTAAGACGCATTTAGCTTGTGCTCTTGGCCAAATGGCCACGCATGCTGGTGTTGAAACACGCTTCTGGCGAGTCTCTGAATTGGTGGGAGAATTGGAACGTCAATGGAAGAACAACACGTTGGAGACCTTCAAGCACCGCTTTGACAAGGTGAAGTTGGTTATCCTAGATGAGATGGGCTATGTGCCGTTCACTAAGGAAGGTGCCGAGTTGCTCTTCCAGCTGATCAGTGATTGGTATGAAACGAAAAGTATCATCATCACCAGTAATTTGGAGTTCAGCCAATGGAATAAGGTGTTTATCGATACACGTTTGACGGCGGCATTGGTGGACCGCTTAATTCATCACGCACACATTTTAAGCTTCACCGGAGAGAGCTTCCGGCTCAAAAACGCTCTATCAAGACCAAAATAATCAGAGAAAAATTTCAGGCGCAAAGGTGTGTACTTTTTCTTTGCAATATTGTGTAGGAAGGTCTTGCAAAACACATGAAATGCAGCATGATACTATTTTAGTGTAGAAAAAGAACACTATTATAACTTTTACTTTTCTCTACAACTTGACCTCTAAACATTTAGAGGTCATTTTTTAGTTAAGTTCACTAAAAATAAGCCGCTATCTTGTTCTCAAAACAAACTAGCGACCTATTTTCATCCTAAGTAATTACTCAGTAACTACCTATCATTCACCGATATATTTCAATAAAAAAAGATGAAATGTTGATTTATCAACATTTAAAAAGAAGTAAATACCTCGGAAATACCAAGATATTACCTAGGACTCTACTTTTTCTATTGTCCAAGCAATTCTTTGACACGCGGAACAACTTTTTCACCATATAACTGAATCGTACGGAAACGATCTTTTTGTAATTGTCCCCCAGCACCATAAACCAAGTCAAAGCGATTAACTCCCACTGTTTGAATCATATGAGCAATTTTTTGTGCGACTGTTTCAGGACTACCTACATAATACGAACCTTCTGTCACTTCAAAATCAAAACGCTCCCGAGTCATTGGTGCCCAACCACGTTCAGAACCAATTTGATCCATCGATTTTTTCATATATTTCCAAGCAATTTCTTGTGCTTCTTCATCCGTCTCAGCAATTACACCATGCGAATGCATACCTACTGGATGATTAGGTTGACCAAATTTTTTCGCCGCTTGTTGGTATAAATTAATATACGGACGGAAACGTGCTGGTTCACCACCAATAATAGCTAGCATGACTGGAAAACCATATTTTGCTGCTCGAATAATTGAATCGGGTGAACCACCTACGCCTACTTGAACGTCTAATCTTTTTTCCGTTTTTGGATAAATGTGAACATTAGTTAGTGATTGGGTAAAGTTGCCTTTCCAAGTGACGGATTCATTTTTTAATAGTTCATTAAACATTGCGATTTTTTCTTCAAATAATTCATTGTAATCATTTAAATCATAACCAAATAACGGGAATGATTCTGTAAATGAACCGCGTCCTAAAATAATTTGCGCACGTCCATTAGACAATGCATCAACTGTCGCAAAACGTTCAAATACTCGTACTGGATCGTCTGAACTTAAAACTGTTACACCTGTCCCTAAAATAATATTATCTGTGACAGTAGCTAACGCAGCTAAAACAGTATCTGGACTGGAAATTGAATATTCCTTACGATGATGTTCACCTAAAGCAATCACATCAATTCCTAGTTGATCTGCCAGCTTCCCTTCTTCAACAATCATACGTAACGATTCTGCGTAACTCAAACTTTCTTTGGTTTCATCGTGATACGCAACATCACCAAATGTGTCTAATCCAAATAGAATCTTATTTTCATTCATTGTCATATCTCTAACCCCTTTTAATCTTTTCTTCCTTTAACTATAACTAATTTTTCAATAAAGCCAACAAATATGCTTACTAATTGTAAGTCAATCTCGGAATATTGTTCAAAACTAATCTTTTTTGTTAGACTAAAGACAAGATGGATGTTAGATTAGTCACTTAATTTAGGAGGAATTTGATATGCCTTGGAGTATGCAAGATTATCCGGCTTCAATGAAAAATCTAGAAAAGTTGACCAGAAAAAAAGCCATTGCAATTGGGAATGCTTTATTAGCAGATCATTATCCTGAAGAGCGTGCCATTCCAATTGCGATTAGTCAAGCAAAAAAATGGATAGCTGACGCAACCGAACAAGAACGACATGACTTTGCACAGGAAAAAAATCCGACGAAAACCGACAAACATGAGGCAAATCCAGAAAATGCACGATTATTAGACGCAGCCGTTACGGTGAAATACCAAGATAATGAATGGCTTGTTATTTCTGAAGGTGCGAAACGAGCAAGTGAACGTTTCGATACTAAAGAAGAAGCCATTAAACGTGGAAAAGAAATCGCTGATAACAAAGAGAGCCACTTGAAAATCTATAAAATGGACGGTAGTTTACAAAAAGAGCAATCGTTTGAATAAAAAAATCGCGTAACCTAATTATTTGGGTCACGCGATTTTTATTTATACGTTTTGCAACACTTTATCTGTCTTTGGTTCTTTTACATTTAAGGTAATTGTTCCTTTTGATGCACCAATTGTTACTTGGTTGCCTAAATGTATTTGTCCAGAAAGTAAGGCTTCACTCAAGCGATCCTCTACTTCTTTTTGCAATGCACGACGGATTGGACGAGCACCGTATTCTGGATCAAAACCAGCTTTACCAATCACATCAAGTGCAGCTGGCGTGATTTTTAATTGAATGTCTTGTTCTGCCAAGCGTTTAATAATTGAACGGCTCATGATTTTCACAATCTCATGAATTTCGTCTTTATCTAATGAACGGAATACCACTGTTTCATCAATTCGATTTAAGAATTCTGGTCGGTAAGCTTTCTTCAACGCTTCTAAGATACGTTTTTGCATTGCGGTATAGTCTTTAGAAGCATCTACTACATTAAAGCCGACATTTTTCTCTTCACGTAATTCTGTGGCACCGATATTGGAAGTCATAATCAAAATTGTATTTCTAAAATCAACCCGACGACCTTTAGAATCGGTTAAATGTCCATCATCTAAAACTTGTAACAAAATATTAAAGACGTCTGGATGTGCTTTTTCAACTTCATCTAGCAAAATTACTGAATAAGGTTTTGAACGAACTTTTTCAGTCAATTGTCCACCTTCATCATAGCCGACATAACCTGGAGGCGATCCAATTAAACGGCTCGTACTATATTTTTCCATAAACTCTGACATATCTACACGAATTAAGGCATCTTCGCTACCAAACATCGCTTCGGCTAAGGCTTTAGCTAATTCTGTTTTACCAACACCAGTTGGACCTAAGAACATGAAGGAGCCGATTGGACGATTCGGATCTTTCAATCCACTACGCGCTCGGCGAATGGAACGAGAAACAGCTTGTACGGCCTCATCTTGACCTACCACACGTTGATGCAAGATTTTTTCTAAATCTAATAAACGTTCGCTTTCCTTTTTCTCCATTTGCTGTAATGGAACGCCAGTCCATTGTGACACTACGGCTGCGACATCTTCTGCTGTCACGCTATTTTCATAACCAGTAGCTTCTTTAACTTCTACAAAGGTTACTTCAGCTAAGTTTTGGCTAACTTCTTTTTCACGATGGCGTAAACGTGCGGCTGTTTCAAAATCTTGTTGACGAATGGCAGCTTCTTTTTCTTCCGCTAATTTCATTAATTCTTCTTGCAATAATGCCGCCTCAGAAACTTCATCTGCTTTATCCAAACGAACTTTTGCAGCTGATTCATCCATTAAATCAATCGCTTTATCTGGTAGTTGACGCGAATTAATGTAACGAACCGATAGTTGAACTGCTGCATGGAGCGCATCATCAGTAATTTCCACACCATGATGTTCTTCATAACGAGGGCGCAACCCTTTTAGAATTTCTTCTGCTTCTTCTGGAGTTGGTTCATCGACTTGTACTCGAGCAAAACGACGTTCAAGTGCTGAATCTTTTTCAATATATTTTTGATATTCATTTAACGTTGTTGCACCAATGGTTTGTAATTCACCACGAGCTAAGGCTGGTTTTAAAATATTCGATGCATCAATCGCACCTTCTGCTCCACCAGCACCAATTAATGTGTGTAATTCATCAATAAAGAGAATGATTTGACCATCTTGATAAATTTCATCAATGATTTTCTTCATGCGATCTTCAAATTCACCACGATATTTGGTACCTGCAACTAATGCACCCATGTCCAACATCATCAGACGTTTTTGCTGCATGTCTTTTGGTACTTCACCATTTACGATTTTTTGTGCTAAGCCTTCCGCAATGGCAGTTTTACCAACACCTGGTTCGCCGACTAAAACAGGATTGTTTTTGGTACGACGGCTAAGAATTTGAATCAAACGTTTGACTTCTTTGCTACGTCCGACTACAGGATCTAAGCGTTGTTCACGAGCTAATTTCGTTAAATCGCGAGCCAATGAATCTAAGGTTGGTGTCCCTTCTTGTTGCGGTTGTTGACGTTGTTGCGGGCGACGTCGGCTTGCATTGCTTTTTGATTGTACGCCCATTTTTTTCTTCAATAGTTGGCGCATTTTTGCCAAGCTCATTCCTAAATTCAACATAATACGTGACGCTAAAATTTCTTCATCACGTAATAAACCGAGGAGTAAGTGCTCCGTGCCAATTTGTTGGGCACCCAAACGTTTTGCTTCATCGCCAGCATAGGCAAAAATTTGTCTTGCTCGTGGAGAATAGGGTAAAAAGCCCCCTGTTGGATATTCTTTCATTGAACCATAACCGGTTAAATGTTCGATTTCTTCCCGAATATCATTTTCATTTACACGCATTTCGCGCAATGTTTTGCCGGCAATGCCATCTTGCTCGATAATTAATGCTAATAAAATATGTTCTGAACCTACAGATTGATGTTTAAAGTATTTTGCTTCTTCTTGAGCAATGGCCAGCACCGCTTTTGCTCGTTGTGTAAATAGTTCATCCATCGCACTCACTCCTTATCTTCATAACTTAATCGTTCTAAAATCCCGTGCATAATTGACGCACGAATGATATTTTCTTCCGCTGATTTTCCTAAAACGGCTTTGCTAATTGTCGTCAGTAATAAATTACCTTCTCGTTTTGACAGAATACCTTCTTCGTATAACTTCTGAATAATTGATACCGCATCTTTTTCAGAGATTGTTTTATCAAATAATTGATTGACTTGTTCTAAAAAATGATGATAATTCGCAATTTGAATTTTCTCAATTCGAATATAGCCTCCACCACCACGTTTACTCTCAACCGCATACCCACGTTGAATAGTAAAGCGAGTATTGATGACATAATTGATTTGCGAAGGTACACAGTTAAATAAATCTGCCATCTCTGCACGACGAATTTCTATCATTTCACTTTCCTCAAGAATCTTCTTCAAATATGCTTCGATTAAATCAGAAGTATTTTGATGACCCATTTAAACGCGACCTCCCTTGACTAATATTGACCTTAATTATAGCGAATTTTCAGAAGTTTGAAAAGAAGAAGGACTCTAAAGAAAAAAGGATAAAACAAAAGTTTAAACTTTCGCTTTATCCTTGCCCTTATTATTCATCTGTGGATGTTTCGCCAGTTACATTTGAACTCTCAGAAGTTGTCGTCTCACTGCTTTCTGAGTCAGAGCTAGAAGAACCATCGTCTTCTTTCCCGCTAGAAATAATTAGATGAACTGTCTCGTCTTTTTCTACAGAGGTTCCTGCAGAAGGATCCATTGAGATTACCCGTCCTTTATCTACAGAATCACTATATTCTTCTGATGTGGATACAGAAAGGTCTTGGTTTTCTAATAAAGATTTTGCAGCCGATTCAGTCATATCTGTCACATCTGGTAAATCAATTGTTTCAGGTGGCTCTGGACCTTTACTAATTTCTAACGTAATGGTCACATCTCCTGGTGAAATATCTGAACCAGCTTCTGGTGATTGTTTGACAATAGTGCCTTCCTCATTGTTGCTATAGACTTCACTAATATGCACTGAGTTATTGCCTAAACCAGAAGCATCTAGTTCACTTCGGGCATTGGTTTCTGTGTAACCAATTAAGTTAGGCATCTTCACTGTTTCTGGCCCTTTACTGATTGTCAACGTAATCTCTGTTTCTCCAGGAATAATATCAGCATTGGCTTCTGGTGTTTGCTTGATAACTAGACCTGCACTCATGTCACTAAATTCTTCGACAATCGTTACTGAATTATTCCCTAGACCATAATTCGTCAACTCTGCACGAGCATCACGCTCTCCATAACCGTATAAATTCGGCATCATGACAGGTTCTGCTCCTTTGCTGACAGTTAATTCAACTTCTGTCTCTTTAGGAACAACTTCTTCACCTTCTGAAGGGGTTTGGTCCATAATTTCATTAGCAGGTGTATCATTATCATAAACTTCTTCGATTGTTATTTGACTCTCGTCAAAACCAAGTTCTTTTAATTCTGCAATCACTTTATCTTTTTCTTGGCCAACGTAATCTTTCATTGCTACTTTTTTACTACCGGTACTAATATATAAGAGTACTTCTTTAGTTCGTTTAATAACCGCGCCTTCTTCAGGATCAGTCTTCACTACATGATTTTCAGGAATTTGATTACTTGGAAATTCTTTGGTTTCTGTGGCTACTTCAATTCCGGCGTCATGCAATGTTTCCCGTGCAGCCGCTTCTGTTAAACCTGCGACTTCTGGAATAGTTACTTGATTGCGCCCACCGCCAAATACTAAGTAATAAGTCAAACCCGCTACTGCTAAAAAGAGTAAGAGAGGTAAAAGCAACCAGCGTTTTCTTCTCTTTTTCTTCACCGGTACTTGCGGCTCTGGTTCTGGTATTTCTTTTTTAGGAGTCGGCATTTCTTTAAATGAATCCGGCATCGGCGTGTCTTCTGAAATAGGTGTTAAAATTTTAGTTTCATCCAACATCGCATGTGGTTCCCATAATGGTTCATTTAAGCGCTCTGGAGAAAGAGCTGTTTCAATGTCACGACGCATTTCATCGGCTTCTTTGTAACGATCACTTTGTTCTTTCGCAGTGGCTTTTAAGACAATGTTTTCAAGTGATTGCGGGACTTCTTTATCGTAAATACGAATCGATGGAATTTCATCTTGAAAATGTTTTAAAGCAATGGTTACTGCTGATTCACCATCAAATGGCACTCGACCTGTCAACATTTCGTACAAAATGATTCCAATAGCATAAATATCGGATTGATTCGTTGCCATGCTACCACGTGCTTGTTCAGGTGATAAATAGTGGACAGAACCAAGCATCGTATTGGTTTGCGTAATCGATGTTTCTGATAAAGCAATCGCAATCCCAAAGTCCGCAATTTTAACCACACCATCTTCGTTAATCAAAATATTTTGTGGTTTTAAATCACGATGAATAATCCGATGTTGATGTGCCAAAGCAACAGCTGAAAGAATTTGTTGCATAATATCCACAATTTCTGGATATGGAATAGGGTAGCGGGTTTGGATATAACGTTTTAAATCCATGCCTTTAACATATTCCATGACTAAATACTGCATATTGTCTTCTTCGCCTACATCATAGACAGAAACAATGTTAGGATGTACAAGTTCGGTTGCAGCTAGTGCTTCTCGCTGAAAACGACGAATAGCATCAGTGTCTTCTCGAAAGTCGTAGCGTAGGACTTTAACGGCTACTTCTCGATCTAAAATCAAGTCACGCGCTAAATAAACATTTGCCATGCCACCGCTACCGATATTACCTAAAATTAAATAACGACCGCTTAGTTTTTTCCCCGTCTCAATCATTGACTGACACCTCCAAGGTCCATCAATAATACCGTGATATTATCTACGCCACCACGCTCATTTGCAGCATCAATTAAACGTTCAATTGCTTCATCTAAGCAAGCGCTTGTTGCAATATATTCATAAATCAATTCTTCGCTGACCATATTTGTTAAGCCATCCGAGCATAAAATTAAGTAATCATTGTCAGCGATAAAATGCGTGGCAACATCCACTTCCACGGTTCCCGGCATTCCTACTGAACGAGTAACTACATTTCGGCGAGGATGATTAGCAGCCATTTCCAGCGTAATTTCCCCTGATTTTACCAAGGCATTCACTAGGGAATGATCTTCCGTTAGTTGAATTAGCTCATTTTCACGTAATAAATATGTTCGACTATCCCCTACGTGTGCCAAGGTAAACTGATCGTCTAAAATGACAACTGCTTCCAATGTCGTTCCCATTCCACTTAATTCAGGTGTAGCTTGTCCTCGTTGATAAATCGTTTCATTTTCAGCTTGAATGTGCTGAATTAGCCACTGGGCAGCTTTTTCACTATCTGAAATATCTGAGGCTTGCCATTTAGCGCCTATCTCTTCTACTGTATCGTGGCTGGCAACATCCCCAGCTTGATGTCCACCCATGCCATCTGCTAATAATGCTAACGTATATCCTTTTTGATTGGTAAATACGGCAGCGTAATCTTGATTAGTATTACGCCTTTTTCCTACATCACTTTTATAACGAATCTCCATATTTTTCACCTCATCATTTTTTGCGTAAACAGCTGATAAAAAATCCATCTGTCATATACTGGTGCGGATAAATTGTCAGCATCTTGTTCTCAATACTTGGTTTTAACACATCATTCACTGGAATATCAACTAATGTGAATTCTGGATGCTTTTGTAAGAAACGATAAACGACTGCCTGATTTTCTTCTGGTGCAAATGTACACGTACTATAAACTAACAAACCATTAGATTTCAAGGTAGGGGCGACACTTTCTAAAATGGCCAATTGAATCTCAGGTAATTTTTCAAAATCAGCTGGTTTTTTATTGTATTTAATATCCGGTTTGCGACGCATTAGTCCTAGACCTGAACATGGAGCATCCACTAAAATACGGTCAAATGTTTCTGACGAAAATTCTTCGGCTACCTTGCGAGCATCTAATTCTAACGCACGTACTACATCGGCAACGTGAAGACGTTCTGCATTTTCTTCAATTAAAGCTACTTTATGACGATGGATATCTAATGAAGTCACCATCCCACCTTTTTGTGCTTCTAAAAAGGTAGCAATATGTGTCGTTTTTCCACCAGGAGCTGCACAAGCATCTAACACTTGGTGGTTTGCTTCGATTTGCAAGGCTGGTGCTACTAGCATGGAACTTTCATCTTGAACAGTTAACACGCCTTCTTTAAATAAACGACTCCCAGCAATAAAGCCTTTTTCTGCAATGATGCCATACGGTGAAACACTGCTGACTTTTGCCTCGATACCTTCTTCAATTAATACTTGAACCGCTTCTTGACGCGTCATTTTGCGAGTGTCCACCCGACAACTCACATGACTGGCTTCAAATAGAGATAAGCCTAACTGACGAGTACTTTCTTCGCCAATTTCTTTCACTAATTTTTCAACTAACCATTTAGGCATACTAATTTCTGTCGCTAAACGATCGATTGGGTCTTTAATCGTGGTTAATTCAGGTATTCCTTGACGTTGCACATTGCGTAAGACGCCATTTACAAATTTCCCAATTCCAATGTTCCCGCGCACTTTTGCAATTTCAACTGCTTCGTTTAAAACAGCATGACTGGGAACTTTGTCTAAATAAAGTAATTGATATAAAGAAAGCTGTAATAATAATTTCACCCAATCATCCACTTTTTTCGCTTTAGCAATAAACGGTTGTAGATAAAATGAAAGTAATAATTGACGACTAACTGTGCCATATACTAATTCAGTGAGTAAACGACTATCTTTTTCATTTAATTGACCTCTATTAATACTCTCACGCAATAATAAATTTGAATAAGCGCCCCCTTTTTGTACACGCTCTAATGCATCTAGCGCGACAAAACGGACGGTCTTTTTGACATTGTTTTTCATGTTACTTCACCTGTTGCCCAACTGCGACTTGTTGCCCACTACCATTTAAAAAAGCACTAATAAGTTGTTTGCCTTTGCCAGCTGGTTGTAACTCATTAATCGCTAATACTGTCTGCTTACCACAAGCAATCCAAAGCTCTTTTTTACTACGATGGATAATTGTTCCAGGTTCAGCCTCGGTTGTTTCATCCAAAGGGGTAACTGACCATAATTTCCAGCGTTGGTCTTCATACATTGTAAACGCAATGGGCCATGGACGCATACCACGAACTTGACAGTCAATTTCTGTGGCAGTTTTATGCCAATCAACAGCTTCTTGCTCACGAGTAATATTAGGTGAAAATGTCACTTGTTCTTCATCTTGCGGAATTGGTTTTAACGTTCCATCCAAAATTTTTGGTAAGGTCTCTAATAACAACTCTTTTCCCAATAAACTCAATTTATCAAACATCATTCCTACGTCATCTTGATGAGTGATTGGTAGACTAGCTTGAGAATAAATGCCACCTGCATCCATTTTTTTAATCATTTCCATAATCGTTACGCCAGTTTCTTTTTCACCATTCATAATCGAGTAATGCACAGGTGCACCTCCACGATATTTAGGCAGTAATGACGCATGGACATTAATTGCGCCATGAGTTGGAATTTGTAATAAACGTTCTGGTAAAAATTGACCAAAGGCTGCCGTAACAATCAAATCTGGTTGTAATTCATCAATTTTTTCCATTTCGGGTGAACCTGAAATTTTCTCAGGTTGTAAAACCGGAATAGCTAAACGGACAGCTGCTTCTTTTATAGGTGTGGGCGTAATGATTTTTTTACGTCCAACAGGGCGATCTGGTTGGGTAACTACTGCTACCACTTCATAGCCATGCTCCACAAGTCCTTCTAAGATTGGTACTGAAAATTGGGGGGTACCCATAAATACAATTTTAGTCATGGTCATGCTCCTCTACATAAGCTTCTAATTCTTCTTCGGGAATTCGATCAATCATCGTATCAATAAATAATTTACCGTTCAAATGGTCAATTTCATGTTGAAACGCACGCGCTAAATAGCCAAACGCTTGAACTTCCATTTCAATTCCTTCACGGTCATAATAACGGACAGTAACTTCTTCAGCACGTTCCACCGTTCCATACATATGCGGAATGCTTAAACAACCTTCAACATCGATATCGCTGCCTTTTGCTTCGACGATTTCTGGATTAATTAGTTCAAATAACTCACCCTCTTCAACTTCCACTACGGCTACTTGAATATTTTTACCAATTTGTGGGGCAGCAATCCCAATACCATCATGTGCTAACATTGTTTCATACATATCTTCTAGTAACTGCACTAATTCATCCGTCACCACCGTAATCGGTTCGCATGGCTGGCGGAGCTTTTCATCAGGGTTAATAATAATAGGATATCGCATAATTTCTCCTTTAGTTTAAATAAAATTAAGTGGTTCATTGTCAATTGATACATAAAGATTTTTACGCTGATCTTTTTGGCTTTCTTCCAAAATTTCACGCAACAAGCCTTGCAGCAAGGGTTCTCTTTTATATTTGATAATAAGTTGGTAATGGTAACGATTTTTCACTCGTGCCACACCACTAGGAATGGGGCCTAATAAAATACTTTGCGGACTCAATGTTTGTCTAACCTGTTGCGCAATTTGAAACATTTTTTTGGCAACCACTTGTTCTTCAGGATGGCTACAAGAAATTTTCACTGTAAAATAATACGGTGGATACCCGCTTTGATGACGCATTTGCATTTCTTTTTGATAGAATTGTTCGTAATCTTGGGCTTGCGCCAATACAATGGCATGATGGTCAGGATTGAAGGTCTGAATGATGACTTCTCCTGCTTTTTCGGCACGACCAGCACGACCACTCACTTGCGTTAACAATTGAAAGGTTCGCTCACTCGAACGAAAATCAGGTAAATTCAATGCTGTATCCGCATTTAACACACCCACCAATGTAATATTAGGAAAATCGAGCCCTTTGGCAATCATCTGTGTTCCTAGCAAGATATCTGCCTTTTGTTCTCCAAACGTTTGTAGTATCTTCTCATGAGCACCTTTGCGACGAGTCGTATCAACATCCATCCGGACGATACGTGCTTCTGGAAAAAGAGCTTGCAATTCTTCTTCAACTTTTTGTGTTCCCGTACCATAGTAGCGAATCTTATTACCACCACAATCCGGGCAACGATGTGGAATCGCTTCTTCATGTCCGCAATAATGGCAGCGCATCGTTTTCGTATCCATATGTAAAGTTAAAGAAATATCACAGTTCGGACAAGGCAGAACATACCCACAATCACGACACATAACAAAAGAAGAATATCCTCGACGATTTAATAACAAGACAATTTGTTCTTTTTTTGCTAAACGATCGGTAATTTTCTCTTGTAAAATTCGAGAAAACGTACTGGTATTTTTTTGCACAAATTCATCTTTTAAATCCACTACTTGCACGCTTGGCAATGTCGCATTTGGATTTGCTCGTTGACTCAAATGTAACAGGTGATAGACCTTTTTTTGTGCCCGAGCACGTGATTCCAAAGAAGGGGTGGCGCTACCTAAGATTACCGGACAGTGATGGTATTTCCCACGCCAAATGGCTAAATCACGCGCATGATACCGCGGAGCTTCCTCTTGCTTATAGGAAGCTTCATGTTCTTCATCAATAATAATCACACCGATATTTTCCAAAGGGGCAAAGATAGCTGAACGTGCTCCAACCACTACTTGCGCTTCTTTTCGTTCGATTTTACGCCATTCATCGTATTTCTCACCATAAGATAAGCCACTGTGTAAGACTGCTACAGCTTCGCCAAAACGACTCTTAAAACGTTCAACCATTTGAGGCGTCAACGCAATTTCTGGCACCAGCATCATCGCCGTTTTACCTTGAGCTAATAAAGAAGCTATAGTTTGCAAATAAACTTCTGTCTTCCCACTTCCAGTGATTCCTTCTAATAGGAAAACATCAGACTTCTCCTGCGTGGCTGAAGATAAAATCGTCTCTACGGCTTGTTGTTGCTCATTATTTAAAGCCAACGAATGGGTCTGTTCGAATGTGCGATGCTTGTAAGGATCTCGATAAGCTTCGACCTCTTCGAAGACTAACCAACCATTATCAACTCCTTGATTTAAAATCGAAGTTGTCAGTCCCTGTTCTTTATAAAACGAAATGGGTTGGGTTGGATGCTCTACCAATAATTCGACTAGCTGTTTTTGACGTTTCGCTGTTTTTTTGATGGTCTCTATCACGCTTGAAAGTCGGTCGGGATTAATCAAACTTTTCACATAACGAATGGTTTTTACTTTATTTTTATTTTTTACAACGTACTGAAGCTCAACAACATTTTCGGCACGTAATTTTTTGAATTGATTTAATAAGCCGAGTGATTCTACTTCTTGCCAAGCGAGTGATTCACTCTCTGAAAAATACGTATGAATCGGATGATTTCGGTCGATTAACACGAAATTTTTTTGATATTCTGCTTTCATAACACTAGGTAGCATCGTTTGAAAACAGGTAATTTTAAATGCAAAAGTGGTTTCTTTCATATAATCAGCTAATTGCAGTAATTCCTGATTTAACACTGGAGCTAAATCCAAGGTACGAATAATCGGTTTTAAGGTGGTTTCCGCTTCTGTATCTAATAACCCAGTCACAAACCCTTGAATATGACGATCCGAATTACCAAATGGTACCTCGACGCGCATGCCAACTTCAATGACTTCTGCTAGTTTATCTGGTACAAAATAAGTAAAGGGTTGATCTGTCTGCATTGTCGGTACATCGACAATGATTTCTGCTAGCAATGACCTCGTCCTCCCTTCATGGTTTCCTACATTTTACTAAACTTGACAAGTTTTGTCTGTAAAGCAAAAAAAATTTAACTTTTACAACCAAAAGGAGTCTGGAATATTTCTTTTCCAGACCCCACACTCATTATAATTTTTGTTCTTGGCGAATACGTGCTTCTAATTCTTTTTGTTCTTGTTCTTTTTGAGCACGACGTTCTTCTGCTTCCATTTTCAAACGTGCGCGTTTTACTTCTGGATGTGGATCACTGATAACTGTCTCAGCTTCGATTTCTTCTAATGCTTGACCCACGCTTTTTACTGAGTCAAAATTATCTAAGGTCGCTTGTGCGCCAGCGTCTAATTCATGCGCACGTTTACTAGCTAAAATAACTAATGAATATTTTGAATTCACACGATCCAACAATGAATCGATTGATGGTTTTAACATCATTATTTCTACAACTCCTCTAACATTTTTCTATATTTTCCAATTACGCGTTCTACGCGGAAGTGTTCGCTTGAAATGATATCTTTAATTCGTTGTACGGCTAAAGGAACTTCATCATTGACTACGGCATAATCATACAAGGCCATCATTTCAATTTCCTCACGAGCAATCCGCATACGTTCATCAATAACTTCGATTGAGTCAGTCCCACGTCCAGTAATTCTTGAACGTAATTCTGTTAAATCTGGTGGTGTTAAGAAAATAAACACTCCATCTGGCACTTTCTCTTTTACTTGTAAGGCACCTTGTACTTCGATTTCTAAGAAAACGTCTTTTCCTTCGTCTAGTGTTTTTTGCACATAAGACAATGGCGTACCATAATAATTTCCTACATATTCTGCATACTCTAGCATTTCACCAGCAGCAATTAGTTCTTCAAATTCTTCATGACTGCGGAAATAATAATCCACACCCTCTACTTCTCCGATACGTTTTTTACGTGTTGTCATTGAAATAGAATATTGAAAATCGTTATCTTCACTATCAAATATTGCTTTACGTACTGTTCCCTTACCAACGCCGGAAGGTCCAGATAATACGATTAATAATCCTCGCTCTGTCATATTGACGTCCTTTCACTGTTCGATTTGCTTAACGTCTATTTTGCACTTTTTTTCAACAACTTTCAAGAATTACTTTATTATAACGAGAATTTTATTAAAAAACTACTTAAATGCCCGTATAATCGAGTGATTTGACTATTCCCTTACTCCACATTTTGCACTTGCTCGCGAATTTTTTCAATAATTGTTTTCATTTGAACGACTGCATTTTTAATAACAATTGGACTTGATTTCGAACCAATGGTATTGACTTCCCGATTCATCTCTTGAATCAGAAAATCTAATTCACGACCCACTGGTTTGTCTGATTGAAGCATGGTTGCCATTGATGCTAGATGAATCGTCATTCGGTCTAATTCTTCATGAATATCGCCACGCTCCAATAAGATAGCCATTTCGGTCAACAAACGGTCTTGATCAATTGTGGCACCCAACCAATCCGTTAATTTCTTCTCAAATTTCTCTTTATAATCTGCTTCGTATACGTCAACGAATGCCGATAATTCCACAATTTTTTGTTGCAATGCGTGGCTATTTTCTGCTAAGATTTTTTGAATTCCAGCACCTTCCACTTCACGACTAGCATTGTTGGCTTCTGCAGCTTCTTTAATCGCAGCCAGTACTGAAACTTCTAAATCTTGGTCTTCTGTTTGCTTTTCTTGAATATCGATAAATTCTTGATGATTAATTAAACGTTTTAAAATGGATTTTGCAGGCAAGTCTGTATCAAAACGTGCGTGCGCTTCTGTTTGCATATTTGTGACTAATTCTTCCATTAAGTCCCAATGGATAGCCACTTCTTTATGGCTGTCACCTTTTTCTTTTAACGTGATATAAACTTCTACTCGTCCACGTTGTAAGGTTTCTTTAATCGTTTGACGAATTGCTTGTTCATAGATATTTAATTGACGCGGATTGCGTAATTGAATATCTAAAAAACGATGATTCACACTTTTTATCTCTACTTCAATTTGATAATGTTCTGACTCACACCGTGCTTTTCCAAAGCCTGTCATACTTTTCATTGCCAAAAAACTCCTTTACATTGATGTTAGGGTTTGTTTCAATGCCGCAAATTCTTCGTTGGATAACGTAACCCCTTTACCCATTTTTTCATGACCGGGGCTCCAATCACGCAAATCAAATTTTGGTGCTCGTCCATTCCAGCTCACCAAATTTAGTTCTTTTCGCCAACCTTTTGGATTTTCTGACAACACGGCGATTTCTTCAACGATTTCATAGGAAAACTCACTTGCCATTTCACATGCCTCTTTTCTAGGTTCATTTCTTTTATTGTAACGTATTTGTTGGATCGTGTACAAATTCTGTTGTCTCTAACAAATACACTAAAAACTTTGCTGTCACTAACATCACAGGTGCCAATGAAGCAATTTGTTGAGGAACTGCTTTGTTTTCTTTGATGATTTGATATAAATGGGACAGTTGATTTTTTTCAGATAATACAAAACGCTGTGTATGATACGTCGCTACCCATTCAGTAATGGATAAAGTCCCAATTACTAGCCGTTCCTGATTGAATGTCTGTTGCATTTTTTCTAAAAATAGTTCTTTAGTATAAACATGCGTGGCTTCTAAGCCAAAAAAGCGCCCAGCTAGCTCTACTAAAATCAGACCGCCTTGTTCAACGGGAGCTTTATGATGGTAAAGTTTACTCACTTTTTTCCAAAAATCCGGGCGTTTCATTAAAGTTAAATACAGTGGTTCATTTTGTAAATAACGCAAAAATGCTCGCCATTCTTTTTTCCACGCCGTAGCTAACGTAAAGGTATACCAATAACCGTTAAATTGTTCGAAAGCTTTCATCGTTTCCAAGTATCCTAAACGATAATTGCTTTCCGAACGATTGCTATCAAAGACCAAAAGATTGCCCAATGACCATGGCGAACAATAATTGACTACCGCTACTTCTTCTGGAATCGTCAGTTTTTTGGCAATTCCTGGACCTTTAATGTCCACACAAATACATTCTGTTGCGCCATGAGCTAAAGCAACATCTATCGGTAAATTATTACGATAACCGCCATCAACGTATTGTTCTTGATCGATTTCCATCGGGACCATGCCTGGATAAAAAGAAGCTGAGGCCGTTAACCATTTTAATTCCTCTAATCCATTTGTTATATCATAGTGATGAACAACTTCTTGTAGGGACGGAAAACGTGTCGTACAGACAAATAATGGGATTTGGCTTTGCTGCATTTTTTCTTCATCAAACGTTTGCATCAATAAATCTTGTAAAGGCTGTGAGCTGGCACCATTTTCCTTTAAAGCAGTGGTTGCTAAGGAACTAACTTGTTGAATCAGTTCTTTAAATGTTTGATTCGTCGCACACGCTTCAGGAAAAGCTAACACTTTGTCTGTACTAATAGTTAGCCACAATTCACGTGCTACTTCGACATCATCCATCAAAACTAAGGCCCCATTCAATGCACCAACGGATGTTCCTGTAATTAAATCTATCGGTATTCCTACACTTTTTAACGCTTGCCACACACCAATTTGGTAAGATCCTCGTGCGCCACCCCCACCTAAGACTAAAGCGGTGCGATAAGTAAAAACTTTTTTTAAGCCTTGCGCTGTTTGTTCATAGCCATTTGCGCACAACCATTGCGTCATCATTTCACCCAATTGCAACGGAACAACAAATTCTTCCACAAAGCGCTGACGTAAAAAAGTTTCAATTAATACTAAACTTTTTTTCCAAGAAAATTTTTCTATTGGCACATACAATAAATTACGCAAAATCGCTTGTTTGCTATCAAATTCTATTGCTAAAAAAAGATGTTCTGAACCAATTAATTGCCACGCTTGATTTTTTTTGGCTTGTTTTAAAAATGCTTCCCTCGCTACAGAATGAGAGGTATAAAAAGGGATAGCTAATTGACTTGTCGAAAAGGTTGTCGATTGCTTCAAATCAGATAAAAATAATTTTTCGCTATGCATTCTCTCTTCCTCCTAAAATCAATAGGCTTTTTTCTCCATTTGAAAGGCAGCGAGCATCGCTTCACTTCCTTGTTCTACTGCGGTGACTTCAGTCAATTCGCCTTGCACCATCCAACGTGTCACAGCACTTGCCTCACCACAAGTAATCAGTGTAACCAGTTTTTTATCAGGCACATCTTCAATTACCTCTACTTGAGTAGGATCGATACGCGTCGAAACAGTCACTTGATACGTATAAATATTTTCTAAATCCGTTAAATAAACGACATCACCGACTGCTACTTGATCCAAATGAGAAAATAATAAATCGGATTCTTCCAAGCGATGACTAGCTAAAGCATAATTTCCAGTTCCTAGCGTTTGATCGGGATGGAAGGTTCCTGCCCCATACCATAAACTTTCATTGTCTAATCCCTTAAAGATCGGTAAATTAATGCCTACACTGGGAATCGCCACGCCCGCAATAACGGGTAAATCCGTTTGCTGCAATTGCGCTTGTAACACTTTTTCTGTACTTACTGCTTCAACCGCTTCAAAATCAAAGCTAGTTTCCTTTGCTTCATTTGCTACGATTTTTTCACGTGAAACCTGCGAAATAGTATAGTCGCCACTCTTTTTTTCGATGAGGACATTTTTTATTTTGTTATTGAAAATTAGTGCTAATCCTAGCAGAATTAATAAGACAATCAGCAAATTAATGAACAAATTTTTTATTTTTGATTTTTTTTTCATCGCGATTCGCTCCATTCATTTTCTCTTCCCATCATATCACAGAACTTTTGTTGGATAAAAATCATAAAAGATTTTTTGCAAAACGCTCCATTTTGTAATCAATTTTTAAAGGAAAAGAAACAAGCTTTTTTAAACCCTTTATTGTAGAATATAGCTATGGCTTAACAACACAATGGGGGAGGTTGGACATGACGAATTTGGTTTACGTACATATTGATACAATTAGTAATGCGGTATTAACGCAAGGAATTACCATACAAGATTTTCATCAAGGGATTGTTCACCAACCCAAGAATTTATTACTCTTAAATCCATCAAGTGATTTAGGAGATTACGAATCACACACAGCCATGAAAGTGATTCGGGGGAACGAAGCCGTAGATAATTATTTTCGAACAATTGAAAAGATGCGCTTAGTAGAAGAAACCAAATGGATTGATTTTACCGATTTAGCAATGTTGAAAGAACTGACACCATTAGAAATTTCCGAATTGCTTTATTTCGGACATATGAAGACCCATTTACATTCACCATTTTTTTACAAATTACAAAATAACTTTGTCTATTTTGATTTAAAAGATAATATTGCACGCACATATTATCGTTATTTAGATGAATTTTATCGAATTCTAGCAAATAAATTGACGCAAATTGTTTTTGAAATTATGAATCAAAAACGTGGTCTCTTCAGAAAACCACAACCAATTGAAAAATTAAATGTCGACTTAGTGAAATCTTTACGTGAATTTATGCGAGAAGGTCTAGTTTTTTCATTTACGCAAGCCATTAAAACAGAAGATACCTTCCAGATTCCTATTTTTGTGGTTGAAGATACCCGTTTTCGGATAGCAACACCACCCTTTAAAGACGACGCATTAATTGGTCATTTATCGTATCATTTAACAACTAATGTTTGGCAATTAGATATTGATGAAGACCATCTCGCCTTTGCTTCATTATCAAGCACTCATTTTTAAATTATCCAAGTAGACTGTGACAGCTGTCGTAGTCTATTTTTTTATAAAGAGGAACCTCATAAAAACAGTACTAGAATTATTGATCTCAAAAAAAGATTTTCGCTTGAACCATTCGCTGCTACATCGATGAGTCATTCAGTCTTACAACAAGACAAGATGTATTATTGAACAAACGGATAATTGGGAATAAATAATCGCTATCTATGTAATGAATGAATACTTGAAAAAGGCTATCCTGCAACAGATGATACCGATTATTTACCATAACAATTGTCGAAAAAAAAAAACGCGAGCGAGACATTTAATATGTCTCATTCGCGTTTTCTTCTACTCGAACATCTTCGCTCAATTGTGCCCAATGATTGGTTGGACCATGACCATGACCAACAAAAATCCCTTCTTGAATAGCTCCTTGAATGAATTTTTTGGCAGTAATAATCGCTTCTTTGACGGTTGCTCCTTTTGCTAATTCAGCAACAATACAAGAAGAGAAAGTATCGCCTGTACCATGGGTATTTTTGGTAGCAATTCGTGGCGTACGTAACCAGAAACTAGTTTGATCTGCCAAAAGAACGTAGTCAGCAGACTCAATACCTTCTTTGTGTCCACCTTTCATCACAACATGTTGTACACCCAGTTGTTGTAAATCACGAGCGGCACGTTGCATATCGGCTTCTGTTTCAATCGCATAACCGACTAAAACTTCGGCTTCAGGTAAATTTGGTGTGACAATGGTTGCTAGTGGTAATAGTTCTTCTTTAATTAATTGAATCGCATCTTCTGTTAATAAAGGATGTCCTCCTTTAGCAATCATCACCGGATCGACAACTAATGGACCAAAATCATATGTTTTCAAATTTTTAATAACTGCGGCAACATGCTCGCTGTCGGCTAACATACCTGTTTTCGACGCTTTAATGGCAAAATCAGCAGCTAAAGAAGCAAACTGCGCATCAATGAATTCACAGGGGATGGGGTAACTTTCTTGTACCCCCAATGTATTTTGAGCGGTTAACGCAATGACAATGCTCATACCAAAAACTTGTCGCGCTTGAAAAGTTTTTAAATCAGCTTGAATACCTGCACCACCACCGGAATCTGAACCGGCAATCGTTACTACTTGCGGTGTGCTATTTTCCATTTATTTCCCCTCCCATTCTTGAATTTTTTTACGCATGTTTTGAACTTTTTCCGCAACAGATTCAGCCTTCATAATTTCGCTAACTACTGCTACACCAGCAATGTTAAGTCCATTAAAGCTTGACAATCGATCTTCAGTAATTCCTCCAATAGCTACTACTGGGATGGTAATTGCCTCGGTAATTTCTTGTAATGTTGCCAGCGAAGTTAAGGGCGTATCTTTGGTTTTTGTTGGAAAAATTGCACCTACTCCCAAATAGTCTGCCCCTTCTTGTTGCGCTTCTTGCGCACGGTCAATCGTTTTAGCTGAGACTCCTAACCACTTATTGCCAATGAGTTGACGAGTAATTGCTACAGGTAGTTCATCATCACCAATATGCACACCAGCCGCATCAACAGCTAAACAAATATCCACGCGGTCATTAATTATCAGAGGTACACTATAACGATCGGTAATCGCCTTGACTTGTTGCGCTAATTCATAAAATTCACGTGTAGAGAGTTTTTTTTCACGTAGCTGCACTAAAGTTACGCCATTTTGACACGCCTCTTCAATGATTTGTAGAAACTCTTCGGTATTGCCATAACGTTGTGTCACTAAATATAAAGCTAATTCCTTCATCGTTTTCTCCCCTTCACTTGTTGGCTCCAAGTAATATCTTGTGATAATAAGGACAATTGATTCAATGTTTCATGACGAAAATCCGCTAAGCCAACTGTTGGTACTAATTTTTCTTTCGCTCGTTCACCACAACAGTTCAAATAACTAACACCTAAAATAGTTGCTTCTACTGCCTCATAGCCCGCACCTAAAAATGCCGTAATTAGCGCACCGACTAAATCCCCTGTTCCAGTAAAGCAATCCAACTCTGGGACGCCATTTTCTAATAACCACACTTGCTCCCCTTTAACAACGATATCTTTTTTACCTGTTGCTAAATACGTAATCTCTGGGTCTTGCTGTTGCAAGGCTTGGATTAATTCGGTAATTGCTGTGTCTTCTTGATCAAACGCGCTGCCATCAACACCTCGGCCAGCAGAAGTTAAGCCACAAAATGCGCGCAACTCTGAAATATTGCCTTTTAACACACTTGGTTGTTGTTTAGCTAGTCGATGTGCTAAATCAAAGCGTAAAGGCGTCGCTGCCGCCCCAACGATATCAACCACTGCTTTTTTGGCTGATTTGTTGGCTAATTTGCTGGCTTCCACGAGTGCTTCTTCACGGGCAACTGACATTCTTCCCATATTTAATAATACGCCATCTGTGCTTTTAAATAAATCTGGAAATTCCCGAATGTCTTCTGCCATAATCGGTTTGGCACCAACAAACAATAAACCATTTGCTAGTAGTTCATTGGTAATTTCATTCGTAATACAATGAACCAAGGGCGCTTTTTTCAAAGGTAAATAGTGTGCGAGTATTGCTTGCCAATTTGTCATATCGAGACTCCTTTGTATAATCGTTGAATTTTTTGAATCACTGCAATCGTTTTGGCTTTTTGCCAAATGAGAAAGGCAATCACTGAACCAATACAAGCTGCACCGATAAAACGAGGGGTATACATCAACCAATAAAAATCACTGCTACTACCTGTGAACCAAACCATTACAGGATAAGACAATAATGAACCAATGATTCCTGTACCAATAATTTCTCCAACCATCGAAGAAACGACAGAAGGATACAAACGATAACCCAGCCCTGCAAAAAAAGCACCGAATACTGCCCCAGTAAGAGCCAACGGGGGAATTCCTAATAAAGTTATCCGAATCACACCACAGACAAATGCCATGATTGTCCCATAAAGCGGTCCTAATAATACACCTGCTAAGACATTCATCACACTCGACATAGGTGCCATACCTTCAATTCGAAACAGTGGTGATAACACAACATCTAACGCAATCATCATTGCTAGATACGTTAATTTCTGTAATTTTTGGTTTCCCATAATGGACTCCTTTATCTATTGAAATAATACGCCATATCCCAAAAAGCTTCTTCCATTTTGACACTTGTCACAAATGCTTCTATCATCTGATGGCGTTCGCTTGCTGTTGCTTTTTGATATAACTGATTCAATAATTCTTTTTCTTGAGCAACAATTGCCATACTTTCTGGTGTAATACAGGTTTCAATCCAACGCTGATACACTGGGTGTGGTGACCCCGAAGACAACGCTAAACCAATTTCTTGATACAACCAAGCACAAGGTAATAAACTTGCAAAAGCAACAGAAACAGAGTGCTGTAATTGCTGATGCATATGTGCAACATAACGTTTTGGGACCGTTGCAAGCGGCGTTTGTTGAACTTCTTGTTCCGTAATCTGCAATCGTTCAAAAAAAGTTTCGCGAATACTTATTTCGCCCGCTACTAAACGCTTCGCACCTTGTTCCATCATCATTTTTATTTGTGGAAGTTCTGTTTGTTGACCAATAGCTAGGTAAACGGATTGTAACGATTCCAAATAATAGCGATCTTGTAATAAATAATAACGAAAACAACTTTCCGATAATGTTCCTTGATGTAATTCCTGAATAAACGGGTGTGCCAAGCTATTTTCCCAGCTTCTCTGAGCAGCATCGCGGGCAATTGTTACAAAATCCATCAACTACTCCTTATCTCAAGGTATCTTTAGGAACGAAAATCGTTGGATTCATGCGATAAAGCACCAATAAAACAATTGTCGTCACAAGCGCCGTTGCCAAGCCACTAATGCCATTCATTACTAAAGAAAAGACGACTGGACTCATGCCCCATAACGCATACATTCCCCAAAAGACCCAACCAGCTACAAAATGCCAGAAGTATCGTGCCAAAGCTCCGATAAAGACTCCTGAAACAATTTGTTTGCGAGCAGTTATCGTATCTCCCGCAGCAATTGCTTTTTGTAATTTAGTTGCTGCAAGACCTGTTAAACCAGCAAAAGTAAAGGCAATAGGGTATTCGATTAAGACTTGAATGACACTTAAAAAGTAAACTTTGGCAGCTGGGAAGTGCAAAATCCCCCAAATGAACGCTGCTAATAAACCGGCTTTAGGACCACGTCGCAACGCATAAACGGCAATGGGAATTTGTCCGAGTGAAATAGAAAAACTTGAACCAATGTCTAAAGGAATAAATGATAAGACCATCGCTAAAGCGGCCAAAATAGTTCCTTCCACCCAAATTTTTGTTGTTGATGAACGCATAAAAAAACTCCTCCTTCAGAATCTTTACAATTCACAAAGGAGAAGTGGATGATATATCTAATGTACACTTCAACTCGTCACAATTCCTACGCTCGAATGATCGAAACAGGTACGGAGGGTTTAGAGTAAACTCAATCTCAGCCCAAATGGACTCCCCTTTGCGAGTAGATTCTATTTAATTTTAACTACAGCAAAAGCATAGCATAGTTTTTAGGTATTGAAAACCTTAATGCAATTTTTTTCTCTTTTAATCCGTTAAAAACTTTTGAACGATTGACATTGTAACGGTTTCAAGTATTATTAGGTGTAATAAAGAGAGGAGCGCTGCTATGATTATTAAACCAACTCTGGCTGAAAAGATGACTATCTTTTTTGACCAAAAGAACCAACCCAATGAGCGTGTCACGATGGGCTTAATTACGCTACAACCCGGTGAAAAAAGTCCAGCAGAAGGTTTTGCTCGCCACGACCAAGATGAATATTCGTACGTCATCTCTGGCACGGCACATACAATCTTGGAGGATGGACAAGATTTACTTGGCAAACCAGGTGATGCGCAATTAATTGAAAAAGGCGAAGGTCACATCAATTATAATGACGGCGATGAACCCGCAGTAGTTGTCTGGATGTTAGTCGACCGTAACTAGGAGGAATAAAATGAATAAAAAGGGAATTTGGTTAGGTGCCCTTGCTGCTTTCGCACTAGTAGGATGTTCAACAGGCGCACCAAAAGAAGAAGAAGCAACACCAATTAATTTGATGTCTGCATCAGAATTAACAACGTTAGATACCTCTAATATGTTAGATTTTCCAGATGCAATTACTCACACAGCAGCTTTTGAAGGTTTATACGCGTTAGATGAAAATGATGACGTCATTCCTGCCGTAGCGAAAGAATTGCCTGAAATTTCTGAAGATGGTAAAACTTATACGATTACTTTACGAGACGATGCTGTTTGGAGTAATGATGAACCAGTAACTGCATATGACTTTGAAGCTGCTTGGAAAAAAATGATTGATCCAAAAAATGCTTTGATTTATAGCTTTTTATTAATTGATACGGTTGAAAATGCGGCAGCGATTTCAGTAGGTGAAAAAGAAGTGGATGAACTAGGGGTAAAAGCTTTGGACGACCAAACTTTGGAAGTTCATTTAAGTGAAGCCAAACCTTATTTTACGTCATTGCTCACTTTTCCAACATTCTTCCCACAAAATCAAACAGCATTAAAAGAATTTGGAGATAATTATGGGAAAGATAGTGAAAGTGTGGTTTATAACGGACCCTTCATCGTCGAAAACTGGAAACAATCTGAAACAAGTTGGGATTTAGTGAAGAACGACAAGTATTGGGACAAAGCCAATGTCAAAGCCGAAAATATCCATTATGATGTCATCAAAGAAGCTTCAACTGCTTTGAATTTATTCAATGATGGTCAATTAGATGTCGCTACCTTAACAGGTGAGTTGGCAAAACAAAATTTAAACAATGAAGACTTCCATTCCTATCCAACTGCAACGATGAACTATATCCGCATGAATCAAGTTCGCGGAGGCAAAGATACCCCACTTAAAAATATTAATTTACGTAAAGCGCTTGCGTTAGGTATCGACAAAGAAACCTTAGTGAACAATGTCATGGCAGATGGTTCAAAACCTCTGTATGGTGCAGTAACAGAAGGATTTGTTAGCAATCCAACCACCGGTGTTGATTTCCGTGAAGAAGCGGGCGATTTGATGGAATACAACAAAGACGAAGCCTTGAAGTATTGGGAAGAAGCCAAAGCCGAATTAGGCGATGACATCACACTTGAATTAATGGTTACGGATGACGGTGGTTACAAAAAAATGGGAGAAAGTATTCAATATAGTCTCCAAGAAACATTCCCTGGTTTAACTGTCGAATTAAAAGCTTTACCAACTGAAACAGCCTTGAACTTAGGACGAGACAGCGATTACGATTTATTCTTGATTTATTGGACACCAGATTATAAAGATCCAATTTCAACATTAAAGACCCTATATTCTGGCAATGACCGTAACTACTCAAACCCAGCCTATGATCAATTACTTGACGATGCCTCGATCAAATACGCGAACGATTTAGAAAAACGTTGGGAAACATTGATAGCAGCTGAAAAAGAAGTCATTGAAACAAACCCAGGCATGATTATTATCAGCCAAAATCAACAATCTGTGTTACAAAATGACGCAATTGAAGGCTTAAACTATCATACCTTTGCCGCACCATTAACGTTGAAAAATATTTATAAGAAATAAAAAGCAGTGAGATGCTATATGACGTATTTGTAGTGAACGGTTTTAAACGATGACGTCATCACTCTTTTTAATAACAATAATCCGAACGATACAAAGAGATTCTAACAGCTCTCATTTTGTATCGTTCGGATATTTTTTTATTTTATTTGTCTTTCTTCCTATTACAATATCATACAGTAACAATTGTTTCGTAGTATCTTCAGCATTTGATTCTACAAACTGAATATATTTATAGACTACTTTCTCCTTATACGACTATCTAACTAAATTGTAACTAATTTTTGTTTGGCAATTGGATTTAAACTATTCCAAACACCATTAACAGTTTGCCCTGTTTCTTTTTTACAGATTTAGGATTACTATAATACGAACATCTATCTTCCGTAATAGTTATCATCATATATTAATCATTATCAAGATAAAAAAATAAAAAAATGCCAATCATGAAACCCAAAATATCGCTGCCATTTTCTTTTATTAAATAAATGAAAGACCAATTGCCATCTATTCCGTTTGAAATTAACTGTGCCATCAAATAAAAAATATACAGGATAAATATGTTTTTTTTCTTCTTATAGCTCATAAAACAACTCCTTTTACTTAGAAAAGACCATTTAGTTTTTAGTAAGTTTATGCACTGAATTTCGTCGTATTCTTTCGTTACAAAAATAATTTTTTCTTCACTCGATAGTGCAACCATCATCCTATTTGGATTATAATTAAAGGACCCATCCTTTAAACTTACATGTCCTATTTTTTACGTACGCTTATATATTTTCATTATAGTAACATAAATTTTTAAACAAAAATCGTTTTTGCCCAAACGTCAAGAATTTATGCTTGAACGTCCTATTTTTAAGAAAACAAATAAAAAACACTCCTCTTGTACTTGCCAAACTTTCACCTGTAGTAAGAATAAATACGTGCCGTTTTTGAATTATTTTAACATTGTCTATCAATTTTACTTTTAATGATTCTAGTGACTCTATTCTTTAATTGGTTAAAATCTTCGGATGCAACTACGTTTTGAAACGCAAAAAAAGAGGCCTTTTGACCAGCCTCTTCGTTCTCATTCTTATTTATATCTATTTTGCTGCCGCTTCGCCTGCTTCAGCGTAGCTCATATCATTAACAGATTCTAGTGTATATTCGCCATCTTTGTATTTGATGATATTCACACTAGCATTTTTCAATCCACCTTCTGGTACTTCAAAATCTTCAAACAACGTATCCAATAAAGCAGAAATACTTAAACCATGAGATGTAATTAAGATATTTCCTGTACCTGGATTCTTAGCTTCTTCATCAACAATTGCATCTAATCCTTCTGTTAGACGATCGGTAATTGTTTGGTAATCTTCCGCAGGCCAATTGATACCTTCTTCAATACCTTCTTTTTTCATGTGTTCTTTATCTAATTTAGCCACACTATCAGCAAATTCTGCTGGATCCAAATTCGCCAAAAATTCTTCTAGAGTTACGCCACGATCATCAGCAATATCTTGCCACATAGTATGATTTAAATCACCTTCATAAGTGCCAAAATTGAACTCACGTAAACGGCGATCTGTGTGAACTTCTAAATGATCAGATGCTGTATTTTCATCCATAATCAAGTTTGCTGTTTGAACTGCACGACCACTGTCACTGCTGTAAACTGCTTGGAAATCAACATCTTTCAAACCAATACCTGCTGCGGTAACAACTTCTTCACCTGCTGGCGTTAACACTGCATCTGACCATCCTTGAACACGGTCTGTCGTATTTAACATTGTTTTTCCATGACGGACAACATATAATGTTAGCTCATCAGCAACTTCATCTTTCACAGTTGTCGACTCAGCAACCGTTTCGCTTGTAGTGGTACCACCACTTTGACAACCTGTTAACACTAATCCAAATGAAAACAATACACCTGCAGCAACCAATAATTTCTTCATATTCTTCTTCCTCCTAGTTTTCCCCAGATTAAAAATATTTTTCCAAAACAACAAAAAAAGCCCATAACTGTCCCTTGTAGCTTGGATGCAGTTATAGGTTATGCTCTTTACAGATAACATTCCTAATCAAATTTTATGTACATTTTCGTTTGACGAAAACCTACAATGAAAAGGCTATCATAATTTTTATTGACTGTCAAACACATTTTTGAAAAGGGTTGCATTTTTTTGTTTTTGATAAAAATAGCTTTATAGAAAGTAAAATACCCAAACTATATAGAGCCAATGCTCGATAGTTTGGGTATTTCTATTTTATTTCAACTTATATTGTCAGTCGATATTTATTTGATAAACGCTTCTTTTGATTCAAATAATGGGCTGACTGGTTTGTTCTCATGGATACGTTTGATTGCTTCTGCCATTAAGTTGCCAACGCTAATTTCGTCAATCTTATCAATTTTGCGTTCTTCTGGTAAATTAATTGAATCAGTTACAACTAAACGTTCAATTGCTGATGCTTCAATACGTTCTAAGGCTGGACCAGACAAGACTGGATGTGTACAAGACGCATACACACTTTTGGCACCAGCTTGTTTCAACGCATTGGCTGCTAAAGTAATTGTTCCTGCTGTGTCAATAATGTCATCAATTAATACACAAATTTTGCCTTCAACATGACCAATGATATTCATCACTTCTGCAACATTCGCGCGTGGACGGCGTTTGTCAATAATAGCAATTGGTGCTTTTAAGAATTCTGCTAATTTACGAGCACGTGTCACACCACCATGGTCTGGTGATACAACTACGACATCATCGCCTTGAATATTATTTTCTAAGAAATAATTTGCAATTAATGGTGCACCCATTAAATGGTCCACTGGAATATCAAAGAATCCTTGAATTTGTGATGCATGCAAGTCTAGTGTTACCATACGGTTTGCACCGGCTTTTTCGATCATATTTGCCACTAATTTTGCTGTAATTGGTTCGCGAGAGCGTGCTTTACGGTCTTGACGAGCATAACCATAATAAGGCATGACAACGTTAATTGTTTTTGCACTAGCACGTTTTAAGGCATCAATCATGATTAATAACTCCATTAAGTTATCATTTACAGGGTTGCTTGTTGATTGAATGATGTATACATGCGCACCACGAATACTTTCTTCGATGTTGACTTGGATTTCACCATCACTGAATTGTTTGACTGAACATTTACCTAGTTCTACACCTACTGCAGCAGCGATTTTTTCGGCTAATGGACGATTAGAGTTTAGCGCAAAAATCTTTAATTTTGGATCAGAATATTGATTCGACATGAGAACCTCCACTTTCTATACATTCGACTAGTAAAAAGACTACAATCTACTAGAATCATCTTCCTAGTAAATAGTAGTCATTTTTTACAAATAAATCAAGACTTTCGGCTAACTTATTGCATATAAGGGAAATTTTTTGCGTAATCTTCTTTAATTACTTGGCGTGCACGTGCAATGGCTAACGCATGTTCTGGTACATCTTCTGTGATTGTTGAACCTGCCGCAATACAACTATTGGCTGCCACATTGACTGGTGCAATAATGTTAGCACCTGAACCAATGAAGCTATGGTCACCAATAACCGTTTGATATTTGTTTTTGCCATCATAGTTCACGAAAACAACGCCACAGCCAACATTGATGTCTTTGCCTAATGTCGCATCGCCAACATACGTCAAGTGGCCTACTTTGGTGCCTTCACCAACAGTGGCGTTTTTCACTTCGACAAAGTTACCGATATGCGCATCTGCCATGATTTCGGCTTTTGGACGTAAATGCGCATACGGGCCCACATCTGCTCCGGAATGAACCGTGCTTTCTTCGACTACTGATGATTTGACCACTACATTGTCCCCAATGATACTGTCAATGATTTGTGATTGTGCGGTAATCACACAGTTTTCACCAATGACTGTATTGCCTTTTAAGTACACACCTGGTTCAATGACCGTTTCTGCACCAATTTCAATGCCTGCATCGATATATGTCGCTGCTGGATCAACAAAAGTCACACCATTCAACATATGTTGATGATTGATCCGCGTACGCATAATACGATTGGCTTCTGCGAGTGCTACACGATCATTCACCCCTAATGATTCGTCAAAATCTTGGGTTTGATACGCAGCTACATTTTTGCCTTCGTCTTTTAAAATTTCAATAATATCGGTTAAATAATATTCACCTTGCGCATTATCGGTGTTTAATTTTGTTAAGGCATCGAATAATAATTCGTTATCAAAACAATACGTCCCAGTATTGATTTCTTTGACTTGTGCTTCTTCTGGAGTCGCATCTTTTTGTTCCACAATACGGTCCACAATGCCCACATGGTCCCGCAAAATCCGACCATACCCTGTTGGATTTTCTGCATGAGCAGTTAAAATGGTCGCAGACGCACCTTTTCCTTGATGGTATTCAAATAAATTGTCCAAGGTTTCTGACGTTAATAATGGCGTATCGCCACTAATGACTAACGTGGTGCCTTTTTTACCTTTTAAGAAATCTGCCGCTTGCATGACTGCGTGTCCTGTCCCTAATTGTTCTGCTTGTAAGGCATATTGACTACGCTCGCCCAATTGCGATTGAACTTTATCTGCTCCGTGACCAACAATTGTCACGATTTCTGTTGGTTTCGTTTCTTCCACACGATTAATAATATGTTCCACCATTGGTTTGCCGCATACAGGGTGTAACACTTTATATAAAGTTGATTTCATACGAGTGCCTTTTCCTGCGGCCAAAATAATTGCGTAACGTGTATCCACGTAACTCACTCCATTCGATTTTTGCTTTTTTAAGTGTAGCCCAATTATGGGAACTTTTCAACTATATCGGTGCATTTACAGCTAGACCAATTTATTTCCCAAAGAAGCGGGCAATTTCAATTTGTGCAGCTTCTGGTGAATCTGAAGCATGAACTAAATTACGGGTTTGATTCACGCCGTAATCACCACGAATCGTGCCAATGTCTGCTTGTAATGGATCGGTTGCGCCAATCAGTCTTCGCACACGGGTCACCGCTTGCTCTCCTTCTAAAATAAGTAACAAAACTGGTCCCTCTGTCATATATGCGACTAACTTCGGAAAAAACGGCTGATTAATGAGATGACTATAATGTTCGTTTAAAACAGTCTCTTTCAATATCGTCATAGTGACTGCTTTCATTTTTAGGTTCGCAGCTTCAAATCGTTGAATAATTGAACCAACTAACTGACGTTCTACGCCATCGGGTTTGATAATTACAAGTGTTTGTTCCATAATGTCATGCTCCTTCGCTTAGTATTAGCTCTAGTTTACAAAAAGCCTCTCATTATGTAAACGTATTCTTCTTATCTCAACTTACTGAACCTATCAAATATTACTATGTCCCACGTTTTCTACTCTTTTTTTATCTTATTAGCTTCATCGTCACACTGTTCAAAAAAACTGAGTTCCAACACGGCATGTTGGAACTCAGTTTTTTATTCTTCATCAAAATAATTTCCAGGTACTACAGAAATTGTTTTGGTTTGCGTATTTACATCTTCGACAAATAATAACGAATTGTATTCTTTTACCGCGCGTTCTCCACGGAATTTCGCCTCAGCAAACACGGTTACTCCAACTAACTCAGCTTCGAATTCTTCAATCAATCCTTGCATTCCGTTAATTGTTCCACCGCCTTTCATAAAGTCATCCACGACTAAAACACGTGAACCTCGTTTTAGACTGCGTTTCGATAACTCCATTTTTTCGATGCGTTCAGACGAACCAGATACGTAATTGACACTTACAGTCGAACCTTCTGTAATTTTTGAATCACGACGCACAATTACAAACGGAACGTTCAAATAATAGGAAACTGCTTGAGCAATTGGAACACCTTTTGTTGCAACGGTCATCACAGCATCAATTTTTTCTCCTAAATATTTAGAGGCAATAATTCGCCCGACTTGGCGTAATAATTCTGGTTCTCCCAATAAATCAGATAAATAAACATAACCACCTGGAAGCAGACGGTCTTGTTCTGACAAACGTTCAGATAAGGCAACAACATATTCTCTGGCTTCTTCTTTAGAAATCATAGGTACAAAAATAACGCCGCCTGCTGCACCAGGAATGGTATCTAGCAGTCCTGTTCCTCTTTCTCTAAATGTTTTTTTAATGATGGCTAAATCTTCACTAATTGACGACTTCGCTGACTCATAACGTTTCGCAAAAAAAGTCAATGAAATCAATTCATGAGGATGATCCAATAAATAATGGGTCATATCAATTAATCGTTCACTACGACGAACCTTCACACACTTCAACTCCTTTTCTAAATTGTTTCTCCTTATTATAAAGCTTTTCACAGATTTTTTCGAGTATTTTCTTGTTTATTTAAAAAAATGTTCGTACTTTATTAACAGTAAATAAAAAAAGTGCAAGAAATTTTCGTTTCTCACACTTTTTGTTAATTTTTTGCTTGTTTTTTCCGTTGAATCATAATAATCAGACGACGAATAAGATTCACAACTAAAAAGAAGGCAATGAAAACCAGGGTAATCGTTGCTCCTGGTGGGGTTGATAGATAATAAGAACTCGTTAAACCAGTCATCATTCCCACTAATCCAATAATCACACTAATCAAAATCACCATATTAAAGCTCTTTCCTAAACGCATACTAATAGCTGCAGGTAAGACCATAATAGCTGAAATAAGTAATGCACCCGCAATCGGAATCATCACAGCAATCGCAACACCCGTTAACACATTAAACATCATTGACATCCAATGAACAGGTAAACCATCGACATGCGCTGTATCTTCATCAAAGGTTAAGACATACATTGGTTTTTTAAACAATAAAAATAACACTGTAGTAATTACAAATAAGATACCTAAGAAGACCACTTGATCTGAAGTAATCGTGACAATCGAACCAAACAGATAGGATTGTATACTTGTCGATGAGTTACCACCACTCAGGTTCATCAAGACTAAAGCTAAAGCTAAACCACCCGACATTAAAATAGCAATCGAAATTTCTGAATAACTTCGATACATCATACGCAGATATTCAAGCAAAATCGCAGCTAAAATAACAACTAACATCGTAGTAATCGTTGGATTTAAATTTAAAAAGAAACCCAATGCTACACCAGCTAAAGAGACATGCGACAAAGTATCTGCCATCAGTGATTGACGACGAATAACTAAAAATACGCCTAGCATTGGAGCAATCCCAGCAATAAAAATAGCGGCTAAAAAGGCCCTTCTCATGAATTCATATGAAAGCATCTCCATTGAGAATCCTCCTTTCGTACTAAGCGAATTTGGCGATCAGCATAGTTTTTAATATCTTCATGATCATGAGTAATCATCAAAATCGCTTTTCCATGTTGATGCGCACTGTGACGCAACAAACGATAAAAATTATTACGTGACTCTTCATCCATTCCTGTGGTTGGTTCGTCTAAAATAAATAAATCTGGATCCGTCGCAAAAATACGTGCCAAACTAATACGTTGTTTTTGCCCACCGGATAATTCACCAATTCGTTTGTGGCGCATTTCCCACATTCCCACAGCTTCTAACGCTTTTTGCACATGGTCATGGTCGCGTTGCGTTAATTTTTTGAACCAACGATTTTTCGGATAACGTCCAGAACGGACTAATTCCAAAACTGTACTAGGAAAACCAACATTAAATGAGGCGATTTGTTGCGGAATATACCCCACACTTAGACGTTTGCCTTCTGTATTTTTTTTGGCAATCGTCACTTGACCTTTTGCTGGTTTTAACAATCCTAATGTTGAGCGAACTAGTGTCGATTTGGCTGCACCATTTTCACCTGTTAAAATAACAAATTCACCTGCATCTACATGATAATTCACGCCTTCTAAAACCGGCTCATCATCATAGTAAAATGTTAAATCTTTTACTTCTATATAATGCACACGTGCGCCTCCTTATTGAATACTTGCTTTTAATGCGTCCAGATTGTCACGCATCACACTGATATAATCTTCGCCTGCTTTTAGTTGTTCATTTGTTAAACTTTCCAATGGATTTAACACTTCCAATGAAATACCTGTTTCTTGAGCTAAGGTTTCTGCAACTTTTGAAGAAGCATTTTCCTCAAAATAAATAACTTTGACATTATGTTCTTCTACGTAATGTTTTAATTCTGCTAAACGGCTAGGACTTGGTTCTTCGTCTGGAGAGATACCAGCAATTGATTCTTGCGTTAATCCATATTGTTTTGCTAAATAAGCAAAAGCTGCGTGTTGAGTCACGAACGTTTTGTTTTTTGCATCTTTGAAAGCCGTTTGGAATTCTTGATCTAACGCATTTAGTTCTTCTAAATACGCTGCCGCATTTTTTTCAAAAGTTGCTTTTTTCTCTGGGAATTTTTCAATTAATGCATCGCGAATCGTTTCAACTTCTTTCATTGCTAATACTGGATCCACCCAAACATGTGGGTCATGTTCATGGTGATGTTCTTCGGTTTCATGGTCATGGTCGTCTTCTGCGCCGGCTTCCATTAAATCAATTTGACCAGCCGCTTCGATAAAGGTTGTTTGTTGTGTATCAACACTTTCACCTAAACGTTCCACCCATGTTTCCAAGTCTTCACTATTGTAGACAAGAGCATCCGCTTCTGAAATTTTAGCAATATCTTTGGCACTTGGCTCGTAATCATGTGCTTCGGTACCAGCAGGAATTAATAATTCCACTTCACCTTCATCGCCAACGACCTGCTTACTAAATTCATACATGGGATAAAAAGTTGTCATAATTTTTAATTCATCAGTTGTTTCTTGACTTTGTCCACACGCACCTAACAGAAAGCTACCAATTAAAAATATGCTTGTTAAAAGGATTTTTTTCATTTTTTTACGATCCTCACTTTTTCTTTGAATAAACAAATCGTAAAGTTTACGATTTGATGACAGGGAATAATGTATCAAACAGCGGGCATTTCGTCAAGGAAAAGGCGAGCAAATAAAAAACGAAGCCTTCTTATCAAAGAAGGTTCGCTTTTTTTCTAGCATCATTTTAAGGTGCGTACAAGATACACTTCGTCACAAAAGCCTTTTAGACCGTTAACAATGCGCTGTGCACGCGAATATTTCTTGCATAAAGCAAAGACGGTTGGACCACTACCACTCATCAAGGCTGCATCAGCGCCATATTTTAGCATACGGTCTTTAATTTGCTGAATCACGGGATGTTTCGGAATCGTCACATCTTCTAAACTATTGCCCATATGCGCTAACATCATCTCATAATCTTGGTTTAAAATTGCTTCAGATAATTGATGCATGTCGGGATGAGACAGTTGTTCCAGTTCGACTTGTTGGAAAATTTTACGCGTAGATACACTGATACGTGGTTTAACTAACACCACCCAACATTGGGGCATCGGAATCAATGGTCTAACAATTTCTCCTTTACCTGCAATAAACGAAGTCGTGCCGTACAAACAATAAGGAACATCTGTACCAACTTCTACGCCCATCGACACTAACTCATCCATAGATAAGTCGAGTTGCCATAAACGATTCATTCCTCTTAAAGCCGCCGCACAGTCGGTACTGCCACCACCTAAGCCAGCAGCTACTGGAATATGTTTATCAATAGAAATTTTAATACCTTCTTGAATCCCGTAGCGTTCTTTTAAAATTGCCGCTGCTTGATAGACATTATTACGTTTATCAATCGGCAAAAATGCTTTATTTGTCTCCACAATGATTTTATTTTCAGGGAGCGTTTCAAATGTTAAACGATCCGCTAAATCTACACTAGACATGACCATCTCAAGTTCGTGATATCCATCTTCTCTTTTACGCAGAATATCTAAGCCCAAATTGATTTTTGCGGGTGCTTTCTCTATAATTTCCATATTTCCACCTACTCGAAAATAGTCGTGTTGTATTCTATCATAGCAAATTTCACTTGTATAGGCACTGAGAAACTTTTATTTCTAGAAATATTTTTAATAGATTGTAATTAAACCTAGTTCTATCAAGCTATTTTAACTAAAAAAGAGGTCGTAACGTAAAAAAATAGCCGAACTATATAGAGTGAATGACGCACATTCTAATGAATTTGCGACCAGGTTCTGCTGGCAAGCTCTAATATAATTCGGATATCTCTCGGTTAAATAGGCTTATACAATCCCCTGCCCTATCGAATTTTCACACCCATCATCGCCATCATCTGTACTGCTTGATATTGAGAAATGACCGCACCCTTCATTAGTTGTGGTGAGAAATAGAGTGTCTCAAACTCACTAGTTGAAAAATCAACTTGTGCTAACTTCGTCTCGGAAAAATCTGCTTGATTCATTTCACATTGATCAAAAAGCAATTTTTTCTTAATTGTTACCTGTTGAAAAAAGGCTTCTCTTAAAGAAACTTGCTCAAATACATTTTTCTCCATCACAGAATCGCTAAAATTGAGATAATCGCCACGTGAGTCAATAATTCGAGTTTCTTTCCAACGATTAGTTGAGAAATTTGTTCCTAAAAGTTGACAATGGTTAAATGAACAACGATAAAAGACACTATCTGAAAAATCTTGATTTGAAAACACACTATTTTTAAACGTGCAGTCTAACCACTCACTGTATGTAAAGCGTTGTTTTTCAAACTCACAGCAATCAAATACTATATCAGAAAATGAGATACCCTTTCCAGATGGTAGCAAACGACAATTTCGGTATGTCTCGCCGGCTTCTAGTTGATCAATCGTTAACGTTTGATTTTCAATCATCTACTTCTCCTATTGTGATAAAAAGTCTTCAAGCACCTGTAAAACGCCACTTTCATTATTCGAAGGTGCGATAAATTTAGCCGTTTGTAAAACTGCTGGAGCCCCATTGGCCATCGCATAACTGTGTCCTACATACGCCAACATTTCTAAATCATTATGGCCATCGCCAAATGCCATCATATCTTGTGGGTCGATTTGCCAATAGTCAGCTAAAAATTTTAAGCCATTCGCCTTATGATAATGGGGCAAAATAATATCGACGCTCCCATGACCACTGGAAACAGCCTGTGCTTTGTCTGGAAATGCCGCCGAAATCGCTCGTGCAATTTCTTCTGTTTGTGCAGTTGGCACTCCTAAGGCAAATTTTACGTATTTTTCTTTTTCAAAATCTAACGCTAATAAATCATCAACTTTCTCTAACGCATGACAATAAAATGCCACAAATTGCTGAAATTCTGCGGGCAGATGGCGTTCCATATACGCACTTTGAATACTATTTAATACCATATTGACTTCGGGATAATTTTCTCGTAAAAAATGAATCATCGAGATCAGTGTTTCTTTTTCAAAATGACTTTCGCGAATCAACTCATTTTGGTCGTAAATCAACACACCATTTTCTGCCACAAAGGTCAATTCTTGACTCTCTGGAAAAAAAGAAGTCAATTGTGCGTACTGATTCCCACTAGCAACCACAAATTTAATCTGGCGTTGCTTTAGTTCGGCTAAAATTTTTTCAAAACGTCCTCGGTCATACGTCTTATCGGCCGTTAAAAATGTCCCATCCATGTCAACTGCAACTAATTGAACCATAAGCGCCTCCTTAAAGTTATTACTCAAACCATAGCATAGATGTCAGTGACAAGACAAGATAAAAAAAATAGATTTTAATCTTGAACGAGATTATTCAATAAATAAAAATTTACCATGTTGGCCCCTAGATATTGTTAAAATTTATTAACCAAATAAAATGCATTTGTTTTCTATCCTTCTTGTAACAACAAAATATGCTAGAAAATCTTTGAGTTAAAGATTTTCTAGCATATTTGTTATTGTTATGAAATTTTGTTTAGCTTAAAATTTCGGCTCTACCAATCGGTGTTTTAGCAGTAGCTTCACCTAACGTTACAGTTAGACCAGCAACACGATCTGCATTCGTAATGACGGTTACAATATCGGTTGCTTTTCCAGCAGCTATTACTGCTTCCAAATCCATTTCCGCTAATTCAGTTTCAGACGTAACATTGTCACCGGCTTTGACCTTAACAGTAAATGGTGCACCTTTTAATTCAACTGTATCCAAGCCCATGTGTACAAGTACTTCCGCACCTGCTGGGGTTAAAATTCCAATTGCATGTTGCGTATCAAAAACACTCGTAATTGTTCCAGTAACTGGAGAAAAGACATGTATATCGGTTGGTTGGATTGCAAAGCCATCGCCCATCATTTTTTGAGCAAATACAGGATCATTCACTTCGCTAATTCCGATTACTGTTCCATTAACTGTAGCAAATAATTCTTCTGTTACCACTTCATTTGATGCAGTTGTTTCTGGTGTTGCTTCTACTGCAACCGGTACGTCTACTGCGTCACCTGCTGCAACAGCTTGTTCACCAACACGATCGATTTTGTTGAACCATCCACGTTGACGGAATACAATCGTTAAGATAAATGGCACGACAATCGCAATAGCCATCGCAATCGTAAAGGCGAACCAACCACCACCGATATTTCCGTTAATAGCTAAGATACCTGGTAAACCACCAACCCCAATTGCATTGGCACGAACGCCCATGATATTACTGAACATTCCAGCAATACCTGAACCAATCATCGCTGCGACAAAAGGATACACATATTTTAAGTTAATCCCGAACATCGCAGGCTCAGTAACGCCTAACCATGAAGAAATCCCTGATGGTAATGAAATTTCTTTTTCTTTTGTATCTGTACGGTGCAAGAACAATACCGCAAATACTGCTGCACCTTGTGCGATATTTGATAAAGCAATCATTGGCCACAAGTTCGTTGTACCAAAATCAGCAATTAATTGTGCGTCAATCGCAAGCGTTGTATGGTGCAATCCAGTAATAACTAATGGTGCATAAACTGCTCCAAAGATAGCACTAAACAACCATGAAATCGGTGATTCTAATCCAGCGTTTACGACATAAGAAATTCCTGTACCAATCTTCCATCCAATCGGACCTAAAATAGTATGAGCGAAGAAAATGGCTGGCAATAAGGAGAAAAGTGGGACAAAAATCATTGAAATAGCTTCAGGAATTCTCGGTCTAAAGAATTTCTCCAAATAAACCAGAGTAAATCCGGCTAGCATCGCTGGAATAACTTGCGCTTGGTATCCAATCATATTGACATGAGCAAAACCAAAGTCCCAGAATGGAATATCTGCTGCCGCTGTACTATTCACAGCGTAAGCATTTAGCAATTGTGGTGAGACTAACGTAATCCCTAGGACAATCCCTAGAATTTGAGTAGTTCCCATTTTACGAGTAATACTCCAGGTAATTCCTACTGGTAAGAAGTGGAAAATGGCTTCCCCTGGTAACCATAAGAAACTATTTACGCCTGACCAAAATTGTGAGACATCAACAATTGTCTGATAAATAGGTGTACCGTCCACATTGGTTGCGGCTACACCGTCAACAATTTTTTGACCAAGTGCTGCAATTTGTACACCTTCTAATAAATTACGAAAACCTAAAATCAAACCTCCGACAATAATAGCTGGTAATAATGGTGTAAAAATTTCGGCTAAAACAGCAATCGCTCGTTGTAACGGATTTTGATTTTGTTTTGCCAAAGCCTTTCCTTGTTCTTTTGAAACGCCTTCAATTCCTGAAATTGCTGAAAAATCATTGTAAAATGTTGAGACATCGTTTCCAATGATTACTTGGAATTGTCCAGCATTCGTAAACATACCCTTAACACTTGGTATCTCCTCGATTGCTTTTTCATTCGCTTTTGCTGGATCATTTAAAACAAAACGCATCCGTGTTGCACAGTGTGTTACTGCTGCAATGTTTTCTTTTCCTCCAACAAATTCAAGCAATTTCTCGGCATCAGCTTGATATTTTCCCATTGTTATATCCTCCTAACACTTGATTTGTATATACATGTGTACTTACAAACTAATCATAACTTGTGACTCTTTATAATGCAAGCGTTTTATTATTTTTTCGCAAAAAAATTTTATTAAAATCGTTGAAAACGTTGATATACCAACTTTAAAAACAAATATTTTCATTCATAAAATTTATATTTTTAAACCTTTTTCCCATTTTCATAAATAAAAAACAAATAAACTCGTTGTAAAAGCTTTCATTTTCCGTTATACTTTGGTTGCATGTATAGACAAGTAGAAAGGGGAAATAAAATGAAAATAGATGTACAAGCTACAAAATGGACGGTTACTTTAGCAAATGACACAACAATTGGCTTAGAGGGAGATATTACAGACCGTATCAAGCAATTAACTGAAATAATCAGCAAACATGAGGTCACTCAAGGTTCAATTAACAAAGAAGAAATCGTTAAAATCGATGGACAAATCGTTGAATTAGCTCAATATTTAACTGAAAAAACCAACCGTCCATTTGTTGTAGGAGCAATTGACAATGCCACAAATATTCCATGGGAGGTTGTTTATCACGGCTATATACCAGGAAAAGATGAATATTCTGTTGAATCATTATTAACAGTCGGCAATGGTTTTTTAGGTTTACGTGGAACCACACCAGAAATGGAAATTGCGGATGAAAACTATCCAGCACTTTATTTAGCAAGCTTATACAACACTGCTGCTTCGCAAGTCGCTGATCGTACCATTTACAATGAAGATTTCGTTAATGCACCCAATCTACAAAAAATCTTTCTAATCGTAAATGATGAACGGGTAGACATTGCTAATAACCAAGTGCTTTCAATGAAACGTCGCTTAGATTTAAAAACTGGTTTATTTGAATCTTGGACTACGGTTCAATTGACGGATGGGAAAGAATTAGCCATTCATACGAAAAAAATTGCCAGCATGGCAAATGTGCACCAATTTAACCTTTCTTATACCTTTACACCGTTGAATTTTTCTGGAGATATTACAGTGGTATCAGAAGCAGATGGTGCCGTTTATAACTATAATGTTGCCCGCTACCGTAGCTTGTCACGTGAACATTTAGAAGTAACCAAGCGACAAACAAATCACAATTATGTGGCATTAACAGCCAAAACAAACACATCAAATATCACAATTGCCCAACAAGCTAAATTATATTATGACGAAACGTTAGCCGAATTAACAACCGAAGAAACGGATACCAAAATTAGTCAAACATTAACCCTTCAAGCACAAGAAGGAACGGCTTATACCTTTGAAAAAACCGTTCTTGTCGACCAATATCGCGAACATGAAGACATCCCAACGATCGATTTTTCTGCTGATTTTCCTACTTTTGAAGAAAGTTATCAAGCATCAGCTGCAGCTTGGAAAGCTTTGTGGGCGACCGCTGGCATTGAAATTGACGGCGATCTAATGTCACAAAAAATGTTAAACTTACACACGTTCCATTTATTAGCTTCAGCTTCACCAAATGGCAATAAGAATTTAGATGCCAGTGTGACAGCTCGTGGACTTCATGGAGAAGCCTATCGTGGACATATTTTCTGGGATGAATTATTTATTTTACCGTTTTATATTATTCATTTTCCTGAAACAGCCAAAGAATTATTGCTCTATCGTTACCGCCGTTTGGAAATGGCGAAAAAAGATGCGAAAAAAGCCGGATATGAAGGTGCTATGTTCCCTTGGCAATCTGGTTTAGATGGAACAGAACAATCACAAGAACTACATTTAAATCCAATCAGTGGTGAGTGGAAAGAAGATCATAGTCGTTTGCAACGTCATGTTTCCTTAGCGATTGCTTACAACGTATGGCAGTACTGGCACAATACGAATGATGTTGCATTTATGGAAAAATATGGTTTAGAGCTAATGTTGGAAATCGCTCAGTTCTGGCAAAGTGCCGCAACTTTCGATGAAACAACACAACGTTACTTTATCGACCGTGTGATGGGACCAGATGAGTTTCATGAAAGCTATCCAAATGCTGAAAAAGGCGGTTTGAAAAACAATGCCTATACAAATATGATGGTCGTGTGGTTATTTGAAGAAATTGAACGTCTTAACGAACAACTCTCATCAGAAATTGTCCAATCCATTCAAGCCAAAGCAGGGATTACACAACAACAAATAGAAAAAATGGCTGCCATGAAACATCAATTAGGTTTAGAAATTAACGAAGACGGGATTATCGCCCAATTCGAAGGGTATTTTGACTTAAAAGATTTAGATTGGGATCACTATAAAGAAAAATATGGCAATATTTACCGTATGGATCGCATCTTAAATGCAGAAGGCGAATCAGCAGACGCGTATAAAGTTGCTAAACAAGCGGACAGCTTAATGATTTTCTATAATTTCTCCAAAGAACAAGTGCGCTTAATTTTAGAAGATTTGAACTATCAATTGCCTAATGACTACGTAGAACGTAACTTAAATTATTACTTAGAACGTACGTCTCATGGTTCTACTCTTTCTCGTGTCGTTCATGCTCAATTAGCCGCAATGGTGGATGACCAAGATTTAGCTTGGAAACTTTATCAAGAAGCTCTATACTCAGACTATCGTGATATTCAAGGCGGTACTACTGCTGAAGGAATTCACGCGGGTGTAATGGCAGCAACCTTATTTATTCCATTAACAACCTTTGCTGGATTAGATATTCGCAAAGCTATGATTAGCTTTGAGCCAAATTTACCAGCAGCCTGGAATGCTATTACATTCAACTTAACTATTCGTGGCATTCATTTACACGTCACAGCTACAAAAACAGCTTTACAAGTTACTGCAGACCAAGCAACAACAATTGAAGTGAACGGTCAACCAATTGAATTAACAGCCAATAAACAAGCAACTATCAACTACTAAGGAGCATATTATAAGATGAAAAAAGGATTTGTATTTGATTTAGATGGTGTCATTACTGACACAGCCAAATTCCATTACTTAGCATGGAAAGATTTAGCTGATGAAATCGGCATTGAAATTGATTTAAAATTCAATGAACAATTAAAAGGCATTAGTCGTATGGATTCATTGGAACGTATTTTAGCTTATGGAAACAAAGCGGATGCTTACACAACAGAAGAAAAAGAAGCCTTAGCAGAAAAGAAAAATACACACTATGTTGAATTGTTACAAGACTTAACGCCAGACGATTTATTGCCAGGAGTCCAAGAATTTTTAAATGAAGCAAAAGCTCAAAACGTACCATGTGCCATTGCTTCAGCTTCTAAAAATGCGCCATTTATCTTAGAAAAATTAGGCGTTCAAGAGGCATTCGATGCAATTGTTGACCCTGCCACATTAACAAAAGGAAAGCCTGACCCAGAAATCTTTATCCGTGCAGCAGAAGCTATCAAGATTACCCCAGCTGAAGCAGTTGGCTTTGAAGATGCTCAAGCTGGTTTAGATGGCATCAAAGCAGCTGGCATGTATGCGGTGGGTGTATATTCTGGTGAAGAATTACACGGTGCTGATTTAATTGTCAATAAATTAACAGATGTTTCTGTTGCTGAATTATTACAAAAATAGTGGTTTGCTTTCCTAACTCCCTGTCGCTATAATGGATTGGAGGAGGGTGAGTGATGAATAAATTCAAAGAAATTTTTCTAGATTTAGAACAAAAAATATTAGCCAAAGAATATCCGCCCCATACACTGTTACCAAGTGAAAACCAACTGATTAAAATGTATAGTGTTTCTAGAGAAACTGTTCGTAAAGCCCTAAATTTATTACGTGATGCTGGTTATATCCAAAAAAAACAAGGCAAAGGTTCGATTGTCTTAGACTTAAATCGTTTTGATTTTCCAATTTCTGGACTAACCAGTTTTAAAGAATTACAAACAGCTCAGCAAATTCCCAGTGAAACCAGTGTGGTAGAGATTCGCAAAATTGCGGTCTCTCCTTCGTTACACGAGATTACCGATTGGCCTGTCGCAGCTGAAGCATGGCGCCTCATTCGTCAACGTCGAATTGATGGCGAGGTCGTGATTTTAGACAAAGACTATTTGATTGCTGATATCATCCCTGAGCTACCTGAAAACAAAGCGGAAAAATCAATTTATGATTACTTTGAAAATGATTTAGGCTTAGAGATTGCCTACGCACAAAAAGAAATTACAGTGGACCCTGTCAATAAAGAATTACGTGATTTGATGAATCTACATCCAGAAGATCAACACGTTGTTACTGTCCGTAGTTTAGTGTATTTAGAAGATACTCGTTGTTTTGAGTATACCGAATCGATTCATCGTTTAGACAAATTCCGCTTTGTAGATTTTGCGCGACGCCGAAAAGTATAAAAAAGTTCTCTGAGACTGTAAACAAATAGATTGAGAATCTCTCATTTAGAGATTTTCAGTCTATTTTTTTAAAATTGTCAAAAAAAAAAATAAAGATCTCTTACCCTTTTACTAACCACGTCGCCAATTTTTTCAGGTTCATGGCAGCAAACGTAAGCATCGTGTGTACGGCAACTTTTTCCAAGGATCGGTATTTTGTCCACCGCAAACCATGCTTTTCTTTCGCATCGGCAAAGACTCGTTCAATTGTTTCTTTGCGTCGCTTATATAAGTGTTTATTGGTTTCTGTATAGCGTAATTCCTCTGCCTGATCCAACGAATCTTGCCAGATATGACGAGTAATGATTTTTTGATGTTTTTGACTCCGTGTACATTTTTCTAATAACGGACAGTGTTTACAAATAGAGGGTTTTGATTTGTATTCTCGGTAGCCGTCACGTGAAATCGTTGAAAAGGACAACACTTGATTTTCTGGGCATAAATAACAATCAAAAAATTCATCATAAACAAAGTCATTTTTTCGAAAGAGTGGTTTATCTCCTCGAGGTCTTGTATATGGTAATACAGGGCGTAATCGATTAGATAACAAGTAACGAGCAATCGCTACTTGGCTATCATTTATATTTCCAAGAGTGACGATTGTTCCAAGATAATGGACGTTTATGAGTTGGAGATTGCTAGGCTAATCGATACTGAAATCAGTAATTTATAAAAAATATGACGTTCAAGCATGAATTTACGACGTTTAGAACAAAAGTGGTTTTTTATAAAAAATTAAATATATAATTAAGCCATATTAAATATAAGGAAATGAAAAAGAAGTTTTGGGTAAGTGTGGTTGCAACAATAATGTTTATTAGGAGTAATTTCTCCATCGTTTCAAACTATCGTATTAGCTAATGAAATCGAGGAAGAAAGAGAATTAGTAGAAGAATTTCCAGAAGGACAACAAACTTTTTATTCTGCTGAAGAATTAATTATGTATCAAGAAGAAATAGCAAGAAGTGAAGCTGCATTGAGGTTTTTAGAAAATAAATATGAAGATGTCTCGTTGGAAGATACTCTTAATGATTTAGATGATGCAGAAAATGTTGAAGAATACACGTTAACTTCTGAAGATGCAGCTTTAGTTATGAAGGTAGACAATGCTACAGGAGGTGATAGCAAATTTCCGTTGGATCCTTAAATTTTACGGTTCAGAAACATTTTGATTAAAAAGTATTAGACAAAAATTATTTTACGAGGAGGTTAAAATATGAAAAAGAGAAAAGTTGTTCAAGTTATACTTATTATCGTGTTGGTTGCCCAGATATGCTTTCCTATTTTTTCAAGTAGTAATGTAGGAGAAAAGGTTTTGGCGGATGCTCTAGCAAACGTGGAAGAGGGAATTCTCTCAGATACTTCTAAAATGACTGATGAAGAGTTAGTTTCTATGATTTCAGAAACGGAAACAAATAACCCAGAGTTAGTAGCGGTGCGTGAGGAAATAGCAGAAGTGTTTGATGAAAACACAGAGCTAGATATTCAAGTCCTGAACAATGAACAAATTGAAACATTTGAAAATTTAATTGAGGTAGTAGTTGATGACACTGCTTTCCCTACACAAGAAGATGCTCACGATGTCAAATCCGTCTTGATGGATTTTTTTAATTCAGAAAGCAATCTTTATAAAGATATAGAAGCAACTAGTGAAGAGATGATTGATCGAATTGATGAAAATCATTCCAGTATTTTTGACCCAATTAGTGGAGAGGATGTTTTTGCGGCTTCACGTGGATGATTGTCTGTTTGGGTGTTAAGCGTAGCTACTAATCTCGCAATTAATTTTGTCATTGGTGGCATAGGTGGTAGCCTTATGGGAGCAATAAGAAAGTATGGAGTAAATTGGGTGAGAAATACGTTCAAAAGTAGAGTAAAGGCGCGACTTACTAGAGCGGGATTGGGAATTGTTGCTGGATATTATGGCGTTGTTTGGGAATTCGTTATGGCCGCTTGGGATCCGGGTACAGCCTTTGCGAAATGGGTAGATAGAAGAGATAAGATTAGAAATAATGGATGGATTGAGTTATGGTAAGTAAAAAATGGAAAAAACAATTTCTTTTTAGTGGTATAACAGCTGGAATAGCTTATCTTATTTTTTATATAACTAAAATTAGTGGATCTCATCTTTTATTTGGGGTAGGAATACTTGTGAGTATTTTTTTGTATTGGATTGCATTTGTTAAGGATTGGAAATGAAAGATGTGAACTACTCACCACTTCAAGCATTAAGAACCAATAGGTTTAGCTAAGGGGTGAGTAGTTCACATATCTATTGAAGAATACTCCATTATAAACATATAAATCCATGATATAATCAACTTTGGCATTTAGTCTACTAACGCTTCTATAGGTTAGGGGGTGACATCTGCATGCTTGAAACTATTCTAACGTTGGTTATCGCCACCGAACCTGTTCCTAAAAAGACCAGAACGAACGTGCCAATAAATTCTGCGCAATATTTTCGCATAAAAATCACTCCTTTGTTATTCTATTTTACTGAAGTGTAGCATAGATCAAAAAATTAGTAAGCCTTGATAAATCAATGATTATAAGATGATTAATCGGACATTTTTTTCGTATAGTTGTATAAAGTCTGACGAAAAGGAAATAAAAGACTATAGACAAATAGATTGAGAATTATCTTATTCAGAGATTTTCAATCTATTTTTTTTAAATTAGCAACATGGTTAGATAAAGGCAGAAAGCCTTTTTCGCTATTTTTGAGTAAAAACAAAAATAAAATGTATAATCACTATTTTTTAGGATTATACATTCTATTTGTCTACAGTCTGAGTTCTAACGTTCAAATTGAACGTTAGAACTTTTTTGTTTATAACCCACCTAAACTTGCTAAATAGAAATCTAACATGTAATAACGATGGTCACTTTTTGAATAAATCGATTTTTTATCTTTTAATTGTTTAATTAATTGGTTTCGTTGTTCAGAAGTCACTTCTTCCCAATCATTTGCTTGCATACTGCAATAAAAACGAAATGGCAAAGCTTGCTCTACTTTGACTTCTAAAAAATCTTTCGGATACCCCGATGCCACATAATCCACATCCGTCATCAATTCACCAACATAATTTAAATATTTTTCAACCATAGTAAGAACCTCCTTGAACTTTTGTTATAACACAATAAATATTGTACTATAACAAAAGCGTTTTCACAAGACCTTTTGAGATTCAATTCAACAAAAAACAGCGCATATTCTACTAAATACACGCTGCTTGTTTTGTCATTAAATTGCGTTTTCTCCACGTTCTTTGGTACGAATACGAATAACTTCTTCTACATTATAGATGAAGATTTTTCCGTCGCCCACTTCACCAGTGTGACAAATCGCAATAATTTCATCAGTAATTGCTTCTACTTGCGTATCTTCCACTATTAACCAAATCGCAATTTTAGGCAATAATGTTGGAATCACTTTTTGTCCACGAACAAATTCTGCCACACCTTTTTGATTTCCGTGACCTAAAACTTGAGTGACTGTCATCCCGCTAATTTGAAAATCTTTATCTAAAGCAAGTTTTAATTCTTCTAATTTCTCTTGACGAATAATCGCTTCAATTTTTTTCATACGCGCACTCCTCCTAAGAATCTAAGCCCATAAATGTTGGGTAGGCTGTCTCATCGTGTTCTGTTTTATCCATACCTAATGCTTCTTCTTGTTCAGTTACACGGATTGGCATCACTAACTTAATAACAAATATAATGATGTAACTGATAATTCCTACATAAACGAGCGTAAACACAATACTTAAGATTTGTGAGATAAATAAAGACGTTTCTCCATAAATTAAACCACTATAACCACCTACTGCTGGATCAGCGAAGATTCCTGTTAAAATTCCTCCAATGATACCACCAACACCGTGACAGCCGAATGCATCTAAAGAGTCATCTAAACCTAAGCGATGTTTTAATTTTGAAATGAAATAATAACAAATCGGACTAGTAATGGCACCAATGATAAATGAAGACCATAGAGAAACAAAACCAGCACCCGGTGTAATTGCAACGAGACCAACAATCGCACCTGTACATGCTCCAACAATTGTTGGTTTACCAATCGTTAATTTTTCAACTAATATCCATGATAGCATCGCACTTGCAGCAGCCGTGTTAGTTGTTAATAACGCATGAACTGCCAAACCATCTGCAGCTAGAGCTGAACCGGCATTAAAACCAAACCAGCCAAACCATAACAAACCAGCGCCTAATACGATAAATGGAATATTGTGTGGACGGTATTCCGTTTGATGAAACTCACGACGTTTGCCAACGACAAGCGCTAATATCAACCCAGCAAACCCTGAACTGATATGCACGACATTTCCACCTGCAAAGTCAATTGAACCAATTTCATGTAAAAATCCGCCGCCCCATACCATATGAGCCATTGGATAGTAAATTAAAATCAACCAAAAAGCAATAAAAGTAAAAATTGCTGAAAAGCGCATACGACCGACAACTGAACCTGTAATAATCGCTGCGGCAATAATTGAAAACATCATTTGAAATGCTGCAAATAATGATTCGGGAATCCCACCTGCATCTTCAGCTGTGACGCCATTAAAGAACATTTTATCAAAATTTCCAACAAATGAGTTCTCTCCACTAAATGATAGTGAATAACCAATAATAATCCATAAGACGGATGCTAATCCGATTGTTGCGATGACCATCATCATCGTGTTTAAAATATTTTTTCTTCGTTCTAATCCTCCGTAGAAGAATGCTAATGCTGGCGTCATAAGAAAAACTAGTGCCGCACATAGCAAAATAAATGCAATATTTCCTGTATCCATAGTACCGCCTCCTTTTATGTTAGAAATCATAACATCACTTTTTTAGTAAATCTAGTGTTTTTGTAAAAAAAGTGAAAATAATCTGAAAATTATAACTTTTAATGTTATGTTTTATTACATGGGAAAGCGATTTTTATTTGAAATAAGTCTTCATCATTTATTCCAATACGTTACCTCTTAAAATGACACGCCCATCTCCTAATCCGGAAGAAAAAACCTCTCCCTTTTCGTTAAATTCTAATTCCAACACATATTTCGTTTCCATTGAATCAATATAGGGAAAACCTTGTAAACGATGCGTTTCTCCAGAGAATTTATAATCTATAATCACAGACATATCTTGATCATTAGGCAAAATATTTTGGTTGGTTACACTGTGAATAGTGTGCGGTGCTACGTTCATTGAAAACAAAATTTGTTCCGCTTCTGATTGTAAGACATTAATCTGCAACGGTTGGTTGGTTTGATTTTGAATGGTTATACTTAATCCATCTTGATAGTATTTGAAGCGACCTTCTTTATTACCAAATACAATAAAACCTAACGCCCCACTAATTATCATTCCCCAGGTTAAGATTAAGCCGATTTTACTTTTCATGTGATACCTCCTGCCTATTACACTGAAAAAGCATGGCAAGTCTTAAAAACAAAGCCACGCTCCTACTTCTGTTTATCTAGTTTGTGATGTGTCTCTTTTTTTCGTTTTTTTCGTATTCGCAACATTTCAATCAGTAATAAAATGAGACTTGTAAAAAAACCCGAACCAATAAAATCTTGATTGATGACATATTCAATCGTTATGCCAATAAGACTAGCCATAATCATCACCAAAATAAGATGGAGATACGGATGAGTTTTAATGAATTGTTGGTCGTTTTTACGCATAAAATCACCTCTTCTTGTAGTATAACATGAAAAAAGACACCCTCTTTTAAGAGGATGCCTTTTTGACTATTTAGCGTAATCTGTTGCACGTGTTTCACGAATAACAATTACTTTAATATTTCCTGGATAATCCAGTTCATCTTCAATTTTCTTACGAATGTCTCGTACTAAACGAACAGCATCCATATCTGAGATTTCTTCTGGTTTAACCATTACACGCACTTCACGACCGGCTTGAACAGCGAAACTGTAATCAACTCCGGCAAAGCTGTTAGAAATATTTTCTAAGTTTTCTAAACGACGAATATAGTTTTCAAGTGATTCACTACGCGCTCCCGGACGAGCCGCAGATAATGCATCCGCCGCTGCTACCAAAACAGAAATGACAGATGTTGCTTCTGTATCTCCGTGGTGAGAAGCGATGGCATTGATTACCACTGGATTTTCTTTGTATTTCGCAGCTAGTTCTGCACCAATTTGTACATGAGAACCTTCAATTTCATGATCTAGTGCTTTTCCGATATCATGTAAGAGACCTGCACGTTTTGCTAACTGAATATCTTCACCCAACTCTGCTGCAAGAACACCTGTTAACTTCGCAACTTCAATTGAGTGATTCAAGACGTTTTGACCATAACTTGTTCTAAAGCGTAAACGTCCTAAAATCTTGATTAAATCTGGATGTAAAGTATGCGCACCAACTTCAAAGGCTGCTTGTTCACCATATTCGCGAATGCGTTCATCCATTTCTTTCCGTGATTTTTCAACCATTTCTTCGATTCTTGCAGGGTGAATCCGTCCATCTTGAATCAATTTCTCTAAAGTCATCCGCGCAATTTCACGTCGGATTGGATCAAAACCAGATAACACTACTGCTTCTGGTGTGTCATCAATAATTAAATCGATGCCTGTAAGTGTTTCTAATGTGCGAATGTTTCTTCCTTCGCGACCGATGATACGACCTTTCATTTCATCATTTGGTAAAGTCACAACAGAGACAGTTGTTTCAGATACTTGATCTGCTGCGCAACGTTGAATAGCTAATGAAAGTAAGTTTTTCGCTTTGCGATCCGCTTCTTCTTTTGCACGTTGTTCAGATTCTTTTACCATAACCGTTAATTCATGATTCAACTCTGCTTCGGTTGATTTCATAATGATTTCTTTTGCATCTTCTCTAGACAATGCAGCAATTCGTTCTAATTCTGCTTGTTGTTCGCCAATTAGTTTTTCAACTTCTTTTTCTCGCTCGTCTATTAATTGTTGTTTTTCACTGACTTTATGTTCTTTATTAGCCAACGAATGTTCACGTTTTTCCAAAGAATCATCTTTGCGATCAAGTAATTGTTCTCTTTGTAGTAAGCGATTTTCTTGTGATTTTAACTCAAGTCTACTTTCTTTCAACTCACTTTCAATTTCTGATCGGTACTTTTGAGTTTCTTCCTTAGCTTCTAACAACGCTTCTTTTCGTAAAGTCTCTGCTTCTTTTTTGGCAGTATTTAAAATACTAGCTGCAGTATTTTTCGCGCCGTTCACAGCTTTTTCATGGCGAGAATTTGTGACAAAAATACCAGCGAATAGACCGACAATTAATCCGATGATAGCGAGGAGAATGTTAAGTCCCATTGATGAATCACCTCCATACTATCTTTCTTATTTTCAATTTGTAGTTTTTTGATAAACAAACATTAGAATAAAATTATCAATATGCCTACTTGCATATGTGTGCTATACACACAATTTTATTCTAATGTTTGTAAGGAAGAGTGTCAACTTAAAAAAGACGAGGTGCCTCGAAAACGCATGCGCTACCATTGTTTTAATTTCGCTTTTTTTATATAAAAAATTACGGTAAGAAAACTAAACAAGTTCTTACCGCAATCTTATTTGCTTATTTTCCTAAAGGAAGTTCTTCCTGTCCTTCTTCCTCTAATGTTTCACCTGTTCCAATACCATACGCATCACGGACGCGTGCGGATACTTCAGTAACCATTTCTGGATGATCTTTCATATAATTTTTGACATTTTCACGACCTTGTCCAATTCTGTCACCTTTATATGAATACCATGCACCACTTTTATCAATGATGTCTTTTTCTGCGGCCATATCTAATAGCTCACCAACTTGAGAAATTCCTTCTCCATACATAATATCTACTTCAGCTACTTTAAATGGTGGTGCTACTTTATTTTTGACAACTTTAATTTTAGTACGGTTCCCAATAATATCCGTACCTGATTTTAATTGTTCGGCACGACGCACTTCTAAACGAACAGTCGCATAAAATTTCAATGCACGTCCACCAGGTGTTGTTTCTGGGTTACCAAACATAACACCGACTTTTTCACGAATTTGGTTAATGAATAACGCAATTGTTTTCGTTTTGTTGATAGTACCTGACAATTTACGTAACGCTTGAGACATTAAACGTGCTTGCAACCCAACGTGAGCGTCACCCATTTCGCCGTCAATTTCGGCACGTGGTACTAAAGCTGCTACGGAGTCAATTACGACAATATCTACCGCGCCACTGGAAACTAACGCATCGGCAATTTCTAACCCTTGTTCACCTGTATCTGGTTGTGAAAGTAACAATTCATCAATGTTCACGCCTAATTTTTCAGCATATTGAGGATCTAGCGCGTGTTCCGCATCAATAAACGCCGCGGTACCGCCTTGTTTTTGAACTTCTGCAACAGCATGTAAAGCAACCGTTGTTTTACCAGAACTTTCTGGACCGTAAACTTCTACAATACGTCCTCGTGGAAAACCACCTACACCTAAAGCGACATCCAATGCTAATGAACCACTTGGGATTGTTGAAATACGTTGGTCTGCTTTTTCACCAAGTTTCATTACTGCGCCTTTACCGAAGTTCTTTTCAATTCTTTTTAATGCAGCATCTAAGGCTGCTTTACGATCATCTGCCACTCGGATAATCCTCCTTATATTCAAATCATGTCAATTACATGGTTTTTCTTCATGTATCTATAATACCTTGTCTTCTAACAAAAAGCAAGAATTATGCGAACAAACATTCGCCTATCGATTCAATAATGCTCGCCGTATTAAATCCAAGCCAGTCATCACTGCGCTGTGTCGAATATAACTACGATCTCTTGTAAAATGATAGTTTTGACTATGGACTCCTTGTTCGTTAGCTAAGGCAATCCAAACCGTGCCAGCTGGCTGTCCTTCTAATTCATTGGGTCCTGCTACCCCACTAAAGGCAACTGCATAATCGGTTTGCGCTAATTTCCGAGCATTAATTGCCATTTGTTCAACACATTCTTGACTAACAGTTCCCACTTGTTCTAAAAATTCTTTCTCAATTCCTAAAAAATTAGCTTTCGTTTCCGCTGAATACGTAACAAACCCGCCAGGAAAAACTTCAGAAACACCGGAAATATCACCCAACGCTGCTTGAAAAGCTCCAGCGGTTAAACTTTCTGCAGCAGTCAATGTCTGTTGATTTTTTTTCAATAATTCAACGACAACATTTGCTAACGAATTTTCTTCTCCGTAACCATAGAAAAATTCACCCACACGTTCTTGAATAATTTTTTCTAAGTCATCAAGTTGTGCCAATCCCTGAGCTTCATCTGTCGTTTTGACTGTTAAACGCAACGTTACTTCATTTGGTTTTGCATAAGGAGCAATCGTTGGATTTGTTTGCCCTTGAATTAAATCAGCTAAATCAGTCACTAACTGTGATTCACCTATACCATAAAAACGCAATACACGAGAAATCAATTGATCTTTCTTTTGGAATTTTTCTTTGAGTAATGGAACTACTTCATTATAAAACATCGGTTTTAGCTCGTTTGGCGGCCCAGGAAGTAATAAGTAATGATTTCCCTTATCAGAAGTATAAAAGATACCTACGGCTAAACCAGTGCTATTTTGTAAGGAAATACCGTCTTTAAAAATTAACGTTTGCAATAAATTATTTTCGGTCATGGGACGTTGACGCTTCTCAAAAAAAGAAAGCAGCTTTTGATAGCCTAATTCATCACGTATTAATTCTTGACCTACATGGGCTGCTGTGACCTGTTTCGTTAAATCGTCCTCAGTTGGACCTAAGCCTCCACACAGAACAATGAGTTCACTACGTTGATCCGCTAACGCCAATAACGATGCTAAACGTTCTGGATTATCTCCAACAACGCTATGATAATACACATCAATCCCTAAGCCTGCTAACTCTTCTGATAGAAAAGTGGCATTGGTATTTACTACTTGCCCTAATAACAATTCAGTTCCTACTGCAATAATTTCTGCCTTCATGTGTCACGCTCCTACTCTAATATACGTCATTTATCCTTTTTTATTTTAAATCATTAAAGAATTTTCTCAAAGAAAGTCGTTTGCATCAAAAAAAGTCAAACATCCTAACGATGCCTGACTTTCTTTTTACATTGAGCCCTTAAATACTGCTGTATTTTTTGCAAAGTAATCTACACCCGAATAAATCGTGAAGATTAAGCAAATATACAACAGGATTTGGTCTACTGGTACGCCAATTAAATTAAATGGTACATTGTCGATTAACAAGAAAATAATCGCTAGCATTTGTGTCGCTGTTTTGATTTTCCCAGGCCAAGCAGCCGCCATCACTTCGCCACCTTCGACTAATAATAGACGTAAACCAGTAACTGCTAACTCACGACAAATAATAATTGCTACTACCCATGCTGGAGCTTTTCCTAATTCAACTAGCATAATAAAAGCTGTCATGACTAACATTTTATCTGCTAGTGGATCAGCAAATTTTCCAAAGTTGGTCACTAGGCCTTGCGCACGCGCAATGTAACCATCTAGCCAATCCGTAAAGCTTGCTATGGCAAAAATAATAGTAGCCACTAGATGTGTCACTGATAGGTTAACGGAACCTATAGACAACGTTCCCCAGTCTAGCGACGGTATGGCTAAAATTAAAATAAAAATCGGTATCATCAAAATTCTTAAAACAGTTAACTTATTTGGTAAATTCACTTACGTTCCCCTTTTCTTTCGCTTTGGCTATAAGACATAGTTACTCTTGATAAGAAATAGTGAAATGAAGATTTTTTTGTAACAATTCAAACCTTGAATCACTAAAATCAACAACTTCTCCATCGGCTTTCACTTCAATGTTTGCACTCTCGCCTAAGATAACCATGGCTTGTGTCACGCCTTCTGGTAAAGTTATGTTCGCTTCTTCTTCTGGTTGTAATGTTTGTTGAAATACGTAATTATTATCTACCAAAACGCCTATCCAGCAACGATCCGTTTTCCCTACAAACGTCAACTCAAGAGGATCATTTGCTTCTGAAATGGTAAATATTGCATCAGTTTGTGTTGATTCTTCACGTTTGATTGACAGCTTTTTTTCAGGTTCTGACTCGCTTGATTGCTGCTCACTAGAAACATGAGTTGACGCTTCGGTATTGGAAACAAGAGATTGGTCTACAGTGATAGATGGTTGACTTTGATTGCCAATAATCGGTGTTGCATGGCGATCTTGCCATGTCATATACCCAACAATTGTAATAATTGTTAATGCTACCAAACCTAATAAAACCATTGGCGTATATTCAGTTAGTGTCTTTCTACGTCGTACAGTCTCTTCGTGTTGCGCTTTACGTGAACCACTTACTTTTTCAGGTTCAGGGCGCTTAGGAGGTTCTTTTTCAAAACTATCTTTCCCATCAAATACTGCTACTAAATAGTCCCCATCTTCGCCTACTACTGCTGCATATTCACGAATAAAAGAGCGCACATAATACTCTCCCGGCAATACATCAAACGCACCTCGTTCAATTGCTTCTAAGTAACGTCTTTGAATTTTGGTCTGCTTTTGCAATTCATTGATGCTGATATTTTTTTTTCTTCGGGCTTGCCGTAAACGATCTCCAATAATTAGTTCATTGCCCACTCGTCCATCTTCTCCAGTCTTTAAAATCAATATAACCTAGAATACCATAAATAAAACCCGTTGAGGATAGCTAATTGTGCAGTCTCAAACAAATTTTAAAACTTATTTTTCTAATGGTGACAAATAAAAACGACTAAATGCTTCTTTTTTAATAAATTGATGACCTGCATGTAAAACATTTTCTAATTGAATCGATTGAATCACTGCTGGTACATCAAATAAGGTGACATCGCCAAACAAGTCTTGTGTAAACTGATTGGCGATAAATTCTAATGAGTTTAACGATTGGAAGTATTTCCCAAGCATTTTTTTCTTCAAAAGAACCAAATTCTCTTCGTTGACTTCCGAATCTCGGTCGAAGTTCAAAAGTAGTGCTTCAATTGCTGCGGAAAATTCATCTGGATGGTCGGAATCTCCAGAAAAGTCAGCAAAATGAAAACTGCGGTCTAATGAAAACTCAAAGCCAAATGTATCGTCAATCACACCGTCATTGTACAAGCGTAAATAATTCTTACTTGTATTCCCAATTAACAATTGGAACAATAAATTAAGCGAGGTTCTAAAGCGCAATAACTCCACTTCTTCTTTTGGTAAATTTTCTTGAAATCCTTTGATTCCTACAACTACTTTTGTACGATTCACCGGCATTTGCACCGTGCTAAACGGAATAATATCTGCTACGGTTTCTTCTGGGAAATAACGTTTGATTTCACGAATTTCTGCAAAAGATTTTGCGGCTTGATTGTCACGAATCAACGTTAACATCTCTTCTGGATCAATATTTCCAACAACAAATAAGGTCATATTACTTGGATGATAAAACGTATGATAACACGCATATAGATCTTCAGCGGTAATGTCAGCAATACTTTCAACCGTTCCCGCAATATCAATGTGTAACGGATGTTTAGGATACAGATTTTTAAGAATGCCAAAAAATTGTCGCCAACTTGGGTCATCATCATACATTTGAATTTCTTGTCCGATAATCCCTTTTTCTTTTTCGACTGTTTCTTTTGTAAAATAAGGATCTTGAACAAAATCAATCAGCGTCAACAAGTTTTCTTCAATGTTATCCGTTGCCGAAAAAAGATAACTAGTTTTAGTGAAACTCGTAAAAGCATTCGAAGACGCACCTTGTTTTCCAAATAATTGGAAGACATCCCCATCTTCTTTTTCAAATAATTTATGCTCTAAAAAATGGGCAATTCCATCAGGCACACGTCGCGGTTCGTCACCGACATACCCGAATTCATTATCGATGGACCCATAATTCGTACTAAATAATCCATATGTTTTGTGAAAACCTGGTTTTGGCAAAACATATACTTTCAATCCATTAGGTAAAACCTCTTTATAAAGTACTTCATTGAGTTGCTCGTAAACTTTTTTCTCCATGTTATTCCTCTCCATCTAAAACAAAAATTGCTTGTAAAGTGATGTCTTGTGCCACAGCTTGGATTTCTTCTTTAGTGACTGCCATCAAGGCCGTCAGAAATTCTTCTTCAGTTAATTGCGTGTCTGGTAACCACTGATTCAAATAAGCCGTTTCGATTAATGCTTGCGGACTATCTAAAGACAATAAAAATTGATTGCGTAACATCGCTTTTGTTTGGGCAATTTCTTCTTCAGTGAACTCACCTGCACAGAGACTTGCCAATTGTTCGTTTACCAATTCCAAGACACGGGTCCGATTTTTTCCATCAATTCCTGTTTGGACAGTGACTAATCCGCGAAAGGTATCAACACTACTTGACGCATAATAGGCTAAACTTTCTTTTTCACGGACATTTAAAAAGAGTTTCGAGTGCGGGAAACCACCAAATAATCCATTAAAAACCATTAAAGCAAAGCGACGATGATCGCCATAATAAACAGAAGTCTGAAAGCCCATGTTTAATTTAGCTTGCGTGACTGGTTCATAAACTACTTCTTCATTTACAGTAGCAAGCAATGGTTGATGATAATAAATATCTGGATGTTGACGCTCGGTTTTAGGAAATTCCCAGTTGGTAAAAGCTTGCTGCACCTGTTCTTGCGTGATGTCGCCTACCACAAAAATATCAATTTGATCGTTGTGCAACATCTCGTGATACGTTGCCACTAGCTCTTGCGCAGTAACATTTTCTAAATGCTTAAAGTCACCAAAGCTAGGTACTTTTTGGTTTTCATTTTCATTAAAATATAGTTCTTGTAAACGTAGTGAAGCCATTGTTTGCTTGTCTTCATGCAAGCTTTTCAAATAGGCAATTAAATTTTCTTTTTCCAAGCGAAATGTCTCTTCCTCAAAGGCATCTTTTTTGATATTAGGATAAAAAAGGATGTCTTTTAAGAAATCCATTCCCTCGGTAAATACCTGGTCATTACCAATGTATTTACCATTTACTAAAGATAACGCAACATTTATTTGATGTAGGTTGCCTTTTTTTCCTACATTTAAACCAAAACTAGCACCATATAATTCAGCTAATTTAGCACTTAAATCAGTTTGATTTGGATAATGTAAACTATTTGTTTCAAGTAGACTTGTTAATAATGTTCGTTTCGCTGCTGTATCTTTGCTATGTGATGCTGAAAAGCGAATAAACGTTCGAATCGTTTTATATTTTTCAGTTGGAATTACCGTTAATTGAATACCAGGTTGTAATTGGATCGCCATCTTTTTGCTCCTTTGTCTTTGTCATTCTTAAAGATTATAACATAGGGGACTGATTACAGAAAATTAACAGAATTCTAGCTTTATTGTTTTTCAATTACTTACGATTCCGTTATACTACACTTATCAATAAAGAAAGGAGAATTCATATGAAAAAATTATTTACAGAATTTAAAGAATTTATCGTCACTGGTAATGTTATTGATTTAGCAGTCGGGGTTGTTATCGGTAGTGCGTTTACAGCAATAGTTACACGAGTTGTTGAAGGTTTAATTACCCCATTAATTGCATTAGTTATCAGTTTATTTACCAACTCTACAAGTATGGACGATTCTATTGGCGCGTTAGTATGGTCACCAAGAAAAGGCGTAGTCTTTGATTTTGGTAGTGTGATTACAGCTATTATTACATTCTTAATTACTGGTTTCGTTTTATTCGCAGTGGTTAAAGGCATTAATAAACTACAAAGCTTCAACAAAGCCCCTGAAGAAGAAGAGGAAGAAGAAGTAACTGCTGAAGATTACTTAGCAGAAATTCGCGATTTATTACGTTTACAATCTGGTCTACCAGTTGACGTTGAAATTGTTGATGAAGATAAAAAAGAGGATAACGTCTAGCACGCCTCTATCTTATAATCAAAAAAAGCCAAACTATGCTCTAATAGTTTGGCTTTTTTTGCATGTCTAGATGTGGAATACCGTCTTCTAAATATTCATTTGAAATGGCTTGAAAACCAAATGCACCGTAAAAGTCTTGTAAGTGCGCTTGTGCACTAATTTTAATTGGTTGTAAGGGATAATTTTTTTCAATAAAAGTCATGACTTCGGTAATAAGTCTCTCACCTAGACGTTGGCCACGCATTTCTTTTGCGACTAAAACCCGACCAAAATGAAGACTCTCGACTTCTTGATAAATCCGAGCATATGCCAATACCTTTCCTGTTTCATCAGCAAACCACAGATGAATGGCATCCAAATCAATGGCATCAACTTCTTGATAAGGACATTCCTGTTCAACCACAAATACTGCTACTCGAATTTCCATTAGGCGATGATATTCAAGCGTTGTTAGTTCTGAAAAGTTTTTCATTCTAATTTGCATTAATTTCCTCCACTAAAAAAGAGCTTGCGTATGCGCCAAGCCCTTTTAATTTCTTATTAGACTGCTTCAGATAGAAATTCAATTTCGACTGTTTTAGTCAAAATATCTGAGTAACTATATGAAACACGTTCAAACGAATTTTCATCTGGATCAAGATCCACCACAAATACTGATGGGTATGTTTCTGTTAAGATTCCGCGACGTTCTGTTTGACGTTTTCTTCCAGTCTGAGCAACCAGCATGATTTCGCTGCCGATACGACCTTCTAAGTCTTTTTTGATTGTAGCTAAAGTTGTTGGCATCCCGTTCACCTCGAAATCTATTTTAACATAATTGTCTAAAAATTTCAAGTTTACCACAATACAAATAAAATTTCAACTTCAATATGCTGAGAAAGAGAAAAAATAATGCACAAAATTTTATCATTTTGCAGGTACGTATGAAAACAAGACGGAAAAACTAGTCTGTTTTTAATTTTCTCAAGTGCTGTGTAATTTTACGTTTGGAACGGTCATAGGCACTGCGTAAGGCTCGTTCTGAAGTAATGCTAGCATGATTGCCTAAGACATATACAGCAAACGCTTCTTTCTCTAGTGCTGACAAGAGGTCTTGACATTCCTCTAACGTTTCTTGCACGAGAATATGGTCTAAAGGATTAGCTGACATGCTATAATCTGGCGCTAGTTCGTTGCCTTCTTGTAAAAATTTCTGCTCATAAGAAACCGTCTGTTGATTACTTTTACGTTTATAGGCGCACTCTTTTCGAACAAAACTACGAATACGATTTTCAAATGCTCGTTTGAAAAATGCGCCTAAGGTTGTCCCAAAACCAGGTTCAAAACTTTGTAGGCAATCATGGAACGTAATCAGTCCTTCTTGAAGCCAATCTTGATCGTCAAAATCGCGTAAAAAATATTTGTTACGGATGCTATAAACTAGTGGGCGATAATGCGAAAATAATTCCCGCAATGCTTCGTCATCGCCTTTTTTTGCTTGTCGAATTAACTGCTGCATAAAAATAAAAGCTCCTTTCATCAACTGATGAAAAGAGCATAACATGATTATTTTTCAGATTCTCTCATTGATTGCCTCAACTTTTGACAATTTTTGATTTACTCATTTTTTATTGCGTGGCTTTTTTTGACTTAATTCTTTTAATTTCTGTTCTAAAGCACTTAATTGCTTTTCATCCCAAGGAGAGTTACGACGATAATTGGTAAAATGAATATCTTGTTGGTGTTGATGAATAGTTTTTTCCGTTTTTTCAACTGTTTTATATAACTCACGGGCAGAGGTTCGTAAAGCCCCTTGAGAAAAAACAACCCATTGTTCAGCTAAATCACTCGTCGCAACTGTTACTTGCGTCAAACGATTGTTCAGTTCCCCTGCTACGCGTTCGATATAGCTATCTGCTGTTTCGCCTTCTTCGGTAAAAACCACTTCCAATTGATATTTCGTATAATTTTGAGTAATTCCAGGAACCAATTGCGCATCAAAAACGACAATCACTCGAATGTTTTCATATTTAGCATAGTTAGATAAACGTTGCAGCAAAGCCTCACGTGCATCTTCTAAACGGTCTTGATTTTTTAGTGTCACTAATTCCGGCCAAGCACCAATCATATTGTATCCATCCACTAGCAACAGTTGTGTTTTCATAGACTATCGCCTCGTTGACGAAAGGCTTCATACATTAATAAACCAGCTGCCACAGATGCATTTAAACTTTGAACGTGACCAACCATTGGAATGGTCAACATTTCATCCACTTCTTTTTTCAAGCCTTCGCTCATACCACGACCTTCATTCCCAATGATTAAGGCAATCGAACCTTGGGCGTTCCATTTTGAGTATGGCGTTCCTTGCATGTCGGTACCAAAGATCCAAAAGCCTTTTTCTTTTAATTCTTTAATTGCTTGATGAATGTTTGTTACACGAGCAACCGGTACATGCTCAACTGCGCCAGTTGAGGTTTTTACAACGACTGGCGTAATCCCTACTGCCCGATGTTTGGGAATAATAATACCATCAACTCCACTGGCATCGGCCGTACGCAAAATCGAACCAAAATTATGCGGATCTTCTAAGTTATCTAAAATTAAATAAAATGGATTTTCTTTGCTTTGTGCCATTAGTTCAAGCAATGACAAATATTCATAAGGAGTAATTGCTAAAATTAAGCCTTGATGAACGCCTTGATTACTCATTTGATCTAATTTTTGTTTTGGTACCCATTTAACAGGTACCGATTGTTCACGTGCGACTTCTTTTAATTCATCAATTTTGTCGCCACTTGCATCTTCTGAGACAAATAATTTATTGCCACGACCTTGTTTCAATGCTTCAACTACAGCATGGTGACCAAAAACAAAATTTTCTTCGATTTCTTCATCGGTACGGACAGTGGTTTTTTCTTCACGCGCATTTGGACGACGGCGGTCATTGTTTTTAGAACTGTGTCGCTTCTCATTTTTAAAATTTTTCTTCATCTTTCTCATCCTTTGTATAAAAAGCCCACCCCAGTAAACTGAGGCGGCTTTTAATTAATTTGTCGCAAGTTGTTTTAAAATTTCAGCTAATTTTGGATCATCGTTAAATGGTGGTAAGTAATAAAAAGCTTCACCACCATTTTCCATAAAATAGCCTTTATTCTCTTCTTCTAATTCTTCAATAGTTTCTAAACAGTCTGCTACAAATCCGGGCGCAATCACTAACACTTTCTTAATCCCCTTTTTAGGAAAATTGGTTAATGTCGCATCTGTAGCTGGTGTTAGCCATTCAGCGGGACCAAATTTAGATTGATAGGTTTGATAAAAAGGCACTTCGCCAATTTGTTGCATGATTAATTCAGTCGTTCGGGTACATTCACTTGGATAATTATCGCCATCAGACACATAAGAAACGGGAATACCATGATAGCTAAATAATAAGGCATCTACAGATTGTTTTTCTAATTGATTTTTGATTTTATCCGCAAAATATTGAATGTACAGTGGATGATCGTAAAAGGAACGAACAAAATGCAAATTCACGATTTTATCACTTTTAACAAAATATTTCATCACATCATCAAAAACCGAACCCACTGTTGTCCCTGAATATTGCGGATATAACGGTAAAATAGTTAAATCATCAATTCCTTCTGCTAATAATTGATCAATCGCTTCTGGAATAAAGGGATGACTGTACGACATGGCTAAAGCAACTTTGGTGTCAGGTAACAATTCTTGTAAATACGCTTGTTGCTGTTTGGCATAGATTAATAACGGCGAACCTTCTTTGCGCCAAATACTTTCGTACAACTTCGCAGATTTCTTCGGACGCGTACGTAAAATAATCCCATTTAAAATTGGTTTCCAAATAGCTGCCGGTGTTTTAATTACACGCGGGTCAGATAAAAATATTTTTAAATATTCTCTTACATGTGTCGTAGTGGGACTTTCAGGTGTTCCCAGGTTCACAATTAGAATCCCTTTTTTCGTCATGTTACTCTTCCTTCTGCTTCTATTTTTGTTCAGCGACTGTTTCAATACACCACTGAATCAATTCTTCCAAACGTTCTTTTTGTTCTGTCAAATGCAAATAACCCATTAAGGCTTCAAATCCAGTTGAAATACGATAGGTGGTGATATCTGCATTTTTCGCACTTGTATGACTTTTACTATTTCGCCCACGACGATAAAAATCTTGTTCTTCGGCTGTTAAAATATCTTCCTCTAACATTTTTTGCACTAAAGCGGCTTGCGCTTTGGCTGAAACATAGTGAGTTGCCATGCGGTGCAGTTGATTCGGTCGAGTTTGTCCTTGTGATACCAAGTAGTCACGAATATATACCTCATAAATCGCATCGCCGACATAAGCTAACGCTAAACCATTTAATTGTCGATAATCTCTCATTATTCTTTTCTCCATCGAGTTCCTTGCGGGGTATCTTCTAAAAGAATCCCTTGTTCTTTCAATAAATCGCGAATTTCATCACTTCGACTAAAATTACGATCTTTACGTGCTTGATTACGTTCTTCAATTAACGCATCAATTTCGGAATCTACTAGTTCTTCTTGAAAAACAATCCCAAAAATTTCTAATAGTTGTGTGAATGTTGCACTTACTTCTTCTAAAATTGCTTTAGATACTTCGCTTTGTTCACTGTATAAATTTAACCACTTCGCTAATTCATAGATAACCGTAATCCCATTTGCTGTATTAAAATCGTCATCCATTTCTTCAATAAAGCGTTCGATTAACGTTTGAATTTCTGCCAGTTTTTCCGTATCGTTTGGTAAAGAATCTTGAGCATCTGCTAAACGGAAGCCCGCATTTTCATAAGCTGTTCGTAACCGCTGCAGATTTGTGGTTGCTTCTTTTAAGGTTGTTTCGCTATAACGAATTGGACGGCGATATTGAGTAGTTGCCATAAAGAAACGCAAAACTTGTGGATCAATTTGTTGAACCATCTCATGAACTGTCACAAAATTACCTAGGGATTTACTCATCTTTTCATCGTCATCACCAATGGTTACATAACCATTATGCATCCAATAATTTGCAAAAGTTTTGCCTGTTTTCGCTTCACTCTGAGCAATTTCGTTCTCATGATGAGGAAATTCTAAGTCTTGTCCACCCCCGTGAATATCGATGGTATCACCAAGTAATTTCGTTGCCATTACCGAGCATTCGATATGCCAGCCTGGACGACCTTGTCCCCATGGTGACTCCCAAGAAATCTCTTCTGGTTTTGCTGATTTCCATAAAGCAAAGTCTAACGGGTCTTCTTTGATTTGCTGCTCTTCACCTGTACGCTGACTAGCACCAACTTCTAGTTCATCTATTGATTGATCACTTAGTTTCCCATAAGATTCAAACTTACGTGTTCGGTAATACACATCACCTTCTGCTTCATAAGCATATCCTTTGTCGATTAACACTTGAATAAAATCAATAATATCATCAATGTGGTCCATCACCCGAGGATGTGCGCAAGCGGGTTTAACATTTAAGGCTTGAGTATCTTCAGTAAATGCTTCGATAAAGCGATCTGCAACTTCAGGTGCCGTAATCTTTAATTCTTTAGCAGCTCGAATAATTTTGTCATCGACATCGGTAAAATTCGATACATAATTCACCTCATATCCGCGAAATTCCAAATAACGACGAATCGTATCAAACGAAACCGTGCTCCGACCATTTCCAATATGAATGTAGTTATAAACGGTTGGTCCGCAAACATACATTTTAACTTTACCTTCTTCTAGAGGATGAAATTCTTCTTTTTTTCTACTTAGTGTATTGTAAATCTTGATCATTCGTAATTTTCTCTCCTTTCATTCGAACAACTTTTGCTGGGATGCCTACTGCTGTGGCATCAGCAGGAATGTCATGTAACACAACTGCTCCAGCACCAACTTTTGCTCGTTCACCAATCGTTACAGGTCCTAAAATCTGAACATGAGCGGAAATTAGCGCGCCTCTTTTAACTGTCGGATGACGTTTCGTTTTATGTTTGCCAGTTCCGCCTAAAGTCACATTATGGTGCAAAATCACGTCATCTTCGACTTCTGCGGTTTCACCAATCACTAATCCCATTCCATGATCGATAAAAACACCACGACCAATTTTGGCTCCAGGATGAATTTCAATCCCTGTCATAAATCGCCAAAATTGAGCATTCATTTTTGCTAATAAATACCATTTATGTTGATATAAAAAATGAGAAATACGATGCCAAAATAACGCGTGGATTCCTGGATAAGTCAATATGACTTCTGCAGTCGAACGTGCGGCTGGATCATTGTCTTTTACCGCTTGGACGGCTCGTTTTAGCCAACTCATGTTCATTCACCTTCTTTGTTTGTTTTTTTACCTACTGATTAGCTGTAGCAAGTGAGTCGAAGGAAGGACTACCCTCGCTTCGCTCTGCTCTGCTCATCACTACTCTTCGTTCCGTTCGCATCAAGAACTAAGTAATAAATTACTAACTTCTTGAAGAATCAACTCTCTGCTCCTTTTAGTCGCTGAGTCGTTGTGATTCGGGGAAAAGGGGACTACCCTCGCTTCGCTCTGCTAGTGCTGTTCATCATCAACTCTCTGCTCCTTACAGTCGCTGAGTCGTTGTGATTCACAGCAAAAAGCGTCTTTCAAATAGGTTTCCCTATTTAAAAGACGCTTTGGGCGTGGTTCCACTTTTATTTGCAGAATTTCTCTGCCTCATATAAGCGTAACGGGCTTTTGCCGTCTTTGGTTTTTACCAAAGCCACTCCCAGGTGCATTTCTAAGTCCTTTTTGATTGCTTTCACCATCCGCAATCTCTCTTTAAAAAAGGAAACTTGTACTTCGTCTGTTCATTGTGTTTATTATAAAACTTGATTTAAATGGGCTAATGCTTTTTCTTTACCTAATAATTCAACGGTATCTGGTAATTCTGGTCCGTGTGTTTGGCCTGAAACGGCAACGCGGATTGGCATGAATAGGTTTTTACCTTTAACGCCAGTTTCTTTTTGAACAGCTTTAATGGCTGCTTTAACCGTTGGCGCATCTACAACGTCCATTGCTTCTAATTGCGCTTTAAAGGCTTGTAAAACGGTTGGAACAGTTTCACCTGCTAAAACTTCTTTAGCTGCTTCATCCAACACAGGATGTTCTGTAAAGAATAAATTAGATACTTCCACGATTTCTGCTGCATAACTCATTTGTGGTTGATACAAGCTGACAACTTTTTTCAACCATTCTAAACGTTCTGGGGTTGGATTTTCTTCCATGCGACCATCTGCGATTAAATAAGGTAAGCACATATCTGTCAATGCATCTAGATCTAATTGTTTCATGTAATGGTTGTTAATCCATTCTAATTTCTTGCCATCAAAAGCGGCAGGAGATTTGCTTAAACGATTTGGATCAAACATTTTAACGATTTCTTCTTGAGAGAACAACTCGTCTTCACCCACTGGCGACCAACCTAACAAAGCAATAAAGTTAAACATTGCTTCTGGTAAATACCCTAATTCACGGTATTGTTCAATAAATTGTAGGATAGACTCATCACGTTTACTTAATTTTTTCCCTGTTTCTGAGTTAATAATCAAGGTCATATGACCAAAGCGCGGTGTTTCCCAACCAAATGCTTCATAAATCATCATTTGTTTTGGTGTGTTCGCAATATGATCATCTCCACGCAATACATGCGTGATTTTCATTTCATGGTCATCAACTGCCACTGCAAAGTTATAAGTTGGCATTCCGTCACGTTTTTGGATAACAAAATCGCCACCTACATTATCTGATTCAAAAGCAATTTCACCTTTAACGATATCATCAAATTTGTATTCTACATTTTTTGGTACACGGAAACGAATAACTGGTTGAATACCTGCTGCTTCTTTTGCTTGTTGTTCTTCAACAGAAAGGTTGGCACATTTGCCACCGTAACGAGGGATTTCGCCACGCGCACGTTGCGCTTCACGTTCTTCTTCTAATTCTTCTTCTGTACAATAGCATTTGTACGCACGATTGCTAGCTAATAGTTGGTCAATTAATGGTTGATAAATATCTTTACGTTCAGATTGACGATAAGGACCATACACACCTGGATTTTCTGGAGATTCATCCCAATCAATGCCTAACCATTTTAAGTTTTCTAATTGGCTTTTTTCGCCATCTTCAATATTACGTTTTTGATCGGTGTCTTCAATGCGGATAATAAATTCACCGTCATTGTGACGCGCATATAAATAGTTAAATAATGCTGTTCGAGCATTTCCGATGTGTAAATGCCCAGTTGGACTTGGTGCATAACGTACACGTACTTTTGTCATTGTCATCTTCCTCTTCTTTTGAATGCGAATGCTAACAATTAGCTTCGATAATAGATTCCTGCTTATCTACAAAATAAGCCTTTCAGCTAGAATTGTACATTTAATAAGCAGATTAGTAAAGTCAACCGACTAACTAATCCGTTTTTCTAGCTATTTTTTATTTTTCTTAGTTAAATCAACACATCTGCTGCTTGCTTTAGTTTCAATTTATGCTTTTACATAAGTAAACCAACAAAAGCGAACCTGTCAAACTTGCAACGATACGGTTACAGCGTGCTACGATAAAGTTCTTACCCAAAAATAACCAATCAGTTAGAATGATAAACGGAGGTGAGTCAAATAGATTTTCATAAAATACTTAAAGAGGAACGAAAGAAGCACAACTTATCGCAAGAAGAATTAGCGAACCTCTTAACTATCAGTCGACAATCCATCTCGAAATGGGAACGAGAGAAAGGCTATCCCACAATTGAAACATTGATTCAATTAAGTGACATATTTAACATTACAATTGATGAGTTTTTGAAAGGAGATGTTTATTTGAAAAATAAAATTATTACGGACAGCAAAAAGCTTAAATATCCTAAATTAAAGACTTTTTTTGATACTGTCACTATGCTTGGTTTATTATTAATTGTCGCCAAAATTGTCCTGTTTATTTTTACAAAATTAACTACGGTTGAATTTTCATTTTTGTCGGGATCAATTGTTTATTCATTTGGACCATTGGCACTGATTGTTATCGGTTCAATCGGTACAGATATTTTCAGCAAAAAGTATCAATAAAAATAAACGATCCGAACAATAGAGAACCTGCTCTTCATTCTCTATTGTTCGGATCGTTTTATCTTTATTTAAGTCTTAATTTTCTGGGTTATCGATTCCGCGACCAGAATGAGCAGGTTTCGCAAAAATCATTCGTCCAGCAGCGGTTTGTAGAGCGCTGGTCACGATAACTTTAATTCGTTCATTCATATAATGTTGTCCGTCTTCTACGACAACCATCGTGCCATCATCTAGATAAGCAACTCCCTGTTGGCGCTCTGTTCCGGCTTTTACGACCAAGACTTCCATCGCTTCACCAGGAATGACGACAGGTTTTACTGCATTCGCTAAAGCATTAATATTTAAAACAGGTACATTTTGAAATTCTGCCACTTTATTTAAATTGTAGTCGTTCGTTACCACGACACCATCTAATAATTTTGCTAATCGTAACAATTTACTATCCACTTCAGTAATATCTTCAAAATCACCATCGTACATCTCAACGGTAATGCCTTCTTCTTTTTGTAACGCATTTAAAATATCTAAACCACGACGTCCACGAACGCGTTTTAAACTGTCACCTGAATCAGCAATATATTGTAATTCATACAAGACAAAATTCGGAATCATGATAACGCCTTCTAAAAAGCCTGTTTTAGCAATATCATAAATTCGTCCATCGATAATAACACTTGTATCTAAAATTTTGTATTTATGAAAAGAATCTTCTAATTTACGATCCAACAACTGTTGCTCTGTTTGTGGTTCGGCTTTTTTATTTTTTGAACCAAAGATTTTTTTCCACTCTTCAATACGTGTTGTTCCAATTTGAAAACCTAAATAGCCCAATAAACACATGACTAAAATCGGCGCCACACTATTAACAAAAGGGACACTCCAATTATACAACGGGATAGAAACAATTACCCCGATAATTAAGCCAATAATCGTACCAATCGCCCCAAATAATAGGTAGGTCAGACTAAATTCACTTAATTTTTTTTCGATTTTTTTAATCCCAGCTGAAATTTGGTTTACCACTAGCAAAGAAAATAAATAGAAAATAATTGCACCTAATAAGCTATTGGTAACCGTATTATTTAGCCAGTCATTATCTGCTTGACCAATAGTATTCCAAGCAAGTGGTAATAAAGATACACCAATACTTACTCCGGCAATGACCATTAGCACTGTAATGACACGTTTTTGCATATTCCATCCTCCAATTCTCATTCAGTATGTATTCATTTTCTCATACTGAATGAGTTTAATCTACGTTGTTTTATTTTTCTTAACGAAAAACCCGTTTTAATGCTTCATCTAATGTCGCTACACCGACTACCTTAATTCCTTTAGGCGGTTCCCAATTGACTAAGTTGTTTTTGGGAACATAGACTTTTTTAAAGCCTAATTTTTGTACTTCTTTCACTCGTTGCTCAATTGCATTTACTCGGCGAATTTCACCGGTTAACCCAATTTCACCAATAAAACATTCGGTTGCTTCCGTTCCTTTTTCTTTATAACTCGAAGCAATACTAATCGCAATCGCTAAATCAATGGCTGGTTCGTTTAATTTCACACCACCAGCTGCTTTTAAATAAGCATCTTGATTTTGTAACAACAATCCGGCACGTTTTTCCAAAACTGCCATAATCAGCGAGACACGATTAAAATCGAGGCCGGTAGTAGTTCGTTTGGCATTTCCAAACATCGTAGGAGTCACCAAGGCTTGAATTTCTACTAAAATCGGACGACTGCCCTCCATGGCAACGACAATTGCTGAACCTGTCGCGCCTGCTAAACGTTCTTCAAGAAAAACTTGTGAGGGATTAGCGACTTCTTCCAATCCACCTTCACGCATTTCAAAAATACCAATTTCATTCGTTGAACCAAACCGATTTTTGACTGCTCTTAAAATACGGAAGCTCTGGTGTTGTTCCCCTTCAAAATACAATACAGTATCCACCATATGCTCCAACATTCTTGGACCAGCAATCGATCCTTCTTTCGTCACATGACCAACGATAAAAATCGCAATGCCGTTTGTTTTGGCAATCTTTAAAAGTTCTGCAGTGGTTTCACGCACTTGGCTGACGCTTCCGGCAACGCTACTAATATCTGGTTGAGTCATTGTTTGAATCGAATCGATAATTACATAATCGGGTTCTAAACTTTCAATCGCTCGGCTAATATCGTGCATATCTGTTTCTGCGTATAAATAAAATTCATTATCCACCACGCCTAAACGTTGCGCACGCATTTTAATTTGTTCGGCACTTTCTTCGCCCGAAACATACAACACTTTCCCACCTGTTGCGGCAAGCTGCTGTGAGACTTGTAATAATAGTGTCGATTTACCAATCCCTGGATCACCACCAAGTAAGACCATTGAACCAGGAACGACACCGCCACCTAACACGCGATTTAATTCACCTAGTTGCGTTTGCACACGAGGTTCTTTTTTGGGAATAACATCCGCTAATTTCGTCGGTTGCATTTTTTGCCCAGTTAATGTCGTACGTGTACGACGATCAGACGTATCTTGAATTTTTTCTTCTACCATTGAATTCCAGCTACCGCATTGCGGACATTTTCCTAAATAACGAGGAGAAATATAGCCACAGTGCTGACATTCAAATTGGGTTTTTGCTTTTTTTGCCATCTTGTCCTCCTTTATTTATCAGAAGAACCAAACCCGCCTGTACGTTCTCCAATTGTTTCGTCTTGATCGGCTTTTAAAAATGGTAAGAAAATCCCTTGACCAATTCGTTCACCTTTTTTAATCGTGACATCACGTAAACCAAAATTCGTAAATTGGAACATGATATGGCCTTCATTTGCTTCATTATTATAATAATCGCTATCAATCACGCCTACCCCATTACTTAAAACTAAGAAACGTTTCAACGGATTGCTAGAGCGATTGGCTAATTGTAAAAATTCTTCATCGCCCATGTAAGCTTTAATCCCTGTCGGTACTAATACCGGTTTGATTTTCTTTTCAACTGCTTGATTGTTCCCAATGCTACGTGAGAAAAATTGTTTCCAAATGCTCGGAATCACGACATCTGCAGCAGCTTCAAAATCATAACCTGCTGCATGATTGGTTGCTCTTATAGGTAAATTGATTGCTTGTCCTTCAAAACTTGTTACACGTTCAAATCCTCGTTTTTTCATCATAAACCTCCAATAAATACTATGCCTATTTTAACATAAGTTCGCATAAAAATTGAAAGTTAATGGTCTAGATATTAGCTTACTCAAAAAATACGAAGAAAGTTTGTTTCTTCTGTTGAGAAAATTTAAAATTATTGGACATTTCTCGCCTAAGTATGGCAGCACACGAAATAAGATGAATGAAAGGGTGCTTTCATTCATCTTATTTCTACTATAAAGTTACTTAAATCAACTGTAAAAACTCAGTATCGGAAAGGGTGGTGTTTTCGATTGCCTTTAAGATGGCTTCTGAAAGTACATTCGCTGCTAACGTACCAACAATATTCAAATCCGCCGCCACTTCTCCTAGTGAAAAGGTGTAAATTGCATCGCCGTCTGCCATCGTGTTGACTGGTCGCACGGAACGAGCCAAACCAGTTCGCGCTATGGCAGCAATTCGATTCATTTCAGGTGCTGAAAATTTTCCATTCGTAAAAATTGCTGCTAACGTAGTATTAGCGCCGTTGGTTAATGCTTGTTGCGCTTGAATCATGAGTTCATCTGTTGGCAAAAAATCGCTGCGGTTGGGTGTCACTACTCCTGCTACTTTCTCTCCCGTTTGATAGTTAAAAATATCGCCAACTGCATTAACAACAACCATGGCGCCAATTTTCAGTTCTCCCACTTGAACCGCAAAATAACCAATGCCCGCTTTTTGACTTTGCTGCATGCCACATAGTTTTCCAACTGTTGCACCAGTTCCCGCACCAACATTTCCAGAAAGTGGTTCTTCAGCCTTTTCAGCCGCAACACAAGCCGCATAGCCCATGTCAGCATCAGGACGGATTTTAGAATTTCCCATATTTAAATCAAAAATACACGATTGAACGACTAAAGGAACCACGGCATCCACTACCGTATAGCCTACGTTGCGCTCTTCCAAATAACGCATAACCCCATCTGAAGCGGCTAATCCATAAGCAGAACCACCTGAAAAAACTAGTGCATTGATTGATTTATCATCTGTTAATGGTGATAATAAATGAGCTTCACGGCTTGCCGGCCCACCGCCACAAATATCTAAACCTGCTGTATTCTTCGCTAACAAGGCAACAGAGACTCCCGTCATGCCGTCTTGATTCTCAACTTGACCAAAACGCACGCCTTCAATGGTACTGATAGGAATAATTTTCCAGCTAAGACTTTTTGTATTTTTTTCCATAATTTGCTCCTGCTTTCCTCCAATTTTTTTAGATGTTTTTGCCATGACTAATTATTTAGTTTAATTGTAAGCAACTTTTCTTTATTTCGCTAGCGATATTTTGTAGAATTGCTCCTAACCAATATTTTGGTATAATTTTTAGCAAAGGATTTTTCCTCTCACATTTACTCTCAATTTTTCTGAATTTTGAAAGAATTTACATGACGAAATACCTTTTTGCTAGTACAATAGAAGCACTATATAAACTAAAAGAGGTAGCTTATGCGAAAAAATTTATACAAAGCCGAACGTATCGTCATTAAAATTGGAACCAGTTCCTTAATCTACCCCAATGGCAATATTAATTTAGCTGGTATCGATGAATTGGCTTTTGCATTAACAGATTTAAGAAATCGTGGGAAAGAAGTCATCTTAGTTTCTTCTGGTGCTGTTGGTGTGGGGATGAATAAATTAAATATGAATCGTCGTCCTGCATCGATTCCTGAACAACAAGCAGTCGCAGCAGTCGGACAAGCTGAGTTAATGTCGATTTACGGTCAACGCTTTGGAACTTACAGCCAACAAACAGCGCAAGTTTTATTAACTCGAGATGTAATTGAATTTCCTGAGAGTCGCAAAAACGTAGTGAATACCTTGGATCAATTGCTAAAAATGGGCATTATTCCGATTATTAATGAAAATGATACGGTCGCTGTCGATGAATTAGACCATACCACAAAATTTGGCGACAATGACCAACTTTCAGCCATCGTATTGCAATTAATTGATGCGGATTTATTAATTATGCTGTCAGACATTAATGGCTTTTATTCAGATAATCCCGCTACGAATAAAGAAGCGAAGTTATATTCTCGCGTAACTGAAATCAATGATGATTTATATTCTCGTGCAGGTGGAAAAGGCAGTCAATATGGCACAGGTGGCATGTATAGTAAACTAAAAGCTGCGCAACGCGTCTTGGAAAATCATAGCGCGATGGTTTTAGCCAATGGCAAACGTCCAAAAGTTATTTTTGATATCGTCAATGGAGAAGAGATTGGAACATTCTTTAAGGAGGAATGAATATGACAGATTTACACACATTAGGTCAACAAGCAAAAGAAAGTGCGTATCAACTCGGTTTATTAGATACTGCCACAAAAAATCAATTGTTGGAAAAAATGGCAGATGCACTTGAAGCAAATATTTCTGTGATTTTAGAAGCCAACGAGCAAGATTTAGCAAAATCAGATGATTATGGCATCAAAGAAACCATGAAAGACCGTTTACGTCTAACAGAAGACCGTATTAAAGACATGGCAGATGGGATGCGACAAGTCGTTCAATTACCAGATCCAATCGGTGAAGTGGAAAAAATGTGGAAAAATGCAGATGGTTTGATGATTGGACGCCAACGTGTTCCTTTAGGTGTTATCGGAATTATTTATGAATCACGACCAAATGTCACTACTGATGCAGCAAGTTTATGTTTCAAAACAGGGAATGCTGTCATTTTACGTGGGGGAAAAGAAGCCTTTTATTCAAATCAAATTTTAGTGAAAATTTTGCAAGACACACTAATCACCAATGATTTTTCGCCTTATGCGATTCAATTTATTGATGATACCTCACATGCAGTAGCTAACGAATTGATGCGTTTAACCAAATATTTAGATGTATTAATTCCTCGCGGGGGTGCTGGTTTAATCCAACGTGTGAAAGAAACTGCGACCGTTCCTGTAATTGAAACTGGAACAGGTAATAATCATGTCTATGTGGATAAAGATGCACAATTACAAATGGCACTAAACATTACAGTCAATGCCAAAGTACAACGCCCTTCTGTCTGCAATTCGATTGAAACCTTATTAGTTCATCAAGATATTGCTGAATTTTTCTTACCAGAATTAGCGGAAACATTAGATGGAGAAGTTGAATTGCGAGGCGATGCACGTGCTCAGCAGTTCTTACCACATGCGATTTTAGCTACTGAAGAAGATTGGGCAACTGAATATTCGGACTATATTCTTGCCGTTAAAGTGGTAGATTCTATTGAAGAAGCCATTGCGCATATTAATCAATATAACACGAAGCATTCTGAAGCAATTGTCACTGACAATTACTTCGCTTCACAAAAATTCTTAAAAGAAGTTGATGCAGCTGCGGTTTATGTCAATGCTTCTACACGTTTTACAGATGGGTTCGTCTTTGGTTTCGGTGCAGAGATTGGAATTTCTACCCAGAAGCTTCATGCGCGTGGACCAATGGGCTTACCAGAACTAACCTCAACGAAATACATTGTCTATGGAGATGGTCAAATTCGCGGATAATCCTTCTTAAGACGGATGTTTTTCCTGTTTCTTTTTGATAAATTAAGTACAAGAAGAAAAACAGGAGGAAAAAATGATGAATAATTCGACAGTATCAAATATTATTAAGTTAGTGGTTGGTTTGATTATCGCAAGTTTCGCTATTAAGATTCTTTTATCCTTAGTAGGTGGCTTGTTCTATGTAGCGTTTAAATTTGGTATTCCTTTATTAATCGCCTTCTTCATTGTCCGTTGGTTAACCGGATCTAGAAGAAGTCATAACCGTCGATCTTACTAATAACATTCAGATAAAAAACAGCTGACTTTTTGAAAAGCCAGCTGTTTTATTTTTTCTTTTTAAAAAAGAATGATTTTTTGGGAACTACTGTTTTAGGTGTTTTTTCTGCTAGTAATTTTTTACTTTGATTCACTACATAATCGTTCACATAATACAATTGAATGATACTACCTGCTTTGACATATTTATGAAACAAATCCAATTTAGGGTCGGAATCGACGACAATATTTTCATGTGTATACGCATATTTTTTGTGTGGCGTAGCTAGTTTTAAGACAGGTTTTAACCCCACATTTAGTAAAAAATCTTTGGCTTCATCCACATGCATACCAATCATATCTGGCAATTCACGTTGCCGTGATTCTGAAATGACTTGTTCATTGACATAATACAGCTTAATTAATGAGCCAATTTTCGCTGTTTTTCCTTTAGGTGCAATGGCGACCACTTCGCCATCTATTTTATTTTGATATTTTTTATTAGGTTGGACTAAAACTTCTTGTGTAATAAATCCTAGTTTCTCCAAAATATCTTTCGCCCGTGTAACATGCAATTCAATGACTTCTGGAACATCTTTGTATAATTTTTTATTTTCACGTCGGCTATCTAACTCTTTGGAAATAATTGGTGCTGTCTCTTCAATTGTTTTATTAATTAATTCTGTAGAATCAGGAATAATTCGTAAGACTTTTCCTATTGGTCCGAGAAGTTTCCCAATACGACCTGTTTGTTTTCCCATCTTCCTTCCTCCTATTAAGAAAATCCGTTCTCATTGTTATTATATCAAAGAATAGCTAAGACAACACTTGAGACACGTTGCCATTGTCTTGATTAGAAGTCTAGTTTTCATTTTATCTTCAGGAAATTTATTGCTATACTACCAATTATCTAACAAACAACGGAGGAAGTTTTTTTGAAAATCGGGTTACGCACTATCAAAACTGGACTAAGTGTCTTTATTTGTATCTTAATTAGTATTATTTTTCATCGAGAAACGTATGTAGTAGCTGCACTTACGGCAATTTTTACTTTACGCGAGGACATGATTAATACCTTAAAATTTGGCAAACATCGCGTAGTTGGCAATACTTTTGGTGCCATGTTTTCCATTGTTGCGATTTTTCTTTTTAAATTATTTGGCGATGGGAAAGAAATCCAACTGATCATTATGCCGTTATTAATTATTTTTATGATTTCTCTGCTGTCTCATTTCGGTTATCAAGAAGGAACAGTCGGTGCATGTGCCACACTCTTAACAATTTTGTTTATGATTCCAGAAACAGAATCGTATCACTATGCGTTTGCTCGCGTAGTAGATAGTTTTATCGGAATGTTTGTAGCAATCGGTGTAAATCAGTTATTACCCAATCGAAAAATGCTAAAAGACTTGGAAAAACAGTTGAAAAACTGAATTCCAAGTCTTTTTTTCGACCCTGTTAAGCATTTTTTTATCCCAACGCCACATCTAAAATCATCATAATGACAAAACCTAACATCGTCCCAAATACGCCAAAATGACGTCTAGTAGGTGATGAAAGTTGGGCCTCTGGAATTAGTTCTTCGACAACGACATAAATCATTGCACCGGCCGCAAAAGCTAACGCATAAGGCAAAATCATCGTCATTTTGGTCACTAATAACGCACCAATCACCCCAGCAATCGGTTCAACCAATCCTGATGCTTGCCCATGGAAAAAAGCTTTGGTTCGACTTAACCCTTCTTGTTGTAAAGGAATCGAAACTGCCGCTCCTTCTGGGAAATTTTGAATTCCAATTCCGATTGCTACTGACAATGCGGCTAAAACGGCAGCTCGAGGGTCACTAGCGTTGGCGGCTGCACCAAACGCTACACCGACAGCTAATCCTTCTGGAATATTGTGCAGTGTAATTGAGAAAACCAACAAAATAGTTCGCTTAAAATGACTCGGTATGCCTTCTGGTTGCTCATTTTGTCCAAAATGTAAATGCGGTAAAATTTTATCAGCGACATATAGAAAAATACCACCTAAACCAAAGCCAATACTCACAACTAACCATGGAATATCGCCATTTTCTGTTGCTCGCTCAATCGCTGGATCTAATAACGACCAAAAACTTGCTGCAATCATTACGCCCGAAGCAAAACCTAACATCGTACTTAATACGTTGCGGTTAATACTTTTAAAGAAAAAAACCAATGCGGCACCTAATGCTGTCATAAAATAAGTAAATCCTGTGCCTACTAATGCTTGTTGCCAAGGTTGTAAACTTACTAACCAATCGACCATTTTTTTCCTCCACTATTTTTAATCAATGATATCGCTTTTATTTTAAGGTTAACCAAAAGAAATATCAAGGAAAGGGGGTAAAATACTTGATTATCTTCAATAACAAAACCTGCTATACTAATAAAAAAAGAGGAAAATGTTATGTTGCGAAAAATAGTGACTGTTGGGTTAGCAGTTTTAGTTATTGCAGTTGTTTGGATTCCTATGACACGAACATTTCTCGTCGGATCGGCATTCGGTGATTGGTTCGCAATTATTCTGTCACTCATCTCTGGTGTCATTTCAATCGTTTCTTATAAGAAAGAAAAATCACCGATTCATCTCACCACCTTGATTATTAGTTTCAGTCCACTGATTTTTATTGTCCTGTTTTTTCTATTAATTTTATTTAAACTCATTCCGTTTGCGCCTTGAAAAAATCCATGAAATCGTGAATTCCAACGCAATACCTTGAAACTTTTGACTATCACCGATATAATGCTAGGAGACCTTGGTCTAGAATACATGTAAAAGTGAGGAAAAGAATTGATTACAGTAAGTGATGTTAGTTTGCATTTTTCAGATCGCAAACTTTTTGATGATGTGAATATTAAGTTTACACCCGGAAATTGCTATGGTTTGATCGGTGCAAATGGTGCTGGTAAATCAACCTTTTTAAAAATATTATCCGGAGAAATCCAACCGTCAACAGGAAATGTTGCCTTAGGTCCTGATGAACGTATGGCTGTTTTAAAACAAAATCACTTTGATTTTGAAGAATACACAGTCATTGAAACAGTCATTATGGGACATAAACGACTATATGATGTAATGAAAGAAAAAGATGCCATTTATATGAAAGAAGATTTTAGTGATGAAGATGGTATCAAGGCTGCTGAATTAGAAGGTGAATTTGCTGAATTAAATGGTTGGGAAGCTGAACCAGAAGCTGCTGTTTTGCTTCAAGGATTAAATATCCCAGAAGAATTACACCAACTACACATGAGCGAATTAACTGCTGGACAAAAAGTGAAAGTCTTATTAGCACAAGCTTTATTTGGTCAACCAGACGTTCTATTACTAGACGAGCCGACCAATGGATTAGATATTCAATCAATTGCTTGGTTAGAAGAATTTTTAATTAACTTTGAAAATACAGTTATTGTCGTTTCTCATGACCGTCACTTCTTAAATAAAGTATGTACGCATATGGCTGATTTAGATTTTGGTAAAATTAAATTATATGTCGGAAATTACGATTTCTGGTTAGAATCAAGTCAATTAGCTGCGAAATTACAGTCACAATCAAATGCCAAAAAAGAAGAACAAATCAAAGAATTACAAGAATTTATCGCACGATTTTCTGCGAATGCATCAAAATCAAAACAAGCAACTTCTCGTAAGAAAATGTTAGATAAAATTACCTTAGATGACATCCAACCTTCTTCTCGTCGTTACCCATTCGTTGGTTTCAAACCAGAACGTGAAATCGGCAATGACTTGTTACAAGTAGAAAATGTTAGTGTGACAATCGATGGGAAAAAAATCTTAGATAACATCTCATTTACCTTAAATAAAGACGATAAAGTAGCTTTTGTTGCTAACAATGATATTACGACAACTACATTATTTAAAGTGATTATGGGCGAATTAACTCCTGATACAGGGACTGTTCGTTGGGGTGTCACAACAAGTCAATCGTACTTACCAAAAGATCCTAGTGCAGAGTTTGATAACAACTTGACTATTTTAGATTGGTTACGCCAATATGCCAGCAAAGAAGAAGACGATAATACGTTCTTACGTAGTTTCTTGGGAAGAATGCTATTTTCTGGGGATGAAGTCTTGAAAAAAGTCAACGTCCTATCTGGAGGCGAAAAAGTGCGTTGTATGTTATCAAAAAATATGCTTTCAAAAGCTAACGTTTTAGTTTTAGATGATCCAACCAACCATTTAGACTTAGAATCAATTTCTGCTTTGAATGAAGGTTTAATGGCGTTTACTGGCTCATTATTATTTGCTTCACATGACCATCAATTTATTCAAACTTTGGCTAACCGCATTATTGTGGTATCTGCTAATGGAATTGTGGATCGTGCAGAAACAACGTATGATGAATTCTTAGAAAATGCTGATTTGCAAAAACGTGTCGCTGCGTTATATGAATAAAAAAAGGGTTAGTGAATACGAGATTCACTAACCTTTTTTATTGTGCTTGTCTTCTAGTTTGCCAACCTTTTGCCATCGAAATTAGCATCGGCAATAAAGAAACAAAAATAATTCCTAACATAATCATTGAAAAATGTGCATTGATAAAAGGAATGTTTCCTAAGAAAAATCCTGCCAATGTGGCTAATAACACCCAACAACAGCCACTAATCACATTATAAAACATAAACGTACTGCGATTCATCTTAGTTGAACCAGCAATAAATGGTACGAATGTTCGAATAAATGGTAAAAATCGACCGATGAAAATGGTATATTTTCCCTTCTCATTAAAGAATTCTTCCGCTTTTTGCAGTTCTTCCGCTTTGATAAAACGTGATAATTTTCCTTCATATAAGGCATGTGTTCCAAAGCGACGACCCAAACTATAGTTAATCGTATTTCCTAAAATTGATGCTACAATACAAGTTATCAAAATCAAAGGTAAACTCAAACTATTACTAATTGCAGCTAAAGCTCCTCCTGCAAACAACAAAGAATCTCCCGGTAAAAACGGAAAAACGACTAAACCTGTTTCAATAAATAAAATAGCAAATAATAACGGATAAATTCCCGCACCATATTGTTGTACTAAATATAGTAAGTGTTCATCCACGTGCAAAATAAAATCAATAATAATCATCTTATCCCATCCATTTTTTCATAGTTTCGTTTCACTATTTTTTATCATACCATTTTTACCAAAAAAGAGCAGATGAAAAGACAAATCGTAAGAAATAATCAAAAAAATCTGTTCTAAACACTCGACAAGTGCACTAGAACAGATTTTTTGGTTATAAAATGCCGAAGTATTTCAAGAAAACAGTAATGACCATTATACATAGAATAATCGTAGCTGCATGTTTTCCATTTGTTTTTTTCAAAATACGATACACAATAAATGTAACCAATAGACTTAAAACAGAGGGCATAATTTTATCTAGCATATCTTGTACAGCAATAACGTTCTCCCCAACTTCACCGGTCACGCTCGAACCTACTGAAATTTCAAGGGGGGTCGCAACCTTAATAACAGAAGCAATTAAGGACCCTACCACCATCAAACCAACAACATTTGCCATAGATGAAATTCGTTGAATAATGTTACTATCTTGATTTTCATTTAAAAATTGAATGCCTTTTTTATATCCATAGATAACTGCGTAATAACGACCTACCATGTTGACGATATTATACATGATAAACATAAAGATAGGTCCGATAATACTCCCACTCAAAGCAAATGAAGCACCAATACTTCCTACAATTGGAACCCAAGTAAATTTCACTAAACTATCGCCTAGTCCAGCTAAAGGACCCATCAACCCTGTTTTTAAAGGATTAATCCCTTCTTTTTCGTCTGGACCAGTAGATTCTTCCATTGCTGCAGTTAGACCTAAAATAGCTGCATCGCCATTTACATGTGAATTATAGAACACAGTATGACGAATCATTGCTTCTCGCAATTCTTCTTTATCAGGATAAATTTTCTCTAAAGCCGGCGCAATTGCTCGCATAAAACCTACACCTTGAAGCGTCTCATAATTTAAAGGAATACGCATGGTGTTTAAACGCATAAACATTACCCAAAGATCTTTTTTTGTCAGTTTTTGCTCCATTATAAATCATACTCCTCTTCCTCTAAATTGGATGAAACAGCTTGAACGACTTGTGGTTTTTGAATGGCTAAATCATAAATATAAGCAATAACGAGTGCAATTAACGTAATTGGCAAAACATCTAGATTGATATACGATGCCAAAACAAAGCCTAAAATCAAAAACAACCACATCTCTACTTTTTTAATCATAGACATCATTAATAGCGCAATACCAACAGCTGGAATAATCTTACCTGCTGTTCCTAAACCACTAATAATAAATTCCGGTAATAAATCAATCACTTTTTGAATTGCACCTGCCCCAAATTGTAAAGCAATAAATGTTGGTAAAGCTCTGGCAACTCCTGTCAAAATTGCTGGAGGATATATTAGCCATTTGGTTCCTTTTACATCAGCATTATCTGCTAAACGCTGTGCCCAACCATTTAATGAGACATTGACTGTTTCAATTAATACCAATAATTGTTGCGCTAACAAAGCGGTTGGTACAGCTAAAGTTACCGCAGTAGCAACTGTAGTTTCTAAATTTCCATCTCCACGACTCATAATGGCTAAAGAGGTACTAATTAATGTACCAGTGATAATATCTGGTGCCATATAGGCGCCCACATTTCCAATTCCCATCCACATAATTTCTAATGTAGCACCAATCGCTAATCCAGCTTGAACATCCCCCAAAATAAAGCCAATAATTGGCGCTAATAAAAGTGGTCGACGAAATAATTTTGTACTCACATCGTCAATCCCAACGAAAAAAGCAAAAACTGTAATAATAAACGTTGTCATTTTTACAGCACCTCTTTCATTTTGATAATACTTTCACTTGGTACCATCTGAATTTCAATATCCATACCTTTAGCTAACATTCGTTCAAAAGATTCTCTTTCTGTTGGCGTCAATGAAACAGCTTTGGTCAACTTCGCTCTTTCCGCATTGCCTCTCATGCCCCCAACATTTAATTTGGGAATCTCATAACCAGCGTTTACCAAAGTTTCAACGTCAAATGGTGACGCAAATAAAAGCATGGTATTACGACTAATTGGGTTTTTTTGAATGATATTTAAAAATTTTTCTGGTGGAAAGATATGCAATTTAATAGTTGGTGGTGCACTCATTTTTAATACATTTGCTTGAATTTTATCGTTGGCGACTGTTTCATTTACGATAATCACTTGCTCAATCTGATGAACATTTACCCAGGTTGTTACAACTTGACCATGAATCAAACGATCATCAATTCTACAAAATTTCACACTCATCTTCATCTTCTCCTTTTTTAAATAGCTCCGTTATATTATTAAAACCTGCATGATATGAATTTTCTAAAGAAGTCGCAATCTCTACTAAGCTTCGTTCCCGATTGGTTAATAAATCCAATAACAAAGGTAAATTCAACCCACTTAAAACTAAAACGTTTTCATCTGTTAAAACAAAACGACCGCTAACATTAGAAGGCGTTCCTCCTAAAATGTCTACTAAAATAACTGTTCCTTTACTTCTATCTAAGTGATTCAATACATTTTGCATCCCTTGAATAGCATCTTGTAAAGTATCGTCCATCCCAACAGTTACAACACCACAATTTTCTTGAGTGCCGACGATCATTTCGGCACTTTTTAAAGCATATTTAGCAAATTCCCCATGGCTAGCTACAACTACAGCGACTTGTGTCATTTGTTCATTCCCTCCTCTAAATAAAACTCTCGCATCGTATCAATTTGTTCTTGTGTCAAACCAAAATGCTGAATGAAATAATCCGTTGTTGTTGGATATAACTCTTTGATACGCTCAATACTTGCTCGAATAAATTCTTCTCTGGTTTCAATCATTGCCATTAAATACGCAAGATAGTCTTCATTTTTTGTCAGTTCTTGATAAAGTTCATATTTTAATTGGTTTCTATCTTTACGAATAATCCCAGTTAAAATATAATCATTCACAATTTCTTCTTCTTTGACACCTAGTAATAAAAGTAAAAACATTGATCCTAAACCAGTTCGATCTTTTCCTCCACGACAATGATGAACTAAAGGTGCATTTGCTACGTCGGCACATGTCTGTAAAAATTTCTTATATGCTTCTTTAGCTGGTTCAGAAGTAATTAAAAATTGATAGTCCTCGATAACATTTTCACCTTTACCGTTAATGTATTTTGATTCTATTTTTCCCTCTTCTAATTGGCGGACAAGTTTAACATTTTCTTCATTCAGATCAACCGCATTGGCTGCCGCTTCCGAAAAACTTGATTGAGGATCACAATGAACAGTTTGAATAACGGTCGCAATTTGTTTATTCGGATTAACAGTTCTTTCGTGTTCGGAACGATAATCAACAATTGTTTTCAAATTCATTTTTTCTAATAATCGTCTGTCAGTTTCATCTAACTTAGATAACTGATCGCCTCTGAACAATAATCCCCAACGAGTCACGCGACCATCTGTTGTTTGATAGCCTCCTAAATCACGAAAATTAATCGCTTGCTTTAATTGAATAACTCTTTCTGAAAAGATGTTTGTTTCAAAATCTTCTCCTTTAATAACAAAGTAGTATGGCCCTTCATCGACAGGAAGCGTCACACGAAACATACTGTTTTTACTTTCTCCAATTTTTTTATTGATAGCTTCTAAATGTGGACGATTTCCTGAAAATAATTGATAAGTGTTCTCCTTGGCATTGTCCATTGAAATAAATAATTGCTCTTCCTCACGTTTTATAGTGACATTCGGAATTGTATATGGTTGTACGTAAACGCTCACAAAATACCCCTTTCTTAATTACCTTTATTTTCCTTTCTAAGGACATCATACATTCTGAAAATAATTATTGCAATATAAAATATTGGTAATAATTTTCAAATTTATTGCCTTTTCTTTAGAAAATAATTTAAAAATTAGTTTCTGCTTATTTTCACACAAAAAAAAGACTGAAAATAATTTTCTTTATTTTCAGCCTTTTTTTATTTTTTTTTAAATATCTCCAATTGATTCCCTCGTTTTAAACATCTTTTCTCTAAACTCAGCATTTTTAAGTAAATAAGTGGTAATAACATCAATTAAATAAATATTTGAGAATTGAGAATTAGTAAATTTTTCATTATCAATAAATCTTGTATTGTATACATGAAAAACTAAATCACTTAATTCTGCAATGGGATTTTCCGAATAGCTAGTAATCGAAACGACGATAGCGCCTTGTGCTTTAGCTATTTCAACCGTTTCTAAAATTGATTCGGTCGTTCCTGAATTAGAAATAGCAATGTATAAATCTCCTTCTTCTGCAATGCTTGCATGCATCAACATCCATAAAGGATCCGTATAACTAATAGCATATAAACCCATTCGCATCAAACGAACTCGAAAAATATCTGCGGTTACGCCTGAATTACTGGCGCCAATGACAATAATTCTTTTCGCTTGATTCAGCAACTCTACCAACTCTTCAATTTGATCCGTATCAATTAAACGTTGCGTATTTTTAATAACATTTTGATAATAAACAAATACTTCATCAACAATTCCATGTGATTCATAAATTTCTTGCGTTTCATTTTGTGCATTGATATGAAATTTCATGTCCGCATAACTTTTACAATCAATTTTTTTAACAAATCTAGTGACTGAAGCATTAGAAGTGCCCGTGTTTTTCGCTAACTCTGCAATATTCATATTTTTTATTTGATGGCTAAAACGTAAAATATAATCAGCAATTTTTCGTTCTTGTTTGGAAAAATTCAAATAGTTTTTTTGTATTATCATTAACACATCCATTTTGTTAGCTCCTTTTAACTTAAAAACATATACAGTCATATTATTACTATCAAAGTAAATAGCAAGTGTTATGAATCATAACAAATGAACGATAATCCATTATCTTGAATTTTTGCCCATCGAAAACAATGCAAAACAACCGTATCCAGTATGACTAGCAATGGTTGGACCAAGCGAATATCGTGTAATCGGCACATGCGGATACTTTGCTTTTAATTCTTTAAATATTTGCTGCGCAGTTTCTTGATCACCGCTATGCGCAAAATATAGTTGATTCACAATCGTCAAATCCAAATCGTGAGCAGTCTCCGCAATTATTTTCTGAATGGCTTTATTGCGCCCACGGATTTTATCAACATTTTGTAACTTACCTTCTGTGTCTACTGTGATAATCGGTTTAACATGCAATAAGCCTCCGATTGTAGCTGCGGCTTTCGAAATACGCCCACCTTTTTCAAGATGTTTTAAATCGTTCACCATCACCCAAGAACGCAAATTCATTTTATATGTTTCTAACCACTCAACAATTTCTTCTAATGATTTTCCTGCTTTTTGTAAGCGCGCTGCTTCCATCACTAGCATCCCTTCACCTAAGCTAGCAGCTTTCGTGTCAACACAATAAATAAGTGCTTGCGGATATTCTTCTTTCAATAACTCTACAGCTTGTAAGGCACTACTGTAGGAACCACTGAGACCTGAAGAAAAACCGATATATAAAATAGGGACATTATTTTCCACATGCGGACGAAAATATTCCATATAACGTCCAATGTTGATTTGTGAGGTGGTTGGTTGTTTATTTTCTTGTAAACTTTTTAAAAATCCATCATAATCAAATGTTTGACCTAAATCATCGACGTACTCTTTTCCATCGAGTGTTAAAATCATTGGAATATACGCAACATCTGCCTGATCGAGGATTTCTGCGGGTAAATCACAACACGCATCAGTAATAATTTGAAACATCTCTTTCCCCTCCTGACCTAGTACTATTATTATACCAAAAGAAAAAAGATTCATCAGAAAATGTGTTTTCTGATGAATCTTTGATTAATTAAATTTGAGACCAAACACTTTCTAAAATGTTCGTTTGGTTACGATCTGGACCTACTGAGAACGTAGAGATACGTACACCAACTAATTCAGAAATACGACGAACATAGTTACGCGCATTTTCTGGTAATTCAGCTAATGATTTACAGCCAGTAATATCTTCTGACCAACCTGGTAATTCTTCGTATACTGGTTTACAACGATTTAATTCTTTTAAGCTTGCTGGATAATGATAAATTAATTCACCATCTAATTCATAAGCCGTACAAATTTTCACTGTTTCTAAACCACTCAATACGTCAATTGAGTTTAATGATAAGTTGGTAATTCCTGATACGCGACGAGAGTGACGCATCACGACTGAGTCAAACCAACCTACACGGCGTGGACGACCAGTTGTTGTTCCATATTCACGACCAACTTTACGAATCGTTTCGCCGACTTCATCAAACAATTCAGTTGGAAATGGACCATCACCTACACGAGAAGTGTATGCTTTACAAACACCAACCACTTTATCAATTTTAGAAGGACCTACACCACTACCGATAGTTACACCACCGGCAACTGGGTTGGAAGATGTAACAAATGGGTATGTTCCTTGGTCAATATCTAACATAACACCTTGAGCACCTTCGAATAAAACACGTTTGCCTTCATCCAATGCATCATTTAAAATAACCGAAGTGTCAGTTACATATTGTTTAATTTGTTGTCCATATTCATAATATTCTTCAAAAATATCATCAAATTCAATTGGTTCTGAATCAAACATTTTAACGAATTGACGATTTTTTTCTTCTAAATTAATACGTAAACGTTCTTCAAAAATTTCTTTATCTAACAAATCAGCCACACGGATACCGACACGAGCAGCTTTATCCATGTAAGCTGGTCCGATACCTTTAATTGTTGTTCCAATCTTGTTATCGCCTTTTGCATCTTCTTGCAATTGATCCAATTTGATATGGTAAGGCAAAATGACATGTGCACGATCTGAGATACGTAGATTTTCTGTGCTAACTTCATGATCTTTTAAATAAGCTAATTCTTTTACTAGAGATTTCGGGTTGACTACAACACCATTTCCGATCACGCTAATTTTTTCTTTATAGAAAATTCCAGATGGGATTAAGTGCAATTTGTATGTGACACCATCGAATTTGATTGTGTGACCTGCATTATCTCCACCTTGATAACGAGCGATGACTTCTGCATTTTCACTTAGGAAATCGGTGATCTTCCCTTTTCCTTCATCGCCCCATTGCGTACCTACAACTACCACTGATGACATATGAATACCTCTTTCTTTATTTAGTGCATTCCTAAATTATTGTAACAAGTTTTGAAAGTAATTTCAATAAAAATCGAATATTCACATACTTTTAATTATTAAAAAAAGAAAAATACGAACATTTATATTATAAAAATGATTTTTTTTAAAAAAACACGAACTTATCAGATGATATTTACGAAAAAAACTATCAACCATACGATTGATAGTTTTCCTTTTTTAGTATTTAACAGGGGTTGCTGTTTCAGCTAAGACGGCATTCAATTCATCCACGTTTTGTTTCCCTTGAGTACGTAGCCAGTTAATCGCGGCTTCTTCTCCATCTCGAATGAAAACTTCTACGCCATCTGCCCAAGTTGCCCGACCACATAAGACACCATTAAAGGTTGAACCGGCAGCTTTAGCAAAACGTAACGTCTCACGGAATAAGGCTGCTGAAACGCCGGCACTTAAAAAGATAAAAGGTAATTCGGTCGCAGCTGATTGTTCTGCATAATATTTTGCTGCCTCATCTTTTGAATAAACCACTTCCTCTGTAGCATAGCCCTCAACAAAATTCATATTCACTGGTACTTCAACCTTCAAGACATCAACATGATATTTTTCATCTGAAAAAATCTTCATCATATCGTTGACTTTATGCGGTTTTACTTTTGCATACTCCGCACTATTCGCATCTAAACCAGCAGCGTCATAAGAAACTAATTCTAAGAAAAATGGTAACTCTTCTGCTACACATTCTGAGCCTAAACGTTCAATAAACGCATGCTTCTGTTCATTAATCTCCTCTGCTTCATCGACATCATAATACAACAAGAATTTACACGCATCAGCACCCGCTTCTTTTAAGCGACGTACTGACCATACATCTAAAATATCTGGTAATCTTCCTGGAACAGTTGCATCATAACCCGTTTTCTCGTATGCTAATAATAAGCCACTTTCTGGATCTTTCTGTTTGGCCGCAGGTAATCCGTATTCGGGGTCTAGTAATATGGAAGATGTGTAGGGTGTTAATTCTTTTGAGACTAAAGTTTTAAATTCTATAATGTCTTCCGAAGTGGCTTCTTCTTTATACTTCGTAATCATTTTTTTCATCGCACCGCGTTGATCGATGGCTAACGCTGCAATCACTCGCTGGTCATTTAACGTCTTACGTAATCGCTTATCTTTCAATTCACTCACTCAACTTCTCCTCCAATTTCATATAATACTTTGACTTCTTTTGACTCTTTTTCGCGCATTTTTTCAAAAGGAATCGCTTGATCTTCTAAGGAATAAATCCCGGTAATTAACGGTAACGTATCAATCTCACCTGTCGCTAAGTAGCGTAAAGCCGCATGCCATTCAAAACCTGGAAATGGTGCTGAATAAGACATCCATGAACCCGTTAATTCTAATTCACGACGTAAAATTAATTCAAATTCTTCTGCTTCAAATTTTACAGGGCGCGTACAAGTTCCAACAAAAACAACTTTTGCTTGGCGATCAGCATATTTAATTGCTTGCACTTGGGTAAGATGATTTCCCGCAGTTTCAAAAACGACCGAAGCTAGTCCGTTTTCTTTAAAATGTTGCTCTAAATCTGTTGTTAATGGATTGACGACGATATCTGCGCCAATTTGTTTTGCTAATGCTAATTTTTGTTCGTTTAAATCAATCACGGTAATTTCACCAACGCCACGTGCACGTAATGCTAACACGGTCATTAAACCAATCGTGCCTGCACCTAGAACTAACGTTTTATCACCGGATTTTGTTCGAATTCGTTCAATTCCATGAATTGCTACGGTCAGTGGTTCAATGGTAGCCGCGATTTTTAAAGCCAATTCTTTCGGAACGACTAGACAGTTTTCTACAGGAGCAATCACGTATTCAGCCATCGCACCTTGTTGTCTTGATCCAATAAAACTATAATTTGGACATAGTTGTGGACGACCACTACGGCATTGTTCACATTCATTACAGGGAACTAATGGCGCAACTGCTACACGTGTGCCTTTTTTCAATTGTACACCTTCACCAACTTCAGCAATAGTTCCTGAAAATTCATGTCCTAAGATTTGTGGAAATTGATGCACGCCACCGTCGAAATACCTTGGTAAATCAGACCCGCAAACGCCAACATAGGCAACTTTTATGAGTACTTCCCCTTTTTGTGGTGTGGGAATAGCTAAGTCTTGTAGCTCAAATTTTTCAACACCTGTTACTGCTAATGCTTTCACTTTTTTCACCTTCCTACGCTTCTTCTTCTACATACAATTTTCCTTGTTTGTATTTGGCATATGTGTATGCCACACAGAAACCGTAAAGAACAACGATTACAAAGAAACCAACACCCATTTCCAACGTGATACCTTTAGCTAATAGATAAGTGATTGGTGATCCTGCTTGGTCCATTGAAGAAATTTGTTCACCAGCTTTTGTCAAACCAACTTGTTGACCTAACGCTTGTTGAACAGGTGCCATTTGATTAGCAATCCATAACGTCATCGTCATAATAGCAGTACCTGAAAATAGCGTACGGAAAATGTTTCCTTTATGAACACCGACTGCAATTGCTACAAAGAAACCAATTGTTGCTAAATCGCCAAATGGTAAGATATTGTTGCCAGGAAGTAAGACTGCAATCAAAATAGTTAATGGTACAAATAACATAGAAGCTGCAACAACAGCTGGATCACCCAACATTAAAGCACAGTCCAAACCAATTCGAAAATCACTCCCAGAAAAGCGCTTGTCTAACATCGAACGAGCTGCTTCTGATATTGGAATTAAGCCTTCCATAATCAATTTTACAACCATCGGCATCAAGACCATAACCCCAGCCATTTGTACAGCTAATGTAGCAGCTTGACCAATTGGATATTTCGCTAACAACCCAATGACAAAACCTAAAATTGCGCCTACAACAGTCGGTTGTCCAAAAACACCTAGACGTTCTTCAATTTTTTCTGGTGTTAAGGTAACTTTGTTCAAACCAGGAATTCGCTCGATTAAGTCATCAATTGGTTTAGCAATGACACCCATATAAGCAGATGTTCCATGAGGCATTGCAATTCCTTCTAATCCAAAATATTCATCTGTTACGGGGGTAAAAATATCCCCTAGTTTATAAATAACCGCCGCATGAACAATAACACCAACAATTCCCCAAACATAACTTCCTGTAGCGACCTGCACCATAGCTCCAGTAAAAGCAATATGCCAAATATTCCAGATGTCAACGTTTACAACTTTTGTCATCTTAGTAATTAACATCAGAATATTGACACCAATCGAAATTGGAATTGCAATTAACCCCATACTTGATGCCCAAGCCATTGGTGCTGTTCCAGGCCAACCAAGGTCGATAACGTTTAAACCTAAGTTATAATTATCTGCCATTGATTTTGCAGCATCTCCTAAGTTCTGTGTCATTAAACTAATAACTAAGTTAATACCAACAAATCCAATTCCAACCGTTAAACCAGAACGAAGTGATTTACCAATTCCTTGTTTGAGTAACAGCCCAATAATGAAAATGATTAAAGGCAACATAACTGTTGGGCCTAAATCAACGATATACTGAATGACTCCCACAAAAATTCCTCCTCTTTATTATTTTAGAACGTCTAAAATTTGTTGTTCTAATTTGTCAATGCCAATTCCTGAAATGAAAGCAACCCCATGAATTGTTGGTACGCCAAAGTCTTTTTTCACTTTTGCAGTGGTAACAATTAAATCTGCACCATCTTTTTCTGCTTCTAATTCAGTGATTCGGGTTTGTTTAACCTCACCATCAATTCCGTTAGCTTTTAATAATTCACGAATGCGATTTGCAGCGACCGTTGATGTTGCAATTGCTCCACCACATGCGACAATAATTCTTTTTTTCATTCTTTTTTCCTCCTAAAAAACTTATTTTATAAATGCGTATTCACAACAGTCTCGAATTCTTCCAGACTTTTTGCTGCTAAGGACTTTTCAACCAATTCGCCACCTTGAATTTTTTCAATCAGGTTTTGTAATTGAGCTAAATGTGTGGCACCTTCCCCAAGTACTAGCATAAAAAATACTTTAGGCAAGACTATATCTTCTTCATCTCCTCCCATCTCATTGAATGCCACTTCATGTTGATTGACGATACACAAAATCGTATCATTTTTTACAAACGTACCATCCGTATGCGGAATTGCCACGGGCGGTACTGTTGGTAATCCAGTCGGAAAATCTTTTTCGCGTGTATTTAACTCCGCTTCAAATTCAGGAGACACATAGCCATTTGCAACCAAATAATTGGTCGCAGTTTTAAATAACTCCTCTTTCGTTTTAAAATCCGTATCGAATAAAAATTCTTTTTTAATCATGGCTGTCGTTCCCTTCTGTTTTAATAATTTCGATAGTTTGTTTCAAAAATTCTTCTTCAACTTCTGAGTCTTTGACATCTGTCGTAATGACAATATCTAAATCTTCTAAATCAGATGTTTTATAGAGCGCTGATTTTCCAAATTTGGTTTCATCTGCTAATAAAATCACCGTTTTACTATGGTGTAACATCGCTTTAGAAATTTCGATTTCACCCATATGATAATTGGTCACTCCTGATTTAATGTCGATACCAGCACATCCGAAAAATCCTAAATCGACAAAAATTTCTTTGGCATTATTTAATCCAAATGTACCAAAAAGCGAATCTTCATTTTTTCGAACATTGCCACCTAAAATAATTAATTGAATGCCAGAAGAACGAATCAATAAATTTACAATCGGAATACTATTGGTGACTACTGTTAAATCTTCAAAGTCCACCAGTTTTTTTGCCAAAGCGTATGAACTTGTTCCGTAATCTAAGTAAATAGTGTCACCTGGTTCAATAAATTGATAGGCACGTTCAGCAATCTTTTCTTTTTTCTCTTCATGTTCTGCTCGACGACGCTCATAATCCGTTTCTGTATTTGCTTCGTCTAAAACTGCTCCACCATAGGTTTTTTTCAATAATCCTTCTTCTTCCATCTCCATAATGTCTTTTCGGACAGTTTCGCGTGATACGCGTAATTGTTTACTTAAATCAAGAATACGCACGGATTTTTTTTCTCTTAAAATGGTTAAAATTTGTTCTTTACGATTGTCTGCCATAACTTACACCGTCCTTTGTAATCGTTACCATCATATTACCATATTTTTTGCAACTTGCAACATTTTTATTTTGCATTTTGCAAAATTATTTAATTTTTGCAAAATAATTGCCAAATAAATAGTATTTTATTGTATAATGAAGGCAATAAAACGAAGGAGTGTTGATGATGATCCATTTGATTTGCCCCAATCCTGCTATTGATCGAACTTTGTTGCTAAAAAAAATTGAAACCGCTATTCCGAATCGCCCTATCGAAGTAAGAGAATCGCCAGGTGGGAAGAGTTTTAACGTTGCTTATGCCCTTACTTATGAAAAAAATTCTCCTGAAATCACTATTCATACCATGCTAGGAGGACTTTATGGCACTCACTTAACACAACTCGCACAAGAAAAAGGCTATGCTCTCAAAGCGACAACTGTTGCAACAAACACGCGACTTTGTAATATTCTGGTTGATATGACAGACCAAACAATCGTACCTGTTTACGAAGCAGGCTTTGAATTAGACGCAGCAACCTTACAACAATTTACACAGACACTACTCGAATCTTTAAACGAAGGTGATTTTTTAGTTTTCTCAGGTTCATTGATGAAAGGCATGCCTGCTGATTATATTTGCCAAATAACAGATGAACTTGCAAAACGTAACCTTTCTGTAAAACTATGCGTAGATACGAGTGGGGAAGCCCTTAGACAGACCTATCAGCAAACAACACCTTATTTAATCAAAATTAATGACGAAGAAATTCAAGATTTATTCCCAGAAAAAGAACTAGCTACAGTAACCGATTATCTGACGCTTCTTTCCAACGATATCAATCCAGAAATCCCCAATTTTATTATTACCCTTGGGAAAAAAGGGATTGTTGGACGTTTAAATCAAACTTTTTATACTGGTTCTGCATTACCCATAGAAGCTAAAAATCCAATTGCATGTGGTGATTTCTTTCTTGGACGTCTGGTCAAAGGCATGTATCAACAAACAACACCTGAAGAAACCTTAACAAGTGCTTTACTCTTTTCTACTTGCAATGCTATGAACTGGTATCCTGAAGTAACTGAGCAGCAAATGACAACAATTTTCCCAACGATTACTGTAACAAAAGAATCTCAAATCCAATAAAAATATCCGAACTATAGTTTTGTGACATCTATAGTTCGGATATTTTATTGTTATTATAAATTTTTTAATTTAACATTTTTCATAATTTTGGTATAACGTCTCCAAAGCATTCATTTCTTGCTTTAATTTTTGCCCGATATTCGTATTGCCAACTGTGGTTCGAGTATCCACGCTTTCAATGAGACGTTTTGTTGATAGAATATCGCTGCCTTCTGCGACTGCTTCGTCTACCGAAGAGAATGGTTGGTGGGCAACTAATTGGAGACCATAGCTATTAGAAAGTAACGTATAACCTGCCAATCCCGTCTCTTTTTGATAGCTTTTCGCAAAGCCACCGTCAATCACTAACAAGCGCCCATTGGCTTTAATTGGGCTTTCACCTTTTTTAGCTTTTACAGGCGTATGACCATTAATAATATGTCCGGTGATTGGTAAATCAAATAAGGCTAAAATATCTTGGCAAATGTGTTCTTCATTACGCAAATGATAATAGGCATTTTTTTCTTCCTTATGCGTTTTTTTATCTTCAATGTAGTAGCGTTCAAAAGTAGTCATAGCATTTTTGCCAAATAAAGAAGAGCATTCGCCTGTCCACAAATACCACAACAAATCTGTTGCCAAATCATCCGAAACAGAATAATCCTTGTAGCTTTTACGCACTTGTTTTTCAAAATAATCCAACAATTCTTTTCCTGCATATTGTTTTTGATTAATCCGAAAAGATTTAAAATCGCCATTTTCATGTAAAGGAATGCATCCATGTAATAATAAATTACCGTTATAACACAAATACATACTGCCTTTTTCAATTAAAAAATCTGTGTGACGACGAAGTTTTTCCGATGCTTGAAACGATAACATCAATTTGTTTAATAAGCGTTCTTCTTCTTCAGTTAATGCGCAAGGATTCGAGGGATCGACAGTCGGTGCTTGGAAATTAACCAGTGGATAGTTTGTGCCTTTTAAGGTAATTTCTTGCGTATCATAATCAATATTTTTTAGCATATGTCGGTCATTCATGCGAAAATCTGGCCGACGATTGATTAATTGTCCTTCTAATTTGAATTGTAAGATCGTTGTTGCTTGTTGAACGACATTTAGATGTTCTTTTTCGGACTCTGTTAATTCATCTTCATCAGGGGCTAGTTTTGGGGCAAATTTATCATTGGCAAGATAATGTTGTTTACTGTATTCAACTAAAGGCCGAACATTGATACCATACCGCTCTTCAACAATATCCAAGTTCCCATAACGGGCGCAAATTCGTAGCAAATTCATAATCGCAATGGGAGAACCTGCCATCGCAGCCATCCAAACAATGTCATGATTTCCCCATTGAATGTCCACGGAATGATGTTGAACCAAACGCTCCATAATAAAATCAGGGGCTGGACCCCGGTCATAAATATCACCGACGACATGCAAATGATCGACTACAAACCGTTGAATTAAGTAACATAAATCTTTAATTAAAGCGGATGCTTGATGGAGCTGAATAATTTTATCAATAATTGCGTGGAAATACCCTTCTTTTCCCGGCTCTTTTTGAGATTCTGTTAATAGTTCTTCAATGATATAACTAAACCGTTTCGGTAATGCTTTACGTACTTTTGAACGCGTGTATTTACGACTCGAAAAGTTAATGGTTTGAATGAGTAACTGAATTTTTTCTCCGTACCATTGCTCTCGTTCACCTTGAGTCATCTGGGCTTTTTCTAGCTGCATTTTTTCTTCTGGATAATAAATTAAAGTCGCCAAATCATCAATATCTACAGACGTATTGGCAAAACATTCCACTAATTTTTCTTTAACACTTCCCGAACCATTACGTAAGACATGATCAAATGCTTCAAATTCACCATGAACATCACTCACAAAATGCTCTGTCCCCTTTGGTAAATGCAAAATAGCTTCTAAGTTAATAATCTCGGTAACAACATTTTCCTTATTTTGAAATTTTTCTTTTAATAAAGCATAATATTTTTCCTTTGACATAGACTCACCCCGTTTGTTCAGTACTATATCAAAATTATTTAACTTGTACAAGATTAAAATACAAGTCATTAAAAAAAAAGAACCGCCAAAGCAGTTCTTAAGCAAATTCTTCCCTTGGAGAAAGCGAAGAAAATTTATTATATTCTTTGATAAAGAGTAATTCCACCGTTCCACGAGCACCACTACGGTTTTTTTCAATGATGACTTCGATAACGTTATCGTTTTGTGGTTCCTCACCATTTTCATCCTCATCGCCTTCTCGTTGATAATAATCATCACGATATAAAAAGGCCACAATATCGGCATCTTGCTCAATCGAACCCGATTCACGAATATCACTTAAAACCGGACGCTTGTCTTGACGTTGTTCAACACCACGGGATAGCTGAGACAAAGCAATCACGGGTACTTTTAATTCTTTGGCTAATTTTTTTAATTGACGAGAAATTTCTGATACTTCTTGTTGACGACTTTCACGCCCTGTTCCTTCAATCAATTGCAAATAGTCAATTAAAATTAATCCCAAGTTACCTCTTTCTTGGGCTAATTTACGACAGCGTGCGCGAATTTCTGAAATTTTAATCCCGGGTGTATCATCGATATAGATACTAGCACGGGATAAACTCCCCATTGCAACAATTAAATTTCGCCATTCATCATCTGTTAATTGCCCGGTACGCAAATGACTTGCTTCGATCGAACCTTCTGCACAAAGCATCCGACTTACCAATGATTCAGCGCCCATTTCCAAACTAAAAATAGCGACCGTATTATCGGTTTTTGTCCCTACATTTTGAGCAATATTCAATGCAAATGCAGTTTTACCTACAGCTGGTCGTGCGGCTAAAATAATTAATTCTTCTTTTTGTAATCCTGCTGTCATTTTATCTAAGGCTTGATACCCCGTTGGTAGGCCAGTGATTTCTTCATCATTTTGTGCCAAACGGTCAATATTTTCAATTGTTCGATTTAAGACATCCGCAATGGATTGAAAGCCTGTGCTATTTCTTTTTTCGGATACTTCTAAAATGCTTTTTTCTGCATCATCAACAATTGCTTGAACTTCTTCATCTTGCTCGAAACCTTTCGTGACTATTCGGTTGGCAGCTTGAATTAAATTACGCAAAGTTGCTTTATCATCCACGATTTTTGCATAATGGGAGACACCTGCTGAAGAGGGAGACGCTTGACCTAGTTCAGTTAAATAACTAATTCCACCTACATCTTCTAAGGCATTGCTTTTTTCAATTTCAGCTTTTAATGTAATCAGATCAATCGCTTCATTGCGGTCATTCAATTGAATCATGCACTGAAAGATAATTTGATGACTGCGACGGTAAAAGTCACGGGGCTCAATCAATTCCATTGCTTCGATAATGGCATCAGAATCAAGGAAAACGGCCCCCAAGACGGCTTGTTCTGCTTCGATATCTTGTGGTGGCACACGATCTTGCCAAACTTCATTCATACGTTTCTCTCCTATACTTAGTCAGTCCATTTATTCTACAATTATTTGGCTAAAATGCAAAGCGCAAGGCAGACCCGAACTCTCGAAATCTGCCTACGTGTGTATTATTCGCTAACTACATGTACCTTAATAGTTGCTGTAACTTCTGGATGCAATTTGGCTGGCACATCAGTAAAACCTAATGAACGAATCGGTTGTTTCAAATCCACCTTACGTTTGTCTACTTTAACGTTGTATTGTTTGTTTAGTGCATCTGTAATTTGTTTGGAAGGAATTGAACCAAATAGACGACTATCAGCACCTGCTTTTGCTTTAATTTCAACGACTGTTTCTTCTTTTTCTAAGAAATCTTTGAGCGTTTGTGCTTCTTTAAGTGCTTCAGCATCTTGTTTTTCTTTGGCTTTTTTCTTGCCTGACATTTCTGCTAAGCTTTCACGATTTGCTTCTTTTGCCAGATTATTTTTAATTAAATAGTTTTGGGCATAACCAGTCGGTACTTCTTTCACTTGCCCTTTTTTGCCTTTTCCTTTAACGTCTTCTAAGAAAATAACTTTCATGTTGATTGCTCCTTTTCTTCCAATATTCTTAATTCATTAAATAGCATTTCACGGACTTTTTCAAGCATTTGCCCCTCAATTTGTGTAGCAGCATTTGTGAAATGTCCTCCACCACCGAAGTTTTCCATTAATCGTTGCACATTCACTTTACCCGAACTACGGGCACTAATTCCTATACGTTGATCCAAACGTTTTGTAATAACAAAGGCCGCTTGAATATCATTCATCGAAAGCAACGTATCCGCAGCTTTCGCAATTGTTACGTTATCATATTCTTTATCTTCAGGACCCACTGAAACAACGATTTCTGGTGTGATATATTCACTACGAGAAACTAACTCGCTAATTTGCAAATACGCCTCTAAATCTGAACTTAATAAATCATGAACAATGGATAAATCGGCTCCATGATTTTTCAAATAGCTTGCCACGTCAAACGTTCGTCCAGTTGTACGAACAGCGAAACTTTTCGTATCCACATAAATTCCAGCTAACAATAATGTAGCGGTGATTTTTGATAACTGATGATTTTTATTCGCTTGATATTGAATCAATTCTGCTACTAATTCTGATGCAGAAGAAGCAGAGGCTTCAATGTATGTCAAAAGCGGATTTATCGGGAATTCGTCTCCGCGACGATGATGGTCAATAATGACAATTTTTTCCACGGCTTCATATACTTCTTCAGAAATTGACATCGAAGGTTTATGATAGTCAACCATCACTAAGACACTTTGTTTATCTAACAATTTCAAGGCCTCTTTACTTGAAATAACTAGATTTTTAACTTCAGGATAATTATCTATTTCTGCTAAACCACGGGTAATATCTGCAGTAACTTCTTCGCGATTCAAAATAATATAACACTCTTTAGATATAAATTTGCCTAAAGTAGCCACTCCAAAAGCAGCACCAATAGCATCCATATCGGGATAACGATGCCCCATAATAAAGATTTTTTGGTTATCTTTAAAAATGCGATTTAATGACATGCTCATCGCACGCGAGCGTGTTCTAGTTCGTTTAATGGTTCCATCAGTATTCCCACCAAAAAATTGTGGTTTTGCCTGTGGATCCGTATGCTTTACGACAACTTGGTCGCCCCCACGAGCCAACGCCATATCCAGATTACTTTGAGCAATTTCACCGATTTTTTCAGCAGATGCTTCTCCATAGGCAATTCCCATACTAATCGTTAACACTAATTCATTATGGACTTCTGAATTTTTAATATGTTGTAATAAATCAAAATTTTTCTCTTGCATTCGTAAAACATCGGCTGTATCAGCTACAAAAAAATAACGTTCTGAATTAATACGTTTATAAAAAACATGGTACTCACTCGCCCAATCAGAAACTAGCGTTGTGACTAATGTATTGAGGTAAGAAATATGTTTGTCATCCATTTTATCAATTACGTCATCGTAATTGTCTAGTGAGATAATACCAATTGCTGTTGTCATAGTTTACTCCTTAATCTATCTCGATTCATCTATAATGAACGCCAACAAAATGAAAACTTTACCTTTTATTTTACCACAAATTGGTGAAACTTGCTTTTTCATTTTCTTTGGTCAAAAAAAGATCCCACTAGCTAAACCAGTGAGATCTTGGAAAATTAATTTTCTTCGCCTACGAATGGAAGTAATCCCATAATACGTGCGCGTTTAATAGCAACTGTTAATTTACGTTGGTTTTTAGCACCAGTACCAGTTACACGACGTGGTAAAATTTTACCGCGTTCTGAAATAAATCTTTTTAATAATTCAATGTCTTTATAATCAACGTGTTCGATATGGTTAGCTGCAAGATAGTCTACTTTACGACGTTTGCGTCCGCCTCTTCTTTGTTGTGCCATCCTATTTCCCTCCTATCAAATTTCTTAGAATGGTAAATCGTCATCTGAAATGTCGATTGATGAACCCCCGAATGGATCAGAGTTGTCTCGATCAAAACTAGGCATTCCGTTTGATTGTTGAGATGTTTGATTTTGATTGTAGCTGTTTCCAAAGTTTGATTGATTTCCACCAAAATCGCCGCCATCGTTTCCACGACGTTGTTCGCTAGTTGAACGAGATTCTAGTAATTGGAAGTTTTCTGCTACAACTTCAGTAACATAAACTCTTTGACCTTGTTGGTTTTCATAGTTTCTTGTTTGAATTCTTCCTGTCACTCCAAGCAATGTACCTTTACGGGCATAATTTGCTAGTGTTTCTGCTGATTTTCTCCAAATCACACAGTTAATAAAATCTGCATCTCTTTCGCCACTCTGATTCGTAAAATTACGATTCACTGCTAATGAGAAAGTAGCAACAGCCGTACCACTTGCGGTATAACGTAAATCAGGATCTTTTGTCAATCTTCCTACTAATACAACGTTGTTAATCAAAATTCATCATCCCTTCATCGTTATTTTTGTTTCACGTGAAACAATTTATTAAGCTTCTTCTTTAACAATCATGTGACGAATAATGCTGTCGTTGATTTTAGCAAGACGGTCAAATTCGTTGATTGCATTTGCGTTTGATGGAGAAGACACTTTAACGATGTGATAGATACCTTCACGGAATCCGTTCATTTCATATGCTAGACGGCGTTTTTCCCAAAGTTTTGACTCAAGAACTTCCGCTCCGTTATCAGTCAAAATGGCGTCAAAACGTTCCACTAAAGCAGTTTTTGCTTCTTCATCAATGTTTGGACGAATAATATAAAGAATTTCATATTTCGTATTTTCCATTGATTTTCACCTCCCTATGGACTTTGGCCCCTAGTACAATCTAGGAGCAGAGAATGGTCTTTTAAGACTACTCACAAAGATGAATTATACACTGTTTTTCTTCTCCACGCAAGTTTTTTATCATGATTGTTAAATCGAATGAATTTGATTTTCATAAGTAATTACGCAATTTAAACAAAATAACTAGAAAAAAAACGAAGCAAGTAATATTTCTACCTGCTTCGTTCACAAATTAAGCTAAATCTGAGCCATTGGTGGCAATAACTTTTTTATACCAGTCAAATGAATCTTTTTTCGAACGAGCTAACGTTCCATTGCCTTCATCGTCTTGATCGACATAAATAAAACCATATCGTTTAGACATTTCACTTGTACTTGCACTAATTAAATCAATGCAGCCCCAAGGTGTGTATCCCATTAAATCAACACCTTCTTCAATCGCTAAAGACATTTCTTCAATATGGTCACGCATATAATCAATCCGATAATCATCGTGGATAGAACCATCTGCTTCAACTACATCTTTTGCGCCTAACCCATTTTCTACGATAAATAAAGGTACTTGGTAACGATCATATAATTTATGAAGTGTCACACGCAAACCGACTGGATCAATTTGCCAACCCCAATCACTTGATTTTAAATATGGATTTTTCTTTGATCCCAACAAGTTACCGGCCGTTTCATCTCCTGATTTATCAGATGAGGCAATACTACTCATATAGTAACTAAATGACATAAAATCAACAGTGCCTTCTCGTAGTAATTGATCATCGCCAGCTTCTTTTTTTATCATAATTTGGTGATCGGTAAAGAATTTGTTCATGTATGCTGGGTAATATCCACGAATTTGCACATCACTAAAGAATAAATTGGTATGATCAGCATAGATACTTTCCATGACATCATCTGGATTAGAGGTTTCTGGATAAGCTTCCATCCGAGCCAACATATTTCCAATTTTAGCGTCTGGAATAATCTCATGACATGCTTTTACAGCTAATGCACTACCTAAAAATTGATGATGTGCTGCTTGATATTGCGCTTGTAACAGATTTTCAGTTTTATCTGCTAAAATTCCACCACTTAAATATCCAGTCATTCCAATGATATTAATCTCGTTGAAGGTCAACCAATATTTTACTTTATCTTTGTAACGATTGAAAACAACGCGCGCATACCGTTCAAAATGAGCGATTGTCTCACGACTTTCCCAACCATTATATTTGAACGCTAACCCTAATGGAAATTCGTAATGTGATAATGTTACTAGAGGCTCAATTCCATACTTTAAACATTCGTCAAATACATCGTCATAAAATTTTAAACCGGCTTCGTTTGGCTCTAATTCATCGCCATTTGGAAAAATACGTGGCCATGAAATCGATAGACGAAACGTTTTAAAGCCCATTTCTGCAAATAACGCAATGTCTTCTTGGTAACGGTGATAAAAATCAATGCCGTAACGTTTAGGATAAATTCCTTCTTGATCTGCTTTAGCAAATTCAACATCGGCAGTAGTCATTGGTTCTAACAGCGAGAATTTGGTCGGATCATCTAATCTAGTATATTTCGCTGTGTCTGCGGTCGACCAACCTTTACCGTCTTCTAAAAAAGCTCCTTCAAACTGATTGGCTGCTGTGGCGCCACCCCATAAAAATCCTTCTGGAAATCCCATCGTTTGTCCATTCCTTCCGTTGTTGGTTTTCTTATTTCTGAGGATAGTGTATCATGAAACCAACTGATTATTTTTTCTAATCACACGTCAATTTTTCATTTTCAATTAAAATTTTCATGTTTATGAAAATTTTTGTTTTAGAAAGGAAGCATGCACATGTTTGATTATCAAGATTTCCTTAAATACTTAAACACAGCGAACAAAAACGACACTTATTCGCGAATTATTCTTTATATTTTAACGTATCCAGAAAAAGTTCCTACCATGAGTATTTCCGAATTAGCCGATGAATGTTTTGTTTCAGCCGCAACGATTTCGCGATTTTGCAAGCAATTTAAACTAAATTCCTATGCCCATTTGAAAAAAGAAATCACCATGGCAAATAAAATGTCACATTTTCAAGGATTACGCATGTCTAAAAAAGAAGCCCAACAGCTTCAAACAAATCCTAAAGAGTATCTTCAAGAGTATGCAAATGAAATCAAACAATCTATCGATGATGTGGTTGCACATTTGGATTATACAGAAATTGATGAGTTACTTCACAAAATTTATCAAGCACAAGAAGTGATTTTAGTTGGTTATAGCTCAACACTAGAATTAGCTAAAAGTATGCAGACGTCACTTATGATTAGTCATAAACTTACCTTGGTACCTGAAGAAGAAAAACTACTGAACCTGATTGTGCAACAGGCTACAGAGAGCACATTGATTATTGTCTTTTCTTCTTTCGGCATGATTTTTAGTAAAAATACTGATTTGATAAATAAAATTACCAACAGCCCAGCGCATTCAGTCTTAATTACACAGCATACCAAAAATGTTTTTACAAATTTTTTTGATCAAACGATTCATGCCACCAGCAATAACTACTTACAAATTGGTACCTATCCATTGACCTTTTTTATTGATTTCCTTGTCCGACGTTATGCAACGCTCTATGGCAAATCTATCCATGAGTAAAAAAACTGACGCACTAAATAGCTAGTGCGTCAGTTACTTTTTTATTCTGATCCTTCTGGTGTCTCCACAAGTTCATCGACTTCTGGATCGACCGTTGCCATCGTCACAACTTTAGCATCTTCTTCCATTTTCATTAAACGGACCCCTAATGTCGCACGTCCAGTTTGTGAAACTGTTTCGGCACTAAAGCGGATAATAACCCCTTTATTAGTGATTAGCATAATATCTTCTGCCCCCGTTACTGTTGTTAAACCAGCTAATGGACCATTTTTCGCTGTGATATTCGCTGTTTTAATTCCTTTACCACCACGGCCTTTAATTGGGTATTCGCTACCAGCTGTTCGCTTACCATAACCATTTTCGGTAATCACTAAGACTTCATCATCTTCACGAATGACCGCAGCGCCTACGACATAATCTTCTTCACGTAAGCGAATACCACGTACACCAGCGGCAGTTCGTCCCATATCACGAACAACTTCTTCTTTGAACGTTACAGAGTATCCTTTATGCGTGCCAATAATCATGACGTCGTCGCCTTTCGTTGATAAGACGTTGACTAATTCATCGCCCTCTTTTAAACCAATCGCAATTAAACCATTGCTACGAATATTAGAAAATGCCATAACAGATGTCCGTTTGACTACTCCTAATCTAGTTGTGAAGAATAGATAATTGCCTTCTTCTGGTTTATCAGAAACTGAAATAATCGTTTGAATACGTTCGCTTGAATCGATTCCTAATAAATTAATTACCGGAATTCCTTTGGCAGCTCGACCATATTCTGGAATTTCATAGCCTTTCGAACGGTAGACTTTCCCTGCATTGGTAAAGAATAACAAGGTGTCATGTGTAGAACAAGAAACCAATGTGCGCACGAAGTCTTCATCATGAATCCCCATACCTTGAACACCACGTCCACCACGACGTTGCGCACGAAATTCGCTATTAGCTACACGTTTAATATAGCCATTATTCGTTAAAGTAATTACGATTTCTTCTTCTTCAATTAAATCTTCATCTTCTAAACTCAATACTTCGCCGACTAATAATTCTGTACGACGCGCATCACCGAAACGTTGACCTAATTCATGTAATTCTGTTTGAATAATTTCTGCCACACGTTCTGGACGAGCTAGAATATCGGCTAAATCTTCAATTAATTTCAATAAATCTTGGTATTCAGCTTCAATTTTGTCACGTTCCAAACCAGTTAAACGACGAAGACGCATATCTAAAATAGCTTGCGCTTGGCGATCAGATAAATCAAATTTTTCAATCATCGTTGCTTTTGCTTCGCCATCCGTTTTTGACCCACGAATAATCGCAATAATCTCATCAATGTGATCTAACGCAATTCGTAATCCTTCTAAAATGTGGGCACGTGCTTCAGCTTTTTCTTTTTCGAAAATGGTACGACGTGTAATCACTTCTTTTTGATGCTCTAGGTAATCTTCTAAAATACGTTTTAGACTTAATACTTTTGGCACGCCTTTTTCAATTGCCAACATATTGAAACCAAACGAAGATTGTAACGCCGTCATTTTGTATAAGTTATTTAAAATAACTGATGCACTGACATCACGACGAACATCAATGACAATTCGCATCCCTTCACGAGAAGATTCATCACGTAAATCAGTAATACCTTCAATTCGCTTGTCTCGATGCAATTCAGAAATTCGTTCAATTAATTTCGCTTTATTAACCATATATGGTAATTCTGTAACTAAAATACGTTCTTTACCATTAGGCATTTCTGTAATTTCTACTTTTCCTCGAACGGTAATAGAACCTTTCCCCGTTTCATAAGCACGGCGAATACCTGATTTACCCATGACTAAACCACCAGTTGGAAAGTCTGGTCCAGGTAAAACTTCCATTAACTCATTAGTTGTCACTTCAGGATTGTCCATCAATAGATCAATGGCTGCGATAACTTCATTTAGGTTATGAGGGGGAATGTTCGTTGCCATTCCGACCGCAATCCCTGTCGTTCCGTTAACTAATAAATTAGGAAAACGCGCTGGTAAAACTTGTGGTTCACGTTCTGTATCATCATAGTTACTTGCATAATCTACTGTATTTTTATTGATGTCACGCAACATTTCTACAGCCAATTTACTCATTCGTGCTTCGGTATAACGCATAGCCGCCGCCCCATCGCCATCGACGGAACCAAAGTTTCCATGACCATCTACAAGCATGTAACGGTAACTAAATGGTTGCGCCATACGAACCATTGATTCATAAATAGCACTGTCCCCATGTGGATGATATTTACCCATAACATCACCAACAATACGTGCCGATTTTTTATGCGGTTTGTCCGGTGTTACCCCTAATTCATTCATCCCATACAAGATACGACGATGAACTGGTTTTAAACCGTCTCGAACATCTGGTAACGCTCTGGCAACAATGACACTCATGGCATAATCGATAAAGGATTCGCGCATTTCACTGGTCAGATTGACGTCATGAATATTTTTCTTTTGATCTTCCAAAATTTCTCCTCCTTATCGTTAAATATCAAGATTTTTAACGTAGTGTGCATTTTCTTCAATGAACGCGCGACGTGGTTCTACTTTGTCACCCATTAACATTTCAAAAACTTGGTCTGCTTCAATGGCATCATCTACACTAACACGTAACATCATACGATTTTCTGGATCCATCGTAGTTTCCCACAATTGATGGTCATCCATTTCTCCTAAACCTTTATATCGTTGAACAGTTGGTTTTGGTGTTGCTGGTAATTCACTAATAACACGCTGCAATTCTTCTTCGGCATTTTTGCCTGGTTGAATGTAGGTAATGTTTTTTCCTTGTTTCACCCCATACAATGGTGGTTGCGCAATATAAACATACCCTGCTTCCACGATTGGACGCATATAACGATAGAATAAGGTTAATAATAACGTACGGATATGAGCACCATCGACATCGGCATCGGTCATAATAACAAGTTTATGATAACGCGCTTTTGATACATCAAAATCAGCACCAAAACCTGTTCCCATAGCAGTAAATAAGGAACGAATTTCTTCATTAGCTAAAATTTTATCCATGCTGGCTTTTTCAACGTTTAAAATTTTCCCACGAATAGGTAAAATCGCTTGGAATTCACGGCTACGTCCTTGTTTCGCTGAACCACCGGCAGAATCTCCTTCGACGATAAATAATTCTGTTTTTTCAGGATCATTACTTGAACAATCGGCTAATTTACCAGGTAAATTGCTGATTTCCAAAGCACCTTTTCGACGAGTCACTTCACGCGCACGTTTCGCTGCTAAGCGCGCTTTAGAAGCTAATAAACCTTTTTCAACTACTTGACGTCCTACAGAAGGATTTTCCATTAAAAATTTAGAGAAATGTTCTGAAAATAGGCGATCTGTAACAGTTCGCACTTCTGAATTACCTAATTTGGTCTTTGTTTGTCCTTCAAATTGTGGATCCGGATGTTTAATAGAAATAACTGCTGTTAACCCTTCTCGAACATCTTCTCCAGTTAAATTCTCATCGTTGTCTTTCATCAATTTTTGCTTACGAGCATAATCATTAATTACACGAGTTAACGCTGTTTTGAATCCAAATTCATGCGTTCCACCTTCGTAAGTATGAATATTATTCGCAAAACTTAAAATATTTGAATGATACCCATCTGTATATTGCATGGATACTTCGACTGTAATTTCTTGTTGCTCCCCTTCAAGAAAGATTGGTTCTGGGAATAAGACATTTTTGTTGGCATTCAAATGTTCAACATAGCTTTTAATTCCGCCTTCATAATGATATTCACGTTTAACTGGTTCTGCTTCACGGCGATCTTCAATTGAAATGAATAACCCTTTATTTAAAAATGCTAATTCACGAACACGTGTCGCTAATTTTTCAAAGTTAAAGACTGTTGTTTCTGTGAAAATTTCTGGATCAGGAATGAAATGGACGTCTGTTCCGCTACGGTCAGTTTCACCGATCACTTCTAAATCAGCGACAACTTTTCCACGACAGTACTCTTGATAATAAATTTTACCTTCTTTATGGACTTTTACATCTAAAGTAGTCGACAAGGCATTAACCACTGACGACCCTACTCCATGCAGACCACCAGATACTTTATAGCCGCCACCGCCAAATTTTCCTCCGGCATGCAAAATAGTAAAAACCGTTTCAACAGCTGGTCGACCTGTCTTGGCTTGAATATCTACTGGAATTCCACGACCATCATCAATAACTGTAATACTGTTATCTTCTTCAATAATGACTTGAATACTTGTAGCAAATCCTGCTAAAGCTTCATCAATAGAATTATCCACAATTTCCCATACTAAATGGTGTAATCCTTCTGAGCTAGTGGAACCGATATACATTCCAGGACGTTTTCTTACTGCTTCTAGTCCTTCTAAGACCTGAATCTGACTTGCATCATATTCTTTTGCGCGTTCATTTAACATTTTCTCTTCTTCTGTCACTCCGCACTCTCTCCTTCTAGTTGACCTTGACGAACGTAGAAAATTTCTGGTTCAACGGTCATTTTATCTTTCACATGTTCTAACGTCGTCGTTGTTAAAAACGTTTGAACTTTGCCTTCAATTGTTTCAAGTAGATGCAGTTGTCTCGCATCATCTAATTCACTCATGACATCATCTAGTAATAAGACGGGATATTCCCCAGTTTCTTCTTTCATCAAATCAATTTCAGCTAATTTCACACTTAATGCAGTGGTACGTTGCTGACCTTGCGAACCAAATGTTTGAACATTTCTTTCATTAATCAAAAAAATCAAATCATCACGGTGTGGTCCCGCTAATGTGACTTGACGAAAATGTTCTTTGTTTTTGACTTTTTCTAAGGCTTGACGAAAAGCTGTTTGAACAGCTTCTAGATTATCCCACGGAGTATCTGGGACACTTGAAATATATTTAATCACTAAAGTTTCTTTATTTTGACTAATTTTTTGGTGGAGCTGACTCGCCCAATATTCCAAACGTTTAACAAATTTTTGTCTTGCAATCAGAACTTTGCTTCCAAATTCTACTAATTGCTCTGTTAAAATTTCTAAATATAACTCATCCGTTTGCTTTTTTTCAGCTAATTGCTTTAAATATTGATTGCGTTGTTTCAAAACTTTTTGGTATTGCACCAAATCGTATAAATATACAGGGTCAATTTGGCCAATTTCCATATCTAAAAATTTACGGCGTAATTGGGGACTACCTTTCACTAAAGATAAATCCTCTGGGGCAAATAAAATAACGTTGAGTTGACCAATATAACTACTTAGTTTTTTTTGTTCTATGTGATTTACTTTGGTTTTACGGCCTTTTTTGGTTAAAAATAACTCCAAAGGGACCGAAGTATGTCTACGTTCAACGTTTCCCCTAATTGAGGCTTGCTTGGCATCCCATTGTATTAATTCTTGTTCATTTGTGGTTCGGTGACTACGCGTCATCGCCAGTACAAAAATACTTTCTAAAATATTCGTCTTCCCTTGCGCATTTTCCCCTAAAAAAATAACTAGGTTCTTGGTAAACGTCAAAGATAAGTTGTCATAATTTCGAAAATTTTGTAACTGAAGATTACTCAGACGCATGGTCGTTATCCTTTATCATAAAGAAGGTACCGACTTCTGGAATCTCAATCATCATGCCATCATATAATTTGCGACCACGGCGATTTTCTGGCTCTCCATCAATAAAAACAGTATTTTCAGCTAAATACCATTTGGCTTGACCGCCACTACTGATAACATTCACTTCTTTTAAAACTTGACCCAGTGTCATGTAATCTGATTTTAAAATGATTTTCTCTTTCATTTTTTCCCTCAATTCTACTTAGAGACATATGTTTATATTATACCTCTTTTAAAGGAATAAAACAAATTTATCCGCATATTTATCGTTTTTAGAAGTTTTAATTCATTTAGACAAATTTTATTTAAAATTAAAAGAAGGGCTTAAAATCGATTTTAAGCCCTTCTTTGTATAATTCTCTTTTTAGAATCGTCTTTCAAGAAATTTTCAAAGTTAATGAAAATCTAGATTAATTTGTACGAACTGGTGTAATTAATTGAATAAATTCACCATTACCTTCTGTTGGTTCCAATGTAAATGGACGAATTGCTGAAATAAAACGAATACTGATCGTTGTTGCACCAAACGCGCGTAAAGAAGCTTTCATGTAGTCTGGATTAAATGAAATATCTAGTGGGTCACCAGAAACTTTTTCGTAATTTAAGACTTCTTCCACTTTTCCGATTTCTGGAGAGTTTCCATATAAAATAACTCCATCGCTAGCGATATGCAAACGCACGATGTTATTACGACCTTCATGAGATAGCAATGACGCACGCTCAATAGCTGCTAAAAGTTCCGGCACACTAAAATCAATTTCTGTATTAAAGCTAGTTGGAATCAAACGATTCGTATCAGGATACGTTCCTTCAAGTAAACGAGAATAAAACTTCATGGTTTTAGTTTCGAATAATACTTGGTTATCCATAATGCTAATTTTTATTTCTTCTTCTTCATCGCCTACTGAACGAGAAAGCTCTGTTAAACTTTTTCCTGGAATAACGATATTAAAAGCTTCTGAGCCACTTTCTAACGGAATAATTCGTTGGCTTAAACGATGAGAATCGGTCGCAACAGCTAATAGCTTTTGATTTTCTAAAATAAAATGAACCCCTGTTAAGATTGGACGACTTTCATGTTGAGAAACCGCAAATACAGTTTCTCCAATTAATTTATTTAAGACATGAATGGGGATAGTAATTTGATTTTGACTATCCACAATTGGTAGATGTGGATAACTATCTGCGTCTAAACCATTCACAGTAAAGTTAGCTTTACCCGAAGTAATGTTCACTTGATTATTTTCAATCACTTCCATTGTGAAATCATCTTCAGGTAAACGACGAATAATTTCTCCAAAGAAACGAGATTGTAAAACCACGGCACCTGTCTGCTCAATCACCATTTGCGCATTTTCATCCGTGACACTTAAAAATGATTCAATTGAAATTTCCGCATTGCTTCCTGTTAAAGTCAGACCATTTGCTGAAAGTTCTATTTTAACTCCAGTTAAGATTGGCATAGTCGTTTTTGATGAGATTGCTCGTTGAACAGTTTGTAATTCTTGAATAAAGGTTGAACGATTTAACGTTACTTTCATGATAGCTTCTCCTTTTATATTAATTTAAAGAATAAAAATAGTAGTAGTAGTAGGGCTGTTGATACTGTGGAAAACTCGATAAAAACACAAGAAAATAAAGTTATTCATCTGTTAATAAACTGGGGGTAACTTCGCTTCTTTTTTTCTTAGTTATACACACTAATTTAGTAGTAATCCTTTTATCTCAGAAATTTCATTTTGGATCGTTGAATCATGTTTTAATAATTGCTGAATCTTTTCGTGCGCGTGAATAACTGTGGTATGATCTTTGCCACCGAATTCGGCGCCGATTTTTGGTAAAGAGTTATCTGTCATTTCTCGAGCTAAAAACATAGCAATTTGACGTGGCACAACAATGCTTTTCACACGTTTTTTGCCTTTTAAGTCTTTTAATTGAATATGATAATAACTTGCTACTTCTTCTTGTATTTGTAAAATAGATACTTGACGCAATGGCTCGCTGGACTGAAGTGCTTTCAGTGCTTCAGCGGCTAAACTGGTTGTAATATCAGCGCTTTGAATTGTCGCAAAAGCTTGCACACGAACTAAGGCGCCTTCTAATTCACGAATATTGGAATCAATTTGTCCTGCGATATAACTCAACGTATCATCAGGAATTTCCAAATTTTCTGCTTCTGCTTTTTTTCGTAAAATAGCAGTTCGTGTTTCTAAGTCTGGTGGAGTAATATCTACAGATAACCCCCACGCAAAACGCGAGACTAAACGTTGTGGCAACGTTGGAATTTCATTTGGCAAACGATCACTTGTCAAAACAATTTGTTTATTGTTTCGATAAAGTTCTTCAAATGTATTAAAGAACTCTTCTTGCGTTCCTTCTTTATTTACCAAAAATTGAATATCATCGACTAATAATAAATCAACTGTTCGATATTCATTTCGAAAATCTTCCATTTTGTTTTTTTGAATCGAATTAATGAAATCATTAGTGAAATTTTCACTACTCACATATTTAATTTTGGCATGTGGTCGTTTAGCGAGCATTTGATGACCAATTGCGTGCATTAAATGGGTTTTTCCAAGACCAACCCCACCATAGAAAAAGAGTGGATTGTAAATGGAGCCTGGGTCTTCCGCAACAACTAGCGCTGCAGCGTGAGCCATTTGATTGCCTTTTCCGATAACGAATGTATCAAACGTATATTTAGGATTTAACATAGAAATGTTTGGTTCGTTGGTTGTCGGTAATTCTATATTTTTTTCCGTTCCACGTTGTTTATAGACATCGGATTCGTCTGGTGTAACAAAAATTGGAAGAATTTCTTCACCACTCATCATAAAGAATGTTTCAAGAATTTTTCCCGCGAGGTTTTTTTCCCAATAATTCTTTTGAATAGCTGTAGGTACTTCAATAATTAGTTCATTATTTTGAAAAGAAAGAGGCATAGCAGGTTCGATCCATGTATTGTAACTAACTGGATTCATTTCTTTTTTATAGCTGTCTTGCAACTCTTTCCATATAGCATCCAGAGATGGCATCGCAAATCCTCCTGTAAAATAGTCGATAAAGATAGATAGTACTAATTTATCATGGATTAAAGAAGTTTTCCACAGTATCGAATAAAAATGAGAAAATTAATTTTGTTTTTCCACACTGTTGATAAAAAAATAAAAAGAAATCCACAAGCTGGTAAAACTGTTATCCACAGAAAATAAATTTGTGTGAATAACTATAAAAATAAAAAAGTTATTCACAATTAGGTGTTGAATACTTTTGCTGATATATAAGCTTTTATAGATTAATATCCACAGAAAAAAAGAGGCTGTTGATAACTTTTTAACCCCCTGTGAATCTGTGTATAACCATCGAATAACTCGAGAATAAGTCACTCATGAAAAAAAATTATACACAGAGATATCCCCAGCTAAATTTTCGATATTGTGGATAAATAAATAGATTAAAAAATAGAGAAAAAAAGGAGAATTTTATCGTTTTGTAATAAAAATGAGGAGAAAATTTGTTTTTTGTTCTTTCTAATAAGAAAGAGCAATTGACGTCTTTCTTAAATCTTTCAAAAAGGTATTTTCACTTTTTTATTGACAAAACTAGGAGGTACTAGTTATACTATCAAAGTATGTCGTAAAGTAATCGATAACAGAACACTTGTTGGAGGTGGAAATAAATGAAAAGAACGTATCAACCAAATAAACGTAAACGTCAAAAAGTTCACGGATTCCGTAAACGTATGAGCACTAAAAATGGACGTCGTGTTTTAGCTAGCCGTCGTCGTAAAGGCAGAAAGGTTCTTTCTGCATAAGCCACTGAACCTCAGTGGTTTTTTTTTATGCACTTTTTTAGCTGAAAAGCTGAACCGATATTGCAAATTATGGTATTATTGGTTAGTGAGTATCTAAGTAGAAGGAAATGATGAAAAGGACATGAGAAAGGCATATCGAGTCAAAAAAGAGAAAGAATTTCAAAAAGTTTTTCAAACAGGACAATCATTTGCGAATCGCAAATTTGTGGTATATGTATTACCTAAAGACCAACCGCATTTTCGCGTGGGAATTTCTGTCGGGAAAAAAATCGGTAATGCAGTCGCACGCAACGCTGTGAAGCGTAAGATTCGGGCGAGTATTTTCGATATGAAAGACATGATCAATCCGAATTTGGATTTTATCGTCATCGCTAGACCATCCGTTTCAAATTTATCTTCCCAAGAAGTGTACTCGAATTTGCTGCATGTATTCAAACTTGCAAAAATAATCAGTTAAGGGAAAGGAAAATTGTTCAGTGAAAAAAAGAAAGCGTCTCCTACTGATGATGGGTCTTGTGTCATTAGTAGTATTATTATCAGCTTGTGGAACAAGCGAAGTCTCTGCCCAAAGTACTGGCTTTTGGGAAAGATATGTAGTTTATTACTTTGCGGAGGCTATTAAATGGTTATCAGTTGGTGGATCACGTGGAATGGGGATTATTCTCTTTACCTTGATTATCCGTATTATTTTATTACCATTGATGAATTTCCAAACAAAAAGTATGCGTAAAACGCAAGAACTACAACCGAAATTAAAAGAACTGCAACAACAATATTCATCAAAAGATACTGCGACACAACAAAAGTTACGTGAAGAACAACAACGTCTGTATGCTGAAAATGGTGTTAATCCATACGCAGGTTGTTTACCATTAGTTGTTCAAATGCCAATCTTGATGGCGATTTGGCAAGCAATTTCTCGTGTACCAGAACTAAGAGAAGGTAGCTTCATGTGGTTAAAAGTGTTAGGAAATCCGGATCCATACTTTATTTTGCCAATTTTAGCGGCAATCTTTACATTTGGAAGCACATACTTATCAAGCATGAGCCAAGTAGAATCAAATCCTAGTATGAAAATCATGACGTATACGATGCCTGTGATGATTTTAGTCATGGGGATTAATTTACCAAGTGCCCTATCGCTTTATTGGGTAGTTTCTAATGCTTTCCAAGTAGGTCAAACGTTATTAATTAATAATCCATATAAAATTATTCGTGAACGTGAAGAAACCGCACGTCAAGAAAAAGAACGTGAACGTGCTTTACGTAAAGCACAAAATCCGAAGAAAAAACGTAAAAAATAACGAAAGGAGCATAAACGATGCCAATCTATGAAGGTCAAACAGTCGAAGAAGCAATTTCTGCCGGTCTTGCGGCACTGGGATTAACAGAAAGTCAAGTTACCGTTGAAGTATTAGACGAAGGGAAAAAGGGATTTTTGGGAATGGGTAAAAAAAATGCCCGTGTTTCTTTAAATCCAGTTTTAACAGAAGAAGTTGTGGAAACAGTCGAAGAAATCATTGAGGATGTAGTTGAACCTGAACTTGCTGAATCTGTGGTTGAAGTAGATGTGACGGTTGCCCCCGTTGAACCTGAAGTACCAAAAGATAACACCGTTTTAGAAAATTTAGAAGATGATGAAGCGTTAATGCAACTTGCTTTGTATTTAACAAATATCTCTCGAGAATTAAATGCACCTGCGCTAGTAAAAACGACTCGTGAACATGGAACAATAGTGTTTCAATTAGAGACGCAAAAACAAGGGATTTTAATTGGTAAACATGGTAAAACATTAAATGCGTTGCAATATCTTGCGCAAGTATTTATCCATCGTGTGGCCAAAAATAAATTGTCTGTTGTCGTTAATGTCGGCAACTACCGTGAAAAACGCCAAGCAATTTTACAACGTTTAGCCGAACGTACAGCGGAAAAAGTTGATCGTACAGGTCGTCCCGTCTTTTTAGAACCAATGCCTGCTTTTGAACGCAAACAAATTCATGCCGCATTGAGTAAAAAAGACTATGTAACAACCCATTCTGAAGGCGACGAACCGTATCGTTATTTAGTCGTTGAACCGGCGAAAAAATATTTTTAACTAAAGAATTGACAAAGAACTCCAAAATGTAGATAATGATGTCCATTAGGGGAGTAGCACATAGATTTATTCTATGATTCTAAGTCAACATCAAGTGTGTAAACACTGGTTTAGAATATAAAGGCAAGACCTAGGTGAGCAGAGCTCATCTAGATCTTTTTTCTTTTCCTCTATGTCAGTTGAAAAATTTTTAATTATCAGAAGGAGGAAACAATATGTTAAAAGATCATAAAAAGGTTTCAGCTGCAGGATTATTAGTATCAATGGGGGTTGTTTATGGGGATATTGGTACTAGTCCGCTCTACGTAATGAAAGCAATTGTTGAAGAAAATGGTGGGTTAAAAAGCCTACAACTCGATTTTATTTTAGGCGCTGTTTCGCTAATTTTTTGGACCTTGACGTTGCTGACAACTATTAAATACGTCATTATCGCTTTAAATGCCGATAATCATGGAGAAGGGGGGATTTTTTCGCTTTATACGCTAGTCAGAAAATCAGGTAAATATTTAATTATTCCTGCAATGATAGGCGGGGCTGCACTATTAGCAGATGGAGTGTTGACGCCAGCAGTCACTGTCACAACAGCGATTGAAGGCTTACGAGGCATTCCTTTGTTTTACGATACATTCGGAAACGATCAAAACGTGATAGTGATTATCACATTGGTTATTTTGTTGGTACTTTTTGGAGTGCAGCGTTTTGGAACGGATTTAGTTGGTAAAGCATTCGGTCCAGCAATGTTTTTATGGTTTACTTTTTTAGGTGTTGTTGGATTAATTAATTTTAGCGGTGATTTGTCGGTCATCCGGGCATTAAATCCAGTCTATGCGATTAAATTATTGTTTAGTCCAGAAAATAAAGAAGGTCTGTTTATTTTAGGAAGTATTTTCCTAGCAACTACCGGAGCAGAAGCTCTTTATTCTGACATGGGTCACGTTGGTAAAAATAATATTCGTGTGAGTTGGCCGTATATAAAAGTCTGTTTGATGCTTAATTATCTTGGGCAAGCAGCTTGGTTGTTACAAGCCTATAAAAATCCTGTATTTTTAGAACAAGAGCATATTAATCCATTCTTTATGGCTTTGCCAAATGATTGGATGGTATTTGGTGTCGGATTTGCTACCTTAGCCGCTATCATCGCTTCACAAGCCTTGTTATCCGGTTCATTTACGTTAGTTTCTGAAGCAATCAAGTTGAAATTACTTCCTCGATTGAAAATCGTCTATCCAGGAACATCTATTGGTCAAATGTACATTCCAGCAGTCAATCTAATTTTGTGGATTTGCTGTTCGCTTGTTGTTGTCACGTTTAGAACTTCTACCCACATGGAAGCCGCGTATGGTTTATCCATTACAATAACCATGTTAATGACGACCTTGTTACTTTATTACTATTTAACTCTTAGTGGAAAAAATAAATGGTTTGCGTTGGTATTAACGGTTTTCTTCGGCTTTATTGAAACGATTTTCTTTGTTTCGAGTGCTGTAAAATTTTTCCATGGTGGTTTTGTAGCCGTTATTATGGCTTTAATCATTTTATTTGTGATGGTTGTGTGGGAATGGGGGAATATTATTGCAGAAAGAGCTTCAGAAGATGTTAATTTAAATGATTATCTCCCTCAATTAGACAAATTGCGACAAGATTCTACCATTCCTATGTATCAAACCAATGTTGTGTTTTTAGTACCAAATCTTACAGGCAATTGGATTGGTCGCCAGTTTCTTTATTCTATTTTAGATAAGCGTTTGAAAAAAGCAAAGGTCTATTGGTTTGTTAATGTCAATGTAACCGAGGAGCCGTACACTCAAGAATATGAAGTTGATATGATGGAAACTGATTTTATCGTAAAATTAAAATTACACCTTGGTTTCAGAATGAACCAAGATGTAAATGTCTATATTCGCCAAGTGATTAATGATTTGATGAAAGATGGTCGCTTACCAAAACAACCGCAAACTTACTCTATTACCCCTGGACGTGAGGTGGGTGATTTTCAATTTATTTTAATTCAAAAATCACTTTCGAATAACTGTGAATTAAGTAAATGGGAGCGTCAAGTGATGGAAATGAAGTTATCTATCAAACGTTACACCACTTCTCCTGAAAACTGGTTTGGTTTAGAATACAGTGAAGTAAAATATGAAACCGTACCTTTAGTTATTGGTGAGACACGTAAAACACATTTAATAGAAAAGACTAGATCTGTCATGTAACAGATTCACCGATGTTTCCTTGACTTCATGCTCTTTTACAAGTATAGTCTACAGTAGATCATTCTTATCAGAGCAAATACTTTGATATAAAAAAAGCCTGACTTTTCGACAGGCTTTTTTTTATTGGAAAAATTAACCACCAATGGTTGATTGTGTGAATTGCACGACTGTTCCATAAGCAAAAATTTCTATAATGTTATTGTCAGTATGCTCATGCTCAAAATGGCAGTTAATCACTGCATTTGCACCGTATTCATAGGCAGTTTCTTTTAATTTATAAGCAACGTCAGCTAATAATTCATTGGGGTTGTTCGTCGGATCAAATAAATCAACATCAATCTTAGCCGTCGCAAAAACAATGTCACGCACGACATAGGGTTTATTGACATTCCCTGTAGATAAAATAATATGATTGATGCGTTCATCGCCACCGTGTTTATAATTGATGTTTTCTTCAGTATTCATAACTGATCCCTTCTTTCCGCAAGTCTATGCACCTATATTTTAGCTTTTTTTGGATGTTTGCGCAAAACTTAACTTATTTAAAATGCAAGTGAGTTGGAAACTTGTCACTATTGAAAAAATATGCTACTCTATGACAAGAATTTAATCAGACAAGCAGTCAAAGTGCGAAGTCTACTCGTGAAATTTAACGGGTGGAGTGGGCACTTTTTTTGTGTCAAAAATTAGGAGGGACTATTCGTGGCGGAAATTACGCAAGAATTTGATACGATTGCAGCAATTTCGACTCCCCCGGGAGAAGGAGCAATTAGCATTGTTCGTTTAAGCGGCGATCAAGCTGTTGCTATTGCAGACAAAGTATTCAAAGCCAATAAATCATTAGCAGATGTCGCAAGTCATACAATTAATTACGGTCATCTTTTTGATCCAAGAACAGAACAATTAGTAGATGAAGTGATGGTCTCTGTCATGCGTGCACCAAAAACATTTACGCGAGAAGATGTCATTGAAATCAATTGTCATGGTGGCATTGTTGTTGTCAATCAAATTTTACAACTACTATTACGCCAAGGTGCACGATTAGCTGAACCAGGTGAATTTACTAAACGTGCCTTTTTAAATGGACGTGTCGATTTGTCACAAGCAGAAGCAATTATGGATTTAATCCGAGCGAAAACTGACAAAGCAATGAAATTAGCTTTAAATCAATTAGATGGTAATTTATCAAATTTGATTCGTGCGTTACGTCAAGAAATCCTTGAAACACTGGCACAAGTAGAAGTGAATATTGACTATCCAGAATACGATGATGTGGAAGAAATGACCACACGTTTATTATTAGAGAAAGCAACGCATGTGCAAGCACAAATTCAGGCATTGTTACAAACTGCACAACAAGGAAAAATCTTGCGTGAAGGTCTTAATACTGCGATTATTGGTCGACCAAATGTAGGGAAATCAAGTTTATTGAATCATTTGTTACGTGAAGAAAAAGCGATTGTAACCGACATTGCTGGAACCACGCGGGATGTTATTGAAGAATACGTCAATGTTCGGGGTGTACCTTTAAAATTAATTGATACAGCAGGCATTCGTGAAACAGAAGATATTGTTGAGCGAATTGGTGTTGAACGCAGTCGAAAAGCTTTATCAGAAGCTGACTTAATTTTATTAGTGTTAAATCAAAGCGAAGAACTATCGCCTGAAGATCGTCAATTGATTGAGATTACCACTGGCACAAAACGTATTATTTTGTTAAATAAAGCCGACTTACCATCAAAATTAAATCGTAAAGAACTAGAAGAATATGTTGTAGGCGATGCTGTTTTTGACGTATCTGTTTTACAAAATGATGGTTTAGACCAGTTAGAAAAAGCGATTGCTGATTTGTTCTTTGGCGGGCAAACAGCAGATAAAGATGCTTCTTATTTGTCAAATACACGTCATATTGCTTTGCTAGAAAATGCCTCACAAGCGCTAGGCGAAGTGGTAGAAGGCATTGAAGCTGGTATGCCTGTTGACCTTGTACAAATGGATATGACACGCTGTTGGGACTATTTAGGTGAAGTAGTTGGTGATAGTGTGCAAGATGAATTAATTACACAATTGTTTAGTCAATTCTGTTTAGGTAAATAAGAAAGGAAGTAACACAATGCAAGAATATCAAGGTGGCGCATATGACGTCATTGTTGTCGGTGCAGGTCATGCAGGTTCAGAAGCTGCTTTAGCCGCAAGCCGTATGGGAAATAAAACACTATTAATCACAATTAACTTAGATATGGTTGCTTTTATGCCATGTAATCCTTCTGTTGGTGGTCCAGCCAAAGGTGTTGTTGTGCGTGAGATTGACGCATTAGGTGGCGAAATGGGCAAAAATATCGATAAAACCTATATTCAAATGCGTATGTTGAATACTGGGAAAGGGCCAGCAGTGCGTGCGTTACGTGCCCAAGCTGACAAACACGCCTATGCATCAGAAATGAAACGTACAATTGAAAATGAAGAAAACCTAACATTGCGTCAAGGAATTGTGGAACGTTTGATCGTTGAAGACGGCGTATGTAAAGGCGTGGTAACCGCAACTGGTGCACGTTATGAAGCAAAAGCCGTTGTAATTACTGCTGGAACAGCTTTACGTGGTGAGATTATTATTGGTGAGTTGAAATATTCTTCTGGTCCGAATAATTCCCAACCTTCCGTAGCTTTAGCAGATAACTTAAAAGAACTAGGACTAGAAATTGAACGCTTTAAAACAGGAACACCTCCACGAGTGAAATCAAGCACGATTGATTACAGTGTGACTGAAATTCAACCAGGTGATGAAGCGCCCAATCATTTTAGCTTTAGCACGCCAGATAGTGCCTATAAACAAGAACAAATTCCTTGTTGGTTAACGTACACTAATCCAGGAACACATCAAATCATTCAAGCAAACTTGCACCGTGCGCCGATGTTTACTGGGATTGTCGAAGGGGTTGGTGCACGTTATTGTCCATCAATTGAAGATAAAATTGTTCGTTTTGCAGATAAAGAACGTCATCAATTATTCTTAGAACCAGAAGGCTTAAATACCGAAGAAGTCTATGTACAAGGTTTATCTTCTTCGTTACCAGAAGATGTGCAAGAAAATGTCTTGCATTCGATTGCTGGTTTGGAAAAAGCAGAAATGATGCGAACAGGTTATGCCATTGAATACGATGTGGTTGTTCCCCATCAATTGCGTCCAACGTTAGAAACAAAAGTTATTGAAAACCTTTATACAGCTGGTCAAACCAATGGAACAAGCGGGTATGAAGAAGCAGCAGGTCAAGGTTTAATCGCCGGAATTAATGCTGGATTGAAAATTCAAGGCAAAGAGCCACTTGTTTTAAAACGCAGTGATGGCTATATCGGTGTGATGATTGACGATTTAGTAACTAAAGGAACCAATGAACCGTATCGTCTTTTAACTTCTCGTGCCGAATATCGTTTATTATTGCGCCACGACAATGCTGATTTACGTCTAACTGAAATGGGTCATGTCATTGGTTTAGTAAAAGAAGATCAATACCAAGACTACGTAGCCAAAAAAGCCGCTGTTGAAGCGGAAATTGAGCGCTTGGAAGGTATCCGTATCAAACCAACTAAAGAAGTACAAGCATTCTTAGAAGCAAAAGGCTCAGCGACCCTAAAAGATGGTGTCTTAGCCAATGAAATCTTGCGCCGTCCAGAAATTGGTTATCAAGAAATTGCTCAATTTATTCCAGTCAATGAAGCATTAACCAATCGTGAAATTGAACAAGTAGAAATTCAAATTAAATACGAAGGTTATATCAAAAAAGCGATGGAAAAAGTAGAGAAATTAAAACGCATGGAAGCAAAACGTATTCCAGAAAACATCGATTATACTGCAATCAATGGATTAGCAACCGAAGCAAAACAAAAATTACAAAAGATTCAACCAGAAACAATTGCTCAAGCAAGCCGAATCAGTGGTGTAAATCCAGCCGACTTGAGTATTTTAATGGTCTATATCGAACAAGGAAAAATCGCGAAAACAACTTCAAACCAAAATTAATAAAAAATGCAAGAGAATAACTGTGAAGGCTATTCTCTTGCATTCTTTTAGCTAAATGTTTCATGTGAAACAACCGAGTATATTCTTATGCTCGGTTGTTTTTGTTTTAAAATGTATGATTTTTTAATGCTTGTTCAATTTGTAGGCGTTGCACTTTCATGGTAGCTGTGCGAGGAATTTCTTCAAATTTTCGTAGCAGTGGTTCGTTTAAATGCGGTAAATCAGCAATTTTTTCCCACCAGGCATCCCAATTCATTTCTTTCCCAGTGACAACTGAAATAATGGGTTGCGGTTGTTGATCTTGATCACGGACGATAACTACTTCTTCTAGAAAGTCTAAGTGATCAAGTAAATAATCTTCGATGGCAAGATTGCTGTTAATTTTTTCAATTAAATCTACTTGACGATCTTTTAAGAATAAATGCCCCTGATCGTCAATCATACCGTAGTCTCCGCTATCCCACCATTCGTTATAAACTGTTTCTTGGAAGCGTGCGTCTTCTTTGTAATAAGTAAGTGCACGGCCTTTTGATAAAAATTGGATGTGTCCATCTGTATTAGCCGGTAAGACATTCCCGTTTTTATCAGCAATACGTGCTTGAGTTAAACCTTCTAAACCAATTCCCATATCGCGAGCATCATTTCCTTTTAATGAAACTAGCGTATGTTTTTTAAGAATCATCGGTCCACATTCGCTTTGTCCATACACTTGTAGAAAAACTGCTTCTTCGTCTCCAGAAGCTTCCAAAAAGCGTGCCATGGTTTGATTATTGATGGCATCAAAAGTCGAATGATAGTAGCGAATACTGTGAAACGCTTCAGGGTGTTCTTTGGCATAAAAGGACCATTGTACAAAGTTATTTGGGTGCGTTTCTAACGCAATCGGCTGATAACGAGTTAACATCACACCTACTTTTTGACTATCTGCAGTATTTAAAGGCATTAAGGGGAACCCCATCGCCATAGCAGAAGTCATACCAATATTAAAGCGAGAATGAACAGGTGAGATATGAAAAGCTAATAATTTTTTTTCTGTAATTTTTTCAAAAATAGTTCGTTGCCATAAGGTTCGCCAGCCCATTGAATTTGCTGAATGACAAATTAATTTTGGAATACCAGTAGTTCCAGAAGTATGAGTCATATAGCTGATTTCATCTAACTCTAATTGAAGCTGTGGGACTTCTAACGGAGTTTGTTGAAGTAAATAGCTTACAGCTAGATGTTTATTATTGGAACTATTTTCAATTGCTTGGACCACATTCGCCGTTTGGTCGTCAAAAAGAATGAAAGGATCTTCCAGACGTTCCACAAAAACAGTCATAGTTTCTACGGGGAAATGATAGGAAACCATCACTGGGATAGCACCTAAATAAGAAACAGCTGTTGCTAATAAATAAGTATCAAATTTTGGGCTTTTAAAAATAACAACTTTATCTCGTGCTTGCACGCCACAGCGGGCTAATTGATACGCTCGTTGCTGAATGATAGCTAAGCTTTCAGCATAAGTGGTTTCTAAGGGTAATTCTGGGAAAGCTGGCAATACTTCATCAAGAATTAGTTGTTGTGAGGGATAATTGAGTGCTGCTTGTTCATAATTTGTATATAAATTTAACGGGGTGTATTGATCCATATAAAAGGACTCCTTTAATAATATTTTCTTTATCATAGCATATTTTGTGAGTGATTATACAATTGAAAATAAAAATTTTATAAAAAAGCGACAATGATGTTTGTGTAATCGTTTATTAATATTAGGAGGGATGGAGATGAAAAAATTAAAGTTACTCTTTTTAACAAGTGAAGGAAAACGACATATATTTTATCCACAAGTTGATTCAGATAAAATTACGGACAAAGAAATTCAAAAAATTATCCAACAGTTGCTTATTGTGGATAAGTCTCAGGCTCAAAATGGGAGCCATTTATTTGCAACACTAGAAAAAGCTGTTTGGATTGATAGACAGTCTACGATTCTTTTTAGAAGATATAAAAATGGAATAATCTACGGACGATAATTGTGCTTTGTTGCACAATAGAAAAATAATAATTTCACAAGTTGTTAAATCAAGGATCGAAGTGTTTCACGTGAAACATTTCGATTGATATTTTGGATGTTTCCACGTATGATAGGTCAGTAATATAATTGAATCAACTAAAGGGGATGATAGAATGGTACGTACTGTATCTTCTGTAGAAAGACAAATTGCTGATCGTTAATTCGGATGCTTTGTCTGATTTCTTCAAAGCATCTATATGTTTGAAGAAAGGAAATTTATAATGAACCCAATAATCCAACCATATCAATATTTTGCTATTCAAAAACAAGTCCAATATTTAATTAATTCGTATCAATCTGTGAATGACCACGAAACAATTCAGACAATTCAAGCGCTGACTGTCGAAAAAATTGATGAAATTGTTCCAGAACGCTATCCAGAAATTGAAGCACTCAAGACATTTATTTTGGATAGGTCCTTAACAAGAGCGAAAACCGAAAGTTATTTTGAAACGTTAAAAGCAGCGGTGATTCCGTTTAATCAACCTTCAAATAAGCAGATTGAAAAAGCATTTCGAAAAACTAAAAAGTTAAAGATTCCGGCATGGGAAGGACTTGATTTAAGAGAACACTCTTATATAGGCTGGAATGATCCCGGCAGTCAGAAGAAATTTATTTTGTATTATCAAGATGAGAAGCTGCAAGGAATTTCTGGGCAATTAAGTCCCACTATTTTGAAAAATGTCTGTTCAATTTGTCAAAAAGTATCGAACGTCTCGATGTTTTTAGCGACAACTAAAACGAGTGGTGATGGGACATACACCAAAAAAGGAAATTATATCTGTGCGGATAGTGAACAATGCAATCATCAATTGCATGATATGGTTTCATTTTATACGTTTGTCAATCAAATGAAATAATTGGTAATATAAGAACCTGATACAAATTGTTTAAAACGAAGTACCTGAACGATAGAGAGCCTGAAACAATGCTCTTGTGTCGTTCGGGTATTTTTTTGAATCTTGTATAAGCTTTAATAGTTGTTTTCTCATTTTTTTCTAAGTAAACTAATAAGTGAGAATGATTCTCAAAGGAGGAGATAGAATGGTTACAGTTAGTGAAGCAATTGTTGAACGTCGGACATCCAAAAAGAGTTTGAGTAAAGAAGTTCCATTAGAGTTAATTTATGAATTATTAGAAAAAGCACGCTTTGCTCCTTTTCATAAACGTGAGCCTTGGCAAGCAAAAATTATTACGACGCAAGAAGAAAAAGCGTTTCTATACAATGAAGTGATTAAGCGTTATGAAGAAAATGGTGTGATTCATGATGAAGCAAGTCGAGAAAAAATGACTAAAAAAATGACGAACTTACTTAAAAATGCGCCAGCAACGATTTTATTCGCAAGAGAAGTTATTCCAGACAACAAACGCTTAGATTCAGATTCGATTCAAGCGACGGCTGCTTTAATTCAAAATTTCTCATTGGTTGCCTATGAAGCAGGTTTGGTTGGTTTTTGGGCATCAAGTAAATTTGTAATGGATCAAGAATTAGCTAAGCGCTTAGGTTTTCCTGAAAATTATGAAGTAATAGCGAATTATCGTCTGGGTTATCCTGATCCAGAAATCAAAAAGAATCGAGCGAAACGAGCAGATGTTAAAACATGGGCAACGCCTTTATTATAAAATTAAAAAAATAATATAATTAAAAGATATCCGAACGATATGAGATAAGCTGTAGTCATTAACATAGATTTGTAATAAATGTCGACTGTAATGAACCATCTTATTCTATAAAGTTCGGGTATTTTTCGTAGACAGGGGGAATAGTCCTTGCTATTTTTTGTTTTTAAACATGAAAAAAGAATTTAATTCCATCACATGTTACAATATAAGGGTATAAATTATTTAGGAGGGAACAACGATGAAAAAAAGAAAGTTAGTCTGGGCGTCGATTGCTTTATGCGCAATTACTTTATCTGCGTGTAACAACAATGAACAAGCAACAACAAATGAAACGGTCGCGACCTCTGAAAAACAAGCAGGCAATTTGTCTAAGGAAGAAGTTTTACAGAAAGCTTCTGAAGCATCACAAAATATTAAGAGTGCAGAAATAACAATGGACATCAAAATGGATATGATGATGAACGAACAAGAAAATAAGGTGGATACAAGCTCTGTCGTTCAATATACGCTAGACCCTTTTGCAATGAAGACTGAAACTAGTTTCCCCGTAGATGGTCAATCTCAAACGACAACTAGCTACATGGATAAAGAAGCATTGTATTATCAAGTTGCTGGATCAGACGAATGGCAAAAACAACCACTTGAAACATCAGGTGTGGATGTGGAAGATTTAATTGATACGTATTCTTCATCGGATATTTTTGATTCATTTGAAGAATATCAAGACAAAGTAGAGCTTACAGAAGCTGGCGAAAATTATGTGTTGTCATTTACTGGTAGTGGCGAAGAATTAAAAGATTTAGCTGAAAAAGTTTTAACATCTGGAAATACAGGGACAGAAGCAGACATGTCTAGCATGATGGATCAAATGAAAATCAATGATTTTTCTTATGAATCAATCATCAGTAAAGAGACTTTCTTGCCAGTTTCATTTACGTCTATGATGGATTACGAAGTTGAAGCAGATGGGTATAAAATTTCTGCTAAAATGGATCAAACTGGTTCATTTGATAAAATCAATCAAATTGACGCAATTGAAATTCCAGCAGCGAAATAAATTTAGAAAAAGATGGCTGAGTGAGGTGCTTAGTCATCTTTTTTTGCGTATTCTTATAGTCGAACTATTGCATGATTAGCGGTTTTGCGTTAAAGTAGTAACTAGTCTGTGAAACATTTTTTGTTTCACGAAAAGAAAGGAAATGGCTATGTTACCTGAAGAATTTCAACAAGAATTACGTACTCAAGGCATTGAGTTGAACCAAAAACAAATGGAACAATTTGAATGCTACTACGAACTATTAGTTGAATGGAACGAGAAGATGAATCTGACTGCAATTACTGAGAAAAAAGAAGTGTATTTGAAGCATTTTTATGATTCAATCACCTTGGCATTATCCGTACCATTAAATGAACAAGCTTCCTTATGTGATGTCGGTTCAGGTGCAGGATTTCCAAGTATTCCTTTAAAAATTGTCTTTCCTCAATTAAAAATTACAATTGTTGATTCACTAAATAAACGCATTACTTTTTTACAAACCTTAGTCGATGCACTCGGTTTAAATGACGTGTCATTGTTTCATGATCGTGCGGAAACTTTTGGACAAAATGTAGCACATCGCGCTTCATATGATTATGTTACAGCCCGTGCAGTTGCTCGCTTAAATGTGTTAGCTGAATTATGTTTGCCTTTAGTGAAAAAATCTGGCTTTTTCTTTGCTTTAAAAGCAGCTAAAAGCGAAGAAGAATTACTTGAAGCAAAACTAGCAATTGCGATTTTAGGTGGTAAATTCATAGAAGATAAAGAAATTCATTTACCTGTTACCAATGATGAGCGTCATACATTAATTATTGAAAAGAAAAAAGAAACACCCAAAAAATATCCTAGAAAACCAGGATTACCAAATAAACAGCCAATCAAGTAGGAGGAAGAGCCATGGCACGAATTATCTCTGTTGCAAACCAAAAAGGTGGCGTTGGTAAAACCACCACAACGGTCAACTTAGGAGCATGTTTAGCCTATGTTGGCAAAAAAGTTTTACTAGTAGACATTGATGCACAAGGCAACGCGACAAGTGGAATCGGAATTAAAAAGGCAGACGTACAGACAGATATTTATGATGTATTAGTGAATGAAGTGCCGATTCGTGAAACCATTTTAGCTAGTTCAAGAGAAAATTTAGATATTGTTCCTGCCACGCTTCAATTGGCTGGTGCCGAAATCGAACTAGCAACGAAGATGGCTAGAGAAACACGTCTAAAAGTGGCTTTAAAAGAAGTAACTGCGCAATATGATTACATTTTAATCGATTGCCCACCTTCATTAGGGACATTGACCATCAATGCGTTTACTGCAAGTGACTCCATTTTAATTCCTGTACAGTGTGAATATTATGCGTTAGAAGGATTAAGTCAATTGTTGAATACCGTTCGTTTAGTACAAAAACACTTTAATCCAGATTTGGAAATTGAAGGTGTCTTGCTGACTATGTTTGATGCACGAACAAATCTAAGTAGTGAAGTTGTTGAAGATGTTCGTCGTTATTTCCAAGAGAAAGTATATCAAACTGTTATTCCACGAAATATTCGCTTATCTGAGGCACCAAGCTATGGTTTATCGATTATTGATTATGATTTACGATCAAAAGGTGCCGAAGTTTATCAGGCTTTAGCAAAGGAAGTGTTAGCTCGTGAAAAATAAGGGGAAAAGTTTAGGCAAAGGCATCGATGCGTTGTTTCAAGATTTAGCTGGACTTGAAAATGTAGATGTAAAAAAAGACGAAGTGCTAGAACTTTCTTTAAATGAACTACGCCCTAACCCGTATCAACCGCGCAAAACGTTTGATGAAGTTTCTTTACAAGAATTAGCGAATTCCATTGAGCAATCTGGCGTGTTTCAACCAATTATTGTGCGTAAATCAGCAGTCAAAGGGTATGAAATTATTGCGGGTGAACGCCGTTTCCGAGCCTCAAAATTAGCAAAAAAAGAAACGATTCCTGCCATTATTCGAGAGTTTGATGAAGAATCCATGATGCAAGTGGCGGTTTTAGAAAATTTACAACGTGAAGATTTAAATCCGTTGGAAGAAGCGGAAGCCTATGATATGCTAATGAAGAATTTGAAACTGACTCAAGCAGAAGTTGCTGAACGCTTAGGAAAAAGCCGTCCATATATTGCGAATTATTTACGATTATTATCTTTGCCAAAGTTGGTCAAAGAAATGATGCAAGATGAACGTTTGTCGATGGGGCAAGCCCGAACGTTATTAGGCTTGAAAAACAAGGAGCAAATTTTAAAATTAGCTAATCGTTGTGTGAAAGAAAATTTAACCGTGCGTCAATTAGAACAGCTTGTTTCTACAATGAATGAATCCAAAGATAAGAAAAAGGTTCCTCGAATCGTGAAAGAAAAGCCGTATTATTTACGTGAAAGTGAAGATCGTTTGATGGATAAGTTTGGAACAAGTGTCGAAATCAATGAAAAAAAAGGCAAAGGTAAGATTGAAATCGAATATTTGTCTCAAAGTGATTTAACGCGAATTTTAGATATTTTAAACATTCATTTTGATGAAGCATAAGGAGAGAAATCTATGTATGACTTAGGCGATAAAGTAGAAATGAAAAAACCGCATGCATGCCAAACAAACCGTTGGGAAATTATCCGTATGGGTGCGGATATCAAAATTAAATGCGAGAAATGCGGTCACATTGTAATGTTACCACGTCGCGAATTTGAAAAGAAAATGAAGAAAATTTTAGAAAAAAAAGAGAAAGAGTGAAGAAAACATGGCATTAACAGCTGGAATCGTTGGTTTACCAAACGTAGGAAAATCAACTTTATTTAACGCGATTACAAAGGCTGGTGCAGAAGCAGCGAACTATCCTTTTGCAACGATTGATCCAAATGTGGGGATGGTTGAAGTACCAGACTGGCGTTTACAACGACTAACTGAATTGGTCAATCCTAAAAAAACAGTACCGACAACCTTTGAATTTACTGATATTGCTGGAATCGTAAAAGGTGCCAGCAAAGGAGAAGGACTAGGAAACCAATTTTTGAGTCATATTCGTCAAGTTGATGCCATCTGTCACGTTGTTCGTTGTTTTGATGATGAAAACATTATGCGTGAACAAAATCGTGAAGCAGACTTTGTAGATCCTTTAGCAGATATCGATACAATCAATTTGGAATTGATTTTAGCAGATTTAGATTCCGTTACTAAACGTTATACACGTGTCGCAAAAATTGCGAAAACAAAAGATAAAGATGCGTTAGCTGAACTAGCTATTTTGGATAAAATCAAACCTGTTTTAGAAGAAGGTTTATCTGCTCGTACGATTGAATTTACATCGGAAGAAGAAAAATTCGTCCGTTCATTATTCTTATTAACAACCAAACCAGTGTTATATGTAGCCAATGTTTCTGAAGATGAAGTGGCGGATGCAGATAGCAATGAATATGTTAAACAAGTTCGTGAATTTGCAGCTAGTGAAAATGCAGAAGTAATTATCGTAAGTGCTCGTGCAGAAGAAGAAATTGCCGAGTTAGATGAAGAGGATAAAGTAGAATTCTTAGAAGCACTAGGTATTGAAGAATCTGGATTGGATCAATTAATCCGTGCAGCTTATGATTTATTAGGTCTAGCAACCTATTTTACGGCGGGCGAGCAAGAAGTTCGTGCATGGACCTTCCGCAAGGGAATCAAAGCACCTCAAGCGGCAGGGATTATCCATTCTGACTTTGAGCGTGGTTTTATCCGTGCAGAAACTGTTTCTTTTGAAGACTTAGATAAATATGGAAACATGCAAGCAGCGAAAGAAGCTGGACGTGTTCGTTTAGAAGGAAAAGAGTATATCGTGCAAGATGGCGATGTTATGTTATTCCGCTTTAATGTATAAACTAACGATTTTTGCAGTAAAGTGCTACCAAAGCAAGGAACTAGTATGGTAAAATAGCCTGTGGAAATGTTGTTAGGGAAGGCGAAGGGAGAACCGAGAGTCATGGAACCAGAAACTCTACGAGGATATGTTTCAGAAAATCGTGAATTAGAAAAACAATTAACAAAAAGAAACCAACAGTATATTTTTGATTTGAAAAAATCACTTGAAGCAGCGAACTTATCTGAAGAAGAAAAAGCGATTGCTTTACACGAAATATTACCTGTTTTAGTTAAAGAACAAAAAGGTGGCCGAACAGCACGCCAATTGTTTGGAACGGTTTCTGAACGAACAGAAGCAATTTTAAATAAACCAGAAGAAGTCAAAGAAACATCACCTGTCATGATGTGGTTAGATAATACGTTATTAATTTTAGGTATTTTCGGTATTATGATGGGCGTCATGGGTCTCTTTGCTCGTGATAGTGCACAAGTGTATGGGATTATCACATTCATTTCGATGGCAATGGTCGGTGGATGGGTCTTTTATGTGATGTATAAATATATGTATCAATATGAGCGCCCAGGTGCAGATAAATCACAGCGTCCAAAAATGTGGAAGATTATGTTGATCTTAATCGGTTCATTTTTCTTATGGATTGCGACAATTGCAGTAACGTCAATTTTACCAAGTTCAATTAATATTGTACTTGATCCAATTGTTTTAGCAGTGATTGGTGCAGTTGCGATTGGGTTACGTTATTACTTGAAGAAAAAATACAATATCGTGGGTAGTTTATCTGTTCCACGAAAATAATAGGAGACGAACAAATAACCTTTTCTGTGAGAGAAGGGCAGTTTGTTCGTTTTTTCTTACTTAATTCTTAGTTATTTAATCTTTTTATTTTGAATAGTTGACTTATGGCATAATTTTTGCTATTTTCATTAAAATATAAAAATTTGAGGAGTGGTTACGAAAATGTCCAACTGGGAAACAAAGTTCGTGAAAAAAGGATTGACTTTTGATGATGTATTACTGATACCTGCTGAAAGTCGTGTATTGCCAAATGATGTTGATATGAGTGTTCAATTAGCTAAGAATTTAAAATTGAATATTCCAATTATTAGTGCCAGTATGGATACCGTAACAGATAGTAAGATGGCGATTGCCATGGCGCGCCAAGGTGGTTTAGGTGTTGTTCATAAAAATATGAGTATTGCAGCGCAAGCCGATGAAGTTCGCAAAGTAAAACGTTCTGAAAGTGGCGTTATTATTGATCCATTTTTCCTAACGCCTGAGCATTTAGTAGCGGATGCTGAAGAGTTAATGAGTCGTTATCGTATTAGTGGTGTTCCTGTTGTCGAAACAATGGAAAACCGTAAATTAGTCGGAATTATGACAAACCGTGACTTACGATTTGTAACAGATTATCATATTCCAATTTCTGATGTAATGACAAAAGAAAATTTAGTGACTGCACCTGTAGGAACATCGTTGAAGGATGCTGAAAAAATCTTACAAAAACACAAAATTGAAAAATTACCAATCGTTGATGAAGCTGGTCGCTTGAGTGGTTTAATTACGATTAAAGATATTGAAAAAGTAATCGAATTCCCAAATGCAGCAAAAGACGAACACGGTCGTTTGTTAGTTGCAGCAGCAGTTGGGGTAACAAGTGATACCTTTGAACGTGCGCAAGCTTTATTGGATGCTGGTGCGGATGCTATCGTTATTGATACGGCACATGGTCATAGCGCAGGCGTATTACGCAAAATTAAAGAAATTCGTGCAGAGTTTCCTGAAGCAACATTAATTGCCGGCAATGTAGCAACGGGTGAAGGAACGAAAGCCTTATATGATGCTGGTGTTGATGTGGTTAAAGTCGGAATTGGTCCAGGGTCAATTTGTACAACTCGTGTCGTTGCAGGTGTGGGTGTTCCTCAATTAACAGCTATTTACGATGCTGCATCCGTTGCTCGTCAATATGGGAAAGCAATTATTGCTGATGGTGGTATTAAATATTCTGGTGATATTGTCAAAGCATTAGCTGCCGGAGGTTTTGCGGTAATGTTAGGGAGTATGTTGGCTGGTACGGATGAATCTCCGGGTGAATTTGAAATTTTCCAAGGTCGTCGTTTCAAAACGTATCGTGGCATGGGATCATTAGGTGCGATGGAAAAAGGGTCAAGCGATCGTTACTTCCAAGGTGGCGTGAATGAAGCGAATAAGTTAGTTCCAGAAGGTATCGAAGGTCGTGTAGCGTACAAAGGGAGTGCAGCAGATATCATCTTCCAAATGATGGGTGGATTAAAATCTGGTATGGGCTATGTCGGTGCAGCGAACTTGAAAGAATTACGCGACAATGCGCAATTTATCCAAATGAGTGGCAATGGCTTGAAAGAATCCCATCCACATGATGTACAAATTACTAAAGAAGCACCAAACTATTCAATTGAATCATAAAAAAATAAACCGTTGTTTCCTCGATCGAGGAGACAACGGTTTTTATTAATTAAATTTCACGAGCATCCGTTTGTCCAAAGTATTGATACAACGGTTTTTCTTTTTGCTCCAATAATTGACTTGTCGTTACGAATTCATAGCCTTGTGCACGTAAGTTATCAATAACCGTTCCTACGGCATCAATCGTTGTTGGATGAATGTCATGCATCAAAATAATTCCACCTTCAAAGGCTGTTTGATTGACACGATCGATAACTGCTTGTGTATTTTTTGAATCCCAGTCATAAGAATCAATATCCCATTGAATAATTGGTTTACCAATAACTTCTGCTGATTCTGGACTAATCGCTCCATATGGCGGACGTAAGGTACGTGGTAAAATCCCAGCAGCATTGTAAATTGCTTTGTCGGTTAGACGAACTTGTTCTTTTAATTTGTCTTTAGGAATCGCATTTAATTGTGGATGTGAATACGAATGACTGGCAATTTCATGTCCTTGTTCATGCACATCTTTAACAATTTGAGGGAATTCCTCGGCCATTTGACCTAGCATAAAGAAGGTTGCTTTTACATCTTTTTCAGCCAAAAGTTGTAACAATCGTGGTGTAGTGTCTCCACCAGGTCCATCATCAAAGGTCAAAGAAACATATTTTTTATTGGGATCTAAAGCAGTTGTTTCTTCTGATAACTGACTTGGATCAACTAGATCAGTTTGGATAAATGATTGCACATCACTATAATCAAGCGTCAATTTATCGACCCCTGTTTTATTTTTCGGTAAAGCTATTTCTAAATGCTCTGGTGTATACGTAGCATTTTCAAATTTAATACGTGGTAAATCTAAAACAGCATCTAAAATATCTTGTGGTTTTTCCGCATCATCCAATAATTTTTGTTGGATAACTTGTTGAATGGCTAATAAATTAGCTTTTGAACCAATTAAAGCTTTAGATGTAATTTCTTCTCCCGTATCTGTGTTGATATAAATCGCTTTTTCCGTCCGTTCATTTTCTTTTTTGAAGGTTTGTTCATTGGATTCCCAATCGTATGTTTCGACATTTAAGGCGTATGTTGCAAGATGATCGGTTCGTTTTTGTTTTTCCACGCAACCTACTACGATAGCTTGTTTCGGATGTTTAAGTTTTTTTCTTTCTTGTTTCATTAAATGAGTCAATTGTTCTTCTGTATTTTCATAAGGTAGTTCTTTTTCTTCTTTAGGAATGTAAAGAATTTCTTTGATATTATCGTTATTCAGTTCTTTTTTCTCACTAACAACGCCATTTTTTTCTTGTTCTTGCTCGATTTCAGCAACTAAATTCGTTGTTTCTTCATCAAGTTTTTCTTGGAGTTGTTGCTCTTGGATTTTGCCATATACTACATATGTTCCACCACTGACGATAATCAGCACACATGAAAGAAATGCAATCCATAAAAAATAAGGGAGTTTTTTGGGTGATTGTCCTGAGTGTCGATTACTGCGTCTATTGTTTGTGTTTTCTGTAGTCATAATTCCTCTTCTTTCATTTTCTAAAAGTGATTACTAATACTGTAACATGATTGAAATATTCAATCAACGAAAAAACCGTAAATGAAAACTTCATTTACGGTTTTTGCTTATTTTTCAATTTTTGTTAGTCCACCCATATAAGGAACTAATACTTCAGGAATTGTGACACTTCCGTCTGCATTTTGATAATTTTCTAACACGGCAGCAACGGTACGACCGACTGCTAAACCAGAACCATTTAAGGTATGTGCATATTGGATTTTATTCTCCGCATCACGGTAACGAATCATGGCACGACGCGCTTGGAAATCTTCACAGTTAGAACATGAACTGATTTCACGGTACGTATCTTGGGCTGGAATCCAAACTTCTAAATCATACGTTTTGGCAGCAGAGAAGCCCATATCACCTGTTGACAAGGCCATTACACGGTAAGGTAAATTTAGTTTTTGGAGAATTGATTCAGCGTCAGCGGTCATTTTTTCTAATTCATCATAAGAATGTTCCGCATCACTGAATTTAACCATTTCTACTTTATTGAATTGATGCAAGCGAATCAAACCACGTGTATCACGTCCTGCACTACCTGCTTCTGAACGGAAAGCTGGACTTAATGCCGTAAAATAAATAGGCAACTGATCTTGGTCTAAAATTTCGTTACTATAGTAATTTGTTAACGGTACTTCAGCTGTGGGAATTAATGTTAAGTCAGAGTTTTCCAATTGGAAGACATCTTCTTTAAATTTTGGAAATTGTCCCGTACCAAACATCGCTTGGCTATTGACTGCATATGGTGTAATCATTTCAGTATATCCATGTTCATAAACATGTTGATCTAACATAAAATTATACAAAGCTCGTTCTAAACGTGCACCTAAACCAGTATAGTAGACAAAACGACTACCAGAAACTTTCGCTCCTCGTTCAAAGTCTAAAATACCTAAGTTTTCCGCAATTTCCCAGTGAGGTTTTGCTTCAAAGTCTAATGATTGAGGTTCACTCCAACGACGTACTTCTACGTTGTCATCTTCGTCTTTTCCGATTGGTGTACTTTCATGGGGAATATTTGGTAGAGTTGTAGCGATTACTTTCAATTGTTCATCAATTTGAGCCACTTCGCTATCCAAAGCTTTGATTTTACCGCCCACTTCTTTCATTTCAGTAATTTTAGCAGTTGCGTCTTCTTTAGAGCGTTTTAATTGAGCAATTTCTGCCGAAACATCATTGCGGTATTTTTTTAAGTCTTCTACTTGGACTAATAAGCTACGACGGTCTTCATCTAATTTTAGAAATTCAGCGAGAACTTCTTCAGAAACGCCACGTGTTTTTAATTTTTGTTGCACAGTGTCGAAATTTTGACGAATCATTTTAATATCTAACATCTTTTTTCCTCCTATTATATGAATAAAATAAAAAAACTATTCCATCCCTAGCAAAATAGCTTGGGACGAAATAGTTGTTCGCGGTGCCACCCAAGTTCGGCATACGCCGCACTTGTCCTCGTAACCTGAGGGAAGGTTCTTTCTTTCAAAAGACGCATGGTAAGAATTGGATTCCAATATAGCTTCTACTGATTTTCACCAACCATCAGCTCTCTTTTTAGAAGTCTAATTTGTACTAGATTCTTTGCATATTCTCTATTTAATTGGTTTTAGCATAGCCGAATTTTTTATTTTCGTCAACCGTTGTTATTAGGTTGTGGTACTTTGTTGCGATGTAACGGTAAATGAATAATAAAAGAAGTCCATGTATGAGAGGATTTAGCATAAATATACCCCCCATGCAAAGCAACGATGCTTTGGGCAATTGCTAATCCTAATCCGGTTCCACCTGTTTCTTGTGAACGCGATTCTTCTACCCGATAAAAACGGTCAAAAAGTGAATCCAATGCGCGTTTAGGAATCATTTTACCATTGTTTTTAACTGTAATAACGACTTCAGTGCCAACCTTTTCGACTTCCATTACAATTTTTGTGGCGCCTTTGCCATATTTTAGGGCATTCGTTAACAAGTTGTTAAAGACGCGCACTAATTTTTCTGTATCACCGTCCATAATAATTTGTGCAGGACGCGCAACAGTTTGTACCTCAATTCCTTTTTTGCTAGCTTCTAATTCAAAGTCAGCAGCTAGTTGTTCGACTAACTGTACCATGTCAAATTTAATTAAATTAACTGGCACACTGGGTTGCCTAACCTTTGTATATTCAAATAAATCATCAACGAGCGATTTCATTTGCTTAGCTTTCACGTAAGCAGTGTGCGTGTATTTCAATAAATCTTCTTCTGAATGGTATTGTCGATCTTCAATTAATCCCAAATAGCCAATAATTGAGGTTAAAGGAGTACGAATGTCGTGACTAACGTTGGTAATTAATTCATCTTTGGATTTTTCAATTTTTCGTTCTTCTTCAATCGCAGCAACTGTACTATCAACTAAGCCATTAATGCTGCTCACCACGCGATTCAAGTCACCTCTTAGTTCAAAAGGAATGCGATGGTCATAATTTCCTTCTGCAATATAATGTAGTTCGCTAATTATATGTCGTAATTGCATTTGACGATAGCGACGAATCAAGCGCCAATATAAAAAAGCAATGTCCAACACAAGGAAGACGGGAACTAGAATATTTTTTCCACTTAAAAAGATTTCCGTGTCTAAATTTTCGACAAAACTATTGCGTGATTCAAAGATTGCCTCGTTTAAAGCAGGAGTATTATTTATAATAGAAGAAAGAATAAGCAAGATTGCAATATTTACGATAATTAATAGAATAATCGTAATAATTGATTCTGCAAATAACTCACTGATTTCTTTAGAAGTAAGCGTGACTCGTTTTCTTTTTTCTGCTTTATTTTGCATCTATTTTGTATCCAACTCCCCATACTGTTTGAATAATTTTTTCACCGCCAGTTGCTTCTTCAATTTTATCACGCAAATGACTCACGTGAACCATGACTGTTTTTGCAGATACGACGCTTTCTTGTTTCCAAACACGCTCAAAAATTTCATCGGCACTGAAGACACGGTTTGGATGGGAAGCAAGTAAGTATAAAATCCCAAATTCTAAAGCAGTCAATTGAATTTCTTTTCCATCAATTGTTTTTACTTCATGTGAATCACGATTAATAATCAATGAACTTACTTCCAAAACATCTGGTTGAGCAGAAGCAACTTGCATTTTAGTACGACGTAAAAGTGATTTAACACGAGCCATCACTTCTAATGGATTAAAAGGTTTTGTTACATAATCATCAGCGCCTGCAACTAAACCTTTAATTTTATCCATATCTGTTGTTTTAGCAGTTAACATAATAATAGGGATTTGTGATTCTTTACGAAGCGTTTTGACAACTTGCATGCCGTCAACTTCTGGCATCATAATATCCAGAATCAATAATTCAATGTCGGGTGTCGTCCGCACTTTAGAGAGAGCTTCTTTTCCATCATAAGCTTTGATTGTTTCATAGCCTTCGTTGTGTAAATAGATACTAATCAATTCAACAATTTCTTTATCATCATCTGCGACTAAAATTTTCATATAATGTCCTCCTATAGAACAATAGTATTTAATAGTATTTTATCAAAAAATAGAGAAAATAGATAAATTTCCACCTAATCTTTAGAGAATATAAGAAATTACAAAAGCAAACGAAATCTAAAAACGAACGATGAATGGATAAATTTGAATTTTACGAAGTATTTCGCTATAAAAACGAACAAAAAAAGGTTGAGGATGAGAAGAAAGGGATGTAATAAGAAACGTTGATGTATCAATGTTTTTTCTGTTGACGAATAACAAAAATCTTGGTATATTATTACTTGTCCTAAGCGACAAAAAAATTCTTTAACTTTTTGAAAAAAAGAGTTGACGAAGTAAATGACAGATGATATTATAACAAAGTCGTCAAAAACACATTGGTTATATACGTTGAATTAACAATGAAAATAACCAAAATAAATTGTTGACGAATAACAATACATCTGTTATGATGATTGAGTTGCTGTTAAGCAATCAATAATTTTGTTTGAAAAATTATGCTTAATTGCAATATCAAATGCATAAAAAATTTTAAAAACCTTTATAGACAGCGAATTACTCAATAATCCAGTATTACCAATGCTTTGAAGCCATTGACGGCAGGGAGTGTTTCATCCCTTACCATTTTTCAGGTGAGTTGTTGGTGGTTCTGACCCAAGAGGATAGGTTAGCTGAGTCAAGAGAAGGAGCAAAGCGGCTCTTGACTCAGCTAATCTATTCTCTTATCCTATAGAACCAACAAAACACCTTAAGCTGCTTGTAAATCGGCCAGTTCTTCCTGAAGGCGTTCTGCAGGTGTTGTATAGCCCATTATTTTTCTTGGTTTGTGGTTGATCGTATCGGTTACTTCCAGTAAATACGAATAGGACAATGGACGCAGAGTGACTCCCTTTGGGATAAATTCTCGGAGCATGCGGTTATGCCTTTCGTTCGTTCCTTTCTCCCAAGAAGCATACGCATGAGTAAAGAAAACCTGAACGTCTTCAGCAATGCTTTCGATAAGAGACAGACTTGAAAACTCAGAGCCGTTATCAGTTGTGAGTGACTTGAACTGTTCTAGCCCCTGTTTTTTCATCAAGTCAAGCACGCCTTTTTGAACCAGCGCTGCGCCTTTTCCCCAAACTTTCTTAGTGAGGCAGTAGCGTGTTTTCCGTTCAACCATAGTGATGATGACAGGCTCATTTTTTGTTTTCTTACCTAATACTAAATCAACTTCCCAATGCCCAAATTCTTCCCTCGAGAGTACTTCTGGAGAGCGTTCTTCGATACTGCGTCCCAAGTGTTTAGCGTTATGACCTTTAGGTTCAGAAACGGTTGTTTTTCGTGGCCGCATCCTAGTCTTCATAGGCAAATCGATATTACGGATTGGAAGTACGGCAGCATTTATCAAAGCGTAAACGGTCTTCGTGCATGGTACGCGTTCGTCAGGGTGCAACTTTCTATAAGAGTGTACAAAAGTATCCACACTATAAATCCGCAACCCCTTCTTGGGTGCTAGATTTTCAGGTAAGGCAGCAAGGAAAGCCGCAGAATATTTATTATGATCCCGCGCATGCGAGTTCTCACGATTTTCTTTATAAACCCGTGCGCCTGAGGCGGCAATATACTGCTCGTAATAATTGCGCTTATAGTCAAGCTGGCGCGTTCTACCGCGTTTCAACTCACGAGAAACAGTGGGTTGGCTGACCCCTAATTCTCGCGCCATTTCAGCTTGTTTATAGGTGCCGCTTTTCGCCATCTGTTCCAGCATTCCGCGTTGGATGTCAGTAAGTTGTTTGAAGGTGCGCTTTTCTGTGATACAATTATTTTTGGTCATGTAGATACCCCTTATACTTTTGGTTTGGTTGCTAACAAGTATATCGTATCTACATGATTTTTTCGTTTATTTCCTTATGCATTTCATTTTACAATTTACCACTTAAATAATAAGTGTTGAATTCTTTCTTTTTCTATTGACTTATACTTGGGAAACATGGTATATTATTCAACGCTGGTTTTGAAAGAAAACGATGAAAAATATTTCTGAAAAAAATTGAAATAAAGAGTTGACTTAAAATGAATCCAGTGATATTATAACAAAGTCGCCAATATGAAATTGCGATTGCCATTTGTTTTAAAAGTGTTTTTTGCTTTTTAAAATAACATCGAAAAATATTTTTATAACATGAAGATTAAAAATATTTTCGAAAAAGTAGTTGACATTTTATTATTAAACTGATATGATATAAAAGTTGCTGATGCAGCAAGGTAGACCTTTGAAAACTGAACAAAGCAAGCAAACGAACCAATTGTGTAGGACACTTCTATTAAATAGAAGTAACACAAAACAAGCAAGCAGTAATGATAGCAAACGTTATTTATGAGCTTAACAATCGAAAGATTGTTTCAACTTTTTATGAGAGTTTGATCCTGGCTCAGGACGAACGCTGGCGGCGTGCCTAATACATGCAAGTCGAACTCTTCTTTTCCGCCGAACTTCGGTTCACTGGAAAAGAAGAGTGGCGAACGGGTGAGTAACACGTGGGTAACCTGCCCATCAGAGGGGGATAACACTTGGAAACAGGTGCTAATACCGCATAATGCTTTTTCTCGCATGAGAGAAAGCTGAAAGGCGCTTTTGCGTCACTGATGGATGGACCCGCGGTGCATTAGCTAGTTGGTGAGGTAACGGCTCACCAAGGCAACGATGCATAGCCGACCTGAGAGGGTGATCGGCCACACTGGGACTGAGACACGGCCCAGACTCCTACGGGAGGCAGCAGTAGGGAATCTTCGGCAATGGACGAAAGTCTGACCGAGCAACGCCGCGTGAGTGAAGAAGGTTTTCGGATCGTAAAACTCTGTTGTTAGAGAAGAACAAGGATGAGAAGAGAATGTTCATCCCTTGACGGTATCTAACCAGAAAGCCACGGCTAACTACGTGCCAGCAGCCGCGGTAATACGTAGGTGGCAAGCGTTGTCCGGATTTATTGGGCGTAAAGCGAGCGCAGGCGGTTTCTTAAGTCTGATGTGAAAGCCCCCGGCTTAACCGGGGAGGGTCATTGGAAACTGGGAGACTTGAGTGCAGAAGAGGAGAGTGGAATTCCATGTGTAGCGGTGAAATGCGTAGATATATGGAGGAACACCAGTGGCGAAGGCGGCTCTCTGGTCTGTAACTGACGCTGAGGCTCGAAAGCGTGGGGAGCGAACAGGATTAGATACCCTGGTAGTCCACGCCGTAAACGATGAGTGCTAAGTGTTGGAGGGTTTCCGCCCTTCAGTGCTGCAGCAAACGCATTAAGCACTCCGCCTGGGGAGTACGACCGCAAGGTTGAAACTCAAAGGAATTGACGGGGGCCCGCACAAGCGGTGGAGCATGTGGTTTAATTCGAAGCAACGCGAAGAACCTTACCAGGTCTTGACATCCTTTGACCACTCTAGAGATAGAGCTTTCCCTTCGGGGACAAAGTGACAGGTGGTGCATGGTTGTCGTCAGCTCGTGTCGTGAGATGTTGGGTTAAGTCCCGCAACGAGCGCAACCCTTATTGTTAGTTGCCATCATTTAGTTGGGCACTCTAGCGAGACTGCCGGTGACAAACCGGAGGAAGGTGGGGATGACGTCAAATCATCATGCCCCTTATGACCTGGGCTACACACGTGCTACAATGGGAAGTACAACGAGTTGCGAAGTCGCGAGGCTAAGCTAATCTCTTAAAACTTCTCTCAGTTCGGATTGTAGGCTGCAACTCGCCTACATGAAGCCGGAATCGCTAGTAATCGCGGATCAGCACGCCGCGGTGAATACGTTCCCGGGCCTTGTACACACCGCCCGTCACACCACGAGAGTTTGTAACACCCGAAGTCGGTGAGGTAACCTTTTTGGAGCCAGCCGCCTAAGGTGGGATAGATGATTGGGGTGAAGTCGTAACAAGGTAGCCGTATCGGAAGGTGCGGCTGGATCACCTCCTTTCTAAGGAATATTACGGAAACTACACATCGTTTGCCTTTGTTCAGTTTTGAGAGGTTTACTCTTAAATTTATTGGGGCCTTAGCTCAGCTGGGAGAGCGCCTGCTTTGCACGCAGGAGGTCAGCGGTTCGATCCCGCTAGGCTCCATTAACGACAATGGTCGTTAAGTATTGTTCATTGAAAACTGGATATTTAAAGTAAAGAAATCAAAACAAACCGAGAACACCGCGTTGAATGAGTTTTTTAATAAGTTCAATTGCTTATTTTTCTTGATAAAACTTCTATCGCTAGAAGATCTTTATCAAAACCCAACCGTAAGGTTGATAAGGTTAAGTGA
>NZ_CM177096.1:1737500-2450000 GCF_058216495.1 Enterococcus sp. AMC1623 | reverse complement strand
ACCGATTATTTATTTAAGTAAAACGGATTTAAGTGACGATAAAGAAAAAATCAAAGAAGTAGTTGCTTGCTACCAAAAGATTGGCTATACGGTGATTGCTGCAACTGAAAACAATGAAGCAATTAACAAATTAGAACGCTTATTTCCCAATCACTTAACTGTTTTTATGGGGCAGTCTGGAGCAGGAAAATCTACTTTATTAAATCGTATTGTTCCAGAATTAGACTTAGAGACTGCAGCGATTTCAGAGTCACTTGGACGAGGTAAACATACGACACGCCATGTAGAACTGATTCCAATTGCAGAAGGATTGGTTGCAGATACACCAGGATTTAGTTCGATTGATTTTCTAGAAATAGAAGCACGAGAATTGCCTAAACAGTTTCCAGAATTTGTTGAAGCATCCCACGCTTGTCGCTTCCGTGAGTGTATGCACATTAATGAACCACAATGTGCAGTGAAAGAACGTGTTGAAAGTGGAGAAATCGCTACAACACGTTATGAAAATTATGTCCAATTTTTAGAAGAAATTGAAAAACGAAGACCCGTTTATCGTAAGAAAAAATAGGAGGAATTTTATGAAAATCGCACCGTCAATTTTAAGCGCAGATTTTGCAAATTTACAACGAGATATTGAGTTTGTTGAAAAACATGGAGCAGATTATATTCATGTGGATGTAATGGATGGGCAATTTGTACCTAATATTACATTTGGTCCAAATGTGGTAAAAGCTATTCGTCCAATAACTAAGCTACCATTAGATGTTCATTTAATGATTGTTGAACCAGAACGTTATATTCATGATTTTGCTGTCGCGGGTTCAGATATTATTGGTGTGCATGTTGAAGCCACGCCTCATATTCATCGAGCAATTCAAATGATTAAAGCAGAGAATGTTAAAGCAGAAGTCGTTTTAAATCCTGGTACGCCAATTGATAGTGTGATGCATGTCTTATCAATGGTCGACCAAGTCTTGATCATGACGGTCAATCCAGGTTTTGGTGGACAATCGTTCATTGAGGAGTCATTAGATAAAATTCGTGAATTAGCTGCTTTAAGAGAAGCAAACGGCTACCATTTTGATATTCAAGTGGACGGTGGAATCGTACCTGAAACTGCAAAACGTTGTAAAGAAGCAGGCGTGAATGTTTTTGTAGCAGGAAGTTATATTTATGATGCTGAGCACCCTGAAAAACAAATTCAATTATTGAAAGAAGCGATTCAATAATGAATGTCTTGATGGTTGGAGGGGCGCCAATTTCAACTTGGCCACAATTAGCTACTTACGATGTCTATATTGGAATAGATCGTGGCGGTCTTTTTTTGATAGAGCAGGGCTTACCTTTGACACTTGCTGTGGGAGATTTCGATTCGTTAAATGAAGCGGAACAGCAATTGGTTTTTAGTACCGCAGAAGAAGTTAAACAGTCACCTGCAGAAAAAGACGATACGGATACGCAATTAGGATTAGAACTACTATTAAATCGTTATCCAGAAGCCAATGTGACTTTAATAGGTTTAACTGGGGGAAGAATTGATCATTTTCTGGCAAATTTATGGATGGTTTTAGAACCTCGTTTTATGCCACACTGTCAGCAACTTCTTTTAAAAGACCAACAAAATAGCATTCAATTTCTATTGCCAGGAACACATACGATTCACAAGGAAGCAGGTATGCAGTATTTAGCTTATTGCTGTTTAACGCCTGTTTCAAAATTGACACTAACTAAAAGTAAATATACATTAAGTAATCAAGAAGTAACGCATCCTACTTCCTATGCCAGCAATGAATTTTTAACAAATCAGGCACAAATTTCTTTTACAGAGGGAATTGTAGCAGTTGTTCAAAGCAAAGATAAGTAAAAAAGATTCCCACCAATGTTTTTTTTCGAAAGTTTTCAAAAAAAGCATTAAGAGTGGGAGTCTTTCTTTTGTTTAAAGGCATTTAGTGGTACAATTTAAGCTATCAGTTTGAAATTTTAGAGGTGCTTCAGTGAAAAAATTTAATCCAAATAAAAATATTATTATTATCTTGATTTTAGTTATAATTGCAGTCGGTGCATTAAGTTTGACTGTTGCACAACGCGCAAAAGATGAGAAATCGTCTGTGATACAAGTGGTCATCAATGATTCTGTAGCATTTGTTGATAAAGTTGTATTTGCACCCGCACGGTGGTTTGATAATGGTGTTCGCTCTGTACAAAATCTCTTAGTTACATATGAAGAAAATGAACGTTTAAAAGAAAAAGTTGATGCATATGATGCACTAGAACGACAAAATAAATCTTATGAACGAGAAGTTGCGGCTTTGAAAGAAGAATTGGAATTAAATGCAACCTTAACGAGTTTCCAAAAAGTTACCGCCAATGTTATTACCCGTTCACCCGATTCTTGGCAAGATATGCTAGTGATTGACAAAGGTGCAACTGATGGTATTGAAGTAAATATGGCAGTGATGGCTAAACATGGATTAATTGGGCGTGTATTAGAAGTAAATGCGATGTCTTCTAAAGTAGAATTACTAACATCTGAAAATCAAACAAGCAATCATTATCCTGTGCGTATTAGTACAGAAAAAGGAGAGGTTTTTGGTTTATTAAAAGGCTACGATGTTACTCGTGATGCGTTAGTGGTAGAACAATTAACAGGTAAAACGCCAATTTCAAAAGATGATATTGTTCAAACGTCGGGCCTGGGAGGTAACTCACCAGCTGATTTATTAGTGGGCACCGTCATTGAATCAGAAGTTGATAAGTTTGGTTTAGATCAAAAAGTTTACGTAAAACCTTATGCACACTCGCATGATCTTTCAGTCGTTACAGTTATTGAACGAACAGTAGGGGACGAATAAGTATGCTAAAAGAAGAATCATTCAAATATTACGCAGCACCAATGTTCTTTTTTATGATGTTAGTGGATGCCCATTTGACACGAACTTTTCTTTCTTGGAGTCATGGAAATTACATTTGGAGCACACATTTGCTTTTACTCGTAATGTTTTTTGTAGTTACACGTTTATCACAACGATACATGATTATTTCTGCTTTAATCATTGGAAGTATCTTTGATGTATATTATCTTGGTGTTTTAGGAATTTACGCAGTAGCATTTCCTTTAGTTGTTTGGTTAATGTATTTATTAGAAGAGACACTTTATAAAAACCTTCTGACAGAAAGCTTTGGTTGGATTATTTTAGTCACTTGTATTGAATTAATTACATTGGGCATCCAACTATTGTTTAAATTAACATCAATCAATATTGTTTATTTTGTCGCACATTTCTTAGGCCCAACCTTATTGGTAAATATTTTAATTTTTACCGTATTATATTACCCACTATCGAAACTATTTTACTCAAAATAGTTTCTTTTTTTTAGAGAAAAAAAGAAAAATTTTCAGAAAAAGCAAACATTTGTTTGAGAGAAATGAAATATATTTGTAATATTTCTTTTATTTCCCTGTCATATGCGTATGTTACAATCTGTTTGTCGTTTAAATTAGAAGTTTAAGAAATTTTAAACTTAATTAACTATTTATTAAATAAAACCAGTCGGAGGAATGAAACGTGAAGAAACGTGTACTTACCGCATTACTAGCATGTTCATTAACACTTACAGCTGTTGCACCTAGCATCGTATTAGCTGATGACTTTGATCAACAAATCGAGCAAAAAAACAAAGAGATTAGTAACTTACAAGCGCAACAAGCAAGTATTCAAGATCAAATTAGCTCATTAGAAGGTCAAATTTCTGATATCAATAACAAAGCTGAAGAATTAATTGCAAAACAACAAGAATTAGCAGCACAATCTCAAAAATTACAAGAAGAAATTGCTGATTTAGAAGTACGTATTGAAAAACGTGAAGAAGCAATCCGTAAACAAGCGCGTGATGTTCAAGTAAATGGAGCAGATACTAACCTTGTAGAAGCTGTTTTAAATTCTGATTCATTAACAGACGCAATTGGACGTGTCCAAGCGATGAGTACTATCGTGAACGCGAACAACGAATTGGTTAACCAACAAAAAGAAGATAAAAAAGCTGTTGAAGATAAAAAAGCTGAAAACGAAGCGAAACAACAAGAAATCGCTGAAAATCAAACTGCTTTAGAAGCTCAAAAAGGTGAGATTCAACGCAGTCAAGCTGATTTAGACTTCTTGAAAGCTGACTTAGCTTTACAACAATCTTCAAAAGAAGATGAGAAAAAAGGTATTCAAAAACGTAAAGCTGAAGCCGAAGCTGAAAAAGCTCGTATTGCAGAACAAGAACGTTTAGCAGAACAAGCTCGTAAAGCAGCCGCAGAAGCAGCTAAACAAGCACAAGCTGAAAAAGAAGCAGAGGAAGCAGCAAAAGCACAAGAATCAGCTGTACAAACTTCTTCTCAAGAGCAAACACAAACTGAACAAACAGAAGAAGCAGCATCAACAAATTCAGCACCAGTTGAAAATTCTACAACTCAAGAACAAACAGTTGTAGAATCAACTGAAAAAGCTGAAGAAACAGCTGTGGAATCAACAAATACACCAGTTGCAGAATCAACACCAGTGTCAAATTCAACAACTGAACAATCAACTTCAACACCAGCACCTGTTGAAGAAACACCAGTTGTAGAGTCAACGCCAGCGGAGCAAACGCCGGTCGTTGAAACGCCTAAAGTTGAGACGCCAAAAGTAGAATCTTCTCAACCAACTGGTTCAGTTGTAGCAGAAGCATATAAATACATTGGTGTACCATATGTATGGGGCGGAAAAGATCCAAGTGGCTTTGACTGTTCAGGTTTCACAAGCTATGTTTATCGTAAAGCAACAGGCCGTGAAATCGGTGGTTGGACTGTTCCTCAAGAAAGTGCTGGCTCAGTAATTTCTGTAAGTGAAGCACAAGCAGGAGACTTATTATTCTGGGGCTCACAAGGTAGCACTTACCACGTAGCTATTGCATTAGGTGGCGGACAATACATCCACGCACCAGCACCAGGACAATCAGTAACAGTAGCTTCAGTAGCTTACTTTGCACCAAGTTTTGCAGTACGTATGTAATTTCAAAGCTGACGAATGAATTTTCGTCAGCTTTTTTCTTTTATAAAAAATAGGCAACGAATAACCCCAAACTTAAAAAAGGAACAAAAGGCAGACATTGAAAATGTGTCTTTCGCAAGAAATAACTAACGAAAAAAACACCTAAAGCAGAAACACTTGCTACAAATAGTAGTAAGGAAAATTGTTCAATTGTTAACCAAGGCACCCATAACCCCAATAATAGCCAATCACCCATTCCCATAGAATCTCGGAGACTAAACCAAAAGAAAATGCCTAAAATCACTAGCAGTGAAAGTGTTGACAAATAAAAAGGCTGATGAAAATAAAACATGATACTCCATAACAACAAATGTAGAGGATAAAGAATTTTTGGCTCAACCAAAAAGTAAAAATAATCAGTTAATGAAAGTAAGGTAGCTGTGGTTAACCAAAGAAAGGCAATTAATTGCATAGAAATCGTTGGCTGCACCCAACAAAAATAAAAAATCCCACCATAAATTATTTCAATTAACCAAGTAATGACTGGAATACGTCCGCCACATCGTTGACAACGAAAACCTAAGAACAGATAGGAAAAAATAGGAATTAATTCCCAAAATCGCAGGGTGTTGTTACAATGGTCACATTGCGAACGTGTAGTGATAAAATCCTTTTTTAGTGGAACTCGCTGTGCAATCACACACAACAAGGATCCAAAACAACTACCGATAAAAAAACAAAACATTGACTTCACTCCTTTAGTATTAAATACGCAAAAATCATGAAGAAAACGTTAAAGAATGCTTGAGAAATTTTCTCAAATAGAGGCTTTCGTTGTACATTTTAGGCAATCCGTAATATGCTAATCATGTAGAACATTTTAAGGAGGAATCAGATATGAGATACGAAAAAACAAAAGAAATTTTAAATCAATTGGTTGCTGACTTAAGCCAATTTTCAGTTGTAATTCACCAAACTCACTGGTATATGCGTGGGCCAGAATTTTTAACTTTACACCCTTTAATGGATGAATTTATGGATGAAATCAACGATCAACTAGACGTGATTTCAGAACGTTTAATTACTTTAGATGGTGCACCATATTCAACATTACAAGAATTTGCTGATAACACTGGTATCAAAGATGAAGTTGGCACATACGATCGTACAATTCCTGAACGTATGGAAAAATTAGTTGAAGGCTACCGTTACTTATCAGACCTTTACAAAGAAGGTATTGAAGTTTCTGGTGAAGAAGGCGATGACAGTACACAAGATATCTTCACTGGTTTCAATACAGATGTAGAGAAAAAAATCTGGATGATTCAAGCAAAATTAGGTTTTGCACCAAATATCGATCCAGCACACGAAAAAGTAAACTAAGATTTGCATAAAGGAGCAGGCTTTTTGAAAGCTTGCTTCTTTTTTTCATTTTATAAGAGAAAAACGTTGACTTTATGCCTTATTCTAGGTAATATATTAAATGGTATTGTTTGCCCCACAAGAGCCCCGGAAACTCAAGTGTATGTCAAACATTCGAAATCGAAATTGGAGGAAAAAAATCTTGCGTACAACATATATGGCCAAAGCAGGCGAAGTAGAACGTAAATGGTATGTAGTAGATGCGACTGATGTTCCTTTAGGACGTCTATCAACTGTAGTAGCATCTGTACTACGCGGTAAAAACAAACCAACATTCACACCACATGTGGATACAGGTGATTTTGTAATCGTAATTAATGCAGATAAAGTAAAATTAACAGGTAAAAAAGCGACTGATAAAGTATACTACCGTCACTCAAATCACCCAGGAGGATTGAAATCAATCACTGCCGGTGAATTACGTGCTAAAAATTCTCGTCGTTTGATCGAAACTTCTGTAAAAGGCATGTTACCTAAAAACACTTTAGGTCGTGCTCAAGGCATGAAATTGCATGTATATGCTGAGGGAACTCATCCACATGCAGCTCAACAACCAGAAGTTTTAGACATTACTAACTTAATCTAATAGGAGGGAATTTCATTGGCACAAGCACAATATACAGGCACAGGCCGTCGTAAAAACGCAGTTGCTCGCGTACGTTTAGTACCAGGAACTGGTAAAATTACTGTAAACAAAAAAGACGTTACTGAATATATTCCACACGCTGACTTGCGTGAAGTTATCAACCAACCTTTCGGCGTTACTGAAACAAAAGGCGCTTACGATGTATTCGTAAACGTTAACGGTGGTGGATACGCTGGACAATCTGGCGCAATCCGTCATGGTATCGCTCGCGCTTTACTAGAAGTAGATCCTGATTTCCGTTTAGCTCTTAAACGCGCAGGCTTACTTACTCGTGATGCACGTATGGTTGAACGTAAAAAACCAGGTCTTAAGAAAGCACGTAAAGCATCTCAATTTTCAAAACGTTAATCGTTGTTATACCAACGATTTCAAGCACTTTCCATTCAGTTGGAAGGTGCTTTTTTTATTTTGGTTACGAGTTTGGTTACGACTATTTTTCTCAACTTGTTTTTTGCCGATAATCCTCCAAATGTTTGACGGTTTCTTTTTGAACTTCTGGATTTACATGTCCGTAAACATTTCGTGTGATTTCAGATGTTTCCGCATGACCGACTAGAGATTTTACAATTAAATCATCGACACCATTGTTTAAAAGGTCACTGACAAAGGTATGCCGCAAGCCGTGTGGTGTTATTTTAGGAAGGCCGAATTTCTTTGAAAGGGCATCAAGTTTGTTGTTAAGATAGTCTGGATGCAAAGGTTGATTCAGTTCTCCCTTTTGAGTCGTATAGGTGAAGATAAATTGATCATCGGTTGGGAAAATATTGACTTGTTGAAGTTCATTGAATTGTACCTTTTTCCATTTTGCCAATAAATCAATGACGGAATCTGCTACTGGAATCGTCCGAAAGCGATAGGAGTTTTTCATTCCTTTTACACGTTCGTATTTTCCGGTAGCTTTATTTTTCACCAATTTATGCATGAGGGAAATCGTCTTGTTTTTGAAATCAATATCTGACCAGACCAAGGGATAAATTTCTCCTTTGGCTGCTCCTAATTGATAAACCAAAGAAAGTAACGTATAGTCTCGCACCCCATATTCTTGTTTCATCAAAGTTAACACCTGTTGAATGAGTTCCTTGGAATAATATTTTTGCTGACGTTTTTCTTCCTTTTTGTTTTTTAGGTCTGCATTTACAGGCATCTCCAACAAATCATAGGGATTCTTCTGGATATAACCTTTCACTAGGGCATAGCGTAATACTTGTTTGGTGTAGGAGACACAGTGTTTATAGTTAGCGTAAGGTTTAATCCCTTTTTCCTCATTGCCAAATGCCCACAAAATTTGGGTATCTTCTAATAGGTCATAGGTAATCTTATTAATTGGAATATCCCCTAGGTAAGGAAGAATCCGCTTCTTAAAACAAGTCTTAGTTCGATCCAAGGTGGATTGCTCATGATGTTGGGTTACCGTGTATTTCTTATCCCACCACATTTGGTAAACCTCTTTGAATGTATAAGAACCTTTCTTCTTTTTCACTTCTCCTTTCAATTTTTTTAATTTTGCTTCTGTTTCTAAAATCTCTGCTTCGTGTTTGCTGTCCGCATAAGCCACGTATCGAGAAGCATCTGCCCCCATATAAACATTGACTTTATACGAGCCATTTTCCATTAGACTAATTGCCATTTCTATCTTCCTTTCAAAAATGGCATATCAGTATCACTACACACTCATCATACAGCGCCTTGCTGTGCTTTGGAATACTCCCTTAGCCATTTATCTATCTCTTCTCGCTGGAATCGTACAACACCCCAAAGATGTATCATGGGAAGTCCTGCATCAATCCATTTATCAAGCGTGTTGTTGGCGATACCTAAATACTCACACGTTTCTTTCTTTGATAAATAGCGATTCTCTAAATGTACGGCTATTCGTGCGTTTCTCACTTCATCTACCATTAAGGTATACATATATTCTCTTAAACTCGTCTCTTGATCAGGCGAAAGTGTAATTTCAACTGCCATTAGCTAATCTACCTCCAATCTGGAAGTGAAAAGAAGAAAGGTGCTATTCAGTTTTCAAAGGCCATTCCAAAAGTACTTATAAAAGTACTTTTTATCATCGTACACCCAATCCAATAGAATGTCAATAAAATAAAGTTCGAAAATAAGTACTTTTATATTTCGATTATTAAGAAAGTTTGATATGATTGAATTAGAAAACTATCGGAGTGATGAGGATTATGAAAGTCGATCAACAAAGAGTAGCGAAAAAAATCCGTGAAATAAGGACGGATTTAGGATACAGTATGGCTCAGTTTGGTGAGCTAATCAGTAATTCTCCCAAAACTACGGTTAATAATTGGGAGCGGGGTATTAATCTACCCAAAGAAGACAAACTCAAAAAAATCGCCTTATTGGGTAAGACGACTGTAGAAGAGTTATTGTATGGTACGCCAGAAGAAGTACTGACAAACTTATTGAAAGATCATTTTCAGTTACAAGTGAATCCAGCATTTCTACAACAAATGTTGGTATTTTTGAAACAGCAAAAAGTGGACGTTTATGATGAAATGACGATTATGGAATTTCTACAGGGCATTATGGACTCGGGGATGTTAGTGGAGAGGAACGATCCGTATTTAACGTATTCCAAAGTCGAAGGAACAGAATCACTTTATACTGCGGCCGCGGCCAATGACCCGCTGGATCCATCACCACGTTATTATGCCCATGTAGACGTTAAGAACAACCGAGTTCATTTATTACCATATACATTTGCGAAGCGACAAAAGTATTTGTATCACAACTTGCCGGACTTAACGAATCAGGTAACGATTGACTTCTTTACCCGAGCTTTTCCATTGTTGGGCATTGATTTGGAGAAGTCGGAAATTGTTTATTATGGGATCGAGAGAAGAAACGAATCTTTGAATATTGAGGAATTTAGATATGATAGGCAATTATGTGTATTTGAAACTGTAGAAGTAGTGGAAGAGGTGTCTTCGTCTTTTAAAGCTGAGGTTATGAAGATGACCCTATACTTGAAAAAACAACAATAAGAAACCAGTCAAAATTTGACTGGTTTCTTGACTATAATTTTTGTAGGGTATCTACAAAATATTGCGGGAAGTCCTTTAACACAGTTTCTATGGAATCTTTTTTTTCTCTGATTAATCTTTTTGTGAGCTGCTTACTAATTGATGGAAGTGAACTGAAAAAGGAATCTTTATCAATAATTTTTGCTATTATTTGAGCAACACCGCGATCAGAAAACCCAAGTTCATAAATATTTATTGATAGATTATTTGGAAGTCCATAACGTATTTTTTTTTGTAGCTTTTTAATTAAATTGATATTTAAATTATTTTGTGAATCATTCATAAATGCCACAATTCCATTTAAAGGTAATATTGTACTATAAGCTAGGATAGCGTAAAATATCTTGTGTAAATAGATATTTAGGGTAGAAAAAAAGAAAGTCCATTCTGTAAAATTAAAGTTACCACAACCGAAATTTTATAGGAGGACTTTCTCATGCCCAATTTTACTACAGAAATTATGGAAACACTAATCAATAAAGGTGATTTAGATGAATTATTTCGATGTCATTTAGAATTAGCTGTTAATTCATTATTGCAGGCTGAATTAACAGCTTTTCTTGATTATGAAAAATATGATCGTGCTGGGTTCAATTCAGGTAATTCCCGTAATGGGAATTATTCACGTTCATTCAGAACAGAGTATGGAGAATTAAATTTGGTGATTCCTAGAGATAGAAATGGTAAGTTTTCTCAACAAACTTTACCTGCTTATAAAAGAACCAATGACTCTTTAGAAACCACTATTATTCAGCTATTTCAAAAAGGAATTACTATGTCTGAAATCTCTGAATTGATTGAAAAAATGTACGGGCATCACTATACGCCACAAACCATTTCAAATATGACTAAAATAGTTTCTGAAGATATTATTGCCTTTAAAGAAAGGTCCCTAGAATCCAGATACTCTGTCATTTTTATGGATGCTACTCACATTCCTTTAAAAAGACAAACTGTTTCAAAAGAAGCAGTTTATATTGTAATTGGCATTCGATTAGATGGAACCAAAGAGGTTCTTGGGTTTAGTCTTGCTCCAACTGAATCTGCTTATGTTTGGAAAGAGATTCTTCAAGACCTAAAATACCGTGGTTTAAAAGAGGTTTTATTAGTCGTAACTGATGGTTTAAGTGGCATTAACGATAGTATTCATAGTGTTTATCCAAATGCTCAATTTCAACAATGTTGTGTCCATATATCTAGAAATATCGCTCATAAGGTTCGTGTTAGTGATCGACAAGAAATTTGTAGCGATTTCAAATTAGTTTATCAAGCAAGTTCAAAAGAAGAAGCAAATAATCAAATAAGGTTTATGATAGATAAATGGAAAAAGCAGTATCCACGAGTGGTTAAATTGCTCATGAATCCTGCTATATTAACCTTTTATAATTTTCCTCCGTCAATCAGAAGAACTATTTATTCAACTAATTTGATTGAAGGTTTTAACAAACAATTAAAGAAATATACCAAAAGAAAAGAGCAATTTCCTAATGAAGAATCTCTGGAGAGATTTCTAGTATCTCAATTCAACAACTATAATCAAAAGTTTCTATGCCGAGTTCATAAAGGTTTTAAAGAAATACATGATACATTAGAATCAATGTTTTAACTTGATCAACAGAATGGGCTTTTCCATTTACACATAATTCTTGACGCAACCTAAGCTAGGATGCTATCACATATTTCAATAACATCTTGTATGGTAAATGAAGCTAATTTATTATACCGAATAAGTGTGAAATGATTGTTTTGACAGTAAATCAATATCTCTCTGTAACTTTCCCCCTGAATCCATAATTCACATAATTTAGAAAAAATAGAAGAATCCGTGATCTTCTTTACAAGAGCATTTTCCCTAAGTAATACTAATTGTGGGAAAATAATATTAACTAATTCAATTTCGGAATTTACTTGATTAATTTCTTCTATTTTTTCAGAGAGCCATTGCGATAAGAATTTGGAACTATCAAATCCTAGGGAGGTAATAGTATATAAATTTAACTCCCCTTTGGTAAGCAAAAGAGAATGATTTTTTATTGTATCAAATAAGTGAATTAATTTTTCTTTTTCATCTTCACTAGCTAATTGATATCCTAAAGTTTGTTTAGTTACGATATTCGTAAAATTTGCTTCATCTTTACCAAAATAATTCATAAAGAACATTACGTAATTCTCTACATCATTTAAACTATTGAGTATGGTTTGTAATTCATTGCTGAAAGGTAAATATGACTCAGGAAACTCTTTTTTTATTACCTGTTTTAGTAGATTATTTTGGCGATTAAATTCATCTGAGTTAGAATATTTTAACAAGATAAGTGGCAATAAATTTATTGAGGGAAGATTCTTAATATCGATATCTCGAACTAGTTTTAACAAATTACTCAGGCTATCCTCTGAGTTTGCTATGTTTAACATAGATTTGTACTTTCTCCATTTCCAGTCTCTTTTATTAGAGTGTACAAATGGTTCTGATAAAATAACTGTACCTTCAATATGTTTGCCAGCTCTTCCGGTTCTTCCAAGAAGATTATGAAAGTCTCTTACTTTAATTTGACTTTGCCCCTGATACAAATTTGAAATTATTAAATACTTTATAGGTAAATTTACTCCTTGAGCTAGTGTAGAAGTACAAACAACAAAATTAATTAAATTATGCGACATTGCATACTCAATTGATGTGCGAATTCCAGAAGGAATATTTCCATGATGAATAAAGACGCCTTTTAAAGCTGCATAGTAGTAGGTGGCACTATCTCCTAAATTAAGTTTAATGAGATTGGCTATTTTTATGTTTTCATCTGCGTTGTTATTGTTTGAAAACGCGGCGATAGGTAGTCCTCTACGTTCAATTTCTAATATTCTCTCAATCGTTTTATCTGCTGATGCTTTTGTTCCGGAAAATATAGCAGTTGCACCGTTATGAATCATTTTTAAAGCGTAATAAATTTGCATATCATAAGCATTATTAAGTTTCTTTTTTTTGAAATCTACATCTGGAAAGTATCTTTTTACACGTTCTCTTCCTAGCTTATTAATTTCTTGTATATCAACAATTTTTGGAACATAAAAATCGTCTATATCAGGATTCTCTTGGTTTAAGAAATACAGTTGTCCAGTATGACCTATCCAATCCCCCATGGCGATTGATCGTTGTGCGGAAATAATATTGTTATTTGAAATGACTTTTCCGTCACCATCATTTAACCAATCGTTGATCATTGAGCTATTTGTAATAACAGCAGAAATCAATATTTTTTGTGAAGATTTTTTCAGGTAATACTTTATTGTTGAAATAAGTAGCTCGTAATTAGTGCCTCTGGAATTATCATCAAATAAATGTGCTTCATCGAAGATAATTAAGTTAAGGTCTTCTAAAATTTCATTCTTATTTCTTATTAAAAAAAGTAATTTTTCAGGGGTGAGTATAATAAGTGTGTTTTTCTCTGTAGTATCAAAAAAATCTATATCATCTTTTTCTGCAATATCTGAAAGTTCGTTAACGATCACTTCATCATGTGAAAAGAAGTCAGTTAAATTTAAAGTAATTTCTTTACAAAGAGCTTTGAAGGGTGCAACAACAATAGCAAGTTTTGTTCGATTAGTGATAAAAGCAGATCTAATTATTAAACCAATTGAAGTAGTTTTTCCTGAACTGGTTGGCATTTGAATAACACCAGAGCTACCCTTAAATATACTTTCTTTACCTAATAATATTTGGCTGGGCCATAATTCTTTTATAGAACTATTATTTAATAATAAACCATTCCAATCTTCGATGGTCGTGCCAGAATAATTTGGTAAAAGATTTAAAGAAGCATTTTTATATTTTTTAATAAAAACTGCTAACAGTGCATCTCCGAAAAGAATTTCTCTTGGGTTTTGAGATTCATAAATTTTTTGTTTCAATATAACTAGGCTCTCAATGTTAATCAGTGTACCATTCGAATAGAATTGGGAGTATTCCTCAATCAATGAATAGAATGAATAGATATATTTACTTGGGAACTTATAGCCGTTTAGATCATCTAGTCTATCTGCCATAAGATATAAGAGAACTGTTTCAATTCCATTAACCTCTAAATCCATCGACCAGTCTATTTTATTGAGCATTACTTTTGTACTTCCTAGGGAGTCTGAAAGATAAAAAGAGATGGCGCCTAATATCCCAAAGTAATCATTGTAATTTGATTCACCAATTTTAGAGGTAATTAGAGAATTGAAGTAAATTGATGTGAAATTTAGATTTTCAATCAATTCATCATTCAATGATAAAGAAGTTCCAACGTTTCTGTTATCCCAAATAAAATTAGAAGCATCGCCAATTGTAGCAATTGCAAGAATTATTAATTCTTGTGCCATGTATTCTACTTGAATATGTTCTTCAAGTGGAACACCATATTCAAACATTTTTGATTTCGCCTGAACTTTTTTTAAATAATATTTTGAATTACTTTCAATTAACATTGGCAGCCCTCACATACATTTGTTTGATAAATTCTAAAAATTTAGGAGAATGTACAGCTATCAACTGAACATCTTTATCTGGATGTGTGGAGATATCTACTGTTTTTAATAAATCTCTAGAAAAAGCTTTATCTGAACAGACAGCCGCAGCAGCAAAGATCCTTTTATAGGGACGATCAACGGAATTTTGAAATTTTTTTACTAAATTAGCTTGGTCACTATTACCATAATAATTTAACATTTGGTATGAGGCATTTAAAGATTCGCCAATTCGTGTAAGATCCTTGGCTGAATGATTAACAGCATTTTGTAAAACATTATCAGGAGCAGATTCGCTATTTCTTGCTTTTACCTCAATGACAATCATTTCATCTTTTTTGTTAGTTTGCCCAACAGTATTAAGTTTGTAACCAATTAAATCACTACCTTGTGTGGATGTATTTCGATTAAATTTTTGTTTGTATCTCACCTTCGGGACAACATAATTTAAAACATACTCAATATAGCTAGCTATTAATATCTCTGAAAAATCTCCAGACATAGTGCTAGGACCAAGGCGGTCTGTAGGATCAGGAAATTTCATATTTAGTAAAAAATCCTTTCGGGAGATGCCAAAACCATCACGCTGCATATCGAGGTCAGCTAACGAGCAATAATTGTCTCTTAAATACTCAGCCCATTGGTTTAGAATTTCTTCATCATCGGCTATATTTACATGTAGAACAGTAATCTCTTTATCCTGGGCAGTTACAATATTTTCTTCTTGAACAAAAAAGTCAATGAACTTTGGATTTTCCATAAAATTCAACTCCCCTGAAATCAATTCAATTCATTATATCATCAATTCCAAAGGAAAGATTAATCTCTTTTGTACTAGTCAAAAGAGATAAATATACGGTTATAGTTTTCTCGTTTTTTTGACGGAAAAAGCTCGCTGGAAGTTTGATATTAATTTCAATGAAATAGATATTGATTATATTGACTATAAGTAGATAGATTTCTCCAGTAGAGTGGTTGATTGATGGGGGGAGATGTCTTTATTATTGTAAACGGTAGAGTAAATCCTGTTGCTAATTTTTACTGATATAACATCTAAGAGGCGCAGAGCTTTTCAAAATATACTGCTTTTTAGATGGAAAATACTTTAAAAGAAGATTTTCTAATTTTCTCCGCCACTATTTGTTTTTCTCCGCCAAATAAGATAAAATGGCGGAGAAAAGAGGTGGATGGCGGTGAAAGAATTTAATTATCGTGAGTTGAAAAAACTCTCTCTTAGTCACGATTTGTTGAATATGATGACTAAGATTCATGAGTATAAGGGAAAGCAAGAACTCTATATTGCGACCAAACCAGAAATTTTAAGTAAACTGACGGACTTGGCTTTGATTCAAAGTACAGAGGCTTCCAACAAAATTGAAGGAATTGCGACGACAGATGGCCGCTTGAAGCAAATCGTGGCAGAAAAGGTCAAACCTCGTAATCGAGACGAAGAAGAAATTGCCGGTTATCGGGATGTTTTGAAACTGATTCATGATAGCTACGAGTACATTCGCGTAGTGCCAAATGATATTTTAACGTTACACAAGAACCTCTATAATTACTCAGCTAAAAGTTACAAAGGTAAGTTCAAAAGTGGTGATAATGTTATTACGGAAAAAGATCTGGATGGTAAGGAGCGAGTTCGGTTTGTACCAGCTCCTGCTTATTTGACACCTGATTTAATTGATGAGTTGTGCTACCAATACAATCAAGCCGTTCAGAAGGCTGAGATTGATCCGTTACTGCTGATTCCTTGCTTTGTTTTAGACTTTCTCTCGATTCATCCATTCAGTGACGGGAATGGGCGGATGTCGCGCTTGTTGACGCTGTTATTGCTATACAAGTCAGGCTATTTAGTCGGCAAGTACATCAGTATTGAAATGTTGATTGAAGAATCGAAGCAAACCTATTATGAAGCGTTACAGGCAAGTTCTGTAGGATGGTTGGAAAATGAGCAAGACTATACGCCTTTTGTTCGCTATCTTGTCGGAATCATTTTGCGAGCGTATGAAAACTTCTCAGAGCGTTTCGAGATTATTATTAATCGTGAGCTAACACCTGCAGAGAGGGTAGTAGAGGAACTAGAAAAGTCCTTTGAACCTTTGAGTAGAGCTAATCTGGAGAACTTATTGCCGGATATTAGCCAGCGAACGATAGAACGTGCTTTAGCTGAGTTACAAACAGAGAATAAGATTCAAAAAGTCGGGCAAGGCCGTTCGACTAAGTATCAGCTAATAAATGAATTCAAATCGTAATATAATTCACGGGCCATCAATAGAAGCATAAAATCGGTAATTTAAAAATCAACGAGGCTAATTGAAAGTTGAATAGCTAAAAATATCAGTTTGATGCGCTATTTGAAACTCGTTAGAACCAGTGAAAACAAAATGTGAACTTTTTTAAATTAGTTTACACTTGTCAATAAGTGCTTATTTCCTTGGTATAACAGTGTTTGTACGTAGCTTTTCGATTGTTTTTCGTGTTTTTGTACCCCCCTGTTAGATAGGGGGGGTGAAACAACACTCGCGGGCTGGCGCCCACTCGTGTTCAAGGCGAACTCTTTACGAAGGGGAATTCGCTTGAGGCGAACCCCTCCGCAAAGAGCGCCTAACATTTGGAGAATTTTATATCAATTCTATCTAGCAATCAATAATGAAAAAATATCAATTCATAAAGTCGTTCAAAGCGCTATGTTTAGAAAGCAATGACTGAAAAGGGGAAACTATGGACTTTCAACATCCTGATGATCAAATTATGTCTGAATTAATTGAACGGCAATGGACTCGGCATTCAATTCAATCAGCTATTGTAAATCCAGCGGGTAAGGTTATTTGTTTTGGTGAGACAACGTAAGTGAGAGTCATGATCCTACTGCTCATGCAGAGATTAACAGTATTCGAAAAGCCTGCACTATACTGGAAATAGCAGCTTTTCCGAAAGGATATTGGCTGTATTCTACTTTTGAACCTTGCCCTTTGTGTAGTTCAGCAGCAATATGGGCGGGAATAGATGGAATTGTTTATGCAAATAATCCAGATTACAGAGGGAATGAACCAAATTGGTCATTCATGTCTTGTAAGGAGGTCTTAGCAGCCGGCAGTTCTATTCATCCAGTATCATTAATACAAGATTTTAAAATTGATGATATAAAAGGATATTTTATTCGCCATGATGTTTAGTCCTACAAGTTTTGAGGAATTTGTTCTTTTATCTTTGATTTGGCAACGATAAAAAGACTACGTGGATTTACCATGCAGTTTCTTCAATGGAAAGTTTTAAAGGAGTGTAGTTGATACTGATATGCTCTGAACTTATCGTAACTAAATTGTCTTACGTTGAAAATTGGTTACGAATCGTGGTTACGAGTGCCTAAAATCGACTGAAATACAGTACAAATCTTGAGGCGGAAAATACTGGTAAATCAGCACTTTTGATATTCATTGATTTAAAATAACACATTTGAACTGCCAACCAGGTCTTAAAAAAGCTCGTAAAGCATCTCAATTCTCTAAGCGTTAAAAACAGCTTCATATCAGTACTTTCAGGCGTTTCGCAATTCATTTTGCGAAGCGTCTTTTTTTGAGTTGACACCATTGTTGACACCATTCCGGTCTGCATCTTTTTGAGACAATTTGCGATAGGCAATTTCACCAATGGGTATTTGAATGACGTTTGGTGTGTTTACATAGGTCCTCGTGATGTTGGTATCGCTGTGAGTCAATGCTTCAGAAATCTGTTCTAGAGCGACACCAGCTTGTTTGGCTAAAGTTGCCCCAGTATGCCGTAACTTGTGTGGAGTCGCATGGGTAAGGTGTTTATGTCGTCGCTCAATGGACTTCATACGGTAGTTCAAATAATCTGTATGAAGCCTTTGATTGATATTCCCTTTATCATCAAAGAAGGTAAAGAGTAGCTGTTCTTCGGTTTGTTCGATTTCAAATTGAGCTAGTTCTTCTTTTTGTTGGACTTTCCACTGTTGAAGTAATTGCTTTAGCTCATTTGGAATATGGAAGATTGTCGTTTTATTCCCTTTTGTGCTTTTTTCATTGCCAAATTTATCCAAGGCTTTACCAATCGTAATCTGGGAAGTAGTGAAACTCACGTTCTTCCATTTGATGGCATAAGTTTCTGATTTGCGATCAGATAAAAAGAAGGTAGTCAGAAATAATACATAGTCCTGTAAAGTCAATTGCCCACTTTCATAATCGTTTTGGACGGCAGTTAGCCATTCTTGAAGTTGTTCAAAGGAGAGGTACAAATCTTCTTCTTTTTTAGCTTCTTGCAATTGGTTTTTCTTAGTAGCATTGATTCGTTTAAGCGATTTTTCTAGTTTATTCCGTTCAATGTATTCAAGCTCTTCTGCCCAATCGAAAATAGAATTAACGTAGCTACGTAGTATTTTGAAGTTTGCGTATTCGGCAGCCTTTTGAGTCATGATTTTTAGAACAAAGGCTTTGTTTTGATTCAGATAGTTCAACGTGTATTTTCCGAACATTGGTAAGATGTGAAGTCGAAAAATATCTTTTGTATTCGCGATTGTGACAGGTGTGGGAGACTTCGTGTTTCGAGAAGTTAAGCCAGCTGTATAAGCATCAATCCAGATATCTTCATAGAAATCTTTGAACAGTGCTTCGCCACCTAGTTCAAAAGCGTTCTTTTCTTTGTTTTCCCGTAGCTCTTTAATCTTGGCATAAAAATCAATTTCTGCTTCTTTTGCCTCCTTTCTAGTTTTGAAAGTTTTGGAATAAAGTTTGTTTACGCCTATCATCTCTTGGATATCTTGTGGATAGTAAAGCCGTAAACGGTAAGTCTCATTTTCTGTTTTGCTAATTGCCATAGTATTTCCCTCCGAATTTGCGAGCCGAAATCAAATACTATATATAGAGTATAACGATGTCGGGTTTATTTTGCTAGGCTTGCTAGCCATTGATCAATGGCGATACGGTCAAATCTATTTGAACCGTGGATTTGAATAAGGGGTAAGCCCTCTTTAATCCAGCCATCTAACGTATTATTGGAAACCTGTAGATAGTTACAAGTTTGCTTCTTATTCATATAGCGGTGTTGCAGGTTTTCCTGTGTCTTAATTTTTTCGATTTCAGTTGTGATTAAATCAGATAGTTGAGTAGAAATAATGCCCATCTGATCATCACTGAGTAAAATTTTCATTTCGGTCATATTCTCACTTCCTTTGAATTTTGCGTAGGGAATAATGAATTATTTTTTTATCTTGGTATAGTGAACAGTGCTTTCTTGAAAATCCATCACTTGTTCAGGAGTTCCACCTTCATTTATCGCACTGTAAAATATTGGACGTCTTACGAGATACTCATTGGTATAAAGTACCTCTTGATTCGTGGTATCAAAAGGTTGATCCACGAGTTGTTTTGTGACGCTGGGCACTTTGAGGTTGCGCGATTTGAAGAAGGCCTTTTTCTTATGTTCCTTCAAATCCAAGTCTTTATCGAAATATTTACTGATATAGCGCCCACGATTTTCGATGCTATCCACATCAATCTTGTTGATTTTGATAAATCCATGTCCCCAGATAGTAGTAAGACGATTGATGGAGATAAAAGGAAAGTCAAACAGGATGATGTGATAATGGATGGCACCTCGTTCTTGTTTTTCCCACGTGGCTAGGTATTTTAGATTTGCTTTTTTTGTGTGATAGAGTTCGTAGTTTAGTCGTTTGATAAATTTTTTGAATTCATTATTCGCATAGGCAATGTCTTGAATGTTTTCTCTGAAAGTGAGGGTTAAGAATTTCGTCTGATTGTCAAAGTTCATATCCACGAGTCGGGCAATTTCAAAACGCATATTTTGATAGTATTTTTGTTTTCGTTTTAAGCTGTCGTATTGCCCTTGAGCAGATAGGTCATCATAGTTTTTTCTTTTATCAGTAGTCGTATTTTCTTCTTCATAAAGCCAGGCTAATTTTTTTTTTCGTTTTAGGTTGGTTTCATTTTTGTCTGCTTTTTGTTTAGGAGTAATGATCGCTTCATAATCATAAATTTCAAGGTACGTGGGAGTTTCAATGATTTTCTGATTATAAGCTTTCAAAACCATCACTCCTTGATGTGTATTCAGTTGTCAAAGAACCATCATTTTTCGCCTGATGTTGTTCTATAAATCAAGTTAAGGGGAAGTCCTGCAAAGCAGTCCTTCCAGCCTATGTGTTTATTGGGCGGTCTTAACGGACAGAAGCGGCTCTATGGCGCTGCCCCGCCGTTTCGTCCTAACCACCCAACAAACCCATAGGAAAATTAGTTTTGTGCAGTAGGGCCTTGTTTTTTCGGAATCAATGTTGCCGCATCTGCCGTGGCCGATAAACCATAATTGACGAATTGACCGTTAGAGCGCCCCCAAGGCGAAATCACTAAATTGATAAATGTAACCATGGCTAAGCCTTGTTGGATAAGTTCTTCCGGAGTGATTATAGGATTTTCAGATTTGACTTTGACACTGATTTTCTCGTAGCGTAGTTTTGGTAGGATACATTCATAGCTCCAACCTAGAATTTCCCCATCTTTCTGCCAGCGAGTAACATTGACGACTTGGTATTCTTTTTCTAGTTTTTCTTTTGGTAAAGTAAGATCATTAATTTTAATTGGCATAATAGGCCTCCTTTTTGATATACGATAATTTATACGGTCGGTTTAAAAAAATATAGACGGCCATCTATGATTTGTATTTTATACGTTTGTTTATACGAAGTCAAGAGAATTAGCAAAAAATATATACGAAATTTTATACGAGTGATATAATAGGGAAAAATGACAAGGAGGAAGTAATCTATGTTTGGTTTATTACAACCGGATAAAGTAAAGGTAGGACAACGAATCAAAGAAATCAAAGAAAGTATGCATCTGTCCTTTACGGAGTTGGGCAATCGCTTGGGGATAAAGAAGCCAACAATCAGTTCCTATGTTCAAGGCTATGCATTGGCCCCTGAAAATGTGATTAATCAATTATCTAGTATTAGCGGGAAACCGGTAGGCTGGTTTTATTTTGGTGATATTGAAGAATATATTGCGAACTACTTGCAGTTAAAAGGGCAGATTACAATAGTGCAAGAACATCCAGAAGTTGTGAAAGCTATCAAGGAAGAGTTTTATACTGGTGAGTTTAAAAATCCTGCCTGGGAAAATGAAGTTGGTTATCCATGTGAGGAGTTCATGGATGATTATTTTTATGAACTGCAGCAAGACGTCATTCAAGAAGAACTTCAAAAAATGGTACGTGATCAGATAAAAAATTTACCGATTGCCGATGAATTATCTAAACAGAAGAAAGATGAGGCAGTCACCGTTATTACGAGTGGTATTGTCGAATATATGGATGTAGCCGGCGAATTTAATTATGAAGATAAAGATGATATGATTAAGATAGTTACACGAGAAGTCGAAAAATACGATTTTTTTGCAGATAGTAATTTTGAAAATCAATATTTAGTGGGGAAACTAATTAATACCTTGGCAGATCAACAAAAAACTGGAGAATTAATCAATATGTTGTCCAAAGAACTAACGAATAAATCTTTTTCTGGAGAATTTGGTGGAGAAGAATTGATAGAAGCATTTGAAACATTACGTCCGGAACTAATCCGAATTTATAGTAAAGTCAGTACGGATGAATTGGAGGATTGGTTTAGAGAGGATATTAGGTAACATATAGATGAAGTTTCTAATTATTGAGAGACAAAATATCTAAGAATACTAGGAAATCATCTAACCAACATTTTGAATTAAGTTATGGAAATTTATTGATGGAGATATGTGGGAGGACTAAACATGGCATTAATTGAAATAGAAGATGAAATTATTGAAATTATTAATAAAGAAAATAAGGAAGACTTTATTTATGACTTTTTAAAAATTTACGATATACCAAATTCAACAATTACACGTCTAAAAAATGGAACTAATAATCTTTCGAAGATTCCGGGGGAAGTACATTTAAAGAATAAATTATATTTTAAAGAAACAGTAAACGATGTTTTTGAAGCTTTCATTGAAATTGAAAGCAAAGCGAACGATGCGGTTGCTATCCCTAGGTATTTATTTGTTACCAATTTCAAAGTGATTTTAGCTAAAGATACGAAAACTGGGGAGTCATTAGATATTAAGTTTAAAGAATTGCCAATACATTTTAACTTTTTTCTAGCATGGAATGGAATTGAAAAAGTAGATTTTGAAAAAGAGAATCCACTAGATATTAAAGCAGCAGAGCGTTTTGCACGATTGTTCGACGTTTTAAATAAAGAAATAGAATCAGATAATGAGGAACAGCGCCATGCATTAAACTTATTTTTAATGCGACTTCTATTCTGTTTGTTTGCTGAGGATACAAATATTTTCCATAAGGGTCAATTTACGAATGGTATAAAACAATATACAAGTGATGATGGGAATAATTTAAATGATTATATCGAGGGTTTGTTTAAAGTTTTAGATACACAGTCGAGAGAAGAAACGCCAATTATTTATAAAGACTTCCCTTATGTAAATGGCCAATTATTTATGGAACCACATCAACCGATTAAGTTTAATAAAAAAGCTCGGAAACTAATACTGGAATGTGGAGAGCTTCTTGAATGGTCAAAAATAAATCCAGATATATTCGGGTCCATGATCCAAGCTGTTGCGACTGAAGATAGTAGAAGTCATTTAGGCATGCATTACACAAGCGTTACTAATATTATGAAAGTAATCAATCCTTTGTTTTTAGATGAAGTCAAACAACAGTTTAAAGAAATTAAAGATTCGTGGAACGATTCATTTCAAGAGATACACTTAGGAAAGAAAAAAATCTCTGATACAAGAAAAAAACATTTAGATAAGATTTCAACGCTTACAAATAGAATAAAAAACATGAAATTTTTCGATCCAGCTTGTGGTTCGGGTAATTTTTTGATTATTACGTATAAAGAATTACGCCAATTAGAAATTGATATCTACGTGCTGATGAATGAAATAAATAATGCGCAAATGCTAATATACGAACCGATTGTTACTTTATCTCAGTTCTATGGAATTGAAATTGATGAATTTGCATGTGATATTGCTAAATTATCATTATGGATTGCGGAGCATCAAATGAATACAGCCTTAAAAGCAGCCGTTGCGGAAGCGGTGAGGCCTACTTTACCACTAAGATCAGCAGGAGATATTCGATGCGCCAATGCATTGGAAGTCAGTTGGGTTGAAGTTTGTTCAAATCAAAATGAAGAAGAAGTATTTTTATTTGGAAATCCACCATATAGAGGGCACTCTAAGCAGACCAAAGAACAAAAAGCCAGTGTAAGAAAAATTTTTGAAGGCGTTACAGGAAATGGTTATCTTGATTATATTGCTTGTTGGTTTCTCTTAGGAAGTAAATATATAAAAAATAATAATTCAAAGCTGGCTTTTGTGTCTACGAATTCAATTTGTCAGGGAGAACAAGTGGCGATATTATGGGAAGAAATTTTCTTGAATCACATAGAAATATTTTTTGCTTACAAAAGTTTCAAATGGTCTAATAATGCAAAAAATGAGGCCGGAGTTACTGTTATTATTATAGGGCTAAGCTCGAATAATAATGATTCTAAGCATATTTATGAAGGTAGTAATAGAATTTTAGCTAAAAATATCAATGCTTATCTCATAGATGGAGACAACATATTAGTAAAAGATACAAGAAGACAGCTGTCTAATTGCCAAACTATGCTATTTGGTAATAAACCGACAGATAGTGGAGGCCTAATTTTTACTATAGACGAATATAAAGATATGATTAATAAATATCATGGTATAGAAAAATATTTTAAAAAGTATATAGGTAGTGAAGAATTTTTAAATGGAAGTTATAGGTACTGTTTATGGATAACAGAAAATGAATACAATGAAGTTTTGAAGTATCCTGAAATTCATATAAGAATAAACAAGGTCCGAGAATTCAGGAAAAAAAGCAAAGCTAAATCAACTAATCAGTATGCTGACAGACCATACATGTTTAAACAAATAACGCCGTTTGATAAAAATAATAAAAGTAGTGATTCTAATACACTGGTGGTACCAGCAGTATCATCTGAAGCTAGAATGTATATCCCTATGGGATTTATCAACAATAAAGATACTATTTTATCGAATCGAGTATACGGAATCTACGATGCACCAATATATTTATTAGGTATTTTAATGTCTAAAGTCCATATGATTTGGATTGATGCTGTTAGTGGGCGGCTTGAAACGAGATATAGTTACTCATCTGGCTTATGCTACAATACGTTTCCAATTCCTAAGATTAGCGATGACAAAATCAAGCAAATCGAGGATTTAGTTTTTGATATTTTAGATTTGAGAGAAATGGATGGAAGAAGCTTGGCAGAGTTATATATGCCAGAAACGATTCCTAGCGATTTAAAATTAGTTCACAGTAAATTAGATGAACTGATTGATAGAATTTATGGCTTTTCAAATTATGATGATAGTAAAAAATTAAAAATTCTATTAGAAAGATATGCAGATATGAGAGGGGATGCCTAATTGACTTCAAACATTTTTGATATAAATTATCATCAAACTGGAAAAAGTAAATCAACGAACAGTTTGGGCATGCGTGAGATGCAGGCAAGAGTTTTTGAAAAACGCAAGTCGAAGCACTTATTAGTAAAAGCTCCTCCGGCATCTGGAAAAAGTCGAGCTTTAATGTTTATTGGTTTAGACAAATTAATAAATCAAGGACTAAAGAAGGTAATTGTCGCTGTGCCAGAACGTTCCATTGGAGCTTCATTCAAAAATACTGATTTAACCAGTCATGGCTTCTTTTCGAATTGGGAAGTTGAACCAAGGAATAATCTTACTTCAGCAGGAGGAGATAAGAGTAAAGTCCAAGGCTTTATTCGATTTATGGAATCAGATGAGGAAATTCTGGTATGTACTCATGCAACGTTGCGATTTGCATTTGAACAACTAGATGATTCCATTTTTGATGACTGCATATTGGCAATTGATGAGTTCCATCATGTTTCAGCAGATGTTAATTCAAAATTGGGTGAACTGCTACGAAGTGTTCTTAGAAATTCTAGTTGCCATGTTGTAGCAATGACTGGTTCTTATTTTAGAGGTGATTCAGTACCTATTCTAGAGCCACAAGATGAAGAACTATTTGATAAAGTAACATACACATACTACGAACAGCTTGATGGGTATGAATACTTAAAGTCATTTGGTATTGGCTATCACTTTTATCAAGGAAAATATCTATCAGCCATTAATGAAGTTCTAGATACAGGCAAAAAAACGATTATTCATATTCCAAATGTAAATTCTATTGAGTCTACCAAAGATAAAGAAATGGAAGTAGATCAGATTCTTGATTTAATTGGGGAAGTTGTGGAGGAAAATCCTGAAACAGGAATTCTTAGTGTTAGACGTCATTCGGATGGGGAAATTTTGAAAATTGCTGATTTGGTAAGAGTAGAAGGACGAGATAGAATTGTAGAGTATTTAAGAAATACTGATGATGAAGATGATATGGATATTATTATTGCTTTAGGAATGGCAAAAGAAGGGTTTGATTGGCCGTATTGCGAGCATGCATTAACAATTGGGTATCGTGGTTCACTTACAGAAATTGTTCAAATTATTGGCCGTTGTACACGAGATAGTTCAAATAAGACTCATGCACAATTTACTAATTTGATTGCTCAACCTGATGCTAAAAATGATGATGTGACATATTCTGTTAATACTATGCTAAAAGCTATTTCAGCTTCTTTACTTATGGAACAAGTTTTAACACCAGATTTCAAGTTCAAAGCACGAAGAAGTAACTCAGATAGAAACGCATCTGGGGAATTGCATATTAAAGGATTTAAAGAACCGTCAACTATTAATACTAAAAAGATCATTGAAAATGATTTGAACGACTTAAAAGCTGCAATTTTCCAAGATTCACAAATTCAAAAAGCAATGGTTAGTAGAGAAATTGAACCAAAGTTGTTGAATAAAGTATTAATTCCTAAAGTGATTCAAGAAAAATATCCGAATCTAACTGATAGTGAAGTAGAAGAAGTTAGACAGACCGTTGTGGCTGATAATGCAATGAAAAGCAGTATTAGAGAAGTAAGGGGTAGTAAGGAATTTATTCGTATGACAGATAAGTTTGTAAATATTGAAGACTTAAACATTGATTTAATTGATTCGGTTAATCCATTCCAAAAAGCCTATGAAGTATTATCTAAAGAATTAAATGCGCCTGTATTGAAATTGATTCAAGAAAGCATCGATGCTAAACGCATAAAATTCGACGAAGAAGAGCTTAAATTTATTTGGCCAAAAGTAGAAGCCTTTTTTACTGAGGCTGGAAGAGCACCTGATGAGAAGTCAACGGATCCGATTGAAAAAAGAATGGGGGAAGCCGTCATTTATATGCGTGACCTGAAGAGAGGTCGCGCGAATGGATAAACGTTATAGTTCACTTGATGATATTATGAACAGTAATTTGTTTGATCAAATCACTGCTCCTTCAAGAAAACAAGAGCAGATTTTCTATGATCTTGAAGTAGAAAACTTTATGGAAATTGTGAAATTTTATCAGGAAAACGGAAGGGAACCTGAAAAAACAAATGATTCAACTCGTTTATCTGAACGTACATTAGCAAATCGTTTAATTGGAATTAGAAAAAATCCAGATCGAATTGCTAAACTAAAAGAATATGATGAAGTTGGCCTGTTATCACCATCAAAACAGTTTGATAAAGAAATAAAATCACTTGATGATATATTGAATTTTGGTTCTTCTGAATTATTGGGTGATTTAGCACAATCTAATTCTGAAAAATCAATATTTAATACTTCACGCTTTAGAAAAGTAGAAAACCAACCTGACTTTGTAGCAAAGAGAAAGCACATGAGGGACTTTTCAAAATATGAACCACTTTTTCGAAATGTTCAAAAGGAAATTGCGGCGGGGACAAGAAAGATATTGCCGTTTAAAAATTATGAAATAAAACAAGGTAGCTTTTTGATACAAAAGGGAACAGTTTTATATGTAGAATCGATTGGTGAAAAATTCAAAACAAATAATGGCGAAGAAAATGCACGTCTACATGTAATATATGAGAATGGGACAGAAAGTAATGTTCTGCTACGTTCATTAGCTGCGAACTTATATCGCACCGGTAGTGGTGGAAAAATGATAACAGATAATATCGATAATCTTATTGATGGTATTCAGGAAGAAGATATTTCATCTGGATATATATACGTTTTGCGATCGTTATCAGATAATCCGCAAATTCAAGAAATTGATAACTTATATAAAATTGGTGTAACAACAGGATCTGTAGAAAAACGAATTGCTAATGCAATAAATGAATCAACTTATCTTTATGCGCCCGTTGAAATTGTAACTAAATACCATGTTTTTAATCTAGATGCTGCAAAGTTTGAAAATTCCATTCATAAAGTGTTAAAAGATAATAAATTAGACGTTGAGATAGTTGGAGTAAATGGTCGAATGATAGTCCCAAGAGAATGGTTTGTAATTCCGTTGGATCAGTTAGATTTTGTTATAAATGAAATTATAACGAAAGTGATTATTTTAGAATAAGAAAATATGAATCCCATCTTAAAATGAAAAAAATGGAGGTGTATTGTTGAACGTGAAAATATATATTGAACACAATAATGATATTGAGTTTACTGAAGAATATGCTAAAGTAAACGGCAAAAAAATTTCTATTGAAGAAAAAAAGGACAGTGAAACTTGGGAACAAGTCGCTATCAGGTTGAGAGATGCGGCCTTACAGAAACACTTAAAACGTCAATATGAAAATACAATCATTTTGACGGGTGCAGGAAGTTCTTTTGGGGTTGGAATTGGTGATAAAAAAGGAAAATTAATGTCGGGATTATGGGAAGAAGCGGTGAATAGATTCGGTTATTTACATTTAAAAGATTTTTGCGAAAAAATAAATTTCAAGGAATTTCAAGCTGAAAGCGAAACTACTAACTTAGAGCTCCTTCTTACACATGCTCAATTATATCAATATGTTACTGGAGATTCAGATATAGAAGAATTTATAACGCAACTTAGAAATATGGTAAAAGAAAATTGCACACTTAAGTTACCAAAAGATAGCGCACATCGCAAATTTTTAAGAAAACTATCAGCAAAGAAAACTAAGTACGCAAGACCAAAAGTGTTTACGTTGAACTACGATACGTTATTTGAACAAGCAGCTGAAAAAAATGGATTTATGATTATTGATGGTTTTTCTTTTAATTTTCCCCGGAAATTCAAAGGAACAAATTTTGACTTAGATGTTGTAACTAGAATAACTAATAAAAATATTTTGGAGGATAACTTTGTTCCGAATGTAGTTCATGTTTATAAACCCCATGGATCAATAAATTGGATAGTTAAAAACAACGAAGTAATCATTAGCGATGAATCCGAAGACCCACTTATGATTTATCCAAGTTCTAACAAGTATGAAAGCTCCTATCAACAGCCTTTTTTCGAAATGATGAGTAGATTTCAGCAAGAAACTAGAGCCAAGAATACACTACTTATAATTGTTGGATATAGCTTTGGAGATGCACATATTAATGCCATGATTTATGAAGCATTAAGTGTTAACTCGAGTATAACAATAATATTTGTAGCTCCGAATATAGATGCGGAAGATCAATATGAAGATTTAAAAAAAGAGGTATCTCAAACAGGAAATGTAATATTGACTAAGCAAACATTTGAGGAATTTGTTGAGAGTTATCCGTATTCTGAAATTTACTCATCGGCTAAATGGGGGAGTTCTGATGAATGAAAAAAATCCATTTGATAATAACTATTTTATTGGATATATTAGCCATGTAAGTCCTCAATTTGTCAAGGTCCATTTTCCCTCTTCTACGTTGCTTAATAAAACGATTTTTTCTGGAGAAGAATTTAATGGTGGATTAGTAGGGAATTTTGTCACTATTGAAGCAGAGAATGCTGGCTTTATGGGTAAAATTTCAGAAATTGACTTACCTGAAAAAGAGAGACTGACGTTATCGGAAAAGTCATTTCAAAATTCGGATTTTCATCCAACTGCTAAAGTAGAAATTTTACTTTCTTTTGATTATTTTAGTGGAAATGCGCAACATACATTGAATGCTTTTCCTAATATAGGAGCTAAAGTTTTTGTTTGTCCGAGCAGTTTTATTCAGAAATATGTAATGAGATTTGGACAAAAAAATGATTTGGATGTTCCATATATTAGATTAGGCTATTTAACATCGAATTCAGAAACTGAGGTTCATGTTAGTCAACAGGCGTTATTTAATCGTCATTGTGCAGTAGTAGGAACAACTGGAGGAGGAAAAAGTTGGACTATAGCAAAATTAATTGAAAGTATGACTAGTAATAAGTCTAAAGTCATTTTGCTAGACCCTACTGGGGAGTATTCGTCTGTAAAAAAAGGTGTAAAATCTGTTGTCATAGGAGAAAGTGCTTTTTTTCCGTACAGAAATCTAACAAAAGAGGATTTGTTTTTTTTAATTAAACCATCTGAAGGTGTACAAAAACCAAAGCTCCTTGAAGCAATACGTTCATTGAAAATAGTAAAAATATATCAAGATGAAATTGATAAGCCAAATACTAGAAGCCTAATAGAAAATTTTATTGATAACGAATCTGGCCTTTTGAAGAAATCTAAAGGGATGATAAAAAATTTTGAAAGATATCAATTACAAAATTTTGAAAAAATCGAGTCAGAAGATATCAATATCAATATAAAAAAACTAAGTAAACAAGTTATCTGTGAGTGTATCTACCCGACAGATAACAATAACGGTAAGCTTTTTGGTCCGGTTAGTGAACGTGATGCTAATTTTTGCTACGGCTTGTCTTCTAGAATAACCAATATGGTGACTACGAAGATATATGATCGATCATTTGATTTTAATGATACTCAGAGAAAAGAAACTAACTTAATTGAGATTATCGAAGGATTTGTTTCTGATAAACAACAGAAAAATTTTGTACTTAGAATAGGGTTCGAAAGTTTAGGGTATGAATTTCAAGCACGAGAAATCTTAGCAAATGCAATTGGAAAATATCTTTTAAAATTAGCAAGAAATCAAAAATTTAAAGAGAATCCTATTGTACTTGTTTTAGATGAAGCTCATCAATTTTTGAATAAAGCAATCGTTGATGATTATTTTCAATCAACAAGCTTGACGGCTTTTGATCAAATTGCAAAGGAAAGTAGGAAATATGGATTATTTCTCTGCATATCTACACAAATGCCAAGGGATATTCCAGTAGGCACCTTATCTCAGATGGGTACTTTTTTAGTTCATCGCTTAATTAATTACTATGATAAGGAAGCTATAAGACAATCTTGCTCCGCTGCTAATTCAGATATTCTAGCGTATCTACCTGTTTTAGGAGAAGGTGAGGCTATTCTAACTGGAGTAGATTTCTCTATGCCATTAAGTATAAAAGTTATACCACCCACAGCCCCACCTGATTCTAGTACTCCACTATTTAAAAAGGGAAATTAAAATATAACCTTTTCTACCTACTTTAAGATTAACATTAAGAAAAAAATTCTACTCAATTGCAGTTTCAGCTCGCAGTATTTTATTAAAAATTGACACCATTGCCTTCAAATAAATTGAAAGTCAATAAAAATTTTCGTGTTTCTATCTCTCCAAATCGTTGCTACTAAAGCATTATGAAGCTGTTTGAAAAAATGGTTGGGCTAACCAGGTCTTAAGAAAGCACGTAAAGCTTCACAATTCTCAAAACGTTAATCGTTGTTATATCAATGATTTCAGACACTTTCCAATTGCGGAAAGTGTCTTTTTTGTGTTTATTAAAAAATATACGTTCAAGACAAGATATTCAACGTTTAGGGTACTTTTGGTTACTACTTTATTAATTTTGTTACAATAAATATCGTGAACAGGTTTGTTGGTGGGGAGAATATATATGAAGAAAAAGTTTGTTTTATCGGGTTTATTAGTATTCTGTTTTATGGTAATGACACCTATCGTTTTGGCTAGAAGTATTGGTTCTTTTAGTATTTCAATGTCTGGTTTCTATTATAATTCGGGATTGTTGTTAAAAGAAAAAAATGGGTCACATGTATTGAACTTAGATTCAAGAAAAAATAATATTAAGGTTAAAAATGTTTTGAGAAATTCTGGTAATGAAGATCGTAGCCAAGTGTATATGTTGTCTACAGGTTCTCGAAAAGAGTATGCTAATTGGGCTAGTAAAGGATATTCATATAAAATTAGTATGGCTAGAGAAAATTGGTTTGATGTGCAAACAATAGTTACAGGAAGTTGGTCACCGGATAAATAGCAGTTAAAAAATAACACCTGTTCACATAATTAATGATTTAGGAGTATTAAAATGAAAATGACTTCATATCTTAAGATAGTACCTTACAAAAAAACGATCATCTTGTTTCTGCTTGTCTTTCTTTCGTTTATTTATTGGAACACGATAAAAATTTATTTTACTTTTGATACAACAGCATCAGATTTAGCAGAATTTGGAGGAGAATATGTGAAATCACAGCTACTATCTACTTCTATTTCGTATGATAATGCGTTATTTGAATATAATTTTTATCAATCATTTGGTTTCCCTATATTAATTTCTTTTACAGGGTATAGTTACTCTTTATTAAAAAGCAATTATTTGAAATTTTATATTGGTAAAAACAATTTATATGCAAAAAATTTACTGAAATTAAAAATATATAGTAGTCTTACAGTTGTTCTTTTTTTTAGTATGATTTATATAATTATTATCTTTATTGCTGTTTTCGGTGGTGTTTTTCATTCAAAAATATTAGAAAATGACTTTGCAAGAGATAGCTTTTTAACAATATTTTCATCAAGTATAGGGAGTTATGCTATCTTCTACTGGTTAGTAAAGATGATAGCTTTAGTCTTAAATAGTATGCTTGTGTATTATTGTATTGATTATTTTAAACGTTTTTCGAGTGGGATACTGACTTATCTTGGTTTTTTATGGATTCTGTCACCTTTAATGTATATGTTTGTCAATAATCAGTACATTGTACCTATGACATCACTCATGGTAACAAGCTACACGGAATTGACAGTCCCACAGATTATCTTGACCTATCTGCCTTATTTGTTGTTTTTTGTTATTTTATGGAGAACGACAGACGGTGAGGTTTGTTAAATGAGGCCAGTTAAAGTAGTTTTTTTTATTGTTCTTCGGTGGATTATCTGTCTTCTTTTTCTAAACTATCTTTATGAAATGACTACATTAGGGGGATCTCAAAGATTAAGTAGTTTGGAATTTTTAGAAGAAGGTGTTTTGACGATAACTGCAATTAGCAGTTTTGGTGAGAAACAATTTGATTTCGTCAAACTCATATTTATTCTGGGTCTGTTTCTCCTAATATTCTATCAAAGCATTCTGTTAATGATTGAGGTGAGTGATGGATTTCGCAGTACTGTTCAATTTCATTCGAAAAGTCGTCATCAATACTTAATTCGATTAATTATACTTATTACTAAGCAGGTTACTAAAGATTATTTGGTATTTTGTGGTTGTATCCTTGTCATAGCTGTTTTAAAGGTATCTTTTATATCCTGGGAGACACTTTTGTTGCCAGTTATATTTTTTTATTCCATTGTAATTATCTATTTTGTTTTACTTATTTTAAGTGTAAGTAATATGTTATTTGGTTTAGTTGGGTGTATATTTACCATTCCCATGATGTTAGAAACCTATCAGCATCCAAAATGGTTATTTTTAGTATGTTTAGTGGTAGTTATTCAATTTTATACACCACTAGGTACTTTTTCAAGAGGAGAGGATAGCTAGTGTTAACGATTAAGAATGGTTATAAAAAATATGATGGGCGAGAGATTTTTAGAAATGTAAATTTAAACTTTGAAAAAAATCACACTTATGGAATTATCGGCGTAAATGGTTCCGGAAAAACAGTTTTATTAAAAGCATTAGCTGGATATATCAAGCTAACTAGTGGCCAGATTCAACAAGGTGAGAGGACTATTAGAGAAAAAAATAATTATTTGGAAAAAGCAGGAATCTTCATTGGTCATCCGCAATTTTTAGCACACTTGAGTCTGTGGGACAATTTAGAGCTAATTAGAAAAATGTGTGAAAATCACAAAGAAATTGACTTGGAAGAATGGCTTGCATATTTTGATTTAACACATTATAAACAACATAAATTTAAAAATTTATCAATGGGAACAAAGCAAAAAATGGGAATTATTCAAGCTTTTATGCCTAGTTCAGAAATTTTAATATTAGATGAACCGTTTAATTCCTTAGATCAAGAAAGTGTTAATTTAACTTATCAGCTAATTCAAAAATATCAAAAAAATCGGATTATTATATTAACTTCTCACGTCCAAAATGATATTGAATTATTGTGTGATCAGATATTTAGAATCGAAAATGAGCAAATTATAGATGATTGTAGTCCACACTGAATTTTTACGTTTCCTTATCAAATGATTATGAGTGGGGTTTCATCTACCACCCAAGACCACATCTCAGACACTTTCCCTCTCCGGAAAGTGTCTTTTTCATATATAATGACGTTTATTTTATGGTAAGATAATAAATAAAACAATTTGTATCCGTTTTCTATTTAGATATGGAGGAAAAATCATGACTAAAGATGTAAAAGAATTGGCATTGGAGCAGGTGAAACAAAATGGCGGCTTGCTGTCGATCACTCCAAAAGCGGCTATTAATCTGCCTGAGGATTTGAGTGTTGTTTATACACCGGGAGTGGCGGCTGTTTCTTCAGCTATTGTGGAGAATAAGGGGCTTGCCCGTGAATTAACGATGAAGAAAAATACTATCGCGATGGTTAGTGATGGTTCAGCAGTATTAGGGTTAGGAAATATTGGTCCTGAAGCGGCTTTGCCAGTAATGGAAGGGAAAGCGGCATTGTTTAAACGTTTTGGAAATATTGATACGATTCCTATTGTGCTAGATACACAGGATATTGATGAAATTATTCAAGTTGTCAAAGCAATTTCACCAACTTTTGGAGGAATCAATTTAGAAGATATTGCGGCACCTAGATGTTTTGAAATTGAACGACGCTTAATGGATGAATGTGCGATTCCTATTTTTCATGATGATCAAAATGGAACAGCGATTGTGGCTTTGGCGGCAACTTTCAATAGTTTAAAATTAATTGGAAAATCACGAGATGAGATTAAAGTAGTAGTTAATGGTGGTGGGGCAGCGGGTATTGCGATTACTAGAAAATTCTTAGCAGCAGGGATTCACAATATTTTGGTAGTGGATAAAGCAGGTATTTTAAACGAGCAAGAGGGTACGTCGTTATTGCCTCATCATTTAGACATTGCCAAAGTAACGAATCGCACGTTTGTTTCTGGGACGTTACAAGATGCCTTGGTTGAAGCGGATATTTTTATTGGTGTGTCACAGGGAAATGTTTTAAAAGCGGAATGGATTCATCACATGACTGAAAAACCGGTTATTTTTGCATTGGCAAATCCCATACCAGAGATTTTACCAGAAGAAGCATTGGCAGCTGGTGCGTATATTGTCGGCACAGGTCGTAGTGATTATCCAAACCAGATGAACAATGTCTTAGCTTTCCCTGGGATTTTTAGAGGAGTTTTAGATGCAAAAGCGACCAAAATTACTGATGAAATGCAAATAGCTGCTGCAGTAGCTATTGCGAATTTGATTTCTGAGGAAGAATTGACACCAACAAATATCATGCCAAATGTCTTTCAAGATAATGTTGCTCAGGTTGTTGCACAGGCAGTGGTGAAGGCTATTTAATTTCATGAAAAAAGAGATCCTGTTAAACAGATGAAATTTTCAGTATAATAATATATAAAAAGAACCTATTACGTAATTAGTTTTGAGTGTGTTTTCACACAATGTTCGTAGCTACGATGAAGTTGTTTTCAAGTAAGACAATGGAAAGGTGATAAAAAATGAATGATAAACGTTGGCTTTCTAGGAGAGAAAAAAAGATTATCTTTGGTTTGTTGGTGGTACTGCTGCTTATCTCAATTATTAGTACAGGATATTTTATTGTTTATAAAGGGCTAAGTTCACCGAAAAATGCAGATGAGGTGCGTGATACAAAAACCAGTCAAACGAAAAATCAAGGACCGCAAACAATTACCGTCACTGCAAGTGGAGATATGCTCTATCATCGACCACTCTATTTAAGTTCGTTTGATGGTGAAGGGTACGATTTTGCTAATGACTATGACCAAGTCAAACCGCTGATTTCGTCGGCAGATATCGCATTAGGCGATTTTGAAGGAACAATTAATCCGAATAAAGAGATTGGTGGTTTTCCTTTATTCAATGCACCACCAAGTGTGGTTGATAGTATTAAAGATGCGGGTTTTGATGTTATCGATTTGGCACATAATCATATTCTAGATACAGGAATTGAAGGAGTAACCACTACGGCGACTGCTTTTCGTGAGGCGGGATTAGATACAATAGGTGTCAATGTTGATGACGATGACATTCTAGTGAAAGAAGTGAATGGTATTAAAGTAGCGATGCTGGCTTATTCCTATGGGTTTAACGGAATTGAGGAAAGCATTAGCCAAGAAGACTATGACAAATATTTAAAAGATTTATCGATAGAAAAAGTTGAAGCTGAAATCAAAGAAGCGGAGAAAATAGCAGATATTACGATTGTTATGCCGCAATCAGGTGTTGAATATGCATTAGAACCAACAGAAGAACAGCAAACAGTTTATCGTCAAATGATTGATTTTGGGGCAGATATTATCTTTGGTGGACATCCACATGTTGCAGAACCTACGGAGATAGTAGAAAAAGATGGCGAAAAGAAATTCATCATCTACTCAATGGGGAATTTATTGTCAAATCAACGATATGAAACGGTTAACTATAATTATTGGACGGAAAGAGGTGTCATTCCGGAAGTGGAGATTACCAAAGAAGGCGATCGAACTTATCTAAGTAATGTAACCTTGCATCCTACGTGGGTATCCAGAGAACCAATTCCCAATCATACTTATTATGATTTTGAGTATGGTGATATGCAGGCTTACGATTTTCAAGTGGTACTGGCAGAAGATTATTTGCCGGATGGACAATACGCTAATCAAGTGCCAGAAGAAACTCGACAACGAATCGAAACAGCTTATCATGAAATGATTGAATTGTTGGATTTGAAGTGGTAGGGGTAGGTTAGAATGAAATAGATTTTTAGTTGAAAAAAGAGAGGACTTTACTCTTGCATAGTAATTAGAAACTGTTTCTTCACTTATAGGTGAGATTTAAAGGCACTTTCCAAGTTGGGAAGTGCTCTTTTGTATAGATGAGTTAAAAATTTTCATAAATAGTTAAAAAATAAAGTCGAACAGTACTTATTGCTATAGTAGACAAAGAGAGTACTGTTCGAACTGTTGTTGAAACTAAATAATTTTATACTGAGCAAACTTATTTAGTACGTGTAATTGTTAGAGAATCTCTCCATTTGATTGAATTACTTTTTTATACCAATAAAAACTTTCTTTTTTCAGACGGTTAAATGTGCCAATACCATTATCATCTGCCTCAACATAAATAAATCCATAACGCTTTTTCATTTCTCCAGAAGAAGCACTTATGATATCACATGCTGCCCAAGCAGTATATCCAAATAAATCTACACCATCTTCTTCGATTGCTAGTTTTATAGCTTTTATATGATCGGATAGATACTGTATACGATAAGTATCTTTTATTTTGCCATTATCATTAATTGTATCTACTGCTCCTAAGCCGTTTTCTACAATAATCATTGGTTTTTGATAACGATCATAAACCTCATTTAAAGTAATTCGCAAACCTAAAGGATCAATTGGCCAGCCCCATTCACTTGTCTTAAGATACGGGTTTTTGGCAGTGGCAAATAAATTGCCATCCGTCAATTCTGCGTCACTATTTTTATTTGCAATACATCGACTATTGTAATAAGAAAACGAGATAAAATCGACAGGATATTTAGAAAGGATTTGTTCATCGTTTTCCTCCATTACTATAGTTATTCCTTTATGTTGGAATGTTTTTAAGGCATAATTAGGATATTTTCCTCGCGACTGAATATCAACAAAGAAATAATTTTCTTGATTTACTTTCAAAGCTTCCCAAACATCTTTTGGATCACAACTGTATGGATAGGCACTTCCTGCGGCAAACATACAGCCAATTTTATTGTTAGGATTAATTTCTTTTGCCATTTTTGTGGCAAGAGAACTAGCGATAAGTTCATGATGTGCAGCCTGATATTTAATTTGTTCTTCATTGTCTTCAGCATTAAAAGTAATTCCGGCAGCCATAAAAGGAGCATGAAGTATCATATTAATTTCGTTAAAAGTCAACCAATATTCCACGTACTCTTTGTAATACTCAAACAAAATCTTGCAAAGTTTTAAGTAATAATCAATCATTTTTCGACTTTTCCAAGCCCCAATTTTTTCAACTAGGTATAAAGGAACATCAAAATGAGAGATTGTTACAATGGGTTGAATATTAAATTTTTTACATTCTTTAAATATATTTTCGTAAAATTTCAAACCGGCTTCATTGGGTTTAAGTTCATCTCCATTAGGAAAAATTCGTGTCCAAGAAATACTTAATCGGTAGGCCTTAAAACCCATTTCAGAAAATAAAGCTATATCTTCTTGATAACGATGATAAAAATCAACGGCTTTATGTGTGGGGTAGTATAAATGATTATCAATTGAGAAACTATTTAAGTACCCTTGAATGATGTCAGAACGAGTGTTACCTGAAGGAACGATATCCATAGAAGATAACCCTTTACCATCTAGATTATAGCCACCTTCATATTGATTCGCTGAAGTAGCTCCACCCCATAAAAAATCATTCCTTATTGTCATTTAAAACACTCCCTACATAAATTAATTATGAAACAGTTATTGTTAATAATAAGTCGCCTCCTTCTATAGATTGAACACTTTCTTTTACTACGCTAAGATAAGAGGCTGTATTTGTGACTACGACAGGTGTTGTAATTGAATAACCAGCTTTTTGTATTTTTTCAATATCGAATTCTAATAATTTTTGTCCCTGAATAACGTTGTCGCCTTGTTTAACGAAGGCGTTAAAGCCCTCTCCGTCTAATTGCACCGTATCTAAGCCAACATGAATTAATAATTCGACGCCATCATTACTAGTAATTCCAATCGCATGTAATGTCGGAAATAGCGTAGTGATAATCCCATCTACTGGAGCTACAACTAATCCTTCACTTGGAATAATGCCAACCCCTTTACCCAAAATCTCCATTGCAAAGGCTTCATCTGCAACTTCTGATAATGGGATGATTTCTCCTTTAATTGGACTAAATACAGAAAGTTTATGTGTTTTTTGCTTTATTTTTGTCAGATTGGAATTCGTAGTTACATCACTAATACGATTATTTATTGGTTGAACAGTTGGCTCGTTATAGAAAATCATCGTTAATACAAATCCAACAACCATAGAAATAATAATTCCTACTAGAGCTACAATAATATTACCCGTTGATCCATCTGGATTCATCATATTAGGTAATTCAAAAATACCCATTCCACCCATAATAAATTTTCTGAAGTTAAAGTAACCATAAAAAGCGCCCCCAATTCCACCTGCAATACAACTAATGATGAATGGTTTTTTTAATGGAAGTAACATACCGTAAATAGCGGGTTCGGTAACACCGAAAATGCCTGATATGAAGTTAGGGATAGCCATTTGTTTTAATTTTTTATCTTTCGTTTTAAAGAAAATTCCTAAAACAACTGCTGATGTTGCGAATGTGCATGCAAAGAAAGGCATCATTACGTTATCATAGCCTAAAGTCATCACATTATTAATATAAACTGGAATGAATCCCCAATGCATACCAAAAATAACAAGAATTTGCCATGTTGCACCAACAATTGCTCCAGCAAGTAAAGGGCTAAAGCTTCTTATTGCCAGAGTGAATTCTGAAATCAAAGTGGAGCCAAATGTTGCAATAGGACCAAGGAACAGAATTGCGACAGGTAATGCAACCAATAATGTTAACATTGGAACGAAGAAAAATTTCACTAAATCGGGTACAAATTTATTAAATAATTTTTCACATTTTGCAGCGAACCAAACGGCTAAAATCACAGGAATAACAGTACCTGTATAATCAATTGAAATAATAGGAAGTCCAAAGAAATCAACATACACTGGTGAAGCAAACATAGTATTATTTAAAACCGTATATAATGGTTCAGCCCCCGCAGAAAGTGCACTTGCTTGAATTCTTGGATAACACATTGCAGCGCCCATTGCTAAGCCTAACATTGGCTTTAATCCGAATTTTTTTGCAGCAGTGTATCCTAAGAATAATGGTAAAAATGTAAATAATGCATCTCCAGCAGCATTTATAATTAAATAACCACCACTTGTATCACTGTATAAACCTAATGTCACAAACAATGTATTAAAACCTTTAAGCATTCCACAAGCTGCCATAATACTTAATATTGGTTGAAAAATACCTGACACAACAGCAATCACTCTATCTAGCCATTTTCCATTTTCAGGTGTAGTCTCTGGTTGCTGCGTATCTTTAAGATTTAGTAATTTGATTACTTCTTCGTAGACTTCAGGGACATGATTCCCAATAACCACTTGGTATTGTCCACCACTTTTCATTACGGTAACCACACCGTCCATCGCTTTCAAAATATCATCATTTGCTTTGTGTTCATCTTTGAGTGTAAATCGCAGTCTGGTGATACAATGGATTAAACCAGTAACATTTTCTTTACCACCAACATTTTCTACAATCATATTCGCCAACTCATAATACTTACCCATGTTGAAACCTCCTATATATATGTGTAAGCGTAGTCTAGCATATCCATTTTTGGTCGACAACGCTTACAAAAAAGGAAGTTCCATCGTTTCAAAAATAACAAAAAATTTGACTATGTTTCTGAAACAAAAGTCCAAATTTATTCTTTTTCATTCAAAACGCTGTCATAATTTTTATTTAACAGTAAGGATTCGTATTGTAACATTTCAATTGAAGATTTAACATGCGCATCATAATTATTAGCAAGAATGATGGAAAAGAAAATATCTAATATATAATTTGTTGCAGTAAATGAAGTAATAATATCTAGGCTCAATAATGAATCTCTGTTAGGAATCTCAATTAATTCGTCACACCATTGTTGAATATCTTCATGATGTGGTCCTACTATGCCTACAATATAATTATTTGTCGATTGCTTTAAGTATTCAGCAATTCGAGTTACTGTTCTATTTGCACCAGTAAAACTAATCAAAAAAGAAATTGTTTTCTTTTCTTTCTTAGCAGATAAAGCATGCGCATTAATACTTTCATAAGCCGAACAGTCGATTCCTAAAGTAGAAAATTTAAAGGCTGCAGATTGAGCTAACATGTAGCTAATACCTGTACCATAAATGTTGATGCAATCTAAATTTTTCAAAGAGTTATTAATCCGATTCATACAATTTTTATCAAGAGACAATCTCGTGTTAGTTATTGCTTTATCATAGAGAAGAGGCAATGTTTGCATGATGTCCATATAACTACTAGCATTAGTAATAGGTTCATTAGCCAGCAAACGATTAATGCGATTATTTTGATTGATTTCAGCTACTAATTTTAGTCGGAATTCTTGGTACCCATGTAAACCTAATTTTTGACATAAACGAACTACTGTTGCTTTGCTTGTATAAGCAGATTTAGCTAATTGCTCAGATGTCATATTACTAACTTCATCAATATTGTCTAAGATAAAATGTGCAACATCCTTTTCATGATTGGTAAAATGTTCTTCATTTCTAAGCTGTTCAATTAACATTTTTTACCCTCCTCAGTAATAACTATGGCTAACATGACTACCTAGAATGAGTAGTCAATCCAATTTCTTAATACTATATTTTATATTTGAAATAAGTCAAATTTAGAACAACTACGCAATCAAAATTTAGGTGAAGCCGTTATTTCAACCCGAATAAAAAAACGACGAATACATCGTCGTTTCATAAGATAAATAATTGTTTAAGAGGATTCTTTGCGTTTATAATCCATATATCCAAAAGCAAAAGCTTCAATTAAAACAAAAAACGAAGAGGCTGTCTGTAGCCACCAATCTTTAGGTAAGGGACTGCGACTAGTTGTAGCATACAAGTTAAAATCTGATTTTCCAGATAACCAATTATTCTGTAAACTGGTAATTGAGACAATTTTGCTTTTAACAAGTTCTAATTGATGAATGATAGATTCTAACCGATTATTTTCTCCAGATAATGATAAAACAAAAACGATATCTTTTTCAGTTAGTCTCTCAAGGATTCTTCTGAACTCGTTGGAGCTACCATTTCCAGGAATGATTTGCAGAGGTTTACCAATCAAAAGAAATAATCGTTGTAATTCTGCTGCCTGATTTTTTTGTGTAATCCCTGTTGTAATGACGTAGATATTATCTACAGAATCAATAATTTGATAAATTGGGAGCCAGTTGCGGTCTTTCAAGATGTTTAATAAACGTTCTATGTCTTTAATTACTTGATTAGTAAAAGTTATTTGCTCATCAAAACGTTCTTCATGATCTTGCCATTTAATGAAATTTCTAAGTTCGGTGAATCCAGTAAACCCTAATTTCTGTGAAAAGCGTATAACTGAAGACTTTGAGGATAAACTATTTCTAGCAAATTCAAGTGTACTCATAGTGGGAATTATATCGATATTTTCCATGATATAATTACACATTAATAACTCTGTTTCGTTTAAATCAGCATAATGTTCGTTTACTAAATCTGTAAAACGCATAATAGTACTCATCCTATCTCAAATAAAATTCTTATAGTATCTTATCCATTTTTATAACATACTTTCAGATAGAAGACTATTAACTTAATGTTGGCCACCACTCTTGATTTGCTTCAATTAGCTCATCTAAAATTTGTTTTGCGACTTTAGCTGAAGGAACTGTTTTTGATAGAGTCAATGCTTGCCATAATTTTTGATAAGATTTTTGTTCATAAGCATCTACTACTAATTTTTCAACTGCTACTTGTTGTTCAATCATTCCTTTTTGGAAATGAGGAATTTTACCCATACATAGTGGTTCATAACCACGTTTACTTACAATACAAGGCACTTCAACCATCGCATCATCATCTAAATTAGCAATTGCTCCGTCATTTTTTACAATTAATAGCATACGTTCGTAGGTATTGTAAGCTAATGCTGCTGCTAAATGTACAATAAACTCTGCATGTTCGCCAGCTTCAATAGTAGTATCTTTTGCTGATTGATTGTCTGCGACCCTCTTGCATTCAGCAAATACATTTTTTTCACGATTATCCATTACTTCATTTGCCCGAGTATAATCAGGATTGGCATGAGAAACTACATAATCGGAGTATAAGTAGTATTTTAAGTACGTATTAGGTACAGTTTTAGGATCAATTGCATAAACATCTTTTGCTTTTTGGAAAGTGTCCATCCAGCTGGCTTCTTCAAGTAAAGGATTACCTTCCTCAGCAGCAGAAGCATACCCATATTTTTGTACATGCTCTTTTAATCTTGGCATTAAATCATTGCCCTCTTTGTCATACATTTCAGTCCACCAGCCGAAATGATTTAATCCATAATATCGGTCAACAATTTCAAGTTCACTATCGAGCCCAAGAATATCAGCGATTGATTTCTTAATAGCTACAGGCATATCACAAATATTAATGATTTTCGCATTTGGTCGCATACGACGTGTTGCTTCAGCAACGATTGCAGCTGGATTTGAATAGTTTAACATCCAAGCATTTGGGGAATATTTTTCCATATAGTCAATCAGCTCAATGACTCCCGGAATAGAACGCATTCCATAGGCCATTCCACCAGGTCCACAAGTTTCTTGTCCTACAACACCATATTTTAAAGGAATTTTTTCATCTTTTTCTCGCATACTTAATCCACCTACTCGGATATGAGCCATGACAAAATCAATATCTGTAAATGCTTCTTCGGGATCGGTTGTTGCAATAAATTCAATTTCTGGGGCTCTTTCTTTTACAATCACTTCGCAAGCTTTGGCAACAATCTCCTGACGTTTCTGATCATTATCGTAAAATTTCAATGTGCGTAAAGGGAATTTATCTTGATTTTCAATTAACATCATAACAATTCCCGCAGTATAAGTACTTCCGCCTCCTGCGATAACGACTGATTGTTTTTTTCTTTCCATATTTAATCCACTCCTTGATTCATATTATTCTGTAATTCCTAAGACATCGCATACTTCTTCTTTGAAAGTTTGTACACCCATACCAATAACAACTTGAATATTTTTTCCATTTTCAACGATCCCTTTTTGTTGAGAAACTTTTTCTAATATCCCTTTTTCAACTTTGTTTTCGTCTTTTACAGTAACTCTTAATCTTGTAAAACAATTTGTTACATGTTCAATGTTATTTGGACCACCTAATCCATCAATGACTAAAGCAACGTCATTAGAATTTAACAATTCTGATTGACTATTTTCTTCTACTTCTGAGGTAGTTATAACATTATCCTCAGCGGCTAATTCTAAATTCTCTCTGCCAGGAGTTTTAATATCTAATTTTCTAATCAAGAAAACAAAGATTACGAACCAAATGACACTCATAATAATTCCTATGATAATCACAATATAAAACTTGGTTACACTTGGACTAAATGCTGAATTTGATACAATGGTGTCTATCAATCCATAGAGCATATATGTCCTTGCGCCTAATGCCCATAAAAGTGTTTCTGAGATAGCAGTTAATACGCTATGAACGAACCATAGTAGAGGCGAAACAAATAAGAAGGAGAAATCTAAAGGTTCGGTGATACCTGCTACAGATGCAACAAACATTGAAGGTAAAACCATCCCTTTTACTTCATCTTTTCTTTCTTTTTTCGCACAGTAGATGATTGCTAAAGCAACTGCAATCGAACCAAATATTTTTACAAAACCGAATGTTGCAAATCTTAAAGAGGGGTCTAAGGTAGTAATTGTGCTAGCATTAGCCATTTGCGCATAAAAAATGTTTGCTGCACCGCTATACACTTGCCCATTGATTTCTGCTGTACCGCCAAGTGCGGTAAAACAAAACGGCATCCATAATAGGTGATGAAGACCAGTAGGGATTAAGAAGCGATTTCCGAATGAGTACACGAATACGCCAATTAACCCTGTTGTTAAAATAAAGCCAGATAGTGATGAAATCAATCCATTGACAATTGGCCAAATATAACACATTGTTACTGCTAAAATTAAAATGACAGGAATAAGTAACATGAACGTAAAGCGAGATTCACCATAAATACTTAAGAAATCAACAAATTTTTTATCTGAAAATTTATTGTGGAAGTAACCAACTATACAACCAATAATCATTCCTAAAAATACATTCATATCAACAACTTGAAAACCTAAAACCATTCCTTGCCCTGTCCCAAACAATCCCATTTCTCCTGGATTAGCGATTTGATTCGTTAGAATTAACCATGCATTATTCGCTGCTAGAAAAAAAAGAAATGAAATCAAAGCGATGAGGGAGGCTTCAACCTTTTTCTTGTTAGCTAAAGAAGAAGCGATACCTATACAAAAAATTAATGATAAATTATTCAACATGCTATCCATCATGGTTTTTATCAATGTGCCAAATGTTTGTAGAAAACTAGGCATAAATTGAAGCTGTAAAATAACTGAAAAAGCTAAGAATAAACCCATAACAGCCATGAATTTTACAGGAACGATAACAGATCGAGAAAATTTTTGCATTGCTTGACTAACATTTTCTTTCATCAAAACAACCTCCTTATTTACATTTTTTAGATACGTATCTAAAAAGTAATTTATCATTTTAGTAAATCGCTTACAACGTATCGGATAGAGTATGGACTTAAGTCCATACTCTGAAACCAAATTGATGTAACGAACTTGAATTACTAGCAAGAGTTTGGTTTCAAATGGTGGACTTAAGATTGTCTTTGTGAGCTGTCGTATGGCGAAATAGATCCATTTAAGATAGGATATCTGGTGGGGAAATTCAATTTGTAAAACCATTTTTTTATTTATAATAACTAAAATTACTTTTTTCATCGATACTGTCATGGTTTAGGTATCGCTTGAAAGATGATCATTTTATTCATGAAAAATAGAATAGAAAATCCTGTAAACGCTTCTTCTTGCGGGAGTTTTCTATTCTATCGTGTACTTAATAAGTTTTTCTTTCATTCTGTCAGGGTAAATTCTATAATGAATATTAGTTATAATTATCAGAATATTTTTTCTTTTCTCGTTTTTTGGTTGAAAACGAGAAGTAAAAAGACAGGTGGGCTATATGAAAAAAATTGCAGTAATTGGGAGTAGTGGTGGAAATTTACGTTCACAAGGTGGGGCTGATCCACAAAAAATGATGGCCGAAATTTTTGCTCAAGCAAAGGCGGCAGGTATTGAAGTTTCTGCTATTCAGTTTATTTTAACAGAAGGTAGTATGGACAAAATTTCTATGGATATGGCTGCCGCTTTGTTTAGCCTTGATGAAGTGGGACAATTAATCAGTGGCAAGCAGCAAAAACTATCAGAAATTAATGAGCAAGCTAAAATGACGGATCAACAGTTAGCGCAACGAATCTTAAATGGAGAAATTGATGGGTTGATGCTTTTGAGTTGTGATCCTAAAGGTGTCAATAATCAAGCATTATCTGCTGCGGCAACAATGAAAATTCCTGTAGCGGGTACGGGAGGAACCTCCATGGCCGAAACGGCTAGCTTAGGCGTACGAATTATTGCACAATCAGGAACAACGGGTACTACGAATCGTACACGAGCTATTTCAGCCATTTCCGCTTTTGCAAAAGAATGGCAGTTAAAATATACGCCGGTCATTGGGAGTGCAGGCAATCAACAACTTGAAACGAATGTGTTTAAACGGATTAGCTTGCGGGGAATTATGATGGCGGCAATGCCGGGTTTTATTGGAATGGCGTTGAGTCTAGCTTTAAGTAAACTACCGGGGCTTTCCGGATTGGAAGATATTTTCACGACATTAGTTGGCTTTTTACCGGTCATTGTCGCAACCATTGCAGCCAAACAAATTTCAGGAATGGATGAAGTCGGAATTGTTGCGGGTGTCTTAGCTGGCGCGTTAGCAGTCGATGGCGGAATCATTGGTGGGATGGCTGTCGGGATTCTTGCGGGGATTTTAGTGTATTATATCAGTAATTTTTGTTTTAAACATGGTGTACCCGGGACGACCACTAATATTGCTGCCGGTGGACTTGCGGGATTATTGGCTGGTTTAGTTGGGAAATATCTATTATCGCCAATAGCATTAACGCTTGGAAATGGGATTAAACAGGCGATTGATGCTGTCTTAGCGTTTAATCCAATTTTAGCTGGCACTGTTGCTGGGGCACTTATTTGGTTTGCGATTATTGGTGGGGTTTATCATGCAGCAATTTTACCAATTGTTCTATTAGAAATGGAAGCAACCGGTTTTAGCTTTTTAGGAGCAATTGATATGGTTTGTTTAGTGATTGTTTGTGCTGGCATTCAGTTAGCTTACATTATCAAACCAAGAAATGCAGGCGATCGTCCAACGGCAATCGCTAATATTTTTATTAATCTCTTGTTTGGTACATTTGTGGAAGCCGCCTATCCATTTATGTTTTCGAATAAAAAAGTTTTCGGAGGCACTATTTTAGCAGCAACCTTAGCAGGCACTCTTGTCGGGCTTTTGAACGTTCGCACAACAGCCTATGTTCCGGCATTCATGGCTCCGTTAATGTCGAATGATAACTTAGTGGCAACAGTCATTGTGATGGTCTGTGCGTTTCTTATGGCTTGTGTGTTTACTTTGTTGGCGAATGTTGGTGAGAAGAAAAGTAGATAGGGTCACTAGTAGTGATGCTAGATAAAATATGGGGCTAAATAAAAATTATTTAGCCCTCGTATTTTTAATTATTTTGGAATAACTGAATTAACGCCTCTCGCCAAACAGACCGCTCATCCATCGAAAGCTGGTCTAATTCACTTTCTGCTTCCAAATTGTAGAGCATGATTTTGCCAATATTGGTTGTTGGATGAATAAATATTTCGGCGTAAAAACCGAGGTATTCGCCACCGTGATAATACCAGTCATCGAGTGTCATCCAGCCAAATCCATAGTGATTGTGGCAAAGGGTAAAGGCGCGTTCCCATTCAGCAGTAGACAATATTTGTTGCTTTAAGATGGCTTGTAGCCACTTCATCATATCTTCTAAAGTAGACACCATCCCACCGTCTGCTGAATCTAGTAAGCCGGTTTCGAACCGTTGGCGTTTTCCATCAACCCAGCGATAACTAATTGCTTGCGAATCAAGCGAGGTGGTAGAAGTAGCAGTCATATTTAATGGCTTGAAAATTTTTTCTTCAAAATAGTGACTAAATGGTTTGCCAGTTACTTTGGTAATGATTTCTCCTAACAAGCCATAATTCGTATTGCTATAAGCAAATTTGCTTCCTGGTTGAAAATCCAAGGGGAAGACATTGAGTTTTTCTAAAATTTTTGCCAATGGGGTGCTGTCCTCATCGAGTGTTTTAGTGGCGATGAAATGTGCCATTTGCTCAGAAATATCTTGTTCAGCCGATTTCTTTAAGCTTTCTTCGTAAATGACATCTGTATAATTAGGAATTCCTGACGTCATATGAATCATTTGAATGAGAGTAATGTCTTTTGCATACACATAGTTAGGATAAAATTCTGCAAGAGTCATGTTTAAATTAAGTTTATGTTCGGCTTCTAGTAGCAATAGCGCAGTCGCTGTAAATTGTTTGGTTAAAGAACCGATGCATGTTTTTGTTGTACATTCAAAAGGGGAGCTAGTGTCAAAATTGCTGAAACCTCTTGTATTTGTATGCAAAATCTCATTGGCAGTAACAATCCCATAAGCACCGTTATAGTTTGTTTTTTGATAAATATCATCTAATTTCATAAAAAGTTGTTGTAATTTTTTATTTTGGGACATCGTTTTCTCCATTCGTTGAACGAAAGTAACGGAGCAACAAAATTAATTTGTCATTGGATTTCACCAACCTTTGTTATTTATAAAAATAGTATCACATATTTTTTATTTTTGGTAAACGCTTTCCATTTTGTTAAGAACCTTTTTTTTTAGAATAAGTAAATTTACGAAAATAATTATGAACACTTATAAAACAATGTTGACAACGCTTTCTAAAAGTAGTATCTTTGTTCTAGGATAGTTATTATTGAGTTAAGCTAGACCTAAATGACCACTTTCTTGTGTTGTCGTTTAGGTCTTTTTTTATTCAATAATATTGAATCCAGAAAAGGGTGAGATGGTTGGAAATTCTACGGATTTTGAATAACAATGTAGTGGTGGCACTAAATGATGACCAAAAAGAAGTTGTTTTAATGGGAAATGGCTTAGGTTTTCAGAAAAAGCCAGGATTTCAAGTCGATAAAAGTCGTATTGAAAAAGTCTTTGAAATAAAAAATCAAGTCGAATCGATTCGTATTGAACAAATGCTTTCTGAAATTCCTGAAGATGTAATCGCCATTGCGTTTGATATTTTAAATTATGCGAAAAAAAAATTGAATAAAGAATTTAATGAAACAAGCTTTATTTCTTTTGCTGACCATTTACACACGGCTATTCAACGAGCAAAAAAAGGAATTCAAATGAAAAATTTTCTACTTTGGGATATTAAACGTTTTTTCCCAGAAGAATTAGCCATTGCTCGTAAAGGGATTCAATTTGTTAATGAAAAAATGGGTATTGAATTATCCGATGATGAGTCTGGTTTTTTAACGTTACACATTGTCAATGCCGAAATAGATTCAACTAATGAAGCCGCTATTAATCTAACTCAAATGATTGAAGAAATTTTAACGGTAATTAAATATACCTTGAAAATTAATTTTGCCGAAAATGATATTTATTTCCAACGATTTATTACACATTTACGCTTTTTCTCAGAACGGGTATTAAATGCCCGATTGGATGAAATCGAAGAAGATGCGGTAGAAAATGAATTGTTTGTGTTAATTAATAAAAAATATCCAGAAGCATTTGAAGCGACTAAGAAAGTTGTTGAATTGCTGGATACGCGTTGGCACTATCAAGCTTCTAAAGACGAACAAGTGTACATTACTATTCATATTGCACGTATTATTGAAAAAACGAAATAAGAGAACACTCTTAAAATACCAACCAATGAAAGGAGTAGAGACACCCGATGGACGGGTTAGGATCGTTACATTCAGTTGGCGAAACCTCTAGATTAAAAAACAAAAAAATTAATTTTGGAGGCAAAATATTATGGGAAAATATGAACAACTAGCAAAAAATATTGTAAGAGAAGTAGGTGGCAAAGAGAATGTCAATTCTCTTACAAACTGTATTACACGTTTGCGCTTTAAACTAAAAGATGAAAGCAAAGCTAACACAGAAGTATTAAAAAATATGGATGGTGTTGTGACAGTTATGCAATCTGGAGGACAATACCAAGTCGTTATTGGGAATCATGTGCCAGATGTACGTAAAGATGTTGATGCTGTCTTGGGTGTACTAGAACCAGAGACGAATACAGGACCAAAAGGTAATTTATTTGACCAATTTGTAGATATTATTTCAAGTATTTTCCAACCGATTTTAGCACCTTTATCGGCAGCCGGTATGTTAAAAGGGGTAGCTGCTATTCTTTCATTCGCATTAGGTGCTGAATTTGCAGCAACATCAACGTATGCAGTGTTAAATGCAATGGGCGATGGTCTATTCTTATTCTTACCAGTTTTCATTGGATATACAGCAATGACCAAATTTGGTGGTTCGCCTTTTGTGGGGATGATGATTGCATCTAGTCTCGTTTATACAGGATTTATTGATGGTTCTATTACAGGTCAATTTGCTGAAGCAGGGGGATTAAACTTTTTTGGTATTCCATTTTCAATTCCAGCAGCAGGTTATGGTTCTACGGTAATGCCAATTATCGCAGCAACGGCTTTTGCCGCTTTTCTTGAAAAACAATTGAGAAAAATTATTCCAGATGTAGTGAAATTATTCTTGGTTCCTTTCTTTACGGCACTAATCACTATTCCATTAACATTTATGGTAATTGGACCAGTTATGAATATTGCTTCTGATGCATTGGGTAATGCTTTAATTGCTGTTCAAACATTCAACCCAATTATTTACGGTGCCATTCTAGGTTTCTCTTGGCAAATCTTGGTGATGTTTGGTATGCACTGGGCATTGATTCCATTTGCCATCATTGCATTGTCTCAAGGTCAACCGACAGCGTTATTAACACCTAGTGGTAGTGTTTCATTTGCTCAAACAGGAGCTGTTTTAGCAGTAATGTTAAAAACAAAAAATCTAAAATTAAAGGAACTAAGTATTCCAGCATTTATTTCAGGAATTTTTGGTGTGACTGAACCAGCAATTTATGGTATCACTTTACCTAAAAAGAAACCGTTTTGGGCTTCTTGTGTGGTAGGTGGGTTTACGGGAGCAGCAGCCATGGCATTAGGTGTTCAAGCGTATCAATTGGGCGGTTTAGGTATTTTCCGTTATACAGGTTCAATTTCTCCTGATGGTGATATTAAATTAGCTATTTATAGCATGATTTTAGATGCGATTGCTTTGGTAGCAGGTTTTGCTGTAGCTTGGTTAATTGGTTTTAAAGATGATGAACCAACTATTGCAATGAGTAAAGAAGAAGCAAAAAGTTCATTTAATACTCCTAAAAAGAAATTAGCGAAAGAAGATATTTTTGCACCAATCGAAGGAACGGTTTTACCATTGAACGAAGCAAAAGATGCGGCATTTGCAGAAGGAATTATGGGAAAAGGTATCGTAATTGAACCAACCGTAGGGGAGGTCGTGGCGCCGTTTAACGGAACGGTTATGACATTATTCCCAACAAATCATGCTATTGGTCTTATCTCAGATGCTGGGATGGAGCTATTGATTCATATTGGTATTGATACGGTTCAATTAGAAGGAAAATATTTTACAGCATTTGTGAAACAAGGAGATACTGTGAAAAAAGGCGATAAATTAGTTAGCTTTGATATTCCCGAAATTGAAAAAGCAGGTTACAGTACACAAGTACCAATTATCGTAACAAATACACCCGATTATGCAGATATCATTGCAACAGACGAGACGAAAGTGAAGCAAGGAGATTTGTTGACGACAGCGATATTAGCAAATTAAATCAAATACACTCAGTTATCCCACATTTACTAGCAATGTAAATGTGGGGTTTTTGATGAAAAAAGGCATGATTAGACGTGATTATTGACAATTTTACGTATTAGTGATTTAATGGTTTAAAAATATGAACCGAGGTTGGAATATGGCAGATTTTACTGAATTAAAAAAAGAATTTTCAGAAGTCAGTGATTTTTTGATTGCATTAGGTGATGAAAAAAGACAAGCAATCATTATTCGTTTATTAGAAGAAGGTGCGTGCAAAGGTGTACGTGTTTCGGAATTAACCGAAGATACTAAATTATCTCGCCCAGCTGTTTCCCATCACTTGAAAATTCTAAAAGAGGCAAACATTGTTGATTATCATAGTGAAGGCACTAAAAATTATTATTATTTAACTCACGAAACACAAAAAATTGAAAGACTGAAAAAATTATTAGATAGTGTCACACAAATTATGGTGAAAGAGTGATTCTTATGAAAAAAGTATTGATTGTGGAAACGAATGTTGCTCGTTATCAAGGAACAAAGGAACCAACTGGACTATGGTTAGGAGAAGCGACAGAATTTGTAGAAGAAATGCAAAAAGTCGGCATACAAGTCGATTATGTCAGTCCTAAAGGCGGTTTTGTACCTCTTGATCCTAGAAGCATGAAATATACAGATGAGTCTATTCTATCAATTTATGAAAGTGAAGATTTTGTTCAACGTGCATTAACTAATACTTTAAAACCCAGTCAGATTAATCCTGAAGAATATCTCGCTATTTATTATACAGGTGGTCATGGTGTGATGTGGGATTTTCCGAAAGATACGCAACTTCAAAAAATTGCTTTAGCAATTTATAACAATAAGGGCTATCTGACTTCTGTGTGTCATGGAATTGCTGGTTTATTGGATATTCAAGATGAAAGAGGAAAGTACGTCATTTCTGGAAAAAACATTACAGGGTTTACGACAACTGAAGAAATAATCGCTGGGAAAAAATCAGTTGTACCATTTTTAAATCAACAAGTAGCTAAAAAACATGGAGCAAATTTTAAAAAGAAACGTTTTTATAGTGAATATGCTGTCAAAGATGGGCGGATTATCACTGGTCAAAATCCATTTTCAGTCAAAGCGGTAGCCAAACTCTTAATTAACGAATTAAAGCTAGAAAATCTTTTATAAAGATTTCCTAGCTTTTTTCAATAGCACTTATTCTTAGAATGATTTTTCCTTTAGCTTTACCAGAATGTGAGTAATTAAAAGCATCAGCAATTTCTGAGAAAGGAATGATTCTATCGATTACTGGTTTCAAGGTCCCAGCTTCAAAATAGGTTCGCAACGTTTCCAATTGCTTCCCACTTGGTTTCATAAATAGAAAATGATAGTCTACCTGAGCAGCTTTTTCAAGTTTTGTTAAATTACGTGTCACTAAGCGAAAGGCTAGTTTTTTCCAAAGAGGAAGGTGATATTCTTCTGCAAAACGTTCATTTGGTAGTCCTGAAATACTAACAACTTTGCCACCAGGCTTAATGATTTTAAAAGCATTTTCAAGAATTTTTCCACCTTGAGTATCAAAAACATAATCATAATCATGCAGCGTATCATAAAAATTTTCTGTTTGATAATCAATGACTTGATCTGCACCAAGTGATTTGACTAGTTCAAAATTTTTGGCACTAGTTGTTGTTGCAACATAGGCACCAAGCATCTTAGCAATCTGAATGGCGATTGTTCCAATACCACCAGAACCAGCTTGAATTAAAACTTTTTGGTTGGGTTTAATCTTCATAATATCATGTAAAGCTTGATAACTAGTTAATCCTACGAGTGGAATGGCAGCCGCTTCTTCAAATGTTAAATTAGCTGGTTTAATCGCAATATCGCCTTGAGCGACTGCAATATATTCTGCAAAAGTGCCAATACGATTTTTTTGAACACGGCCATAGACAGGGTCACCCACCTTAAAGTTTGTGATTGCAGCACCGACTTCGGTAATTATACCTGAAAAATCACTTCCTAAAATCAACGGCATTTCGTATTTTAGAAGCATCTTTAAGCCACCATCTTTTGTTTTTAAGTCAATTGGATTGATGCTTGCTGCAACGATTTTTATTAAAACATCATTAGCCCCAATCTTTGGCATAGGTACTTGTTCAATAGTGGGTAAATCTTGTTTATAGTGTTTAATTAATGCGGCATTCATTGTTGTTCTCAATTTGTATTCCTCCGAATTATGGTTTAATTATTTAAACCGTTTGATAAATGAATTTTAATTTATTGGTTTAAAAATGTCAACCAATGAAACTGGAATTTTAAAATAAGAACTAACCGATTCGATCCCGACCTTTGCATCTCCCATCTATTCCTAGTATAATAACCATGTTTTCAGTCGGAAGAACCCACAAATTACAAATGGGTAGATGGAAGGAAGTATATAATGACTAATAATTTTTGGGCGGAATTACCAAAACCATTTTTTGTTTTGGCGCCAATGGAAGATGTGACGGATGTGGTTTTTCGTCATGTGGTGAAAGAAGCAGGGGCACCAGATGTCTTTTTTACGGAGTTTACGAATTCGGATAGTTATTGTCATCCAGATGGCATTCAAAGTGTACGTGGGCGGTTAGTTTTTACTGAGGATGAACAACCCATGGTGGCGCATATTTGGGGGGATAACCCAGAATTTTTCCGTCAAATGAGTATTGGTATGGCAGAGATGGGTTTCAAGGGAATTGACATCAACATGGGGTGTCCTGTACCAAATGTTGCCGATCGCGGTAAGGGAAGTGGACTGATTCGACGTCCCGAAGCGGCAGCGGAATTGATTGAGGCGGCGAAAGCAGGGGGATTGCCTGTTAGTGTAAAAACGCGAATTGGTTTTACTGAAACGGCGGAATTAGAAGGTTGGATTACGCATTTGTTGCAACAAGATATTGCCAATTTATCTGTCCATTTACGTACGCGTAAGGAAATGAGTAAAGTCGATGCACATTGGGAGATGATTCCGCAAATAGTGGAACTACGCAATCGTTTGGCACCGCAAACAATGATTACGATTAATGGTGATATTCCGGACCGTCAAAAAGGACTGGCGTTAGCGGAACAATATGGCGTTGATGGCGTGATGATTGGTCGTGGAATTTTTAAAAATCCCTATGCTTTTGAAAAAGAACCAAAAGCGCATACTTCTAAAGAATTGCTGGGTTTGTTACGTCTACAACTTGATTTACAAGATCAATATGCTGAAATGGTTCCACGTTCTATCGTTGGATTACATCGCTTCTTTAAAATTTACGTGAAAGGTTTTCCTGGAGCGAGTGATTTACGAGTACGTTTAATGAATACGAAATCCACGGATGAAGTTCGCACCATTTTGGATGAATTTTTTATTCAATAAGTAAAATATGAACTGCTTTTCAGAAAAAGAAAAGCAGTTTTTTTATTTTTTCAGAAAATACTATAAAAAAATAAGTTTTCCGCTATAATAGATATAATTCAATGAGGAGGAGCTGCTTTTCGGTTAATGGAAAGGCAAGAAGATAGTATGAAAAATAAGGGAATAGTATTTGGGATTGGCGCCTATGTTTTCTGGGGGTTCATTACGCTATATTGGAAATTGCTCACAGATGTTTCGCCGCTTGCGACGATGTGTTATCGCATTATTTGGTCATTTATTTTTATGATTGCTTTTTTAGCGCTGAGTGGAAGCTGGTCACAATTTGTTAAAGAATTAAAACGTTTATGGGAAAATAAGAACTACTTATTTTTAATGATTTTAGCTGCACTATTGATTTCAATTAATTGGTTCACGTTTATTTTTACAGTTAGTGAAGGACATGTTATGGAAGCTAGTTTGGGCTATTACATTAATCCTTTGGTCAATGTCTTGCTGGCAACACTAGTGTTAAAAGAACAATTAAGCCGTAGTGGAAAAATTGCTTGTAGTTTGGTCGTAATTGGCGTGGTTTTACTTGCCATTCAAACAGGAAAAGTACCTTATTCTTCTCTCATTATGGCTTTTTCTTTTAGTATTTACGGATTAATTAAAAAACGTATCCCAATCAGTTCGATGACAGGATTAACGGTGGAAACGTTTGTTATGTTACCATTTTCTTTATTGTATATTTTATTCGTTTCACCAATTGGTTTTATGCATTATTCTGTTCAAACAAATCTTTTGTTAATGGGAGCAGGGGTAGTAACGGTAATTCCATTGCTATTGTTTGCGGAAGCAGCAAAGAGTACGTCTTACATTACGTTAGGATTTATTCAGTATATTAATCCCACGATTATGTTATTGTTTGCTGTTTTCTTATTTCATGAAACGTACTCTCTGGCGCAATTTACGGCGTTTGGATTTATCTGGTTAGGAATTATCGTCTTTACCTATGGAACCACTCGTACCGTAATGAAAACAAGGAAATTAGCGAAATAAGCAGAAGTAACACGATAAACTATCCGGATGATTAGAGTGAGTAGCAATTCCTCTAGCATTCGGATGGTTTGCTATTTAGGGCATTGTATCGCTTATCGTTATTCATACGTGTAACCGCTTCTCTCCAAATTATGATAAAACTACGGTACAATAGATATAATAAATTATAAAGGAGTGGGTGTGATGAGAAAGAAAAGTATTTATGTCAATTATAGTTGGGTAAGTTATCTACTAGGTGGAATGGGGGTAGTATTTTTCATTCCAGCAGTTATTATGCAAGTCGTCACCTTTAGCTCAGATAATTTTAATTTCACGTTAAATGGTGTACGACAACCATATACGGAGGAAAATTTGCGAATATTTCGTCGGATTTTCCTATTTGCTTTTGGAACACCAGCGTTGATTTTAATCATCATTGGTACCACAATTTTTATTATTCAATGGCGCAAAAAACAACGAGCGGAAGAGTTAAAGCAAAATGGAAAAATGTTGGTTTGTCAAAATTTAGAGATTGGTTACTCCTCTATCCAAATTAATCATCAGTATCAAATATTGCTGACTTGTTCATATACAGAAAAAAATGGGGATGTTTATCTCTTTAAAAGTCGCACGTTACGTTATGATCCCCGACCATACTTAAATGGGCAGGTCAATGTCTATCATGAACGAGAAAATATCAAAAATTACTTTGTAGATGTGGAAGGTAGTATGGATAATGTTTACGAGGTATAACCTTGAAACTCCCTCGGTATAAAATTATCGAGGGAGTTTTTTTGCTTATATATCAATAGTTTCTTCTGTTTTTATGCTAGGTGGTAGCTGTGGGGTTACCACGATGTTACCTAGTAACTCTTTGAAGTTTAAACTAATGGTATCATCAAAGAAAGATTTGTTTTTTACGAGATAAATTGTGCGAGTTAAGCCTAAATCAGCTAGTTTTCTACTAGCTAGCGTTTGAGAAGTTAGCTCTTCTTGAACTAATAACTCTGAAATGAAAGCAACGGTTTGCCCGTATTCCAATACTTTTTTCATTGAGGTGACAGAATCCAATTCAATACCATTTAATTCTTTGATGGGATAATCTAGCCATTGTTCCAGAATTGATTTACTCGAGCTTTGTTTTTCATGGAACAATAGTGTTTGATTCAAAATATCTGCTTTGGTAATGACTGTTTTTTTTGTAAACGGATGATTGATACCAAAAACCAATTTGAGTTGGTCAGTGCCAAGTTTTTCATAAACTAAATCAGGATGTTTTTTAGGAGAGCCAATCAGAATACCATAATCTAGTTGAAAGCTGGCGATTAATTTTTCGATTTCTGGTGAGGTATCAGAAACCACAGATAAGCGTATTTGTGGATATAAGGTTGAAAATTGATGGATAATTTCTGGTAAAAAAATTTGATTTGCGAGTCCACTGACACCTAATCGGAACAGGCCACGTGTTCCTTGCTGACTAGTTTTAGCAAAATACATAAGTTCTTCTTGCAAATTGATGATGCGTTGCGCGTAACGATACACGACTTCACCTTGTTTCGTTAGAATGAAATGCCCGGCTTTTCGATAAAACAATTGAATACCTAGTTCTTTTTCTAATGATTGAATATGAAAAGAAACTGTAGAAGGGGTAATGTCGAGTTCTTTGGCGACGGTTGCGCCTTTTTTGCGTTCACATAATTTGCAAAAAACATGTAATTTAAAGTAATTCATCGAAACATCCTTTCAAAAATTCGAATAATTGATTGTTTCTTTTAGTTTATCGTAGTTATTTTGATTTAATGTTAACAATTCGTTAACGTTAAATCAAAATTCACCAAGTATGATGATTACGAGGAGGAATAATAAATGACGATTCAATTAAAAGGTATTCGAAAACAATATGACAATAAAGTTGTTTTAGATGATATTACCTTAAATTTAACTCAAAAATTTACCACTATTCTTGGTGAATCGGGTTGTGGCAAGACAACTTTATTAAAAATAGTATCGGGATTAGTGCAACCGGATGTTGGAGAGATTCTTTTTGATCAAAAACGAATTTTTTCAAAAGAAGAAAAAATAAATGTTCGTCCTAACCAACGAGATTTGGCAATGGTTTTTCAAGATTTTGCTTTGTGGCCCCATATGACAGTATTTGATAATGTGGCTTACAGTTTATCTGGAAGTAAGTCAGATAAAGAACAGCAAGTAATGACTGCCTTACGCATGGTAAATTTAGAGGACTTTGCGAAAAGAAAGCCAAATGAGCTATCTGGCGGGCAACAACAACGAGTTTCGTTAGCTCGAGCATTGGCACCTAAGCCTAAAGTTATTTTATTTGATGAAGCATTGTCAGCACTTGATGCCGTTTTGCGTGAAAAAATGCAGACAGATATTGTGCAATTAATTAATCAAACAGATAGTCAGGCAATTTTTGTCACGCATGACCAAAACGAAGCGATGTCAATGTCAGATGAAATTATTGTCATGGAAAAAGGAAAAGTCAGCCAAATTGGAACACCTAAACAAATTTATGAAGCACCTGCCAATCATTATGTCGCTCATTTTATTGGGAAAACGAATCATTTTGAAGCAGACGTGGTGATTCGCCCAGAATTTATTCAAGTGGCACCTACAGCAAAAACAACGCTTCAGCGAACGGTTCGTGTTGTTCGAAGTCAGTTTACGGGACAACACTATATTGTACAAGGCGTAGTCGGGGAGTTTATTTGGCTATTTTATTCAGAAAAACCTTATTTTACAGATGATTTATGCGAGGTTTATTTTGAAGAACAGCATTTAATTAAAATTGGAGGATAACAAGATGAAAATGAAAAAATTAGGCGTTTTAATGTTAGGAATAGTTGCTTTAGCAGGATGTACTGGGAAAGCTTCAGAATCCAATACTGAAACTACCTCTAAAGCAAATGAAACAACTAATACAGAACAAGAAAGTCTGGCAGGAAAAGAGATTACGGTTTATTCTGCTGGTCCAGATGGGCTATCGGAAAAGATGAAAGTGGCTTTTGAAGAAAAAACAGGGGTGAAGGTCAACTTATTTCAAGGAACTACTGGAAAAATCTTAGCTAAACTAGAAGCAGAAAAAGGGAAACCACTTGCGGATGTATTAGTTTTAGCTTCATTAAGCTCTATGGATAGTTTAAAACAAGCAGGCGAGCTACAAGCGTATCCAGAGGCAATTGGAAAAGATAAATTGAACGTTGACTGGACAGATGCGGATGACTTCTATTTTGGTTACAGCGCTTCTGCGTTAGGAATTACGTACAATACCAAAAATGTGACAGAAGTACCAAAAGATTGGTCAGATTTAGCAAATGAAACATGGAAAGAAACGTTCAATATGCCGGATCCATCTTTATCAGGTTCAGCTTTAGATTTTTTATATGGTTATACGTCTACAGATCAAGGTTGGGACACGCTAACGTCTTGGTTTGAAAATGGGATGCAAATTATGGGAGCGAATAAAAGCGCGCTTGATGCAGTCATTACTGGTGAAAAAAATGCCACCATTTCTGGGGTTGATTATATGGCCTATAAAGCCAAAGCAGATGGTGAACCAATCGATATTGTCTATCCTGAAAGTGGCACTGTTGTAAGTCCACGAGCTGTAGGAATTACTAAAACAGCTAAAGAAGTGTTTGCTTCACAAGCGTTTGTTGATTTTTTACTTTCAGATGAAGGGCAAAACTTAGTTGCAGACGCGTATCTATTACCTGGCAATAGTGAGATTGCGGTAAAAGATCGAGCTTCATTAGAAGAGATTCAACAAATTAAAGTGGAATGGAAAGATTCTGAAGATAAACAAGTGGAAGTGCTACAAGAGTTTGGTAGTATTTCTCAACAATAAAAGTAGGTTGTTGTATGATTGCGAATAAAAAATATTTTCTAGGCGTGTCTTTTGCGCTAGGCTTCTTCACTTTGTTGCCGATTATGGCATTGTTTCATTATGCTTTTTTTCCAGAAGGCCAGTTTTCACTAACAGGCATGATACAGATTATTAGTGAAAAACAAACGTATCGTTTACTTAGTCAATCCTTAAAATTAGGTGGCTGGGTTGTTTTGGGAACGCTAGTCATTTCTTTTCCACTAGCGTTAATTACGACTAAAACGAAACTGAGAAATTATGGGTGGCTGGATATTTTATTTACCTTGCCTTTTATGACACCGCCTTATATTGGCGCAATGGGTTGGATTTTATTTATGCAAAAAAATGGTTTTTTAATGCAGTTATTTCCTAAATTATCGGGACTTTCTGCACCATTTTTTTCACTATTTGGTATGGTAATGATTATGAGCTTGCATCTTTTTCCAACGTTCTATTTGATGCTAAAAAACAGTATGTTGACGTTGGAAGGGTCTTTTCAGGAAGCGGCAAAAATTTATGGAAAAAATAGTTTGTTTAACTGGGTTAGAATTTCATTACCGTTATTAATTCCTAGTTTTTTACTTGGTGCATTATTTATTTTTGTTAAAACATTGGCGGAGTTTGGTACGCCCGTAACTTTTGGGACACGTATTGGTTACAACGTATTCACGACAGAAATTCACACCAATCTTGCTTCTTGGCCCGTTAATATTCCAAAAGCCACCTTTCTTTCACTGGTGTTGTTTGTTTTATGTTTTGTGTTATGGCTTATCCAAGTAAAAGTGATTCAACGTTTTGTTTATGGCACTGTGTCAGGCGCAACGAAAGAACTCACGGTAACTACGAATAAATGGGTCCATGCAGTAGCAATTGTTTTTGTAATTTTGCTGTTTTTATTAGCTATTGGTATTCCATATTTCTCTATTTTAATGACCTCCTTAATGACCGTTCGTGGTGATGGACTAGTGTTTAGTAATTTGAGTCTAGCGGCGTATCGTCAACTGTTTACTAATCAAAATGGTGGATTCTCTGCTTTTTTAAATAGTTTTCTATTTGCTGCTTGCACAGGGGTGATTACAGCAACGCTCGGTTTTTTTGCAGGTATTTATATCTATAAGGGAACACGTTATTCTCAAAAAGTGGTGGATTTTTTTGGATTGATTCCAAACATTGTTCCAGGAATTGTGCTCGTGGTAGGTCTAATGCTATTTTGGAATACCTCATGGTTTCCAGTTAGTTTTTATAATACAAAAGCGATGGCAGTCATCACTTACTGTACGCTATTTTTGCCATATGCTATTCAGTATGTCAAAAACAATATGTTGCAATTAAATGAATCTATTTTTGAAGCTACAGATGTATTCAGTCGTACGAAATTAGGAGCTTTCACGCACATTTATTTTCCATTACTCAAACGCGGTGTGCTAACAGGAATGATGATGACTTTTATTATTTCGATGCGTGAGTTAGTAGGATCATTATTAATCTTACCACCATCTGTCGAAACAAGTGCGACCTTTATTTATCGTCAGTTTGAACAAGGCAACGTCAACACTGGGATGGCGATGGCGGTCGTAACAATTATTATTACGTGCATTTTTGTTATTGCGATTGAAAAAAGTAAAAAATAGGAGGAATGGACCATTAATATCGAGATATTAGGGGGCTGTGGAGAATATGGGAGAAATTGTTTTTACATTGAAATTAATCAGCAAGCCATTCTCTTCGATTGCGGCATCATGAATGATGACAGTCAACGCTTACCACATTTAGAAAAACGCCACGTAGAGAAATTACAAGCAGTCTTTATTTCTCATTTGCACCAAGATCATGTGGGGGCGCTGTCTTTATTAGTTGCCTATGATTATCAAGGGCCAGTCATCTTATCCGAAATAACAGCTGATTGGTTATCTTCGGAATTACCTTTAAATTTTTGTCCGTTTGAGTTGTCGCAAGCCGCTTCATGGCAAACGGTGACAGAAGCGTTGCAATTTTTATGGGGAAATTCAGGTCACGTGATTGGTAGTGTATGGTATAGCGTAGTTTTTCATCACAAACATATTTTCTTTTCGGGAGATGTTTCATTAACTTCGCCATTATATCCGATTGATTTTCCTCCACGTCTAACCTATGATGTTGCATTTATTGACAGTGGCAATGCTGGTCAACAAATTAGTAATTTGAATAGCAAAGAAACCATGCGACAAATCATCGAACAAGGAGCGTTTGATCGATTTAAAATCGAAAGCAAATTTACATCAAAATGCTTAGAAATCTTAATTTATTTCTATCAAACAACGACAATCCCACTTTTGGTAGATCAGGTGATTTACCAGTGGTTGCAATTTCATTGGAAACATCGAGCGAATCTTTTGTTAAAAGCTAGAAATGAACTCCAAGATTTGTTAGCAAGTCCTCGACTTAAACGTATAGCAACGAATGACGAGAAAGGGGGTGTTTATTTCGTATCTAACGAACAATTTGCGTTAAGGAAAATGAATGAGCACTTAAATCATCTTCCTTTTAAAAACCATTTAGATACAAATGAGATTTATTATTTCAGTAACTACCTTGGCGCCAGACAAACGATTTATTTTCACAGCCAAGCATGTACACCGCAAACGACCTTGTCAGAAATTATCAAGTTAAATCAATAAGCAAAGAGAAAGGATGTTTTTATGAAAAAGCTAAAAGTTATGCTGAGTACCGTCTTTATCTTGAGTATGCCTTTAATTGAAACGGCTCCTATTGTGTATGGTGCTACAATCGAACCAGAAGTAGAACTTAAATATAACTTGGATTCAACGATCTTTTCAAAAACACAAATTAAAGCAACCTTCGCAGCAAAAGAAGACGAACGTTTGAAAGTCTATTTTTTTGACACACCTGAACGGACTTTTTTTGCGAAGGATTCTATTCAACGCTTGCGTGTCTATGAAAATAAAAATACGTATGATATCACGTATAAAAAGAGGTTTCAAGATTTGACGTTAGAGGAAGCCATTGCTGAGTTAACACGCCACGGATTTACAGGTTCAGAAAGTAATTATAAATTTGAAATTGATAGTAAAAATGGACAAGACCCGCTATCAGTTAGTCGCAAAGAAAAAATAAAAACAACCAAAAATATTTCTTATAATTTTGTGGATGAACAGGCGGCGTTGAAAGCTGTGCAAGAGAATGTACCCAAGAAAATAAATGATTGGGAACCTAATGAGTGGTTTAAAACAACTCTTAATACCAGCAAAATGACTGATCCAGCAAGTGTTCAAACCTATACCGGAATCTATCAAGGAATTGCGGCAGAGATTGAGTATTGGGAATACCACGGTAAAACCATGGTAGAACTTTCAACAAAAACAAGTGCTGAACAAGCCACCCAAATCAAAACTGTTTGGGAAGAAAGCTTAGAAGCGGATAATTATTTAAGCGAAGACCAACGAGGAAAAACTAATTTTGTTTTATTTGATGAATAAATAAGAAAAAAACCGCGAACGGTTGTTAAACTGTTCGCGGTTTTATGGGTTATTTCCAGTAATTAGCTGCAATTTTTTGACCTTGGTCAATTTTTGCCCATTGTTGGTCGATAGATAGTTCATTCCCACAATCACAAGACGCAAATCCGCATTGGTGAGATAAGAATAAGCGCTCTTTTGGTAAGATTTCACTGGCTTTGTTTAGCAAGGTAATCACACGATCTTCATCATCTAAAGTGGAAGTCTTGCTTGATAATAAGCCTAAAACGACTTCCACATTTGGTCGGTCTTTTAACACTTCTAATGCCGAAATGTCTCCGGCACGATCATCGTCCCATTCTAAAAAGAAACGATCATAATGTTGGTCACGTAAGAATTTTTCGGCAATTGCTTTGTAAGTTCCACTAGAAGCGTGACGACTTTGGTAATTACCTCGGCAATTATGTGTCCAAACTTTCAACCCTAATTCATGGCCAAAGTCTGCTACAGCATTGTTAAGAGCAACAAATTCATCTGCCCAAGCATTTAATTGTTCGGGTCCTTGGGTGGCGAAACTTTTTTCATTATCTTCTGCAAAAATTTCCCATAAGCAATCATCAAACTGCACGATTTCGCCACCGGCAGCTTTGTATTCGGTTAAGAACTCTTTATACGCATGAATTAAACCATCACGTAATTCTTCTGTGTTTGCATAGACTTGTCCTTCACCAACCAAATCATTAAAGACGGTTAACTCCGTGAACGCATGTGCAATACCCCAAACAGTGATTTTTACATCATGATCGTCTGCTTGTGCTTTCGTGTCTTTATAAAGCTGTAAATAATGATGATTTTTACCAGATAAAGGAGCAGTTATACGTAAACCAATATCTTTTCGTGTTTCAAAATGTCCACCATCTAAGTCTTCAAATGGGTAACCATGTTCTGCGATGTAACGTTCAATACCTTCTAAGCCCCATAAAAAATCCAGATGCCACATTGATCGCCCGTGTTCGCCGTCAGTCACGACAGTTAGTTCATGCGCTTTTTGGTCCTCAATAATTTGCTGAATAGCTGCTGCTTCGACTTCCTTGTACCCAGGAAATGCGTCATAAAATGGGTATTGAATATCATCACGGTGTTCGATTTTTGTTTTGTAATCTAATAAATCGCTTGGTCGTAAGAGTGAACCAACTAATTGAAATTTATCTGTCATATGTAATTCCTCCGATAAAATAAGTGATGTATCCATTGTAGCAAGAAGCACTTAAGATAGGTAATACGTTTTATTTTTAGATGGTTATAGATTTTATTTATAACCCTGATAATAGAGGAAGTTATTTATTTTATGATACTTTAAAGAAAGTTAGATTAAAATAAAGTATCAAAAAATGATAAAAAACATTGTACAAAATTTTTTTTCGTGTTATTATTTCCGTGCAGTTAATCTGCCAGACGAGAGAGGCGAGTTTATCTTTGCCAAACTTATTGCTGTTGGCAACAACAGATTTGATGTAGTAAAGGGGCTATCGCGCCCATTGAAGAGATAGTGAATGCTGTCGACTCAAATTTTTTATAAGGTAATGACTTGGATAGTTAATCTAACATTATGCTTGTGAAAACGATTAGTAAGAGTGGTAAAAGTAAACCTACTAAATAGACTCTAACGTTCTACCGGTAAACGCGATTTTATTTTCAGTAAATAAGTTGAAGATAAGAAGACAATGATGGAGAAATCGAATGCACTCAAGTAATAGATGACTATTGCTTGGGTGCATTTTTTTGTTCCCAAGCTTCCAAAAAAGAGGTGGGAAGAATGTATACACAAAGACAAGAAAAAATGCCAATTGTTGAGGCATTACAGGAATTAAAACGGCAACGCTTAGTCCCGTTTGACGTTCCTGGACACAAAAGAGGCAAAGGTAGTCTTGAATTAACTAATTTTTTAGGAGAAAAAGCAATTTCACTTGATGCGAATTCGATGAAATTATTAGATAATCTGAGCCATCCTGTATCAGTTATTAAAGAAGCCGAAGAAATTGCAGCAGAAGCTTTTGGTGCCAAGCATGCTTTTTTCATGGTTAATGGAACCACAGGAGCTGTCCAAAACATGATTTATGCCACGTTGAAAGAAGGAGAAAAAATCCTGCTCCCAAGAAATGTGCATAAAAGTGTGATTAATGCGTTGGTGATGTGCGGAGGAATTCCCGTATATATTGATACGCCGCTACATCTCGAATTGGAAATTTCAACGGGAATGCCTTTAGCTGAGGTGGAAAAAGCCATCCATGCACATCCCGATGCCAAAGCTATTTTAGTGAACAATCCTACTTATTATGGGGTTTGTTCTGATTTACGACGAATTACCGAACTGGCCCATGCACATGGCATAAAAGTATTGGTCGATGAAGCGCATGGTGCGCATTTGTATTTTGGTGAAGGTTTGCCGATGAATGCGATGGATGCCCAAGCTGATATGTCGGCTGTCAGCATGCACAAATCTGGGGGCTCATTAACTCAAAGTTCCTTTTTACTTTGCAATAATGATATTGATCCAGAATATGTGCGACAAATTATTAATTTAACGCAAACGACAAGTGCGAGTTATTTATTGATGTCGAGTTTAGATTTGGCTCGTCATAACTTAGTGAAAAACGGCAAGAAAATTTTTGAACAAGTCATTCAATTATCCCAATATGCCCGGGATGAAATCAATGAAATTGGTGACTATTATGCGTATTCAACTGAAGTGGTGAATCGGACGTCCATTTACGATTTTGACGTGACAAAATTGTGTGTGAAAACGACAGATTTAGGTCTAACAGGCAGTGAAGTGTATGATTTATTACGTGATGAATACAATATTCAGATTGAATTTGGCGATACTGCCAATATCTTAGCATATGTTTCAGTAGGAGACCGACCGCATGATATTGAGCGTTTAGTGGGGGCGTTGTCGGAAATCCGTCGACGTTTCAAACGTGATAAAAAAGGCTTATTGGTATTTGATATTGCGAAAACGGAAGTCTTGATTTCACCTAAAGCGGCTTTCTTTGCTCAGCATGAGAGTTTAGCAATTGCGCAAAGTGCAGGACGTATTTCAGCAGAAATGGTGATGTGTTATCCACCGGGAATTCCAATTGTGGCACCAGGTGAATTGATTACCGAAGCGGTAGTAGAACATATTTTATATGCCCAAGAAAAAGGCTGCTTCTTGATGGGAACAGAAGATGCAACCTTACAAACAATTAAAGTCGTCAAGGAGGGGAACTAAATGGATTTATGGTTTTCAGAATATCATCAAGACGGCGTAAAATTATCGATTAATGTGGATCGTGAAATTGTCAGTTGTCAAAGTGACTATCAAAATATTGCCCTATTCGATTCAAAAGAATTTGGACGCATTCTAACCTTGGATGGGCAATTAATTAATACTGAAAAAGATGAATTTTTTTATAGTGAAATGATGGTACATGTCCCGCTGGCAGTCCAACCGACCATTAAAGACGTTTTAGTCATTGGCGGTTGCGATGGTGGTGTTTTACGAGAACTGGAAAAATATGAGTCGATTGAAACAATTGATGTTGTCGAACTTGATGAACAAGCCATTCAAATTTGCCAAGAGTATTTTCCAAAAAATCAAGAGACTTTTTCGGACGAACGAATTACGTTGTATTTTCAAGATGGATTGAAGTTTGTCCGGGGCAAAGAAGATGCGTATGATTTAGTGATTGTTGATACGGCGAATCCTTTTGGGGTTAATGAAAGCTTGTTTACCCGTGAGTTTTATGGCAATTGTTATAAAGCGCTACGTGAAGAGGGAACGTTGATTAGCCAGCACGCTAATGGGTTTTATGAAGAAGATGAAGAAGCTTTTCGCCATATTCGTCAACGCTTAACGTCGGTCTTTCCAATTAATAAGCTGTATTTAAGTAGCGTGCCAAGTTATGCAGCAGGATATTTATTGTTTGGCTATTCTGCGAAGACTGCCGACCCAGAAAAAGATGTTCAAATTGACGTATGGGAAAATCAAGGGATTCGTACACGATATTACAATACGGATGTTCATCGAGGGGCATTTTGTCTTCCAAATTATATTAAGGAGTTGTTGTAATGAAAGCAAATATTGAAACATTTATTGGATGTGAGGCATCTTTTGAAGAAGCCCAAACAGTATTATTTGGTGCGCCGTTTGATTCGACGACTTCTTTTCGTCCCGGAACACGTTTTGCAAGTAGAGCCATTCGTGGGGATTCCTTTGGCTTAGAAACCTATAGTCCGTACCAAGACAAAGATTTAGAAGACATTGCTGTATTTGATTCCGGTGATTTGGAATTATCATTTGGACGTGTCGATTTAGCCTTAGCGGGAATTAAAGAGCATACGGCCACAATTTTAGCGGCAGATAAGCGCCCGTTTATGATTGGCGGCGAGCATTTAGTGACCTTAGGTGCTTTCGAGGCAGTATTAGCAAAATACCCAGATGTACACGTCATTCAATTGGATGCGCACACTGATTTGCGTCAAGAATATTTAGGAGCAGAGCTATCACATGCGACTGTTCTGCGTCGTATTTGGGATCTTGTTGGTGATAACCGAATTTTTCAATTTGGCATTCGTTCAGGAGAACGTGCCGAGTTTCAATTTGCAAGTGAACATACGCATTTACAAAAATTCAATTTTGAAGGGTTAGAAGAAGTGGTGGCACAATTAAAAGGTCAACCCATTTATTTGACCTTAGATTTAGATGTATTAGACCCATCTGCTTTTCCAGGAACAGGCACGCCTGAAGCTGGTGGAGTTAGCTTTGAAACGTTATTAGCAGGATTGTTAACTATTTCAGAATTAAACATTGTGGGATTAGATGTCAATGAACTATCCCCACAATATGACTTAAGCGGCGCATCGACAGCGTTAGCATGCAAAATTATCCGCGAGTTATTACTTGCAATTCATTAGGAGAGTGAAGAAATGGCAAAAGCATTAATTATTGGCGCAGGCGGCGTCGCAGGGGTAACCGTTCATAAATGTGTTCAAAATAGTGAAGTATTTGAAGAAATTTGTATTGCATCAAGAACCAAACAAAAATGTGATGATTTAAAAGCGAAATTAGATGGTCAAGGTTGTAAAATTTCAACAGCACAAGTCGATGCTAACAATGTGGCCGAATTGGTTGCGTTAATCAATGAGTTTCAGCCGGATATCGTGATTAACTTGGCGTTACCTTACCAAGATTTAACGATTATGGATGCTTGTTTAGAAACGAAAACTCATTATTTAGATACTGCCAACTATGAACCAGAAGATACAGCGAAGTTTGAATATAAATGGCAATGGGAATACCGTGAAAAGTTTGAAAAAGCTGGAATTACAGCTATTTTAGGTTCAGGATTTGATCCAGGTGTAACAGGTGTCTTTTCTGCGTATGCCCAAAAACATTACTTCGATGAAATCAACTATATTGATATTTTAGACTGTAATGCCGGAGATCACGGTTATCCGTTTGCTACAAATTTCAACCCCGAAATCAATATCCGCGAAGTTTCAGCTAATGGTAGCTATTGGGAAAATGGAGACTGGATCGAAACGACACCAATGGAAATCAAAAAGGTTTATGATTTTCCAGAAGTCGGTCCTAAAGACATGTATTTATTGCATCATGAAGAATTAGAATCTTTGGCATTAAACATTAAAGGCATTAAACGGATTCGTTTCTTTATGACATTTGGGGAAAGTTATCTAACTCATTTAAAATGTTTAGAAAATGTTGGGATGACATCCATTGAGCCAATTATGTATGAAGGCAAGGAAATTATTCCATTGCAATTTTTAAAAGCTGTTTTACCCGATCCTGCATCTTTAGGTCCACGCACGAAAGGAAAAACGAACATCGGATGTGTTTACCGCGGTAAAAAAGATGGAAAAGATGTCAATTATTACGTATATAATGTTTGCGATCATGAAGCATGTTATGCAGAAGTGGGCTCGCAAGCCGTTTCTTATACAACAGGTGTGCCAGCAATGATTGGTGCCATGCTTGTTGTCAATGGGGAGTGGAATAAACCTGGTGTGCATAATGTTGAAGAATTGAATCCAGATCCATTTATGGACGCTTTGAATACTTGGGGTTTACCATGGGTAGAAGATTTTAATCCAACATTGGTGAGCGAATAATGGAACCAGTCATTCATTGGAATGTCGCAACTGTTCAGACACCAGCATTTGTTGTAGAAGAACAGTTGTTGCGTAACAATTTAGAACGTCTCAAGCAGGTAAAAGAGGCAACAGGTTGTAAAATTTTACTCGCACAAAAAGCTTTTTCAATGTATTACTTCTATCCATTGTTAGCTGATTATCTTGATGGTACAACAGCAAGTGGGATTTATGAAGCTCGCTTAGGTTTTGAAGAGTTTGGTGGGGAGACGCATGTTTTCTCACCAGCGTATCGACCAAAGGAGTTTACCGAGGTATTACCCTTGTGTGATCATGTTGTCTTTAATTCGTTAAGTCAATGGCAGCATTTTAAAAAAGAGGCCTTAGCAAGTGGGAAATCATTAGGATTACGAATTAATCCAGAATGTTCTACCCAAGATGGTCATGCAATTTATGATCCGTGTGCGCCTGGTTCTCGTTTAGGGATTCTAGCAAGCGAGTTAACTGCTGACGATTTGATTGGGATTGATGGGTTGCATTTTCATACCTTGTGTGAGCAAAACTCGGACGATTTAGTCACCACACTACAAGCAGTAGAAGAAAAGTTTGGTCATTATTTACCACAAATGAAATGGCTTAATTTTGGCGGAGGACATCACATCACTCGTAAAGACTACGATATTGAGACTTTAATTGAAGTTATTCACCATATCCAAGACACCTACCAAGTAACGGTTTATCTAGAACCAGGCGAAGCAGTAGCGTTAAATGCTGGCTATTTAGTCGCTCAAGTGTTGGATATTACTCAAAATCACGGGATTACGAATGCGATTTTAGATACCTCAGCAACTTGTCATATGCCTGATGTATTAGAAATGCCGTATCGACCGTTTGTAACCGGTAGTGGCGAAGCGCAAGAAAAACAGTATACGTATCGTTTTGGCGGACCAACTTGCTTAGCTGGTGATATCATTGGTGATTATTCTTTTGATACGCCATTAACAATTGGTTCAAAAGTAATTTTTTGCGATATGGCGATTTATTCGATGGTTAAAACGAATACGTTTAATGGAATGCCTTTAGCAAGTATATTGGCAGTAGATAGTAATCAGCGTATAACTACAGTCAAAGAATTTGGTTACGAAACATTTAAAGACCGTCTTTCTTAAGACACAAAAAAAGCGAGGGAATTATTCAGTCCTTCGCTTTTTTGTGATTAATCTTCTTCGCTACCCATGAATTTTGCTGCAAAAGAAGCAATTGCTGAACCAACAAGTGGTGCTAATAAGTATACCCAGTAGTGTGCTAATGCTGAACCACCCGCAAAGATGGCAGGACCAAAGCTACGGGCAGGGTTTAGTGAACCACCAGTTAAGTTTAAAGCTACAATGATTAGGAAAGCTAACGCTAAACCAATCGCAATTGGTGCTAGACCAGCATTGCCATATTTTTTACTTGTGACCATTAAAATGACAAATACGAATAAGAATGTAATAATTGCTTCAAATAAAAACGCTTGTCCAGCCGTAATATTTGGAAAATCAGTTTGTCCAAAGCCGTCTTTTGGTAAACTCAATGCATGAATGAAAATTGATAAAACACCAGATGCTGCAATTGCACCTAAAAATTGAGCAATAATATAAAAAATACCATCTTTTACTTCTAATCGTTTATTCAACATCATGGCTAAAGAAACCGCTGGATTAAAATTCCCTCCAGACACCCCACCTACAGCACACGCCATAATCGTAACAGCTAGACCAAATGCTAAACCGATACCAAGATAGCCAATAGCTGTCTCCCCTGTGTTAGCAATTGCCACTGTACCTGTTCCTAAAAATACCAGAACAAACGTGCCAATAAATTCTGCGCAATATTTTCTTATAAAAATCGCTCCTTTGTTATTCTATTTTATTGAAGTGTAGCATATATCAAAAAAATAAGCTTGTCTCAACCTAATGAAAACACCAGATTGTTAATGAATACGTTTGTAAATTAATCATTGATAAATCAATGGTTATAAGAAGATTAAACGGATGTTTTTTTCATATAGATGTATAAAGTTTAACAAAAAGGAAAGAGCTATGTATAAATTTATTTTTATTATTTTGTTTGTTATTTAAAATAAGAGTGAAGAAAAACGAGATTACCTGTCACTTTGTTTTACTTATTTTGATTGGGTATAATGGGGTGTAGAAGAGAATATAAATATCTTTAAAGGATGCGTTATATAATGATAAAAAAACAAATTAATGTAGTTGGAGCTATTTTAGTAGCTAATGGGAAAATTTTGTGTGCTCAGCGAGGAGAATCCAAATCATTATCGTACCTATGGGAATTTCCAGGTGGAAAAATAGAATACGGAGAAACACCTCGCCAAGCATTAAAAAGAGAGATATCTGAAGAATTGCTGATTCAAGTGGAAGTAGCAAAAGAAAACTTTGAAACAACAACTTATGAATATGATTTTGGTATTGTACAACTAACGACTTTTATTTGTCAGTTACAGCAGGGAGAACCCACATTAACTGAACATATTGCGTTTAAATGGTTGCTACCTTCTGAATTGATGTCTTTAGATTGGGCACCAGCCGATATTCCAGCTGTAAAAAAAATAGAACGAATGATGTAATGGAGGAAAACAAATGGATCTATTAAAAAGGTCTCTACACAAAGGTTTTATTGATAAACATATGATAAGTTCAATCTATGATCCCCGGATGATTATTAATAAACCAGAGAAAAAAGAGTTTTTTTTAAATACGTTACAATCTGAATTAGAATCGTGTGAGGAATTCTTTTTTTCAATCGCTTTTATCACCCAAAGCGGATTAAGTGCATTAAAAACACAATTGTCAGATTTGAATCAGAGAGGGATTAAAGGGAAAATTTTAACTTCTACTTTTTTAGCGTTTAATAAACCTGAAGTATTTGAAGATTTATTGAATATTCCTAATATAGATGTCCGAATATCTGATAAAAAAGGATTTCATGCGAAAGGTTATTTATTTAAACAAAGTAACTATCAGTCTTTTATTATAGGTAGTTCCAATCTGACAATGAATGCATTAAAAATTAACTATGAATGGAATATACGGCTAACGTCTTATGATCATGGAGAAATCTTTCATCAACTGAAAGAAGATTTACAAATGACATGGAGCGGAGCAACACCACTGACTAAAGAGTGGGTTGATAGGTATCGCCAAAACTATCAATCAATTTTAAGAAGATCCTTAGAAAAAGATAAAATAGCAGAAATTCCAACAAAGTATATCGTTCCTAATAGCATGCAGACTACAGCCTTAAACAATTTAAAAGAATTAAGAGAAAAAAATGAAAAAAAAGGGTTGGTGATTTCTGCAACTGGAACAGGGAAAACATATCTTGCTGCATTTGATGTGCTACAATTTAAGCCCCAAAAGATGCTCTTTATCGTCCATCGTGAACAAATTTTAAATAAAGCTATGTCAGATTTTAAAAAAATTATTGGTGGAGTAGAGACAGATTTTGGTATATTATCGGGAAATAGAAAAGATATAGAAGCAAAATATTTATTTGCTACAATCCAGACTATATCTAAAAAAAAGTATCATCAATTTTTTTCAAAAGATAATTTTGACTATATTTTGATAGATGAAGTTCATAAAGCTGGGGCTCAATCATATTTGAATGTACTAAACTATTTTGAACCTAAATTTCTATTAGGAATGACGGCTACACCTGAAAGAACAGGAAAAGATGACCGCTTAAACATTTTTGAATTGTTTGATTACAATATTGCTTATGAGATTAGGTTGCAAGAAGCACTAGAAGAGGATTTACTGTGTCCTTTTCATTATTTTGGAGTTACAGATTACGAATGTAATGGCGAGATTATTTCAGAGACGAGTACGTTAAAAGATTTGATTACACATGAGCGGGTAGATTTTTTAATTGAAAAAATTAATTACTATGGGTGCTATGAGAATCAACCTAAAGGATTGGTATTTTGTAGTCAAAAGGAAGAAGCTAGACAAATGTCTGATTATTTTAATGAGCGAGGAATTCCTTCAACTTATTTGACAGGCGATCATAACATTGAAGAACGTGAAAAACAAATTATTCTATTAGAAGAAGGAAAATTAAATTATATATTTACAGTAGATATTTTTAATGAAGGTATTGATATACCAAAAGTAAATCAAGTTGTGATGCTTCGTAATACACAATCAAGTATTGTCTTTATTCAACAATTAGGGCGCGGCTTACGTAAAGACCGTTCAAAAGAATATGTGACTATCATTGATTTTATAGGAAACTATAAGAATAATTATATGATTCCAATGGCCCTTTCAGGAGACAACACGCGGAATAAAAACAATTTACGTCGTGATACTTTTGAAACAAATTATATTACAGGTATCTCTGTTGTTAACTTTGAAGAGATTGCAAAAGAACGTATTTTTGAATCCATTAATACAGCTTCATTGGATTCGATGAAAGAATTAAAAGAGGCGTATTATCAATTAAAAAATCGAATAAATAGAGTTCCATATTTGGTTGATTTTCAAAAATCAGGAGTTATAGATGCAGGAATTATTGCAAATAAGTATAAAAATTATTATGAATTTTTAGTTAAACTTAAAGAGAATGCAACTGTTATTACACAAGAAGAAAGTAAAGTATTATCGTTTGTTACAACAGAGATTTTGCCAGGTATGAGAAAACAAGAAATACTTTTATTAAAAAATTTATTGATAAAAGAATGTTTGACTTATACTGAAATGGAGATGTTATTTGCGGATAATAATTTACCTCATGATAAAATGACTATTTCATCCGTTTTAAATACATTGACTTTGGAATTTTATACAGGGACATTTCGAACAAAATTATGAAGGTGCAGAATTAATCGTAGTCGATCAAGATGGAATACAGCTATCAACGATTTTAAAAATAGGGAAAAACCATCTGTATTTTATGGAACTTTTAGATGATTTACTTGAAGTAGCGAATATTCACGCTCAAGAATACGATATACAAACATCGTTAACTCTTTATAAAAAATACCGTCGACGTGATGTATTACGTTTGTTAAATTGGGAAAAAATGATGATAGAACAAAATATCGGAGGGTATACGTATAAAGAAGAAAGCAAAAAATTTGTTATTTTTGTTACTTTAGAAAAGGGGGAAGATTTCAAAGGAGCATTGGTGGCATATGAAGATGAGTTAATAGATCAGCACACAATGAAATATTTTACAAAAGCTCCTAGAACGATTAATTCTCCTGAAGTAAAAATTCTGCAAAACTATCAAGAGTGGGAAATTTATATGTTTATGCAAAAATCAGATGATGAAGGAAGAGATTTTTATTATCTTGGACAAGTTGAACCGATTCTCAATACGATTAAGCAAGAAGAGAAAAGAATCGAAACTGGTAAAAAGTTAAGTGTAGTAAAATTAATGCTCCATTTTAAAACAACGATAGAAAATAAATTATTCAACTATCTAAACAAAAAATAACCGAGGTGTCCCATGTCCCTAAAACCAACTATCGACCAAATCAATCAATTCCGTGATGAGCGGAATTGGCGACCATTTCATAATGCAAAGGATTTAGCAATTTCAATTTCGATTGAAGCAGCAGAACTGTTGGAAGACTTTCAATGGGTGTCAGCAGATGAAGGTGTTGAAAAGAATTTAGCAAATATTAAAGAAGAAATTGCGGATGTATTGATTTATACATTGATGTTATCAGATAATCTTGGTCTTGATGTTGAAGAGATTATTCAAGAAAAATTAGAGAAAAATGCGATTAAATACCCAATCGATAAAATTTAAAGGAGAAATTTTATGCAAGCATTGTTTTTTGATGTGGATGATACGTTGTACGATCAATTCGTTCCTTTTAAGCGAGCGATTGAAGAACAATTGGACTTCCGAGAGGCAGAATTAGAGAAGTTGTATTTGGAATTTCGTAAGGTGAGCGATGCGTATTTCCATTTGTCTGAAAGTAGCGAAATATCGATGGAAGATATGCGTGTTTTAAGAATTAAGCGAGCTTGTCAGCAATTTAAACATGAGCTTTCTCGAGAACAGGCGTTAGCTTTTCAAACTGATTATGTCCGTTTTCAAGGGGAAATTGAGTTGCGAGAAGAGATGAAAGAGGCATTGCAATTTTGTCAGCAAGAAAATATTCTAATTGGCGTCATTACAAATGGTCCAACGGCGCATCAATGGCGTAAAGTGCATCAATTGGCACTCACAGAATGGATTTCTGAAGAGCATATTTTCATTTCAGCACAAGTAGGGATTGCTAAGCCGGATGTGCGATTATTTCGTCATGTGGAACAAAAGCTAGGCATCGAACCCAAGCAGGCTATCTATGTGGGTGATTCGTACGCCAATGATATTGTTGGTGCCAAAGATGCTGGTTGGCAAGCGATTTGGTTAAACTATCGCAACCATCTAGCTACAGAAGCTATTTCTCGACAAGATTATTTGTTAGAAGGAAATCAACCCGTGACACCGCTACTCAAAAAATTATTTTTGAACTAATGAAAAGTATTTCCAATCATTTGCTGATTGGAAATACTTTTTTTATCAAAGAAGCATAAGTTACGTAATTCACTATTTGTTCATAAATTTAGTGAATTCCAACACAATATCTGTTGGAAAATTATTCTGCTTGTGATAATATGAATTAGTTGCAAGGAGGATAACAAAATGATTGAATTAATCGCAACTGTTGAGTCAACAGAACAAGCCAAAGAATTGTTACCAATCGTTGATACGATTTTCTTTGGAGAAGAAATATTTGGGTTACGTTTACCCCATACGTTTTCAAGAGAAGAACAAAAAGAATTAGTCGAACTTGCTCATCAAGCAGGCAAGCAAGCGATGGTCGCCGTAAACGGGTTGATGCATCCTGAAAAAATGAAAATGATTCCTGAATATTTAGCTTTTTTACATGAGATTCAAGTGGATAAGATTTCTGTTGGAGATGTAGGTGTTATTTATGTCTTGAACAAACATCCCGAATGGCAATTACCCTATGTGTATGATGGTGAAACACTAGTTACGAGTGCGCGTCAAATTAATTTTTGGGCAAAACGAGGAGCAAATGGTGCTGTTTTAGCACGTGAAGTTCCGTTTGATGAAATGAAAGTATTGGTTCAAACGGTGGAGGTACCCGTTGAAGTGTTAGTATACGGCGCGACATGTATTCATCAATCAAAACGTCCATTATTGCAAAATTACTATCATTTTACGCAACAGAATGAAGATAGGAGTAAAGATCGCGGATTATTTTTATCTGAACCAAAAAAAGACTATACTCATTATTCTATTTATGAAGATAGTCATGGCACACACATTTTTGCAAGTAATGATGTTTGTTTAATGAAGGAAGTAGCGGATTTGCATGCACTAGGATATCAAACCTGGAAGCTAGATGGTATATTTTGTAGCGGCCAAAACTTTGTGGAAATTGCTCGCTTGTTTAATCAAGCACGCCAAGCAATTTTAGCAAATGAATGGACACCAACATTGGCGGATGATTTGTACAAAAAAGTACAAAGTCTACATCCTGAAAATCGTGAGTTAGATACAGGCTTTTATTATATTGAGCCAAGTAAAATTAAATAAGGAGCAAGAAAATGACTGTTAAACAAGCATTAAAACGACCAGAAGTCTTAGCTCCAGCTGGGACTTTGGAAAAACTAAAGACAGCCATTCGTTATGGTGCGGATGCCGTGTATATTGGCGGCAATGCTTATGGATTACGTAGCCGCGCAGGAAACTTCACCTATGAACAGATGGCAGAAGGTGTGGCATTTGCAAAAGAACATCAGGCAAAAGTGTATGTTGCAGCAAATATGGTTACTCATGAACAAAACCAAGCGGGTGCCGGAGAATTTTTCCGTGAATTGCGTGATGTGGGAATTTCTGCAGTAATTGTTTCTGATCCAGCCTTAATTGAAATTTGTGCGACAGAAGCACCAGGCTTACCGATTCATTTATCAACCCAAGCGTCAGCAACTAACTACGAAACACTTGAATTTTGGAAAGAAGAAGGGCTAGAACGAGTAGTCTTAGCGCGCGAAGTTTCTATGGAAGAAGTGGCGGAAATTCGTAAAAATACGGATGTTGAAATTGAAGCTTTTATTCATGGTGCCATGTGTATCTCTTATTCAGGTCGTTGTACGTTGTCTAATCATATGGCGATGCGTGATGCTAATAGGGGTGGTTGTTGCCAATCCTGTCGTTGGAAATATGATTTATATGACTTGCCATTTGGTGGAGAACGTCATAGCTTAACAGAAAATGGGGCTGTAGCAGAAGAGTTTTCAATGAGTGCAGTGGATATGTCAATGATTGAACACATTCCTGATTTGATTCAAAACGGTGTTGATAGTTTTAAAATTGAAGGCCGTATGAAATCGATTCATTATGTTTCAACCGTTGCCAATGTTTATAAAGCAGCCGTGGATAGTTATATGGCAGATCCTGAAAATTATGTCTGCAAGCAAGAATGGATTGATGAGTTATGGAAAGTTGCGCAACGTGAACTTGCGACTGGCTTTTATTACAAGACACCTTCTGAAAATGAACAACTATTTGGAGAACGACGAAAAATTCCTGAGTATAAATTTATAGGTGAAGTGTTAAATTATGATGAAATAACACAAATCGCAACAATTCGTCAACGGAATCTTTTTGAAGTAGGCGATGAAATTGAATTTTATGGTCCAGGCTTCCATCATTTTGAGCAAGTTGTGCATGAAATGTATGATGAAGAGGGACAAAGTATTGATCGTGCACCTAACCCGATGATGATTTTAACGATGCCAGTGACGCAACCGGTTCAACCTGGCGATATGATACGTAAACGCAAATAAACTTCCAAGCTAAAACAGAAAAAGTCAATCTGTTTTAGCTTTTGTTTTTTTGGTATATGATACAGAAAAAAGGAGGGAGAAAGGATGTCACCAACACTTACGTTTGCCTTTGGCGGTGTGACGTTTTTTGGTATTTTACTACTGTTGAGTGTATTGCTAAAGTTGACGGGTGGGCGTTTTTGGTCACTGCCATTCGCGATAATGAATCCACAGTTGGAAGCTAAAATTGGTGAACAGTTGCGGGTATTTATTCTAAAATATATTCCAGTGCCATTTGTTCTCTTTTTACTCTTGTTTTTATATGAAATATGGCGATATTAGGAGGGAAAAATGAAAATTGAAGAAGTCATGACAGTAACAGAGTCTCATTATCATTTATTATTAGATGCCGATCCTTCACGTGAATTGGTGACGGAATATCTGCAACGAGGCAGGTTATTTGAGGCACGCATTGCTAAAAAAGTGGTAGGAGTGCTAGTAATCTTACCTACACGTCCTGAAACGCTCGAAATTGTCAATTTAGCAGTGGATGAACATTACCGAGGGAAAGGAATTGCGCAACGATTATTGAAACATGCCTTAGTTGTGGCAAAAGATGCTCAGTATAAAACCCTTGAAGTAGGTACAGGAAGCACCGGAGTTGAGCAGCTTTATTTATATCAAAAGTGTGGGTTTCGTATGACGCATATTGATCGTGATTTTTTTGTACGGCATTATACAGCACCGATTATTGAAAATGGCTTGGTTCTAAAAGATATGGTGCGCTTATCTCAAGATATCTGAAATTCTTGACGGATAGGCAGGGCAATGATAGCTTGAAGAGTGAAAATGATTGGAGGAAATACTGTGAAAACATTTGATTATATTGTTATCGGGGGCGGTAGCGGGGGAATTGCCTCGGCAAATCGTGCAGGAATGCATGGTGCGAAAGTTTTGTTAATTGAAGGAAATGAACTAGGTGGTACCTGTGTAAACGTTGGGTGTGTACCTAAGAAAGTCATGTGGCAAGCAAGCGAAATTTATGAAACGATTAAACGTGATGCAAAGAGTTACGGTATTTATCCACATGTGGAAAACTTCAATTTCGGTGAACTTGTGGATAACCGGGAGAAATATATCGACTTTTTACATGGAGCGTATAAAAAAGGCTTAGATAGCAACAGTGTAGAGGTGATAAAAGGTTATGCACAGTTTGTGGATAACTCTACAGTTGAAGTAAATGGCGAACGTTTTACTGCGGCAAATATTTTAATTGCTGTAGGAGGACGACCAAGTGCATTAGATGTACCTGGTGGGGAATATGCCATTGATTCCAATGGATTTTTTGAATTAACTGAAGCACCAAAACACTTAATTGTACTTGGTGCAGGGTATATTGCTGCCGAAATTGCAGGTGTAATGAATGGGTTAGGTAGCAAAGTTTCATGGGCTTTCCGTAAAGAACGTCCATTGCGTCATTTTGATAAAATGCTTGCTGATAATTTGGTTGAAATTTACGAAGAACAAGCGATGACGATTTATGCAAATTCAGTTCCTGCGAAAATTGAAAAAAATGGAAATAACTATACGGTTACTTTTGAAAATGGTCATACGTTAACTGGAGACTGCGTATTATTTGCGGGTGGACGTAAACCGAATGTGGATAACTTAGGACTAGAAAATACTGAGGTTAAATTAGATGATCGTGGATTTGTCCACGTGGATAAGTTCCAAAATACAACAGCGCAAGGAATTTATGCGATTGGCGATGTAATTGGTAAAATTGATTTAACGCCAGTTGCGATTGCGGCAGGTCGTCGTTTATCGGAACGCTTGTTTAATGGACAAACAGAATTATATCTTGATTACAACTTAGTACCAACTGTTGTATTCACCCATCCACCAATCGCAACTATTGGTTTAACAGAAGAAGAAGCGTTGGAAAACTATGGGGATGAAGTAAAAGTATATCGCTCTCGTTTTACGCCCATGTATTTTGCGTTGAATGACTATCGTCAAAAATGCGAAATGAAATTAATTTGTGTAGGCAAAGAAGAAAAAATTGTAGGATTGCATGGCATTGGTAAAGGTGTCGATGAGATGTTACAAGGCTTTGCTGTGGCAATTAAAATGGGTGCAACAAAAGCCGATTTTGATAATACGATAGCTATTCATCCAACTGGTGCGGAAGAATTTGTTACGATGCGTTAAGGAAAAGCCTGATCGTTGAGCGATTAGGCTTTTTTTACGAACAATTTGTAGCTTTTATGCTGGAATTCGTCTTGAGACATTGACCTGTACGTAGGAAAATTGTAGGATGATGGCAAGGTTCTTTTGTTAATTGACAGAGAAAGGGTTGCGTGGGAAAGCTGTGAATACGATGCTTCAATTTATTTGTTCATTTTTCGATGTTCAAATAGGAGAACCTTTAATTTATATGATTCGTTAATGAATGTTGGTGTGATAGTCAATTAAGATTTTTTTCGAACTTATTTCATATTATGGCTAGCATGCAAGGACAAATTCGACGACGAAAAGTACCAAAAATAATTTTTGAGGAAGTGTAAAAATGAAAAAAGAATTTTCAGTCAAAACCATTGTTGCTATTGGGATTGGCTCGGCAGTATTTGTTATTCTAGGACGTTTTGTTTCGATTCCAACAGGTGTTCCAAATACAAATTTAGAAACAACCTATCCATTTCTAGCATTAATGGCGGCATTATTTGGTCCGGTTCCGGCAGCGTTAGTTGGTTTTATTGGTCATACATTAAAAGATTTAACGTATGGGAATCCTTGGTGGTCATGGATTGTTTGTTCAGCAATTGTTGGATTTATTTATGGAGTAGCTACGCAGAAAATCAAATTAATGAATGGCGAATTTTCCAAAACAGATATGATTCGTTTTAACGTTATGCAAATTGTCGGGAATGCGGTTGTTTGGGGATTCATTGCGCCAACCTTAGATATTTTAATCTACAGTGAACCCGCAAATAAAGTGTATTTCCAAGGATTAATTTCAGCAACAGTTAATTCGATTGCAGTTGGTATTATCGGTACGTTATTGATGAAAGCCTATGCGTCCAGACAAACGAAAAAAGGTAGTCTCAAAAAAGATTAAAAAAGAAAGAAGGGAGAGTGTGTCTGTTCCTTCTTTCTTTTTGCGATAATATCATTTATGACAAAATTTTGGTAAGATTGGAGAAGAATAATAACTGAGGAGAAGACAATGACAGAACCAATAATTGTATTTAAAGATTTTTCATTTCAATACAATAGCCAATCAGAACCAACTTTAAAAAAAATCAATCTTACTATCCAGTCAGGGGAAAAAGTTTTAATTGTGGGACCATCTGGTAGTGGAAAATCAACTTTTGCCCATTGTTTAAATGGATTAGTTCCCAACCAATATGCAGGGGATATCACTGGCGAGGCATGGATTGCCGGCAAAAAATTGCAAGAGACCTCGTTATTTGATTTGTCGTTTACGACCGGTACAGTTTTACAAGACACGGATGGACAATTTATCGGCTTGACTGTGGCCGAGGATATGGCATTTGTATTGGAAAATGATGGAGTTGCTCTAGCAGAAATGCGTGAAAAAGTGTCGCGCTGGGCAGAGCTAGTAGATGTTGCAGAGCAATTGGATAAGCGACCACAAGATTTATCTGGTGGACAAAAACAACGTGTTTCGATGGCAGGTGTGATGATTGATGATGCGCCATTGCTATTATTTGATGAACCGTTAGCTAATTTAGATCCAGCTGCAGGAAAAGCTGCGATTGAACTGATTGATTCACTACATCAGCAAACCCAAGCAACGGTAGTTATGATTGAACATCGCTTAGAAGATGCGTTAGCTAAACCATTTGATCGAATTATTGTTTTTAATGATGGTCAAATTGTTGCGGACCAAACTCCCGATGAATTGTTAAAAACTTCAATTTTGGCAGAAAATGGTATTCGTGAACCATTGTATGTGACGGCTCTAAAATATGCGCAGGTTGATTTACAAAGGGTGAACCATTTAGCTGATGTGACGCAAGTAGCAGGTGCACAATTAGCAGAAAAAATGGCAGACTGGCAAAGTAATTTATTTGATTTAGAGACATCGGATGAAACAGCTGTTTTGCTTGAGGTAAAAAACCTGAACTATCGTTATCGTCCTCAAGATGCAAATGTTTTAAAACAATTAACTACGCGTTTTTACCAAGGAGAACGCCTAAGTGTTGTTGGGAAAAATGGTGCAGGGAAATCGACTTTATTCAAGGCTTTATGCGGTTTTGTACGTCCAAAAGGCACTATGGAATGGCAAGGTCAAGACATCGGTAATGACTCGATTAAAGAACGCGCGGATAAAATTGGATATGTTATGCAAAATCCTAATCAGATGATTTCACAAAAAATGATTTTTGATGAAGTTGCATTAGGATTACGATTGAGGAATGTTGATGAAAAGGAAATTGAGCAGCGTGTTTTTCACGTGTTAAACGTTTGTGGTTTATATCCATTTCGTAATTGGCCAATCGCAGCTTTAAGTTATGGTCAGAAAAAACGTGTAACCATTGCTGCTATTTTAGTTTTAGAACCGGAAATGTTGGTGTTAGATGAGCCAACTGCTGGACAAGATTTTCGCAATTATTCAGAAATGATGGCATTTATTGAGGAGCTTAATCACCTAGGTAAAACAATTGTCATGATTACACATGACATGCACGTAATGCTTGAGTATAGCGATCGTGTGTTAGTGATTAAAGATGGGGATATTTTAGCAGATACGACACCGATTCAGCTGCTAACAAATCAAGAATTAGTGCAAGAGGCATCTTTAAAAGAAACCAGCCTATTTACATTTGCAAAGCAGCTTGGTCTAGCGGATCCAATTGCGTTTACACGTAAGTTTATTCAATACGATCGGGAGGTACGCAAGCGATGAATCAACAAACATTAGGTTATCATTCAGGTAAGACAGTTTTGCATCGCTTAAATGCTACAGCGAAGATGCTTTTTCTATTGATAGTAACTATCGCTACAATGACAACATACGATACGCGCTTTTTAGTGTTTGTAGGTGTAGCTTCATTAGGATTGTTTAAATTAGGCAATATCCAGTGGCATCAAATTTCCTTTGTCATGAAATTTATTTTATTTTTTTCGTTGTTAAATATTTTGGCAATCTATTTATTTGAACCAGAATATGGCGTTTCTTTGTATGGTACACGGCATGTATTATGGATAGGCTGGGGACGTTTTACCTTTACACAAGAAGAATTATTTTACCTAGGTAATGTTGCACTAAAGTATTTTAGCACGATTCCATTAGCATTAACATTTTTGCTAACCACCAATCCTAGTAGTTTTGCGTCCAGTTTAAATAAATTAGGTATTAGCTATAAAATTAGTTATGCTGTAGCGCTGGCATTACGTTATATTCCTGATATTCAAGAAGATTTCTTTAGTATTTCCCAAGCGCAACAAGCTCGTGGCTTAGAGATGTCAAAAAAAGGAAAATTTTCGCAACGAATAACAGGCATCTCTCAAATTGTATTACCTTTAATTTTTTCAAGTTTAGATCGAATTGAAACTATTAGTACTGCTATGGAATTGCGTCGTTTTGGTCAAAATAAAAAACGCACGTGGTATGTAGAAGAACCTTTTAAAGTGAGTGATTATCTAGTTATCTTCTTAGCGTTAAGTTTGTTTTTGATAACATTGGCGTTGTTTCATGTCAACGGAGGTCGTTTTTATAATCCGTTTATGTAAGTTAACCGAGGAATTCGACTAACTTTTTCACTTAAGTAACAACCTTATCAAACGACTATCAACTATTAGGAACAAGTCTCTAAAAGTGAAGAGGCTGCATGCCAATCGCTTTGGAAAATATGAAAAGAGGAAAGTAACCATGAGTTTAACTAAAAGCGAATTAACCCAAACTAGAACTGAAATGGCTAAAAACTATGAGCAACTCAATATGTCACCAATCGACATTCAAAAAGCATTGAATTTTAGTCCCTTAGATTTAAAAAATGCCTTAGAAGTAGTGCCACATTATAATCCGACAAATGTTTGGAAATTGCGTGATTACTTAGAAGAAAAACTAAAAGAACAAGGCAAACCATTTTATCCTTTTTCGATTCTTACGATAAATAGATATTATCCCTATGAAAAAAATTGGTAGGGCACTAAAATAGCGGGTAAACTCATCCGTCGATGAATTTATCCGCTATTTTTAGTTTTGTCTCGTCAAAATACTTTCAGTAATTGACAATAAGGTTTCTTTGGTTTGCAAAGAATTGTTTGGTAATTTGTTAATGCCTTTAATGGCTTGTTTGGTATAATCTGCAGCTAACGCTTGTGCTTTGGTTACGCCACCTAAGTCATGCACCAGTTGATGAACGTATTGTGCGTCTTCATGAGTCATGGCTTCTTTTTTTTCTAATAAAGGAACAAGAGCCGCACGATTTTCTTGTAACGCATACAATAAAGGTAAGGAATAAATGCCTTGGCGTACATCTTCTAGTACGGGTTTGCCAATGGTAGTAGCTGATTGGCTATAATCTAAAATATCATCAATCATTTGAAAAGCCATCCCGATTTGTTGCCCAATCTCACTAGCCTTTTTGGCAAAATGAGTCGTTGTACCACTTTCCAAAGCTCCGATAAAACAACTCAAAGCAAAGAGTTCGGCAGTTTTACCGGAAATATTTTCGAGATACGCATCTACCGTCATATCTACATTGTAATGATTGTCCATTTGACCTAATTCACCAGACAGAATTTTCTCCATACTGCGCGAATTTAGTTGTAAGCTTTTCATTGAGCCGGCATAATCGGCCATTAATTTAAAACAGCTGACAAAAAGATAATCCCCTGCGTAAACAGCAGTTGTATTATCAAATTTGGCACGTACGGTCGGCAAATTCCGACGAACATCAGCTTCATCAACAATATCATCATGAATCAAAGTTGCTGTGTGGAGCATTTCAATTGCAGCTGCAAGAGCGACCGCTTTTTGCCGGTCTTGCTCAGGACCAAATTGGGAAAAAAGGAGCTGATAGGCTGGACGCAAAAGTTTTCCACCTGCTTGTATCATTTCTAAAATGGCCTGCTGCACAGGTTTGTTTTTTAATTGGATGGCGTTTTCCATTAATGCCAAGGTTTGAGTTAACTCTGGTTGTAAGCGTGGATACGCCTGCCACATTGGATGAATTTTCATAAAAATCTCCTTTGTTACGTTTTCCATGAGACGTGTGTCTGTTCTTCATATTCAGTTTGAAAGCGGCGCAAGGTGTCAACACGTTGTAATAGATAGTTTGCAGAGATACCAATCGCAATACCCGATAAAATGCCTAAAAACGAAAGGATTGGCAGATAAAGCATAACCGTCCATGATTGGGCAATCCATGAAGCAGTGACCAATTGTCCAACATTATGCATAAATCCCCCAGTTGCACTGATACCAATGATACTGACGCGTTTTGGCCCAAGCTGTTTGACGAGGAGCATACCACCATAACTTAATAATGCTCCGCTCATACTATACAAGAAAGTTGAGATAGTTCCCCCAAGTAAAGTGGTCAAAATCAATCGCATCCAAAGCAACATAAAACTTTCTCGTTTAGGCATTGTAAACAAAGGGTAAATTGTAAAATGAAATGCATAAGGAAATAAACGAAAAAATCATGTAGATACGATATACTTGTTAGCAACCAAACCAAAAGTATAAGGGGTATCTACATGACCAAAAATAATTGTATCACAGAAAAGCGCACCTTCAAACAACTTACTGACATCCAACGCGGAATGCTGGAACAGATGGCGAAAAGCGGCACCTATAAACAAGCTGAAATGGCGCGAGAATTAGGGGTCAGCCAACCCACTGTTTCTCGTGAGTTGAAACGCGGTAGAACGCGCCAGCTTGACTATAAGCGCAATTATTACGAGCAGTATATTGCCGCCTCAGGCGCACGGGTTTATAAAGAAAATCGTGAGAACTCGCATGCGCGGGATCATAATAAATATTCTGCGGCTTTCCTTGCTGCCTTACCTGAAAATCTAGCACCCAAGAAGGGGTTGCGGATTTATAGTGTGGATACTTTTGTACACTCTTATAGAAAGTTGCACCCTGACGAACGCGTACCATGCACGAAGACCGTTTACGCTTTGATAAATGCTGCCGTACTTCCAATCCGTAATATCGATTTGCCTATGAAGACTAGGATGCGGCCACGAAAAACAACCGTTTCTGAACCTAAAGGTCATAACGCTAAACACTTGGGACGCAGTATCGAAGAACGCTCTCCAGAAGTACTCTCGAGGGAAGAATTTGGGCATTGGGAAGTTGATTTAGTATTAGGTAAGAAAACAAAAAATGAGCCTGTCATCATCACTATGGTTGAACGGAAAACACGCTACTGCCTCACTAAGAAAGTTTGGGGAAAAGGCGCAGCGCTGGTTCAAAAAGGCGTGCTTGACTTGATGAAAAAACAGGGGCTAGAACAGTTCAAGTCACTCACAACTGATAACGGCTCTGAGTTTTCAAGTCTGTCTCTTATCGAAAGCATTGCTGAAGACGTTCAGGTTTTCTTTACTCATGCGTATGCTTCTTGGGAGAAAGGAACGAACGAAAGGCATAACCGCATGCTCCGAGAATTTATCCCAAAGGGAGTCACTCTGCGTCCATTGTCCTATTCGTATTTACTGGAAGTAACCGATACGATCAACCACAAACCAAGAAAAATAATGGGCTATACAACACCTGCAGAACGCCTTCAGGAAGAACTGGCCGATTTACAAGCAGCTTAAGGTGTTTTGTTGGTTCTATAGGATAAGAGAATAGATTAGCTGAGTCAAGAGCCGCTTTGCTCCTTCTCTTGACTCAGCTAACCTATCCTCTTGGGTCAGAACCACCAACAACTCACCTGAAAAATGGTAAGGGATGAAACACTCCCTGCCGTCAATGGCTTCAAAGCATTGGTAATACTGGATTATTGAGTAATTCGCTGTCTATAAAGGTTTTTAAAATTTTTTATGCATTTGATATTGCAATTAAGCATTGTAAACAAAGCAATAATTGTAATTAAATTGGCTAAACCTAATTTGGCTCCCGGTGCAAAAGCAAAAGGATAGGGAATCATATTTTCAATCAGGCCAATAATGACTCCTTGAGCAACTAGTAACGCAATAAAAATAATTCTTCGTAATCGGCTCATAATTAACGACGACTAATAAATTAAATCGTCCATGTCACTCCCATCTGCTGTTTGAATTTCAATTACAAGTTTATGCGGGAGGCACACGATGGTCTCGCCATTTTTTGATGCCCAACCACGGCGGACACAAATTTGATCGCCACAATCGGCTTCTTTAATGCGGATACGATCGCCTTGAATTTCAATTAAATTTGAATCGCCATCGTCATCTTCGTATAAGTAAGTAAATGTTTCTTGCCCTTCAATTAAATCAAAGGTTTTAATTTCTTCTCCATCAACACGTAAAATCGCCCGTTTTTCGACAACTGCCGATTCGGCTGTTTGTTGCATAGAGAAAAGGATAATGGGTAAAAAAGAACTCACAATCAAGACCAAAACGATGACACCATCCCATGGTTTTAATCGGCTATTTTTGATAAATTCTTTCATGTTCACGAGAGGGTCCTCCTTTTGATGACTTCTTTTTTATTCTAGCATAAACTAAAAATTCTGTATAAACATTTTGAAAATGGCTGGAACGTGATGAAATCTCTGTCCCAGCCATTATCTTTATTTTTTATTTTTGACCATACATAGATTTCGGTTTTCCGTACCACCAATTACCCAGTGTACGTTGTAACCATGGAATTACCCAACGGTCTAATCCGACTGCACGACCAGAACCATTCATTAAGGCAAAGGCAACTGGAATAAACCAGATATTTACCCAGAAGAACATTCCTGATAGACAGAATGTTGCAACTAAAACAATTGTTGTGGCACTAAATAACCAAGTGAAAAGACCTGCAATAATGGCAAGTGCAATTCCAATTTCAATAAAGACCATCATTTTTTGGAAGAACATCGCAACTTCCATATTTGGCATTACGACTTTCATCACGCTAACAAACCAATCAGGAGCTTTTTCAAGTACGGCCATTGGTTGTTCGCCATAACCATAACTTAAACCAAAGTGAGCGACTGTTTCTACTGCACCAGCACCCGCATCGGTTGCACCACTTGCAGCACTGGCAACATCAGCACTTGCTGAACTTGCAGCATCCGTTGCTGCTTGATAATCCCATGTCCAAGGGAAGACACTGTCACCTTGGAACCATGAACCTTCGCCAAACCAGGTACTTGGTTTGAGCCATTCACCTTCACCCACAATTTTCTTGAAGGCTTCTAGTAACCAAACTAAACCGTAGAAAATACGTAGTGGTACACTCCATAAGACATTTCCGTAACGAGAAGTATGTCCACGTGCTACGTTGCGGTCATCTTTAATATGGAAGAATTCATGCATCATATATTGGAACATATAGTAACCAGAACGAATATCAAAGAAGTATTTCAAGTTTACGATATGTTTCATGATAATGGCTAAGAAACCACTTAAATGAATTTTATTGAATAAGTTTGCCACACCCCATTTAGCACCGACAGAAACCATAAATCCTTGATAGTTTCCTTTAAACTTATGTTTTTCGCCACCTTTAATTGCTGCAACAATATTGCTTGCAGCTGTGTGACCAGTTTGTTCGGCTGCTTGAACGATTTGTGGTGTTGGTGTATTTGGAAATTCTTCGTAGAATACTAAGTCACCGATAACGTAGATATTCTTATCTTCGTAACCTTTTGCTTCCATGTATTCATTAGCAACTAGACGATTTCCACGAGCTTTTTCCAACCCAAAGTCTGCTGCATCAGAAGTTGCTTTAACCCCAGCTGTCCAAATTAACGTATGTGTTGGAATAGTTGAACCATCTTTTAATTTAATGTAGTCTGGTGCAACTTCAACGATTGGTGCGTTTAAAACTAACTCAACGTTTTTGGCTTTTAAGTAACGTTCTGCTTTAGCAGCGTCATTACGACCTAACATATTTAAAATAGTTGGCATTGCTTCAACAACTTTTAAAGTAATTTCGCTTGGATCTAATTTGTAATCTTTCGCTAGACGATCTTTCCAGTCGATTAATTCACCAATCATTTCAATCCCAGTAAACCCAGAACCGCAGACAACGAATGTTAGCATAGCTTTACGAACGGCTACATCAGGTTCTAAGGCAGCTTTGGCAACAGTTGATAAAATGTGTTCACGAATGCGAACGGCATCTTCAAATGACCATAATGTAAAGCCATTTTCTTTAACGCCAGGAGTACCAAAGTCATTTGGCTCGCCACCCATTCCTAAAACCAAATAGTCAAATGGGTATGAACCTAATTTTGTTGTTACGACTTTGTTCTCTTTGTCAATTGATGTCACCGTATCTGTGACCAATTGTACATTTTTCTTACGGGCAAATAAGCGTTGTAAGTCGTATTGAATGGCATCTGGTTCTACACGTCCTCCAGCAACTTCGTGGAGCTCAGTCATCATCGTATGATAAGAGTGGCGGTCGATTAACGTGATAGTGACATCGCTATCTTTTTTAAGCTTTTTAGCTAAAAACTTAGTTGCAGATACACCAGAGTATCCAGCACCGACAACGACAATATTTTTCTTTGTCATTGAAAATCTCTCCTTTAATAGTAAAAATATAATGGTAATAATTACACAATCTATTACATTATAACGAGAAATTACTCGTTGGTAAATTGTAAAATGAAATGCATAAGGAAATAAACGAAAAAATCATGTAGATACGATATACTTGTTAGCAACCAAACCAAAAGTATAAGGGGTATCTACATGACCAAAAATAATTGTATCACAGAAAAGCGCACCTTCAAACAACTTACTGACATCCAACGCGGAATGCTGGAACAGATGGCGAAAAGCGGCACCTATAAACAAGCTGAAATGGCGCGAGAATTAGGGGTCAGCCAACCCACTGTTTCTCGTGAGTTGAAACGCGGTAGAACGCGCCAGCTTGACTATAAGCGCAATTATTACGAGCAGTATATTGCCGCCTCAGGCGCACGGGTTTATAAAGAAAATCGTGAGAACTCGCATGCGCGGGATCATAATAAATATTCTGCGGCTTTCCTTGCTGCCTTACCTGAAAATCTAGCACCCAAGAAGGGGTTGCGGATTTATAGTGTGGATACTTTTGTACACTCTTATAGAAAGTTGCACCCTGACGAACGCGTACCATGCACGAAGACCGTTTACGCTTTGATAAATGCTGCCGTACTTCCAATCCGTAATATCGATTTGCCTATGAAGACTAGGATGCGGCCACGAAAAACAACCGTTTCTGAACCTAAAGGTCATAACGCTAAACACTTGGGACGCAGTATCGAAGAACGCTCTCCAGAAGTACTCTCGAGGGAAGAATTTGGGCATTGGGAAGTTGATTTAGTATTAGGTAAGAAAACAAAAAATGAGCCTGTCATCATCACTATGGTTGAACGGAAAACACGCTACTGCCTCACTAAGAAAGTTTGGGGAAAAGGCGCAGCGCTGGTTCAAAAAGGCGTGCTTGACTTGATGAAAAAACAGGGGCTAGAACAGTTCAAGTCACTCACAACTGATAACGGCTCTGAGTTTTCAAGTCTGTCTCTTATCGAAAGCATTGCTGAAGACGTTCAGGTTTTCTTTACTCATGCGTATGCTTCTTGGGAGAAAGGAACGAACGAAAGGCATAACCGCATGCTCCGAGAATTTATCCCAAAGGGAGTCACTCTGCGTCCATTGTCCTATTCGTATTTACTGGAAGTAACCGATACGATCAACCACAAACCAAGAAAAATAATGGGCTATACAACACCTGCAGAACGCCTTCAGGAAGAACTGGCCGATTTACAAGCAGCTTAAGGTGTTTTGTTGGTTCTATAGGATAAGAGAATAGATTAGCTGAGTCAAGAGCCGCTTTGCTCCTTCTCTTGACTCAGCTAACCTATCCTCTTGGGTCAGAACCACCAACAACTCACCTGAAAAATGGTAAGGGATGAAACACTCCCTGCCGTCAATGGCTTCAAAGCATTGGTAATACTGGATTATTGAGTAATTCGCTGTCTATAAAGGTTTTTAAAATTTTTTATGCATTTGATATTGCAATTAAGCGAAATTACTCGTTTGTCTAAACTTTTTTAAAAATTTCACAAAAAAAATTAAAAAACCAAGAAGCCTGTGAAAGTTAAAAAAATCAATACTTTTTATTTCTTTTTTTGACAATATAGTTGACTTATTTCAAAAAACCTTTAAAATGTTAGATGAATCACAAACTTCTTTGTGAATAATTTTTTTAGAAAGAAAAAGGTGGGAACAAGATGAAAACAAGAAAATTTATGGTAGGGATGACAGTATTTGCTTTCTCAGCATTGGTGTTAGGAGCATGTTCACCAGATAACAATGGCGAAAGTGGCGCAAGTAGTTCAGCCGCTTCTTCAGAAGTAGTAGAATCATCAACAACAACTTCTTCAACAGCGACAGAATCAAGTGCAGCAGAACCTGGAGTTGTTTTACAAGATGGTACGTATAACTTAGAAGAAAAGAACTATAACAATGGATACCGTGTTGTTTTCTCTATGGAAGTAAAAGATGGCAAAATTGTTGAATCTAACTATGACAATGTAAACGAAGAAGGCAAATCAAAAGTTGAAGACGCTGATTACAACAAAAATATGCAAGACAAAGCTGGCATGTCACCAGAAGAGTATATTCCTAAATTAAATGAAGAATTCTTAGCAGCTCAAAGCGCTGATGGCATAGACGTAGTGACTGGAGCAACACATAGCTCTCATTCATTCCAAAACTATGCACAACAATTAGTTCAAGCCGCTCAAGCTGGCGATACAGCAACAATTGAAATTGACAATGGTGCAGAACTAAAAGATGGCACGTACACATTAGAAGAAAAAAATTACAGCAATGACTATCGTGTTGTATTCTCAATTGACGTAAAAGACGGTAAAATTGTTGAATCTAAATACGATAACGTGAACGAAGCTGGCGAATCAAAAGTTGAAAACAAAGAATACAATGAAATGATGAAATCAAAAGCTGGTGTATCACCAGAAGAATTTATTCCTAAATTCAACGAAGCTTTAGTTGCACAAATGGCTAATGAAGATGGTACACCAGGAGATGTTGAAGTAGTATCTGGTGCAACACATAGTCATCACACATTTGTTCTTTATGCAGAGCAATTAATCAACGCTGCAGAAAAAGGCGACACAGCAACAATTGAAGTGGATAACTTTGTAGAACAATAAAGAAACAATCTATATTTTAGGAAAGAGGCTGGGAATTTTTGTTCCAGCCTTTTCTTTTGCGAAAAAAACTTTTCAATTAGGCAAAAAAAAGCTATGATAAACAAGACAATAAATAGAAAGAGGAACGACATGAAGAAAAAGTTAGGTCTACTCTTAGTAGCACTCCTTACAGTTGTAAGTGTTGCTGCTTGTAGGAACACCACCAAAGAAAATGCCACCACCGAATCTTCTGTTTCCGTTGCAAAAGGCTTACGTGAAAAACCTTATGCGAAAGAAGAATTTTTGTTAGGGACATATGTCCGCATTCGTGTTTACGATGAAGGAAAAGAAGAGGCGTTAGCACCTGCATTTGAGCGTATCGCAGAATTAGGAGATAAGATTACCATTAATCAAGCTGGTTCAGAAATCGATGCAATCAATGAACAAGCAGGAATTGCCCCTGTCACTGTGTCAGATGATATTTACGACTTGTTAAAACATGCGTATGAATATAGTGTGGAATCAAATGGTGGCTACAATATGGCCATTGGAGCGATTACACAATTATGGCGAATTGGCTTTGATGATGCCCGAAAACCTGAGCAATCAGAAATTGACGAAGCATTAAAACATATTGATTATCATAAGGTTACTTTTAATGATGCCGATAAATCTGTGTATTTAGAAGAAAAAGGCATGATTATCGATTTAGGTGCTATTGCCAAAGGATACATTGCTGATGAAGCAGCCGACGTCTTAAAAGAAAATGGCGTGACATCTGCAATTGTTGATTTAGGTGGAAATATTTTAGTAGTTGGTCACAGTTGGCGTGGAGAAAATGAGGATTGGAATGTTGGTATTCAAGATCCTAATAACGCACGTGGCACGATTTTAGGCTCCATTAAAGAAAGCAACAAAACGGTTGTTACTTCGGGGATTTATGAACGCTATTTAGAAGTAGATGGCGAAAAATACCATCATATTTTTGATTCCAAGACGGGCTATCCCTATGATAATGATATTGCCAGTGCAACTGTTATCACAGAAAAATCTATTGATGGCGATGGATTGACGACAGTTATTTTTGACAAAGGCGTTAAAGCAGGACTGGAATATATTGAACAAAATACACCAAAAGGCACGGATGCTATTTTTGTAACCAAAGAAGGCAGAGTATACGTGACTGATGACATTAAGGACACTTTTAAGTTAGATAAAGATTCTGGCTATACGATGGGTGACCGCAGCGAACTTAAATAGCAATCTAGGAGGAAAAAATGTCACTGAAGAATTTTTTAGAAGTTGTTGAGATCCGTACAAAAGTTGCGAGTCTTTTCCCATTTCTTATCGGCGTGCTGTATTCATTAGCACATTTTAACGAATTTCATGGGTTTTATACGGTGTTGTTTTTCATCGGAATGTTAACTTTTGATATGACTACTACAGCGATTAACAATTATATGGACTTTAAAAAGGCACATTCAGATACTTATAAATATGAGCAAAATGTGATTGGTCGTGAACGAATCTCACCTGCGTTGGTTCGTAAAATGATTTTAATTATGTTAGGAATTTCAGCGATTATTGGGCTATTATTAAGCATGATGACTGGCTGGCTCTTTTTAATCATGGGCGGGATGGTTTGCCTAGTTGGAATTTTCTATACATTTGGTCCGATTCCTGTTTCACGTATGCCATTAGGTGAACTTGCGAGTGGCTTAACAATGGGCTTAGGTTTATTTGCGATGACAGTTTATTTGAATACCGTCAATCAACGTGTCTTTTATCTAGATATTAGTTTTAAAAATAATAGTTTTTCATTAAGTGGTCAATTTTGGGGGATTTTAGCAATTTTTGTGGCATCCTTACCTTTAGTATTTACGATTGCCAATATTATGTTGGCGAATAACTTACGCGATTTAGAAACAGACATCGAGAATGACCGCTATACATTGGTTTATTACATTGGTCGTGAAAAGGGCGTACAGTTATTTCAAATCATGATGTATGCTTGTTATGCTACAATTTTAGTAGGCTTTTTATTCTGGGTATTCCGTTGGCCGATTTTAATCGTTTTTGTGAGTTTACCAAAAGTGCGCCGTAATTTGATAGCGTTCCAAGAAACCTTGCCACAACCTAAAAGCTTTGGCTATGCGATTCAAAATATGGTATTGTTTAATGCAAGCTATGCATTAGCATTATTATTGAGTTTACTTTTTTAAAGTGGACGTCTAAATAAAGGTATGTTATACTTTTAAAAAATTAAATATAGAAACATTTGGGGTGCTGTCAAGCTGAGATTATACCCATTGAACCTGAAACAGTTAATACTGGCGCAGGGAAATGTGTTTATTATTGTGATGAGTGCCTGACTAAGTTTATTTAGTCAGGTTTTTATTTGCCATAATCTGTCTACAGACAGAACTCCTTTTGCTTCTATTTTTGGAATGAAAGGAGTTTTTTTATGCAAAAATGGTCATTGCAACAAGTGGTTTTACTCGCATTTTTAGCGTTTTTATTTGGTGGGGTATTTATGGGGGCAGGCGTATTGTATTCGCTGTTAAATGCTGCGCTCACACCGCTAGGACTCAGCCCGTTTGCCAATGAAATTCTATTTGGCTTATGGACAATGGCTGCACCGGTGGCAGGAATGTTAGTGCCAAGAAAAGGCAGTGCTACTTTAGGAGAGCTATTAGCGGCGTTAGCTGAAATGCTGTACGGTTCGTATTTTGGCCCAGGTGTTTTATTATCTGGTTTGATTCAAGGTTTTGGTACGGAATTAGGGTTCATGGTGACAAAATATCAACGTTACGATAAAGTTGCTTTATTTTATGGAGCGATTGGTACCACTGTCTTAAGCTTTATCTATGAATTCTTCAAGTTTGGTTATGGCACATACGGTTTAGGCATGGTAGCAGCACTATTTGCCGTTCGCTTTATTTCGGTCGTCTTTTTCGGTGTCATTCTAGTTACACAAATTATGAAAATCTATCAAAAAATTCAAGACGCTAGGGTATCTGTTTCATGATTGAATTAAAAGATGTCACTTTTCAGCAACAAAAGCACATCATTTTTAATCGTTTGTCGTTTGTTTTTCCAAAACAGCAATTTATTTTGGTGACAGGAGATAGTGGGAGCGGTAAATCAACCTTATTTCGGCTCATTGCGGGTTTTGCTCAACTTTCTTATACGGGCAAGATTTTATTAGATGGTAAAAATTTAGCAACTGCTTCGATGAAAGAAAAAGCGCAAACAGTGGGGATGGTCTTTCAAAATCCTAGTCAACAATTTACTATGCGAACACTACGTAAAGAAATTATTTTTGCGTTAGAAAACTTAGGTCTGGCCGTTTCTGAAATAAATCGCCGAATGAACCACGCGTTAGCACTAGGCGAGACCGCATATTTGGCTGATAGGGAAATCAATCAGTTATCTGGTGGCGAGAGACAACGAGCAGCTTTGACCGTTATTTTAGCCATTGATGCACCAATTTTAATCTTAGATGAACCTTTTGCTAGTATCGACTCTGAATCACGCTTGCGTTTGATTCAAAAGCTAAAACAACTACGCAATCAAGGGAAAACCATCATTTTAAGCGATCATGACTGGTTAGGGTATCAAGAGGTGGTCGATCAAGTCGTGGAATTGACCAAGGGAAAACTGCATACATGTTCACTTGATAAACTAGATGCAACCACTTGTTTTTATTTGCATCCATCAAAAGATAAGCGACCGCCATTTTTCGATTTACAAAAGGTACAAATCCAACGAAATAAGCAATTGTTGCTTGAGACAAGTTGGCAATTAAACAAAGGGATTACCACATTAACAGGAGCAAATGGGGCTGGCAAAACTTCCTTGTTAAAAGCCATGTCTCAACTAGAAAAATACCGAGGTAAAATGTTTTTGAATGGCAAAAAGTTAAGAAAAAAACGCCAACTTTATCAAACCATGTCATTAGTTGTCCAAGATGCTGCTAAACAATTTGTAACGTTAACCGTTCAAGAAGAATTGTTGTTTAGTAAGAACCAAAACCCAGAAATCCGTGCAAAACAACAAGAAGCATTAGCTTATTTTAAGATTGATGGTACGCAAAGCTTGTTTCATTTAAGTGAAGGGCAAAAGAAAATTGTGCAATTAATTAGTATGCTCAGTCTGGATTTAGAGTTTCTTTTGTTAGATGAACCCTTTGCTGGTTTAGATCAAAAAGCGTGTAGATATTTTGTAGAATGGATTCAAGAACAAGCGAACCAACAGGATTTCTTAATTGTGACACATCGTTTAGCGCCATTAGCTGGTATTAGTCACCATCACATTGTGTTGGAAAAGCAAGCGTTACAAGTAGGTGAATGTTCATGAAAAAAACCAATGCCTTAAACATGAGTCTCTTTATTCTCATTTTAACTCTGGAGATTTCATTTACGAGGAGCGTTTCCTTGAATATTTTTCTGATAGGCTTAGCTGTGTTGTTTTTCTTGTTTCAGAGGAAGTGGGCGAGTGTCATTCTCTTGGTGTTGCTTCCTTTGATTCCAGCATTTTCTACTTATTGGTCCGTCATGTTAAATGGGAGTGGGAGTGAAGACGCGATTTTGTTGCTGACACGAACTTATGCGTTTGCAGCATTGGGCTTATCCTTTGCTGTCGGTGTAGATTTAGAAGAATTATTGTTGGTTTTAGAACAAAAAGGTGTCGCACCGAACTTTATTTATGGTTTATTAGTCGTCGTGCATTCGTTGCCTGCGATTAAAAATGAAGTGCGTGCCATTCAAGAAGCAAGTTTACTCAAGGGGAAAAGACTTTATTTTTGGTCACCCATGTTTTATATCAAAACAATTTTTCTAGCTTTTGCTTGGCGGGACCATTATACCGAAGCAATGTATTCGCATGGCTATGATGAAACCGGCGTTCGAACACATCAACAGCACTATATTTCTTCATTAAATGGTGCCTTGTGGTTAAGTGGTTTGTTTTTTATTGGGAATATATTGTTGTTTTTATAAAATTTTAGGAGGAATACAAGATGTTTACAGCATTAGCAAGAGAAAAAGCCAATCGTTATTGGGAAGGTAGCTTTCAGCATCCATTTATTCAACAATTACATGAAGGGACGTTAGCACCAGAAATTTTTCGTTATTATTTGATTCAAGATCGGTATTATTTAGAGCATTTTGGCAAATTGTATCAATTGATTGGAGAACAATCGGATAGATCAGAAATCAAAGCATTAATGGCAACAAATGCGGAACATTTAGCGTTAGGTGAAGTGGCCATTCGTAAAAATTTTTTTGAAGAATTAGGAATTACGGAAGACGAAATTCAGAATACAGCGATTGCACCAACGGCGTATCATTACGTTTCCCATATGTATCGTCAATTAATTGAAGGCACCCCCAATGTTGCTGTAGCAGGCATGCTGCCATGTGCGTGGTTGTATCAAGAAATCGGGACACGTTTAATTGAAAAAGGATCGCCACATGCTTTGTATCAACGTTGGATTGAAACGTATGCAGGCGAAGAATCTAAAGAAGCGATTCAAGTAGAACGTAACTTATTGGACCAACTATATAACGAAAGCTCATCAGACGAGCAAGAGCAAATGTTAGCTGCGTTTGTCATTAGCAGTCAGATGGAATATGCTTTTTGGGAAATGGCGCAAACGCTAGAAACATGGGACTAATAAATTTCTGCATGAAAAAACTCGAACGAATTTTACTATTAGTGAATTCGTTCGAGTTTTTTATTATATTAATTGATCGATTGGAGACTAATCTCACCAGAGGATAGAACTTTCATGCCTTCTGAAGTCAACACCAATAATTCACCTGTATCAGAGATCGCTTTAGCGACGCCGCTGTATGTGGTTCCTTGTTGGACAAAGGTTACTGTTTTATTTAAAACAAAGGATTTTTCACGATACACTTTGAGATAACTATTGTCAGGCAATCCTTCAAGTAATTCAAAGAAATTTTGCCAAATTAATTTGATTAATTGATTTCTAGAAACGACTGCAGTGCCGTCTGGAAAGAGAGAGCTGGCTTTTTTTTCTAAACCATCTGGGAATGTTTCTGGAGGTATAGAGAAATTAATGCCCATTCCTAAAACGACGTGAGAAATACGTCCAGTCTCAAAGTCGCTGGTTGCTTCTGATAAAATGCCACATATTTTTTTGCCATCCAGATAAATGTCGTTGACCCATTTAATATCGGTTTTGCGACCAGTGACCTCATCAATTGCTAACGAAACAGCAACCGCCGCCAATAACGTATACTGAGGTAATTCTTCAAATGATTGGTTGGGATTTAATAACAAACTCATATAGATTTGCCCACGTGGACAAAAGAATGGACGACCAAAACGACCATGTCCACCAGTCTGTGTTTCAGCAAGGAATAAAGCTGGGGTAGTCTGTTGATTCATTGCCCCTAACTTCGCATCTTTCATCGTGGATTCCGTAGCGTCCATCAAGACAATATTTTCTGCTCGTAAATCGTTGGTTGCGATACTATCTGCCTCTAAAACATCAGAAGGTAAATATTGATAACCGTTCGCATGACGTTCAATTTGGTAGCCCATTTTTTCCAATTCTCGCACGGCTTTCCAAATGGCTGTTCGTGAAACACCAATTTCTTGCGCTAATTTTTCACCTGAAAATACAGCGCCATTTTTGCGTAATAGTGCCAGCACTTTTTGTTTTGTATTCATCAAGAAGCCTCTCCTCTCCTAATATTAGCTATTAAAATGTTTGCGGAAAATTTGAATGGTTAGTAAATGATCTGTATAGATAATATCTGCTTTATCAATCATAGAACCCAGCAAGTAATAATCTTCCTCTTCATGATGGGATTGTGAACCGCCTAAAAGCTCATCATAATAATTTTCTAAATTTAAATCACGAGGAGTATTGAGCATTTCTAAAAAGTCATAAATATCTTCAGGAAGTTCCTCGCAGTGACCTTGAATTTTTGCATGAAATCCTTCTTTTGGAAAATCCAATTCAATCGATAATTGTTTAATATCATGAGAAAAGAAATACATTAATAATTCATCAACGATTCGTCTAGATTTTTCTTTTTCCAGCATGTTTTTTTCCTCTCTTTACTTGGGTTATTGTATCCAACAACGGTACCATAAAAGCGGCAACAAAACCACAAGAAAATCCATTATTATATAAATTTAGACCACCGTGTAAATAGGCGACATTTGAAACAAGGGTCATATGGAAAAAGCCTGCTAGAATACCGTAGATAGCGCCATAATACCCACTGATTGGCGCTAAGCTTGTTCCGAAAATGGCAGTCAATAACACGGCAAATGTTTCACGTGAAAACTCTGGCGACAATTTGGAAGCTAAGACAACTCCAATTAAAATTGGAAGACTATTGCGCCAATGATTCCCAAAGGCGCTAAAACCAACTGCGGTTAAAATTCCTCCAATTAAAGGACCTGAAAGCTCGCCGCCCATAACAAAAATAAAACCAAGCATTAAAAAACCCATTAATGCCATATTGATTAGTGTAGCACCAATCTCTGCAATCACGACAAAGTCAGTAACTAATTTTCCGGATGAAGCAAAAATAGCACGCATTCCTTTAAAGGAACGATGATTTAATAAATAACCTAAAACAAAAAGTAACGTGAATAAGAGAAACAAAAAGATAGCGGATTTGCCGTGATATTCCGTGGATAATAAATTTGGAATAGCAATATCCCCACCGAATAAACGAAAAGCGCTCGTCACAAACATGGCGACAATTCCGGAAGTAAATCCGACATTATATAAAGAGAAACCTTGGTGGAACTGTAAAAACTGCGAAGCTAACGGCGGTAGTAAGAAACCGACTAAAATTCCCACAGTATAACCTAATAAAATACCAAAAGGCAGTGGTAATCCGGTACCAAATGTTAAATAACTAATAACTGGAGAAGAAGAACTGCCAAATAATGCAACCAATAAAAATTGTGAATACGGTTTGCGGACCGTTTTAGCATATAAATAGACGCCGATAATAATCGGCAACGAATTATATAAATTTTTACCGAAAAAAGAAAATCCCGAAACAGTAAAAAAGGCGGCGATTAAAGGACCGCTCACGGTTACTCCGCGGGATCTTACTAAAAGCACGCTCGCTAACGTTAAAATGCCACTATTAAAAAAAGCACTCCCAAAGTTTCCTACTGCAAAATAATCCGTTAATAAGTTACTGGGTGACGTAAAAATACGGACGGTACCAGTCCATAAATCTTGAGGAGTTTCGCTGCAAATACCAATTAAAATTAACAACAGACTATAGGCGATTAGTAAACGATATTTAAGTACTTGTGAGTTTAAATTGATTAGTTTATTGCGTGTGTGTAACGTGATTGTTTTGTTTTCCATAATTCACTTCCTACTATTATAATTCCTAAGTAACTATACAGTGATTTTTTTCCGAAAGTCAATTTTGAAAACTGAATGTAAATTTCAAGTGTTAGACCTTGACGAGAATTTGCAGAGTGTGTATAATAAGTAGTTGCAAAAACTATCTGAAAAGAAATGAGCAGGAACGAAATATTGTCCGTTTCGGCTTGGTAATAGGGAAACAAAAATAGAACTTCAAAAAAAGAAGCAGATCTATTTTTGGTTTTTTTTTGCTTAAAAGCCGCAAAAAATGTTCGATGTTACACATTTTTAATATTTGTAACATAAATGTAATTATTGGATAGGTATTTTGAAAGACTTTTTAGAGGGGTGAAGAACTTGGCTGGACACGTAGTAAAATACGGAAAGCACCGCGAACGTAGAAGTTTCGCACGTATCAGTGAAGTATTGGAATTACCGAATTTGATTGAAATTCAAACAGATTCTTACCAATGGTTCTTAGATGAAGGACTAAGAGAAATGTTTGAAGACATCTTGCCAATCGATGACTTTAATGGAAACCTGTCCTTGGAATTTGTAGATTATGAGTTGAAAACACCGAAGTATACGGTAGAAGAAGCACGCGCACATGATGCAAACTATTCTGCACCATTACACGTGACATTGCGTTTGACAAACCGCGAAACTGGCGAAATCAAAGCGCAAGAAGTATTCTTTGGCGATTTCCCATTAATGACAGAACAAGGAACATTCATTATCAATGGAGCAGAACGTGTTATTGTTTCACAATTAGTACGTTCACCTGGTGTCTATTTCCACGGAAAAGTAGACAAAAACGGAAAAGAAGGTTTTGGTTCAACTGTTATTCCTAACCGTGGTGCATGGTTAGAAATGGAAACAGATGCCAAAGATATTTCTTACGTACGTATTGACCGCACCCGTAAAATTCCATTGACAGTATTGGTTCGTGCTTTAGGATTTGGTTCTGACGATACTATTTTTGAAATTTTTGGTGACAGTGATTCATTACGTAACACAATTGAAAAAGACTTGCACAAAAACGCAAGTGATTCTCGTACAGAAGAAGGCTTAAAAGATATTTATGAGCGTCTTCGCCCAGGCGAGCCAAAAACAGCAGATAGTTCTCGTAACTTATTAAATGCTCGTTTCTTTGATCCACGCCGCTACGATTTAGCAGCAGTTGGTCGTTACAAAGTGAACAAAAAATTAGATTTAAAAACTCGTTTATTAAATCAAACATTAGCTGAAACATTGGTTGATCCTGAAACAGGTGAAATCATTGTTGAAAAAGGTACAGTGTTAACACATCAAGTAATGGATAATACATTAGGTGCTTACCTAGATAATGGATTAAATTCTGTGACTTATTATCCATCAGAAGACGGTGTTGTAACAGACCCAATGACCGTTCAAGTTATTAAAGTATTTGCTCCAAAAGATCCAGAACGTGAAGTAAATGTGATTGGTAATGCCTATCCTGATACAGAAGTACGTACGGTTCGTCCAGCAGATATCATTGCTTCAATGAGTTATTTCTTTAACTTAATGGAAGGTATCGGCAATGTTGATGATATCGACCACTTAGGTAACCGTCGTATCCGTTCTGTTGGTGAGTTATTACAAAACCAATTTCGTATCGGTTTAGCACGTATGGAACGTGTTGTACGTGAACGTATGTCTATTCAAGATACCGAAACATTAACACCACAACAATTAATTAATATCCGTCCAGTCGTTGCAAGTATCAAAGAATTCTTTGGTTCTTCTCAGTTATCACAGTTCATGGACCAAACAAATCCATTAGGTGAGTTAACGCATAAACGTCGTCTATCAGCCTTAGGGCCTGGTGGTTTGACTCGTGACCGTGCCGGCTATGAAGTTCGAGACGTTCACTATTCTCACTATGGTCGTATGTGTCCGATTGAAACGCCTGAGGGACCTAATATCGGTTTGATTAACAGCTTGGCTTCTTATGCGAAAGTAAATAAATACGGATTTATTGAAACACCTTACCGTCGTGTTGATCGCGAAACAAGTAAAGTAACCGAACACATTGATTATTTAACAGCTGATATCGAGGACCACTATGTAGTAGCCCAAGCAAACAGCCCATTAAATGATGATGGTTCATTCAAAAATGATGTCGTTATGGCGCGTGCCACAAGTGAAAACTTGGAAGTATCAATTGATAAAGTTGATTACATGGACGTATCTCCAAAACAAGTAGTTGCGGTAGCGACAGCATGTATTCCTTTCTTGGAAAACGATGACTCCAACCGTGCCTTGATGGGTGCCAACATGCAGCGTCAAGCAGTGCCGTTGATTAATCCTCAAGCTCCTTGGGTAGGAACTGGTATGGAATACAAATCAGCACATGACTCAGGTGCGGCGTTATTATGTAAACATGATGGTGTCGTTGAATACGTAGATGCGTCAGAAGTACGCGTTCGCCGTGACAACGGAGCATTGGACACATATACAGTAACAAAATTCCGTCGTTCTAACTCTGGAACAAGCTACAACCAACGTCCATTAGTTTCTTTAGGCGAAAAGGTTGATGCAGGCGATATTTTAGCTGACGGACCATCTATGGAAAGTGGCGAAATGGCATTGGGTCAAAACGTCTTAGTTGCTTTCATGACATGGGAAGGTTACAACTACGAGGATGCCGTTATCATGAGTCGTCGTCTAGTAAAAGACGATGTCTATACTTCTGTTCATATTGAAGAATACGAATCAGAAGCTCGTGATACAAAATTAGGACCTGAAGAAATTACACGCGAAATTCCTAACGTTGGGGAAGACGCATTAAAAGACTTAGACGAAATGGGTATTATCCGTATCGGTGCTGAAGTGCAAGATGGCGACTTATTAGTAGGTAAAGTCACTCCTAAAGGGGTAACTGAATTATCTGCTGAAGAACGACTATTACACGCAATCTTCGGTGAGAAAGCGCGTGAAGTACGTGATACTTCTCTACGTGTTCCTCACGGCGGAGGCGGTATTGTTCACGATGTTAAAATCTTTACACGTGAAGCAGGCGATGAATTATCTCCAGGTGTGAACATGTTAGTTCGTGTTTATATCGTTCAAAAACGTAAAATTCACGAAGGAGATAAAATGGCAGGACGTCATGGTAACAAAGGGGTTGTCTCTCGCATTATGCCGGAAGAAGACATGCCATTCTTACCAGACGGAACTCCAGTTGATATCATGTTGAATCCTTTAGGGGTACCATCTCGTATGAACATCGGACAAGTATTGGAATTACATTTAGGAATGGCTGCTCGTCAGTTAGGTATCCATGTAGCAACTCCAGTATTTGATGGTGCATCAGATGATGACGTATGGGAAACAGTTCGTGAAGCAGGCATGGCACGCGATGCGAAAACTGTTTTATACGATGGACGTACTGGTGAACCATTTGATGGACGTATCTCTGTCGGAGTTATGTACATGATTAAACTTGCGCACATGGTTGATGATAAACTTCATGCTCGTTCAATTGGACCTTACTCATTGGTTACACAACAACCTCTTGGTGGTAAAGCACAATTTGGTGGACAACGTTTCGGAGAGATGGAAGTTTGGGCGCTGGAAGCTTATGGTGCAGCGTATACCTTACAAGAAATCTTGACATACAAATCAGATGACGTTGTTGGTCGTGTGAAAACATACGAAGCTATCGTTAAAGGTGAACCAATTCCAAAACCAGGTGTACCGGAATCATTCCGCGTATTAGTAAAAGAATTACAATCACTTGGTTTAGACATGCGTGTATTAGATATCGAAGAACAAGAAATCGAATTACGCGACATGGATGATGAAGATGATGATTTAATCACAGTTGATGCGTTAACAAAATTTGCGGAGCAACAAAACGCTCGTGAAGCTGAGAAAAACGCACAAAGCGGAGCAGAAGTAAAACCTGCTGATAAAGAAAACTCACCAGTTGATGCTCCATTAGATTAGACAGTAAAACAAGATTTTAAAAAATAGGCTGAGAATTAGAGAATTTGCGAATTCTCTAGTTCTAGCGTATTTTATCAAGATTTGTTCGTCTGTTTTGTAGCCATTAAATGAAATGGAGGGAACCCCTTTTGATCGATGTAAATAAATTCGAAAGTATGCAAATAGGTTTGGCTTCTCCCGAAAAAATCAGAAGCTGGTCTTACGGTGAAGTAAAAAAACCTGAGACTATTAACTATCGTACATTAAAACCTGAACGTGAAGGGTTATTTGACGAGCGTATTTTCGGTCCTACAAAAGACTGGGAGTGTGCATGTGGTAAATACAAACGTATCCGTTATAAAGGGATTGTTTGTGACCGTTGTGGCGTAGAAGTAACGCGCTCAAAAGTTCGTCGTGAACGTATGGGCCATATTGAGTTAGCTGCTCCAGTTTCTCACATTTGGTATTTCAAAGGAATTCCATCTCGTATGGGTCTTGTATTAGACATGAGTCCTCGTGCATTGGAAGAAATCATTTACTTCGCTTCTTACGTAGTAATTGAACCAGGAAATACAAGCTTAGAGAAAAAACAATTATTAACAGAACGTGAATACCGCGAAAAACGCGATCAATACGGTCAAGAATTTACAGCTGAGATGGGTGCAGACGCCATCAAGAAATTGTTAGATTCTGTTGACTTAGATGGCGAAGTTGCTGAATTGAAAGAAGAGTTAAAAACTGCTTCTGGACAAAAACGTACACGCGCAATCCGTCGTTTAGATATTTTAGAAGCATTCCGTGCTTCAGGAAACAAACCAAGTTGGATGGTTATGGATGTTATTCCAGTAATCCCACCTGATTTGCGTCCAATGGTTCAATTAGAAGGTGGACGTTTTGCGACTTCTGATTTGAACGATTTATACCGTCGTGTCATCAACCGTAACAATCGTCTAAAACGTTTGTTAGACTTAAATGCACCAAACATCATTGTTCAAAATGAAAAACGTATGTTGCAAGAAGCTGTTGATGCTTTGATTGATAATGGTCGTCGTGGCCGTCCAGTAACAGGACCAGGTAACCGTCCATTGAAATCTCTTTCTCATATGTTAAAAGGGAAACAAGGGCGTTTCCGTCAAAACTTATTAGGTAAACGTGTAGACTATTCTGGTCGTTCCGTTATCGTAGTAGGTCCTTTCTTAAAAATGTATCAATGTGGACTTCCAAAAGAAATGGCGATTGAATTATTCAAACCATTTGTTATGCGCGAATTAGTTCAACGCGAATTAGCATCAAACATTAAAAATGCAAAACGCAAAATTGAACGCGGCGAAGATGACGTTTGGGATGTTTTAGAAGATGTTATCAAAGAACATCCTGTTCTATTGAACCGGGCACCTACTTTGCATAGATTAGGTATCCAAGCCTTTGAACCAGTTTTAGTTGAAGGTCGTGCAATTCGTTTGCATCCACTTGTGTGTGAAGCTTACAATGCCGATTTCGATGGAGACCAAATGGCGGTTCACGTACCATTAAATGAAGAAGCACAAGCAGAAGCACGTATGTTAATGCTTGCAGCACAAAACATCTTGAATCCAAAAGACGGTAAACCAGTTGTTACTCCATCTCAAGATATGGTCTTGGGTAACTATTACCTAACAATGGAAGAAGACGGACGTGAAGGCGAAGGTATGATCTTCCGTGACATGGATGAAGCAGTGACTGCATGGCGTAACGGGTACGTTCATTTACACTCTCGTATTGCGGTAAATCCAAATACATTGGGTGACAAACCATTTACAGCAGAACAAAAATCTCGCTTGATGGTAACGACGGTTGGTAAGATTATCTTTAACTCAATTATGCCACCAGAATTCCCTTATTTGAACGAACCAACAGACTTTAACTTGACTGTACAAACACCAGACAAGTACTTTGTAGAAGCAGGTACCGATATTCCTGTATTCATTAAAGAACAAGAATTAGTTGGACCATTCAAGAAGAAAAACTTAGGAAATATTATCGCTGAAGTCTTTAAACGTTTCCGTGTTACAGAAACATCTCGTATGTTGGACCGTATGAAAGACTTAGGTTATAAACATTCTACGCATGCCGGTATCACTGTTGGTATCGCGGATATCATGGTGTTACATGAAAAACATGATATTATCGAAAATGCACATAAACAAGTTGAAACAATTACTAAACAATTCCGTCGTGGTTTAATCACAGATGAAGAACGTTATGAACGTGTAATTGGTGTTTGGAACGCAGCCAAAGATGCTATTCAGTTAAAACTGATGGAATCTTTAGACGCGAAAAACCCAATCTTCATGATGTCAGACTCTGGAGCCCGTGGTAACATCTCTAACTTTACGCAGCTTGCGGGTATGCGTGGTTTGATGGCCGCTCCGAGTGGTAAGATCATGGAATTACCAATCATTTCAAACTTCCGTGAAGGTTTAACCGTCTTGGAAATGTTTATCTCTACCCATGGTGCACGTAAAGGTATGACCGATACTGCCTTGAAGACAGCCGATTCAGGTTACTTGACTCGTCGTTTGGTAGATGTAGCCCAAGATGTTATTATTCGTGAAGATGACTGTGGGACTGACCGCGGAATTAACATCCGAGCAATTCGCGAAGGCAACGAGATTATTGAATCTCTTGAAGAACGTTTATTAGGACGTTATACTCGTAAATCGGTAATCCATCCTGAAACAGGTGCGTCATTGATTGGACCAAACGAGTTAATTACAGAAGATATCGCAAGACAAATCATTGATGCTGGTATCGAAGAAGTATCCATTCGTTCAGTCTTCACATGTAATACAAAACATGGTGTATGTAAACATTGTTACGGTCGCAACTTAGCAACTGGTAACGAAGTTGAAGTTGGAGAAGCAGTTGGTACAATCGCCGCTCAATCTATCGGAGAACCTGGTACACAGTTAACTATGCGTACGTTCCATACCGGTGGGGTTGCCGGAGACGATATCACTCAAGGTCTTCCTCGTATCCAAGAAATTTTCGAAGCTCGTAATCCGAAAGGGCAAGCGGTTATCACTGAAGTAACAGGTGAAGTCGTTGATATTTCTGAAGATGCAGCAACACGTACAAAAGAAGTAACTATCAAAGGTGAAACAGATACACGTACGTATGTCGTACCATTCACTGCTCGTATGAAAGTGGCGCAAGGCGACATGATTAATCGTGGTGAACCATTGACTGAAGGGTCAATTGAACCAAAACACTTGCTACAAGTTAGCGATGTGCTTTCAGTAGAAAACTATCTATTACGTGAAGTACAACGCGTTTACCGTATGCAAGGGGTAGAAATCGGTGACAAACATATCGAAGTAATGGTTCGTCAAATGTTGCGTAAAGTCCGCGTGATGGATCCAGGCGAAACAGATATCTTGCCAGGAACATTGATGGATATTTCTGACTTTAAAGATCGCAACTACGAAGCGATTATTTCTGGTCGTGTACCAGCAACTTCTCGTCCAGTATTGCTAGGTATTACGAAAGCTTCATTGGAAACAAACAGCTTCTTATCTGCTGCTTCATTCCAAGAAACAACTCGTGTGTTAACTGATGCCGCAATCCGTGGTAAGAAAGATCCACTTCTAGGCTTGAAAGAAAATGTTATCATCGGTAAGATCATTCCAGCTGGTACTGGTATGCCTCGTTACCGTAACATGGAGCCAAAAGAAGTAACAGTTGCAAGTGAAAATGTTTATAGTATTTCAGACATTGAAGCGCAAATGGCTGCAGAAGATGCATTGAACGAATATAAATAAATTGAATTAAAAAACCTCATATTTCTCTAAATTTAGAGAAATATGAGGTTTTTTTCGTATTTTGAATCATCAGTAATTACCTAGTAATCTCTAGGTTGAACCGTGGTGATTCACCAGTGAAGTTGAATAATAATAGTTATAAAGTCTATTATAGCAAGTGTTTAATTACCTATATCTACCTAGGATGTACTCAGTAAAAAAGCATTTTCTTAACTTTGTCTTAGAAAAGTTGAGGAAATGCTTTTTATGTTGGATTTTTTGAAGGAAATAAATGATTGACACAAGTTTCAATATTTTGTAAATCAACATTTGTTAAAGAAGGATAGACATACATGATTGGCGTATTCGTTACAACTTCAAAAACAGTCGTAGTACTAATAATTAGTTGAGCATCCTGGTAATCCGAAACAAAAAGAACATTGTATTGTGACAAGAAATAATTAATGCGCTTTTCCATAAATGTTTTGTGTAAAGAAAATGATTCTGAGTGAATAAATAATTTGACGGTTGGATTAAACATTGTTGGATCAATAATCGCTGTACAAGACAAAAAGGAAGTTAATTTATGATAATCAGAATTTTTAAAGCGTGTTGCTTTTTTTGTGAGTTTTTCCCAAAATAGCTCAAATTGCTGATGGTACATAGGAAAATCGTCGTTAAAACTACCGAAATTTTGCAATCCTAGAATACTCAACAATAAGCTGTTGAGTATAAACATTGAGTGAAACTGAATTTGTTGATCTAAATTGGTAGCCAACAACGTCTTTTCTTGAGAAGTCAGTGGACGCAAGTATTTTTCAAAGGTTGTTAACCAAATATCAATATCTTTTTTAAAGATTCGTGTTTCTTTTTTCTCAATAAAAGAATTAGGCGCACCAATATTTAATGAATATAAACTCAATGTAAAAAATTGCCAATCTTCTTCAGACCAATCTGTTAAAAAGGTTGGTTTTTTAGTGAATTGGTAAAACGAATGGTATTGCATTGAGGGTTCTTCTAAACTAACAGAACCATAATGTTTAGCAGTTTGTTCAAATATTAAAGTCATTAAACCTAATGTTTGCAATTTATTTTGGCTAACCTCGATGTTTAAATGAGCAAGAATTTTTTTCGTTTTTTTGAGGTATTTGTCTGTATTTGGAAACCAAGTCAATCGATCCAAACGTCGATGCACCATAAAAAAATAATATTGATAATTTGAGCGAATTTTGCTGATCGGTCCTAACAAAATCATTTTATCAGAAAGTGAAATTCGTAGTTGACGTTTTGCTAAAATACGATTTAAGCGTTTTAAGTAGCGAGCAAGTGTTGATTTAGAAATAAAATGCTGTTCACAAAAATCCAGCGTGGAAACTTCTTTATGTAGGAGTAAGGCTTGGTATATTTTATAACTTAAATCATTCATGAAAAAGTCTTCAACTAGTAGTTGGATATTGATATCTTTGCGTAGTAATTGAATGCCGTGACGTGTACTAATAATGAGTTTCGCTTCTTCTTCTGTATAGAGTTTTTCAAAATCTTGCTGTAACTCTAAACAAGTCAGTCGAACCGTATTTACACTGATATTCCCCAATCGTTCAGTTAATTGTTGGGTAGAAAGATAGGTGGCTTCGTTGCTTAGAATTTCAATAATTTTAATTTTTAAGAAAAGTTTTGAGTTTAATTTATCCATAATTTCTTCTTTAGTCATCCTAATAAAAAAGAATACTAAATATTCTTCCACCTCCATGTCAGTGTTCCTCATTCTTCTATTTATTTTATCAAGGGAAGTAGCGTTTGATAATGTCACAAACATAAAAACAGTTATTGGAAAACTGAAGTTTCTATTTAAAACTGAACTCGCTATTCTTAGAGTGATATTTACTATTTAAAAATTAGTGAAAATACCAAGTTCGTTATCATTTTCAGTTTTTATTTGCACGGTGCTATTTGTATCAACAATTGATAAATAGTAATCGTTTTTTTCATGTAAAGAGCTGTTTTAAGTAAGGATATTTGGTTGTAGAAGATATGTAGAAATATAGGAGTGAAGTGGAAGATGAAGAATAAAAGTGTACAAAAAGTTTCCGTGTTGCTTATGTTGGTTGTACTACTCATTCAAAGTGTAATGACACCTATTTTGGCAATTGCTGATACAGATAGTTTGCAAGTCGAAAATAAGATTTTGCTGAATAAACTAGAAGTGGAAACAAAGGATGAGCAAGAAGTAGCGACAGTTTCTCTAGAAACCGAAGTGATAAATAAAACAGATGAAGAACAGACTTATTTAGTTGAAGCAAACTTATCAGTTGAATTGTCATCTAGTACGTCACCATTACCAACAGGTGTAATTGTTAAAGTCAATCAAAAAAAGATTGAAGTGATTGTAGAACCAGCAACGACAGCAAAAGTCCCGTTAAAACTTAGTGTTGCCAAAACTGCTACTAACCAAGAGTTGATTGTTACAACAGATAACGGCAATCAGCAAAAGAACATAAAAATACCACAAATAATAGTAGCAGAAAGCACGACCGAAACGACTACTGTAGAAGAAACAAGTAGTGAAGCCGAAGCGGATCCTGAACCTGAATCTGAGATAGAAACCGCAACTACTGTAGAAGAAACACAAGAAGTCAGTCAATCGACTGTTGAAAGCATGAGTGAAAAAACTGAAACGATTGATTCAACTACTACAGAAGAAACAATATCTACAGAAACTACTGAATCAACAACAATAGAATCAGAGAATGAGACAACACCCAGTGAAGTAGATTCTTCTGAGTCAGTCAGCGATACGTCTGCAGAAGCCACAACTGAATCATCAATCAAAGAAACAACTGAGTCTTCGACAGAAAAGAAAACGACGAAATCAGCCGCTAAAGTTGGTCCTCAGGCTGATGAAGATGAGCCAGTACGGACAGAACCAAAAGAATTGTCTGATGATGAAATCACACTTAAAGATTTTATTCTAACTGACAGCCAAGGAAATCCACCATCTGCGGATCATCCGTTAGACCCGTATAGTGAAGCAGGTGTAAAAATTGCATTTGATTGGAAACTAGAAGAAGGAGATTTACGTGATGTAATTGCTGGTGATACCTACAACTTCCAGTTATCTGAAGCTTTATTTAAAATATTAGACATCAATGCTGCCCCAGGTTCAATTGTCTTTGAAGGAAATTTGGGTGATTATGGTGAATACGTGATTACTGCTGAAGGTCAAGTGACTTTTACATTTAATGAGCGAGCAGCCACAGAGAATATTGTTGAAGGGAAAGTTGAAATCTTTTCATTTATTGATGTAACGAAAATTGAAGAAGGTTCCTCACTAGAATTTGACAATCCTTTTAGCGAATCGAACGAAGAAAAAATCGTGATTTATTTCAAACCTTCTGGAGGAACAGCACTTTCTAAGGAAGGAAAATTAGATAGTAAATTCCAACCTAAGTCAGTTACTTGGAATGTAGATATCAATACTTCAATGGATAAACTAGTAGCACCGACGATTACTGATAATATTCCCGCTGATTTAGCCCTAGTTCCTGACTCTATTGTCATTTATCCTGTTAAAGTGGATGTAGCGACTGGAAAAGTTCTTCCTGGATCAGAAGGAACACCTTTAGCGTCTGATGCGTATACAATTGTTAAAAATAGTGACAATGAATTAGAAATCAAATTTAATGAATTGTCTGGCGATGCTGCTTATCAAGCGTATCGAATAACTTATAAGACTGATGTAAAAAATAACGATTTTGAAGATGATCCAGAGAACCCTCGTGTTTGGGAAAATGAAGTGACGTTATCTGATGATGGTAAAGATGTCAGTGATTCTGCTTCTGTTACACCTAAATATGGCAAACTATTAAATAAAACACGAACTAATTATAATCCTGCGACACAAACCATGACTTGGCAAATCGAATACAATACAGGCATGAAAAAAATTGGAGCGGGTCAAGGTGTTTTCACTGATACTTGGAATCAACCAATGATTTTTGATAAAGATGCTGTGCGTGTTTATGAAGCATCGGTTAATTCAGAAGATGGAACAGTCACAAAAGGTTCTCCAATTACCTCAGGATATACCATTACTGAACAAGAAACTTCTGGAGAAACTACAGGAGGTTTCACTCTAACCTTTGATGGAGAAATTGATGGAACCACGTATATCATTGAGTATGAAACAACCTTGGACAAGCAAATTGATGGGAATGACGTTTCTTTAGAAAACACTGTTGCTGCAGATGGTTATTCTGAAAGTAACAGTGGCGGAACATTTGAACAACAAGGTGTTATCAAAACAGGAACGCCAAATTATGAGAACAAAACGATTGCTTGGTCGATTGGCTTGAATAATAATAAGTATGAGATGCATCATTTGATTGTTCATGATACCTTTCCTGAAGGTTTGTCATTAGTTGATGACAGTCTTGAATTAAGAGTCCAAGGATCAGAGACACTTTTAATTGAAGGTACCGACTATGAATTTGAGAAAACACCAAATGATGAAGGGTTTACTCTGACCTTTATTGGCGATTATGCCGTGACAGAGGAAGCCTTTACGTTGACGTATGTGACGAATTTTGAACGTCAAGAAGATAAAACAACACGTTTCCCTAATCATGTCAAAATTGATTGGGAAGATTCTCAAGAAAACAAGCATTCAAATGAAACCGAAACCCCCGGTCTACCAGAAAACCATGAATTTACTGGAAATAATGGGGATAAAGAAGGAACCTATAACCCACAAGAAAAAACGATTGACTGGGTTATTAATACTAACTACGAAAGCAAGGATATTCATGGTTCTTACGTAATTGAAGACGTTTTGCCTGGGAATCAAGAATTAGTTTCAGATAGTGTTAAAGCGCATGTGTATCAAATTGATCCTAGTACAGGTGCGATTACAATTACAGAAGAATTAACAAGTGGGTTTACGGTAGATACGTCAGACCCAACCAAAATCCGAGTGACGTTTGATGACTCAACCAAAGCAAAGAAAACATTAGGCATAACCTTCCAAACAAAATTTAAAGAGGACAAAGTAGTTGATGCGACAGTCAAAAACACGGCATCAGTTATAGTAGATGGCAACAAAGCCTATGAGTTAGAAAAAGAGGTTATTGTACGTAACGGAAATAAATTTGGGGTTAAAGAAGGAAAACAAATTGAAGGCACCAATCGCCTAGCTTGGAAAATCGAATTGAATCCTAATGGGTCAACCATTAGTGATTATAAGTTAGTGGATACTATTTCTGGTGAAGATGCGCCTGAGGATAGTGATAGTATGCTTTTAGCAGACACCATTAAAGTCTATAAAGCAAGCCTATCTGCAACTGGTGATGTGGAAAAAGGAGAACTTGCAGATTCAAGTGAGTACACTCTTGAAATCAATAATAGTGCAAAGCAATTTACGCTATCGTTCAATGATGTTATTGACCAACCGTATATTTTAGAATATGAAACAATGATTGATGCGACAGGTGCATTTGCAGAAGTCAGTAATAAATATGAAATTACAGGAAATGCAGGAGAGCTTATAGAGGGAGGTTCTTCTTCCGCAGAAGGTGTCCGAATTTCTGGTTCAAAAGGTACAGGTAAAGGTAAACGTGGCGATTTGAAAATTATTAAAAAAGGTGAAAATCAAGCCTTAGATTCTACAAATGCCACGCAAGGTATATTTGAATTATGGGATTCACGTGGACGTACGCAATTAATGACCGAGTCTTTAAATGCAGATGGTGAATTAATTTTCCCAAATTTAGTGGCAGGTACGTATCGAATTGTGGAACGTAAAGCACCTGGTGGCTATGCGATTGATCCTAAATATGCCGATCGTGGACCAGGAACAGGAAAAGGTTTTTCAACCTATTTGAATCTTGATAGTAACCATAAAACGACGCCATTAGAGTTTGAAGTTGAAGATCCACGGTTTAAAGTAGAGTTACGAAAAGAAGATAAAAATGGTAATTTAATTGGTAATCAAACAAATTTTGCAACCTTCAAATTATTTAAAGGTGAAGCCCCTGATGGAGTTGAAGTAACGGAGAATGCGCCTTATGAAGCAAAAGATGGGCGCTTAACCCTTGAACTTACAGAACCAGGCAACTATTACGTTATTGAAGAGCAAGCAGTTGAGGGCTACATTCGTAATACAGCACCGATTTCGTTTGAAGTAAAAGAGAATGCGAACGGCACTCAAACACTTATCGATCCAGTCAAGATTGTTAATTATCAAGGATCAGTGACTTGGAAAAAAGTTAATGAAAATAATCAGGGTATAGTCGGGGCAGTTTTTGAATTAGTCAATGCTGCTGATGATACAGTTATTCTTGCTAAAGAAGCTACCTCAACGGCCTCTGGTGAAGTGAAAATTGAAGGAATTGCTCCAGGAACGTATTATTTAAGAGAGAAAACAGCCGCACCAGACTATATTCTTAATCCTACTAAATCAGCGAATTTTACAATTGACCCTACAAAAGAAGAGGGTGCAGTAGATGTTGACTTAAACGAAGATGAGGATCCGTTAGTCAATTATCGTCGTAAAGCATTTATGGAAAAAGTCTATACTAGTACGGAACCAACATCTGGTGCAAAATTTGTTATTAAGAATGTAGCCACTGGACAATATTATAGTAGTGAGAACGCAACTACTGGTGTTATTACTTGGGGAACCAAAGCGAATGCACAGCGGTTTGAAGAAGAAAACAATAAAGTAATAAGTCCAGCTTTAGGTGCAGGAAATTACGAATTTGAAGAGGTAGAAGTAGCAGGTGGATTAGATGGGTATATTTTAAACTCACAAAATGTAGCATTTACAATCACAGGTGAACAAACTGAGGGAACAGCGACAGTACCACAAGCTGATTATGATACCCAAGAAACGATGATTAACTATCAAGCAAACTTTACTTTAACTAAAGTTTTTGAATCTAACGATGTAACTGATAAGAGTGGCTATACATTTGATTTGTATCAGGGAGCTACTCGAATTCAAACAGGATTAATAACTGATAGTGATGGAGAAATTACGATTCCACATTTAGGTGCCGGCAGTTATGAACTACGAGAAACTGGTGGTCCAGCTGAGTCAACATATTTACGTAATACGACGCCATTAACGTTTACAGTTTCCTCGACAGCCAATGATAACGAGACTAGTAAATTAGAGCTATCAAAATCTTTTACAAATTATCGTGGTAAGATACGTGTAATTAAAGAATTTGAAGATGGTTCAATTACTAATATTAATAAAACGGCAACGTTCCGTTTGCAGAATGCTGATGGGAATTATTATGACGGAATAGATAGTAATGGATTAGCGATGTTCAATCCAACTGGTTCAATATTTACAACTAATGCTGCAACTGGAATTTACATCTTTGAAGGACTAGTTGATGGAGAGTATCAATTAGAAGAAGTGTCTTCTGCAGATGGATATATTCGAATGACAAGTAGTATGACAATTACTATTCAAGAAGGATATCCGGGTTCAAATGCTACAGTAGAACAGCGTGTAACGAACCATAAAGGTAAAGCTGTTCTGAAAAAAGTTGATGACGATGGAAATCCGATTTCTTTATCAGGTTCAAATGCTGAATTTATTGTTTATGATAAAACAGATTTAATGAAAAAACCGGTTGGTAATGTAACGTTTAGAAATACCAATGAAGTATTCGTTACTGGCTTAGATGCTGGAAAAACGTATATTATCGAAGAAAAAACACCACCTAACAATCACATTCGTACAGATGTAACTTATGAATTTACGATTCCATTCGCAACCCCAGATGGAACTGTCGAAGTAACTCAAGGGATTAGAAGCGATCTAAGTGCTCCTGCTGTTCCTGAAGACATGGCTTTAACGAATTATCAAGGATCAGCGACTTTAATCAAACAAGACAAAGACGGCAATCAAATTCCTTTAGAGAATGGGGATGCAACGTTTAAAGTCGTAAAAGATGGCGATACAGAAGAAATGCCCCAAGGAACTGTAACCATCAAAGATGGGAAAGTTCATGTGACGGGATTAGGATCAGGAACCTATCGCTTTGTTGAAACAAGTGCACCAGAAGGTTATTTGATTAATACTGCGGGTTCAGCAACTTTTACTATTGGAGATATTGAAAATGAGCATGAACAAGTTTTTCCAGATGAACTTGAATTGAAAAACTACAAAGGTTCAGTTAGTTTTACAAAACAAAATGGTAGCAATGAAGGCATTGAAGGGGCGGAGTTTGCATTCTATCGAAATGGAGAAGACACGCCAATTAAAGAAGCTTTAACAACCGATGAAAATGGTCATATTTTAGTTGATGAGTTAGCGCCAGGTGATTATTATTTTGTAGAAACAAAACCTGCACCAGGTTATCAATTAAATGCCGCAAAAGTTCCAGTTACAATTGATGGGGCAGCAAATGGTGAGCCGGTAGCTAAAATAGCTAGTTTGACTAATGAGTTAACTCGAATTACCTTCACGAAATACGGTGAGGCAAAACAAGGCTTAGACAAAACGGCTGTTGATGGTGCAACCTTCATTCTTTCTAGAGACAAGGGTGGTTCAACCGAGTACTATACTGGGCCGAATAATCGGGTAGATATAGATGCCGATTGGACAACAGTGAAAGCTGATGCTGTGCTATTTACATCAGACAGCAATGGTCAAGTAACTATCAATGGTTTGCGCCCAGATTCATATACAATTGAAGAAACGTCTGCACCAGTAAGATTTGAAGAAATTGATGAAGAAAATTGGCATACATTGACTTTTGAAATTGATGCTGATGGAAATGCATCATTTGCGTCAGGTTCTGAAATCACTAATATTCGAGAAACAACTGAGTTTGAAGTGACGAAAGTATGGAATGATCAAGAAAACGCCTTTAATACACGTCCTGAAAGTATTCGATTAACTTTACAACGACAAGTTGGAGATAATCCAGCAGTAAACGTTCCTGGCGTAGACCCAGTAGATGTCACACCAGAAACAGTAAACGGTGAAGAAGTGTGGACACATACGTTTAAAGACCTCGTAAAATACGATGAAGCAAACAATGCCTATACATTTCGTGTGGTAGAAACGAAAGTAGCCAATTATGAAACACCGCAGTACTCCGATGAAGGAAAAACGGTAACCAACGTTCTAGAATTGACAGATGTATCTGGTGAAAAAGTTTGGAATGATGGAAATAATTCACAGCAGTCACGCCCGACAACACCAGTCACAATTGAGTTATTAGGTAATGGCGATCCTGTGTTAAAAAATGGCAACCCAGTGACTGCAACACTTGAAGCAAACAATACGTATAAATTTGAGAACTTACCAAAATTTGATTCATCGGGTAATCTTATTCGCTATACAGTACGAGATTCGATCGCTGGATATACAAGTAGTAGCAATTCAGACGGTACAGAATTAACCAATACGCTAGATTCGACATCTATTACAGTGACCAAAGTTTGGAAAGGCGATGCAGCAGTTGCCTCAATGACACGTCCTGAAAGTATTCAATTACAATTGTACAGTCGTGAGAAAAATAGTTCAGCTCCATTTGTAGCTGTGACACCAGCAAACATTCAAACTATTTCAGGTTCTACAGCTGAGTGGTCATATACTTTTGGAGGTCTTGCAAAATACCGAAACATCGAGGATGAACTTGTTGAATTGGAATATGCAGTCAAAGAAGTAGCGTCTGAAAGCCTAAATGGTTATGAAGTAAGCTATGAAGAAGACGATTTAGAGTTTGCATTAAATGGACAAGAAATTACGAATACATTAAAAACAACAGATGTGCCAGTCGCAAAACGATGGGCGGGAGAACCAGCAGATTATAATGATCGACCAGCTTCGGTTACGTTTGTTTTAGATCGCTATGTAGCTGGACAAACAGAAGTGGATGGGCAAGCAATCGCATCGCATCAACTAACAGGTAATGATTGGGAGTATAGCTTTACTGGATTACCAACGTATGATAAGAATGGTAACGCGTATAGCTATCAAGTACGTGAAACAGATTTAAATGATGGCTACACACCAAGTGGACCGATCGTAGAAAATGGTACGCAAGTGATTACCAATACATTTGTTCCAGATACAGCAATTTCAGTGACGAAAAACTGGCAAGATACCTCAGATGAAAGCATTCGACCAGAAAGTATTGTTGTTATCCTTTCTCGTTATACAACTGATGCCAACAATCCGGTGGAACTTACTAGAGCAACACTAAATGCAGATAATGATTGGACAACACTTTTTGATGATTTACCAAAATATAATAGTGACAATGAGAGATACACGTATCTTATCGAGGAAGTAGCTGTTTTTGGCTACACTTCTCAAGCAGCTATCACTACTGAAACAGGGAAACATGTGACTATTACCAATACACTAGACACAGTAAATATCCCAGTCAAAAAAGTATGGGATGATCACGGGTTTACTGTCGAACATCAAAATAGTGTCCGGTTCACCTTAACTCGCCAAACAGAAGCTGGCGAGACAGACCCAAGTTTTGTTTCACGTACACTAACGCTTGATTCGACAACGAATTGGCAGGGGGCATGGAATGGCTTAGCAAAAGTTGATAAAGAGGGCAATCCATTCATGTATACTGTGACAGAAGTAGAAACTGATATTCCAGCAGGCTATACTGCCAGTACGCCGGTATCTGTTGATGCAGATGAGGCTGTTGAAGCTGAACCATTGACTATTACGAACACGCTAGATCCAACTGATATTACGATTACAAAAGTGTGGGAAGATCATAGCAATGCGTTTAATACACGACCAATGGCAATTACGTTTAATTTGATGAAAAACATTGGTACAACCGAGGAACCGAATCTTATTCCAGTAGTGAAAAACGATAATTCATTGACACAAGCAGATGCGACACTTGACGACTCTGCTACAGATGAATGGACGTACACCTTTACTGGTTTACCTAAATATGAAGACGGCAAAGAAATTCAATACACAGTCGTTGAAACAAATGCACCAAAAAATTATGAAAGTTCAGTAACAGGGACGACTCTTACGAACACTCTACCAACTGTCGCTATTGCAGGTACAAAAAACTGGCAAGATAACGATGATAAATATACGACACGACCAGCGTTAGCAGCTATTAATGCCATTGATGTTACCTTGTATGTGAAAGGTGAAGAAATCCCTGTTCAAAAAGGCGGTCAAGATGTAACGACGAAACTTGTTGCAACAGAGGAAGATCCGAATGGGCACTATTCATTTACTGACTTACCAAAATTGGATGCGGACGGTAATGAAATTACGTATATCGTCAAAGATAGTGTCAAAGGATACGTGAGCAGTAGCAGTGATGGTGCAACTGAACTAACGAATACGTTGAAAACACCAGTTGAAATCAAAGGTCAAAAAATTTGGATGGGATCAAATAATACACCAATTACAGATGCGGTCTTTTTACCAGCAGAAATCACGATTTATTTAACTCGCAAAGTCAAAGATTCAACAGATGACTTTGTTAAGTTAGCAGAGACAGAGCAAAAAATCACTGCAGCAAACGATTGGGAATATTCATTTGATAACCAACCACAATACAATCAAGCCAATGAAGAATATGAATATTTAGTACGAGAAGAAGTTCCAAATGGCTACACATTTACGCCAGATCCAGCAAATAGAACCTTAACGAACAAGTTGCAGACAACGAAAGTGACAGCAACGAAAGTCTGGGAAGATTCTGGTGAGGAAAATAGCCGTCCAGATGAAATCACCTTTAAATTGTATCGTTCAGTTGAAGGTGGACAACCAGAAGAAGTTGAAACCAAATCATTAACGAGAGCCAATAAACTATTACTCTCAGATAACTGGCAAATTGAATTTACCGACTTACCAACTCACAATCGAGAAGGTAAAAAATATATCTATACAGTAGATGAGTCTGATAAACCAGACTGGTATACGAAAGATATCCAGCAAGAAGACAATGAGGTGACAATCACTAATACTGTCTTAAAACCTGGAGAAGTAGCGGTTGAAAAAATATGGAATGATTTAGATGATACAAGCAGTCGTCCAAGTGAAATTACCGTTCATTTATATCGTAGTATTGAAGGTACGCCTTTTTCAACCGAAGCTTATCAGACGCAGATCTTAAAAGCAGAAGATTTCGATGAGAACGCGCGGACATGGAGTTATGTGTTTAAAGAGCTGCCGACACAAGATAAAAATGGTGAACCATATATTTATCAAGTAACTGAAGAGGCAGTAACTGGCTACACGACAACTCTGGAAAATGAAGGTCAAACGAAAACAATCACTAACACTTTAAACAGTGTAGAAATACAAGGAACCAAAGATTGGGAAGATGCACAAAATATGAGTGCACGTCCTGCTCAAGTAACGATTGAACTTTATCGTAAACTTGTGACAGAGGAGGATTTCCCAGAAGAAGCGTTGCGTAGTCAACCGATTACGGCACCGTGGAAGTATGACTTTGGTAAATTAGCAGCTACCGATTCAAACGGCACGGCTTATGAATACAAGATTGCAGAAGTCCCTGTAGCAGGATACGAAACAAGTATTACAAGTTCGATAGTTACCAATACGTTAGACACAACTTCTGTGGAAGCAACCAAAATTTGGGAGGACAACGATAATTCATTTGGTACACGCCCAGACGAAGTAACCTTCCAATTAATGCGTCGTACAGCTTCAGGATTAGTTCCGGTTCAAAAAGTTACTGAATCAAACGGTGAGTTAGTGTCAGAAACAATTACCAAAACGTTAACCGAGGATGACGTGGATGATGAGGATGACAACAAATGGGTAGTCGCATTTACTGATTTACCGAAAGTTGACAATCAAGGAACAATCATTGAATATGTGGTTCAAGAAATGCCAATGGAGACCGATAAACCACTTCTTGGCTATACAACAACGTATAGCGATGATCATCTAACAGTTACGAACACACTGGATGTAACACATGAAGTGGAAGTAACGAAGGAATGGCAGGACCATCAGAATGAAGCGAATACCCGTCCAGAATCAATTACCTTTGAACTGCAACGGAATGGTAGCTCGGCATTAGATACTCAAGGGGAACCAATTACAGCGACTGTTACTGGGGAAATGACAGCTGACACATGGCGTCATACCTTTACTGGTTTACCAAAATATGATGGTAATGGGACTGAGTTCACGTATACCGTAACAGAAAAAGCTATTAACGGATACACGCGTAAAGATGATGGCACAGGATTAACCGTGGTCAATGGGTTGATTACGGATCAAAAACTGTCTGTCAAAAAAGTGTGGCAAGGTGATGAAGACCACAAACAAGCAACGCGACCAACTAGCATTCATGTCCAACTCTTCCGTCAACTGGATGATGAATTGGAATTAGTGACCGATGCAGGTGTCATCAATGAATTAACTCTTAATGAAGCAAATGAGTGGACCGGTGAATTCACTGGTTTACCGCAATATCAGCAAGGTGATTCAACGAAACCATTTGTGTATGTTGCTAGAGAAATGACAGCAGATGAATTAGTTGGTTATACACCAACCTATGCATTTGATGAGGAAGAAAATCAATATGTTGTAACCAATACGTTACAAACAACGAAAGAAATTTCAGTGAAGAAAATTTGGGAAGACGCAACAGACAAGACAAGTCGCCCAGATAAAATAACCTTTGAAGTGGTCCCTTATATTGATGGTCAAGAAGACATGAGTTTCACTCACCGCAAACAAATTGAAGTGACAGGAACGACAGATACCGATGAATGGACAGCTGAAATTACTGGCTTACCAACCCATAATAAAGATGGCAAAGAATATATGTATGGTGTGAGAGAAATTGATGTACCACACGGTTATCGTGATATTTCATCCGCTGGTTTGACGACTGCGATTACCAATGAATTAATTCCACAAGATGCGATTTCTGTCAGAAAAATTTGGGAAAATAAAAATGATGGTAATACGGAACAAATTCAACCAGACATTACTGTTCAGTTATATCGTCATACTGATGGAGAAATGGAAGAATTAGTTAATACAACGACCTTAACAGCAGACAAATTAAGCCATCTATTCACAGGTTTAGCTAAACAAAACAAAAATGGGAATACGTATATTTATACAGTCAAAGAAGTGGTTCCAGATGGTTATGATGCCGTAATTGATGTGGCAGAATTAGGAACACAAGTGGACATTACGAATACGTTGAAAACCACGGATGTCACTATTGAAAAAATTTGGGAAGACACTTCAGACAGAAGTATTCGTCCAGATTATATTGACTTTACGTTATATCGTTACACCACCGATGAAGACGAACGTCAAGAAGTTCAAGTAAATAGTGAAACAACACTAACAGCTAACGGCTGGCGTACGACATTCACAGGTTTAGCACTTAAAGATGCTTCTGGTGCAGATTATACGTATACTGTGGAAGAAGCAAATGTGAATGGGTATCAAGATCCAATAATTACTACTGAGAAAAGTAGTGAGGGTCAAAAAGTAACGATTACCAATAGATTAGAAATCACGCAAGTTCATGCGATGAAGGTGTGGTCAGATAATGACAATGCATTAAACACGCATCCAACAAGTATTACATTGAACTTAATGCGTCACGTTGGTGATGAATTAGAACCAGTAACGCGACTAGTTGCGGGCGGTGAAGAGTTAGTGACAGCTATTGTCGAACCAGATAGCGAGGATAACTGGTCACATTCGTTCACAGGTTTACCGAAATTTGACCAAATGGGTGAACCAATCGTTTATACCGTTGAAGAAGTACCTGTAAATGGATATCAAACAACTTATACAGATGAGACGGATGAGCAAACCGGTGAAGTGACGACAACGATTACGAATACTTTCCAACCAGTTACATTAACTGGTAAGAAAATTTGGAATGACCATGATAATGTCTGGGGAACGCGCCCAGACGGTATTCAACTTAACCTTTACCGTCATACAGCAAGTGATACAGAACCAAAATTAGTAACAGCAACAATTACCACTAAGAACCAAAATTGGGAATACACATTTGATAATTTACCAGCATATAATCAAGTATCTGAGAAATATATTTACACGATTGAAGAAGAAGTCGTACCAGGTTATGAACGAACAAATTCTGAAGTAGCTTGGCAAATTGGTACAGAACCTGTGTTAACGGTAGAAAATACGTTGATGACACCAATTAGTCTGTCGGGTACGAAGTCTTGGATTGGCGATGAATCATTTGCAACTGTTCGTCCAACTACCGTAACAATTGAATTGTTGCGTGATGGTCAGCCAGCATTAGATACAAATGGTGAACCAATTACGACAACAACTGATTCGCAAGGCAAGTATTACTTTACAGGGCTACCAGCATTTGAAAAAGCAAATACCAACAAACCGTTTGAATATTCAGTTCGTGAGATTACACCAGATGGTTATCAAGCACATTTAGATGATGTTGTTGCGGATGAAGACAATGCTACGAAATTGATTCAAAATATCGAAAATGAATTACAAACAACAAAAATTGATGTGAAGAAAGTTTGGGTAGATGATACAGACAATAGTAGTCGTCAATCGGTCACTTTTGAAGTAGTCCCAATGATTGATGGCGAAGTGGATGAAGCCTTTACCAATCATCCAACCGTAACTTTAAATCCAGATGATGCTGGTTTCTTTAGCCAAAATACGTGGACGGGTGAAATTACTGGTTTACCAATGTATAACAGCGAAGGAAAACTTTATGAATATACGATTCGTGAAGTAAATGTTCCAAATGGTTATGAAGCAACGGTAACTGATAACCGAACCATTACCAATACATTGCTTGAAAAAGGCGATATTCTTGTTGAAAAAATTTGGAAAGATGAACAAGATACGAGTGTTCGTCCAGCAAGTATTACGTTCAATTTATATCGTCAAGTTCAAGGCAAGCCAGAAACAAAAACACTATTTAAAGAAGCGGTGAGCTTGGAACCTAGTCCATCAGAAACTTCCGGCAGTCGTTGGACCTATAAATTTGAAGGCTTAGCAGATAAGAATAAAGATGGGGAAGCCTATGTTTATTCTGTCGAAGAGCATGAAGTAGCCGGCTATACGACAGAAGTGGATAATTCTGACGCACAAACCAAAGTCATCACTAATGAATTAAAAGCAACCGATGTTACAATCAAAAAAGTTTGGAAAGATGCACATGATCAAAGTATTCGTCCAACAAGTATTACATTCAACTTGTACCGCGAAATAAAAGATCAACCAGAAACCAAAGTGCTCTTTAGAGAAAACGTGACCTTCACGCCGTTAGATAAAACATCTGCGACATGGGAAATGAAGCTGGTTAATCTAGCTGCCAATGATTCAACAGGCAAAGAGTTTATTTATACGGTGGAAGAACATGCCGTGTCAGGTTATACATCAACGACAGAAGCTACCACTATGACGAACTCGTTGCAGACAACTAGCTTATCGATTGAGAAAAAATGGCGTGATCAAGACAATCAATTTGGATTGCGACCAGAAAGTATTCATCTACAAGTGATGAAAGTCAAAGATGGTACACTTGTTCCGGCAGAAAGAAACGTTGTTAGAGATGGTGAAGTTATGACTGAAACTATTGAAGCGACTGTGGATGAAGACGATGAATGGACCTATACTTTTGCTAATTTACCACGAGTAGATACAACTGGTGAAACCATCTCGTATCGTGTTATTGAAAGCCCAGTTGCTGGGTATGACACCATATATAGTGATGATGACTTAACTATTACGAACACGCTGCAAACAACCACACTTGAAGGTGATAAAATTTGGGATGATTTGGACAATCAGTATAAGCTGCGTCCAGAAGAAGTGACAGTCTATGTAACCCGAAATGGCGAACGCTGGACAGATGTCCCAGCTCAAACATTGTCTGAGGACAATTGGCATTATCATTTTGCAGACTTACCAACAATTGATGCGCAAGGGAAACCTTATGTGTATGCTGTTGTCGAAGAGCCTGTCGCAGATTATACTGCGGAAATGCGAGATGGAGAGCTGATTAATCATCTAAACACGATGAAAGTAATTGTAACAAAAGAATGGATCGATGAGAAAAACCAAGCAAACAAACGTCCAGATACTGTAACAGTGAAACTGTATGCCAACGATGTGTTCATAAAAGATTTAGTTCTGACTGGCGAAGACTGGCAGGCTGTCACGACAGTACCTGCAACATTCAAAGGTCAAAAAGTCATCTATTCTATTGAAGAAATACCAGTAGAGGGGTATGATTCCGAAGTATCCGGCAGTGCAAGTAGCGGATTTACAGTAACCAATACTTACCAGCCAACAGAACCAGAAGAATCAACAACCGAAAGCACAAGTACAAGCGAAACTGACTCAAGCAGTACGCCAGAAACAGAAAGTACAAGCGAGACTGACTCAAGCAGTACATCAGAAACGGAAAGCACAAGTACAAGCGAAACTGAATCAAGTAGTACGCCAGAAACGGAAAGTACAAGCGAGACTGACTCAAGCAGTACATCAGAAACGGAAAGTACAAGCGAAACCGACTCAAGTAGTACGCCAGAAACGGAAAGCACAAGTACAAGCGAGACTGACTCAAGCAGTACAACAGAAACGGAAAGCACAAGTACAAGCGAAACCGACTCAAGTAGTACGCCAGAAACGGAAAGTACAAGTACAAGCGAGACCGACTCAAGTAGTACAACAGAAACAGAAAGTACAAGCGAGACTGACTCAAGTAGTACGTCAGAAACGGAAAGCACAAGTACAAGCGAAACTGACTCAAGCAGTACGCCAGAAACGGAAAGCACAAGTACAAGCGAGACTGACTCAAGTAGTACACCAGAAACGGAAAGTACAAGTACAAGCGAGACTGACTCAAGTAGTACGTCAGAAACGGAAAGTACAAGCGAGACTGACTCAAGCAGTACATCAGAAACGGAAAGTACAAGTACGAGCGAAACCGACTCAAGTAGTACGCCAGAAACGGAAAGCACAAGTACAAGCGAAACTGACTCAAGCAGTACGCCAGAAACGGAAAGTACAAGTACAAGCGAGACCGACTCAAGTAGTACAACAGAAACAGAAAGTACAAGCGAGACTGACTCAAGTAGTACACCAGAAACGGAAAGTACAAGTACAAGCGAGACTGACTCAAGTAGTACGTCAGAAACGGAAAGTACAAGCGAGACTGACTCAAGCAGTACATCAGAAACGGAAAGTACAAGTACGAGCGAAACCGACTCAAGTAGTACGCCAGAAACGGAAAGCACAAGTACAAGCGAAACTGACTCAAGCAGTACGCCAGAAACGGAAAGTACAAGTACAAGCGAGACCGACTCAAGTAGTACAACAGAAACAGAAAGTACAAGCGAGACTGACTCAAGTAGTACACCAGAAACGGAAAGTACAAGCGAGACTGACTCAAGTAGTACACCAGAAACGGAAAGTACAAGCGAGACTGACTCAAGCAGTACAACAGAAACAGATAGTTCAAGCGCAACTACTGGCACAACATCTAATGGGAAACCAGAGACGTCAAATTCTCCTAATACTAATAACAAAACAGATAATTCCAATCAATCAGGTTATCTGCCACAAACAGGAGAAGTTCAATCATGGCTACTGTTCATTGTTGGTATGGGACTTATCGGTAGTGCGGTAACACTAGGTCTAAAACGCAGAAAAAAATAAAAAACTTTCTACTACTTTTTCGTAACTAAATAGTTTAGTTAATGAATAGTGGTAAAAAGAAAGTGAAAAATAGTAAAGGCTCTAAGAAATTGTCCCTATTTCTTAGAGCCTTTTTTGGTAGTCTAATTATTTGAATTTTATTTAAAATAAACCAAACTATATCATTAATATTTAATGAAAAGAACCGATAGATACTTTGAATCAAAGACTAACAAATGGAATATCAATTGCATCAAACTATTTTTAGAGTTATTCACAGAAATCGAGAAGCGCTTCACTAGGTAGTGAGGCGAATATTTTTGTAGATAAGGTATGGAAACTCCTTTTGATAGCGGTTGCAAGTTTCTAAGAAAGACTTTTGAATTCATTTATTATGAGGAGGAGTACTATGAAGAAGAACCAAAAAAGCATTGGGAAAATTATTTTTTTTGCATTAATATCACTAGCATTATTACCTGTAGCAATTATGTTAATGAGCTCATACAAAATTAATATGGATTTATTACAAGAGCGCAATGAAGTGACGCAACAAAGTACGACACAAGCAGTAATCACTGAAAAAGACATGTTATTAACGATGATGGAGACTCGTTTAAGTGAAATTTCTACTTTACCAGTGTTTCAAGAAGAGTTTGATTTAGCTGAGATTCATAGCGTATTAGAGTTAGTAACCCGTGGTGATGGAAATATTAAAGGAATGAACTTTGCAACATCTGATGATCGGTTTACTTCTTTAAATAATTTACCGAGTGATTTTGTTCCTAGTTCACGTCCATGGTATCAGTTGGCGGTAGAAAATCAGGGAGAAATTGGTTGGACAACACCATACAAAGATGCTGCTTCAAATGATTATTTAACGACAGCTTCTAAACTAATTAAAAATAAAGATGGTGATTGGGGCGTTCTGACTATCAATATTTCTTTTGAGAAAATTGGGCAGTTATTACAGAAATTAACAGTTGGACGAACGGGTTCGATTACTCTGGTTTCAACGAATGGTATTATTGTGGCAGATGCAAATTCAGAAAAAGTTGGACAAGATATTTCTAAAACAGCTCTATTTTCAGCATTGCTTGAACATCAGGAAGCCCAAGGACTAGTTGAAGTGAAAACAAAGGAACCTGAATATCCAGAAGTAGCCAATGTTTATTTCAATAAAGGCAAAGAAGGAAATCAAACATTTGCGTTTGCATCGATTATGGATAATGAGTACAAAATCGAAACCAATGCGTTATTGACTTCTTCAGCAATTGTGGCAATAGCTTTATTAATTTTAGTTGGCTTCTTTGCATTTATTGTACAAAAACTTGTCAAAGAGATTATTTCAATTTTTGAATCATATTTCAATGGTATGAAGGTTGGAACCTATCAAAAAATTAAAAAAACAACAAAAGGTACGGAGAAAGGTTTCAGTCTGAAAACTAGAGCAAAACGTTATGTTTATCCAGATGAACAAGGAACAGAAATTCATCGCATGGCTGCCAATTTCAATGAAATGATTGATGGTATCGAGAACATAACTGTACAATCACAAAAACAAAGCGAACAAGTTGCAGAGATGGCGGATGCATTACTTGAGTTAGCTCAACAGACCACTTTAGCAACAGGCGAAGTTACGGACACTATCACTGGTGTAGCTGAAGTAACCGGCACACAAGCGCAAGAAACAGAATATAGTGTTAGCCAAATGCAACAACTATCAGATGTTATTCGAGAACTAACCGCCAATGTCATTGCATTAAATAATCAATCACAAGATGCCAATTCAAGCAATCAGCAAAGCATGGAAGTGATGGATGCAGTAAATTCTAGTTGGAAACAAGAAATGGAACAAATGAGTGAATTAGTTACGGGAATGAGTAGTATGAATCAAAGTATTCAAGCGATCAATCAAATCATTAATGTAATCAACGATATTTCGTATCAAACGAATTTATTAGCTTTAAACGCATCGATTGAAGCAGCACGTGCAGGTGAATCAGGCAAGGGTTTTGCGGTTGTTGCTGCTGAAATTCGCCAATTGGCAGAACAAAGCAAAAGTTCGACCAAAGAAATTGAAACGATTATTAGCACTATTCAAGGAAAATCGAATCAAATGGTTGAAAAAGTCTCTCGTTCATTAGAAGGTGGAGAAAATCAAACACGCTTGATTCATCAAGCTATTACCTCAGCACAAGATGTGTTGGAACGCACTTCAGCAATGGCTAACAATATTCATGAGATTGAAGTATCCAATGATCGGATTGTCACAATTCAAAGCGGTGTGTTGGGGAATTTAGAAAGCATCTCTGCTTCAACAGAAGAAAATGCAGCAGGAACGCAAGAAGTGTCAGCCAATGCCGAAGAAGTTTTGGCAACAATGGAAGAGTTTGTTGGTCACGTGAGAGACTTACAAAGCATTGCTACTGATTTAAAACGAATGATGTCTTCGTTAAGGTTTGTCAAAGAAGATTAATCAGACAAGCATAGCCAAATGATGGAATATAACAAGAAGAGTTTGGAAAAATGGGAGCTAACTTCTGATAAAAGAGTAGCATAGTTCTCATGTATTGCGCTCCAAAGATACTTTTTGCAGATAGAATAGAAAAAGTCAGAACCAAAGTGCAAATTTTTGTTCTGACTTTTCATTTTAGGACGACTAAAAGCGGTGTAATTGAACTATATCTGATCTTTTCATCTAATAACGGAAAAATAACCTGTCTTTCAATTACTCTAGTCATCTTTTTTACAGTTATAGAAACTCCTTGTAAAGTATTGTATGATAAAGAAGAAATAAAAGGAGGGGAAACGATGCCTACGATTAAGGATGTTGCAAACTATACAGGTGTTAGTCCAACAACTGTCTCTAATGTCATTCACGGACGAACTACTAAAGTATCTGCAGAAACGAAATTAAAGGTGGAGCAAGCTTTAAAAGAACTAAAGTATCATTCGAATATGGCTGGACGTTTATTAGCAAAAAATGGCTCACGAATCATTGGTGTGATTTTCCAAGATGACCGTGCGATTTCTACGCATACGTATGACAATCCTTATTTAGGTGAATTCATACAAGCTGTGGAAACTGCGATTAGAGAAGCTGGTTATTTTATGATGTTTCAACGTGTCTCTTCCGTTGATGATGGCGTAAAGTTAGTACAGATGTGGGATTTAGAAGGTGTTGTTTTATCGGGAACATCGCCTAAAGATTTAAGTGAATGGACGAATAGCTTAAAGATTCCAATTGTCTTTTTAGATATGTATCCCCAAAAAGAGGCAGATATTTTAAACATTGGGGTGGATGATTTACAAGCAAGTTATGAAATGACTCACTATTTAGTTTCTAAAGGGCATCAAGAAATTGCTTTTATCGCATTTGGCAAATCATTTGAGGATTGGATAGGCGTTGATGAAAAACGGGCACAAGGGGTTAAAAAAGCTTTAGCAGAGCATCAATTAAAACCCAATTATTTCAGTGCGCCGAATAGTGAAGAAGCATTTGCAGTATTTATTCAGGCATTTGCCAAAAAACATGCAGGTCATATTACCGCATTATTTTTTGCTTCAGACTTAATGGCAGTACGAGCGCAGTCAGTGCTATCCAATCATGGTTGGCATATTCCGGACGACTTTTCGATTGCGGGTTTCGATGGAACGTTATTAGCAAAACTAGCTACGCCACAAATTACGACAGTTTATCAAAATATCTTGCAAAAAGCTGAAAAGGGCATTCAATTATTATTAGCTGATATTAGAGGACAACAACTTACGAAACGCACCATTCAAATAACAACGACATTTATCGAGGGACAATCAGTCAAAAAAATAAAATGAAAGCGTTGACTATTACGAAGATACACTGTATAGTGTTAGCATATGGTGTTTCGAAACACCTAAATCAATCTCCAAATCCAGAATAAAAGTGATTTCTTTTATTCTGGTAAAAAAATAACAATTAGTGTTACGTAACACCTATGTGAAATACAAACATCAATTAATAAATTAAATCGTAAATGATACAACAGTTTAGGAGGAAAAAAGTATGAATAAGCATTGGTGGCAAGAAGTCGTAGTATATCAAATTTATCCACGTAGTTTTAACGATAGTAATGGTGATGGAATTGGTGATTTACGAGGGATTATTGAAAAACTTGATTACCTAGAAAAATTAGGAATTGGTGCGATTTGGTTATCACCCGTTTATCAATCACCGAATGACGACAATGGTTATGATATTTCAGATTATGAAGCCATTATGGATGAATTTGGCACGATGGCAGATATGGATGAACTATTAGTTGAAGCTAATAAGCGCAAGATTAAAATTGTGATGGATTTAGTTGTAAATCATACTTCTGATGAACACGCTTGGTTTGTGGAAGCCAAAAAAGGCAAAGATAATCCGTATCGTGATTATTATGTCTGGGCTGATCCAGTGAATGGAGAGGCACCAAATGATTTGCGTTCAGCATTTTCAGGTTCAGCATGGGAATTTGATGACGCCAGTGGGCAATATTACTTACATCTTTTCAGCAAAAAACAACCTGACTTAAATTGGGAAAAGTCAGAAGTTCGTCAAGCTGTTTATGATATGATGAATTTCTGGATTGATAAAGGAATTGGCGGTTTCCGGATGGATGTGATTGACTTAGTAGGGAAATTGCCATTACAAGGAATTACAGGTAATGGACCACATTTACATGACTATTTGCAAGAGATGAATCAAGCGACATTTGGAAATCATGATTTATTAACAGTAGGTGAAACGTGGGGAGCTACTCCTGAAATTGCCAAATTATATTCTCATCCAGAACGACATGAATTATCTATGGTTTTCCAATTTGAACATATTGGTTTGGATCAGCAACCTGGAAAATCAAAATGGGATTTAAAACCGATTGATATTGCGGAATTAAAAACAGTCTTAGCTAAATGGCAAACTGAGTTAGGGAATGAAGGTTGGAATTCGTTATTTTGGAACAACCATGATTTACCACGAATGATTTCACGCTGGGGAAATGATGGAGAGTACCGTGTGCAAAGTGCTAAAATGTTGGCTATTTTATTGCATATGATGAAAGGAACACCGTATATTTACCAAGGTGAAGAAATTGGGATGACCAATACGCCAATTACGGATATTTCTCAAGCGGAGGATATTGAAACTGTTAATTTATATCATGAACGCTTGGCTGAAGGCTATACACAAGAAGAAATTTTAATGTCAATCAATGCTAAAGGACGGGATAATGCACGTCGACCAATTGCTTGGGATGATTCTACCAATGGTGGTTTTACCTCGGGAACACCGTGGTTAGCCTTGAATGATAATTACAAAGAAATCAATGTTGAAGCTGCCTTGGCTGATCCAACTTCGATTTTCTACACGTACCAAGAGTTAGTCCAATTACGCAAAGATCATCCGATTATGGTTTGGGGAGATTTTGAATTAGTGGATACGGTTGCTGAAGTGTTTAGCTATTACCGAACTTATGAAGCTGAACGATGGTTAGTTGTGACAAACTTTTCGAATGAACCACAACCATTCACAATAGATGATGAATTGGTCGCAACAGTGATTTGTAATGATGAACCAGTGACTACCTTAAAAGAATTGACATTAAAACCATGGCAAGCATTTGTTGTGAAAGTAAATTAAAAAATTGCGCTTCCTTAACAGGAGGCGCAATTTTTTTGTGACAGATTTTAAAGGTTTGTTTTAAGAATGAATATGTTGGAAATTAAAGGCAGCACCAATTAGATTGGCATTATTTTGATACTCACAAGCGCATACTTCCGGCATAATGGAAGGAACGCCTGATTCTGTTAATAAGGCAAGCAAACGATCTTTAACCGCTACTGTAACTTCTGGTCGAGCGGAAATACCGCCACCGATAATCACCATAGCTGGATCAATCGATACTTGAATGTTATACAGAGCTTCAGCGATATTTTGATACATGTTATTCAAAGCCGCAATCGCTTGTTCATCTCCTGCATCTTTGCGTTCAAATAATTCTTTTCCAGTAATCAGGGTGCCAATTTTTTCAGAGAAGCGCGCAGCTGTATTCACTGCTGTTCCGTTGTAACTTAATGTATTGCCATTGCGATTTTGCATTAAACCAAATTCGCCACCAAATAGATGTGCCCCTTTATACAATTTACCATTGATGAAAATGGCGCCACCTACACCTGTACCAATGACGACAAAGACGGCATGTTGTATTTTCTGGCCGGCACCAATTTCAATCTCACAAATGCCTGCACAATTCGCATCGTTTTCAATTGCGACAGGTAAACCTAGATAAGCTTCTAACTCATCAAAAATTGGGCGTTCATGAATATAAGGAACAGCGCTGATTCCATCAATACGACGTTCAGCCACATTGACCGCACCAGGTGAGCTGATGGCTACGCCTGTGATGGTTGTTTCGTAAGCATCAATGACGGTTTTTAATTGACTTTGTAGTTCTTCAAACGTACCAGGGGTGGGAAATTGGTTGACATGATGCAATGTTTCTTGATTCCATAAGCCATATTTTACGGCTGAGCCGCCAATATCAAAGACTGCAATACTCATATTTTTTCTCCTTTAAAAACCATTATTTTCCGCTAATTGTTTATACCAAATACCACTTTTTTTCAAACTACGGGCAAAATTATTCTCTAAATCCACACGATAAAAACCATAACGATTACGATAGCCATTTAACCATGACCAACAATCAACAAAGGTCCATGTATGATAGCCAAAGCAATTGCTTCCTTCTGCAATCCCTTGATGAAGATATTCTAAATGTTCTTGCATAAATTCAATGCGATAATCATCTTGAATCATACCATTTTCCATAAAACGTTCTTCATCGGCAACGCCCATGCCATTTTCGCTGACATACCAAGGTAGGTTGTTGTAGTCATTTTTCATCATAAGAGCGACATCGTAAAGTGCTTTTGGATAAATTTCCCAGCCACGATAAGGATTAATTTTCTTTTCTGGCCAATCGTAATGTCCGTATAAATCACTCGGCATTTTTGCTGGGAAGGCAGGATTTTCTGGAGCTTGTACACGTCGTGGTTGATAATAATTCAACCCAATAAAATCAATTGTATTCTCTGTTAACACTGATTTATCTGTTGGTTGAGTGACAGGTGTTAACTCATGTTCTTTAATCAATGTAATTAATTCTGCTGGAATTTCGCCATGAACAGCAGGGTCAAGGAAACTACGCGTATTTAATAAATCAGAAGCCTCTTTTGCTTGTAAATCTTCTTTAGAATCACTGCGCGCATAGGCTGGCGAAATATTTAAAATCAAGCCAATTTGTCCATCAGGTAACACTTCTCGAAAAGCTTTCACAGCATAGGCATGCGCCATTAATGTGTGGTAACCTACTTGTACTGCTTTCTTGAAATCAACAATTGCTGGGTAATGAAATTCAAATAAATATCCACATTCAATATGCACAAGTGGTTCGTTAAAGGTTGTCCATTTTTTGACAATATCGCCAAATAATTCAAAGGCTGTTTTTGCATAAAAGGCAAAAGCATCGACGGATTCACGTATTTCCCAGCCGCCTTTTTCCATTAACCACATAGGCATATCAAAATGGAACAAATTAACAATTGGTTCTACACCATAGCGAATCATTTCTTGGAAATACTCACGATAAAAAGCCACCGCTTCATCGTTAACCGTTTTTCCATCAGGAAGCAGACGGGTCCAGGCAATTGACGTACGCAGTGAATTTAACCCGATCTCTTGCATTCGTTGACAATCTTCTTTATAAAGCTCATACATATTAGATGTATCGGCAGGACCTTGATTGTCGTTGAATTTTTCAGGATTCGTTTGGTACCAATAATCCCATGTCGAAGCTGACTTGCCATTTGTTAAACTATGTCCTTCTGATTGCGGTGCTGAAATGGCGGCACCCCACAAGAAGTTCTCTGGAAATTTTTTCATTTGTTTTCGTCCTCCAAAAAATTAGCGATAGAATCACGCCATAAAATATCATTGTTACATACATAAGTTGTTGCTGTTAAAGGTTCTTTTGCTTGAATTCGTTCAATCATCCGTTTGGCCGCTAATTGACTAATTTCTTTAATAGGTTGTCGTAGGACAGTTAATTTAGGATAAACGATTTCACTTAAATCAAAGTAATCGAAGCTGGCAAAAGAAATATCTGTGCCAATTTGTTGGTCACTTTCATATAGTGCTTGTAAAGCACCGAGAGCCATTTTGTAATTACACACAAAGACGGCAGAAACATCCTGTGTCAATAATTGCTGCATGTTTTGATAACCACTTGCTTTCGAATAATCACCAAAATAAATGGTCGCTGTTACTTGAGGGTGCTTGTTCACTGCTTCTTGAATACCTGTGAGGCGTTCTTTGGCGATAATATCTTGTTGGGGTGCAGCAATGATACCAATATGTTGATGTCCATAGGCGATAATCTTCTCCATCACGGCTTGAGTACTTTGTCGATTATCCATCACAATCGAATCTACATTATCTAAAGACAGAGGGATATTAATCGAAGCAACAGGAATAGTCAAAGCTTTGATATATTGCTGGTCAAGTGTCGTTGGCTCAATTTCAAACAATAAAAGTCCATCAATTTGTCGTGCCATTAGGAAATCTAATTTTTCTTTTAAACGACTGGCATCATCTCGTAAAGCACTGACAACAATACTGTATCCTAACTTTTCTAGCTCATCTGAAACGGTCGCAATAAAGGTCGCAGAAAATTGATTTTGGACATGATTCATTAATAATCCAATCGAACGAGTTTGTTTATTTTTGAGTCCCCGTGCCAAAAAGTTCTCTTGATAATTTAGTGTTTTGATAGCAGTTGCAATTTTTTCCATATTTGTCGGTTTTAATTGATGCCCATTTAAATAACGCGAAACACTACCTACCGACACACCAGCATGAGCCGCCACTTCTTGAATTGTTGCCATACCATTCCTCCATTCTGCTCTATTTTTGAATCGATTCAAAAATAGATTAGCATAAATAAAAATAAATGAAAACCCTTTTTTCAAAACATTGTAAAATTTTTGTAGTTATTCAAGAATTTAATTTACCTATTGACTTTAGGAAAACAATTCTGATATATTCATTACAACTTCATAAATAAACACTGTGAGAAAGAAAGTAGTGAATTCGTTTTTTTCGTTAGAGAGTCTCGGTAGCTGAAAAGAGATAAAAAAATAGATTCAACGAAAATGGCTTTTGAGTGGATTTTCTGAATAGTTAAGAAGATACGGTTTGCTCCGTTAAGCAGCAACAGTCTCCACGAATTGTGGGTACTGATGAAGGTAGTATTTGTGAGAATACTACGTTATAAGGTGGTAACGCAGAGTAATGCCCTTAGATGTCTTAGGATGTCTAAGGGCTTTTTTTTATAAAATAAAAGGAGAGATAATAATTATGACTATTCCATTTCGTTGGGATCAAGTAGGAAGTTTCTTACGTCCAGAAGAATTAAAAGTAGCACGCGCAGCCTTTAAAGAGGGAACTATTACGAAAGAAGAATTGACTGCAGTGGAAGACAAGGCGATTATTGCATTGATTGAAAAGCAAAAAGAAGTAGGCTTACAAGCAGTTACAGATGGCGAATTTCGTCGTCGCTGGTGGCATCTTGATTTTATTGCGGGGTTGAATGGTATTACCGTCTATGATTTTGAAACCACTGCTTTTGGTTTAAAAACCGAAGCACAAGGTACCTATGTGAGTGGCAAATTATCTTTTGATTTAGCGCATCCATTTTTGGATCACTTCCGCTTCACAAAAGAACATGCTGGTGATGCAGTTGCCAAACAAACGATTCCTGGACCGAATATGATTTTTCTCGATTCATTTATTTTATCGAAACAATACAATGAAAATCCAGTCTATGAAACCAAAGAAGCCTTTATTGAAGATTTAATTGCAACCTATCGTGAGGTTATTCAAGGATTTTATGATGCAGGTTGTCGTTATTTACAATTAGATGACACTAGTTGGGGCGGATTATTCGATGATCGTTTCCGTGGTTTGATTGCCAATAATGGCTATGATCCAGACGAGCTGATTCAAGAATTTGGAGATATTACTGAAGCTGTGTTAGAAGGCAAACCGGATGATTTAGCAGTTACATTCCACTTTTGTAAAGGGAATTTTCAGTCTCACTGGTTGTATAATGGCTCTTATGATAAGATTGCGAAGCGACTATTATCAATTGAAGCATTTGCAGGCTTTTTCTTGGAATTTGATGATGAACGTTCAGGTAGTTTTGAACCATTACAAAATATCAAAGACCAACGTATTGTTTTAGGTTTAGTGACAACGAAAACACCAGAATTAGAAGACAAAGTAGTCTTAAAAGCACGAATTAAAGAAGCAAGTCAATATGTACCGTTAAATCAATTATGTTTAAGTCCGCAATGTGGTTTTTCTTCTACTCATGAAGGAAACAACGTGAGTGAAGACGATCAATGGAAAAAATTCGCATTAATTATTGAAACAGCTAAGGAAGTATGGGGCGACCAATAGTTGCTCTATCGAAAAATAGGAGGAATAAAATTATGGCAGAAGTAGAAAGTTTCACCCTAGATCATACAAAGGTAAAAGCACCTTATGTGCGTTTAATTGCAGAAGAACATGGTACTAAAGGCGATGTTATTGCGAATTATGATTTGCGCTTTTTGCAACCAAATGAAAAAGAAATGCCAACAGGAACCATTCATACATTAGAACATTTGTTAGCTGACTTATTGCGTGACCGATTGGAAGGAATTATTGATATTTCGCCATTCGGTTGCCGTACAGGTTTCCATTTAATTACATGGGGTGTACCAAGTGCTACTGAAGTTGCGAAAGCATTAACGGAAGTATTAACGATTATTGTGAATGAAACAAAATTTGAAGATATTCAAGGCGTATCTGAAAAAGAATGTGGAAATTATCGTGACCATTCGTTATTTGGTGCAAAAGAATATGCCAAATTGGTAATAGAACAAGGCATTAGTGATGATGCGTTTGAGCGCAATGTAGTTAAATAAAAGCTCATGTCATTCCCTTGGGAAAACGAGGCAATGGGTAGGTAGCAGCAAGGGATTTTTTTAGCTGAAATACAACAATGTGACGCATATTGTTGAGGAGGATGACAGGTGGGATATTTTTCAGAATTAGTTGATAAAGTTGTTTTAGTCATTGGAAGTAAACAAGGCATTGGCGAAGCTGTCGTAGCAACCTTTTTAAAAGAAGGCGCGCGGGTAATTTCTGCGGATATTGGCTTTGAAGAAGAGCAATTGACAAAAATAAACGAGCAGCTTTACCATGTACATTTAGATATTAGTCAAGAATCTGCGCTTCAAAACCTTGTGGAACAATTAGAGAATGACCAAGTGATTCCCGAGGTATTTGTGGATGTAGCTGGAATTTCCACCATGGATTTTCTAACTGAAAGTAAAACTTCTGATTTTGATAAGGTACTCGCTGTTAATACTCGAGGTGCTTATTTAAGTAGTAAATATATTGCTAAATTAATGCAAAAACATCAGAAAAAAGGGCGCATTCTTTTTATTGCCTCGCAAGCAGGAAAAAATGGGTATCGAGGGATGTCAGCTTATGTTGCTTCTAAACATGCAGTATTGGGCTTGTGTAAAACCTTAGCATTAGAAGTAGCCAATCAAGGAATCTTAGTTAATGCTGTTTGTCCAGGAATTATTGAAACACCGATGAAACATCGTGAGCGCATTGAAGGAGGAGCCATTCGTGGCATGACAGCACAAGAGGTTCTTGAAGAAGACAATAGTCAAGTACCTCTAGGACGGACAGGTACGCCACAAGATGTCGCCAATGTTGTTTTATTCTTGGCAAGCCCGTTAGCTAGTTATATGACAGGGCAAGCAGTAAATGTAACAGGCGGTATGACAATGAATTAAAGGAGCGAATCAAATGAAAAAATGGTTAAGTGGTTTATTGATAGCAAGTGTCCTTTTGCTAGGGGCTTGTGGCAATCAAGAAAAAACAGAAGAAACTAAAGAAGCGTCAAAAGAAGAAACAATTCGAATTGCTTCAGTTGGACCAGATGCAGAAATTTGGCGCTTTATTGCAGAATCAGATGCGGCGAAAGAAGCGGGAATTAAACTTGAAGTGCAAGACATAACAGGTGGCGCAATTACCAATAATGCCGTTGCGGATGGTGATGCTGATGCGAATGCCTTTCAATCGATTGGTTATCTTGAAAGCTTTAACGCAGAAAGTCCCGTTAAACTCGTTCCTGTAGCAACAACCTATATTGAACCAATGGGAATTTATTCCAATAAATTCAAATCTGTAGAAGAAATTACAGATGGTGCTACGGTTGCGCTAGCTGACAATCCATCAAATACGACACGAGGTTTACGTGTATTAGAATCAGCTGGTTTGATTAAACTAAAAGATGATTTTGATGATGGAATTGGTACGCCAGATGATGTGGTCGAAAATCCTAAAAACTTAGAATTTACATTAATTGATGATTTGACTGGTCCGCGTGTGTTACCGGATGTTGATTTAGTGTTAATTAGCAATACGATTGCTTTTGAAGGCGGTCTAAATGTGTTGGAAGATTCTATTTATCGTGAAGAAGCCGATGCAACCACCCGTAAAAGTATCAATATTATTGCCGTTAAAGAAGATCGGGCAGATGAAGAAGCACTCCAAAAATTAGGCGAATTGTACCATGATCCAAAAGTGCAAGAATTTGTAGCTGAAAAATTTGATGGAACAAAAGTAGAAGTCGATGAACCAGTCAGCGATGTATGGGAGGACTAAAGTGAAAATTGCAGTTGTTGCCGCAATGGAAGAAGAGTTGGCACCATTTCGGGCGAACTTTGCTACAACCGTTGTTTGGCGTAAAGGAAAAACCGTTATTGAACAAGTGAATGAGTCATTGTACCTAGTGGAATCAGGCATTGGCAAAACCAATGCTGCTGCTACGGCGGCTTGGCTTTGTGAAAAAATTCAACCAGATGTAATTATTAATACAGGAACAACGGGTTCTTTTCGTTCCGATTTTGCATTAGGTGATGTCGTCTATACGGACAAATTTGTTTATAGTGATGTTGATGCAACCGGATTTAACTATGCGTTTGGTCAAGTACCACAAATGCCAGCTGATTATCCTGTGGCTGAAGAATGGTTAGCTAAGATTGAAGAAGCGCTCAAAGATGGTGCAATTACTGCGCATTTAGGAACGATTGTGACGTCAGATTCTTTCATGAGTGATACGCAATCTATTGCGGCTATCCGCCAAGTCTTTCCAACGATTGCTGCTTCAGATATGGAAAGTTGCTCTTTAGCTCAAGTAGCAAGTTTTTATGAGATTCCAATTGTCAATGTGCGTGGGATTTCCGACCATGTGGGGGATGCAGCACCCGATACATTTGACGATACGCTAGATCATGCCGCAGAGCAAGCCTTTCAAGCAGTGAAGATTCTTTTAGAACAATGGGGATAAAAAAACTGGTGTCGATTGGCACCAGTTTTTTTAATAGTGGCAAGTGGACAATTTTTCTAACGCGTGTTAGACTAACGTGTGATTAGAAAGGATGATTGTCATGTTTTACCAATCCTATTTAAAATTTATCAGAAAAGCAGCTCTTAACAAGTGAAGATGAAGCATTGTTAAGAGCACGCGTTAGATACTTCATCAAAAAGGACGAGGTTTATTTGTGGTGTCCTTTTTGATGAGTGATAGATAAAGCCGTGGACAATGCGTCTACGGCTGTTTGTTTGTACAGATAAAGAAATGGAGAGAAAAAATGCTAAGTTTAATTAACATTACCCAACAATTTGGAGATAAAATTTTATATGAAAATTTGAATCTACAAGTCAATAAAGGCGAACATGTCGGTTTAATCGGACAAAATGGTGCCGGAAAGTCGACGTTAATCAAGATTATTACAGGAGAACAATTACCCGATGATGGACGTGTAGAAATTGCGAAAAACTGTCATATGGGGTATTTAGATCAATATGTTCGAGTGAACGAAACGTTAACGATTGAAGAATTTCTGAAAACAGCTTTCCAGAAAGAATTAGATATTGAGCAAGAAATTACCGAATTGTATACAACCTATAGTGAAACGTTGGAAGATAAACTATTAGAACGCGCGGGTCGTCTGCAAACACAACTCGATCAAGGAGAATTCTATCAAATGAACACCTTGATTCAAGAGATGGCAACTGGTTTAGGCATTGATGTGTTGGGTTTAGATAGTTTATTAAAGAATTTAAGTGGTGGACAACGATCAAAAGTTATTTTAGCCAAATTGTTATTGGAAAAACCCGATATGTTGGTTTTAGACGAACCAACGAACCATTTGGATGACACCCATGTGCAATGGTTGACTGATTTTTTGAAAAGCTTTAATGGGACCTTCCTTGTGATTTCACATGACCGAGCTTTTCTAAATGATATTACAACTCATATTGCGGATATCGAATTCGGACAATTAACTAAATATACAGGAAATTTAACAAAAGCGTTGAAACAAAAAGAAGCGAATCGAGAAAGTTATTTACGCCAATACGAATCGCAAAAACGTCATATAGAAAAAACCGAAGCATATATTCGTAAATATAAAGCTGGGTCACGTTCAACAATGGCAAAAAGTCGTGAGAAGCAATTAGATAAAATTGAGCGTTTAACCCCACCAAGTGATACGGCGAAACCAAATTTTCAGTTTCCTTATAAACCTATTGTCAGTACCTTAGCATTAACCACAGATGCGTTAGTGGTAGGCTATGATAAGCCATTGTTAAATCCGATTAATTTAACTATTCGTTATGGAGAAAAGATTGCGATTCGTGGTTTTAATGGTATTGGAAAGTCCACTTTATTGAAAACACTGATTGGCGAAATTCCAGCTATTTCTGGAGAGTACCATTTCCCAGCCAATACGAAAATTAATTATTTTTCTCAAGAATTGGTTTGGGAATCTCCCTTAGAAACACCTCTGCAATACCTAGGTAATTTATACGAAAAAGCAACAGTTAAAGATTTAAGACGCCAATTATCAAGAGCTGGGCTGGTTAATCAACTGGCTCAAGAACCATTGAAAATGTTAAGTGGTGGAGAGCAAACCAAAGTAAAATTAGCACAAATGACCATGACAGAAGGCAATTTATTGATTTTGGATGAGCCGACCAATCATATCGATCAAGAAACGAAAGAAAGCTTACAAAAAAGTTTGGCAGAATATGAAGGAACCGTTATTGTGGTATCTCATGAACAAGATTTTTATGAAAATTTTGTAGAACGTGTCATTGAAATCGAGGGATAAGCAAATGTTTGAACAATTCAAAGATTTACATTTAACTGTAATGGAGTTACCTGTTGAGGTGCTTGAAGATAAGCCCGTTTATTCAGGTTATCTTAGAGAGCTGCCATTCATTACTGGAGAAGGGAATTCCAAAGTAGAGATGTATCGAAAGTTGATGGAACATTATCAAGAATATGTGGAAAGTCAAGTTGTCGAAGAATCTACCGAGGAAATGACCTCATCGCTATTAAGTGTTGAGCAGTTATTGAAATATTATGATGGTGAAGTATTTGATGGATTTGAGATAGATACCGAGAAATAAATAAGATACATGAGGCGCCTGTTCTGACACAGCGCCTCATTTTTTGTGCATAAATGTTTCATTTAAAAAGTCTTCAATATTTTTTAAATCTTTATTGGATAAAGAGGGATAGACATGGATAACAGGGGAGTGACCCAAGTCAGTGTTTTGGAAAGTACTGATAATTACATCAGATTGGTTTACATTTTCCACAAAAAGCACATTATATCTCAATAAAAAATAACTAATACGTTTTTCCATAAATGAGCGATGTGTATGAGCAATATCCGAATGAACAAATAATTTTACAGTTGGATTAAACGCTTTGGGATCAACCAAGGAGGTGCAAATCAGAAAAAGTTTAAATCTAAGGTAATCGCTACCGTTAAATTGGTTCGATTTTGTCTCTAATTCTTCCCAAAACTGGGTGAATTGCTGTTGATAAAAAGGAAAATCTTCATTGAAACTATTAAAATTAGTAAGACCAAACATACTTAGCAGAAAATTATTCACTAAAAACATGGTGTGAAATAGGATATGTCGGTCTAATGAAGCGGCTAAAGTATCTGTTTCATCTTCTGTTAAGGGACGAAAATATTTTTCAAAGGTAGTCAAACATAAGGCGATATCTTCTTCAAAAATATAGGGCTTTATCGTTTGAAGGACGTTATCGTTTGGGATGAAGTTCGTAGCATACAGCGTCAACAAGAAGAAGTCCCAATCAATTTCAGTCCATTCTGGGAGAAAGTCTGGTCTTTTCGTATTAAAATGATAAGAAGAATGGTAACGCATGGTAGGCTCTTCTAAGGTTACGCCACCATAACGCTTACTATTTTGTGAGATAATCAAAACGAATAATCCAAAAAATTGCTGGTTGTCATCAGTGGGCTCGATGTCCAAATAAGCAAAAACTTGTTTCGTAAGCTGTACATATTTTTCTATCTCTGGAAACCATGTTAAACGATCCAAACGTCGGTGAACCAAGAAGAAATAATATTGATAATTGGAACATATTTTACTGACAGGTCCGGAAAGTGTCATTTTATCGGATAGAGAGATGCGCAATTGTCGTTGGCTTAACAGGTTATTTAAGCGTTGTAAATAGCGAGCAAGCGTTGATTTTGAGATATAATGTTGTTCGCAAAAATCATCTGTAATGACTTCTTTGTTTAAAAATAGTGCCTGATAGATTTTATAACTCAAGTCATCCACAAAAAAATTTTCAACTAAGCGTTGTAGATCAATACCTTGATGGATAAGCTTGATGCCGTAACGTGTATTGATGACAAGTTCAACTTCATTGTTAGGATAGATTTTTTCAAAATCTTCCTTCAATTCTAAACATGTTAAACGTACATTATTTAGAGTGATGTCCCCCAAATCATGCGCTAATTGCTGCATAGATAAAAAGTCCTGCTCATTATCTAAAATTTCAATGATTTCAATTTTTAAAAAGAGTTTTGTTTTTAATCTCTTCATCGCGATTAGCTATTTAATCATTCGAAATACAAACAATAAATAGGCTCAATCCTCCATTCTTCACTATAATTATCTGTATTCTAACAAATTTTTATAGAATAAGAAACTATTCATGTGTTGCTGGTAACCAAAAGAAGACTCAGTAAAATTTTCTGAGTCTTCTTTGTAATTATAGGATATATTGAATGAACAAAATACTGAAACCAATGAAGCAAAAGCCGATACCTACCCAGCGAATGATTTTTTTTGTTGGTAAGAAAGGGATACGAGAACGTTTTTGGTGAGTGTTCTTTCTTTTCTCATCCGGCACAATAGGGATGAAAAATGACATTAATAAGAAAATCAAGCCTAATAGAGCGATTCCTAATGCGAGAATGGTCAATTTCGTAATTTCGACGACATTAACGATTTTTGCTAAAAAGGTATGTTGATCAATATTTTTTTCAATCGGCGATGTCACTTCACGATAAGAAGCCATAAGAGGAGCGACACTATCTGATATGACAGGTAAGGCTTCCGTTAATGTCAGCTGGTTATCTTTTAAACTAAACGTGGGCTGTTCTCCTTTTTTTACAACAGCATACCAATCGTTTTCTACTTGAATCGTCTGTTTATTCAACTCTTGTTGTCCTGCAGAAATGATTTCTTTGTATTCATAATTATCAAATACTTGTTCCGTCAAGGTATTACTTATGGGAAATACGGCTTGTTTACTCTCGGGTCGTAATACGTCACCGACTCCCATAATCACCGTAATAACACGTAAGCCATTTTGTTTTGCAGTAGTGATGGCGTTGAATCCAGTTGTTGATTGGCTTGTTTTGAGACCATCTGTCCCTTTAAAGGCAAAAGGGCGACTATACAACGAGTCATTATCTGTTTCAAATGTTTCTTCATACAAGGAATCTGGTAAAACCGTAAAAGAAAGTTCTTTGGTTATGTCTAAAATCGAAGAGAATTCACGAATCAAATGATAGACGAGAATGGCTAAATCTTTAGCTGTTGTTAGATTACCTGCATCAAAATCATAGCCTTCTGGTTGGTAATAGCCATTGAATTGAACAGCCGGTATGCCTGTGGCCGTATTGAAAGTCGTTTGCGTCATCCCCAATTCAACCGCTTTATTATTCATCTGGGTGACAAAGCGACTATCTTGCTCTTCTAATAAGTTGGCAAGCATCAACGTAGCGACATTCGATGAAGGCACAACCGCTAATTTCAGTAAATCACGTACAGTATATTCAATTCCTGCAATAATATTGTTGTTGTTTAACGATTGAATTTGACCAATTGCTTCGTCGTTTTGGGTAGCAATGACTTTTTTGTCTAAGCTTAACTCGCCTTGTTGAATGGCTTCTAAAGTTAAATAAATCGTCATTAAATTAGACAGTTCAGCAGCATCAATGCTTTTAGTCGCGTCTTGTTCCCAAAAAATTTGTCCGTTTTCCGCTTCAATAACAATGCCTGTTTCTGGTAAATCTGTTTCGGGAATATTGTAATTATTTTGAGTGACTTGCTCAAGTAACGTCTCTGCAATCACCGGTTTTGTGGTGGTGCATATATAGAAAAAAGCCAATAGACTAAATAGAAATCCGATTTTTTTCGTTTTCAAAATAGTTCTCCTTTGAATGTAGTTGTAACTATTATTTTAGCATAATTTTAGAAAAAAAGAGTCAACGACACAGTCTAGCGTCATTGACTCAACTGTTTATAAGAATGGCAATATCCAGTTTGCCCAAAGCCAACTAAAAGGCATAACCAAAATCATTGCGGGAATCATATCGGCTGTGGGAAACATTTTGACATGAATCATTCGAAACCCTGTTGCTACCATTAAAAAACCACCACACGCTTTGAAATCTAAAATCATATCGGGCGTTGTTAATGGGAAAATGAGTTTAGCAGCGTAGAATAGCGCACCGAAAATAATTAATTGTGGAATGGCGATGATTGACACTACAAAACCTAAATTACACGCAAAAATGGCCGCAGTAAAAAAATCCAAAATTGATTTAGAAACTAAAATCGAATGGTCTCCAGTCATTCCTGAATCTAAACTACCATAGATGCCGGTTCCACTTGCACAAAACAAGACGATAATCGTAACAAGTGAACGGATAAATTCCTCTTCATCCATCGTTGGTTCTGATGGAAAAAGTCTAGCGATGGGACGCTGCATCAACAGAGCACCTTGATTAATTTTATCGCCAAGTCGACACATCAACCCTAATCCAGTTCCAATCACTAAGGCAAAAATAACTGCTGGCATGTATTTCATCGGTGCAATGGCATAGATCCCCATACCCATCGAACAAACGCCAAAAATCATCGTCAAATTAGTTTTAAATTCCTCACTAAGGTGATGACCAAGTAGTCCGCCAAGAATTCCTCCTAATAAAATTGCACCTGTGTTAATTAACACCCCTATTGGCATTTTCTTCCCTTCTTTCACTCGATATTGCTTTAGTCTAGCAAATGATTGATGAATTTATCAATAGCAAACTAGAAATTCGAATTTACACTATTTTAACGTTGTTAACAAAATAGCTACAATCTTCACTGACTCTTTTCATAAATTTTGTCGGAAATTAAAAGAGCTTTGTTACGATTGGGTCATCAAATTATGAGGTGAAAAAATGAAAATTTCAAAAAAAATTACACTTTTAGCATTAGCTAGTTCAGCATTAATTCCAATGTTAGCCGCATGTTCTTCTGAAGTAAAAGAAAGTAATGTTTCTGAGGATGATACGTTAGAAACGATTATTGAAAAAGCGAAAGAAGAAGGCGAAATTGCTAGTTTAGGAATGCCAGATACTTGGGCTAACTGGGTTGATACGTGGAATGACTTAAATGAAAAATATGAGTTGAAACATACAGATACCGATATGTCTAGCGCGGAAGAGTTAGCGAAATTTGAGTCAGAGGGTGTAAAAGGAACCGCAGATATTGGCGATGTCGGCATTAGTTTTGGACCATTAGCTGCAAGTAAAGACTTAACGTTGCCTTATAAAACCAGTTATTGGGAAGAAATTCCTGAGTGGGCAAAAGATCAAGACGGGCATTGGTTATTGAGTTATACAGGAACAATCGCCTTTTTAACCGATAAAAATAATGTAAAAGAAGCACCTAAATCTTGGGCAGATTTGGCAAAAGGCGATTATCAAGTAGCTGTTGGCGATGTTACCAAAGCCAATCAAGCACAATTTGCCGTATTAGCGGCAGCAATTGCACAAGGAGGAGACGAAGCTGACATTCAACCAGGCTTAGAGTATTTCCAAGAATTAGCCCAAAATGGTCGCTTGTCTTCAGTAGATGCTAGTGTTGCTAATTTAGAAAAAGGCGAAATTGATGTTACCGTTGTTTGGGATTTTAATGGATTAAATTATCGCGATCAAATTAACGCAGAGCGATTTGAAGTAACGATTCCTACCGATGGTTCAGTAATTAGTGGGTATACCACTATCATTAATAAAAATGCCCCTCATCCAAATGCAGCGAAATTAGCTCGTGAATATATTTTATCCGATGAAGGTCAAATTAATTTAGCCAAAGGGTATGCTCGTCCAATTCGTGAAAATGTAGAATTACCACAAGAAATTGCTGACAAACTATTACCAGCTTCCGCTTACACGTCTGCGCAACCAGTCAAAAACAATGATACATGGGATGAAACAGCAATGTCCTTACCTGAATTGTGGCAAAAGGAGGTTCTTAGCCATGCCAAATAAGGCACTGGAAGAAAAATTAATTTTGATTGTCTTAGATGGCTGTCGTTATGACACTGCGATTGAACAAATGGGTGTGATGAATCATTTTGTTGAACATCAACAAGCGACGTTAATTAAAGTAATAGCGGAAATGCCAAGTAATTCACGTCCATTATACGAAGTTTTAGGAACTGGCGTACCAAGTTATCGTAATGGCATATTGACTAATGGCCATGTGCGCCGCTCACAAGAAATTTCTTTATTTGATTTAGTGAAACAAGCAGGTGGAAAAACCGGAGCTGCTGCGTATTATTGGCAAAGTGAATTATTTAATGAAGCTCCCTATGACATTACCCGTCATCGAATTCAACACGACGAAAATAAAGCTATTCAACATGGTATTTTTTACAGCGAAGATGGGTATCCCGATTCACATGTTTTCGCAGATGCGAACTATCTTATTCAAACATATACCCCTAATTTCATGCTGATTCATTCAATGAATATTGATGATATCGGACATAAATTTACAGCAGATTCAAGAGAATATGCTGCTGCGGTTAATCACGTTGATACAATTTTAGGCATGTGTCTACCTGAATGGTTACAACTAGGCTATCAAATTTTAGTCACTGCCGATCATGGGATGGATAATAAAGGATTACACGGTGGTAGTCTAGCAGCTCATCGCGAAGTTCCCTTATTTATTTTTTCAACGAAGTTTCCAGAAAATAGTGGTATTCGCCAAATGAATCAATTGGAAGTAGCACCGCTAATTTGTAATTTATTAGGTATTGAAGCTTCTGATAAAATGCAGATCGGAAACACTAGGGGGCAACAATCATGAAAAAATATGCAGGATTAGTCCCATTAATTAGTTTGTTAGCGGCATTTTTGATTGTGCCGCTGATTTTCATGCTACTAAGTAGTTTTCAAAGTGATCAAACAGGTACATGGACCATGACTAACTATACGGAATTTTTCAGCAACTCGTATTATTATCAAGCATTTTTCAATAGTTTATTAATAACCATGGTCTCTTGTATTTTAGGATTGACTGGTGCAATGGTGTTATGTATTTGCCTGTTACAACTATCTGAAAAAACACAAGAAAAAATCACCTTTGTCTCCAATTTAGCGGCAAATTTTGCGGGTATTCCCTTGGCATTTTCCTTTATTATCTTACTAGGTAATGCCGGGGTAATGAAATTGGTTATGCCGTCTTTACAGGCTTTTGACCTGTATTCATGGTGGGGACTTGGCTTGACCTATGTTTATTTTCAAATTCCCTTAGGCGTGTTATTTCTTTATCCAAGTATGCGTGAATTAAAAAAAGAATGGGCAGAAGTTTCTGCCACTTTAGGTACAACTTCATTTTATTATTGGCGTAAGGTAGCTTTGCCATTTTTACGACCTTCGTTAATCACAACCTTTATTATTCTATTTGCCAACGGAATGGGTACCTATGAAACGGCCTATGCGTTAACAGGAAGCAATGTGAATTTATTGACGGTACGGATTGCCTCATTAGTATCTGGAGATGTTTTTGCGAAACCAAATATGGGGAGTGCATTAGCAGTCTTATTTGGTTTGATGATGATTACATTAATGTCGATTGTTGGACGAAAGGAGAAAAAATGAAAAAATTTCTGGTAACACTAACGTTAAGTTTATTTGCCATTTATTATCTCAGTCCATTGTTAGCAACCTTTTTTTATGCGAGTTCAACTTCATGGGAAAAAAGTATTTTCCCCGATGATTTTACCTTGCAATGGTTTGTTCAATTATTAAGTGATGGGGCGTTTTTAGGGGCAGTTGGTCGTTCACTTCTCTTAGCAACTTTGATGACTGTGATCGTTTTTATTGTTTTAGTCCCAACAATGATTTGGATTCATTTGTACTTTCCACGCTGGGATCAAGCCTTACAAAAAATTGTTTTATTACCTTATGCCATCCCAGGGGTTATTTTAGTTACTGCATTACTTAGAACCTATTCTAAGTCTAATATACCAATGTTTTTTGTGTTATTAGGGGCGTTGTTTATTTCAATGTTACCAATTGTTTACCTAGGTATTAGTAACCAAATGAAATTGGTTAACATGAAAGAATTAGTAGAAGCTGCTGAAACATTAGGCGTACCAATGTTTCCAATTATCCGTAGCGTACTCATTCCCAATTTGAAAGTAGGGACAACCTTAGTGTCCCTGATGGTATTTTCTTCGGTATTTGGAGAGTATATGTTAACCAACTTATTGATTGGTGGACGGTTTGAAACATTGCGAATTTATATGCTTCGCCGAATGAATGAGAATGGTCATGTGGCGAGTGCTGTGATGATCTTGTATTTTTTATTTTTATTAGTGACAGCGTTTAGTATTTTCTATTTCAATAAAAAACAAACAAAAAAAATAGTGGTGAGAGCAAAAATGGAGGAACCGGTTTATGAAAAATTACTTAACCACTCGTAATCTATCCTTATCTTTTGGTGACAAAAAAATTTTAAAAGATATCTCTTTTGATGTTCAAAAAGGCGAGTTCGTTACTTTATTAGGACCAAGTGGTTGTGGAAAATCAACCTTATTACGTTGCATTGCTGGTTTAGAGCAACCACAAGAGGGCATTTTGGAATTAGATGGCGAAGAAATTCAGAATCGTCCCACAAGAGAGCGTGACATTGGTTTTGTTTTTCAGCATTATGCCTTATTTCCAACGATGACTGTTTTTGAGAATGTTGCATTTGGTCTAAAAGCTAGAAAATTAGAAAAAGGAACCATCAATCAACGGGTGTTCCGGCTATTAGATTTAGTACAGTTGACAGAGTTTGCCGATACCAATGTTCAACGCTTATCTGGTGGACAAAAACAACGCGTGGCTTTGGCACGTGCCCTAGCAACTGAACCGAAAATTTTATTACTAGATGAACCATTGAGTGCATTGGATGCCAAAATTCGCAAACAATTGCAAAAAGATTTACGCCATATTCAAAAAGAATTGAATATGACGATGATATTCGTTACACATGATCAAGAAGAAGCAATGTTAATTAGTGATCGAGTTTTTGTTTTAGAAGCAGGTGAAATCGTGCAAGCTTCTTCGCCATTTGAACTCTATACCTCACCAAAAAATCCATTTGTTGCCGAATTTATTGGGAATAATGTAAGTTTTGATTGGGAAGAACTCAATGAATATACGTCTGTTTTTTCAGGGATGGGCAATCGTCATTTGTATTACGTTCGTCCAGAATTAATTGCAACGAGAGAAACCAAAGGCGCTTTCCGTATTCCTGTAAAATTACAAAGTGTGAGTACTTTAGGCAATATTAGACGTTATCGGTTTGAAACAAATCGTGGCAAAGAAATTTTGGTTGATCGATTAAATGATTGGCACGACATTCCTGAGACACACTTTTTGTATATTGATCCAGAAGATGTGATTGTGGTTGATGTGCAGCGAGTTGTGAATGAATAAGCTTGAGACACTTACCGTTGTTGGTAGGTGTTTTTTTGGTTACAATGGATTGTAAGACAGAGACGAGGCGAAATAAATGAATAGAAAAAAAGTCATTGGTATTTTTTCACACGTAGATGCTGGGAAAACAACCTTAACAGAGGCATTATTATACAAAAGCGGACAAATTTCTCAATTAGGAAATGTCAACAAAGGGACGACTTTCTTTGACTATGATCCACTAGAACGCAAACGAGGCATTACCTTTTTAAGTAAACCAATCTCAGTCGATTATCAAGAGGGGTTTACATTGATTGATACGCCAGGACATATGGATTTAACTTTTGAGATGGAGCGGAGTTTACAGGTCACGGATTTAGCGATTGTTTTATTGAGTGCCACAGAAGGCGCGACGGGTTATACGGAGACTATTATTGATTTATGTGCCACCTATCAAGTACCTCTGATGATTTTTATCAATAAATGTGATTTACCGACAAGCAATGTTCCAAAAGCACTAGCAAGTTTAGAACAACTAGATGAACGTTTTATTATGGTAGGAAATCATTTGGCGACACCGGATTTCCAAGAAAATTGGGCCTTACTCGATGATGAATGGCTGAATCAGATGGAGGAGGCAACAGTAGATAGTATCAAGCAAGAATTTAGTCGCGCAGTCCGCCAACGAAAGATTTTTCCAATCATCTGTGGTTCCGCTGCTCAACTTGAAGGAATTGATACGTTATTAGACTTATTAATGGAAGTACAGCTTCCTGCCAGTAATTCCGAAAATATTGGACAAGTCTATAAAATTTTAACGGAAAAAGGCCAACGCTATCATTTAATAAAAGTGTTGTCTGGACAATTTTCAGTAAAAAATCGTCTACATAGTCCTCAATTACCCAATAGCGAAATGAAAATAAATCAATTATTTGTCCAACGTAATAAATTAAGCGCGATTCAAACAGCGCAAGCAGGTGAAATTGTTGGTGTAACGGGTCTTTCCCAATTGAGAATCGGCGATGTTTTTTCGACAACCGATGTTTCTTTAGAACAAATACCACCCGTGCAATCATTGACCCGTGAACCGGCGTTAGAAGTGCAAATAGTCTCTGCATTATCTAGTGACGAATTATTGTCAGCTTTCGCGCAATTAGAGGAAGAAGATCCGTCATTGCATGTTCGTTATGAAGAAGAGACGAACGAAGTATTCATTCAAGTTGTTGGGCAAATTCAAATGGATTATATTGAAGAAAATTTTGCACGTCGTTTTAATGCAACCATTACTTTTTCAAAACCGAGTGTCTTATACAAAGAAACCTTGTTAGCACCTGTTCGAGGAAATGGACACTATGAACCACTTCGTCATTATGCAGAAGTGGCCTTTTGGATGGAACCAGGTGTTCGAGGGCAAGGCATTGTATTAAAAAATCAATGTTCTTTAGAACAATTAGCAATCAATTATCAAAAAGGTATCTTAAATCATTTAATCGAAAAAACGCATCGTGGGGTATTAATTGGTGCACCACTGACGGATGTAACTATTACCTTACTGGCTGGGATTGCGCATCATCCTGAAACGAAAGGTGGGGATTTTCGTGAAGCGACTTATCGTGCGGTGCGTCAAGGCTTAATGAAAGCAACTAGTCAATTACTAGAACCCTGGTATCAAGTTAAAATTGTCGTTCCTACAGATTTGGTAGGAAAGGTTGTGACTGACTTGCAAAAATACAAAGGAGAGATTGCACCGATTGAAGAAGCCGATGACTATACAACTACCATCGAAGGAATGGTTCCTGTAGCGAATTTTTTAGAATATCCAATTGAATTTGCATCATTTACCAAAAATAAAGGACGTTTAACAACGACCGTTAAAGGGTATTATCCTTGTCATAATCAAGCAGACGTTTTAGAAAAGTATCCATACAATCCAATCAATGATTTAAATCATACACCCAATTCAATTTTCTTTGCAAAAGGTAAAGGATACGATGTAACTTGGGATCAAGTTGACGAAAAATGTCATATCCAATTGAAATAAAAAAGATTTTGTAAGATGAGTAGAAAGAAGTCAAAAATATCTGAACGCCAAAAACTTGCCACAATCAAGCAAATTTTTGGCGTTCAAGCACTTTATTGTTAACAGATTTATATCACAAGCTATTTTTTGTTATAAAGCACCAAAAGCAGCATGAATATAAGGAGAAATTACAATTTTTGTAGTTCCGTCGGTAATCTCTTGGTTTTTATCTAGGTAATTATCTATTGATTTTTGAATTTCTTCTTTGCTTAATTTGCTTAAAATCAGCCATTCTTTATTTTTATCATTTACTTCTAAAATTTGAATACCTTGGGGTGGTTCAGGCGATTCCTTAGGGTTTATCAAGGGGAACTCAGTGAATTTTACAGTGTATCGAAAGTACGCCACATAACCATGTCTTTTTTTGAACAGAATAGTAATAACTATTCCAATAAATATAAAGAAGGCTGGAATAAAAAGCCATTCACTAAGGCTTTGGTAACCTAAAAAATCAAAAAGGACAAATAGAAAAATTAGAATCAAATCAATTAACAACCATTTTTTCATCATTATTCCCTCCTATATGTAATAAGCTAATTATAGCGCTTTCTTGGGAAGCAAACAAGAAAAGTTCTCATTCTAAATAGTTGATAGTAGTAATTATCACCATATATGTTAATATAATCACAAAGGAAGGTGGAAACAATGATGCAAGCAATGATTCATTATTCAACTGATTTAATCAATGGAGGATGTAACGCGTGTCCAACTGTCAAAACAACCTCCTATAGTCTTACACTAGGACAGCTCAACACACCCTTAGAAGATTTGGATGTGTCTTCGTTAGTCATGGCAATCGTTTTAAATGCGGGGTTTCGTCAAGAATTAGTTTTAGATTTTTTGGATGAATATGTGGCATTTCAGCGTGATGGCAAAAAAGTTCAGTTTTTAGATGAGTATGGAAAAAGTATTTACAAATCCGATCAGAAAGAAGTTGTTTGTATGCCTAGTAAAGATCATTCAGTAATATTTCATAAAGCCAATGAGGTTTTAACTGAGATTTTTGAATTAAAAGCAGTTGAATTTACACTAGCTGAATAATTACTTGCGCCTCACGTTACGTGATAGTCTATGCTAATGGTAGAGGTGAACGCAATGAGGAATACATTAAAGATTTTAACAAATACTAAAGAATGCCGAATTGTGGTGACCGATACACAAAGCTTATCTGAGACATTACTAGCAACGTTTTATGGGAATCAGACAGTTCGACATTTTTTAGAAGAAATTTTAACCGTAGCAGTATTATTCGGTGGTATCCATGATTTTTATACAAAAATTAGCTTTTTGTACCGTTTAAATAAGAAAAACATTCTTTGTGAAATCAAAGAAAATAATGTATCGTTACGTTATCCTAACGAATTGAATGACAAAGATTTTTGCTTAGAAAGTTTATTGGCGAATCCAGGAATTGTCTCAATCACTATCGGAGACTGGTCAATAGGATTGCATACAGGAACGGTAGCGTTTGAAAAAAAGCGTCCGAGTGATGCGATGACTTATTTTTCTTTACAAAGTGAACAATTACTTAGTGAATTTATGGTTTCTAAAGAAAAACCGACCAAAGGAATTTTGCTACAAGGTTTGCCTTTCATTGAAACAAAAGAGTTACAAAGAGTTCGGAAGTTAATTATTCATAGACAAACAGACTCTTTACGAAAATGGCAAGAGGATAGCAAGCAGTTAGGTCAGATACTTTGGCAAAAAAAGGTGGAAACGTATGGATAAATTCTTGAAAATTAAAGACTTCAGTCAACTGATTGGTGTTAGCGTCCGGACATTGCAATATTACGATGAAATTGATTTATTACCTCCTGCAAAAAAGAATGCCCAAGGACATCGGTTCTATAATGACCATTCCTTTTCTCTTGCGTTTATGATTGTCTCTTTAAAACGTATGGGAATTTCTTTAGAAGAAATCAAACAAATTTTAGGAAATAAACAACCTTTAGGATCGTTTATTCTTGAGGAAAAACAGCGAGTAGAGCTAGAAATCGGTTCCTTACAAAATCGTTTGATACAATTGACTCATTTGGAGGAATACTTGAAAACTGGGAGAGAAGTGACTCCAGAAATGCTTGTTTTGTTAGGTGAAGGCGAGTTATCTAAGGAATTATTGGCCAAAGTGTCAGAAAAAACAGTTCCTTCTTTTGATTTAGAGGAGTTTCAGATTTTTCTTCAGGAATTAGCACTATGTTATGAACAACAATTACCATATAATCATCCCTCGGTAAAAAAATGTCTCAATTACTGGCGCCAAATGAACGAATATTCCTATGCATTAGAAATGACAACATTTGCTGAAAAATATTATGCGAAATACCCTGAACAAACGTATGGCATGAAAAAAGAGTGGTATGCTTATTTAAAAGAAAACTTAAAGCAAGACAACTGACACTTTAAAGATGTCAGCTGTCTTGCTTATTTTTTCTCGATACAAAATAAAATTGGTGGTTGATTTTTTTGATTGATAAATTGATAAGTTAATACATTGTATTCTTTTTGTGGTAGTTTTTGACAATAATTCGCTACGGTGGTTAATTCTACTTGACCACCTTCATGCCCATAATAAGCAACAATGATAATCCGTCCCTTACGAGCAAGGTGTTGTAAGCAACTATCTAAGGCTTGTTGAGTTGTTTCAGGTAAGGTAATCACTTTTTTGTTGCTTTTTGGTAGGTAACCTAAATTAAATACAGCAGCATGAATTTCTTCTTTACCTAGGTAATTTTCTAGATGTTGGTGACCATCATGAATAAGAGTTACTTGATGTTTCAAATCCTTGTCATCCAAACGTTTTTGTGTGGATTTTAAGGCTTGTTCTTGAATATCAAAAGCATAAACTCGCCCTTTTTTACCTACTAGTTCAGCTAGAAATACGGTGTCATTTCCGTTGCCCATTGTCGCATCCACTACATGTTGTCCAGGCTGAACGATTTCTTTTAATAATGTATGGCTAAAATGCAAGGCTGTTTGTAGCATGTAAAACTTCCTTTCGCACATTGAATTTACCTTGGTAAGAATTTCTTCTTAATAATTCTTCATCAATCGCATTTAAGGCTTCCCACTTTTTTAGACTCCACATTGGTCCAACAAGGGTATCACGGGGTGCATCTCCTGTTAAACGATGAATAATAATTTCTTCAGGAATCATTTCTAGTTGATTACAAGTAATTTCTACGTATTTTTCAAGAGAGAGTAATTGTAATCGCCCTTCATGATAATCACGCAGCATTCGTGTATTACGCATTAAATGAAGTAAATGCAATTTAATTCCTTGAATGTCTGAATCTAAAATTGTTCGTCGTACATTTTCTAGCATCATTTCAGGCGTTTCTTGCGGTAAGCCATTAATTAAGTGTGTGCAAACTCGAATTTGGTGTTTACGCAATTTAGCCACACCATCAAGGTAGGTTTGATAATCGTGGGCACGATTGATTAAGCGACTTGTATCCTCAAAAGTTGTTTGTAAACCTAATTCTACCCAAAGATACAGACGCTCATTTAATTCTGCTAAGTAATCCACGACATCATCTGGTAAGCAGTCGGGCCGTGTACCAATCGATAAACCGACCACTCCAGGTAAATTAATGACTTGTTCAAAACGTGCTTTAATATCAGCAAGAGGCGCATGTGTATTTGTAAAATTTTGGAAGTAGACAATGTATTGATCGACATGAGGCCATTTTTTATGCATCCGTTGAATTTCTTTATTAAATTGAACAGGTAGTCGGTCTTCAGGAGCTAAAATCATATCTCCAGAACCAGAAACACTACAAAAAGTACAGCCACCATGTGCAACAGTGCCATCGCGATTAGGACAATCAAACCCACCATCAATAACTACTTTAAAAATTTTACTACCAAACTCTTGACGTAGTGCGTAATTCCAAGAGTGGTAACGTTTATTTTTATCTTCTGCATAGATAAAGGGATTCATACTATTTGCTCACTTTCTACTTGTTAAAGCTGCTTATTTTTAAAGCGCCAAATGAAGCGTTGTTTTTGGTAATAGGGATAGCTCAATAATAGCCAACCTAAGCCCAGAGAAAAACCGCCAATAATGTCACTAGGGAAATGGACACCTAGATAGACGCGACTAATTCCAATTAATAAAATACAGCTACCTAAAATTATCTGGAGGCCAAGTTTTAAATATCTGTTTTGGATAAATAGGGCTATCAAGAAAATTAACGTTCCATACAGTACCATACTTCCCGTTGAATGACCGCTGGGGAAACTATAACTATGCTCGGTTACTAAATGCTCTAATGTAGGACGCTCACGCATAAACAACAATTTAATCAAAGGATTAAAAATGCCCGCAATCCCAATAACACCTAGGGAAAACCAGGCGGCTTCTGCATAGCGTTTTCCATATAATAAAACAAAAAGCAATGCTAAAAATAATATAACCATGGTGCTAGGATTAGCAAATTTAGTAATCCAAAGAAAAAAAGGGGTCCATGTTGGATATAAAGAGCGAATACCATTTGTTATAAATTGATCAAATGGTTGGATCCACCCAGGGTAAAACCTAACAACATAACCTAAAAAAGCAAAAAGAACGAGTGAGTGTTTGTGGCAAGATAGACGTACATACAATTGCAGCGCAAAAGTACATAACTCCGCAAGCAGCTTAGGGTAAAATAAAAAGCCATTGCGGGCGTCCTGAAATTCCTCTAAAGTTATAGTTCCGACACTGTAACTGGAGGTAAGAAAGGGAATGCTCGCAATGACCGATATTAATACTATCAGAAATCTACGAAACAATCACGATAAATCTATTCAACACATAGCTGACGAATTGGAAATCAACTGGCGCACCGCAAAAAAGTATGCAGATGAGGATCTTTTACCTGAGCCGAAGGTCCGAAAGAAAACGGGCATGATGTATGTGGAACACTGGGGAGGCATCGTTGCTCTCTGGCTTTCTGAAGATTCTAAGCTCCCGAAGAAGAAGCGTAGGACCGTTGACTTTATGACTAAAGAATTGAAGAACCAGGGGTTCCCCGGTTCGTATCGCACGGTTTGTGATTTCGTTAGGGACTGGAAAGCCACTCACTACGTTGAAGCCAATGAAGATCAAGGCTTTGAGCGTTTGGAACATCCTCCGGCGGAAGCGCAGCTGGATTTTGGCACCATGGAGGTCTGCCATGAAGGAGCCTTTAAGGATATCAAAGCACTCGTGATGTCTTTTCCTTATAGTAACGGCGGATTTGCGGTGGCATTACCAGCGGAGAATCAAGAGTGTCTACTTGAAGGAATGAAGGAGCTATTCCGACAAGTTGGCGGCGTCCCACGAAAAATTCGCATTGATAATATGTCTACGGCAGTAACGCAAGTAAAGTCGAAGACGGAACCAGCAGTGTTAACGGATGGGTTTCTGCAGTTCGCTACGCATTATGGGTTTGAGACACAGGTGTGCAACCCTAGAAGCGGAAATGAAAAAGGCAGCGTAGAAAATAAAGTCGGCTATGTTCGCTACAACTTCTTTCCGGCCACTCCAATCATGAAGGACTTCGCAAGCTTTAATGAGGCATTGGCGGTTCAATTAGCGAAAGACAGGGAACGCGTTCATTATGAGAAACATGTACTTATCAGTGAACTCTGGCTTGAGGAAAAAGCGGATCTTTTGGCATTGCCCGATGTCGCATATCCAGTCTTCAAGGAAATCGAAGTAAAAGCCAATAAGTACAACGAAATCAAGCTGGATGGCGAGCGAATCCATGTTCCTCGCGCCCGGAACCATTCCATCATCTACGGGCTGCTTCGCTTTGACTCCTATCAACTGGTTAGCACGGATGGTGAAATTATCGCTGAAGGCCCCCGGCCCTACATGATGAAGAAACGAGCGATTGACTGGCAAGCAATACTACTCGATTGGCGGCGCAAATTGCGTGCGATGCATTACTCTCGTTACTGGAAATATCTACCCGAACGCATCAAGCTCTATCTCAGCCATCCCGATTGGAAAGAACAGGCAAAGCGTGTAGATCAGCTTCTCGTTTTTCTCGTCACCAACGATATGTTAGGTATTGATCAGAACTTCTACGACCTTATCGGTTCTTCGAAAGAAACGGATGCCTATGATGTGGATTGGAATGACTATGATGCATTTCTCAAGTCATCTAATGGGGAGGCGGCGAGTTGATGGAAACCGATCGTTTAGAAGAGGTTTGTAAGCAGTTGCGGCTCTCTCATATTCCTAGAGTCATTGGAACGGAGGGCTTTGAAACCAAAGAAGATTGGTTGCTATTCCTGTTAGAGAATGAATTGAAGTGCCGGGAAGAACTAAAGACAGCTCGGCTCTTCAAACAGGCCAAATTCCCTGTACGCCGGACTTTAGACAACTACGACTGGCATGATCATATCACGCTGCCAAATCCGACCACAAAGGAAGAGTTAATCAGCCTCTCCTTTATCCGCCAAAAAGAAAACGCCGTTTTCGTGGGTACCCCAGGAACTGGTAAGACGCATTTAGCTTGTGCTCTTGGCCAAATGGCCACGCATGCTGGTGTTGAAACACGCTTCTGGCGAGTCTCTGAATTGGTGGGAGAATTGGAACGTCAATGGAAGAACAACACGTTGGAGACCTTCAAGCACCGCTTTGACAAGGTGAAGTTGGTTATCCTAGATGAGATGGGCTATGTGCCGTTCACTAAGGAAGGTGCCGAGTTGCTCTTCCAGCTGATCAGTGATTGGTATGAAACGAAAAGTATCATCATCACCAGTAATTTGGAGTTCAGCCAATGGAATAAGGTGTTTATCGATACACGTTTGACGGCGGCATTGGTGGACCGCTTAATTCATCACGCACACATTTTAAGCTTCACCGGAGAGAGCTTCCGGCTCAAAAACGCTCTATCAAGACCAAAATAATCAGAGAAAAATTTCAGGCGCAAAGGTGTGTACTTTTTCTTTGCAATATTGTGTAGGAAGGTCTTGCAAAACACAGTGAGCAACTGCCCACAAATTGAGTGTATAATTTATTATTCATAAAAGCTCCTCTATATTTATTCAAATTAACGAATACATTATAGCATAGACCGTTTCTATAATGAAAAATACATGTCAATTTCCCCATAATAAATTAATTTAAAATCGAATGTAAAAATGGAAATAAATACTGATGTGACAAGGGTTGTGATGGATGTGTAGAAATGTACATATTACAAGTATTTTACAATTTGAGTTTTGAGATGTTTAAACTTTTATTAAGAAAAAATAACCTGTATACTAAAAAATGTATTAAAAAAAATGGAGGTCAAAAAATGGAGAAGACTTTATCAAGAAAAGAACTTAAAAGAATAGAACAGCATCCGCTTTTATATCGTAATATGAAAAAAAGCGCGGCAGTCTTAGGAAGCACTGTTACAGCAATTTCTGTTGCAACACCGTTATTACCGAGTGTTGAAGTAGAAGCTGCTGAAAATGAGTCTCAACAAACTGCTGTCTATTCTTCAACAAATTCTAATGCATATATCGAACAATTAGCTTCACATGCCCAATCAATTGCTGGACCGAATAATTTATATGCATCAGTGATGATTGCTCAAGCGGTTATTGAAAGTGGTTGGGGACAAAGCGGACTATCGCAATCACCCTATCATAATTTATTTGGGATTAAAGGTAGTTACAATGGTGAAACGGTGTATATGAATACACAAGAATATTTGAATGGGCAATGGGTAACCATGAAAGAGCCATTTAGAAAATACCCTTCATTTACAGAATCGTTTCAAGACAACGCCAATACATTAAAAAATGTATCTTTACAGCCAGGTGTTTATTATTATTCTGGTGCATGGAAAAGTAATACTTCTTCTTATCGTGATGCTACTGAGTGGTTAACAGGTCGTTACGCTACTGCACCTAATTATGCAAGTGCGCTAAACAGCGTAATTGAAAGTTATGATTTAACACGTTATGATTCTGCAACTTCGGGAAGTTCTAGCGGAACAACAAATACAAACAATAAAACAAACACAAATACCAATACAGAATCTGGTAACAAAACATCTACACCTTCTAAGCCATCTGCCAATGGTCAAAGCTACAAAGTTCAATCAGGAGACTCTGTATGGTTAGTTGCTAATAAACATGGCATGACAATGGATGAGTTAATCAGTTTAAATGGTATTCAAAACAATTTTATTTATCCAGGTCAAACATTGATTGTTTCAAGTAGTGATTCTAGTGCTGTGAACAAACCAAGCCAACCAAGTACACCAAGTCAATCAAACAAACCATCAACGCCAACAACAAACACAGGTAATCAAGGAACTTATACCGTAAAATCAGGAGATTCTGTATGGTTAGTTGCTGACAAACATGGCATGACAATGGATGAATTAATTCGTTTAAATGGCATTCAAGATAACTTCATCTATCCAGGTCAAACATTGACCGTAGCAAAAAGTGGTTCGACTTCTGCCAATCAATCGAGCCAATCAAGTACACCATCAACACCTAATAAAAATACGGGTAGTGAAGGAACTTATACCGTAAAATCAGGAGATTCCGTATGGTTAGTTGCTGACAAACATGGCATGACAATGGATGAATTAATTCGTTTAAATGGCATTCAAGATAACTTCATCTATCCAGGTCAAACATTAACTGTAGCAAAAGGTAGTTCAACTTCTACTAATCAGTCAAACCAATCAAACACTACGACAACGCCAAATAGCAACACTGCAAGTCAAGGGACATATACAGTGAAGTCAGGAGACTCTGTATGGTTAGTTGCTGATAAACACGGGATGACAATGGATGAGTTAATTCGTTTAAATGGCATTCAAGATAACTTTATCTATCCAGGCCAAACATTAAACGTAGCAAAAGGAAATTCAGCTAGTACAAGTACACCTACTCCAAGTACACCATCAACACCAACAGCAAACACAGGTGGACAAGGAACATATACTGTACAATCAGGTGAGTCTGTATGGTCAGTTGCTGATAAACACGGGATGACAATGGATGAGTTAATTCGTTTAAATGGCATTCAAGATAACTTTATCTACCCAGGTCAAACATTAACTGTAGCAAAAGGAGACTCGACCTCTGCCAATCAGTCGAGCCAACCTAATCAGTCAACCACACCGACAACACCAACACAACCGTCAGTGTCACAAACCAACAATAACACTGATAAATATACGGTTCAATCGGGTGAATCTGTTTGGCTGATTGCTGATAAGTTTGGTATAACAATAGACGAATTATGTAGTTGGAATAATATCCAAAATAATTTCATCTATCCAGGTCAAACATTGATTGTAAAAGGTAATTCGACTTCTGCCAATCAGTCGAACCAATCAACTACACCAGCTACACCAACTACCAACGTAAATACAAACAATAATGCTAATGTAACAACATACAAAGTTCAGTCAGGCGATTCCGTTTGGTTAATTTCAGATAAATTTGGAATCACGATTGATGAGCTAAGTAGTTGGAACAACTTAGAGAATAATTTTATTTATCCAGGTCAAACATTAAAAGTTGCTTAGTTGCAACATGTAGATAAAGTTTGATTTTTCACAAAAATTCATGAATTAAACAAAATTATTTTCAAAACTCAGAAACCGATAAAAGATTGATTGAAAGGCACTTTCGTAAAAGAAAGTGCTTTTTTTATAAGTTTCTCATCTTATTTTAACACTAAAGTCGTTAAAATTTAATCATAAGATTTGTTATATAGAAAAAATTTTAAAGAAGAGAAAAGAAAAAAAGATTGACCAGTCAACAAGTGGTTCGTTACTATAGAAAATAAATGCAATGAACCGGGAGGAAAAGTGATTGAATATTCAACAAATGCGCTATGTCGCAGCAATTGCCAATAATGGTAGTTTTCGAGAAGCAGCTAAAAAATTATATATTTCGCAACCAAGCCTTTCCCATGCTATTAAAGAATTAGAAAAAGAATTAGATGTCCAACTCTTTGAACGCACCAGACAAGGAGCCTCATTGACCTCTGAAGGGATGGATTTCTTTCAATACACACAGCCAATTTTGGCTCAAGTTGAGTTATTAGAAAATCGTTACTTAGCAAATGAAGAGAACGAAAAACATTTTTCTATTTCTAGTCAACATTATGATTTTCTATCGATTATGATTAGTCAATTAATTCAAGATTTTCCAGATTATAATGATTTTCGAATTTTCGAAAGTACTACTTTAAATGTCATTAAAGATGTAGAGCAGTATCGAAGTGAATTTGGTATTTTATTATTTAATGATTCCAATCAAGCTGGTTTAAGTCGATTGTTAGAAAACGGCGAATTAGAGTATGAGATTTTAACTACTTTCCAGACGCATATCTTTATGAGAGAAGGTCATCCGTTAGCGACTAAATCAGTGATTGAATTATCAGATTTACATGATTATTCGCAAGTTCGTTTTACACAAGAAACAAATAATTATACCTATTTTGCTGAAGATTTAATTGATTTCCCAGGAATTACCCAGGTAATTCATACGAGTGACCGAGCGACACTCACTGGGATTTTACAGCGGACAGATGCGTATGGTTCAGGTTCTGGTTTAGTGGAGGATCCACGTAGTCAAGGGATTGTTTTAATTCCTTTAGCGAACTCACCCGAAAATAAAATGGTCATGATTAAAAAGAAAAGTCGCAGAATATCAGGAATAGGTGAAGCCTTTTTAACAAACTTGAAAAAATATTTCATTGATTTTCAAGAAACCCAGAAAAATAAAAAGAAATAAATTGAATTCAAGTCACTTTTTTGATAGTATGAACTCAATAATGACTTATGCGCGTTTGAAAAGGAGTAGTAGGTGGTGTCCTTTTTGTTAGAGAGTACATGGTTGGTGGGAATGTACAAAAGACCCGTTGAACTCGCCTTTGAGTGTATGATTTTCTTAAAGCTTTACAAAAAGTGTGTAGAGAAAATACGGTGACGACCGTTACAACGTTTGAGGTTGGAGCATGTCCAACAAATATAGGTGGTACCACGTCAATTACGTCCTATAAGAGGCTTTTTTGTGCTTCTTATAGGGCTTTTTATTTTATTAAGGAGGAGTCAAGTAGTGAATTATAATCACAAAGAAATTGAAAAAAAATGGCAAAAGTATTGGGCAAAAAACAATACCTTTAACACGCATGATGAAACAGGTAAACCAAAATTTTATGCTTTAGATATGTTCCCGTATCCGTCTGGTCAAGGACTACATGTTGGGCATCCAGAAGGGTATACAGCAACAGATATTTTAGCACGTTTTAAACGTAGTCAAGGCTACAATGTGTTACATCCAATGGGGTGGGATGCATTTGGTTTACCAGCAGAACAATATGCGTTAGATACAGGAAATGATCCCGCTGAATTTACAAAGAAAAATATCGAAACATTCCGTCGCCAAATCAATTCTTTAGGTTTTAGTTATGACTGGAATCGTGAAATTAATACCACTGATCCAGATTACTACAAATGGACCCAATGGATTTTTACAAAGTTATATGAAAAAGGCTTGGCGTATGAAGCTGAAGTAGCGGTAAACTGGGTGCCAGAATTAGGAACAGTTATTGCGAATGAAGAAGTTATTGATGGGAAAAGTGAACGTGGCGGCTACGATGTTGTCCGTAAACCCATGCGTCAATGGATGTTAAAAATTACTGCGTATGCAGATCGTTTATTGGATGATTTAGAAGAACTAGATTGGCCAGAAAGCATTAAAGACATGCAGCGTAATTGGATTGGACGTTCAGTCGGTGCGAATGTCACTTTCAAGGTGGCAGGAACAGAGAAAGACTTTACGGTTTTCACTACGCGTCCGGATACTTTATTTGGAGCAACCTATGCTGTATTAGCTCCAGAATTAGAGTTAGTGAAAGAAATTACAACTCCTGAACAAAAAGCAGCCATTGATGCGTATGTTGAAGAAGCTTCAAAAAAATCAGACTTGAACCGTACAGATTTAGCCAAAGAAAAAACTGGTGTGTTCACTGGAGCATATGCGATTAATCCAGTCAATGGTAAAGAAATTCCAATTTGGATTGCTGACTATGTTCTGGCAACTTACGGAACAGGTGCCATTATGGCTGTACCTGCGCATGATGAGCGTGACTATGAATTTGCCAAAACGTTTGATTTGGAAATCATCCCTGTCCTTGAAGGTGGCAATGTAGAAGTAGCAGCATTCACTGAAGATGGTTTGCATATCAATTCTGATTTTCTAGATGGCATGAATAAAGAAGATGCGATTGCCAAAATGGTAGCATGGTTGGAAGAAAACGGTGTGGGAAAACAAGAAGTTAGCTACCGTCTACGTGACTGGTTATTCTCTCGTCAACGTTATTGGGGTGAACCGATTCCAGTCATTCATTGGGAAGATGGCACAACAACAACTGTACCTGAATCAGAATTACCATTACGTCTACCAAAAACGGAGGATATTCGTCCAAGTGGAACTGGAGAATCTCCATTGGCAAATATTGATGACTGGGTAAATGTTATCGATCCTGAAACTGGTAAAAAAGGTCGTCGTGAAACCAATACAATGCCACAATGGGCTGGTAGCTCATGGTATTTCTTACGTTTTATCGATCCGCATAATAAAAATGAACTAGCTAACTATGAAAAATTGGAACGCTGGTTACCAGTTGATATTTATATCGGCGGGGCAGAGCATGCAGTCTTGCATTTATTGTATGCTCGTTTCTGGCATAAATTCTTATATGATTTAGGCGTAGTGCCAACCAAAGAACCATTCCAAAAGTTATATAATCAAGGAATGATTTTAGGTTCAAACAATGAAAAAATGTCTAAATCACGTGGAAACGTAGTAAACCCTGATGATGTAGTGGCGCAATATGGTGCTGATACATTACGTTTATATGAAATGTTTATGGGACCATTGGATGCATCAATCGCTTGGAGTGAAAATGGCTTAGAAGGTAGCCGTAAATTCCTTGACCGTGTATGGCGTTTAATCGTGGACGAAAACGGTAAAATGCGTGATCGAATTACCACTTTCAATGATGGTAAATTAACAAAAGTGTACAATCAAACCGTTAAAAAGGTTACGGAAGACTTTGAACATTTGCATTTCAATACGGCTATTTCTCAAATGATGGTCTTTGTGAATGAAGCCTATAAAGCCGATGCACTTCCTTATGAGTATGTCGAAGGATTTGTCCAATTACTTGCACCAATTGCACCACATTTAGGTGAAGAATTGTGGTCAATTTTAGGAAATACAGAAGCTATTTCTTATATTGCATGGCCAACTTACGATGAAGCAGCGTTAGTTGAAGAGGAAGTTGAAATTGTCTTACAAGTAAACGGTAAAGTTCGTGCTAAAGTGAATGTTCCAGCAGAAGCGAGCCGTGAAGAGCTAGAAGCAATTGCGAAAGCCGATGCAACTATTCAAGAACAAATTGCCGGAAAAACAATTCGTAAAGTAATTGCAGTACCTGGAAAATTAGTAAATATCGTAGCCAATTAATTTCAAACCATTCATTCTGTCTGATGCAGAATGAATGGTTTTTTAGACTTTAATTAAGCAATAAATAGAAGACAATGAAGGATGAAAATAGATTATAATAAACAAAAAGGAGGTGAGGATATGAAAGTTGTAGCAATGATTGATTCATTCAAAGGATGTGCAACCTCAGAAGAATTAAATCAGGCGGTTTTAGCAGGGTTACCAGATGAAATTTGGACAGAAAAATGCACTATTCCGATTGCTGATGGTGGTGAAGGAACAATGGCAGCTATTTATGCAGAATTAGGCGGGACATGGCAAAGTGTAACAACGCAAGATCCCTTAGGAAAACCGATTACCGGTCAATACTTATTGAGTCGCTTTGAAGGTCAAGAGATTGCTGTAATTGAATCAGCTGTTTTTATAGGGATTCATTTAGTTGAAGTTTCAGATACTGTAATTCGCCAAACCTCTTCTTATGGATTAGGCAAAGTTATTCAAGATGCACTAGCTCACCGTGTCACACAAATTTATTTAACTTTAGGTGGTAGTGCAACATCTGATGGTGGATTAGGACTATTGCAGTCCCTTGGTGCAATCATTGAAGGAAGTGAGGAAGGTAATCCACTAATAAATATTAATAATGTTGATTTAAAAGGACTTCAAGGGGAGTTGAATAATGTGGAATTAGTAGCATTAGCAGATGTTACCAACCCTTACCTAGGTAAAAAAGGATTTGCCGAAATTTTTGCACCACAAAAAGGAGCCTCTAAAAATACAGTTAGTGAAATGGAGCAACAAGCACAACTTGTCGCTAAAAAAATCAAGCAGCAGACCAATTTAGATTTGGCTACCATTTCTGGTTCTGGAGCAGCAGGCGGTTTGGGAGGTGCAGTGATTGTTTTAGGAGGTAAAATTGCACCTGGTTTTGTAACTTTGCAAAAAATAATACGATTAGAAGAGAAGTTACAAAAAGCAGATTTGATTTTTACTGGAGAAGGTAAAATGGATGGACAAACAGACCAAGGGAAAGTCCCCTTTGGTGTGGCGCAACTTGCCAAAAAAGCTGGTATACCAGTGATTGGTTTGTGTGGCAGCCGCACGAGAGATATCGGGAAAATGACCGAGGTAACACTCGGCGTTTTTAGTATTCAACAAGGCCCGATTTCTTTAAAAGAAGCGATGGAAAAAGAGCGAACCTTGACTAATATCCAACAGTTAGCAAGCGAGTTAAGTCACGTTTTTATGTACAAAAAAAAGTAGCTGTTTAGATTTCTAAACAGCTACTTTGATTTTATTATTCAGCTTCATATGTTACTTCGACATTGCCATTGATAGCTTTTGAATACGGGCAAATATTATGTGTTTCTTCCATATATTTCAATGTTTCTTCTTTTGATAGACCTTCAATTTTACCGATTAAATGAACAGCTAAATGCAATGTGTGGTAATCAGGTAAATCGCCCAATAATGTCACTTCTGCACGAACCGAACGAGGTAAATCACCATGACCATCACGTTCTAATGGGAAAATAAGTGCACCGTTGAAACAAGCAGAAAAACCTGCAGCAAATAACTCTTCAGGGTTTGTATAACCTTCTTTTTTCGTTCCAGTTGTTTTTACTTCAAAATCACCATTTAACGATTTACTTACGCCTTCACGACCGCCTTCGTTAACCACTGTTGAAACGCCTAATTTTTTACTCATACAATAAACACCCTTTCGTTTTTTGATCTATCTTAACTATAGTATAAAACGAGAAGAATGAAAACCGAATTGCCTTATGATTGAAGACAAAATAAAAGAGCGTAGGAACCACGCTCTAGTTTATTTTTTTGTATAAGCAATTCCATAAAAAAGTGCACCTGTAGCAACAATTGGTAAAAACAATACCAAAACCAAACCATGTGGAAGTGCGGAGCGAGTATGTAAGTGAGCTACATCAGGTAGACCAATCACACCCGTTGCTGTTAATAATTTCCAACCTAAGAAACTAGCGACTACAATCATCAATGCAATAACTGCATAGAAAAGAAATTTCTTTTGTTTGCCCATGAAACGTATCCCCTTTAATTTTACATTCACAGTTATTATACAAGAAATTAAAAGAAATAATAGAAAATTTTTCAAAAATTTTCTTTTGTAATCATTTTGAAATAATTAGGCATTTTCACGTATTAGTCGTTGCGTAATATGAAAGTCTCCTTCATAAGGTTCTTGGACTCCACGAACTTTCATCATTTGTTCAGTACCTTTTCCAGCTAAAATCACAGTATCTTCCGCTTGAGCTATTTCTACGGCAGTGGTTACGGCTTTGGCACGGTCTAATTCAATTTGAACGGGCAATTGTGTAGTAATGGCTTGATAAATTTCCTTGGTAATTGCTGAAGCATCTTCAAAACCAGGATCATCACTTGTTAAAATAGCAATGTCTGCACATTCACTTAATGCTCGTCCAATATCAGGACGGCGAGAATGCGCTTTGTCACCAGCACTACCAGTGACAATAATTACTCGGCCATTAGGTCTTAGTTCTTTGGCAAATTCACCAATAGCTTTGATACTTAAATAGTTGTGCGCATAATCAATGAAAATATAGGCGCCATTTGCTTTTTCTAATAAGTTCATGCGACCAGGAACATGGCTTTGTGGTAAACTAGCTTGAATCATTTCTTTAGAAACGCCTGCTAGTCGGGTAGTTAAAATAGTTGCTGCTGCATTATCATGATTAAAAGTGCCAAATAACGCGAGTTGATAATCACCAGTAACATCTAAGGCATCTTCAGTTGCTTCTAAGTGGAAACAACGAGGGTTAGCTAATGGCTGAATGCGGTAAGTTCCCGTTTTTTGCCCAAATGTATAATAAGGCACCTGTTCTTTTTGGCAAATATCTTCTAACACATCAAAGTGATCACTATCATGATTAATGACCACTTGCTTGCTATTTCTTAGTAATTGACATTTGCAGGCGAAATACTCTTCAAATGTTGCATGTTCAATTGGACTAATGTGATCGGGACTAATATTAAGGAAAATGCCTGTTTCAAAAGTTAACCCAAAGACTCGTTTGGTTTTATATGCTTGTGAAGAAACTTCCATTACTAAATGAGTAGTACCACTTTCCACTGCTAAAGCCATTTGGCGGTAAAGGTCTAAGGCTTCTGGCGTGGTTAATTTTGACGCATAAAATGTGGTGCCATCTAATGTTGTTTCTTCCGAAGAAAACAACGCGACTTTTTGATGGAAAGCTTCGTCTAATACTTTTTTGATAAAATAAGCGGCGGTTGTTTTTCCTTTGGTGCCTGTAATTCCGATTTTGTATAATTTATCTTGCGGTTGTTGATAAAAAGCTTGTGCAACAACGGCCATCGCTTCACGAATGTCAGTTACCAAAATCTCTTGTGCATCCACATCATAAGACACTTCAGACAGATAATGCGTCACACCATCTTGCACCGCAGCTTCTAAAAGTTCTGCTTTAAAGTTCAATCCTTTACAAAAGAAAAGTGTGTGCTCTTTTAAGTCACGTGAATCATAGGAGAGATACGTGAAGGTATTGTTAGCAGATTCTTTGATTTTTTGCTGCCAGTTTTCGTTAGCTACCTTTTCTTGAAGTAACTGATGTTTGCTTAAAAGGTTACAAAGTTCATTAATTGTCATGGAATACATAAATAAGTTTACTCCTTGTCCTAAAGTTCTAGCTAATTATAGCATAGGATATCAGAAAGAGGCATTTTCGCAAGTTGAAATATTAAAAGGGTGTAACGAATAGAAAAATAGATTGCGACAAAGAGCATTTCGCATTAGAATAAGAGATATGTATGAAAGAAAGTGGAGAAGAACTCAATGACAGATAATACAAAACAGGCTTCATCTGAATTGACAAATGAAGACAAAATGGCGCGTGGTTCTGCTTGGATGACCATTGGCAATATTGGCTCTCGTTTGATGGGCGTTATCTATATTTTGCCTTGGTATTATTGGATGGGTGAGTACGGCGATGTGGCAAATGCCTTGTTTAACATGGGATATAATGTATATGCGCTTTTCATCATGGTTTCAACTGCGGGAATTCCTGCAGCGATTGCCAAACAAGTCGCTTATCATAATTCAAGACAAGAGTACCGTACAAGTCAGCGTCTATTCCATCGTTCCTTGCAAGCAATGGCAATTTTAGGGCTGATTAGTGCTTTAATTATGTATTTTGCTGCGCCAGTGTTGTCACAAGCTGCTGGTGGTGGTGTCGATTTGATTCCATCAATGCGTTCGTTAAGTGTTGCAATTTTAGTTATTCCAGTGATGAGTGTAATTCGAGGATATTTCCAAGGAATTCAAAATATTGCGCCATTTGCGATTTCCCAGTTAGTAGAACAAGTCGCACGTGTTATTTATATGTTAATTGCCACCTTTATGATTATGAAACTAGGTGATGGCGATTATGTTGCTGCAGTTACACAATCAACATTTGGTGCTTTTATTGGTGCGTTAGCGGGAACAGGGATTTTAATTTATTATTTCCGTAAAGAAAAAATCAAAATGGATATTTTAGCAGAAAACAGCAAAGAAACTGGTAATGTAGATACGATTAAATTATTGATATCGACAGTTAAAGAAGCGATACCGTTCATTATTTTAGGTGCAGGGCTCACAATTTTCAAATTAGTTGACCAATATACATTTGTTCACACAATGAGTGGTTTTACAGAATACTCTAAAAATCAATTGATTGCTTTGATGGCTTTATTTGGTGGAAATCCAGATAAATTATCAATGGTAGTTATTGGTTTAGCCACTTCAATGGCAATTGTTGGGATGCCATTATTGACAGAATCGTATGCAAAACAAGACTATAAGGGAATGGCAAAATTAGTTACAAATAATTTACAACTTTACGCATTTGTCATGTTACCAGCTACTTTAGGTATGATGATTTTAGCTTATCCGTTAAACACAATGTTTTATAAACCTGATCAATTAGGAGCGAATTTATTAATTGCTGTGTGTATTTCTGGTTTAGCACAAGGGTTATTTATGGTAACTTCCATGATGTTACAAGGAATGTATGAAAATGGTTCAGCAGTATTATTTTTTGTGATTGGTTTAATTGTTAAAATTGCCACACAGACAATTTGCATCCGCATGTTAGAAGCTTATGGACCCATTGTTTCAACTACACTAGGGATGAGCGTTGCTTGTTACCTGAATTTATGGAAAATTCATAAGAAGACGCGTTTCAACGCACGTTTAACGTGGAAACGTACAGCATTGATTGCTGTTATGACTGCGATTATGGTTTTATTTGCAGGTCTTACAAAATTTGGCTTAGAATTAGTTTTAAGCCCAGATAGTAAAGTTCAGTCATTTATTATTATTATAATTGTCGCAGGTGTTGGGGCACTTGTTTACGTTTATATGGCATTGAAATTGCGTTTAGCAGACAAGTTATTAGGCTCAGGTATGGCACGTTTTAGAACGAAATTACACATTAAATAGTGATAGGTTCGGAAGGAAATCTCTTCCGAACTTTTCTGTTGAAAGGAGAAAAAATGCGATTAGATAAATATTTAGCCGATATGGATTTTGGCTCACGAAAAGAAGTGAAAAACTTTATTAAAAAAGGATTGGTTTCAGTCAACGGAACAGTCATTAAATCTGATAAATTCCAAGTGAAAGAAAATGAAGATACTGTATTTTTTGATGGGGAGCCTGTCGTTTATCAAAAATATTTTTATTACTTATTAAATAAACCAGCTGGCGTAATTTCAGCTACGATTGATGATTACGATGAAACCGTGATGGATTTATTTGATGATGAACATTATCGTGAGGATTTATTTCCAGTTGGACGTTTAGATAAAGATACAGAAGGATTATTAGTTATCACCAATGATGGTGCCTTAGCACATCGACTACTATCACCGAAACGTCATGTAGAAAAAGAATACTATGCACAAATAGCTGGTGTGATGACTCAAGCGGACATTGAAGCTTTTGAAAAAGGACTCACAATTGATGGGGAAGCCTGTCTTCCTGCTAAATTAATGATTGATACCATTGACGAGGAGGAAGAAACTTCAGAAATTCGTTTGATTTTGCATGAAGGAAAATTTCACCAAGTCAAACGAATGGTCCAAGCGGTTGGTAAAGAGGTAACGTATTTAAAACGTATTCGCATGGGTGGATTAGTTTTAGATGCAACGCTTGATTACGGAGAACATCGTGTTTTAACCGAAGCAGAACGGACTCGTCTGGAGCAAAAAAATTAGTAATTGTTAAAAAAGCTTTGATCCAAGCCGAATCAAAGCTTTTTTTTCTTATTCCCACAATCCAGGAGTCGCAACGATATGCATTTGTTCTTTGGTAAAAGGATGAACTAAAAACATTTCATAGGCATGGAGCAACAAACGCGGCCCTTTTTTGGTTTGATATAAAGGATCACCAACAATGGGATGACCAACACTTGCAAGGTGAACGCGAATTTGATGGGTGCGTCCCGTGTCTAGCACACAATAAATCTCACTAGTTTTTTGATGGACTGCATGCACTTCAACATGCGTAATGGCTGTTTTGCCTTTGCGCTCATCAATGACGCGTTTACGGCGGTCGTGACGATCACGACCCATTTTTTTATGAATGGTGGTATCGTTGTTTAATTTACCCCAAACAACTGCTTGATAACGGCGATAGATCGCTTTTTGTTCTAATAGACGTCCTAAAATCGGTAAGACTAAAGGATTTTTGGCAAATAAAATTACCCCGCTTGTTTCTTTATCTAAGCGATGGACCACATAAGCTCTTTGGTTTTTTTCAGCAAGATAAGCCGCTAAATCATTTAAAAGTGTCTCTGTTTCATCTGGTTGGTTTGGGTGAGTTTTTACACCCGCTGGTTTATTGACTAAAATAATGTGTTCATCTTCAAATAGAGGATGAATATTTTTTTTGTTGCCAAGATGAATTTCTTGATAAGTATAATCTGTTTCTTCTAAACGCAAGGTAAGAGTATCACCTGCGTGGACCTCTTGATGAAACATCGCAAGTTCATTGTTGAGTAAGACATTTTTTCGTATGCGTAAAAAATGACGAACTTTACGAGGAACTAGCCACTCCTTTTCAAGTAAGTCACGAATTGTCATTGGTTGTTGTGAAGCAGGTAAAGTAATTGAATATTCCACAGCCAACGCTCCTTTCGTCTGTCATTATATCATCTTTAACGCTTTTTTAAGAAAAAAACAACGAAAATGTGACAATTCAATGGTAAACTAGGCAAAGTCGAAGTCTATGTTAAAATGACGTAACTTACGTCTCTAGTCGTATTTTCTTATTAGAAAAATATGCTACACTTTGTTAGAGGAGGGGAAGCGATGGATTTTCAGCGCTTTTTAGCTACAATAAAAAAATATTTAGGTATTATAAAAGAATATTTGATTCGTTTTTGGCAATGGATGAAACCTTATCTTGTTCAATTCCATCAATGGCGCAAGCGAGTTTGGAAAAAATATCATGTGAATAAAATTATTATTTTATTGGCATTAGTTGGCGCATTAGTTATGAGTGTCTACTTATTTTATATTGCAAAAACAACCAAGGTTTCAGAGCTAGAATCAGGATTACGTGAATCTACGATAATTTATGATAAAGAGAATCAAGAAGCTGGACGAATGTCTGCTCAAAAAGGAACATATGTTGATTTAGATCATGTATCACCTTATGTGGTTGACGCAGTTATTTCGACTGAAGACCGTAGTTTTTATTCACATCATGGGTTTGATATTAAAGGGATTGGCCGAGCAGCAGTTCGGATGCTTATCAATCGCAGCACTAGTGGCGGTGGTGGTAGTACTATCACCCAGCAGTTAGCCAAAAATGCCTATTTAACGATTGATCAAACCTTTAACCGAAAAGCCAAAGAAATATTTTTAGCAATTGAAATTGAAAAGAAATATTCTAAAGACGAAATTTTAGCAATGTACTTAAATACATCTTATTATGGAAATGGTGTTTGGGGCATTCAAGACGCAGCGAAAAAATATTTTGGTGTGGATGCAACAGACGTAACTATTGGTGAAGCAGCGACTTTAATTGGGATGCTAAAAGGGCCATCGATTTATAATCCAATTGACGAACCAGAAGCTGCAACCAATCGTCGCGACACTGTCTTACAGTTGATGGTAGAAAATGGCAAATTAGACCAAACTTCAGCCGATCAAGAGAGTCAAGTGGCAATCACTGATTTATTGTATGATGCTTACAATCAAACGGATGCCGGGTATCAATATCCCTATTACTTTGATGCAGTAATTAATGAAGCAGAACGTGAGTATGGGATTGATGACGATGATTTAATGAATCGTGGGTATAAGATTTATACAGCATTAGATCAAAATTACCAAGTTGCTATGCAAGATACTTATGCAGAAAATGGTTATTTTCCACCAAATGCGGAAGATGGGACGATGGTTCAATCAGCATCTGTGGCCTTAGACCCTGGTACAGGTGGTGTTCGTGGTTTAATTGGTCGTCGTGGAGATTACACTTTTAGAGGATTTAACTTTGCGACAGATATGAGACGTTCACCAGGTTCTACGATTAAACCATTGAGTGTATATGCACCGGCCTTAGAAGCTGGTTACAAACCAGATAGTATTTTAAAAGATGAACCACAAAGTTATTACGATGCAAAAAATTACAGTGGTACTTATGAAAATGAAGTTCCGATGTATCAAGCAGTCGCGCGTAGTCTGAATTTACCCGCAGTATGGTTGTTACATGAAATTGGCTTGGATAAAGGTTACAACAAAGCCAAAGCATTTGGCTTGAACTTAACCGACTCTGATAAATATTGGGGCGTAGCATTGGGTGGCTTAGAATATGGGGTATCACCAATGACCATGGCAGGAGCATATGGTGTATTTGCAAATGGTGGAACTTTGTATACACCGCATTTGATTACCAAAATTATTGACTCAACCGGTGCAGTTATTGTTGACAATACACAACCTAAAGGGAAAAAAGTAATTTCTCAAGAAACAGCCAATGAAATGACCAGTATGTTGTTAGGAACCTTTTCAAATGGTACCGCAATGGAAGCTGCACCGTATAACTATACAGTTGCTGGAAAAACAGGAACAACAGAAACCAACTTTGACGCAACTAAAAACAATGACCAATGGATTGTCGGCTATACACCAGATGTAGTGATTTCAACTTGGTTGGGATTTGAACAAACAAGTAAAGATCATTATTTAGAAGGAACTAGTGGTGAAACAGTAGGACCAATCTTTAAAGCGCAAGCAGACAGTATTTTACCTTACACATCAGGAACCAACTTTACTGTAGCAGATGCTTATTGGACAGGGGGCAAAGTCATGTCACCAGATGAAGCTCCTGAAGAACAAACCACTACCGAAGACGATCAGCCATGGCAAGATGACTTAAATAAATTTACAGAAGATGCGAAAGATGGCATGCAGAAATTTGGCGAAAAAGTGAAAGAAGGGGCTAAAGACCTATTCCGCGGCATTCGTGACCGTTTAAGATAAGCATTAGCCACATGAAATAGAACATGTTACAATATAACTAACTTAAAGAAAAGCGAGGGACAATTATGTCTAACATTTATGATACAGCGAATCAATTAGAACGTGAAATTCGTGATATGGAGCAATTCCAAGAATTAAGTGACACATTTACAAAACTAAAAGCAGATGAAAAAGCTTATGGTTTGTTTAAACAATTCCAAGAATTCCAAATTTCACTTCAAGAAAAAATGGCTGCTGGTGAAGAAATGACAGATGAAGATGCAGAAAAAGCACAAGCATTAGCTGTAGAAATTCAACAAGAAGAATTAATTGCTGATTTAATGCGTGTTGAACAAGCATTTAGTACAGTAATCAATGACTTGAACCGCATCATTATGACACCATTAAGAGAATTATATCAAGACTAAACAACAGGAGAGTTTGGGAAACACCAACCTCTACAAAAAAATATCGGCACAAAACTTTTTCCAAGTTTTTGTGTCGATATTTTTTATTGTTTGAAACTATTTACGAATGTTGTTTTGGATTTTTTTAATTAATTTTTCTTTTTCCAGAATTGGTACCATTTCTTTTTCTTCGCTTCTAGATCAGCTTTTAACTCTGCTAATTCTTTTTCTAGTTGCTCTTTTTCTGTAGTTAATGCTTCAGCTTTTTTCATTTGTTCTTCTAGCTTAGCCACTTGTGCTTCTAGCTCAACAGAACGTTTGTCATCTTCTTCATTGGGTTCTTTAGGAGCTTCTAAAGCAAAATATTGATGAAGTTCTTTGATTAATTTTTTATCTTCTGCATTTAGTTGTTGCTGTTGATCGATTAATTTTTGTAATTGTTCAATTTGTTCATCTTTTTTAGCTAATTGCTCAATTAAATAATCGTTGATTGGGCTACTTACCTCATTTTGTGTGCCTTCTTCATTGATGTCTTCCCCTAACTCATCAATGATACGTTGAACCCCGTTTTCTTTAATATAAATTGTGTTGTTTTCTTTGTAGTAATGATCTTCAGGTAGTTTTTTATAACGATAGATGACTTTATCGCGTGATACACCCAATTCATTGGCTAATTGAGTGAGTGTTTTGCCTGTTTGTTCTGTCATAATTCCCATTTCTCCTTTACCTAGTAATTACTTAGGTACTAACTAAGTGTTTTCAATAGATAGATTTTATCATAAAATTACTAGAAATGCTTGAAAAATCTTTATTTTTTTATTTTTTTCTACGTAAGCGCATTATTTTACCGAGGTAATCACAAAGTAATGTTAATTTTTCGCTTAATGCGAACGAATTTTCGCATTTTGCTGACTAGAATTTGAAAAAATGGTAAAATAATAGGAAAAAGAGGAGGATTTTGAATTATGTTGCGATTTATTCATTGTGCGGATTTACATTTTGATCGAACCTTTGAAGGATTGCATTTAATTACGCAAGTCAAAGAGTTACCTCTTGCGAATAACCAAGTATTAGAAAAAATTGTGACACTAGCTTTAGATGAACAAGTTGATTTTTTAGTATTTGCAGGAGATATTTTCCATCAAAATCGTCCGAGCTTAAAAACACAACATCAGTTTTTTAAACAAATGAATCGTTTGAAGGAACAAGATATTCCAGTCTATATGATTTTTGGTAATCATGATTATTTTGAAAAAGAGCGTTACTGGTTTGATTTTCCTGAGAATATTCATTTATTTACAGAAGAAAAAGTACGAACGATACATGGAAAAAATAAGACAGGCGAAAGTTATGCAATTAGTGGTTTTAGTTACCAACATCCGTGGATTCCCACGTCCAAAGTGAGTGAATTTCCTAAAAAAGCAGCAACTTATCACATTGGAATGTATCACGGAGACAGTAATGGTGAGCGTTTTGCGCCTTTTCAGATTCAAGAAATGAAACAAAAAAATTACGATTATTGGGCATTGGGACATATTCATGTACCAACTGTATTATCTAAAACGCCTCCAATCATCTATCCAGGAACCCCTCAAGGTCATACTCAAAAAGAAAAAGAAACAGGTGTTCAATTGGTCACGTTAGATGGGCTGACAGTACACTACGAAACAAAAAGGGTTGCTGCAGTGACTTGGGAAGATTATGAGTTATCGCTATCAGGGATGAAATCTCGTAAGGATGCTTTGGAAGCTATGAAGGCATGCTTTCAAACATCTCAGCGGCAGTTAGTTAAATTTTCATTGAAAGATACGGAGCATTTACCGATCGACTGGTTAAATAATCGTGAAAAGCCGGAATTGATCGCGTATTTAAATGAATATTTGGCACAGAATAATTTTGAACAGATTGTTTATCAGTTAGAAGTAATCGCAGTTCCTGAAAGTGAGAAACTAGTTTTAACAGGTAAAGAAGTTATGGCGCAATTATTAGCTAGCTATCAAACAAATGAAGTCTTTGAAACAATCATTGAAGAGTTAGCGACACATCCGCTAATTAAACGAACGATTTCATCACAAACATTGAAAGAAGAAACATTAGCCCAAGTGAAAACAACACTAGAGCAAGAGTTTTGTTGGAGTGAGGAAGAATAATGAGGATAATAAAAGCAGAAATTACAGGTTTTGGCCATTATCGTCAACAAACATTTGATTTTTTATCAGGTAATCAACTGTTATTTGGGCAAAATGAGATTGGAAAATCAACATTGTATCAATTTATTCAAGCCATGTTATTTGGTTTTCCCAAGAAAAATTTACGGAAACGTGACTATACTCCCCAAGATGGTGCTGCTTATGGTGGAAAGTTATGGCTAGAAATTGAACCTTATGGTGAAATTGTGGTTGAGCGTTATCGTCAAATAAATCGTGGACAAGCCAAAGTATGGATTGGTTCAGAAGAAGGCGATGAAAAACTATTTCTACAGTTGATTGCTCCTCTGAGTCAAGAGGTATTTCAAGAAGTGTTTACGTTTCAACAAGAGCAACTTTCTCAAATTGAACGTATGCAAGAAAAAGAGCTCCATGCGGCATTGATTTCTTTGGGAATTAGTGGAAGCAAACAATTAATGCAGAAAATTCAAGAATATCATAAAAATAATCAACAACTTTTCAAACCACGCGGTCAACGATTACCATTAAATAAACGTTTAAATGAATGGCAACGATTAAAAGAAACCATTCAGCAAAAAGAAGCCCAAGAAAATGATATGAAGCGAGCGTATCAACAACTATCTGTTTATACAGAACAACAAAAAGAATTACGTCAACAATTACAGCAGTTACAACAGCAACAACAAGAATTAAATCAGCAAAAAATAAATTGGCCTTTATATGAAGAATGGCAACAATTACTACGGCTAAAAGAAAGTAGTATGACTGAAAAAGAGCAAAAGCAGTTGCGTCTTTTTTACCAAGAGTATCAACAACTATCTGAAGAAATCAACAAAAAGCAAGCTGAACTATCACGTTTAGAGCAAGGGCAAGAGTCGAGTCATTATTTCTTTTATTTAGATAAAGAAAGCAAGATTCAAGAGTTACTACGTCAAAAAGTACCAATTGTTCGAATGGTGGATGAGTATGATCGATTAAATGACGAATATGAAACAATCGATACTACGTTAATGCAACTTGTAGAACGTTGGGGTTGGAAAAAAGAGGTGGCACCACCTGAATTGGATGACCAAATTTTTCAGCTGTTACACCGTTTAGAAGAATTGGATGAGGAAGTTTCTCAGCATGAGTTGCGTATTCAGTGGTTAAAAGAGAAAAAAGAACCCATAGAAATAGAAATTACCAAAATAGAAAGTAAACATCCTGAATTATTAGCAAAAACGAATACACAAGCGTATGTTTTACCGGCTATTGGTGGGGGATTATTTTTACTTAGTGTATTATTACCCAGTCCTTTAAAAGTAATAGGCATGCTCATTGGTGGCAGTGCCTTATTGATTGGTGGGGGGCTATTCTTTTATAAAAAAATTAATCCTGCATCACAAATTAAACCTCTGTGGCAAGAAAAGTTAGTCCAATTAGATGCATATGCTGCTGAAATTGAAGCAGAAACAGCAGTGTTGAACCAGACACAGCAAGAAAAACAGCAGCTGTTAACTTATTTGCAACCATCTTTTGGCAATAATACGAATTATCATACATGGCATCAAGTCTTACAAGAATATGAACAAGCCGTGGCTAGCTTCCATGAATACACGGCTTTGCTAGCAAAGAGTACCAAACAACACGAACAACTTATCAATGAATTAGCAAAAATTGAAGAAGACTTTCAACTGTTTAGTGAATGGCTACCTTTAGAAAATAAAGCGATTCAAGAAAAATTAACAGTGCTAGAAGAATTTTCAGATAAAATGCAAGATATTAAGTTAACGCGCTTGCAACAACCAAGTACGTTAATTGCGCAACAATTAAAACGTAGTAAAGAAGAACAGCATGCTTTATTTGCGAAATACCAAAACTTACTGGAAAAATTTGGGTTAGAACATCCTACTGAAATTCCTTTGTGGATGAAGCAATGGGAACAGCAACAAAAACAGGCAGAACGAAAAGCAGAATTAACGCATCTCTTAACCCCTATTTTTCCTAAAAAAATGCGTTTCGACGAATTAACCATTCAATTACAAATTGTTCAAGAAAAGCAAGAGGTGCTTCAACAAGAAAGTTCTCAACTTTTAGAAGAAAAACAACGTGTGCAATTACAAATTGAGCATCTACAAATTGATGGTGTTTTAGATGAATTGTATCAAGAGGAAAGTCGATTGCTTTCAGAAATTCAAGAATTAGCAATTACTTGGAGTACCAATCAAGTCTTGAGTGCGAGCTTAAGTGATTTAGCGACTGAACTATCCGAACAACAATTGCCACAGTTACTACAACAAGCTTCGCATTATTTTGAGTTATTAACCAATGAGCGTTATAACCAAGTATTATTAAGCGAAGGTGTCTTACACGTTGCTTCTGACCAGACACTTCTGGATATTTATACGCTTTCCACTGGAACAAAAGATCAACTGATTATGGCTGTGCGTTTTGCGTATTTATCTTTACAAGGACAATCAATGGTAAGTCCAGTCATTATTGACGATGGTTGGTTGCATTATGATAGTTTACGTAAAGAACAGTTAGCGAAATTGTTTGCAGAATTTGGAAAAAAACACCAAGTCATTTGTTTGTCTTCTGATCAAGAAATGGTAAGCTATTATCAAAGGCTGCAACAACCAGTAATTGAAATTAAGCAAAGGATGTGAGAGACGCTTGTTTTACCTAGGTAAAGCAGAGCGTTAAACAAATGAAAAAATTACGAGAATTGGCAGTAGACGAAGAGTTTCATGCATTTGTATTAGTCAAAAATGCGGATGTACGCATGGCAAAAAATGGCAAAAAATTTATTGCTTTTACATTTCAAGACACATCAGGGACATTGGATGGTAAGTTTTGGGATGCTTCTGAAGATGAAATTAAGCGTTTTGAAGCTGGACGTGTGGTCTATCTAACTGGAAAAAGAGAAGTGTATCAAGGAAACCCTCAAGTGAAAATTTTACAATTGCGCACAGCAAAAGCGGAAGAACCGAATGACCCAAGTTTATACATGGAACGAGCACCAATTCAAAAAGAAGCGATGGAAGAAGAAATTAGCCAAGTGCTTTTTGAAATTACTAATCCTCATTGGAACCGAATTGTTCGTTTCTTATTAAACCAATACAAAAAAGAATTTTTTGAATATCCAGCAGCTAAACGAAACCATCATGCGTTTGCTGGCGGACTTGCTTACCATACTACAACGATGCTTCGCCTAGGTAAAGCAATCGTTCGCGAATATTCTGAATTAAATGCTTCCTTGCTTTACGCAGGTATTATTTTACATGATTTGGGCAAAGTAATAGAGTTGAGTGGACCAATGTCAACAGAATATACGCTAGTGGGGAATTTAGTAGGGCATTTGGTTTTAGTTGATGAAGAAATTACTAAAGCTTGTTTGGCGCTAAAAATTGATGAACGTGATGAAGATGTAGTTGTTTTGCGTCATATGGTACTGTCGCATCATGGTCTATTAGAATATGGTTCTCCTGTTCGTCCACGAATTATGGAAGCAGAAATTTTGCATCAAATTGACAATTTAGATGCTTCGATGCAAATGCTCTTAACCTCCATTCGTCAAACTGAACCTGGCGAATATACAGATCGTATTTTTGGTTTGGATAACCGTAGCTTTTATGTCCCAAAAAATATTTAAAACTTAATTGCTACAATCAAAAATAAATCTTACTCTATACGATTCCTTCTTTGATAATCGTATAGAGTTTTTTTTATTCGTTAAAAACGAAATTACTGAATTGAAATTCTATAGTAAGACGTAAAAACAGGCGTTAAGTACATCCGTACTTAACGCCTGTTTTTGAGAATTATTTGCTTTCTTCAGTTGATGCGTTTGTTTCTGATTCTTTTGTAGTAGATTCTTTGGCATCAGAGTCTGAAGATGTTTTAGTTTCTGCTGCATCAATGAAGTTTGTTAGAATATTTGAGAATGCTTCATCTTTGATTTTTACATTTGCGTCAACTAATTCTTCACCAATAGCTTTTGTTGTAAATTCGCTATCGTTTAATTTTGTATCAGTAGCAATTTCTTTAATCTTGTCTTCGTATTTAGACATGTCATTGCCTTTTGATTGGTTTTTCACCATTTTCACTACATAGTAGCTTGTACCATATGCAGAGTTTACAGCGATTGGTTCAGAAATTTCACCATCTTTTAAATCCCAAGCAGCAGCTTTTACTTCTTCAGGAATTGTTGTAGCAGCTGTTGATGAGTCAAATTTCACTTTACCACTATCTTCTTTTGAAGCATCAACTGATTTTTCTTTGGCAACTTTACCAAAATCAGCATCTTTTTTACTTACTTCTTCTTTTACTTCTTTTGCTTCATCTTCAGATGTTACTGCAATTAATTGTGCTTCAACTTCTGGATGGAAAGAATCCCAAGCAGCTTTCAAGTCAGCATCTGTTAAGTCTACGTGAGCTTTCAAACCTTCTTTAAAGGCTAAGCTTTCACGAATACTATTTTCAACTTCTTTACGAGACATGCCAGAAGCTTTTAATTGATCTTCGAAAGTATCACCAAAAACATTTGTAATTTCTTTTTCAACGTCTTTGTCTGTTACTTTATCGCCGTATTTTGATGTGAAAACTTCTGATAAAATCATGTCAAAAACAATTTGTTGACTGTTTTGATCGGTTTTTGCTTTCTCATAAAAATCTTCAACGGTTAATTTAGCACCTTTCATCGTTGCGATTTCTGTATTTGTGTTACCTGAGCAAGCAGCTAGCGTGAAAACACTCATTGCGCCGACAACTGCTAAAAGAATTTTTTTCTTCATTGTATTAAGCACTCCTGTTATTAGATTTCAATATGTTCATAGCCATAACTATACCATACTCTTTTTCAGAAAGGAAAGTGTTGGTAAAATCTTTCAAATAAAATTCATACAAATATCTTTTTCTTTACTTTTTCTTAGTTTCATTTTGAACAGGAAGTGAAGCAATATATTGATTCATTTCTTCCACTTGTTCATTGATTCGTGCCAGACGAGGCTCGGCTTGAAATTTGAAGGCTTCGACATCCTTTTGTAGCGATTTCGTAAAGTAGGGAATCGTTTCTTCAACGGTTTTCTGGGTTTGAGCAAGTGCCTGTTGAAAATTTTGTAAGCTTTCATTAAATTCTTTAGTTGATTCAGTGACATCATCAATGTATGTCTCTACCATTTGTTGGGTTTCCTTGCCGCTACGAGGAGCCATCAATAAACCACTGACGCCACCAACTGTTGCGCCAAATAATAATCCTTTTATGAAACTCATTTATTTCACCTGCGCTTTGATTTTTTCAGCAATAGCAACCATTTCTTCCGAGGTATAATCATCCATGTGTTTACCGAAATGCATCGAGAAATCGTCATCTTTTCCATAACGAGGGATTAAATGGACATGTGAATGAAAGACAGTTTGATAAGCTACTTCTCGGTTATTATTCACAATATTCAACCCTTGCATTTCAGGAAATGATGCTTCGAGTGCACGGGCAATTTTTGGAATGCGTGTAAAGACGTCCGCCGCTAATTCTTCTTCGTATTCGAAAACATCAGAAACATGTTTTTTAGGAATAACTAATGTATGTCCTTTAGTTACTTGCGTGATATCTAAGAATGCATAGATTTTTTCATCCTCATATACTTTATAACTTGGAATTTCTTGATTGATAATTTTACAAAAAATACAGTTTTCCATAAAAATTTCCTCCTATTTCTTTTATAGTTACTTTACCATATTCTAGTGTTTAGCTGTAATTATTTTCCTTCTTAATGGAGCCGTGCTTGTTAAAGCTTTTTTTTTCTTCTATACTATAGAAAAAAGTGATGAAAGGAGTTTTGGCTATGTACGTGGGAATTGATATTGGTGGGACACAAATTAAATATGCGTTAGTAGACGATGCAGCGCAAATTTTTGAAAAAAGCGCCCTGGATACGCCCAAAGATAAAGAACCATTTTTAGAACAAGTTACAGCAATTATTCAAGCGTATCAGGAAAAGCATGACGATATTTTAGGTGTTGGAATTAGTGCACCAGGTATCATTCAAAAAGATGGAATGATGACGACAGCAGGTGCTATTCGTTCCTTATATGGCACAAACTTAAAAGAAGAAATTAAAGCCCGTACAGGTATGGTAACTGTGGTTGAAAATGATGCGAATGCAGTTGCAATCGCTGAAAAATGGGTAGGAAATGCCCAAGATTTAGATAATTATTTATGTATTGTTTTAGGAACTGGTGTTGGTGGCGGAATTGTCATTAACGGAGAGGTTTTCCGTGGTGCACATGGTATAGCTGGTGAATTTGGCTGGGCAATTACTAAAGAGTTACCTGAAGAAGGTAATATTGAATATGCTAGTTTAAACCTTCACATATCTGTCATTGGTGGCTTGTGCCGTTTGTACAATGAGGCGCTAATTAAAGAACAACCAGAAGCAACATCAACATGGGATGCTCGTGAGATTTTACAACGTTATACAGAAAATGAACCGATTGCTCGCCAAGTTGTTGATCGTTTTCATCAAGATTTAGCGGTTGGTTTAATAAATTTAATCAGTCAATATGACCCAGAGGCGATTTTAATTGGTGGTGGTATCAGTGCCAATGAACAATTTTTTAATGGTCTTAAAGAAACAATGGAAAAACTTGAGACGCGTCATGAGAGCATTAATTTTATCAAGCAATATGGCTGGACACCCATTTTACCAGCAAAATTAAAAAACGATGCAGGAATTATTGGAGCCGTTTACCCATTACATAAACAATCACAATCGTCATGAAAAAAGTCTGTTGAAAAATTCTGAAAATATCTAGAGTTTTAGTTGCGTGAATGTTTTTTTATCAGTACAATAGTTTGAGAAGAAACAAGGAGGCCGTGAAAAAATGTCAGGTTTTAATTTAGGCACAACTACTGCACTAGCAACAGTAGCAATTCGTGTCAAAGATCGTGATAAAATGATTGATTTTTATCGTGATTTGATTGGTTTTGTCTTAAAAGGGGAAGAAAATGCCTTAGCGATTATGGGAACGGTTGAAGATAAAAGTGAAAATTTGTGGTTGGAAGAAAGTCCACGTGCGCAAGATTACTTTGGTAAAGTAAAAAAATTACAGCATTTAACACTGCGAGTAGGTAGTGTAGCAGAATTAAGTGATATTTTTGCACGCTTGAAAAAAGCGGATTATCCAGTGACTATTTTGCTCAATGAGACAGAAGCTCGAATTCAACTAACTGATCCAGAAGAGAATCAATTAGAAATTTATACTCAAGTCAATGAAGCATTGTCTGAAACAGATTTGTTAGCCGCTAGTACCGGAGAACATACGCATTTGTCTGTCGATTCACACTTTGAACACGTGCACTTAAATGTAATAGAAGTTATCGAAGAAGCTTCATTTTTACATGAAATTTTAGGTTTTGAAAACAAAGAACAAGGCTATCACTTAAACAATCAATCTTTTCATGTAGGATTAAACAAAGCGGAAAGTGAAGCTATCGCAGTGGAAAGCCATGAAATTTTAGGTTTAGAATTTTTAAAATTTTTTATTAGTGAAGAAAATATTCTGGACTTAGAAAAACATTTAAGTGAGTTGAAAAAAGAATTTTTTATTGATAAAAAGAAATCTATTTTAACCATTTATGATGCGGTTGGCATCGAGTGGTGGTTCGTTCGTCATTAGAAAAAGTCATAAGTTATTGCGAAATGCAAGAGCTTATGACTTTGTTTTTGCATTTTTACAAAGGAGAGTATCAGAATGAAAGTAGCAATCTTAGGATATTCGGGAAGCGGAAAATCAACCTTAGCCAAACATATTGCCACAACGCAACAGATTCCTTGTTTGCATCTAGATACGGTGCAATTTATTGAAAATTGGCAGACGCGTCCCGATGAGGAAGCCAAGGCTCTTGTAAAAGAATTTTCAGCTGGAGCGAATTGGGTTATCGATGGAAATTACACACGCTATTATCAAGCTGAGCGTCTAGAGAAAGCTGATCAAATCGTATTGTTATTGTTTCCACGCTGGCATGCTTTGCGACGTGTGGTGACTCGCTATTTTAACTATCGTGGGAAAACTCGTCCAGACATGGCAGAAGGTTGCGAAGAAAAAATTGATTGGGAGTTTTTATGGTGGGTTTTATATCAAGGGCGCACTAGAGCAATTAGACAACATTATCAAGAAATTAAAGATGCTTATCCTGATAAAACCATTATTGTTCGCAATCAATCGGAATTAGAGAAGTTATACCAACAATATCACTAATTATCGAAAAGGAGTGAAAAGATGTATCCTAAAACGCAAGCAATGATTGCTAAAAAACTAGCGCAAGGCGTTTTTCCTGGTGTCGTCTATCAATTTATTGAACAAGAAAGTGAGACGCATGTTTTAGGAGACGCTGCGGTTTTACCGGAGAAAGAAGCAATGACGCAGCAGCATGTCTTTGATGTCGCTTCTTTAACTAAAGTCATTTGTACAACAAGTGTGGTGTTACGTTTATGGGAACAAGATAAATTGCAGATAGATGCACCACTCAAACAATATTTACCTACTTTTGCGAATGATCAAATTACCTTACGCCATTTATTAACACATACCTCAGATATTCAAACGTGGATTCCCAATCGAGATCAATTATCTGCGTTTGAATTACAAAAAGCATATCTAACTTTACAACCAGGGGAAAACCTAGGTAAAATAGTGAAATATACTGATGCAGGAACGATTTTATTAGGATTTATGTTAGAAGAATTATTAGGGAAATCCGCAACAATCATTTTTCAAGAAGAGGTCTTGAAGCCAATTGGCATGACAAACAGTCAGTTTCCACCACTAACTGCTAATCGGATTGTACCTACGCAACAATTGGCAGATGGGACAGTCATTAAAGGAATCACACATGATCCTAAAGCTCGCATTTTAGGAGAGCATGCGGGTAATGCAGGATTATTTACGACGATTGACGATATTCACTTGTTCATGCGAACTTATTTTGAGGGCAGTTATTTAAAGTCGGCAACTATCGAGTGGCTATTGCAGGATCATACCCCTATGCAAAACGGGAAGAGGTCATTAGGTTGGGATTTGAAAGAAGATATGTTTTTTCATACAGGGTACACGGGGACTTTTTTGCTAATCGATCCAAGGAAACAGCAAGGATTCGCCTTTTTATCGAATCGTGTGCATCCTGTTGATAAACGCGAAGACTATAAACGACACAGGGATGAAATTATTGCACAGTATTTATCTGAAAAACGATTACAAAACGTGCTATAATAAGCCAATAGAAAAGTAACGAGAGGAGAGCAACAATGCAACCATTATTTATGGAACCTGTATTTCAAGAGAAAATTTGGGGAGGAAGTCGATTAAAAACCGTCTTTGGTTTTGATATCCCCAATGACCATATTGGTGAAGATTGGGCGATTAGTGCCCATCCACATGGCGTTAGTGTTGTACAAAATGGGCCTTACAAAGGACAAATGTTAGATGCATTGTGGGCAGAACACAAGGAATTATTTGGTCAACCAAGCGAAGAAGTGTTCCCATTATTAATAAAAATTTTAGATGCAGAAGATGATTTATCTGTTCAAGTGCATCCAGATGATACTTATGGCTTAGAACACGAAGGAGAGCTTGGCAAAACGGAATGTTGGTATATTATTGATGCTGCACCAGGAGCAGAAATTATTTATGGACATTCAGCGACCACTCGTGAAGAACTCGCACAAATGATTGAAGAAGAACGTTGGGATGATTTATTTGTACGCGTGCCTGTTAAAAAAGGCGATTTCTTCTATGTTCCAAGTGGCACCATTCATGCGATTGGAAAAGGTATTTTAATTTTGGAAACCCAACAAAGTTCGGATACCACTTATCGCGTATATGATTATGATCGAACAGATGATCAAGGGCAAACTCGTGAGTTGCACATTCAACAATCGGTGGATGTCACAACTGTTCCTGCACGTACACCAGAAGTAAGTATTACCGAGGTAAGACATGGTGAATCTGCTGTAGTCACATATTTGAAAACCGACTTCTTTAATGTTTATGAATGGCAAGTAAAAGGTGTATTAAATTTTGTAAAACAAGCACCATACACCTTAGCAACAGTTATCGATGGTTATGGAAAATTAGTTGTTGATGGGGAAGTGTATGAGCTAGAATTAGGAACAAGCTTTATTTTGCCAGATCAAATTACTAGTTGGGAAATTCAAGGTGATGTAAAAATCATTGCCTCAGAACCTGGAGAAAAATAGTGAAAAAACAAGCTTAAACCTTTTGATAGAGGGTTTAAGCTTGTTTTTTTGTTTAGTTTTGAACATTTCGTTTCATCACTGATTCACGTTTAATCAAGCGATGAGGAACAACTACACGAATACTACGTTGTTGTTTATTGTTTAATTGATCCATTAAACGTTGTGTGGCAATTTTACCTAGGGAAGGTACATCGATATCCATACTTGTTAAATAGGGATGAATGAGTGTTGCAAAAATAGAATTGTTAAAGCTGATAATAGAAATGTCTTCAGGAACTCGATAGCCGTATAAATTGACTAATTGCATGATTCGTACAGCAAATAAGTCATCAAGTACCACAATAGCTGTTGCTTTCGTATTGGTCAAGGTTTCTTCAAATCTAACGTAATCATCAGGTGATTCAAAAGTTGCTGCTGAATGAACAGGCAAGTTTGCCATCATTAAGGCTTTTTGATAGCCGAAAAAGCGTTCATAATATAAATTCTCGTGCGTGATATTACTTGCAAAGAGAATTTGTTCGTGACCTTCTTCAATTAGATATTCAGTTGCTTGTTTACCTAATAATTGATTGTCATTATCCACATAAATGGTTTTCTCTTCCGCAATATACGGTTGCCCAATCAAAGTGAAAGGGACTGCTTCTTCTAATAAATAACGAATAATTGGATCATCTTTATCAGAATAAGTCAAAATGAACCCATCGACTTGCTTTTGACGATGCATACGCTGAACATTTTCTAACAGGGTATCAAAGTCTCGTGCTGAAGCAATCGCTACCGACATGCCATAATTGCGTGCTTCATCATTAATTGTCTCAATGGTCTCTAAGTGAAAAGGATTACCGATACGTTCTTTTGAATCTAACGGCGGTAATACGACGCCGATTGCACTTGAAATCTGTTTACCAAGATTACGTGCAGCTAAATTCGGGGTATAACCTAACTCATCCATTACTTTGCGGACTTTTTTCTTAGTCTCTTCCGAAATACTCGGATGGTCATTGATGACACGGGAGACGGTGGATGTCGCCACGCCCGCTTTTTTTGCTACATCTTTTACCGTAATACTCATGTTTTCCCACCTCTCGATTATAGTATCACAGGGAACCATTACCTGCTAGCTTGATTTGAAAAAACGTTCATTTGCCTCAACGACAAATGAACGTTTGTAAGTAGGCCTAGTTGTTTTTTACAGGGATTTCTAGAGAATCTTCTAATGTGTAACTGTCATTGTAAACAGTTAAGGTTAAGGCTTCCCCGTCAATTAATTTCAACGTTACGTGTTCTTGGGTCACAGAAACAGCTAACAGGCGCCCACGATAGTTGATATGAAAGGCATAAGAATCCCAAGTTTTAGGAACAAAAGGAGCAAAGCTTAACACTTCATCAAAGGTTTTCATTTGAGCGAATCCTTGAACAATTCCTAACCAGCTACCAGTCATTGAAGTAATGTGTAAGCCATCTTCTGTATCGTTGTTATAGTTGTCTAAATCTAAACGTGCGGTGCGTTCGTACATTTCCAAGGCTTTGTCTTCCATTCCCAATTCAGCGGCTAAGATCGCATGAATGGAAGGAGAGAGAGAAGACTCATGAACAGTCATTGGTTCATAAAATTCAAAGTTACGACGTTTTTCTTCTTTTGTGAATTGATTGCCTAAGAAATAAATACCTTGTAAGACATCCGCTTGTTTGATAAAGCAAGAACGTAAAATTCGATCCCATGACCAGTTTTGATTTAATGGTAAGTGTTTTGGATCTAACTCAGTGACGTTCATTAAATCTTTATCTAAGAATGTATCATGTTGGACAAACACACCAAGTTCTTCATCAACAGGGAAGTACATTTTTTCAATAATTTCACGCCATTTCGCCTGTTCTTCTTCTGAAATCGTAATTGTTGTTTCTTCTTGATAACGCAAGTAGTTTTCTAACGTATAGTTTAACACCCAAGTCGCAATTGTATTAGTGTACCAGTTATTGTTGATATTATTTTCATATTCATTTGGACCAGTTACGCCATGAATCATATACGCATCGTTACGTTTTGAATAATGCACGCGGTCTGCCCAGAAACGTGCGATTTCGACTAATACTTCTAAGCCGTTTGTTTTAAGGTAGTCTGTATCACCTGTGTAATTTGTATAGTTGTAAATAGCATAAGCAATTGCACCATTACGATGAATTTCTTCAAAGGTAATTTCCCATTCATTATGGCATTCAACTCCTGTAAAAGTAACCATTGGGTAAAGTGCACCTTTAAGACCTTGTTGACGGGCATTGTGTTGTGCTTGTGGTAATTGATTGTGACGGTATTTTAATAAGTTTTTAGTGACATTTGCATCAGCTAAAGCAAGATATAACGGTACGGCATACGCTTCTGTATCCCAATAAGTTGCACCACCATATTTTTCACCTGTAAAGCCTTTTGGTCCAATGTTTAAGCGCTCGTCTTCGCCATAATAAGTTGAGAAGAGTTGGAACAAGTTAAAACGAATCCCTTGTTGAGCAGCGTCATCGCCTTCAATTGTCACATCAGCTAAATCCCAACGTTTACGCCACGCATCTGCTTGTTCTTGACGTAAAGCATCATAGTCTGAACCAAACTGGGTCATGTATGCTATCGCGGTTGTTACTTGTTTTTCTTCTTCAAAATCACGACTAGTTACTACGATAACTTCTTTTTCTAAACGAATTTTTTCGCCAGCATTCGCTTGAAAATCAAACGTAGCAGCAATCGCTAGTTCACTTGTTTCAATGGTTGTTGGTAAAACGTTGTGCGCCATTGCTGACGTGACTGTAAATTGTTCAATACCAAAATCATTAGGCACAGTGCGTGTCGTTAAATGATGAATATCATTAGTCGTTCCTTTGGCTAATTCCTCCCAGAACATCTCATCGTAGTTACTATCTTCATTTTGAACGTTGTTATCTAGTTTAGAAACAATATGAATAGCTGCATGGCCTTCTAAAACTTCAGCGTCCATGCGAATCATAGCTAATTCTTTTTTTGCGATACTTAAGAAACGTTCAAAAGAAAAAGCAATCGTTGCACCGCCAACTGTTACAGTAAAGCGACGTAATAAGATGCCTGTTTCCATATCAAGTTCCATGTAAAAATCTTGCGGATTAATAACTGAAAGGTCAACAGTTTCACCGTTAACAGTGATATCCATAGCGATAAAGTTCACAGCGTTAATCACTTTACCAAAATATTCTGGATAACCGTTTTTCCACCAGCCAACTCGTGTTTTATCAGGATACCAGACACCGGCTAGATACGTTCCTAAATGGTGGTCTGCACTATAATGTTCTTCAAAGTTACCGCGCATACCCATGTAGCCGTTTCCAATACTTGTCAAAGATTCTTGCAAACGACGATTTTCGACATCAAGTTTAGTTGTGGCAATTTTCCATGGATGAATATCAAAAAGACGTTGAATATGTTGCATAATTTATTTCCTCCAGCTCGTTTATTTTATATGTATATATTAAACGCAAACGGTTGCGTTAGTCAAGTGTAATATTGCAGAATAGTTTATTTTATTTTTTAAGCGAAACGATAGAGAAACCGATTGCATTTTATTGTATTTTGTTTTCATTGAAGGAAAAAAAGATGGTTGTTTCACTATACGAAGTGTACTACAATATTTAGTGATGTTGCTGTTAGTCGTGGTTTGAGAGTGAGGAACGTAAAAAGTAATGAAAGTATTAACGTTAAATACCCATAGTTGGATGGAAGAACATCCAGAAGAGAAATTTGAACAATTAGCAGAGATGATTTTAAAAGAAGAATATGACGTGATTGCTTTGCAAGAAGTTAATCAAGGAATTAAGTCAGAACCAGGGATTGTAGGCGACTTATATTGTCCTACAACAGATATGGTTATTCATGAAGATAATTTTGTTTTGCGATTAGTGGATTATTTAACTGCAAATGATGTCGAATACTACTGGACATGGACATTTTGTCATATTGGTTATCAAAAATTCCACGAAGGTTTGGCATTATTGTCTAAAAATCCGATTTTACCAAAAGATTATTTAGTCTCTCAATATGATGGTGCCGAGGATCATCGTCGTCGTCCGTTATTAACAGGAGTGACAGAAATTGCTGGGCAAATGGTTCGTGTATGTAGCGGGCATTATTCTTGGTGGTCACAAGAGGGATTTGTAACGGAGTGGCAAAATACGGTAGCAGTTTTAAAAGATAATCCGTATCCTTTGTTAGTGATGGGCGACTTCAACAACCCAGAAGGCACAGAAGGCTACCAGTTAGTGACAGCAAGCGAGTTAGGCTTAATGGATACCTTTGTAACATCTGAGAAACAAATCGGCTCATACACCGTTTCAAAGGCAATTGACGGTTGGAACGATAACCAAGGCAGCTTGCGAATTGATTACATTTTTGCTACAAAAGAATTCGTGCCAGAAACTTATCAAGTGATGTTTGATGGGATTAGTGGACCAGTTGTTAGCGATCATTTTGGAGTTGCTGTAAAATTCAACTAAAAAAAGTTGTGGGGAAAAACTTCCTCACAACTTTTTTTAATCTAATGAAAAAATTTCTTCTTTCGCAGTAATGCTACGCTCTTGAACACTAGGTAGTTCTTTTTCTTCAGGGAATAAAACCATCAATGTTGACGCTTTGCCTTTTGCTTTAAGCAATTGATGATCAACACGTGCTAGTAAGGTGTCAGGTGACACTTTATCGCCTTCTTTTACGTGGATATCGAAACCTTCCCCATTTAATTCAACGGTATCAATGCCAATATGTAGCAAAATGTCTTTGCCGTTTTTGGCTTTGACGCCAATGGCATGTTTCGTTGGGAAAATGGTAGTGATTGTTCCTTCGACCGGTGCGTAGATTTCAGCAATAGTCGGTTCGATTGCTAGCCCAGGTCCCATCATACCTTCTGCAAATACTGGATCGCTCACTTGAGACAACGGAATCAACATCCCTGTTGTTGGACTGTGTAGCGTCGCTTTTTTCTTTTTAAATAATGAAAACATCTTTTACACTCCTCTCAAACGCCAAGCAATAAATAGCGTTAGAAAACTTAATAATAAAATAAATCCAATTGCAAAGTAAAAAATTAATTTAATTTGAGATGATGTATTTTCTTTGACTGGTAATAAGGCACGTCGTAAGAAGAAGGTTAACAAAGCACCAATAATATTCCCTGTCATCGCTTGTTGAAAAATTGAAATAAAGACGAACTGTCCCAATAAACCCTCTCTACTTTGTGAAACGCGACTAACAAAAAAGAGAACAGCCGCTTGAAAAAGGGTCAAACAAGCAATAAGATTCCCTAATGCTATCCCAGGAACATATTGAATTAAGTCTTGTATTGCTACATCTTTCATTATACTAGAAATTAGCAAATAAACATAAAATAAAATAGGGAAGAGGACCCAATAAGTTAATAAGATTTGTTGTAGTCGCTTGGAATTTGTTGTCCATCGCAGCATAGTTATCCCTCCGTTAATTGGTAAATCCCGTAAGAACGATACAAGTAATCAATTAAACAATGCAAAGTTATTAATGAAATGACTTCACTATGTTTTTTCCCGATAGTAAAAGGGGAGCAATAATAGTTTAAGTGATGCGTACTATTGCGAGCAAAATAGTTATTGCCAGATGCTGTAATCGCAATTACAGGGATTTGACGCATATGAAATGTCGTCAGATTTTCTTTTACATCTGCTGTTTCCCCACTGACAGAAGTCACCATAAAGCAATCATCACTGGTAATCATAGGCATGGCCATATCTAATTCCGTTTTATTGGGTAAGATAATGACTCTTTTTTCTAGTGATAACATCATTTTTGAAAATTCTTCTAAGGGCTTTTTCTGAGAGAATCCAGTTGAGTAACAATAGATCGTTTTACTTTTACTAAGTAGTTCGTTAATTGGTTGCAAATCAACGGAGCGGATATAATCCAGTGTTTGTTGGATATCATCCAATTGTTTATCGTAGATTTGTTTTTCGCTTTCTTCAACTAATAAATGTTGTTGTTCTTGTCGCAAAAAATATTTGAATTCAGAATAACCGGAAAAGCCCATTTTTTTCGTCAAGCGTAAAATCGATGACTTGGATGAATGGACTCTTTCGGCTAAATCAAGAATACTTAAGTTAACAACTTCCTCTGTGTGTTCTACAATGTAATGCAAAATTTCTAAATCTAGCTCACTTAAGTCTTTGGCATAGTGATGAATCAAACGTTGCAATTTCATCAAATCCCTCCTTCTTCCGTTATTATAACTGAAAAAGAAGAAGGAGGGATGAATAACTGCTAATAATTATTTTAATTCAGGCCAAAACTCTTGGTTGGCTTCGATTAAATCGTCTAATAATTGTTTAGCAACCCGCGCATTTGGCACGATGCGTGATAAGGTTAAGGCTTGCCATAGTTTCTGGTAAGAACCTTCTACCCAAGCTTCCACTACTAATTTTTCAACGGATACTTGTTGTTCCATCAAACCTTTTTGGAACTGTGGAATTTTTCCTTGTGTCAATGGTTCAGGACCGTTTGAACCAACGATACAGGGTACTTCAACCATTGCCGTTTCATCAAAGTTTACGATAGCGCCATTATTCGGTACAATCAATAACATTCTTTCATGTGTGTTATAAGCAATCGCACGGGCTAAATCGACAATATAACTTGCATGTTCATCGATTTCAAGAGTGGTACCTTCTGTATTGCCACGCGCAGCAATTGCATTACATTCCCCAAAGACATGTTTTTCACGGCCAGCCATTACTTCATTGGCACGTGTGTAATCAGGGTTTGAATGAGCAACTTCATCTTGAGGATAGAAATAATATTTCAAATACGTATTTGGCAAAGTATCAGGATCAACAGCATAGACTTCACGTGCTTTGGCAAAAGTGTGCATCCAGCTTTCATCTAAATGTTGTGATTCTTCGATTTCATCTTGTAGAGAATAACCATATTGTGCCACATGTTCCTTAATTTTTGGCATTAAGTCATTGCCATCTTTATCACGAATGTCTGTCCACCAGCCAAAATGATTTAATCCGTAGTAACGCACAACCATTTCTTTACGGGACTTCAATCCGATTGAGCGTGCCATACGTTCTTCAATTCCAACTGGCATATCGCAAATATTGATGATTTTTGAATTCGGACGTAGTTTACGTGTTGCTTCTGCGACGATTGCTGCTGGATTAGAGTAGTTTAACATCCAAGCATCAGGTGAATATTTTTCCATGTAGTCTAAGATTTCTAACACGCCACCAATTGAGCGCATACCATAAGCAATTCCGCCAGGTCCGCATGTCTCTTGACCAACCACACCATATTTCAATGGGATTTTTTCATCTTTTTCACGCATTGCATAAAGACCAACACGGATATGTGCCATAACAAAATCAACATCAGTAAAGGCTGTTTCTGGATCAGTTGTTGCAACAAAGTTAATGTCAGGTGCTTTTTCTTTTAATAAAATTTCGCAAGCATCTGCGACTTGTTTTTGGCGTCCTTCATTATTATCATAAAATTTAATTTGACGAATAGGGAAACGATCTAAGTTGTCTAATAACATTAAGACAATTCCAGGAGTGAAGGTACTTCCTCCACCGGCAACGACGATTGAAAATTTTTTCATGATTTTATAACACTCCTTAATCTTTAATATCTAATAATTGTTCAAATTGTTCTCTCACTTGAGGAACATCTAAGCCTACAATAACTTGGAACGCTGTACCATTGCGGACAACTCCGTGAGCACCACCTGCACGAAAAGCATCATCGGTTGCGACAATTGCAGGATCTTTAACGGTAATACGCAAACGAGTGGCACAATTATTTACTTTATCAATATTATCTGAGCCACCAAATGCTTCTAGATAAATAGCTGCTGATTCACGGTAACGATTGCCTTCAGGCTCACCATCATCATTAGCTCCGCCTGCTTTTTTCGCTTTGTAATCTTTTTTCGTAAATAGTTTAATATCATCTGAAACAGCTTCGCGACCTGGTGTTGGTAAATCCCATTTCAAAATCAAGAAACGGAAAATTAGAACATACAATACTGCGAACGCTAAACCAATCGCCAATTGTGTAAAGATTTCTGTTTTATGATTTGCAAACATTGGAATCCAGTTTTTCGCTAATAAATCTAGGAAACCACCACCCATATCTCCAGAAACACCAAAGGCATACATAGTTGCTGTCATTGAAGCAGCTAATACAGCATGAATCGCAAATAATGGCGGAGAGATGAATAAGAATGTGAATTCTAATGGTTCAGTAATCCCTGCTAAAAAGGCTGTTAAAGTGACTGGAATTAAAATAGAAATAACTTTCTTTTTGTTTTCTGGTTTTGCAGTCAGATAAAATGCTGAAGCAATCCCAATAGAACCAAACATCTTAGAGTTACCATGCATAGCAAAACCACCTTCAGGGAACAATTCTTTCAATGGTTTTGTAGAAGCAGCAAATTCATTTAGGTTTGCCATCCAAGCACGAGTAATCCCATCTGGTGTTACTGCTGGACCAAATACAAACGGGGAGTAGATAAAGTGATGCAACCCAGTAGGTATTAGTATTCGTTCTAAGAAGGTATAAATCCAAACCCCTAACACGCCTGAACTTGCTAAGAAACCTTGCATGGAGTTAATGCCATTTTGGATTTTTGGCCAGATAAGCGCTACAAGGAAAGCGATTGGTAACATTAAGAAGAATCCAATAATCACAACAAATGAAGAACCTTGGAAAATTCCTAACCAATCAGGCAATTTTGTATCAAAGAAACGATTGTGAATCCAAACAACAATAGCTGAAATGACAATTGCACCGATAATACCTGTATCTAGTGTTTTGATATTGGCAATTAATTTCAAACCACTTGTTCCGCCAGCATCCATAGCGTAATCAACACCAAAGAAATTACTGAAGTTTTTTAACATCCCACCAACGAAGTATTGGAAAGTCAAGTAGACGACAAAGGCTTCCATGACTGCACGAGCATTGGCTTTTTTTGCTAAACCAATTGGTAATCCAATAACAAATAATAATTCCATTTGATTAAAGACTGTCCATGCACCGTCTTCGATAATTGACCAAACTCCGTACCATGCGGTTCCTTCAGTTGCGATACTTCCTACTAACATCGGATTTTTACAAATAATTGCTAATGAAACCATTAAACCCGAAAATGAGAAAAGTAGAACTGGTGTAAACATTGCGCCACCAAAGCGCTGAACTTTTTCCATCATAATTGAGAAAACTCCCTTCTAAAATAACTTACGTGATTACTTTAAGTTAAAATGTGAGCGTTTACAATAGGTGGAGTTACTTATGGGACAAAAGAGTAGAAGCTGGCACTAGGTATCAGACGGCGGGAAAATTCCCACAAAAAAACGAGACTCATTTATAAGTCTCGTTTCGCTTGCGAACTACGCTTGATATTTACGGTTATATGCTAAATCGATTAAACGTTTTGCTAGGGCTTCATTTCGTGCCAAAATTGGTCCGTGGAAGTAAGAACAGAAAACATTCCGATAAATTGCGCCTTCTGTTTGGTCTTCGCCATTATTCCCAAAACCTTCAACAATTTTTCCTAAGGGACGTTCACCTTTTCCTAAGAAGGTACGACCATTGTGGTTTTCAAACCCTTCGTAAGTTTCATCGAACTCTTCATTATAGATTTTTACATCACCAATGAAGCGATTGTTATCTTGGCTCAAGGTATAATGATCCAATGCACCGATGCCATAGATTTTTTCACCGCCAGCACCAATGTAATAGTGGCCAAGTAATTGATAGCCACCACAAATGGCCAAAATGACGCCATCATTTTCAATAAATGTCGTTAAACTGTCTTTTTTACTTTGAATATCTTGTGAGACAATCAATTGCTCGTAATCTTGTCCGCCACCAAAAAAGACTAGGTCATAACGATTTGGATCAAATGGTTCGTGGATGCTAACAATTTCAATTTCTAACTCGATATCCATTTTTTTAGCGACGTAATTTAACATTAAAATATTTCCATTATCGCCATAAGTATTTAACAGATTTCCATACAAATGGGCTAGTTTTAATTGTCGTTTAGCCACGTGTCATTCCTCCTTCCATGTATCCTTTGTCTGCTAGTTTTTTACGTAATTGTAAGACAGCAGTATAGGTTGCGAGGATGTAAACATGTTCTGTTGGCAAATCTTTAATACTATCAATAACTTCATCAAGATTTTGTGTTTCTGTAATGATTTCTTCGGCAATGCCGGCAACTTTCAAGCGCAAAGCCATATCTTTATGACGATCACCACCTGCAATTACTTGTGGAATGTCCATCTCGGCAAACGCTTCATGATCGCCATCCCAAATCCAACTAACGTCAATTCCATCGGCGTAGTTGGCATTTAATAGACAAACTAATGAAAATTGATAAGGAGATAAACCAATCATATCGATGACTTGATTTAGTCCCACTGGATTTTTTACTAAAACTAAGGTACATTGCTTCCCATCAATTTCAATCACTTCTTGACGGCCAAAGACTTTTTCATCATAGCCAAGTCCAGCACGAATTTTTTCAGGGCTAACTGTATAATATTCTGCAACAGCAGTAGCAGCTAAGGCATTATAAATGTTGTACATGCCACCAACTTCTAATTTGTATTCATTCCCATCGATGACAAACTCTGCCGAAGTATTTGTCATATTTTTCAATTCCGTTAATTTATAGTCTAATTCTGGACGATGGAAGTCGCAATTCGGGCAATAATATTTCCCCAGATTGGCATAAGTAATCATTTTGTAGTGTAAAATATGTTGGCATTTCGGACACAAAACGCCGTCTGTATTGTAGTGTGCCATTTGTTCATGATCTTCTTCATGATCGAACCCGTAATATTTACGAGGATTAATGGTATCGATTGAATTGAAAATTGGTGAATCACCATTGGTTAAAATAGTTGCGTTTGGTGATTTAGCTGCACCATCAACAATTAGTTGATACGTTGTATAAATTTCACCATAACGATCCATTTGATCGCGGAAAATATTTGTAAAAACAAATAATTCTGGTTTGATGTACTCTGTAACTTTACTTAGACTGGCTTCATCAATTTCAAGGACAGCAAATTTTTTCCCACTTGTTTTTTTCGCAGAAAGAAAAGTAGAGACAATTCCTTGCACCATATTTGCACCAGTTGGATTTGTCAACACATTATCAAATTCTTGACGCAAAATATTCACAGTTAAGGCAGTTGTTAATGTTTTGCCGTTTGTTCCAGTAACCACTACAACTTGATAGTCTTTTGCTAGGTAATCTAGAATGTGCGGATCAATTGATAATGCTAGTTTTCCAGGAAGACTTGATCCTCCCTTAAAAAAATTCTTTAGTATCCATTGTGAGGTCTTGCCAACAAATGCAGCAAAATAACTTCGGATTCCCATAAAAAACCTCCATACGTAAAATGAAATATTCATTACAAATTCAACTTATCATACCATATCTTTGCCAAAAGATTAATCAGCTTCCCTTTTTCTTTAGAATTAAGAAAAAATTTAGCAAGAAAAAAGAAACTCTCTTATAATAAAATAAAAAGGAGTGAAGCGCATGCAACAACGCTATGAACGTCTGCAAGCATTTGGTAAGCAATTGCCTTTTGCAAAAGTTTATTATCGAGAAGATTGGCAAACCATCTATTTTGAAGTAGCCGGCAAAATGTTTGGAACGATGAGTCCAGAACTCTCGGAAACAGCTATTATTACTTTAAAAGGTGAACCAGAAAAAAATGAAGAGTGGCGAGAAATTTATTCAGATATTGTCGCTGGCTATCATATGAATAAAAAACATTGGAATTCAATTACCTTAAGTACAGAAGAACTAAGTGATGAAGAACTGGAACAGATGATTCAACTTTCCTACAATCTCGTTTGGCAAAAAATACCTGCAAAAACCCGAAAAGAATTAACAAAATAGTATCCCTAGGTAGTTACTTAGGTAAAAAAAGCAAATACCCCTTGCCTAGATTGCTAAGCAAAGGGTATTGTTTTAACCAATAATAATTTTTTCAGTAGGATATTCGTATCCTAAATCTCTTGTTTCTTTAGGGATAAATAATAATAGAGTATACAACATTCCAATCCGTCCAATAAACATTAGTAAAGCAATAATCAGTTTGCCGATTACAGAAAGTTCCGAGGTGATTCCTAGGGATAATCCTGTCGTTCCAAATGCGGAAGTCACTTCTACAATAATGGAAATTAAGGAGACATCTTCTGTAGCAGTTAAGAAAATGACGCAAGCAAAGCACATTAATAGAGATAACATGAAGACAACGACCGATTTACGCACATCATCATTGGCAATTTTGCGACCAAAAATGTTAATATGGCTTTCACTTTTTAAAAACGAAATTAAATACAAACCAATAATGGCGACAGTCGTTGTTCGAACACCCCCACCAACGGAACTAGGGCTACACCCGATGAACATTAATACTGAAAAAATCATTAGAGTAGTTGTTTGAAATTCATTCAAATCATGAATCTGTAACCCAGCATTTCGTGTAGTCATTGAGTAGAACATGCTATTAACCCATTGCCCTACTGCAGTCATATTTCGAAAGAGATGATCTTTTTCTAGGAAGAAAATCGTTAAGGTACCGCCAATGAATAAAATGACGAATGCTAAGAAAGCAATTTTGGTAAATAGGGTGAAACGGAAAGGTAACTGGCGTTTCTTTTTAAACACTTGATAACCAATCCATTCTCGAAAATCCATAATTACCGGAAAGCCAATGCCTCCAATAAAAATTAAAAACATGATTGCTACTAAAAAGAGATTGTCGTTTGCGTAAGGAACAATTGATTCACCGGTCACATCAAAACCAGAGTTGGTTACCGCAGAGATGGCTTGATACAATCCATAAAAAAGTGCATCTAGCCAGCGGTCATAATAACCCATGACTTTGAAATAAATGCCAAAGACGGCACCGCCAATCAGCTGACATACTAAAATAATTGTAAATGTTGTACGAATCATGCGCACAATGCCGCTTAAACGAGGCTGATTCATGTCTGCCATGATTAATTGACGCTGTTTCAATGAGATTTTACGCCGTGAAACAATAAAGAAAAAGGTCGAAATCATCATGACACCCAAGCCACCAATTTGAAAGAGAATTTCTAGTAAAATGACGCCACGTTCATTAAATACCTCATCAATTGGAAAAGTGGACAAGCCAGTCACACTAATCGTACTAATTGCCATAAAGAACATGTCGATAAACGAAACATATACATCTGGTTTTCGAAAAATAGGCAAGTAAAGTAAAATAAGTGCAAGAAGAGTCATTAAAATATAATAGGTAACAATCAGTTGAATTGACGAAATATTTTTTGAGAAAAAATTCTTTCCTCGACGCACTGTAAGACGCGTAAAACGTCCAAAGTTCATAAGAATATCTCCAATCTAAATGTATTATTCACTAGTATAACAAAAGTGTAGCCAAAAATGGCAAATATTCAGAGAATATACCATAGAACCGTAGTAAAAACAATCATTATCGATAAGAGAGGACATCAATTTTCGCTAACAATAAGAAGCTATGTTATAATAAACAAAGAATCGAAATAACTAGTAGGGGAGCATAACCTTTGAAAGAATTTATGAAAAATTGGGGGACGTTTATTTTTTTCGTCGTACTATTATTAATATTACGTCTATTTGTAGTGACACCTGTGTCAGTGAAAGGACATTCAATGGACCCTACTTTAGCAGACGGACAAAAATTATTTACATTCCAGCTTTCTAAAATTGAACGCTTTGATATCATCACCACCCAAGAACCAGATGATTTAGAAAAATTAGCTGTCAAACGTGTAATTGGTATGCCTGGTGATAACGTTCAAATGAAAAATGATGTGCTTACCGTAAATGGTGAAAAAGTTGAGGAAACGTACTTAACAGAATACAAAGAAAAATTTGCAGACAATAAATTACAAACAGAATATGGTTATAACACGAGTTTTCAACAAACTGCTGAACGAGCATTAACGTTCACAAATGATTTTTCATATAATGTACCGGAAGGAAAATATTTTGTTCTTGGAGACAATCGTTTAATCTCGAAAGATAGTCGGATATTTGGCTTTGTCGATGAGTCGATGATTCAAGGGGAAGTTTTCATGCGTTATTGGCCATTGAATGAAATTTCACTAATTAAATGATTTGGTTTTAAATATTGACACTGGTTTACGGATACTGTAAAGTACAAGAAAACTTATATATCTATCCGTTGAAGAGCTGTGTCATCTTGTAAGTATTCATTGCTTTCAAGTAGAACAGATTCTCTGAGGAAAATTGTCGATAATAGGCAATTTCGACTTGTTCAATTGTTACCTTGAACGTTTCTTGCAAAAAAGAGACAGGGAAGTTTTACTTCTGAAAAAAGGTGGTACCTCGAAATTTCGTCCTTTTATCAGCATCTTTGTGTTGATGAAGGGCGTTTTTTATTTTTCAGAAGCAAAATCAAAACGGAAAAAAACAAAAGGAGAATGGCAATGAAAAAAGGTTGGAACAAAGTGGTTACAGGTATTTTAACGGTTGGTGCCCTAACATTATTAGGTGCATGTGGTTCAGGAAATACAACGGAGACAGATTCTTCAAGTGAGGCGAAAGCAGAAGTTGTTCGTCTAGGAGTTGTTGGAGAAAACAATGAAGCGTGGGAACATGTTCAAAAAGAATTAAAAGATAAAGAAAATATTGATTTAGAAATCGTAAAATTTACTGATTATCGTGGCCCAATTACGGCTTTAGAAGATGGATCAATTGATTTACATTCATCATTAACTGAAATCTACATGGATAACGTCAACAAAGAAGGCGGGTTCCACAATACAACTATCGCTTATACCACGTTGAATCCATTAGGTATTTTCTCAAATAAAATTAAAGATGTGTCAGAATTAAAAGATGGCGCAACTGTTGCCCTTCCAAATGACGTATCAAATGAAAGTCGCGCATTGTTATTATTACAAACTGCGGGTTTAATAGAATTAGACCCAGAGAAAGGGTTTATGCCAACAGTTAACGATATCACTGCTAATCCAAAAGATTTGAAATTTGATTTATTGGATGCTAATCAAACGATTCGTGTATTAGACGATGTAGATATTGCATGTGTAAACAACAATGTCGCTGTTGATGCAGGTCATATTCCAACTGAGGATGCAATTTTCTTAGAACCAATTGCTGATTCTTCTAAACCATACTACAATGTTATTGCAGCTCGTGAAGAAGAAAAAGACAAAGAGATTTATCAAACAGTAGTAAAATACTATCAAACAGATGAAGTGAAAAAAATCATCGAAGAAACAACGAAAAAATCAAGTGTTCCAGTTTGGTAAAAAAATAGAAACAGCTACGATTATCAGGTGATTCAATTCCTTTATACTAAGATGTAAAAGGCTTACTTACGTGAAAGGTTACTGTTTCAGCAAAAGCGTATAGATGCGTTCATCTATACGCTTTTTTTTCGCTAATTTTTTTAATAATTAATATATAGTGATAGAAAAAAGCTATCACAAGTGCGTTGACTTTTTAAAATGAACCGACTATTCTTTGGGAACAAATACTATCAGTAAGTGATGTATTCAGGGAGGAATAATACATGAAAAAATGGAAAAAGGGGCTTTTTAGCGTCGGCATCTTTGCTTTAGGATTGGCTTTAGCGGCTTGTTCATCAGGAGGAAACACGAATGAAACAGCAAATAGTTCAAGTACCACAGCAGACGATGCGACATTTACGTATGCAATCAGTGGAGATCCTTCTTCTACCAACCCAATTAACACAAGTGACCGTTGGGGCTTAACAGTAACTAATATCATTTATTCACCATTAGTGATTGTTGAAGGGGATGGAACGACAAAAAATGCTTTAGCAGAATCAGTTGAACCAGCAGAAGATGGTTTATCTGTAACTGTTCATTTGAAAAAAGATGTGAAATGGTCAGATGGCGAACCTTTTACAGCTGATGATGTAGTGTTTACGTATGAACAAAAAGCCAAAAAAGAAAATGGAAATGCCGATCAACTATGGGTTGGCGATCAACCGATCAAATTTGAAAAAGTCGATGACTATACAGTGAAATTTGTATTGCCACAAGCCAGTGCAGCGGCAGTTAACAACATTGCGACTGAAACGTTTATCATTCCAAAACATATTTTTGAAGGCGTAGAAGATTTTTCGGTGAATGAATTACCAGAAAATCCAGTTGGAACAGGACCATACAAGTTAGTTGAGTATAAACGTGGCGAGTATTTAACATTTGAAGCGAATGAACATTATTTTGGTGGCGAACCATCAATTAAAAACTTAACTTTACGCATTATTGAAAGTGCCGATACAACAAAAGTAGCACTGCAAAAAGGTGAAGTTGATGCAGCCTTTGTTTTACCATCAGATGTGGCTGATTTAGATGAAAAAACCATCACTACGTACCCTTACAGTGAAAATCGTGTAGGTTATCTAGGATTAAATACAAAATCTGAAGCATTACAAGATGTTAAAGTACGTCAAGCTGTATTGTTTGCGTTAAACAAAGATGAGTTAAATCAAGCGGCGTATTTAGAAAAAGAATATTATGAACAACCTTACTCATTCTTACCACCAAATAATCCATTTGCGACAGAGGACGTTGAAAAATACGACACGAACATTGAAAAATCAAAAGAACTATTAAAAGAAGCTAATGTAAGCGACTTGAAATTAAACTTAGCCTTTTCTTCAAGTGATCCAGCACAAACGATTCAAGCAACTTTAATTCAACAACAGTTGCAAAAAGCTGGTATTACCGTAACATTAGAGGGTGGCGATGGAACAGCAATTTTTGCTGAATTGGATAAAGATGGCTCAACTAAATATAACCTATTCTTGGGTGGTTATATTATGGGAAATGATCCTGATTTATATGGTGCATTATTTGAAACAGAGGGTAGTGCCAATTACTTCCAAACAGAAAATAAAGCAACAGACGAATTATTTAACAAAGCTGCAGTTGAATTGGATGAAGCGAAACGCAAAGAATTATATAATGAATTACAACAAGCTATCGCTGACGATGCGCGTATCTATCCAATTGTTGATAACAAAAAAATTCTAGCAGTTAACAACCGCATTGGAAATGTAGAAGATGCCGGATTAATTCCAATTTACACGTTTGAAGATGTGTCTAAATTAACGATTAAATAGTGAATTGGACTGTGATAAAGACTCTTTTATCACAGTCTCTTTTCATTTTTATTATGAGAAAGGAAGTGTTACGTGTGGCAAGATATATTGCAAAACGAGTACTTCAAGCTATTCCTTTGCTATTGGTTATTTCATTTATTGTCTTTTCACTGATTCATCTGGCACCGTATGATGTAATTGATTCCGTGACAACACCTAATATGTCTCCAGACCGAGTAGAAGCATTAAGAGAGAAATATGGCTTGAATGAACCATTTTTTGTCCAGTACGCTACGTGGTTGACGAATATTTTTAAAGGAGATTTTGGTTATTCATTGGTTTCACAACGCAGTATTGCTGGTGAATTAGCGGTTCGTATACCTAATACGATGAAATTAATTATTCCGGCCTATCTAACGGCATTAATTTTAGCCATTACTTTGGGATTGATTGCTGCTGCAAACAAAGGGAAATTTTTTGATAAATTAATTGATGGTATTGCTTCTTTAGGGATTGCGATTCCAACATTTTGGTTTGCGATGATTTTGATTTATTTTTTAGGTTATCGGTTAAATTTATTCCCAATTATTGGTATGAATACAGTTGGGAAAGCGGGGGACTTCAATGATTTTCTGGCACATTTTATCATGCCTTATCTTACATTGACGGTTGCTTTTTTCCCAGAATTAACCCGTTATATTCGTTCCTCTGCCTTGCAACAAGTGGCGGAAGATTACGTGACTGTTCAACGAGCATTTCATGCGACAAAATGGCAAATTTTCCGTCGACACATTAGTCGAAATGTATTGATTCCAGTAGTGACCCAATTAGGTTTAGCATTACCGATGTTGGTTACTGGTGCGATTATTACAGAAACCATCTTTGGTTGGCCAGGAGTGGGGCCTTATTTGACGAGCGCAACGAGAAGTTTAGATTATCCAGTTATTATGGCAATTATGCTACTTTCAGCAACTTTAGTTATCTTGGGGAATCTCCTTTCAGATGTCCTTTATTCAGTTGTTGATCCACGAATTCGCAAGGGAGGAAAAGAGTAATGAAGCGTTTGAAAAATTTGTTCAGAGCGATTTTTTCTTCTCCAATTTATACCCTCTCTTTTATATTTCTAGCATTACTAATTAGCTTGTCACTAATCGCTCCGTTACTACCAATTGATCCGAATGCGACAGATGTCAGCAATATGTCACAACCTCCAAGCTGGCAGCATCTTTTTGGAACTGATGAAGTGGGCCGAGATTATTTTATTCGAGTGGTATATGGTGGTAGGGTCTCCTTATTAGTAGGTGTATTGGCAATGTTGACGGCGACGACAATTGGTACGACAGTCGGCTTAGTCTCAGGATATTTTGGCGGCTGGATTGATAATGTCTTGATGCGTATTGTAGATATCTTATCCTCTATTCCGTGGTTAGTTTTAGTGATTGTATTAAGTGTCTTCTTAAAACCAGGTCTAGGGACGATCATTATTGTTATTGGTGGTTTTTCATGGATGAATATTGCACGTTTAATTCGTGGTGAAACCTTGTCTGCGAAAGAAAGAGACTACGTTTTATATGCAAATTTCATTGGGCAATCTGCAAGCACGATTATTTTTAGACATATTTTTCCCTCGGTATTACCGACCTTAATTGTCGCAGCTTCAACGAGCATTTCTAGTGCGATTATGACTGAATCAGCGTTGAGCTTTTTAGGATTAGGAATTCAACAACCTATGGCATCATGGGGAAGTCTTTTGCAGAATGCTCAAAATAGCTTGCAACGGGCACCTTATATGGCCATACTTCCTGGTTTGTTTGTAGCATTAACGATTTATTCCTTTAATAACCTTGGTGACATGATTAAGCAAGTTTTACAAAGGGAGGTCTAATTCGATGGCAAAAAATATATTAAAATTGAGTGATTTACGCGTAGACATTCAACCAAAACGTGGCGAATTAATACCAATTCTTAGAGGAATTGATTTGGATGTGCCTAAAGGTCAAGTCATCGGGATTGTTGGTGAATCAGGTAGCGGCAAAAGTATGGCAATGAAAAGTATTATGGATATTTTACCGGAACAAGCTGTGATGTCGACAACTGCTTTTGAATTTAACGAAGAGCGCGTAACGAATCCACAAAAGTTACCAATTTCCATGATTTTTCAAGATCCAATGACTTCTTTAAATCCTTTACGAACGATTGGCTATCATTTAACTGAAGTGATTTTACGAAAACAAAAAATCTCCAAAAAAGCAGCTCAACAACGAGCGATTCAAGAGTTAGAAAAAGTGGGGATTGCTCTTGCTGAAAAACGGATGAAACAATTTCCTCATGAATTATCTGGTGGCATGCGCCAACGTGTAATGATTGCGATGGCCTTGTTAGCAGAACCACAACTTTTAATTGCAGATGAACCAACAACAGCTTTGGATGTGACAATTCAGGCACAAATCTTATCACTTATTAAAGAATTACAGGAGAGTGAAGAGCTTTCCGTGATTTTAGTCACCCATGATTTTGGCGTAGTAGCAGGAATGTGTGACTATATTAAAGTAATGTACCAAGGGTTGGTTGTCGAAGAAGGAACCACTGAAGAAATCTTTTATCACCCACATCATCCGTATACAAAGCAATTACTGGAAGCGGCACACTTAGGAGATAAACAGGCGCAATTGCATGTTTTTGATTATCATGAAGAGTTACCAGATAATTTAACTCGCAAGGAATTATCAATAACTCACCATGTTTGGCTTAAGGAGGAAGGAAAATGACAACAGAGTTAATTCGTGTCGAAAACGCGACAAAAATTTTTCGTTCCAAAAACTGGCGTGGTGTAGTAACAGAAGTACGCGCTTTAGATGATATTAATTTAGCGATTTATCGTGGTGAAACATTAGGATTAGTTGGTGAATCGGGAAGTGGAAAAACAACGTTAGGTCGTAGTTTATTAAGTTTAGAGACGCTAACAGAAGGGCAAGTCTTTTTTGAAGGACAAGAACTGACGAACTTAACAACTGCTGAAAGAAAATCCATTTATCAAAAAATGCAAATTATTTTTCAAGATCCTTATTCTGCGTTAAATCCCCGAATGACTGCGTTAGAATTAGTGATGGAACCTTTATTAAATGATTCTAAAACAAATGCTCGCGACAAAGCGGAACAGATTCTAGCCCGTGTTGGAATTACTGGCGAGGCTTTACACAAATTACCTCGAGCCTTTAGTGGTGGTCAACGTCAGCGAATTGGGATTGCGCGTGCAGTAGTGAATCAACCTGAGTTTATTTTATGTGATGAACCGACGTCTGCATTAGATGTCTCCATTCAAGCCCAAATCATTCAATTATTATTAAGTTTACAAAAAGATTTTGGTCTATCGTATTTATTCATCTCGCACGATTTATCGGTGATTCGTCATATTTCTGACCGAATTGCGGTGATGTATCAAGGGAAATTAGTTGAGTTAGCGCCTACCCAACGATTGTTTGAAGCACCACAACATCCCTATACCAAAAAGTTATTGGCTGCGGCACCGATTGCTGATCCGAAATTAGCGCGTGCTGCGCTTGCAAAAAAAGAAATTCAACAACAAATTGAAGTGACCGAAGCCTTTGACTGGGTTGAAGTAGCAGAAGGCCATTTCGTAAGGAGGAACAAATGACAATCGAGACATTTACACTCATTCAAGGAAAAGAAAAAATTGAATTACCACATGAAACAGGAAACTGGGTTTTGGCAAGAGAACAAGGTTATTCGCCAGTTCAAATGCTAGTCTGTGCGGTCGCTGCTTGCGGTGGGTATGTATATCAATCGGTTTTAGATAATTCACATATTCCGTATCAATTTGAAAAGATTGAGGCTGACTACAGCCGAGATACAGAACGTCGTGCCGAGCCAGTTCAAGCCATTCAGTTACGGTTTTACGTTAAAATTGCGGAAGAATTTCAAGAAAAAGCGCAACGTTGTCTAAAATTAGTTTCCCCGAATTGCCCAGTTATTCAAAGCTTAGATCCAGCTATTCAAGTGGAAGAAACCGTTGAATTTATCTAAAAAAAGAAGCCCTCATCACGTGTGAGGGTTTCTTTTTTTGCCTTTTTGCTCAGGATCAGGTTGTTTTTCTTTGGTTAATTGCAAAAGGACTCCAAATGGATCTCGAACAATTGCATAAAAATCTGCAAATTCGTTTTCGCAAGGTGCAGCAATAATTTGCGTCTCATCATATTGAATGATTTTTTGATAAATCGATTCGATAGTGGCTAAATTGTTAATCGTAAAACTTAGCGAAAAATTGGTCCCACTTGTCAGGAAATCGCTGGTAATTGATGTGTCAGCAATTTGTAACTGTGTGGTCCCAATCTGTAAAATAGAATGTGAAATATACTCTTCTTGGCCGTTGGGAATTTCTAGCTGTGGATTTAAACATTCCTTGAATTGTTGATTGGTAATTTTAAAAAGAACTTTCGCTTGAAAAATTTCTTGGTAAAAAGTGAGTGCTTGGTTGGCCTTACCGTCTAATGATAAAAATGTGGCTAATTGAATGGACATAACTAATCATACTCCTTTGCTTTTTTTCTTAGTATACGTTTTAATGGTGACAGAAGATGGCACCAAAAGGAGAAAATATGAAAAAAAGTGAACGACTCAATCAAGAATTAATTTTTATACATGGAAAAAATCAATTCAATTTACGTGATTTAATGACGGAATTTCGTATTTCTAAACGAACTGCCTTACGTGATGTGAGTGAATTAGAAGCACTGGGGGTACCTTTATATGCTGAAAGTGGAAAAAATGGGGGGTACCGTGTCTTACCTCATCAGTTACGAACCCCAATTTACTTTAAGGAAACAGAGTTGTTAAGTATCTTTTTTGCTTTGCAGTTATTGAAAGGTGCCACCCCTTTTCCCCATTCTTATCAACAAATTAAAGAGAAGTTAATAGAAAAATTTCCAGTGACTTCCTTAGAAGAACTCGAAACAATGGTTAGTTATGAAGGCCTCCAAGTACCGATAGCAGTTCCTCAGCTAGAGACGCTCTATCAAGCGATATTGGCACAACACCAGTTACGTTTGCATTATCAAAAAGAACATTCAGAAGTCAAAATCATTCAACCAGTCCATTTAAATTATCGTCAAGGTTTGTGGTATTGTTTGGCTCGAGATATACAAAAACACCAATGGCGAACGTATCGTTGTGATAAGATGACCAATATTCAATTTTTTGCTGAAGGAAAAAACTATTCAGTAGAAGCAGTGCAAAAACAACAAGTGCGTCCATTTACTTTCGCAGCTCAGTTAACAGCAAAAGGCTGTGATCTGGCACAAAATCAATTATTTCCTAATATGACTATGGTAGGGAATCAGCTTAAAGGAACGTATCACGAAAAAGAGCTGGATTTTTTAGTGAATTATTTCTTAATGTTTGGCACAGAAGCGCTTATTCTTGAGCCGCCTATGTTAAAACACGCTTATTTGCAAAAATTACAAGATATGCAAGCCCGCTACTAATTGGGTATAATAAAATAGAGAAAGAAGGGAACAAATGAGTGAACTAACACAATTATTAGAAGAAAAATTTGGCTATCAAACTTTTCGTAAAGGTCAACTAGAGATTATTCAAAAAATTTTAAACCGAGAAGATGTTCTGGGCATTATGCCGACTGGTGGTGGAAAATCCATTTGTTATCAATTACCTGCTTTGTTATTTAATGGACTGACAATTGTAGTTTCTCCTTTAATTTCATTGATGAAAGATCAAGTGGATAGTTTAAATGAAATGGGGATTCCAGCAACATATGTTAATAGCACGCTTCATTTTTCAGAAATCCAACAACGCTTAGGAATGGCAGCTAGAGGAGAAGTGAAGTTATTATATTTAGCGCCGGAACGTTTAGAAACAGCTGATTTTCTTGAACTGTTACGTCATGTAGATATCGATTTAGTAGCAGTAGACGAAGCACATTGTATTTCGCAATGGGGACATGATTTTCGTCCAAGTTATTTAAAACTAGCAGAAACGTTGCGTTCATTTGCCCAACGCCCAACCATCATTGCGTTGACAGCTACTGCCACTACCCAAGTTGCGGAAGATATTTGTCAGTTATTATCAATTTCTGAGAATAATCAAATTAAAACGGGCTTTGCTCGTGAAAACCTCGCTTTTCAAGTGGTTAAAGAACAAAAAGATGTCTATTTATTGGAATATTTAAAAACCAATAAAGGACAAGCGGGTATTATTTATGCAAGCACGCGTAAAGAAGTGGAGCGGTTGTATCATTTATTGCGACATAAAGATATTCCAGTGGGCATGTATCATGGTGGACTTTCTGAACAAGTACGTTCAAAAAGCCAAGAAGATTTTCTATTTGATCGTATTCAAGTGATGGTCGCAACAAATGCATTTGGTATGGGGATTAATAAGAGCAATGTGCGCTTTGTCATTCACGCTCAAATTCCGGGAAACCTAGAATCTTATTACCAAGAAGCTGGACGTGCAGGTCGGGATGGCTTACCTAGCGAGGCCGTTTTACTTTATGCTGCGCAAGATTTACAAATTCAGCAGTTTTTTATTGAACAATCAGAATCGTCCATTGACTATCAACAAAATGAATATTTGAAATTACGAGAAATGAGTCAATATGCCCATACACAAACATGTCTTCAATGTTATATTTTACGTTATTTTGGTGAAGAAGGCGTCGCTTGTGGCAAGTGTAGTAATTGTTTGGATGACCGTGAATCAGTAGATATTACCGTTGAAACACAAAAAGTATTGTCTTGCGTAAAACGCATGGGAGAAAAATTTGGGAAATCACTTGTTGGCAAAGTGTTAACAGGTTCCAAAGATCAAAAAATTACGCAATGGCGTTTTGAACAATTATCTACGTATGGCTTAATGAAAGACTGGACACAAAAAGAAATTGTTCAGCTAATTGATTATTTAACTGCGGAACAATATTTGACACCTTCAGAAGGGCAATATCCATTATTGTCGATTTCACCCGAAGGAATTGATGTTTTATTAGGGAAACGAAAAGTCTATCGGAAACAAGCCACTGTTAAACAATTGGTGATGGACAATGAACTATTTGAAGAATTACGTGCTTTGCGTCTTTCATTAGCGCAAGAACAAAATCTACCGCCGTATATCATTTTTTCTGATAAGACTTTGCAAGACTTGGCAGAAAAACAACCTCAAAATTCCTTAGAATTTTTACAAATTAAAGGTGTGGGGCAAAACAAATTAGACAAATATGGCGCGCAATTTTTAGCGGTATTAAAAAAACAGTAGTAGAAGTGAAAACTTCTCTACTATTTTTTTATGGAAAAAGGCGTTTTTCATTACTTTTTGCAATAATCAATCATTATTTCTGAAAAAACACCTAATTGATATTCATTTGAAATGATTTTGTAACATTCTTTTTACCTAAGTGCTATATTAATATGTTAAGATTTATCTGTCGCTAAATTAGAACACGAAATTTTCTTATACAAAAGAAGTTAGATAATTATATTATAGAGTAATCTCAGGGGGAACAATAATTTGAAGAAAAAATACTTAGCCACTTTAATGGTATGTTCATTAATGTTAACAGCAATTACAGCGCCAAGCGCAACTTTGGCAGATACAATCGATGACCAAATTGAACAACAAGATCAAAAAATCAATGATTTAAAAGGTCAACAAGCAGATGCACAAGCACAAATCGATAGTTTATCATCAGAAATTGCAACAGTTAGCGGAAAAGTTAGCGAATTAGAAGCAAAACAAGCTGAATTAGGTAAAGAAGCTGAAAAATTACAACAAACAATTGCTGATTTAAAATTACGTATTGCACAACGTGAAGAAGTTATCCAAAATCAAGCGCGTGACGTCCAAGTGAATGGCGATAACATGAATTTACTTGATGCGGTTTTAGAAGCTGATTCTTTAAGCGATGCAATTGGTCGTGTACAAGCAGTATCAACAATCGTTAAAGCAAATAACGAATTAATCGAAAAGCAAAAGCAAGATAAAGAAGCTGTTGAAAAAAATATTCAAGAGAATGAAAGAAAAGTCCAAGAAGTTGCGGCGACACAACAACAATTGGAAAATGAAAAAAATTCTCTTGCTGAAAAACAAGCAAGCGTAAACGTCTTAAAAGCAGACTTAGCAGCACAACAAGCAACTGCTGAAGGCGATAAAGCAAAATTACAAAAGAAAAAAGAAGAAGCTGAAGCTGAAAAAGCTCGCATTTTAGCAGCACAACAAGCAGCCGCTAAAAAAGCAGCTGAAGAACAAGCACGTATTGAAGCAGCTCAACAACAAGCAGCGCAAGAAGCCGCTCAACAAACAGTTAAACAAGAACAAACTGAAGAAAAAGCGACACAATCAGTAGAAACACAAGAACAAGCTGCTGAACAAACTGTCGAACAAGAAACTACTGAGCCAAAAGCAGAACAAGCTGAATCAGTAGAACAAGCAGTTGAACAACCAGCAGAAACACAAGAACAGCCAGTAGTTGAAGAGACTGTGGAACAAGAAGTTTCTGAACCAAAAACTGAAGTAAAAGAAGTCGTTCAAGAAGTAAAAACAGAAGCGACTGTTGTAGAACAACCAAAAGTTGAAGAAACACCAGAAGTAACTGTTGAAACACCTTCTGTTGAATCAAACAATAATAGTTCATTTGTAGGAAATTCATCAAGTGGTGCAGTTGACCATTCTTCTTCAGGTAACATGTATGCTTGGGGACAATGTACTTGGTATGTGAAAAACCGTGCACCATGGGTTGGAACTTACTGGGGTAATGGCGCACAGTGGGGTGCATCTGCAGCAGCTGATGGCTATACTGTAAATGGTACACCTGCCGCTGGTTCAGTCGTAGTATTTGCTGCTGGTCAATCTGTCGGTGGTGTTTGGACAGCTGATGGTGTTTACGGACACGTTGCTTATGTAGAATCTTATGATGCAGCAAGTAACACAATCACTATTTCTCAAGGTGGTATGGGATTCTCTAGCCCTGGAGGCCCTAACACTGCAACAATGAGTGCATCAGGTTACACTTATATTCACCGTTAATTTTAAGATAGTTAGAGGTAGAAAACTTAACGAAGTTTTCTACCTCTTTTTTATGTGACAAAACTGTTCGTCACTTGTTATTTAAATAGCTGTAAACACTAGAGAGTTATTGTTATATTAAAGAAAAAAAGAAAGTAGGAAACAACATTTTTAATCGAAATCAATTGAAAGTATTTATGCTTATCTTAATGGTGTTTGACCATATCAGTCCCTTTGTATCTGCCGAAACAGCAGCTCTTTTTCACGTGTTAACGCGTTGTGTGGGTGTGTTTTTTGCGTATATGAGCGTGGAAGGTTTACGCTATACTAGAAATCAAAAAAAATATTTAATCCGTTTATGGAGTGCTGGTTTGCTCATGCTTGCAAGTAATTGGGTGTTAAATACACTTGTTTTTGCAGAAGAATATGCTGTGCATAATAATATTTTTCTGACATTAGCGTTCGGGACAACTATTCTATATCTGATACAGCACTGGCAAACAAATCAAGGACTAACCCGAGTAGCAGCTAGCCTACTAATTTTTTGCTTAATAGCAGGATCTTTAGTGACAGAAGGAGGTATTGTGCTGATTCCATTTATGTTGATCGCTTATCTCGCTCGAAACAATAGTTGGTTGCGCAATAGTTGTTGGTTCGCACTGTCCATTTTGTTCTTTTTCCTTAGTTATGTGGATTATGGAGATTGGCAAACAACATTGACGATGTTAGCGATGAACTCAGACTTTTTCTTTATTTCTGTTTTGCCATTCTTAGCATTATATAATGGAGAAAAAGGGAGTAATCAGCCCTTCTTTAAATATTTCTTCTATCTATTTTATCCATTGCACTTATATATTATTGCTTTAATAGCGACTTTTATGTTGTAATAAATGATAAGGTCACAAAAGATAAGAGGCGATTTGATGGATGTAGTAAGAAAATATTGGCATACATTTAGTCAGAAACAAGGACTGACACAAGCACTTCCAGATGCTTGGATGTTTGGAGATGGATCGGAAAAAATGGGGAATGAATTAGGTCAGCTCGTTGTTCAAGGGCTTAAAACAGGAACCTGTTCAGCCAAGTGTATCCATGAACTTGAAGAAGAAAACATACCTGCTGTTGGAGGATATGAAATTGTATTGGATGGGCAAAATAATCCATTGGCGATTATTCAATATACGAAAATTGAAATTGTCCCGATGAATGAAGTTTCTCAAGAATTTGCTGTTTCTGAAGGTGAAGGAGATTTAAGTTATGAGTATTGGTACCAGGAGCATGAAAAATTTTTCCGCTGGGAATTAGGACAATATTCATTGCCATTTACGCCAACGATTGAATTGGTGTGTCAGTCATTTAAAGTCGTGGATCTTTATAGCAATAAATAAACAGTGTTCGTTGAAACTGATTTCAACGAACACTGTTGTCGTTTATTCTGCTTTTTTGGCTGTATCAGCAATAACTTGTAAATAACCTTTTGTATCAGCAAAGGTAGCACCAGAAACGACATCCGTTGGGTTACCGTCTTCGCCTTGTTTATCTAATTCACCGATAGCTGCTTCGATTTCAGCAATCGTTTTACCAATTGCAAAATCTTCGACTGCTTTCATATTTACTGCATATTCTTGAGTAGAGCCGCCTTTTTCTTTCATTAAAGCTGAATAGGCATCATTGTTAGCGACTTTAGAAGCCAATACTTGCCCTGCTGCAACACCTTGACCAAAGTCGGCATCAGAGTTTGGAACGCCACCGAAAGCTGTCGCATCTACGTATTGGAATTCATCAAGGAAGACGGCAGCTACTTTATCGCCATCCATTGCAACAGTTGTGATGGCAAAGGATTTATCGCCATGTGGTGCGCCAAGAGATTGTGTTTGTGTAAAATCAGTTGCTTCAGTTTTAGCACCAATAGCAACCATGCCGTTGTTGGCTGTGTCAGCAATGGCTTGTAAATAACCTTTTGTGTCGGCAAATGTAGCACCAGAAACAACATCAGCAGGGTTACCATCTTCGCCTTGTTTATCCAACTCACCGACAGCTGTCTCGATTTCAGCGACCGTTTTGCCTTTTACAAAATCAGTAATGGCATCCATACTGGCTTGCCATGTTTGTGTTGCACCAGCTTTATCTTTCATTAAAGCGGAATAAGCCGCATCATTTTCAGTTTTACTTCCTAAAACAGTCCCTTCAGGAAAAGCTTCGCCAAAACCAGCATCAGCATTTGGAACGCCTGTAAAATCAGCTGGATCTAAATATTGAAACTCGTCTATATGTGCGGCAACAATTGTTTCTCCGTTCATTAGAACATTTACAGCAGCGAACGAGTTTGTTCCATGTGGTGCTGTATACATTTGTCGCATCACTAATGTGCCTGCTTCGGGAATTTCAGTGCCTGTATCTGTTCCTTCCGCAATAGTAATGTTACTTGCTTCACTTGTAGTGCTTTCTGAAGTGGTTGCACTTGAAGCAGTGGTCTGTTGTCCTTCTGTTGTTGAACCTGCCGTATTTGAATCATCCGGACTACAAGCTGCTAAACTTAAACTAGCGAAAACAAGAAAGGTAGCGATTCGTGTCTTTTTCATAATATCCTCCTAAAATTTAATTGTTAATTTATTCACATTGTATCACAAAAGGAAAACGTTGCCAAATGGTATTTTGGGTTTTATAGGGAAAAATTCATGCATTTAATTGTGAAATTCAAGTCAATGTTATTTAAAATTGAAAAGTTAGTTGTTGAATTCCATTTTTTTTGTATAAAAATCGAAGAAAGAAGATATTTAAAGCTGTAAAAAATTGTCATTTTCAAGTATACTAGCAAAGGAACAAACGGAGGATGACCACATGGCACAATTATTTTTTAAATATGGCGCAATGAATAGTGGAAAATCAATTGAGATTTTAAAAGTTGCCCATAACTATGAAGAACAGAATAAACCTGTTGTTTTGATGACAAGTGGATTAGATACGCGTTCGGGCATTGGACAAGTCTCTAGTCGAATTGGTTTAGAAGAGAAAGCTATTCCAATTTTTGATGAGACAGATGTATTTTCTGTCATTCAAGAACTGGACTACACTCCTTATTGTGTATTGATTGATGAAGCACAATTTTTAAAGAAAGAGCATGTTCTTTCTTTTACCCGTGTAGTTGATGAATTAGGAATCCCTGTCATGGCGTTTGGTCTGAAAAATGATTTTCGTAATGAATTATTTGAAGGATCAAAATATTTATTGCTATATGCCGACAAAATTGAAGAAATGAAAACTATTTGCTGGTTTTGTCACAAAAAAGCAATTATGAATTTACATTATATTGATGGAAAGCCGGTTTATGAAGGTGCACAAGTGCAAATTGGTGGCAATGAAGCCTATTATCCAGTTTGTCGTCACCATTACTTCCATCCAGAAATTTAAACAAAGGAGCAAAACAAATGTACGATCAGTTACAAGCAATTGAAGACCGTTACGAAGAATTAGGCGAATTATTAAGTGATCCAGCTGTCGTATCTGATACCAAGCGTTTCATGGAGCTGTCTAAAGAAGAAGCTAGCACACGTGAAACAGTTGACGTTTATCGTCGTTATAAAGATGTTGTCGCAGGAATTGCGGATGCAGAAGAAATGTTAGGCGAAAACTTGGACGATGAAATGGCGGAATTAGCCAAAGAAGAGCTTTCTGAACTGAAAAAAGAAAAAGTAGAGCTTGAAGAACGAATCAAAATCTTATTATTACCAAAAGATCCAAATGATGATAAAAATATTATTATGGAAATCCGGGGTGCTGCTGGAGGAGACGAAGCGGCATTGTTTGCAGGAGATCTATTTAGTATGTATCAACGTTATGCTGAATCACAAGGCTGGAAAACGGAAGTGCTAGAAGCAAACGTTACCGGAATCGGTGGCTACAAAGAAGTCATCATGATGATTAGTGGCGATAATGTATTCTCAAAACTAAAATATGAAAGTGGCGCTCATCGAGTTCAACGTGTGCCTTCAACAGAATCTCAAGGACGTATTCATACGTCGACAGCAACAGTTGTTGTGATGCCAGAAGCTGAAGAAGTAGAAATCGATCTTGCGGATAAAGATATTCGTACGGATATTTATCATGCATCGGGTGCTGGTGGTCAGCACGTCAATAAGACGGCCTCTGCGGTACGTTTAACACATATCCCAACTGGAATTGTGGTGGCAATGCAAGATGAACGTTCACAATTGAAAAACCGTGAGAAAGCAATGAAAGTTTTACGTGCGCGCGTGTATGATCAAATCCAACAAGAAGCGCAAAGTGAATATGATGCGAACCGTAAATCAGCAGTAGGAACTGGTGATCGTTCAGAGCGAATTCGTACCTATAATTTCCCTCAAAACCGAGTAACGGATCATCGTATTGGCTTAACTATTCAAAAACTAGATCAAATTCTAGCAGGTAAAATGGATGAAATCATCGACGCATTAATTATGTATGATCAAACATCGAAGTTAGAAGAGTTGCAAAATGGCTAAAACTTATCAAGAAGTCCTGTCATGGGCTTCTTCTTTTTTAGAAGAACAAGGTAAAGAAGGCTATGCGATTCAATACGTCTTTTTAGCAAGAAAACATTGGACGAAAACGGATTGGCTGTTAAACATGCGAAAAGAAATCTCTTTCGCAGAAGAACAACAACTACAAAGTGACTTAGCTGCTTTATTAGCCAATCATCCTCCACAGTATTTAATTGGTTACGAAGAATTTTATGGTCGCAGATTCCAAGTAACCACAGATACATTAATTCCTCGTCCCGAAACGGAAGAATTAGTGGCACTTTGTTTAGAAAAAAATTCTTCTGAACCTTTAACGGTGGTAGATGTGGGAACAGGAACTGGTGCAATTGCTATTACATTAAAAGCCGAGCGCTCAAACTGGCAAGTTATGGCAGTGGATATTTCTGTTTCTGCCTTAGAAATAGCTCAAAAAAACAGTCGATCGTTAACAACAGAGGTAGATTTTTACCTCGGTGATACCTTGGATCCGATTTCGCAGCCAATTGATGTGTTAATTTCCAATCCACCGTATATCAGTCAAGCTGAATGGTCATTGATGGATGAGAGTGTTCGTTTATTTGAGCCCAAAACAGCATTGTTTGCTTCAAACAATGGGTTAGCTATGTATGAAAAGTTAGCTCAGCAAGCAAAAATGAAATTACAACCTCACGGGAAGATTTTTTTAGAAATTGGCTTTCAACAAGGAGAAGCAGTTAAAAAATTATTTCAAGAGGCGTTTCCTGATAAAGTAATTGAAATTAAAAAAGACTTGTCAGGACAAGATCGAATGGTTTTTGTTTATTAGTTATCCACAATCTTGTGGATAACTAAGATTGGTAATCAAATCCTTTAAAAGTAGCTATATTCCTACCAAGGTAACTACCGAGAGAAATGCTGAGTGACAAATAGATGATAAATAGTAGAGTTTTCCACAGAATGTGTATAACTATATAGAATTGTTGATAACTCAATAAAAAAAGATTGAAAGGGTGTGGATAACTTTGGAAACCAAACGATTGAATGAAAAAGAATTGAACACGGCAGTTGCTATTTTAAAAGCAGATGGTTTAGTGGCATTTCCAACCGAAACAGTCTATGGACTAGGTGCGAATGCTTTATCCGAAAAGGCAGTAAAGCGAGTTTTTGCAGTGAAAGGTAGACCAACAGATAATCCCTTGATTGTACATATTACAGGATTTAATCAAGTAAAAACCTATGTAGATAACATTCATCCCTTAGCAGAACAATTAACAGAAAAATATTGGCCAGGTCCTTTAACATTAGTATGCCAAACGAAAAAAGATGCTTTTCCAGCAGTGGTATCAGCTGGACTATCAACCGTTTCGTTTCGTATGCCTAATAACGACAAAACGTTAGCTTTGTTGAATGCATCGGGTTTACCTTTAGTTGGACCTAGTGCAAATACCTCGGGAAAACCAAGTCCGACTAGTAGTGAGCATGTTTATCACGATTTAAATGGGAAAATTGAAGGGATTTTAGAAGATGGTTCAACAGCGATTGGGGTGGAATCAACTGTTTTAGATATTAGTGATCCCAACCAACCACCAATGATTTTGCGTCCAGGAGCAATTACAAAGGAACAACTAGAACAAGACTTAGGCATCGAGATTGCTGTTGATAAACATTTGATTAAAGAATCAGAAGCACCAAAATCACCAGGTATGAAATATAAACACTATTCACCCGATACAAGAGTTATGATGATTCGCGAAAACGATTGGGAAAAAGCCATAGCAGCTGCTAAACAACAAGCATTGAAAGTCGGCGTTATGGCAGGACCTACTATTGTAAACCAAGTGCAACAAAACGTAACGACGGTTTTTACGTATGCTGATGATAGCGTGGAAGCAGCCACAAAAGGGCTATTTGCAGGATTACGGGCCTTAGATGAAACTAATCCAAAATTAGATGTGATTTACGTGGCGACATTTCCTGAAAAAGATTTAGGCGTAGCGTACATGAATCGCCTAAAAAAAGCGGCAGCCCAACAATATTTTGAATAAATGAGCAAGAAATGCATCTTTTTTCTAACGATAAAAGATGTATTTCTTTTTATTGTTCGTTTTTAAACCGTTTTTAATTTGAAATAGACAAAATGAATCGCCTTTTTAGATTTTTTTGGAGATTTATGTGCGCGATTATGTTACAATGCTAACATCTTAGTAAAGGGGTGTTATGTGTAGAATGGATTATAAAGAGTTTGATAAAGATTTATGGACAGCGATTGAAAATGAGGCTGAGCGTCAACAAAACAATTTAGAATTAATTGCTTCTGAAAATATTGTTTCTGAAGGTGTTATGGCTGCGCAAGGTAGTATCTTAACAAATAAATATGCAGAAGGTTATCCAGGCCGTCGTTATTATGGTGGTTGTGAATTCGTAGATGTCATTGAAAGTTTAGCAATCGATCGTGCGAAAGAAATTTTTGGTGCGGAATTTGCAAACGTACAACCTCATTCAGGTTCCCAAGCTAACACAGCTGCGTATTTAGCTTTAATTGAAGCAGGCGATACTGTTTTAGGTATGGATTTATCTGCAGGCGGACATTTAACACATGGTTCACCAGTTAACTTTAGTGGTAAAACATATAACTTTGTAAGTTATGGTGTCGATAAAGAAACAGAATTAATTGATTATGATGTCGTTCTTGAATTAGCAAAAGAACATCAACCAAAATTAATCGTTGCTGGTGCTAGCGCATATTCTCGTACGATTGATTTTTCTAAATTTAAAGAAATCGCTGATGAAGTTGGCGCAAAATTAATGGTTGATATGGCCCATATTGCTGGCTTAGTAGCAGCAGGCTTACATCCAAGCCCAGTACCTTATGCTGATATTACCACAACGACAACGCATAAAACATTACGCGGGCCTCGTGGTGGTTTAGTCTTAACGAATGACGAAGCTTTAGCGAAAAAAATTAACAGCAATGTCTTTCCAGGTATCCAAGGTGGTCCATTAGAACACGTGATTGCTGGTAAAGCTATTTCATTTAAAGAAGCTTTAGACCCAAGCTTTAAAGACTATGCAAGCCAAGTCATCAAAAATGCCAAAGCGATGGCAGAAGTCTTCAATGATTCAGCAAAAGCTCGTCTAATTTCTGGTTCAACTGATAACCATTTATTACTAATTGATGTAACTGGTTTTGATATGACCGGAAAAGATGCTGAGAAATTATTAGATACTGTCAATATCACTGTCAACAAAAACTCTATTCCATTTGAAACATTAAGTCCTTTCAAAACAAGTGGTATTCGTGTAGGAACACCAGCAATTACAAGTCGTGGTTTTGACGAGGAAGGTTCAGCAGCTATTGCTAAACTAATCGTGAAAGTATTGGAAAATAAAGACGATGAAGCTGTTCATGCACAAGTGAAAGAAGAAGTTCGTGCTTTAACAGATGCACATCCTTTGTACGCGAAGTAATAACAAAAGGGATTCTCTAGCTAATGAGAATTCCTTTTTTTGTTACAGTAAAATCAAGAAAAAAGAAAGCTTGTTATTTATCAGGATGCAAGTAACTCCGATTAACTAAAACCTTGCCTAGATTTATCCAAAGTTGAAATAAACACTAATTCTTATCAAAAAGGAATAAAAGATGGATATTTCAAAAAAATAACGTGAATTGACACAAGATATGTTGTGCGAAATTTTGATTTGAATTACAATAAAAGAAAACTCTAAAGGAGAGCTGACAATGGGCAAATTTCAAGTAATCGATCATCCGTTGATCCAACATAAAGTATCAATTATTCGTGATAAAAATTGTGGAACAAAAGTATTTCGTGAGGTTGTTGATGAAATTGCGATGTTAATGGCGTACGAAATTTCACGTGACATGCCAGTAGAAGACGTCGTTATCGAAACTCCGATTACGAAAACAACACAAAAAACTTTAGCAGGTAAAAAAGTAGCAATTATTCCAATTCTACGTGCTGGTTTAGGAATGGTTGATGGTATCTTACAATTGATTCCAGCAGCAAAAGTAGGTCACGTTGGTGTGTATCGTGATGAAGAAACACTAGAACCACATGAATATTTCGTAAAATTACCAGAAGATATTGATAGCCGTCAATTATTAGTGGTTGACCCGATGTTAGCAACAGGTGGTTCAGCGATCATGGCAATTGATTTATTGAAAAAACGTGGTGCTTCAAACATCAAATTTGTTTGTTTAGTTGCTGCTCCAGAAGGTGTGAAAGTGTTACAAGAAGCGCATCCAGATGTAGACATCTATACAGCTGCATTAGATGATCATTTAAATGATCATGGCTATATCGTTCCTGGTTTAGGCGATGCGGGTGACCGTTTATTCGGTACAAAATAAATAAAAACCGATTGGGATTTTTCCAATCGGTTTTTATTATATTTTCTTCATATGTTTATAGTTAATAATGATAACGCCATTACTTTTGGACATGAGCTGTTTATTGTCAGCAGTTTCATTAATTTCAATAACGGCTGAGTTTTTTAGCTGTTTAGTGACAGTACCTGTTTCTACTTGATCGTGAATTTTGAATGCTACCGGAGTATCTACGGTAAACATTTCACCAAATTCGGATGGGACGACAGTTGTTTCAAATTTACCAAATGTTGACATATTTAAAAAACCTCCCTTTCTGTATTAAATTGTAACACATTTTTTGGAAATTTTCAGACAACAGGATTATAAAAGAATTTCACTTTACAAAAAAAAGATTTTTAACTATAATACTTGTGTATTTTCGCCAGCTTAGCTCAGTTGGTAGAGCAACGCACTCGTAACGCGTAGGTCACAGGTTCGATCCCTGCAGCTGGCATAAGTAATTAACGCTGATGTAAAGCCGTCGTGGTTTTTATTAGCGTTTTTTATCGAGTCAATCATAAAAATAAATCATATTCAAAGAAGCGTTGATACAGAAATAACTGTCTTACAAAAAAATGAACACGATAAAAAATTTATAAATTGCTCTAAAGTGAGTATTTCTAAAATTTTTTTGAATGTCTCAGCGGAAGACTTTCAATTCTAAATGATTCCATCTATAATGAGAAGAGTATTTTTAGGGAAAGAGAGAGCCGATGGAAAAAAAGAATGTGTTTAGAAATGATAACCGAATTGATTATGGGGTAATTTTACCTGTTTTTCTTTTATGCTTAGTGGGATTAGCGTCATTATATGTTGCATTGTTTCATAGTCATAATTTAGCAGAATCTGCTAATCCAATTAAAGGCGTTCTAAAGCAAGGTGTTTGGTATGTGTTTGGGGTTATTGCAGTCGCTATTATCATGCGAATTAGTTCTAGAATGTTATGGCTATTAACGCCGTATATTTATGGTTTAGGACTCGTAATCATGGCGCTATTGGTTCGTTTTTATGATCCAGATATTGCAGCGTTTACTGGTTCTCGTAACTGGTTTAGCTTTGGAGCCTTTACTGTACAACCAGCCGAGTTAATGAAAATTGCGATGATTATGATGTTGGCTTTGGTTGTTACCAAGCACAATGGGAGTTATCGTGAGCGAACGTTACAGACAGATGGACTGTTGATTGGTAAAATGTTAGCTGTGACGTTACCAGTTATTATTTTAGTTTTATTACAAGAAGACTTTGGGACGATGTTAGTCTTTTTAGCTATTTTTGGCGGAATCTTTTTGATGTCTGGGATTTCCTGGAAGATTGTGGTTCCAGTCATTGCAACGTTTGTGGTTATTGGTGCCGGCACAATTTTTTTAGTTCTTACAGATGGTGGACGAGCGTTTTTAGAAAATATTGGCTTATTCTCGGAATACCAATTCAAGCGAATTGATGCCTGGCTAGATCCTTTTCATGACGTTCAAGGAAGTTCTGGGCAAGTAGCTAAAGCAATTATGGCGATTGGTTCCGGTGGTATGTTTGGGAAAGGTTTTAATGTCAGTGATGTCTATGTCCCTGTTCGTGAATCGGATATGATCTTTTCAGTAATTGGTGAGAATTTTGGTTTTGTAGGTAGTACTTTTGTGATTTTATTATATTTCATTTTAATTTATCGCATGATTCGGGTTTGTTTTGATACGAACAATGAGTTTTATACCTATATTGCAACTGGAATTATTATGATGATTTTATTCCATGTGTTTGAAAATATCGGTGCAAACATTGGCTTGTTACCGTTAACTGGGATTCCATTGCCATTTATTAGTCAAGGTGGTTCAGCATTGTTAAGTAACATGATTGGCATTGGTTTGATTTTATCCATGCGTTATCATTCTGTTGACCAAGAGTCAGAAACACTTAAAAGAGGTAGTAGAAGGAGCAAAAGATAGATGTTTACATTATATTGGTATCCAAAATGTAGTACGTGTAGAGACGCAAAAAAATGGTTGGAAGCACATGGACAAACTGTTGAGACAATCGACATGATTACGCAACCTCCTGAGCCAAAAGTATTACAGGCGTGGATGGAAGCTAGTGATTTGCCGATGCGTCGCTTTTTTAACACAAGTGGCATGAAGTATCGTGAATTGGGCTTGAAAGATAAGATTGATAGTTTTACACTAGAAGAAGCTAGTCAGGTTTTAGCATCTGATGGAATGTTGATTAAACGACCTATTCTAGTAAAAGATGGTGAATTTTTATTGAATGGGTTTAAGGAAAACGAATATGAGGGAGTCCTTTAAAATGGAAAAAACATGCTTGAAGAAAAAAGATAACTTATGGATATTATTTAATGGCGTGGAATATGTCATCGGTTTAACAAAAGAAGCACAAGATGATTTAGGAAAAATTACGTTTGCTTCTGTTCCCAAAGTAGGACAAACATTTGCGCAAGGGGATACATTAGTTGAACTTGAAGCCGAAAAAGCCGTGAATGAATACCTAAGTCCATTAACTGGTGTGGTCTCTTCTGTCAATGAAAAAATTGATGAAGATGTGGATATATTAAATGATGAAGATGAGCTAAATGCTTGGATTATTAGTTTGAAAGATGTCGATGTAGCACAATTTGATGCACTATAAAAAAATCCCTGTAAAGTTTCGTGTAGTGACCCCAAAAAGTTAGATTTTTGGAGGTCGGTACATTCGACTTTACAGGGTATTTTTTATTATTCTTCTTCACCGATAACTTCTGGTTCAGCAGCTTCACCAGGTTCTTCATCTTCTACAATTTGAGCTTCATTCACAGCCGCAATTTGTTCTTCGGGATTTGTTACAATAGTATATTCATCAGAAGTTGGAATATCTTCAACAGTGATGGATTGACCAATTTCTAAAGAAGTAACATCAACTTCAACATTTTCTGGTAATTTATCAGGGGTAGCAGAAACAGTCACGCTATATAGATTTTGAGTTAGAACACCACCAGCTTTGACACCAGCAGCTTCACCAACTAAAACAACTTCTGCTTCCACTTCTGTTTCTTCTTTCATGTCAACGGATAGGAAAGCAACGTGTGTCACTTGACCTGTAAATGTGTCAGACGAATAGTCTTGGATCAAAGTATTAACATTTTTTCCGTCAATAGCCAATGTAATTACAGTGTTTAATCCATGCGTACGTAAAATACGGTCAAATTCTTTGGCATCAATGGAAATAGGTGTACTTTCTACTTTGTACCCATTTACAATTGCCGGAATTTTTCCTTCGTGACGTAATTTGTTTCGAATAGAACGGGGGCGAACTTCTCTCTTACTTACTTTCAATGATACTGACATAACTCAATTCCTCCTAAATTTCCTGTGTTGTAACAGTAGTTTTTAAGCAAATTTTTGTTACTCATGCACATTTAAGTGGCACGTGATTGAGAACACGCAAAAAGGCAGTTGTTTATCCACAGCTGCCCAGAAAGGTTGATCAGATCTTTCTCCACCAGGTTGTAACGCTGTGTGTAGTGAGAACTTATATTTACTTTACCCTTTAACCATACGTGGAATTTTAATAGAAGTCAAAGATTTCGATTTTTTTATTAGGACAATCTTAAAGAATTCAAGCTATAATAAGATAGAAAGAAAGGGATACTATGCGATTAGATAAATTAATTGAGAAACAGTTAAAGACGTCGAGAAAACAGATGAAACGTCTTTTTTTAATGGGGAAAGTTCAAGTAGATGGTCAAGTGGTTTATCAAGAAAATAAAAATGTGGATAGTCGAATTCATCAGATTGACATTAATGGGCAACGCCTTTTTACAAATGACAAATATTATTTATTAAATAAACCTCAAGGTGTTGTCACTGCCAATAAAGATAATTTGTCAACTGTTTTCGACTGTTTACATCCTGAAGACTATCGTCAAGATTTAGTGGCAGTCGGGCGTTTGGATCGTGATACAGAGGGTCTTCTGCTACTAACAAGCAATGGACAGTTGAATTATGATTTAATTCAGCCAAAGAAAAAAGTTGATAAAGTATATGAAGCAATCATTAATGCAGAAGTGACTACAAAAGATATGACGATCTTCGCTCAAGGTATTAAATTTATTGGGGGTGCAACCTGCCAACCAGCAAAATTGGAAATTTTATCAGCAACACCCTATGAAAGTCATGTCCGTTTAACTATTCGAGAAGGAAAATTTCATCAAGTGAAAAAAATGTTTTTAGCGACTGGTAAAAAAGTCATCTATTTAAAACGTGTGGCAATGGGGCCAATTACACTAGGAGATTTATCAGTAGGTGCTTATCGTGAACTAACGCAAGACGAATTACTGTTATTAAAAGATTATTTCAGATGAAAAATCTAGGCATAATTATTTACTTAGGCTTTCAAACTATGGTTTAATAGTAAAGTACTAACTTATAGTAAGTTTAGGAGGATGTTATGTTTAAGAATAGATTGGTCATTGGCATTATTATTATTCGAGTGATTTTAGGAATCACTATGTTGTTGCACGGTGTTGCGAAATTCACAGATTTAACTGGCACACAACAATTTTTTGAAAGTATCGGCGTACCAGGAATCGTTGCTATTTTGACTGCTTTGGTAGAAGTAGTTGGTGGAATATTTATGATTGCGGGGATATTAGTGCCACTGGTTTCGCTAGGATTTATTGCCATTTTATTAAGTGCAATGTATTTGTTAAAAGCACAAAGTGGCTTTGTGAATGGCTATGAATTAGAACTATTATTGGCAGTCATCAGCTTAGGTGTGGGAATTAGTCATTTTGATAAAAAAATTGTGCAATTTATTCCCACAAAATAACAAGAAAAAACCAGGACTACATTTTGTAGCTCTGGTTTTTTCAATAAGTTTACTAATGGCTTCAAATTCCAATATGAGTTACACTATTTAACAGAGTGAAGACAAAAGGAGCGTTACTATGCGATACAAAACATTATTATTCGATGTCGATGATACCTTATTAGATTTTAAAGATGCAGAAAATCAGGCATTACAATCTCTGTTTCAAGAAGTGAAAATTGAGCTGACACCAGAAATTGAACAGACTTATAAGGTGTTAAATCAGCAACGTTGGAAAGAATACGAAAAAGGCAATATGACTTCAGCAGAGGTTGTAAATGGTCGATTTGGTATTTTGTTTGAACATTTAGGAAAACAAGTAGATAGTCCAGCCATGGAAAAACGCTATCGTCATTATTTGAATCAAGGACACAAACGCTTAGGAAATAGTTTAGAGATTGTACAGGACTTGGCAGAAAAAGCTGAGTTATACGTGGTTACAAACGGTGTGGCCACAACTCAATACCAACGTCTCACTGATTCAAAGCTATTACCTTATTTTAAAGATATTTTTGTATCCGAAACAGCGGGTTATCAAAAACCAAAACGAGAATTTTTCGACTACGCATTTGCACGTATTCCAGAATTGAAAAGAGAAGAAACAATCATTATAGGAGACTCTTTGACTTCTGATATTCAGGGTGGGAAAAATGCTGGTATTGATACCATTTGGTTAAATCCTGTTAAAAATGTTGAAGAACCAAACATTAAACCGACTTTCCAAATTCAAAACTTGCAAGAAATTTATGGAATTTTGGCTTAATCAATGGATTTTGATAGTAATTTTACCTATTTTCGTTATAATTTAAAGAGAATTGAAAATGAAAGAGGTAAATTTGATGACGAAACATAAACCAATCATTATTGGCGTTACTGGAGGATCTGGAAGTGGCAAGACAAGTGTCAGTCGTGCGATTTTAAATCACTTTCCCGAGCATTCAATCATGATGTTAGAGCATGACTCTTATTACAAAGACCAAAGCCACTTAGTCTTTGAAGATCGTTTAAAAACGAATTACGATCATCCGTTAGCTTTTGATACGGATTTGTTGATTACGCATTTATCAAAATTATTAAATTACGAAACGATTGAAAAACCTGTTTATGATTATGTCAAACATACACGTAGTGACGAAATAATTATTCAAGAACCAAAAGAGGTCATCATTTTAGAAGGGATTTTAATTTTAGAAGATGAACGATTACGTGATTTAATGGATATTAAAATTTACGTGGATACAGATGACGATATTCGTATTATTCGTCGTATCAAACGTGATATGGAAGAACGTGGACGTACGCTAGATTCAATCATTGAACAATATTTATCCGTCGTAAAACCTATGTATAATCAGTTTATTGAACCAACCAAACGTTATGCAGACGTCATTGTGCCTGAAGGTGGCGAAAATCATGTAGCGATTGATTTAATCAATACGAAAGTTGGCTCAATTTTAGAAGATTAAACACTAGCCAAGCGAGTGATTTTATGCTAAAGTAATCTTCATGCGATGAGCCGAGACGGCTAGCGGATGCTAGTCAACTCAAACAGAGACACACCGAGGAAACTCAACCTGCCGGATTTGCAGGGTGTCGGATGATTGTTTTGTGGAGAATCGATCATCTACTAGCAATAGTACTGTAAAAAGGGCAACAACAAACAATTTGTTTGTTGTTGCCTTTTTTTGTGTATGTGTGCTTTTTCAGTGGTTCAGGTAGAGCGATTGCTGAAGCAGCAGGTACAGCGGTACGTAATCTTCTTGAAAGTGATACACAATATAAAGTGAACGGACTATTCCTAATTTTTGGAAGGCAACAAGCGCAACACTATTATGTGAAGGAAAATAGAAAAATTCGAGCAACCGTATCAAAGCAAATTTGTTTTTGGAGAGTCCGATTGTCACAAAAGAGTTGATTTTACAAACCGTTGAATTATTTGAACAATTCTATCAGCAAGGGGGCGATTAGAGAGTACCGAGGTATTTTTTCTTTATAAACCAGATAGTAAATTTTAATTGTTAAGAAAGGAATGTGTGATATTACGTTATGAACAATAAATATCTGAACGATAGAAAGACGACTCCTATGCTTCGACAGACCTCTGTCGTAATAGTAGCACACACGCTTCTCTATGGTTCAGATACTTTTATTTGTATTCATGTCATAACTTCAGGCTAATTACTCGAAATGCGCACGCTATTCTTTCACGTCTAGATAAGAATAGGCTCGTACATCATAGCGATTTCTGCTACATGAGAATTCTAGTGGTTGACCATTGTTTAAATAAATGATTTGTTGAATCTCTAAAACCGGATCTGTTTTTTTACATTGTAAATACTGTTGATCAAATTCAGAACTGATATCGGCCATGATTGTTCGATAGGCACCAGCAAATTTAATCCCCAATTCGTCTTTGACATAACTATAGATAGAATTAGCAGCATGGATTTTTTTCAATCCAGGTACAAGATTGACTGGCATATACGTATACTCTAAAATAAATGGTTCACCATCTAAAATGCGAAGACGAATAATTTTGTAAATCGGCTGTTCAGCATCGATCATTAAACGTTCTTGGATATTTTTGTCAGGAAAATCAACTTTAAATTCAATGACTTGACTCTCTAATGAGCGATGTTCACGCATCATCTCTGTGCTTAAACCTTGATAATTGGACAAAATAGACGTATCACGATTAACGAAAGGGTGATTTAATACTTTTGTACCACTACCACGTTGTGCATAAACTAGTCCTTCCATAGTCAAAATATTAATGGCTTTTTTGATGGTCATTCGACTCACTGAAAATTCTTCTACCAATTGTACTTGATTGGGTAAAAAGCTGTCAGGAGGATAAATCTGACTTTTGATTCGTTCTCTTAAAACATTTGCGATTTCTTCGTACTTCAACACATCATTCACCTCTATTTGAGTATACATAATTCTTTTCATTTCCTCAATCTTAAGATGAAACAAACAAGAGATAAACACGTGTATTTCGTGTTTATCTCTTGTTTTGTTTACTCTTCGATAGTTGTTTGGCGATCCATTGCTCGTAAAAATGGATACCAAATTAAAGCAACTATAATGAAATCTATTGCTTGCAATAAACCGCCTAACCATGAGTTTGTGGCAAGTGTTCCGCTAGCAATAATTGGAACTGTCCAAGGAACAGAAACACCTGTCGGGGCAGGAACGATACCTGTTGCCATCATAAAGTAGTTGAAGGTGGTTACAATTAATGGTGCACAAATCCAAGGAATTAAAATGGTTGCATTGAGTACAATTGGCAAGCCAAAAATCGCGGGTTCATTCACATTAAAAATACCTGGAGCTAAAGCTAGTCGACCAATCTCTTGATATTGCTTTTTCTTTAAAACAAAAGCCATTAAGATGACAACTGCCAAAGTCATACCAGAACCTCCTAGTCCAACAGTAAATGTTTCCATGAAAGGTTTGGTAATAATATGAGGTAAATCCTGTCCTTGCTGGTATGCTTCAAGGTTATCTAGCATTAACGTATTCCAAATTGGGTCCATAACAGAGTTTACGATAATTTGCCCGTGTAATCCAAAGAACCACAGAAATTGAACTAAAAATAATGCTAATAAAGTCGCAGGTAAACTACTACCTAGCCCAGTTAATGGTTTTTGGATGACTTCATAGATAACATCATGCAAGTTCACATGAAAGATTCCAATCATTAAGGCATTAACTAATAGAAAGAAAGTCAAAGTTACGACTGCGGGAATCAATGCGGCGAACGATTTTGTCACAGCTGGTGGAACACCATCGGGCATTTTTATTTGCCAGCCTTTTTTAGTGATTCGACAATAAATTTCTGCGGCAATAAAAGCGGCAATCATACCAATGAACATTCCTTTTGCACCTAATCGATCCAGAGAGAGTACGCCACTGACTTCAGTACCATCTTCAGTTAATAAAACAAACGGTGTTAAAATTAAAAAACTAGCTAAAGAAACAGCGCCACCGAAAATAGCCTCAACTTTATAAGATTTAGATAAATAATAGCCAATACCAAATGTGACAAAAATTGTCATAATACTCATTGTGGCATTTTGTCCATTTCCAAAAAGACCGCTCAAGGTTCCTTTTGTAGCATCATTAAAGAAAGGTAAATTATTAATAACAACAACAATAGAGCCAAACATCGTAAGTGGAAAAGAAAGCATGAATGCATCTCGTAAAACTGATAAATAACGATTCTGCCCTAATGCATTAGCTAAAGGCATAATTTTTTCTGACAATTTGTCCATAAAACTATTCATTATAGTCACCTCTATATATATTTGTAATCGATTACAACGAAAATATACCATTATTTATTTTAAATGTCTAGTCATTTATTTAAAAAGATTGATTTATTTTTTGATATCAGCTATGATAATTGGGAAATCGTAAAGGAGGAAAAAATATGAATTATAAATTTCCAGAAAATTTTTTATGGGGTTCAGCAGCTAGTGGTCCGCAAAGTGAAGGGCGAATCCATGGTGATCTTAAGGGAGAGAGTATATGGGATTATTGGTATGAAGAAGAGCCAGAAAAATTTTTTAATAAAGTAGGTCCAGAAAAAGCATCGCAAGTATATACGAAATATAAAGAAGATATTCAATTGATGAAAAAGACAGGACATAATTCATTTCGAACATCCATTCAGTGGAGTCGTTTAATTCCGGATGGTGTGGGAGCTGTCAATCCAGAAGCGGTGGCATTTTATAATAGCTATATTGATGAATTACTGTCGAATGATATTGAGCCTTTGATAAATTTGTATCATTTTGATATGCCGAAGTCTTTACAGGAACAAGGAGGATGGATGAGTCGCCAAACAGTGGATGCTTATGTAAGATATGCTAAAATTTGTTTCGAACTATTTGGTGATCGTGTAAAGAAATGGTTTACTCATAATGAACCGATTGTTCCAGTAGAAGGAGGTTATTTGTATCAGTTTCATTATCCAAATGAAGTGAATTTAAAAAAAGCTGTTCAAGTGGGCTTCCATGAAAATTTGGCTAGTGCTCAAGCAATCAAGATATATCATGAAATGGAATTAGATGGCGAGATAGGAATTATTTTAAACTTGACACCTAGCTACCCACGAGATGATTCTAATCCAGAAGATGTTAAAGCTGCAGCGATTGCAGATGCTTTTTTCAATCGTTCCTTTTTAGATCCCGCTGTCAAAGGAACGTTTCCAGAAGAATTAGTAGAAATTATCAAAGAATTAGATATTTTACCAAAAATGGAAGTAGAAGATTTACTAACGATTCAGGAAAATACAGTTGATTTACTTGGAATTAATTATTATCAGCCACGTAGAATCAAGGCCAAAGAAACACCAATCGCTGATATCAATCATCCAATGCCAGACGACTATTTTGATAATTATGATATGCCAAATAAAAAAATGAATCCTTATCGTGGTTGGGAAATTTATGAAAAAGGAATCTATGACATCTTGACCAATACTCGAGAAAATTACGGCAATATTAAATGTTATATTTCTGAAAATGGTATGGGGGTAGAGGGAGAAGAACGTTTTATCAATAAAGACGGTCAGATTGAAGATGATTATCGCATCGCGTTTGTTAAAGATCATCTAAGGTATGTTCACCAAGCAATTCAAGAAGGTGCAAATTGCATTGGCTATCATATGTGGACCTGTATGGATAATTGGTCATGGACTAATGCTTATAAAAATCGGTATGGCTTCATTGCAGTAAATCTTGAGCAGGATGGTCAACGAACAATCAAAAAATCAGGATATTGGTTTAATGAAGTTTCTGAAAAGAACGGATTTAATTAAAGAATAGATAGGCTGTGACGTAAGGATGTATCATCCTCAGTTATAATCAGAAGGGGACTTATGTCACAGTCCCTTTTTTTGTGTATTCATGCTTTTTCAAATGAAAAAAAGTATAGTACAATCAAACGTGACAAAGGAGGAGAAAGCTCATGATTCGTTATGGTATTATCAGTGCTGCACAGATTGTTCCCCGCTTTGTAGCAGGAGTGAAAGAAAGCAAAGATGGCGAAGTTGTGGCGATTGCAGCGCGTGATTATGCACGTGCGCAAGAAATGGCAGAACAGCTTGAAATACCTAATGTCTATGGTAGCTATCAAGAATTATTGCAAGATACTACCATTGATATTGTGTATATTGCCGTGTACAACAAAGGTCATTACGAAACGGCTAAGGAAGCCTTGTTAGCGAACAAGCATGTTTTACTGGAAAAACCCTTCACACTTAATTGGGATGAAGCAGAAGAATTATTTGATTTGGCGCGTGAACGCCAATTGTTTATCATGGAAGCACAAAAAGCATTGTTTTTACCAATCACACAAATTGTCAAAGAAAAAATTGAGGCAGGAGCAATCGGTACGGTGAACTATATGCAATCAACTACGGCATATCCTACGGTTCATCATATTGATTGGTTTTATTCGGTTGAAGCAGGAGGTGGTGCACTACGTGGTTCAGGCGGATATCCTCTACAGTACATGTTGTATGTGACAGGCGGAACGATTGCTGAAGCGGCGGGTACAGCGGTACGTAATCCTCATGAAAGTGATACGCAATGTGATGTCAGCGTACTATTTGAAAATAAAGTACAAGGGAATATTTTTATTACTACCCATCTGGATTTACCGAGTCAGCTAACATTTTATGGAACAAAAGGGGAGCTGACTATTCCTAATTTTTGGAAGGCAACAAACGCAACACTGTTATGTGAAGGAAAAACAGAAAAATTCGAGCAACCGTATCAAAGCGAATTTGTTTTTGAAGTCAATCACGTCAATGACTGTCTTCAAAAGGGCTTGTTGGAAAGTCCGATTGTCACAAAAGAGTTGACCTTACAAACCGTTGAATTATTTGAACAATTGTATCAGCAATGGGAAAGCTAAACATCCGGAGGTAGATTATGCTATTCTTAAACGATACACCCGAATTAAGTCCGATTGATTTTGAGATTTATAAATATATAGCGTCTCATATGGAGCAAGTAAGTTATATGCGCATCCGTGAATTAGCAACTTGCACACAGGCAAGTACCGCTAGTATTTTACGTTTTTGCAAAAAATTTGGCTGTGAAGGTTTTTCGGAATTTAAGATTAAATTGCGATGGTATCAGGAGAATTTAGAGAAACAGCAAACGGTGCGAACTGTAGATGAGAGTGCTTTTATCAATTTTATTCATCGTTTGAAGGAAGAGCGATTCCAAGAGGATTTACAGAAAGCAGTTCAACTTTTAGCGGAAAAAGAAATGGTATTTTTTATTGGGGGAGGAACATCCAATAGTATTGCTTCTTATGGCGCGTTCTATTTTGCCTCTATTTTCCCGGTAGTCGCGCACCTTGATTTATCAGGGAATCATTCATTGAATTCGTTAAGCACTGCGAGCGCTGAAAAAATGGCACTGATTGTTTTATCAGTAGATGGAGAATCTTTAGACGTTATCAATTATCTCAATCATTTTGTGGTGCAACAACGTGCGATTATTTCGATTACCAATAGTGCTAACTCAACAATTGCCAGCTTGTCAGATGTTAATTTAGCCTACTATATTACAACAGAGCGTAAGGGAAAAGCCGATATAGCCACACAAGTTCCAGCGTTATATACGATTGAATATTTAGCAAAAGAAGTTCAAAAATCAAAAAATAAAAAAGCGTAGAAGCAGATTGTATGTTGAACCTCAAAAGGTAGAGCAAAAAGCTACCTTTTGGGGCTTACAATATCGTTTCTACGCTTTTTATTGAGGCTGTGACTTGCTGCTTTTAGTGGATTTCATGGTTTAAATGCAAGCGTTTAGCAATTTTTTCTAATAAAAATAGGGCAGGAACCTGTGAAGTCAGCTCAATTGTTTTATCTGTATTGTTACTGGATTTATAAATTGTTTCACGTTCGATAAAATAAGGAATCGTTAAATCCGATAGTCGGCTAATAGTAGAAGTTTCAGAATTAGTGATTGCAATAATGCAGCACTTTTTTTGGTTCAAACGTTGCAAATAATGAATCATTTCTTTGGTTTCACCAGAAATAGACAAGACAATGACACACACTTTTTCTAATATTTCTTCAGAAAACCATTCAATAGGATAATTGGAAGGGTCTTCAATTTTTAAAGCGGTTTTGGCTAAATTAGTAAAATAAAGCGATCCATAGGCGGCGATTGTTTCAGATGTTCCTGAACCGATAAATAAAACTAACTGTTTTTCTCTGAGTAATGACACTGCTTGATCAATTTTTTCTTGTAGAAACGGTTGATTGACTCGCTGTAAAAAATCCATGTATTGTGTTTCATCACTTTCTGCAATTTTTGATTTTTGCAAAGAATCATTATACATCCGTAGTTTAATTTTGAATTCTGAAAAAGAAGCACATTCAAATTTTTTGCAAAAACGAGTGATACTAGTGGCACTGGTGTGGGTATGGTTGGCCAATTCTTTAATTTTTATTTTTGAAACAGCATCTAAATGTTGGGCGACAAAGCGATAAATCTCAAATTCTAAAGGAGTTAATTCAGGTACATAATCAAGAAATAACATGTATTCATCCTCCGTAACATGTCGTGACATAAATGTAACAAGAAACATTTTCCGTTATTGGAAACTAAAATGAATTATATCATTATATTGATTTTAATTCATGCTATACTCTCGGTGTAAATGATAGCACTTACAAATGGAGGGATTAGATGCATTATTCATTTTCAAAAGACTTTTTTTGGGGAGCAGCAACGAGCGCTACACAATCAGAAGGACGGATTGAAGGAGATAAGAAAGGAGAAAATATTTGGGACTATGCGTCAAAAGAATACAATCATCGCTTTTTCGACGGTGTTACGACAGAACACACGTCAAGATTTTATGAAGATTATCAAGAAGATATTCAAAAGATGGCGGATTTATCATTTAATTCGTTTCGGACATCCATTTCATGGTCACGATTGATTCCAGATGGGGTTGGCGAAGTGAATCCTGAAGCAGTTGTTTTTTATAATCAGATGTTGGACGAGTTAAATGCAAAAGGCATTCAACCATTTATCAATTTGTATCATTTTGATATGCCGATGAAATTGCAAGAAATAGGTGGCTTTGAAAATCGAGAAGTGATTCAAGCTTATAAAAAATATGCCGAAACTTGTTTTGAACTATTCGGAGATAAAGTCGCCTATTGGTTTACCTTTAACGAACCGATGATTCCCGCCGAAGCAGGTTATTTACATGATCGCCATTATCCTTATGTAGTGGATTTTAAAAGAGCTGCACAAGTGCTACATCATATTGTTTTGTGTCACTGTGAAGCCATTAAATCTTTTCGTGAAGGTGGTTATTCTGGAAAAATAGGAATTATTATGGATGTGATTCCAGTCTATCCGCGTAGTCAACATCCTGCTGATTTGTATGCTGCAGAAATGGCCGACTTGTTTTATACCAAAAGTTTAAATGACGTTATTTTGAAAGGGTTTTATCCGGAAGGAATTGGCGAAATATTACGAAAATACGACCAATTACCAGTTGTCACAACAGCAGACAAAGAGCTTTTATCAGCAACGAAAATTGATTTGTTAGGGATTAATTACTATCGTCCTCGCCGTGTGAAAGCGAGAGAAAGTGTACCTAATCCAGAAGGTGTTTTCTCTCCAGAATGGTTTTATGATAACTATGAAATGCCGGGGCGTCGCATGAATACATCGCGTGGTATTGAAATTTATCCTAAAGGGCTGTATGACATCGCGAAGAAAATTCAAAATGAATATGGGAATATCGATTGGTTTGTTTCGGAAAATGGGATTGGTATTCAAGATGAGGAACAATATCTTCAAGACGACATGGTTCAAGATGATTATCGTATCGAATTTTTAGAAGAACATTTGAGTTGGTTACATCAAGCAATGGAAGAAGGCAGTAACTGCTTAGGTTATCATATGTGGACATTTGTGGATTGTTGGTCATGGATTAATGCCTTCAAAAATCGGTATGGTTTTTATCGTATGAACTTGGAGACAGGCGAAAAAACAGTGAAAAAATCGGGTTTATGGTTCAAAGATGTTATTGAAAATCAAGGCTTTGATAAAAATAATTAAAACAGGGGATGAAGAAAAATGAATTTTTTAGATTCAGTTGCAATGAAACTTTTACCGGTTGCGAATGCCATTGGGAATCAACGGCATCTGCAAGCTGTACGTAATGGATTGATTTCAATTTTACCATTGACGGTTGTGGGTTCCTTTTTTACGATTATTCTGAATCTACCTATTCCTGGATATACTGAATGGGTAGCGCCGTACTTAAATGCACTGGATGTTCCGTTTCGTTTCACAGTAGGTTTAATGTCATTGTATGCGGCATTTACGATTGGTTCTAACTTAGGGAATTCGTATAAATTAGATAAAATTACTAGTGGTTTCCTCTCAATGCTGGCTACTGTTTTAATGATTGTCCCGATTAATCTAGCGGAGGGTGTGAATCAAGCAGGAGAAGCAGTTGCGGCTGGACGCTATTTACCGATTGCTACTCTAGGTTCTCAAGGCTTGTTTGGCGCGATTGTAGCTGCATTGATATCTGTCGAAATTTATCATTTTACCAAAGTAAAAAAATTAGAAATTAAAATGCCAGAAGGTGTACCACCAGTTGTGGGAGAATCGTTTGCTGCATTGTTACCAACATTATTAGTCATTTTGATTTTCTGGATTCCTCGCCATTTCTTTGGCTTTGATTTGAATGGTTTATTGACGATTGCCATCTCACCATTAAAAGGATTTCTGACGGGAAATAACTTACTTGGTGGTATCATTACTCAATTTGTAATTTGTGTTTTTTGGGTATTGGGGATTCATGGCCATGCAGTATTGGGTCCAATTATTCGTCCATTTTGGGATCAAGCAATTTTAGAAAATGCTGAATTGTTCCAAGGAGGAATGAACGCTTTTGATTTACCGAATATATTTACTGAGCAGTTTTATCAATGGTATGCACAAATGGGTGGAACCGGTGCAACATTAGCGTTAGTGGTTCTGTTTATGTTCTCCAAATCAAAATATTTGAAGCAATTAGGCAGATTATCTATTCTACCAGGTATCTTCAACATTAATGAACCAATGATTTTTGGAACACCTATCGTCATGAACCCACTACTAGCTATTCCATTTATTTTAGTACCTATTGCGAACACTATTTTAGTTTATATCGTTACGGCTTTGGATTGGATGCCAAGAATGATGGTTAAACCACCGTTTTCAATTCCAGCTCCACTGGGTGCCTTGATCACTTCTAATTGGAATTGGGTTGCGTGTGTCATGGTAATTGTCTGTTTCTTTGTTTCATTGGCGATTTATTATCCATTCTTCAAAGCATTTGAAAAACTTCAAATTGTTCAAGAAAACGAAGCAGAAAAAGAAGTTGCATAAAAAGGAGTGTTGACATGCAGTTAATCATTCTATGTGTATTACTGATATTAGGCACGCATATTTTTATGAAAAAGCAGGTAGCAATTTTTCAAATCGCTTTTTGGAAACTATTATTGGTAAGTTGTGTCTTTCTTTTATTGGTATTTATCTTAAGTGTAGAACTAAACAATTTTTATCCGATTATCATTAGCCTGGTTATTCTTTGTACCATGTTACAAGTCCGATTTCTTCAATTGTTTCAAAGGGGAAAATAATTGGTATAATAGAGGGAAAGAAATGGATTAAAGCTTTTGCAAACCTTTTCTTAGCGTGGTATGCTTAATAAATATCGATAATGAAGGTGAAAATATGAAAAGAAATCGGGTGTTATATTTAGAGGTTGCCGATCAACTAAAAGAAGATATTTTTTCTGGAAAATATCCAGTGGGAAGTATGTTGCCAACAGAAACTGAATTAGAGGAATTATTTAATGTCAGTAAAATTACGATTCGAAAAGCAATTGAGTTATTAGCAGCAGATGAATATGTGCAGAAAAAAAGCGGGAAAGGAACAACTGTTTTAAGTGACCGTCCTTACAATCGACTTTCTCGAGCTGTTAGTTTTACACAAATTCTTGAAAAATCAAACTTAAATGTGACCAAAACGACCTTACATGTCCAAAAAGTAAATTTACCAACGACACATCCGGCGTATGAATTTTTTGGTGAAGAAGCACTTTGCTTGGAACGATTATATTCGCTAGATAATGAACCGTACATTTATTTTACTCATTATATGCCGACGAGTTTATCATCTATTCCTAAGCAACAGTTTGAAGAGGAGTCGTTGTATCGTTTGATGAATCAAAAAGGATATGACTTGAATTCTTTTGAAGATTCTTTTTCGGCGATTATGCTTTCTGATGAGCAAAAAGAAAAGTTGCAAACGAATGAAGCATTAGCCATTTTACGTATCCGTCAATCAATTGATAAATATGGGAAAGTGGTTGAATATTCTGAAGCGATTTACAATACAGCGAAACAACCATATTATATCGAATACGAAACATAATCGAGTTTTTCGACAATAAGATTTCAAACTTATTGTCGAAAAACGTTTACAAAAAAATGTTTCCATGTTACTATTCATTCGTAAACATTATAATGATATAATATGGAGGTCAAGTAATGAATGGTTTTGTAGGTTTTATTGAACAAAAGTTGATGCCTGTTGCTAATAAAGTTGGGATGCAACGTCATATGGTAGCGATTCGTAAAGGGATTATTGCGACATTACCCTTAACGATTGTGGGTTCCTTTTTTACGATTCTGTTAAATTTCCCAATTGAATCGGTAGCAGCAATGATTGAGCCTTATCGTGAGGTGTTAGATATTCCTTTCCGTTATACAGTGGGCTTATTAGCATTGTATGCAACATTTGGAATCGCGTCTTCATTAGCATCTAGTTATAAATTGGATGCGTTAACATCTGGTATTTTAGCAACTATGTCTTTTTTAATTACAGCAGCGCCTCCTTTGCGAGTCTTCGAACCAGTCGAAGGAATTATTGATGCCGGTCGCTTCATTAATATTGCGAATTTAGGTTCTGGCTCATTGTTTGGTGCAATTGTAACAGCTTTATTATCTGTCGAAATTTATCGTTTCTTTATCGTCAAAAATATTACTATCAAAATGCCCGATGGTGTGCCACCGGAAGTAACCAATTCCTTTATGGCATTAATTCCTGGTGGAGCAATTTTAATTTTATTCTGGGCAATTCGTCATTTAATCGGATTTGATATCAATGCGTTCTTGAGTAATTTATTGATGCCATTTAAAGATGTCTTAGCAGGCAATAGTCTATTCGGCGGTTTGTTGACAGTCTTTCTAATTTGTTTCTTCTGGGTATTAGGAATTCATGGACCGGCAATTATGGGTCCAGTTATTCGTCCATTCTGGGATATTTCAATTGCTGAAAATATGGACGTTTTCCAAGCAACAGGGAACGCCCATGACTTACCAAATATTTTTACAGAACAATTTTTACAATGGTTTGTTTGGATTGGTGGAGCTGGAACGACATTAGCACTCGTTGTATTGTTCTTATTCTCAAAATCTAAATATTTAAAACAATTAGGCCGTCTATCTATCTTACCGGGAATTTTTAATATTAATGAACCAGTGATTTTCGGAGCACCAATTGTAATGAATCCGATATTGGGGATTCCGTTTCTTGTAGCGCCATTAGTAACGACAACTTTGTCTTACTTTTTGACTGTTTCTGGTGTTATCCCAATGATGGCTGCTCGTTTAGGTTTTGCGATTCCTGCACCGATTGCGGCGTGGATGAGTACTAACTGGAGTGTAGCAGCAGGAGTCTTAGTAGTAGTGAACTTCTTTATCACGCTAGCTATTTATTATCCATTCTTTAAAGTCTTTGAAAAACAACAATTAGCACGTGAAGCAGAAGAATCAGAATAAAAAAGGAGAGAGGATAGCTAACCACTATCCTCTTTGGTGAAAAAAATGATTATGATTTATATTCTTTGCCTATTTTTTGGCAGTCAAATTTTATTAATGAAAAGTTCATTGGGAACGAAATGCAATCAAGTGAAGTTCCGTTATATTTTAATGCTAGTCATAAGTCTTATTCTAGTGTCTATTGTGTTTGGAGCAGTAGGTGTTCTAACAACTACGATTCTAGGTAGTTCAACGATTTTATATCGATTCCAACAAAAATATGCAGAAATGGAGCAAGGAAAAATATGAAACGACAACTAGGTATTTCGGTTTATCCCGATCACAGTGATATACAAGCAGATAAGGAATATATTGCTTTAGCTGGAAAATATGGCTTTAGCCGAATTTTTATGAGTATGTTAGAAGTAACAGAAGGCAAAGAAGTTGTTGCCAAAAAGTTTAAAGAGTTAATTTTTTATGCGAAAGGGTTAGGTTTTGAAACAATCTTAGATGTCGCGCCTAATATTTTTGAAGAGCTAGGAATTTCGTATGATGATATGACATTTTTCCATGAATTAGGGGCAGACGGAATTCGCTTAGATTTGGGTTTTGACGGAAATAAAGAAGCGATGCTCACTTACAATCCTTTTGGTTTAGCCGTTGAGTTGAATATGAGTAATGATGTCGCCTATTTGGATAATATTTTAACTTACCAAGCAAACACGCCTTATTTATATGGTTGCCATAATTTTTATCCACAAGAAGGAACGGCATTGCCTTATGATTTCTTTGAAAAATGTAGTCAACGTTTTAAAAATCATGGCATTCGTACTGCAGCGTTTATCACGTCACAAGTGGGTGAAGTTGGCCCGTGGGACATTAATGATGGGCTACCTACCTTAGAAATTCACCGCCATTTGCCAGTGGAAGTTGCGGCGAAGCATCTATTTGCAACAAATTTAATTGATGATGTGATTATTGGAAATGCGTATGCTTCAGAAGAGGAGTTAGAGGCATTAAGTCAAGTTAATCGTTACCAAACAGCTTTTGCTATTGAATTTGTAGAGGGGATTAATGAAGTAGAAAAAGCGATTGTACTAAATGAACAGCATTATCGTCGCGGAGATATTACGCACCAAGTTGTTCGTTCAACAGAAGTTCGCAAAAAATATAAACAAGATTCGAATTCACCACATGACAATACCAGCGAGTTCCAAGTAGGGGATATTGTGATTGGGAATGATACGTTTGGGAAATACAAAAATGAATTACAAGTGGTTTTAGAGCCGCATGCAGATGCTCGTAAAAATAAAGTAGGACAGATTATTGATGTCGAACATTTGTTATTACCATTCATTCATCCTTGGTCTAAATTTAAATTTACAGAGAAATAAGGTGAATATATGTTAGATTTAGTAATAAAAAATGCTAAAATGATAACCAATCAAATGTTAGAAATTGGCATTCAAGCAGGTAAAATAGTAAAAATTGCCTCGGTAATTACCGAGGAAGCAAAAGAAACACTTTATTTAAAGGAATCGCAGTATCTTTCTGCTGGCTGGATTGATGATCATGTGCATTGTTTTGAAGAAATGAGTTTATATTATGATTATCCTGATCAAATCGGTGTAGAAAAAGGTGTGACCACTGTGATTGATGCAGGAACGACAGGAGCAGAAAATATTGGTCGTTTCTACAATTTGGCCCAACAAGCCAAAACAAATGTCTATGCGCTACTCAATATTTCTAAGTGGGGAATTGTCGAACAAGATGAACTAGCTGATTTATCTAAAATCAAGGAAGAATTAGTAGCCCAAGCATTAAAAGAATTTCCTGAATTTATTGTTGGCATTAAAGCTCGGATGAGTAAAACAGTCATTGGTGAAAATGGCATTACGCCTTTAGAATTGGCTAAAAGAATTCAGCAGAAAAATCATGTCCCCTTAATGGTTCACATTGGTTCAGCACCTCCAGAGCTAGCTGATATTTTAGCAGTCATGGAACAAGGCGATGTATTAACGCATTGTTTTAATGGTAAAGAAAATGGTATTTTGGCTACTGACAATACGATTAAGCCGATAGCTTGGGAAGCATATCGTAAAGGTATTGTCTTTGATATTGGTCATGGCACGGATAGCTTCAATTTCACTGTCGCCGAGACTGCTTTAAAAGAAGGCATCAAAGCAACTTCAATCAGTTCGGATATTTATATTCGAAATCGTAAAAATGGTCCGGTCTATGATTTAGCCACTACTATGGAAAAATTACATGTGATTGGTTATTCTTGGGAAGAAATCATTGAGAAAGTGACAGTTGCCCCAGCAAAAAATTTCCATTTAACAACAAAAGGGCAGTTAAAAGAAACGTTTGATGCAGATTTAACGATTTTTGAGTTGCTTGAAGAAGATAAAGAGCTTGTAGATTCTAATGGGTTTACTCGGATTACTCCTGTACAAATCAAACCTGTTCACACAATTATTGGAGGAGAAATTTATGACAATGAACTATAATACGTTTGGTTTAAAAGAAGTGATTAATGCTTCTGGTAAAATGACTATTTTAGGTGTCTCTAAAGTATCTGAAAATGTTTTAGAGGCGCAACGTTTTGGTGGCGAACACTTTTTTGAAATGGAAGAGTTAGCGATTCAAACAGGAAAATATATCGCTGATTTACTACAGGTAGAAGATGCACAGATTGTTTCTTCTGCTTCAGCTGGGATTGCTCAAGCAGTAGCAGCTGTTATTGGACAGGGAAGTTTATTTCATGTGTATCATCCTTATGATACGAGCATAACAAAAAGAGAAATTATCTTACCTAAAGGCCATAATGTTGATTATGGGACACCTGTAGAAGTAATGGTCAATCAAGGTGGAGGACAAGTGATTGAAGCCGGATACGCGAACATGTGCACAGCCGATCACCTAGAGATGATGGTTACTGACAAGACAACAGCTATTTTGTACATTAAAAGTCATCACACTGTTCAAAAAAGTATGCTATCAGTAGCGGAAGCAGCTGAGGTTGCCAAACGTCATCACTTGCCATTGATTGTCGATGCCGCAGCAGAAGAAGATTTATTCCAATATATGGCAGCTGGTGCGGATTTAGTTATCTACTCAGGAGCGAAAGCAATTGAAGGTCCTAGTGCTGGTTTAGTTATTGGTAAAAAAGAGCTGGTTTCGTGGGTACGTCTACAAGGGAAAGGCATTGGTCGAGCAATGAAAATCGGTAAGGACAATATCCTAGGTTTTACCCAGGCAATTGCCGATTATGTGGCACAAGGTAGTGAGCAAGGCGCTTCAATGAAAGAACGGTTAGCACCGTTTATCACAGACCTCAATCAAATTACTAATTTAACAGCGAATGTCGTTCAAGATGGCGCTGGTCGCGATATTTATCGAGCAAGTGTAAAAGTTTCTGGGGAAAAAACAGCGAAAGAAGTTATTGCGGAATTAAAAGCGCAAAATCCGGCGGTGTATACGCGAGAATACCAAGCCAATAACGGAATTATTGAATTTGATATTCGTTCTGTGAATACAGAAGAAATGAAAAAAATTGTAACACGTTTACAACAAATTATGGAAGAAAAAGGAGCGGATTAATATGTCATTAACCCCTAATTATTTAGAAAATCGAATCTGTTTAAATGTATTGGCAAACTCTGTCGAAAATGCGAAAGAATGTTATGAAGCAGCAGAAGGTCACGTGGTTTTAGGTGTTTTATCAAAAAACTATGATACGGATGAAGCTGCCATTGAAGATATGAAAAAATATCAAGCAGCAACGAACAACGCATTATCGGTCGGTTTAGGCGCTGGCGATCCAAATCAAAGCCAAATGGTTTCACGAATTTCAAGTGTCTTACAACCACAACACATTAATCAAGTCTTTACTGGTGCAGCAACTTCACGGGCATTATTAGGTCAAGAAGAAACAATTATCAATGCTTTGGTTTCGCCAACTGGCAAAGTAGGCTATGTGAACATTGCGACAGGTCCGTTAAGTTCCAAAGAAGCTCCGGCAGAAGTACCTTTAGCAACTGCCATTGCGTTATTAAAAGATTTAGGGGCAAGTTCAATCAAATATTTTCCGATGAAAGGTTTAGCGCATAAAGAGGAATACGAAGCAGTAGCCAAGGCATGTGCAGAACATGATTTTTATTTAGAACCAACGGGCGGAATTGATTTAGATAATTTTGAAGAAATTGTTCAAATCGCTGTAGATGCCGGTGTGAAAAAAATTATCCCACATGTATATAGTTCAATTATTGACTCAGCAACAGGCGACACACGACCAGAAGATGTGAAAACCTTATTAGCGATGGCAAAAAACACGTTGAAATAATCATTGTGGAGGGAAGAATATGAAAATTGGTGCTTATGGCGAAGTAATGCTTCGCCTCACTCCTCCTGAATATCGTTTACTTGAACAGACACACTCATTGCGGATGGATTATACAGGAACTGGTGTCAATATTTTGGGCAACTTAGCTCATTTCGGACTGGATACTTGGCTGTTAACGAATGTCCCTGATAATCGTTTAGGGGATGCGGCAATTGTTAATTTACGTAAATTTGGGTTGAAAACAGACTTTGTAGGTAAATATCACAATCACATCGGTAGTTATTTTGCCGAAGTAGGTTTTGGTTCACGTCCAACCTATGTAACTTATCAAAATCGCCATAATAGCTCATTTGGTATTTCTACTGTAACCAATTATTTAATCAAGGAATTTTTGGAAACTGTTGATTTGATTCATATTTGTGGGATTTCCTTAAGTTTAACCGATGCTACGTGGGAGACAGCACGCGCGCTTGCCCAGCAGGCTAAACAACTAGGAAAAAAAGTTTGCTTTGATTTTAATTTTCGTCCAAGTCTAAATACCGAAGCAGGTAAAAAGGCCTTGATGAAAGCACGTTACGAAGCGATTTTACCCTATTGTGACCTTGTATTCGGAACATCGAGAGATTTACTTGAGTTACTCGAAATACCTAAAGAAGCGGATGAAGATGATGTTCGTTATATTCAACGATTTTTGGCGCATTATGAGGTGGAGTGGTTTGCTGGGACGCAGCGTACCACAATATCTGAAAAACCGTATATTAGTGGTAGAATCATCACGAAGAACGCACATTACGAGACGGAACCAAAATTACTTACGGTATTAGATCGTATTGGCGCAGGTGATGCCTATGCAGCAGGTGTTTTATTAGGTTACACAGAGAAATGGTCGTTAGAAACAACCGCAGAATTTGCGACGACTAATGCAGTTGTCGCGCATACCTTATCAGGCGATGTTCCCTTGACAACACGCGCACAAATTCAACAAATTATGGATTATCCGGGCTTAGATTTAATCCGTTAATCAATAGCAATTATTTCAACAAATGAACGAAAATTGTTGAAGTAATTGCTATTTTATTTTTTTCTTCATGCTATACTGAGTGAAAAAAAGGAGTAAGTTATGCAATCTCTTATCAATAAATTACAGAAAAAGCGTCCACAATTAAGTGAATTAGAAAAGCAAGTGTTTGACTATATTTTACGTAATCCAACAGAAATAAAACAATTAACAATTGATGAGTTAGCAGCGAAACTTTTTCTATCGACAGCGACTATTTCACGTACGGCTAAACATTTGGGGTTTAAAGGTTTTCAAGAATTAAAATATGCTATTGCTCAGTATAGTCAAACTGAACGTGGCGAGCGTGAACTAACGAATCCAAGCATCATAAGTTTGTCACAATCAATTCAACTTCAATTATCCCAGACACTTCGTTTATTACAACAAGCGCCAATCAAAGAAATTGTTGATGCCTTATATCATGCTAAAGTGATTGAGATTTTTGGCGTAGGCGGGAGTTTACCAAACTGTATTGAAGCCGCACGAAAACTAACTTTTCTAGGAAAAAAAGCAAATGCCAGAATTGATTGGGATGAACAACAAGCAGTTTCTAAAAGTTTAAGTTGTGATGATTTAGCTATTATTGTTAGTAATAGTGGAGAAACCATTCATATTATTGAATATGCTTTGAATTTGCAACAAAATAATGTACCGGTTTTAGCAATTGTGGGTACGGAAAATAGCCGTTTAGAAACGCTTGCTACTCATACATTACAAGCATCAGTAGATATGATTTATTTTGAAGAAGTTGATTTAAGCTCAAGAGTTTCGTTATCGGCTATTTTAGATATCCTATTAATTCAACTGGCTGGCAGAAGTTCTCACGAATGAAGATACAAACGGATGTATCTCCATTCATTTTGTTGAAAGCGCTTGTTAAAATGGATAGATTACCTAAAATAAGGGTAACCAAAAGTTGAGGGGAGTTTATTCTATGAAAAAGCAAAAAGGTAGTGCTTGGGAATTTTTTCAAGGTTTAGGAAAAACATTTATGTTACCAGTCGCATTATTAGCATTTATGGGGATTTTATTAGGAATAGGAAGTTCGTTTTCAAGCCAAGCAACGATTGATGCGTTTCCTTTTTTAGGTAATCATTTCTTACAAATTATTTTTCGTTTAATGTCGACTGTCGGAGGTTTTGCTTTTAGCTATTTACCTGTTTTATTTGCGATGGCGATTCCATTAGGTCTTGCACGTAAAGAAAAAGGCGTAGCCGCATTTTCTGGTTTTGTTGGATATGTCATTATGAACTTAACCATTAATTTCTATTTGCAAGAAACTGGACGCTTGGCTGACCCTGAAAATTTGCGTGAAGCAGGTCAAGGAATGGTTTTTGGGATTCAAACAATTGAAATGGGCGTACTTGGTGGGATTATTGCAGGGTTAGTCGTTTATCAACTGCATAAACGTTTTTATACGATTCAATTATCTGATAGCTTTGCATTCTTTTCAGGCGTACGTTTTGTGCCTATCATCACTTCACTCGTTATGCCGGTTATTGGTCTTTTAATTCCAGTGATTTGGCCAATTTTTGCATTGGTCATTACTACAATTGGATTAGCCATTCAAAAAGCTGGCGCATTTGGGCCTTTCTTATTTGGTTCAGGCGAGCGTTTGTTATTGCCTTTTGGTTTGCATCATATCCTAGTATCGATGATTCGTTTTACCGAAGCAGGAGGTTCAGCAATTATCAATGGCAATGAAGTGTTTGGTGCATTAAATATTTTTTATGCGGAATTGCAGAATAATTTACCTATCAGTCCAAGTGCGACAGCTTTTCTTTCACAAGGAAAGATGCCAACATTTATGTTTGGATTACCGGCAGCGGCATTAGCGATGTATCATACTGCGAAGTCCCAAAATCGAGCTAAAATCAAAGGCTTATTGATTTCAGGAGTGATTGCAACTTTTGTTACAGGAATTACTGAACCGATTGAATTTTTATTTTTATTTGTTAGTCCGTTTTTATGGATTTTCCATGTGATTATGACTGGTCTAGGTTTTATGGTGATGAGCTTATTAGGCGTTACGATTGGTAATACAGATGGTGGCGTTCTTGACTTCTTAATCTTTGGTATTATGCAAGGCAACTATACGAAATGGTGGCTAGTCTTGATTGTAGGAGCCGTTTGGTTTGCAATATATTATTTTGTCTTTAGGTTTGTTATTGTCCGAAAAAATTTAGCTACTCCTGGACGTGAAGAAGTCATTGATACAACGGAATATTCTAATGAAGAAGTAAACTATAGTAAAAAAGGCAGTTTTGATGCAACAGGAATTTTAGCTGCTTTGGGTGGTACTGAAAATATCGAGTCTTTAGATAATTGTATTACACGCTTACGTTTGGTATTAAAAGATGGAACCTTAGTGAATGATGCTCGTTTAAAAGAGCTTGGGGCGTTAGGAATTGTTCATTTAGATGATAAAAATGTTCAAGTGATTATTGGGACCAAAGTAACGACAGTGCGTAATGCGCTAGATGCATTGCTTTAATAAGGAGGAATCATGTTGAATTTTGATAACATCATAGATCGTAAAGGAACTTTTTGTACCCAATGGGATTTTGTTCAAGACCGTTTTGGTGTCGCTGATCTTTTGCCATTTACGATTTCTGATACTGATTTTGCATTGCCTCAAGAAGTTATTGAGGTGCTTACACAACGTTTAAAGCATCCAGTTTTTGGGTATACTCGTTGGAATCATACCACCTTTAAAAGTAGTGTCTGTCAATGGTATCAAAACCGTTTTGATACGCCGTTTAATGAAGAGTGGCTCATGTATAGTCCATCTGTTATTTATTCGATTTCTAAGTTAATTCAATTGGTCTCAAAAGAACATGAGGGTGTGGTTGTTCAAACACCTGCTTACGATGCTTTTTTTAAAGTGATTGAGGGAAATAACCGACAAGTGGTTGAAAATCCACTCTGCTATCAAGAGAATCGTTATACGATAGACTTTCAGAACTTGGAAGAAAAATTAGCAAAAAAAAACAATACAATTTTATTATTATGCTCGCCACACAATCCTACTGGACGGGTGTGGTCCACGCAAGAGCTTAGAAAAATTGTCGCATTATGTGAACAGTATGAGGTTTTTTTGATTTCAGATGAAATCCACATGGACGTCTTGCGCAAAGGAGTGACACATCAGCCAATTCTTAATTTTTCTAACAAAAAAATAGCGTTAGTTAGTTCAGGTTCTAAAACCTTTAATTTTCCAGGTTTAGTTTTTTCATATGCTATTTTGCCAGACGAACAAGTACGTGCCCAGTTTCAATTGGCTTTAAAAAATCAAGATGGGCTTTCTTCTGCAAGTACGCTAGGAATGTTGGCAACGATGACAGCATACGACGAATGTGGGTATTGGGTAGATGAATTAAACAATTATTTAGATGAAAGCATTGCGATGGTCACTGCTTTTATTCAACAGAACATTCCTGAAATAAAGATTATTCCTGCTGAAGCGACCTATTTAATGTGGCTAGACATTAGCCAATTAGGCGTAGAAATGACTGAACTCCAAAGAGCGCTAATTGATATTGGCAAAGTTGCCATTATGGATGGCAGTGTCTATGGTGGGAATGGGCAGTCATTTTTACGTTTAAATATTGGCTGTCCTAAAGCAAAAGTGTTCGATGGGTTAGAGCGATTAGAAAAAAGTATTCAGTATCTTAAACAAACCACTAGATAAAAAGTCTGGTGGTTTTTTCTTTCAAAAACTTCTATAATAAAAGTAAAGTAGGTGAGAAAATGCGTTTAGTAATTGATGGTGATGGTTCACCGGTTAAAGAAGAAGTGATTCAATTAGGTGCAAAATTTAAGTTGCCCGTGTTAATTGTCACGAGTGTCGATCATTATACAACAAAAGAGTATCCTGATTTTGTTCGGTTTATTTATGTTGATAAAGGCGCAGATAGTGCAGACTTTCAAATTGTGAAAGAAATTCAACCCAACGATCTTTTGATTACCCAAGATTATGGCTTGGCATCGTTGGTTTTACCAAAAAAAGTACGCGTTTTTCATCATTCAGGAAAAGAATATTTACCAGAAACAATCGATCAACTATTGGCACAACGCTATCTAGGGACGCAAATGCGTAAAGCTGGGAAACGAACCAAGGGACCCAAAGCCTTTACTAAAAATGATCGTCAACATTTTTATCAAATTCTAGAACAAAATATCCGAAACTATTGTGAGTAATTTGATTAAATGAAAGCATGGCAAAAAATTCAGTGAGAAGACTCGCAAAATAACAGTTAATGATGTGACAAAGTATTATTTTGTGCTAAAATATGTGAGAATCATACGTGAAATGTGACTCTAAACACAGGAGGAAAAACGTTGAAAATTATTTTACTTTACGGCGGACAAAGTGCAGAGCATGATGTATCTATTTTATCAGCTTTTTCTGTACTTAATGCTATTTACTACAACTATTATCAAGTACAACTTGTCTTTATTTCAAAAGATGGACAATGGGTGAAAGGGCCTTTGTTAACTGACAAACCCGCAGCACCAGAAGAATTACACTTAACTTGGTCAGCGACAGGTGAAGCAGGCGAATTTACAGGAACATTGATTCAACCAGGAGATATTAAAGAAGACGATGCAATTGTCTTTCCTTTATTACATGGTCCAAATGGAGAAGATGGTACGATTCAAGGTTTCTTGGAGACAATTCGGATGCCGTATGTTGGTGCTGGCGTTGTAACAAGTGCTTGTGGCATGGACAAGATTATGACGAAATATATCTTGCATTCAGCAGGCATTCCACAAGTTCCTTATGTTCCAGTATTGAAAAATCAATGGAAAGAAAATCCAAAACAAATTTTTGAACAATGTGAAGGTTCTTTACGTTACCCAATGTTTGTTAAACCGGCGAATATGGGATCAAGTGTGGGTATTTCAAAAGCGGAAAATCGTGTTGAATTACAAAATGCGTTAGAAGAAGCTTACAAATACGATACTCGTGCAGTCATTGAACAAGGTATTGAAGCTCGTGAAATTGAAGTAGCGATTTTAGGAAATGAAGATGTGCGCACAACAATGGCGGGTGAAATTGTTAAAGATGTTGCTTTTTATGATTACAACTCAAAATATATCGACAACAACATTGTGATGCAAATTCCTGCACAAGTTCCTGATGAAGTGCAAGAAAAAGCCCAAGAATATGCAAAACTTGCTTATACAATGCTCGGCGGTAGCGGCTTAAGTCGTTGCGATTTCTTCCTGACGAATAAAAATGAATTATTCTTAAATGAATTAAATACAATGCCTGGTTTTACTCAATTTAGTATGTATCCATCATTGTGGAGCGAAACAGGTTTGCAGTATGGTGACTTAATTGAAGAATTAATTCAATTAGGTGTAAAACGATATGAGCAACGCCAAAGCTTTCTAACAGAGATGAAATAAATCGACAAGGCATCATCGAGCAAACTCGACATGCCTTGTTTTTATATGAAGGAGAAGAACATGAAGTTAACAGTAAAAGAAATCGCAGATGCGTTGCAGATTTCATTGGTTGGAAATTCAGAAGCGGTGGTAACTAGTGTTGAATTTGATAGTCGTTTAATTCAAGAAGGTAGCTTATTTGTTCCGTTAGCTGGTGCTCGTGATGGACATGAATTTATTGGACAAGCAATCGCTAAAGGCGCAGTGGCGACTTTATGGAGCAACGATCTTTCGGAGGCACCAACGGATATAGCTGTGTTGCCTGTAACAGATACCACCCAAGCTTTTCAACAACTTGCTGTCTATTACCAACAAAAAGTGGCACCTAAACTTGCGGCAATTACGGGCAGTAACGGTAAAACAACAACCAAAGATATGACAGAATCAGTGTTGGCACAAAAATTCCGTACGTATAAAACGCAAGGAAATTACAATAACGATTTGGGAATGCCCTATACGATTTTACATATGCCGATAGACACGGAAATGTTAATTTTAGAAATGGGAATGGACCATGCCGGTGAAATTTCTTTCTTATCAAAATTAGCTAAACCAGATGCAGCAGCCATCACTCTAATTGGAGAAGCTCATATTGAACATTTAGGCTCACGTGCAGGGATTGCTGCTGCCAAAATGGAAATTGTCGATGGCTTAAAAGAAGATGGCTTGTTGATTATTCCTGGTGATGAACCACTCTTACAGCCATTGTTCGCCGATTTGACGCAACAACTTGCGACATTTGGATTAAGCGAAGGAACCATTCGTGGTGAAATTTTAAATGAAACCAAAGAAGAAACGACGTTTATGATTGATGGTAATGAATACCGTATTCCAGTTTTAGGTGGCTATAATGTCAAAAATGCTTTAATTGCTTATGGATTTGGTCGTTACTTTGGTTTAACAACCGAACAAATTGCTACGGGCTTAGCTGAATTTAAACTAACTAAAAATCGTACCGAGTGGTTAAAAGCTTCGAATGGTGCAGATATTTTAAGCGATGTGTACAATGCCAATCCAACGGCGATGGGCTTAGTCCTAGATAGTTTTGGACAGTTAGACTTACCTGGTCGTCGCTTAGCTGTATTAGCAGATATGCTTGAATTAGGTCCTGATTCAAAAGCAATGCACCGTCAAATGGCCGATCATCTTAGCAACAACTATGATATTGTATACTTGTATGGTGAAGAGATGTCAGCTTTACATGATGCTGTAAGCAGCAAAGTGTATTATTTTGAACCTAATCAAAAAGAAGCCTTAATAGCGCAAATTAAAGCCGATTTATTGCCAACAGACAGCATTGTCTTAAAAGGTAGTAATGGCATGGGATTAGCAGAGGTTGTTGCCAAGTTATAAAGAAAAGTAACTGGAAAAGAAATTTCTTGTAAGCAAGCGTGGAAACTTGCTGAAATTTTCAACCTATGTTAGACTGTTTAAGTGCCGAAAGATGAAGAAAAAATTGGAATAACTGATAACCTAAGCCGGTTGCGGTTTAGATAAAAAAGAAATGATCCTATCATTATAAATTCAAAATGAGGCTAGACAACAGCAAAGTATCGTTTGTTCTAGCCTTTTCTAATGCCTTCAAGAAGTGGTTTTTCGGTGAGAAATGATTAAATAAATATGTCAGGGACCATGTTTGGATAATCATGGAAAAAAGCGAACGCTTCAAACTATCAACAGATACAAAAAATTGTATCTAGTTAAAAACGACGAGATGAGAGTATCATCTACGATCACACTTAGGAGGATCCATTTGAAATTTAAAGAATTAGAACTATCACAAGAATTATTGACTTCGATTGAGCGTGCCGGCTTTGAAGAAGCAACACCCATCCAAGAAGCAACAATTCCACTAGCATTGACAGGTAAAGACGTGATTGGACAAGCCCAAACAGGTACAGGTAAAACTGCTGCATTTGGTCTACCAATGTTAGAAAAAATTGACCCAGCAAAACAACAATTACAAGGTCTAGTAATTGCCCCAACTCGTGAGTTGGCTATCCAAACACAAGAAGAATTATACCGTTTAGGTAAAGACAAAAAAATCCGTGTACAAGCTGTTTACGGTGGTGCTGATATTGGTCGCCAAATCCGTCAACTAAAAGATCGTCCACATATTGTTGTAGGAACACCTGGACGTATGTTAGACCATATTAACCGTCACACTTTAAAATTAGCAACAGTAGAAACATTAGTTTTAGATGAAGCAGATGAAATGTTAAATATGGGCTTTTTAGAAGATATTGAAACAATTATTGCCCAAGTCCCTGAAGAACGCCAAACATTATTATTCTCTGCAACAATGCCACCAGCAATTAAAAACATTGGCGTAAAATTTATGAAAGAACCTGAACATGTAAAAATCAAAACAAAAGAAATGACTGCTGATTTGATTGATCAATATTATGTACGTGCAAAAGATTTCGAAAAATTTGATATCATGACACGTTTATTAGATGTTCAAAAACCTGAATTAACAATTGTTTTTGGTCGTACAAAACGTCGTGTTGACGAATTAGCACGTGGTTTAGAAGCACGCGGATACAAAGCAGAAGGCATCCATGGTGATCTTTCTCAACAAAAACGTATGAGTGTGTTACGTGCATTTAAATCTGGCAATCTAGATATCTTAGTTGCGACAGACGTTGCTGCACGTGGTTTAGACATTTCAGGCGTGACACATGTATATAACTATGATATCCCTCAAGATCCAGAAAGCTATGTTCACCGTATTGGTCGTACAGGACGCGCTGGTAAAGGTGGAATGTCTGTCACTTTCGTAACACCAAACGAAATGAGTTACTTACATGTCATTGAAAACTTAACGAAAAAACGTATGTCAACACTACGTCCACCAACTGAAAAAGAAGCTTTCAAAGGTCAAATTGGTGCGGCTATGGAAACTGTTGAAGAAAAAATGGATGCCAATGGGTTGGAAAAATACCTACAAGGCGCAGATCAATTATTAGAACAATATTCAGCACAAGATTTAGCAGCATTGTTATTAAAAACATTAGCCAAAGATCCTTCTGATTTAGTTCCAGTAAAAATTACACCTGAACGCCCATTACCACAAGGGAAAAAATCATTCAAAGGTGGTGGCGGACGTCGTAGCAGTAACAACCGTGGCGGACGTCGTGAAGGCGGACGTGGACGCGATGACCGTAACAGAAGCCGTGGCGATCGTGATCGCAACCGTGATGACAAAGAAGGTCGTCGCACAAACAAAGGTAGTTACAATAAAGACGGTGGTTCTCGTAAACCAAGCCGTCGTCCAAGCGATAAAAAACGTAGCTTCGTTATTCGCAATAACCAAGATTAAGAAAAAATTAATGATTTTATGAATGGCTGAAGACCAACGAATAAGTCGTTAAAAATTACCCATCTGCACCTGAGAAAAGAAATTTTCTTGGGTGTTTTTTTTGTTTCTGAAAAAATTTTCAGTGGTATTTCTTTTAAAGTTTGGTAGAATAAAGCTAACTTAAAAGGAAAGAGTAGGAACCTATGATTCAAGGAATTGGAATCGATGCTGTAGATTTAGCACGTATAAAAAAACTTATCCAAGATAAACCAAAATTTATCTCACGGATATTAACTCCCAATGAGCACATGTTATTTGATAACTTACCTCTAAAACGTCAAATTGAATTTTTAGGTGGCAGATACGCTTGCAAAGAAGCATTTTCAAAAGCATGGGGAACTGGAATTGGTAAAGTTACCTTTCAAGATTTAGAAATTTTAACCAATGATTTTGGTGCGCCTGTTGTAACAAAATCACCTTTTACAGAAGGCAATGTTTTTGTCAGCATCACGCATACCGAAGAACTCGCATTTGCACAAATTATTTTAGAGAAATAGAAAGAAGGATATTCGATGGCAATCTCTTATCATCGCCCAACCAAAATAGTTGTAGATTTACAAGCAATTCAGCAAAATCTTAAAAATGAGCTTGCACATAATCAAGGAAAAGACATTTTTGTAGCAGTCAAAGCGAACGGCTACGGACACGGTGCAGTGGCTGTTTCCAAAGCCGCACTTGAAGTTGGCGTGACTGGTCTATGTGTGGCAACTATTGATGAAGCAATTGAATTACGAGAAAACGGCATCGATGCACCCATTCTTTGTTTAGGAATTATAGATATTTCAGTAATTCCTTTAGCTATCACATACGATATTGCAGTCCCTGTAGCCACACTTGACTGGTTACATGCTGCCAATGAAATGCTAACAACGACGCCACTAAAACTACATATTGCAGTCGATACAGGGATGGGCCGAATTGGCTTTTTAACAGTCGAAGAAGTCAAAGAGGCGGCGTTATTTATCGAGCAGGCTCCTGCGATGACGTGGGAAGGTATTTTTACGCATTTTTCAACCGCTGATCAAGAAGAGGATATGTATTGGCAAAAACAAAACCAGCGTTTCAAAGAAATCTTGGAGCATTTGCCACGTTTGCCACATTATGTACATGTTAGCAATAGTGCCACATCGTTATGGCATGATGATTTAGGTAATATGGTTCGCTTTGGAATTGCCATGTATGGTTTGAATCCATCAGGAACAGCTATGACCGCCAGTTATCCATTACAACCCGCACTCTCTTTAGTTTCGCAATTAGTACAAGTCAAAAAAGTACCAAAGGGCGAAGGAATTGGCTATGGAAAGACGTACGAAACAAGTGAAATGGAATGGATTGGAACAGTTCCGATTGGGTATGCAGATGGTTATTTGCGTAAAATGCAAGGTTTCCATGTATTAGTTGAAGGGGAATTTTGTGAAATTGTTGGTCGGGTGTGTATGGACCAGTTGATGATTCGTTTACCAAAACCCGTTGCAACCGGTACTCGTGTTACGTTAATTGGCAAAGATAAAGATAAGGAAATTACGTTGCAGGAAGTAGCCGATTATTTAGATACGATTCATTATGAAGTTATTTGTTCATTTTCAGAACGAATACCACGAGAATATAATTAAGAAAGGAAGATGTCTATGGTCAAACGTGGTGAAATTTACTTTGCAGATTTATCTCCAGTCATTGGTTCTGAGCAAGGTGGATTACGTCCAGTATTAGTGATTCAAAATGATTTAGGGAATCACTTTAGCCCCACAGTTATTATTGCAGCCATCACTGCAAAAATGGCAAAACCCAAGTTACCAACACATATTGGAATTACAGCAGCTGGGACAGGGTTAGGTCGCGATTCTGTTATTTTAATGGAACAAATTCGCACAATTGATAAGTCACGATTAAAAGAAAAAGTGTGTCGTCTACAAAATGATGTGATGAACTCGGTTGATATTGCTTTGAAAATCAGCGTAGGTTTAAATATTACAGTAGACGAGAAGGGTCTAGTACATAAAAAATAAGTTGGTGAATAAATGGGATACATTGTCGTCAGTCTAACACTGATTTTATTAGTCTGGTTTACTTTTCAACGTGTGCGTCAATCTTTTTTATTTCGTCAACCAGTTGAAAAGTCTGGGTATTACTTATTAGTAAAAAAATATGAAGATCCCTCTGGCAAGTATTTTGGCGTATTTCAACAAGGTGAGGAAGAAATAATCTTAGAAATGTCAGCAAATATTTATATAAAAGTTCAAGTTCCTATGCGAGGCTATTTAGAAATCATAAATGCACGTGTAGAATCTTTTGAATAGGAGTGAAGGAAAATGAGCAAAATTGGTTTTTATGGTGCCGGTCATATGGCAGAAGCAATGATCCATGGTTTGATTGAATCAGGCATGTATCAACCTGAAGAAATTTATGTGTATAATCATCGATATGAACCAACCTTAAAAAAGGTTGAGACAGCCTATCATATTCAAGCGCTCGTGGATGAAAAAGAGCTATTTGCATCAGTGGAGGTCATTGTTTTAGCTGTACAACCCCAAATATTAATCAACGTATTACCCACGATTAAGAACTATGTAACGGACAATCATCTATTGGTCTCTGTTGCCTCAGGTGTGTCTTTAGAAGTAATTGAAGCTGGTTTAGGCGCTCACAAAATTGCTCGCGCTATGCCTAACACGCCCGTAACAGTGGGAGCAGGCATGTCTTCGATTTCAGTCAATTCATATTGTACAGAAAAGGAACGTCAATTGCTGATTCAAATTTTTGAAAGCTTTGGTCGTGCTAAGATTTTACCTGAAAGTCAAATAGATGCAGTCATCGGTGTTAGTGGGTCATCACCAGCTTATGTGTATCTATTTATTGAAGCTTTAGCAGATGGTGCAGTTGCAGAAGGAATGAGTCGGCAAGATGCCTACGAATTTGCAGCCCAAGCAGTGTTAGGTGCGGCTAAAATGGTCCTAGAGACCGGCAAGCATCCCGCTGAATTAAAAGATGCCGTTTGCTCACCTGGAGGAACAACCATTGCGGCGGTTGCTTCTTTAGAGAAAGATGGTTTTCGTTCAGCGGTAATGAATGCAGTACAAGCAGCGATTCGTAAAAATCGAGAATAAAAAAAATGCGTGGAATCGTTAATCCACGCATTTTTTTGTTCAATCTACTAATTCAAGTGATTCACAGGTAAAATCATCTGACGTTGTTCAGTTAATTGATAGGTAGTTACTGGTTTATCATAAAATTTTGGCAGTAATTCAGGCGTTAAAATTTCTGGACGAGTCCCTTTGGCAAAAATCTTCCCATTCTTTAACATCATGACATGGCTAATAATTGGTAAAATTTCTTCTGTATGATGCGTAACAAATAATAGACTGGGTGCGTTAGGTTGGCGAATTAAGTGATCGATTTTGATTAGCAATTCTTCTCGAGCAAACAAATCTAGTCCGTTACACGGTTCATCTAAAATTAATAGCTCTGGTTCTGCCATCAATGCTCGTGCAATTAAGACAATTTGACGTTCGCCTTGAGAAAGAAAATGGTAGTTTTTACCAATCAAACTTTCAGCATCTAAAGAAACCAGCAGTTCTTTTGCTTTATTTAAATCCTCATCAGTAAATTCTTGATAAATGCCGATACTAGCAAATTTCCCCGACAAAACAATTCGTTCAGCGGTATCGCTGACATTCAAACGATATTGTAACGCAGTACTAACCCAGCCAATTCGTTTAGAAAGCTCTGGAATCGATGCTTGCCCAAATACTTGATCTAAAACCGTTAATTTTCCTTTAGAAGGCCAAAGACTGCCAGTGATTAACTGGAGTAATAAGGTTTTCCCGGCCCCATTTAACCCTAAAATAGCCCAATTTTCACCTTCTTTAATTTGCCAATTAATCGTGTCTAAAAGTGGTTGTTGTTGTCTGATAAGTGAAACATTTTCAAATGTTAAAATTGCCATATGCGCGCCTCCTTTCTCTTATCATACCAGTCTATGATACGTTTTACCAATAGTGTTTTGAATTTTCAAAAAATTAGATGGAGTGATTAATCCTTCACTTTTTTGTTATTTTTGGTAGAATAAAAAAAACAAGAAGGTGGCGAAAATAATGGCAAATTGGCGAGATACTGTCAAATTATGTAGTGATGAAAAAATATTCTGGGAAGATCATTATTATCGTTTCCGTAAATTAGACGATACGCATTATGAATTGGCGCGTTTAATTGCAGGACCGTGTGGTGACTTCACGTATCATCCAAAAATTACTGTTATGGTTCAAAATGAATTATTTGTTCCCATCTCATATTTTGATAATGAGGAAACTCCAGTGAAACAACTAACAAGAAAAGATGATGAGAGTTTCTTAGATCAGACTTTTGTAAATTTATTAGATTCATTTTTACAAGCAAAACAAGCGCAAGAGTAAGGGAGAAGTCAAGAGCTTCTCTTTTATTTTTGGACATAAATCAATAAATGTCTAAAAAAACAATAAAAGAGAAGCAATTAGATGGAAAGAAGCTTGAAATCGTGATAAATTATCCAACGACATTGAAGAAATGATGGTGAAAAAAAGTGAATCAGATAAAACAATTCCCCCAACATTTGAAAAATACTTGGGCATTATACAAACTTGATTGGAAACGATTGGCAAGCAATCCGGTTACAATCTTCCTCGTTATTGCATTAATGGCGTTGCCGTCTTTGTATGCGTGGTTTAACATTAAAGCATTGTGGGATCCTTACGGTAATACCAATGAACTACCGATTGCTATTTATAGCGACGATGAAGGATCAAAATTGAAAGACAAAGAAATCGCGATAGGCAATCAAGTCATTGAGACATTGCATGACAACGATCAATTAGGCTGGCGGTTCGTTGACTCAAAAAAAGAAGTGACAGAAGGCGTGAAATCTGGGAAATATTATGCTGGGATTTATATTCCTAAAAATTTCTCCAGTGATTTATTGAGTTTTACAACGGGCGAAATTAAAAAGCCGGAAATTGATTATTATTTTAATGAAAAAATCAATGCGATTGCCCCCAAAATTACAGCTAAAGGTGCTAGCAGTCTGCAAGAACAAATTACGCAAAATTTCATTCACACTGCAAGCGAAACATTATTAAAAGCGTTAAATGAACTTGGTTATAATGTGGAATCAAATTTAGTTTCAATTAATAAAATTAAAAATTTGATTTTGGAAGTAGATGCGAATACCGATAAAATTGATGGTTATACGAAGGATGTACTTGCATTCCAAGCAAAATTCCCTGAACTAAAAGAAAAATTAGGAAAAGCAGATGAATTTGTTGCGCATATTCCTGAAATTGATGCGATGGGCGAAAAATTAGTGGCTATGAATAATAAAATGCCTCAAATCGAAGAACAAGCTAAAATTATTTTGACTTTACAAGAAAAAATTCCAGAAATTCAAAATGCAGGTCGCCAAATTGCAATGATTGATGAAGACTTTGACAATATTTCAGCAACATTAACTGAAGGAATTGGCGAAGCAAAGCAAGGATTACAAATTATTCAAGATGTTCAAGCCCTATTACCTAAAATTCATCAATTAAGTGATGATGCAAGTTTTTTTGCGGATAAAACGATTGAAGCAGCGTATAAATTAGATGATAATTTAGATGCGATTACTCAAGCTGTCCAAACGAATTTTGAAATGATTACTGGTTTAGCAACGACCGTCAATAATTGGGCAAATACCTTGAATACGATTGTGACTAATGCGGAAGAATTAACACCTGAAGAACGCGAGGCACTCAAACAAACGTTGAATGACATCGCGACAAGTTTAGAAAAGCAACAACAAATCGTAACGGATTTAATAGATTGGTTAAGTCAATTACAATCACAATTAGATGGTGACTTTAGCGGACCTATTGCCCGCTTAACTCAAGTTCGCGATTTAATGTCTTCAGCACAAAAGACAGCAACGAACTTAGCTGCGGGTGTTGGAACGATTAGCAAAGAAGAAATCCAACAATTTTTACAACAATTAGAAAGCTTATCTGGGAACTTAGCTGCTTTAAGTAATGATGTTAATGTGGATGAGATTAGCCAAAATGTGCGAGCATTATTAGAAAATAAATTGATTCCAGGCTTAACTAACGCCCAAGATTTATTAGCAGATGCCAATAAAATTGATTTAGATGGACTATTGAGTTCTACTGCTCAAACAGTTACAAATGCGATTGACATGTTAGAAAAATACGAAAAAGAAATGCCGGCTTTAGGACAAGAAATTCATGATGCAAACGTCATGTTAAACGGTCATATGGATGAAATTGTTGATGGTATTAATAAAGGGGTAGACTTATACCAAAATGAACTTCCTGAATTAACAGCCAAACTCAATAAAGCTGCAGATTTTGTTGTCAATGATTGGCCAACATTGAAAAATGAAGTGACTTCTACATTAGATACTGTTCATGAAAAATTACCGACAGTTGAATCGGCATTGGATATGGCAGCAGGTCTGATTGAAGATGAATGGCCTTCTCTGAAAAATGGAGTGCATAAAGCTGCAACGGCTATCCATAAAGGAGAAGAAATTGCGGATTTAGGAGATATCATTAAACTGCTAAAAAATGATGCACAAGCTGAAAGTGACTTCTTTACAACACCCGTTGAGTTAAAAACAACCACAATGTATCCAATTGAAAATAATGGTTCTGCAAGTACACCATTCTATACGGCTTTATGTTTATGGGTAGGTGCTTTGTTGTTATCAAGTGTAGCAGGAACAGCCTTCCACTTAGAAGGTGAAGATAAAAAACGATTTAGTAAACGTGAAATGTTCGTAGCACGTATGATGACTTTCTTAACTTTTGCAATTGGGCAAGCCTTGATTGTTACTTTAGGAAACTATTTTGCTTTAGGAGTAGATGTTCGTGAGCCAGTTTATAGTATCTTATTTGGTTTACTTGTGGCACTAGCCTTTATGATGATGATTTATGTTTTTGTGGGTCTTTTTGGGAATGTTGGTAAAGGGATTGGGATTATCTTATTAGTTCTCTCAATTTCTGGTGGTGGTGGGAACTATCCAATTCAAGTTTCTGGACCATTCTTCCAATTTATTCATCCATTATTACCCTTCACCTATGCAGTTAATCTATTGCGTGAGTCAGCAGGGGGGATTTATTGGCCTAATGCCACTCTCGACTTATGGGTTTTAGGTGGAATTTTCGTGGTATTTGGGATTATTGGGACAGTGCTTTGTCCGTTTATGGTGAAACCAATGGCACGTGTCGAAGAATTAGCACATAAGAGTCATTTTTTCCATTAAAAATGAAAGAAAACTGTTTGAATTGATGAAGTTATTCCGTTAATTTAAACAGTTTTTTTGTGTTTTTGTTAACCTTAGAAAATGTAATGAAAAAATGAAAATACCTAAAAAAATATGATGAAAAACAACACAGAAGCTCGTTGACTTTTACCATAGCGAGGCGTAATATACAGTCTTGTTCCGGAGAAAATCGGTACAAGATAAAAAATGTAAAATAACAAAATAAAAAATATTTTTTCAAGGAGAGCGAAAGAAGTGAATGCGTTAAAACGTTTGTTGGTAGGCAAACCGTTAAAATCTGCAGAGAACGATGATCAGAAATTAACTCGTTTTGCGGCCTTAGCTTTATTATCATCTGATGCCTTATCATCAATTGCATACGGTACAGAGCAGATTGTGGTCGTTTTAATCACTTTATCTGCGGCAGCGATTTGGTATTCCTTACCAATTGCAGCATTTGTCATTATTTTATTAGTATCATTAACCTTATCGTATCGACAAATTATTCATGCGTATCCTCATGGTGGTGGGGCGTATGTAGTAAGTAGTGAAAACTTAGGGGAAAAAGCCGGTTTGATTGCGGGTGGTTCATTGCTTATTGATTATATGCTGACCGTTGCTGTGTCTGTTTCAGCAGGTGCTGAAGCCATTACTTCGGCTGTACCAGCTCTTTATGGTCATCAAGTGGCTATTTCTGTCATTATTGTGTTGCTCATCATGATGATGAACTTACGTGGTTTGCGAGAATCAGCAACATTTTTAATGGTACCAGTTTACACCTTTATTGCGGTTATTAGTTTATTAATTGTCGTAGGTTTATTTAAAATTGTTACAGGAGCAGCACCTTTACATGCAACAGCTTTACCAGGAACGATGGTACCGGGAATTTCTATTGCCTTATTATTACGTGCCTTTTCATCTGGTTCTTCTTCATTAACTGGGGTTGAAGCGATTAGTAATGCGGTTCCTTTCTTTAAAAAACCACGTGCTAAAAATGCAGCGGCAACTTTAACCTTAATGGCAGCTATTTTAGGCTTCTTCTTCGTAGGGATTACCTTTATCAACTATTGGTATGGGATTGTACCTGAAAAAGAAGTAACAGTCCTTTCTCAAGTGGGACAAGCTGTTTTTGGTCATGGTGTCTTGTTTTATGTCTTACAATTTGCGACAGCATTAATTTTAGCGGTAGCCGCAAATACTGGATTTTCAGCATTTCCTGTACTGGCGTATAATTTAGCTAAAGATAAATTTATGCCGCATTTATATCAAGATCGTGGCGATCGTCTGGGGTATTCCAATGGGATTATCACATTAGCAGCCGGTTCGATTGTTTTACTCTTTATTTTCCAAGGGTCCACTGAACGTTTAATCCCACTCTATTCGATTGGTGTATTTATTCCTTTTGCGTTATCCCAAACAGGAATGGTCATTAAATGGCGCAAAGAAGGCAAAGGCTGGTTAAAAAAATCGATTGCGAATATTATTGGTGCGTTCATTTCTTACGCGATTATTGCGATTTTATTTGCCTATCGTTTAGATGATATTTGGCCGTTCTTTATTATCATGCCAATTTTATTGTTTATTTTCTATAAAATACATGATCATTATAAAAAAGTAGCAGAACAATTACGTTTAGAAGAAGACGTGAAGTTGCATACGTATGATGGCAATACAGTCATTGTTTTAGTTGGGAATGTCACTCGTGTAAACATTGGTGCGTTGAATTATGCGCGTTCGATAGGCGATTATGTGGTAGCCATGCACGTATCGTTAGATGAAGATGTTCAAAAAGAAAAAGAAATTGAAGCAGAATTTAAAGCAAAATTCCCTGATGTTCGTTTTTCGATTGTTCATTCCTTGTATCGTTCGATTGAAAATCCAGTTATTCGGTACGTGGATATTGTCAGCAAAAAAGCGCGACAAAATAATTACACTACGACGGTTATTATCCCGCAGTTTGTACCAAAACGTCGTTGGCAAAATATCTTGCATAACCAAACAAGCTTGCGTTTACGCTTCCGTCTGTCATGGCGTGAACATATTATTGTTAGCACCTATAGTTATCATTTGAAGAAATAAGAAAGAAGTCTTAAAAATTTCGTTTCATTCGACGGAATTTTTAAGACTTTTTGTGAGGGAGCTTATTTAATTGAGACGGATTGTTCCAGCAATGTATCTTCGCTAGTTACGATATTGATAGCATTTTGCGGATTTTCTTTGATTTGTTTTAAGCGGTTTGCATTATCCGTTATGACTAAGATTCCAATTTTGTTCTCACGTATTTTTTCATACGGGATAAACTGTATCTTTTTTTTGTCATCAGAGTGTTTTAAGCGTAGCATTAATTCAGGTGCTTTTTTGTTATATAAAATTAATTTAAAGTAATATGAATCATCTATCGTTGATTTCCTAACTAGGTACAAATAAAACATGATAAATTAGTAAGTTTAAACCTTACTAGATTTATCATGTTTTTATTTTTATAAAAAGTTTAATGTATTCTACTAATAAGCAAGAAAATCATTCATCTTTATTTACTAGTACGGCTTGCTGGATCTAGGCGTCTTTCAATTAAACCTAAGAACCAATCGGTAAAAATTGACATGACAGCGGTTGGTAACGCACCTGCTAGGATAATCGCGGCACCATCTGTCGCGTTTGTACCACGGACAATAATATCCCCGAGACCACCTGCACCTACGAAGGTACCGATAGCGGTGATTCCGATTGCGACTACTAGCGCGTTACGAATTCCTGCCATAATGACTGAAACGGATAAAGGTAACTCAATCATATACAGACGTTGCCAAGCAGTCATCCCCATGCCTTTACCGACATCTAAGGCATTACGGTCTACTTGAATCATGCCGGTATAAGTATTTTTGATAATTGGTAAGAGTGAGTATAAGAAGACGGTCACAATAACCACATTTACACCCAAACCAAAACCAAACATCAAGATCGAAACCATCGCCAAAGCGGGAATAGTTTGAATGATATTCGCGATTCGAATAACCCAATCCGCTAATTTCCTGCGTCTAGAAATAGCAATCCCAATCGGAATTCCTACAATTGCGGCAAAAAGGACACCATAAATCGAAATCAAGAAGTGGCGCAAAAATTGAGCAAAAACGTAACTGCCGTTTTCTTGAAAATAATAGAAAAATTGTTGCAGTAAATTCATTTCATTCATGTTCATTGCGCATCCTCCTCAAAGTAATGATGGTCTTCTAAAAAGCGTTCTGCGACAATTGATGGTTCCACCAAATTATTATCAGATTCATAGTTTAGTTGTTGCATCGTTTCTGTATCAATTTTTCCTGCTAAACGAAGTAAGGCATTTTCTAATTCAGGGACTTCATCCAGTAATTCTTGATTGACAACGGGCGAAGCATCATAAGGTGGGAAGAATTGCTTATCATCTTCAAGCATGACTAGATCATAACTAGCAATTCGTCCATCTGTAGAGTAACCTAACACGACGTCCATTCGGTGGGCGTCCACTGCATCATATACTAATCCAATTTGCATCGGTAAAATTGATCCAAATTTAAACCCATATGTTTCAGTAAAGCCATCATACCCGTCTCCTTCACGTGTCATCCACGCACGATCGGCACCAACTACTAATTCATCCGCAACGGCTTCTAAATCGCTGACGGTTTTTAAATTATATTTTTCAGCAGTGTCTTTTCTTACAAGAAAGACATAGGTGTTATCAAAGCCATACGATGGAAACCATACTTGGTCGTAGCGTTCTTTAAATTCTTTTTGCACGACTTCTAAAGCTTTGTCAGGATCCATCACAGGCTCAAGCAAGAGAGTCGAAGCAATATCGGTCCCTGTATAACGAGTCGACGAGATACCGGCATCGCCATTGAGCATGGCTTGGTGATTGATGTTGGTTGTCCCTAAGTTATTGATAATGGTTGTTTGTTTATCTGTATAATGTTCGACCATACCAGCAACGATACTTCCCAAAATTTGTGATTCAGTTGTAATACCACCTGTAATCGCGATAGTATCTTCATCTGTATTGGTCGCTAGTCCTGGAAATGAACAACCTGCAAAAAGAAATAGTCCTCCAAAAAGTACGAGTAATCGTTTCAATTTATTCATTATTCATTCTCCTCCTTTAAAGCGGATGGAGTCAATTTATCTTCTAGTTTTCCTAAAAGATAGTCCGAAATCAGAGCTAATAAAATAACCGGAATTGTTCCCGCGAAGATAAGTGGCGGTTGATAGTTATCTAAACCACTGAAAATCAAGACCCCTAGACCGCCCGCACCAATATAAGAGGCAAGTGTTGCCCAAGCGATAACATAGACTGCTGCTAAACGAACGCCAGCCATAATTGTTGGTAATGCAATAGGCACTTCTACGCTGATAATTGATTGAAGATTGGTCATACCCATACCTTTGGATACATCCAGATAGTTAGGATCAACATTTTTCATACCAATATACGTATTACGTAAAATCGGCAACAGTGAATAGATAAACAATGCGACAATTGCTGGAGCAACACCGACGCCAAGAAAAGGAATCATTAGTGTTAATAGCGCCAGAGATGGAATTGTTTGTAACGCACTGGTAATCCCAATCACGATGCTAGCAATTTTAGGTGCACGTGTTAAAAGAATCCCTAAAGGAATAGCGACTAATGCGCCTAAAAAGAGCGCTGAAAAAGAAATTAAAATATGTTGCCAAATATTTGAAATTAATTGAGAACCATATTCTGAAAAGAAAGCTTGCATCAGACTAGACCTCCTTTATTTCTTCAGGATTGAATGCCTCAACTGCTTCTATAATAGATTGCTCTTCTCCCCAAAGAACGTCATATACGATTTCTACTAAAGAGGCACGCGTTAAAATACCAACGACGCGTTGTTTTTCATCCACAACAGGTACATATTTTAACCCACGTGTTAAAATACGTCGTAAGGTATTGCGTAACAAGGCAGTTTCTTTAACGAAAAAGACATCAGTTTTTAAAATATCGCCGACACTACTTGAATTACCACGACGAAGATTGATTGACTCAATGTCAATATAACCTTTTAAAATGTTTTGATTATCTGTAACTAACAAAGTATCAACACGTTTTTCACGCATTAATTTAATTGCTTCTTGTAATGATTTTTCCGGAGTAATAGTGACAGCTGTTTTCAGCATTACTTCACTTACTGGGGTAGTATCAGGTTTGGCCTGTAAGAGCCGGTCTTCACCAATTAACTCTTCAACAAAGGTAGTCGCTGGATTTTTCAAGATATTGGAAGGCGTATCAAATTGAATAACCTTACCTTCACTCATAATCGCAATGCGACTGGCTAGTTTTAGAGCCTCGTCCATATCGTGGGTGACAAAGACAATGGTTTTACCTAAACGTTCTTGCAAATCTTTAACCAAATCTTGCAAGGAATCGCGCGTAATTGGGTCAAGTGCACCAAACGGCTCATCCATTAAAATAATGTCTTGGTCGGCAGCTAATGCACGTACGACACCAATTCGTTGTTGTTGCCCACCGGATAATTCATGGGGGTAACGATCAAGCATCTCGCGAGGGAGTTCCACTAAATCAATCATTCGTTCGGCAATGGTATTCCGTTCTTCTTGAGAAACTTTGAGTAATTTAGGAACTAGCGTGATGTTTTCGCGAATAGTCATATGAGGCATTAGGCCAATATTTTGAATGACGTAACCGATTTTACGACGTAATTCGACCGGGTTCATCTTTTGAATGTCTTCTCCATCAATCAGAATTTTCCCTTTTGTTGGTTCTGTCATGCGATTAATCATACGCATAGAAGTGGTTTTTCCACTCCCGCTGGTTCCGATAAAACAAATGAATTCACCTTTATCAAATGACAAATTAATATCTTCGACAGCAACTTTTCCACCTTTATAAATTTTTGAAACGTGTTGAAACTCAATCATTGATTTCACCTCAAATTATTTATTTTTAGTGTACCTGTTAGTAATAGTATGAACAACATTCGTAAAAAATACAAACGATAAAACACTGTTAGCGTTATCAAAAGGGTGGAAAACGAACGGAAATCAAGATGTTTCACAAAAAAGAACGATTGCACAACCCCTTGTACCTGTAAGAGTTCACAGACTTTTCTCATAAAACAAAAAAGAGAAATTCATTTTTTTGAAACAATTTGAAAAAAAGTGCTAAAATGGGTAGGCAGATTGAGAAAGAAAGAGTGAAGAATATGTTAACAACAGAAGATTTTGATTTTGAATTACCAGAAGAATTGATTGCACAAACGCCTTTAACAGATCGTACAAGTTCACGTTTGCTTGTCTTAGATTCAAAAACGGGAAAAATGGAAGATAAACATTTTTATGATATTATCGACGAATTAAACGAAGGTGATGCGTTAGTTATGAATGACACGCGTGTATTACCTGCACGTTTATACGGTGAAAAGGTAGAGACAGGTGCGCATTTAGAAATTTTATTGTTAAACAATACAGAAGGCGATACGTGGGAAACGTTGATTAAACCGGCTAAACGCGCCAAAATAGGTACAGAAATTTCATTTGGTGACGGTCGTTTAAAAGCGACTGTGAAAGAGGAATTAACGCATGGTGGTCGAATCATTGAATTTAGTTATGACGGTATCTTTTTGGAAATTTTAGAATCACTAGGTGAAATGCCATTACCACCATATATTAAAGAGCGTTTAGAAGATCCTGACCGTTACCAAACCGTTTATGCAAAAGAAAATGGTTCAGCAGCGGCACCAACTGCGGGTCTCCATTTTACAGAAGAATTACTAGAAAAAATTCAAGCCAAAGGAATTGAGTTAGTCTTTTTAACGCTACACGTAGGATTGGGAACCTTCCGTCCAGTTAGTGTAGACAAGATTGATGAACATGAAATGCACAGTGAATTTTATCGTTTGACCGAAGATGCTGCTGACAAGTTGAATCATGTTAAAGCCAATGGTGGTCGCATTGTTGCAGTTGGAACAACGTCGATTCGCACTTTAGAAACAATTGGGACTAAATTTGATGGAAAAATTCAAGCTGATAGTGGTTGGACAAGTATCTTTATTACACCTGGCTATGAATTTAAAGTAGTGGATGCTTTTTCAACGAATTTCCATTTACCAAAATCAACCTTAGTTATGCTTGTTAGTGCGTTTGCAGGCAGAGAACAAACTTTAGCTGCGTACCAACATGCAGTAACAGAACGCTACCGTTTCTTTAGCTTTGGCGATGCTATGTTCGTTAAATAGTACAAAAAAACGGTTGCCACAAATTTCGTGGCAACCGTCTTTTACTTTGGAAGGCTTTGTTGAGTTGTCGTGCGTGTTACTGTGGTACATGGAACAAAAAATTTTGTCTTGGAATACAAACTCGACACTAATTTTTTAGCAAGTTTTGTTACAATGGGGTTCATGTTTTTCTTTTAAAGAAGGTGTAGCTTTGAAACATTCATTACATTTACTTTTAAAATACTAGGTGAAACTTGTAGCTGTGACAACTTTTTGCTTTGCTGTTATTTATAGTGAACTAACTCAACAAATGTTGCTCCTTCCTTACACTCAAAGCATACCATAAAATGATAGCGTTTGCAAAACAAAAGCATTTTAACACGAAAATAAGAAGAAATTGTGAAGATGATATAGATAAAAATCAAAAAAATAACAAAACTCTATTTATTTTTTATGCTGAATTTGAAAAAATATTTAATAGTTTCGGATAACCTAAGTTGAATGTTGCATGATATGAAAAGTTCGTGGTACAGTAGAAGTATACGTAAAGGAGGGGTTTAATGGAAGCATACAAAAAAACTACAGAAGAGGTTCGTCAAGAATTGCAAGCGACAAATACAGGTGGTTTAACACAACAAGAAGCATCTGAACGCTTGGAACGAGACGGACGCAACCGTTTTGAAGAAGCGCCAAAAGAGTCAATGGTGAAGAAAATTTTACATAGTCTGTCTGATTTTACGACAATTGTTTTATTAGTCGCAGCAGCCATTTCATTTTACACTGCCGTAGCAACGGATCACGGTGATTTATTTGAAGGAATTTTAATTATTGCCATTGTTATTATTAATTCAGTTTTGGCGATTGTTCAAGAAGGAAATGCTGAAAAAGCATTAGCAGCTTTGCAAGATATGAATAAGCAAACTGCTTCAGTTATTCGAGATGGCCAGTTACTAGAAATTGATGCAGAAGAAGTGGTCGTTGGGGATACATTAGTTATTGAAAATGGATCAATGATTGTTGCTGATGCAAGAATCATCAAAGGGTCACAATTACGTGTGGAAGAATCTGCATTGACCGGTGAAAGTGAACCTGTCGAAAAAGAAGTTGATTTTGTAGCTACCGGAGACGAAAGCTTAGGAGATCAAATCAACATGTTGTTTAAAGGTTGTACAGTCGTAAATGGCCGTGGACAAGCGATTGTGACAGCAACTGGAATGCAAACAGAGATGGGTAAAATTGCTGGTTTATTAAATGAAAGTCAAGCCCAAGAAACACCGTTACAAGCACGTTTAAATAATCTAGGTAAGCGTATCAGCTTAATTGCCTTAGTCGCAGCTGCCATTGTTTTTGCTTTAGGGTATATGCAAGGCGAACCAGTGTTGGATATTTTTATGACAGCTGTCTCACTAGCGGTTGCTGCGGTGCCAGAAACATTAATGGTTATCGTAACATTAGCATTGGCTTTTGGCGTCCAAAAAATGGCAAAGAAAAATGCCATTATTCGCCGTTTGCCAGCCGTAGAGACATTGGGTTCAGCAAGTGTGATTTGCTCAGATAAAACAGGAACATTGACACAAAATAAAATGACTGTTCGCCGAGTTTGGGCGCACGGTGATGAAGTCGTCGATACACAAGATGCCATGACTGAAGAAGCGATGGAAGTCTTAAAAATTGCTGCTTTATGTACCGATGTGGTTGTTGAAAAAGAAAAAGATGAATTTAACTATATTGGGAACCCAACTGAAATTGCAATTGTACGCTCAATTCAAGAAAATTATCACTCACAAAAAGAATTACGTGAAGAATTTCCTAGAATTGGAGAAATTCCATTTGATTCAACTCGTAAAATGATGACAACTGTCCACAAACGTGGGAAAAAATACATTTCCGTTACTAAAGGAGCCTTTGATGTCTTATTACCACTGTTCCGTTTTGGCGATTTGGATCAAGCAACTGTGGTTAATGACCGCTTTGGTAAAAAAGCGTTACGAGTTATTGCAGTCGGCTACCGTGTTTATGATGAAGAACCAACAGAAATGACTTCAGAATTTTTAGAGCGTGATTTGAAATTAGTTGGTTTAATTGGAATGATTGATCCACCACGCCCAGAAAGCAAAGCAGCGATTGCTCGCGCAAAAAAAGCTGGTATTAAAACAGTTATGATTACTGGTGACCATGTTGTGACAGCAAGTGCAATTGCCAAAGAATTAGGCATCTTGCAAAAAGGAGATAAAGCTTTAACGGGTGCGCAATTACGTGACATGTCAGAAGAAGAGCTAGATAGCACGGTCAAAGAATATTCTGTATATGCTCGTGTGACACCCGAAGATAAAATTCGTATTGTTCAATCATGGCAACGAACTGGCGCAACAGTCGCAATGACTGGGGATGGTGTTAATGATGCGCCTGCCTTAAAAGCTAGTGATGTTGGTTGTGCTATGGGAATTACTGGAACCGATGTTGCTAAAGGTGCCGCAGATATGGTATTGACTGATGACAACTTTGCAACAATTGTTGATGCCGTAGAACAAGGGCGTACGGTATATCAAAATATTCGTAAAACAGTTAATTTCTTATTGAGTTGTAATATCTCTGAAATTTTTATTGTGTTAATTGCCATGTTAGTAGGCTGGGGTGCACCATTTACAGCAGTACAACTTCTGTTTGTTAACGTAGTAGCAGATGGGCTACCCGGTTTTGCCTTAGGGAAAGAACCAGCGATGAATGGTATTATGGATGAAACACCGATTTCACCAAAAGAAAGTATTTTTTCACGTGGTTTATGGCAAAAAATTGGTATTAATGCATCTATATTTACAGTCGTGACACTATTTGGTTTTTATCTAGGCGCATTCGTTGATGGTGTAAGCCCTTGGGTTAGTGCAAGTCATGAAGTCGGACAAACAGTAGCCTTCTTAATCTTAGCTTATTCATCAATTATTCATGTGTTTAATGTGCGTAGTGAAAAATCAATCTTCCAAGTCAAATTATCTTCAAATAAATCATTATTTGAGATGGCTGTCTTGGCAATTATCATCACTACTGTTATTGCTTTAGTACCATTTACACAAGAACTATTTAACTTAGTGCCAGTTGGACTGAATCATTGGATGTTAGCAATTGTTTTATCAATTGTTCCAGTATTCGTTAATGAAATGATTAAATTCCATAAGTTACCAGAAGAAGAATAAGATAAAAAGACGGATAGCTCCTAGTTACAGGAGTATCCGTCTTTTGTTAAAAATTATTTCGGTAAATTATCATAAAAAGCTGCTTTTGTTGCTTCGATATAAGGGGTTAACCATAAATAACCAATACCTAATGTCGCAATGGCTAAAAGATGCCAACCAATAAAGCTTAAGTCTAATAGGAATAGTTGTCCTTTATGACCATCCATTAAACGACGGCTGGCAGTGATAGTATCTAAATAACCTGGTCGCTCACCCGTTGCTTCGACAGTATCATAATAAATCATGTAAGCTTGTGAGTAAGAATATGCTTTGATGATTCCTGGAATTACAAATAATAGAGACCACAAAGTTGTGAAAAGTGTTGTTAAGAAATACAATACAAAAATTGCTAGTGCATAAGGTGAACGGAATCCACGAAAAATATCTCTAAAAGATTCAATCACGACTTTGCGTCCACGGAGGACATCTAAAAACGTCCAACCGATTGCTACAGTGAAATAGGTACCTAGTAAACTGCTAACAAAACTACCACCAGAACCGCTGCCACCTCCATCACTAGAAACGCCCATTGAGCCATCCACATAAGTTGGTAAGTCTCTCAGCATAATAAATAATGGAATTAACAAGATAAGTGCAATAGCAATGGCTAAAATACCTAATAAGGTTGGGACTAGACAAAGCAAAATACTTTCTTTCCAACGTCCTTGTAGCATTTGTTTTGCTTCCATTTTTAATTCAGCATTTGATTTCATACTATCGACTCCTTTCATAATTAATTAGTACGTTTATTAGTGTAACAAAAAAATAACATTAAGAGAAAAGAAACGATAAAAAAGAAACTTTTTTCCTCCAGAGTTGCAAAAAGACCACCTACGATTTATGATGGAGAGAGGTATATATTAACTAAAGAAAGTAGGGAAATGAATGTCGGAACCTGCCATTCGTTATCGATTAATAAAAAAAGAAAAGCATACAGGAGCGCGTTTAGGAGAGATAATCACTCCACACGGAACGTTCCCAACACCAATGTTTATGCCAGTTGGAACACTAGCAACAGTTAAAACAATTGCTCCCGAAGAATTAAAAGCCATGGGCGCAGGCGTTATTTTAAGCAATACGTATCACTTGTGGTTGCGTCCAGGAGAAGATATCGTAGCTGAAGCAGGCGGCTTACACAAATTTATGAACTGGGATCAGCCAATCTTAACTGATTCAGGTGGTTTCCAAGTTTTCTCATTAGCTGATATGCGTAATATCGTTGAAGAAGGTGTGCATTTTAAAAATCATTTGAATGGTTCACCATTGTTCTTGTCACCAGAAAAAGCAATTGATATTCAAAATAAATTAGGCTCAGATATTATGATGAGCTTTGATGAATGTCCACCATTTGATGAAAGTTATGATTATGTAAAAAAATCAGTAGAAAGAACATCACGTTGGGCAGAACGCGGCTTAAAAGCGCATGCCAATCCTGATCGCCAAGGATTATTTGGTATCATCCAAGGAGCAGGCTTTGAAGATTTACGTCGTCAAAGTGCCCATGATTTAATTGGCATGGATTTTCCAGGGTATTCTATCGGAGGACTCTCCGTTGGTGAACCAAAAGCTGAAATGAATCGTGTATTAGAATTCACTACCCCATTAATTCCCGAAAATAAACCGCGCTATTTAATGGGCGTTGGGACACCAGATTCATTAATCGATGGTGTCATTCGTGGAATTGATATGTTTGATTGCGTATTGCCAACTCGTATTGCGCGTAATGGGACGTGTATGACATCAAAAGGGCGCTTAGTTGTTAAGAACGCTCAATTTGCTCGTGATTACCGACCAATTGATGAAAACTGTGATTGCTACACTTGTCGTAATTACTCAAGAGCCTATATTCGTCATTTAATTAAATGTGATGAAACGTTTGGTATTCGATTGACTTCCTATCATAATTTGCATTTCTTATTGAATATGATGAAACAAGTACGTCAAGCAATTATGGATGATAACTTATTAGAATTCCGCCAAAACTTCTTTGAAGAATATGGATTTAATAAGGAAAACGCAAAGAATTTCTAAAAAAGCTAGTGAATTCTAAGCGTATCTGCTAAAGTAAAAGAGGAAGCTTAAAATATTGAGGTGAAAAAAATGGAAATGCTTATTATGATTATTCCGATTGCTGCCATGTTGTTTTTCATGCAACGTTCTCAAAAGAAACAACAGCAACAACGTCAAAACTTATTAGATAGTATGCAAGTCGGAAGTCGCGTCGTAACAATTGGTGGTTTACATGGTGTTATTTCAGCTATTAATGAAACAAAAAACACCGTAGAAATCGATTGTGATGGAATTTATTTAGAATTCGATCGTACGTCAATTCGTACTGTGAACGCTCCAACTGTTTCTGAAGAAGTAACAGTAATTGAAGAAACGAAAGAAGATTAAAAAATACCGTAAGAGAATGTTCTACACATTCTCTTACGGTATTATTTTTTCTTGCGCAAGGCGATATATAAGACGAAGCCTTCAACGACAAACAAGAAAAGATAAAGAAATAATTGAAAGGCATCTTGCATAATTGAAGCAGGGGGACGACGTAAATGTCGTGTGAAAGCAAATAAGGTGCAAAAGATAATAAAAGCTAAAATCCCAAGCGCTATTTGACGTTTTTTATACACTATAACAAACCTCTTTCCAACACGTTTTCTTAAATGAAATATTTCGCTGTTATTAGTATAACGTGAGATTTCAAAAGTGGGTAGTAAAGTGATAAAAATGTTCAAAAAAAATTTAAAAAAATAATTGTGAAAAACATCACTAAAACACTTTACAAATAAAAAATAATCGTGTATCATTCTATATGTGAAATACTTAACAATAAAAAGTAGATAATCTTTAGGAGGATTACCATGGCTAAGACAGTAGAAAAAGAAGTTGGAACTATTGATGTATCAGTGATGATTGACGATTTGGCAGTGAAAGCAAATGTCGCTTTAAAAGAAATGGAAAACTTTGATCAAGAAAAAATCGACAACATTGTGCATGAAATGGCAATGGCTGCGTTAAATCAACACATGCCTTTAGCAAAAATGGCTGTTGAAGAAACGGGTCGCGGAATTTATGAAGATAAAGCAATTAAAAATATGTATGCTTCTGAATATATTTGGAACAATATCAAACATGATAAAACAGTCGGAATTATTAACGAAGACAAACAAAAAGGAATTATCGAAATTGCAGAACCAGTCGGCGTTGTTTGTGGAGTAACTCCAACAACTAATCCAACATCAACGACCATTTTTAAAGCAATGATTGCATTAAAAACACGTAATCCAATTGTTTTTGCCTTCCATCCAAGTGCACAAAAATGTTCAGCTGAAGCAGCTCGTGTTGTACGTGATGCGGCAATTGCAGCTGGTGCACCAGAAAATTGTGTTCAATGGATTGAGCATCCATCTATTGAAGCGACACAAGGGTTAATGAATCACCCTGGTATTGCGATTGTATTAGCAACTGGTGGTGCTGGAATGGTGAAATCAGCGTATTCAACAGGAAAACCAGCTTTAGGTGTAGGACCTGGTAACGTACCAGCGTATATTGAAAAAACAGCTAAAATTAAACGTGCAGTGAACGATTTAATCGTTTCAAAAACATTTGATAATGGAATGATTTGTGCTTCTGAACAAGCAGTGATTGTTGACCGTGAAATCTATGCAGCCGTAAAAGCTGAATTCCAAGCGCATCAAGTATACTTTGTAAAACCAAATGAATTACAAAAATTAGAAGATGCCGTAATGAATGAAGGTAAATATGCAGTAAATCCAGCAATCGTTGGCCATTCAGCTATTGAAATTGCACAATTAGCAGGCATTACCGTTCCAGAAGGCACAAAAATGTTAATCGCTGAATTAGAAGGCGTTGGTGAAGATTATCCATTGTCACGTGAAAAATTATCTCCAGTATTAGCGATGATTAAAGCAAAAAATACAGAACACGGATTAGATTTATGTGAAGCGATGTTGAACTTAGGCGGCTTAGGTCATACAGCAGTTATTCATTCAGAAGATGAAAACTTACAAGTGCGTTTTGGTTTACGCATGAAAGCTTGCCGTATTTTAGTGAATACGCCATCAGCAGAAGGTGGTATTGGTAACATTTATAATGAAATGATTCCATCACTAACATTAGGTTGCGGTTCTTACGGTAAAAACTCTGTATCTCGTAACGTATCAGCTGTGAACTTAATCAATGTGAAAACTTTGGCGAAACGGAGAAATAACATGCAATGGTTTAAACTACCATCAAAAATCTATTTTGAAAAAAATTCTCTTTTATATTTAGAAAAAATGGAAAACGTTGAACGAGTGATGATCGTTTGTGACCCAGGAATGGTTCAATTCGGATATGCAGATACGGTTCGTGAAGTATTAGCTCGTCGTAAAAATCCAGTACAAATTGAAATCTTCTCTGATGTTGAACCAAACCCTTCAACAAATACAGTTTACAAAGGAACTGAAATGATGGTTGATTTCAAACCTGATACCGTAATTGCTCTAGGCGGTGGTTCAGCAATGGACGCGGCAAAAGGCATGTGGATGTTCTATGAACACCCAGATACATCATTCTTTGGTGCAAAACAAAAATTCTTAGATATTCGCAAACGTACGTACAAAATTGACAAACCAGAAAAAACACAGTTTGTATGTATTCCAACAACTTCTGGTACCGGATCAGAAGTAACACCATTTGCGGTAATTACAGATAGCGAAACACATGTGAAATACCCATTAGCTGACTATGCGTTAACACCAGATGTTGCAATCATCGACCCACAATTTGTCTTATCTGTACCAGCTTCAGTAACTGCTGACACAGGAATGGACGTCTTAACTCATGCGATTGAATCATATGTTTCAGTCATGGCGTCTGATTATACACGTGGTTTAAGTTTACAAGCAATCAAATTAGTCTTTGAAAACTTAGAAAAATCAACAAAAACACCAGATATGGAATCTCGTGAAAAAATGCATAACGCTTCAACAATGGCAGGGATGGCCTTTGCAAATGCCTTCTTAGGAATTTGTCACTCAGTTGCGCATAAAATTGGTGGAGAATACGGCATTCCACACGGTCGTACGAACGCAATCTTATTGCCACATGTTATTCGTTACAATGCGAAAGATCCACAAAAACATGCGATGTTCCCTAAATATGATTATTTCCGTGCAGATCAAGATTACGCAGACATTGCCAAATTCTTAGGTCTGAAAGGTGAAACAACAGCGGAATTAGTTGAAGCCCTTGCCACAGCAGTCGCTGATTTAGGAACAAGCTTAGGAATCGATATGAACTTGAAAGCACAAGGTGTCACACAAGAAACGCTAGATACAACGGTTGATCGTATGGCAGAATTAGCATACGAAGATCAATGTACAACGGCCAATCCAAAAGAACCATTGATTTCTGAGTTAAAACAAATCATTATTGATGCATATAACGCATAAGATAAATCAAAACCTTAAAACGCATGAGAAATTCTAAACAGGATTTCTCATGCGTTTTTTGAGTGATTGGATAAGCAGTGAAGGAAAAGCTAGAGCTAATAATAACAGAGGCATTTAATGTGATAAGTTTGAAAGAACAAACGAGAAAACTCAGAGCAATATCGTGATAGTTAAACCAATCCTCTAGAACTTCACGAACCAATCTACATGTTTATCTCAATGACTCAAGCTATTGTGATAATTTTTAAGTATATAGTAAAACTAAGAGTTACACTAAATCATCAATGGAGGAAGAGGATTCTTTTGGTAACTGACATTACGTATTGTTTTTTAAACAATAATGACCAGAGATAACGGTTTTAAAAAATGCTTTTTCTTCTTCAGAGACAATAAATTCATTTGTGTAACATAGTTGTAAATTCGAATTAAGTAAATGTGCTAAATCATACTGGATACTAGTAGTTGGGCAGGAGTTATTTTGAAGACCAAGCAAATAATCCGAACTACTATCAAAGATTTCAGCTAATCGAATCAATTCATCGGTAGTAATTTTTCGAGAGCCATTTTCTATTTTACTCATGGTTGATTTACTAATTCCTAATTTTTTAGCTAGAGTGGTTTGAGACCAGCCATTTTTCTTTCGTAAGTCGATAATTTTTTTGCAAATGCTACTATTAGTCACCGAAATTCTTCCTCTTTTCTGCAAATTTTTAACATTGCGTATCATTGAGTTTCGAAAAAAGATACAAAATGTTTATTGGTTTAAATGTAAAGCATTGACGATACTTAAAAATAAAGCTTATAATAAAAAGTGTATCTTAAATAGAAACTTTTTGGAGAAGAGCGTTTTTTTGAAAATACGTTTATTTTAAGAGGAAACCCCCTATAATAAACGAATGGTTTTCAGAGTGTTTTATTTCTAGGAATAAAACACTCTGAAAAATTAATTAAAAACGTTTCTTTTAGTTTCGAAAAAAGAAACATATGTTGATAATCTTTTAAAATAACAAAGTCTAATAGGGAAAGCAATTAAAAGCATAGACTATTTTCAAAATTTAATATGCATTTAATGTTGTGACGCGAAATAATAGCCAAAAAGCAGGGAGGAATAGTCATGTTTGGATTTTCTAAAGAAGTGTTGTTAAAGAGAGAATTATTATTGTTTTTAGATCAACAAGAAGAGTGTGTCACTAGTGAAATGCTGGCAATCCAAATGAAAACAGTCACCAGTCAAACCATTCGAAAGGTGCTAAAAGACCTCTCAGCTTTAATTGCTTCACTCTATAATCAAGAACAGTTAAATTTACATATTAGTACCAAGTATGGGGTGAAATTAACTCGAAAGGGTGCTAATTTTACCCCTGTTTTTGAAAAACTCTACTCCGAAGATTTGGTATATGGTATTTTTCGAGAGCTGATGTTGTCTCGCTTTTTTTCTACAGAAGATTTTTGTCAGCAACAACAAATAAGTGTCTCCAAAGCGCGACGAGTGATTCGTCAAATCAATGAGTTCTTGATACCGTATGAATGTGTCCTCAAAGTAGGCAGGAAAGTCTCTATTACTGGAAAAGAAAGTCAAATTCGTCTCCTTTTTTTTATGTTTTTCTATTATGTTCATCGTAAAATCAGTCAAGTTGAATGGATTGAAAAAGAAACTTACTTGATGTTAAGTCGTAGTGTTTGTCAGGCGTTTTATTTAATACCTGCCAAGCAAAATATAGAGGTTTTGGCATTGTGGCTGTTTATTAATTTACATTCACAATCTTTAGGAAAAGAATTAGAAATAACGTTTGACAAGCAAGCGTATATGCTAGAATTGCCCCAGAGTGATTGCTCACAATCAGATTGGACGTATCTTTTATTTGTTATGTATTCGCTAGATTTTATTAATTTTGAACCTCAATTAACTTTTGAGATTTTACACCAAAAGGACATAGAAGAAGTAATCAATGAATGGATTACTCTTTTTGAGCAGCATGTACGTGTGTTGAATAAAAATGAAAAAAAACAGCTATATATTAAGCGATATAAACGCTTGTTGTTAGAAAAAATGATTCCTTTAAAAGATATTTATACGATTTTCAAGTTGTCTAGTCAAGTAAGATCAGAGACAAATAATCCCTATGCTGTCAGTGTATTTAATCAATTGTGGCGTTTGTTCATTCAGAAATTCCCACACTTATCTACTGAGTTAAATAGACGTTATTTTTTGGATACTTGTTTTTATTTTGGTTCTTCTGAAAGTTTGGTTGCACCTGTTTATTGTCGTTGGCATTCTAGCTTATCTGTAGAACGACTACAGCAAATGGAAAAAATTATTCAACATGATTTAATGAAATTAGCAAAGGTCACTTTCGTGGAGTCACACGATTCAGCGGTGGTTATTTCTACAGAGTCCCCGCAAGCAGGTATCTTAATCGATCCTATGCTATCTAAAAGAGATTTAACTTTTTTGAGAGAAGAGATAAAAAAACGCATTCAAATAACTCATATCGTCTCTTCCAGCTAAGTATTTTCATTTTATCTAAATAAATCGTATTTTTCTCTTGACGAATTTTTGCTTTGGAGTAGACTGTATCTATTAACAATTTAGGAGTGTGCAAAACAAAATGGCGATAGAAGAACAATTAAGACAGCTTGCTGAATCACAAGTGAGTTTGGTGGCGTTACAACAGCGTTTATGCCAAAATCGTTCATTGATGAATCGTGAAGTGACACAAACATTTATTTTTGAATTACGTGATTATGCAGATAGCTTGTCGATTGTGACAGACTTTGTCGAAGGGGCAACAGCAAAAGAAGTTGGACCAACTGAAATCTCAACTGTATTAAGTGAGCAAAATCAATTAGTTCATACATTGGTTGAAGAGTTGGCGCAGTTGATTGAAGAAAATGGCGAACTGTTTGGGCAAAAAGAAGGGGAACTTCGTCGCACATGGACTAGTTTGCAAGGGGTATTAGAACTAAATAGTTTGATGCTGCAAGATAATTTGGGATTTCAACGAATGCTAAATGACCAATTGGTAGATTTGGATGAAGTTCCGGCTGTATGTAAACAAGGTTTTTTCCAACGATTACTAAGTAAAAGATAATAATAAACCGCGAACATCTAAACTATGTTCGCGGTTTTTTTAGCGTGAGCTATATTTTTTATAATCAATATTGCGAATTTCGCACCATTCTTTGGCATGGCCAGTTAAGATAAGCGGCACTTTTTTGAGTTTGGCTGTTTCAGTGGTTCCTGTCAAGGCGTAGAGGGTATGCAGTTCTTGTTGCCATTGATGGACAAGCTCGATGGTTTGCTCTAAGCCGTGTGTTAATAGGTGATTTAAAATAGTACCAGAAACGCCGACTGTTTGAGCTCCAAAGCATAAAGCCTTAAAAATATCATAGGCATTACGAATCCCACCAGATGCAATCAGTTCAAAAGGAACCGGTACATCTTTGGCTTCCAATAAAGTTGCCACATTGGAAAGACCGAAATTATCTAAATAAGCAAATTCTCGTTGTTTGCGGCGAGCGTTTTCGATTTGAGTGAAACTGGTACCACCGCTACCAGCGACATCAATAATCGTCACGCCAACAGCTAGTAGTTGTTGAATCGTTTCACGTGTCATCCCGAAACCAACTTCCTTTACAATGACCGGTACGTCCAAATGAGTCGCGATTTCTTCAATCGTTTGCAACCAATTAGTAAAATCACGATCTCCTTCAGGCATTACGAGCTCTTGAGGCGCATTTAGATGAATTTGTAAAGCATTTGCTTCAAATAAATCTACGGCGCGTTGAGCGTTCTCTAATGACGTACCAGCACCGACGTTGGCTAATAAACAACCATTAGGATATTCCTTGCGCACAATTTGATAAGAATCTGCAACAGAAGGGTCTTTTAAGGCTGCTGAAACGGAACCTGTCGCCATCATTAAATCTGTTTCTCGGGCTAGGATCGCTAATTGCTGGTTGTATTGTTTCGTTTTTTCACTGCCACCAGTCATTGCATTAATAAAAAATGGACTGCTCAATGGGCGTTCAAAAAGTTCTGTCGCAATCGAAACATCTGTTAAACGAACACTTGGAAATGAGCGATGAAGCAAGGCCACATCATCAAAGTCATTTCGTTTGGTTTTATGAAAAGCTTTGGCTAAAGAGACGTGTTCATCTTTGCGGTTCATTTAATTCCTCCTCGATAGTGATAGACGTGTAAAGGTAGTGGGGTGATTTCTGCTTTTTCCCATCGACTCATTAAAGGTAAAATCCCTGTTTTTTGATCTGCAATGACAATTCCACAGTCGCCACCGCCAGCACCGGATGATTTCGCTGCACCTCCACAGGCTTCGGCCAAATCACACAGCTGTTTTAAGGCGGGAGTTTCAATCCGCACGCCAGTAATACAAGATAAGTCTGCTAATAATTGGCGATTTTTACTAATCATCTGTTTAATTTTAGTAACATTATTGTCTAAAAAGCCATCGATTAAGTCTTCAACGCATTCTTTGCTTTTATCTAAAAATTCTTGATAGGCTTGTTGCTTTTCCGTTTGACTTTGTGTCGATTGATTGACTTGGTCGACTAAATCAGAAGTGGAGGCTGGACTACCCGTCCAACCAATTAATAAGCGTAAATTTTTAGGAACAGTCAATGGTTTAATAGATAGTTGTGGCCAGTCACTCGTTAATAGCTGTGACATTGACCAGATTTTTTGTTTTTCCTTGACCCAATCGTGATCGAATGTTGAAAAGGCAATCCACCCACCATAACAGCTTGCGGCAATATCACCACAAGAACCATTTCCTTGAACGGCTAAGTGCGCTAAAGCAGCAATTTTAAACTGTGTTAACTGATCCATTTTTAAATCGTAGAAAAGATTTAAGGCTTTAACAGTTGCGACTGTGACCGCACCACTAGAACCTAAGCCGTATTTTCGGCCACTTGAGTTATCTAATTCACTCGTAACTTTTAAATCATAAAAAGTGAGCAGGGTTCCTTTTTCCAATGCATATTTCTCTGTTAAACGAATCGCTGCTAAAATATAATGAAACGGATTTTCGCGATGATCTAACACTAGTTCACCATTGCGACGTGTCCAACGAATCGGTAATTCACTGTATTGTTGTGATTGAATGCTCCCATTTTTAATGGCACTATCAATCGTTACAGTAATAAATTGGTCAACGGCAACAATAATGGCTGGATGTCCTGGTTCAACCACTGCATATTCGCCAGCAATATATAATTTTCCCGGAGTAGAGACTTCGATCATTTCGACACTTCCATTTCTAAAGATTTTAATCCTTGACCAGCATAGGCGCAGGTTAATTGTTCTTCTGTAAACTCTTCTTGCAAGGCTGTTAAAATTGAAGCAACATCTTTTTTCTGACACAAGACTTTAACATTAGGACCAGCATCCATGGTAAAGTAACACGCTAGCCCATTTTGACGAATTTGACGAACCTTGTTCATCGCTTTTAAGCTATCAGGTGACCAATAAGTAAATGGCGGAGTGGCTGCCAAAGTGGTCGCATGCATTTTTAATCCATTGGCTTCGGTGACTTCACCTAAAGCTTGGAAATCTTTGTTTGCAATTGCTTGTTTGGCTGTTTGAATATCACGAGCTACGGCATCGAGCCAACCATCATAAAAGTCAGAAGTTGCGACGGTCCGCTCCATCCCGTCACGACTAGATACATCTTTTTGTTGGTCGTTAATCAAAATAAAAATCATAGCTAGTTCATCTTCCCAATGATTGGATGGGACCACCTGTGCATAAGAGGTGGTATCAGAATATCCTTTTTCCCATTCAACGAAACCACCAAAAATACTACGACAAGCAGAACCAGAGCCACGACGTGCAAGCTGGGAAAGTTCTTTATCAGAAAGTCCTAATTGCAAAGCCTCATTACAAGCACCAGCTAAAGCAGCTAATCCGCTAGCAGAAGAAGCCAAACCGGCAGCAGTGGGAACAAAGTTTTGGCTTTCGACATGTGCAAAATACGGAAGCCCAGCTTTCTTACGAGCAAGGTCTAAGAAATGACTGATTTTAGCTGTCGCTTTTTCATCTTGCAAGACACCATCTAAGCTAAACGTATCTTCGGTATAGGCTTTTGAGAAAGAGACGCTGGTTTCTGTGTAAAACGCATCTAATGTTAATGATAAACTATTATTCATTGGTAAAATCAGTTCTTTGTCTTTTTTGCCCCAATATTTGATTAAGGCAATATTGGTATATGCGCGTGCTTTTCCATTATACATGTTGGTAAACTCCTAATCCTTGAAGCCAAATATCTTTTGCTCCATGTGCTTTTAATTTCTTAGCGATTGCTTCGGCTTTTAATTTCGTATCACAAAGGGCAAGAAAACAACCGCCTCGACCGCCTCCAGTTAATTTTGCACCGAGTGCGCCTTCTGCTAAGGCAAGTTTGATGCACGAATCTAAAGTGTCGTTGCTGACGGTTAATTGCTGTAAATAATGTTGTGCTTGGGTCATCGCGAGTCCAAGCTTCTCAGGTTGATTGCGGATAATCGCTTCTTTGGCTGTTTTAGCTAATAATCCTAATTGATGAATATCCAAACTAGTTTGGTCAGGTTCTTTTTCAAATAGTTTAGCCACAGAACGAACCGCTGCTCGTGTTTGTCCTTTGATACCGGTATCGGCAACAAGCAAATAAGCATCGATGTTTAATGGAAAAGGTAAAAACTCTTTTCCGCGTTCAAAATAAATTGGGTTACAACCACTTGTTGCAGCAGCATCTATTCCGCTTGGATTTCCATGCGCAATACTTTCTGAAAAGTTAACGTATTTCAACAAGGTTGTTTGCGATAGCTTTTCTTCTTGCCAATCAAAAAAAGCACGGGTCACAGCGACAGCGACAGCAGCGCTTGATCCCATTCCTCGTTCAGAAGGGATGGTGCTTTGAATCATCAAATGAAAATTTGGCGTGTGTAGATGTTGTTGTAACTTGGCTGTTAATTGTTGAATATTGGTTAAGCCTTGTGGTGCGTCAGCTAAAGCACCTTCATGATAGGTGGAGCATAATGATGGTACACTACTTTCTTTCACTGTAGCAATCACTTGTGTACCGCTAAATGGAAAAGCAATTGCTGGTTCGCCGTAAACGACAGAATGTTCTCCCATCAAAATAATTTTTCCAGTGGCTTTTCCTATCCCCTCTGCTAACATGACGTACCTCTTTCTTTTTCATAATAGAATCCCTTAGCTATTTTACTAGATTAATGCCGTCTCGTTAAGCCCTCAATGTTGATTCTAAGAAAAAATCCTAAATCTTAAGACTTTTTTTGAGAATTTTCTTACGTAATCCTCAGCCAACTTTCGCTTGACCATACTATATATAGTGTTGTACATTAGTTTAGTTGAGAAAATAATACAATATTTAGTGATGAGTGAGTTGGAGGAAATGAGTGTGATTGTATTAGCAGGAACGATTGGTGCCGGTAAGTCAAGTTTAACTGCATTATTAGCAAATCGTTTAGGAAGTGAAGCTTTTTATGAATCAGTGGATGATAATGAAGTTTTGCCGCTTTTTTATGAAGATCCAAATAAGTATGCGTTTTTATTACAGATTTATTTTTTGAATAAACGTTTCGATAGTATCAAACAAGCATTGAAAAATGAGAATAACGTTTTAGACCGTTCTATTTATGAAGATTCTTTATTGTTTCACTTAAATGCTGACCTTGGTCGTGCGACTGAAACAGAAGTGCGGGTTTATGATGAATTATTAGCCAACATGTTGGAAGAATTACCTTATGCAGCCAAAAAGAAACACCCTGACTTATTGGTTCATATTCGCGTGTCATTTCCAACGATGTTAGAACGAATTAAAAAACGTGGAAGAGAATTCGAACAAATTGAACATGATCCAAGTTTGTATGATTATTATGAGGAATTAAACTTGCGTTACGATCAATGGTTTGACGAATACGATGCCAGTCCTAAAATTCAAATTGATGGCGATCAAATGAATTTTGTAGAAGATACGCATGCAGCCGAAGAAGTGCTAAATTTGATTGAAGAAAAATTACAAGAAGTGCGCCAAGAAGCATAGAGTGAAAATGAATCTAAAAAAAGCCTAGGAAATTTATTTTCCTAGGCTCAGACTATAGACAAATAGTCTAAAAGAAGAGCTATGTATATACGCAATTCGAGGTATATATTATACTCTGTGTATACAATTAAAGGGTGAATAAAATGAAAATACACGGAAAAGTTATGTTAGACTAAATCACAACAATTGATTATGAGGCTAGAAATTGTAAATTTCTAGAATACACTTCTGAAAGCTTAATAGAAGAATTGCTAACAAAAATTCGAGCTGTGTTTCAAAAGTATAAATCAAAAAAGGAAGTAAATAATATCTTTAATAAATGAATAATCGTACTAAAAAAACCAATTTTATTACATTGGCTTTTTAGTACGATTATTCGTTTATTTTTTTATAGTCCCAGAAATACTCCCTGCTACAACATTGTTATTTCCAGGTGCAACTCTCAAGTAAAATGAAATATCTGTATAACTCACTGAGATAGTACCTGTTTTTGTTGTATTACCTGATAAAGAACCAGTAGCATAGTTAAAAACTAAATCTTTCCATTGATAGCTAAGTGGAGTGCTACCAGTATTCTTTAATTCAAATTTATATTTTTTTAGACCAGTATAGTTATAGTTACTATACAAAGTTCCATAATTGTTAAAACTGCCAGAAAGTGCCGGTGGATTTCCTTTTGAAGCAAGATTCCACTCTGACCAGGGAATTGAAGGTCCTTGAGGAGAAACACCATTTTCTTGAACTTCTTTCATTACATCAGTTTCATCTGCAAGAGGTTCTGAATCATCCCAATTATTTTCTATCTTCCACTGCTCCAAAAATTCATTGGGAATGGTATTCGTAACAATTTCAACTCCATTAGGAAATGTTTCAACTTCAGTAGTTATTTTTGAATAATCAATAGAAACTTGTTCTTCGGCACTAACCATTTGAGAACCTAAACTTACCGATACTAACAAACCGCCCAACAATACTAATTTTTTCATTATAATTCCTCCTTGAATTTTAATAAATGTTTACAAATAAAAAATATCATAAGTTATCAATGTTTTAAATTAAAATTTTTGATAATAAGATTAAAACCTTGATATATCAACATGACAGTATTTGTGTCATTTATAATAGAGCTAGTTTTTGAACTAAAATATAGAAAAATGCTATTGTGAGTGTTAAGCTGACAAACATAAAACTCTTATAAACAAAAATGGGCGATAATCTGTCTAGGATATAAAATGAAAAAATGATATTAATAGTTACGAGGGGGATAGTTTATGAAAACTATTGGCGAAAAAATAAAAAAATTAAGAAGTGAACACAAATGGACTCAAAAAGAACTAGCAGAAAAATTGAATATTTCTAGATCTTCTATTACAAATTGGGAAAATGGAAGAAATTATCCGGATATTCAGTTAATCATCAATATTTCAGAATTATTCAATATATCCCTCGATGAATTGTTGAAAGGAGATAAAGTTGTGGTGGAAAAAATTACTAATGATACAAAAATTAGAAAAAAACAAACTACACAATTACGAGTCTTTTATTTTTTAGGTACAGTATTAGTATTATTATGTTTATGCTTTGGCATACCCGCATTTATACATGCTAATGTTTTTTCTATGAGCCAAATTAAATCTGTAGAAGTCACTGAAAACAATTTAGTAATAGAAACAGATTTACCATTTTATAGAGAATATACAGGGTATATGCTATCTGGTTCTTTAGCGAATCCATGGAATATGGAACTACAACTAGGAACAACAATCAGTTTTTCAAAAAATAAAGACAATATAATTGTGATACCATTAGACGATTCACAATTGTTTGGAGAAATGCACGGTATAGAATTTGTTAATTCATTCGGTAATAGGTACAATGTTGTTAGAATTGACAATAGATAAAATTCGATAATTAAGTTGAAAAGAGTAGCATATATGCTGCTCTTTTTTTATGAAAACCAATGCTATAATTGAATATACAAACAAATTATTTTAAACAGTACACATTTCGGTATACTAAAGCATGTTTTTTGTATGGCAAAATAGTTAAAAATTAACGATACAATTTGCCACATATATTTTTGTGACAAAACATAACTTTTTTATATATTTTAGATGAGCTAAAGTAACGTTGAGGAGGATATTATGATTAAGGATATGATTAAATCTAAGAGAAAAGAATTAAATATGACACAAGAAATACTAGCAGAAAAATTAAATGTATCTCGTACAACAGTGTCTAGTTGGGAAACTGGCCGTACATATCCAGACCTTGATATGGTTGTGAAGTTATCAGAAGAATTTAAAGTTAGTTTAGACTACTTATTGTTAGGAGATGAGGTAATCGTGAATAAAATATCAAAAGATACTAGAAAAGGAAGAATTCTAAAAAAAATAATTTGGATTGTAATATTTTTATTCTTATTGTTAACGATATATTCTTTAATATGGAAAGTTAAAACAGATAATTTATACAGAAATTTGGATAGGGAGGAATGGAAAGAGACTGAATACGGTTTTTATAAAAAAGAAGATTCAATTGGGTACAGTGTTAATAAAATAAAAACATATAAAATATGGGAAATACCCAGTCAATTGGATCTTATTGCAGATGCAAACTCTACACATGGGGACGAATCATTTATAAATGGTGTATCAATTATCTATAGTGGAACAAAAGAAAAGTTTTTAGTTTCCTGGTTATCAAGGAATCTATCAGGTCAGCAATTATATATGGACTCTTCATTCACTTACAAAGAAACGTTACAACCTTTGGAAATACCAACTATTTCATATGAGTTTCAAAAAATTTTTGATAAAGAATTGGATATTGAACGGCCATATCTTTTACAATTTTTAAATAAAATAGATTCTGAATGGAAAAAAATAAATTAAAAACTAAGGCATGAATTATTTTAAGATAATTCATGCCTTAGTTCATGTCACCAAACTCGATATTCTATAATGTGATCCATAAGTTGGATTCTTTGGCCACTGGCATCTCTAGTTATACTAATTTGTATTCCATATCTACCACTCTCTTCATAGCCATTTCTGACATTTAATGTTTTGTATCTATAGTTTGCATATCTAATATGCTGTAGAGATGGATAGTAACGATATTGATAAAATGCAGAAACAACGTCAACAAACATTGCTTATGGTCCAATCTCAATTGAATTAAGAAGATTTTGTTTTGCCAGATTTTGCTTATCTGTTAAATCGTAAATTTTTAAATTAGGATTAGCTAAATCATAGCCGAGATCAGAAATTTGTTGTTTAGCATTTTCACTCAACTCATCTACAGTAACAAGTTGTTCATCTTTTATAGGATGAACAGGATATAATTCCGATGCAACTACAGCTTTTTCTCCAACACTTAGACCAATACCAACCAATAAACTTGTAAACAGTAACAAACAGATTTTTTTCATTAAAATTCACTCCTTATTATTTTTTACAAGCTTATTATTTGACTAGTTTAGTAATAAAGTAAAGACACAGTTTGTAGCATTTAGATGATACAAATGAGTTTTTAAATACTAATATTATTTCAAATATATATATTTCCATATACAAATGTATATTTTGGTAGTACAACGATATACAATAAAAATATCTTTGGTATAGTTAAATTATACAAATTTTTCATATTAAAGGAGGAACTTTATCAAATGGAAATGACAATTAAGCAATTAGCTGATGAACTGGGTGTAAATAAAAGAAAAATAATTTATAGAGTAAAAAAATTACCTCATAACTTATACACTAAAAGAAATAATGTCGTTTATATAACTGAAGAAGGAATCAAAAAAATTACAGATGAGATATCAAAAAATATGAGTTCAACACAAAAATCTGATAATGATACTGAAAAGAAAAATGATTATGAAAAAAGTTTAATTGAGCAACTAGAAATTAAAGATCAACAAATTAGGATACTTCAAAATGCATTAGAGACACAACAAAAATTACTAGATCAACAACAACAATTAAGTGCTGAAGATAAGATAGTAATAAAAGAGCTGCAATCTCAAATAGCATTAAATGAACCAATGAAAGAGTATTATTCTATTCATGAAAATAATAATGACAAAAAAAACAAAGAAATTAGAAAATGGTATCAATTTTGGATTCATAAAACAAATAACTAAAAATTTTGTAAACGTAAATAAATTCAACGGCGGTGAAGTTAACCTAGCATCAGAACACAACTTTTTCTTTTTTTGTTTATCTATCAATTAAACTCTTATGGTTTCGTTCCTACATCAGACGAGTTTTCTTATTTTGATTGTTCCTCTCAAAATAAAAACATTGACATATGCCAGAACTGTCTCTTACATTCTCAATGTACTATGAGTAAACCATGTTAAAAAATGGTCACTCGGCATATTTGGCAAGAGTATCTTAAACAAGTAGAAGAATTGTGTCACACAGAATTGAATCGTCGGATTTATAAATGATGGAAAGAAACAATTGAACGTGTCTTTGCAGATGCGAAAGAAAAGCATGGGTTACGGTAGACGAACTATCGCTCCTTAGAAAAAGTTGCCGTACACACAATGCTTACGTTTGTTGCCATGAATTAAAAAAATTAGCCACTTGGCTAAAAAAGGCAGAAAGCCTTTTTTTTTGAGTAAAAACAAAAATAGAATGTATAATCGCTATGTTTTAGGATTATACATTCTATTTGTCTACAGTCTGAGCCTAGGAAATTTATTTTCCTAAGCTTTTTTTAGTTTTAAGGTCATGGCATTTAAGGCGACAACAATAGTACTAATTGACATCAAAATCGCTCCGAGAGCTGGACTTAATAAAATACCCATAGGAGCTAAAACTCCGGCAGCTAAGGGAATCGCAAGGATGTTGTAACCTGCGCCCCACCAAAGATTTTGAATCATTTTTTTTCGGGTTTCTTTGGCTAAATCTAAGAAATGTAAAATATCTTCAGGATTGCTATTGGTCAACACGACATCAGCAGAGTCAATTGCGACATCAGTCCCTGCACCAATCGCTACGCCAATGGTGGCACGTGCAAGACTCGGTGCGTCATTAATTCCATCACCTACCATCATTACGCGGTTGCTCTTGTTGACCCATTCTGATACAATTCGCTCTTTGTCATCTGGGAGCAAACCTGCGTAATAATTTTTTATTCCTAAATAATTCGTCACATTTTTGGCAGCTTCTTCATTATCGCCTGTTAGCATGACTGGTTCGATGCCACGGCTTTGTAGATGAGCGATAAATTGTTTTGCCTCAGGTTTGATTTGATCACCTAATGCAATAAAAGCAATCAATTCATTTTCTATAACAAGGAAACTTAAGGTATTTCCTTGTTCTTGATAAGGTCGAATCAGGGAGGCAGTCACTGTTTTATCCATTCGTTGCAATTCTTTTTGATTAATAATTTTGATTGCTTTGCCTTCGACGGTGCCTGATAATCCCACACCGGAAATATTTTGTTCGTCTTGTGCAGTGTAAGGTTGAATTTCTTTTGTTTTTAAATAGTTCATAATTCCAGTTGCGATGGGGTGATTTGCAGAAGCCTCTAAGGCACCAATATATTTCAGAGCCGCTTCTTTAGAATAATTGCTATCGATCACTTCAACGCCAGTGACGGAAAATGTTCCTTGGGTTAACGTTCCTGTTTTATCCAAGAAAATCGTATCAATATCGTGAGCATTTTCAAGTGCATTCCGATTTTTTAACAATAAACCATTTTTTGCAGCAATCGAAGTAGAGCGAGCAACCACCAAAGGAATAGCTAAACCTAACGCATGCGGACAAGCAATAATCAAGACCGTCACCATGCGTTCTAACGCCATAGGTAAATCTGTAAGAGTCAACCAAATCACAAAGGCAAGCACGCCAACTGTCACAGCAATATAAAATAACCACTTAGCAACTTTATCCGATAGCGCTTCTAGCTGTGATTTTTCAGATTGGGCTTTTCTAACCATTTCCATGACTTGGGCTAAATAGCCATTCTCACCTGTCCCCGTTACTTGAATATGAATGGTTCCATCACCGTTTACAGAACCACCAATCACCCGATCACCGATTGTTTTTTTTACGCCTTTTGATTCACCCGTTACGGCGGATTCATCGACGATAGTTTGTCCTTTTAAGATATGTCCATCGGTAGGCATCTTATCTCCAGCACGAACAACTAAGGTATCGCCTTTGTGAATAGCTTGTAACGAAAGCCGTTCTTCTTGCCCATCTGTATGCAGTTTGGTCACTTCATCTGGTAAAAGCTCGGCTAATTTTTGTAAGGCATTACTAGCATTGGAAACGGCATTCATTTCAATCCAATGACCTAATAACATAATGACAATCAAACTTGCTAGTTCCCAGAAGAAATCCATAACATGTTGATGGAAAAAATTCGTAGCAATAAACGAGTAGAGACTATAGACATAAGAAACTGTAATCCCTAAGGAAATCAGTGTCATCATGGCAGGATTTTTTTGTTTGATTTCCATTTTAGCGCCACTTAAAAATGGTTGTCCACCATAGAAAAATAAAATGGTTGCTAAAACTAAGACGACCCATTCTGAACCAGGAAAGCTAAATTGAAACGGCAATTCCATACCCATCATTGGCGATAAAATAATAATCGGAATAGCTAAGATGAAGGAGAGCCAAAACTTTTGTTTAAAATTTCCCATATGCATAGAATGATCCATCTCATGCATATGTTGATGATCCATGTTTTCCATATTTTCCATATGACTTTTTTCATGGTGTGAATGATCCATGTGTTGGTGGTGCTTTTCATCGTGCATTAGAAACACTCCTTTATATTGTTTACTTTTGTAATCATTTGTAACTTCATTGTAGACTTGTAATTTTTTTGTGTCAAATAAAAGCCATCTAGGTTTTTTCCATAAAAACAACGGATGGAAAGCAATCATCAATGATGCGTTTCCATCCGTTATTTTTAGTTATTTATCGTCTTCTTTATGCGAAAAGTAGACTGCTAGTAAGTCATTAATGTACGATCTATCCGTTTTAGAAAGAAAACCTTGATCGTTGTAAAGAATTTGTACGTTTGAGTCTAATAAATCATGAATATCAAATGGTGCTAATTGTGCAGAAGATGCAGGTGGGGTGATACCTAATAAATAGTCTATTGAAACACCGAAAATTTCTGCTAATAGTTTTAGTTCATCTGTGGTAATTTTTCGATAACCAGATTCAATTTTACTCATTGTAGACTTGCTTAAACCCATTTTTTCAGCGAGCTGTGTTTGTGTCCAATTTTTACTTTCTCTTAAATCAATGATGCGTTTCGAAAGCTCATTTGTCATGGTAAACATACGCTCCTTTCTCGGCTTAATTATGGCTTCATTTTAGCACCGTTGCGAAAAAAGCTACGGAATATTTATCAAAAAGAAACTAACTCTATTGACGTTTCTAAATGCGAAATATATAGTAAAAAAGAGAGGTGTTAGAAAAATGGAGGATGAGAAGGGTTATGTTGTTAATCTAGAGTTAATTAGGAAAACTCGCCTTGAAAAAGGGTATTCATTGCAAAAAATGGTTAATTTAATCGAAATATTAGATAAAACAAAATACTACCGGCGCGAAAAAGGCTTGGTTAGCTTTAAGCCAGAAGAAATCCCGTTGATTGCATGTATTTTAGAAATCCCGTTAGAGCAAATGTTTGTCAAAGTTTCTAAAAAGAAAAAAACGTTCACGAGGCTAAGAAATTAATTCATAAGAAAAATATTAAAAATAAATTTTGGATAGTGCGCAAGATTTAACAAATAAAATCTAATGTACTATCTTTTCGTATGCAAAAATTAGATGAAACGAAGAATTATTTGTAGAACTTTTATTAGAAAATGATTAATTTGAAATGTGTATACGGTTAAATTAAATGAGGTTATAACCGATAAAGATAGAGAATAATTAATAAAGAGAGGCGTGTTTGTGATGAATTTTAATTTAGACTCCCAACAAAAAGAGCTATTTTTTAATGCAATGTTCAAAGAATTAGCAGTTATCATTTTTAATATAGATAAAGAAGTCGTTTTTTCAAATGAAAAAATGGCAGGTGCCCTAGGATATACACCAGAGGAATTAATCAATGTTCGCCATCAAAATTTCTGTTTTGATGAGTATGTTGCTAGTAATGATTACCAAAATTTTTGGAATTCATTATTAATAGCTAAAAAAAGTTTTCAAGATAAGATTTTTCGTAAAAAGAAAAACGGTGAGTTAATTATTTTAGAAAGTGTTTATTTTCCAGTATTGGATGACCGTAAAAAAGTAATTAATGTGATCAAAATTGCCTTTGATATTACCAAAAGAGAAAGTCTGCTAACAACGACCATCAAAAAAGTGCAAGATAGTTCAGAAGCATTGACCGAAATTTCTATAGATGGTAATGAAAAGATTAGTATTTTAACCGATAATTTAAAAGAGGTGGATTCCTTATCAACCAATAATCAACTAGCTACCAAAATTTTGGAAGAAGATATAAAAAAAATATCCGCTATTTTAACAGCAATTAATTCAGTGGCGCAACAAACTAAATTGCTGTCATTCAACGCTTCTTTAGAGGCAGCGCGTGTCGGCAGCAAAGCATCAGGTTTTAGTATTGTAGCGAGTGAGATGCAAAAGTTAGCCAATCAAACCAAGCAACTTACGCAAGACATCCATAATAATATCGAATCAATTAATGAACAATCCAGTAAAGTTTTGGAAAGTTCTACGTCAACCAATAATAAAATTAATGATTCTAAAGAGAACTTAGAAAGTCTTCTAGAATCATATAAAAAATTGCTTGAAACAGCCAATAGTCTAAATAATGAAGCCATCGCTTTACAAGATGTTAATTAGCGATTAATTCCACAAAAAAAGAGCGTTCACTGATTTTTAAAAGTGAACGCTCTTTTGCTTAAAATAAAAAAGTGCCCGTCAGTGGGGGCTGACGGGCAAGGAGTAAAAATGAAAAAGTGTTTTAGGGTTGTTTGTTGGTATGCTTATACTATAAAGAAGAGATGTGAAAAAAGTGTGATGAAAATATTTCGTTTTAGTTAAATTACTAAAATAACAAAAAAAGTAAAAAAAAAGAGCCTGCCAGTGGGTAGCTGGCAGGCAAGGAGTTAAAAATGAAAAAGTGTTAGTTAGGGTTGTTTGTTGGTATACATATACTATAAATAATAAATGTGAATTATTTGTGATAAAAGTGTTTTAAAGTTATTAAAAATCCGCGAAAATAACTATTTTCGATCAACCAAGTACCAAATCATCCCAATGACAAAACCAATGAAAGCAGGTAAGACCCATCCCATGCCAATGGCGAACAAAGGGAGATATTCTTCGCCTAAATGGATCATCCATTGGGCAAAACTCGTGTTAGCTAAAAATTTTGGACTAGCATTTAAGCCATCGATAATTGAAGCAATTAACGTAAAATAAGTGGTCATTTGATAGACACGTGAATCATGCTTAAATAGTGGGCCGATAATTGCTAATAAAATTAACGTCATCGCTAATGGATATAAAAACATCAAGACGGGTGTAGAAAATTCAATGATTTTTGTTAAACCAATATTTGCAAATAAACAGGCCATTAAACTGACGCTAGTAGCAAAAAAGAGATAGTTTTGTTTGGGAAACAGTTCAATAAAAGTTTCTGAGAAGGCCGAGATGAGGCCAATCGCTGTTTTTAAGCAAGCAATAATAACAATTAAAGCTAATACAATGCTACCAAACGTTCCTAAATAATGTTGAGCAATTTGTGCGAGCGCAATACCGCCATTTTGACTTAGTTCAAAGGTCCCTAAACTCATTGTTCCCATATAAGACAAAAGACTATAAATAACACCCATTAATACAATGCTGATAGCACCCGATTTAATCGTATCAATTGCAATGGTTGCAGGTCGAGTGATTCCACGATGACGAATGGTGGTGACAATAATAATTCCAAATGCTAAAGAGGCTAAGGCGTCAAGCGTATTGTAACCTTCCACAAAGCCTTTAAAGAATGCGTTTGATTCATAAGCTACTTGAACTGGTGCACTATTAATCGCCCCCATTGGCTTAATAAAGGCCATCAATAATAAAATTCCTAATAAAAGTAAGAACAATGGATTTAAAAATTTTCCAATATAGTCCAATAATTTTGACGGTTTACGCGCAAACCACCACGCAGTAAAGAAAAACAATAGACTGAATAAAGCTAACACCAATGTTATTTGCTTTTCAGGTATAAAAGGAGCTAGCCCGATTTCAAAAGAAGTGGTGGCTAAACGAGGAAGCGCGAAAAAGGGACCGATAACTAAATAAAGTAAAATGGTAAAAATAAAGGCATATTTCTTATTAATTTTTGATGCTAAATCAAATAATCCATTGCTTTGGGAACTCCCAATAGCAATCACACCTAAAAAAGGTAAGCCAATTCCTGTTACTAAAAATCCTAAATTTGCAGCAAAAACATTTGCCCCTGCTTCTTGTCCCATATGAACAGGAAAAATTAAGTTACCTGCTCCAAAAAATAATCCAAATAACATGGAACCAATATAAAGATAATCTTTGAATATTAATTTTTTTTCCATAACAAACTCACTTTCTAAAAATACTAAAAAATTGCTGTCCTCAAAGTAACAAACTATATCCGAAATAGCAATTCATATTATTATTTTTTCAGTAAATACTCATGAAAAGAAGAAAGTATCTTCTACATAAAAACAAGACAAAAAATTCAAGCTATCAGTAGAGAATCTGTAATAGCTTGAATTTTTCTATAATGCTTTACAATAGACGGGGTTAATCGTTTAATACACGATGTAAAAACTCCTTGGTACGTACTTCTTTTGGATGAACAAAAATATCTTCAGGAGTACCTTCTTCGGCAATCACTCCTTTGTCCATGAAAATAACACGGTCAGAAACTTCTTTGGCAAAGCCCATTTCGTGGGTAACGATAACCATTGTTAACCCAGTTTCTGCTAAATCTTTCATGGTTTTTAATACTTCACCGACCATTTCTGGGTCAAGTGCAGACGTTGGTTCATCAAAAAGCATGACATCGGGGTTCATTGATAAGGCACGAGCGATGGCAACGCGTTGTTTTTGTCCACCAGATAGTTGGGCAGGTTTAGCTGAAACAAAACGGTCCATGCCGACTTTTTTTAAGTTTTCTAAAGCAATTTGTTTTGCTTCTTCACGATTACGTTTTAAGACAGTTACTTGTCCTGTTACACAATTTTCTAAAACATCCATATTATTAAATAAATTGAATGATTGGAAAACCATCCCTAAATGTGTTCGGTATTTTGATAAACTGTAGCCTTTTGCTAAGACATTTTCACCTTTATATAAAATTTCACCACTTGTTGGTTTTTCTAATAAGTTGATGCAACGCAATAATGTTGATTTTCCTGATCCAGAAGAACCAATGATGGTTAACACTTCGCCTTTATTGACAGTTGCATTAATATCTTTTAATACTTCATTTGAGCCAAAGCTTTTCTTTAAATGATTAATTTCGATAATTGCTGACATATTGGTTCCTCCTTATTGTTTGCTTTCTTCAGTTTCTTCTAAACGAACATACGCAGAAGGGCCGTCCATTCTCTTCTCCATTAAGCGCAGTAGACGAGTGGCAGTAATGGTTAAGACAAGGTAAATGGCACCGATAATGGTAAATGTTTGGAAGAACAATAAATTAGTTCCGGCAGCAGCAGATCCTTGATAGAATAAATCCCCTACACTGATAACACTTAAAACAGCGGTATCTTTAATGTTAATGACTGTTTCATTTCCGATAGCAGGTAAAATGTTACGGATAACTTGTGGCAATACAACTTTGGTCATGGTTTGACGATGTGTCATCCCAATTGCTTGTGCAGCTTCGAATTGTCCTTTATCAACAGCGAAAATTCCGCCACGTACGATTTCAGACATGTATGCTCCTGTATTAATAGAAACAATTAGTAAGGCAGCAATCGTACGATTTAAGTCAATTTGGAAAGCCAGTGCTAAACCATAGAAGATAACCATTGCTTGCACCATCATTGGTGTGCCACGGAAAACTTCAATATAGATTGTTAAAATCCAGTTGATAATTTTTTGGCAGAAACGTGCAACAGGATTATCTGATTCAGGTAACGTACGGAAAACACCGACTAATAAACCAATTAAAGTACCGGCAATGGTTGAGAAAATCGCAATAAAGACGGTGACTCCTGCACCACGCAAGAATAATCCACCATATTGCGTAATAATATTTTTAAAAACTTGAACAAGACCTAACTCTTCTTCATATGAGGCGGAAGGTTGATTTGCTACCGCATCATCCATGATTTTATTGCGCTCGTCTTGAGAAATCGTTGCTAAGACTTCATTGACTTTAGCAATCATTTCATCATTTTTGCGCATCCCCACCGCTACTTGAACATCTTCTGGATTTGTTTGGAATCCTTGCTCTTCAGAAAACTCAAGCATTTTAAAGTTTTTATTTACGTTAGCTGCAGTGACACCTTCTGGACGTTCACTGACATAACCATCAATGACTCCGGAAGACAACGCCACACGCATAGCTGAAAAGTTTTGTTGGGCTTGTTGTTTTTCAACGCCAGGAATTTGGTCAATTACACTATAATGAAAAGTATTTAATTGTGCAGTTACTTTGGCGCCTTCTAAATCAGTTAAACTTTGCGCATCGGCATATTTGCCATCTTTTTGAACCACCACAACTAAATGTGATTCATAATAGGGATCGGTAAAAGAAATTTCTTTACGACGTTCCTCGGTAGGTGACATCCCTGCCACGATGGCATCAATTTTATTGGAGTTTAATGCAGGTACAAGACCATCCCATTGAATAGCCACAACTTCTAATTTTTTTCCTAATCCGTCAGCAATTCGTTTGGCAATTTCAACGTCGTACCCACCGACGTATGTATTTTTTTCGCCACTTTTAGGTACAGCACCGTGTGCATCTGTTGTTTGCGTCCAGTTAAATGGCGCATACGCTGCTTCCATTCCAACACGGAAAGTATCTTCGTCATCGGCAAAACTTGTTGGTGTTATTCCCAAAAATAACGTTGCTATAAATGAAAATAAGACAAGTAAGGTTGCTTTCTTTTTCATAATAAATCCTCTTTTCTTTTTTACGAGCACGCCAACGAAAAATAAAAAACAGCCGCACTCCATTATTGGAAAACGGCTGTTGGACTATTTTGTCAACAAACTTCTCACAAAAACATAGCGCATCTTAGCTGTTGCTAAGACAGTTCGCAAATTATTCACTTGCGACCCAACAGTTCTTTTAAGCAAAAAAAGACTGTTTCGGCGATGTTCCCTAGTTCTGTTTCTATGTGTTGCTTCACTCCACAGAGTTAATGAACCTCGCGACCTCTACCTCGTTGAAGGTATCTCGTATTCAATTTTGATTCTTGGAAAATTCTAGAAGAAATCACACGATTTGTCAACTAAAAGCTTAAGCCGCTTTTAGTTTTGGTTCCCGTCCAAGAACTGCTTGAATTACAGTTAAGCCAAGCAAAACAGCTAAAACTAAATAAATTAAACTTGAGTATTGAGTCACGCCAAAGCCCCATGTACGATAAATCACTAATGAAACTGCTTGAATAATCGCCACAACTACATTAAAGAATGCAAACGCCCATAGGTTTCCATTTTCTTTGCGAGATAGGTAAAAAATTGAAAACCATACACTTAAAATAGCCCAAGCAATACAAACAAAAATAATCGCCCAATAAATAATAGATGCTAACATGTCATTTTCACCTCACTTTTTCTTTATACAATCACGTTTTATTTTAGCACGTTTTTACAAGAGTGTCATGAAAAAATCGCAAATAATTGTGGAATTTGTGAAAAAATGTGAAAAATAAATCCTAACTAAAAATTCAGTAGCAGGATACTTTTTCGAAAAAAAGCACTAGAATTAACTGAAAAAGTTTTTTTATACGCATAATACACGTATAATATGTTACGAGGTGATAAACGTGAATTATTGCAGCCGTCAAGAAGCAAAAAAACAAATTCTAGATGCTCGCTCACTGACTTTTTTAACAGGTGCGGGTATTTCAACACCCTCAGGTATTCCTGACTATCGTTCGTTGAAAGGTGTTTATCAAGGAATGGACGCACCAGAGTATTTACTAAGTCGTGAATGTCTGGAAAATGAACCACAAAAATTTTACGATTTTGTTATGCAGTTGTATCATCCGACTGCTAAACCGAATATCATTCACCAGAAGATTGCGATGCTATCTAACGAAAAAGACGTACATGTGGTAACGCAAAATATCGACGGTCTTCACGAAAAGGCGGGGACGCCACACTGTACGAATTTTCATGGCACGTTATATGCTTGTACTTGTCATAAATGTGGAGAAGCAGTGGCTTGGCAGTCGTATATTCAATCAGATTGTCATGCAGTGTGTGGCGGTCAAATTCGTCCAAATGTTGTATTGTACGGTGAGGGGTTTCAAGAAACGATAGTGCAAAAGGCGATGCAAGCTGTCGCTCAAGCAGATTTATTGGTGATTGTAGGGACGTCTTTTCAGGTGCACCCATTTTGCGATTTGATTCATTATAAAAAAGCTTCGGCTGATTGTTTAGTCATTAATCAAACGGAGATTTATTTACCGATTTCGCATCATTTATTACAAGAAGATGCGAGTCACGTTTTTGCTGAACTTTAATTATAGGAGGAACTAGAATGACGTTTCGTAGTGAAAAAGAAAAAATGATTGCCGGAGAATTGTATTTTTCAGGTGATCCAGAATTAGCAGCTGATCGCAAATTTGCAAGAGAACAAATGCGCTTGATTAATCAAGAAGTGGATTCAGAAATTCGCGGACAATTGTTAAAAGAAACATTTGGTCACGTCGTTAATCGTGCGCACGTAGAACCCAATTTACGTTTTGATTATGGATATAATATTTTTGTTGGGAAAAACTTCTATGCCAATTATGATTGTGTGATGTTAGATATTTGTCCGATTCGAATTGGTGATAACTGTATGTTTGCACCAAATGTACAATTATATACAGCCTCACATCCCTTACATCCTGTGAAGCGCAACAGTGGATTAGAAGATGGTTCACCGATTACGATTGGTGACAATGTTTGGATCGGTGGAAGTTCGGTTATTATTCCAGGAGTAACGTTAGGTGATAATGTCGTGGTTGGTGCGGGGAGTGTTGTGACCAAATCATTTCCAGATAATGTCGTCATTGCAGGAAACCCAGCACGTGTGATTAAAGAAATTGAATTAGAACCGAACACGCTGACACCTTTAGCAAAAGAACGTCAAAAAATTGATCGCATTGATAAACAAATCGCGCAATTATTAGAAGAGCGCATGAATGTTGTCGCAGAAATTGCCCATATTAAAAAAGAAACAAAAACATCTGTATTGGACAATTCACGTGAAGAACGGGTGTTAGAACAAGTGCGCGAGTATGTAGAGAATCAAGATTACGCAGATACGATTGTTGAGACGTTTAAAGATGTCATGAAACATTCTCGAACATATCAAAATCGTCAATTGGAGGAATAGAGATGGAAGGAACGAAACGCCGTCAGCTTATTCTAGAACAATTGGCGCAAAGCACCCAACCAATCAGTGCGAGTCGTTTCGCTAAAGAATTCGGTGTGAGTCGTCAAATTATCGTAGGAGATATTGCGTTATTACGCGCAGCGGGTGAAGAAATTATTGCTACTGCTCGTGGATATAAAAGAGAGAAAATAAATCACGCGAAAGAAAGCAAGATTGCGGTACAGCATAATGAAGAACAGACACAAGAAGAGCTAGAAACGATTGTGGCGCTTGGTGGCGAAGTTCTAGATGTGATTGTCGAACATGAATTATATGGAGAACTAGTCGGACAGTTACAAATTAGCAGCCAACAAGATGTCGAAATATTCATGAAAAATTATAAAAAAACAAATGCTAGTTTGCTTTCAAAATTAACGGGTGGGATTCATTTGCATACAATTCGTTATAAAAATGAAGAAATGTTCGAAAATATCAAAAAGGCACTTGCTGAAAAAGGAATCTTGTATCAACAGTAAAAAAATGAATCACGGCTGTTGACATTTGCTTTTGGATACTGTAAATTAATCACATCAAGTAATAAATATAAACATTTCTTATGAGAAGGAAAGTAAACTTGGATGCTTTGTAGAGAGACTCTGGTTGGTGAAAAGAGTCAAGTTCAGAAGAGTTGAAAATGGCCTTGGAGGAAAGAATATCGATAGGTAGGTATTCTCGGAGCGTTCTACCGTTAAAAGGAACACCAATTTTTCTAAATAGAAATGTTGGATTGAGGGAAGGCAACTTCCGAACAAAGGTGGTAACACGATTTATTCGTCCTTTTGCTAGTTTAACTAGTAAAAGGACTTTTTTTATACACTTTATACAAAGACATGGTAAGTAAAAAAGCAGATAACTTTAATCAGAGAGCTTCGGTAGCTGAAAAGAAGCAAAGAGATCATTTTTGAAAATGGCCATCGAGTATTCAATGTCGAGCAAACAACCGTTTGTAAGGAATTGACGGAGCAACCGTTACATTGCACGAGTATAGTCATGCTATACTTACAGAGAAGCTGAGTATTCAGCTAAAACTGAGGTGGTACCACGCAAAAAAGCGTCCTCAAGAAAATAAACAATAGCGTTATTTTCTTGAGGATGCTTTTTTTATATCAGAGGCGACCATCAAGAAATCGAGGAAAATAGGAGGAAAAATAATGATTGATTTAAAAGATATTTCTGTAACCTTTACGCAAGGAAATCGTGAAATTCATGCAGTTAAAAATGTTAATTTACATGTAGATAAAGGGGATGTTTACGGCATAGTTGGTTACTCTGGTGCCGGCAAAAGTACATTAGTACGTGTTATTAATTTATTGCAACGTCCAACAAATGGATTAGTGGAAATTAATGGGACGGAATTCACTAAATTAACAGCCAAAGAATTGCGTGCAAAAAGAAAATCAATTGGTATGATTTTCCAGCACTTTAACCTAATGAAAAGCCGCTCCATTTTTGATAACGTTGATTTTTCTTTGAAATATTCAGGAAAATCGAAACAGGAACGTCGTCAAAAAGTAACGGAACTACTTGAATTAGTTGGCTTGTCAGATAAAGTGGATGCTTACCCAAGTCAACTATCTGGGGGACAAAAACAACGGGTGGCGATTGCCAGAGCGTTAGCCAATGATCCAGAAATTTTACTTTGTGATGAAGCAACTAGTGCTTTGGATCCAAAAACAACCTTACAAATTTTAGCTTTGTTACGAGAATTAAATAAAAAATTAGGGTTAACTATTGTCTTAATTACCCATGAAATGCAAGTGGTAAAAGAAATTTGTAATAAAGTTGCTGTCATGGAAGACGGTGAAGTAATTGAGCAAGGCGATAGTGTTCAAATTTTCAGCAGTCCACAAAAACCACTGACGAAGGACTTTATTCGTACAGCAACACATATCGATCAAGCGTTAGAAACCATTTTAAGTAGTGAAAGTTTCTCTCACTTAGAAGAAAATGAATGGTTAGTTGAACTATCTTATGTAGGAGACTCAACTAGTGAACCATTAATTGCGAAATTATTCCGTGATTATCAATTGACCACAAATATTCTATATGGAAATGTTGAAATTATTCAAGATGTGCCACTTGGAAGCTTAGTTGTCACGTTAGCTGGTGATTTAGAACAACGATACAAAGCGTTTGATTTCTTAATTTCAGAAGGCGTAACAGTTAATATTTTGAAAAAAGCAGAAGAACATACAGCAACTGTAAGGGGAGGTATCTAGGATGCAAGCTTTATTAGAAAAATATTTACCAAATGTGATTCAAATTCCTAATGAATTTGTCCAAGCAACAATTGATACGTTATACATGTCATTTTTTACTTCAATCGTTTCAGGTGTACTAGGTATTTTCTTTGGGGTTATTTTAGTGGTGACGCGTCAAGATGGGATTTTAGAGAATCTATTTATCTTTAATATCTTAGATAAGGTGGTCAATATTGTTCGTTCAATTCCATTTATCATTTTATTATCGTTATTAGTAGGGGTAACTCGCTTGATTGTGGGAACATCCATTGGCGCAACTGCCGCATTAGTACCATTGATTGTCGGAGTCGTACCATTTTTTGCTCGCCAAGTGGAGATTGCTTTATTAGAAGTTGATCCTGGGGTCATTGAGGCAGCAGAAGCGATGGGGACGAGTCCAATAGGCATTATCTTCCGAGTCTATTTATTGGAAGGTCTACCAGGAATTATTCGTGTATCAGCATTAACAATTATCAACGTAATTGGTTTAACAGCGATGGCCGGAGCGGTTGGAGCTGGTGGTCTAGGAAGCTTAGCCGTTACGCGTGGATACAATCGTTTTCAAACAGATGTTACCTGGGTTGCGATGATTATCATCTTAATTCTAGTGTTCATCAGCCAAGCAGTAAGTAATTGGATTATTAAAAAAATTAGTCATTAATTGATAAAATGGGGGAATTCAAATGAAGAAATGGTTGAAATTAACAACAGCAGCTTTAGCAGTATTAGCATTTGCAGCAGGATGTGGTAGTCCAGCAAGTACCGAAGAAAGTGCGAGCAGTGAAAACACCAAACAAGAAGAAGTGACAGTTAAATTAGGTGTAATCGGCGCGGATACGGATGTTTGGGATAGCGTGAAAGATCGTTTGAAAGATGAAGGAATTAATTTAGAGTATGTTCAATTTACGGAATATAGTCAACCAAATACGGCATTAGCCAATGGTGATATTGATTTGAACTCTTTCCAACATCAATATTTCTTAGATAATTTCAATGCAGAACATGGAACAAACTTAGTTTCAATTGGAAACACAGTGAATGCACCATTGGGTATTTACTCTGAAAAAATTGAAGATATTACTGAATTAAAAGAGGGTGCGAAAGTTGCGATTCCAAATGATGTAACGAATGGTGGACGTGCATTGTTATTACTACAAACAGCAGGTTTAATCAAAGTGGATGAAGCAGCCAAACAAGCTCCAACAGTTTCCGACATTACTGAAAATTCGAAAAACTTAGATATTACTGAATTAGAAGCGTCACAAACAGCACGAGCATTACAAGATGTTGATATTTCAGTAATCAATAGCGGAATGGCCGTAGACGCTGGTTTCATTCCATCCGAAGATGCGATCTACTTAGAGCCAGTAGATGACACGTCTCGTCCATACGTAAATATCATTGCGACACGTGAAGAAGATGCTGACAATGACGTGTACAAAAAAGTGGTTGCAGCTTATCAAACCGAAGAAACAGCCAAAGTTATTGAAGAAACATCAAAAGGTTCAAGCATTCCAGCTTGGGAAACATTTGGTACAAAATAAAAAAGGAACTAGTCTACTTAGGAGGATTACTATATGACAGCAAGAGAAGAAAAATATGCGACAATCAAAGCGTTTATTCAAGAACGTTTGCCTGAATATAAAGATGTAGCGGTGGATATTCATGAACATCCAGAAGTAAGTAACTATGAAGTTTATTCATCCGATGCATTGATTGCTCAATTGAAAAAAGAAGGTTTTGAGGTTAAAAAAGATGTTGCTGGACATCACACTGGTTTTGATGCCCGTTATAAAGCAGAAAAAGCTGGGCCAACATTGGCATTTCTAGCAGAATATGATGCACTACCAGGTATTGGACATGCGTGTGGTCACAACTTATTCGGTACGTATTCGGTATTAGCTGCAAGTGCATTAAAACAAGTTGTAGATGAAGTTGGTGGCGAAATTCGTGTCTATGGAACACCTGGTGAAGAAGGCGGCGAAAATGGTTCGGCGAAAGGCAGTTTTGTTCGTGAAGGTTTCTTTGAAGATGTGGATGCAGCATTGTGTGTGCATCCTGCGCATCGCTATTCAAAAACAACTCATGGTTTAGCAAACGACCCAGTAGACATTAAATTCTACGGTGTAGCCTCACATGCTGCTGGCGCACCTGAAAAAGGAATTAGTGCGTTAGAGGCATTGTTACAAGTCTTCAATGGTATTAACGGCTTGCGTTTGTACTTGCCAAAAGATGTGAATATTCATGGAATTATTACGGATGGTGGCGTGGCTGCTAACGTTATTCCAGAATATGCAGCTGGACGTTTTTATTTACGTGCTGCCAATCGTGCCACATTAAATGATGTGTATGCAAAAGTCGAAAATATCGTAAAAGCAGCGGCTTTATCAACAGGAGCTACCTATGAATTTGGTTTATTCCAAAATTCGGTAGATGATATTGTCATTACACCATCATTTGATGATATTTTCTTCAGTCATGCACAAGTAGCGGGTGTCCCGGCAGATGAAATTGATGACGCTGTCCGTGCAAGTTTTGGTTCATCAGATGTTGGGAATGTGAGTCAAGTCATTCCTACCATTCAACCGACTGTTTCGATTTCTGACAACTACATTGCTGGTCATTCAATTGAATTTAAAGCAGCGGCTCGTAGTGAAAAAGGCTTGAATTCAATTGCAATTGTAGCAGAATTATTAGCCAAAACAGCATTAGATTTGATTGAAGAACCTGAATTGTTAGAAAAAATCAAAGTCGATCATCAAGCAAGTTTAGCTAAAGGAAACTAATGAAATTTCTCTTAAGAGTCTTCCATTTGGAAGACTCTTATTTTTTTTGTTATTGAATTAGTACAGATTTTTTTTCAACACCTAAAAAAAGTCTGTCTTAATTTTTTCACAAATCCTACTATACTGAAAGCGTAAACAACAGATAGGAGTGAAACACATGACAGATTGGTTAAACATTAGCGGAAAAACAGTCATTGTAACAGGAGGATCTTCAGGTATTGGGAAAAGCATTGTTGAAAGCTTATTGGCACAAAATGTCAATGTTGCAAACTTTGACATTGCAGATTCGGATTTAAACAATGAGCAACTATTATTTGTGAAAGTTGATGTGACTTCTCGTGAAGCAGTTGAAGCAGGTGTTGCAAAAGTATTGGAACGTTTTGGCACGATTGATGGCTTGGTCAACAATGCGGGGATTAATATTCCTCGTTTGTTAGTAGATAAAAAAGTAGCGCATGGACAATATGAATTATCAGACGCTGTGTTTGATAAAATTATTGCGATTAATCAAAAAGGATTATATTTGATGAGTCAAGCAGTCGGTCGTGTCTTAGTAGAAAAACAAGCAGGTGTTATTATAAACATGTCTTCTGAATCTGGTTTAGAAGGTTCTGAGGGACAAAGCGCGTATGCTGCTACAAAAGCGGCGGTTAATAGTTATACTCGTTCCTGGGCAAAAGAATTAGGCAAATCAAACGTACGTGTCGTAGGGATTGCGCCTGGAATCATGGAAGAGACCGGTTTACGAACATTGGCGTATGAAGAGGCATTAGCCTATACTCGCGGAATTACGGTAGACGAGTTACGTGCAGGATATGCTAAAACAAGTACGATTCCATTGGGACGTAGCGGTAAATTACATGAGGTTGCTGATCTAGTATGTTATTATTTATCCGACCGAGCAAGCTATATTACAGGTGTCACTACCAATGTAGCTGGAGGTAAAACTAGAGGATAGAAGTGGGGGGGACCAATGACACTAGTAAATCGATGGTATCAAATTTTACAATTGCTAGTAACCCACAAAGAAATGAGTCTAACAGAATTACAGAAACAGCTGGCAATGAGTCCACAAACAGTACGAAAAAGTATTGAAACGCTGAACGAAGAATTATTAGATATTGCGATGATTGTACAAAAAAATAATGAATTTCATATTGAAATTCAACACTATGACCAATTTGACGTTATCATGGCGGGCAGTTTAAAAAAGCAAAGCGATTTTAATTCATCCAGTAAGCGTGTGGCTTTTATTATTCAACGTTTAATTGAAGCCGATGATTTTGTTTTGATGGATGATTTATCAGAAGAACTTGGTGTGAGTCGAGGAACAGTTGTGAAAGACATTCGTAGTATGAAACGTCGTATTGAATCCTTTGCAGTGACAGTCAACGGGACACCCAATCGAGGCATGCAAATTGTCGGTGACGAATTCGAATTACGGTTGTTGCATATCTATTATGTTCAAGAATATTTTGCAGAAACGTTCTTAACAGAAGAAACCAAAAAGTTACTTCAAGAAATGACCCAAACTTCAGGAATGATTAAGAGTCATGGTCAGTTATTGCAAAAAGTCGTTTCGATTGTTTTACAACGTGTGTTGAGTGGCAACTTACTAGCCGCTTTACCTGAATCGTACACTAATGATGTCCAACATCATGAACGGATTGAGCAGCTAATCTATCATTTGGAAGTAACGTATAACGTCACGCTAAGTCAATTAGAGCAAGCTTTTATTGCCTTTCCGTTTAATATGAGTGCCACTGATTTGCGAGAAAAAAACGTAGCCAATGAGGAGCAATTAAAAAATTATTTTTGCCTCATGCTTCAAAAAATTCATCAGGTATTAGTAGTGGATATTGAAGAAGATCGACTTTTTTATGAAATGAAAGAACATCTGATGTATATGATTAATCGTTTAGTCTTTCGGGTGGAATTACAAGATTTGTTTTATGGGGAAATTGAGAAACAGTATCCGTTTGCTTATGAGTTAGCGAAAGTCGGATTACAAGCATTAGGCGAATCCTTGCATCGAGAAGTACCAGCTGTGGAGTGTAGTTATTTAACTTTTTATTTTGAACTAGCATTACGTCGACAACCTAACGATAAAAATAAAAAAGAAATTGCCGTTGTTTGCAGTAGCGGCAAAGGAACGGCTTTAATTATTCGTCGTCAATTAGAGCGCGTTTTAGGTCCAGAAGTGCGTATTACCCATTTTTCAGAAGAAATGTATGAGAAAAGTGATTTGAACCAATATTTTGCAATCTTTACAACCATTCCATTAAAAAATGTGGATGTCCATACACCAGTTATCCAATTAACGAACTTATTCAATGATACCTGGTTACGAAAAGAATGGCAGCGGGCAGAAAAAGTTCGCGCAGCAAGTATCCAACAAATCAATCTGCGGTTTCAATTATTATCGATGAATCATTCCTATGAAACGAATTTATCAAAAATGATTGATCCACTGAAAAAGGATGAATTGGTGGATGAAGCATTTTCACAGCGGGTTTTTGAACGAGAAGCGCAGCATTCAACGGTATTTGAGTCAGGCATAGCGTTTCCACACACGATAAACCAAGCGTCTTCACAAATTATTTTATCAGTAGGTGTCTTTCCTGAGACATTCGAAACGACCACAGGAAATGTTGATATCGTTTTGTTACTGGCGATTCCAGAGCAATTAACGATGAGTAAAGAAAGAGAATTATTGCAATTATATGATCAATTGTTTGCTGTGGCGGGCGATGCCACGTTGCGTCAGGAGCTTTGCCAACAAAGAGATTTACCATCCTTGCAAAATTGGATGAGAAGAAAGGGGATTATTGCATGAGTTTTATCTATATATTTGGTGCATTCGTAATCGGTGCGTATTTATTACAAGTAGTGCTAGGCATGAAACAAATCAAACATTTTAATCAAACGTATCAAGAGTTACGACGAAAAGGAAAAGTTGCGATTGGTCGACGAGCTGGCAAAGTTAAGGCAGGAACAATTGTCCTTTTTGCAGTCAATAAAAAGGGTGAAATTTTAGATGCGCGTAAAATGCAAGGGGTGACTGTATTAGCAAAATTTCATGAGTTATCTGCATATATCGGTGAAGACATTCATTATATGGATAAATACCATCCTCTGGTTCGTCAAGAAAATAAACTTATTCAGCAAGCGATGGAGAATGCCCGTGAAATTTATTTACGAGTTGAAATGGGGAATTATCAAGAGGAACAACCATTATCACCATTAGCTGGAACAAAAATCCAGTTACAATTATGGAAAAATCAAATTCAATCAAAAATGAAAAGGAGTGTTGAGTAATGGAGTATATTACTAAATTTGCGGAAGGGTTTATGAGTCTGTTTCAAACAGGGGCGGAGACATTTATTTCATGGATGACAGGCATTGTACCTGTTGTTTTAATGTTAATGGTAGCAATGAACACCTTAATTGCCTTTTTAGGAGAAGAACGTGTGACAAAGGTTGCCAAACTTTCAGCCAAAAATCCATTCACGCGTTATCTTGTTTTACCATTTTTATCTGCATTTATGCTAGGAAATCCGATGTCATTTACGATGGCACGTTTTTTACCAGAATACTATAAACCAAGTTATTATGCCGCACAAGCTCAATTCTGTCATACGAGTAATGGTGTTTTCCCACATATCAATCCTGGAGAATTATTTGTTTGGTTAGGGATTGCACAAGGAATTACGACCTTAGGCTTAAATTCGATGGAATTAGCAATCCGTTATATGTTTGTTGGGATTGTAATGAACTTTATCGGTGGTTGGGTAACTGACTTTACCACAGCTTATGTATGCAAACAGCAAGGAATTACGCTTAGCAAAACAGTAAAAGCGACATTAGACTAGAAAGGGGTAAGGAAAATGGCTTATAATAGTATTCGAGTAGTAAAAGGTAATGGAGGATACGGTGGTCCTTTGGTAATTACACCGACAGAAGCAAAACATAAATTTATTTATATCACTGGTGGTGGTGAAAAACCAGCTATTGTGGATAAAATTGTTGAATTAACTGGAATGGAAGCTGTTAATGGATTCAAAACTTCTATTCCTGATGATGAAATCGCTTTAGCCATTATTGATTGTGGAGGTACATTACGTTGTGGGATTTATCCTAAAAAAGGAATTCCAACGATTAATATTGTGCCAACTGGAAAGAGTGGTCCTTTAGCACAATATATCAATGAAGATATTTATGTATCAGCGGTTAGTAATGCGCAAATTTCATTAGCAACAGAAGAACAAACACAGACTGTATCAGCGACTGAAACAGAGCCAAAACGTGAATTTAAATATGATACAAGTAAAAAAATTACTGAACAAAAAGCTGAACAACAAAACTTCATTGCTAAAATAGGGATGGGTGCAGGGAAAGTTGTTGCAACCTTTAATCAATCAGCCCGCGAAGGTGTTCAGACCATGATTCACACGGTTATTCCATTTATGGCCTTTGTATCACTATTGATTGGAGTAATTCAAGGCTCAGGAATTGGGAACTTCTTTGCTAATATTATGGCACCATTAGCTGGCAATGTGCTTGGATTGATTATTATTGGTTTTGTGTGTTCCTTGCCATTTTTATCCCCTTTATTAGGCCCTGGAGCAGTTATCAGCCAAGTTATCGGAACCTTAATTGGTGTGGAAATCGGTAAAGGCAATATTCCACCACAGCTAGCTTTACCTGCATTGTTTGCGATTAATACTCAAAATGCTTGTGACTTTATCCCTGTTGGTTTGGGATTAGAAGAAGCTGAAGCAGAAACAGTTGAAGTTGGTGTGCCAGCTGTTTTATACTCTCGTTTCTTAAACGGAGTACCACGTGTTGTCGTTGCATGGTTAGCAAGTTTTGGTTTGTACAGTTAATTTCGTTTTTTAGGAGGAGAAGTAATGTCAGTATTTACTACCACGGTTCTTTCCATTGGACCAGAAGCAGAATTATTTAAAGAAGAGAAAATGGTGATTTTATTTGGTAAAGATGCCCCAGAGACATTAGCCGATTATTGCTATAATATTGAGGTTAATCCAGTCGAGGGTGCTATTACCACTACACAAGAATTGGTGATTGATCAGCAACACTATCAAATTACTTCGGTGGGCGATGTTGTTTTATCAAATTTAGAAAGTTTAGGGCACATTACCATTAAATTTGATGGCTCCACAACCCCAGAATTACCAGGAACATTGTATGTTGAAGATAAACCAATGCCAGAAATTAGCATTAGCAGTACAATTCGTATTCAATAAAAAATTAGTCTGGGTAGAATTCTATCCAGACTTTCGAATGGAGGAGACGGAAAAATGGAATTTATGTTGGATACCGTAGATTTAGAAAAAATTCGTTATTATCAAGCTATTTTGCCTTTAGCAGGAGTAACCTCTAATCCTACAATCCTTAAACAAGCAGGTAAAATTGATTTTTACGCACACTTAAAGGAGATTCAAGATATCATTGGTTCAGCTAGTTTACACGTGCAAGTAGTGGGTGAATCGGTGGAAGAAATTATCAGTGACGCTAATGAAATTATCGAACATTTGGGGAAAGAAGTTTATATTAAAATCCCAGTAAATGAAGCGGGTTTAACAGCGATAAAGCAATTAAAACAACAAGGAATGCGAATTACTGCAACAGCGATTTATACTGAATTTCAAGGTTATTTAGCAATTGCGGCAGGTGCTGATTATTTAGCACCGTATTATAATCGCATGGAAAATTTGAATATTGATGCAGCAGATTTGATTGGCGCATTAGTTGAAGAAATTGCACGAACAAAAGCAACAAGTAAGGTTTTAGCAGCTAGCTTCAAAAATATTGCTCAAGTTAACCAAGCTTGTCGTCGAGGGGCACAGGCTATAACTGCAGGTCCGGATATTTTTGCTCAAGCATTTAAAATGCCTGCAATTCAACAAGCTGTAACGGATTTCCATAATGATTGGCGTGAAAACTTTACCGTTGAAACGATTAAGGAGCTATCTAAATGATTACGACTATTATTTTTGATATGGATGGTGTGCTAGTTGATTCAGAATATACTTTTTTGCGCTCAAAAACAGAAATGTTGCATGCGGAAGGTCATTTGAAGGAAGAATCCTATCAATATCAGTTTATGGGAACAACTGCGGATTTTATGTGGCAAACCATGAAAGAAGAATTACAATTGCCACGCTCTGTCGATGAGTATATTGAAGAAATGAATCATCGTCGTGAAGAAATGATGCAACAAGATGGTGTTCGAGCGATTGCTCATGTCCAAGAATTTGTCAAAAAATTGGCTGCAGCTGGCTTTGAATTGGGCGTAGCTTCGTCATCTCGTAAATCAGAAATCGAACATAATTTAACAGAACTTGGATTGAAATCGTATTTTTCACAACTCGTTAGTAGTGAAGAAGTAGTCCATTCTAAACCAGCACCAGATGTCTTTTTAAGAACCGCAGAATTATTAGGAGCTGCCCCTGAAAACTGTTTGGTTTTTGAAGACACACGCAATGGTAGCAAAGCTGCTAAAGCTGCAGGGATGTATTGTATTGGCTTTGCAAATCCTGAATACCCTGTCCAAGATTTAGTAGCCGATGAAATTATTCAAGATTTTCGCGAAATAAACATCGCTGATCTAAGAAATAAACGTGAACATTTCTAAGATTTGAATATATCTGAGCCGATAGTAATCAAAAAAAGTGATAGAATCCTTGAAACGACAGGATTCTATCACTTTTTTGATTTGGAAAATGCAAGTATTTGACTATGGATTCAGTCGTGTATCTTTAAATTCAGTGATCGTCATGCCCATATATTTTTTGAACACCTTGTTAAAGTAATTGTAATCAGAGAAGCCAACTTTTTCGGCGAGTTCATAAACTCTAATGGAGTGCTCTTTTTGAATCAGATAGATGGCTATTTTAATACGATAGCGACTAAGGTAGTCATTAATGGTGATTCCTAAATGTTCTTTCATACATTTATAAATATAGCTCTCACTATAGCCTAAATCATAAGCTAATTCAGCAATGGTAAAACGTTCAGCGTAGTGTTGATGAATCCATTGCACGATTTCTTGTTCTACACTATTTTTGGTAATAACTTTAGGTAAAAGTTGACGATCATCATAGAAAGAATCGTCATTTGAGGATTCTTCCATTTCAGAAATAAGCGTGACCAATGTGTCATAAAGTTCTTCTTCTACAATTGGTTTGGTAATAAAATTACGAACCCCATATTGCAAGGCTTTTTTTGCATTAAGGAAGTCATTGTATCCAGATAGAATAATTTTTTGATAAGAGATATCTTTGGTATTTTCAAACATGGTAAAGGCATCATATACAGGCATATTGATATCAGTCAGTACAATATCTGGTTTTAGTTGGCGAATCATTTCTTCGCCAATTTTTCCATTTTCAGCTTCACCTATAATAACCAAACCTAAACTTTGATAATCGACAGTATACGTTAACCATTTACGAATTAAATGTTCATCTTCGACAATTAATACTTTATACATTGCGGTCCTCCTCAATAATGAATTGAATAATAGTTTGCTCATTTTTCCGTGTAATATCTAGTTTTACTGTATGAAAAAACATTTCTAATCGACGATAACTGTTGATTAAACCATGATGAGTATGTTTTTTTTGAATTTGTTTTTGAATGTTTTTCAATGCTTCTTGTTCAAATCCCACACCGTTATCTGTAATTTCAAAAATTTGTTTACCTCTTATTTGATAACAATTCACGTGAATGAACAAATCATTTCGTACTTTCATTCCGTACTTGAGTGAATTTTCAATTAAGGGTAATAAACAAAGACGTGGTATTTTTAATGAATCAAGAGTGGGGTCACACGTGATTTGGTAAGTTAGTTTTTCAAAACGGATACTATTTACTTCTAGAAAATCTTCTAAAATAGACAAATCTTGTTTCAATGTGGTTTCTTGATTGATTTCGCTAATACTATACTTTAGGACCCGATTTAACGCATGAATTAATTGAATAGATGTTTTGGGCATCATAGGGATTGTTATGCGAATAGTTTCTAATGTGTTATATAAAAAGTGTGGATTAAATTGGGCTTCTAACATTTTGCGTTCAAATTGTACCGATTGTTTTTCTAAAGTTAACATTTTTTCATATAAGTGATTCAACTCGTTCAGCATATGATTGATTTGGTTGGCTAAATAACCAAATTCGTCATCTGTTTTAACAGAAATCTGCGTTTTATATCCATGGGTGATTAAGTTGGTCTCTCGTACTAATTGATCGATAGACGTAGAATTACGTTCAGCGATTTTTTTGGCTAAACGGAAAGATTGGCTAAATAATACTGTTGTTAAAATAAAAGTGGATAGCAACATCAACATAAGTAAGAGTTGAATTGGGACAAAAGGAATATACGTATACAAGGTAATCGTTTCTGTTAAGACTGTTTGGTTAGTTAAGAAAATTTGTTTATCTAATAATAGAATATTTGCTGCGGTCAAAGCTTGGGTGTCAATTTTCTCTAATGAACTTTGGATAAACTGATTGGAACTACGCGAAAAGACATTGTTGTATTGATCGGCAATCACATATTGTGTTCCATTTGATATATTTTGTTGCATAAAATCATTGCCATTTAGAAAAAGAATACTGTAACCTTCGACCTGATTTTCATGCTCTATTTTTTGAAATAAGATGAGATAATGATTTTTATTACTATCTGTCGTGATGCGAGTCATTTTATCTAAAGAAGGATTAGAATAGATTACGGTTTTTAGATAGTTTTGAGCTACCATGGAGGAGGTCCAACTTTCATTGGTAGTAAATTGCACCTCTCCTAAATTATCGGTAATCAGCAACTCACCTCGTTGTTCATTTTGAGCAATTTGGCTGTAATATTCACTAAATAGTTCCCGCTCTGTTCGATTTCCATGCAAAAAAGAAGGAATAAGTTGTTTGTTTAGCGATTGCAATACTTGAAAATTTTCACGTTCTATTTCTTTATATTTTTGAGAAATGCTATTGGTTTCGGTTGTTAATTGATAATTTTGTACGAAAAAAATCAAAGAAGCAAATAAAACCATTAAGATACCGGAAACGATAATAGATAAGATGCCAAAACGGATAGTAATATCACGTTGCAGCTCTTTTTTAAATGATGATTTCATAAAATTCTCCTTTTTAGAATTAAATTCAATGTTATAGTATAACCTAAAATAGCCGATTTAGGAAGCGGTTGCAAAAAGAGTAGAATATTCTTCATTATAAAGAGAATAGACCTGTTTTGAAACCGCTTTATTTAAGTTATGATATGAAAAAGCTAATTAATAGGGGGATTATCAAATGAAAAAATGGTACAAATTGATTGTAAGTAGCATGGTACTTTTGAGTTTAGCAGCTTGTGGGAAGGGCAATTCAGAAAATGGGACAAATGGAGAAAGTGATACCTTAGTTATTTATTCTCCAAATTCAGAAGGATTGATTAATGCTACGGTTCCTGCATTTGAAGAGAAATATGGTGTGAAAGTCGAATTGATTCAAGCCGGTACAGGTGAATTGTTCAAAAAATTAGAGAGTGAGAAAAATGCTCCTGTCGCAGATATTATTTTTGGTGGTTCGCATACACAATATGCCCAACATGGCGAGTTATTTGAAGAATATGTTTCGCCAGAAGATGAGAATGCTATTGAAGAATATCGTAATACTACCGGATATTCTACACCCTATACCTTAGATGGTAGTGTTTTAATCATCAATCCTAATTTAACAGAAGGAATGAAAATTGAAGGCTATAGTGATTTATTGAATGATGAATTGAAAGGGAAAATTGCTACAGCAGATCCAGCGAATTCTTCTAGCGCATTTTCTCAATTAACGAACATCTTACTTGCACAAGGTGGTTATGATAACGATCAAGCTTGGCAATACGTTGAAGATTTATTTACTTTAATCGATGGGAAAATTACGTCTAGTTCATCAAATGTATACAAATCAGTCGCAGATGGCGAGATGGCAGTAGGCTTATCTTATGAAGATCCAACAGTGAAACTATTGAATGATGGGGCAAATGTCGAGATTGTTTATCCAAAAGAAGGAACAGTTTTCTTACCAGCAAGTGTCGCAGTCATCAAAAATGCTGAAAATATGGACAATGCAAAAAAATTCGTTGATTTCGTGATTTCTCAAGAAATTCAAGATGTTTTAGGAACAACAACTACTAACCGTCCAGTACGACAAGATGCACAAACTAGTGACAATATGAAACCAATTGATGATATTGTACGTTTAACAGAAGATTATGACTATGTAGTGGAACATAAAGATGAAATAGTTAAACGTTACAATGACATTTTTATTAAGACACAATCAAGATAACGGGGTGACATGAATGAGTGAGATTAGAATCGAGCATGCGAAGAAAATATATAATGATATCACAGTGATTGACAATTTAAATGTTTACATTCCAGAAGGGTCATTATTTACACTATTAGGACCTTCCGGATGTGGAAAAACCACTCTTTTAAGGATGATTGCGGGTTTTAATTCAATTGAAGGAGGCGACTTTTATTTTGGTGACAAGAGAATTAATAACATGGAGCCCAGTCGTCGTAATATTGGAATGGTTTTCCAAAACTATGCAATTTTTCCACATTTATCAGTAAAAGATAATGTAGCTTTCGGTTTAAAACAGAAAAAAGCCGATACGAATACGTTAGAAAAAAACACAGAGAAGTATTTAAAACTGATGCAAATTGATCAATTTAAAGACCGAAAACCAGAACAACTAAGTGGCGGTCAACAACAGCGAGTAGCTTTAGCACGGGCGTTAGCAGTTAATCCAGATGTATTATTGATGGATGAACCATTGAGTAATCTGGATGCAAAACTGCGTGTCGATATGCGTCAAGCTATTCGTGAAATTCAACATGAAGTAGGAATTACAACTGTATATGTTACCCATGATCAAGAAGAAGCGATGGCGATTTCTGATCAGATTGCTGTAATGAATTCTGGAGAAATACAGCAGATTGGTAGACCCAAAGAGTTATACCATCGACCATACAATGAATTTGTAGCTACTTTCATTGGACGTACGAATATTATCCCAGCTGAATTGATTAATCAAGAAGGACAAGCATTCCTACAATTTAGTAATGGCTATCAATTAATGTTCCCTGCACTAAATGAAAAAGAAAATCAAAAAGTAAGAGTGAGCATCCGTCCAGAAGAATTTGTTCGTACAGAAGATGGAGAAATTGAAGCGACCATCATTGACAGCATCTATCTAGGATTAAATACAGAATATTACATGGATATTCCTTTTGCTTCACGTATTCAAGTAAGTGAAGAATCAACGTTTACGGAAGATTTGGGAACAGGAGACAAAGTAAAATTGACTATCAATATCAAAAAAATCAATGTTTTCAATGAAGATGGCTCACGAAATCTGTTAGAGGAGGAGAGCTAAATGCATGAACGTAAAAAAATTAATATATGGACAGGTTCTTCCTTTATCATTTTTATTACTTATTTGATTTTTTTAGTGTATCCGATTGTTACTATTTTAGGACAAGCTTTATTTGTAGACAATTCTTTTTCTTTAGAACATTTTAGAGCATTTTTTTCTCGTAGCTATTTCTTAGATACACTTCTCAATAGTTTTAAAGTATCGATTACGGGAACGATTTTTTCAGTCATTTTAGGCACATCGTTGGCTTATTTTTTCTCGATGTATCAATTTAAAGGGAAGAAATTTTTGCAAATTTTGATTATTATTGCATCCATGTCAGCACCGTTTGTTGGCGCATATTCTTGGATTTTATTACTAGGACGTAACGGAGTCATCACAAAATTTTTAATGAATGTTTTAGGGTTTCCTCAAATTGAAATTTATGGATTTACAGGTATTGTGCTAGTATTTACCTTACAGTTGTTTCCGTTAGTTTTCTTATATGTAGCGGGTGCATTCAAGAGTATTGATAATTCAGTATTAGAAGCTGCAGAGAGTATGGGTTCGCGAGGGTTGAATCGGATTTTTAAAGTTATTTTGCCTTTGCTGACACCAACATTACTAGCAGCAGCGCTCCTAGTATTTATGCGAGCATTTTCTGATTTTGGAACACCAATGTTGATTGGAGAAGGCTATCGCACTTTCCCAGTATTAGTCTATACAGAGTTTATTAGCGAAGTTGGTGGGGATGCAGCATTTGCATCTGCTTTAGCAATTATTGCCATCATGATAGCCTTGACTATATTTTTAATCCAGCGTTATGTGGCAAATAAACACAGCTTCAGTATGAATTCTTTACATTCAATAGAGCCAAAGAAAGTGGGTACGATTCAACGTATATTTATTTATCTGTTTGTCTACGGTTCTATTTTTATCGCAGTGTTACCTCAAATGTATCTTGTATATACCTCTTTCTTGAAAACTTCAGGAATGGTCTTCGTACCAGGGTATTCACTGAATAGCTATCGTGAAGCATTCAATCGAATGGGGTCATCAATTTTAAATACCATTCGTATTCCTTTGCTTGCTTTAGTAGTGGTTGTATTGTTTGCTATCTTTATTTCTTATTTAGCAGTTCGTAAGCGAAATATTTTTACCACGGTAATTGATACATTGAGTATGATTCCATATATTGTTCCTGGAACCGTCATGGGTATCGCTTTTATTACAGCATTTAATACAGGTATTGGAGGCACAGGATTTCTTTCTATTACAGGTACAGCTTTTATTATGATTGTATCATTAGCGATTCGCCGTTTGCCTTACACCATTCGTTCGTCAATTGCTTCTTTGAGTCAGGTTTCTCCAAGTATTGAAGAAGCAGCCGAAAGTTTAGGAAGCAGTCGTCTAAATACCTTTTTTAAGATTACTGTTCCAATGATGATGCCAGGAATTGTCTCAGGTGCGATTTTGTCTTGGGTTACAATGATTTCTGAATTATCGACTTCTATTTTATTGTATAACGTCCGAACAAAAACGATGACTGTCGCAATTTATACAGAAGTGCTACGTGGTAACTATGGCATTGCAGCAGCATTATCTACTATTTTAATGATACTAACAGTTGCTTCCATACTTTTATTTATGAAAATATCTAAAAGCGATAGTATTACATTGTAAATTTGTATCAATAGTAGAGACTCTCTGGATTTTAGAGAGTCTTTTAATGTTTAAAAACGATCAATTATTTTTTGAAACGTTCACCGTATACCCTGACAGCAATCGTATGCATATTTCTGTTAGGACAAACTCTTTTACGTTGCTTTGTTGTGTTTTTAACGATAAACTATTTCGCTAGTTGTCACAGGGGAAATTTGTAATTTATGGGGTGAAATCTAGCAAACCGATTTTTGTACCGTTTGAGTACAGTTAATCTATCTTTTGTGTATACTTGAAAGAGCGATGAAATAAATTAAAAATAAGAAAACCTTGGGAAGATGCTTTTATCCTCCCAAGGTTTTCTTATAAACAAGTGTAGCTGTTCTATGCATATAGCCACAAATTTCTATGCGTTTGTGGTTTATTCAATCACTAAAATGCCTTCTTTTAAGGCGAATGGATTTTTGGCATTAATGTGGTCATAAAACATCACGCCATTTAGATGGTCGATTTCATGTTGAACAACGATGGCTGTATAATTTTTTAAACGAACTTTTTGTTGTTCACCATCTTCATTAAAGTAAGTTAATGTTACTCGTGCGGGACGAGGAACATACCCAGGTACTTCACGATCCACAGACAAGCAACCTTCGCCATCTGCTAGACAAGCTTCTTGCACAGAATGACTCATAATTTTTGGGTTATATAATACCGCTTGAAAATCAGGTTCTTCACGTTCAGGGTCAGAACTAGGCACTAAAACGGCTGCCATTCTTTTAGAAACGTCGACTTGTGGCGCAGCTAATCCAACGCCTCCACGTAAATCTAGTTCTTCAGCTTTCACTGGGTCTTGGCTATTTTCTAAAAATTCCATCATATCTTTTCCTAATTGACGATCTTCTTCACTCAAAGGAAAAGAGACTTCTTCAGCAACTTTTCGTAAAGTAGGATGTCCTTCACGAATAATATCATCCATTGTAATCATTGATGATGTCTCCTCTCAAGTATAAATTCATATGTAAGTTTTTTGGTCCGCCCTTTAGTTTAACATAAAATCAAGAAGGGCGTGTAGCAAATGTTTACAAATCACAAAATTGATTTTTAAGTAACGTTATTTGTAAAAAGAGAGATTTATGGTATTGTTGGGGCAAGAAATATCGAAAAAGGGGAGATGTAGTATGAAGCATGTGGAGGATAAATTATTAGTCCAAATTGCCCAAATGTATTATCAAGAGGATAAGAATCAAAGTCAAATTTCAAAAGAATTGAATATTCATCGTAGTACGATTAGTCGTCTACTTAAAAAATCACGAGAAGAAGGAATTGTGACGATTACTATTAATTATGATTTAGCAGGAACTTATTCGTTAGAAAAAGAATTGGAAGAGACGTTTAGTTTAAAAAAAGCAATTGTCGTACCTACGGCTATTGATATTCAATCGGAGCAAAAATTACAGTTGTTAGGAGCAGCGGCAAATAAATACCTTCAAACAATTTTAGAAGAGGAGATGACAATTGGCTTTTCATGGGGACAAGCAATGTCGATGGTTGCTGCAGAACTGCAAGAAACTGAGAAAAATAATTTAATGTGTATTCCATTAATCGGGGGGCCTTCTGGACGCTTAATTGGAGAATATCATGTCAATACGATTACTTTTGAAGCTTCTAAAAAATTAAAAAGTAAGGCTGTATTAATTGATTCCCCAGCCTTTCCTGAAACAAAAGAATTAAAAGAAGCCTTGATGGCCAATCAATTTAATCAAGAGCTAGTTCAGTTGTGGCAAAAGCTGTCTATTGCCATTTTTGGAATTGGTAGCCCACAGATGAAAGACAGTACACGTTGGAAACTGTTTTATGATGATAATATTTTAGAAGGATTGGAAGATCAAGTGGTGGGCGATGTGATATCACATTTTTACAATGCTCAGGGGCAACATATTTCTAGTAAATTAGATGAGCGTCTAATTGGTATTACTCTGGAAGAATTAAAAAAAGTTAATTATCGAATTGCTGTAGCAGAATCACTAGAGAAAGTTTCTGCCATTCGTGGTGCTTTACGTGGGAAATATATGAATGTACTGGTGACAACACAAGAGACAGCAGAAGCTATTTTAAAATAAACAGGAAGAGGATAATGATGTCCTCTTTTTTTTATATATTTTTAACAAATGTGATTATTTAATCAATAATGTTAAAAAGTGTTGACAATTATTTTGGTAACGTTTACTATCTAGTTATAACAAATGTTAAAAATATTTCACAAATGTTAGGAGAGGTAGCATGAGTTGGTTAAATATTGAAGGGAAAACAGTCATTGTCACAGGAGGTTCATCAGGGATTGGTGATGCGATTGTTAAGGAACTTTGTCTATTACAAGTAAATGTGGTGAATGCAGATTTAAGCGAAGGGGCTTTTAAGCATGAAAATTTAGTATTTGTACAAACTGACGTCACTTCACGAGAATCTGTTGAAGCTGCGGTAGCAACAGCACTCAATCATTTCGGAAAAATTGACGGAGTGGTCAATAATGCAGGAATTAATATTCCAGCATTATTAGTTGATGAAAAACAAGTTGAAAATGGCAAATTTGAAATTAACGATAAGCTATTTGACAAAATTATTAATGTAAATCAAAAAGGACTGTACTTAATGAGCCAAGCTGTTGGACGCAAATTAGTCGCGCAAGGTCATGGTGTAATTATTAATATGTCTTCTGAAAGTGGGTTAGAGGGATCGGAAGGACAAAGCGCCTATGCTGCCACAAAAGCTGCGGTAAATAGTTATACTCGTTCATGGGCCAAAGAGTTAGGCAAAAAAGGAATTCGTGTTATTGGTATCGCACCAGGAATTATGGAAGAAACTGGTTTGCGAACGTTAGCTTATGAAGAAGCTCTTGCTTATACTCGTGGAAAAACTGTTGAAGAGTTACGTGCAGGCTATAGTCAAACAAGTACGATTCCTTTAGGTCGTAGCGGTAAGTTAGCAGAAGTTGCTGATTTAGTTGCGTATTTCTTATCTGAACGTTCAAGTTATATTTCAGGAGTTACAGTGAATGTTGCAGGTGGTAAAACGAGAGGATAGGTGAAAAAAATGTCAAGTGTCGTTTTGGTTGCACATGGAAAATTAGCAAATGAAATGAAAAATTCAGCAGAAATGATTTTTGGAGAATTAGCTGATTTTCAAACAGTAGAATTTTTAAAAGAAGATGGGTTTGATTCATTAAAAGAAAAATTACAAACTGTTTTAAATCAAACGGACGAGTCCGTCATTATTTTAGCAGATTTATTTGGAGGAACACCATTTAACGCGAGCTGTGGACTAGCGATGGAATATCCCGAAAAACAAATTGAAGTTATATCGGGCATGTCCTTGCCTTTGGTATTAGAAACAGCTACCGTTTACGCAGACCGAAATGCTCGGGCAGTAGCAGATTATTTACAAGAAATTGCGTGTGATACTGTGCGGACATTTGTAATTGAAGAAGAGGACGAGGAGGAACTATAATGCATATTCGATTAGCAAGAATTGATGACCGTTTAATTCATGGTCAAGTAGCCACCGTTTGGGCAAAAGAAGCAGGTGCGCAACGAATTATTGTCGTAAGTAAAGAAGTTTCTGAGGATCAAATTCGTAAAACCTTAGTGAAGCAAGCAGCTCCTCCAGGAATTAAAGCAAATATTATTGATGTAGATAAAGCAGTTCGTGTGTACAACAATCCTAAATATGCGAATGAAACCGTCTTTTATTTATTTACGAATCCAACTGAAGTAGTTGAAATAATTCAAAAGGGTGTACCTATTCAATCAATCAATATCGGTGGCATGCAATACAAAACAGGGAAGAAACAAGTGACTAAAGCAGTATCTGTTGATGAAAAAGATGTTATAGCATTTAGAAAATTAGCCGAGTTGGGTGTGGAATTAGATTTGCGTGTTGTCGCAACGGATACTAAAGGCGACTTTGAAGCAAAACTAAAAGAAGCAAGCTTTTAAAAGGAGGAACACCAATGGAATTATCGATGATTCAGATCATTTTAATCTTTTTATTTTCAAGTATTGCTGGAATGGGTAGTGTATTAGATGAATTTCAAACCCATCGACCTATTATTGCATGTACAGTGATGGGCTTGATTTTAGGCGATTTGACAACGGGAGTTATTCTCGGGGGAACACTCGAATTAATTGCTTTAGGCTGGATGAATATTGGCGCTGCACAATCACCTGATTCGGCTTTGGCTAGCACGATTTCTACAATTTTGGTAATTGTTGGAAGCCAAAGTATTCAAAATGGGATTGCAGTAGCCTTACCAGTTGCAGCAGCTGGACAAGTATTAACCGTATTTGTTCGCACACTAACAGTTGCCTTTCAACATGCGGCAGATAAAGAAGCAGAGAAAGCTAACTTCAAACGTATTATTTTGCTTCACTTTAGCGCATTGTTAATGCAGGCAATGCGTGTGGCGATTCCGACGACGATTGTTGCAGCATTTGTAAGTGCGGAAATGGTTGAAAGCATGTTAGCAGCGATACCTGATGTGGTGACAGGTGGGTTAGCTGTCGCCGGTGGTTTCATTGTCGTTGTCGGTTATGCGATGGTCTTGAATATGATGAGTATCAAATATTTGATGCCCTTCTTCTTCCTAGGGTTTGTTTTAGGTGGTTACTTAGATTTTAGTTTATTATCATTCGGGATTATCGGTTTAATTATGGCGATGTTATATGTCCAATTAAATCCCAATTTCAATAAACAAGCAGCGGTTGTCAATCAACCAGCTATGAATGTCTACGATGATTTAGATGATGAACTAGAAGACTAAAGGAGAGAAAATCATGGAAAATACGAACCAAGTAACAATTCAGTCTAAAATTACAAAGCAAGACTTAATTCGTACGTTTGTTTATTCAAATTTTCAACAAGCATCGTTTAACTATGAACGAATTCATGCTTTAGCTTTTTGTGTGGATATGATTCCGACAATTCAGCGTGTGTATGAAACAAAAGAAGAACAGGCTGAAGCGTTAAAACGTCATTTGACTTTTTTTAATGTGACACCAGGTATGTGTGGTCCAGTTATTGGTGTGACCATGGCAATGGAAGAAGCGAGAGCAGGCGGAGCAGATATTGAAGAAGGAACGATTAATAGTCTGAAAGTTGGTTTAATGGGGCCGCTTGCAGGTGTAGGGGATCCTTTAATTTGGGGAACATTACGTCCAATTACTGCGGCTTTAGGAGCATCGATTGCATTAACCGGCAACGTTATGGGACCATTATTATTTTTTATTGCTTTTAATGCCGTTCGTTTAGCATTGAAATGGTTTGGATTAACTTATGGACTGAAAAAAGGATTGGATATCGTTTCTGATTTATCTGGAAATTTATTACAAAAATTAACAGAAGGTGCCACGATTTTAGGGCTATTTATCATGGGAGTTTTAGTAACTAAGTGGACCACTATTAACGTACCTTTAGTGGTCTCAAGAACAACGGGACCAGATGGGCAAGAAGTGGTAACTACTGTTCAAAATATTCTAGATGATTTAGTACCAGGCTTGCTAGCATTAGGTTTGACACTATTAATGATGCGCCTATTGAAGAAAAAAGTGAGTCCAATTGTTTTAATATTTGCTTTGTTTGCTGTCGGAATTGCTGGTTACGCATTTGGCATTTTAGGCTAAACAACGCAACATAAAGGAGATTTTAGAATGAAAACAAAAGCAGTTCGCTTATACGGTAAAAATGATTTACGATTAGAAGAATTTGAATTACCTCCTATTCAAGAAGATGAGATTTTAGCTTCGGTAGTGACCGATAGCATTTGTATGTCTACTTGGAAACTAGCCAATCAAGGAGCGGACCATAAAAAAGCGCCAGATGATGTTGCTACAAACCCAATTATTATTGGTCATGAATTCTGTGGGGAGATTATAGAGGTGGGGGCTAAATGGGCAGATCACTATCAAGTAGGTGAGCGCTATGTCGTTCAGGCAAATTTACAATTGCCTGATCGTCCAGATTGTCCGGGTTATTCCTATCCATATACAGGTGGAGATGCCACCTACATTGTTATTTCCAAGGATGTAATGGAGCAAGATTGCTTAATCCCTTATAAGGGTGTCACCTATTTTGAAGGATCACTCGTTGAACCATTATCCTGTGTGATTGGTGCGTTTGAAGCAAATTATCATTTAATAGAAGGCTCGTATGAACACAAAATGGGAATTAAACCTGAAGGCAATTTATTGATTATGGGTGGTACTGGTCCAATGGGGCTGTTGGCTATTGATTATGCGTTGCACGGACCTATTAAACCTAAGCACATTGTCATTACAGATCGTCATCAAGATAAATTAGATCGAGCTGCTAAACTATATCCTAGTCAAGACGGTATTACAGTGACCTATATCAACGTGCGAGAAATAGAGAATCAGGTAGCAATTCTAAAAGAAGCAATCAATAACCAAGGCTATGATGATGTATTTGTCATGGTACCTGCTGCAGATGCAATTACAGACGGTTCAAAACTAATGAATCCCGATGGTTGTCTAAATTTCTTTGCGGGACCTCAAAATAAAGATTTCTTTGCCGAAGTGAATTTTTATGATGTTCATTATTCTTTCATGCATTATGTTGGAACCTCTGGGGGAAATACAGAAGACATGCGAAAAGCAGTCCAATTGATTGAAGAACAGAAAATTCGTGCAGCTAATATTGTGACTCATGTGTTAGGTCTTGATTCAGTAGCAGAAACAACTTTGAATCAACCTACAATTGGCGGTGGGAAAAAATTAGTCTATACTCATAAGGCAATGGCACTTACGAACCTAAGTGAGTTGCCAGAAACACATGAACTAAAAAAGATTTTAGACAAAACAGAGGGAATTTGGAGTAAAGAAGCAGAAGAGTACATCTTAACGACCCAACCAGAAATTTAAGAAAAACAGTCATTACTCTGTGGTAATGGCTGTTTTTTCTACATATTCAAATTATTATTGTGCAAAAAAATTGAGAATACGCGTGGTGATAAATAAAAGAGTCTGTTCCCTAAATTGTTGGGGACAGTTTCTGTTTGTTTTTCTTATACAGTAAAAATATAGAAGCTTATATCCTGAACCTCCCACGACTAAAGTCACGGGTGTGCGCGCTCAGTTCAATCAATATCAAAGCTAAACACAAAAAAAGAAAGCATTGATAATTCAATGTTTTCTTTTTTATCAATTAATACATTAAATTTTTTTAGATGTTAACAGCTATAATAAGTCTCATAATGGTTAAGTAAACGAATTGTGTCATTTATCGAAAAAAAACGTGTCATTTAAAAAGAAAAATGACAATTAAGTTACTCAAAGAGCTTTAAAAGAGGGTCAAAAACTTAAAAAAGTTTCTGACCCTCTTTTTTTAGAGATCCATTCCATATGATTGATATCTTTGTGTACATAATATTTTAGCAACGTCATTGTTGCTAATACATTGTTATAAGTCAATGTTGGATCATATTGATTTTGGATAGTTGACAAGGAAAGTAATTTCACAATCATAAAAAATTTTAGAAAACAGGCTATGAATTCATTGATTAATCCCATATCCTGTTTATAAAATTTAATCTTTTTGTATACTAATACCAATGTCTAAAATGTCACTTAATTCATTTAAACTTAATACCCTTTGTGTAATAAAAATAGATCCATTTATTTTTACTATAGGTAAACATTTTAAATCTTCTCGTTGCAATGTATTAAGCACCTCAGAATCTTTTAGAAACGGTATAACACTTCTACTCCAATTATAAATTTTGGTTTCTAATGTTTCATGTTCTTTTTTTTTGTAAAATTCTTTGAGGTTATCATTATTATGAATAGCCTTAAAACCTTCAAGTTCATCAGAATTACAATCCACAGGTAAAAAATATTCTATTTTCATGAACCTAAAGTCAACCCTCCAGCCGTACAGCTAACTGTGCCATAACCAAAACCATTTAACACCTGAGCAGTTAATTTTACTGTATGATACTTTCTTGGACAATACATTCCACCACCATATATATATACGTTAGATGCATTCACAGCACTATTGTATGTTTGAGCATTTCCCAAACGAAGTTGCATATTAAAACTTATTAACATAGAATTAGTACTTCCTAAAATGTATTCCGTTCTTCCCATAGTACTAGTTACGGTCTGGGTAGCTTCAGTTAAAGTCAATGCATTTACTCCATAAGGTTGTACTTCCCCTGTATTTGATGAATCAGGGGTTTGATATACTTTTTCCGAAAAGAATATATCATTTTCTGTAAATCCTTTAGATAAAAAATAATCTTGTTCATTTTTTGTAAGGCTATCAAAATCAACAATATTAGTGCTATCATTTGTGACTTCATCTGTTGAATCTGCTAAAACTTTATCCCCAAAAATCAGACTTACTCCTACCACCAAGAATACAGCACCCAAAAATTTTACCAATTTACTCATTTTTTCTTTCATATAGCTTCTCCTCGTAGCTTCTCCTCGTATAATATTTTTTTGATACAAAGCTAATATATCATAGAACTCTTTACTATAATCAAAAATGTCCTAACCGTAGCAAATTAATGCCTGAACGTTCAAAATATTAAGAATTTCCGGATATTTTACAAAAAAGTGAATTGATGAGCTTTTTTCTTGATCAATTATATTACAACGATTATCTAGTAGCAAACGTGCATGATTCCGTCAATGAAATAGAAAATGTGAGTCTTTTAAAATGAACTTGATGAAAATCAGAAATCATAAACACCAAGTCTAGCCGAGAACTACTTGAGTAAACACAGCCTCATCTGTCTTAACCTCATCAGCAAATAAACCAACAGAAACTACTCCAACAGTTGTCAACAAAATCCCCAAAAACACTTTTTTCATAAGATAACACTTCCTATCAAGTGTTTATAAAAATTTATGACCAATTTTTACAAAGTGAGTATTAGTTCTCTTTATTTAAAATGTGGGTATTAATATATTCCTGTCTTTTAAGTTATTATACACGTGTAAACAAAAGTACTAAAGTGTATTTAAAAGATTAGGAGAGAAAAAATATGACAAAAAAAGAAACGGTTACTTTCAAAGGACGTCACTTTAATATTGTAGGAGATTTATTTTTCCCAGAAAACTTTGATTCTTCTAACAAATATCCAGCTATTGTAGTTACTCATCCAACTAGTAGTGTGGGCGAACAAACATCTGGTTTATATGCAGAAAAATTAGCAGAAAAAGGTTTTGTAACAATTACTTTTGATGCAAGTTATCAAGGACGTAATGAAGGTGAGCCTCGTAATACAGAGGATCCAGCAGTACGTACAGAAGATATTAGTCGCGCGATTGATTATTTAGTGACATTAGATTATGTAGATGAAAATCGTATTGGTGCGGCAGGTATCTGTGCAGGTGGTGGATACACGATTCATGCAGCGAAAACAGAACGTCGTATTAAAGCAGTTGCTGGGATTGCACCGGCAAATGTTGGAGCAACATTCCGTGGCGCATTTGGATCAGAAGCTAACTTACTTGGCATGTTAGAACAAATTGCTCAACAACGTACAGCTGAAGCTCGTGGCGTAGAAGTACAGGAAGTAAACTGGATTCCAAATTCACCAGAAGAATTAAAAGCAGCAGGTATGACAGATATTGATTTTGTAGAAGCGGTAGATTATTATCGTACAGATCGAGGGTACTGCCCATTCTCATCAAACCTAGTACCATTTACGAACTATGCAGCAATTTTAGGTTTTGATGCAAATATCTTGTTGGAGATAAAGTTGGTGGATTTGCTTCATATCGTAATGGATTTGAAGTTTATACACGTGCAGCATCAACAGAAAAAGATATTAGGGTATTACCAGGTATCAGTCATTACGATTTATATGATCAACCAAAAGCAGTAGAACCTGCTGTTGAAAAATTAGATGAGTTCTTTACAAAATATTTAGGTAAATAGTTTTCAATTTTTCACAAAGAATAGCGCGTTCATCCAACATTCGGATGAACACGTTATTTTTTTATACGCTTTCTTTCTTTTGCAGAAAACGCTGCATCAAAAAGAATATACCAACAAGGATTCCTTCGCAGGCAAGCACCCACAAGAAAGTGGAATAACTAATACGAAGTGTTTCTAGATTACACCAACGTAAAAACCGGTCAATCGGTAAGACGATGACAAAATAAATGAGCAATGCTTGCCACAACTTAAATTTGTTTTCAAAAAATCTGTTGGTAGTGATGAGCAAACCAATGAATAGTGCCAGATTATAACTATCCATAGTTATTGCCGATTCTTGGAAGAAAAAATTAATAACTATCAATATAAGTGATATATATAAACAAATTTTGCAGATATGATAACCTAAATCAACCCATTTTTTTTTCATACTTTTCGTCACCTCATCTTTTTTTATCAGAGTAGCACAAATTCCTATCTAACATAGATTTTTGTCCTAAACGTCGCTATTTTGTGCGTGAACGTTGATTGTTCATACTTTTTTCAAAACTTTTTTCTTGCAAGTTTACAATTTGAGTGTATAATGACACAGTGTCATATGACATCGTGTCATAAATAATAATGAGGAGGGGAAGAAGATGCCAACTGAGACATTTTTTAATTTACCCAAAGAAAAGCAACGACGTATTTTAGATGCAGCGAAAAAAGAATTTTCCAGAACATCTTTGAAAGAAGCGTCTATTGCTAATGTTATCAAGGATGCTGAAATTCCTAGAGGCAGTTTTTATCAATATTTTAAAGATAAAGAAGATTTGTATTACTACTATTTTCAAACAGTTCAACAGGACAGCCATCGTTACTTAGTTTCATCAATTCAACAAGCGAACGGTGATTTATTTCAAGGTTTCGAAGAGTATTTTAAACGTATTGTGCCCGAAATTTTTATTGGCGACCATGCCTTGTTTTACAAAAATGTCTTTACGAATATGGATTATCATGGTTTCCGTCGCGTTGCTCCGCATCTAGAAAAGAATGCTGAATCCTGCCATGATAAAAAAATGGAACGCAAAAAGCATCAGAAAGTGTTGATAGATGCGATTGACTGCTCAAACTTAAAGGTGAGCGACAATCATGAATTACATTTACTATTACAATTATTAATGCATACCGTTTTTACAACAATTGCAGATGGCTATCGTCGCATATTAATCGACGGTTCCTATGACATTGAGCAAATCAATCAGAATTTTGAAAGCAAAATAAGCTGGTTGAAAAATGGCGCACGAAAGGAGAAGACTGAATGATTAAAATTTGGAAACGAATTTCTTGGATATCCGCATTAATGGCAGTCATTTTTATGGTTGTTCAAGTTATTGCTGATTTGTATTTACCAACCCTTACTTCGAATATTATTGATAAAGGTGTTGCAGTCGGTGATATTGATTATATCTGGCAAACGGGGATGTTCATGGTGGGCTTTTCATTAATTAGTATTATTGCAGCTGTAGGTAATACTTTTTTTGCTACCAGAGAATCACAAAAATTAGGGAAAGAATTGCGTACGGATATTTACAACAAAGTAGAAAATGCGTCTACACGTACCTTTGATAAATATGGAACAGCGTCATTAATTACACGTACAACCAATGACGTTAACCAAATTCAAATGGTTACGCAAATGTTCTTACGTATGATGATTAATGCACCTATTACTTTAATTGGGGCGAGTTTTTTAGCGTATTCTAAAGATCCACAATTAACAAAAATTTTCTTAGTGGTCATTCCAATTATTATCGTCGCAATTGGCGGAATTATGTATTTTGCGGTACCGTTATTTAAGAGTATGCAAAAGAAAACAGACCGTTTAAATTTGGTGTTTCGTGAAGGGTTGACAGGTGTTCGAGTCATCCGTGCTTTTAACAAAACTGCGTATGAAGAAAAACGATTTGATGATGCGAATAAAGATTACACACAAACAGCGATTAAAGTAAACACAATTGTGGCTTTAATGATGCCTTTGATGACGTTGATTATGAGTGGTACCAATGTTGCGATTACTTGGTTTGGTGGTCATTATATTGCAGATATGACTTTAGAAGTTGGGAATTTGATTGCCTTTATGACCTATGCAATGCAGATTTTAATTAGCTTTATGATGTTATCTATGATTTTTGTCATGGTTCCTCGTGCACAAGCTTCAGCAGAACGTATCAATGAAATTTTAGAAGAACCAGATGAAATTGTCGACATTCAAAATCCTGCGACAATTTCACGCCAAGGTAGTCAAGCAACCTTAGCTTTTGATCATGTAAGCTATCGTTTTCCGGGTGCTGAAAAATTAGCCTTAAAAGATGTCAATTTTTCAGTTGATTCAGGACAAACAGTTGCCATTATTGGTGGAACGGGTTCTGGGAAAACCACCTTAGTTAATTTATTACCACGTTTGTATGATGTCGAATCTGGTGTCATTCGCTTAAATAATCAAGATATTTCAAAAGTAACTCAACATGATTTACGTGAAGTGATTGGTTTTGTTCCTCAAAAGGCTGTGTTGTTTTCAGGAACCATTCGAGAAAATATGTGTTACGGACGACCAGAGGCTACCGATGAAGAAATTTGGCGTGCCTTAGAAATTGCACAAGCTAAAGATTTTGTTGAAGGTTTAGCAGATGGCTTAGAAAGTCGTGTGGAACAAGGTGGTGGCAATTTTTCTGGCGGTCAACGTCAACGCTTAGCGATTGCTCGTGCTTTGATTAAAGAATCAGATATCTATGTTTTTGATGATTCATTCTCTGCTCTAGACTTTAAAACTGACGCTAATTTACGCGGTGCTCTAAAAAAATCGATGACTGAAGGAATTATGGTTATCGTGGCACAACGTGTAAGTACCGTGATGGATGCAGATATTATTTTGGTTTTAGATGAAGGAAAAGTTGTTGGGCAAGGAACCCATGAGGAATTACTTGCTGATAATGCAACGTACCAAGAAATCGTACATTCACAACTAAGAGAGGAGGATTTAGCATGAGTAAAGAAAAAACACAATCAACACATGGTGGACCTGGAAGTGGTGGTCCAGGGCATGGCATGGGAATGAAACCGCAAAAAGCGAATAATTTTTGGGGCACAACGAAACGTCTTTTCCGATACATGTCAAAACGTTCTTATGCGATTATCCTTGTCTTTGTTTTAGCGATTGCTGCTGTTGTTTTCCAAATTCAAACACCGAAAGTTCTTGGTCAAGCAACTACGGAAATCTTTAACGGTGTGATGGCAGGTATGAAGCAAATCAAGCTGGGAGAACAAATTAGCAGTTTTCCAATTGATTTTGATAAAATTGGAGAAATCATTCTAATTGTTATCGGGATGTATATTATTTCCGCTATCTTCAATTTCTTCCAACAATTCATTATGACGCATGTGTCACAACGCACGGTTTATGAAATGCGTCGTGATTTAGATGAGAAGATGAGTCGTTTACCTATTTCGTATTACGATACACATAGTAACGGGGACATTATGTCACGTGCGATTAATGATATGGATAATATTGCCGGAACCCTTCAACAAAACTTGACGCAATTTGTTACCAGCATTGTAACCTTTATTGGGGTTTTGTGGATGATGTTAACCATTAGCTGGCAATTGACGTTAGTTGCTTTAGCGACAGTCCCTTTAAGTTTAATTGTTGTGATGTTAGTGGCACCAAAATCACAAAAACATTTTGCTACGCAACAAAAGAGTTTAGGTCTTTTAAATGACCAAGTTGAAGAAACTTATGGTGGTCATACTGTAGTGAAAACGTTTAATCATGAAAAAGCCGATCAAGAAGTTTTTGAAGTTGAAAACGAAAAATTATACGAGGCTGGTTGGAAAGCACAATTTATTTCTGCCATGATTATGCCATTGATGAACTTTGTTAAAAATTTAGGTTACGTCTTTGTTGCTGTACTTGGTGGGATTAAAGTTGCGAATGGAAATATGAATTTAGGGGATGTGCAAGCTTTCTTGCAATATACCAATCAATTCTCACAACCAATCACTCAAATTGCCAGCTTGATTAATACCATCCAATCAACAGTTGCTTCAGCAGAACGTGTCTTTGAAATCTTAGACGAAGAAGAAATGATTAATGAACCATCGTTACTTCCTATTGAAGAGAATGATTACAAAGTTCGCTTTGAAAATGTTCAGTTTGGTTATAATGAAGACAAGTTATTGATGACCGATTTTAATTTAGACGTTAAAGCAGGTGAAATGGTTGCGATTGTTGGACCAACTGGCGCAGGAAAAACAACGTTAATTAATTTGTTGGAACGATTCTATGATGTGTCTGGCGGTAGTATCCGTTATGAAGGAAAAGATACACGCGATTACACTCGTGATGAATTACGAAATCACTTCTCAATGGTCTTGCAAGACACATGGTTATTTACAGGAACCATTTATGACAACATCCTTTATGGAAATGAACATGCGACGAAAGAACAAGTTATCGCAGCCGCTAAAGCCGCACATGTGGATGAATTTGTTCGGAAGTTACCAGATGGTTATGAGACGGTTTTAAATGAAGAAGCTAGTAATATTTCACAAGGGCAACGTCAATTAATTACGATTGCTCGTGCTTTCCTTGCCAATCCAGATGTGTTAATTTTAGATGAAGCAACATCTAGTGTTGACACTCGTACTGAAATTTTGATTCAACAAGCGATGAATCGTTTGTTAGAAAATCGGACAAGTTTCGTTGTTGCCCATCGTTTATCTACGATTCGTGATGCAGATAATATTATTGTTATGAATCAAGGTTCAATTATTGAAACCGGAAATCATGATAGCTTAATGGCGAAAAATGGTTTCTATGCTGATTTATATAACAGTCAATTTTCAGAAGAAGTTGCTTAATGAAAAACGATGCTTACGAGAAGAAGTAGGCATCGTTTTTTTATTTCTTGATAGACAAATAGTTTAACACCTGAATTTTTTTCTCTAGGCGCTTCGTGGTATAATGAACCTAGCAAATTTTGGAGGAAAACACATGACATTAACAATTAAAAATTTAACAGGGGGTTATAGTCAATTACCTGTTTTAAAAGATATTAATTTTAAAATCAATGATGGTGAACTTGTCGGATTGATTGGTTTAAATGGTGCGGGCAAAAGTACAACCATTAAAGAAATCATCGGCTTGTTACAACCACAAAAGGGCAGTATTGAAATTGATGGTTTAACACTAAAAGAAAATCCTGAAGAATATCGCAAAAAAATCGGGTATATTCCTGAAAGTCCAGCATTGTATGAAGAACTAACGCTACGTGAACATTTAGAAGTCACGGCAATGGCTTATGATATTCCTCAAGACATTGCTTTACAACGTGCGGAACAGCTATTAAAAACCTTTCGTTTAGAGAATCGTCTGGAGTGGTTTCCAGCTAATTTTTCTAAAGGGATGAAACAAAAAGTCATGATTTTATGCGCTTTTTTAATTGAACCGAGCTTATATATCATTGATGAACCTTTCTTAGGTTTGGATCCATTAGCGATTCATGCATTACTCGAATTAATGAAAGAGATGAAAGAATCAGGCGCTTCGATTTTGATGTCGACCCATGTATTAGCAACGGCTGAAAAATATTGTGATCGTTTTATTATGTTGCACAATGGGGAGATTCGTGCGCAAGGTTCGATGGCAGAATTACAACAACAATTCGGTTTAGCAAACGCATCTTTAGATGAAATCTATCTTGCGCTGACAGAGGAGGCGTAGGAAATGAAAGAATTTTTTCGACAACGACTAAATCTGCACCAGAAAAACATGCAGCGCTATTTGAAATATGTATTTAATGACCATTTTGCATTGACGATGACCTTTCTAGTAGGTGGGTTGGGATTGTATTATTCCAATATCTTAAAGACATTGCCAAAAGAGTTTATTTGGGGGACACCGATTGTTTTAGTCATTTGGTTAGTTGCACTTCAAATTGGGCAATTTGCTAGTGTAGCGAAACCAGCCGATGCTGTTTTTTTATTACCCAAGGAAAAACAAATGCGTGATTACTTAACCCAAGCATTTAAGTATAGTTGCTATTTACCATTCGGAGTGTTGCTTTTAATTGGCGGTGCGACAATGCCGTTAGTAGTTTTATCGACAGGGAAGGATTTTTCTTCGTTTGCTTTTTTTCTCGTCATCTTATGGTGTTTGAAATTTAGTCAATTACAAATCCAGCGAATGGCTTTATTTCAAGATATGGAGAAAGCTGTCAAAAATGCTTTTGTTTTATGGTGGATTATTAGTTTAGCAACACTAAGCGTGGGTTTGTTCATCTATCCTTTAATTGGGGTTTTGGTAGCTTTTTTACAAGCTTATTTATTCCACAATTTATGTTGGCAAAAAATGCAAGCACCTCTTGATTGGGATAAGATGATTGCAACAGAACAGCATCGTTTGTACCGTTTATATCGTTTTATTAATTTATTTACAGATGTTCCTGAAATTACTGCTCAAATTAAACGCCGAAAATATTTGGATGGAATTTTGTCAAAAATTACATTTAATCAAAAAAATACCTATCTGTATTTGTATGCACGTCGCTTTATTCGCGGTACAGAATTTAGTGGATTATATTTGCGTCTGCTAGGATTAGGCAGTATTTTATTAGTCTTTATTACCGAAAGATGGTTTGCTTTGGGAGTGGGTGTATTATTTATCTATTTGATTGGTTTTCAATTATTACCGCTATATCATCAATTTCAATATATGACGAGTGCCCAGCTCTATCCTGTAGCCGAACAACAAAAATTAAGTGCGCTTCAGACATTGTTACGAATGGCATTACTGGTTGTCGCATTGATTTTTTCTGTGATTAGTAGTTTGGTTGTTGCAAGTTGGATGGACCGTGGAATCATTGTCCTTAGCTTTTTTGTAATCGCCGTGCTTTTTGTTGAACTTTACGTCCCGTATCGTTTAAAAAAGAACCAATAACTAAAAATACGCTAAAGATTATCTAAAAATCAGATGGGAAAGAAAAAAGCTAAATAGATGTGCTTGACGACCTGTAGTTAGGACGATAGAATAAGTATTACTGTGAAAAAAAGAAGGAGGCACGCAGGATGGCTATTCGTTTTGATAATGATTGGGATCTGCATCCAATTAAAGGCGATACTGGCAAAGCATATGTCGGTTTAAAAGCAGAAGACAAAGTATTCATCAAACGTAATACCACTCCGATGCTTGCTGCTTTGTCAAAAGAAGGCATTACACCCAAACTAGTTTGGACGAAACGAACAGGGAATGGCGATACGTTAACCGCACAAGAATGGTTAGAAGGACGCATTTTAGACCCTGAAGAAATTGGACAACGTAACGATGTGATAGACGTGTTATACCATTTGCATCATTCAGATTCTTTAAAAGAGATGCTTGAGAAAATGGGCGGCATTGTGAGGTCACCACAAAAGATGTTGCAAGACTATGAAACAGAATTAGCGACGGATTTGGTTGAGAACCAATTTTTGTCTTTAGTTCATAGTTATTTAGAAAAAAATATTCCACCATTTAAACCATCTGAAAAAGCTGTCGTGCATGGTGATGTCAATTATCGTAATTGGTTAGTTTGTAAAAATTACCTTTATTTAGTTGATTGGGATTCTGTGATGTTTGCTGATCCAGCAGTTGACATCGGAACAATTCTAGGACACTATCTACCAATTTCTAGTTGGAATCATTGGCTGATGAGCTATGGCATCCATGGAAATAGTGAAAATATGGAAAAAATTTACTGGTATGCGTTATTGAGTATGTTGCAAGAAGTAAAAAAATACCATAAACGAAATGCGCTCAAAGAAATGAATCAAGAAATTTTACAGCTAAAACGAATTTATACAGGATAAAGTCTGGTAGTGACAGAAAGGAACAACTATGAGAGTAAGAAAACGTACAGGAGCAGAGGATTTAATCGCTTCGCATCCGCAATTTGTTGTGGATCAACCACAAGAATGGAAAGGGCGCTGGGCAGAACGCTTTGGTAATGACCAACCGATTCATATTGAAATTGGAATGGGCAAAGGACAATTTATTGCAAATATGGCTAAGGCACATCCAGAAATTAATTATATTGGAATTGATATGCAAGTGAGTGTCGTCTCTTTTGCTTTAGATAAATTGATTGATGAAGCAATTCCGAACTTGCAATTATTACACGTTGATGGCTCAGCCTTGACGGAATATTTTGCCGATAGTGAAGTTGATCAAATCTATTTGAATTTTTCTGATCCGTGGCCAAAAAGTCGTCATGAAAAACGTCGCTTAACATACAAAACCTTTTTAGCCGTCGATGAACAAATCTTACGTCCAGAAGGAGAAATTCATTTTAAAACGGACAATCAAGGATTGTTTGAATATTCCTTAGCAAGCTTCTCACAATATGGCTTAATCATTCAAAAAGTATGGTTAGATTTACATACGAGCAATTTTGAAGGCAATATTATGACGGAATACGAGGAGAAATTTTCTTCGCGTGGTCAACGTATTTATCGCGTTGAGGCAAAATTCCCTGATAAAACAAAAAAATAATCACAAAAAGTTAGAAACGAACAACTCAGTTTCTAACTTTTTTTGTGCTACAATAAACGAGAAATGAATGGAGGGATGGCCATGTTTTTAGGTATTGATATTGGAACGACAGCGATTAAATTTGCAGTAATTGCAGATGGGAAAATTAAATTTCAACAAACTAGTCCGGTAACAACTTATCGAGAAAAGCACATGAATTATCAACGAGCGACTGAATTATTAGCGGTCTTAAAAGTAGGGATTCAATCGATTCCCAAAGATATGCGCGAAGCATTAGAAACCATTAGTTTTAGTGTGGCGATGCATAGCGTTTTACCGTGGGGAGAAGGTTTGGATGATGCTATTTATATTTGGTCGGATACACAAGCAGAACAAACAATTGCCGCCTTTAAACAACAAGCAGTAGCATCGGCTTTTTATCAAAGAACGGGCACACCAATTCATCCGATGTCACCTTTTGCTAAATTGTTGTATTTCCAGCAACAAGCACGTTTCCCAGAACGAACTCATTATTATGGCATTAAAGAGCTCATTATGCATTATTTTACAGGCGAATTTGTCATCGATTATGCGACGGCTTCGGCAACGGGCTTATTTAATTTACTTGAGCGCACATGGGACGATGAAATTTTAGCTTTTATTGGTATTTCTAAACAACAACTTGCCCCATTGGTTGATACAACGGCGACTTTTTCTTTAGAACCGTCAGCTGCTACTGAATTGAAAATTCCAGCAACCGCCACAGTTGTGGTTGGTGCAAGCGATGGTTGTCTCGCAGCTTATGCTAGCTATATAGCCACAGATATTCCAAACAGTTTAACGATTGGGACGAGTGCATCTGTTCGCAAAGTAACCACACAACCAACGTTTGATAGTACCAACCAAAATTTTTGCTATTATTTGAATGAAAAATATTACGTGACGGGCGCCCCTTCAAATAATGGGGGCTGTGTCTTAGAATGGGCAAGTCAGCTATATGCAGACACGCCAACTGAGTTTTTCGAAAACTTGCCTAATGCCTTGAAACAGTCTCCAATTGGGGCTAATGGTTTATGTTTTGAACCATTTATTAATGGTGAACGGGCACCTTTATGGCAAGCAGATGTCACAGGAACATTAAAAAATATTCGTATTCAGCATACAAAAGAAGATATGATTCGCAGTGTCGTTGAAGGGATTTTATTTAATATTCGTACGTTGACGGAAACCGTAAATGTCACAGACAACCTATCCTTAAGTGGTGGTTTCTTCAAATCAGAAATGTTGCGGGAAATGACTGCCGATATTTTGGGAGTAGATTGTTATTTATCGGATTATAATGAACCAATTATGGGACTATATTATTTAATCTATGGACGGCAAACAACACCTGCACCTATTGAAACAATTGCTTTATCTCTAGAAAATTATGAACAATACACAGAAGTGTTTAAAAATTATTTTTCTAAATAATTAAAAAAGAACAGTTTGGTAAATAACAAGACAAACTGTTCTTTTTTTGCAAACAAACGTAGAAAAGTCGCTTATTATGGGGTATGATTAGGCTTAATAAATGGATGTAAAGGTTAAGGAGAAACGATGTATGGGAAGTATGATGGTATTAACTATCTTTTTTCCAAGTATTATTGTCAGTTTATTAATTACTATTGATACAGTTTTTAGTAGTGTGAAAAAAGTTTTTTCGAATAAAATTCTGCAATTGATACTTATTATTTTGTTGTATTTTACGTATTTGTTTTGTTTGTTGTCGCTTTCCGTTCACTTACTTGGTGCAGTTTATTACGAGTATTCGTTAATATTATTTATTGCGTATTATTTTTTTCGAAGCTATGGCAAATATTTAATTTTGTTGACGCCTTTTCTGTTAGTTAGTTATTCAAAGTTGATTGATCTCAGAGTCGTTGTCTCATACGATCAATTATTTATGATTGCGTTGCTGATTTTTTCTTTATTTGTGGTGATTGATTGGCTGCCATTTGGTTGGCGTAATCTTAAATTTAGTGTTTTGTTCATTTTATCTATGCTTATTTCTGCCTATTTCCATTTGCAAGAAGTAGGTACATCCTTTTTTACCGAAAATAGTGGCACCATCGTGTTACTTATTACTGGTTCTTTAGTGATTTTAGTGTCTTTTTATCTTTATTTTTCGCTACAAGAAAAAGGGAATGCCCGGATTCGTGAAGAATTGATTGCTAGTAAAATTGATCGCTTGACAGGGGTTCATAATTACTCTGCTTTAAGTGACATGATTGAGTTTTTGAAAGAGCATAAACAAGTCATTACCGTGGCCATGCTTGATTTGGATCATTTTAAAAAAATTAATGACCAAAATGGACATTTAGTTGGAAATGAAGTGTTACGTGATTTTGTTCAGCTTTTAGAAGCACATTTGTCTTTATATTTGGATAAAAATAACGTTGAAATCTATCGCTTTGGTGGCGAAGAATTTTGTATCTTTTTTTATGATTCATCTAAAAATTCAGCCTACAAAATAATTGAAGAATTTCGTGCAAAAATTGAAACGTATCCTATGGGAGTAGGAATGACGGACGGTGTTTCGATTACTTTTTCAGCAGGAATTGAAAATACCATCAACCAAACAGATATTTTAGAAACATTAAAAAAAGCAGATGAAGCTTGTTATATAGCAAAGCAATCAGGAAGAAATAAAGTCGTAATATATCATAATAACTATCAGTAAAAAAAGCCAAATCATGACGATTCGGCTTTTTTATTAGGTTACTTTTTCTGTGATGTTGGTCACATTTTTTAATTGGAGTGGGTCGGTTGATTCTGGAAGTTGTTTAATTGTTTCTGATTTTGTATTGTTTTCAGCAAATGACGGAGGTAATAAACCCATTTTCAATAACAATTCTTCTGAAGAAGCACCCGTTTTTTCTTGATAGGTACGGACTAAGAAGAGTTGTTTATAAGAAATCAACTTGTGTTCATAACGTTCATAAGCAAAATCAATCAATGGGATAGAGCTGTCTAACATCGCTAAACCATCCAAAATAGTTTGTTGTAATGCATAAATAGTAGATACACTAATGTGATACGTCTCTTCTAACAGAGGGATTGCATCGCGTGGTGTGGCATCACAAATAGCAAAAACATAATGATTGTCTGTCTCTAAAATCGGTAAACAATACCATTCTTGTAGTTGCTTGCGATTAAATTTTTTAGCAAATTCTGGTTGAAGATAGGTGGATAAATTGGTTGCAGGTAGATATTGTAAATGTTGTACATTGGCAAGTGCCTCTAATAAGCGATCTTCTGAAATCAAATCATGCTCCAATAAGTAGGCTCCTAAGGCTTGTTTTTGTTCGTTAGCATTTTCCAAAGCTTCTTTTAAGACGGTTGGTTCAATGAACCCTTTTTCTAACAGCACATCGCCCAATTTCCGATGATAACGTTGTAAAACATCTTTTTCTAGAAAATGATGTTCAGTTTTATCCCAGACTAATTGTTTTTGTTCATTTTGTTTGTTCTTGCGTTTAGCTTTCTTTTCTTTTTTGACAGGTGTTTGATTGCCAAACATTCGTTGTTTGAAGGCTTTCATCGTTGCGACCATGTTAATAATATTTCCATAAACAAAACGTATGGGTAAAATTGGTGGTAATAAGCAGGCAAAGAAAACACTTCGCATCCCATAGACATGTTTAATTGCTACTGCGCGGAATAATTGTCTTTCAAGCATCATAATCGTCACTAAGACACATAAATACCAAGATAAGGAATATTTTGGATAAATAGGTGTTAAGTCCCAAAACAAGGAAGCAAAGAAATAGATTAAAACTGGATAACCCACTAGAACTAATAGATTACCAATTTTGGCTTTAAAATCGCGATAAAGTGAATAGCGTCCAGCAAAGGACATTTCTTTTGTTGCAAAAATTTCTCGGAATTTAAATGACTGCATAGTGATTCCTAAAATCCAGCGTGTTTTTTGTTTGACGGCTGTCTTAAACGTGTAAGGAAAACGACTACGTGTCGCAATAAATTCATAAACAAATTCATTTTTAAAGTTAATGCGAGGGACTTCAACTAAAGGATAATACATTTGAATGCCTTTTTGGTATAACGTTAAAGATAAGCGATAATCTTCCGTTAAGCTATCTTTTGGTAAAACATCTTCATCGCCAAAACTATCAATCACTTCCCGAGAAAGCGTAAAACCAGTTCCAGCCGAGGGGACAAAAGCGCCACTACTATAGCGACTGACCATCGTTGAAAAATGATTTTCTGCAAATTCATCAGCGTAAGTATTCGTCACCAAATTTTTGAAAAAGTTGCTAAACTTAGGCATTTCCATCAATGGAAAAACTGGAAACTGAATAGCAGGATACGTTTCTAGTAAATAATTGGTTACTTTTAATTCATACGGATGAACAACGTCTTCTGAATCATGGACGTTTAAAGCTTCAAAATGCCATTGCTTTTCTTTTTCCATCGCTTTAATTTGTGTAATGATGTAGTTGATATTTTGCGCTTTGGAAGTTGGTCCAGGTAATTCATTAATAATCATATGGACATTTTCATATTTTTCTTCTAATTGTCGTGCAACGGTAATGGTGGCCGCATCATTTGGATATACACCTAAAAATACATGATACATAGAATTAGGGTAATGGACGGATTCGATCATGTTATCAATAACATCACCTAAGACACTTTCTTCATGCCAAGCAGCAATGGCCACCGCTATCAATTTAGGGGGAATATCATCAGCTTTTTTGAGATCTAATAATTCTCTTTTGTAAGATTTGCGTCTAAATAAGGTAATAATATCCCAAATAAAATCATCAAATCCCGTTAAAATATACAACATGACTAACACTAAGCCAATGATATACAAAACATTCTCATCTATCATATAAAACCTTCCTTTTTTTAGATATACGTAAGGTAGTGTATCTTTTTTCACAACGAAGTGCAATGAAAGTACTCATTAAATAAAAAAAGGTAGCGTACAACTATTATGTACGCTACGTTTAAACTATTTTAAGCTAAGGCTGCGATTGTCTCATCAAATTCAGCTTTGACTGCAGCTAATGTTTCAGGATGTTCTAACAATTCTAAAATAGTTAGAGACAATCCTTGAGCTGCTTTGATTAAGCCGTTTTGTCCATCTGGAGAAATAGTGGCTGCGGCCATTTCTTTTGTGTGTCCACCCACTTCTGGTCCACAAATTTTGATATTCCCTTGGATAGTTGGACAACGATAACTGACAGCTCCGACGTCTGTTGAACCTGTGGCAATTTCGTCTACGGGTTTTACATCTTCCACTCCTAGTTCAGCATATTTTTCTGCTAAAATATCTGCTAATTTGTAGTTGATAACCGTATCTTCATAAGGACACTCATAAGTAGAGGTTTTAAAAGTGACGCCGTTAGCTTTACAAATCCCATCTACTGCTTGTACGGCTTTTTCTGTTAATTCTTTAGCATAACCAATTGTTGGTGCACGGAAGTAATATTCCATTGATGCATAACCTGGAATAACGTTCGCTGCTTCACCACCATCTTTAATCACTCCATGAATATATGTGTGAGGCGCAGCAAATTGACGAAGTAAATTAATTTGTAGGTAACTCATAACGGCTGCATCTAAAGCCGAAGCACCTGATGCGGGATCACATGCATGCGCATTTTTACCAAAAAATTCAAATTTAATTGGATTAAGAGCGTTTGAACGTCCGCCAACACCATTTTGACTACCTGGATGAACCATTAAGGCAACATCAACAGTATCAAAAACGCCAGCTTCTGACATACTAACTTTGCCACCGAAATTTTCTTCTGCAGGAGTTCCTACAACAAATAATTTACCGCCAAATTGATCGATAATGCCTTTCACTGCTTCACCTGTCGCAACGCCAATACCTGCAATTAAATTGTGGCCACAACCATGACCAACTTCAGGTAAAGCATCATATTCACACATGACGGCAATGGTTGGTCCAGGTTTACCTGTATCATATTCCCCTAAAAAACCTGTAGGAACGACATAACCAGATGTTGTTTTAAAACCGACACTATCCAAATAATTAACTAGTAGTTTCATCGTTTCAAATTCTTCATTCCCGATTTCAGGATTTTCATACATTGTGTTTACTAATTCCATATACACATCAATATTATTTTCGATGGATGCTAATAATGTTTCTTTGACTGTCATAGTGCTATTCTCCTATTCCTTTAAGGCGTTGACTGCTTGCTCTTCTGATTCTTCACGCCATTTTGCTAAATTGCCATTGTCATTGTTTTCTTTGATTACTTTATTGACGACCGTAATCAGCGATTCTGTGTCGTCACCTTTTGGAAAACCAATAACATTGGTGCCATATTTATTTTCAGGGTCTAAATTAAACGTTTCTTTTGGTAAAATTACTAAATCTGGGAAAGTTGTTAATAGAGGTTCCACAGAAGAAGTTGAAACAGTTACTGCTTGAATATCACCTGAGTTTAGCGCTAAAACTGCTGCGTCCATTGTGCCGAATTGTTTAATGTTTTTTGCATCAGTTAAGGTACTAGCAGTTTCAAATTGAATGGATCCGCCTTGAGCACCAATTGTTAAACTAGCAGCTTTTAAATCGTCCAAAGTTTGATATTTTTCAGCGATTTCTTTAGGAACTAAAATTCCTTGAAAACCATTGTTGACTTCTTGTTGGTAACCTTCAGAGAAATCCATGATTCCTTCACGTTGTTCTGTTGCTACAAAGCCAGAAATACCAAAGTCGACACTATTGGTTTGAATATTGGCTAATACGCCATTAAAATCGGTTGCCTTAATTTCTAGTTCAACACCAATTTCATCAGCAACTGCTTTGGCTAACGCAATGTCACTACCAACAATTTCCTTTTCGTTTTTATCATTTAAAATATAAAACTCATACGGAGGAAAGTCAGGGGAGGTACCGATTACTAATTTTCCTTTGTCTTTAATTTGTGCCAATTTATCATTTGTTCCAGAATCAGCTGATTTTTTTGAATCTCCTGAACCACATGCAGCCAAGGTGACTATCGCCACACAACTTAATACCAATAATGTTAATTTTTTCATAATGAAAACCCCTTTGAATTAAAATGTAATTTGATCTAAAAATTCTTTTGTTCGCTGTTCTTTTGGAGAATCGAACAGTTCATTCGGTGTACCTTCTTCAACAATCACGCCTTTGTCGATAAAAAGAACACGCGAAGCAACTTGTTTCGCAAAATTCATTTCGTGAGTTACGATGACGGTCGTTAAATTACTTTTGGCTAAATCTTGAATAACTAATAACACTTCTTTTACCATTTCTGGATCAAGCGCAGAGGTAGGTTCGTCAAACAACATGACTTCAGGTTCCATTGCCAAAGCACGCGCAATAGCTACCCGTTGTTTTTGTCCGCCAGATAATTTATTGGGATAAACATCTCTTTTATCTAACAATCCAACTTTTTTCAGTAAGGTTTCTGCTTTTTGTGAAGCTTGTTGTTTTGTTAGATTTTTTAACTTCATTGGCGCTAAAATGATGTTTTCTAAAACCGTCATATTAGGGAATAGATTGAAATGTTGAAATACCATGCCAATATTTTCGCGAATTTGATTGATTTCGGTTTCTTTTAATTGCGGATTCGTTAATAAAATATCTTTGAAATAGACATCACCACTTGTCGGAATTTCCATCAAGTTTAGACAACGAAGAAAAGTCGATTTCCCAGAACCAGAAGGACCAATGACGGCAATTGTTTCACCTTTTTCAATATGCGTTGTGATGCCATTTAAAACGGCTAAATCACCAAATTTTTTCGTTAATTGATTGGTTTTAATCATAGACATTTAACCTCGTTTCTAATTTCTTGATTAATGCAGTTAATGTAAAGGTTAGGAAGAAATAAATCAGAGCAACGATAATTAATGGTTCAAAAATAGAATACGTAGCTGCTTTTACAATATTACTGGTATACATGACATCAAAAATCCCTACAACTGAGACGATAGAGGACTCTTTAATCATCATAATAAATTCATTACCTAGTCCTGGAAGTACCACACGAATTGCTTGGGGGATAATGACGGATTTCATGGTTTGCCCGCGACTCAATCCTAATGAGCGTCCGGCTTCCATTTGTCCTTTGTCAATCGAAGCTAACCCGCCACGTAACAATTCACAGATATACGCACCAGAGTTGATTGATAAAGCCACAACGGCGGTTAAAAATTCTCTGGAACCGTATGTGTTTCCTAAAAATGAAATAGCAGGTAATGAAATACCAATTAAAGGTAACCCGTATAACCAAATGTACAATTGGACTAATAATGGCGTCCCGCGAATTACTTGTGTATAAATTGCCGCAATAATATTTAAAATTTTTAATCGCGATTGTTTCATTAATGTCGCAAATAAACCGAGTAATGAACCCAACACAACTGTTATTAAAGATAAAACAATCGTCACAATCGTTCCGTCTATAAAAGTGGGAATCCACTTGACTGTTTTTCCAAAATCTATGACTATTCCTAACATTGCATCCATAGTAATTCCTCACTTTTAATAATATTTAATGAATAAAAATAATTCCATTAGGTATGAAATGTATAATAATACATAATCAAGATGTTTGCAACACTTTTTGGATTTTTATGCAAAAAAATATATGAAGTGTAATTTATATGTATATATTTTCAATATTCGTGTATATAATACAACTGTTTTTTTGATAGAAATCAATCAATTAACAAATCCTTCAAGAGAATGGTATGATACACATATAAAGGAGGGACTAACATTGAGTTTAAAAGACACATACACACTAGCAAATGGGATTGAAATTCCAGTTGTAGGCTTTGGAACATGGCAAACACCCGATGGCGATGTTGCTGAATCGTCGGTTTTAGCAGCTATCAAAGCAGGCTATCGCCATATTGATACGGCGGCGGTTTACAAAAATGAAGCATCTGTAGGACGTGGCATTGCCAAAAGTGGCATTCCTAGAGAAGAATTATTTATTACGACAAAATTATGGAATGATGCTCATTCGTATGATTTAGCAAAACAAGCAATTGATGAATCAATGAAAAAATTAGGGGTCGATTATTTAGATTTATATTTGATTCACTGGCCAAACCCAGTAGCCTTTCGTGATAATTGGCAAGAAGCGAATGCTCAAGCCTGGCGGGCGATGGAAGAAGCGGTAGAAGCTGGCAAGATTCGTGCGATTGGGGTATCTAATTTTATGCCGCACCATTTAGATGCGTTACTTGAAACAGCTAAGATTAAACCAGTCGTTAACCAAATTTATCTAAGTCCAAGCGATCGCCAAGAAGAAGTCGTTGCGTATAATCAAAAACATGGCATTTTGAGTGAAGCTTATAGTCCATTAGGTACAGGGAAAATTTTTAGTGTACCAGAATTAAAAACAATTGCTGAAACTTATGACAAAACGATTGCGCAAATCGTTTTACGTTGGAGTTTACAACATGGTTTCTTGCCATTGCCTAAGTCTGTTCATGAAGAGCGGATTATTGAAAATGGTCAGATTTTTGATTTTGAATTAAGCCAAGCAGACATGGAAGCAATTGACCAATTGCAAGGAGCTGCTGGAGAAGCACCTGTCCCAGACGAAAAAACATTTTAATCGTTCAATAGTCACCAATTTTTTGGTGACTATTTTTTTAACTAACAAAACTTATAGCTCGTCTAACAGTAATGAAAGTTCATTTTAGTATTTGGTGTGCTAGACTGGATTTACTGAGTAGATGGAGGTTAGTAATGACAAAACAAGTTAGTTTAACAGGATATCAATTAAAAATTTTAGGGATTATTTTAATGGTGGGGGATCATATCTATGAAATGTTTATTTATGCACAGCCACCAACCATTTTAAATATGTTTGGTCGAATTGTATTACCGATTTTTCTATTTTTAAGTGCGGAAGGTTTCTATTACACACGCAATCGTTTGAAGTATATGTCACGTTTATTAATTGGCTTTTGGGGAATGAACTTAGGGAATCAACTCATTCCCAAATTATTTCCAATGGATGAAGTGATGCTATTCAATAATGTATTTGGGACACTTTTTTTAGCTACACTAGTGATGTATTGTATTGAAGAATACAAACAAAAGCATTGGCTAAAAGCAACGGGTTTGTTAACTTTACCCTTTGTAATCGCCTTGCCGTTTTTTATTTGGATGAGTACAGGAAATGGTAGTTCAATGTTCATTTATCTGTTACAAATTTTTCCTACGTATATTACGGTTGAAGGGGGCTATGCGGCGGTTTTATTAGGTGCGATGTTCTATCTCTTTAGAGAAAAACGGAGCTTGCAATTTTTGTCCGTAGCAGTCGTTTCATTAATTGCAACCGGATTTGACTTTAGTCAGTTACTTGTGAACTACCAATGGATGATGGTTTTTGCCATCATACCTTTAGCATTTTACAACGGACAAAAGGGTCGGGGGGATAAATATTTCTTCTATGCTTTTTATCCAGGACATATCTATTTGCTATACATCTTCTCATATGTTTATTTGAACTATTGGATGTAGCAGTAGCAAGCAAAACTATGTGGAGGAAAAATAAAACGAGGAGAATTTGGGATACCCAAAATTCTCCTCGTTTTTAGTTTACACAACGGTCCATTCATCAATGGTTTTGCCGTCTTTATCTTTTAAAACTAACCAGCTATTAGTACCGGCATAATATAAGAAGTGTCCGACTTCGTTAACGCTTTTTAAAACGACATCTTCTGTTGTCACAAAATCATTGATTTTATCGGCATGTTCTTCACGAAGCTGTTTCGTAAAACGTCCGGCTAAACCAATAGAACCATCTTTATTTAAAGGAATTTCTTGGCGTAAGTGAGCGCCTTTTTTAATGCGCATTTCATTTCGTTTTTGCCAGATGACAGTTGCTTGACTGTCGTATTCATCCACGAAAAATTCAATGGTACTCACTTCTTTACGCCAGCGATGCTGAGCTTTGGCTGGTTTTGGTTTTTGCGGTTTTTCTTCTATTTTACGAAAAGCAAGTCCAAACTTTTCTAATAAAGTTAACACAACTTCTTGATAAGCGGTAACAGTTGGATAGTGATTTGCTGGAATTTTTTTTGCTCCTTTACTCATCACTTTTAACTTGCTTTCTTCGGCAGTTTCCACTAGACGTTGAATGAGATACCCTTGCTCCATTTCCCAAGGAGGCGTAATTTGTACACAGGTATCATAAGCTGTTCGTGAGCTAAACGGACCTTCTGTTGTGCCGATTGCTCGCAATTTTTGTTCTTTAAACAATAGATAAACGCTGGCTTCTGGAGCAACCAATTTTTTATCGTTAGAATAGAAAATGGTGATTTGTCCTTGATTGTCTGCTAGTTGTAGCGTTAATTTTTCATTACTTAGTGAGAGTGCTGCTTGAATAGTCATAATCTTACTCCTCGCTAAAATTGTTTATTTTATATTATTATAACAGTAACAAGAATAAGAAGAAATTTATTTGTTAGGAAGAAGGGATTTCAATGTCAATCGAAGAATATGAACAAGCCTTACCTGAAAAGTGGCGAGAGAGTTATTTTCAACTAAAAGAAATTATTATTACGCATTTACCAACAGGATTTGAGCTGGTTATGCAATATGGGATGCCTACTTTTGTTGTTCCTCTAGCGGTGTTTCCAGAAGGATATTTACAACGAGAAGACGAGCCATTACCATTTGTTTCCTTAGGTGCACAAAAGAATCACTTGGCGATTTATCATATGGGTATTATGGGCAATCCGCCATTATTAACTTGGTTTCAAGAAGAATATGCGAAACAGGTACCTACTAAATTAAATATGGGAAAAAGCTGTATTCGTTTGACAAATCCTAAAAATATTCCTTATACTTTGGTTGGTGAACTGATGGAAAAAATAACGGTTGAAGAATGGATTGAACGTTACACACATTATCAAGAGAAAAGTGGCAATCGTAAATGATTGCCACTTTTTTATGGTGCAGGAGGAACTGTATTACGAATTTGTGCTGCCCATTCAAAACCAGCTTCAGTTAATGTGCCATCACGCAACGTATATTCACTTGTATGTGTCTCGCCACCATCATACGTAATCGTTAAATTAATTTGGTCATTCTCAAGATAGTCGACTTGGTAGGTACCTGTCATTGCTTCGCCTTTGCCATCTGAATAAACTTCAAAGGTTCCATCGGGATTGTAATTCCACACATTCTGAAAATCGTATTCTTTATTTTTCATCGTCCAAGTACCTATTAAATTATAATTAAAATCAATTGTTTCTCGTTCCACCACATCCATATAAGCATTATCAGTTAAGACATGTTCTGCTTGTCCTTGACGAGTAAAGGTTCCTAAGTACCCAAAATTCATTTTACGGCTATCTTCGTTAACATTGGCGATAAAATAATTTCCAATGCTATCGATATTTACGTTAAAGCCGTATAATTTCACCATTTTGATTGCGCCATTATCCACAGCGACTTTCAATGTTCCTTGACTAGTAATGCCACCTGTTAATTGCCAATGTCCTTCTTCATCGATGGTTAGAGTTAGATTTTCTTGAACCCAAGTGCCGACAAGATTAGCTTGCGTTTCAACAGGGATGGGTTCTTGTGTTTCAGAAGTTGCATGGGTTTCACTGCTTGTTTGATCGGTTGAAGTTTCCATGGTGGTTTCATGAACCACGCTAGTTTGAGTCGTTTGACTCCTTTCTGAGGTGCTTTCTATAGGTGTTGTGGTTCGTCCACAAGCGGCTAATAATAAAACAAATAAAAGCAACAAAACTCGTTTCATTTTAATCCCCTCCTTTGTCTTTAGTATAGGATAAAATAACGTTTTCATAAAGCGTGCAGACTTCTTTGGTAAAAGAAAAAACAATACGTTATACTAAAGAAAAACGAGGAGGAAGCTGTGTGATTAAAAAAATTCAAATGAACCGTGATAAACCTGTAATTAATTTAATTCCCAAAATTGTCTATGGGCATCGAATGGAAGGTAGTAATGCTGTTTATCGTCCATTAAGTTTGAGTTTGATGCGTCCACGAATGTCATTTCCTTATGACGAAAAGCATAGCAATTTACCCGTCATTATTTGGCTTTGTGGGGGAAGTTTTTCAGCGATGGATCGCAATGTATGGACGCCAGAATTAGCCTGGTTTGCGAAACGAGGCTATGCAGTTGCAAGTATCGATTACAGTGTGACAGCCAGAGCCAAATTTCCCGATCAAATTGAAGATGTCAAATTAGCGATTCGCTATTTAAAAGCACATGCTGAAGAGCTTGGGTTAGATTCGCAACGTTTTATTGCGATGGGAGAATCAGCAGGAGGATATTTAGCAGCTTTAGTTGGTGCGACTGCCAATACTCGTGAGTATGACAAAGGAGACTATTTGAAATATTCAAGTCGTGTCAAAGCGGTTGTTCCTTGGTATCCTTTAGTTTCTGTGCCAGATTTTTTGGCTGCGGTACCACGTAATTCACTGCGTCTGTTTCGCTTGCGAGAAGCTATTCATGAACTCACTCAAATTAATGTACCTTTGGATGCGTTGAACTACCCTGATGTGACAAAATTTATCAGTGGGCAAACGCCCCCATTTTTAATTTTACATGGAGATGCGGATACGATTGTTCCCGTCAGTCAAAGCCATTTATTATATGAAGCGTTAAAAGCTAAAGGTGTTCCTGCTGAATTGTATATTTTTGAAGGGGTAGAACATGCGGATGCTCCGTTTACCCAAGAGGAAACCAAACAACTTATTTTTGAATTTTTACAGCGAATGGTAGACTAATAAATAGATACTAAAGGAGGAATTGTGAATGGAGTTTGTAACATTAAATACTGGCATTCAATTACCAATTATTGGTAGTGGGACGAATACCTTTGGAAAAGTTGACCGTGCTTATATGGGTGCAATTAATGGAGATACAACCGAATTACAAGAGGCAATTGCTTTAGGTTATCGTCATTTTGATACGGCGATTGCTTACCGTAATGAAGCAGTCGTTGGTCAAGCAATCAAAGAAATTGGCTTAGAGCGTAGCGAATTTTTCATCACATCTAAACTTCCGGGAACGAAAGAATATACAGCGGACAAAGCGGCTGTTCAAAAAGGCGTAGAAGCAAGCTTACAGGCGCTGGATACAACATACATTGATTTGTATTTGGTTCATCATCCATGGGAAAATTTAGAAGAAATCGTGTCAGTTTGGCAAGTATTGGAAGAATACGTGGAACAAGGTGTGTTAAAAGCAATCGGTGTTTCTAATTTTGAAGAAAAAGAATTAAGCTACTTACTCGAACATTCACGTATTAAGCCAGCCGTCAATCAAGTAGAATCACATCCAGGTAAGTGGAATGATGCGATTATTGCGTATTCTTTGGATAATGGTGTGATTCCAGAAGCTTGGGGTCCATTAACACGTGTTAGTCAAGAAGCCCAAGCAGCTTTAACTGAAATTGGTACACATTATGATAAAACATGGGCACAAATTATCTTACGTTACCAAATTGAGCGTGGCGTTATTGTGATTCCGAAATCACATAATAAAAAACGGCAAGCATTGAATTTAGAGTTATTTGATTTTTCTTTAACAGACTCAGAAAAAGCAACGATTCAAGCGTTATAATAAACATGCGACAGATTGATAAAATCTGTCGTGTTTTTATGAATAGAGAAAAGCAAATAAAAATTTAGGAATCTACGCATAAATTTGTTAGTATCTGGTAGGAATATTTTTTGTTTTATTAAGAAAAATTGTGATAAAAAATTATAATCGTTCTTTTTTTAGTGAGAGATTGCATTCCTGTGCGGGCTCGTTTAGTATGGAAAGAAAAGGAGGAGACAAATGGCGATTAAAGGTATTGTATTAGATATTGATGGAACATTGTTAACAAATAAAAAAGTTATTAGTGAAAAAACAAAAGAGGCGTTAATTAACGCACAAAAAAATGGGGTAAAAGTCATTTTAGCCTCAGGTCGTCCGACTACTGGAATGTATAGTTATGCTAAAGAATTAGCGATGGATGAATATGAAGGATTGCTGGTTTCGTTTAATGGTGCCAGCGTGGTTGATTGCAAAACAGATGAAGAATTATTTAACCAAGCCTTATCAATTGCCGATGCGCAAGAAGTTTTGGAGCATATGAAGCAATTCGAAGTTCGTCCAATGATTAATAAAGAAGATTATATGTATGTTAATAATGTATACGACAATTTATTAGAGTTACCAGAAGGACCTTTTAATATTATTGAGTATGAATCACGTGGTGGGAAGTTCAAATTATGTGAAATTGATGACTTAGCAGCCTTTGTTGATTTCCCTTTAAATAAAATTTTAATTGCTGCAGATGCGAACTATCTCCAAGAAAATCATCAAGCAATGGCAGCTCCTTTTGAAGATCGGTTGAGCTCAATGTTCACAGCGCCATTTTATTTTGAATTTACCGACAAAGGAATTGATAAAGCGAAAGCACTAGATACCGTCTTGCCACAATTTGGTTTACATGCAGAAGACTTGATAGCTTTTGGTGATGGACATAATGATGCGTCTATTATTGAATATGCGGGGATTGGTGTCGCAATGGCTAATGCTGTCGAAGCGTTAAAAGAAATTGCTGATGAGATTACCTTATCAAATGACGAAGACGGCATTGCAATCTTATTAGAAAAATATTTATAAAGGAGGACTGACTTTGGATAAAGAAACATTCATTCGTCAATATAGTGTGGAACGAAAACAGACGGACTCATTGAAATGGGATGCATTAGCAGAACGTTTTGGCGATAGTGAATTATTGCCAGCATGGGTTGCCGACATGGAATTTGCTGTACCAGAAACTGTCAAAAATGCCTTAGCACAACGAGTTGCACATGGTGTTTTTGGCTATTCAATTGTATCAAAGGATTATTTTAATGCGTATAAAGGATGGCAAGTTCGCCATGAACAAACTGAGTTTCGTGAAGAGTGGTTATCTTTTTCAACGGGAGTCGTCCAATCCTTGTATGATATTATTGATTGTTTTACTGAAGAAGGGGATGCGGTTATTATCCAGCCGCCTGTTTACTATCCTTTTTTCTATGCGATTCAAGATAAACATCGTCAATTAGTTACTTCGGATATTCAATGCGTTAATCAACGATATGTGATGGATTTAGAAGATTTTGAGCAAAAAATTATTGATCATCAACCAAAATTGTATATTTTGTGTTCACCACACAATCCATTAGGACGTGTGTGGCGTGAAGAAGAATTGGCAGCGGTATTGGCAATTTGTGAAAAACATCAGGTATTAGTTTTATCAGATGAAATTCATTCAGATATTGTGTTATCTGGACATCAGTTTTGTTCAAGTGTAACTGTGGAAAAAGGACGTTTTTTGGATAATTTAATCATCGTCAATTCACCTTCAAAGACATTTAATTTAGCAGGTTTGCTGAATTCACATGTGTGGATTCCAAATGAAAAATTGCGCACACAATACAACGATTGGGCCAAAGAATACAAGCAAACAGAATTCAGCTTATTCGGTCAACTAGCAGCCAAAGTTGCGTATGAAACGGGTGATGATTGGGCAGAGGGATTATTAGCGACGATTGAAGATAACTATCACTATGCTAAAGCACGATTAACAGCTGAATTACCAGATGTGGTGGTTGCAGATTTGGAAGGAACGTATCTTATGTGGGTGGACTTACGTGCGTATATTGCGCCAGACGATATTAAAGGTGTCGTGCAAGATAAAGCCAAATTAGCGATTGATTTTGGCGAATGGTTCTCACCTGAAGCAAAGGGCTTCATTCGAATTAACTTAGCAACACCACCAACCAACATTCAACAAGCGATTGACCAACTGGTAGTTGCAATTAAAGCATAAATAAAATGGTTCAAACGATAGAGAGAGTGCTGTGTGACAGCAAGAATGCGTCGTCCATTTACTAGAATGGGCGATGTCTCTTTGTATGGTTTGGCTATTTTTTTATTTTTGTTCATGAAGTCATTTTTCTAAGGTAACTATGAGAGGATTCTCTTTGTTTCTAACTAGCGACTGAAGACAAACTCATGTTATGATGAAAATCGATTTTTGAAATTATTTAAAGGTTGGAGGAAGAAGATGAAAAGAATGCTTACTCATCGACAAGTGCAAGATGCCTTATTTGTTATCACTGGTGCATTTGTTTTAGCTGTTTCCATTAATTGTATTTTGTTACCAAACCAAATTGTTGCTGGTGGAGCTAACGGAATTAGTGTGGTGTTAAATCACATGTTTGGTTGGAATGTTGCGATTGTATTATACGCGATTAATATTCCATTATTAATTTTATGTTTTTTATTATTAGGGAAAGAAGTTGGCTTGAAGACGATTTTTGGTAGCCTAATCTATCCATTTTTTGTAGGTGTGACGGCGAATTTTCCTGTTATTACACATGACTTATTTCTAGCTGCTTTATTTGGTGGAATTGTCACTGGTGTTGGGCTAGGATTGGTTTTTCGGGGGAATGCTTCAACCGGCGGAACGGCGATTATTTCTCAAATTGTGCATAAATATTTGCATGTATCGTTAGGAATTGCCATCTTGTTTGTGGATGGTTTGGTTATTTTATCGGCATTACTGACTTTTGATACAGACGTGGTATTATTTTCATTAATTAGTTTATTTATTATCGGACGTGTTGTAGATATGGTTCAAGTTGGTTTTGACCGCTCGAAAAATATTATGATTGTGTCGCAAAAATACACAGAAATTCAACAAGTATTAACTACAACCTTAGACAAAGGGGTCACGTTAATCCCGATTGAAGGCGGCTATAGCCAAACGCCAAGTAAATTATTGATGACCGTGATTAGTGAAAAAGACTTTCCAAAAGTAAAAGAAGCAATTTTAACAATCGACGAAACAGCTTTTTTTGTTACGCTGAATGCTAGTGAAGTCAACGGTCGTGGTTTTAGTCTAAAAAAGGTTGCCGATGATTACGGCGTTGAAGTGAACAATTTATAATCAATGAGATGGGGCATTCATGCGCCATCTTTTTTTATTAAAATAATTAACTACTATACAAGCGTGCAGTAACAGAACCATTGGAAAAGAGAACTGGCTAGAGCCTTTTCTATCTGAAGATTGGTCAGTAGTTCCCCTAAATAGATGGAACATTTTAGAACAATTTATTCATTATATCTGCTACTCAACGTTAGCTCTCCTTTGGCTTGACGTGTTAGCGAGCGCTTTTTTTGTTACAATAGTTACAAGGAGTGTGATGAAATGATCGAATTAAGAAATGTAAGTAAGGTCTACGGTACCAAAAAAGCATTGAATGAATTGAATTTAACGATTCGGCAAGGAGAAATCTTTGGTTTTTTAGGGCATAACGGTGCAGGAAAATCAACAACCATTAAGAGTTTAGTCAGTATCATTCAACCAACAAATGGCACCATTACAGTTGATGGTTTGGACTTAGCGACCAATCGGATGGAAATTAAGAAAAAAATTGGCTATGTTCCAGACACGCCGGATCTTTTCTTGCAATTAACAGCAGGAGAATATTGGGATTTAATGGCAGCTGCGTATGATATTCCCCAAACGGAAAAAGAAGCGCGCTTAATTCCTTTAGCACAACTTTTTGATATGCTTAGTCATCAAGATGAAACAATTTCTAGTTTTTCTCATGGGATGCGTCAAAAAACGATTCTTATTGGTGCCTTGCTTTCTGATCCTGATATTTGGATTTTAGATGAGCCGTTGCAAGGGTTAGATCCACAAGCTGCGTTTGATTTAAAAGAAATGATGCGGGCACACGCAGACAAAGGAAAAACAGTTATCTTTTCAACGCATGTTCTTGATACTGCCCAACAACTGTGTGATCAATTAGCTATTTTGAGAAAAGGAGAACTGCTTTATAACGGATCAGTAGAAGAATTGCTAGCCACAGCACCCGCGGAATCATTGGAATCGATTTATTTAAAAATGGCGGGACGTCACGCACAAGAAGCGGAGGTATTCCATGAATAAAACGCAACTAGCTGAATTGTTAAAAGTGAATTTGCGCTATGTTAACCCGCAAGCCACTAATAAAGCCCGCAAATCTGGCAAACATGGTGCTAAATTAACGCGTTCGATTGTTAATCAGTATATTTTATCAGGAGTCATCTTTTTAGCAATTTATGGTTTAACGATGTTTGCGATTGATTTCAGTCAGATGCCGGGATTTTTTACGTATTATGTGGCGTTATTTGGGATTATTGCTTTTTCGCAAGGGATTTCTGTTATTTACAATGTGTTTTTTGAAAGTCGTGACTTAGCAGGCTATTTGCCGTTACCTTTTCGACAAGTAGATATTTTTATAGCGAAAATTATCATTGTTGCGATTACGATTATTCCATTTACGTTACCAGTGTTAATCGTTTTTATTATGGCGGGCATGCGTTCAGGTGTTTTCGTGGTATTGGCTGTTTTATTAGCACTCGTGTTGTTTATTTTGTATTTAAGTTTGGTATTTAGTTTTTGTAGCTTCATTGTTTTTGGATTAACGCGAACTAAATTCTTTAAGAAGCATAAACAATTAGTGACGACATTATTGTTAGTTGTATCTGTTGGTGTAGCCGTTGTGGGTATTTTGTTAATGAATAGTCAAACCGATTCAATGGGCATGGGTATGGTTGACCGTGGTACTATTTCGGCATTTCTACCATTTTTCTATGTGATGACTCAGCCGTTTTCTTTGGCAGCTATTCTAAGTTTAGGTGGGTTGCTTGGACTGAATTTGTTGAGTTTCTATTTAATTAAAGTAACCTTATTACCAAAAATGTATGAACAATTACTCGATGCCGCACCTGGTGTAGGTGCAACGAAACGAACGCATAAACCAAATCAAAATTTGCGTCAATTATTGTTTAGCTATAATTCGCAGTTGATTCGCGATCCTAATTTAATTATGCAAGTATTTTCGAATTCAATTTTAATGCCCATGATTTTTATCATTGCTTTTGCCGTAACAGGGCAAATTAATTTGAATTTTTTAGGGATGGAATATCTCGGTGTCTGTTTTACAGTAGGGATTGCATTAGCTACATTGTCGGTTAATCCGATGTCATTTGTGGCGAATATTATTTCATTAGACAAAGAGAACTTTTTATTTATTCGTTCGTTACCTTTATCAATGACCAACTATTTAAAAGAAAAATTTCGCTTTGCAGGTAGTCTACAATTGATTATTAATGCTGTCATCGTTGTAGCAATGGGAATATTTTTCCATTTGCCATTTATTTTGCTAGTAAGTGCACTCTTAGGAAATATTGTTGCGACTTATTTATTGTCGTTACGCTATTTTGCGCGTGATTATCGTCTGTTATTGTTGGATTGGACGAACATTAGTCAATTATTTACAAGAGGTGCAGGAAATACAGGTTTAGTCTTTCTGATGATGGGGTCAATATTTCTAAACGCCCTTTTAATTGCGTTATATGTAGTTGGGGTGATGATGTACCCATTTTGGTGGATTAATGGTCCAGTATTTATTCTTCTGGTAATTGGCTGTGTAAGTTGGTATCTGTATTATCAACGGAATTTTTGGCAAAGGTTTGATTAAACAGCACGACTCCACTTTTTTCGGGAGTCGTGCTTTCTTTTATTTCGCCTTTACAGCAATCCAAATTTCACTATAGACATCAGTTGAATTGGTGGCATAGTTGGTAAATGAGATTTCCGGAGCATCGACTAATTCATAATTAGAAGAAGGCAGCCATTCGGAAAATATACGAGCCCATGTTTGTTGCAATGTTTCTGGAAAAGGTCCTTTGTTAGGGAAAATGGCCCAAGTATGTGCACTGATTTCCAGCGTCTCTAAATCTGAAGATGTCGGTTCTTTTGTCGTTAGGAAACCAATTAACTGTTGCAACGTTCCTTGTTCTGCAAAGCGTTCTCCTTCAAAGTCATAGGATACATTGACCACTTGATTCGGATACAGATTGCCTAATTCGTGCATGTGTGCTCGTTGTTCTGGAGTAATTGTTTGAGCTAATTCGATAATTTGTTGATTCGTTCCTTCAAACTGAATGGGAACACGTTTAGATACTCCGACTACACGAAAGGCTTCTTTGCTTTCGATTTTAACTTCCATTGAAATTCCTCCTTTAATATCAATAAAAAATGAGAGTTTAGGAAATGTTTTTTGAGTGTTACGTTTACTAATTTCTGAAGGCAAATAACCACTCCATTCACGAAACGCTCTTGAGAAACCTTCAACTGACTGGTAGCCGTATTTGAAGGCAACTTCTGTAACTTTTTCGCCCTGTAATAAATCTTGATTGGCACACGCAAGCTTACGATTTCTGATGTATTCCAATAAAGTCATGCCAGAAAGAAATGAAAAAGTTCGTTTGAGGTGATAGGCGGATAGTCCGACTGTTCTAGCTAATTCTTCAATCGAAAACTCTTCCGTTAAGTGCGAATCGATTTCGTCCATTAGTTGGTTCAATTGTTGTAACATAGTTTCCCTCCTCATTTATCTATAGCTTAACAAGAGAATTCGTGGATGACTTGATATAGGTGAGACAAATTTTATCGATTTTACTTATTGAATTCATAAAAAAAAGTTTAGAAAATATTCTGAAAATTTAGATAAAAGTATTTACATTCAATAAAAGTCATGGTTAAATAAAGAAACAGTGAGAGGTTTTTCACTGGTGGATAAGTGGTGCTAAAGGTGAGTATTCATCTTTCACAATAACCCCTGGGATAAAAACTCCCAAAAGAAAAGCGTGTTGCTTCAAGCAACACGCTTTTCTTATTCTTCTTCAGGAATGTGATTGTCTAAATCGGTACGTACAATTAAGACATCACATGGTGCATGACGGATAACATATTCTGAAACAGAACCGATGAATAATCGTTCGACAGCATTTAAACCTGTTGCACCTAACATAATTAAATCGACTTCTTTTTCAGCAGGTAGTTGTTTTGCGATGATTGCTTTTGGTGAGCCATATTCAATCGTTGTTTCGACTGCAGGAACACCATTACTTGTAGCAGTCTCCGCATATTCTGCTAAAGATTCTTTCGCCATATCTGTCGCTTGTTCCGCTAAGACTGTGTCAAAAGAAGTAACCGTTTGAAACGCACGAGTATCAATAACATGAATCAATAACAACTCTGCTTGGTTTCTTCGCGCTACGTTGACTGCTTTGCGAAACGCTAGTTCTGCTTCCTTTGAACCATCGACTGCGACCATAATTCGTTTGTATTGTTGTAACATAACCCCACGTCCTTTCTGTTCTTCTATTCCTATTGTAAGCTATTTCATAAGAAAAAGAAAAGAGAAACCTCAGAATTCAACGCATTTTTTTTGAAAATTGAATACTAAAGAGGGCAGAAACCAGCATCATCACTGCAATAAAAATCAATGTAAATAACAATTGATTGATGATAGCGAGTAGACCGCTAATAACTCCTAGGGCAATATAAAGCATGCCATATGTTTTTAAAAAATGGCTATTTTTTTCATTATTTTCGATGAGAGAGAAAAATACGGTTTGTTTCATTAAAGTGATACCGAGGAAAATTAATACAACGGCCATCAAGATTAACAAGAAAATTGTCATTGTTCCACTCCTTTCCCTTACTATAAAGTATAGGTGAGTTTTTAGATTCCTGCAATTTTTTTTGAAATGTAAGTAATCATTACAGATTTTTCTGTTATTATTTTATATAATACAATAAAATAGATAGAATAAAAGGTGGTCTTTGATGAAAGGTTTTAATCGTTTTGACAATATTGTTAGCTCTGTGGTAGATATTATGCTAGGTTTTCTAGTCCTAGTAGTACTAGTGGTGATGGGGGAATCCATCTATCATATGATTACGGCAGTTGTGCCATTGCATTCACTAAAAGATTTGTATCCATTAATTGAAGAAATTGCAACATTGTTTATCTTGTTAGAAATTATCTTAATGCTTTTACGCTATGTGAGAGAAGGGCATCACATTCCTGTACGCTACTTAATTTTAATCAGTATTACAGCAATTTGTCGTGAACTGTTACTTGCTCATGGTGGTGGAGTGGAGGCATTATTTCTTTCTCTAGCAATTTTAATTTTAGTGCTTGTTTTATTTATTTTAGAAAAAGTCAAAGCCTTTCACAATTCAGGACCAGACGAACCCGAAGAAATGTAAACGAAACAGAAATGTATCTGCGGATATATTTCTGTTTTTTTATACAAAAAAACCACTCACCTAAAAGGGAAGTGGTCCAATTGAAAATTAATGGGTAAGATCCGTTGATGCCGTTTATTGTCCCGGAGTATTGATCCCGCAAAGTGTAGCAGGTGGGTTCTACGGTTATAGTTTTCGAACTACCAAATGACAAGGCTTGTTACCAACTATAACACCGGACAGATCCCAAGATATCAATAAAAATGTTCGGTCAACACTAAATAGGGATAACTCGTACATTACAGATTTCCCATTTCCATAGTAGCATATGGATGAAAAAGTAGCAATAGAGAAGTGCAATAAATGAAAGCGTTTTTTAAGAATGCTTTTTCCAATCTTGTAACTGCTGATAACGCATGCCTAGAGCTTGTTCATACTTACCCGTGCTTTTTGGTTGATAGTAATGTTTGTATTTTAATTTGTCTGGTAAATACTGTTGATTGACCCAAGCTTGTTCAAAATCATGCGGGTATTGATAACCAATGCCACGATTTAATTCAGCTGCACCTTTATAATGCGCATCACGTAAATGGTTGGGAACATCCCCGGCTTGCCCACTGCGAATATCTGCAATTGCTTCATCTAAAGCGACATATGCACTATTCGATTTTGGTGACAAGCATAGATCCACCACAGCTTGTGCTAGAGGAATCCGTGCTTCGGGAAGACCTAGCCTTTCAGCAGCTAATACAGCATTGACTGTGCGTGAAGCAGCGTTAGGATTAGCTAATCCTATATCTTCGTAGCCAATCACCATTAAACGGCGACAAATAATAGCTAAGTCACCAGCTTCTACTAGACGACCCAAATAATGTAAGGCAGCATCCACATCACTGCCGCGAATGGATTTTTGAAAGGCGGAAATCACATCGTAATGTGCGTCCCCATTTTTATCGTGAGTAAGTGCTTTTCGTTGCACACATTCTTCGATAATCGAGAGGGTTAAATGGATTGTCCCCTCTTTTGGTGGGGTGGATTTGACCGCTAATTCTAAACCATTTAAAGCACTGCGTAAATCCCCATTTGTTGCACGTGATAAATGGCGTCGCGCCTCTTCATCAATCCTCACAGGAAACTCCCCAAGACCACGTTCGTTATCATTTAAGGCTTGGTCGATAGCTTGTAAGATATCTTCTTCTTGTAAAGGAAAGACTTCAAAAATTTGTGTTCGACTGCGAATCGCTGGGTTAATGGTGATATAAGGATTTTCAGTAGTTGCACCAATCATAATAATTTTACCACTTTCAAGATGAGGCAATAAAAAATCTTGTTTGGTTTTATCTAAACGATGAACTTCATCTAATAGTAAAATGACAGTGCCGCTCATGCGTGCTTCTTCAGCGACAATTTGTAAATCTTTTTTTGTATCTGTCGCAGCGTTCAACATTCGAAACGCATAACGTGTTGAACCAGCAATTGCGCTGGCAATACTCGTTTTTCCAGTTCCTGGTGGTCCGTATAAAATCATGGAAGATAACATCTTTGCTTCAACCATGCGGCGAATAATTTTTCCTTCACCGACGAGATGTTGTTGACCAACAACTTCATCTAAATTTCGAGGACGCATACGATAAGCAAGTGGTTGTTGCATAATAAACACCCTTTCATTTCTTTCTTCTAGTATAGCATAGAGAAGACGACGACTTTTCGCCATGAAAAAGCATTAAGGATAGCATGGAAGCTCAGAATTGTGTATGATGACAATAGGTGATGAAATGGAAGACGTAAAACAAATTTTTAACACGCAATCGACCGTAGAGATTGCACATTATCTTGTCGGCATGTACTTGGAGCATGAGACATCTGAAGGAATTTTAGGAGGATATATTGTTGACTGTGAAGCCTATTTAGGGCCAGATGACCAAGCAGCACACAGTTATGGGATGCGCAATACGCCTCGTTTACAAGCGATGTATCAACAGCCTGGAACGATTTATCTATACACGATGCATACGCATTTGATTTTAAACATGGTGACACAGCCAGAAGGCATGCCTCAAGGTGTAATGATTCGAGGAATTGAACCTGCTACAGGCATTGAACAAATGGAAGAAAATCGTGGGCGTTCAGGCAAAGAATTATCAAATGGACCAGGAAAATTGGTAGCGGCATTAGGTATTACTAAAGAGCTTTATGGGCAATCTATTTTTGCAAGTCCGCTACATTTAGTACCTGAAAAGAAACGAACACCTAAAAAAATTGAAACGTTACCCAGAATTGGTATTCCCAATAAAGGCAAATGGACAGATATGCCGTTAAGATTTGTGGCAAGTGGAAATCCATATATTACGAATATTCGAAAAAGAGATATTGATCCAGATTTTGGCTGGTTAGAAAAGAGGAAAAAATAAATGGCAAAAGAAACGCTTATTACTTATTTAGATAAACAACTAACAAAGAAAATTACCGAATACGATACAGCAATTGATTGGGATGCAAAAAATCATACTATTGAACTAGTGATTCGTTTGTTTGCTGAAAACGCAGCAGGTACCGTCATTGATGATGCAGAAGGTGTCGAATCAGAAGAGGAAATCATTGAATTTGAAGATGGTATTTTATTTTACAATCCGCAAAAATCACGTTTTGATGAAGAAGATTATCTAGCAATCATTCCATATGAAGGCAAAAAAGGTATCCAACAAGCAGTGATTGACGGTTTAGTTGATTATTTACAAGAAGTATTAGATCAAGGTCAAAGTGATTTATTAGATTTTTTATCGGAAGAAAACGAAGATGAATTTTTTGAATTACAATTTTCAGAAGAAGCATTGGATCAAGCAATCGAAAAATATGAGGAAAAAGGTTATTTACCTTACCCAAGTTATTAAGGAGTAAAAAGAATGAAGTGGAATGAAGTAAAAATCGAAACTGCAAGTGAAGCGGTAGAAGCGGTAGCTAATATTTTAATGGAAGCTGGCGCAAGTGGAGTAGCCATTGAAGACGCCCTAGATATAGAAAACTTTCAAGGTGATGCATATGGAGAACTCTTGGACAAAGAAACTATTACCTCGTTAAAAGAAGGGGCATATGTAGCAGCGTATTTTCCTGAAATAATTTTCTTACCCGAAATTTTACCTTTTATTCGTGAAGAAGTGGCTAAATTACCTGAATACGGTTTAGCAATTGGCAAAAATGAAGTAACTGTCAGCGAAGTAGCAGAAGAAAACTGGGCAACTGCATGGAAAAAATATTACCACCCGGTACGCATTTCACGTTATTTGACTATTGTTCCAAGTTGGGAAGAATATACAGCTCAACATACCGACGAAAAAATTATTACTTTAGATCCTGGGATGGCTTTTGGTACAGGCACACATCCAACCACTCGTTTAACACTTCAAGCATTAGAAGTAACCTTGCGTGGAGGAGAAACTGTATTAGATGTTGGGACGGGTTCAGGCGTGTTAAGTATTGCAAGTAAATATTTAGGAGCTAAGGACGTTCACGCCTTTGATTTAGATGAGGTTGCCGTGCAAGCTGCACAAGAAAATATGGACTTAAATCCAATTGCTAGTGATGTGTCCGTAAGTGCCAACGATTTATTGAAAAGTATTGAAACGCCAGCCGATGTCATTGTAGCAAATATTTTAGCGGATATCATTGTTTTGATGGTACCTGATGCATGGCGTTTGTTGAAATCAGATGGTACGTTAATTGTTTCCGGAATTATCCATGAGAAAAAACAAATGGTTATTGATACCCTTGAAGCGCAAGGTTTTGAAGTTGACCAAGTTTTCCAACAAAAAGATTGGTATGCCATCATTTTGAAGAAACCTGAGGAAGATTAAGATGCAACGATATTTTTTAGCTGAAAACTATACACCTAAAGAACAATATGAAGTAACGGGGGAACCTTACCATCATATGGTCCGTGTCATGCGCATGAATACTGGACAACAAGTGTATTTAGCCTTTCAAAATCAATTGTCGATTATTGCTGAAATTAGTGCGATTACCGATGCTAGTGTTATCTTAAAAGAAATTGAAAAAGAGCAACAAGAAAAAGAACTACCAATTTCGATTACAATTGCAAGTGGGTATCCAAAGGGTGATAAATTAGATTTAGTGGTTCAAAAGGGAACGGAACTAGGCGCAGCAGGGTTTATCGGTTTTCCAGCCAAAACCTCGGTAGTAAAATGGGATGCTAAAAAATTAGCAAAAAAACAACAACGCTTAGAAAAAATTGCTCAAGAAGCAGCGGAACAATCACACCGTCAAGTAACCCCGATTGTTGAGCTTTTGGCAACCGAAAAAGAATTTTTAGAAAAAGTAGCTACCTATGACGTCATTGTTGTTGCCTATGAGGAATCTGCGAAACAAGGAGAACATGCACAGCTTGCCCGTATTTTGCAAAAGGTGGAAAAAGGTACCCGTTTATTGGCTATATTCGGACCAGAAGGCGGACTTGCTCCTCAAGAAATTGAAACATTGGTTGCAATGAATGGACAACTTTGTGGCTTAGGTCCTCGTATTTTACGAGCAGAAACAGCGCCGTTTTATTTATTAAGTGCGGCGAGTTATCAATTAGAATTAATGTAAAAATTCCTTGATAACTTTGGTTTTACAGGTTTGAAAAAAACACGGAAAATTTGTATAATATAACTGGTACTTAGGGATAGAAATTCCCAATCGGTCTCTTGTATACAAGTATAACCAAGAAGAGTCTGGGCGTTTGTCCAGACCTTTTTTCTCAAAGGAGGTTCCTACAATGGCTAAAGAAACGATTATGTCAGGCCCAACAGTGGTAAAACTTGTCTCTTATTATATGAGTAAAGAGCATGTCGCGTTTGTCCAAAAAGCGTTGGATTACGCAACCAAGGCGCATGAAGGACAATTTCGTAAATCTGGCGAACCCTATATTATTCACCCCATTCAAGTTGCGGGGATTCTAGCAGAATTACATATGGATCCTCATACTGTGGCGACAGGATTTTTACATGATGTTGTCGAAGATACAGATGTGACCTTAGATGACTTAAAAGCAGAATTCGGACCTGATGTGGCGATGCTAGTGGATGGCGTTACTAAATTAGGAAAAATTATGTACAAATCGCATGAGGAGCAATTAGCAGAAAACCACCGCAAAATGTTGTTAGCAATGGCACAAGATTTACGCGTGATCATGGTGAAACTGGCCGACCGTTTGCACAATATGCGGACATTAAATCATTTGCGTGAAGATAAGCAACGACGGATTGCCCAAGAAACAATGGAAATTTATGCCCCTCTCGCACATCGTCTAGGGATTAGTCGAATTAAATGGGAGCTAGAAGACCGTTCGTTGCGTTATTTAAACCCAAATCAATATTATCGTATTGTTCACTTGATGCAAACCAAACGTGAGGAACGTGAAGCGTATGTGGAAGGAACAGTTGAAGAAATTCGTCTAGCGACAGAAGAACTCGATATTTATGCGGAAATTTATGGTCGTCCCAAACATATTTATTCTATTTATCGCAAAATGGTGGATAAGAAAAAACAATTTGATGAGATTTATGATTTATTAGCTATTCGTGTAATTGTCGATTCTATCAAAGACTGTTATGCAGTTTTAGGTGCGATTCATACGAGATGGAAACCTATGCCGGGACGTTTCAAGGACTATATTGCTATGCCAAAAGCAAACATGTATCAATCCATCCATACGACAGTGATTGGTCCGAATGGCAATCCAATCGAAATTCAAATTCGGACCCATGAAATGCATGAAATTGCCGAATTTGGGGTTGCGGCTCACTGGGCATACAAAGAAGGACACACCGAAGAAATCAAACCAGATGCCATGACTCAACAGGTTGGTTGGTTTAAGGAAATTTTAGAGCTACAAGATGAAAGTTTTGATGCTTCTGAGTTTATGGAAGGGGTTAAAGGAGATATCTTTAGTGATAAGGTCTATGTCTTTACACCAAAAGGAGATGTCTCTGAATTACCAAAAGGGTCTGGTCCGCTTGATTTTGCCTATAATATTCATACCGATATTGGAAGTAAGACAGTTGGAGCCAAAGTGAATGGCAAAATGGTTCAATTGGACTATAAATTGAAAACAGGTGATATTGTAGAGATTATGACTTCGGCTAATTCATCTGGACCAAGTCGTGACTGGTTAAAATTAGTCGCAACAAGCAAAGCGAAAAATAAAATAAAACGTTTCTTTAAAACACAAGATCGTGAAGGAAACATCGAAAAAGGACACGAAGCAGTAGTCAAAGCGTTGCAAGATTTAGGCTTCGTTCCTAAAGAAATGCTCTCTAAAGCTAAAATGCAAGAAGCGTTGCAACGCTATAATTACCATACAGAAGATGATTTGTTTGCAGCAGTGGGTTACGGTGAAGTTAGCCCAACAACTTTAGCCAATCGTTTAACAGAAGAAGAGCGTCGAGAACAACAAATCGAAAAAGATAAACAACGCATGCAAGAAATTATGAATAAGCCGGCGAAAAAAGAACCGGAAAAAATGAAAATTCGTCATGAAGGCGGCGTCGTCATTCAAGGTGTAGAAAATTTATTAATTCGCATGAGTCGTTGTTGTAATCCAGTTCCTGGTGATGACATTGTGGGTTATATCACGAAAGGACGTGGGATTTCTATTCATCGTGCCGATTGTCCCAATGTGACGAATGCTCCTGAAAATGAGAACCGTTTGATTGAAGTAGAGTGGGAAGATACTTCTAGCAATCAAAAAGAATATGCAGCTGACTTAGAAATTCATGGTTATGATCGCTCCGGTTTATTAAATGATGTGCTACAAGTTATTAGTTCACAATCGAAAAAATTACTCGGTGTCACTGCACGTTCAGATAAAGACAAGCAAGCAACGATTCGTCTATCAGTTTCAATTCAAAACCTATCCCATTTACAAACAATTACCGATAAACTGAAACAAGTACCAGACGTGTACAGTGTTCATCGTGTGAAAGGATAAAAAAATGCGCGCAGTTGTTCAACGAGTAAGTGAAGCAAGTGTCAAAATTAAGGGTGAAATTACAGGGACTATCGAGCAAGGATACATGATTTTATTAGGCATTCATGCGGAAGATACCCAAGCAGATGTAGAATATTTAGTCGGAAAAATCGCTAAATTACGGGTTTTTGAAGATGACGAGGGGAAATTGAATCGCAGCATTGATGCTGTGGCAGGAAGTATTTTAAGTATCTCTCAATTTACTTTATACGCTGAAACCAAGAAGGGCAATCGACCAAGCTTTATCAAAGCGGCTCGCCCAGAAGTAGCAGTTCCTTTGTACGAGGCTTTTAATGAAGGTTTACGTCAATTACAAATACCTGTTGTGACGGGTAAGTTTGGTGCAGATATGAAAGTCGCTCTAGTTAATGATGGTCCAGTAACAATTATTTTTGATACACGTGAATAAAAAACTGTGGTTCGTTCCATCTATTGGAAACGAACCACAGTTTTTTTCGTTAACAATCAAACAATAAAAAAACAGTGTATATTTTACGTTCAGGCAAGAATTAGCGACGTTCAGGGAGAAAATGGTTCTGCTACAGTGAAAAAAGGTATAATCAACTTAAATACCCAAATTTATTCATTCGTTCATGTCTTACAAAACTGTTAGTTCCTGTTAAAAGGGAATTTTTTAAGAAAAAAACTCTAATAAAACCGCAGAAACAGGGTTCTTTTGAGAAGATGTTTGATTTTTTTTGTTTAAAAAGACAACAAATGTATGTGAAAAGCTTATAAAAATGATTGTAAGCCTTTTGTATCTATGGAATAATGAATAAAAATGTGATGTGATATGGAGGATCTGAAAGATGAAATTTTGGCAACGAGCACTGAAAAGTGTGACACGAAGAAAAGGGCGCTCTTTTATTTTATTTTTAGTTATTTTTATTTTAGGGAATGTTATTGCGGGGGCAGTGGCAATTCAACAATCCACAGAAAACGTTGAAAAAGAAACCAAGAAACAGATGGGATCGCAAGCAACTGTTGACATGGATTATGAAAAGCTGGAAAAAGAGCAACAAAAAAATCCAGAGAAATTTGAAGGCGATGAGTGGGCTAAACCACCATCAATGAAAGAATTAGAAGCAATTGGCAAATTATCTTATGTTAGATATTATGATATGTCCATTCCTGGATATATTGGAACCAATAAATTTAAAGCTTATTCATCAGAGGAAGGTAGCGTTAGTTATGGCGGTCCCTATAAATACGGTCTTAACATCAAAGGTGTAAACCGTAAAGAAGTTGTGGATCTTGAAGAAGGTATTATTAAGTTGGAGAGTGGCGAAACCTTTACTGATAAGGCTATTAAAGACGGAGAAAATACAGTGTTAATCAGTCGTGAAGTTGCTGAAGCAAATAATCTTTCTGTCGGGGATCAAGTAGCACTTGATGTATCTGAGCAAGCTTATTCCGAAGAGCCGATGGAAGAAGAGAGTGAGGAACCTGCGACACCTGAAGTTCTCACGTTCGATTTTCCAGTTAAAGTTGGTGGAATCTTCTCGGTCGTAAAAAAAGAAAACACAGAGAAAAATAAAGGCGAAGACAATGGCGAAGATGAATGGCGTGCGACGGAACAAATTAACACCATTTATATGCCAAATGAATTAGTCAAGGCTTTAAATAAAGAACAGTCTCAAAAGTTTTGGAATATGAGTGAAGAAGACCTCGCCTTACAAGAATCGCAAGAATATTATCAAGTAACCTATGTCTTGAAATCAATTGATGATGTAGAAGCATTTCGTGAAGAAGCGAATGCATTAATTAGTAATGAATATTACCAAGTCTTTGCCTCAACCGATCAATACGATCAAATCGCAGGTGGAATGAAAAAATTAGGTACTATTTCAAAATATGTCGTAATTATTGCAGCTTTAGCAACGATTTTAATTATTTCATTAGTGGTGTTGTTATTCTTGCGTGACCGTAAACATGAATTAGGCATCTATCTATCCTTAGGTGAAAGTCGTACGGAAATCATTGGTCAAATTATTGTTGAGTTGTTACTAACAAGTATTATCGCTTTGGTACTTTCACTAATAACAGGAAATCTATTAGGTGGTGCAGTATCAAATTCATTGTTACAAACAGATTGGTTAAATAATTCTAGTGATATGATGGGTGGCTATATGGGTGGTTATTCGTTAAATACACCAAACGTTTCTTATGAAGATATTCAATCAGCTTATAAAGTGACGTTCTCAGTTGGCTATATTATTAGTTATTTACTATTAGGCTTAGGAACAGTCTTGCTTTCAGCAATTTTACCATTGCTTTATATTCTACGCTTGAATCCGAAAAAAATTATGATGTAAGGGGGATGAAATAATGACTTTATTGGAAACAAAAAATGTTGATTATTTTTATCAAGATGGCGATCAACGCCGTTATATTTTAAAAGAGACGTCTGTGTCTTTTGAAAAAGGAACGTTCTATGCTATTTTAGGTCAATCTGGCTCAGGAAAAACAACCTTTTTATCATTAATTAGTGCGTTAGATTCGCCAAAATCAGGCGAAATTTTGCTTAATGGTAAAGACATTAAGGCATTAGGTTATGATAAGTATCGTCGGGATGAAATTAGTATTATTTTCCAAAGTTATAACTTGATTCCTTATTTAACAGCAGTCGAAAACGTCTTAGTTCCAATGTCAATTACTGATAATAAATTGCCGGACAATCATCGTGAAGTTGCTTATAATTTGTTGGATTATATTGGTATTACTCGTGATAAAGCCGATCGTTTAGTCAATCAATTATCAGGTGGAGAACAACAACGTGTGGCGATTGCGCGAGCTTTGGCTACGAATGTGGATATTATTTTAGCAGATGAACCAACTGGAAATTTAGATGAAGAAATGGAACAAGAAATTGTTGATATTTTTAAAGAATTAGCTCACGCACATAACAAATGCGTGATTATGGTGACTCACTCTAATGAAATTGCCCAACAAGCAGATGAAATGTTGTACTTGAGAAAAGGTGTGTTGAAACCATATGAGTGATTTTCTTTCTAACTTTACGAAAAATAATTATGATGGGCAAAAAAAAGAGACGGCAAAAAAGACCTCTGAACCTGAAGAAAATCTAGAAGAAACGGTGTCTTCTGAACCTGTTGAAGAAAAGAAGGTCTCAGAACCCATCAAAGAAACACCGCCGTCTAAAGAAGCAATACGCAAAGCTAAACCTAAATCAGAAGAAAAAACGGTCAGTCGTTTTCAAACGGAGGAGACTGAATTTGATCCAACCTATCAAAAACGCCAACGAAAAAAATATCTTTTTATTGGTTTGGCGGCAGTTTTGGCAGCAATCGCTTTGTTTTTCACTTATTATCAATTGACCCACGTGAAAGTTCCAGATTTTGTCAAAAAAGAAATTTCTGAGGTGCGTACTTGGGGAACTGAAAATGGAGTAGTCATTAAAGTCGATCAAGAATACGATTTTGATACGGAAGTTAACAACGTAATTTCTCAAGCTGTTGCTCCAGATAAAAAAATTAAAAAAGGTAAAACCTTAACGATTAAAGGTAGTCTTGGAGCAGATCCAGAAGAAAAAATTGCCCTGCCAGATTTTAAATCGATGGATAACACCGCCGCTTCTGATTGGATTACAGAACATAAAGCCGAAAATATTACGTTGCTAGAGTCGTTCGATGACAAAGTGGCTAAAGGCGAATTTATCAAACAAGAAGCAGCAAATAAAGAATTAAAATTAGAAGAATATAAACGAAAAGATCGTTTAACCATCTACTATTCAAAAGGAAAAGAAGTATTTGAAAAAAATATTGAAGTTCCGGATTTTAAAGGTAAAGATCTATCTGAAGTAACAGACTGGACGAAGAAAAATGAAGTGAAGCTAAAAACCATTAAAGATTTTTCTAATGATGTTGCGGTAGATACTGTTATTTCACAAGAAACCGGAAAAGGAACAAAAATCGCGAAACAAGAGGAAATTGTCGTACACATTTCAAAAGGCAAAGCGATTGTTGTTCCTGATTATGCAACCTATACATTGGAAGAGGCAAGTAGCATTGAATCTAAAGTACCAGTGATGATTAAAAATCTATTTTCATCGGATGTGCCATATGGTCAATTCATTAGCCAATCAGTGGAACCAGGAAAAGAATATACAGAAGGGGATACGATTCCGCCTGTAGAAGTGGTTTATTCGCAAGGTCGTCCCTATATGAAGGATTTACGTGGCAGCACGAATGAAGGAGATTTACCAAAACTCTTCTTTGATGAATATCAATCCAAAGGTGCATATATTTATTATACCGTTTATTATGTCGATTCTTCTGAACCTAAAGGAACAGTCGTCGAAATGAGTCAATATGGTCAATTTTTACCAATTGAAGCTACGATTAATATTGGGATTAGCTTAGGGAATTTGAAACCAAAAGTGGACGAAATTCCCGAAACGCCTGAAACACCCACTTTAGAAACTGAAGAACCAGCAGAAGATAATCCAATAAATGAATAAAAATAAACCGAAGCATTTTTTGCTTCGGTTTATTTTTTAGGAACGTATGTTTGTTTTTCGCAATAAGATATGCTATATTTTGGTTAGAATATACCAAGTAGATAAGATAGAAAGTAGGAACGTTCAATGAAACTATTATATACGACGACCGCAATAATTGGTGACCAAGAGTATACTTTTGCCGCAACGGACTACGGTTTAGCTTATTTTGATTTAGTAACGAACGATGAAGATATACCTAAATTTTTTAAAGGGTATCAAGTGATTACGGATAGCCAAAAAGTCGCTAGTTATGTTCAACCACTCAAAGATTATTTTGCACAGACAGGGACGTCATTTCCATTTGCGATTGATTTAATTGGTACTGATTTCCAAAAACAAGTTTGGCAAGAATTGTTAAAGGTGCCTTATGGAACCACCACCACCTATAGTGCGTTGGCAGAAAACATTGGTCGCCCAACGGCTGTTCGTGCGGTTGCTAATGCAGTGGGAAGAAATCCGCTCTTAATTGTAGTTCCCTGCCATCGAGTTTTAGGAAAAGATGGCTCATTGACAGGCTTTCGTGGCGGATTACCATTGAAACGTCGCCTATTAACAATTGAAGGGCATGCCTGTTTTTAACGAGCAATTGCTCGTTTTTTTGTATACAATCCCAACTTCCGATATAATAGAATTATCAGAATTTTTTATTTATTTGTAGAGGAGTGAGGAAATGGGATCTATTCAACAATTCGAGCAAACAGACATTCGTCCGGAAAATCCATTATTTTCGAGTACGAAAACATTAATTGAAACGATATTTTATGGAAACAATGTCGAACTTGTATCTGATTTAGAAAGCGCTTACTATAAGGCGGCAAAGGCACCAGGTACCATTGTTACAGATTTACCGGTTAAGCATGCGGATAAGTTAGCGTTACCTGCAGATGCAAAAATGCTTGTAGGCAATGATGGTAAGATTGTGGGACGGACATCAGCGGCACGGGTGATTATTGGTCAGCCAGGTGTGGATCAAAAATATTATGATGCCTTATTACGTGAAGCGATGTATCAAGCAACCAAACAAACATTTTATCAAGGCAATGCGATTGTTGGTTTACATGAAGAATTCATGATTCGTAGTCATGTGTTAGTACCAAAAGGCTTTGAATTAAATCTCTATTCGTATTTATTGAATTTTCAAATTGAAACAGCCCAGTGGCGTACGCGGTATCAACATTCCAAACCACTTAAAGAAAATGATATCTATCTATTTGCCAATCCGGAATGGGCGCATCCAGATTTTCCTCATGGGTTAGCCTTATTTGACCCCATTCATAATGTCGCAGCAATTTTGGGATTGCGTTATTTTGGTGAATTAAAAAAAGGAACGTTAACTTTGGCGTGGGCAACCGCCCATCGAAATAATTTCGTGGCATGTCACGGTGGGCTAAAACAATATCAATTAACCGATAGACAATTTACGATGGCAGCTTTTGGACTTTCAGGTTCGGGAAAGTCCACGATTACTTTAACCAAACATCGTGGCCGCTATCATGTGGATGTATTGCATGATGACGCTTTTGTTATCCATAAAGAGACGGAAACCACAATTGCTTTGGAGCCTGCTTATTTTGATAAAGTCCAAGATTATCCACTAACGGATAGTCGCGTAGAATATTTTTTAACGATGCAAAATGTGGGTGTCACATTAGATGAACAAGGCCGGAAAGTTCCAGTCTTAGAAGATATTCGTAATAGCAATGGGCGAACAGTTAAATCGCGATTTGTCACGAAAAATCGTGTAGATGTGATTACTGAAAAAATTGATGCTATTTTTTGGATTATGAAAGATGACAGTTTACCCCCGGTTGTTAAAATCGACGATCCAGTTTTGGCAGCTGTATTTGGGTTAACATTAGCAACCAAACGAAGTACAGCAGAAAATTTAGTCGGAGAGGTTGACTTGGAGGCGCTAGTTATTGAACCATATGCTAATCCTTTCCGTAGTTATCCTTTAGGTGAAGATTATCAAAATTTTCGTGAGTTATTTCAAAAGCAAGCGACAGATTGTTATATCTTAAATACAGATGCGTTTAATGGCAAAAATATTCCCGCAAAGGTAACGTTGGCAAGTATTGAAACAATTATTGAACAACCCGACGCTTTTGTACCATTTGATTCAATTGACGGATTAAGTTATTTACCTTTAGATGATTTTGTCGTTGATTTTACCCAGGTGACTTATTTGGAAAAAGTGCAAGCAAGAATGCAAAACCGACTTGATTTCATATTAAAGCAAAATGACTTCAACCGTTTACCAGAAGAAGCTGCACAAGCGATGGAAAATGTAATTGATTCCTTAAAGAGAATGAAATAAAAATTCGCAGGAAATGTGTTATCGAGGCATTTCCTGCGAATTTTTTTGGCGTAAGGCAGAGGGCGAAACACCGTATTGCTTTTTGAAGGATTTGCTAAAATGGTAGGCATCTTCATAACCCACGGCACGAGCAATCTCTTTGATTGGATATTCTTCTGTCATTAAAAGTTGTCGTGCTTGTTGTAAACGAATCAAAATTAAATAATTAATCGGCGAAACGCCGGTCACTTCTTTAAAAATTTTAGATAAATAGGTTGGACTGACATAATGAGTTGTTGCTAATTGTTCAATTGTAATTTCTTGGGCATAGTTATTTTCAATGTACGTAATAATCAGTTGAACCGCTTGTTTGAGTCGTTCGTTTTTACTTAAAATAGAAGGCTCAGTTTGTTCATTTTGTTCTAAACAACGTAAAATCAACCCCATCATTTCGTAGATCAATCCTTTACAAATCAAGTTGATATTATGGTGACCGAATTCGTTGATTAGTTGCCAAGCTTTGTCAAAGACTTTAATTTGGTCTTCTTGACTAGTTAAAATAATTTCTTGATTGGGAAAAGTATTTTCGGAAAGCCCTTCCAATTTGAAGCTACCAATCCCGATATGCAGTTGATGCGAATAAGTTTTAGGCAGTTGACGTTCGGCATGTTCAACGCCTGGATTAAATAATAAAATATCGCCACCTCGTACGGTTTGCCACTGCTGGTTAAAAAAATAAGATGCTTCACCTTCTAAAATAATAGAAATTTCGAAAAAATCATGATGGTGTTTCCCGTTGGCATTGTTTTCAGGATTCCACACATCAAATGCATAATAAATTTTTGGATTAAACTCTTGGATGTCCATTCACTCACCTCTTTTTTTTATTATAGCGTAAAATAACAACTTGATTAATGAAAAGCAGAAAATACCTATTTTAAATATGGCAAAAATCTCCATCTTTCTAACTAGAATATTCCATTCTAATTGAAAATTATAACGGTATGATAGTGAATACAAAGGACAGTTTGGAGGGATGTCTATGAATAATTTCCAATGGATTTGGAATTACGCCAAAGTTTATAAAGTTCGTCTGCTTATAGCTCTTATTTTTGTGGTCGTGAATTCCATTTTAATCATCGTAAATCCAGTTGTTTCAGGGATGCTGGTCGATCAAGTTATTGAACAAGGAAAAGGTCAATTATTGTTGCCGCTACTAGGCGTGATGATTGGAATTACACTTTTTAGGACCATTGTTCGTTATGCGTATCAAATGATTTTTGAGCGTATTGGTCAAAATGTATTGTTTCAATTACGGAAAGATATGTATAAAAAGCTACAAGAATTAGATTTTGACTTTTTTAACCATACACGTGTAGGCGATATTATGGCACGAATGACTGGAGATACGGATGCTATTCGTCATTTTGTTTCGTGGGTGTCTTATAACATTATTGAATGTGTGTTATGGTTTGCGACAGCTATCATTATGATGGGAACCATTAATTTTCCTTTAATGGTTGCATTAGTGGTGATTACGCCAATTATTTATTTCTTAACGATGAAAATGTCAAAAGAAGCGCATCCAGTCTTCTTTGAAATTCGTGAAAGTTTTTCTCGTTTGAATTCGATGGTAGAAGAAAATATTGGTGGGAACCGTGTCGTTAAAGCATTTGCTAGAGAGCCTTATGAAATTGAAAAATTCCATGCTTACAATGAAGATTATAAACAAAAAAACATGGAATCTGCTAAAGTATCGGCAAAATATTTACCTTGGTTGGATATGCTCGCAGGCAGTTTAAATTTAACGACCTTGATTTTGGGTGGTTGGTTTGTCATTCAAGGGGAGATGTCACTAGGGAATCTGATTACCTTTAACGGTTTTTTATGGATGCTCAATCAACCTATGCGCATGAGCGGCTGGTTGATTAATGATGTGCAACGTTTTTCTGCGTCATGTATTAAGATTCGTCAAATGATGAATACTCAAGCAACCATTCCAGTGGAAGGCGAAGATGAGGTAACTATTCAAGGATATGTGGAATTCGACCATGTCTCTTTCCATTTCTCAGATGATCCAAATAGTAACGTCTTAGAAGATGTCTCATTTAAAATTGCCCCTAGTCAAACCTTAGGAATTTTAGGTGAAACCGGCTCAGGTAAAACAACGTTAGTCAATTTAGTGGCACGGTTTTATGATCCAACTAATGGCCGTGTATTGATTGATGGGAAAGATGCGAAAAGTTATCCAGTCCGACAATTACGCGAAAATATTTCGATGGTTATGCAAGATGTCTTTTTATTTTCGGATACGATTGAAGATAATATTGCTTTTGGTAATCCTTATGCGGATGAAGCTTATATCCAACGAGTCGCTGAAATTGCTGATGCTCATCATTTTATCAGCCGAATGCCAGAAGGATATGAAACGATTGTTGGCGAACGTGGTGTTGGTTTATCAGGTGGGCAAAAACAACGGATTTCTCTAGCGCGAGCGTTAGCGAAAGATCCAGCAATTTTGATTTTGGATGATACAACATCTGCGGTGGATATGGAAACAGAGTCTAAAATTCAAAAAGAATTAACTGCATTAACGGATGCGAAAACGACCTTTATTATTGCTCACCGGATTTCGTCTGTTCGTGAAGCCAATTTGATTTTAATGATGGAAAAAGGACGAGTTATCGAAGCCGGAACACATCAAGAACTGGTTGCGAAAAAAGGTTTTTATTATGATGTTTATCAGAAACAACTGGGTTTAGTTGATGGGGAGGTGGAATAGATGGCACGAAATAAATTTGATGTGGATGAGGAATTAACCCGCGAATTTAACTGGTCGCATTATAAGCGACTAGGAGGGTATATCAAACCTTATCAAACAGCAATTTTTAAAGTCCTATTTGTCATTATTTTAGCAAATACGGCTGGAATGTTAGGACCTTATTTCACTAAAATTGCGATTGACGATGTCATTCCCCAAAGGAACGTTCAATTATTATTAGGGTTAGGCGCAATCTTTTTAGTCTCGTTGGTTGTGATTGCCTGGTGTATGAAATACCGAATTTTGGCGATTACTGAAATCGGTCAAGATATTTTAAAAGATATGCGTTCTTCAATTTTTGAACATTTGCAACGCTTGCCGTTTTCATACTTTGATAATCGTCCACACGGGAAAATTTTGATTCGCGTGGTCAACTATATCAATACATTAAGTGATTTGTTAAGTAACGGTCTCATTAATTTAATTTCAGATATTTTTAGTGTGATTATTACATTGATTTTTATGTTTTTTATCGATGTCAAATTAACTTTATACAGTCTAGCGCTGTTGCCAGTCTTGTTTGTTTTGGTGATGGTAATTACGAGTCAGCAACGAAAAGCTTATCAAGCGTTGAGTAATAAGCAATCCAATCTGAATGCCTACATTCATGAAAGTATTGCTGGTATTAAAATTACCCAATCTTTTGCACGTGAGAAAAAGAATTATGAAGTTTTTAATGAAGTCAGTGAAGAATTTCGAACCTCGTGGATGCACGCTGTCAAAATCCAATTTTTATTATGGCCAGGTGTTCAAAATATCTCTGTATTAACCACTTGTTTGATTTATTTTTTAGGGATTCGTCAAATGGGCGTGGATGTCTCAACGGGGACATTGATTGCGTTTATTGGTTATATTAATAACTTTTGGAATCCGGTTATTAGTATTGGAAACTTTTACAACTCTTTAGTAACCGCAACAGCTTATTTAGAACGAATTTTTGAGACAATGGATGAAGTACCGGATATTCAAGATGCGCCAGATGCGAAAATTTTACCATCGATTAAAGGACAAGTTGATTTTGATGAAGTGACTTTCCGTTATGAAGAAGGCAAAAATATTTTAAATCATGTGTCGTTTCATATTACTCCAGGGCAATCCATTGCATTAGTGGGGCCAACTGGGGCAGGGAAAACCACGATTATCAATTTATTGAGTCGTTTTTATGATGTTAATGAAGGGAGCGTTAAGGTGGATGGTTATGATGTCAGAGAGGTGACCTTACATTCTCTAAGAACGCAAATGGGTGTGATGCTGCAGGATACGTTTGTTTTCAGTGGCACGATTTTAGAAAATATTCGCTATGGAAAATTAGATGCAACCGAAGAGGAGATCATTGCAGCAGCAAAAATTGTACGTGCGCATGACTTTATTTCAGAATTAAAAGATGGCTATCAAACGGTCGTGGAAGAAAGAGGAAGCACCCTTTCTGCAGGACAACGTCAATTGATTTCTTTTGCACGTGCATTATTGGCAGATCCTAAAATCTTGATTTTAGATGAAGCAACATCTAGCATTGATACAAAAACAGAGGAGCTTTTGCAAAAAGGGTTGCAGGAATTATTAAAAGGTCGGACATCATTTATTATCGCTCACCGACTATCAACAATTAAAAATAGTTCTCAGATCTTTTATGTAGATCAAGGACAAATTGTTGAAGCAGGAACGCATGATGAATTGATGACTCTAAAAGGCAAATATCATCATTTATATCAATCGCAATATGATTTGATTCATACTAATTAAAAAAAGCATCTATCAAACTTTTTAGTAAAAAATACCTAAAAAGCGCGATAGATGCGATTTTTTTTGTTATAATGAAAGCGCAACATGATTGAAGGGGGAAAACACATGACAGCATTAGAAAAATTGCAAAATGGTTCAGACATTCGCGGTATTGCGATTGCGACCGAAGAGTATCCAGCTAATTTAACACCAGCTGCGATGGAAAAAATTGCTTCAGGTTTGATTCATTGGTTACGTACCAAAGTAGATGAGACACCGCTTGTTGTTGGAATTGGGCAAGACAGTCGTTTAAGTGGAGCCAGTCTAAAAACAGCCTTAATTGATGCGCTGACTCGTCAAGGAGTGGATGTAATTGATTTTAATTTAGCGACAACTCCCGCAATGTTTATGAGTACACAATTTCCAGAATTTGCTTGTCATGCAGGTGTCATGCTGACAGCGAGTCACTTACCTTATTACTTTAATGGTGTCAAAATATTTAGTCGCCAAGGTGGCGCTGAAAAAGAAGATATTCAATTTATTTTAAGTCATACCGATGAAATTAACGCCGAAAAAGGCAGTGTGCGCCAAGCCGACATTTTAACACCGTATGCCAACGATTTAGTTCAAAAAATTCGTCAAGGAATTGAGGGCGCACCGCAAGAACCATTAAAAGGATTAAACATTATTGTAGATGCTGGAAATGGCGCTGGCGGTTTCTTTGCAGATCAAGTGTTAGCACCATTGGGAGCAGATACAACTGGTTCGCAATTTTTGGAACCAGATGGGAATTTTCCTAACCATATTCCCAATCCAGATAACAAAGAGGCGATGGCAAGTATTCAAGCAGCTGTTTTAGCAAATCAAGCCGATTTAGGTGTTATTTTTGATACGGATGTCGATCGTTCAGCAGTTGTTACTAAAACGGGAGATGTGTTAAATCGAAATAATTTAATTGCTGTCTTGAGCCGAATTGTGTTAGCTGAACATCCTGGAACAAGTATTGTAACCAATTCGCCAACCACAGACCATTTAAAGGCCTTTATTGAAGCCCTAAATGGGAAACAGGTTCGTTACATTTCAGGGTATCGGAATGTCATTAACAAAGCGATTCAGTTAAATGAAGCTGGTGTTGATTCTCAATTAGCTATCGAAACGAGTGGTCATGCGGCCTTTAAAGAAAATTATTTCTTAGATGACGGTGCCTATGTGATTGCCAAAATTCTAATGTTATTGCCACAATTACAAGCTGAAAATCAAACATTGGAAGGTTTAATTGCTGATTTAAAACAACCCGCCGAAGCACAAGAAGTACGTTTTAAATTGGAAGCCGATGAATATCGTAAACTAGGCGAAGCAGTGATTCAAGATCTTGCTAACCATCAAGTTGCTGGTTGGACGGTTGACCCTGAAAACGATGAAGGTATTCGCTTTAAACTATCAGATGATTTTGGATCTGGTTGGTTCTTATTGCGCATGAGCTTGCATGAACCACTCTTAGTTTTACAAGTAGAAAATGATGAAGCTGGCATTATTCCAAGTGTCTTACGTGAAATTCATCAATTTTTAAAGGCTTATGAAGAGGTTAATCAAGAAAAATTATTGCCACTTATTTAAATAAAAAGTCAAGAATTTTAGAAATAGAATTCTTGGCTTTTTTGTATGGATTATCAATGGTCTAAATACTAGAAATTTGGTACAGTAAAGAAGACAAGGAGGCACGAACATGGCAAAAATTATGATTGTAGAAGACGAAGCAGTGATTCGTCAGTTAATTATGGAAGAATTAGAAAAATGGCAATTTGAAACATTTGGGACGACTGATTTTCATCAAGTTTTGTTGGATTTTAAAACCGAAGACCCTCAATTGATTTTATTGGATATTAATTTACCAGTGTTTGACGGATATTATTGGTGTCAAAAAATTCGTGAGATCTCAAAAGTTCCAATTATTTTTATTTCAAGTCGAAATACCAATATGGATATGATTATGGCGATGAATATGGGAGCGGACGATTTTATTACTAAACCATTCGAACTCGATGTGTTGGTTGCCAAAATTAATGCATTGTTGCGTCGATCATATAATTATGTTGAAAACAATAGCGAGACAATTAGTCACAATGGTTTAGTATTAAATGTGGATAACGGTAGTGTTGACGTAAATGGGGAAGTGATTGATTTAAGTAAAAATGAATATCGTTTATTGTATATCTTAATGAAAAATCATGGGAAAATTTTGAGTCGCGAGAAATTATTACGCGCACTATGGGACGATGAACGCTTCGTGGATGATAATACGTTAACGGTGAATATCAATCGATTGCGTCGTAAAATCGAACAAGCAGGAGTCGAAGGATATATTGAGACGAAGGTTGGTCAAGGCTATATTATTCCGTGAGGTGAGCGATGAATATTTTTAACTATTTAAAAGATCAGTGGTGGGTATTTATCGGCTGGTTTCTTTTTGTGGTGCTAACCATGTTTGTTATTTGGCTATCACCTGGTGTGCAGCTAAGTACAGGGACATTTTGGTATTTAATTTTAATGCAAAGTGTGGTTTTAGGCATTATGTTAGCTGTTCATTATTTATCGAAGCGACGTTGGTGGCAAGAGCTTTCCTTTCACAAAGGCGATAGTGTGTTGCAAAAATATCTTTCAACTGCCAGAAGTAAAGAAGAGCGTTTAGAACAAGAATTTATTAACCAAGTCATTCGTGAACATCAAGAGAATATGCAACAGGTAGTCACCAACCAAGACGAACAAAAAGATTATATTGATTCATGGGTCCATGAAATCAAGGTACCGTTAGCAGCTAGTCAGTTATTATTACGCTCGATTGAATTTGATATTGATGATAATAAATACATTGCATTAGAAAATGAATTGCATCGCATTGATGAATATGTTGACCAAGTTCTTTATGTCGCTCGTTTGGATAGTTTTACGAAGGATTATTTAATTCAAGAAACATCCCTTAAACAAATAATTCAACCTGTCTTACGGAGTCAAGCCAATTATTTTATTCAAAAAAATATTCGTTTCACTGTAGAAGGCGAGGATCAGCAGGTATTGACTGACCCAAAATGGATTAGTTTTATTTTTCGCCAGTTATTGAGTAATGCAATTAAATATACATTGGAAAATGGCACCATTACGATTCATTTGCAAAAGAAACGCGAAGGGGTGCAATTGGAAATTGAAGATAGCGGTATCGGTATTCCAGAAGAGGATATGCGGCGAATTTTCGATAAAGGATTTACTGGACAAAATGGTCGAAACGCGCAGACGCATTCAACTGGACTTGGATTATATTTGGCTAAAAATTTAGCGAAGCAACTAGGAGTGGAGTTAACCGCAGAATCTGTAGTGGGTATCGGCACCAAGATGATCTTATTTTTCCCTATGCTAAGTTACTATGAAGAAGAACGCTAAAAGTTCTCTCATATAACACATGTTACTCTTGTCATAATCAGGCATTCATTGTTAGACTAATACGGTATTTTTATTAATTTTTAACAGAATGGAGTTCATATGACTATTTTAATTGCGTTAGTACCAATGCTTGCTTGGGGAAGTATTGGGCTAGTTAGTGGGAAAATTGGTGGCGATGCCAATCAACAAACATTAGGAATGACGATTGGTGCGTTTCTATTTTCTCTCGTATTATTTATTACTTTACAACCAACCATCACCCCGTGGATTTGTTTGATAGGCTTCTTATCTGGACTATTTTGGTCTGTTGGACAAAATGGACAATTCCATGGCATGAAATACATGGGGGTATCGGTGGGATTACCTATGTCAACTGGGATGCAGCTTGCATTGAACACTTTAGCAGGAGCTGTCTTTTTCCATGAGTGGACGCAAACCCGTGATTTTACGATTGGAATCTTAGCGTTATTCTTCTTAGTGTTTGGTGCGTATTTAACTGCTCGCCAAGATGATGAAAAAGAAAAAACCGGTCGTTTCTATGATTTTGGTAAAGGATTTAGAGCCTTAATTTTTTCAACAATTGGATATGGTGCCTACACGATTATCATTACGTGGGCAGAATTAGATCCATTGGCAATTATTCTCCCTCAAAGTATGGGGATGATAGTTGGTGCCAGTATGTTTGCCTTTAAAAAAGTAACTATTGATTCTTTCGTGTGGAAAAATATGGCTTCAGGGTTACTATGGGGTATCGGTAATATTTGTATGTTGATGACCGTCCAACAAATCGGTTTAGCAATTGGCTTCTCTTTATCACAAATGGGAATTATCATCTCGACATTAGGCGGTATTTTTATTTTAGGAGAAAGTAAAACGAAGAAGGAGTTCCGTTATGTGATTCTGGGTTGTTTCATGGTCATCATTGGCGGATTATTGTTAGGTTACTTAAAGGCAGCGTAATAAGGACTTAACAGATGGAGGACACATGAAGATATTTAGAAAAAAGTCAGTGAATAAACAGGTCGTAAGCTATTTAACGAAAGAGCTAACGCTAAAAGATTTGATTATGCTTGGAATTGGCGCGGTCATTGGTACCGGCATTTTTGTAGTAACAGGACAAGCGTCAGCCAATTACGCAGGACCTGCATTAAGTGTTTCATTTATTGTTGCTGCGATTGTTGTGATATTAAGTGGTTTATGTTTTGCTGAATTTGCCTCACGAGTTCCCATTTCTGGTGGACCATACGGCTACATGTATGTCGTTTTTGGAGAATTAAGTGCCTGGATGGCAGGTTGGTTTTTAATTTGCGAATACATGTTAGCTGTGTCATCGGTTGCGTCAGGCTGGTCTGGTTATTTGCAAGGCTTTTTGGGAAGTATTAACCTTTCGTTGCCAAAAGCGTTAACTGCCAGCTACAATCCCCAAGAAGGCACCTATATTGATTTGATTGCTGCATTAGTCGTCGTCTTTATCACCTTGTGGGTAACTCAGGAAGCGAAAAAAGCTTTACGATTAAATAATTTGATGGTTTGGGTGAAATTTGGCATCATCATTTTATTTATTGCAGTAGGTGTTTTCTACGTGGATCCTACTAATTGGCAACCTTTTATGCCCAATGGAATGAAAGGGATAATGGATGGTGCCGCTTTGGTATTTTTTGCTTTCTTAGGATTTGATGCCATTTCAATGGCTGCAGAAGAAGTAAAAAATCCTCAAAAAGATATTCCTAAAGGGATTATTGGGGCAATTGTGATTGCGACATTGCTGTATATCACCGTAACCATGATTTTAACCGGAATTGTGCCGTTCGAACAATTAGGAATTGGTGATCCTGTTGCATTTGCGATGCGTTATGTTGATCAAGGAGTGGTTGGTTCCATTATTTCTGTGGGAGCAATTTTAACCTTATTAACCGTAACTATTTCGATGTTGTATTCGTTAGCACGTTTGATTTATGCAATCAGCAAAGATGGTTTGTTACCTAGCTTTTTACAAAAGATTGATGAAAAACGTCGAACACCTAAAAATGCCACCTATGTAGCAGGTGGAATTGCTTTATTCTTTGCGGCAGCTTTTCCCTTGACGATTTTGGCAGAGTTAACAAATATTAGCGCATTAGCGTGTTTGGTGATGATGTCTTTAGGGATTTTACGCTTACGCAAGCAACTGGGGACACCTAAAAAAGGAGAATTTCAAGTCCCTTTTGTACCCTTATTACCGATTATATCAGTGATTGCCTGTGTTTTTTTAATGACACGTTTTAGTGCAGTCACATGGATTGTTTTTGGAATTACGATTGCTTTAGGATTACTTATTTATTTTGTGTATGGGTATCAACATAGTCACTTAAATAAAAAATAAGACTGCTGGCACGTTAAAGGTGCCAACAGTTTTTTTTGTTTTAGCAGGCGGAAATTTATCTGTGTTACACTAGAAGTAGCGAAAAGGAGGAGCGATATGAAAAAGCGAACCAAAAACATCTTGATTGCCATTGCTGGACTGATTACAGGTTTTATCTTGTCGTATATTTTTAGAACGTTCTTTTTTTAGAAGCTAAAAAAGAACCAACTACTATTTAAGTAATTGGTTCAAAAAATTAATTTTGATTGCCAGATGTAATTTCTAATAGACGTTGTTTTAAATCTTCTTCCATCATCCCTAATTCAACTTCGGCATTACGGCGTTTTTCTTTTCCTTCTTGTTGAATACGCAAGGTTTCTTGAATAGTTTCTACTAGATCATTTTGTGTTTGTTGTAAGGTTTCAATATCAACAATGCCACGTTCGTTTTCACGAGCAGTTTCAATGGCAGAAACTTTCAACATTTCTGAGTTTTTACGCAATAAATCATTCGTTGTTTCAGAAACTTGACGTTGCGCAGTAGCGGCATCTTTTTGACGTAATAAAGTTAAAGCAATTACTACTTGGTTTTTCCATAAAGGAATTGCTGTATTAATTGATGCGTGGATTTTTTCTGCTAATGCTTGGTTTGTATTTTGAATCAAGCGAATTTGTGGTGCTTGTTGAATGGTAATTTGACGTGCTAAACGTAAATCATGTGTTCGTTTGTCTAAACGATCTAAAAATTGTGAATAATCATTCGCAATTTGCACATCCATTTGATCGCCAGTTTGACGAGCTTTTTCTAAGGCTTCAGGAATGATAGTTGTTTGTAATTCTTCCATTTTTAATTCACCGGCTGCGATGTAGATGTTTAAAGCATCGAAATAATCTTTATTTTTATTATAAAGTTGTTCCAGCATTAAATTATCTTTTAACAAACCTTCTTTTTCTTTGTCTAACTTCACCGCAACTTTATCAATTTGGGCACCGATTTTTTGATATTTTGCAGTAATTTCAAAGATAGATTGTTTAACTTTACCAAACATACGCTTAAAGATACTACCTTCACCAGCACGTAAATCATCAGGATTGGCTTCTTGTAAACGATACATTAATTCTGTCAATGAATCACCCACTGGACCAATATCAGCCGCTTGCACATGATTTAACATTGATTGAGAGAAATCGCTTAACTTTGTTTGAGCAGCGGCACCATAAGTAATTACGGCTTGTTGGTCAGTCGCATCGATTTTTGACGCTAATTCTTTGGCTTGTTGTTGACGGCTTTCTGGTAATTGGTCAATTAATCTAGGTGCTTTTTGTTGCTCTTGTAAAGATGAAATCTCTTGTTTTTGCGTAGTTGTTAATGAGTCTAAATTTGGTGCAAATGGATCACTTAATAAATCTTCTAATGTATCAGTCACATCTGTCTTAGGTGTGTCAGTCATATATGTAGTTCCTCCTTTGATAGAAACCTTGTTTTATTCGAGAGAAATGAGACAAAAGATTTCTTTTATCTCACTTCTTCTTTATATTGATTTTCTCTTTTTATGCTTTGTTTGGCAATTGATAACTCTACATCTAATTCTTCTAAATCATCCGATACAAATTTTTGGTAATCTTGTTTGATTAATGAAGCCATTTGATCGATGATTTGGATACTTTCTTCCATTTTTTCATATGTGTCACGACTTTTAATTTCGTGATTATTGATTTCTAAATATTTATCAGTTAAATCAACCATATTTGGTAAGTGAGTATAAAGAAAATGACTTGCTTCGTTTAAACGAGTTGGTTCTTTGACTAATTCTTTAAATAAAGCTTTTGCTGCTCTAATTGTATCATGACGTAAATCAATTGCCTTCAATTTGGCATTTTGACTAATGTTGGCTTGTAATTTTTCAATTTCTGTTTTCGCTTGATTTAATGTTTCACGGAAAAATTCAATCTCACGATAAGACATCCCACTGTCCAGATAAGTTTGTTCCCGTTTTTTGGACAAAACAGGCAAGCTATTGTTTGAAACGGGTGCTGATTTTCCTTTGAAACCATACACAACCAGTAGAACGCCACCAATTAGTAAAAGCACAGGGAAGTAATCGGATAACATCGTGCCAAAAACAATTGCACCGATAGTGACAAGACCAATAACAGTCCAAGTTGAACGTTTCATTTGCTCATTCCTCCTAAATTTATTGGATACAACATGCTGTTTTAAATTTGTTGTTGTTATAAATTTATTTTAGCATGTAACTGAAAATAAAAGTATCCGACTTGCGGTGGATTTTTATGAATTTAGGAAATTTATAAGAAATGTTTGTATTTCAACCGATGTATTTGTTAAGAAATAAAACTTAAAATACAAGTTTCCGCATCACTACTTATTTCGACTAAATATTTTTCATTGCGTTGTAAATTTGGTAAAGCTTGCTGTGTATTTGGTTCAAGCGTATATTCACCGATTTTTTGATTATCAGAAAGACGAGTAATTCGCAGACTAACTGACGCCGTCTCTGAACCATTAACCACTGATTTTATTCCTAATAAAGCTCGCGTAGAAAGGTAAGGAACTGTTTGCTCTTTTGTATCTGTAAAAGAAGCAGGAAGCCATTCTTCTCGTTTTTCTTGTGGAATTTGAGTGATAGAAACCTCATGTGCGGTCATAATTTGTGAAAAATTGGAGCCTTGATACGTTAAAGCCAATCCACCGATTAAGAAAAAAATAACGGTAAGTAATCCTAAAATAAGATAACCTTTTAAGCGATTTTGTTTTTGTTCATGAGTAATTTTTTTGACCACTGAAGTATCTTTAGAAAATAAGTTTTCAAGTGGTACATCAAATAGTCGGCTGAGAGAAACCAAATAGTCCAAATCAGGAAAACTTTTGCCGCTTTCCCAATTAGAAATCGTTGTACGTGAGACAGCCAGTTTGTCGGCTAGTTCGTGTTGCGTCCAATTGTTATCTATGCGGTATTGTTTTAATTGTTCTCCAAGGGATTTCATCGCTTTCCTCCTAGCGTATTTACGGCTACAGTAATTGCTTATTATTCTTATTATAGAGGAATTATGAGGGTTTTTCTATTCGTAATTTAATTTTCTGCTCATTTTATCGAGAAAATAACGCAATTTTCTTCATTTTATTTATAAAACTCTATCTTAGGTCTTAGGAAATCTCATCTTTTCTATGGTAAACTAAGTGATAATGAATAAATCAAGAAAGAATGGTGACACAATGCTTCGTTATGAAGATTTTGAAGAAAAAACAATTACACGTAAAGAAATTTTTCACGGGAAAATTATCGATGTTGCATTAGATGAAGTTCGCTTACCAGATGGCCAAACAGCGAAACGTGAACTGGTTTTTCATCCAGGAGGAGTCGGTGTGTTAGCGTTAACTGATGAAAATAAAATTGTTTTAGTCAAACAATTTAGAAAACCTTTAGAACAAGTTATTTTTGAAATTCCTGCAGGGAAAATTGATCCTGGTGAGGGACGCCATCCAGAAGAAACAGGCGCACGAGAATTAGAAGAAGAGACAGGCTATCGTGCTGAGAGCATGGAACATTTGGCATCTATGTATTTATCACCAGGTTTTGCTAATGAATTATTGCACGTCTATTACGCTAAAAATATAAAAAAAGTTGATAATCCATTGGCACAAGACGAAGATGAAGTTTTAGAAGTTTATGAATGGACATTGACAGAAGCAAAACAAGCGATTCAAGAGAAAACAATCTGTGACGCTAAAACAATTTTTGCGATTCAGTATTGGGAATTGTTGATTGCTCAAGGGAGGGTATAAGATGGCGAAACGTCCTTTAGTGACACGATCAGAGTTACGGAAAAGAAAAGATGAAAAAGAAGCCGCTTTAGAGCGCAATCGTCAAATTATAAAGAAACCAAAAAATAAAGAAGTTCCTTTAAAAAAATCAACGGAACAAGAAACAAAAAAAGCCAAAACAAAAGAAAAACAACCAACAAATTATTATCGAAAAGAATTAAAAAAAGAGACATCGAAAAAAACACGTACGAGTGAGCAACAACGTTCTCGTGAAATGAACACTTTTTTAATTAAAAGTATTGTGATTGTAGGGCTGTTGCTTGTCGTCGTGATGATGATGATCTTTTTCTTATAAAGGAGTAGACGAATGAAAATTGGAATTATTGGAGCGATGGCACAAGAAGTTGCTGTTTTAAAAGAAAATTTAGCAGATATGCAAACATGGGAAAAAGCTGGCGCAACATTTTATTCAGGGACATATGCCGGTCATGAGGTAATTGTTGTTCAATCGGGCATTGGAAAAGTCTTATCTTCATTAACAACTAGCTTATTAATTCAGCAATATGAGGTAGATGCTGTTATCAATACGGGGTCAGCAGGTGGCATTGGTACTGGTCTAGCAGTGGGGGATTTAGTTATTTCTGAAAAATTAGCTTACCACGACGTAGATGCCACTGGTTTTGGTTATGCCTATGGACAAGTTCCTGGAGGGATGCCGTTGTATTACGAAGCAGATGCTCAGTTGATACAAGCAATCGAAAGAGCTGCTGAAAAAACCAAGCATCAGGTGAAAAAAGGTCTGATTGTGACAGGAGATTCGTTTATTGCCGATTCTGAGAAAATTCGTGCTATTTTGGAACATTTTCCAGAAGCCTTAGCTTGTGAAATGGAAGGAGCGGCAATTGCTCAAACAGCGATGCAATTTGATGTGCCTTTCTTAGTGATTCGCGCAATGAGTGATACTGCTGACCACGAGGCAACTCAATCATTTGATGAATTTATCGAGGTTGCAGGGAAACGTTCAGCAGAGATGGTCTTGGCTTTTGTGGAGGCTTTAGCATAGGAGGAAAAGATATGAAAGCATTGATTTCGATAGATTATACCAATGATTTTGTTGCAACAGATGGCGCATTAACGACCGGTGCAGCTGGTCAAGTAATTGAAGAAACGCTAGTAGCTCAGACGAAGGCTTTTATCGAGAATGGTGATTTTGTGGTCTTTGCGATTGATCGACATGAACTAGATGATAATTTTCATCCAGAAAATAAATTATTTCCACCCCACAATTTAGCGGGCACTGCTGGACGGGAACTATATGGTAGTTTGGCGCCGTTATACGCGAAGCATCAAGAGGATAAAAATGTCTATTGGTTGAATAAACGCCATTATTCGGCATTTAGTGGTACCGATTTAGATATTCGTTTGCGTGAACGTCAGATTACGGATATTTATTTAACGGGTGTATGCACTGATATTTGTGTCTTGCATACAGCAGTTGATGCGTATAATTTAGGCTACACTATCCATATTATTGAAAAGGCCGTTGCTAGTTTTGATCCGCAAGGTCATGAATGGGCATTGCGTCACTTTAAAGGCAGTCTAGGCGCAACTGTCGAATAATAAAACAACCATCCGTAGTAGATAGAGTGAGTAATTCTTCTATCCACTACGGATGGTTTTTAGTTTACCAAATTTCTACACGATTTTCAGGTGCACGATACATAGCATCTTCTGTTTCAATGCCATAAAACTCGTGGAAGTCTGCTAAATTTTGTAATTGAATATTTGCCCGTAATTTAGCAGGTCCGTGCACATCGACAGAAAGTAGTAATTGTTGGTATTGTTCTTTGGCTTTCGTACGCCAGATTTTGGCCCAGTTGGTAAAGAAATCGTCTAATGAAACGTCCGCCTCTTTTTTCGCTGCTTCTAATGCACAACTTAATCCGCCTGCATCCGCAATGTTTTCAGAGACGGTTAATTTCCCATTAACTTTGCCACCAGCAATTTCCAAGCCGTCAAATTCGGCAATCATTGCTTCAGCTAATTGATTGAAGTGTGCTAAATCCTCTTCAGACCACCAGTTATTCAGATTACCAAATTCATCAAACTTAGCGCCATTGTTATCAAACGCATGTGAAATCTCATGAGCGATTACTGCTCCAATACCGCCATAGTTGGCACTTGCCGATTGTTCGACACTATAAAACGGCTGTTGTAAGATGGCTGCTGGGAAGACAATGACATTCATCATGCCACTATAATAGGCATTGACGGTACAAGCTGCCATGCTCCATTCGTTGCGATCAACGGCTTGTTTTATTTTAGCAAAACGAGCTTCCCGAGCTAGACGTGAGAAATGCCGGACGTTGCTGACAAGGGTGCCACCTTCTTCAGCTGTTTGGGTGATAAATAAATCATAGACGGCTGGAATTCTATCGGGATAACCGACATGGACACCGATGTTATTTAGTTTAACAATCGCTTTTTCACGAGTGGCAGGACTAAGCCATTCTTTTGTTGATAAGCGTTCTTTATACACATCAATCATTGTGTGGACCATATGTTGGACATCTTGCTTCGCTTGATCGCCAAAATATTTTTGCCCGTAATATAAACCGATTACTTGCCCAAATTCACCTAATGTTAAGTGATACGCTGCTTTTTCTTGCGACATGGCTTCGTCAATACCTGAAAGGAAACGACGATAGGTACCACCTAATTGGCGCAAATCTTCACTTAAATAGCTAGTATAAGCTAAGATTGTTTGGATATACATCCAACTTTTTAATAGTGGTAGATTTTCCTCATTCATAATTTCATCCAAGGCTTCAAAATAAGCAGGTTCTGTCACAATCACTTGCTCAAGAGGAACAGCCACCAATTCGCCAATTACTTTTACAAAGTCGAGCTGTTCAGAATAGGCAGCAACCTCAGTAAGTTTTTTAGGATTGTAAGCTTTGGTGTAATCGGCACTTTCTTCTGCACTTAATACATGAGGCGCAATCGCTTTATCAAATGCTAATGCTTGTTCAGCAATGGTTTCTGCTTCGGGAAGCGTTCTGCCAAATTTTTGCAATAATTTAACAGACATTTCAAAGAATACTTGCAATAATTTTTCGGCTTTGGGATGTCCGTCTTCATAATACGTTTTATCTGGCAAAATTAAGGAAGTTGGATTCAAGTACAAGGCATGCTCAGTTGTATTTTTCATATCAGGCATGACAAAAAAATAGAACGGTAAAGGTAAGCCTTCTTTAATCCAATTACTTAATTGATGATTTAATTCTTCAAAAGAAGATAACGCAGCGACTCGTTTCAACAAGTCAGCAATGGGCTCATCGGCTAATTGATTTCTGGTATCATAATCACGTGCTAGTTGATAAAATTTTACAGCGTCTTGCATGCGATTTTCAGGGATGGCTAATTCATTTTGACTCATTTGATTAAGTTCATTGATTAAACGTTGGTCAATCCCCTCAACTAAATCTTGGAAACCACCTGTTGCTGGTTTGTCAGCTGGAATGACCGCTGTTTTGATCCAGTCTCCATTGACATACTCGTAAAAATCTTGTTTTTTTAAATCTGTCATTGTTTTCACTCCATTTCATTCCCTTATTATGATACAGTTGAAGCAAACACGCAAATGAAGGAGACAAAGAATGAAAAAAGATGAATGGATCGGCATTCCCGAAGAACGATTTAGAGCGTACCGCCAATGGACAACGCCTCAAGGTTATCTTTGTGGAACCCATGCGGCCGCTGTTTTACTAGCGTATTATCAAGATTATCTTGATGAAGAAGTTATTCCAACATATATTCGTCAGAAAAATAGTCGCCAATCAAAAGCACTAGTGAAATTTTTACAGTTATTTATTCAGCGCTATGGCTTGCCAACAGTAGCATGGCAAGTAGCGCATGGCTTATCTGCGTATTTTGATTATACTGATAAAAAACTACGTGCTCGTATGACAATGGCGGGTGGTTGGCAACGTGCAGTGAAGCGAATTGACCAAGGAAAACCAGTTGTAGTCGGGGTTTTAAAAGTTTTAGGTAGCACGTATGGCAACCATTGGGTAACCGCCTACGCATATATGGAAACAAGTGAGGGAGAACGTTTTTTGAAAGTTCATGATAATTGGGGCAATTATAATAAAATTATTCCTGCAAAATGGGTCAACGGTACAGTGTCACTTCCTTGATATCATGCAGAGAATCATGCTAAACTAAATCGGTAAAGTGTGTTAAAATGAAAAAAAATTCTATTGGAGGATCACATGGTCGAAAAATATCACGATGAATCGTTGAAAATCTTTAGTTTAAATGGAAATGTTCCATTAGCAGAAAAAATTGCAGAAGTATTTGGTTGTAAATTAGGAAAATGTGACATCAAAAAATTCAGTGATGGTGAAATTGCTATCAGTATTGAAGAAAGTGTCCGTGGTGCACATATTTACATCATCCAATCAACGAATCAACCCGTAAATGATTACTATATGGAATTAATGATTATGATTGATGCTATGAAACGTGCAAGTGCTAAAACAATTAATATTGTATTGCCTTATTATGCGTATGCTCGTCAAGACCGTACAGCAAAACCTCATGAGCCAATCACTGCTAAATTAATTGCTAATATGTTGGTAGAAGCAGGAGCAACACGTTTGTTAACACTTGATTTGCATACTGTTCAAGTTCAAGGGTTCTTTGATATTCCGGTAGATAATTTATTTACAAGTCCATTGTTTGCGCATTATTACAAGGATAAAGGATTTGATGGTGATGACTATGTTGTTGTTTCTCCGAAAAATAGTGGTGTGCAACGTTCAAGAAGCTTAGCTGAGTATTTGAATACAACGCTAGCAATTGTTGACCAAGATGATGAGTTAGAAAATGGTGGGTATGTTATCGGTGATGTTGCTGGTAAGACCTGTATCATGGTTGATGATATTTTAAATTCTGGAAAAACATTTGCACAAGCAGCTCGTCTATTGAAAGAAGCTGGTTCTGGCGATATTTATGCATGTGCATCACATGCATTACTTTCACCACCAGCTAAAGACACCTTAAATGGAGCACCAATAGAAGACATTTGTGTGACTGATTCTTGTTTGACGGATGAATCACGTCATCCAGAAAATTTAAGTTATGTGACTTGTTCGAAATTAATGGGTGAAGCAGTAAAACGAATTCACGAAAACACACCAATGAGTCCATTATTCAAACTAGATGACGAAAATTATTTATAAAAAAAGGAACCAATCAAAGAAGAACTGTGCCTCTTCTTCTTTGATTGGTATTTTTCATAATTTTGTTATAATAATGTTATTAAAAAAGAAGGTGACAAAATGACATATTTAGATCATGCTGCAACCACACCCGTGCGACCAGATGTTGTAGAAAAAATGAGTGAAGTAATGCTGGAAGTTGTCGGCAATCCCTCGAGTATTCATCAATATGGCAGACGTGCGCATGAATATTTGGAAAATGCTCGTCAAATAATTGCGGATAGTTTAGCAGTAAACCCGCATGAAATTATTTTTAATAGTGGTGGAACAGAAGGAGACAATACTGTATTGATTAATACAGCTCTGGGACGCCAAACAGAAGGAAAACATATTATCACTACCGCCATCGAACATCCAGCTATTTTACGAACAGCAGAATATTTGGAAACACTGGGATTTGAGGTGACGTATCTGCCCGTGGATAAAAGCGGACAAATTCTCCTGACTGATTTAGAAGCAGCGTTGCGTCCAGATACAATTTTGGTATCGATCATGGTTGCGAATAATGAAACTGGAAACCTATTACCTATTCAAGAAATTGGCGAATTATTAGCAGAACATCCGGCTTGGTTTCATACAGATGCTGTTCAAGCTTATGGAAAAATACTATTGCAACCCAAAGAATGGCACATTGATTTGTTAACCGTTTCAGGCCATAAAATTAATGGACCTAAAGGAATAGGGTTTCTTTATAAAAGTGATGATGTACAGTTAAAGCCGTACCTTCATGGTGGTGAACAGGAAGAAAAACGTCGTGCGGGTACTGAAAACTTAGCGGCGATTTGTGGAATGGCACAAGCAATTAACGCTTTGACGCCAGAAGTTCAACAACAACAACAACAGACCTATGCGGAATTTTCCACGTATGTAATTGACCAATTAACGAATGCAGGTGTTGATTTTCATTTGAATGGAGATCAAACCAATAAATTAACGCATATTTTAAATTTGCGTTTTCAAGGGGTTCCAAGTGATTTATTGTTAATGCATTTAGATTTAAAAGGATTTGCCGTTTCAACAGGTTCTGCGTGTACTGCAGGAAATGTTGAACCTTCACACGTTTTAGAAGCTATATATGGAAAAAATGCACCAGCCATTCGCGAGTCTATTCGTATTAGTTTCGGTTATGGAAATACGCAAGCAGAAATTGAAGACTTTGTGGCCGTGTTAATTGCTTCTGTCCAACGTTTGAAAAGAGACTAGTCAAACCTCTCAGAACCCTTTATAATGAGAATAAATGAACAAGATGAGGTGAAAAAATGGCATTTCAAGAAATCGATACAGTCTTAGGCGCAGAGGTGAGTTACCGTTTAGCACCAACTGCTAAGCGTTATACCTTACGCGACAATGGCTTTACTGAAACAAAAGGCGGGAATTTTCAGTTAATTCGTCCGCTAGAAGCAACACCACAAAGCAAAGAAGGCTTTAAATTAAAAATTACAGTTGATAAAGACATCCAAAAAATCAAAATGTCAGTGACAACTGCTAACGGCTTAAAAGCTGTCAATATTTTTAAAGATTCAGCGAATGATTTATTACAAGAAAAATTTTATTTCTTAATGGACGGTTTTATCAGCCGTGGACTATTTGAAAAAGTGTAAGAACAAAAAGATATGTAAGGCAACGAATATCCGAACTATTTTTAATGAGAATTGTTAGTTCTTGTAGGTTATGAAAAAGACCTGCTAGACGCTCATAGCAATCTCTAATAGTTCGGGTATTTTCTTGTCAATTTGACTTAAGACACAAGCTGTTTAGTTAAACAGTGCGAAAAATGTCCATATCAATGGACATACAAAAAAGATTGCGCTTACAAAAATGCGCTATAGTATGTACAAGGAGTTGATGATATGCAGCTGAGCAAAAGAGAAAATCATTTGTTAGAACTATTGATAAAAAATGACATGACTCTAACAGCACAAGAACTCGCCAGTTTTGCTCATGTCTCTACTAAAACAATTTATCGAACCATCAAAAGAATCAATGACGAGTTTCCCAGTGGAGACATTATTATTTCTGAAGTCGGAAGAGGTTTTCGTTTGGACTACGAGAAATATTTGAGAGAGAGTCGCGAAGGAAATGTAGAACGAATGGACGAAGCACGTAATCGACGCAATAATATTCTGTTGACGCTACTTTTTAAATCGCCAAATTCAGTAAGCATTAGTGAGTTGTTTGAACCTTATTTTGTTACGGAGACTGTTATTATACAAGATTTAAAAAAAATGCAGTCATTTTTGAGAACCTATCAATTAGAAATTCGAAAAAAGAAGCAACGTTTATCAATACTTGGTGGAGAAAAAAATATTCGCAAGACAGTTAACTATTTAATCGGACAAGAAAATTTAATCAATGACACATTTTTAGCAGATGCTAAAAATGTAAATGCTTACGATATTGATTATATTACTTCCTTACTAGAATTTATTGAAAAAAAGTTGAACACGACGATTAGTTATCCTTATAATATCAATATTTTTTCACATCTCTATATTTTATTGAAGCGTAGTCGAGAAGGGGCCATTTCTAAAAAAATAGATAATACCTTAGATGATAGTGAAAAAAAGTTGATTGTGAAATACCAGTCTCTCTACGATGTATCAGTCGAAGTTGTTCAACGAATGTCAGGGTATCTAGGGACAGCTTTAGCTGAAATTGAATCCTTTTTCTTGTTTCAATATTTACTTTCTTCCCGTTTAGAGAGTTACTATACGAATGTTATTGCTAAAGAGGAAGAAGCGATTGAACTCACTGCCTTTTTTATGGAAGAGATGAGGCAACTGATTGGTACAGAAATCGATATCGATGAATATCAGGAAGACTTGATTAGCCATATTGCTCCTTTATTATATCGCTTAAAAAATGAAATCGTTATCAAAAACGAGTTGCTAAAAGATATCCGTTTAGAATATCAGAGTATGTTTCAATTTGTCTCGCAAGTATCCAGGAAAGCTGAGCAAACATTTCAATTATCCACAATTAGTGATGATGAAATTGGTTTTTTAGTATTGTATTTCGTACGCTACAAAGAAATACAGAAACGAAAGAAACGCATATTGATTATGTGTAGTAGTGGTGTAGGGACATCAGAACTATTGAAAGTGAAGGTTAGAAAAGCGTTTCCCGATTTGGAAATTGTAGATGTATTATCTTCTAAAAAATTTAGTAAGAACTTAGAGCAATATGAAGATATTGATCTTATACTCACAACCATTCATTTTACATCACCTACAACGATACCAACGATTTTAGTTAACTCTGTTTTTACAAAACAAGATGAGGAAAGAACAAAGAAAATTTTAGGAGGAATTGGTAATGGATCAACATTTAACAGAAAATTTCAGCATAGCTAATGTTATTACAGAAGACTTAGTAAATTTAGAATTACAGGCAACTACAAAAGAAGAGGCACTTAAAGAGTTAACCCAACTTCTTTATCAAAATAAGTTAATTACAGATGTGGCAGGCTTTTTGGAAGATGTGTTCAATCGCGAAAAGGAGGGGATGACGGGACTAGGACAAGGTATTGCGATTCCACATGGCAAATCAGATTGCGTGACCAAAACATCACTTGTTGTTGGAAAAACGCAGCAACCTATTGAATGGGAGTCATTAGATGAGGAACCAGTGAATGTGATTATTTTATTTGCTGTTAGAAATGTAGAAGCGAATACATTACACATTAAGCTGTTGCAGAAAGTAGCGATGTTACTAGCAGATGAAACGTTTATTGAAGACTTACATCAAACCACCACCAAAGAAAAAATGATTGAGTTATTGTCTAAGGAACCTGAATAGTCGAATGCTTAAATGGAAAAATGAGGAGGAACTAAAATGAAAATTGTTGGCATTGCTGCTTGTACATCAGGCATTGCGCATACGTATATTGCAAAAGAAAAACTAATCAAAGCTGCTCAAGCGCTAGGTCATGAAATTCATATTGAAACGCAAGGCACAATTGGAACAGAAGACGAATTGAAGCAAGCAGATATTGATGCTGCCGATATTGTGATTATTGCTGCCGATATTAAAGTAGGTGGGAAAGAGCGATTTAAAGGAAAAAAAGTAGTAGAAGTACCGACAAGTTTAGTTATTAAAGCACCAAAAGGATTAATCAATAAAATAGAAGAACAATTATAAAGGAGACAGGCTTATGTTGCGTAAATTAGAAATAAAAAAACACGCTTTAACAGCTATTTCTTATATGTTGCCAGTTGTAGTAACAGCAGGTTTATTGATTGCTATTGGGAATTTAACTGGTGGACAAGTAATTAGCGATTATTCTACCAATTATTCTGTATCAGATGCACTTGTTTCTCTAGGTGTCTTAGGAATGGGCTTACTAGCACCTGTTATTTCTGCTGCGATTGCCTATTCGATTGCAGATAGACCAGGAATTGGGCCAGGGTTATTTATGGGGCTAATTGCTAATTCTATTGGCGCAGGTTTCTTGGGAGGAATGTTGGGTGGTTACATTGTAGGTTTCTTCGTTTTATTTCTAGTGAAAAATCTTAAAGTACCGAAATGGGCGCAAGGATTAATGCCGATGATGATTGTACCAGTTACATCGACGATTGTGGTTGGTTTAGCGATGTATTTCGTTATTGGTGTACCGATTGTGTGGGCGACAAATGCTTTAACTGAATTTTTAACCAATCTTCAAGGGTCTGGAAAATTCTTGTTTGGCTCAATTGTGGGTGGTATGGCGGCCTTTGACTTTGGAGGTCCTGTTAATAAAGTGGCTTCTCTCTTCGCAGATGGGATGTTGTTAGAAGGAATTCAAGAACCGGAAGCAGTCAAAATCCTAGCGTCTATGGTTCCGCCGTTTGGTGTAACATTTGCTTGGATTTTATCGAAGGTATTCAAGAAACCAAAATTCTCACAAGGAGAAGAAAACAATATTAAAATTGCGTTTCCAATGGGCTTGGCAATGATTACAGAAGGTGTGATTCCAATTGCAGCAGTCGATCCACTACGAGTAATTGCTTCATGTACAATCGGTGCTGCGATTGGTGGTGGGCTGAGTATGAGTTGGGGAGTGGGGTCTCCTGTGCCATCAGGTGGTGTTTTCATCATTCCGGCGATGACTGATCCATTGAAGTTCACGATTGCATTATTAATTGGTTCGGCAATTACGGGGATTCTGCTGTTTGTTCTCAAAAAAGAACCAGTTGAAGAGGTAGAAGATGTCGAGGAAGAAGAAGTAGACTTTTCTTCCATCAAAATTTCTTAGGAGGTTATTATGTACGTTTCTATGAGAGAAATGTTAGCTAAGGCGAATAAAGAAAAATATGCGGTATTAGCAATTAACTGTTTTAATTTAGAAACAGCAAAGGCAGTCATTGAGGCTGCCGAAGAAATGCATTCGCCAATTATTATTGATTTATTACAAGATCATCTAAAAATGCATTTGGATCACCGCTATTTAACACAACCAATTATTCGTATGGCTAACAATGCTAAAGTGGAAGTTGCGATTAATCTGGATCATGGACAAGATATAGCATTTGTTAAGCAATGTTTACATGAAGGATTCTCAAGTGTCATGATGGATGCTTCCATGTATCCATTGGAAGAAAATATCCGTATTACGAAAGAAATTGTAAAGTTTGCGCAACAATTTAATGCCAGTGTTGAAGCTGAGGTTGGTGATTTAGGGGTGGTAGATGGAAATCAATGGACCAATACAGAAATGTATACAGATCCGGACGAAGCAATCTATTTTATTCAAGAAACAGGAGTAGATTGTTTGGCATTATCTTATGGCTCAACACATGGAGATTATCCTGAAGGGTATGTGCCAGAATTCCGATTTGACATTGTAGAAAAAATTAAAGCAGCAACTAATTTGCCATTGGTTTTACATGGAGGATCGGGTGCAGGGGAAGCAAACATTCGTCAATCCGTTGCATTAGGAATCAACAAAATTAATGTGGGCTCTGATTTTATGAAGGCACAATCGTTAGAAATTCAGAAATGTCTCGCTGAAGATCCAACGATTGGCTATCCTGAGCTAATTCATGGAACAATTGCAGCAGGTAAAAATGTTGTTAAGAAGTATATTGAGATAGCCGGTTCCAAAAATAAAGCATGATAAAAAAAGATTGGAGAGTACGTAAATATGTTAATTAATATGAGCCAAATGTTAGAAATTGCCAAAGAAAATCGATTTGCTGTGGGAGCATTCAATGTCGCAGATAGTAACTTCTTGCGCGTAGTTATTGAAGCTGCAGAGGAAAATGATTCACCTGCTATTATTGCGGTGCATCCAACTGAACTTGATTTTGTCAAAGATGAGTTCTTTCAATATGCTGTTTCTCGTGCGAAAAATAGCAGTGTACCTTTTGTGATTCACATGGATCATGGAGATAGTTTAGCTAGTATCATGCGTGCGATTCATTGCGGCTTTACGTCAGTGATGATTGATGGTTCTCTGTTACCGTTTGAAGAAAATATTGCGGTAACAAAAGAAGTCGTGGATGTATGTAAAACGATTGGAATTTCGGTTGAAGGTGAATTAGGAACAATTGGCAATACAGGAACCACAATTGAAGGTGGGGTATCGAAGGTTATTTATACGAAACCAGAAGATGCGGAAGAATTTGTTGCCAAAACAGGGATTGATACATTAGCTGTAGCAATCGGAACAGCCCATGGCATTTATCCAAAAGATGTCAAACCAGAACTAAAAATGGATGTATTGGAACAAATCAAAGATCGAGTAGATATTCCCTTAGTATTACATGGTGGTTCAGCCAATCCAGATGAAGAAATCGCACGAGCTGTAGAAATTGGCATTCAAAAAATAAATATTTCATCTGATTACAAATATGCCTTTTATAAAAAATGTCGTGAAATTTTGGCTAGCACCGAGTTATGGGATCCCAATGCTATTTATCCAGAATGTATTGATGCTGCCAAAGAAGTGGTTAAACAAAAAATGGGATTATTCAATTCTATTGGAAAAGCAAGTATTTACCGAGAAATTCATGAAAAACCATTTAGACAAGCATTTAATTAACATCTTGATTAGGGATATCCGTCTGTTTAACAGATGGGTATTTCTTTTTGAGGAATAAACAATTAAGAGAAAATAAATAGGAAATGAAAATAATCAACAAACGTGAAATTCTTTTTAAACTACTGTATAATAGCAACTACTGAAAAAGTAGCGACCTTCAAATCGTGGATGTTTCAGAATCTATATTGAAATGATGGTGAAATTCATGACAGACAATAGCAAAATCCGTGTTGTCGTTGGAATGAGTGGCGGGGTGGACTCGTCAGTAACAGCACTTTTGTTGAAAGAACAAGGGTATGATGTAATAGGTATCTTTATGAAAAATTGGGACGATACCGACGAAAATGGTGTATGTACAGCAACAGAAGATTATAAAGATGTTGCGAAAGTCGCAGCACAAATTGGGATTCCTTATTATTCTGTGAACTTTGAGAAAGAATATTGGGACCGTGTTTTTGAATATTTCTTAGCGGAATATCGTGCAGGGCGCACACCAAATCCCGATGTTATGTGTAACAAAGAAATCAAATTCAAAGCCTTTTTAGACTACGCAATGGATTTAGGTGCAGATTATGTAGCGACTGGACATTATGCACAAGTAGAACGCGATGAAAATGGCGTTTCTCATATGCTTCGTGGTGTCGATAATAATAAAGATCAAACGTATTTTTTAAGTCAACTCTCACAAGAACAACTAGCAAAAACGATGTTTCCACTAGGTCATATGGAAAAAGCAGAAGTTCGTGCAATTGCTGAACGAGCTGGGTTAGCCACGGCTAAGAAAAAAGATTCAACAGGTGTTTGTTTTATTGGAGAAAAGAACTTTAAACAATTTCTAAGTAATTATTTACCTGCTCAAAAAGGGAATATGGTAACATTAGATGGCGAAATTAAAGGACAACATGATGGGTTGATGTACTATACAATCGGTCAACGCCAAGGGTTAGGTATTGGTGGTGGTGGTAAGTCTTCAGAACCTTGGTTTGTTGTTGGTAAAGAATTAGAAACCAATACTTTGTATGTTGGACAAGGATTCCATCATGACGCATTGTATGCAGATCGTTTGGAAGCCAGTGAAATTCACTTTACAACCAATGAAGAAAAACCAAAAGAATTTCGTTGTACAGCGAAATTCCGTTACCGTCAACAAGATACAGGTGTTACGGTTCGTTTGTTAGAAGACGATCGTGCAGAAGTTATCTTTGATGAACCTGTTCGTGCAATTACTCCAGGACAAGCAGTCGTGTTCTATGATGGCATGGAATGCTTAGGTGGCGGTTTAATTGATCACGCTTATAAAGCTGAAAAAGTATTGCAATACGTATAAACAAAAAGTATTTGAGACAACCATCTCAAATACTTTTTTTCTATTTAAAATAAAATCATTGACAATAGTTAGGTACCGAACTATACTAAAGGTGTATAAAACGTTAGGTACCTAAATAATTTGAAGGAGTGAAGAATATGAGTCACTTTACAATGCAATTGCTCAAACAAATTGAAGCAGTTAGCGGTGTTGCACGTACATTATTTTTGCAAAAAAATCAACGGTTTGATGGACAACAGCAAGTAATCAACCTTTTAGGAAAAGAAGATGGTATGACCCAAGGAAACTTAGCGGAACTTTTGGATATACGTCCCAGTTCATTAGCGGAATTAATTAAAAAATTAGAGAAAGCTGAAGCAGTTACGCGGGTAGAAGACGAACATGACAAACGAATTAAACGTGTTTATCTGACAGAAGTGGGCCGTCAACGCATTATTCAGACATCAGACGTACGAGAAGATTTAAGTGCACAATTTTTTGCTGGATTAACAGAAGAAGAACAACAACAGTTTAGTCACTATTTAGATAAAATTGTGGACGGTTGGCCAGAAGAATTTGAGGCTTATCAAACTAGAGCAAATGATCCAATGGAAAGACTAGCTGAATTTCAGCATTTACGAGAAAAAATGATGGGAATCGATTGGCAATCATTGTCTCATCAAGAACAACATCGGATGCATCGTGAATTTAAGCGTCAGTTGCGCCAAGCTGGAATGGATAATCGGATGTGGAAGGGACAATTTGAGCAAATGATGCGCAATCAACGAGGAATGCATCGTGAGTTCAGTGGTCGCCCATTTGAACGTCCTTGTCCACCAAAACAAGAACGACCTTCAGAAAGCGATTGGACAGATTTCTAATAGTAAGGAGAGTAAAATGGAAAAAGAAAATACCACAACAACTTACAAATTAAAAGATTTTATGCGTTTGATTAATAGTGTGAATCCTAAAAAATTTGTGTTTGCTTTTGGGTTATTTTTAAGCATTTTAACGAGTGGTGCAAGTTTACTTGTACCACAGTTAACGAAAGGATTAATTGACACAAGTCAGTTAGCCCAAATCGATAGTAAATTATTGGTTGTTTTAATCTTAGCTTTTGTTTCCCAATTAGTCTTTGGGGCAATTGGCGGGTATTTATTGCGGTATGTTGGAGAAACAGTAGTTAAATCTTTACGGGAAAAACTATGGCGTCAATTACTCTATTTACCAGTAGATTATTATGATCAAAATAAATCAGGTGAAACAGCTTCACGGCTAGTCAATGATACTGGAGTCGTCAAAGATTTAGTGGCATCACAGTTTCCTAATTTTATTACGGGTGCCATTCAATTAGTTGGTTCCTTGATTATTTTGTTTATCATGGATTGGAAAATGGCATCGATTATGTTTTTAATCATCCCAATTGTTGCGTTAATTTTGTTGCCAATTGGACGAATTATGATGAAACTAGGACGCCAATTACAAGCAGCAACTGCTAAGTTTAGTGGTGAAGTAACTGAAAAAGTTGGAGAAATACGTTTAATTAAAGCTAGCAATGGTGAACAAGTCGAAGAAAAACGGGGCAACTCGTTGATTCAAGATATTTTCAAAATTAGCATTAAAGATGCTCGTGTCGAAGCAATTTTACAACCGATTATGATGACGGCTATGTTAGGAATGTTTGTCGGCATTTTAGGTTATGGAGCTATTCGTGTTCAAGCAGGCACCTTAACAAGTGGATCATTAGTTGCTTTCTTATTATATCTATTTAATATTATTGCGCCAATTGCCACTTTTGCTACTTTCTTTTCACAAGTTCAAAAGGCGATGGGAGCAACTGAACGAATCGATAGTATTTTTCAAACGACAATTGAAAAAACAGATGAAGGAAAAGCCTTTGATGTCGAAGGACAAACCATTATTGCAGAAAATATAACCTTTGCGTATGAAGAAAATCGTCTAGTTTTAGAAAATGTTTCATTTAGAGCCGATCCCAATACGGTCATTGCTTTTGCCGGACCAAGTGGTGGGGGCAAATCAACGGTATTTTCTATCTTAGAACGTTTTTATCAACCTATATCTGGAAAAATTTCTATTGGAACTCAAAATTTAGAGGAGATTAAAATAGCTGATTGGCGTAGTCAAATTGGCTATGTCTCACAAGACAGTGCAGTGTTTGCAGGATCGATTCGAGAAAACTTAGTTTATGGTTTAGAAAAAGAATTAACAGATGACGAGCTATGGCACGGCTTAGAACTAGCTTATGCAGATCACTTCGTACGAGATTTTCCTGAAGCGTTAGAAACGGAAATTGGCGAACGTGGCGTGAAATTATCGGGAGGCCAAAAACAACGAATTGCAATTGCACGCGCATTTTTACGTGATCCTAAAATTTTAATGTTGGATGAAGCAACAGCCAGTCTCGATTCACAATCTGAAGAAAAAGTGCAACGAGCATTGGATAAATTAATGAATGGACGGACTACTTTAGTAATTGCGCATCGTTTATCAACAATTGTAGGTGCCAATCAAATTTATTTCATTGAAAATGGTCGAGTGACAGGGCAAGGTACGCATCAAGAATTATTGCAAAATCATGCGTTATATCGTGAATACGTACAAGAACAAGTTTTGAACTAATACAAACACCACAGAGATTTGTACCGACCTCCAGAAGTTAGTTTTTGGCGCTAACTTCTGGAGGATCTACACTTTCTGTGGCGTTTGTATTTATATACAAGCATGGTTCATACAAACAAGTGGGAAAATCACAATTAATATAGGTGTATTAGGCGGTATGATTAGTCAATAACTGGTACTTTTTTATCAGAAAATACAGAAAATAGTGACAGTTTTAACGGAAGCTTAGAAAATAATTTTACCATGGGGATTCTCTTGCTAAATAGATTGATAAAGCAGACTTTTAAACAAATTACCTAAGGATTATCTAAAAAATATCGTGGATTTACCTAGGTTATGATTCATGTGTTTTTTTATTATTTTTTATGGATATAATAATCAGTATAAAAGGCTATTTATCAATAAATTTTATTCATGTGAAATAAATAATAGTGATTATTGTACATGTATTTTTACAAGGAGCTAGAATAATCCCAAGTTCATAGTCTTTTAAACTATGATATACTAGTTGTCATGAATAGAATGATTCAAAATGATAGATTTCGAACCTTACAAGCATTGGCTTTCACAAGCGTGGTGCTTGAAACTTCTAGTTAAACTGACTAATATTACGGTAATAAATGAAGGTAAGGGGCGGAGTCCATGTATCAAGTAATAACCATGTATGGTGATAATGAACCCTGGTGGTTTTTTGAAGAGTGGCAAGCAGATATCCAAGAAGAAATGACTTTTTCAGCATTAGAAGAAGCACAATTATTTTATCGCAAAAAGTGGCAAGCAGTTTACGCAGAATATAGCTATATTCATGCCAAACCAAATTACTTGAGTGCTTTTTGGAATGATGGTGACGAACGCTGGTGCGAAGAATGTGATGAAGACTTGCAACAATATAAAGGATTAGCTCTTCTAAAAGATTATCAACCATTAACAATTGAAAGTGAAAGGGAATTTTATGAAGCAACTAATTCTAGCGGAAAAGCCAAGCGTTGCCAAAGATCTAAGTAAGGTTTTAGGAGCGAATCAAAAGCATAAGAACTACTATGAAGGTCCTAAAGTGATTGTCACTTGGGCTTTAGGTCATTTGTTAGGCCTAAAAATGCCTGAGGATATCAATAAAGAATGGCAAAGTTGGCAAATGGAAACTTTACCAATGATTCCAAAAAATATAGGAATTAAGCCTTTACCAAAAACAGGTCATCAATTAAAGGCAATTAAACAATTAGCACAACGAAAAGATGTTTCAGAAGTAGTCATCGCAACAGATGCTGGACGTGAAGGAGAACTTGTCGCACGTTGGATTTTGGAATGGGTGAGGTTTGATAAACCTGTTAAGCGTCTTTGGATTTCTTCGCAAACAGACAAGGCCATTAAAACAGGTTTCGCACAATTGAAACCTGCACAACAATACGACAACTTATATCAATCAGCCATTGCGCGCGCAAAAGCTGACTGGTTAGTTGGTTTAAATGTTACCCGTGCACTAACAGTAAAATATCAAGACAATTTAAGTGCTGGACGAGTACAGACGCCAACGCTTGCTTTAGTGCGTCAACAAGAACAACAAATTGAAAAATTTCGACCGCAAACATATTATGTCATTGAATTGGCTGTAGGTGAGGAACAAGCTCGATTGGTACAAAAAAATCCTTATGCTTTGAAAGAGCACGAACAAGCCCAACAACTGGTAAATAAAATGAGCAAAAAAAATGGTCGTGTGATGCAAGTTGTGGAAAAAATCAAAACAGAGTCGGCGCCCTTACCTTACGATTTGACTGAAATTCAGCGTGAGGCAAACCAGCGTTACGGTTTTTCAGCTAAAAAGACACTATCTTTAGTACAAAGCTTGTATGAAACGCATAAAATTGTGACCTATCCACGAACAGATAGTAAATATTTAACAACAGACATGAAAGCGACAATGAAAGAACGCCTTCAAGCTGTTTCAGACTTTGCGCCAGAAGTTAAAACGTATTTAAAAAATGGTGCAGTCGTCCAGCAAAAAGCGGTATTCAATGATGCGAAAGTATCGGATCACCATGCGTTATTACCGACAGAACAAAAACCAAACTATGCAAAATTAACCAGCGATGAACAACGAATTTATAATATGATTGTTATTCGTTTCTTAATGTTATTTGCATTACCGCACAAAAAAATCCAACAAAAAGCCACCGTGGCATTTGATACGGAACAATTTATTTTTACCCAAAATAAGATTGTTGAAGCTGGTTGGAAAACAACTGAAGAAAATAAAACCTCCACGATTAACTGGCAAGAAGGTATGAGCGTTGCACCAAATTTTGCTATAAAAAAAGAATTAACCTCGCCACCAAAACCTTTAAATGAAGGAACCTTGCTTGGAAAAATGGAGAAATTTAGTTTGGGAACGCCGGCAACGCGTGCAGAAATCATTGAAAAATTAATTAAATCAGAATTAATGGAACGGACACCAAGTGGTCTGCAAGTTTCTCCTAAAGGTAAACAATTGTTAGAGCTCGTTAATCCATCACTTGTTACACCAGAATTAACAGAGAAATGGGAAAAACAGCTAGAAGCAATTGCAAAAGGACAATTTTCAAGTGGTGCTTTCTTACAACAAATAGAAAACGATACGAAACAATTAGTCAAAGAAGTTAAGCATAGCGAACAAAAATACCAAGATTTCTCTCTAACACAAAAGAAATGTCCTGAATGCGGGGAATTGTTACGAGAAAAAAATACGCGTGATGGTAAAATTTATGTATGTTCAAGTAATGACTGTAATTATCGTCGTCGTAAAGATCCAAAATTATCAAACCATCGTTGTCCACAATGTCATAAAAAAATGGAGATTATTGAAGGAAAAAATGGAGCCTACTTCCGCTGCAAATTTGATGGCACGACTGAAAAAATTCCAACAAAAAAAGAACAAAAGAAAAAAATGACGAAGCATGAAGAACGACGTTTGATGAAAAAATATTCTCAAGAAGAACCACAAGAAAGTCCATTAGCTGCTGCACTGAAAGCTGCCATGGAGAAAAAATAAAGTTAAAGCGTCCCATTGTTCACGCAATGTGACGCTTTTTTTAAAAGATAGAATCCGTTTTTTTGAAATTAGGAAGTCATGAGAAATCAAAGATAGTAACTAGACTTTTTCCGGTTCGTAAGTGAAAATAAAGAGAGTTTAACTAAGGAGGGAAATTATGGAAAAAACAATGCCAAAAAACTTTTTATGGGGAAGTGCTTCTGCTGCTTATCAAATTGAAGGCGCTTATAATGAAGATGGAAAAGGCTTATCAAATTGGGATGAGTTCGTTAAAATTCCTGGAAAAACATATAAAGAAACAACTGGTGAATTAGCTGTTGACCATTATCATCGCTTCAAAGAAGATGTCGCTTTAATGGCTGAAATGGGCTTAAAAACCTATCGCTTCTCAATTGCATGGTCACGCATTTTTCCTAATGGTAAAGGTGAAGTCAATCAAGCTGGTTTGCGATTTTATGAAGAGTTAATTGATGAATGTTTGAAAAATAATGTAGAGCCAATGGTTACACTATACCACTGGGATTTGCCACAAGCATTAGAAAATGAATATGGTGGTTGGGAAAGCCCACAAGTGATTGATGATTTTGTTAATTATGCAACGTATCTTTTCCATGCATTTAAAGGTAAAGTTAATTATTGGATTACCGTGAATGAACAGAATATCTTTACGAATTTTGGCTGGATGAATGGCATGCACCCACCAGGTAAACATAACGAGGAAAAATTATATTACCAAGTGAATCATCATGTCTTTTTAGCACATGCCAAAACGGTAATCGCCTTCAAAGAAATTATTCCTGATGGTAAAATTGGTGCAAGTTTCGCGTATAGCCCAAGTTATGCGGTGGATTGTCAACCAGTCAATGCAATGGCGAAAGTAGATTACGATAATCTAAAAAATTATTGGTGGATGGATGTCTATGCCTATGGACGTTACCCACGCAATGGTTATGCTTATTTAGATAAAAAAGGAGTCGCACCAACAGTTAGCCAAGAAGATACCTCAGTGTTGAAAAAAGCGGCGAGTTTGATTGATTTTATGGGTGTCAATTACTATCAAACATCCGTGGTCGAATACAATCCAATTGATGGTGTGACACAATCAGGCGAAATGAACACCACTGGGAAAAAAGGTTCTGGTCAAATAACCGGTGAACCGGGAGTATATAAAAATCCACCAAATCCTCACTTGGAAACAACTGATTGGGATTGGACGATTGATCCTTCAGGGTTGCGTTATGCTTGTAAAGAAATTACTAGCCGTTATGACTTACCAATTGTTATTTCTGAGAATGGCTTAGGAGCCTTTGATGAGAAAACAAGCGAAAATGAAATTCACGATGACTACCGAATTGCTTATTTAAATGCACATGTGTATGAATTAATGCAAGCAGTTGAAGAAGGCTGCGAAGTGTGGGCTTATTGCACGTGGTCATTTACCGATTTATTAAGCTGGTTAAACGGTTATCAAAAACGTTATGGCTTTGTGTATGTTGATAGAGATGAAGAAGGCGGTTCGTTAGATCGTTATAAAAAAGACAGTTATTACTGGTATCAAGAAGTGATTCGTACCAATGGAGCAACAATTACAAAATAACAAAACGCTAGGCCTTGAGCAATCAAAGACCTAGCGTTTTTATATGACAGTTTACGTTGTTAAAATGATTCGTTTCTTCAATAATGCGAGAGGATAGTTAGACAAATGTGTTTACGAAGATTAATATCGCCAGCTACCTTCGTCAATAACTCTTGCACCAAATGGCATTAATGCTAGTTTCGCCAACTTGAATGATTGTTTACCAAAAGGAATACCGATAATTGTTACGTATAAAATTAACCCACTAACAATATGTGTTAGAGCTAATGGCAAACCACTTACAATTAACCAAATGATATTTACAATCAGTGAGACACTGCTGCTACTGTAAACGACATCTTTGCCAAATGGCCAAAAGCTTAGACCAGCTAGTTTAAAACATTGTATCCCAATTGGAATCCCAATAATAGTGATACACCATAATAAGCCTGCTAAGACCCAACCTAGTCCGCCTACGAATCCACCAAAGATGAACCAAATAATATTTCCTAAAAGTTTCATGTTCTCACCTACTTTATTTTCTTATATTGTATCATGATGAAAAATTTAGAACAGGGACTAAAGACTGAAAATGAAAAAGCACTGGCTTTCACCAATGCTTTTTCTGGGGGATACAAATAAGGAAAACACTATATAAGTTATCTATGATTATTATGGGGGCAAATCCATAATAATCACAAGAAACTACTATTTGATAACATCTTCGCTATCTTTATCGAAGAAGTGCGCTTTGTTTAAGTTGAAGGCTAAATCAATTGTTTCGCCTGGGCGGTGGAAGTCGCGCGCATCGACTTTAGAGATAAACTCTGTGTCACCAATTCTTGTATATAACATTGTTTCAGCACCAAGTAATTCTGATACGACAACTTCAGAACGAACTGTTGATTCTGGAGAAGCATCAATCGCTACTTGTTCACTGTTAATGTCTTCTGGACGAATACCAAAGACTAATTGTTTACCTTCATAACCTTTGTCTACTAATACTTTGTTACGTCCTTCTGGAATACGTAATTTTAATCCATGACCATCTGAAATCACACCATTATTTAGTGTTACATTGAAGAAGTTCATCGCTGGTGAACCGATAAATCCAGCAACAAAGATATTTTTCGGTGTATTATACACTTCTTTTGGTGAACCGATTTGTTGAATGAAACCATCTTTCATAATAACAATACGGTCAGCCATAGTCATCGCTTCTGTTTGGTCATGAGTAACGTAGATTGTTGTTGTTTCTAAACGTTGGTGTAATTTTGCAATTTCAGCACGCATCGCTACACGTAATTTGGCATCCAAGTTAGATAAAGGTTCATCCATCAAGAATACTTTTGCATCACGAACGATTGCACGACCTAGGGCAACACGTTGGCGTTGTCCACCTGATAAAGCTGCCGGTTTACGGTCTAAATATTCTGTTAAACCTAAAATTTCAGCAGCATTTTCAACACGTGATTTAATGTCTGCTTTATCATATTTACGTAATTTCAAACCAAATGCCATGTTATCGTAAACTGTCATATGTGGATATAGGGCATAGTTTTGGAAAACCATCGCGATGTCGCGGTCTTTTGGAGCAACATCATTCATTACTTTACCGCCGATTGATAATTCACCTTCTGAAATATCTTCTAAACCAGCAATCATACGTAAAGTTGTTGATTTACCGCAACCAGAAGGTCCAACGAAAACGATGAACTCGCGATCTTTAATATCTAAGTTAAAGTCTGTAACAGAATATTTATCTGCATTGTCATATTTTTTATATACGTGTGTTAGGGCCATTTCTACCATGAATGAATTCCTTCTTTCGCTTTAATTTATATACTTACTATAATGAAAACGGTTTACTTTAACAATGTAAACGTGCACAAAAAAACTTTTGATTTTTTGTGCACATTGTAAAAGGAGTTAATTTTTAGCAAAAGTCGTGAGTAAAAGATAGCATAAGAAGAGGGAATCCATTTCTTTGAGGTTAGTTAATGTTTGTTTTTGGAATTTATCAATTTTATATTGCAGGGTATTGCGATGCATAAATAAATCTTTCGCTGCCGAACTAACATTTCCTTGATTTTTCCATAATGCTAAGATGACATCATGGACATCATCTTCAAACCAAAGTTTGGCTAATTGGCGCATCATCATACTTTCTTTAATCAAATGAGTGGCAAAATAATGAATCGCTGTATTTTTAAGATCACAACATTTCGTTGGTAAATTTTGTTTAGTAATTGAAAGAAAAAGTTGCTGTTCTTCTTGTAGTAACGTTGTAAAATCACTGGTCACAGGGTAAAAAGCCCCTACAAATACGCGCGTATAGGTATTAAAATCACCGTCTAAAGCTAAAAAGATACCTTCTAATTCTTCTGTAGGTAAAGCATCTTCGCTATAAATTTCCACTAAAAAACTTTTGGTTCCGTTGATAAAGAAGTGATCCACTAGATGAGGAAAAATCCGTTTGATTTCTTCATCCCAAGAATAGGTATCGACTTGTTCAGGATTGGTAAATTCAACTTGAATCACTCGGAAATCGCCCGTTGTTAAGGGGGCACTTTCACTTTGAAAAAGAGTCGCATACCAAGGATGATGAGTTGGTAGCGTCGTATCAATGGTATCGGCTAACATTTTCAACACTTTTTTTTCAGTTATTGTCAAAGTTTGTTGTGGAATCCATAAAAATTGTCCTTCTAAATACAGCGATAAAAAATTTTCATCATCTGTAGGAAAGGTGTGCAATTGTGCCGTAGGGTAAATTTGTTGTAGCTCTAGTATTGTCACGAAAAAAACCACCTTGTCTATAAAAAAATCTTACACATCATTCGTGTGTCCTTAGTAGCATTGTATAGCAACTTTGATTATACGCCAATTATTCTTATGCTTTTATTTTTTTCACAAACGAAAGCATTGACAATGAGAAGTAGTTAAGCTAAACTTTATTAAAATTTAATAATAAAATTCATTGAAGAGAAAAGTAGATTTCGCAAATTTTCAGAGAGGTTCTGTCTGGTGAAAAGAACCAATTTAACAAATTGAAAAATGAGCTCTGAGAAAAGCTGTTGATAGGTAAGCAGTTTCGGGAACGTTCATCCGTTAACCATGAACACCAATCTCATGATGTGATGTTGGAGTAAGGGAAGTGTGAGCTTCTGAATAAAGGTGGTACCGCGATTAATTCGTCCTTTTACTGGTTCTGAAACTAGTAAAAGGACTTTTTTTATTTATAAAAGGAGGAGAAAGAAATGAAGAAATGGTTGAAATCAACAATTGCTTTAGGGGCAATTGCGATTGTTTTAGCAGGATGTAGTACAGGCAAACAAGCAACAGATGGGACAGATAGTTCAGGTGGATCCGCAGGTGGTGTCGAGCAAAAAATTGCGGTAAGTTTACCGGCTCAATTATCAACGTTGGATACCACACAAACTACCGATAAAGTCACCTTTACAGTCGTACAGCATCTTTTTGAAGGATTGTATCGTTTAGATGAAGAGAGTCAAACGGTTCCTGGATTAGCTGAATCTGTGGATATTAGCGAAGATGGCAAAGTGTATACTTTCCATTTACGTGAAGATATTAAGTGGAGTGATGGGACACCTATTACGGCAAATGATTTCTTATTCTCGTGGAAACGTTTGGTGAATCCAGAAACAATGGGACCAAACGCTTATTGGTTGGATAACGTGGTTAATAGTTTAGACATTCGTGAAGGAAAAGCTGATGTGGATACAATTGGATTAAAAGCGTTAGATGAAAAAACATTTGAAGTAACGTTAATTAATCCACAACCTTCTTTCTTATCAGTGGTTTCGATTGGTTGGTTAGCACCACAAAATGAAGACTACGTGACTGAAGAAGGATCAGACTATGCAACAACTAGTGAGAACTTGCTTTATTCTGGTCCATTTATTTTAGAAGATTGGACACCTGCTTCTGACACATGGACGTTAAAACCAAATCCAGAATATTACGATGCAGACAAAGTGAAATTAAAGACTGTTGAAGGTTCAACTATTAAAGAAGATAATACCGGAATTAACTTGTTCCAATCTGGTGAATTAGATTTCACAAAAATTACAGGACAATATGTACAACAATTTAAAGATGATGAAGCGCTAGTTTCACAACTAGAAGTAGCTAATCGTTTCTTAGACTTTAATAAAAAAGCAACTGAAGCATTGGGGAATGTGCATTTCCGTAAAGCAGTAGCATTAGCGATTGATAAAGAGAGTCTAGTTAATAATGTTTTAAGTGATGGTTCAACTGCCTTGAACGGGTTAATTCCAGCACAATTATATGCGAACTCTGAAACGGGTGAGGACTTCCGTGCGTATAGTGGCGATTATAACGTCTTCGATTTAGACGCAGCCAAAAAAGAATGGGAGCAAGCAACTGCTGAGCTAGGTGATTCAATTGAGTTAACCTTGCTGGTCGATGATTCTGATAACGGCAAAAAAGTTTCAGAGTATGTGCAAAACCAACTAGAAACCAACTTACCTGGTTTGAAAATTGAAATTACACCACAACCAGCCAATAATGTTAACCAAGCGCGTGCGGATAAAAAATATGAATTATCAATTTCTGGTTGGATCGCTGGAAGTAGCGATATGAATTCTTATTTCAACTTGTATCGCACAGGTTCTTCTTATAACTATGGGGAATATGACAATAGTGAATATACTGAGCTAGTTGAAAAAGCCATTACCGTAGATGCAAATGATGAAAATAAAACATTTGAAGACTACAAAGCGGCAGAAAAAATTCTTTTAGAAGATGATGCTGCACAAGTACCAATTTATCAAAGTGCGGCTAATTATTTAGTGAATCCAAAAGTAAAAGATATTGTATACCATTCATATGGAGACTATTTCTATTTACGTGAAGCTTATGTAGAAGAATAAAAAAAGGGATGAGAGACGTGAGTCAATTATTAAATGATTTTTTAGAATTTGTGCGTATCAATACACGTTCAGATGAAAAATCGGCAACTATACCAACCACTCCTGGTCAAGTGGAACTAGCCAAAATTTTAGAGCAACGTTTACGTGAATTGGGATTAGAAAATGTCGAATATGACGAAGAAAATAGTTTTGTTTTAGGGAAATTAGCAGGAAACCCGGAGAAAATGGCTTTAGGTTTTATTGCACATGTGGATACTGCAGACTTTAATGCAGAAAATAATCAACCACAAGTCATTGAAAACTATGATGGACAAGATGTTTGCTTAAATGCTGAACATGACATTGTGATGCAAGTTTCGGATTTTCCCAACCTAAAAGATTATGTAGGTGAAACATTAATTACCACCAATGGGTTAACCCTTTTAGGAGCAGACGATAAGGCAGGAGTTGCCGAAATTTTAGAGATGTTGCGCCAATTAATTGCCCAACCAGAGTTGGAACGAGGAGATGTTTGGGTAGCATTTGGCCCCGATGAAGAAATTGGTCGAGGTGCTGATCGTTTTCCAGTAGAGAAATTTCCTGTACGCTATGCCTATACTGTGGACAGTGGTCGTGTCGGAAATTTTGAATATGAAACGTTTAATGCCGCAAAACTGGATATCGAAATTGAAGGAACTAGCGTGCATCCCGGAACAGCTTATCAACAAATGGTAAATGCAATTCAACTTGGAAAAGAAATCGACAATCAATTGCCAAGTGAGGAAGTTCCTGAAAAAACACGCGACTATGATGGTTTTTATCTTTTAACTAAATTTTCGGGAACGATTGATCATGCTTCGTTAAATTATATTATTCGTGACCATGACGAAGCAAAATTTGCACAACGCAAGCAGACGATTATCGGAATTATTGAGACAATTAACCAACGCTTTGATAAACAGCGTATTACGTATCAATTAGAAGACCAATACTACAACATGCGTCAAGTGATTGATAAGCACCCGTTAGCCATCGAGTTAGCTAAAGAAGCAATGCAAACGATTGGCATTACGCCGAATGTACAACCGTTTCGTGGAGGCACGGATGGCTCGAAAATTTCCATGATGGGTCTACCAACACCGAATATTTTTACTGGTGGTGAAAATTTCCATGGACAATATGAATTTATTACGTTAGAAGCGATGGAAAAAGCGAGTCAGACATTAGTAGAAATTGTCAAATTAGCAACAAAATATTAAGAGAATGTTCCTTGTGCTTTCAAAAAACGAAAGGGCAGGGATTTTCTTTTTAGTAAATAGAATTTTCTGAATATTTTTCGTGTAAAACGATTGACAACTTTCATAGAAGAATGTAAAGTAGGAAACAACTTAAGAAAAGACATCGAAAAGAAGAGTAACATTGTCGCTTATTAAAAGAGAGTCTCTGGCTGGTGAAAAGAGATAATAACTTCATTGTGAAACACATCTTGGAGTCGGTTTTTTGAAGACTAGTAGGAAAACCCGGGAAGCCCGTTACAGCGATGGTTATTGATAGATAACTTCATGAGATTTATTCTGTGAGGAATAGATGAAAAAAGGTGGAACCACGTAATTTACGTCCTTTAGCCAATGCGGCTAGAGGGCTTTTTTTATTTTATCAACAACCATAGAAGGTCTTTTTCTGTGAAGAGAAGATGAAATGAGGTGGAACCACGTAAACTGCGTCCTCTTGGGTGAACCAAGGGCAGCTTGCGTGGTTTTTTCTTTTGCTAATAACAGGCAACAATACAAGGAGGTAATAAAATGGATATTCTTATTTCAGTTTTTCCGCAATTATTTAAAGGGACGGGTGTAACAATTCAATTATTTCTATTTACACTCATTGGTTCTATTCCATTAGGGATTTTATTGGCATTTGTTTTATCTAGTAAGTCTAAATTTTTTAAATCTATCGTACAGACTTACGTTTGGTTAATGCGTGGTACGCCGCTTTTACTACAACTAATTTTTGCTTTTTATGGGCTGGCAACGGTAGGAATTGTATTAGATCGTTTTGAAGCAGCAGTTTTTGCTTTTATTTTAAATTATGCTGCCTATTTCGCGGAAATCTTTCGTGGAGGGATTCAATCAATTCCTAAAGGGCAATATGAAGCTGCACAAGTTTTACGCTTAACTCCATGGCAAACAATTTCGAAAATTATTATTCCACAAGTTGGTAAAATTACGCTACCTTCTGTTGGAAATGAAGTGATTAGCTTAGTCAAAGATACGTCATTGATTTATATCTTAGGATTATCTGATGTGATGCGAATTGGAAAAATCGCTATGGAACGTGAAGCAACATTGTTACCGCTAATTGGTGTAGGTATTATTTATTTAGCATTAACAGGCTTCTTTACCGTTGTCTTGAAGCAAGTTGAAAAACGATTAGATTACTATCGATAGGAGGGAAAAAGGATGTTAGAACTAAAAAATATCAAAAAATCATTTGGTTCCAGAACAATCATCGATGGGTTGAATTTATCGATTTCAGAAGGCAGTATCCTAGCAATTGTCGGTCCTTCTGGTGGTGGGAAAACGACATTGTTACGAACACTTGCTGGTTTGGAAAGTATTGATAGTGGTGATTTTTTATTGGATGGCAAAAAATTTAATCCAATGAATTTGAAAGAACAAGAACAAGTTGTTGGGGTGGTTTTCCAAGATTTTCAATTATTTCCACATCTTAGTGTGTTTGAGAATATCACGTTAGCTCCTAAATTAGTATTAAAAGAAGACAAGGCTATTTATACTCAAAAAGCGCAACAATTAGCAGAACAATTAGGTTTAGCAACCTTACTAGAGCAATATCCTTATCAACTGTCTGGAGGACAAAAACAACGGGTAGCTATCGCTCGAGCAATGGCGATGAATCCACGAGTGCTGGCGTATGATGAACCAACTAGTGCACTAGACCCAGCATTACGACAACAAGTTGAAAACTTAATTTTAGATTTGAAGAAACAAGGCGTTACGCAAATCGTAGTCACACACGATTTGGATTTTGCAAAAAATATTGCAGATAATCTACTAGAAGTATCACCTGTAAAATAGGAGGAAGAAAAAATGAAAAAATTAACTGGTTTATTGATGGCAGCAAGTATTTTATTATTAGGTGCATGTGGCACTGGTGACAAAAAAGAAGATGTTGGTAGTGGTGCGGATAAAAAAGAAGTCGTTGTCGGATTAGATGATACATTTGTACCAATGGGATTTCGTGATGATGATGGGGAGCTAACCGGTTTTGACGTAGATTTAGCAACAGCTGTTTTTGATTTAACAGATACCAAAGTAACCTTCCAACCAATCGATTGGGCGATGAAAGAAACCGAATTGGACAACGGAACTATTGATATGATTTGGAATGGCTACACAGTCAATGACGAACGTAAGAAAAAAGTTTTATTCTCTGATATGTATATGCAAAGCTATCAAGTGCTTGTAACGAAAAAAGATTCTGGGATTGATTCATTAGACCAAATGAAAGATAAAGTATTAGGTGCCCAAGAAGGTTCTTCTGGTTATAAAATTTTTACTGAACAACCAGAAGTCTTACAAGATATGGTCAAAGACAACGATGCAACGCTTTATGCAAGTTTCAATGAAGCCTTTATCGATTTAGAAACAGGACGTATCGATGGCGTATTGATTGATAGCGTATATGCAGAATATTACCTAACCAAAATGAACAAATTGGATCAATTTAATTTAATTAATAGTACCTTTGCCCAAGAAGGTTTTGCAGTTGGCGTGCGTAAAGACGATGAAAAACTAGCTGAAAAAATTAATGAAGGGCTAGCTGAATTACGCGATAATGGCGAATTCAAGAAAATTAGCGAAAAATGGTTTGGAAAAGATGTGACAATCGATTAAGCTTGAGAAAGATGGGGGACTTTTGTGTTCCTCTTCTTTTTTTTGTATAATGATGGGAGATGAAAAGAGGGATCATAGACTATGGCACAGAAAAAACGCCGTTCAAATACAACGAAACGAAAAACAAAAAAACAATTACAACAACAAGAAAAATTAACATTGATTGGTTTAGGCTTCTTGTTTTTTTTATTCGCACTATTTGGATTCATGCATTTAGGTTTTTTAGGCACGCTCATTGCCAATGGATTTCGGATGATTGGCGGAAACACGTATCAAATCTTGTGTTTAGCTTTAGCAGCGTATAGCATTTGGTTAATTTTTAAAAATACAAATGCCAAAGTTACGAATGTGAAACGGATAATTGGCGGACTTTTCGTATACAGTGGAGTATTACTGTTTCTTCACGCCAATTTATTTAGCCGATTGCAAGATGGGGAAACCAATATTATCCATACGACTTGGACATTACTGGTGCAAGACATTCAATCAGGGCAAGTTGTTGAAAATGTTGGTGGTGGAATGATTGGTGCAACTTTATATCAAGTGAGTTACTTTTTAGTATCGCAACTTGGAAGTTATTTGATTGCAATTTTGCTAGTATTAACCGGGATTTTCTTTATTAGTCAAATGACTACCCAACAACTTCTTGAAAAACTTCAAGACATCAAAGCGATGATTGAACCATTATTAGAAGGCAATCCTGAAAAAAAAGCTCAACGTGAAGCAAAAAAACAAGCACGAAAAGTAGCTAGAGAAGAGAAAAAAGCTGCTGAGCGTGAAGCAATTTTAGCCGAAATAAAAGAGCAAGAGAAAAACCAAGTACGTCCAATGACCAAAGAAGAAAAAACAACCGGAGAGACACCTAGCGAGTTGAAAATTGAACCAGAGCAATTGAGCTTTGTGCCGATTGACAGTTTTCAACAGCAGCCACAAGCTGCACAGCAAGCTCGTCCAGAACCTAAAAAGAAAGAAGAAGTCGATGACAGTGAGCCATTAGATTTTGATATTTTACAAGAGGTAGAAGATGAAGATTACGAGCTACCGCCAGCAACCTTATTAAATGCTGTGCCACCAACAGATCAGAGTAGCGAATACAAAAAAATTGAAAAAAATATCACTGTACTGGAGCAAACCTTTGAAAGCTTTGGTGTGGATGCCAAAGTGGTGAAAGCCAGTTTAGGTCCAGCCGTGACGAAATTTGAAATCCAACCAGCAGTCGGGGTTAAAGTAAGTAAAGTCGTAGGGTTAACCGATGACATTGCTCTGGCTTTAGCGGCAAAAGATATTCGAATGGAAGCACCAATTCCAGGGAAATCATTAATTGGTATTGAAGTACCGAATGATGCCGTAAGCATGGTTTCTTTTAGAGAAGTGATTGAAGCAACACCTGCGCACCCAGAAAATTTATTAGAAGTACCCTTAGGACGGGATATTTCTGGAAAAGTCCAAACGGCTGATTTAACGAAAATGCCGCATTTATTAGTGGCGGGTTCAACGGGTAGTGGGAAATCTGTTGCAATTAACGGAATTATCACCAGTATTTTAATGCAAGCCAAACCCCATGAAGTCAAAATGATGATGGTCGACCCGAAAATGGTTGAATTAAATGTGTATAACGGGATTCCACATTTATTAACGCCTGTAGTAACCAATCCTCGCAAAGCGGCACAAGCACTTCAAAAAGTCGTCAAAGAAATGGAAGAGCGCTACGAGAAATTTGCAGCAACAGGTGTCCGCAACATTACTGGTTATAATGAAATGATTGCTGAGAAAAATCGTGAAACGGGTGAAAAACATCCGATACTACCATTTATTGTGGTAATTGTGGATGAGTTAGCCGATTTAATGATGGTTGCGAGCAATGAAGTGGAAGATGCAATTATTCGCTTGGCACAGATGGCACGTGCTGCAGGAATTCATATGATTTTAGCTACACAACGCCCAAGTGTGGATGTCATTACCGGAATTATCAAAGCCAACGTTCCGTCACGAATGGCCTTTGCCGTTTCTAGTGGAACCGACTCACGAACCATTATTGATAGTAATGGAGCTGAAAAATTATTAGGGCGTGGAGATATGTTGTTCTTGCCGATGGGTGAAAATAAACCGATTCGGGTGCAAGGTGCCTTTATTTCAGATCATGATGTCGAATCAGTGGTTGAATTTGTGACAGAGCAACAAGGCGCAAATTACGAAGAAAAAATGATGGTAACAGAAGAAGATGTTGCTTCGGGTGGCGGCAGTGAACCTCAAGATGAATTGTATGACCAAGCGAAAGACCTGGTCATTGAAATGCAAACAGCGAGTGTCTCTTTATTGCAACGTCGCTTCCGTATCGGGTATAACCGTGCAGCCCGATTAGTTGATGAACTTGAAGCCAATGGCGTGGTAGGTCCATCAGAAGGCAGTAAGCCACGAAAAGTGTTGCTTGCTGAAACACCTGAATATTATGAAGAAATCGAAGAGGACAGATGATGGTAACCAGTCATCTGTCTTTTTTATATGACAAAATTGTTCGTTTACTGTTATTTCAATCAATGTTCTGTAAGTTGTTTTTTGTCTACACTAAGTGTACGAAAAAAAATAAAAGGAGCGTCAAACGATGTTACAAGTAGAAAACTTACGAAAAGTATATGGTCAAAATATGCAATATGAAGCATTAAAAGGAATTGATTTGACCGTCAATGATGGTGAATTTATTGGAATTATGGGGCCTTCTGGTAGTGGGAAATCAACATTTTTAAACTTAATAGCAACTATCGACCAACCAACGAGTGGAAAAATTTTGTTAAATGGTAAAAATCCTAATGAGTTAGATCAAGAAAAAATTGCGCAGTTTCGTCGAACACAATTAGGTTTTGTGTTCCAAGCTTTTAATTTATTGCCGACATTAACGGTAGAAGAAAATATTGTGTTGCCGTTGACATTAGATGGTGAAAAAGTCGCAGTTATGAAGAAGAAAGTTCGTGATATTGCTCCACGTTTAGGAATTGAAGGCTTGTTAAATAAACGGATTGCAGAGATTTCTGGTGGACAAGCGCAACGGGTCGCAGTTGCTCGAGCAATGGTTCATCAGCCAGAATTATTATTAGCTGATGAGCCAACGGGGAACTTAGATACAAAATCGTCAAAAGATGTCATGGGCTTGTTACGTCAATTAAATGAAGAGGAACAAGCAACGATTTTATTAGTAACGCATGACCCATTGGCTGCGAGTTATTGCCAACGGATTGTGTTCATTAAAGATGGAGAATTAGTCCATGACGTTCGTCGTCAAGGAACACAAAAAGAATTTTACGACGAAATTTTAGTGGATTTAGCAAGAATTGAAGGTGTCGATAATGAATTTTAGACAATTTGTTGTACGAAATACGCTACGTAATAAACATTTATATTTAGCGTATTTTCTAAGTACCTTATTTTCAGTGATGGTCTTTTTTACCTTTAGTGTGATGGCATTTCATCCCTCTTTATCTGGAAACTTAAATGATAAAGTTCAAACAGGAATGTTAGGCTCTGCGATTATTATTTATGGTTTCGCATTTTTCTTCGTCATGTATTCAATGGGTGTCTTTTTACAATCGCGGAAAAAAGAATTTGGCCTATTGATGATTCAAGGAATGAGTCCAAAGCAATTGCGAAAAATGGTTTTTATTGAAAATTTAGTCATTGGTTTTTTTGCCACTATCTTAGGTAGTTTAGTAGGAATTGGTTTTTCTCAAATTATTTTGTGGATCTCACGTGTGACGTTAGGGATTGATTTTGGTTTTTATTTCCCAGTAAAAGCTTTAGCATTAACGATTGTATCGTTTTTAATTTTGTTCTTCTTGATTTCTTTCTTCATTCAATTTAGATTACCAAAATTAAATGTTCAAGAACTATTAAAAGCTGGAGAATTAGGTAAAGGCAGCTTTAAAGTTTCAACAATTAAAAGTATTTTAGCTATTTTGCTAATTGGCATCGGTTATGCAGTGGCGTTGTTGACGCCAGGCATGGGAGTGGTTGTCGTCTTTTTACCAGTGGTTTTTATTGTTATTTTAGGAACAAATTTCTTGTTTAATCAATTTAGTGTTTTTGCGATTGAAAAAATTAAAAAGCGCGAATCAGTTTTCTGGAAAAAAACCAATATGGTCGTTTTCTCTGATTTAGCATTTCGAATGAAAGACAACGCACGTAGTTTCTTTTTAGTTTCAGTAATTTCTACGGTAGCATTTGCGGCAATTGGCACGCTTTATGGTTTACAGTCAATTATTTTAGGCGCAGTAGGATCAGCGCCATACAGTTACGCTGCCACAGCTGATGAAGAGAATACTATTCAAAAAGTAGAAGACAGCTTGGCAAAAGAAAAATTAAACGCAGATAAAGCAACCTTTGTGTATTACAATACGGATGAATATATATTTATTACTGAATCTGAATATAATAAAGCGGCAAAATTAGTCGGTGAAGAGACGATTACCGTTAAAGATGCTGCAGTACAATTGAAAACTTCAGCACCATTCGATACGACTACGCTACAAGCAACGGTTCAAATTAACGACCAAGAGTATCGCGTGTCAGAATTAGTAGAAACAGATGCCATGGCAGTGTATCTGCCAACCTTTGTTGTCCCTGACACACAAGCAGGAACACCGCAAGTAACCGAAGAAACGTATTGGGTAACCAAAGGCGGTAAAGAAGCTCAAATTCGTGTCGGTAAAGAACTAGAAGAGCAAGGTTTGTATAATGTGCAATCGATTGAATATATGAAAGACAGCATCATTAAATCCTATGCACCAATATTATTTGTCGGTATCTTCATTGGAATTGTCTTCTTCGTTTCTGCAGGAAGCTTCTTATATTTCCGCTTATATAGCGACATGGATAGTGATATTGAGAAATTTAAAATGATATACAAACTAGGTCTATCAAAAAAAGAATTAAAGAAAATGATTTATCAACAAGTAGGGATTTTGTTCTTTACACCAATTATTGTTTCTTTTGTTCATGGGGCAGTGGCTCTAACCGCGATGTATCACATGTTTAACTTAGGAATGCAGCTGGCAGGCTGGCAAGTTTTAGGTGTCTTTTTATTGATTCAATTCATCTATTACCTTGTTGCACGTATTTTTTACTTTAGAAAAGTCTATAAAGGCGTGTCTGCTTAATCAAAAAAGAGTATGGAGGTGGCGACCCCTAAAAGTTAGAGTTTTTATTATGCAGCTGATTGGCTGGATTGAATTCGGTATTCGACCGGACTCAGTCCAGCCAATTTTACTTTTGATCGTACGTGGTTATACCAGTAGATGTATTCTTTAATTCGTCGTTTTAATTCTTCATAACTGACTAGTTTCTCTCCATAATACATTTCTTGTTTTAATATGCCAAAGAAATTCTCCATCGAAGCATTGTCTGCACACGTTGCTTTACGTGACATACTCTGGAATACATTGTTTTTATTTAATGTTTTTACCCATTTATTATGTTGGTAATGCCAACCTTGATCCGAATGGATAGTTGTACGGTAGGTTGCGTGATTCTTTATTATCTCTATTGTTTCATTTAGTGGCTCCATGACTAAATCTAATGTTGGGCGTTTCTTAATTCCAAACGCAATCACTTCTCCATTATATAGGTCAAGAATAGGGTTTAAATACAACTTTTCTTCCCCTAGACATTTGAATTCCGTAATGTCAGTTACTAGTTTCTGAAATGGGATAGGTGTACTAAACCGACGTGACAATCGATTCTTCACTATTTTTCCAGTAGTTCCTTTATATGAATTGTATTTACGGGATTTTCGCATGAATTTTACACACTTTAATCCTAGCTCTCGCATAATGCGATACACCTTTTTATGATTAATACAGTATCCTAATTTCTTTAACTCGTCTGTAATCCGTTTATATCCATAACGTTCATAAAACGCCTTAAATAGGTGAGTAATGCGTTCTTTTAGTTCGATATCCAGATCTTCTTTTCCGAAGTTCTTGACATGATAGTGATAGGTTGCTTCGGGAATTCCCACAACTAGGATAATATCCTTTAATCGGAACCCTTCTTCTTTAAGTTCGAATGCCCATTTTGCTTGCGCTTTTCGAGTAAGACATTCGGATTTTCCCGAAAAGCTCTCAGCTTTTTTAAATAGGCAATTTCTAATCTCAGTAGTTCATTCTCTCGTTCTAACTCCGTTTCACGTGTGAACTTGTTTTCTTCCTTTTTCGTTTGTTTATTTAGTTTCTTAGTCATAGAAGGTCGCTCCTTTGATTTTGGTTTCAAGCCTTCTATCCCTTGAGAATTAAAATCTTTCATCCAACGATAAATTAATGAAGGATTATTTAATCCGAATTGTTCAGTCGTTTCCTGATAAGAAGCACCTGTGTCTAACATAAATTGTATCGTATTTAATTTAAATTGAACAGGATATACTTCCTTCCTTTTTCTTCGTTTTAATCCCTCCATCCCTTGTGTTTTATAAGCTCTTACCCAATTTTGTAATGGTGTTGCAGAAGGCATATTGTATTTCTTCGCCAATAATTTATAACCAATATTTCCATCCAAATACTCCGTAACAAGCTTTATTTTAAATTCTTCACTATATTTAGCCATAAAAATACCCCCGAAAGTTAGATTTATTACTCTAACTTTCGGGGGTCGGTACCGGATAATGTTATCCATACTCTTTTTTATCTATTTTTCATCAAAATGAAAGCCTATTCAAATAGAAAAAAGCTATCACCGTCTGCGTTGACTTATTTTAAGGAAAGGGCTATGCTTTTAGGCAATATCACTATTAAAAGAGGAGGACGACAAATGGGACGTGTGGTTGTAGGAATTGCTGCAAATGAATCACTAGATGCAGGCGAAAATTTACATCATTTATCAATTGCATACACACCAAGTGGGTATGTCAAAGCAGTGCAACAAGCAGGTGGTTTGCCTATGGTGATGCCAATTGATTCTGCGGACATGGCAAAAGAATATGTTGCGCGAATTGACAAGCTTATTTTAGCTGGCGGACAAGATGTTTCACCGCGTTATTACAAGCAAACAAAAACCGTTCAAGGAAGCTATTTAGAAAAACGCGATCAGTTTGAATTAGCTTTAATGGACGAAGCATTAAAACAAGGAAAACCGGTTTTTGCAGTCTGTCGTGGCATGCAATTGATGAACGTCTTCTTTGGTGGCGATTTAAAGCAAGAACTACATTCTTACACTGAAATTGCACATATGCAAAATCCCATTCCGAAAGAACAACCCGCGCACGAATTGTTAACGCAAGAAACAAGTATTTTACGTTCAATTTACGGGAAACAGGCAGAAGTCAATTCTTTTCATAATCAAGGCGTCAATCGAGTGGCACGTGAGTTTCAAGAAGCCGCATGTTGCTCAGATGGTTTAGTTGAAGCAATTGAAAATAAACCGCGTCGCTTGTTAGGAGTACAATGGCATCCAGATTTTGCCTTTACTACCCAACCAAAAGAAATGGAAGTTTTTGATTATGTCGTCAATGCATTATAAAAATATGTATTCAAAAGATAAGGAGAATATGCAATGAAAAAACTAGGATTTTTGTTAGTTGCATCCACTCTGTTATTAACAGGGTGTTTTGGTGGGGGTAACACAACAGGGAGTAGTGCAGGTGAAAATGACAATTCAGCCGCCGAAAACGTTAAACAAGAAATTTCTGTTTCACTTTCGGGAGAACTATCTACTTTAGATAGTGCCCAATATACAGATGTAAATAGTTCAGATATGATTGGTCAGTTAACAGAAGGCTTATACCGTTTAGATGAAAACAACGACCCAGAATTAGCTTTAGCTAGTGCAGAACCGACAGTCAGCGAAGATGGTTTGACGTATACGTTTACGTTACGCGATAGTAATTACAGTGATGGTACGCCAGTTAAAGCAGAAGATTTCGTGTATGCTTTCCAATCCGTTGTTGATCCAGAAACAGCATCTAGTAGTAGTAACCGCATGGATATTTTCAAAAATGGTCGTAGTATTCGTGAAGGTGAGAAAGACGTTTCTGAATTAGGTGTTAAAGCTGTGGATGATACAACGTTAGAATTACAATTAGAAGATCCACTACCATTCTTACCACAAATTTTGACGGGGACACCATTTATGCCTAAACAAAAAACTTTTGCAGAAGAAAAAGGTAAAGCCTACGGAACAACTGCAGAAAACTTTATTGGCAACGGTCCGTTTGTGATTAAAGGCTGGAATGGAAATAATGAGTCATGGACATTAGAAAAAAATCCTGAGTATTGGGATAAAGAGAATGTAAAATTAGAAACGATCGATGTTCAAGTAGTCAAAGAAATTGCTACGGGTACAAATTTATTTGATGACGGGCAACTAGATTACACGCTCTTGGCAGATACGTATGCCCAACAATATCAAGATTCAGCCCAAGCAAATTTCGAGCCTAAAGCGACTGTTGGTTATATTAGTCCTAACCAAAAACGTGAAGTGACAGGCAATGTAAATGTGCGTAAAGCAATTTTACAAGCGATTGACAAAGAAAGCTTTACCCAAAATATCTTGGCAGATGGTTCAACCGCATTGAATGGTTTTGTTGCGAAAAATTTTGCGAAAAATCCAAGTAGCGGTGAAGATTTCCGTGAAGAAAATGGCGATATTTTACCTTATAATGTAGAAGAAGCTCAAAAAGCTTGGCAAGAAGCCAAAAAAGAATTAGGTAAAGATGAAATTACCTTAGAATTGTTATCTGCTGATACGGCGCTAGCAAAGAAAACCATTGAGTTCATTCAAGGTCAGTTAGAAGAAAATCTTCCAGGATTAACAATAGAATTGAAATCTGTTCCTTTACAAAACCGTTTAGACTTACAAACACAAGGAGAATTTGACTTAGTTTTCGGAACTTGGACACCCGATTATGCTGATCCAATTGATTTCTTAAACTTCTATGATTCTAAAAGTGGTTTGAATACTGCAGGTTATAATAACTCAACGTATGATGAAGGCTTACAAGCGGCTCGTACAACATTAGCGAATGATCCAGATGCTCGTTGGCAAGAATTATTGAAAATGGAAAAACTACTCATTGGTGAAGATACAGCAGTGTTGCCTTTATATCAAGGTGCAGTAGCTTATTTGAAAACCGATCGTTTAGAAGGATTACAAGTTTTCCCATTTGGTCGTACCGTATCATTTAGAACAGCCTATGTGACGGAATAGAAAATAAATTTAAAACGCCAAAAACCTATTAAAATGAGGTTTTGGCGTTTTTTTTAAGAAAATATTGAGAGAATTAAGAAAAATATCTTGCATTTTTAATAATTACTGATTAAAATCAAACTTAACTTCAGAAAAAATGAATTATTCTGAAAATTCACGGACATTTAAGGAGTTTTGGAAATGAAGAAAAGATATGCTTACGGTTTTCTAGCTATCTGTGGTTTAGTTCTTGCAGGTTGTACAACGGGCGGAAACAAAACTGATGATAGTGGTGCTGCGGAAGGTACTTCAGGTACAGCACAAGAATTTAATGTAGTGGTTCAACAAGAAATGCCAACAGCGGACTTATCCGTAGCGACAGATACAATCAGTTTTTCAGCATTAAACAATGTGTTTGAAGGGATTTATCGTTTAGATAAAGACAGCGTTCCTCAACCAGCTGGCGCAGCAGAAAAAGCTGAGGTAAGTGAAGATGGTTTAACTTATAAAGTTAAATTACGTGAAGACGCAAAATGGTCAAACGGTGATCCTGTAACAGCCGCAGACTACGTTTATGGCTGGCAACGTACAGTAGCTCCAGAAACAGCTTCTGAATATGCGTCAATGTTTGAAGTTGTTGCTAACGGAAAAGAAATTGCAGAAGGATCTAAAAAACCTGAAGAATTAGGTATCAAAGCTGTAGGTGATTACGAATTAGAAATTACTTTATCAAAAGCAACACCATACTTTGATTTCTTACTAGCATTTCCATCATTCTTCCCATTACATCAAGCAACAGTTGAAGAATTTGGTGACAAATATGCTGCGACAAGTGATAACGCTGTTTATAACGGTCCATTTACTTTAGACGGCTTTGACGGACCAGGTACAGATACTGAATGGAACTATGTGAAAAATGATAACTATTGGGATAAAGATACAGTGAAATTAGATCAAATCAACGTTAGCGTTGTAAAAGAAGCAAATACAGCGTTGAATCTATTCCAAGATGGACAAGTTGATGATGTTATTTTGACAGGTGAATTAGCACAACAAATGCAAAATGACCCAGCATACATTGCTCAACCAGAAGCAACGACTTATTATATTGAACTAAATCAACGCGATGAAAATTCACCATACCGTAATGCAGATTTACGTAAAGCAATTTCTTATGCAATTGACCGTGAAGCATTAGTGAACTCTATCTTAGGTGATGGTTCAGCTCCAGCTGTTGGTTTAGTACCAGAAAAAATGACGTTTAGTCCAATTGATGATAAAGACTTTACTGAAGAAGCTGGTTCTGTCTTAGAATACAATCCAGAAAAAGCCAAAGAGCATTGGGAAAAAGCGAAAAAAGAATTAGGTATCGAAACACTTGAAGCAGAATTCCTAGCTTCTGATACTGACTCTACGAAAAAATTAATTGAGTACCTACAAAATACACTTGAGGAAAACTTAGATGGCTTCAAAGTAACCTTAAGCCCAGTACCATTCTCAGTACGTTTAGATCGTTCAAATGCTGGTGAGTTTGATTTATTAAATGGGGGATGGGGCGCAGACTACGCAGATGCAAGTAGCTTTACTAATTTATTTGTAACTGGTAATTCTTACAACCGTGGTGGTTACAGCAATCCTGAATATGATAAACTTATTGATGAAGCAAACAACACTTATGCAAATGATCCAGAAAAACGTTGGGAAAGCTTGATTAAAGCAGAGCAAACAATCATGGCAGACCAAGGTATTATTCCAACGTATCAAAAAGCTGAAGCACATCTACGTGCAGAAAAAGTTAAAGGTGTTGTTGCTCACGTAGCAGGCGCACAATATGATTACAAATGGGTAACAATCGAAGAATAATCATTCAACATGAGTAGAAACGACAAATAATAATAGGCTGAGAACACTACTACGAAAAGTAGGGTTTCAGCCTATGTTATTTACTACTTGCAATCAATAAAGATAGTAAGCTCAAAACAAGTAAAATACCTGCCGGTTCTAGCCAAAACCGAAAGCTAGAACGCCCAACTTCTGACAATTTCAAATACTCTGTTTTTGATTTTTGACTGCGTTTTTTGAAGGATGCTTGAAAGAGGTCAAAAAATCCTGAGGCAAATACCCAAAGAAAACCGCCAATAATGAGAAACAGCAATGTAAATATGAATAGTGAATCTGATAAGGCACTAAATGAAAATTTTTGTAGGATAAATAAGCGAAAGACACTAAATAGTGTGCAAGCAAGACTAATTATCCACGAACTTTTTTTTAAATACATAAAATTATCCTTTCCTGTAAAAATTGGTATAATAACCAAGGGATAGTTTTAATTTACAAAACTATTGTCTAGAAGTCAAAATAAATTAGGAGGAGCTATCGTGAATAGTTATATTAAATACTTATTAAAACGCGTATTTTATATGCTGATTACGCTGTGGTTAATTGCAACAATTACATTTTTCTTGATGCAATTTCTACCAGGAACACCGTATTCAAATGCAGAAAAATTATCGCCAGAGCAAATTGCTCTCTTAAATAAACAGTTAGGTTTAGATAAACCTGTAATTGTGCAATATGGAAATTACTTATTAAACTTGTTACAAGGTAATTTCGGAATTTCATTCCAATTTAAAAACCAAGCAGTTTCTAGCTTATTAGGGGGTCGTATTGGACCATCTATGCAATTGGGGGTTCAAGCAATTATCTTCGGAACGGTTTTTGGAACTATTTTAGGAACCATTTCTGCGATGAAACAAAACTCTTGGGTGGACACAGGTGCGACTTTAGTAGCAATCTTGGGCCGCTCAATCCCTAACTTTGTATTTGCGGTATTATTACAATACATTTTTGCGATTAAATTACAAATTTTGCCAATTGCGAAATGGGATAGTTTCATCTACACTATTTTACCAACAATCGCGCTTGCAATGTCACCATTAGCCGATTCTGCGCGTTTTATTCGTACAGAAATGGTTGAAGTATTACACAGTGATTATGTTGAATTAGCTCGGGCAAAAGGTTTAAGTCGTTGGGAAATTTCTTTCCGTCATGGCTTGCGCAATAGTTTAATTCCATTATTAACCTTGTTAGGACCTTTAGCTGTTGGATTAATGACAGGTTCATTAGTTGTTGAAAATATTTTTGCGATTCCTGGTATTGGAGAACAATTCGTAAAATCAATCATGACCAATGATTATCCAACAATTATGGCTGTAACGATTTTATATTCAGCAATGTTAATTTTCGTGATTTTTATTGTCGATATCTTATACGGAATTGTTGATCCTCGTATTCGTGTATCAGAAGGGAGTCGTGGATAATGGAAAACGCAAAGAGAACACAAGCGGAAATTAATCAAATTCCAGCTTCTCAATTTGAGCCCTTAGAAAAAAATACTGCGATTGAACGTGAAGTCATTTCGGCACCTTCTTTAAGCTTTTTACAAGATTCTTGGCGTCGTTTGAAGAAAAATAAAGCGGCTGTTTTTTCTAGTAGTTTATTACTTGTCATTCTTTTGATTTCGATTGTGACAATTTTCTTCTCACCACATGATCCAACCGCACAAAATGTAAACTACATTAACTTACCGCCAAAAATTCCAGGAATTGATATCAATGGTTTTAATGGAACAGCAATGGTCGGTGGACAATTAGTTGATAAATATGCAGCAGCTAACGTTCCAGATGATGTGCACTTCTTTTTAGGGACAGATGGTTTAGGCCGTGACTTATTAAGCCGTTTATTCATGGGTACACGTATCTCCTTGTTAATTGCGTTTATTGCAGCAATGCTTGATATTATTTTTGGTGTGACATATGGTTTGATTTCTGGTCTTCTAGGTGGTCGCGTGGATAACGTGATGCAACGTATCTTAGAAGTATTATCAGGTATTCCAAACTTGGTTGTTATGATTTTAATGTTAGTTGTATTTAAACCAGGTATCTTCTCAATTGTTGCTGCAATGGCAATTACTAACTGGATTCCAATGGCACGTATTGTACGGGCACAAACAATGAAATTAAAAGATCAAGAATTTGTCTTAGCAGCGACAACGTTAGGTGAAAAACGTAGTAAAATTGCGTTTAAGCATATATTGCCAAATATTTCTAGTGTGATTATCGTACAAATGATGTTTAGTATTCCTTCTGCGATCTTCTTCGAAGCCTTCTTGAGCTTCATTGGTTTAGGTTTGAAACCACCAACCGCTTCTTTAGGGATGTTATTGAGCGATGGATATAAAACATTTAGATTCTTACCCTATCAAATGTGGATTCCAGCAGTTGTATTATCAGTAATTATGATTGGCTTTAACTTATTAGCAGATGGACTAAGAGATGCTTTTGATCCGAAAATGAAAGAGTGAGTATGATGAAAAAAATTTTAGAAGTAAAAGATTTAAAAATTTCATTTGAAACCTATGCTGGTAAAGTACAAGCTATTCGTAATGTTGATTTTGATTTATATCAAGGTGAAACTTTAGCTATCGTAGGTGAATCAGGTAGTGGTAAATCCGTAACTACTCGTAGTATCATGGGCTTATTAGCAAATAACGCTGTTGTTGAAAGCGGTGAAATTTTATTTAACGGCTCAGATATTTTGAAAAAATCAGAAAAAGAAATGCAAAAAATTCGCGGAAAAGAAATTGCAATGATTTTCCAAGATCCGATGACTTCACTTGATCCGACCATGACAATTGGAAAACAAGTGGCAGAATCATTATTAAAACACAATAAGATTTCGAAAAAAGAAGGCTTGGCGCAAGCGTTAGAATTATTAAAACTTGTAGGTATTCCTAATGCTGAAAAACGTTTAAATAATTATCCTCACCAATTTTCTGGTGGACAACGCCAACGTATCGTTATTGCGATTGCCCTGATTTGTTACCCACACATTCTAATTGCTGATGAACCAACGACAGCGCTAGACGTAACAATTCAAGCTCAAATTTTAGAGTTATTAAAAGAAATTCAAGAAAAAATGAATTCTTCGATTATTTTCATCACCCATGACTTAGGAGTAGTTGCCAATGTGGCTGACCGTGTAGCAGTTATGTACGCTGGGAAAATTGTTGAAATCGGTACAGCTGAGGAAATTTTCTACAATCCACAACATCCTTATACGTGGGGATTATTGGGTTCAATGCCAACATTAGAAGGAACTAGCGATCGTTTATATGCAATTCCTGGTACACCTCCTGATTTATTAGAACCACCATTAGGCGATTCTTTTTATCCACGTAATGAATTTGCTTTGAAAATTGATGCTGAAGAACAACCACCATTTTTCGAAGTATCACCAACCCACAAAGCAGCAACGTGGTTATTAGCACCACAAGCGCCAAAAGTAACGCCACCAGAAGAGATTCAAATTCGTTGGGCGAAATTTAAAGAAAAACAACAAGGTAGAGCATAGGAGGGAAAGTCAGTGAGAAAAGTTTTACTAGAAGTTGAAGGCTTAAAACAATACTTTAACGTCGGTCGTAAAGACGAAGTGAAAGCTGTTGATGACATTACTTTCCATATCTATGAGGGAGAGACGTTTGGTTTAGTTGGTGAATCAGGTAGTGGTAAATCAACAACTGGACGTACAGTTATTCGTTTGAATCACCCAACAGGCGGTAAAGTTGTCTTTGATGGCAAAGACGTAATGAGCTTAAAATCAAAAAAAGAAATGAAAGATTTTCGTCGTGATGTGCAAATGATTTTCCAAGATCCTTACGCATCATTAAATCCACGAATGAAAGTTCGTGACATTATTGCAGAAGGGATTGACGTAAACGGGTTAGCTAAGACTGAAAAAGAGCGTAATGATCGTGTGAATGAGCTGTTAAAAACAGTCGGCTTAAATCCAAACCATGGAACTCGTTACCCACATGAATTCTCAGGTGGCCAACGTCAACGTATTGGGATTGCACGTGCATTAGCAGTTGATCCTAAATTCATCATTTGTGATGAGCCAATTTCTGCCTTGGACGTATCCATTCAAGCCCAAGTGGTAAACTTATTACAAGATTTACAAAAAGAACATCAATTAACTTATTTATTCATTGCCCACGATTTATCCATGGTAAAACACATCAGTGACCGAATTGGTGTAATGCATCATGGGAAATTATTAGAAGTAGGTAGCAGTGACGATATTTATTATCATGGTGTGCATCCATATACAGAAAGTCTGTTGTCAGCTATTCCATTACCTGATCCAGATTATGAGCGCACTCGTCAACGTATCAAATACGTAGATGACCCAAATGATACACGTCCACGCAAGATGCAAGAAATTGCTAAAGGGCATTATGTCTATGCTACGGATGAAGAAAAAGTAATCTATCAAGAAAAATTACAGCAAAAACAAAAATAATCATTGATTCAGTTAATTAAGAGGAAAACAAATTAGTGTTTTTCTCTTGATTATTACCTCGTGATTGCTTATTATGATACGTATCCGTATAAACTGAGTATTCAGAATTTTTAGGAAATTAAGATTGAAGAGGAGATTGGAGTAAGGGGTGGAGAAATGAGCGTATTAAAAGGTTATAAATTTCGCATCTACCCAGATGAAAAACAAAAAAAGTTTTTTATTGAAACGTTTGGTTGTGTCAGATTCACATACAATCATTTATTAATGGCTAGACAAACAGGTGCAGCGAGAAATACTACAATGACACCTGCGTCATTGAAGAAAGAGTATCCTTTTTTAAAGAAAACAGACAGTTTAGCTTTAGCGAATGCCCAAAGGAATTTAGATCGAGCATTTCGTAATTATTTCAGTGGTCGGGCTGGTTACCCAAAATTGAAAACAAAAAAAAGCACATGGCAATCTTATACAACAAATAACCAGCAACATACGGTTTATTTAGAAGGTGAATATTTAAAAGTTCCCAAGCTAAAAAGTCTCGTGCCGGTTCATTTGCATCGTGAAATACGTGGCAAAATTAAGTCAGTGACGATTTCTGCTAAGCGCAATCGTGAATTTTATGCCTCTATTTTATGTGTAGAAGAAGTAGAAGAGTTGCCAAAAACAAATGATTTAGTAGGCATTTCATACTGTCCAGAAAATCTGATTCAGATTTCTGCACAGAGAGAATTACCACAAATCGATCAATCCCATTTAATTAAACAATTAGGGAAAGAACAAAAGAAATTGCAACTAAGAGCAAAAGTTGCGAAAAAACGTAAAGTACGTTTAATCAATGCCAAAAATTATCAAAAACAAAAAGAACGCGTCTTGAAATTACGCACGACTAAATTGGATCAAAAAAGAAATTTTATCGATCAGCTAACAATTAGTTTGGTTCGCGATTTTGATTATTTATTTATTGAATCTAAACCAAAGTTTCAAAATGAATCTGGAGAATTTTCAGAAGCTGATTGGCAACAATTTATTCAACGAATCCAATACAAAGGTCGTTGGTATGGCAAAGAAGTTCGTTATATTGAAGTAAAAGAATTGAAAAATGAAAAGTGTAAAGAAATAGAACGTTTGGGTCGTGCACAATTGACCTAAACCTTAAGAACTGAAAGGGACTTCAGGGATCGCCTAGGGTATAGAAAAAATCTTCGCATTTTTGTTTCTAGGAACACTGTCCACTAATTATGAAAAACCGAAAAGAAGCTGTTTTGTCCTTGGGGCAAAACAGCTTCTTTGTATTAAATTTCTTCGTGAAAAACATCTTCTTTGAGGCGATAGATTTTCGATGGACGACCAATTCCTACTGGCCGTTCTCCGATTTCATCGAAAAAACGTAAAAGAGATTTTTTAAAATTGGAATGATCGATGGTACGAAAATCAACTCCTAAAAATTTGGCAAAAACTTTTCTTGCTTCAGTAATCGTAAAACTATCACCAAGGACTTGTAAGACTTGCGGTTCATGTTCCATTTTGTTTACGACACGTTTGAAGGCTTTTAAAATAATTTCGCTGTGGTCAAAGGCTAGGGTATCTTTACCTAAAGATTGACCGGTCCGCAAATCTAAAATGATTTCAACGTCCCCGTTAATTAAATACAATTGATTGTTTTTACGCTCTAGCGAGAACCAACGTACTTCATTCGCGTCATCTCCAGCAGATAAGGGTTCTTCGCCAATAAAAGCAAGATAACTTACCGTTACGACCCAACCTCGTGGATCACGATTCGGTGTGCTAAAGGTATGTAGTTGCTCAATATTTTGGGCAGAAATGGTGACGCTTGTTTCTTCTTTGGTTTCGCGGAGTACACTTTCACCTGTGGATTCATTAGGATTAACAAAGCCTCCTGGTAATGCCCACGAATCACGATAAGGATTGCTTTTTCGTTGGATTAGAAGAACTTTTAATTGGTCGTTTTCTTTGTTGTAACACATTAAAACGATATCGACAGTGACAGAAGGTTTTTCGTATTTTGGTTGTTCTTGCTTTTGATACCAATCTAGAAATTCTTGTTCTGTCGCATGTTGTTCATAATAAGTTTTTTCTTCGGCTTTGGAAGCAAACGCCATCTTTTTCCCTCCCTAAGTAATCTATTCGTCCTTTTATTGTATCATGCTTTATAGAGAAGCTAAAGCCTAGGAAAAGAGAAACATCAGAATTAGATTAAAGAAGAAAAGTGCTAGATACGTCAACATTCCTTTTTTATTTTTTTGTTGTAGCTGTGTAAATCCTAGTCCAATAATCGCTAATAAAATGGCTACTCGAATCAGCTTAGTCAACATCAAAAAGAGCAGAAGATGTCCATGGATATTCATATAGCCATAAATTGGTGGATAAAAATTACAAAATAAAACATGAATTGCCGTTAAGATAATAAAAAATAATAAGAGTGAACGTTCTTTGGTATTCATACAAGCTCCTTTCATAGATACGTCTTATATTATAGCAAAACTTATTTTACGCGCCAAAAATTCTTTTGCAGATTATAAATTTAGGAAACTCAGTTAAAAATAAAAACACACTAACTAAAATGTGGTATACTAGCAAAGAATAATCTCGTTTTAGAGCAGAGGAGGAGACCCATGGCTGAGAAAGAAACTTTTTATATTACTACGCCAATCTATTACCCAAGCGGCAAATTACATATTGGTAATTCATACACAACAATTGCTTGTGATGCAGTTGCTCGCTATAAAAGATTAATGGGATTTGATGTCTTCTACTTAACTGGAGTAGATGAACATGGACAAAAAATTGAGAAAAAAGCAGAAGAACTCGGTGTAAAGCCACAAGAATATGTTGACCGTATGGCAGCAGATGTCAAAAAACTATGGAAGACATTGGATATTAGTTACGATAAATTTATTCGTACTACAGATGATTATCACAAAGAAGCTGTGAAAAAAATCTTCCAACAACTATTAGACCAAGATGATATTTACTTAGGAGAGTACGAAGGCTGGTATTCAGTTTCTGACGAAGAATTCTTCACGGAAACACAATTAGCGGAAGTATATCGTAATGAAGACGGAAAAGTCGTTGGTGGGAAAGCACCAAGCGGTCATGAAGTAGAATTAGTTAAAGAAAAATCTTATTTCTTCCGCATGGGAAAATATGCCGATCGTTTGTTAACCTATTACAACGAACATCCAGAATTTATTTTGCCAGAATCACGTAAAAACGAAATGATTAAAAACTTTATTGAACCAGGCTTAGAAGATTTAGCGGTTTCTCGTACAACATTCAAATGGGGTGTACCCGTGAATGCCAATCCTGAGCATGTTGTTTACGTGTGGATTGATGCGTTATCAAACTATATCACTGCTTTAGGCTATGGTTCAGACGATGAGAGTTTATTTAACAAATATTGGCCAGCAGATGTGCATATGGTTGGAAAAGAGATTGTTCGTTTCCATACGATTTATTGGCCAATTATGTTGATGGCATTGGATTTACCATTACCGAAAAAAATCTTTGGTCATGGCTGGTTAATGATGAAAGATGGTAAAATGTCTAAATCTAAAGGCAATGTCGTCTATCCAGAAATGTTAGTAGAACGCTATGGCTTAGATGCACTGCGTTATTATTTACTACGTTCGGTACCATTTGGTAGTGACGGAGTATTTACACCAGAAGACTTTGTAGCTCGCGTGAATTACGATTTAGCAAATGACTTAGGAAACTTGTTAAACCGTACCATTGCGATGATTAACAAGTATTGTGAGGGCATTGTGCCAAACTATGCGTCAAAAGTCACACCATTTGATAGTGAATTATCAACGACCGCAGCTAATGTTGTTGGACGTTATCACGAAGCAATGGATAAAATGGAATTTAGCACAGCGCTATCTGAAGTTTGGACGTTGATTTCTCGTGCTAATAAATACATTGATGAAACAGAGCCTTGGGTATTAGCAAAGGATGAAGAACGCAAAGCTGAACTAGATAGCGTAATGGTTCATTTAGCAGAAAGCTTGCGAATTGCGGCGATTTTATTACAACCAATTATGACAGAAACACCAGCAAGAATCTTTAGCCAATTAGGGTTAGATTCAGCGATGGACTTAAAGGATTTACATTTTGGGGAATTCCCAAGTGAAACAAAAGTAACGGTCAAAGGTACGCCAATTTTCCCACGTTTAGACATGGAAGTTGAAATAGACTATATTAAGCAGAAAATGTCTGAAGGAACAAAAAACAATGATGATTCTGTAAAATGGAGTCCAGAAGAAACAGAACTTGTTTCAGTCAAAGATAAAGAAATCAAATATGAAGACTTTGATAAAATCGAATTAAAAGTTGCTGAAGTGATCGATTGTCAAAAAGTCAAAGGTGCAGATAAATTATTACAATTCCGTCTAGCCGCTGGTGACAATCAAGATCGTCAAATTTTATCAGGGATTGCTGAATTTTATCCAGATCCAAGTGCCTTAATCGGAATGAAAGTTGTGATAGTGGCCAACTTGAAACCACGTAAGATGCGTGGTCAAATTAGCCAAGGGATGATCTTATCTGCTGAAGATGCTTCTGGTAAATTACAAGTTGTTGAAGCACCAAAAGGTATGCCAAATGGTTCAATTATAGCGTAATATAAACGAAGAGCATGACATTTGTTGAAGTGTCATGCTCTTTTTTATTTTGGTTTCATTCATAATTGTTTTGTGAAAACAAAAAAGAGTGGATTGCTCCACTCCGTTTTTGTACGTTAATCATACATTTAATCTATTTCAATTTGAGCAGGTTTTTTCGCATTACTTGGATTTTTAATTCCCACAATAAACCCAATCAAAGCAATTGAGATAAGGACAGTCCAGAAAATAACTTCCCATAAAGTAGAATGTGGGAATGAATGTGGAATAACGCCTAATTTCTCATGACCTAATGTTAAGACAGCTAATTTGACACCAACCCAACCAACAATTAGGAAAGCGGCTGTTTCTAGAGATGGGAATTTTTCTAGAAGAGTAACAAACCAACGAGCTGCAAAACGCATCATAATAACACCGATTAGACCACCTAAGAACATGACCACAAAGGGACCTGCATTAATACCGCCAATGCTAATGCTGCCTAAGCTAGGCAATGTAACGGCAATAGCAACTGCTGCTAAAATAGAATCTACTGCAAAAGCAATGTCTGCTAATTCTACTTTTAAGACAGTCATCCAAAAACCAGATGTTTTTTTCTGTGCTTGCGCTTCATCTGCATGACCTGAATTAGTCAATATTTCGTAAATATGTTTACTTGACATAAACAATAGATAAATCGCTCCTACAGCTTGAATTTGCCAAAAATTAACCAACACGGTGATTAAGAATATTGCAATAAATCGGAAGATAAATGCTCCGAATAATCCATATAATAATGCTTTTTGTTGCTGATCTTTTGGTAAGTGTTTGACCATGACAGCCATCACAACAGCGTTATCAGCTGCTAATAAGCCTTCTAATACAATCAATACGACAAGTACCCAAGCGTATTGTAATAATATTGCTTCCAATGTAATGAAAATCCTCCTTTAATTTTAAAAAAATGAGAATGATTTATCTTGTATCGTAAGACAAATCATTCCCCTATGAATACTACCATATCAACTTATAGTTGTAAATATTTGAATGAATAAGAAAAATCGGATTTTTGCAAAAAATGGCTTTTTTTATTACTATTAAAATAAGATGAAAGATTGGAGATGTGTAAATTGGGTGTAGATGATGATAAAAAGAAAAATTTCTCAGTGTTCAGTCGGATTTCTAAATCACTAGGAGTGGAAAAGAAAGACGATACGACTCAGGAAGAAGAACCGACTATTGACGTTAGCACAACAGATGAGCAACAAGTAGACTCCATATCTGATAATGTTGTGGATTTGGCTGAAAAGCAAAAACAAGAAAAGAGCCAAGAAGGATTAAAATGGTTAAAGGCTGCCGCAGATGTCGGCGATACTGGAGCTATGAATGAGTTGGCCTATTGCTACCTATCTGGCGTGGGTTTAACGCCTGACCCGATTGAAGGTGAGCTTTGGTTACGTCGTTCCGCAGAACTAGGTGACTTATGGGCAATTGTGGATTTAGCAGTGCGCTTGTTAGATGGTGAAGGAATCGAAAAAAATTCTTTCGAAGGAGAAAAATGGTTGCGTTTGGCAGTTGAGCGTCGTGATGCGATTGCCACTAGAGTACTCGGTTATCGTTTGTTACATGGCGATGGCTTGCAGAGAAATAAAGAAGAAGGCGCTCGTTATTTGTTTATTGCCGCAGAAGAGCTACATGAATTAGTGGCAATGCGTTTATTGGGCATCTATCTTATCAAAGGCGATTTCTTAACCAAAAATGTAAAACAAGGGGAATATTGGTTAAAAAGAGCTGCAGATGGTGGCGAGAAAGTTGCTATGCGTGAATGGGGCAGATATTTAATACGAGGGCTGTAAATAAGTACAGCTCTACGCGATGTCATTTTCCAGAAAGTAAGGCTAATTTGGCAATTCCGCAATTTCTTGTTCAATAAAAGTTTCTATTTTTGAATGAAGAAATTGCGGATGCTTCAAAGTCTATTTGGTGAGAAAAATTGACTTTCAAATTTCTTTTCAGAAAACTGTCAAATAAATTGTCAGAAGAAAAAACATCTTGTATAATAAATTCTGTAATAATTTTTTTGTATCATGAGGGAGTAACTTGCAGCACATACGCTGTGGCAACGTCACCAACCGAAAAGAACCTAACAACTTTTTTTCTGGTGTTGCCTTAATTAGTGAGACTTATGTATGTGTCGCACATACACAAGTCTATTTTTTTTGAAAAAATAGAGGTGTATGGAGGCAAAAATTAAAGGAGGAAGAACATGTCAGAGGAAAATGCAAAGAAACAACAACTATCGCAAGCTTTTTACTCTCAAACAGTGGATGCTGTTTTTGAAGAATTAGGATCACAACCTGAAGGACTTTCTGATAGTGAAGCGAAAAGTCGCTTAACGCAATATGGTGCCAATGAATTAGAAGAAGGCAAAAAGAAAAGCATGTTGCAAAAATTCTTAGAGCAATTTAAAGATTTAATGATTCTTGTTTTAATTGCTGCTGCTGCAATTTCAGCGATGGTACCAAATGCAGAAGGCCACCGTGAGTGGGTGGATGCAATTATCATTCTAGCCGTAGTTATTATCAATGCGGTAATGGGTGTTATCCAAGAAGCGAAGGCGGAACAAGCAATTGAAGCTTTGCGTGAAATGTCAACGCCTAATGCGAATGTATTACGTAATGGTCATAGTGTGACGGTAAGTAGTACAGAATTAGTTCCAGGAGATATTGTTTTATTAGAAGCTGGGGATGTTGTTCCAGCAGATATGCGTTTAATTGAAGCGAGTTCGTTAAAAATTGAAGAAGCGGCTCTTACTGGAGAATCTGTTCCAGTTGAAAAAGAATTAACAGTTCTTGAAGGACAAGATATCGGAATTGGTGATCGAATCAATATGGCGTATTCAAACAGTAACGTAACATATGGTCGTGGTAAAGGGATCGTTGTTAATACTGGGATGAACACAGAAGTTGGTAAGATTGCTGGTATGTTAGCAAATGCTGACGAAACAGAAACGCCATTAAAACGTAACTTGAATCAATTAGGTAAATTCTTAACTGCTGCAATTTTAATTATTGCGGTTATCATGTTCTTTGTTGGTACAGTCTTAAATGGTCGTGATTGGGTTGAGATGTTATTAACTTCTATCTCATTAGCTGTTGCTGCGATTCCAGAAGGGTTGCCAGCGATTGTAACTATTATCTTAGCTTTAGGTACGCAAGTAATGGCGAAGCGTAATGCGATGATTCGAAAATTACCAGCTGTTGAAACATTAGGAGCTACTGATATTATTGCTTCTGACAAAACGGGAACATTAACGCTAAACCAAATGACTGTTGAAAAATTATACTTTGATGACCATCAATATGCAGCATCAGATGATATTTCAATGGATAATATGGCGTTAAAAATTATGAACTTCGCAAACGATACACGTATCGGTCAAGAGGGGAATCTAATGGGTGACCCGACAGAAACAGCTTTAGTTCAGTTTGGTCGTGACAAAGGCTTTGATGTTCGTCAAGAAGAACCGAAAGAACCACGCGTTGCAGATTTACCATTTGATTCAGATCGTAAATTGATGAGTACAATTCATAAATTGGCAGATGGTCGTTTCTTAGTAGCAGTAAAAGGTGCGCCAGATGTATTATTAGGTCGTACCAAAGAAGTACTATTAAACGGTAAAGTTTTACCAATGACAGCTGCTGAACAAGAAAAAGTATTATCAAACAACAAAGACATGGCAAAACAAGCATTACGTGTCTTAGGTATGGCGTATAAATACATTGACAGTGTTCCTGAAAAATTAGTTTCAGAAGAACTTGAAAATGATTTAATTTTTGCTGGATTAGTCGGCATGATTGACCCTGAGCGTGCGGAAGCTGCAGGTGCAGTTAAAGTTGCTAAAGAAGCAGGGATTCGTCCAATTATGATTACCGGTGACCATCGTGATACAGCAGAAGCAATTGCAGGACGTTTAGGAATCATCAAACCAGGTGATGACGCTGCTGTTTTAACTGGTGCTGAATTAAATCAAATGTCTGATGCTGATTTAGCACAAAATATTTCAAAATACTCTGTTTATGCTCGTGTATCTCCAGAACATAAGGTACGTATTGTAAAAGCTTGGCAACAAGAAGGTAAAGTTGTAGCCATGACTGGTGACGGTGTAAACGATGCACCTTCATTAAAACAAGCCGATATCGGTGTTGGTATGGGGATTACTGGTACAGAAGTGTCTAAGGGTGCTTCTGACATGGTATTAGCGGATGATAACTTTGCGACAATCGTTGTTGCTGTCGAAGAAGGACGTAAAGTCTTCTCAAATATTCAAAAGGCTATCCAATATTTAATGGCTGCAAACTTAGGGGAAGTATTGACACTATTTATTGCAACATTATTAGGTTGGGACACATTACTACCAATCCATCTATTATGGATTAACTTAGTGACAGATACATTCCCAGCGATTGCTTTGGGTATGGAACCTGCTGAAAAAGATTTGATGGCGCATAAACCTCGTGGTAAGAACTCAAACTTCTTCTCCGGTGGTGTTATGAGTAGTATTATTTACCAAGGTATTTTAGAAGCTGCAGCTGTATTATTTGTATACTGGTCTGCACTACAATGGCCAGCGCATACAGCGGCAAACATGCCAGGTTTAGATGCCACAGGATTGTATGACTTACAACATGCAGATGCGTTAACAATGGCGTTCGCAACATTAGGTTTGATGCAGTTATTCCACGCGTTCAACGTGAAATCTGTTCATCAGTCATTGTTCAAAGTCGGCGCATTCCGAAACAAAGCCTTCAACTGGGCGATTCTATTATCATTTGTATTAATGATGGGGATTATCGTTATTCCAGGTCTAAACGATATCTTCAAAGTAACGCATTTAGACTGGTACCAATGGGGAATCGTAGTGGGTGCTTCATTTGCGATTATTCCAGTTGTTGAGATTGTCAAAGCAATCCAACGTGCAATGGGTAAAGAATAAAATAAGGAAAAGTGATTAGCTGTTTAGCTAGTCACTTTTTTTATGAAAAAATCTTCATCTATTATTTACCCTAAACATTTTCGAAAAAGGAAGTCTTTCTTTATAATGAAGAAAAGGAGGGCTGTAGATGGAAAATGTCAGCATTTTATTAGTGGAAGATGAAGAAAGTTTAGCTAGTTTTATTCAATCTGAATTAACATTTGAAGGCTATGAGGTCATCTGGGTGAAAGATGGACAAGAAGCACTAGATGCTTTTGCTACACATGCGTTCGATTTGATTTTATTAGATTGGATGTTGCCTAAATATGATGGGATTACGGTGGCTAGACGGATTCGCAAAGAGAGCGATATTCCGATTATCATGATGACCGCTCGCAACCAAACAACGGATATTGTGATTGGCTTAGATACAGGATTGGATGATTATATTACCAAACCATTTGATATTGAAGAGTTATTTGCGCGCATTCGTGTCATTGAACGACGCTTAAATAAACAAGAAGCAACAACAATCACCTATCACCAATTACAGTTAGATATTGCCAAACACCAAGTAACCATCGATGAGGAAGAAATTTATTTAACACCCAAAGAATTTGGCATATTGTATGAATTAATGAAAACACCAGAAGAAATAAAAACACGTGACGAATTGTTAAATACCGTATGGGGCTATGATTTTATGGGACAAACGAATGTTGTGGATGTGTATATCCGCACGCTTCGCAACAAATTAGGAAAGTACGGATTAATGATTCAGACGGTACGTGGAGTAGGCTATGTATTGAGGGAATTAGATGACAGATAGAAAAAAAGGTGCACAGTTTCAGCTAACAAGTCGTTTTGTAGCCATTTTGACGGGCTTGTTACTTATTGTCAATGTAGCCTTTGTTACGATTTCTTTATATTCTGTTTATTATTATTTAGCCGATCAAGCCAAAGAAATTGCGACTACCTTAGAGGAAGTACCGCAAGCAACAGATGATTGGGATGCTTTAGTTGATGTGACAATTGCTAAAAATGAAGAGGATGCCGTGCGAATTTTGTTAACAGATGGTCCGACGTATTATTCAAAAGATGGCAAGGAAATTTTTACCGAATTGGCAGAAGGTACGGCTTTACCCATCTTTAAAGGCATTATTTTGATGGAGGATGAAATTTATTATTTTCAACGGCATCAGCAGCAAGGACGAACTGTAGAAATTGCGATTCATGGCAATACAGTGATTGAAATGATGATGCGCATGTTAGTCATTAGTGTGCTGTTAAATCTGTTTGCCGTATTGATCGGCAGTTGGATTGTTTACTTTTTCGTTGGTAAATGGAGCAAGACTTTGCAACAAATGACCCAAGAAATGAAAGAAATCGAGTTAACCAACAACCAAGCAAAACTATTGAGTGTCCCAGAAACGCCAAGTGAAATTAAACAAGCTGCATCTTCCTTTAATCAGTTATTACGCATGCAACGGGAAGCGATGAAACGAGAAGGGCAATTTGTGACGGATGCTTCTCATGAATTACGAACCCCATTAACGGCGATTCGCGGTCATGTCCAATTAATCAAACGGCGTGGATCAGCCCATCCAGAAGTCATTGCGCCATCAATTGATTTTATTGATAAGGAATCAAAGCGGTTAGAAACCATGACGAATCAATTATTGCTATTAGGTAAACATCATGCTACACAGGTTTGTAAAGAGGTTGATTTCTCTGTCTTAGTGCAACAAGAAGTTCAGAAATTACAAGCGTCTTGCCCTCAAGAAGTGACGTTTGATATTCAAGAAAACATTCATATGTATGCTGACGAATTAGAGCTGCAACAAATTTGTCAAAATTTATTTGGGAATGCCAGAAAGTATTCCGCAGCCAATGAGACTATCCACATTCGTTTACGGGCAAACGAAACCATTCAATTAGACGTAGCCGATACTGGGGAAGGCATTCCAGATGAAATGAAAGGGCGGATTTTTGAACGTTTTTTCCGTGTAGATAGTTCGCGCTCTAGCCAAGTTGAAGGTTCAGGAATCGGTTTAGCCATCGTGGCGTCGATTGTTGAAAAATATCAAGGAAAGCTATCTGTAGCCGATAATCAACCAAAGGGCAGTATTTTTACCGTGGAATTTCCTAAAAAATGAAAAAATCTTCATAGCAATTTTAGATAACTCGATAGTAAAGGGTCGTTAAAATGATTAAACTATAGATAGAAATTAAAGGAGGAAACCAACGTGAAAAAAACAATCTTATATACAAGTACCCTAGCGTTAGCATTAATTTTTGCTGGCTGTTCCGCTGAAAATCCAGTTTCTTCAGGAAATGAAACGCCAACAAATACATCATCAACGTCATCAAGTGCAACAACAAGCTCATCAACAACAGCTACATCTGCTGCAGCTGAAATTCCAACCTTTAAAGTAACGGTAGAAGATGCCATTCAAGCTTATCAAGAAACACATCCAAATACCGATATTACATCCATTGAATTGGATTCTTCATTAGGAAATTATTTCTATAAAGTAGAAGGTGTGGATGATGACAACGAATACGAAGTCAGTGTCGATGCACAAACCAAAGAAGTGAAGAAACAAAAAGAAGAAGCCCTAGATGCCGATGAACAAAAAGGTGTCAAACGTCAAGAAGACAAATTAGACTTGTCTGATTTATTAACAGTTGAAGAAGCTGCTAAAATTGCTACCGATGAAGCCAAAAGTGGTCAAGTAACTGATTGGGATTTAGATAAAGAAATGAATATCACTTATTGGGATGTTCAAGTCAAAGATGGCAACAAAGAAACCAATGTGAAACTAGATGCTAAAACAGGTGAAGTTTTAGAAGTTGAATTGGATGATTAATCCGAACGGAATAGTCTGATAAAAAATAAAACAAACGATATCCAAACTATGTAAAATGAGCGGGTTAACCTCTCGATAGTTTGGATATTTTCTTTTTGACTTTTCTAAATCATTGAAAAAAGGTACAATGAAGCAAACAAAAAGAAAGTAGGGAATGATGGGTGAAACCTAATTTAGGCTATTATGTACAAAAAATTAACGATATTGTAAAAAATACAGAAGCAATCGGTGAAGAAATGCATCCTTGCTACGAAGAAATTCGTCAAGCGATTGATAAAGAAGAGCTAGCGGCTATTTCAGATGAACGTCGTGCAGAGATTGTTACTATTTTTAAAGAAGGAACGAACCAATACACAGCGATGCAACAAACGGTTAGTACATTGCGTCCTCCAGCACGTGTGATGGGCATTCATAAAAAATTTGAACGTGCGTATACCGAATATGTTCAAGGATGCGAAGAAATGATTACGAGTCTTGAAACGGGGATTGACGTTGCAGCTTTTGATCGTGCAGAAATAAAACAAGATACAGCAACAGATGCTATTTCATTTTCTATTCAACGAATGACAAGTTTATTATTGAAAAAATAAAAATGATAAAAATAAAGCGAAAAACGAGAAATATTTAATGGAACTATTAGGTTATTTTTATGACAGAAGTCTTAAAAGGGGCTATACTAAGTCCATAACCAACAATAACCTTTTTATTTTTCATTTTACTCCTTAGTAGAGTAATTACTCCTTTTTCCGTCAGTCCTAACCAAACTGGCGGTTTTTTTGTATAGTTAATTAAGAAAGAGGTGGCACTATGAGCTTAATTGTTTTAATCGGCGCACAAGCAGTAGGAAAAATGACCGTCGGCAAAGAATTGGAAAAGCAAATCGATGGCAAATTATTATATAACCATCAGACAATTGATTTGTATGCTAATTTTTTAGGTTACACCCAAGAAACTTTTCGCTTATCGGATTTAACACGTAGAGAATTGTTCAAGTCCTTTGTGTTAAATAAAAACAATAATGTCACAGAAGCAATTATTTTTACGATTATGATTGGGTTTAGTGAGGCCTATGACCGTCAATTTTTAAAAGAAATTGCGGCTATTTTTTTAGATGCTGGCGAAGAGGTTTATTTTGTCGAACTGGTGACAGATTTAAAAACACGCATTCAGCGAAATGTCGGCGACGATCGTTTGGCCGCCAAACCTTCTAAACGGGATATTGCATTTTCGCATCATGAGTTAATCACGTCAAATGAAAAATGGCGTTTGGTTTCTTTACCTAATGAATTAGCTACATTAGAACCACGTGCCAAAACGTTGATTATCGACAATACGCAGTTGTCACCTGTTGAAACTGCTACAAAAATCAAAGAAACGTTTGACTTGTAATTTTTTTCGTTGCATGGAAATTTCAATCATGGTATGCTTAATTTAATAAAAAACGAAGTGAGGGATCCTCTATTGAAAAACTAAGCCAATTTGTTGAAGCTGCATAAAGACTGTCTTGTTTACAAGGAAGCAGTGTGCAGATTTTCAGGATTGGGTAGTTTTTTGATACGGGGTCTTTTTGTGTACCTTTGTATAAGAATCCTTGTCCTGAAAATAGCCAAGGATTTTTTCTTGCCTTTAAAAAGGTGAGTCGAGGTGAATAAAATGACAACAATTGAAATAAAAAATTTAACATTTGGTTTTGATGCGCAAACAACATTATTATTTGAAGAGACCAATTTAACCTTAGATGCTACTTGGAAACTGGGGTTAATTGGTCGCAATGGGCGTGGCAAAACGACCTTATTACGTCTGTTACTAGGTGAATATTCTTATAGTGGCAAAATTGAACACCAATTAAACTTTACGTATTTTCCCCAAACAGTGACGGATAAATCGCAATTGACCTATTATGTCTTACAAGAGCTTTCTGACTTTGAGCAGTGGAAGTTAGAGCGTGAACTGAATCTACTCAAACTAGATGCTGAAATATTATGGCGCGAGTTTTCAAGTTTGTCTGGCGGCGAACAAACCAAGGTTTTGTTGGCATTGTTATTTGTAGATGATGTGAATTTTCCATTGATTGATGAACCAACCAATCATTTAGATGTAACTGCGCGTCAGCAAGTGGCAGACTATTTGAAAAAGAAACAAGGGTTTATTGTCGTCAGTCATGACCGGAGTTTTGTAGATGAAGTTGTGGACCATGTTTTATCCATTGAAAAAAGTCAATTGATATTGTATCAAGGAAATTTTTCAGTTTATGAAGAGCAAAAAGGATTACGTGATGTATACGAACAAGAACAAAATGCGAAATTGCAAAAAGAAGTGAAACGCTTGAAACAAACTGCTGCAGAAAAAGCAGAGTGGTCACGTGGACGTGAAAAAGACAAATATGGTTCACCAACAAAAAAAGGTAGTGGAGCCATCTATGATACCGGAGCGATTGGTGCACGAGCTGCTCGCACAATGAAACGCTCTAAAGCAATCGTTAAGCGGATGGAAGACCAAGCAGTTGAAAAAGAAAAATTATTAAAAGATATTGAATATATTGATCCTTTAACAATGAACTTTCGACCAACACATCGCAAGCAGTTATTGAAAGTAGAACAGTTACAATTGAGCTATGGTGAGCGACAGTTATTTCAACCTATTTCATTTGAAATCAATCAAGGAGAACGTGTGGCTATCCAAGGAGCGAATGGTTCAGGAAAATCCTCCATTATTCAATGCCTATTAGGTCAGTTCAAGGGAGAAATCAGTGGCGAAATTGTTCAACCACAAGGCGTGACCATTAGTTATGTACGTCAAAATTATGAAGATAATCAAGGGACATTGCAGGAATTTGCAGAAGAACATCGCTTAAGTTACCAAGATTTATTAAACAACTTACGGAAATTAGGTATTGAACGAACCGTCTTTAATAATCGTATTGAAAATATGAGTATGGGACAGAGAAAACGCGTAGAACTAGCGAAGTCATTAGCAACTCCTGCTGAATTATTTATCTGGGATGAACCATTAAATTATTTGGATGTGTTTAATCATAAACAACTAGAAGAAGTCATTCAATCGATTCAACCAACGATGCTGATTGTCGAGCATGATACAACTTTCTTAAAAAATGTAGCTACAAAGATTATCCAACTTTAAAAAGCAGTGTACTTGAAAAAAAGTGGTGCAGAAATTTTCTGCACCACTTTTTAGTTTTCGACATTACGGACGTAATCATCGAAGTATTGTAATAATTCATTTTTTAATTGTTGGTAATCGTCTTCTGTATAGTCTTTTTCCGCTAGTTTAATTTCTAAAAAGGGAATATTCAACTCTTCTTTTAGACGATCCAGTACATCTAATCGGTCCATTTTTTTCACCTTTATAATAAATTAAATGATGCATTGACAGTTTCATAGGTTTGACTCATGTAGATTAAACGATTATAAAGTGATTCCAAATCATCATTTTTATGGAAAAGGACTTGCTTTAATTCGAAATAAAATACATCAAACGCATTAACAAATTCTTCTACTTCTTTCGTTTGTAATTCTTCAAAAGTATCGCAACGAACATAAGCTTTTTCAGCAATCGCATAAGCTTCTGCTGTAGTCAAAATAGCTAAATATTCATTGAAATTACGACTAGTGACTAATTCATAAGCGGATTGGCATTTGTTATAAATATTTGAAAAGTCTTTAACTAATAATTCGACTGGCGTTTTTGAAAACATAGCGACTCCTCCTAGGGATTATTTTTCAAATAAGACACAGACACATTCTGGTGCATAAATATCTTTTTTAATAAGTGTCAATGTGCCATTTTCTGGATCACGACGATACAATGTAAGGTTATCTGTATTTTGATTGGCACAGATGACAAAGTTTTCTGTCGGATCTAAATCAAAATCACGAGGATGATCGCCTTCTGTTGAAATGTGTTGAACAAAAGTAACACTTGCGCCTTCTTCTGCTACAGCGAATACAGCGATAGAGTTATGACCACGATTTGATAGATAGACAAAACGGCCATCACTAGAAATACGAATAGCTGCGCCACCGTTAAAGCCTTCGAAATCTTCTGGTAAAGTGGACACTTTTTGTAACTCTTTAAATGTACCTGTTGGCGCATCATAAGCTAAAACAGTAATCGTACTGTCTAATTCTCCAAATAAATAGGCATAGTTAGTATTTGGATGGAAAACTAAATGACGAGGACCTGTTCCAGCAGGCGCAACATATGTCGCAACTTCGGTTAATTTTCCTTCGTTAGATACATCGTATGTGTAAACACGGTCTGTTCCTAAATCACAAACAACTAAACGATCATCTGGAGTTAAGTCTGTGTAATGTACGTGAGGAACATTTTGATTTTCATGTGGTCCGACTGGCTCATCATGAAACACTGCGTCAGTTGCTTCTAAAGAACCATCGTCCAAAATTTTGTATACGTTTACTTCGCCTTTGTGATAGTTGGCACCGTAAACAAGTTGACGTGCTTCGTCTACTGCTACATAACATAACGGAGCGCCTTCTTCTGTCACAGCATTTAAAAAGTTAAATTCTGAATCATACGCACCCGCGCCGCCTTTACCGTCAATTTCTGTGACTGTATACGTGAAGCCTTTTTCACTACGTGCTAAATAAGTGGGACTATTTTCTTCAGTAAGTAATTCTAAGTCTACCAACTCTTCTTTATCTGTGTCTAAAACTAAAGAATAAATTCCTTTACTTTCACGACGAGTGTAAGTTCCTAAAAACATTTTTTCTAACATAGTGTTACCTCCTAAAAATAGATTATATTTATTTTAACATACAACTTCTGAAAGAAGAACATTGTCTGACTCAAACATCTGTGAGAAATAACATAAACATAAGGAACCTTCTGACAGACTTAATAAATAATATGTTATAATTTATCTATCCATAATAACAGGAGGTCGATGTTTAGGATGCATCAAGGAAAAGTAGTTACAATTGGTCAAGAAGCAATTGATGAAAATGAAAAAATCTTGATTTTTTTCGGTAAAGGAGTAACAGATGGGTTACGTCCATACTCTATCATTCAAGAAGTCGAACAAGCAAAAGACATCGAATTAGCCGTAGGCGGGAGTATTTTGTTTGGGGCCCAAGAGTACCAAATTACGTATGTAGGCCATTTGGCGAATCAAAATTTACAAACGATTCAACATATTTCATTTGTATTTTCTGAAGTGCCAACCGATAAATTATCAAGTAGCGTGTATTTAACACCTGCTAAACTTCCCGAAATAACAGAAGGGATGACCATTACTTATCGCTAGGAGGAGAAACGATGGAAAAGAAAAATAAGTCGCTTTCGTGGTTTTGGAAATGGTTTTTAAATAATCAAGTAGTGACCGCATTATTAATTGTTTTGCTCGTCCTACTTATCATTAATCTATTTACCCGCGTCTCGTATTTATTTACGCCGGTACTACAATTTTTAGCAATTGTCGGTTTACCGATTATTTTAGCAGGAATATTGTATTATTTAATGAATCCGGTGGTCGATTTTGCAGAGAAAAAAGGCATCAAACGAATTTACAGTATTATTGCATTATTTGTTTTAGTAGTAGGGTTATTGGCATGGGGAATTGTCGTAATCGTGCCAAAAATTCAAGAACAAACATTAAGTTTTGTAGATAATTTTCCACAATATGTCAAAGTAGTTGAAAAAACAGTGAATGATTTATTCTCTGATCCAATTTTTAGTCAGGTTCAAGAACAATTGACCGCATCTGGCGAAAAATTCATGAACTCATTAACAGAAGTCATTCAAAATGTATCAAAAACTACTTTCCAAAATCTGGGGAATTTCTTCGGGGCAGTGGCATCCATTGTCGTCGCAGTGATTACCATGCCGTTCATTTTATTCTATCTATTAAAAGATGGGAAAAAATTGGGTCCTTATATTGTCAGCTTTTTACCAACCAAATTGCGTAAACCAACTTTGAAAGTTTTGGGTGAAATGAACGCTCAAGTATCTTCTTATATTCGTGGACAATTAACGGTAGCTTTTGCAGTGGCAATTATGTTTATGATTGGGTTTTCAATTATCGGTTTAGATTATGCCATTACACTAGGGATTGCAGCAGGTTTCTTAAATTTAATTCCGTATTTGGGCTCATTTTTAGCTCTTGTTCCAGCGGTCTTTTTAGGAATTGTGGGCGGACCAGTGTTATTAGTGAAAGTTCTGGTTGTATTTGTTATTGAACAAACGATTGAAGGCCGTGTGATCTCACCATTAGTTCTAGGAAGTCAGTTATCGGTTCATCCCGTTACGATTTTATTAGTGCTATTAACTTCTGGAAAACTATTTGGTTTAGTGGGCGTAATCTTGGGAATTCCAGCATATGCCGCAATTAAGGTAGTGATTGCTAACGTGTTTGAATGGTACAAACGCATTTCTAATTTATATGAAGAAGAAACAGAAGTTGTATCAAAAGAATAAGCAAAAAAAGCTAGAGACCTTTTTTCAAGGTTTCTAGCTTTTTTGATGACTAAAAGTTTAAGCTAATTTCTTCAGCTTTTTCAATAGCTTCATTGATAATTGATTCTGTTTTTTCTGGAAAATGATCGGCGCCTTCAACAAAGATTTGGTTGAAATCAGTCACGCCAATAAAGTTTAAAATACCTTTGACATATTGTGAAGCGAAATCCTGTCCTTCATAAGCACCACCACTCGCTTGAATATGCAAGGCTTTTTTGCCTTCTGTTAAAGGTTGTGGTCCAGCTTCTGTGTAACGGAATGTTTTTCCCGCAACGTTGATCGTATCAAACCATGCTTTCAAACGTGTAGGAATGTTTAAGTTCCACAAACCGTTTGCAATAACTACTTTATCAGCAGCTAAGAATTGGTCTGTTGATTCGTTGAAACGCGCAATTTTGCGTTGTTGTTCTGCTGTTAATGTAGAAAAATCTTTGCCTTCACGTAAATCGTTCCAACCAGACATAATATCATAATCAATTTCAGGAAAATCTTCATGATATAAATCTAATGTAATGATTTCGTCTTCCGGGTGACTTTTTTTGTAACTATCTAAAAAAGCATAAAAAACTTTCATGGATTTTGATGCTTCATCTGTCATTGGGTGCGCTTTAACCGCTAATAATGTTGCCATAGAATCTCTCCTTTTAATTTGTAAGTAAGTTCTTAAAAATAGTATACAAGATAAAAAAAGGAATTCAAATATATTTGTTTGATTTTTTTCTGCCTAAAGGCAATATCTATTGTAGAATTAATTAAAACGTATATGGAGGATTTGAATGTATGATTAATACCGTAATTTTAGATTGGGCAGGAACAACAATTGATTTTGGATGTATGGCGCCAGTGGATGCCTTCTACCAAGCCTTTAAAAAAGAAGGTATAATAGTAACAAAAGAAGAAATTCGATTACCAATGGGGACAAAAAAACACGATCATATTATGACTATGTTAAAGATGCCGCGAATTGCTCAAGAGTGGTTAGCTGTTCATGAACAAGAACCAACAGAAACCGATATTAATCGTATCTATCAAACATTTGAAGACGTGATTTTTCAAACCTTAGATCAATATTCAGACGTGAAATTAGGTGTGTTAGAGGTAGTCGAACAATTAAAAGCGATGGGGATATCGATTGGCAGTACAACAGGATACACAAGTGACATGATGAAAATTGTTGCTAAAGTTGCAGCTGAACAAGGTTATGAACCAGATTTCATTGCAACTCCTGATTTAACAAAAGGAATTGGTCGTCCGGCACCGTATATGATTTTTCATATCTTAGAGCATTTTTGCACACCATCAGTTCAAAATGTTGTTAAAATTGGTGATACGATTTCAGATATTGAAGAAGGCAAAAATGCAGGTGTCTTTTCGATAGGTTTAAATAGAAGGCAGTTCATTAGCGGGTTATTCTTTTGACGAGTATCAACAGTTATCAGAAACAGATAAACAGGAGCTGGATGAACGTGTGCGTGAGGAATATTATGTTGCGGGAGCAGATGCGGTGCTTGATAACTTAGCTGAATTGCCAGCGTTTATTGCGATGCTAAATAAAAAATCAAATGAATGCAAAAAGAGCAACTGAACGAGAACGCTCAGTTGCTCTTTAGTGTTATGCAGCTTCTTTTCTAAGAGCTTTCATACCACCGATGACATGTATTGCTTTATATCCATGATTATTTAAAAATTGTGCAATGATGTCTGAACGACGACCAGAATGACTGAGCACATAATAAGTTGTATTTTCATCTAATTCATTTAAACGATTCGGCAAACTAGTTGTCGGCATAGAAATAGCATCAGGTAGGTGACCTTCGCTAAATGCACTTGCATCACGAATATCCAAAATAGCAATAGATTGATTTAGCAACAGTTGAAAGTCTTGTACATTGATTGAATTCATAAAAAAATTCCTTTCTTTCTTGAATGAATTGATTTTATGTGCTTTTTTGAAAATATGCAACGTTTTTGTATATAGATGAAAAAATAATGAAACAAATCTTAATGTTTTCAACATCAAACATAGAACAACATACGTTTTGTTTGTATAAATATTGTTTTTCCGTAAATTAAACATAGAAACTTGCTTTTTTAGAGAGAATCAAGTAAAGTATATCTGTGCGTTAAGCACCACCTGTCACTTGGTTTGACGAATCACCAACGTTTTACTCAGTTGCAGGGAAATAATCGAAAGAGGTGGAAAACATGGCAATTTCTAAAGAACGTAAAAACGAAATCATCAACCAATTTGCTCGTCATGAAGGAGATACTGGTTCTCCAGAAGTACAAATCGCTGTATTAACTGAAGATATCAATACTTTGAATGCTCACATCCGTGAACACAAAAAAGATCACCATTCATACCGTGGTTTGATGAAAAAAGTTGGTCACCGTCGTAACTTGTTAGCTTACTTACGTAACAAAGACGTAGCGCGTTACCGCGAATTGATCAAAGCTTTAGGATTACGTCGTTAATCATTACAATGAGAAAAGTGAGGTTCAACCGAATCTCACTTTTTTGTTGTGAAACACAGCGATTCGCCAACTGAAAGGCGAGCGAGAGCTGATGTTGAACAATACTAGCTGAGCGAAAGCGAGGGTAGTAACCGTACCACCGAAACACAGCGATTCGCCAACTGAAAGGCGAGCGAAAGCTGATGTTGAACAATACTAGCTGAGCAAAAGCGAGGGTAGTAACCTTTTGTACCAAAGGATGGTCAGAAGAGAAAGCTTATGTTGCACAACATGATTTGGGTAAAGCAAATCATGAATTTCAAAAAAACAAAAAAATAAAATCGCTGTGACTGTTGGCCTGGCTTACTACTAACCAAATGAAAGCACTGAAATTTCAATGTTTTCATTTGTTTAGTAGCAGCCTTGACTCACAGTAGAAAAGGAGTTCTTATGACAAAGCAAGTATTTAAAACAACTTGGGGCGGACGCCCACTAGAAGTAGAAGTCGGACAACTTGCAAAACAAGCCAATGGGGCTGTTTTAGTCCGTTATGGAGACACTGTTGTCTTGAGTGCAGCTGTTGCCTCTAAAGAAGCAAAAGATACTGATTTCTTCCCATTAACTATTAATTATGAAGAAAAAATGTATGCAGTAGGAAAAATCCCTGGAGGTTTCATCAAACGTGAAGGTCGTCCAAGTACAGATGCGACATTAACTGCACGTTTAATTGACCGTCCTATCCGTCCAATGTTTGCGGAAGGTTTCCGTAACGAAGTACAAGTAACAAATATCGTAATGAGTGTTGAACAAGATTGCTCACCTTCTATGGCAGCAATGTTAGGTTCTTCCTTAGCATTATCAATTTCAGATATTCCATTTGATGGTCCGATTGCCGGTGTGGATGTGGGTCGTGTAAATGGCGAATACGTCTTAAATCCAACTGTTGAACAAGCAGAAGCAACAGATATCGAATTAACCGTAGCAGGAACAAAAGATGCAATAAACATGGTAGAATCAGGTGCCAAAGAAGTATCAGAAACAGATATGTTAGGGGCATTATTATTTGGACATGACGCAATTAAAGAAATCGTTGCTTTCCAAGAAGAAATTGTTGCCGCTGTTGGTAAAGAGAAAATGGAAGTTACTTTATTACAAGTTGCTGAAGACTTGAAAAAAGAAATTTTCGATGCGTATTATCAAACAATGAAAACAGCTGTTTTAACAGAAGAAAAATTAGCTCGTGAAGACGAAATTGACAAAGTAAAAGATACTGTCAAAGAAGTTTATGCAGAAAAAGCAGCTGAATTAGAAGCAGATGCTGCTGCGCAATTAACAAAAGAAGTAAAACAAATCGCTGAAGACCTTGAAAAAGATGTTGTTCGTGAATTGATTACAATTGATAAAATTCGTCCTGATGGCCGTAAATTGGATGAAATTCGTCCATTGGCATCAGAAGTAAGTTTATTACCTCGTGTTCATGGTTCTGGTTTATTCACTCGTGGACAAACACAAGCATTATCTGCTTGTACTTTAGCACCATTAGGCGAACATCAAATTATTGATGGTTTAGGTGTGGAAGAATCAAAACGATTCATCCATCATTATAATTTCCCTCAATTCTCTGTAGGTTCAACTGGACGTGCTGGTTCTCCAGGTCGTCGTGAAATTGGACACGGTGCATTAGGTGAACGTGCATTAGCTCAAGTAATTCCAAACGAAGAAACATTCCCTTACACAATTCGTTTAGTTGCGGAAGTTTTAGAATCAAATGGTTCTTCTTCTCAAGCAAGTATTTGTGCAGGCACATTGGCTTTAATGGATGCCGGTGTACCAATTAAAGCCCCAGTTGCAGGGATTGCAATGGGCTTAGTTTCTGACGGTGAAAACTATACAATTTTAACAGATATTCAAGGTTTAGAAGACCATTTAGGTGATATGGACTTTAAAGTGGCTGGAACAAAAGATGGAATCACTGCGTTACAAATGGATATTAAAATCCAAGGTATCACAGAACAAATCTTACGTGAAGCACTAGCGCAAGCGAAAAAAGCACGTATGGAAATTCTTGAAGAATTAACTTCAACAATTGCAGAACCACGTGAAGAATTAAGCCAATATGCACCTAAGATTGAAATGATTAAGATTGACCCAGCGAAAATCAAAGACGTTATCGGTAAAGGTGGCGACACTATCAACGGAATTATCGATGAAACAGGCGTTAAAATCGATATTGATCAAGATGGAAATGTGTCAATCGCTTCTGCGGATGCCGATATGATTAAAAAAGCGATTAAGATTATTGAAGATCTAACAAAAGAAATCAAAGTTGGCGAAGTTTACTTAGGTAAAGTTGTCCGCATTGAAAAATTCGGTTGTTTCGTAAACTTAATTAAAGGAAAAGATGGTTTAGTCCATATTTCTCAATTAGCAAATGAACGTGTCAATAAAGTAGAAGACGTTGTGAAATTAGGCGACGAAATCTTAGTGAAAGTCACAGAAATCGACAAACAAGGTCGTGTGAACCTTTCAAGAAAAGCTTTATTAGCAGACGAAACAAAAGAAGAGAAATAAACAAAAAAGTTAGGATGGCAACATCCTAACTTTTTATGTATCTTAAAGGAGATTTCTTATGAAACAAAATTGGAAATTAAAAATCATGAAATTCATGCAAGGACGTTATGGACATTTTGATGCATTGGGTAAAATGCTTATTATCATTGCATTAATTGTATTGTTACTTTCTAGCTCATTTCGTTGGTTAGCCTACGTATTACTTATTGTGGCTTATTATCGCTTCTTTTCAAAAAAGATTTATGTACGAGCAAATGAAAATAAAAAATATTTAGTCATTCAAAATAAAGTCACAAATTTTTTCAAACAAAAAAAAGAAATGTTCCAACATCGCAAAACACATAGCTATTTTCGTTGTCCTGAATGTAAACAACCATTACGCGCACCAAAAGGGAAAGGGAATATTAAAGTGACCTGTAGTAATTGTCACCATCAATTTGTCAAAAAAGTTTAGCTTCAATCAAAGGGAAACTTTTGTATAAAAGAATAAAAGATGCTATAATACTTTTCCTTGCCCTTTGAAAACAGATGAATCGATGAACTCTGTGCAGAGCGTCTAAACAACGTGCAGTAGATAATTTGGGATCAGACCTTGCTGTTGCTTGATGGGATACTGTCAAGTAATGAGTTGAGAAATATGGTGACATATGATGAACGAGGAGTAAAAGCTCCTTAAGGCGAAGAATTATGCAAAATATTGCTAGATATAAGGTATGGTAGCTTACGGGGAGGAGAATAAAAAGCGTAGAGAAATACTCTCGCCTCTCCTTGCTGGCGCTTAAAAAGGGATTTTTAAGAAAGTCGAAGGAAGATCCAATTAACTCCTATGCTGTGAAGGTTAGAAATAATCTATAACGTAAGAAACGAGTAAAAGTAGCTCAAAGGCAGAAATTAAACCTAGAATGGTAGACAATTGACTGAATGTTTGAGTAAAATTTGTGGTCCGTTGTGATCGACAGCACTTAAGGTTGTTTTTACAACTGTATAAAGCAAGAGAAAGTTTCAGGTCGCTCCTGTGGCTCAGTCTTCTTGGGTGCGTGACTGAATAATATCACACCAATATGGCGTAGAGAGAAATACTCCAGCGATTCATTTGTTTTTAGAGGGTAAGTAAAAACTGCGAGAACGTTATTAACAACGTTCTCGCAGTTTTTTTAATTACGTGTAATTGTACATTGCATAATTAGTTCGCCATTTTTTGAATCTTCTTCATTTGTATGTGTGAAGCCAAATGATTCGTAAAAAGGAAAGGCTTTAAGATTTTCTTTGTGCACACTTAAATAAATAGTATCGACTTGTCTGTAGTGATCTTTTAAATAATTCAAAACAGCACGAAAGAGTGCATGTCCGTATCCTTGTTTTTGATGACGATAATCAATCATAAAACGATCAAACCAAATTGAGCGCTCTGTAGTATTTTCAGCGCCAATCATCGCAAAACCAACCATTTTATGATCCACATACAATCCGATAGGTGTCCATTGTAACGAACGATCATAAGCGGCTTCCAGTAATGAATCACGATTTTCTTCAATTAAATTTTTTTGGTTTTCCGCAACAGATAAGTTTGCTGCTTCACGCCAATTGTCTTGGGTAATTGGTTTTAATTGGTATCTCATATAAAAATCACTCCTTTCCCATAGTATATCAAACTTGAAATAATTCTAAAGTAAAACGTATTCATTTTTTTAGAAAGCGTTTTTTTCAGTTCCAGTATTTGAACTTCATTCTCAATTAGTCTACAATGAATAGGAATAAATAATGAATTTGGAGGGAACGGAATGTCTGTTTTAGAAATCAAAAACTTGCATGTTTCAATTGAAGATAAAAAAATCTTAAAAGGTGTTAACTTAACTTTAAATACAGGTGAAATTCACGCAATCATGGGACCAAATGGAACAGGTAAATCAACTTTATCTGCGGCTATTATGGGAAATCCTAACTTTGACGTTACTGAAGGAGAAATTCTTTTGGACGGCGAAGATGTTTTAGAAATGGAAGTTGATGAGCGTGCGCGTTTAGGTCTATTTTTAGCCATGCAATACCCTAGTGAAATTCCTGGAATTACAAATGCAGAATTCATGCGTGCGGCAATTAATGCAAAACGTGAAGAAGATGACAAAATTTCTGTGATGGATTTCATCAAAAAATTAGATGAAAAAATGGATTTATTGAATATGCCAGAAGAAATGGCAGAACGTTACTTAAATGAAGGCTTTTCTGGTGGGGAGAAAAAACGGAACGAAATTTTACAATTATTGATGTTAGAACCAACATTTGCTATTTTAGATGAAATTGATTCTGGTTTAGATATCGATGCTCTAAAAGTTGTGGCAAAAGGGGTTAATGAAATGCGTGGCGAAGGTTTTGGCTCGTTAATCATTACGCATTACCAACGTCTATTGAACTACATCACGCCAGATGTTGTGCATATTATGATGGAAGGTCGCGTTGTAATGACTGGTGACGCTGACTTAGCTCGTCGTTTAGAAGCAGAAGGTTATGCTGGTATTAGTAAGGAATTAGGTATTGATTACAAAGAAGAAGAAGCGTAAGGAGGTCAAGATATATGAAAAACAACTTGAAAGACTATCTTGACGCAGTCAACGTTTTTTCAGCTCTAAAGGAAGAACCTGCTTGGATGCTTGAATTGCGTCAAGCTGCGTTAGACAAAGTAGATGCACTACCATTTCCAGTAATTGAACGTGTGAAATATGAACGCTGGCCATTATTGAACATTGATGAAGCTGAATTGAATGGTGAAAATGTGGTAGAAGGAACTATTCCGTCATTTGACGAAATGAGCGACCATCCAATTTTAGTACAACAAGATGGCGCAACTGTTTTTGAACAACTTCCACAACATTTAATCGATCAAGGTGTCATTTTTACCGATTTGTTTACAGCAATGCAAGAGCATTCTGATTTAGTAAAAGAATACTACATGACGAAAGCTGTACCAGTGGATGAAGATAAAATGACAGCAGCACATGCAGCCTTTATGAATGGTGGTATGTTCTTGTATGTACCGAAAAATGTTGTCATTGAAGAACCAATCGAAGCTGTTTTCCATCATAATGGCAATGCAGCAACACATTTCTTCAAACATGTGTTAATCGTTGCCGATGAACACAGTGAATTTAGCTATTTAGAACGTTTTATTACAAAAGGTGCAGAAGCTGAAAAAATTTCTGGGAATGTGGTTGTTGAAGTAATTGCTAAACCAGGTTCAAAAGTGAAATATTCAGCGATTGACCAACTAGGTGTGAACTTATCCACTTATATGAATCGTCGTGGTTATATCATGCGAGACGCTTCTGTCGATTGGGCTTTAGGTGTAATGAATGAAGGCAATATCGTTGCCGATTTTGATTCTGATTTAGTCGGTGAAGGTTCTCATTCAGAAGTAAAAGCAGTCGCAATCAGTGCGGGACGTCAAATTCAAGCAATTGATACGCGCGTAACCAATAAAGCACCTCATTCAATTGGTCACATTTTACAACACGGAGTTATTCGTGAACGTGGAACCTTAACATTTAACGGAATTGGTCACATTCTAAAAGGAGCAAAAGGTGCCGATGCCCAACAAGAAAGTCGTGTTTTAATGCTTTCAGATAAAGCTCGTGGCGATGCTAACCCAATTTTATTAATTGATGAAAATGAAGTAACCGCAGGACATGCAGCCAGTGTTGGTCGTGTTGACCCAGAAGAAATGTATTATTTAATGAGTCGTGGTCTACGTAAAGAAGATGCAGAACGTTTAGTTATTCGTGGCTTCTTAGGATCTGTGTTAACAGCGATTCCAGTCAAAGAAGTTCAAAAAGAATTAATTGATGTTATTGAAGGGAAGTTGAACACATGATCAATGCCCAAAATCTTCGACAAGAATTTCCCATTTTGAATCAAATTGTCAACGATGAACCGCTTGTTTATCTTGATAATGCTGCAACGACACAAAAACCGGATGCTGTTTTACAAGCCTTGACGGACTATTATCATAGAAATAACGCGAATGTTCATCGAGGAGTGCACACATTAGCAGAACGTGCGACCCATGATTACGAAGCCTCAAGAGAAAAAGTTCGTCGTTTTATTCATGCGAAAGAAACTGCAGAAGTTTTGTTCACTCGTGGAACGACAACTGGATTAAATTGGGTATCACGAAGTTTTGGGGATGCATTTGTTCAAGAAGGCGATGAAATCGTCATTTCGTATATGGAACATCATTCCAACATTATTCCTTGGCAACAATTAGCAGCTCGTAAAAAAGCGAAATTGAAATACATTGCACTAACACCAGAAGGCTTTTTGGATATGGAAGATGCCAAACGTCAAATTACAGATAAAACGGCACTTGTCTCTGTCGCCCATGCGTCAAATGTGCTAGGTGTGATTAATCCCGTCAAAGAATTGGCAGAAGTTGCGCATGCACATGATGCAGTGATGGTGGTCGACGGGGCACAAGCAGTCCCACATATGCCAGTCGATGTGCAAGCTTTAGACGCTGATTTCTATGCGTTTAGTGCCCATAAAATGTGTGGTCCCACAGGAATTGGTATTTTATACGGCAAACGCAAATGGTTAGAGAAAATGGAACCCGTGGAATTTGGTGGCGAAATGATTGATTTTGTCCATTTATATGAAAGCACATGGAAAGAACTACCGTGGAAATTTGAAGCAGGCACGCCCAATATTGCTGATGCAATTGGCTTAGGTGCGGCTGTTGATTATTTAGAAGCGCTAGGAATGCAAGAAATTCATGCTTATGAAGCAAGTTTAGTGGCATATGTTTTACCAAAATTACAGGCGATTGAAGGATTAACGGTTTATGGACCACAAAATCCAGATGACCATACAGGTGTGATTGCCTTTAATTTAGATGGTATTCATCCACATGACGTGGCAACCGCATTGGATATGGAAGGGGTCGCTGTACGTGCAGGTCATCATTGTGCCCAACCGTTATTGAATTACTTAGATGTTCCGGCAACTGCTCGCGCAAGTTTTTACATTTACAATACAAAAGAAGATGCTGATCGTTTAGTGGAAGCAATTCAAGCAACAAAGGAGTTTTTCAAACATGGCACTATCTAGATTAGATAATTTATACCGTCAAGTGATTTTGGATCACTCCAGTCATCCACATCATCACGGTAGCTTAGAAAAATCAAATCAACGAATCGAATTAAACAATCCAACCTGTGGTGATGTTATCCATTTAGAATTAAATATGGAAGATGACGTTATTCAAGACATTGCCTTTTCTGGACACGGTTGTTCCATCAGTACCGCTAGTGCGTCAATGATGACCGAAGCGGTACTTGGCAAAACATTGGCAGAAGCAATGGCGTTATCCGAAAATTTCTCTCAATTAGTCCAAGGAAACGATGTCCCAGAGTTGGATAAATTAGGCGATGCAGCGATGCTTGGTGGCGTCGCAAAATTTCCCGCACGAATTAAATGTGCAACTTTAGCTTGGAAAGCCTTAGAAAAAGCCTTAGAACATCCTGAAACAGGAATTGGCGAAAGTGGCTTTATGAAGCATGAAGAAGAGAAGGAGTGAGAAACATGGGAGTACCTGAATTAGAAGAATATAAATATGGTTTCCACGATGATGTGGAACCAGTCTTTAGTACCGGAGAAGGACTAACAGAAGATATCGTCCGTGAAATCTCACGTGTCAAAGGCGAACCAGAATGGATGTTAGAATTCCGTTTGAAATCATTAGAAGCCTTCAATAAAATGCCGATGCAAAAATGGGGACCTGATTTATCAGATATTGATTTCAATGCCATTAAATATTACCAAAAACCAAGTGACAAACCAGCCCGCGATTGGGATGACGTTCCAGAAAAAATCAAAGAAACCTTTGAACGTATCGGGATTCCCGAAGCAGAACGTGCCTATTTAGCCGGTGCTTCTGCTCAGTACGAATCAGAAGTGGTTTACCACAATATGAAAGAAGAATTTGAAAAATTAGGGATTATCTTTACAGATACAGATTCAGCATTAAAAGAATACCCAGAGATTTTCAAACAATATTTCTCAAAATTGGTGCCACCAACCGATAACAAATTAGCCGCATTAAACTCAGCCGTATGGTCAGGCGGAACCTTTATCTATGTACCAAAAGGTGTTCGTGTTGATGTCCCACTACAAACGTATTTCCGTATTAATGCCGAAAATACAGGACAGTTTGAGCGTACATTGATTATCGTTGATGAAGGCGCCAGTGTTCATTACGTAGAAGGCTGTACCGCACCAACCTATTCAAGCAATAGCTTACATGCTGCGATTGTTGAAATCTTTACCTTAAAAGATGCATATTGCCGTTATACAACCATCCAAAACTGGTCAGATAACGTGTATAACTTAGTAACAAAACGTGCCAAAGCAATGGAAGGCGCAACCGTTGAATGGATTGACGGAAACCTAGGTGCCAAAACAACCATGAAATACCCAAGCGTTTATCTTGAAGGTGAAGGCGCACGTGGAACCATGTTGTCAATCGCCTTTGCCGGTGCCAAACAAATCCAAGATACCGGTGCCAAAATGATTCACAACGCCCCAAATACCTCTAGTTCGATTGTATCCAAATCAATCGCGAAAGACGGTGGCGAAGTGAACTATCGTGGACAAGTAACATTTGGGAAGAGAAGTAAAGGTTCCATCTCTCATATCGAATGTGACACCATCATTATGGATGACCAATCAAAATCTGATACCATCCCATTCAATGAAATCCACAACAGCCAAGTCGCCCTAGAGCACGAAGCCAAAGTATCAAAAATCTCAGAAGAACAATTATATTACCTAATGAGTCGCGGCCTTTCAGAAGGCGAAGCAACAGAGATGATTGTTATGGGATTTGTCGAACCATTTACCAAAGAACTTCCAATGGAGTATGCAGTTGAGTTGAATCGATTGATTAGTTATGAGATGGAAGGCAGTGTGGGTTAATAAATTTAAAGAGTATCAAAACATTGTTAATTCAATGTTTTGGGCTCTTTTTTACTTTTGTTAAAAGAAAAAGTATTTTCTATAATATTCGAATAAATGTACACTATTTTGAATATGGATTAATCGAAATAAACCGAATTCCTTGTCTAAAGGCATTTCTAGCTTGTTATGAGTCCTTAATTATAATTTAAATATTGTAATATTATTTAGTGTATCAATGATATAATAAGCCTATGTATTCTAACTATCGCTGTAATCAAGCGTAAGTTTAAAAAAAGTAAAGTAGAGTAAAAATATTGAATACCATGAAAGGAAGGATATAGTTGGCCGAAGCAAAATTTGAAGCAGCATTGATCAAAAAACTTGAAGCTGAGGGATGGACTTATCGTAAAGATTTGTCTAATGTCAACATCAAGAAAATAGAACAACATTGGCGAGAAGTATTAAATGAAACAAATGCACATAAATTAGCTGATGTACCATTGTCGGATATTGAATTCGGTTTGATCTTGCAAGAGTTACAACGCATACGAACACCATATGATGCACAACTGCTGTTAGTTGGTGCTGGTGGAGTGGGATCTATTCCACTTACACGGGACAACGGATCAAATATTGAAATTGAAATTTTTTATGAAGATGACGTTGCAGGCGGACGTTCTCGTTATGAAGTGGTTAGTCAAATTAATTTTACCGAACTGCCGAAAGGATTGACTACTAAACGAATCATTGATCTTGCTTTGCTAATCAATGGTATACCTGTGGCGCATATCGAAGAAAAAGATGAGCATTTGCAAAATCAGTGGAGCGCATTTGAGCAGTTGAAAGGATACCATGGTGACGGCTTATACCAAGGATTATTCGCATTTGTCCAAGTGCAGTTTATTTTGAGTCAACATTCCGCTCATTATTTTGCAAGACCGAATGCATTTGAACATTACAATAAGACGTATGTATTTGGATGGCGTGATGAAAAAAATAACGATGTGACGGATGCTTTTGTTTTTGTTCACCAAGTTATGGGTATACCAGCATTGCATCGATTGATTACTGTGAATATGATTCCTGATGCATCGAATGATAATTTGATGGTGATGCGTAGTTATCAAATTCAAGCCACACGGCAAATTTTGCAACGCATGAAAGAAATGGAAACTAGTGGTTTGATTCAAAAAGAAGGCGGTTATATCTGGCATACAACGGGATCTGGTAAGACTGTTACTTCTTTTAAAGTGGCACAACTTTTGGCATCCGCGCCAAGGATTCGGAATGTTCTATTCATTGTTGACCGTGTTGATTTAATTGATCAGACATTAGAAAATTTCAAAGATTTTGCTTATATTCATTTCAAGCAACGGATTAAAAAGGTTAATGGTTGGGAACTAAAACAGGCATTGAAACACAAAGGCGCTTCACAAATTTTGTTGATTTCTGTGCAAGGACTAACCAAAGCAGTTAAGAACGGCTTAAAGAATGAGGATTGGAATGTCATTATTATGGATGAAGCCCATCGTAGTGCTAGTGGTGAGTCAGTACAACTAATCAAACAAGCATTCAAGAAGACGACTTGGTTCGGATTTACTGGAACGCCGAATTTTTATTCCGATGAACTAAACGATATCAAAACATCACGCGAAATTTCAACCCATGATATTTTTGGTAAACGACTACATACCTATTCAATCAAAGATGCAATTGGTGATGGAAATGTGCTCGGGTTTGATATTACTTATTTTCGTCCACACTGGGTGATTGAAAACCCTGCGGATGATTTTTCTGAGAAAGACTATGAAAAAGAGATTTATCAAAGCGCTGTATATAGACAGGAAGTTGTGGAAGACATTCTGAAGAACTGGAAAAAGACGTCAAGCGGCGCATTGGTATCAGGAATAAGGGAAGAGAATGTGTTCCAAGCGATGTTAGCTGTATCTGGCAAACAAGCCGTAGCACATTATTACAATATTTTTAAAGAGAAGGCGCCGTATCTCAACGTAGCCATGACGTTCTCTCGTGATGAATCCAATGAACAAGGAACAAAGGAGCTCAATGAATCATTGAAGAAGGCAATTCGAGAATATACAGAGAAATTCAATGTTCCAAGTATTTTGGATGTCAAAGACCCTGCTCGTGCATATATGGTAGATATTACGAAACGTTTGGCACGAAAAAAGCCTTATAACAAAGAATTAGCTGAAGAACGTTTGGATTTAGTTATCGTCTCAGATCAATTGTTAACTGGCTTTGATTCTAAATACGTCAATATGATTTACATGGACAAAACGTTAAAAGAAGGTATGCTGATTCAGGCGATGTCCAGAACCAATCGGACATACAATCGTAACAGTAAGCCCTATGGCAAAGTCCGTTTCTATCGTCAAGGGGATGAAATGCAAGAATACGTTGAAAATGCGTTACGTATTTATACCAAAGGTGGAAATGATACTTTAGAAGAAGCAGAGAAAGATACGGCAGAGCAAGAAACCAAAGATTTGGAAAATGATGACATCTTAGCGAAACCGCAAAGCCACCAGATTCTTGACTTAGAGGATGCTATTATTCGCTTAAAAGAGCTGTCTGATGCGTATTTTGGACAAATACCTCGTGGAGAGAATGATTTGAAAGAGTTCGTCAATCTTGGTCTTGCTACACAAAACAAAATTCAACGATTGGTTCAGCAAGGATATGAATTGGGAAGCGAAATAGAGTTATTGGACGATAAAAGGGAACCAACGGGTGAGATGGTTCGTTTGGCTATCTCTAATAATGAGGAATTTGGTGCGTTGCAAGCAAGGCTAAATGATGCACGTGAACGGCTACCAGAAAAGGATCGTCCAGACTTAACAGAGATTAAAGTTGGGCTAGAGTTTTATAATCATCAAATCATTGACTATGACATGTTGGTTGAGTTACTGAACACCTTTATGGATAACAAAAGCACAACCAATAAAGAAGCAATTGAAAAACATATTACGCCATTGGATGATGAAAATCGCCAAGAAATCAATGACATCGTTCAAGATATTGAATCGGGAGAAATTACAAAACATTTTACAACAGAATCGTTGCAGAATACCCGAAAGAAATATCGAACAGAACGCCGTGAACTAAAAATTCGCCGATGGGCTGCCAATCAAAATGTTAATAGTAACATGATTTTAGAGGCATACGATACCTATATGCCGGGACATTCGTTGATAGAGAATCCAAAACTCCATGAGATAGTCAACCGAATCGAAGACCAAGAGGATATTGGTTTCTTTGAGGCTTCAGAATTTGAAGATGCGTTGATTTCATTTTTTGAGGAGTTTAAAAATTGATGTATTTGTAGAAAGTGAGAGAAGCAAAGATGGTATTATCGAAAGAACAGCAGACAAAGATGTGGGCGATGCTCAATCAAACACGAGGTCAAATTGGCTTAACCGCATATAAAGATTATATTTTTGGGATTTTATTTTATAAATACCTATCTGAAAAGGCAACCAAATGGTTAGGTGGTGTCTTGCGTGGAAAAACGTGGGAAGAGATTTATACCCAAGATCCAGCGAAGAGTTTAGAATATATGAAAAAAAATCTAGGGTATGCCATTCAACCAGGTAACTTCTTTTCTGATTGGAAAGAAGCGATTGATGAAAATCAGTTTAACATCGGATTGATGACAGATACTTTTGGACATTTTAATCAACAAATTGCATTAGCAGCAAAGGGAGATTTTGAAGGAATCTTCGATGGTATGCGCTTTGATAGTGCCGATTTAGGAGCAAATGCGCAAGCCCGCGCGAGTGTAATGATTTCTATGATTGAATTACTATCAGCGCCAGAGTTTGATTTATCAGGTGGCGATGATTCAATATCAGATATTTATGAATATTTGGTTGCACAATTTGCTACAGTATTGGCTTCAGATATGGGGCAATATTATACACCAAAAGAACTCTCAATTATCATGGCAAGAATTTTGACTCATGGTAGAGAAGAGGAAGAAAGTTTTTCTATCTATGATCCAACTGTCGGTTCAGGGTCATTGCTATTGACTACGGCGAGTTTTATGAATCATTCCCACAATCGTGGAATGATTAAATACTATGGACAAGAAAAAGATGCAACTCCTTATCGTTTAGCAAGAATGAACCTGATGATGCATGGTGTGGAATATAATGATATTAGTATCAACCATGCAGACACACTCGAAAGTGATTGGCCTGATGGTGTCGTTGACGGTAGAGATAATCCACGGATGTTTGATGCGGTCATGGCGAATCCACCATATTCCGCACATTGGACCAGCAAAGATCGTGAAGATGATCCCCGTTGGCGTGAATATGGTGTAGCCCCGAAAACCAAAGCTGATTATGCTTTTTTATTACATTGTTTATATCACTTAGAAGATAACGGTCGTATGGCGATTATTCTTCCTCATGGTGTGTTATTTAGAGGTGCAGCAGAAGGGCGAATTCGTAAAGCTTTGATTGATCGTCATCAAATTGAAGCAGTGATAGGTTTTCCTGATAAACTATTCTTAAATACACCTATTTCTGTCTGTGTTTTGATTTTAAGAAAAAATCGCGTAGCGTCGGATATTCTGTTTATTGATGCAAGCAAAGACTTTGAAAAACTGAAAAATCAAAAACGATTAAGAGTAGAAGATGTTGAAAAAATCGTCAACACAGTTGTTCAACGTAAAGAAATTGAAAAGTACGCCCATTTAGCAACTTTAGATGAAATCAAAGAGAATGATTATAACTTAAATATTCCTCGTTATGTTGACACTTTTGAAGAAGAAGAACCAATCGATATTGTGGCAGTGAGTCAAGAAATTACCAAAATCAATGCAGAAATCAAACAAGTAGAGTCAGAGTTTCTTACTATGTTAAACGAATTAGCTATTACTTCTGAGACCAAAGATTTGATAGAAGCTGCAAAAGGAGTGTTTGAATAGTGTCGGGAAAGAAAACTCCACAACTGAGGTTTGAAGGTTTCAATCAAGATTGGGAACAGCGTAAGTTGTCAGATATAGTGATTAGATTAAGTAAAACATCTAATTCTAATCAATTACCCAAAGTAGAGTTCGAAGATATTATTGCTGGAGAGGGAAGATTAAATAAAGATATCTCAAATAAAATTGATGAGAGAAAAGGCATTTTATTTGAACCACAAGACATATTATATGGGAAATTGCGTCCATATTTAAAGAATTGGCTATTTACTGACTTTAATGGGATTGCATTAGGTGATTTTTGGGTGTTTAGGTCAATAAATGTAGAACCTAAATTCATTTATAGCCTAATTCAATCTTATAGATATCAAAGAGTGGCTAATGATACCGCAGGAACAAAGATGCCGAGATCTGATTGGAAAAAAGTTTCATCAACTTATTTTTCAATATCTAAATCTATTGAGGAACAAAAAAAATAGGTTCATTCTTCAAACAACTCGACGACACTATCGCTCTTCATCAGTGTAAAATCGAAGCTCTAAAGCAGATCAAGAAAGGCTTTTTACAACAGCTTTTCCCAGCATCTGGCGAAAATGTCCCCCAAGTACGATTTGCTGATTTTGAGGGCGAATGGGAACTGCGTAAGTGGAATGAGACAGTGAATATATCCGTAGATATGATTGATCCAAAAACTGGTGATTATGATGATTTGCCTCATATCGGTCCCGGAAATATTGAAAGTTTTAGTGGGCGAATTCTAGACAATGTAAAAACTGTTAAAGAAGACAATTTGATAAGCGGAAAATTTCATTTTAATCCTGGTGATATCATATATGGAAAAATAAACCCTCAACTTGGAAAGTATGCTAACCCTTTGTTTGAAGGACTTTCAAGTGCAGATGCTTATGTATTAAACGCCAAAGATGATCTTGATCAATTATTTTTGTATACATTAATACAAACAAAAGATTTCTATAAGTATTCGGTTTCTGTATCAATGAGGACAGGTATGCCAAAAATTAATCGAAACGAATTGAATGCATACGCATATTTAATGCCAGTCAAGATGGAGCAAAAAAGAATTGGAAGCCTTTTTGCCCATCTTGATCAAACCATCACCCTTCATCAAAACAAACTTGACCAACTAAAAAAGCTTAAAACCGCTTTTTTACAAAATATGTTTATATAAAAAATTTCCACCTAGTTTATTCTAAAACTAGGTGGAAATTTTTTATTACATCAACAGTGATAAATGGCGGATAATTTTATCATTATCTTGATTTTCTAATTCTTGAATAATGTGTAGATAGGTTTCTTGAGTTGTCGTCATGCTAGAGTGGCCCAACCTGTTTGCTACACTGGCAATTGAAACGCCAGCAAATAACAATAAAGAAGCATGTGTATGTCGTAAACTATGAATAGTGATGATAGGGACATTTGCACGATTGCATAATACTTTTAAGCGATTGTTAATAGTTGAGTTAAACACTCTATTTTTTATAAAAATTGGTTTGCCTGCTTCTTTCAGTTTAATTAATTGTGAAAATTGCATAGCTAACTGCCAATCGATTTGCACTTTTCTTTTTGAAGATTCATTTTTAGTTGGTTGAAAGCCACCATTTGATTTTTTATAATTCCAAGTCTTATTAATAGTTATCTTTTGTTGAGAAAAATCAAAATCATTTGGTGTTAATGCTAGTGCTTCTGAAAAGCGCAGTCCTGTTTTTGTCACCAATAGAATAAACCAATCCCAATTAATTTCTTCCGTTAATTCCAGTTCTTTCAATAGCGCTTGTATTTCAAACTGATTGAGAAATTTTGCTTTTTTAGGACGCGGTGTTTTGCCTTTGATAACGATTTTTCTTGTAGGATTTTGAATAAGTATTCCATCATCAACGGCATCCAAAATAGCACCTTTCAAATGATGATGGAAATCCATAGTGGTTTGTTTCTCATGAGTGCGTGCATACTCATTTAGTAATTGCTGATAATTCGCACGAGTAAGTTCCTTTAATTTTAGGGTGGGTACAAGTTCTTGTAGTCTTTGCTCTGCAATATGATATTTTTGCAAAGTAATTGAGCGAACTGCTCCCTCTTTATAAAGACTTACCCACTCCTTAAAGTACTCATGAAACAGTTGTTCTTTTCCCTTTTTAGCTACCATAATAAAAAACCTCCTAGATAATAAGTCGATGAATGAACCATCTTACTTATTATCTAAGGGGAATATTTTTGTGTAAATATTTAGTTAAATAAACATATTTTGTAAAAAAGCAGTTTTAAGTTTTTTTAATTGGTCAAGTTTGTTCTGATGAAGGGTGATTGTATTGTCTAGAATTTTAAAAAAGTCACCAATTTTGTTTTGTTCCTCTATATTGCACGGAACATTCAGGTCTAATTTTAAAAATTCAGTTTTAGTAATATGAGGCTGAGCACTACCTACTTGATTTTTTTTCATGAAATCTGAAATCAATCTTCCTTTAAGCAAAGTGTGTAAATAATTATAAGATAATTGTTCATCTATTTTTCTTAAAATTAACATTGCCGAATTTATTCTAATCTTTGGATGAAGTTTATAGACTATTTCATCGTAGAATCCAACATTACCAAGTGTTCCACGAGAAGTTAATACAAAGTCATTTTTTTCAAGTTTTCCTGCGCGCAAATTTTCATCTTTTTCTTTGGTTATATATTTAAGACTATCAAAATTGAAGCCGTTTTTTGTCACATTACCTGTATCAAGAAATAGAGTATCTCCACTTTCGAAAAAGTCTGAGTCATGGGGGTAGTTTGAACCCCTATCTCCATCCAATACTTTAATAGAATTATTTAACTTACGCAGTTCCCATTCTTCTTTGAAATCAGTAAATCGCAGTTTTGGAATATTTTCCCCGTGTTTTTGATTCTTTAGAAAAAGCTGTTGTAAAAAGCCTTTCTTGATCTGCTTTAGAGCTTCGATTTTACACTGATGAAGAGCGATAGTGTCGTCGAGTTGTTTGAAGAATGAACCTATTTTCTGCTGTTCTTCAAAACTAGGTATCATCATCGGTAAGTTTCCTAAAGTTACTAACCCAATTCGTTTTCTTGTAGTACCTGTAGAATTATTTAATGCTTCTTTTCTAAAAACATCTGAATTAATTAGAGTTAATATATAATAATTATCAAAACAATTAGTATTAATTTTTAGTCTAATACCATCAGAAGCCATTAGATATTTTAATTCAATATTTGGAAGTATCGTTGCTCTTGCTAGAGGATCAGCCATTTTAGCAATTATAATTTCTCCTGGATATATTAGATTTGAATTTAAACTTTCCGCCTTTTCTTCAGAGGTATAAATTTTATAATCATTTAAAAATTTACCATCACCTATATTTTGTAATTGAATTATTCTTACACCTGTTTCAGTATAATCTGAAGATTTTAAATCAGAACCAAAAGGCCCTCCAGTATAAGAATATCTATCTTCTGTGTCTTTTACATCAAGTAGCTTACGCTGTTCCCATGCATGAAACTCCATTCCTCATTACTGAAATTTCAGTAAAAATAAGATACAATAAGGGTAACTAATTAATAAAGGAAGTGCTACTTATGACAACTCTAGACATAGATAAATCTAAACTAACGATTATGGGTGTTCAATTTGACTCTCAACAAGAGTTCAAGGGTGTTTGGTATGCACTAAGTACGAATATGATTGAAGGTTGGGAGCCTGAAAAACAAGATGTAGAAGAAATGAAGCAATATATCATCCAAAAGAATAAAGAGAAATTGTATGAGTAAATGTGACTTATACGAAGGGTACTACTATGATGATCCTGACAATGAGTATACTTACTCAGATTCATCTGTATTACGAAATAAATTTAACATTAGAGAATTTGAAGAACTAGTGAAACAAGAATATCAGCTGGTTAGAATCAAGCCTTTAGATCTTTACGTTTCTCCAATTTTAGTACATTCAATGAGAGATGTGTGTAAAATTCATTTTATGCTTTTTTCAGAGTTATATGAATGGGCTGGAAATTATAGAAAGGTGAATATTTCTAAGCAAGGAAACGCATTTATGGCAATGCAATCTTTTGCTACAGGTGAGCAGTATATGAATTCATTATTTAATGATTATTACGATAATGCTCATGATGTGAGTCAGATATCAGCTAAATTGGCAGTGATTTTAGATAATTTAAATTACATGCACCCCTATAGAGAGGGAAATGGCAGAACGCAGCGTGAAGTTGTAAGAGTTTTGGCCTTAGCAAAAGGATACGAGCTATTGATAAATGTTGATGGAGAAGATGAAGTTTACAAGCAATATATGGATGGAACGGTTTATTCAGATGTAAAGGTGTTAGATAAGTTAATCAGTTCATTGTTAGAGAAAATTGAAGAGTGATTATATCAGTTGAAATATAAAAGCTCCTCTTTGCATAGCCTGTCCGTTGAGATATTTTACCTGTCTGATATAGATTTTAGAGTAAATAATTTTTTTAAAAGCTTATTTGTAGAGATTTAGAGAGTTATAGTGAACTGTAGACTCTTAAAATCTTGAATGGAAAGGTCTGTGGGCTAAACGGTTTTCAGTCTAAATAAACGGGCTCTTTAACAATTAGTGTTGGTAGAAACTAATTGTTAAAGAGCCCGTTCAAGTCATCAGAGTAACATACAACTCCCCTGATGGCTTTTTTTGTACATCAACAACCTTCATCAAGAAACAAAAATTGATTGTTGACGAAACTGAATTTTTTATGAAATAGTCTATTTTCTCGTATTCTCCTAAACCCCACCATTCAAAACCCTAACCTGACCCAGCAACGAAGTTAATTCTATAATCTCAATTTCATCAATATGTTGGATAGTTGTGGCGATTTTATCCGCTAGTTGTTTATCAATGTTTTTGGTTAAGTAATAATATTTTTTAAGTAAGACGTCCCAAGAGGCAGGATTGGTGGTAAAGCCTTCGTAATCTTGTTTTTCTACAGAGAAAATAGTCCCGTCATTCGTTTCAATTTCAATTCGGCAGGCCATTTCTTGTGGGAAACGATTGCTATATTCGTCTGATACTTGAACATCTACTTTTTGTAATAGTTGTTGCACGTCGTCACTGTTAATGCGGTTAGTCTCGTACTGTTCTGGCATCACTTGACCATCTAAAAAGGCGACAGCAAGCATATAAGGAAGAGAGTGATCGGCTTCTTCTTTTGTTTTGATGGTTTTCTTTTCGCCTTCTTCTCCGCCGCCGATAATGTTATATGCAACATCGAAAGTTGCTAGTCGGATTTGTTTGATGTCTTGTGCAGCTATTTGTTGGTTATTTCGAATTTCCAAGATACCTTCGATAGAGGATTGGGAATGAATTTCTGCGTTATATTTTTTTATGATTGTATCGGTTACTCGTTCAAGATTTTCTTTGGACCAATCGATTTCAAAGGGACCGGCAATACTGTCCATGAAGCCTTTATTTCCTTCAAACACTTCACGAGCGCCAGTGATTCCATAACTAGCGAGGAGTGTTGCGTGAACAGCACCCATGGCGGTATTTGGATACGCTAAACCTTTCCAATTCGATAAAATTCCAGTTCTGGTGACTCTTAAAGCATTTTGCGTTGTACCAGCGATTGCGATGGCATTTGCGATACCCGTAGCAGCTAAACCGAGTGCTCGTGAAGCGCCAGCTGCGGCACCGTAAGCTCCTTGAACAGTATGATCAAAGCCATGTTTTCTAACAGGTGCTAGCTCAGATAGTCTAGCTTGGACTTGGTAAGCGATACCTAGTGACAATAAAAATTCTTTGCCGCTAATTTTATTGTATTCAGCCGCAGCAAGGACAGGTGCGATATTATCTGAAGGATGGCACGTTTCTTCTTTTGCTAGATAAGAGTCGTTATAATCAAGATAACGAATCGCTGCACCATTGTAGAAGGTAGCGTAATCTGGTGTTGTTTTTCCACCACCGATTAAGGTAACTAAGGGATTTCCTCCTAAATCATCTGTCATTTGACGGATAGCTTTTATCGGTTTACCATCCAGTGCGCCAATAGCAACACCGATGCTATCAAGTAAACGTCCTTTTAATGAGTCAACTGCTTCTTGTGATAAATCTGTCCATTGTAGTTTAGCAGTCCATTCAGCAAGTTCTTCAACCATAGTCATGTTCGTGTTCGTCATTTATTCAACCTCCATATTCTAACTGTTTCAAAAATAAGATTAATCGTTTTTGCCGTCATCCAATGTAAGGACGCGACCAAATAATTCAGTATTGCCCCAAATACCTCTACGCAAACCTTCAAGTTGGACAATTTGGCTATGGTCGACAAAAAGGTTGATTTCAGGACCATAATTTTTAATGTACCAAGCAAAAACATTCGGGTCAGCAGCTTCAAACATCACTTTTTCTGTCCCCAATTCTTTCACAAATTTAGAGACCATATCTGTTCGCCAAGTATCCACACTTTCAGTAATGCCTTCTGATTCGATCATTAACATATAAGCGCCTGCTTCTAAACATTTTTTACCAGTCTCGATTGCTTTATCGATGTCTGTTAAACCGGCAGCTTCGTTTTGTGCAACTGTATTTGTTCCTCCAGAACCGAATTGAATGCCAATCTCTGGTTTAGCCAATAAACCAGCATCTTGCACACGTTTGGTTAAGCGCACAATATCGTCACTTGGTATTGTTAGGAATCCAGTTGAAATTTCGATAATATCAAAGCCTAATCTTTTACATTCGCTAATATAATGGTCAACTGCTTCGATACCTTGCGTCAAGACATATTCCATCCAACCACCAGTATCCACTTTTACATCATATTCATGGCAAATATTGATGAAATTGATTAATTGATCTTCTGGCATTAAGGAGAATGAACCACCAGCAAATTTTATGATATCTACATGTTCGCCCATTGTTTCCATAATGTCTCTTAAATAGCGTTCACCCATAACATTGTAGTAAGGGCCACGGATTTCACTGACACCATATTTTCTTGGTTTTTTTGGTCTACTATTATGTCTAATTTTTGAAAATGCTTTATTGTTTGTCATATAATCACAATCCTTTTCTAAGTTTAAATTGAAGTTTGCTAATTACTTTTTACTATCCACCTTTCCTCTGTTATATCTATAAACGTATTTTCCGTTTTTATCAGTTTCCTTATCAAAAAAATTAACTTCTAATAAAGAAATAATGGCGACTGTTTTACTAATGTGTGATAAAGTGTTGATGTAACCTTGGTGTTATAGTAGCATTGTAGCTTCTATATATAAATATAGATTCTCGTTATTACTATCGGTTTTTTCGATGATTAGGAGTGAAGTGATGAATTTAAATCAGATTAATGCGTTTCTAACGATTGTTGAAACAAACAATTTTACAAAAGCAGCAGACAAGTTATATATTAGCCAATCGACGCTTTCAGACCGGTTATCCGCTTTAGAAGAGGAGCTAGACACACGTTTAATTAAGCGTCGTTCTGGTAAAAAAAAACTAGAACTCACGGAAAAGGGCATTGAATTTTTGGATTATGCCGCAAGATATATCGAATTAGAAAATGAAGTGAATGAGTGGAAACAAGCACCCTTACTTCCACATTTAAAAATTGGTGCGCCACAAAGTGTGAATACTTATTTATTTCGAGGGCTTTATAGAAGTTATTTAGCAGAGTCCTATCAAATTCATGTCAGTTCACATTGGAATCGAACGATTTATAGTATGGTAAATTCATTCGATATAGATATTGGCATTGTTTCTAAACCCTATCAATCGAATCAAGTAACCACAAAAGAGTTAATCAATGAACCGTTATTGATTATTTATGATAACCGCTTTTCTAATTATCATCAGCTTGATGAGTTGAAACGGTCAGATCAAATCTATATTGGCTGGGGACCGGATTATAAAGATTGGTACTATCGTCAATGGGATAGTAGTATTCCCGCAAGAATTACGCTGGATTCTCCTGAACTGCTGATGGATTATCTAGAATCAGAAGATACATGGGCAATCGTACCGTTATGTGTTTATCAGGATATCATTCAAAAAAATGATCATATTAAAACAGTTCCCACAGAAAGTGACATTCATCGCACGCTATACTTAATTTATAAAATGGGTCAAGGAGAAGCACGTAACCAAAAAATAAACGGATTTATTGAAAGCTTGCATGACTATATTTTAGACTTAGAATCAAAAGAATTATGTACGGTTTTAGGGGATGAGTTGTACGAAAAGTAACAAAGGTGCCATGAATGGAGATATTGAGGAATCACTATCTCTTCAGCGGACAGTAATAAGATGTTATTTATTTTGGATAAAGTTTTCATATTTCACTTGAAGAAAACTAATAGTGTTCCTTCAATTGCCCATAAAACCGCAGTATGTTATGCTATTTCTTGAAACTGTTTTCAAAAAGTGTAGAGGAGGAATATCCTTAGAAAGGGCTAAGGGTAGATGGGGAATATGAAGAAATATATAAACAAGAAAGTAGTTGTTTTATTAAGCATGGGAGTACTTGCTGGCTGTGCGACTAATACGACCAGTGAAGACAAAGAAACGGAGAGCGCTAATTCTGAAGAGAAACAAATCACTATTTTAGGGACATCGGATATTCATGGTCGCTATATGGCGTGGGATTATGCGATGGATGTGGAAAATAAGGCGGGAAGCTTTGCGCAAATTAGTACGATTGTCAAAGAAGTTCGCGATAACAATGAGCATACAATTTTAGTTGATGCGGGTGATTTGATTCAAGATAATTCAGCGGAATTGTTTAAAAATGATGACCATCATCCAGCCACAGAAGTGTTAAAAGCCTTGGATTATGATGTTTGGACGATGGGAAATCATGAGTTCGATTATGGATTTGATGTTTTGGACAATATCACTGAGCAGTTTGATGGGGGTGTTTTAGCTGGAAACGTACAGTTGGAAGATGGAACGCCGTATTTTGATTCGTATAAAATTGTGGAACGCGATGGTGTGAAACTTGGTTTTATTGGGATGACGACGCCATTAGTTGCGGAGTTTAAGAAAGATACAGATATTTTTGATGGAAAAAAATTAACTGATCCTGTCAAAGAAACGATTGAAGTCGTAAAAGAGTTGAAAAAAGATGTCGATGTATTAGTAGGTGTTGTTCACATGGGAATCTCTAATGAAAACGATGTGCATAATACGGGTGTAGCAGATATGGCAGAAGCCGTTCCAGAATTGGATGTGGTATTTGCAGGTCACATGCATACATTGGTAGAGGAAGAGTTCATTAATGATGTATTGATTGTTGAACCTGATAAATATGGCCGTTTTGTTTCGCGTGTGGATTTAACCTTAACTAAAAATGAGGATGGTTATGAAGTGCAAGACAAATCTGGTTCTGCTATAGAAGTGGCTGGTTATGAAGAAGATCCTGAAATTAATGAATTACTAAAACCATCGCATGAACGTGCGAGAAAAGATGCGAATACGGTATTAGGTGAACTTGTGGGCATGGATTTAGTTCCTGAAAATGAGATTCAAGGGATTTCATCTGCACAAATTCAAGAAACACCGTTAGTCAATTTCTTTGGTGAAGTGATGCTTCATTATAGTCAAGGAGCCGATGTGGTGGCGTTTCAAATTGATACTGATACACCTTCTTTAGATATGGGAGAAATTAAGAAAAAAGACATTGCACGAAACTATCAATTTACAGATGGTGAAGTGACGGTCTATGAAATCACTGGTAAAGATTTAAAAGATTATATGGAATGGGGCGCTGACTATTATAATCAAACGAGACCGGGCGATGTGACAGTCAGCTTTAATCCAGAACGTCGAACAAGCAAATACAATACAAATGACCGTTTTTACAATGTGAAATATGACATTGATTTATCAAAGGAAACTGGGGAACGAATTGTTAATTTAAGACGTTTAGATGATACACCAATCAAAGAAGATGACACGTTAAAAATTGGAATGAATCAATATCGAATGAACTTTTTAGTATCTGAAGATGGACCGTTAGCCGGCAGAGAATTTAAAGAAGGCTATTCCACTTTTGCTCAGGACGCATTTGGTGAAGTAGAAGGTCGCATTAGAGAACTGTCTGCTCGTTATATTAAAGAAGAGAAAGATGGCGTCTATGAAGGTGTTCTGCTAAACAATTGGAAAATTATTGGTGTAGAAAATGATGCAGAAGTACGCAAAGATGTTGTCGATTTAGTCAATGCAGAGATTTTAGAATTACCTAGTGTGGAAGAAGGTAAAGTGACGAACATTGCGTCAATCAATATCAACGACGAAGTAACCCAACAAGATATTGATGCATTAGCTAAAAAAGCCAATATAGCGGTTGAAGAGTTGCCAGATATTCAAACGACAGGTGAATTGTACCAAGCGATTAATGAAAAACGTAGTAAATAATCAAAAAATAAACCGCATCAGATGGGAATCTGGTGCGGTTATTTTTCTACTTATCTTTACGATATTCTAACATTAATCCTTTTAAGAAATTACGCGCATATTTATCTAAACAAGGTTTGTAATTGCGATGCCCTTCTTTACGTAAAATGGCACCTAGTTCGCCTTTAGAAACGTTCACTCCTGCGAGCGCTAAAATCTCTAACATATCTTCACTAGTTAGGGACAGGGCAATTTTTAATTTCTTTAGCAACAAGTTATTGGCATTGCCATTATGCAACTCTAGCGCAGGTTCAGGAGCACCTTCACGCACGCCACGCTGAGAAGTAATCATACCATTTAGAAAACGTTCAAAATTCTCATTGGTTAATGCTAATTCATAGTTTTCTTCATCTTTTTTCTTCAACATTTCTCGAACTTCTTCTTTAGTAACAGTTACGCCACCTAATGCAAAAATTTTTATCATATCGTTATCTTTAATGTCTAGCGCATAGCGTAAGCGCGTTAAACGATCATTATGATTCATACTTAACACCTTCCATTTCCCTTTGATTATAACAGATTTATCGTTAGTCTGTTTGATACATCGAAAAAAGCGATAAATCTTCTAATGTAACGTAATAGAAATTTTCAGTTGTCACAAATGTGGAATAAACGGATTTCGGTATCGCTACTTCAATATGACTAAATTCCAGTTCATCATTTTTTAAAGTGGTAAGGGCGTTTTGATAATTTTGTTGTTCGTCTTCAACTAGAGAACTAGATCCATTCATCATCTTCTCTAAATTATCTTCTGGATGTTTCAAAAGGTACGTAAAGTTAGAAATTAAAAATTCTTTGACTTCTATACCACCCTCATGGAGTTAGATTTTTGGTCTAGCTTTTTGGGGTCGGTACATAGTTCAAACTATAATGGGCGTTTTTTCTGTTAGACAAACTAGTTTTTAAGTTTTCGCCAAGCTACAAAACCGCCTGCAATCATGAGAATACTCACACCAGCAATTGGCAAAATATTTTCGGATTCTCCCGTTCTAGGTAAATTCTTGGAAGGGGGATTTTTTTCTTTAGCAGTTGGTTTATTTGTTTTTTTTGTTGACGAAGTTGTTTTTGATTCAGTTGTATGCTTTTTTGTGCTACTAGTTGACGTTTCCTCTTTGGAAGAAGAATCGTTGGTACTATTAGTAGAAGTTTCATTTTCAGTTGTTGATTCTGTGGAACTAGTTGTTTCACCTGTCGAAGAGTCTATGGTGCTGCTTGATTGTGTATGTGTATCTGAAGTCGATTCTCCCGAGTTTGATTCTGAGGTTTTGGTGCTCGATTCTATGGTGCTACTTGATTGAATTTCTTCATCACTTGAATCATCGGGTTCTTCAGGTATTTCTGGCGTTTGCGCGATTTGATTGAATTGTTGATTTTCTTCAAATAATTTTCCGACTTCCAGTAATAAATAGTCGTTATTTTGAGCAGCCATAAATTGAATGCCTAAGGGTAAGCCATCTGTTGAAACATAAGTTGGTAAACTAATCGCAGGTGTACCTGTTAAATTTGCTACTTGGGTAAACGGTGTATGCGTTAGACCTGGTAACCATTGATCATAAACTAGTTGCAATTTTTCTTCTTTAGACAAAGTTTCCATATTCTTGATAGCTTCAATGTGTTCTGGAAGCATGGCTGTATCATTTAGCAAAGGGGCAGTCGAAGCAGTCGTCGGTGTTAAAAATAAAGGATATTTTTCTTGAAACGAAGCCAGTTCTGCACCAATTTGCCGAACTTCTTCCCATGCTTGATCAACGTCTGCGGTTGTTAAATCTTTACTTGTTTGAAACAATGCCCAAGTCGTCCAATCAACATCGTCCATTTCAACTGGTCGTTTTGCTTGTTGTTTGGCTAAAAAATCAATGATGCCCATGGAGCTAGCACCGATTGTATAATAATTTTCCATCAACTGGACACCGTCATAAGGTTGCTCGACTTCTTCTACTTGAAAGCCTTGTTGACGTAAAAAATCAACGGCTGTTTCTACTGCTTGAACGGCTTCTGGTTCAACGGGCGTACCCACAGGTGATTTAGTCGAGTAGGCGATTTTAACGTCTTGTGTTAATGAAAGTTGTGGCAAGTCTTGGGTTTTAAACGTATCAAACAAAGTGATGGTATCATCCATCGTTTTTGTTTCTGCAAAATGACTGGTTTGTCCACGTTCGCTAGCGGAATTGCCAACTAAAACACCTCGAGAAGGCTTCATCCCAATAATGCCATTCCAAGAAGCTGGGATACGAATGGAACCACCGGCATCGCTTCCTGTACCAATCGGTGTATAACCAGCAGCGACCCCAGTTGCTGAACCGCCAGAAGAACCGCCTGCTTGATATAAAGGATTCCATGCACTACCTGTCGGACCATAGAGCTTGGAATTTGTAATATTTTTTAGTCCCATTTCTGGATAATTGGTTTGCCCGATTACAATAAAACCAGCATTTTGAAAAGCTTTCGTGAACGTTCCGGTTGAACGTGAAACGACATCTTTTGAAAATGTTAAACCGTTTGAGTTACTCCCACCAGCAATTGTGTGACCCAATCCTTTGACAATTAAAGGAACACCTAAAAAAGGTTGTCCTGTATCTTCAATTTCAGCGGCTTCTTTGAGCGCTTCTGTTTCACGCAAAGAAATCATGGCATTGTAGGTATCATCTTGCTCGCGAATTTTTTGAAAAGCGAATTGGACTAATTGAACACTAGTCACACGCTGTTGCCGGACAGCTGCTGCAAGTTCTAATGCCGAACTATTTTCATAGTCTGCCAAAGTAAAGGTACTGGGTACTTCGGAAGAATTTTCGGTAGACTCAACAGAAAAATTAGTTGCAGATTCAGTTGTTATTAAAGTAGAATCGGTTGTATTTTTCTGTTCACTACTGGAAGTGAGTTGTTCTTCATCTGAAGTGACGCGTTCAGATAGACTAGTGGATGTTGCTATACTTTCGACAGTGGTTTGTTCTGTACCACTGGTTGAATCGATCGTGTCTAAAACCCCTGTTGACACTGGAATAAGTAACACACTTGTTGCTAATAAAATTCCCCATTGTTGCCATTTAATCCCTATTCTCTTCATAAGCATCTCCTTAAAATAACAAAAGTAGTTACGATTATTAGGCTAAAGGAAAGCTGTATTTCTGTCAATTCAATTGATTGCTTGTTATTTTATTTAATGATGGTTAAATAAAGGTTGTCACTATAAAAAGAACAAGTTATCATTAAGGAAATAACTATAATTGGGGGTTTTGTTATGAATGAGTATCAACAGATAGTCGCACGTTATAAAAAATATAAACAATACGAGTGGAAGGTGCTTTTCGTCTCGATTAGCTTACTTATTTTAGCGAGTATCTTTGTTTCATTAGATTTGATTCGAATAAATCCATTTGTCGTGTATTTGTTTGCGATGGGGGTCGCACTTTATTATGCCTGGCATATTCGTGTGGAGACTAAAAATTTTTATCAATTAAAACGTTTTTTGAAAAAACATGATGTCGAAACATTGAAAGATAAAGAATTGTTATTTTTTATAGATTACCAATTAACACACGCAGTGAACCAAAAAGTGTTAGATGTGAATGCCCATCAATTAACTGAGACAAAACAAACATTGTCATTGATAAAAAATTATTATAACCATTTAAAGGATGGTGATAATCAAGAAACAACGTTGACATTAATTGGGTATCAAACTTTGATAGAACAAGAAAAATAGTGCGAGTAGGTAGGGTGTAAAATGAAATTAAGACGTGCAGTAGTAGGTATTATTTTAGCATTTTCAGCTACAGGGGTTGTTGCAGCAAATGAGAATGCCAATGCGTACCAAGAAGTTTATACACAACAAGATAAACAAGAACGACAAATTCAAACGATTTTAAACTCGGAATTTATTTCTGAAGAAGACTCAGAACTATTAAAGCAAAAAGTAACCGAAATCAATCAAGCAGAAGAAAAAGCGAATCGCCAGACATTAAAAACGTTAATTGCAGAAGAACAACAAGATTTTTCTGCTGTTAAAAAACGGGTTGCCAAAAATGAAAAGCTAGTCATTCAGACAGAGCAAGAAGAGTTATTAAAGAAAATCACAGAGCTAGAAATTAAAAGCCAAGAGAAATTTATTGCTAAAAAAGATCGCCAACAATTAACAGAACTGAAAGAAGAAGCTCAATTGGCGCCTAATTCCACTATCACCACTATTCGAGAACTTACACGTACAGTTAGCGAATTAGCTGAACAAATGGCAAACAATCAAGCGTTAATTACAGAAACAGTGAAGGAACTAGCTGAATTAAATAAATCATCAGAAGCGCTAGCTAAACAAAAGTATGTATCTTCTAGTGAAAAAGAGGAGTTAGCAGCAGATAGAAAAGAAAATGCGACATATTTAGAACAAGCCGAGAATCTACAAGCAATTACAGAGCGCAAATCCTCTTCTCAATCTTTAGTCACACGCTTGCAAACAAAACAAACAGAAAGTGCTGAAGATTTTGATGCACATGAAAAGAAAGCTACCGAATTCATTCAAACGGCTCGCTCTTTAGTAGCAAATGGGGACTTGACGTCTGATGAGCAAGCAAAACTAGAGGACGTGCTTACAACATTAGATGATTCTCTAAAAATGAAAAATTATCAGCCTGGTGATTTGGCAAAAAATTCGCAAACTTTGCAAACAACATATGATGAATTCTTAGAAAAAAGTAATGAACGAATTGCAGAAGCGAAGAAAAAAACTGAAAAAGAAGCAGCTGAAAGAGCAAAAAAAGAAGCTGAGGAACAAGCTGCTCGTGAAAAAGAAGCTCAAGCGGAAGCTGCTAGACAACAAGCAGCAGTGGAACAAACGACGAACGCTAACGATTCAGCTACTCCTACTTTAGTGGGCGACTGGCATCAAGCGCCAGCCGGGTATAAGTATTTAAAAGTAGAGAGCGGGAAAACATATGGTCAAGTGAAAAATCCAGGGAATTTTAGCTTGATTACAGAAGCCGAAGCTGCCAATTATAGTCCTGGTCATGGCAATGGCTCTGCTAAACAATAACTACCAAAGACGAGATGACCGATTTTAGTCATCTCGCCTTTTTAGTAGTCCCTGTCTACATCAGATCATCTGGTTTGTATTGGAAAGAAATCCCAAACCCTGTTAATTCACTCAACTCAAAAACATCCAATAAACTGTTTGTTTTGACTATTTTTTTATTAACACAAGCAATAGGTAATATATGTGTACCATGTTCCTCTAGCAACTTCCACACAGCGTAATTCTTTTTAAATTCTGCGGAGGAATCGTTCAAAGAGTGTAGATAGTAATTATTGCAATCTTTGTGAGAATGTTTGTTTTTGTTTAACGCTGCTAATACTTCTATCCCTAACAGGATTTCTTCTGATTCTGGTTTATTTTTGTCTAATACATAATAGTCAATATCCATTATTATCCTCTCCATTCATATTGCTACAATTTAATCCTACCATATCATTTAGTATGCAAAAGAGCTAGATAAGGAAAAGTTCATCGCCTCCATGCGTCATTGCAGGGAATTTGCTATACTATAAATAGAAATATAATCGTTTTTTTAGGAGGAGGAATATGAATATCAAATTAGGTAAATTGTTGATTGCTACAATAATTATGGGAAGTTTTCCAGTAAACTTATTTGCAGAAGAAACAGTAACTTCTACGACAGACAGTGATATAAGCTCTGAATCAATTTCTGACATTTCAGAAAGTCAAACATCTGTGACTAGTGAAAGTCAAAGTTTTGAAACAACAGAATCTTTAGTAGAAATAACAGATAGTTTAGAAAATACCGAAACAACCACTGAAGAATCTAGTACTTCGGTTAGTGAACAACTTTCTAGCGAGACAAATTCTTCAACAATGAGTGAAACAAAGACAACCGAAACAACGACAAGTGAATCTTCTACAGAAACCTCTCAAGAAACAGAAGAAACCACAGAAGAACCGCAAATTCAATTGTTTCAACAAGCGATATCTTTACCTTACGCCACCATTTTGTCAACAGCTAAAATCTGGGATGATACGTTGAAGAAAGAGTTGGGCACGACAGCGACTCTAATCAATCAAACTGTAAAAGTCGAAAACAAGCTAACGAAAAATAATCTGACGTATTATAAGATTGCTACTAAAGATCGGTCATTAGGATATGTTGAAGCAAAAGTTTTAGAACTGACAAAAGAAGGTAATGGGAAACACCATAGTTATGGAAAATATGTAACGGTAAAAAATGATCAATACATGTGGCAAAATTTTTCATGGGAGAAACGAACGACCAACGCTGCGAAAAAAAATCGCACCTATCAAGCCCGCGGGTATTATCAGCATTTTAATGGGAGTCGTTATTTAACCTTATACGATAATCATGGCAATTGGGTAGGTTATACCAATGAAAATAATGTAGCCGTAGCAGACGGTCAGCAAGGGATTTATCTGGCGAATAATAACTATGTAACGGTAAAAAACGATCAATACATGTGGCAAAATTTTTCATGGGAGAAACGAACGACCAACGCTGCGAAAAAAAATCGCACTTACCAAGCACGCGGGTATTACCAGCATTTTAATGGGAGTCGTTATTTAACGCTATACGATAACAATGGCAATTGGGCAGGTTATACCAATGAAAATAACGTAGCCGTAGCAGATGGTCAGCAAGGGATTTATCTGGCGAATAATAACTATGTAACGGTAAAAAACGATCAATACATGTGGCAAAATTTTTCATGGGAGAAACGAACGACCAACGCTGCGAAAAAAAATCGCACCTATCAAGCCCGCGGGTATTATCAGCATTTTAATGGGAGTCGTTATTTAACGCTATACGATAACAATGGCAATTGGGCAGGTTATACGAATGAAAATAACGTAGCTGTAGCGAATGGCCCACAAGGAATTTATCAAGCAGATAGTAAACAGGTAACAGTGACGAATGATCAATACATGTGGCAAAATTTTTCATGGCAGAAGCGAACGACTAACGCTGCGAAAAAAAATCACACGTATCAAGCACGTGGCTATTATTACCATTACAACGGCAGTCGTTATTTAACTTTATATAACAATCAAGGAACTTGGATGGGGTACGTGAACGAAAATAATACGAAAAAAAGTAGTCCACAAGGCGACGCTATTTCCACATCAAAACGAGTAACTATCCCTAGCTCAAACTATGAGGTGTGGCAAAATTTTGATTGGCAGCGAAAAACGACAGCACGTCAATTAAGCGGGAAAATTTATCACGTGAAAGTCTATTATCAACATAGGAATGGTTCAACCTATTATTCCTTGTATGATTCGAAAAATAATTGGCAAGGTTATATCAACGCAACTGGAACAAGAACAGTTGAGACTAGGCAAGGGATTACCTATGTCGATGGTATTCTAATTGCGAATAAAAAGCATTCTTTGCCAGCTAATTATAATCCAGGCGAAAATTCAACAGCAGGTGGTAAATTCCGTCAATTATTACGAGCGATGCAACAATTGAATATGGATGTGAGTAATAGTTACAGTGGTTTTCGTTCATATAGTTATCAAAGTGTGTTATATCAAAATTATGTAAGAGCCTACGGGCAAGCCGCAGCAGATCGTTTTTCTGCACGACCCGGCTATTCTGAACATCAAACAGGTCTAGCTTTCGATTTAATTCATAACAATGGCTCATTATTGGAAAAAAGTCGCGAAGCTAATTGGTTAGCGGCGAATGCACATCAGTATGGTTTTATCATTCGTTATAAAGCAGGAAAAGAAGCCATTACTGGGTATCAATATGAGCCATGGCATGTGCGTTATATCGGGAGTCAAGCAAGTGCGATTTATCGCTCAAACAAAACATTAGAAGAATATTTAGGAATTCCTGGTGGAGGATACTAAATAAAAAGCGACAGTGAAGATGAATCATTGTCGCTTTTTTGCGCACAAAAATCATTTAGTTTCTAAAATGTAAACGTTTTTATTGAAGTTTATAAAATAGAAGTATATAATTTCTATAATCGAAACAATTATTAAATAAAAAGGTTGTGAAGAAATGAAGAAAAAAGAGTTTGGAACCGAAAAAAGCACCAAACCATTATCCGTGTTGCATGACCACGTTTCAGTTTCTAAGTTAACCCTCAATCGACTCTATATTGTCACCTCGATTGGTTTTTGGGTACTGTATGTCTCTTCCACTATTTTTAAGCAATTTACGAATACAACACATGAATTTCAAACAGTTGTAGAAGCAGCTCTTTATATTTTGATTGTGACACTCTTAAATTTTTCCGCCTTAATCTATTTATTTTCTAGAGAAGGGGCATTTAAACGATTTAATCAACACACTCGAGTCCCCCGAGAAAAAATCGATCAATTTTTTACACAAAAACAACCGACGATTACGGTGTTAGTTCCGTCTTATGATGAAGAAGTCGCTGTTATTCGTAAGACGTTATTATCCGCTGCGTTACAAGAATATCCGCAAATGCGGGTGGTTCTTTTAATTGATGATAATCCGGTGCCAAATAATCCACAAGCCTTTGAAAAATTAGAAGCAACGAAACGATTGATTCACGAAATTACTACGCTTTTACAAGAACCACGCGACCATTTTGAACAAGTTCTAAAAGTGTTTGAGCGTGGACAAGTTACTAAAAAAATTGCGGGTGATCGTTTACGAGCAATTGCTAGAGAGTATACACGTGCGGGTGACTGGTTAAGTGAGATGGCGCAACAAGAAATAAATGAAGACCACGTCGATCAATTTTTCATTGAGCAAGTCTTACATGATTTAGCGAATGAATTATATTTAGTGGCAAAAGCGTTACTGACTGCTGCGAATCAACAGTCATCAATTGACTATACTCGTGCACATCAACTGTACTGTCGCTTGGTGTGGCTATTCAAAGTAGAACTTGATTATTTTCAAAGAAAAAAATATAGTTCATTATCCCATGAAGCGAATAAAGCGATGAATTTAAATGCGTATATTGATTTAATGGGTGGCAGTTATCAAATTGAGCGTACGCCAGCGGGTGACATTTTGACACGAACAGAAGAAACACCAGATGTGGTGATTCCAGATAGTGAATTTTTGTTAACGCTTGATGCCGATTCTATTTTATTAAGAGAGTATTGTTTGCGTTTGGTTTATTTATTGAATCAAGCTGAAAATAAAAAAGTTGCGGTTACGCAAACGCCCTATTCATCTTTTCGAGGGACGCCTACTAGGATCGAACGAATTGCAGGTGCTACCACCGACCTTCAGCATATTCTTCATCAAGGAACCACCTATTACGGCGCAACATTTTGGGTAGGAGCTAATGCGGTCATTCGTAAAAAAGCTTTGGAAGATATTGCCGAAATATCTTATGTGAATGGCTTTAAAATTAGACGTTTTATTCAAGACCGAACTGTAATTGAAGATACCGAATCTAGCGTAGATTTAGAAAAACACGGCTGGCAATTAGTAAATTATCCAGAACGTTTGAGCTACAGTGCGACTCCGCCAGATTTTGGTTCCTTAATCATTCAAAGACGGCGTTGGGCAAATGGTGGATTATTGATTCTTCCAAAATTATTTGGAACAATGAAACAACGAAAAAAGGCGGGCCATCCAATCAAATGGATGGAATTTTGCATGCGTCTTAATTACATGGCGTCCATTTCTTGGGCTAGTTTTAGTTTGATTTTTCTATTAGCGTATCCCTTTGCTGAAAATCTTTTAAGTGTCTATATCTTATGTTCAGCATTACCTTATTTTATGGCAATGGCGGGAGATTTGAACTATTCACGTTATAAACGAACAGATATTTTTAGAATCTATGGGTTTAATTTAATTCTCTTAGCAGTTAATTTAGCGGGTGTGCTTAAATCAATCCAACAAGCGTTAACTGGAGAGAAAATTCCTTTTGCACGGACACCTAAAGTAAATAATCGCACGGCTTCACCAACCATTTATTTACTTATGCCGGTAGTCATTATTCTTTTTTCCAGTTTTATGTGCTATCGTTCGTTGCTAGTAGGAAATTGGGGAAATGCCCTTTTTGCTGGTTTCAATGCAATAACAGCTACTTGGGCATTTGTGTCGTATATTGGTATTTGGAATATGTGTGTGGACATCTTCCATAATTTTATTGATTGGTTCTTTGTCGAAGTGAAACCAAAACATACCACCTTACAAAATCCGGTGAATGACTTGAATTGGCAAGCAGTCTTGTATTATGGGGATGATAAAAATAAAGTCCCTTTAAACGTCGAGTTGCAATATTCGAAACAACCACTAGCCAAGAAGAGAGAGGAATGAGTGATATGAAGAACAAACAGGTTACGCCTACTCGTCGCTTGTCCATTTTACGTCTACTATTCATGGTGGTGGTACTTTTGATTGGGTCAGGTGCTTATTTAAATCGTACAGAACTGTTTGCTCAATTTCAAAAATCGGATCATCAACCGTGGTTTGCTTCATATGTCGATGTGACTGCAACACCCCAGTTTAATTTTGAGCAATTGGAGGATAACGTTGTTTTATCATTTGTTGTAGCATCAGAAAAGGATGGTTCACCTAGTTGGGGGAATTTTTATTCATTAGAGGAAGCGAGTCAGAATCTAGATCTTGATCGACGTATCGCACGACTAAGACAAAAAGGGTATGATGTGATTGTTTCCTTTGGCGGACTATTGAATGATGAATTGGCGTTGCGCTATACGGATGTTGATTCGCTTGTCGCAGCGTATCAAGAAGTCATCGATCGTTATGACTTAACGACGATTGATTTGGACTTGGAAAATGATGGTCTCACCAATCGAACAGTCAATCAGTTACGGGCACAAGCAATTGCTAAGTTACAAGCAACTCGAAAAAAAGCTGGCAAACCGTTGGCTGTGTGGTTGACACTGCCGGCTGATCCGAATGGCTTAACAAAAGATGGAACGGATACAGTTGCTGAATTTTTAACCAACAAGGTTGATTTAGCAGGAGTGAATATTATGACGATGAACTATGGTGGTAGCCGTCAACCGAAATTATCTTTAGCTGAGAATGCGATACAGGCATTGAAGGAAACCCATCGGCAATTAAAAATTATGTATAACAAAGCTGGAATTTATCTAAGTGACGCTGTATTATGGGCAAAAATAGGTGCAACGCCCATGATTGGACAAAATGATGTTGCTACTGAACGCTTCACCTTAAAAGATGCGACAGAATTAAATCAGTTCGCCCAAAAAGTGAAATTAGGACGAATGTCGATGTGGTCGGCTAATCGTGACCGTAAATCCAATCCAGATTATGTACCAGCAATGTTGGTATCTGATAGTTATAGCGGCGTTACCCAAGAAGGCCAAGATTTTGCCAAGCGATTAAAGAAAAATTTAAACGGCAAAGTTGCAGAAAATGCGCAACTTACAACAGTTTCTAATTTAACAAAAGAAGAGTTACAAAAACCCGATGATCCTGCGACTAGTCCGTATCCGATTTGGTCAGAAGAAGGCGTTTATTTAGCGCAAACGAAAGTCGTTTGGCATCATCATGTCTATGAAGCAAAATGGTGGACGAAAGGCGATGCACCCGACAGTCCGATTTTACGTGCCGAAGAAACGCCTTGGCAACTTATCGGTCCAGTTTTGCCTGGTGAAAAGCCGTTACCTCAATTAAAATTACCTGAAGGGACGTATCCGAACTGGTTAGAAGACACAGTGTATACTGCTGGAAAACGAGTCATGTTTGACGGCATTGGGTATGAAGCAAAATGGTGGAATAAAAATGAAAATCCCGAAAAAGCGTTAATCAATTTTGAAACATCGCCATGGAAAGCCCTGTCTCAAAAAGAGATTAAGCAGATGATACAAGCAGAATAATTTTTCAGATAATTTTCAGAAAAAAGGCAAACGTATGCTCCCCTCTTGTGGTATACTGTTAACGGAATAAAATGCAAAAGAGGGGTTAGTATCGGAAAAAGAAGAAAAACATTAAAAAGTCGTGTTAAAAAAATAACACGTAAACTTATCCGTCAATTAAAAAAAATGCCACCATCAACAGTCGTCTCTTTGTCTTCAGTTATGGCTAGTTTATACGGCGTTTTAGGAGAAGGATTTGTTAAATTTTCGAATTATAATTTGATTACGCTGTTTAATCAAATGGAAAGTGTCATTAAACGTTGGGCGGCATATAGTCCAGAATTGTTAATGAATTATCGCAATAATTTCCAGCTTTTCGATTTTGCGAAGTACGCACTAATCGGAGTGCCTATCATCATTTTAGTTTTACATGTCTTATCTTCCAAAAAAAGTCAGATTATCGCTTTTGTTTTTTCTGTCGTTCAATTGGGCTTGTTTACGTATCTGAACAGTTATACTGGAAAAGTTGTTTCCGCTGCGTCAGATGATTACACGACTAATTTTGTCCGCTTACTTCTGGATAATCAAAACAATATGTTTGGGATGCCTGCGTATTCTTTATTCGTTGGTGTGATTGGTTTAATTTTAACATCGCTATTTAAAGCCGTGAAGCGCTAGAATTTTTCTAGTGCTTTTTTCATTCAGCTCTTTTCATTCAAAATAATTTACGGTATGATGAGACACGTGCATGAAATCGAGAAATTTTTCTCGGACTGGTTCGAAACCTCCCAGTTATAAAAAACTATATACCTCTTGAAAGGAGGTTGGAAATGCAACGACAAAAAGTAATTATTGATTGTGACCCTGGTATTGATGATATGTTGGCGCTAATGCTGGCTGTTCAAGCACCAGAGCTAGAAGTAGTTGGAATCACTGTTGTTTGTGGCAATGTTCCTGTTGAGTTAGGAGTTGAAAATACCTTTCGCTGTTTGGAACGTTGTCATAGACTAGATATTCCTGTGTATCAAGGTGCAGCAACACCTTTGATGCGAGAATTTATCAGTGCGCAAGATACACATGGAATGGATGGTTTAGGCGAAACATATTTCCCTCGAACATCCAAGAAAACAATAGAAGCACAAGATGCAGCAACGTATCTAGCGACCACTTTTGCTCAACCAACAGCTATTTCCGTCATCGCCTTGGGTCCGTTGACAAATATTGCGCAAGCTTTGCAGAAAAATCCACAGCTTGGAGAACATATGCAACGCTTTGTTTCAATGGGTGGAACGTATAAAAGTCATGGGAACTGTTCACCAGTAGCAGAATACAATTACTGGTGTGATCCAGATGCTGCAGCGTACGTCTTTCAACAGCTAAATCAAACAATCGAAATGGTTGGTTTAGATGTAACGCGTGAAATTGTTTTTACACCGACATTAATTGAATACTGTCAACGGATGAATCCAGAAATTGGTCAATTTATTCAAGCAATCACCCGCTTTTATGTGGACTTTCATTGGCAGCAAGAGCATATCTTGGGCTGTGTTATTAATGATCCGCTTGCGGTCGCTTATTTTATTGACCCCACGATTTGCACGGGTTTCGAAAGTTTTACTGCTGTTGAAACAACGAGTATTAGCATGGGACAAACCTTAGTTGATCGCTATGATTTTTGGCAGAAACCTGCGAACAGTAAAATTTTAACTGAAGTGGATACGTATTCTTTCTTTGGGAAGTTTTTGACCGTCATTCTTCATGCACAAGAAGAACTGATTCAAACGGATCTAAAAAACTTAATGTGAGGATGACTATGTATCATGAATCAAACAAAAACCATCACTACTAGAACCATTACCATTGTTGCGTTAGCTTTAGCATTGAATTATGTAGGGGGCACCATTGCCTTGTTCTTGCGTCTGCCTATTTATTTGGATACGATTGGAACAATTTTCGCTGCTGTATTATTAGGTCCTGTTTATGGTGTATTAGCAGGCTTATTAAATGCTTTACTTAGCGGTTTGACTACTGATTTATTTGCTTTATATTATGGACCTGTCCAAATTGTTACTGGGTTTTGTGCAGGTTATTTCTTAAAAAATCGCTTAGAAGGAAAACAATTAGTGATAAAAACGTTATGGATTTCATTACCTGGAACAATTATAGCAACGATTATCACGGTTGTTTTATTTGGAGGTATCACGTCTTCTGGTTCGAGCGTGATTGTTCAATTATTACGTGGGATTGGCTTATCACAAGTTTCCAGTGTCTTCCTTGTTCAAGTGATTACAGATTACCTTGATCGATTGGTGTCCATTGTTTTGGTGTTGATGGTGACAACTCGTATCACGCATCGGTTTATGAAAGAGTACTAGAATTTTTCTAGTGCTTTTTTTGTGGGGGAAATATGCTAAACTAATGGAGATGTTGGGAGGAGAAGCAATGAAAAAATTAAGTAATTCGTCTACTGATTTAGTGAAAATGACGAAATGCCCAAAATATTGGTGTATTTATGGGGGATTAGTTGGAAGTATGCTGGGCTTTTTTCAGCCGGTAGTATCAGCCGATAGTTGGCAAGTAAATTCGGTTGAAGAAATTGTTAGTCGTATCGATTCAACCCACTCGTTAACAATGATAGAAGGGGATACTGTGTGGAATATCGGCATGGCGTTAAATATTAAAAATCCGATGCAGTTGTTATCTGCGAATGGTTACCAAGATGGCGAACAATATACGTTGCCAGTTGGTACAGTTATTACGTGGGATGGCAATTATGTCATTGTTAAAGACGAGCAAAATCAGGTAGTAGGTGAAAAAATCATAACGGATAATGAAAAAATGAATCCTGAAAAAACGATAGCCAATCAAACAACGGATGAACCACAGACACCAGCAATTAAAGAAAAAATTGCCAAACAGCGTGAACAAGTGGCTCAAGCAAGAGCAGACTTAGAGGCTGGGGAGAATCAAAATGTAGAACGAGCACCTGCTGTATCAACTGCAAAAAAACAAGAACTTGAAACAGCTTTAGCAGATAAACAAGCGGAGCTAACGGCTTTAGATTCAGAACTAGCTGTCGCACAAACACAAGAAACGAGCGAAGATTTAAAAGAGCAAGCAAACGCGCAACAAACCATCGCCGAAATTGATGTGAAACGTCAACGTTTAGAAACAGAAATAGCGATTTTAGAAGCGGAATATAGCGCAGCTAAAGTAGAGGAGACAGATTCAACTCATACAGCTGAGGCAAGAAATCAAGCAATTCAACGAGATGCTTTACAAAAAGCGGCTTTAGAACAAACACAAATCCTACAAATCTTAGAGGACAATTTGCAACAGCAAACAGTGATTGAATGGACACAAGCAGTGGAAGACTTTTCAATGACTTTAGCAGATACCGAGAAGCTATTCAGTACAATGGAGGTGACGGCAACGCCCCAAACGAATCAAACGATAGCAGCTGCCAATGAAGCACTAAATCAAAAACAAACGCAACAAGCTGAGTTGTCGATACAATTAGAACAAGCGCAGAACGATTATCAAGCTGCTCAAGAACTATATACGAATTGGTTGAATACTGGGAGTGACAAAAATGCAGAAGGCGAGCAATTAGCGACGACGTTATTAGACATGGAACAAGCTAAAAATGAAATGGTTGACCGTTTTACAGCAGACTTGCTAGATTTTGAGGAAATAAGCCTAACTTTCTCAGATCTTGCCTCTCAATTAGCAACTTATCCAACAACAAACCAATTCACCAAAACACAACAAGCGATTGCGACAGTCATTCAACGCTATAAATAACAAAAAAGAGACGTGTACGAGGGTGGCGACCCCTAAAAGTTAGAGTTTTTATTATGCAGCTGATTGGCTGGATTGAATTCGGTATTCGACCGGACTCAGTCCAGCCAATTTTACTTTTGATCGTACGTGGTTATACCAGTAGATGTATTCTTTAATTCGTCGTTTTAATTCTTCATAACTGACTAGTTTCTCTCCATAATACATTTCTTGTTTTAATATGCCAAAGAAATTCTCCATCGAAGCATTGTCTGCACACGTTGCTTTACGTGACATACTCTGGAATACATTGTTTTTATTTAATGTTTTTACCCATTTATTATGTTGGTAATGCCAACCTTGATCCGAATGGATAGTTGTACGGTAGGTTGCGTGATTCTTTATTATCTCTATTGTTTCATTTAGTGGCTCCATGACTAAATCTAATGTTGGGCGTTTCTTAATTCCAAACGCAATCACTTCTCCATTATATAGGTCAAGAATAGGGTTTAAATACAACTTTTCTTCCCCTAGACATTTGAATTCCGTAATGTCAGTTACTAGTTTCTGAAATGGGATAGGTGTACTAAACCGACGTGACAATCGATTCTTCACTATTTTTCCAGTAGTTCCTTTATATGAATTGTATTTACGGGATTTTCGCATGAATTTTACACACTTTAATCCTAGCTCTCGCATAATGCGATACACCTTTTTATGATTAATACAGTATCCTAATTTCTTTAACTCGTCTGTAATCCGTTTATATCCATAACGTTCATAAAACGCCTTAAATAGGTGAGTAATGCGTTCTTTTAGTTCGATATCCAGATCTTCTTTTCCGAAGTTCTTGACATGATAGTGATAGGTTGCTTCGGGAATTCCCACAACTAGGATAATATCCTTTAATCGGAACCCTTCTTCTTTAAGTTCGAATGCCCATTTTGCTTGCGCTTTTCGAGTAAGACATTCGGATTTTCCCGAAAAGCTCTCAGCTTTTTTAAATAGGCAATTTCTAATCTCAGTAGTTCATTCTCTCGTTCTAACTCCGTTTCACGTGTGAACTTGTTTTCTTCCTTTTTCGTTTGTTTATTTAGTTTCTTAGTCATAGAAGGTCGCTCCTTTGATTTTGGTTTCAAGCCTTCTATCCCTTGAGAATTAAAATCTTTCATCCAACGATAAATTAATGAAGGATTATTTAATCCGAATTGTTCAGTCGTTTCCTGATAAGAAGCACCTGTGTCTAACATAAATTGTATCGTATTTAATTTAAATTGAACAGGATATACTTCCTTCCTTTTTCTTCGTTTTAATCCCTCCATCCCTTGTGTTTTATAAGCTCTTACCCAATTTTGTAATGGTGTTGCAGAAGGCATATTGTATTTCTTCGCCAATAATTTATAACCAATATTTCCATCCAAATACTCCGTAACAAGCTTTATTTTAAATTCTTCACTATATTTAGCCATAAAAATACCCCCGAAAGTTAGATTTATTACTCTAACTTTCGGGGGTCGGTACCCAGTCTGACTTCTACTGTTTCTCTTTTTTTTGTTATTTTTCAACTACAGGAATCCACATTTCACCAAAAACGTGATTATCGTGTGTACCCATTTCAACGGCAGCATTTGGTCCGCCAATGTATTCATAGTTTTGTTCTTCAACTAAAGCTTGTCCAAAAGCAAGACCTGTTAAGGTATCTTTTAATTCTTCAGAAGTTGCGGCTTCTGCTTTAACAATGACATACGTACCTTTTGGAAATTGGATGACGCGTGTCGCATCGGGTAACGTTTCGTTCGTTAAAACACCTACATAATACATCATTTTATTATCGTAGGCTTCATTGACAGCGAAGACAAACTCATTATCGGCTAATACTTTTAATTTATCCAACGTGCCATCTGTCGTAATCTTTTCCCAAAAAGCGGCTTTCTCTTGAGCGATTCCCATATAATCAGTGTAATCACTGGTTAATTCTGTTCCAAAACCTAAAACTGTAAATGCGTCTTTTTCTACTAATGTGTAAACTGACATTGTAATCCCTGCTTTCTTTTGATTGTTTCAAATGCTGTCATTTCTCATTTGATACATTTATAATAAAGTCAAATCGTGTCAAAAAATGACACTGTTTAGGAGCGAACGATGAAAAAAACAGAAAGAATTCACACGATGATTCGTTACATTAATAATCGTGCACATTTTACCATTACAGAAATTATGCAAGAATTCAATATTTCTCGATCCACGGCTATTCGTGACATTCGAGAAATTGAAACAATGGGCGTACCGTTGATAGCAGAAGTCGGACGTGATGGAGGATATTCCGTCATGCACAACTCTTTTTTACCGCCGATTCATTTTTTAGATGCCGAAGTTAAAGCACTCTTTGTCGCATTTATGGCAACACGCAATCAGCAATTACCTTATTTAAAAAGTCGGCAATCATTGGCTGAAAAATTACTTTCCCTCTTGTCAGAAAATCAACAAGATGATTTGGTACTTTTAAATCAACTATTATTATTTGAAGGAACAAACCCTTATAATCCTGATTTATTAGACTTAGCTGATTTACCGCATCCTCTTTTAGAAAAAGTTATTCAATTGTTGTTGCTAGATCGTCATATCACATTACTTTCTAAAGAAAAACAGTTTGATGTGTATGTGCTGCATTTGTATCATGAAAAAGGCAATTGGTTTATCGAAGGGATTGAATTGTCGTCTGCTACTAAACAAATAGTTGCAGTGGGACAATTGCTAGATGTTGTACTCTATACAGGAAACCAACGCTGGCATCAAAGAAAACCGATACATGAATCGATGAATTTGATTGCGACGCTAGGGCCTAAAGCAATTGCGCAATTCAAGAAATATCATCCATTTAAATTAACCTTGGCATACACAGATCCGTATCAGATGCGAGCGATATTACGAACGTTTGTAGATGAAAAGAATCCCGAAGAATTGCTAGAAATGGTGAACTGGTTTTTGTTTTTAGGAACAGAGATAGCGATTCAAGAAGCACCTTCTGCCTTTATGAACGCTTTAAAGCAACGTTGTTTAGTGGAAATAGACTAGGAAAAGTTTATTAAGTACGTTAAGATAAAAGAAAAAGAAAGTGAGCAGAGGGAATGAAAGCAATTATTTTTGACTTTAATGGCACCTTATTCAGCGATACAGCATTACATGAAGAAGCTTGGCAACAATTTATTCAAGAAGTGTTAGGCTATCAACTTTCAGAAACAGAATTCGCTAAAATTCACGGGCGTACCAATCATTTAACCATGGAACGCCTATTAAATCGCCCATTATCGAAAGAAGAGGGCGAAACTTTTTCAAATCGTAAAGAAGCGATTTACCGAGAGATTGTCTTAGAGAAAGAGCATGATCAATTAATTGATGGTGTGACAGAATTTTTTGATTTATTACAGCAAAAAGGGTATTCGATGAATATCGCAACGGCATCACCACGTGTGAATGTGGCGTTTTATTTTGATTATTTTCAATTGAATCGATGGTTTGATTTTGAAAAAGTTGTCTATGATAACGGCACATTAAATAGCAAACCTGCACCTGATTATTACGTGCAAGCTGCAAAAAATATCAATGCCAATCCACAAGAGATGGTGGTGTTTGAAGATTCTCCGATTGGCTTACAAGGCGCTGCCAATGCGCAAGCCAAACAGATTATTGCCGTTTCAACCAATGGAAATCATCAAAAATTAGAAGAGACGGGTGTTGTTGATTTTGTGATTGATGATTTTCGTGATGAACGTTTGATTCAATTATTTTCTTAAAAGTTCATTGCGATAGAAAAAATCCGAGCGCTAGAGAGATTCTTGTAAAGTTTCAATAAGAATCTTTCTAGCGTTCGGATTGTTGTTGTTCCTCAATTTGCATGTGGGTTGTTGCTAAAATGATGAATTTGGTTCTTTTAAAAAGGCCACTTCTTCTTCTGTTGACAGACGACCTAGTACTTGATTACGATGTGGATAACGTCCAAATCGTTTAATAATCGCATAATGTTGTTTTTCATATTCAAAATTTTCTTCTAATCCCGGTTGGTCAAATAAAATCATAGCTTTATTGTGAATCATCAACGATTCTGAGTGCATAAACGGCATATATAAGAAACTGCGTTCAACATTGGATAGTTCATTGATATCCGGATGTGCTAATGCTTCTTGAGCTAAGATTAATGCCATACCATCCGTGGCGAAAGCTTGAGATGAATGACGGAAGAGATTACGAGAAAATTGGTCTAAGACAATGATTTCTGCTAAGCGTCCGTGAATAGTTTCCCGCCAACTAACCAATTCACCCGCAGCAGCTTGTTTGTGTAGGTTGGTGAAACGCTCCGCAATCAATTGATCGACATCTGTGCTATTAAACCATTGTTCAGGGGTTAGTTCGTTAAACCAAAAATGTAAGACTGCTTGAGATTTCATCATAATCATTCTCCTAATCGTTTTTGAATGTCATTGACTTCTTGTTCGGTCAATTGGTGTCCGCCATCAGTTAAAATCATTGTTGTATTTGGGAAAAATTGTTTTAATTCTTCAGTTAATTTTAAACCATCACCCGGCAGACTAATGTTGTCTTGTGCACCGACTGTTAAATAAATTTTCACTTCACTGGATTGGTTGAATGAATAGACGAGGCGACTCGGATGCAGTAGAATAACAGTATCCGCAATATCAGCGTGTTGTTCAAGCAAACCAAGAATAAAATTTGCACCATTGGAGTAGCCAATTAAAATGATTTCTTGATATTTTTGAATAAAAGTAAGAAGTTCTTCTTGAAAAAATTGTGTCGTTTGCTGGTCAAACTCTTGTCGATTGAGTTGTCCGTCAATTAACGGAGCAAAAAAGCGACGTTGGCTGCCTTCTGATACCGAACCAAGAAAACTTAAGAGGCTCGCTTGTGGAAATAATTCTGCTACTGTCGTTAATAGTTGATACTCATTACCACCGGTTCCATGAAAGGCCAGAACTAGTTGTTGTTGAGTAGCTCCTTCTTGAAAAAAATAATCCATGACTAACCTCCTAAAAAGAAAGGAATTATATTATGCCTGCACGTATTCATCACATTTCTATTGTGAATCGCTTTATTCGACCGACATTTGACTTTTATCATAATATACTCGGTTTAAAATTACTAATGAAAACAATTAATCAAGACGATCATACCATGTATCACCTGTTTTTTTCAGATAATCACCACCGTGTGGGAACTGAACTGACTTTTTTTGAAGTACAAGAAGGGAACAACCAGTTTTTTGGAACCAATACGATTGAACGAACAATACTAAAAGTTCCTTCTGAAGCATCATTGCATTTTTGGGAAATATATTTTGAAACACAAGGCGTCTGCCATTATGGAATCGAATCATTTTCTGGACGACCTATCTTACGTTTTGAAGGGCCAGATGCAACACAATTGGCTTTAGTTCCCTTACGCGAATTTGAAGATATTGATGATTATTTCCCGTATGTCACAGATCAGATTCCTACCGAGCATGCTATTTTAGGAATTGATGCCATTCAACTACGCGTACAATATTCCGATGCGACTGAACGAGAATTATTGTCGCTAGGCTGGCAGCACAAAGAATACGTCAATTTCTTTTCGGGTCATCAAAGAGTGACAATCTTAGAAAATCAAGACACTCAGTTCTATCAAGAAGTTCAGATTATTCAAGATCGTGAGAATCCAATTGCCGTTGAAGGGATTGGTGGTGTCCATCATGTTGCGTTTGGCGTAGAAAATAAATCTGATTTACAACGCATCGACAAACAATTACAAGAGCGCAATTTTATAAATTCAGGAATAAAAGATCGCGAATTTTTTGAATCACTTTATTATCGTGACCCAAATCAATTATTGATTGAAATTGCTACAGGGGAAGGAAACCTAGATGCAAAAGCGTATGAAAATCAAAGTCCACGCTTTGAAGAAATTCCTTTATTTTTACCGCAATACTTAAATTTCATTCGTGAACAAGTGGAGCAACAACTATCTAATCAAATCCATGACGAAGAGTAAGGAGAAACAATGATGTTTCTTCTTCTTTTTTTCTTGATTTTTATACCGCTTTCTTGGTAAACTAAACGTCTGCCAAAAATACCGTGTCTCATTGAAACATTCTCAACTATTTCAAAATAAAGGGGAGTACCAAATGAACGAGTATATTGAAATTATCCACGCAAAAGAAAACAACTTAAAAAATGTCAGTCTCAAAATTCCCAAAAATAAAATTACTATTTTTACCGGCGTCTCTGGTTCAGGAAAATCATCGATTGTTTTTGATACTATTGCCCAAGAAGCTGGTCGTCAACTGAATGAAACCTATGATAGTTTTACCCGTTTATTTTTACCTAAATACAGTCGTCCAGAGGTTGATGAGATTAATAATCTTTCTACGGCGATTGTGGTCAATCAAAAGAAGATTGGTGGCAGTGCGCGCTCAACGTTAGGGACGATTACTGACATCAATGCGTTATTTCGTGTGTTATTTTCACGTTTTGCAACACCTAGTTTAGGATATGCAAATGCTTATTCATTTAATGATCCTAGTGGAATGTGTTCTGTCTGTCAGGGGATTGGTAAGACGATTGCATTAGATGTTGAAAAAGCAGTCGATCATGAACGTTCCTTAAATGAAGGGGCGATTTTACTTCCAGGATTTACAGTAGGCTCATGGTATTGGAAATTACACGCAGAAACCGGCCTATTTGATCCTGATAAAAAAATTAACAAGTATACACCAGAAGAATATCAGCTCTTAATGTATGCTGATGCACAAAAAATTACAACGGCAGAAACTGGTGATATGAATGTCACGTATGAGGGCATTGTAACGCGTTTTATGCGTACCACTATTCATACTGAAAAGGAAACTAGTAAACGTGCCGCCAAAGTAATTGAAGAATTTACAGTTATGAAAGCTTGTCCATCGTGTGCAGGCAAACGTTACAATTCTGAAGTGCTTGCTTCAACGATTGATGGCTACAATATTCATGATGTGACATCCGTTCAATTAACTGAATTGATTGAGATTTTGAAAGAAATTGATAATGAAACACGTCATCCAATTATTATTGGGATTCAAAAGCGTGTACAAGACTTAGTTGATATTGGTTTGGGGTATATGGATTTATGTCGGGAAACCAACAGTTTATCAGGTGGAGAATCACAACGCGTCAAAATGGTCAAACAATTAGCGAGTAGTTTAACGAATATGATTTATATCTTTGATGAACCGAGTACAGGGTTGCATCCTCGCGATGTCTATCGTTTGAATGAATTATTGCGGAAAATTCGTGATGCAGGTAACACGGTTTTAGTTGTTGAACATGATCCAGATGTAATTCAAATTGCGGACTACATTGTTGATGTAGGTCCCTTTGCCGGTACGCACGGTGGAGAAATCACCTTTACAGGTAGCTATGAAGAATTACTCCAATCAGATACCTTAACTGGAAAATCATTAAAACAATCCCTACCTATCAATGAACAACCAAGGCTGGTAAATGATTATTATGAAAGTCAGTCTAGTTCTTTGCATAATTTAAAAAATGTTCAGCTGCGAGTACCAAAAGGGATTTTCACAGCTATCACTGGTGTGGCGGGTTCAGGTAAAAGTACCCTGGTTAATCAAGTATTTGCGAAAGACTATCCAGATGCCATTCAAATTAATCAAACACCGATCCATACAAATAAACGTTCAAACCCAGCAACATATACTGGAATCATGAATAGCATTCGAAAATCCTTTGCGAAAGCAAGTGGCATGGATGCTGGTTATTTCAGTTACAATTCAAAAGGTGCTTGCCCGGAATGTAACGGAAGTGGAACGATTGAATTAAATCTATCTTTTATGGATAAATCTGAAGTAGAATGTACACACTGTCATGGAAAAAGGTACAATCCTACTGTTTTAGAACATGTCTATCAAGGAAAAAATATTGTTGAAGTAATGGATATGACGATTGAAGAAGCAGTTGTCTTCTTTGATGCGAAAGACATTCAACGCAAATTAAAAAACTTGCAAGAAGTAGGAATTGGTTATCTAACATTAGGGCAACCAATGGATACTTTATCTGGAGGAGAAGCGCAACGTTTGAAATTAGCGAACGAATTAAAGACAAACGGGAATATTTATATTTTAGATGAACCAACAACAGGTTTGCATATGTCTGATGTCAAAAACGTTATCCGGATTATCAATAACTTAGTTGAAAAAGGGAACACAGTGATTGTGATTGAACATAATGTCGATGTGATTCGCAATGCCGATTGGGTCATTGATCTTGGCCCAGACGGCGGCCGTGATGGTGGCGAAATTCTTTTTGAAGGTACTGTTAAAGAGTTGAGAGAATCAACAACGATTACTGGAAAATATGTGTAGATAATCATAAAAAGCATTCAGCAGAAGTTGAATGCTTTTTATTTATTGTTAATGTAAAAAAAAACATTTTTTTTGAAAGCGCTTGACACACTTTTAGTTTAACGTTAAACTATCTTCGAAAACTAAAGTTTAACGTTAAACTAAAATTAGGAGGATGTTTTATGAAGAAAAAAGTCTTAAGTGCTTTATTTTCGATGTTGTTGGTAACGAGTTTGGCTGCATGTTCTTCTGGAGGTGATAAAGCAAGTGGTGGTACAAAAGATGAGAATGCAGATAAAGGTTTGGAAGTTTTAGGTGATACGGTGACATTTGATCCTAACAAACTTGTTAATGATGGAGAGCCGATTACTATTGAATATTGGACTTGGGGAGAGAACGATCCAACATTGAAAATGGCAGAAGCTTATGAAGAAATTTATCCAAATGTGGAAATCAAAGAAGTTATCCAACCATGGGATGATTTTTGGACAAAACTACCACTTTCCTTAAAAGGAAAAAATGGACCTGCTGTTTTCAATATTCATAATTCACAGCATGATTTAATCATGCCATATTTAGAAGCGTATGACATTCCTGTTGAAAATTTACAAGCCGATTTTAATTCTGTGGATCCACATATTATTGATGGTAATGTTTATTATACGGATAGTGTGATTAACACAGGAAATATTTATTACAACAAAAAGCTTTGGGAAGAGGCAGGATTAACAGATAAAGATATCCCTAAAACATGGGAGCAATTTAGAGAGATTGCCAAAAAATTAACTAAAACAGATGGTGATAAAATTGTACAAGCTGGTTTCAACTATAATGGCGAAACATATAATGCATTATATCAAGGAATGAATTATCAAAAAGGTGAATTATTATTTTCTAAAGATGGTAAAGTAGCAAACTATGATAATTCTGTTACCATTGAAAATACTCAATTTTTTGTTGATTTATATGAAAAAGATAAAGTAGGGTCAAAAGACTTCGGTGACGACTCTACTATGAGCTTCGGTAATGGCCAGACAGCGATGGTTTACAAATGGGGTTGGATGGTTGGCGAATTAGAAGCTAAATATCCTGACATTGAGTATGGCGTGTTTGCCACACCAACGCCAACAGAAGAAGTACCATTTGCATATGATCGATTTAATGGTGAAAGCACACCTGGGATTAATAAAAATCAAACAGAAGAACAGCGTGCAATCGCACAAGATTTCATCCGTTTTTGTTTAGCGAACGATGAATATTCAGTCACTGCTGGTTTAACGATGGCTTCTTTCCCAACAAAAAAATCATTAGCAGATAATCCTAGAATTTTAGAAGACCCCGTATTAAGCGTGATTGCACCACGTGTAGAACGTTTAATTTGGCCAGGAGCCTTTCCATCAACCATTGAAACTTCTGCAAAACAAACAATTGAAGATATTCTTTACAATGGTAAGTCAGTTGAAGTAGCTGTCAAAGAAGGACAAGAACGCATGGATAGTGACATGAAGAATTCTGATTTTACTTCGTTAGAAAGTAGTTATCAATTCTTTGATGAAGCTAAATAAAATCGATAGCGCTGATAATTAATTTGTCAGCGCTTTATATAAAGGAGAACAACGAATGGGTAGTAGAAGTCGAGTTAGTTCGAATATTTTTAGACTAAGAAATGTTACGATTCTATTTTTAGTGGGTTATTTTGGTATTTTTGTTATTTATCCTATTTATAAAGCTTTTGCGGGAAGTCTGCATGATTGGAATCCTTTAATAGATCAATATGACTTTGTAGGGTTAGCTAATTTTAAAAATGTTTTAACCAATCAATTATTTTGGAGTTCAATCTCTAACACGTTTATTTTTGCTTTTTTCTCAGTAATCTTTCGTATAATTATTGGTTTAGGGTTAGCTATCTTGCTCTATTCGAAATTAGCAAGATTTAAGACTTTTTTTAGAGGAATGTTTTATATGCCAACAATTACTCCATTGGTAGCAGTATCTTTTGTATGGATGTGGTTATATAATCCCCAATTTGGTTTGATTAACAAAGTATTCCATATAGATATTAATTGGTTGAAAGATTCACATTGGGCACTACCAGCAATTATTATTATGACAATTTGGAAAGATTTTGGTTATGCTACTGTTATTTTTTTAGGTGGTTTAATGGGGCTACCAGAAGATGTATTTGAAGCTGCAGACATGGATGGTGCTTCAAAATGGCAACGCTTTGTAAATATTACATGGCCTTTGTTGAAGCCAACAACCTTATTTGTAACAATTACGTCTTTAATTTCATATTTACAAGCGTATGTGCAAATTTTGATAATGACTGAAGGCGGTCCAGGAACCTCCACGTATGTTATTTCTTATCTAATTTTCGATGAAGCTTTCGTTAAATATAATTTTGGTGTTGCTTCAGCCATGGCAATTATTCTATTTGTAATAATTGGTATTTTGACGGTGATTATGTTTAAAATAACTGGGGAAAGTGAGGGACTTGCTTAATGAATGCAGAACGAATAAAAACGATTTTTTTTAATACAATTCTACTAATTATTGCGTTAATTACTGTCGTTCCGTTTATTTGGATGTTGATTTCTTCTTTTGCACCAAATAGCGAAATAGTGAAAATTGGGGGAAGCTTTTTTCCAACACCATCAACATTTTCTAACTACACAAGCATTCAGGAACGCTTTAATTTTATGCGAATGTTCGCTAACAGCTTAGTTGTTTCTTTAACAGTCACCGTATTGACTATTTATTCAAGTGCTTTAGTTGGTTTTGTCTTTGCAAAATTTAAATTTCGTGGTCGTAATATATTATTTGGGATGGTTTTAAGTTCTATGATGTTACCATGGGCAGTCACCATTATTCCTAAATATGAAATGATGGTTAACTTCGGTTGGTTAGATACTTACAAATCATTAATTATTCCATCTATTGTGAGTGGTTTTGGCATTTTTATGTTTCGTCAATCTATTTCACAAATCTCTGATGAAATGTTAGAAGCTGCCAGAGTTGATGGTGCTTCCGATTTTTTCATTTTTCATCGAATTATTTTACCAATGTCTAGAAACACCATTTCTAGTTTAGCTATTTTTCAGTTCTTGTGGAGTTGGGAAGATTTCTTATGGCCATTCTTAATGATTAATGATGAGAACAAGCAATTAATTTCTGTAGGATTACGTTTATTTAATGGACAATATGGGACAGATTATGGAGGTTTATTTGCGGCCACCTCTATTTCAATTATTCCAGTTATTATTGTGTATATCGTTTTCCAAAAACAATTTATTGCCGGTATTGCGAGTGGTTCAGGGAAATAGAAATTATTACTTAAAAGAAAGGGTGTAGGGTATACTAGAGGTGATTAGATAAAAGGGAGGACAACCTATGAGAGTGACAATTAAGCAAATTGCTGAAGAAGCAAACGTTAGTGTAACAACCGTATCAAATGTCATTAATAAAAGATCTCATCGTGTTTCCAAAGAGAAAATTGCCTTAATAGAAAATATTATTGAAAAGTATAATTACATTCCTAATATGAATGCGCGATCCTTAGTGCAATCTTCTTCTAATTTAATAGGATTGCTTTATTTTTCGGCTATTGATAATGCTGATTTTGTATTTTCTGATCCATTTACCGCAGAAGTTTTGTCTGGAATTGAGGAACAGGCAAAGAATCATGGTTATTTTGTATTGGTGCATAATGTTAATTCAGCAGAAGATGTTAAAACTATTCAGAGAAATTGGCGTTTTGAGGGGTTCATTGTTGTTGGTGTACGTGTAAAAGAATTTTTGGAATTAAATAACGTTTTTGATGGCCCTGTTGTTTATATTGATACGCATCTTTCAAAAGAAACATTAAGGGAACTTGAACAACAAACGAATCGTTTATTTGTAAATACAAATGATTATCAAGCTAGTACATTGGCAGTGGAACATTTGATTCATTATGGTCATGAGAAAATAGCGTTTCTTTCTTTTGACTACATTGTGGGTGAACCAAGTGTTATTCAAGAACGACATCAAGCTTATATCGATACATTAAAGAAATATCATTTAATCTTTAAATCGCATTGGATATATAACAACTCTGAATTTGAGCGAATTTATCAAGAATTAGCTGAATTTACTGCAATTGTTGTTACTGGAGATTATTTAGCGGCTAAATTAGTAAAATTTTTAAAAAATAAGAATAAACGAGTGATGGAACAATTATCGATTATTGGATTTGATGATATTACTTTTGCAGAATTAATGGACCCAGCGTTGACAACAATACGACTAAATCCAGGTAACAAGGGGGCGATTGCTTTTCACCAACTGATTGGACTGGCCAAACAAGAAGAAATAAAAAATCAAGTACTACTATTAGAGGGAGAATTGATTTCTCGAGACTCTGTTCACAAAATCAAATAAAAAAGCTCTGTGAAATAAGTATAGTTAACAATAAAATATCCGAACGATAGAGAGAATGGTCTGTGATCTAGCAGTTCCTCGTCGCAAATTCACTAGAATTAGCGTTACTTACTCCAAATTGTTCGGATATTTTTTCTTGTTTTTAATTATGTTACAGTGCCTATTTTTAACGAAATTTGCTTATTTTCAAAATGTATGATTATATTTTAGTAAACACTTTCAAATATGAAAAGAGGAGCTATTATGGTAGGAATTAGGGATGTTGCAAAACGGGCGGGTGTGTCCATTGCAACAGTATCGCGTGTGCTAAATGAGGATCCGACACTTTCAGTAACCGATGAAACCAAACGAAAGATTGCAGAATCGGTTAATTTTTATCATTATGTCAAAAAAAGTCCCGTTGCAAAAAATTTAACGAATATTGCATTGATAACGACGGTTTCTGAAGTAGATGAATTGGAAGATCCCTATTTTCGAACGATTCGCAGAGGAATTCAAGTCGAAGCAGAACAAAGCAAAGTCAATTTGAAAAAAATTATTCGTTTATCAGAAACACCATTGGAGCAAGACGATTTGTTAAAATGTCAAGGTGTGTTGATTATTGGGCAGGTATTATCTTCTGTGATTGAAGAAGTGTCGGCAATTAATTCGAATGTCGTAGTGATTGACGATCCTAGTATTGAAGCTGAAGTAGATGCAGTGTACACCGATTTAACGAAAGCAACGAATCAGCATTTAGATCGGTTGTATAAAAAAGGTCACCGAAACATTGCGTTTATTGGAGGAGGACGTGTCCGTTTAGATAGCCAAGGAAATAAACACGTGTCAGATGATGATTATCGAAAAATAGCCTATGAGACGTGGATGAAACAAAAAGGATTAGAAAAATATAGTCAAATTTATTTAGAAGGCTGGACCACACTTGACGGAATGCAGGCAGCAGATTTACTTTTGAAAAAACATGCTCAAGATAAGTTGCCGACTGCTATCATGGTAGGAAATGATCCTATTGCTGTGGGTGTTTATCGTTCACTTCAAAAAAATGGCCTACATATTCCAGAAGATATTTCGATTGTGAGTTTTGATAATATTGAAGTTGCCGAATTTTTAACACCTGCATTAAATACGGTGAATGTGAATACAGAAGAAATTGGAAAACTAGCAGTTCGCATGGTTAATGAACGAATAAAAGAAGTTAGAAAAGTTTCGATTCAAGTGATTGTTTCTAATAATATTATTGTTAGAGAAAGTGAAAAAAATATCGATTAAAAAAGTAAACATCCAAAAAATTGGGTGTTTACTTTTTTTGTTTACTAATATTTTTAGTAAAAAATATTGACAAAACATTAAGTAAACAGTTATAGTGTTGTTAACAAAAAGAAAACGCATTCAAAACAGGAGGAATTAAGATGAAACATTTCAAAAAAATAGCTTTAACAGGGTTAGCTGTTTTAACTGGGACATTACTCGCGGCATGTGGTGGGGGAGATAGCAATTCTAAAGACGGGCAAGTAACTTTAAGCTATGCGAGTTGGGATACTGACCAAGCTCCAGGATTAAGAAAAATGTTAGATGAATTTGAAAAACAAAATCCTGATATCAAAGTAGAAATGGAGACAACGCCTTGGGATCAATATTGGGTTAAATTAGAAGCTGCAACAACGGGAGGTAATATGCCAGATGTAGTAACCATGCACTCTAGCGAATCCTATAAATATATGTCACAGAATGCTTTGATGGGACTTGATGATGTTATCAAAGAAAATGATATTGACATGGGAAACTTTACTGAAGGAATTGCTGATTTCTATACACTTGAAGACGAACTATACGCAATCCCTAAAGATGCTTCTGTAGTGGGACTATGGTACAACAAAGAATTATTTGATAACGCAGGTGTTGATTATCCAGATGAAACATGGACATGGGAAACACTCAGACAAGCTGCAATTGATTTAACAGATGAATCAAAAGGCATCTATGGTTTTGCATCACATATTGGGACAGAGACTGGTTACTGGCCATTTATTTATCAAAATGGGGGAGAAGTATTTGCTGATGACAATACAAAATCAGGTTTGAATACCCCAGAAGCACAAGAAGCTTTAGCTTTTTATCGAGATATTGCACTTGTGGATCATGCTTCACCAACAATTACAGAATTACAAGACCCTGATAAGTTAAGTCGTTTTCAATCAGGTAGATTAGCAATGATGATTGAAGGAAACTGGTTTGCACCGGGATTTTTGAAAAATGACTATCTAGTTGAAAATGCTGCTTCTGCCGTGTTACCTAAGGGAAAAGTTAATGCAACAATTACAAATGGACTTGGTTGGGCTGCCAGTGCGAATACAAAACACCCAGAAGAAGTGAAAAAACTAATGGCATTTTTAGCTAGTGAGGACGCCAATAAAATCCAAGCGGAAACGGGTGCATCAATCCCAGCACTAAAAGGCTTTGAAGACGAGTGGGCTGCTTCTTCAGATACAATTGATTTGAGTGCTTTTGGAAAAATGTTGGAGTATGGAGTCCCTCGTCCATACAATAAAGATGGATTACGAGCTGAACAAGCAGAAGTTCAAATTATCAACCGTATTCTTTCTGGTGAAGTAACTGTTGAAGATGGAACCGCTCAAATTGAAAAAGAAGTCAATGCGATATTGAGCGGAAATTAAATTAGTTAATTATACAATATACAGGCGAAAGGATTCTATTTCGTCTGTATATTAATGGATGAATACCAAAAAGGGGGATATTATGAAAAATCGAATTTTTGGAAAATATCGTAAAGATCAAGTGATATGGGGCTATATTTTTATTTTTCCAACGGCATTAGGATTAATTTTATTAAATATATGGCCAGCAATTCAAACAGCAATTTTAAGTTTTCAAAAAACAGTGGGGTTCGGTGATACTGAATGGGTCGGATTAAGAAATTACCAAAAAATGTTTGCAGACGGTGAAGTTTTTCAGTCTTTATTAAACACGTTAATTTATGCAGTGGTTTCGATACCTAGTATTGTTGTATTGTCCTTATTGGTGGCAGTTTTAATGAATAGAAAAGTTAAGGGATTGTCGATTTATCGGACAATTTATTTTCTACCAGTCGTTGCTGCACCATCCGCAGTCGCAATGATTTGGCGCTGGATGTTCAATAATGATTATGGACTGATTAATAACATGTTGGCTAAAATAGGTCTCGATGGACCAGCATGGTTAACGGATCCATCGATTGCGATTTATTCTATTATCATTGTAGGAGTTTGGAGTGCTATTGGTTATAACATGGTGTTATTACTAGCCGGCTTACAAGAAATTCCTAAAGACTATTATGAAGCAGCAGAGATTGATGGTGCTAGTCCAATCCAGCAGTTTTTCAACATTACGTTACCATTAGTTACACCAACATTATTTTTTGTAGTTGTAACAACAGTTATCAATGCTTTCCAAGTATTTGATGTTATTTTTATGATGATTACTCCTAATAGTACCGCCATGTTTAAATCACAATCATTAGCCTATTTATTCTATAAACATTCATTTATTTTAAATGACAAGGGATATGGTTCGGCAATCGTTATGTTCCTTTTAGTGATTATATTAATTATTACTGCAATTCAAATGAAGTTGCAGAAAAAGTGGGTAAACTATTAAGGAGGCTATCAAATTATGAAAAACAAATTTTTTTCAAATGCGCCAATCCATATCATGCTTATTTTAGGTGGTATTGCAATGGCATTACCTTTTATTTGGATGATTTTAACTTCAGGGAAAACGTTGGTTGAATCTACCCAAATTCCACCTACAATTTTCCCTGAGAAATTTCAGCTAAGTAACTATCAACAAGTACTTGATTTATTACCATTCATGGCTTTTTATATCAATACATTTTTAATGGTTGTTGGACGAGTGATTGGCTCGGTTTTATTTTCAGCAATGGCTGCATATGCTTGTGCGCGTTTAAATTTTCCAGGGAAAAATATCTTTTTCAGCTTAGTACTTATTCAAATGATGATTCCCGGTTCAATTTTTATTACTCCGCAGTATTTATTAGCACAAAAATTGGGTATTTTAAATACAATTCCAGCGTTAATATTACCAGGGGTAGTTAGTGCGTTTGGTACGTTTTTATTAAGACAATTTTTCTTAGGTTTACCTGATGAATTGGAGGAAGCGGCCTATTTAGAAGGTGCTAATATTTGGACGATCTTTTTCAAAATTATGTTGCCGCTTGCTAAATCAGGATTGGTTGCACTTGGAATATTCACAGCGTTGTTTGCATTTAAAGATTTAATGTGGCCATTGATTGTCAATACTTCAATTGATAAGATGCCTTTAGCTTCAGGTTTAGCAAACTTACAAGGACAATATGCCACGAACTTCCCACAATTAATGGCAGGTTCGTTATTAGCAATTTGGCCAATGGTTGTGATATTCATCGTTTTCCAAAGAAAATTCATTGAAGGAATTGCTACAACAGGTGGTAAATTATAAAACTATTAATTAGTGATTGGAGAGTAACTACATGACAAAAATTACATTTATTGGTGCAGGAAGTACTATTTTTGCAAAAAACGTATTAGGCGATGCGATGTTAACCCCAAGTCTACAAGATGCACATATTGCATTGTACGATATTGATGAAAAACGACTAAAAGAATCAGAATTAATGCTTAAAAATATTAATAAAAATTCGAATGAAAATCGTGCTGATATTGTTTCTTATCCTGATCGCAAAGAAGCGTTAAGAGAGGCTGATTTTGTTATTAATGCTATTCAAGTGGGTGGTTATAAACCGTCAACAGTGATTGATTTTGATATTCCTAAAAAATATGGGTTGCGACAAACTATTGGTGATACCATGGGAATTGGTGGGATTTTTAGAACCCTACGGACACTACCAGTAATGTTAGACTTTGCTAAAGAAATGGAAGAAGTTTGTCCAAATGCTTGGTTATTGAACTATACAAATCCGATGGCAATGTTAACCATGGGTGTTTTAAAAGCGACGAGTATTAAGACTGTTGGTTTATGTCATAGCGTTCAAGTATGCGTACCAGAATTGTTTGAGCATTTAGGAATAGCCGATCAATATGACTTAAATGACTTTCAATGGAAAATTGCAGGCATTAATCATATGGCATTCTTGTTGGAAATTACAAAAAATGGGGAAGATTTCTATCCAACAATTCGTCAGTTAGCTGCAGAAAAACCAAATCCACATCCAGATTCTGTACGTTTTGAATTGTTGAAACGTTTTGGTTACTATATTACAGAATCAAGTGAACACAATGCAGAATACCATCCATACTTTATTAAATCAAAATACCCAGAATTGATTGACGAATTAGGGATTCCGTTGGATGAATACTTACGTCGTTGTGAACAACAAATTAATGATTGGGAAAGCATGCGAGAGGACATTGTAAATAATGGGGAGTTAACACATACGAGAAGTCGTGAATATGCTTCATATATCATGGATTCTATTACGACAGGAACTCCGTCAGTGATTGCAGGAAATGTCTTAAATAAAGGCTTAATCACAAACTTACCGACAGATGTTTGTGTGGAAGTACCTTGTTTAGTCGATAAAAATGGCGTGCAACCAACCTATGTCGGTGAATTGCCAACACAATTAGCTGCTTTAAATCGGACGAATATCAATGTTCAAGAACTGACAGTAGAAGCCGCTTTAACACTAGATAAATCAAAAATTTATCAAGCAGCGTATTTAGATCCACATCTATCATCTGAATTGTCTTTAACAGATATCAAAAATTTAGTGGATGATTTAATCGAAGCACATGGGGACTATTTACCTGAATATAATTAAAAAGAAGCTGAAAGAGTAAGGAATTGAAAATTCCTTACTCTTTTTTTAGTTAAATTTAGTAAAAATATTGACAAAACACTTAGTGAACAGTTACATTAGTGTTAACAGAAAGAAAACGCATTCGAATTATATAAGGAGGAGCATGAAATGAAGTGGTCTAAAAAAATCATTTTAGCTTGTATAGCACTAGGAGCAACAATCTCTTTGACTGCTTGTGGAAAAAATCAGGAAGATGCAAGCGGTAAGGTAGAAATAGAGTTTTTTAATCAAAAAAAAGAAATGACTCAAACGATTCAGGAGATTGCTAAAGATTTTGAAGCAAAAAACCCTGATATTCATGTAAAAGTTGTGGATGTACCGAATGCTGGTGAAGTAATTAAAACACGTATGTTAGCAGGCGATGTACCAGATGTCATTAATCTTTATCCTCAAAGTATAGAATTGAAAGAATGGGCGAAAGCTGGTTATTTAGAGGACTTAACCGAAGAACCGTATTTAGAGAATATCAAAAATGGGTATGCACAACGTTTTGCTATTGAGGATCGTGTATATAGCATACCATTAACCGCTAATGTCTATGGTTTTTACTATAACAAAACTGCTTTTGAGGAAATGGGGATTCAAGCACCAGAAACTTGGGCAGAATTTGAAAAAATAGTAGCTGAGATTAAAGATCAAAACAAAGTACCATTTGCGATTGCAGGATCAGAAGGCTGGACTTTAAATGGTTATCACCAACTAGCTTTAGCGACTGCTGCGGGTGGTGAAGAGGAAGCGAACAATGTTTGGCGTTTCTCAGAAGTTAATGGAATTAATGCTGAAAGCAAAGAAATGCAAAAAGATTTTAATCGATTAGATTTGTTAAGAGAACCAAAAACTTTGCAAAACAACTGGCAAGGTGCCGGTTATAACGATACAGTAGTTACTTTTACAAAAGGTGATGCGTTGATTATGCCGAATGGTTCATGGGCAATGCCGATGATTAATTCACAAAATCCAGATTTTGAAGTAGGAACTTTTCCTTTTCCAGCAGATGAAGCAGGTCAAAGTCTAACGATTGGCGCAGGAGACCTAGCCTTGTCAGTTTCTGCAACTTCTCAACATAAAGAAGAAGCCAAACGTTTTGTAGAATATATGACAACGCCTGAAGCGATGCAGAAATATTATGATGTAGATGGCGCACCGTGTGCTGTTGAGGGTGTTATCGAGAATACTCAAGATTCACCATTAAGTGGTTTAACTGAACTTGCTTTTACTGATCGTCATTTAGTTTGGCTAGCCAAAGATTGGAATAGTGAAAATGATTTTTATACCTTAACAACAAATTATTTACACAATGGCAATCAAAAAGCCATGATTAACGCATTAAATGCTTTCTTTAATCCAATGAAAGCTGACGGAAGGTAGGAAAATAAAATGAAAATAAAAGAAATTTTAAATCGTTACTGGGCAATCATTTTTGTAGCAATTCCAATTATTTTGCAGATGATTTTTTTCTACTTTCCAATGGTTCAAGGTGCTTTTTACAGTTTAACTAATTGGACTGGTCTGACTTATAATTTTGATTTTGTGGGTTTGAACAATTATAAGATTCTTTTTTCTGATCCGAAGTTTATCAAATCGATTGGCTTCACTTTAATTGTGACGCTTTGCATGATTGCTGGACAAATTGGTTTTGGTATTTTGATTGCGCGGGCGTTGAACGCAAATATTAAAGGGAAAACATTCTTTAGAGCATGGTTCTTTTTTCCAGCGGTCTTGTCGGGCGTGGTTGTTTCTTTAGTATTTAAACAAATTTTTAACTATGGTTTACCAAAAATTGGTAGTATGTTAGGCATTGAATTTTTACAAACCAGTCTTTTAGGAACAACATGGGGAGCGATTTTTGCAGTAATTTTTGTTTTACTTTGGCAAGGAATTGCCATGCCAGTCATCATTTTCTTAGCGGGTTTTCAAAGTATTCCACAAGAAATTATTGAAGCTGCTAGAATGGATGGGGCGAATGATAAGCAAATTTTTTGGAATATTGAAATCACCTACTTATTACCAAGTATTTCAATGGTATTTATTATGGCATTAAAAGGCGGTTTAACAGCATTTGATCAAATTTTTGCTTTAACTGGTGGTGGACCAAGTGATGCCACAACATCTTTGGGGTTACTTGTTTATAATTACGCTTTTAAAAACAATCAGTTTGGGTATGCGAATGCTATTGCTTTAGTCTTATTTATCCTAATTGGGATTGTTTCACTGGCACAATTAAAATTATCGAAAAAATTTGAAATCTAGGAGGTTTCCCAATGAAAACATCAAAAGAAAAAAATATTTCTAAATACTTGCTTTTATTATTAGGGGGCTTCATGATTTTAGTTCCTTTAGTCTCAACGCTATTCGGTTCTTTTAAAACAACACCTGATATTATGAATAATTTCTTTCGTTTTCCTAATCCAGCGACTTTGGAAAATTTCCGAAGATTGTTAACGGATGGAATTGGTCATTACTTCTGGAATTCGGCAATCATCACGATCATTGCAGTAATTGCTGTGACAGCAATTATTCCTATGGCTGCTTATTCACTAGCAAGAAAAATGACTCGTGGGAAAGCATACGGATTGATGTATCTATTTTTAATTTTAGGAATTTTTGTTCCTTTCCAAGTAATTATGATTCCAATTACCGTTATGATGAGTAAAATTGGTTTAGCAAATATGTGGGGATTAATCTTACTATATCTCACTTATGCCGTACCACAGACGCTATTTTTATATGTTGGTTTTATTAAACTAAATGTGCCTATCAGTCTGGATGAGGCTGCTGAAATTGATGGGGCTAGTCACTTTACAACTTATTTCAAAATTGTTTTCCCAATGTTAAAACCAATGCATGCTACGACTATTATTCTTAATGCTTTATGGTTTTGGAATGATTTCATGCTACCATTATTAATTTTAAATCGTGATTCTAATATGTGGACACTACCATTGTTTCAATATAATTATACGGGACAATATTTTAACGACTATGGTCCAAGTTTTGCTTCCTATACAGTAGGAATTGTCACGATTACACTAGTTTATCTTGCTTTCCAAAGAAGTATTATAGCTGGAATGAGCAATGGAGCAGTGAAATAACCAATAAATTATTCTCATTATAAAGGAGTTCATAAACTTATGATTATATTTGACAATCACACACAAACATTTCATTTACAAAATAAAAAAATTAGCTATCTATTAGGAATCGAAGAAAATAATTATTTAACGCATCTTTATTTTGGAAAAAAGATTACGCACTATTCTGGTGGGTATCGCTATCCCCGAACAGATCGTTCCTTCTCACCCAACAATGCAAATGCGCAAGATCGTTTATTATCTTTAGATACATTACCATTAGAATTTCCAGGATATGGACACGGCGATTTTAGAGAACCGGCGCATAATATTAAATTAGTAAACGGTAGTCGTGTAAATGATTTTCGTTATGACAGCTACGAAATTCAAAAAGGAAAGCCCAGCTTAGCGGGATTACCAGCCTTATATACGGAAGATGATGATGAAGCTGAAACGCTGATTATTCAATTGAAAGACGCGATTAGTGGATTGACTTTACAGTTGTTCTACACAATTTATCAAAATCACAGTGCAATTATTCGTTCTACGCAATTAGTAAATAATAGTGATGAAACAGTGGAGATTAATCGCTTAGCTAGTCAATCAATTGATTTTTCAAATCGTCCACTCGAGTTAATTCATTTAAATGGTACCTGGGCAAGAGAACGTCAAATGACTAGAGAAAAAATTCATACAGGGATGAAAGTATTAGATAGTAAACGCGGGTCAAGCAGCCATCAACAAAATCCGTTTGTTGCTTTAGTAGATGCCAAAACAGATGAATTTCAAGGAGAGGCATATGGATTTAATTTAGTTTATAGCGGTAATCACGAAACGGTGATTCAAAAAGATCCATTTGACCAAACACGGGTCATTATGGGAATTAATTCATTTAATTTTGGTTGGCAACTAAAAACTGGCGACACATTTCAAACGCCAGAAGTCGTGATGGTTTATAGTAATGAAGGTCTAAATGCGTTATCACATACGTATCATGAATTGTATAATCACCGTTTAATTCGTGGAAACTATCGTTTACAAGAACGTCCCACGTTAATCAACAACTGGGAAGCAACGTATTTTGATTTTAACGAAGAAAAAATCATGAATATTGTCGATGATGCGAAAAACTTGGGCATTGAAATGTTTGTTTTAGATGATGGTTGGTTTGGCGGTCGTGAAAATGACTTCACTTCATTAGGTGATTGGGTTGAAACAGAAGGCAAACTTGCTTGTGGTTTGGAAAATTTAGCCAAGCAAGTGCATGATAAAGGGATGAAATTTGGGATTTGGTTTGAACCGGAAATGATTTCTGAAGATAGTGAACTATTTCGAGCACATCCAGATTGGTCATTGGGCATTCCAGGTCGTGACCGCTCAATTAGTCGAAATCAATATGTCCTTGATTTTTCAAGACAAGATGTTCGTGATAATATCTATCAACAAATGACGGCGATTTTTGATCGTGTACCGATTGATTATGTGAAGTGGGATATGAATCGAAATATGACAGAAGTCTATTCTGTCTTGTTGGACTCAACGATGCAAGGTGAAGTGGCTCATCGTTATATGTTAGGGTTATATGAATTTTTAGAAAAATTAACAACGAATTATCCAACTATTTTATTTGAAAGTTGTTCGGGTGGAGGCGGTCGTTTTGATGCAGGTTTCTTGTATTACATGCCACAAACTTGGACGAGCGACAATACTGATGCCGTGGCTCGTCTGAAAATTCAATATGGAACCAGCTTAGTGTATCCAATTTCAAGTATGGGTGCGCATGTTTCAGCAGTCCCAAATCATCAAACAGGAAGAGAAACGAGTTTAACTATTCGTGGCAATGCTGCGATGGCTGGTGTTTTTGGTTATGAGCTAGATTTAACGCAATTAACTTCTGAAGAAAAAGCAGAAATTAAAGAACAAGTTGTCTTTTATAAAAAACATCGTCAACTTTTGCAATATGGAACTTTTTATCGCTTGGAAAGTCCGTTTGAAGGTAATGATACTGCATGGATGTTTGTCTCAAAAGACCAAACAGAAGCCATGGTCTTTTATTTCCGAGTATTAGCAGAAGCTGCGCATCCATTAGTCACATTGAAATTAGCAGGATTAGCAGAAGAAGCAACTTATCAAATGGAAGATGTAACATTTGCTGGCGATGAATTGATGAATCTCGGTTTTTATATTGATTCAGAACTACATGGTGATTATGCGACACAACGCTTTTATTTGAAACAGATATAGTAGCTAAAAAAGGAAAGTCCAGTACTCAAGAAGTGCGTGCTGGACTTTTTAGCAATAGAATTATTTTTGATGAAAAAAAATCAAATGATGATTGACTTACTAAAATTAATATGATATATTCTTGATTGAAATCGATATCAGAAAACGTTATCATAAGGAGGGAGAGAATGGCAAATATTTCAGATGTAGCAAAACTTGCTGGACTTTCTGTGTCAACAGTGTCGCGAGTGATTAATAATCAACGTTACGTTACAGAAGAAAAAAAACAAGCAGTGCTCAAAGCAATGGAAGAATTGAACTATCAACCTAGTGTAGCGGCGAGACAGTTACGAGGAAGACAATCTAAAATTTTAGGAATCATTGTTCCTCGCATTACGAATCCTTTTTTCTCCTATCTTGTTGATGAAATTCAAAAACAAGCATATGAAAGAGATTTTCAGATTATGATTTTTCAAAGTGATGAGAGTAAAGAAAAAGAAATTACGTTTTTAAATCTCATGCAACAAAAACAAATTGATGGCGTCATCATGTGTGCAGTAGAGAATGACGAGGAGAAAATTTCTTCCTACTTAGAATATGGGCCTATCATTTTATGTAACGAAAAGTTCATTTCAGGTAAGTTACCCACGATTAGCTTGGATCAAGAATATGGTGCGTATATCGGTGCTAAATATTTAATTGAAAAAGGCTATACAAAAATTGCTTATTGTACAGGTGGTTATTTTGATGGTGATGGTAAAGGAAATGAACGCGATAAAGGATTTCAAAGAGCATTAACAGAGTGTGATCTTGAATTTTCAAGAGAATGGTTATTTACAAATCAACATACGATTGAAGATGGGAAAAAACTTGCACATACTTACCAAGAATTAAAACAACGCCCAGATGCTATCTTTACGGGAAGTGATGAGATTGCTGCCGGATTTATTTCTGAGGCGAATCGATTAGGGATTAATGTTCCACAAGATGTGGCGGTATTAGGTTTTGATAATCAACTCATCGCAGAATTAACAACCCCAGCTATAACGACTGTTCATCAACCAACGGAAGAGCTTGGGAAACAAACCATTAACTTAATGTTCAATATTTTAGAGAATAAATCTTATAAAATTGAGGATGAGAAGTTAAATATGCATATAGTCATTAGGGAATCTGCATAAATAGTGCAGTTTTTCTTATAAATAATCTGATAACGATATCAGAAATGGAGGAAACAGTAATGAAGAAAAGAACTTTAGGTTTAGGGCTAGTCACATTGTTAGCATCAACAGTTTTTATTGCAGGTTGTGGTTCAAATGGTGATAAAGGTAGTTCTGCAAATAAAGCAGAAATCAGCTTGCTAATTGGTAAAGAGGAAATTGCAACGGAATTGGATGAAACAATTGCTAAATATAATAGTTCTCAAGATAAATATGAAGTGAAAGTTTTACCTTTAGCAGGACAAAATATTAATGAAAAATTGACTTCTTTATATGCTGCCAAAAATGCTCCAGTCATGATGAATATGGGGGTTGCTTCAGATTTGGCTTTATGGGAAGACAAATTATTAGACTTATCTGATTTGCCTTTGGTAGAAAATATCGAACAAACTTATTTAGATTCAGGAATTGTTAATGGAAAACAATTAGGTATTCCAACAACAATCGAAGCATTTGGTTTCTTATACAATAAAGAAGTATTAGATGAAGCTGTCGGTGGCGATTTTGATCAAAATTCTATTCAATCAAGAAGTGATTTAGAAGATTTAATCAAGAAAATTGAAGCGTTAGATGGGAAAGCTGCTTTAGAAATTTCACCAATGGATTGGTCATTAGGTGCCCATTTTTCTAATGTAATGTTTACGGATCAATCAGATACAACTGAAGGCAGACATCAATTTATGACAGATATGCAAGATGGAAAAGTTGATTTAGCTAAAAACGAAGTCTACAACAATTGGGTAGATACATTTGATTTGATGAAAGAACACAATGCCGCTAAGAAATCAGCATTGTCTGCGGACTATGATTCAGCAACACTAGGATTAGCTAATGGTGATATCGGTCTTTGGTTCATGGGAAATTGGGCAATGCCTCAATTATTAGAAGCAAATCCTGATGCAACTTATGGTATTTTACCTGTGCCAATTTCAGATGAAGAAGGCGCTTATGGGAATACCCAAATTTCAATTGGTGTTCCTCAAACGTGGGCAATTGATGCGTCACAATCAACGGAAGAACAGCAAGCAGGTGCAAAAGACTTTTTAAATTGGATGTATGAAGATGAAGAAGGTCAAGATTACTATGTGAACAAGTTAGGCTTTATTCCAATTAACAGCAGTAACAAAGTAGAGCCTAAAGATTCATTGTCGCAATCAGTATTAGGGTACCTACAAGAAGATCGTGGATTAGAATGGATGAATGCTTATTATCCACCGACCGCTTTCCCATCAATGGGTGCGTCTATTCAAAAATATTTGGGCGGCGAAATTGACCGTGATGGTTTGACAGAAGAAATTGTCAATTATTGGAAAAATGATTCAAAATAAGCATGTATTGAAAAGAAAATAAGCGCTGGATTCAGCGCTTATTTTTATCAAAAGGGGGAAAAAAGATGTACGACAATCAAAGCTTGCTCGAAAAGCTAAAAAGATTTGGAATTTTTGCAGCAATACCTGTCTTTGTATTTATCACCGTAGTAGCTATTCCATTTTTATTAGGTATTTATATGACGGTTACGAATTCTACAGGTACAAATATTTCAACTGAATTTGTAGGGTTAAAAAATTACATTGACGCTTTTAACGATAAAGTTTTTTGGAACTCATTAATTTTGACATTTAAGTATACATTTTGGGCATTATTATTAACAAATGTAATTGCGTTTGCTTTAGCATTATTAGTTACTAGTGGATTCAAAGGACAAAACTTCTTCAGAATGGGTTTCTTTACACCTAATTTGATTGGTGGAGTTATTTTAGGATTTATTTGGCAATTTATTTTCACTCGTATTTTAGTTTATATCGGTGATGGTGTGGGCTCAGAATTATTAGCAAACTCATGGTTAGCAGATCCTAAAATGGCGTTATGGGCGTTAGTCCTTGTAGGGGTATGGCAAAATTCAGGTTATATGATGTTGCTTTATATAGCGGGGTTAACTGGAATTCCAGAATCGTTAACTGAAGCAGCTTCTTTAGATGGAGCAAATAATTGGCAAATTCTACGAAAAATAAAAATTCCAATGATGTTACCAGCATTTACAACAAGTATTTTTTTAACATTACAAAGAAGTTTTATGGTCTACGATACAAACCTTTCTTTAACAAAAGGTGGCCCGTATCGTTCGACAGAAATGATTTCTATGCATGTATACAATGAGGCTTTTCTATACCAAAACTATGGTACGGGACAAGCAAAAGCAATTATCTTATTTTTAATTGTTGCAGCAATTGCGTTAACGCAAGTTGGAATCATGAAGAGAAAAGAGGTTGAAGCTTAATGGGATTAAAAGTACAAAAAAATATAACTAAAATTACAACATTTGTTTTATGTGCTTTGATGTTTGTGTTATATGCCTTTCCTTTTTTATTGGTATTAATTAATTCATTTAAAACGAGAATTGAGGTTGTAGAAAATCCAGTTGCTTTACCTAAAACTTGGAGTTTTGATAACTTTATTGAAGCCTATAAAACGATGAATTTTGGAAGTGCTTTGATTAACTCATTACTTGTTACAACTATATCTGTCACTGTAATTATTTTGTGTTCATCAATGCTGGCGTATTATTTAGTAAGAACGAATTCAAAATTAAGTAAAGTTATTTTCATGTCATTAGTTGCTTCGATGATTATTCCTTTTCAGTCTTTGATGATTCCATTTGTTACTATTTTTGGGAATATTGGTCTATTAAATAGTCGAGGAATGCTGATTTATTTCTATTTAGGATTTGGAATTAGTATGGCAACGTTTATGTATCATGGTTTCATTAAAAGCATTCCTATTGAATTGGAAGAAGCCGCTATTATTGATGGAGCAAGTCAAATACAAGTCTTTTTTAAAGTTGTGTTTCCTATGTTGTCTCCAACGACAGCTACAATTGCCATTTTAGATGTGTTGTGGGTATGGAATGATTTTCTCTTACCATCGTTAGTTCTGGTAAATGATGATGTCCGAACATTACCATTATCAACGTTTTATTTCTTTGGTAAATATACAGCAAATTACAGCGTTGCCATGGCAGCTTTAGTATTGGTATTGCTCCCAATTTTAATTTTCTATTTTATTATGCAAAAGAAAATTATTGCTGGCGTAGCAGATGGCGCAATTAAATAATTGAATAGGTGGATGGAAGATGGCAAATAGTTGGTGGAAAGAATCAGTAGTATATCAAATTTATCCCAAAAGCTTTCAAGATAGCAATAATGATGGGATTGGGGATATCAAAGGAATTATTAGTCGATTAGACTATATCAAAAAGTTAGGAACAGATGTCATTTGGATTTGTCCGGTATATAAATCACCCATGGATGATGGTGGTTATGATATTTCAGACTATTTCCAAATTGATGAAATGTTTGGAACAAATGAAGATTTAGATGAACTACTAGAAAAAGCAAAACAGCTAGATATTAAAGTACTTATGGATTTAGTAGTTAATCACACATCGGATGAGCATGTATGGTTTCAAGAAGCTTTGCATAATCCAGCTAGCAAATATAGAGATTATTATATTTTCAAAGAAGGAATAGATGGGAACCCTCCGAACAATTGGCGTTCTTATTTTGGCGGATCTGCTTGGGAAACAGTTCCAAACGAAGAAAATATGTTTTATTTACACGCATTTACTAAAAAGCAGCCTGATTTGAATTGGGAAAATGAAGAAGTACGTGAAGAAATCTATGCAATGATTAACTATTGGTTAGATAAAGGACTAGGCGGATTTAGAATCGATGCGATATTAAACATCAAAAAAAGACTAGAGTATGGCATCTTTGAATCTGATGGAGAAGATGGGTTAGCCTTCATTGGGCACTGGATTCTTAATCAACCAGGCATTGAAGTGTGGTTAAAAGAGATGAGAGAGCGGACATTTAAACCACATAATAGTATGACGGTAGCAGAAGCCGATGTTCCTAATGAACGTTTAGATGAATATATTGGCGAAGATGGCTATTATTCGATGGTTTTTGATTTTAGTTATACAGATATTGATGTACCTGAAACTGGTGAATGGTTTAAAGATAGCCAATGGACATGGACGGATATGCGTACCAATATTTTTACGAATCAATTAGTTACGCAAGATAAAGGTTGGGGCGCTTTATATTTAGAAAACCACGATCAACCACGTTCAATTAATAAATATATTCCAGAAGAATGGATCAATGATTATAGTAAAAAAATGTTGGCGACGCTTTTTATGTTATTAAGAGGTACCCCTTTTATTTATCAAGGACAAGAACTAGGGATGACCAACATAGAAATGGCATCATTAGAAGATTTTGATGATGTAGCTACACATTCTCAATATAAACGTGCATTAGAATATGGATTGGCACCAGAGCAAGCATTGAAAGCTGTCAATAAACGAAGTCGAGATAATTCTCGAACCCCTATGCAATGGAATACGCAAAAAAATGCCGGATTCTCAACTTCTGATAATGTATGGTTAAAAGTAAATCCTAATTATCCAGAACTCAATGCAGAAGCTCAGCTAACCAATCAACAGTCGGTATTCAATTATTATCGTCAATTAATTGAATTAAGGAAAAATAGTGTATACAATGACGTGCTAATCTACGGACAGTTTCTACCAGTGAAAGATAAAAATGAACATATTTTGCTTTATGAACGACAATTAGAAGATAAAATCGTATTAGTTATCTTAAACGTTACAGCAACGGAACAAGAATATTATGTAGATGAACAGTACCAACAAGTATTAATCAATAATTATGAAGATATTTTATTAGATCAAAGTCGAAAATTGCGTTTACGACCGTTTGAAAGTATTGTATTAGCTAATTATGGAGGACAATTATGAAAATTAAAAACGAAGCAATGCTCATCACCTATGCAGATAGTTTAGGAAAAAACATGGGCGAATTAAAGCAAGTCTTAGACAAACATTTACAAGGTGTTATTGGTGGTGTCCATTTGTTACCATTTTTCCCATCGACAGGTGACCGAGGCTTTGCACCGAGTGATTATACGACAGTTGATCCAGCTCTTGGAACATGGGAAGATGTTGAAGCATTAGGTGAAGACTATTATTTGATGTTTGATTTTATGATTAATCACATTTCTCGTGAATCGAAATTTTTCCAAGATTTCAAAAAAAATCATGAACTGTCACCGTACAAAGAAATGTTTATTCGTATTCATGAATTTTTCCCAGAAAATCGACCAACGCAAGAAGACATCGATTTAATCTACAAGCGTAAAGACAAAGCGCCATTTCAAACGGTAGAATTTGCAGATGGTACGAAAGAAGAAGTCTGGAATACCTTTGGCGAAGAACAAATTGATTTAGATGTGACCAAAGAAGTTGTGAAAGAATTTATTCGAGAAACTATCAAAGATATGGTGAGTCATGGCTGTTCTTTAATTCGATTAGATGCTTTTGCTTATGCGATTAAAAAATTAGATACTAATGATTTCTTCGTGGAACCAGATATTTGGGAACTTTTAGACGAAGTACGCCAAGAAGCAGCGAAATATGACGTCGAATTATTACCAGAAATCCATGAGCATTATTCCATTCAAATGAAAATTGCCAATCATGATTATTATATCTATGACTTTGCCTTGCCAATGGTCACTTTGTATTCACTTTATAGTGGAAAATCAGAACGCTTAGCCCATTGGTTGAAAATGAGTCCGATGAAGCAGTTTACGACATTGGATACGCATGATGGAATTGGTGTTGTGGACGCTCGTGATTTATTAACAGATGAAGAATTGGATTACACCTCTGAGGAATTGTATAAAGTCGGGGCGAATGTGAAGAAGGTCTATTCAAGTGCCAATTACAATAATTTAGATATTTATCAAATTAACAGCACCTATTATAGTGCCTTAGGCGATAATGACCGTAGCTATCTTTTAGCACGTGCGATTCAAGTATTTGCGCCAGGAATTCCACAAATTTATTACGTTGGTTTATTAGCAGGCAAAAATGATATTGAACTGTTGGAAGCAACGAAAGAAGGGCGCAATATTAATCGTCATTACTATGATTTAGCCGAAATTGAAGAAGAAGTGCAACGTCCAGTGATTCAACAATTATTTGCTCTTTTGAAATTTAGAAATGAATCTCCGGCGTTTGATTTGGATGGAACGATTGAAGTAGCAACACCATCAGAATCAGAAATAGTGATTACACGTAAAAATAAAAACGGTAGTGATAGTGCAACATTAACGGCTAACTTGGATACGAAAGAATTTATCATTGAGTCTAAAGATATAAAAATTTTGAAACAATAAATAATAGAAATCGTGAACTAAATAGAACAATTTGCTATTCATTTGCATAGATAGCAAGTTGTTCTAATTTGGATTTAGCAGAAAGGATTTATATGAATTATACAGTAGAAAGAGCAAATCGATATATTAAAAATAATAAAGAAAAAGTAAATCCTCAATTTCGTCAAAAAATCCATGCACAACCACCAATTGGTTGGATGAATGATCCGAATGGGTTTATTGCAATTAATGATAAACTACATTTATTTTATCAATTTTATCCATATGATAGTGTTTGGGGACCCATGCATTGGGGACACATGACAAGTACAGATGGTCTAACTTGGCAAGATCAACCTGTAGTTCTCGCACCAGACCATGTGTTTGACGAAAAAGGCTGTTTTTCTGGTACAGCAGTACTCGTAGATAATCAATTAATTTTAATGTATACGGGTTGTGAAGAGATAAATGGGCAAGCTATTCAACAACAATGTATAGCGACATCGACTAATTTGAAAGATTTTGAGAAAGTGGAAGAAAACCCGGTCATTTCGACCAATAATAGTCCTACATTTATTTCAGCAGTAGATTTTAGAGATCCTAAGATTATTTACAGAAAAGGCCGCTATTATGCTCTAATCGTCACGAAAACACCAGCCAGTGAAGGACAAATTATTTTGTTTGAATCACTGGATTGTAAAACGTGGCAGTTCAAATCAATACTCTTAACTGGAAATCATGAGTTGGGTGTCATGTGGGAGTGTCCTGATTTATTAGAAATTGATGATAAAGATATTCTGATTCTTTCAGCAATTGAAATGCCTAGTCAAAAAGAGAAGTTTACTAACCTCTCTTCTTGTATTTATTTTGTAGGGAACATGAATTGGGAAACTGGTCAATATAGTTATGATTATTATGAGGAAATCGATGCTGGGTTGGATTTTTACGCTCCACAAATGACTATATTCAAAAATAAACCCGTATTGATTTCTTGGATGCAAATGTGGGATCGTAATATTCCAACCCATGAGTTGAATCATTTATGGGCCGGATGTATGACTAGTGTGCGGCAATTATCTATAGAGAATGGACAACTTATTCAACGACCACTCACACACTCTATCACGGATAAGCTATTTTTAAAAACGAATATGGCAGAAATTATTCCACTGAATAATCAACCGAAGTATCTGAAAATAGAATTTGTACCTGAAAATAATTTTAATATCCAATTTCAAAATAAAATTGGAGAAATACTTAGTTTAAAAAAAGAGGGAACATTTTTTACGCTTTCTCGAGAAAAAATGCAAACTACTATTTTGGGAAAAGACAAAGACTTTCAAAATTATCGAATATATGATTCAAAAGGTATGTTAAGAGAGAACTTTGTTGAAATTATTTTAGACACATCAAGTATTGAAGTGTTTATTGGTAATGGGCAAAAAACGATGTCTATGCGCTTTTTTCCAACGATGCCTTTATCAACTTGCCAAATAATAGAAAACGAATGAATACTTTTGAAATCTGTTCTATAATTTTTTGATAGAACAGATTTTTTTGCATAACTAGTTGACAACGGATACATAATCTTTTATATTATATATGGAATCGATACCACAAAGGAGGAGGCAAAATGGCTACGATTAAAGATGTCGCAAAACGAGCGAATTTATCTGTATCGACAGTCTCACGATACTTGAACAATCATCCATATGTTTCGGAAGAGCGTAAAAAACGTATTAAAGAAGCAATGGAAGAGCTAAATTATACGCCAAGTTCAATTGCCACTCAACTTCGTTCAAAAAAAGGAACGATGGTTGGTATTTTAGTTTCACGGATTACTAATCCATTTTTTTCATATTTAGTAGATGCAATCGAGAAACAAGCCAAGCAACAAGGCTATAATGTACTAATTATGCAAACGTATGATGATCAAACTGCTGAAATGAAAATGCTAGAAATGTTAAAACAACAAGTCATTACAGGTTTAATCATGTGTTCCGTTGAAGGAGACTTTAAAGTAATTGAAAGCTATCAAGAACATGGTCCGATTGTTTTTTGTAATGAGAAAATTTCAGAAGCAAATATTCCAAGCGTGGTAACGAACCAATCGCAAGCCACTTATGAGGCGATACAATTTTTGATTCAAAAAGGTTATCATAAAATAGCGTATTGCACAGGTGGAACACTAACAACTAAAGGTCACGGAAAAGAAAGAACACAAGGCTTTGAACGAGCTTTATTAGAAAATTCGTTACCATTCAAAAAAGAATGGGTATTTCAACAAGTGCATACGATTGCAGATGGTCGTAAAGTAGCGCAGCAATTAATCACTTTGCCTAAAGAACAACGTCCAGATGCGATTTTTACCAATAGTGATGAGGTAGCAATGGGAGTATTAGAGTCTTTCAAAGATGGTGGTTATAATATACCTGAAGATATTGCGATTATGGGTTTTGATAATCAACCAGTTACTTCTTTGTTATCAGTGCCTTTAACGACAATTGAACAACCAGTCGAAGCTTTGGGTGTGGAAGCAACCAAATTATTAATTTCCCTGATTGAAGCAACAAATTATCAAATTGATCAGTCGCAATTACAATTATCATTAATTCAACGAGCATCCGTTTAAATGCGGATTCTCTTAAATCAAAATATGGTATCGATACCATCTGATGTTTAAACCAATTATTAGTGAAAATATTTTTTTGTTTTTATTATATGGTATCGATACCACTAAAATTAAAGGAGAATGAAATGACAAATACACTTATAACAAAAGACTGGTGGAAAGATGAAGTTATCTATCAAGTCTATCCAAAAAGCTTTAAAGATTCAAACAATGATGGAATCGGGGATTTAAATGGTATTCGTGAAAAATTACTGTATTTAAAAGAATTAGGTATTACCACTTTATGGATTTGCCCTATTTTTACCTCTCCAATGATTGATAATGGGTATGATATCGCTGATTTTGAAGGGATTGATCCCCAATTTGGTACGATGGAAGATTTTGATCGACTATTGTTAGAAGCCAAAAAATTAGATATTAAAATTATTTTAGATTTAGTGATTAATCATACGTCAGATGAACATATTTGGTTTAAAAAAGCTTTAGCAGATAAAAATAGTAAATATCGTGATTATTATATTTTCAAAGAAGGAAAAGAAAAACCAAATAACTGGCGTTCAATTTTCGGTGGGTCTGTTTGGGAGAAAGTTCCGGAAGAAGATTGTTATTATTTACACGTCTTTGATAAAAGTCAACCAGATTTGAATTGGGAAAATCCAGAAGTACGTCAAGAATTGTATCAAATGATTAATCGATGGTTGGATAAAGGGATTGCTGGTTTCCGAATTGATTCAATTACTTTTGTAAAAAAGGATCAAGATTACAGCAGCCTGCCAGCGGATGGGGTAGATGGGTTAGTTTCTTGTAAACATAAAACACGTAATCGCCCAGGAATTGAAGTGTTTTTAAACGAGTTGAAAAAAGAAACATTTGAAAAATATAATTGTGTTACAGTCGGTGAAGCGCCTGGTGTGGCTTATGAAGAGTTTTCAGATTTTATTGGGGAAGATGGTTATTTTTCAATGATTTTTGATTTCCATTATGCTGATATCGATGTAGAATCTGGCTCTGATTGGTTTAAACGTACAAACTGGACAACAAAAGAATTTAAAGAATTAGTTATTCAATCTCAAGAAGCTTTACAAAATGCTGGTTGGGGAGCAAATTTTATCGAGAATCATGATCAACCGCGGTCGTTATCTAAGCTAGTTAAAGAGGAATTTCAAAATTCAGAAGCTGCCAAAGGGATTGGTGCCATGTATTTCTTCTTAAGAGGAACGCCGTTTATTTATCAAGGGCAAGAATTAGGTATGCTTAACGCACAACGAACAGATATTAAACAATTTGACGATATTTCAAGTATTGATAATTATTATCGCTCTATTCAAGAAGGTTTTTCTGAAAAAGAAGCGTTAGATTTTGTTAACATGCGTAGTCGTGATAATTCACGAACTCCAATGCCATGGGACAGTAGTCAATACGGTGGTTTCTCCACTCATCAGCCTTGGTTAGAAATGACAAAAGAATATCCAGACATTCATACGACAGATAATTCAGTATTGGGATTTTATAAGGAAATGATTGCTTTACGGCAGCATTCTGAATTACATGAAGTGTTGACAAAAGGAGCGATTGATTTTATCTCAGAAGTTCCTGAAAATGTGATTGCTTATACACGTGAGTGGAAGAATGAAAAAATTTATGTATTAACGAATTTAGGCGTTAACAAAGAAAAGGTAAATTTACCTAAAGCGATTGAAAAGTTATATTTAGTGACTCATAACAATGTTGTTTCAGGACAAGAAATTACTCTTGCACCGTATCAAAGCATTTTATTTAAGTAGATCGGAGGAACAAAGATGGCGACAGATTATAAAAAAATTGGTGAAGAAATTTTAGAAGTAGTTGGAAAAGATAATATTTTAACGATTACCCATTGTGCAACACGTTTACGTTTAGAGGTAAAGAATCGTGCAGTAATTGATGATAAAAAAATCGAACAAATTGACCAAGTAAAAGGCGTATTTTTTAATGCCGGACAATATCAAATTATATTAGGGACAGGAACTGTCAATAAAGTTTATGATTCAATTATTCAAAATGATAAAGAAATTGGAAATAAACAAGCAGATTTAGCTGAAGTGAAAAAAGAAGGTAATCCCATTAAGCGTGGTATTCGAACGTTAGCAGATATTTTTATTCCAATTATTCCGGGGATTGTGGCAACAGGTTTATTTTTAGGTCTAAAGGGTGTCGTCTTAAATGAGGCATTTTTAGAATTATTTGGAACATCAGCGGATAATATTCCTGAATATATTTTAACATTGATGAGTGTCTTAACTGATACGGTCTTTGCGTTTTTACCAGCGTTGATTTGTTGGTCAGCTTTTAAGAAATTTGGTGGGACACCGATTATTGGCTTTGTTATTGGTTTAATGCTTGTTTCACCGATGCTTCCAAATGCCTATGCTGTAGCGGATATTAATAGTGGTGTTGAACCATTGATTGCTTTTGGGTTTATTCCAATTGTTGGATATCAAGGAAGTGTACTAACTGCTTTAGTGATCGGAATAGTAGGTGCAACTTTTGAGAAATTTTTACGTAAACGTATGCCAGACTCCTTAGATTTAATGTTTACACCGTTCTTTGTTATCGCTGGTATGATGCTGATGGGACTGTTAGTGTTGGGACCCTTGTTGCATTTTATTGAAGATGGTTTAGTTTACGTAGTTGAAGGATTAATCCATGTACCATTAGGTATAGGTGGCTTAATTATTGGATTTATTTATCCATTAGCTGTTATGACAGGTATGCATCATTTATTTATTATGATTGAAACGACTTTGTTAGCATCGACAGGGTTTAATCCTTTAATTACATTGTGTGCAATGTATGGTTTTGCAAATGCTGCCGTTTGTTTTGCCATTAGTATTAAAGCGAAAAACAAAAATGTTAAAGTTATTGGCACTAGTGCGGGTATTACTCAATTACTAGGTGTTAGTGAACCAGCATTATTCGGAATTACCTTACGTTATGGAACAAAACCCTTAATTGTTATGTTAGCTTGCTCAGCACTTGGTGGAGCAATATTATCAATACTAGGTATTCAAGCAAATTCTTATGGATTAGCAGTTATTTTGTCACCATTAATGTATATTTATGATTCTTATCAATTATTTAGTTACGTAGCTGTAGGAATTGCTACATTTGTAGTTGCTTTCATTTGTACGTATTTCTTTGCTGTTCCTCAAGAAGTAATGAATGCGGAATAAAAAAAAGCGTCATAGAAAATTTCTATGGCGCTTTTTATGTGTCTTCTGTGCATAGATTAGCCGTTATTTCTCGGATGGCTTGTTCAACTAACAGCATATCAAGGACAGGAAAGTTAATCCGAACTTGTAAGAGTTTTTGTTGTTCAGTAAGCTGTTCTAAAAATTCAATGGTACTTATGATGAGCTCTGCTTCTCGATAATCATCGACAAAACTTAGTGAATAATTGGATAAATTATTTTTCAAACGAACTTGAAAATAATGTTTATGTAATTCGCTAACATCTGAAAAAACATAAATAGTAATTTTAGGTTTCATACGTTCAAAATCAATCAGCTTAATTGCAGTTAATAACGACATGCGACGAACATATTCCGATTGCTGATAAATCATTTCTTTATTTGATACTTTTTGCCAAAATAAATCAAAAAGCTCCATAAATTCGGGGAATTGCTCACGGACCGTATATTCATTGACGCCTTTAAAATTATCCAACAATTCTTCTTCAAAAGGAAAATTCATCGCACAAATTAAATGTTTATCTAATAAAACACGTGCCGGTTCTTTTTCTGACTCATATAAAGAAAAGAAATATTCTTCAAATAATAGTAACCAAGAATCAATTTCTTTTTCAAATAAAAGTTCATTTTTTAACAAAAGATGGCTGTCATATTTTGTTTCAACTAAATTATAGATATACAAAAAAGCAACATAAAATTGCCAATCAGAAGTCGACCAAGTAGTTAAAAAAGGCGGTTTATCTGGGTAAGTGACAGAGCTTAAATGTTGTAATAATAAATCATCTGGTGTAAGAAACTGTTCATGGATTACGCCAAGATGGTTCACCAGAGTTAATAATGTCAGCATTTGTTTTTGATTAATGGTAAGCGGGATGTCAAGATACTCAAAAATATCAGCAGTGACTTGTTCCAAATCTTCTTGATATTCGTGATTTGGATAATGTTTAAACATTCGATGTGCAATGAACAAAAAAATATAACCAAACATTCGAATTCGGCTTTCTTCGCCGTTAATACTGATGCGACTGGAAAGAGAAATATGCAGACCATAATGATGCAAAATCGTATTTAAGATTCGTGTTCGATTATAAAGTGCAGTTCTGGATATAAAGTGTTCTTCTAAAAATAAATCTGTTGAAGTTGTGCGCTGGATGAACAAAACCGATAACAAAGGATAAACAATATCGTTGACTAATAATTGTTGAGCTAAACGCTGGATATTGACACCATTACGAACGAGTTTAATACCACCAGATACCTTGATAAGAAATTCAGCTTCTTCTTTTGTATATAACTGTTCAAATTGTTGCTTTAGTTCTGTGCATGCTTGTTTGACACTGTTAAAGGACGGATAACCTAACAGTTCAGTGATTTCTTTGGTAGAGATATATTCTGTATTATTTTCTAAAATTTCGAGGATGTCTCGTTTGAGCCGAACGCTGCCGTGTAACGCGAACATTTTTATCAACTCCTTATATTCTCATCTTTTTTTAATCTTATTTTTATCGATGAGTAATTATAGTTTAAAAAACAACGAATAATTATGGGAAATTTGGAATTTCTTTTTTATCATATATTTCTTATTATATCAGTATATTGTGGGAATTTTTCTATAAGTATTTGTGAAAACAAGAAATTTATTTATAATAATAACACAAATGATATAGATGCATGTATTTAGTGGATTCTCATTTTATGAAACTATTATTGGAATTTGATTATAAAAGAGGATGAGAAAAAATGAAACCTATGTCACACAAATTAAAAGCAACAGCTAGGAACTATATTTACTTGTCAGTTCAGTTGATTTTTATCAATTTACTCTTGTTGATTGTGGGCGATATGTTCTATATGCAATTAACTAGTATCTTAAAAATGAGTTTATTTGTTCATTTAGGCATCTTTTGCACTTCGCTACTATTGAATGGGTTGACACTATACATGTTCGTTAGTAAATACAGTTTAGTCTCTCAAAAAAATATGATTACATTTATGCTGACAAGTTTAGATTGTTTGCTGGCTTTTTTTGCACTGGCATCATTTGTGCAAGTTAGTGGCATGTATGATTATGTGGGTGATACGAGAAACATCTGCCTATTAATTTTAATGATTTTAGTGCCGATTAGACTATTAGTACCCTTGTTGAAAGATCAGAAATAAAAATATTTTCTAGACAAGAAAGGAGCGAGATTATGTTTGGTTTATCTAAAGAGACACAAATTAAACTGAAATTACTTCAATATTTAGATAATCATGAAAGTTATGTTAACAGTGAAAAAATTGCCGAATATTTAGGTGTACAATATCAAACGATGCGAAAATATTATCGAGAAATTAATCAGCAATTAGAGCAGATTTATCCCGAACAACAATTTTATGTAGAAGCATCCACACGCTATGGGACTCGATTGTATCGAGGAGAAATGAATTTGGATCAAATTTCTGAGATAATTTTAACTGGTACGCTTGAATATGCTGTGTTTCAAAAATTTATTTATGAACGTTCATTTTCATCACAAGCTTTTTGCGACGAACATGGCATTAGTTTTTCAAAATTACGTCGTAAAATCACGCAAATCAATCAGTTCTTACATCGCTTTGACTTACATATTAGTATTTCACATCAAGTAAAAATCAATGGTTCTGAAGAAGGGATTCGAATCATGTTATTCTTACTTATGTATGGATTACAGCCATACACCAAGAGTGTGTACTCAGATGCAGTTGAAGAAAAATACTATCGAATCGGTCATTTATTAGCCAATGAGCTAGAGGTTGAGCCAAATAATTATATGGTACATTTGCTATCTACGTGGTCTTTTATTATCAGTCAATCGGTGCATTTAGGATACAATTTGTCAAAAAACGATCGTAAAAACAAAGTACCTTTAAAAGAAGAATTGACAGGCTGGGGAAATAAAGACTGGGAGCTATTTAATTCTGTTTTATATTGTTTTGAATTGTGCCCAAATCAAGCAGTATCTGTCAAAATGGATACAAGTACCAAATTTAAAGCACAGAAATGGATTAAATTTTTTGAGAGACATTTTCGGATTTTAGTTCCAGCTGAAAAAAATATGATTTATACTATGTTCCATCGGCTCCATCTTATTAAAAATTATCATTTTTTAGATGGCGAACTCCATTCTTTATTGTATCCAGTTACTGTCGAAGAAGCTGAGCAAAAAGATACAGCGTTTGATCGTCAATTTCAAGAGTTCTGGCAAAGTTATAGCAAAAATGTGCAAGATGCTAACAACTTTGTTAAGTGCCAAAGCTATTTAATGTGTCAAAATTTTATCCCGTTGGAACAAACATTTGAAAAAGTACACATTTTTATCTACTCAAAAGTTTCAGCTAGTTCTTTGCAGTTAATTAAAAACAAAATTTATCGATATTTTATGGGAGAAGTCGTCATCGAATTTGTCGATGATTTTATGGATGCGGACTTTACGATTATTACGGAAGAAATCAATCGGACGAACTTTAATAAACGTCAAAAGATTGTTGTCATTAATCCTTGGGTATCGGAAAAAGATTTATTGATGTTGGCAGTTCAACTTCAAGAATTTTTAACACATGCTAAACTAGCATAAATTTTATAAGATAAATAGCTATCACAAAATTAGGCAACTATTTTTGTGATAGCTTTTTTGTGGAACTCGTGTTTTTATCCATCGATAGCAGTACTGGTTATCTTTTGTGCTGCGCGTTCAACGATAGACATATCGATTAAAGAAAAGTTACTACATACTTGTAACAATCTTTGAGATTCATTCAATTCTTCTAAAAATTCAATGGTACTGATGATTAATTGAGCTTCTTTATAATTTTCAACAAATGTTAAAGCGTATGTAGTTAACGTAGTTTTTAATCGAGCTCGTAAATAATTTTTATGCAAATCACTGATATCTGAAAAAATATAAATTTTTAATTTAGGTGTTAGTTGCTCAAAATCAACTAACTTGATTGCAGTTAATAACGACATTCTTCGTATATACTCTGAATTTTGATAAATCTTTTGTTTTTCAGTTAATTCTTGCCAAAAAAAATCAAAGCGTTCTATAAGTTCAGGAAATTGCTGGTAATCTGTATAGTCATTCAATTCATTAAAATTATCCAGTAATTTTTCTTCAAACGGAAAATTCATTGTATAGATTAACTGTTTATCTAATAAAATTTTTGTAGCTTTTTTTTCTGACTCAAATAATGGAAAGAGATACTTTTCAAATGATATCAACCATGTTTGAATAGCCTCTTCAAATAGAAACTCTGATTTTAGTATTAACTGATCATTATATTGAGAGTCAATTAAGTTGTATATATACAAAAAAGCAACATAAAATTGCCAATCAGACATGGACCAATGAGATAAAAAATCAGGTTTGTCTGGATAAATAATGGAATTTGTATGTTGAAATAAAATATTCTCTGGTATATGCGAATGAGTCTTGATGCTTTCAGTATTTATATAGGTTAAAATTGCGAGTTTTTGTTTTTGATTTTTTGAAATAGGAATCTTTAAGTAATCAAAAATATTGGTAGTTACTTGTTCAATGTTCATCTGATTAGCAAGGGTGATATCAGGCAAGAATTGGATCATTCGATGACAATTAAACAAAAAAATATAACCAAACATACGAATATGATGTTCTGCTCCTCTGAAACTAATCCGACTGGAAAGGGCTATGTGTAAGCCATAACGATGTAAACTATCATTTAAAATTCGTATACGATTATATAAGGTGGTTCTGGTGATATAGTTGTTTTCTAAAAATAAGTCAGTTACAAGTGTACGCTTGACTAATAGGTTAAACACTAACGTATAAGCCAGGTCATTAGCAACTAATTCTTCGATTAAATGATGTGTGTTTGCGCTATGACGAATGAGTTTGACGCCTTCAGATACTTTAATACTAAATTCAGCATCTTCTTTGTGATAAAACTGTTCGAATTGTTGTTTTAGTTCCGCGCATGCTTGTTTTACACTATTGAAAGAGGGATAAACAAGTATATCAGTTAGTTGTTTTGTAGATATATACTCATTAGTGTTTTCTAATACTTCAAGAATATCTCGCTTTAAACGAACGCTTTTATGTAAAGCGAACATCAAATCACCTCCTTTTTTCCTCTCATATAATCTTAATTTTAACTCAATGAAAAAAGGACTGTACTCAAAATAACAACGAATAATGAGGGTTAATTTTGAATTTAAAAGTGAGCGGATATTCTTTATTATATTAAGATATGTCTAAATTAAAACTAGTCATAAGTAGATAAATTACCTGGTTTTCGATGAATAAGAAGAGATGAAAGAAACGGCTGAAACTTGTAGTCGTTTCTTTTTTTATTTTTAGGATATCATTTGACAAATGAATGATCGCTCATGTATTCTATAGATGAACAAATGATTAAGTAATCATATGAAACGATTTCAAGAAAGAAGGAAACTATCATGGAAACAGTCAATAAGCATACACATAGTGAAGAATGTCATCATGACCATACACATCACAATCATCATGAACACAATCATTCACATGGTCGTTTACCTGTTTATTTATATGGCGTGGGACTAGTTATCTATCTTATTGCTCTTATTGGAAATTTTTCTTTAATAATCACTAATAGTCTTTTTACAATCAGTATGTTAACAGCAGGTTATCATATCATTTTAGAAGGCTTTGGTGAAACAATCACTGATTCAATTCGTTTGAAAAAATTTCAGCCCAATGTTCATATTTTGATGACTTTAGCTGCATTAGGTGCTGCGATTATTGGTGATTTTGATGAAGGAGCATTGCTGATTCTGATTTTTGCTGGAGCTCATTTTCTCGAAGAATATGCAGAAGGTCGGAGTCGTCGTGAAATTACTAATTTATTAAAAATGAATCCGACTGAAGCACGCCTTATTCAAGAAAATGGCGAAACAATTTTAGTTTCTGTCGATCAACTACAAATTGGCCAACAATTAAAAGTTCTTCCAGGAGATCAAATTCCAACAGATGGACAAATTGTCGAAGGTGTTAGTTCAATTGATGAAGCCTCAATTAGTGGCGAAAGTATTCCGAGAGAAAAAACAATCGGCGATGAAGTATTTGGTAGTACGATAAATGGTTCAGGGACATTCACAATGACTGTGACCAAAGATAGTAGTGAAACAGTATTTGCTAAAATTTTGCAACTGGTCAATCAATCACAAAGTAATTTATCTAAAACTGCAACGAAAATAAAAAAAATTGAACCAATTTATGTCAAAATTATTTTAGCAATTGTCCCGATTTTTATCTTGTTGACACATTTTGTTTTTAATTGGGACTGGAATACAAGTTTTTACCGTGGGATGGTCTTGCTAATTGCAGCGTCGCCTTGTGCTTTAGCTGCTAGCGCGATTCCAGCAACTTTATCAGGAATTTCAAATTTAGCTAAACGTGGCGTTCTGTTTAAAGGCGGTTCTTATCTAGCTAACTTAACGAATATTAAAGCTGTTGCCTTTGATAAAACAGGGACATTAACTAAAGGACAACCTGTTGTGACAGATATGTATTTTGTTGATGAGAGCCAACAAAGTGATTGGCAAGAAATTATCATTACAATGGAAAAAAGTGCCAATCACCCTTTAGCAAAAGCTATTTTAGATGAATTTGGTCAAACGACTTCTTTAAATTTAGACGTTACAAATGAAATCGGTAAAGGGTTAATCACTACACATCAAAACAAAGTGTATCGGATTGGGAAACCAGCTTCTTTTGAACAATTATCAATGGACATTCAAGAAAAAACGGCGAAATGGGCAAATGAAGGAAAAACGGTTGTTTATTTTGCAGAAAATGAACTAGTTGTAGGCATGATTGCGATGATGGATACACCCAATGAACAAGCAAAAAAAGTTATTCAATATCTACAGGAACAAACTATTCATACCACGATGATTACAGGCGATGCAGTTAAAACAGGTGAAGCTGTTGCCAAACAATTAGGGATTGATGAAGTAGCTGGTAATGTCTTGCCAGAAAATAAAGCTGCGATTATTACAGCGCTTCAAGAGAACTATGGAGAAACTGTGATGGTTGGAGATGGAGTAAACGATGCCCCAGCTTTGGTCCAAGCCGATATTGGTTTTGCGATGGGCGATGGGACAGATATTGCGATTGATGTTGCAGATGCAGTCATTATGCAAAATGATTTGTCGAAATTTAAGTATGCTCATCAACTTTCTAAAAAATTAGATAAAGTTGTTTGGCAAAACATTCTATTTTCAATGTTTATTGTGGTGTTGCTTAGTGTGTTAAATATTTTAGGTAAAATGGATATTGGAATTGGCGTGCTGGCACATGAGGGAAGTACGCTAGTGGTCATTTTAAATGGATTACGCTTATTAGTTCCTATTAAAGAAAAGGATTTTTGACAAATAGGACTCAATTCGTTAGTATCAAAACAACTGAATTGAAGGAGTGAGTAAATGTATCCGTCTATTTCCATCGAAGAATTTAAAATTAAACGTCAAGAAAACATTGCAATTCTGGATGTTCGTGACAAAGAACCATTTGAACAAAATCATTTATCCGAAGCATTTAATATTCCTTTAAATGAATTACCAGCAAAATTAGCTGAGTTGGACGATGAAACAACCTATTATGTTATTTGTACATTAGGGATTCGTTCTAACCAAGCCTGTGAGTTTTTAGCACAAGAAGGCTATGATGTGGTTAATGTTGAAGGCGGCATGCAAGCCTATCACTAAAATAAAATATTCCGAGTGATAAGTACCTCAATCAGGACTTTATCACTCGGAATATTTTTTTGCTGTTAATCGATAACAGTAATATTATTCATTTTTTGTTTTAGAACATCAGAGATACCTTTTAAATCACTAACATGGCCAACAAATTCTTCCATTGTTGCTAGTACTTCTTCGGCATTTGCAGATACTTCTTGTGTACCCGCTGCATTTTCTTCTGTCGATGCTGAAATGCTTTCTAAGTTTTCTAATACAATGTTTTGAATGTTCACAATGCGATTAGTTGAATTTTCAATCTCGCGAATGCCTTCAATCATTGCTGCGCTACGAGTATATACTTCTTTTGAAGAAGCAATCGCTTGTTCAATTAAACGTGTTTGTTTTTCTCCACCATCTAATGAACGAGACGCTTGATTGACCATCTCAGAAGATTGGCCTTGAATCGTAGCAATAATTGATTCAATTTCTTTGGTTGAATTTTTGCTTTGCTCTGCCAATTGACGGATTTCAGAAGCAACCACTGCGAACCCTTTTCCAGATTCACCCGCACGCGCAGCTTCAATTGAAGCATTTAAAGCTAATAAATTCGTTTGATAAGAAATGTCATTAATAACGTTAATGATTTGATTGATTGCTTGAATGCTTTGATTCATTCCATTCATGCTATCAACTAAAATTTCCATTTGATTCATTTCGTGTTGCCAGCTCGTATTGACTTCATTCATCACAGTCATGCTTTGTTGGTTAATACTTGAAGATTCTTGAGACTGATCATTCATGGTCGTAACGTTTGTGGTTAATTCTTGTACCACATCAGAAAGTTGTTGTAACTGTGAAACACTACGTTCTGTTTCTTGTGCTTGTGTACCAGTCACTTCAGCAATTCCTGTGATTGTTTCGGTCACTTCGCTGGTAGCTGAACTAGTTTGTTGAGATAACTCGAATAAGGATTCCGACATCGTTGCAACATGGTCACTTTCTTGACGAACTTGTTTAACCAGTCCAGCTGTGCCATCAATCATATCATTATAACTAGCGGCTAGCCGATGAATTTCGGTACCATGTTTATCAGGATAAACGTAACGGCGTGCTTTACTTAAGATATTTATGCCAGTTCCTTTTTGCTTATCAGCTTTTTTGATTTTGCGATAAGTGCCATTTTTTAATTCATTAAAGTATTCTTCAAAAACAGCAATGATTTCTTTAATCACATTGCGGACAAAGAAGGCGAAGAAAATTACGATTATCGTAATAATAACAGCAATAATTATTGAGTTTCTAATCAATGCTTGGATTTCAACAGCATATTCATCTTCGTCAATCGCGGCATAAACAAAACTTTGGCTGCCTTCGCGACCTTTATCGAAATAAATATTGGCGATACCATCTTCGTTGATAGCAATAGAACCTTCATTTCGAGAAGGATCCGAAATTTCTTTGAATATTTTTGTCTTCGAAATATCTTCCCCAATACGTGCTGGATCAATATCTGCCACAATAATTCCTGAATCTGAGATTAACGTAATTGAACCGGTGCGCCCAACTGTTAAATCACTTAACAATTGAGAAATACCATCGTATGAAACATTCATACTTAGGACGCCCCAATCCCCATTTTTGTTTGTAACAACTTTAGAAACAGTTGTTAAATAATTTTTTTCTACCGCTGCATTTTCGTATGGTGGTGACCATACAGATTCCCCATTTTTTTCAACGGCTGCTTGAAACCATGGTCGGGTACTTGGTTTGAAATCACTTGGCAAGTCACTTAACGAAGTGAACTTGTCATCGGATGTAGCAAAAGTCATTCCTTTGATTTCAGTATCTCCATAAGTAACTAATTCCATCGTTTCATGAATTTTTGCTAAATCAAAATCATTTTGAAAGTTTGGCATTTTACTGATTTCTTCAAAACGTTCTCTGGTTTTGTTTAACAATGTGTCTTTTTCAGTAATCACTGCACGAGTAGTGCTTACTTGTGTTACATGATTTCGTTCTTGTAACAAATTGGTAGTTATGTTATAAGAACTAAACAACATAATAAGAATCGGTATTAAAGCCAATAAAATTAAAACCATTAAAATTATTGTACCGATACTTTTTTGCCCTTTTTTCACTTCATTTCCTCTTTTCTATAAAAATTTGAACAATTCACGTTCTATGGGTGTGTTCACCTAAATTAAATCGGTTGTTATCTAATTGTTTTTAATATGAAATTTAATTTTATTTGAAAAATACGAAAAAACAATGAGCTGAACGATATTAAAAAAGCAATAGATGTGATGGAGAATAATTTGTTTAATAAAAATTTTTGAATTTTGATAAAAAAATTATAAATGGGCGCAAGGTATATTTTCTGCTTCAAATATTTTTTTTTGTGAAATTTGTTAATTATTTTCTGCTGTTCCTTTATATGTGTCCTTTTTAGTCATTTACAATAGGTTTTTTCTATAGTAAAATTTAGTTTCTATTAATATATTCCATTGTAAAAATTATGACAGCACTTTATACTGAGGTGGTAGTAATTTTAATTATATAAAAATTTCAAAAAATAGAAAAAAATAGATAAATTAACTTTAAAATATAAATTGATTGAGATTGTTCGAAAAATAATCTATTTCTAGATTGTTTTAGAACTTTTTTTTGAGCTATTATTTGATACTTTTTGATATTGTAAACATCATTATTTAATAATATGAAATTTAAAATGAGAATTTAAGGAAAAGGGGTTTGTATAATTGGATACATATAATTTATTGAAAACTGCTATGCAAGTTTCCACAACACGAGCTGAATTAATTTCTAGCAATATTGCGAATGTTAATACTGACGGTTATAAAGCGAAACGCGTTGAATTTGAAAACCAACTACAAAAGGCTATCGGTCAAAATCAATTTAATTTAAGCGCCACAAACGAAAAACATTTAAATAATTCGTCATCAATAAATCCACGTGTGATAGAAAATAATGCCAGCAGTGTCAAAGCCAATGGAAATAATGTTGATTTAGAAGTGGAAATGGTAAATCAAGCGACAAACGGGCTTTACTACAATGCACTGACAGCTCAATTAAATGGTAGGTATAAAATGTTGAATTATGTCTTGAGTAATTAATAGCAGAGGGGAAAAATAAATGAGTATTTTTAACGGCTTAAATATTAATGTTAGCGGTCTTGCTTTAGAACGCTTGAAATTAGACACGATTTCGACCAACATTGCGAATGTCAATACGACACGTACGCCTGAAGGGGGCGCTTATCGTAAAAAATCAATTGATTTTGCGGAAAGCTTAAAAAATGTTTCTACAACTGAGCAAAAGAGGAATTCATTAGCTACTAATCGCATGAGTTACGGGGTTCGTATTAATGGTATTACAGAAGATCAAACAGTTCGTACTAGTTATGATCCGACAAATCCCGATGCAGATGAAAATGGATATGTTGAGCAATCAAATGTAAATATGGCAGACGAGATGGTTGATATGATACAAGCTCTACGTACATATGAGGCAAATGCCTCTGCCGTTGAAATGAATAAAAGTATGCTACGCAAAGCATTAGAAATTTCCAAGGAGTAAAAATAAATGAATACTATTTCTAATATCCAAGGTTTAATGGATTATCAAAATCAATTAAGAGAATTGCAATCATCAGTGGGGGTTCCAACGCTTTCTGAGAATAACACAACATCTAACAAATCCTTTGGTGCTCATTTGGGCGAAGCAATTGCTGGATTGAATCAAAATATGAATGTGATTGATAGTGATACGACACGTGTCATTTCAGGAGATGAAAATGATTTAGCAAAAGTCATGATTAATATGACTGAAGCACAATTATCATTGCAAACAGCAGTACAGGTTCGTAACAAATGTTTAGAAGCATACAATGATATTAAAAATATGCAGTTTTAATGCAGTAAATTAAAGGCTTGGAAGGATGGAATGAATGGGTGCCAGGGTAAATGAGTGGTTCGAACAAGTAAAAGACAGATAGCAAAACCTTAGTGCAATGATGAAGCGCATTATTGTTTTGGGAATAATGAGTTTATTCATTGTCATTGGTACCTTTTACTATATAAGCACAAGGGTTGAATACGGGGTGCTTTTTACAGACTTGAGTCAAGCAGATGCAGGGATCATTGTTAACGACTTAAAAGAAAAAAAGATTGCTTAATTGCAATATCAAATGCATAAAAAATTTTAAAAACCTTTATAGACAGCGAATTACTCAATAATCCAGTATTACCAATGCTTTGAAGCCATTGACGGCAGGGAGTGTTTCATCCCTTACCATTTTTCAGGTGAGTTGTTGGTGGTTCTGACCCAAGAGGATAGGTTAGCTGAGTCAAGAGAAGGAGCAAAGCGGCTCTTGACTCAGCTAATCTATTCTCTTATCCTATAGAACCAACAAAACACCTTAAGCTGCTTGTAAATCGGCCAGTTCTTCCTGAAGGCGTTCTGCAGGTGTTGTATAGCCCATTATTTTTCTTGGTTTGTGGTTGATCGTATCGGTTACTTCCAGTAAATACGAATAGGACAATGGACGCAGAGTGACTCCCTTTGGGATAAATTCTCGGAGCATGCGGTTATGCCTTTCGTTCGTTCCTTTCTCCCAAGAAGCATACGCATGAGTAAAGAAAACCTGAACGTCTTCAGCAATGCTTTCGATAAGAGACAGACTTGAAAACTCAGAGCCGTTATCAGTTGTGAGTGACTTGAACTGTTCTAGCCCCTGTTTTTTCATCAAGTCAAGCACGCCTTTTTGAACCAGCGCTGCGCCTTTTCCCCAAACTTTCTTAGTGAGGCAGTAGCGTGTTTTCCGTTCAACCATAGTGATGATGACAGGCTCATTTTTTGTTTTCTTACCTAATACTAAATCAACTTCCCAATGCCCAAATTCTTCCCTCGAGAGTACTTCTGGAGAGCGTTCTTCGATACTGCGTCCCAAGTGTTTAGCGTTATGACCTTTAGGTTCAGAAACGGTTGTTTTTCGTGGCCGCATCCTAGTCTTCATAGGCAAATCGATATTACGGATTGGAAGTACGGCAGCATTTATCAAAGCGTAAACGGTCTTCGTGCATGGTACGCGTTCGTCAGGGTGCAACTTTCTATAAGAGTGTACAAAAGTATCCACACTATAAATCCGCAACCCCTTCTTGGGTGCTAGATTTTCAGGTAAGGCAGCAAGGAAAGCCGCAGAATATTTATTATGATCCCGCGCATGCGAGTTCTCACGATTTTCTTTATAAACCCGTGCGCCTGAGGCGGCAATATACTGCTCGTAATAATTGCGCTTATAGTCAAGCTGGCGCGTTCTACCGCGTTTCAACTCACGAGAAACAGTGGGTTGGCTGACCCCTAATTCTCGCGCCATTTCAGCTTGTTTATAGGTGCCGCTTTTCGCCATCTGTTCCAGCATTCCGCGTTGGATGTCAGTAAGTTGTTTGAAGGTGCGCTTTTCTGTGATACAATTATTTTTGGTCATGTAGATACCCCTTATACTTTTGGTTTGGTTGCTAACAAGTATATCGTATCTACATGATTTTTTCGTTTATTTCCTTATGCATTTCATTTTACAATTTACCAGAAAAAAAGATTGCTTACAAACTAGAAGATAAAGGTAGCACTATCATGATTGACCAACAAGAAATAGATGGTTATCGGATTGATTTAGCAGTAGAAAACAAACTGCCGGATAGTTCTACTGGATTCGAATTATTTGACCAATCGGATATGATGACAACTGATGAAGACCGTAAAGTAATGTATCAACGGGCGCTAACGGGTGAATTAGAACGAGCAATTGGTTCGTTGGATGGTGTTCAAAAAGTAAAAGTTATTTTGGTGACACCAGATGATGGCGTTTTTAGCAGCGAGAAAAAAGATGCTACGGCGTCTATTATTTTAACGCTAAATAAACAACTTTCTGATTCTGCCATTCAAGGAATTGTCACCCTTGCTTCGGGTGCAGTTGAGAATCTAAATCCTGAAAATGTCAAAGTAGTTGATGGCAACGGGCTAGTTTTAGCTGGTAGCGGCGAAGAAAATTCCCTATCAAATGCTAGTGATCGTTATATCGGTATTAAGAATTCGTATGAAGAAACACTAGAAAAGAAAGTCAAAAAATTACTTGAACCAATTTATGGGGCAGAGAATCTACAAGTTTCAATCAACGTCGATTTAGATTTTGATTCTGTAGAAAGCACGCGAACAACTTATAATAATCCTGAAATTCGTAGTGAGAGTGTTGAAGCTACTGGTTCAGCAGACGCTATTCAGGAAGCACAAACGGGGCAAGCAAATGACAATGTGACGGTTGTAACTGGTGATGATGCAGAAGGAAATCGCACGTATCGACGGGATGTCAATAATGAACTTGATACAGAAATTACGAAAACCATTAGTGCTCCAGGAATGATTGAACGCATGACAAGTTCAGTTGTGATAAGTGGAAATTTACCTGCAGATGTTCAACAAGAAATTCGTGCTTTAGTAGCATCAGCAGTGGGATATAACGAAGAACGTGGCGATGAAATTGCCATTCAAGGTGTGACTTTCACACAAGCAGAAGCTGCTGCTGAAGAAAATCCAACAACGAACAATCAATCGACTATCTTAAATAATCTTTGGATATATTTAGCCATTGGTGGTGGCGTTTTATTGGTCTCTCTGATTATGTTAGGCACATTCTTTATATTACGCAGACGTCAACAAGATGATTTCTTAGTTGATGATGACGAGGAAGAACTAATGGAAGAAGTAATTCCCAACTTTAATGAGCGTTCACAATCAATGTCTGCAGAAGCTAGTTTTGCAGATTCGATTGCTTCAATGGTCAATCCGTCATCAACCTCTGATAGTTATGATGAATTAGATGAAGAGGACACCCAAACAAGTCGTATTAAATCGAAAGTAGTTGACAGAGACAAACGTGCGAAACAATTTGCCGATGAAAATCCTGAAATTGCTGCTGAATTAATTCGTGCATGGACAAAGGAAAAATAAATGGAGGAGAAATAAGATGACTACCATTGATGGTATAAAAAAAGCAGCGATTTTATTAATCTCGCTTGGTTCAGAAACCTCCTCTAAAATTATGAAATTATTGCCGGAAGACGTTATTCGTAAGGTCAGCTACGAAATCGCAAATACTGATTTGGTTAGTCCCGAAGAAAGAAATGCTGTATTAGAAGAGTTGATTGAAACCTCCAGTGCAAGGCAATATGTTTTAGATGGTGGGATTGATTATGCAAAAGAATTATTAAATCAAGCATTAGGACCACAACGAGCAAAAGATGTCATTGATGTATTAAATCAAATTCAATTAAGAGAACGTCCATTTAATATTGTGCGTAAAGCAGATGTTCAACAATTGATAAATTTACTTTTGAATGAACATCCTCAAACAGTAGCATTAATTTTGTGTTATATGCAGCCTGAAAAAGCAGCTACAGTTCTTTCTCAATTTCCAGATAAACTTCAAGTGGAGATTGCAGAAAGAATCGGGATGATTTCTAGTACTTCACCAAAGATTATTCGTCGTATTGAAGGTGTAATTGAGAATAAATTCTCGAACGTAATGGAAAATAGCACCGAAAATGTTGGTGGTGTGCATACCCTTGTGGAAATTTTAAATTCAGCAAGTCGTGGTACAGAGAAGAATATCTTAACCGATTTAGAAAAACGTCAACCAGATTTATCAAACGAAGTCAAATCAAGCTTGTTTACTTTCGAAGATATTGTTGGTTTGGATCGTTTGGATGTACAAAAAGTATTGCGTGATGTTGATAACAATATGTTAGTTCTTGCATTGAAAGGAACAACCGAAGACATTCGTGAGTTTATTTTTGCTAACTTATCGAGTCGTGCAGTTCAAAATATTAAAGAGGAAATTCAGTTTATGGGACCTACACGATTATCAGCAATTGAAGAAGCACAACAACATGTGGTTGCTGTCATCCGTAGATTAGATGAAGCTGGCGAGATTTATATTGGAAGAGGCGAGCAAGATGCAGTGGTCAAATAATTCTTTGCTAAAAGGTTCAGCGATTGATAAAAGTACAACAGCTAAATCGATAGTTACTACGCGACCAATCATTCCTGAAAGAAAAGAACCTGAGTTTAACTTAACCAAAAATAAAACTAGAGCACAGCAACTTTCAAAAGAACAGCGACAGTTACAACAACTCGAAGAAATGAAAGCTAAGATTTTACAAGAAGCACATGAAGAAGCTGAAAAAATTAAACAGGCCGCATTACTAGAAGCTGCTCAAATTGAACAAGAAGCAGAGAACGTACAAATACAAGCCCATCAACTTGGCTTAGCAGAAGGTCATGAACAAGGCTTTCAACAAGGCCATGAAGAAGGCATGCAAAAGGTTCAAGAAGAGGCTGAACATTTATTTATTCAAGCCAAAGAATCTTTACAAGAAGCCATTGAAAGCAGTGCGATTTATGTGCAAGAAAAGCGTCAAGAAATCATTCAATTGGGTGTTGAGATGACGCAAGAATTGATTCAAACCAAATTAGAGATAGATAACGAAACGATTTTAAAAATCGTTGAACCAATCTTGATTAAGCTAGAAAAGCCCGACCAACTAATCGTTATTCGAGCAAATGCACGCTATTACGATCTGTTGGTAGAAAAAATGGAATCCAGAAAACAAGAAATACCTTTCTTAAGATTTTTAGTTTTGAAAGACGAACTTATGGGACCTTATGATGTATCAGTGGAATCGGATGAAGCACTGGTAACTTTTGAATTAGAAAAAGAATTAAAACGATTTTTAAAACAATTGACAAAGGAATGAACAACCAATGGAGCTAACATTACCAATTGATTCTTATATCGAACAAGCCAAAAGGCATTCCTTTTTTTCAGTATTTGGAAAAGTTAGCGAAGTGGTGGGTTTAATCATAAAAGTCGAAGGACTAGATGTATTTGTTGGAGAAATTTGCGAAATTAAAATCCGCAATAGCAATAAAACGGCGTTATCTGAAGTGGTAGGTTTTGTGAAACAAACGGTTTTGCTAATGCCTTTAGATGAACTAGAAGGCATTGGCCCAGGATGTTTAGTGAAAGCTACGGGTAAAACTTTAACCGTCAAAGTAAATGATGACTTGCTTGGTCACACGCTCGATGGACTGGGGCGACCGTTAGACGATTTAGTTTTAAATGAAAATAGTCCTGAATATGAAGTGATTAATGACTCTCCAGACCCTTTTAAACGAAAACGAATCGCTGAAATTATGAGTACAGGTGTACGCGCAATTGATGGCATTATGACAGTCGGTGAAGGTCAACGTATGGGGATTTTTGCCGGAAGTGGTGTGGGAAAAAGTACATTGTTGGGAATGGTTGCTCGTTACTGTGACGCAGATGTCATTGTCATTGGTTTAATCGGTGAACGTGGTCGTGAGGTAAAAGAGTTTATTGAGAATGATTTAGGTAGTGAGGGGTACAAAAAATCAGTAGTGGTTTGTGCGACGTCAGATTCGCCGCCTTTGGTTCGTTTAAAAGGAGCACACGTTGCTACCGCAATTGCTGAATATTTCCGTGATCAAGGCAAGAAGGTGGTATTGATGATGGACTCAGTTACACGTTTTGCTATGGCACAACGAGAAATTGGGTTATCTATCGGAGAACCGCCCACCACGAAAGGGTATACTCCATCTGTATTTACAGCTTTGCCAAAATTGTTAGAGCGTAGTGGAATGTCTGATAAAGGCTCAATTACAGCGTTTTATACAGTTTTGGTTGAAGGGGATGACATGAATGAACCAATTGCTGATGCCGTACGCGGAATTTTAGACGGTCATATCTTACTTTCGCGTAAAATTGCTTCACAAAATCATTATCCAGCGATTGATATTCAAAATAGTTTGAGTCGATTGATGAAAAGTTTAGTTTCTCCAGAACATCATAAGCATGCCGGTGAACTAAAAGAAAATATGGCTGCTTACTCGGAAGCAAAAGACCTAATTGATATTGGTGCTTATCAAAAAGGAAGTAATGCTGTGATAGATTATGCGATTTCGTTACATCAACCAATCAATGCCTTTTTACGTCAACAAGTAGAAGAACCTTCTGATTATGAACAAACAGTTATGAAACTACATGCTTTATTTAGCGATGTATCAACGATTAGAGGGTAAGAAGGGAGTAAAAAGTGGAAAAATTTCAATTCTCGCTAGAAAAAATTTTAGATTATCGTTGGATTCAAGAAAATGAAGCAAAAAGAGAATATGCTTCAGCACAAAAAGCACTGAATGAACAAGAAGAAATTTTGAAACAACTAATTGCAGAAAAAGGGGAATTGATGGAAATTCGTGAAACAACCGTCAATCGAATGCAAATTCAACAGTGGTATTTGTTAGATTTAAATCAAAAATTAACAGAAACAGTTCAAACAATTAATGAGCTTAAACATTTTGTAGAACTCAAATTACAAGCATATATTACCGCACAAAAAGAAAGAAAAGTTTTAGAAAAACTCTCAGAAAAACAAATGGCGGAGCATCAATTAGCTGTAAATCGTGAAGAACAAAAAATGCTAGATGAGATGGCAAATAGAAAAAGAATCAGTTAATTCTCGGCTGATAGAAAGGATGAAAAATGGAAAGAATTCATCAAATAACGAATAGTACGTTTCCAACAACCAACCACCAATCTTCAGCCCCAGACAGTACTATGTTTCAAATGTTCTTCCAACAGTTTCAGTCGGCATCAGACGAGGATGTTCAATCAGAAGAAACTACTGTTGAACATTCAGAGCTAGAACAGTCCATGGATGAGGACACTTTTTCTAAAGCGAATATATCCAAGCAAGAACATTCATCGCAAGCATCAAGCATACCCATAAGCACATTTGCTACTCAGTCAAGTCAGCAATCTGCTTCAACAACCAATGAAACTAGTAACATGCAACAAACGACCACTCGAATGGACACAGAATTTTTAGTTGGAATGGAACAAAAAAATAGTCATGCAGTTTTTATGCAAACGAATAGTCCATCCACAGATGTTTTGGGTAAATCAAACGAACATAGAACGACTAATTTATTTAAAGAATCTGTTGAATCTTATTCTAATAGAGTTTCAGAAAACAAAATGTTTGCTATTCAGACGGTTCCATCAGTTAATGAAAATCCAGAAGTGATGACAAATGAGGCGCTGCCGTCGCCTTTTTCTGTAGAAGTAACAAGTGATTCGTCTGAAAAAATAAATTCTTTACCCGTCAATCGTTCGATGGAAGTAAATACCGTCATCGAAGAACAACAATTTAATCCACCATTGGTAAATCCTACAGGAGATTTGTTAGAAACGGTACCGGATACGAAAGAAATGCTAACAGAGGCGTTTCAAGTGACCAAAGAGCATCTGCCAACAGCTCAAAGCTTTATAGAAAATCAATTGCATCAAAATTCAGAAATCTTAATTGGAGAATTTTCTCAAATAGAAAAAGACACATTGCCACAAACAAGTCCAGAAACAACAGGTGAAGAGTCTTCGTCTGTGGCTACAATGGATTCAGCAAGTCCAGATATTAGCTGGACTAATCCTTTAAATTCAACTTCTGATAACTTTATGGGAGAGACGAAACAAGTAGAAAAAAATATAGAGGAACAGCCACTTAAAAATGGGGTTGGAATAGAACTATCAGCTGAACTGCCAACAGCTGAATTACCGACTGTCGCTAGTATGGTTTCCGAACGTTTGCGTCCAACTTCTGATAAATTTCTTGGAATGGATCATCAAGGAGAAGAAAATCTGCCAGAACAGCTAAACGCTGAATTACCGATTGCTGCTAGTATGGTTTCCGAACGTTTGCGTCCAACTTCTGATAAATTTCTTGGAATGGATCATCAAGGAGAAGAAAATCTGCCAGAACAGCTAAACGCTGAACTACCGATTGCCGTTAGTATAGTTCCCGAACATTTGCGTTCAATTTCTGATAAATTTCTTGGAATGGATCATCAAGGAGAAGAAAATCTGTTAGAACAATTAAACCCTGAATTACCGATTCCCGACAGTTTGTTCCCAAATCGTTTGAAGTCAATGTCTGATCAATTCCTTGGGCCAGTCACTATTGAAGAGTCGATAGTGACACAACCAATAAACAGTGGGGAATTAGAGGCAACAGCTGAACTGCCAACATCTGTTGCTAAGACCAAACAAACTGTTCCATCTTCAGAAGTGATTCTTGATGAGTCGTCAGTAATTGAAAAATTATCTGAGCAACAAACACTGAATACTGATTTAGAAAATGGGATAGATGAAGCGGTAGTATTGAAGAATCGAACAATCAATCCAGAGGTAGACTTACCCAAAGGCACACAAGCGGTAAATGCAACGTTGCCTAATAAAAGTTCAGATACGCTCGTTGAAAAAGTATTATCCAGCAAAGTACTGTCTAAAGAGGTAGCACCTACTGAAATAGTTCAAGCGCCAATTATTGAAAAAATAGTGGGTTCGGACAAACAACAAGTTCCTACTGTAATAGAAGAAGTACCAGAAACAGCTAAAAAGCCAGCAGCTACCTTAGATAAGTCGATACCAGTGGACCAAGAAATTAGCGAACCAAAAGCAACAAATCGAGTGGAAGTACAAAGTGAGAAACAAAGTCTACCAGTTGAAAATGAAAACGTCGAATCGACAGACCAAGTTCATTCGACAACTAAAACTGAATCAACAGATAAATCGATCACATCAAAATCTGTAGGGAATTCAGAGATTGTAACCAGTTCACCAACGACGATACCTGTTCGCGAGGCTGGAACAATCGCTTTAGATGTACCGAAAATTCAAAGTGGACACGGACCTACACTTGAAAAAGTAGTTCAAGAAATAGCCAAGCCTATTCAGCAAGAGTTACAAACAATGGTGCGACCAAATGAAAAAGTGGTGACTTTTGACTTAGATCCAGGAGATTTGGGGAAAATTCAGGTCAAAATGAAAGTAACCGCTCAATCTGTTTCATTAGAATTAACCGTGCAATCAGAACAAACTAAAAAAATGTTTGAAGCGATTACGACACGCTTAGATAAAGTATTACAAAAACAAGAGAATGTGTCTGTGTTTACTGTGACTCGTTCAGAACCAACGATTGCTTCGACAACCGATAATCAAAACTCATTGTCACAGTCGTTTCAGCAGGGATTTTCACAAGAACGTCCAATGCAACAACAACGACATCCGGCAGGTCGATATCGAAAACAACAGCTAGAAGAAAATGTTGTCGAGCATGAAGTCGAAAGTCGCGTGAGTATTTTAGCTTAAAAGGAGGAAAAAGAACGATGACAGACGCAGTGAATAGTCTTAATTTTGGTGGAACATATGCCACGAGTCAAAAAAGCGATCCTTCAGAAATTTCGATGGATGATTTTTTGAAAATTCTTTCTGCATCGATGAGTAACCCCACTGTTTCGGCAGGTGGTGGTGAATCTGGAGGAAATGCTGGTACCGATTATATTGGACAGTTTGTTCAGTTTACTACTTTGCAACAAATTAAAGAAATTGGCGACGGACTAAATCAGTCTGTTCGTATGTCTCAACAGCAACAAGCGTTTGAAATGTTAGGGCGTGAAGTCAGTGTACGAGACGGAGAAGAAATTGTTACCGGAAAAGTAGAAAAAGTCCGCTTCGTTGATGGTTATGCAACCATCGTTGTTGGTGGGAATGAATATTACATGAGTGGTATTCAAGAAATTGGTGAAAAAATATAATGAGTTGTCATGAAAAATTAGGAGGAAAAGAAAAATGTTAAGATCAATGTACTCAGGCGTTAGTGGAATGAAAAATTTACAGGTTAAAATGGATGTTATCGCAAATAATATTGCCAACGTTAATACAATTGGTTTCAAATCAAGTCGTGTGATGTTCCAAGATATTATGAGTCAAACCACAACTCAAGCAACAGCTGGACAACCAGGTGGACTTGGTGGAACAAATATGCAACAAATTGGTTTAGGTGTACAAGTTGGTTCCATTGATACAATTCATGAACCAGGCGCACCGACTTCAACGGGTCGTGATTTAGACTTTTATCTAGAAGGTGGTGGTTATTTTGTTGTCCGTGATGGTGAAGGAAATAACTTATACACTAGGGATGGTATTTTCACGCGTGATGGCAATGGGGATCTAGTAAATAGTTCAGGGATGAAAGTCATGGGAGCGGTGAGCACAAATAATACGACAGCACCGGATATCACTAATAACAGTCCTTTAGCAGCATTAAATGTTCCTGAAGAATTTAATGGTCAAGCTTACCAATCAATGGCCATTGATAAATATGGGGTAGTTTCAGCTAAATATGGCAATCAAGATGTAATTATTGGTCGAGTGGCGGTTGCAACTTTTAACAACCCCGATGCTTTACAAAAATTGGGTGGTAATAATTATGGCGCAACTGTAAATACAGGTAATGCAATTCTTGGAGCAGCTGGACAAAATGGCTCAGGCATGATGCAATCTGGAAAAATCGAAATGTCAAACGTTGATTTATCAACTGAATTTACTGAAATGATTGTTGCTAGTCGCGCTTACCAAGCAAACTCAAGAAGTATTACAACATCTGATGAAATGCTTCAAGAATTATTAAACTTGAAACGTTAATATCCTAAACTTTAATTAAAAGGAGATACTCATATGATTCCGGTCACATCGTTAAGCAAAAAGCAGTTTTATCTCAATCCTGATTTGATTTATCGTTTAGAGGAAACCCCTGATACTATGGTGACTTTAGTAGATGGAAAAACATTGCTTGTTATTGAAACGGCTGACGAAGTGATTCAACGAATCATTGAGTATCGCCAAAAAATTCAACAACCAATTAATTTAAAAGAAGCGTAGGAGGTGAGTCAGTATGGAGAAAAAGAAAAAAGGAAAAGCTCCAAAAGCTGAAAATGGAACAGTTGAAGTTGAAAAAAAGAGTATGAAGATGGGACTTATTTTACCTTTAATCCTGGTACTGGCAGTAGTCGGTAGTGTGATTGGAACAGTCGTAACAACTAAGTTTTTATTGCCCCCAACAACAGGTGTACAAGTTGCTGAAAAAGAAGGTAAACCCACTGTTTCAGAAGATCAAACCATTGTTCCATTAGATGAATTTGTTGTGAATTTAGCGAAAAGCGAAGGAAATCAACAATATATTCGTGTCAATCTTTCTGTATTGATTGAAGAAAAAGACAGTGAAGATTTTACTAAAAATGTTGCTTTAGTTAGAGACAGTATCGTCAATGTTTTGCGTCAAAAAAAAGCTAGCGATATTTTAGATACGCCAGAAGGTCTAGCGCAGTGGAAGGCAGAACTTAAAGAAACCATTAATCATGCGTACGGGACAGAAATCGTTAGTGATGTATATATTACTGATCTAGCAATTCAGTAGGAGCAGTTATGGAAATAATATTTTTATTAGTGAAGATGATTGTCTTTCTTTTTGTTTTATTATATGGAGCCAATCAATTGCTTCGCTATCTAAACAATCGCACACATCAAAATGGTGGGAAAACGTTACAAGTACTAGAAAGAATTGCAGTTAGCAAATCGTCTTTTATCGCCATTGTTAAAATTTTAGACAAATATTATGTGATGAGTTTATCGGAACAAACGAATGAAATTATTCGTGAGTTAACACCAGAAGAAGTGCAGAACTATCGTACGTCACAACAAATACCACAAGAAATTGTTCCTAAACAATTTTCGCAACTAATTCAAAAGAAAACGGAACAGTTAGCACGTAGAAAGAGGAATTCATCGAATGAAGAAAAGTAGTTTATGGTTGTGTTTACTAGGAATAGCAGTCACTATGTTGGTATTTCCTACGCAAGTTCATGCATTAGATGCAGAAGAAGTGACAAATACAATTAATGGTTTGCTTTCGAATACAGGTTCTTCTGACCAAACAATTAATACTTTTATCATGATGACTTTATTATCAATCATTCCGATTCTATTGGTAATGACCACATCGTTTACTCGAATTATTATGGTGTTATCTTTTGTACGTAATGCTTTAGGAACACAGCAAAATCCACCGAACCAAGTTTTAATTGGTTTGGCTTTGTTTTTGACTTTTTTTGTGATGCGCCCAGTTTATACAGACATCTATAATGATGCGATTCAGCCATTTCAAAATGAAGAAATTACACAACAAGAAGTTTTTGATCGCTCGGAAATTCGAATTAAAGAATTTATGTATGAGCAAACACGTGATAAAGATGTGGAATTATTTGTTGATTTAGCAGATGCACGTGGTCAATATGCGTCTTATGAAGAGTTGCCTATGACTATTTTAACACCCGCTTTTATTATTAGTGAATTACGAATTGCCTTTAGTATCGGCTTTTTGATTTTCATACCATTTTTGATTATCGATATGGTTGTAGCCAGTGTATTGATGTCGATGGGGATGTTTATGTTGTCACCAGTGATGATTTCCTTACCGTTTAAGCTCTTATTATTTGTGTTAGTCGATGGTTGGTATCTAGTAGTGGAATCGTTAATTAAGAGCTTTGCTTAGAAAGTAGGAAGAAAAATGTCTGTTGAATTAGTCTTAGATGTGATGCGTGAAGCGTTCATGAAAATCTTGTTAGTATCTGGTCCAGCAATTGTTGTGGCGATGGTGGTCGGATTAATTATTAGTATTTTTCAAGCAACCACGCAAATTCAAGAACAAACATTAAGTTTTGTGCCGAAACTTATGGCTATCTTTTTAACGCTCATGTTAGCTGGTAACTTCATGTTAAATTTACTTTTAGAATTTACGCAATCGATTTTTAAAATCATTGCTTCTTTATGAGGAAGTAAGATGGCACAAATTCAAGTTTTTTTATTTGTTTTTATTCGTATTCTTTCTTTTTTAGCTGTTTGTCCGGTATTTTCTCAAAAAGGAGTACCTATGATGGCAAAAGCAGTTTTAGGCGGCAGTTTTGTTGTCGGAGCTTGGCCATATGTTGAAGCTGCAACAACGACTTATCCAATTTTATTGTTTGCATTAATTAGTGTGAAGGAAGTATTACTTGGTCTAGCTATGGGTTACGTCACTCAATTAGTTTTTACAGGTGTTGAAATGGCAGGTAATATGATTGATTTTCAAGTAGGTTTTTCAATGGGACAAGCATTTGACCCAACGTTTGAAATGATGAGTTCACAATATGGGAAAGTTTATTATTGGCTGAGTTTAGCAATTGTATTTGTTTTAGACTTACATCATTTTTTGATTAAAGGTATGTTGCTATCCTTTCAGTTAATTCCGCTAGGTGCGTTACCTATTCAAGGGAGTACAGTTGAGGGGATTATCAAATTGTTTGTGGGAACGTTTGAAATGGCGGTTAATCTGGCAGCACCATTAGTAGTAGGTGTGTTAGTGATTGATGTTGTTTTAGGAGTTATTTCCAGAACGATTCCAAGTCTAAATGTTTTGATGTTAGGAATGCCTATTAAAAATGCGGTTAGTTTCGCATTATTTTTATTGGTTTTGCCAAACCTTGTCAGTTATTTAGGAAAGAAATTACCCGAAGCATTATTATTTTTACAAGAATTTATTCAATCGTTAAGTTAGTGAGGTGAGGACATTGGCAAAAGATGATAAAACAGAACAACCCACGCCCAAGCGTTTAAAAGATGCACGGGAACGTGGAGAAGTCGCTAAGAGTCAAGACTTATCATCTGCTGTAGCATTATTGGCTTTTGCCGGTTTACTAGTTCCTTTGTGGACATATATGATGAAACAACTTCTTCCTTACCTTATAACTTCGATAGAACATGTACATAATTATGGAAATTTATTACATGATTTACCTAAATTAGCTATCCAAGCAATTTTGGTCTTTATGTTAGCTTGTTTACCTTTTTTTGCAATAGCTGTTTTAATCGGTGTAATCGGAAATGTTGCCCAAGTAGGGTTGCTTTTTTCTACTAAAGCAATTAAACCGCAATTTAAAAAAATGAATCCTATCGAAGGAATCAAGCGCATGTTTGGCAAACAAACCTGGATGAATCTTTTTAAAACATTAATGAAATTCGCAATAGTTATTTACTTATGTTACATAAAAATTAAAGATGCCATTCCAGAATTAATGAATCTTAGTTCAGTGGGCACTGAAAAGCCTTTGCAATTTTTATTGGCTTTTGTTACCAGTTTAACGATTCAAATAGCCATTATTTTAGTTGCTTTAGCGATTATTGATTACTTTTTTCAACGTTACTCTCATCGTAAAAATTTACGAATGACCAAACAAGAAGTCAAAGAAGAGTTTAAACAAATGGAGGGAGATCCACAAGTGAAATCCCAACGTAAAGCGAAATATCAAGCGATGGTTCGTAATGCGATTGCAAATGTTAAAGACGCTACTGTTTTAATTACAAATCCAACGCATTATGCCATTGCGTTACGTTATGATCCAGCACAAGATGACGTTCCGGTAGTTTTAGCTAAAGGAGCAGATGAGCTTGCTCAACGTATGAAAGAAGAAGCGAAGATTCAAAAAATACCGATGATTGAAAACAAACCAGTAGCGCGTGCACTTTATCCAATTGTTGAAGCAGGCGAGCCGATTCCGGTTGAATGGTATGAAGCAATAGCTGAAATTATTGCTTTGGTTTATCAAATGGAAGAAAAAAATAAAGGGAAACTGTAATACGTTAGAAAGTGGGAGCAGAAATGAACGAAGCGACAAGTGGCAAAAAATTGAAAAAAATCAGTTATGCCGATGTAATCATCTCCTTTATAGTAGTCGGAGTAATTGGTTTAATTATTGTACCTTTGCCAGCAGCCGTCTTGGATTTTTTAATTATTGTTAATTTAACAATTGGTTTTAATATCTTGCTAATTACGTTGTTTACGAAAAATGTTTTGGAATTCTCTACTTTCCCAACTGTTTTACTGATTACAACTATGTTTCGTCTAGGTTTGAACTTGGCTTCTACTCGATTGATTTTGACTCAAGGAAATGCTGGACATGTAATTGACGCTTTTGCCAATGTAGTGACTGGTAGCAATTATATTGTCGGAATTATTTTATTCATCATTATTACAATTGTCCAATTAGTCGTGGTCACAAACGGAGCAGGTCGTGTATCGGAAGTTTCTGCACGGTTTACTTTAGATGCAATGCCTGGGAAACAAATGGCGATTGACTCAGACTTAAACTCTGGTTTGATTACAGAAGATCAAGCGCGTCAACGTCGTAAAGATTTACAACGAGAAGCAGATTTCTTTGGATCGATGGATGGTGCCAGCAAATTCGTAAAAGGTGATGCGATGGCTGGGATTATGATTACACTAATTAATTTAATTGGTGGTGCCGTTATTTTCTCTCTAAATGGTGATTTAACAGTTGGTGAAGCTTTTGCTCAGTTTGGTAAATTGTCTATTGGGGATGGACTAGTCAGTTCTATTCCAGCGTTATTAATTTCAGTGGCTTCTGGTGTCATCGTGACTCGTTCAGATAATTCACGTTCATTCGGGGCAGATTTAGCAGACGATTTTACAAGAAATCCGATATTGTTCCGCATTATTGCTGTTATCTTATTTATTTTAGCCATTGTACCTGGGTTTCCTTTTTTACCATTTGTTTTTATTGGTATTTGTTTAATGGGTCTGAGTTTTTTTATCAAGCAACAAGAAGAAAAAGCTATTATTCAGCAGAAAAAAGAAGAACAAAAATTGGCGTTACAAAGAAAAAAAGAACAACAAGAGGAAGAAGAATCTGTTTCAGCTTTTCAAGTTGAACCCATTTCAATTGAAATTGGCTATGCGTTGATTCCGATGGTTGATAGTTCTGTTGACAATAGTTTAATGAATCGAATTGTCGCTATTCGTAAGCAAAGTGCTCATGAGTTAGGTATTTTAGTTAATCCTGTTCGTATTCGAGATAATTTGTATCTTGAACCCAATAGTTATTCCATTAAAATCCGTGGAAATGAAGTAGGGAGTGGCGAAATTTATCCCAATAAATTTATGATTATTAGTCAGGGAGAACCCTTTCCGTTTGAAGGACAATTAACCAAAGAGCCGGCGTTTAATTTAGATGCTATGTGGATTGATGAGAGAGATCGCGATGCTGCAGATTTACAAGGTTTTACGATTATTGAACCGCTAACCGTTATTGCGACGCATTTAAAAGAAATTATTTATAATCACGCCTCTGAATTATTAGGACGTCAAGAAGTGAAAAAATTACTTGAAGGTATTAAAGACCAATACAATGTTGTTATTGACGAATTAATCCCTGATATCATGCGTTTGGGAGAAGTACAAAAAGTTTTACAAAACTTATTAGATGAACAGATTCCCATTAACGATTTAGCTTCTATTTTAGAAACACTTGCTGATTATGGTTTAGTAACCAAAGATGTTGAAACGTTAACTGAATATGTACGGCAATCATTGAAACGTACAATTTCAGCCAAATATGCGGATGGGAATCATTCAATCAATGTTGTGGTGATTCATCCGAAAATTGAAGATATTATCATGCAAAGTATTCAAAAAACAGCGACAGGTTCTTATCCAGTATTAAAACCAGAAACGGTGAGTCAAATTTTGGAAAGTTTAGGCAACACGCATCAACACTTGATGATGGAAAATATCCCACATGTCATTTTAGCTTCACCAAAAATTCGTTTAGCTTTTAGAAAGTTAATTTCATTTAATTTTCCTGATATTGCGGTGTTGTCATTAAATGAAATACCAAATGAGATGATGATTGAAACAGTAGGGAGTTTAGAATTGCAATAATAAGAAAGGGGTGCTTGGGATGTATGCAGTGAATATGGAAGATGAAATCATCAAATATTTACCACTAGTTGAACGAGTTGTCAATCGAATAGGAATTAAAAGCCAAGAATATGAAAAAGGCGATTTGTTTAATATCGGTGTGATTGGTTTGATGGATGCGTTACATAAATTTGACGCATCGAAAAAAGTTCCTTTTGAAAGTTATGCAGCTATTCGTATTCGAGGAGCAATCATTGATGAAGTTCGTAAAAATGCCAAACTTTCTCGTTATAAAATGGCCCGTGTGAACGCATATTACCAAGTAAAACAAAGTCTGGAGCAAGAGTTAAAACGTGAAGTGACTGACAATGAAATTTGTAAAGAATTGGAAATTGATTCTAAACAATTAGGAGAGATTTTTGATAGCATTCATTATTTAGCCAGTATGTCTTTGGAAGATACCTTGTTCAATCAAGAAGATGAAGGTATTGAGTTAAAAGATACGATTAAAGATACGTCAATTATTAGTGCCGAAGAACAGATGCTAGAAGTCGAGCATAAGCAAGCGTTGCAAGTAGGCATTCAAAAATTGACGGAAAGAGAACAGCTTTTGTTGAGTTTATATTATAAAGAAGAATTGACCCTAAGAGAAATTGCTGAAGTGTTAGATGTGTCAATCGCAAGAGTTTCACAAATTCATGGAAAAACAATCAGTAAACTAAAACAGATTATTCAGGAGGAAATGTCATGATACGTGCATTTGATACATTAACTAACCAATTTGATATTTTACAAAAACGCCAAGAAAATATTAGTAGCAACATGGCGAACGTTCAAACACCAGGTTTTCAATCGAAACAATTATTTCAGCAAACATTAGAAGAAGTTGATGTGTTTAACTATCAAAACGGTGGACGTTTAAATCGTCGCAATGATATCGGTTCATTGGTTTTTAGCAATGAATTGGCAGGCTCTACGTTGAATACTGAAAGAGGTGCCCTACAAGAAACGTCACGTCCAACTGATTTTGCTTTAGGTGAAGGATATTTTGCGGTACAAATGCCAAATGGCGAAGTTGGGTATACACGTAATGGTAACTTTATTTTGAATAATCAAAATCAATATGTGACTCAAGAAGGATATTCAGTGCTCAATCAAACTAACCAGCCAGCGACCTTAGCAGCCCCCAATTTTCGAGTGGTCACATTTGCAAATTCACAAAATTTAACGAGTGAAGGCGATACATATTATACAAGCGATGAACAACCACAAGTAGTTAATAATCCTCGTATTTATCAAGGGTATCTTGAGCAAGCAAATGTACAAGTAGCCGATGAAATGGTCGCAATGATTCAAGCAACAAGAGAATTCGAAGCCAATCAAAAAGTTTTGAGCACAACGAATGAAACTTTGCGTAAAGCAGTCAATGATTTAGGTAGATTTTAGTAGGGAGAGAAGACAATGAATTTAAATAGCTTATTACACGTAAGTAAATCAGGAATTAATGGCTTACAACAAAGTCTGGATAGAACTGCCAATAATATTGCCAATGTAAATACGACTGGCTATAAAGAAAAGCAAACAAGCTTTCGCGAACTTTTAACTAACCAAACGACCGCTCAAGAAGTCAATCTTCCAGTAAATGCAGAAGTAGCATTTAATCGCGGAGTAGAAACAACACAACAAAGCGTTGTTTTTAGACAAGGGGCTTTACGTGCGTCTGATTCACCGTTGGACTTGGCAATACAAGGCGAGGGATTTTTCGGTGTGCGTGATGCCAATAATCAGTTATTGCTAACGCGTGATGGTAAATTTGGTTTTGATGCCAATGGAACATTAGTCAATAGTCAAGGTTTGCGTGTGGATACGACCCTAACAGTACCTTACCAGCAATGGCCACAAGGAAAACCAGTGATTGATCAAGCGGGGAATATTTCGATTACCGCTAATGGAACATCAACTCCTGTGGGACGAGTGATGATGTATTTACCAGAAAATCCCGAAATAATAGTGCCTACTGGCGATAATTTATATCAAGTTGAGCCAGGTACAGTTGTGAGAAATTCCAATGAAAATATTGAAGGATTAGGAACCATACAACAATCGATGCTTGAAAATTCAAATGTTGAATTAGCTCGGTCAATGACTGAAATGATTACAACGCAACGTGCCTATTCATTAAATACGCGTGTATTACAAAGTACAGATGAAATGTTAAGTATTGTTAATCGTTTTACGGATTAAGGTGAGTCATAAATGATTAAAGTCAAAAATGCGAGCAAAAATTACAAAAATGGTGCAGATTGGGCATTAAAAAAAATCTCTTTTCAGATGCAAGCCGGCGAATTTATTTATTTAGTCGGCCCCAGTGGTTCAGGAAAATCAACACTCTTGAAATTACTTACTCGACAAGAAAAATTAACGAGCGGTTCAATTCAAGTGAATAATATTTTAGTGGATAAAATTAGTGATTCTAAATTATATTTATTGCGACGAAAACTGGGCATTGTGACGCAAGAAGATCTTTTCTTACCGCAGCATACAGCTTTTCAAAATATTGCTTTTGCTATTGAAGTGGTCGAAAAGAATCCTCAACCTGAAATGATCTATCAAAGAACTACCACAGTATTAGAACAAGTGGGCATGTTGGATTGTCAAGACAAGTTAATTACAGAACTTTCAATTGGCCAACGTAAGCGAATTGCGATTGCTCGTGCATTGGTAAATAATCCGTTAGTTTTACTTGCTGATGAACCCACGGCTAATTTAGATATAAAGTCATCTGTTGAAATGATGAAAATTTTTTTGCGAATTCACGATGCGGGGACGTCTGTGATTATTGCAACGCATGATAGTACAATGGTAAATTCAATTCGCAAACGTGTATTGGAACTGGATAATGGTCAATTGGTTCGCGATGAAAAATTTGGTGGCTATACACGAATTTCTGACCCAAAAGATGTATATGTTTGGTAAGTCTTGCTTTAAATTTGTCAAAAATATCCGATAGTTAAATCAGAACTATCATTTTTTGGCCAAAAGGAGGGGACTTAGATACGTCTTGGATAGTGTCTAATTAATTTATTAATATATGTTGTTGAAAGAAAGGGTAGCTCAATGAAAGAAAAAAGACGTTTTTTTTCACGTATTCCACTAAGTATAGTTGTTTCATTTGTTAGTACGGTAATTGTTTTATTTGCTTGTTACATGTTTGTATTAAAACCTAGTGATAATGACTTACTTACGCAACAGTTTGTTCGCTTTTCTGCGATTGTCTTGCTTTTAGAAATCGTTCTTTCGATTGTTGTAACTACAATGTCTAAGAGAAAAACCGATGCAGTGTTAACGCAATTGTTAGAACAGTTACAATATGTTAACCAAGGTGATTTTCAACATTTAGAGAACACTGAAATTGCAACAAAACATCCAATTATTCAAAATGTAATTGAACGATTTAGTGGTATTGCGAATACCTTTAAAGCCTTAATTCTAGGGATGAAAGACGAAAGCTCCCGCATGACTGATATGGCAGCTCAATTAGATGAAACTGCCCACGATATTCGATCAGCTGTTGAAAATATTCAAGGTAATATGGATCGTATTGCAGATTCCGCAAGTACAGAAGCTGCAGATGCTGAAAAAACAGTGCAAGAAACCGATGAACTAGCTAATGGCATTGAAGCCATTCACCGCGATGTTAAACAAATTGATAGCTATATTGACCAAGCAAAAAATAGTAATATTCGTAACGCTGAATTAATGTTTAAAGTATTTGAACGCTGGGAAACTGAGCGTTTGGGGCAATCGCAACTTGTTGAAGAAATGAAAGAAATGAATCAAGATATTCAAAGCATTGGACAAATTGTTCAATTAATTAACGATATTTCGGAGCAAACCAACTTATTAGCATTAAATGCTTCAATTGAAGCAGCTCGTGCAGGGGAAGCGGGTCATGGTTTTGCAATTGTTGCGGATGAAGTTCGGACATTAGCTGAACAAAGTAGTCAATCAACGAAGAACATTCGCAATATTATGGAAAATATTCGCAATAAATCTGAACATATGGTAACCACAGTAACGACTTCTTTTGAAAATGGTGAAAAACAAACACAAACCTTAAACAAAGCAATTGAGTCATCGAATGAAATCACCGATGTTGTAGATTCATTTATTACCAGCATTCAATCAGTGGAAACGCATATTAAAAATATTGTAGCGAAAAAGGATTTAGTTCAACGTTCAGTTAATAACATTTCAAATGCAATTTCGGATACTTCAGCGAGCACGCAAGAAGTAAGCTCTAATTTAGAAAACGTTTCAATTATTATTGAGAAGTTTGAATCAGAAATCCAAGAAATTGCAACAATGGCTAGTATTCTTAAATTTCAAGTAGATCACTTTAAGTTGTAAAAGGAAAAAATGAAAAAGGAAGAAAATAAATATGGAGCAGTATGTTGTTTTTAAAAGTCACAATCAACTATTTGCCATTCGAGTTACAAATGTTGACCGTGTTATTGAAGCGAATCGATTCATTGAATTGCCTGAAGTAGCAGAATTTATTTTAGGTGTTTATGAATATCATGACAATATGGTGCCAATTGTTGATGTGCGTAAAAAATTATTTAATCAATTTTCAGAACAAATAGAAGAAAGCAAAGTCATTTTATGTCGTTTTGAAGGTCACTCGCAAGGATTATATGTAGAAGATATTATTGGGATTTCTTATATGGAAGAAACCAATTATGAACAAGATTTAGTCAAATCTTTACTAAAAAAAGGTTACATCGAAAAATTTTTGAAATTAGAAAATGAAGTTGTCATGCTATTGGAACTTGACTATCTATTTAATAATGAACAAACACAAGCTGCTTTCCAAGAGCTTGAACAGTTGACTGATGTCGAGGATACCATTGATGATGCAGACTGAAATTAGAGTAGGTATTTCTGATTATAAGTTAGGAAAAGCCCCTAATAAATTAATTACAGTAGGTTTGGGTTCGTGTATTGGGACAATTATCTATGACGAAAAAACCAAAGTAGGCGGATTAAGTCATATCATGCTACCGGATAGCACGATGTTCATCGGTAAACAAGACATAAAAATTGCTAAGTTTGCTGATCTTGCCTTACCACAAATGGTAACTGAATTAAAACAACAAGTACCATTGCCACGCCTAAAAGCAAAAATTGTGGGCGGTGCCAGTATGTTTGGTTTTAATGCTAGTGCTGCCTCTATTGGGATTGGCCAAAGAAATATTGAAGCAGTGGAAAAAGTTTTAAAAGAACTACGAATTCCAATTGTAGCGAAACATGTTGGGGGAAATGCTGGTCGGACAATGATTGTTGATTTAAACGATTTTAAAACGACTGTCCGAATTGTTAATCAAGAAGTGGTTTACATTTAAAGGAGGAGACTAGATGGATATTTTGGTAGTAGATGATTCTGCATTCATGAGAAAGATTGTTACAGACTTATTAGAAAAAATGCCAAATATTCACGTCTCTAATGCGGCGAGAAATGGAAAACATGCGTTGAAATTGTTACAAGATAAACAGCCAGACTTAGTACTATTAGATGTTGAAATGCCAATTTTAAATGGATTAGACACATTAAAAGAGATTAAACGTCTGTATGACCTTCCTGTAATTATGCTTAGCGCACTCTCCAATAAAGATATTACGATTGAAGCACTAGCTTTAGGTGCGGCCGATTTCGTTGAGAAACCGACAAACATTAGAGAAATCCAAGATGAGTGGATTCGTGAATTTTACGGGAAAATTAAAAGTATTCATGCGCAGAATCGTCGTGTGCCACGACGCGTGGAGCGTATTGAAAAAGTTGATACTACTACACCAACTATTACAGAACGCTCATTACCTAGTCGTATTCAAGCCATTGTGATTGGCGCGTCTACAGGTGGTCCCAAAGCACTCTTGAAAATTAGTCAATCTTTGCCTGCAAATTTAAACGTACCGATTTTTATTGTCCAACATATGCCAAAAGGATTTACCACTTCTTTTGCGAAGAGAATGGATGATGAAAGTGCTGTTTCTGTCAAAGAAGCACAAGATGGCATGTCAATTGAAAAATGCGTGTATCTTTGTCCAGGAGATTATCATATGACAATCACTCAAGGTAAAATTAGCCTGAATCAAGAAGCTAAAATTCATGGTACCCGACCAGCAGTTGATTATTTATTTAAATCTGCTGCACAAGTGTACCGCCGTGAATTGATTGGTGTGATTTTGACAGGAATGGGAAAAGACGGCGCAGAAGGTATGCGCGAAATCCAACGATTTGGCGGATACACCATTGCACAAGATAAAGAATCAAGTGTCGTTTTTGGGATGCCACGTCAAGCGATTATGTCTGGCGTAGTAAATGAGGTTCTAAGTTTAGAAGAAATTGGTCCGAAACTAAGACAAATGGTGAGGTGAGCTAGATGCAACTAAATTTTGAATTTTTTAATAAATGGGTCAAAGATAAGTTAGGCATTCAGTTGGATGCATATAAAGAAAAACAAATGCAACGACGAATCGCTAATATTGTGGAATCTCGTGGAGTTAAAACGTTAGAAGCTTATGCAAAACTTTTAGAACGTGATCCTGTAGCGAAACAAGAATTTTTGGAACATATTACCATTAATGTGACAGAATTCTATCGTAACCGAGATTTATTTGATACGTTTGAAAAAAATCTTGTCAAATTAAATCAGCAATTTCCACGTTTGAAAATTTGGAGTGCAGCATGTTCGATAGGTGCTGAACCCTATACGTTAGCGATGATTTTACAAAAAAATAAAATTCAAACTGCAAAAATTATTGCAACAGATATTGATCGGACAATTCTCCAAAAAGCAAAAGACGCCACCTATAAACCCAATGAAATTAAGAATATTCCAACGGTTGATCGCGATTTATATTTCAATAAACTTGCTAATGAGCAATATCAATTAAAAGATCCAATTAAACGACAAGTAATGTTCAAAAAGCATGATTTGTTAAAAGATCGTTACGAAGATAAATGTCACATCATTGTTTGTCGAAATGTCACCATTTATTTTAAAAATGATGCGCGTGATGAAGTGTATCGCAAATTTAGCGAGTCACTACTACCTGGAGGCATTCTATTTACAGGAGCAACAGAAACAATCAATTTTTCAGAGAAATTTGGATTGAAAAAAATTGATTCGTTTATTTATCAAAAAATGTAGAATTAGGAGTGGAAGAAGTCGTGGATGATAACAGTATTTATCGTACACTATTCTTCGAAGAAACAGATGACCATCTACAACAGTTAAATGACAATGTATTGGAATTAGAAAGTAATCCCAATGATGCCAGCCTATTGAATGAAATCTTTCGTTCAGCTCATACCTTAAAAGGGATGGCAGCAACGATGGGCTATGATGTGATGACCGAATTAACTCATAAAATGGAAAATATCTTTGAAAAATTCAAAGAAGGTTCGGTTGATGTAACAAGTAGTTCAATCTCATTAGTTTTTCGTTGTTTGGATAAGTTATCTAGCTTAGTCGAAGATTTACGTGAAGAAAAAGAGTTAACGCATGAATCAATTGAAGGTTTATTAGCGGAATTAAATATAGTTGAACAAGGCTCAATTCAAGAATCAACTCAAGAATCAGAACCTACAGATGTCGTTGTCGATGTTCCTCAAGCAAATGATTTAGTTGTGGGCTTTAGACAATTGGAAGATAGTGATTTGCATGTTATTAAAAGTGCAATTAACGATGATTATCAATCGTATAGTATCTCTGTTCGTCTAGAAGAAGATTCCTTGTTGAAAGGACCTCGTGCCTTTTTAATAATGGAAAAATTAGAACAAGAAGGCGATATTCTCCATACGGAACCGACTACTGAAGCACTAGAAGAAGGTGATTTTGATTCGGATTTCCACGTTATTTATCTAACGAAAAATGAGTCAGAACGTGTGTTAGAAAATCTAATGGGAAATAGCGAAGTGGAAGAAGTCAAAGTGGAACATTTTGATGAGACACGTCATATTCTAGGAGCACAACTATTTGAACCACTACCAGTTGAAGACGTAGAAATTGTTCAAGTAGCAACAGTGGATGAAGAAACAGTGGAAAAAGCAGTAGAGCCTACTGTAGTGAATGAGCCAAAAACGGAAACAACGAATAAACCTGCGCAACAACACCATAACAACAATAATAATCAATCAATTCGGGTTGATTTATCACGTTTAGATTTATTTTTAAATCTTGTTTCGGAACTAGTGGTTTATCGTAACCAATTAGAAGAAGTAAGCACTCGTGCCAATATAGCAGATATTAAAGAATCACTTGAGCAAGTTTCTCGTTTAACTTCAGAATTACAAGATTTAGTTTTGAAGATTCGTATGCAGCAAGTCAAAGTTGTGTTTAGCCGTTTCCCACGAATGGTCCGCGATTTGTCCAACGAATTAAACAAAGAAATGGATTTAATTATTACGGGGGAAGAAACAGAGCTAGATAAAACAGTTGTTTCTGAATTGAGTGAACCCCTTGTTCATTTATTAAGAAACTCAGTCGATCATGGAATTGAGCTGCCAGAAGAGCGGGAGCGTTTAGGCAAAGAACGTAAAGGAACCATTCGCTTGTCTGCATTTCAAGAAGGAAATCAAGTCATGATTACGATTGAAGATGACGGAAAAGGGTTGGATCCAGCAGTCATTGGTGCAAGCGCTGAAAGAAAAGGGATATCTATAGATGGGTTAAATGATGAAGAAATTCAACAATTAATTTTCCATCCAGGTTTCTCAACAGCTAAAGAAGTCACCAATATTTCTGGTCGCGGGGTAGGCATGGATGTTGTAAAATCGAAAATCACTTCATTGGGTGGAACGATAGAACTACGTAGCCAAGTCAATGTAGGTACGCTTTTTATTATCAAACTGCCATTGACCTTGTCCATTATCGAAGCATTAATGGTTCGAATAGGAAATGAAAATTTTGCTATTCCATTAGATATTGTGGAACGTGTCGTAATGATTCGCGAAGCAGAAATCGAAGAAACATTGAACGAGGAAGTTTATGAATTCCAAGGGGAAATGATCCCGATTATTCGCACGAATGAATTATTAGGAGTCGAAACGAATCACACAGGTAAACACTATGCCATCATTGTGAATATCGATCAACGTTATTACGGTATTTTATCGGATGAATTAATCGGGCAACAAGAAATTGTAATTAAGAAAATTGATAATATCTTACAACAAATTAGAAAGTATCAAGGCGCAACGATATTAGGAGATGGCTCCATTGCCCTTATCCTAGATATCAATGCGATTTGTCATGATCAGAGGAAATAACAGATGGCTTATACAGATTTACAATTAGATGGATTAAGAGAAATTATCAATATCGGCGGTGGTCATGCAGCAACGAGCATCTCCATGATGGTTAACCGCACGATAGATATGCGTGTACCTGAAGTTGAAATTTTAAGTTATGACAAACTTTATGAACAAATTTTATCAGAAAATGAAGAAGTGTATGCGGTAGTTAGTCAAATTTTAGGTGATGTCCGTGGCGTATTTTTATTTGTGTTAACAAACTCAGCTGCAGATAAAATGACTGAATTTATGATAGGAACTACTGATTTTAATGATGAAGTCAAACATTCTGCTGTGAATGAGCTGACGAATATCGTTTCGAATTCTTTTTTAGGTGCGATTGGTAGTTTTTTAAATAATCAATTGCTTTCATCTTTACCTATGATACAATATGATTATTTTGGTGCGATTATTAGTAGTATTTACATGGAATTAAATCAGTTTGATGATCAAATTATGGTTATTCGTAATGAGTTTACGTACGATGCAGATAAATTAGACGCGTCTTTGTTTTTTATACCAGAAGAAGGCGTTATTGAAAAATTTTTAACAACTTTAGGAATTTGAGGAGAGAAGAGTAAATGGCAAAAAAAATATTAATTGTAGATGACGCGGTATTTATGCGTATGAAATTAAAAGATATTTTGGAAAAAAATGGCTATGAAGTAGTTGGCGAAGCACAAAATGGGCAAGAAGCTTTCGAAAAATATCAAGCAGTAAAACCAGACTTAGTAACGATGGACATTACAATGCCAGAAGTAGATGGTTTAGAGGCATTGAAAATGATTCGTGAAGTGGATGGAGCAGCTAAAGTTGTTATGTGTAGTGCGATGGGGCAACAAGGTATGGTAATGGATGCTATCCGTGCTGGAGCAGTTGATTTTATCGTTAAACCATTCGATACAGATCGTGTCATCAAAGCTGTAGATAAAGCTCTTTCTTAAAAAGGAGATGGACCAAGATGCAAATGATTCTATTTAAAATGAATCATCAAAACTTTCTCATCTCAGCAGATGCTGTGGAAGAAGTAATCGATACAATTCGCATTACGAAAGTTCCTTTGGCACCGCATTGGGTAGAAGGATTGATTAATTTACGAGGAACGGTATTAACAGTGGTAAATCTATCACAATTAATTGGCGTTCCTTCCGCAGAAACCAACCGAAATATTTTAATCATGAAGCAAAACGAAGAGAAAAAAGGCTTGCTGATTGAAGAAGTAGTTGAAGTTGTAGATATTGAAGCAGATGATATTCAGTTAACGGATGAGGATGGATATGAATACTATTCAGGTATTGTATCATTCCCAGATAAGGTAGCAAATGTGATTCAAGTAAATCACATGATTTTTGAGTAAATGGGGGATTGAATTGGATCAGGTATTGTCGCAACAAGAGATTGATAATCTGTTAAGTGCCATGAGCAGTGGTGAGATTACTCAAGAAACAGTTGAAATAGAAAACGAACAATCCAAGATTAAGAATTACGATTTTCGAAGACCAACCAAGCTTTCAAAAGAATATATCAATACATTGTATATGATTTTTGAAGACTTTTCGAAAATGGGAAGTAATGCGTTATCGACACAGTTAAGAACGAATGCAGCCTTTCAGTTGGCAGCAATCGAACAAATCAGTTATGAGGAGTTTATCCATTCAATTCCTAAATTTACATTATTAGGCTTGTTACAATCAGAACCGATGAATGGGATTCAAATCATTGAGATGAATCCGCAGCTGTGTATGTTGTTGGTCGAATTGTTGTGTGGTGGAACAGAAATCCATCAACAACAAGGAGAAAATGCAGAAGAAAATTTGGCAGATAAGAAGTCTTTTACAGATATTGAATTAGCAATTTTAGAAGAAATTATGTCTCAATTGACGTCCGCCTTTGAGCATTCTTGGAAGGATATTGTTAATCTATCAACTGTACTAGGAGGAATGGATACAAACCCCCAATTGTTGCAAAATATGTCTCCAAATGAACCTGTTGTGTTAGTTACCTTTACTGTGAAAATTTTTAAAGTGCAAACATTTATTAACATTTGTATTCCATATGTTTTCTTTGAAGGTATTGTTGATAAATTGAGTTTCCGTAACTGGTTTGATTCGAATAAAACATCGAGCCAAGAAGATTCTGATGAATTACAAAAGAGTTTGAACGGTGTTGACTTAGAGCTAGAAGTTCTTTTAGGAGAGGCTCAAATGAGTCTTTCTGATTTCCTTCACTTGGTACCAGGTGACGTGATTAAATTAGACCGTAAAATCACTGACCCATTAGATACATTTATTGAAGGAAAACCTTTCTATCGCGTAATTCCAGGTAAGAAAGGTGACCAATATGCAATTGAATTAATAGATAAATTGGAAGGAGATCAGAACGAATGAGTGAAAGTCTGTCACAAGAAGAAATCGATGCAATGTTAAATGGAGGTTCTATTCCTACTCAAGCAAGTGAGTCGGATAATTCATTAACAGAGCAAGATAAGTTTGATATTATTGGTGAAGTAGGCAATATTTCGATGTCTCAAGCAGCGACAACATTGTCTTCTATCCTAAATCGACGCGTGATGATTACTACACCACGTGTTGCAAAAGTAAAATTTGGGGAAATTTTAAAAGGGTTAGCCGCACCCAAAGTTTCAACCACTGTTGAGTTTAAAGAAGGATTATATGGCACGAACTTGATGCTATTAGAAGTTAGCGATGCGATTATTATTGCTGATTTAATGATGGGTGGCGAGGGTGAGCCTAAAAATACCCAGTTTACTGAATTGGAATTAAGCGCTGTAGCTGAAGCGATGAACCAAATGATTGGCTCTGCATCTACTTCGATGGCAACCATGATTAATCGTAAAGTTGATATTTTACCCCCTGTTGTAAACTTATGGGAAAATGAGGCAGCGATTGATTATGACGGAATCGTTTCAGATGAAGATATTTATCGTATCTCCTTTTCATTAAATGTCGAGGGCGTTATTGAAAGTGAAATTATGCAAATCTTTACAAATGAGGTAGTCAACGAAATTATGGAAGCCATGTTGGCTGATCAAGCAGAAGACTTACGTCAACCTGTACCTGAAGTTGAGAAAAAAGTTGTTCAACCAGAGCCACAGCCAGTGCAAACACAACCGTCACAACCCATTCAGCAAGCACAACCAGAACCAGAACCAGAACCACAATGGCAACAATCAACGCAACAAACCCAGCGTAAAGTAGAAATAAATCAAGCAGAATTTCAACCACTAACTGCAAGACCAAGCGTGGATGGTGATAATTTAGACTTGATTTTAGATGTACCATTGGATTTAAGTGTAATTTTAGGTAAGAGTAAAAAATCTATTAAAGAGATTTTATCTTTAAACACAGGTTCTGTTGTTGAATTAGATAAGCTAACAGATGAGCCATTAGAAATTTTAGTGAATGGTAAACTTATAGCTACTGGAGAAGTTGTCGTAATTAACGAAAACTTTGGTGTCCGTATAACTAATATCTTATCGCCAAAACAACGATTGCATCATTTAAACTAAAAATAAAAAAAGTTAAGCGAATCCGTTTAACTTTTTTTGTTTTTATCCGATAATATATAACAGAGAATAAAAAGAACGACAAAGGAGGGCTCTGTATGAAAATCGAAAGAGGTTATGGCGAATATAAAGAACATATACTACAGTCGAAAAAAAAGCAGGCCGAGACAGCTTATAGCCAATCAAAAGCAATTCCTGCAGCTAAGGATAATATTGATTTGTCTGAGACGACACAAAAAATTCGACAAACGCAAGCGAACGAAAAAGCAGAAACTGCTCGTTCGGAGAAAGTAGCTGCATTGAAAAAAGCGATTCAAGAAGGAACCTATCAAGTGTCTGCCGAAGAAATTGCGACAAGTATGGTACAAGCAATGAAAACAGCAAAGGACTAATCTATGACAACGACTGAATTTGAACGTAAATTAGTAACATTTTTTAATTTATTAAAAAAAGAAAAAAATTACCTTATCAAGGGACAATCTGAGAAACTAGAAGAATTAGTGGGAAAAAAAGAAGCGTTTGTTCCACTATTTAATGCTTATACTGGTGAAGTGACAGATAAGATGCGTGAGTTAATTCAGCAAATTCAATTTCAACAAGAAGAGAATTTGCTGCTAACCAAACAGGCAATCAGTTACCAAGAGGTATTGATGCAAGCCGTTAAAGATACCATGCAATCAGCAACCAAACAGACCTATTCAAAGTCACCAAACACACCTTATCAACAACAAGCACCAACAAGCCTTGTAGATACAGAATTTTAGGAGGAACACGCGATGACAGGTTTATTCGGGATGTTAGGCACCGCAACACGCGGGATGAATGCCAATCAGACAGCCTTACAAACAAGTGGACATAATATAGCGAATACAAATACAGACGGTTATTCACGCCAACGCGTACATATGACAACAGAACGTCCTTATTATATGACAGGCGTCGGAGCAATTGGGATGGGTGTTTCTGCATCAAGTGTGGATCGTATTGTGGATCCTTTTATCCGAAATCAAACGCGTGATGCGTATTCAAAATTCCGTATGTATGAACAAAAATCAGATGCCTTGGGACAATTGGAACATTTTATGAATGAACCTTCTGAAACAGGAGTTATCAATCAATTATCGGTGATGTATGATGCGTGGTCTAAATTAGGCAGTAATCCAGAATTAGTTACTTCCAAATCTTTAGTTATTGAAAATTCCGCTTCTTTTGCCGACATGGTTCGCGAAATGGCAGGGCAAATTTCTCAGTTAAAAGGAGAAGTTACTAGCAATATTGAAAAAGGTGCGATGGATTTCAATGAGAAATTAGAACAGCTATCCATTCTAAATGACCAAATTTTTTCGATTTCTTCAAATGGAAATGTACCTAATGACTTATTAGATACCCGTGATTCTTTGTTAAAAGACATCGCTGGATTAGCAGATATTTCTACCACTTTCGATAGCTATGGACGTGTATCAGAGTTAAAGATTGGTGGAAAAAGCGGTGAAACTGTTTTAGATATTAATGGACATAAAAAAATTAGTGTCGTTTCTGCTGAAAATACAATTTCTGTGGGTGGCGATGCCAATAATAAAGTAACTTTTACGAGTAATTTACCAGTAGGAACTATTGTTATTGAAGGATATACACCAACCGAGCCAGCTTTCAAGGCGGTGGATGTCAATGAAGGAGAGATTGGTGGTTTCCAAGCAGCCAGTAAAGAAATTGATGTTCGTTTAGAAGAATTAAATACGTTCGTCACTAAATTTGCCGAGACGATTAATACCGCTTATCGCAATGAAGCAGGAATTGACTTCTTTGATTTAGGAACAGATTCTACAAAAGTCTTAGAAAATATCAAAGTGACACAATCTTTACAAGAGAATCCGGCTACGTTGAAAACTGGAAAAGGAGCTACTCCCGCTCCAGGAGATGGTTCATTGGCCAAAGATATCGAAAAACTGTTTAATACAAAAGATACCGGCGATCAAATGACGTTTTCTGAACGCTACAATAATATTGTCACGAAAAACGGAATTTCCAAACAACAAGCAGATAATATTGCAGCATCTCAACTTACAGTATTAAATCAATTAGAATATAAAAATGAATCAATCTCTGGTGTAAACTTGAATGAGGAAGTTTCGGATGTTATCCGTTTTTCACAAGCATTTCAAGCAAATGCACGTGTTATTCAAACAATTTCAGATATGCTTGATACTTTAATCAACAGAACAGGAGCGTAGGACCATGCGAGTTTCAACAAATGTCACATATAACGATTTTATCAAAAACTTAGGCGCCAACGCCTCAAAAGTTCAAAAAACATTAAATCAATTATCAAGCTTAAAAGAAGTGAGCCAATCATCAGATAATCCACTATTGGTTTCTAAAATTATGAACTTAAATGTGTCATTATCTCGTAATGCAACATTTAACCAAGAAATTAAAGATACTCGTTCTTGGGTGCAAACACAAGATAGTGCATTATCGAATGTTGGAGATTCAATGCGTCGTATTCGAGATTTAATTCAATCAACAGGTTCAGGAACGAAAGATGCTGATGCGGTTCGTGCAAATAAAAATGAAATCCAACAAGAAATTCAAGGAATTGTGGAAGCGTTGAATACCAATTTTGATGGACGGTATATTTTTGGTGGGCAAAACACAACTGAACCACCCTTTGCAGTTGTTAGAAGTAATCCAGCAGATCCTCAAAGTGAAGTGGTAGGAATTTCTTACAATGGGTCAACAGTGGATATTTCTCGTGAAATTGCAGATAATGTGACGATTGACGTCCCTACTAATGGCAACGCGATGATGAGTGTAGACGGAGAAAGTTTGAATGACTTTTTTGGTGATGTCATTAATCAAATGAACATTTATTTAGGCGAAACCAATCAAACACCACCACCACCTGCTGGTAATGATGCTGATTTAAAAATTTTTGCGGAAGATTTTATGAAACAAATCGATACATTTAGTGACAACATTGTCAATTTCCGTACTAAAATTGGGGCAGTCGATAATCGCTTAGAATCTGCACAACAACGTAATGAATCAGATAAAGTTAATTTAACAAGCGCTCTATCTGAACGACAAGATGTTGATATTGCAGAAAAATATATGGAGTATCAAAATCAAATGTTAGCCTATCAAACAACGATGGCTATGGGCACGAAGATTATGCAAACAACAATTTTGGATTATGTCCGTTAAAAAGAGCGAGCCGTGTGCGAGCTCTTTTTTATTTCAAAAAAATTTCTGAATTTAAAAAAAAAATCCTCATTTTTCTCTTAAAAAAGCTAATTACCTTCCGATACATAATAACAGGGGATGAACCTGTGTTTAGATAGGTGAAAAAAGTTGGTATTTTTTAGAAAAATTGCGAAGAAGCTATTAACTCTAAATAGAAACTGCCGATACTATATAACAGAGGGGAAACCTTAACAAAAGATGAATGCCAATTAGGAGGAAATAAGAATGAGAATTAATACAAATATCTCTGCAATGAACACTTATGGTCGTTTGACTAATGCAAATGCTGCAAAAAGTGAATCATTATCAAAATTATCATCAGGTTTACGTATTAACAAAGCTGGAGACGATGCTGCTGGGTTAGCAATCTCTGAAAAAATGAAAGGCCAAGTAGGCGGTTTGAAACAAGCGGTACGTAACGCACAAGACGGTGTCTCTTTAATTCAAACAGCTGAAGGTGCTTTAAATGAAACACATGCAATCTTAGGTCGTATGCGCGATTTAGCTAACCAAGGTGCTAACGGAACTTTAAGTCAAGATGACCGTGGTGAAATCAATAAAGAATTTGAAGCATTGAAAACAGAAATCACTCGTATTTCAGATACTACTGAGTTCAATACGAAAAAACTATTAAATACAAAAGATCAAAATTTTACTTTTCAAATTGGTGCTAATGGCGGACAAACAATGTCAGTAACAATTGGTAAAATGGATTCTGAAAACTTAGGTTTATCTAAAACTTCTTTATTTGGTGATGAAGATATCCTTGTAGGAAATGCCAGAGTTGACGATGCACGACAAAAAGTTACTGATGCAAAATTAGCTGTAATTAATTTTGATCAAGCAACTTTAGATACTGCTGCTACTGATGCTGGTACTGCTCATGACACAGCTAAATTAGCAGCAAGTGCAAGAAATGTTGATGTTAGTGCTCTTGTAAATGGAGATGCTTATGCGGATAAAGCTGCAGTGGCAGCAGTAATTGGAGCTAACGAGGCGGATGCTTTAGAAGCTGCAGGAATTGATTTTACATCTTCACAAAATGGATCAGTGATTAAATCTGCGTTTGCTGCTTTAGATTTTGAAGCTTTAGATGCTACTGAAAGAGCTGCACAGAAAGACTTAGTATCAGCAACAAAAGCAAAAGAAGCAGGAATTACTCCATTTGAAGATGCTGTAAAAACTGCAGAAGCTGATTTAGAAACAGTAAAAGCTTTAGAATTAGACGAAGTTGGTCGTAAAAATGCTTCAGATGCGATTGCTGATATCGATGCGGCAATTAAATCTGTTTCAGCACAACGTTCTGACTTAGGTGCGGCGCAAAACCGTCTATCTCATACAGTTAAAAACTTAACAACAACTCAAGAAAACTTATCTGAAGCGAACTCACGTATCCGTGACGTTGATATGGCGGAAGAAATGATGAATTTCACGAAGAATAACATCCTTTCTCAAGCAGCTACTTCAATGTTATCTCAAGCAAATGCTATGCCAAACAGCGTATTAGGCTTATTACAAGGTTAATATTCTGTTTTATAAAGAATCGGCGAAAGTCGATTCTTTTTTATTTTCTACTTAAATTTGTTCTGATTCTTACCGATAATATATATGAAGTGAAGATTACATAGAAGAAAGAAGGGATCGAATATGGCAAGTATTACAGGTGCATCAGGAATTAGTAGTATTTTAGGGCAATATTCTGGCATAGGTGCCGATCAAATTGATCAGTTATTGCAAGGTGATGCGATTCCAAAACTACGTGCACAAAATCGAATTGAAGGTATTCAAAAAGAAAAAACTGCTTGGAGTGATATTAAAACTCGTTTAACAAATTTTTTGAAAAAAACAGAGGATTTACAAAAATTAGATACGTTTCAAACGAAAAAGGCCACTTCTTCTGATGATAAAAGCGTTAAAATTTCAGGTACGGCAGCAGCTGGAGAAGGAAAATATTCTGTTCAAGTTAAGCAATTAGCGACATTCTCTAGTTTAACGGGTGCAAAATTAGCAACGAATGATACCTCCTTGTTAGCGTCTGGGGCATTAACAATTAAAACAGCAGAATTAGATGAAAATGGAGTAGCAAAAGAATTTACTTTTGATATTGATTCTTTAGATAGCTTAAAAGACATAGCAACAAAAATTAATAAAGAAACAAAAAATTCCAATATTACTGCAACAATTGTTGATAATCGTTTAGTTTTAGAAGATAAAAAAACTGGTGATCGTACCTTTACTGTAGAAGGAAACGTCAAAAATGCTTTAGGATTATCAGAAACAGAGGCTACTTTCACACAAGGAAAAGATGCTGAATTTGTATTGAATGGGATTGAAATTAAACGCCAGTCAAATACAATCGATGATGTTATCGAAGGTGTAACATTTGAATTGCTTCAGCAAACTGAAGAAGAGAAAAATGTTTCTCTCACGCTAACCAATGACACATCAAAAATTAAAACTGCGGTTAAAGATTTTGTCACACAATACAATAGTTTAATGTCTTTAATTAGTGACAAATTAAAAGTTGGTGATCCGAGTTCAGATAACAACACGGATGCAGGTGCTTTAGCAGGAGATAGCACATTAATTCGTCTACAAACAGAATTACGTAATATGGTTGCACCACCGTATACTTCCGGTGGTGGGTTGAAAGCTGGAGATTTGGGGATTTCGATTACTGATCGCCAAGGAACCTTAGCCTTAGATGAAAAGAAATTTGATGAATTATTGGCTAAAGATCCAGATGCGGTCAAAGATTTCTTTTTCAAATCAGAAAAAACAGGAGAAACAACCAAAACAAGTGGTTACTCAGTTGCTTTAAAAGAGATTGCCGATAAATATTTATCAGAAAAAAGCGATAATAAAGGGGTTTTAGCAACAAAATTTGAATCTTACGAAGCAAGTATTAAAGATTTAAATAAACAAATTACACGTTTAGATACGATCTTGGAGCAAAAGAAAGCTAGGTATGTGGATATGTTTACTCGTTTAGACCAAGCGATGATGCAGGCGGAAGAACAAATGTCATGGTTGGTTAGTCAAGTGGAATCATTTAATGGTGGAAAATAATGAAGAATGATGAACGCCTTGTCAAAGAAGTGTTAATGTATTTATTAGAACAGATGGATAAATGGAATGGCGAAATTGATCAAATGGAAACTCTATTAGAACAATGTGATCAAAAATTGACTGCTTTAGCGCAATCGACAGCGGGATTTCGTGCAAATGAAAATTTAGCAAATCGTGTCATACTTAAATATCAAGAACTACTGCTACGCATGAAAACACAAAAAGAAGAAATCGCCAAAGAAATGTCGCAATTAAATCAGCGAACTACTAAACGTAATGCCTATACCCAACCTGTATCACCTGATTATGAATTTTATTATTGAAGGAGAAAAGAGAATGTATCAAGCACAAGCTATGCAAGAAAATTATTTGAAAACACAAGTGATGAGTGCTTCACCCAATAAATTAATTGAGATGCTTTTAGAAGGCGCGATTAAAAAAATTCGTATTGCAAAATTAGCATTAGAAACAGGAAAATTAGCGCAAATGGGTGAAAATTTGCTTAAAGCTCAAGATATTGTGATGGAATTACGCTATTCAATTAATGAAGAAATCGAGAGTCCGATTCCACAAGAGCTAATTCAACTGTATGAATATATGTATCAACGTTTAGTGATTGCGAATGTGGATCGTGATACAGAAGCAATGGATGAAGTCCAAAAATTATTAACCGAATTATTGGATGCATGGAAACAAATTTCAGAAGTAAAATAATTAAAAATCAGTAGGTTCTGTTTCAAGAAAATTTGGCAGAAGTTACTGATTTTTTCATTCCCCACTTAAAAAGAAATGAAAAAAAGCCGATAGTATAAATTGAGAATGTGTAAATCAGTAGCAGGAGGATCGGTCAAATGGATATATTTTTAATAGTTGGGATTATATTAGGGTTTGTCTCCGTTGTTGTCGGGATGATTTTAAAAGGTGCAAATGTCATGGTTTTAATCAATCCGGCTGCTGCGATGATTATCTTTATAGGGACAATTGCTGCCTTAGTCAATTCGTTTCCTGGAAGCGAGATTAAACGCCTACCGAAAGTTTTTGGTGCATTAATGCGAAATGATGAAGAAGATGTTACAGGAATTATCGAAAAAATTGTAGAATTAGCCAATCTTGCGCGTCGAGATGGTGTGTTGGCATTAGAGAGCAGTGTCGAAGGGTTAGACAATCCTTTTATGAAAAAAGGTTTAGAAATGGTTGTTGATGGCGTTGATCCTGAACAAATCCGAGAAATTATGGAAAATGAAATTGTCGGTATTGAAGAACGTCACCGTACAGCAGCTCAAATGCTAAAAACAGCAGGAGCAGCAGCGCCCACACTAGGAGTATTAGGAGCTGTAATTGGTCTGATTGGTGCCTTAGGGAACTTAAATGATGTGGATGCACTGGGACATATGATTTCAGCAGCTTTCGTAGCGACGATTTATGGGATTTTCTTAGGTTATGTTATTTTGGTGCCTTTTGGGTCACGACTCACATCAAAGTCAGCAATTGAAGTTCAATCGATGATGATTATTATCGAAGGGGTTATGGCAATTCAAGCGGGTCAAACGCCAAAAACGATCGAACAAAAATTAAATAGTTTAATTGAACCAGGAAAACGTTCATCAAATGATGAGTAAAGGTTGTGAGAAGCAATGAAAAGAAAGAAAAAACATGAAGAACATCATGACGAAGCTTGGTTGCTTCCCTACTCGGATATGATGACTCTTTTGCTAGCATTATTTATCGTGATGTTTGCGATGGCACGAGTTGATGAAGAAAAATTTGAAGAATTTCGTAGTGAGTTTGGGACAATTTTTTCCTCTCGAAGTGGAAGTAATTCTATTATTGGAAATGTAGTAGATCTTGGTACTAGTCGAGTCGTGCCAGCTGAACAAGCAGGGGATGGTGGTGGAGAAAAGACTGGTACAGGCGATGAGGTTCGCTCAATCTCTGGTGAGGAAGCCAAAGAAGCCGTATTAGCACAGAAATTAGAGGACCAAAAAATGGCAGCGGCACGTGAAGACATTAAACAAGCCTTAACTGATGCTAATTTAGACGGTGATGTGGAAGTCTCCTTGCGTTCAGATGGGATTCATATTTCTTTGGAAGATAGTATTTTATTTCAATCGGGCAGTACGAATTTATCTAATGCAGTCCGACAATATCTCGATTTGATTTCAGGTCATATTAAAGAACTGAATAAAGAAGTTGTCATTGCTGGACATACCGATAATATACCTGATCCAAATTCTACTAACTGGGAATTGAGCGCGAAACGAGCCATTGTGGTGATGGACTACTTAGTGGGTACGACTGGTGTTAAGCAAGAGAAAGTTTCGATTCAGGCATTTGCCGATACGCAACCAATGGCAACGAATCAAACAACAGAGGGCCGAACTAAAAATCGCAGAGTAGAAATTATTGTGTATAAAGATTATGAATAAGACTGAGCTGTGGCGTGCCGTCGCTCAGTCTTGTTTTCTTATCAAGGAGGAAAAAGATGAGTAAGGCATTACGGATGTTAATAGCATTAATTATTCTAGCTGCGGGTTGTTTTGGTGCGTATTATTTTTTCATAAAAGAAGAACCAACACCCACTGAAGAAACAATAAATTCAGAAACAACCATTAGCTCGACAGAAGAGCAGATTGAAGAACCTAGCAAAGAATACAATGAAGAAGCTACGTATAACAAAGATGACCAAATTACGATTACTTCACGCGATGCACCAGTAGAAAATGAAGGGTCGCGTAAGTTTATTAAAACAATTCGCTTTGATGTTCCATTTGAAAATCAATTAGACAAACCTGCATTAGAAAATGGTGGTGGCATCACAGCTTTATCGATGCTATTAAATTATTATCGATTAGGTACAAGTAAAAATGAACTTGCTGACAAACTACCTATTGAACCTTATGAAAAAGATGGACTGCATGGCGATCCAACAAAAGGTTTTGTAGGTGATTTGGAAAAAGGGCAGGCTTTAGGTGTTTTAGCAGAGCCAATTGCTAAAGTTGCACAAGAAGTAGTAGGTGATAGTTATCAAGTAGTGATGAGCGATCAAATGCCATTTGAAGAATTATTGGAACAAGTTCAAAGAAATCGCCCTGTTTGGATTACTGCCAGCAAAGATTTGAAAGTACCTAGAAACGGCGATTATCAACAATGGTCGACAGAAGCAGGTAGGATGAATATGCCCAAATATATTCATGCAGTGGTCATTGTCGGCATGGATCAATACCGTGTGTATATCAATGATCCTTTAGGAGAAGAAGAAAAAGAAATTAAGATGGGCGAAATGAAAGAGATTTACGAAAAAATGGGCAGCCAATCCATTTATTTGAAGAAAAATTAATAACTTTAGAAAAGAGGACACATATGTTCTCTTTTCTTTTTTACTCGAAATTACCTATGATACAATAAAAGAAAACGATTAGGAGGAGTGGAATGGTAACGGTAGATGGGCAAAAAGAAAACTATTCAGAATGGGTCACAGAGAATTTAGGCGAAAAAACGGGGATGTGGTATGCACCTTATCTAGAAAAAATGGGGATTTATTTAGAGATGTTTGAACTTGCGCATGGTTATCAAGATAACTTTTTTGCCTATCAAACATATGAAGAATTTGCGCGAATTTATGGTGAGCTTACGGGAGAAACCCAAGCAGATATAGCTATCGTGTTAGAAGGGATAACGAAACATTATCCCAAAGAATTTGTTGCTAAAAATTTACAGTGGAACAAAGCGTATGCTAAATATACGCATGAAAAAGGTGAACGTAGTCGTCCCGATAATTTTGGTGGAATTGCTAATTTAGGTTCAATTTTACGTTCGTATTTGAAATTCCTATATTACGATGAGCACCAAACACTCATCTATCCTAAACGTGAAAAGAAAATTGCTGCGCAAGAAGGGGAAGTTGATGGCTCGTCTAATTATTGGGTCATTTCACCTGGCGAAAATGCTCGGCTATGGTACGAATTTATTTCAGATGGCACGATTGGTTTAGGTTGGGATTATTTAGGTGATTTGAATCAATACGATTCTCGAATGGAAATTGAACAAGCGATTGCCGCACAACGTGATGATGGCAAGCGTCCGTTTAATGACTCGAAAGCTGTTTGGGATTTTTACCATAACATCCAGATTAATGACACCATCTACGTCAAAGCAGGCATTAAAAAAATTCTGGGAAAAGGTGTAGTCATTGATAATTATTATTTTGATGACACGAAACAAGAATACAAACATCGTCGTAAAGTAGATTGGATTCAAACAGGTGAGTGGAATATTCGTCAAGCTTTGGCTCAAAAAACATTGACGTCCTTGTCGGCTTATCCTGATTTAGTCTTCAGTATTGAAAAAACGATTAATGAGGAAGAATTTGATGAAAGTAGTATGGTGGAACGTGAATTCAAATTATGGTTAGCAAAACAAGTCGATGAAAATGGGATTGTTTTAAATGATAAGACTATTTTGTCAAAAATTTATGCACTAAAAAATATTGAAAAGACATTTCAAACACCTGTTTTTGGCGAAATTGATGCGGAAATTTTGCGCGAATTAAAAGAATCGGTACTTTCTGATAATAATTACCGCTATAAAGGAGTTGCAGGTAGTTCACTTGATTATTATATTCGTTATTTGGAATCGCAACCCGTGGTGGAAGAAAATGAAATCTATCCTCTGTCGAAGTTTCTAGAAGAAGTCTATTTAACGGAACAACAAGTAACGATCATGCTTTCAGTTTTACGAAATAAGAAAAACATTATTTTAAAAGGAGCACCAGGTGTCGGAAAAACCTTTATAGCTGATCGACTAGCTTATGCCACGATGGAAGAAAAAGATGCGTCTCGGGTTCAAATGATTCAATTTCATCAAAGTTATAGCTATGAAGACTTTATCGAAGGGTTTCGTCCAAAAGCAGATGGTGAGGGATTTGAGTTGAAGCAAGGACCGTTTGTTAAGTTTGCGCGAAAAGCGATGCGTGATCCAGAACGGGATTATTTCTTTATTATTGATGAAATCAATCGAGGAAATTTAAGTAAAATTTTTGGCGAGCTGTTAATGCTGGTTGAAGCAGACAAACGTGGGAAGCAAATCAATCTCTTGTATTCTAATGAAAAATTTACTGTGCCAGAAAATTTATATGTCATTGGGATGATGAACACCGCCGATCGAAGTTTAGCTTTATTGGATTATGCCTTACGTCGTCGGTTTTCGTTTATTGAAATTGAACCAGCATTTGACCATCCGTTGTTCCGCAAGATGGTTCAAGATTTGGATCATCCAGAAAGTACGTTACGAGTGATTGCTAAAGTCCAAGAATTAAATCAAGAAATCGAAAAAGAGTTAGGGAAAGGGTTTCGTATTGGGCATAGTTATTTTGTTTGGAAAGCGTCCGAAACCATTGCTCGCGAACGAGTGAAAGAAGTGGTTGAATTTGAGATTATTCCTCAATTATTTGAATACTGGTTTGACAATGAAGAAAAAGCCGAGCAATGGGCACTGGAGTTGAGGAATAGTTATGAAGAATAACATTCCAATTCGCAATATTTATTATATGTTGGCGTATGCGTATCAGGCATTGCAATTTACGGAATACCAAGAGTTAAGTACTGAAGAATTCGATGATGTTACTGAGTTATATACAGCCATTTTAATTGTTGGTATTCCAGTATTGTTACGAGGTGGTTTGCTGCGAGATTATATGCCCTTGCAAGAACAATCGCAAGTATTACGTGGCAAAATTGATATTAGTCGTTCGATTAAACAAAACGCGTTGATTAATAAGAAGTTAATTGTTGCTTATGATGAATTTTCAGAAGATATTCTAGCAAACCAGATTATCAAAGCAACAGTTCTTACTTTATTACAAAACGAACATGTCAAACGTAATCAAAAACAAGTGTTGTATGGTTTTTTACCTTATTTTTCGCAAGTTTCGGAGATTGTTCTTGATAGTCGTTTATGGCAAAATATAGCAATGACATCTCAAAATCAACGGTATCAATTTATTTTGACGATTTGTCGTTATTTATTTGAGGAGCGTTTGCTTTCAGAAGAAGCCAAATATCGTCAGTCACAGCCGACTGATGAACAACAATTGTCTTCGTTATATGAACAATTTGTGCGTGCTTTTTATAAGAAAGAAACAACCTATCAGGTGTCCAGTCCCTATATTCGCTGGAACGTCGATGATGGCTATTCGGAAGATTTACCATTGATGAAAACAGATGTGGTTCTAAAAGAAAAGCAACAAACTTTAATTATCGACACAAAATTTTATGCTGAAAATATGGTGGCAAGTTATCGCAGTCATACATTGAAACATCAATCAGATAATTTGTACCAATTGTACAGCTATGTGATGAACTATTCGCTAAAAAAGGATGAAACAGTAGGTGGAATGCTTTTATATGCAAAAACCAAAGCATTCACGCAACCTAATCATGAATATGTTATGAATGGTAAGCATTTATGGATTATGGCACTGGATTTGGATCAGCCCTTTGAAGAAATAAAAGCACAATTGTTGGCATTGCCTCGACACTATTTTTGCCCACAGTGAGCGTTATCTCGGTATTTTTTGGTAGCTCTTTCATGATAAGATGAAAAGAAAGAGGTGAAGCAATGACAACGACAGAAATGTTGCTACGCATGGGTTTGGCAGTTATAGTATCAGGATTGATTGGTTTTGATCGTGAAGTTAAAAATCGTCCAGCAGGTATCCGTACACATCTTTTAGTTTGCATTGGTGCCACAATTATTGCGATGATCCAAGAGCATATTTCAGCAACGGCTTTAGACTTTGCGAAAGAATATCCTGAGTTTCAAGGGGTGGTTCGTTCAGATGAAGCACGTTTAATTGCTCAAGTTGTCAGTGGTATTGGTTTTTTAGGAGCAGGAACGATTATTGTGACTAAACAATCTGTTCAAGGCTTAACTACTGCCGCATCGTTATGGGCAGTAGCAGGTTTAGGATTGGCGATTGGCATGGGTTTTTATCGGGTTGGCTTATTAGGTGCTACAGTGATTTTGTTAGTTTTAAGTGTTTTAAACCGAATGATTCGTACACCAGAAATTAGACGCTTAGAAATAAGTTATCAGTATTCTCTCGAAACGCAGCAGCTTATTCGAGAAATATTTGCCAAACGAAATATCTCAATTAAAGATTATACGGTGACGATTCAGTGTGATCAACCAGTGATTTATAAAGATAGCTATCTCTTAGAAGTACCGATTGATTTTGCAAAAGAAGAGTTATTAGAAGCGTTTCTCACTCATTCAGAAATCAAATCGATTCGGTTACGTAGTAGTTAAGCATGCTTTTCGTAAAAAAAATCTTTTTCACTTATAATTAGTAAGAGGTGAGAGAATGAAGATTGAAGTAAGACGTCGTTTAATTGGCACCATTCCATTATTGGAAGTTGTTGAACAAACGGCATTATACGAAAAAAGACCATTGATTATCTACTATCATGGCTGGCAAACACAAAAAGAATTAGTTTTAACACAAGGAAGGAAATTAGCACAAGCCGGCTTTCGTGTGGTGTTACCTGATGCTGCTAATCATGGGGAACGCAAAAATCCAGTATCTACCATTCCGTCATTGACTTTTTGGCAAAGTATTCAAACAAATTTGTTTGAATTTTCATCGATTATTGATTTTTTCAAGCAAATGGAATTAGTTGATGACTTTATTGGTGTTGGTGGTGTTTCAATGGGAGGCATGACCACATGTGGCTTGTTGACGCAACATCCAGAAATTTCGGCTGCTGCATGTGTCATGGGCTCACCAACTTATCTTGGGTATCGCGAGCTATTGCAAATAAATGTTAAAAAAAGAGGATTGTCATTGCCAGAAGATTATGAAGCCTTGACTAGTTGGATTGAAGCGTATGATTTAATGACCGCATATCCTTCATTATCCAAACGACCTTTATTCTTTTGGCATGGGAAAGAAGATGAAAAAATTCCTTACAGACAAGTAGAAGAGTTTGTTGAGACGTATCAAGATAATACGATTCAATTTATTTCTGCGGAAGAGCGTCATTTAGTTCGTGGGGAAACCATGTCTCAAGTCACAGATTTTTTTATACGTGCAAAAAAGTCACTCTAAAAAGAGCGACTTTTTTAAATGTCAATTTTTTTATCTTTATGATAATACTGTAAGTCATGTTCATTAATTTCACGTAAAATGCGACAAGGATTACCAACTGCGACAACATTTGCAGGAATATTCTTGGTGACAATACTTCCTGCGCCAATTACTGAATTTTTACCTATTGTTACGCCAGGTAAAATGACACTTCCTGCACCAATCCAAACGTTGTCTTCAATTGTGACAGGCAAATTATATTGGGCTTGCTTTTGACGCAACTCAGGATGAATCGGATGCGTACCCGTTGCGATAGTGACATTAGGTGCAAACATGACATAGTTACCAACGTGAATCGAGCAATCATCGACTAATGTCAAATTAAAATTAGCGTAAACATGATGCCCAAAATACACATGTTTTCCACCCCAATTTGCATGAAAAGGTGTTTCAATGTAACAGTCATCACCGATTTCGGCAAACATATCTTTTAGTAAGGCTTGCTTTTGTGTACCTTTAGATGGCGGTAGTTGATTGTAGTGGAATAATTTTTCGAGATAAAGACCTTGCTCCACACCTAAAGTGGAATCACTACTATAATAAAGTTGCCCGCTATGCATTCTTTGTAGAGTTTCTTCTAATTCCATCATTGACCTCCTAATTGAATTCCCTTACATTATACCTATTTTTTTCTGATTATGGAAATAGGTATTTTTTGAACGGTGGGTAAGGGATTATGTTTAACTATAACTATTGAATGGCGTGGTCAAAACCAAAATCAGTTGTGTAAAGTTAAAAAACGAATACAGTTAATTAATCGTGAGTGTGAATAGCAATCATTAACGAAACTGTGCGAGGATGATTTTAGGTGAATACAAGCTAAAAATTTATAACATTGTATATAAATTAACAAGCAAAAAAATCGTTTTTTGTGAGAATATTTCATATAATGAGTAATGTATGACTTGAAGGAGGAGTAATGAGAAAAATGGATTACCGCGTATTACTATATTATAATTACACAACAATTGAAGATCCTGAAGTATTTGCAAAAGAACACTTAATATTTTGTAAATCAATCGGACTAAAAGGTCGCATTTTAGTTGCTGAAGAAGGAATCAATGGAACTGTTTCAGGAACAATTGAAGCAACAGAGGCGTATATGGAACACATGCACGCTGATGAACGTTTTAAAGATACTTGGTTCAAAATTGACGAAGCAGAAGGACATGCGTTTAGAAAAATGTTTGTTCGTCCTCGTAAAGAATTAGTTGCTTTAAACTTAGAAGATGATATCAATCCACATGAATTAACAGGTAAATATTTGGATCCAAAAGAATTTAAAGAAGCGCTGCTGGATGAAGACACGATAGTCTTAGATGCACGTAACGATTATGAGTTCGATTTAGGTCACTTCCGTGGGGCTGTTCGTCCAGATATTCGTAGTTTCCGTGAATTGCCACAATGGATTCGTGATAATAAAGAGAAATTTATGGATAAAAAAGTGGTTACGTATTGTACAGGTGGTATCCGCTGTGAAAAATTCTCTGGTTGGTTATTACGTGAAGGTGTGGAAGATGTTGCCCAATTACATGGCGGTATTGCCATGTACGGAAAAGACCCTGAAGTTCAGGGCGAATTATGGGATGGCAAAATGTATGTCTTTGATGATCGTATCAGTGTTGAAGTCAACCATGTCGATAAAAATGTAATTGGTAAGGACTGGTTTGATGGAACTCCTTGCGAACGTTACATCAACTGTGCAAATCCTGAATGTAACCGTCAAATCTTGACTTCCGAAGAAAACGAAGCAAAACATTTAGGTGGCTGTTGTTATGAATGTGCAGCAAACGAAAATAATCGTTATGTCGTTGCACACAATATTTCACCAGAAGAACGTGAAGCTCGTCTATCTGCAATTGCTCCAGAAGCAACTGCATAATCATTGAAGCATGATTCTTAGGAATTGTGCTTTTTTCTTTTAGAAAGGGGTGAGGCTATGAATTTTTATCATCGTATAAAAATCATGATTCCACCATTTCCCTGTAAAGGATGTTTTTTTCTTAGATAAGTAAACTTTTAGGAGAGAATTATGGAAAAAAACATCGAGTCAAATAAAATTAGTTTAGCGTTATTAGTTTGCCTAGTCGGCTTTCCACAAATTAGTGAAACTATTTTCACCCCTTCTTTAACAGAAATTGCTAAAGGATATCAAGTGTCAATAAATGTGGCACAAATGACATTAAGTATTTACTTTTTAGCATTTGCATTTGGCGTTTTCTTTTGGGGGATTACTTCAGATTATTTTGGTCGGAGAGTGGCGATGAATGGAGGATTATTTATCTACACCATTGGTTGCCTGCTCTGTTACTGGTCAACAGATATTATTTTGTTATTTGTTGGGCGTGTCATACAGGCTTTTGGTACTAGTACTGGTTCTGTAACTACCCAAACAATCTTGCGCGATAACTATCAAGGAAAACAACGGCATACTTTATTTGCACAAATTTCTGCAGCATTAGCTTTTACTCCTGCTATAGGTCCATTAATTGGTGGTTTTTTAGGACAATATTTTGGATACAAAATGGTCTTTTTAGCATTAGTTGGTTTGGGCACCTTTTTATTAATCTGGAGCCTGAAAAAATTGCCTGAAACATCATCGAGTAAAAAAAATCATTTGAATTATCAAAAAATCTGCCAAATTGGTCAAAGAATGATTGTTGACAAATATACGTGGACATTTTGTGTATTGATTGGTGTATTGAACGGCGTATTATTTGGCTACCATTCAGAAGCACCTTCTATTTTTATTGAAAAATTTGGATTCACCCAAGCTCAATATGGTTTCATTGGAATTGTGGTGGCATTAGCTACTGTTCTAGGTTCATTTATTTCGAAGCAGACCTTAGAGCGATTATTACCTGAAACAATTATTCTTTTAGGAACAAAAATAGCCCTGATTGGGAGTTTAGGATTATTAGTGGTATCGTTGCTGCCAGTGTCATTTAACCTTCTTTTGCTTCTATATCTGGTTGGGATTTTTTCAGTATTAACAGGGATTGGAATTGCCTTGCCGAACTGTTTAAGTTTAGCATTAGTAAATTTTACAGATGTTGCTGGGACAGCGGGGGCATTTTTAAGTTTAGGTTATTATGTAATTGTAAGTATTTTAACCTTTTGTATTAGTACAATTCATACTGGTTCAATCAGTATTTTACCTGTTTTCTTTCTAGGTTCATTTTTATTGATTTATTGGATACAAAAGAGATGAAAAGGATAAAAATCATCGGGCTTTCTTTTTAAAAGAAAGTCCGATGGTTTTTTAATCAGAAATAACGGTGAAATCGCCTTTGTCATAGCGATGACGTGCGTGAGAAATTTCAAAAGGAATCCCATTTTTTAAATAAACGGTTTGTTCGACTTCTAACACAGGATCATGTACGTCACAATTGAGGTAGTTTTGATCATAGATATCGGCTTTGTCGGCTTTAATGCGACGAATGGATGTCCCGATTTCTAGGTTTAAGCTTTCGTTAATATAACGATAGATGGAGGATTTTAAAATATCTTCATCTATACCTGGAATCAGTTGAACAGGCATGATTGTATATTCTAACGAAAGAGGTTCATTGTTTAATAAGCGTAAACGGACAATATCATAAATGGGCTCGTTTTTCTTGATTTTTAATTTTTTTTGCTCCTCTTCATCAGGAAATAACACCCCAAATGAGATAATCTGGCTCGTTACTTCGCCTAATTCACCGAGACGTTTGGTGAGACCACGGTGGGTTTGTGCATTGTAATCAAAAATAGACAAAGGTCCAGTAACAAAGGTGCCTATGCCTTTACGACCATAGATGAGTCCTTCGAGATGTAGTAAATCTAACGCTTTTTGAATCGTGACGCGGCTAGTTTGATAATAGTCGGCTAACTCAGTTTGTTTGGGTAATTTTTCTTGCTTTTTGTACAGCCCATTTGTTATTTTTGAACGAATATCAGCTGCAATCTCATGATATTTTGCCACAGGATCACCTCTTTTCAAGCTAGAATAAACTATTTTAGCGACTATGTAAATGTATTTATTTACATAGTCGCTTTATGGCGTTTACATATTTGAAAAGATACGTTAAATTTACTTTGTAATCGGTTACTTAGAAGTTTTTAAAGGGATTAGGAGGAAATTTTAATGGAAAAATTTGCAAGTGTTTTGGGAAATATCGCCGCAAAAATTAATAGTTTACGTTACATTATTGTTATTAAAAATGCTTTTGCAGCATTAATTCCAGTAATTATTACAGGTGCGTTTGGAACTTTGTTTTCTGCAATGATTTTTGATTCAGAAAATGGCTTAGCCAAAATTAGCTCTTTGAGTTTTTTAGCAGAGTTAAAACCTATTTCATCGGCAGTGAGTTATGTGACGTTAAGTTTTTTGACCATTTATGCGGTATTTTTAATTGGTATTGAGCTAGCGAAACTAAATAAAGTGGACGGTGTATTTTCTGGGATTGTTGCAGTGATGTCTTATTTATCAGTAAATCCAACAGTTTTTACGGTAGTGAATGAAGATATTTCGGTGGTGGCTGAAAATGTTTTGGCTAAACAATATACGGATACTAAAGGACTTTTCTTGGGAATGTTTATTGCGATTGTTTCAGTCGAATTATATTGTTGGTTGGGCAGACAAGAGAAGCTGCAGTTAAAAATGCCTGATACGGTACCGACGAACGTTGCATCAAGTTTTTCTGCATTATTTCCAACTGTTCTAACGGTAGTAACGATTGCAACAGCTGGTTTTATTGTGAAAGCTGTGACTGGAATGTATGCTTATGACATAATTTACAACATCGTTCAACGACCATTAGAAGGGATTGTCCAAGGTTTACCAGGAATTTTATTATTAATGTTTATTGCTCAAATTTTTTGGGTCATTGGAATTCATGGCAATCAAATGGTCAAACCAGTTAGAGAGCCACTTTTGTTAGCTGCTATTGCGGTAAATACCGAAGCTTTTGAAGCAGGAAAAGAGATACCGAATATCATTACGATGCCTTTTTGGGACATGCATATGAGCATGGGTGGTTCAGGAGTCACGATTGGGTTGTTGGTTGCTGTTTTAATTGCTGGAAAACGTGAGGATATGAAACAAATTACTAAATTATCGTTAGCGCCAGGTATTTTCAATATCAATGAACCAGTCATTTTTGGTATGCCAATTATGTTAAACCCAATATTGGCAATTCCTTTTATTCTAACACCACTGATTACCGGCACAATTGGTTATATTGCGACTTCGATTGGTTTTGCTGCAAAAGCCGTAGTGATGGTTCCCTGGCCAACGCCACCATTAATCAATGCTTATCTAGCCACAGCTGGGGATATTGGTGCTGTGATTACGCAAGCTTTTTGTATTATTCTTTCGATTTTAATTTATTTACCATTCGTGTTCACTACCAACCGGACAAAAAATGAAACACTTTAGAGGAGGAGAACTATGTTAGAGATACAAATTCCCAAAGATTTTATATTAGGTGCCGCTTCATCAGCTTGGCAGACAGAAGGATGGCAGGGCAAAAAAGCAGGACAAGACTCCTTTTTAGATAAGTGGTATCAAGAAGAATTTTTTGTTTGGCATGAAGGGTATGGCCCAGCGGTTGCAACTAATTTTATGGAAAGGTATCAAGACGATATTCAACTGATGAAAGAAATTCATTTGACACATTATCGTACATCGATTAATTGGGCTCGTTTTTTTACAGATTATGAACAGTTAATTGTGGATGAAGAATATGCACAACATATTGATAACGTTATTGATGCCTTAATCGAAGCAAATGTTGAACCCATGCTTTGTTTGGAACATTATGAGTTGCCTGCCTATTTACTGGAAAAATACGATGGTTGGTCTTCAAAAAAAGTAGTTGAACTTTACACAGAGTATGCGCGGATTGCATTTGAACGATATGGTAATCGCGTGAAACAATGGTTTACGTTCAATGAACCAATTGTTATTCAAACCCGTTGCTATCTAGATGCCATTCGTTGGCCACATGAACAAAATACTAAAAAATGGATGCTATGGAATTATCATAAAGTCTTAGCAAGTGCGAAAGCGATTAAGATTTTCCATGAAAATCAATATGAAGGACGCATTGGGTGTGTATTAAATCCAGAGATGGTTTATGCTCGCTCAACATCACCTGAAGATTGTCAGGCAAAAGAGATGTATGATTTATTTTACAATCGAATATTTTTTGACCCTATGATTAAAGGAGAATTTCCCCAAAAATTAATTGATTTATGCAAACAACATGCGATTTATTTTGATCCAACCGAAGAAGAGTTGCAAATTATTAAAACCAATCCCGTTGATTTTTTAGGCATTAATCAATATTATCCTAAACGTGTACAAGCACCGAAATATCAATGGAATCCAAATACACCATTTCATCCAGAAGCTTATTTTGATTCTTTTGAGTTGCCAGGCAGAAAAATGAATCATTCCAGAGGTTGGGAAATCTATCCTCAAATTATGTATGATTTAGCGATGTATCTTAAAGCTAATTATGGAGATATTCCTTGGTTAATCACGGAAAATGGTATGGGCTCTGAGAATGAGGAACATTACCTAAACGCAGACGGGACAGTACAAGATGATTATCGAATTGATTTTATTAGGAATCATTTACACTATTTATTAAAAGCTGTTGCAGAGGGAGCCAACTGTGAAGGGTACATGTTATGGGCTTTTACCGATTGCGTATCCCCAATGAATGCGTTTAAAAATCGTTATGGGTTAGTTCGGATTGATCTACAACGTAATCGTCAGCGTTCATTGAAGAAATCTGCTCATTGGTACCAGTCATTAATTGATAACAGGGTATTGCATGTAGAAGAAATGTCCTACCGATAATAAAAAAGATGGTCGTAGCCTTGAAAAAGTCGATGACCATCTTTTTAAATCCTTCTAACGCCTGATTTTCTTTTTTAAAAGTTATGCGATACTATAGAAGAAAGGGAGGTTATGTAATGAAAGAAAAGAATACATTTCATGTAAATGGCTATTTGGGTTTGTTTGTTTTAATTGGTTTAATGCTGGCAGGAATTTATGTGTTTTATGTGGGTGTAACCACAGACAGTGTTTTCCAGATTGTAGTTAGTATTGTTCTATGGATTATTTCTATCTTATTTATTAGTTCATTGACGATTGTTAGTCCTAACCAAGCCAAAGCGATTTTATTTTTTGGGAAATATTTAGGAACAATTAAATCAAATGGTTTGTTTATCACGACACCATTGACACAAAAAATTAATGTCTCATTAAAAGTTCGTAATTTTAATAGTTCTTTGTTAAAAGTAAATGATAATGATGGAAATCCTATAGAAATTTCAGCAGTCGTTGTATTTAAAGTAGTTGACACTGCTAAGGCCTTATTCGATGTTGATTATTATCAAAACTTTGTTGAAATTCAAAGTGAAACAGCTATTCGCCATATTGCGACCCAATATCCATATGATTCATTTAGTGATGATGATGTTACGTTACGAGGAAATACAGGGTTGGTTTCTGATGAACTAGCGAAAGAGTTGCAAGAACGTTTAGCAGTGGCTGGTGTTGAAGTAATCGAAACACGTCTGAATCACTTAGCCTATTCAACTGAAATTGCTAGCGCGATGTTACAGCGTCAACAAGCCAAGGCCATTTTAGCAGCACGACAAACAATTGTCGAAGGAGCAGTGACGATGACACAAATGGCATTGGAACAAATTGAAGAAGGCCAAGAAATTAATTTTACAGATGATCGCAAAGTACAGCTAATTAATAATTTACTTGTCTCCATCATTACCGATCGTGGCACTCAACCGGTTATTAATACAGGCGATGTCAAAGAAGTTAAAACAAGATAGGAGAGTAACGTATGAAAAAACTCTATATTAAACAAAAAGTTTTTAGCATTGGTGAAAAATTTACAATCACGGATGAAAATCAACAGCCACGCTATTCTGTAGAAGGTAGTTTCTTTAAAATTCCAAAAGAATTCAAAATTTTAGATGAAAATCATCATGAGATTGGCGTGATTACGAAAAAAATCTTTTCTTTACTTCCGAAATTTTTTGTCGAAGTTGATGGTGAAGAAATGATTACCATTACAAAGGAATTCACCTTTTTTAAACCCAAATATTCGATTGATTCTCAAGGGATAAGTGTTGAAGGGAACTGGTGGGATATGGACTTTGATGTACGTGCCCACGGTAAAAAAATTGCTGATATTAATAAAAAATGGTTTACGTGGGGCGACACATATGAAGTAACGATTTTAGATGAGTCAATGGAACAAGTCATCATTTCATTAGTAATCGCTATCGATTGTGTCAAAGCAGACGAAAGTGCAGCAAGTAGTGCTAGTAGTTCGTAGAGTGTAGTTTTTAGCTACACTCTTTTTTTGTTCGTGTTTTACTGTTTTGTAAGAGTTTTTATATAATTAATATTCGAATCTTGTTTACTGATAGGAATGTTTTTTGTTTTTTTAATCATTTTCTTTCGTTTTTTTGTAAAAAAAGTATTTACAATGAATAATTAACGTGTATAATAAACGAGTGCTTAGATATGAATGTACGTGTTTTATAGATTAAATGAATGTTTAAATTCTAATTACATTCGTTTTTATCTATAATTACGGAAAATACAGATGACTTTATTCGGAGGGAATACACAAAATGAAAAAAACAAAATTGATGAAATTAGCTTTAGCAACAGCAGGAATCGTTGCTGTATTAAGTGGTTGCGGAACTGGAGGAACAGATAGCTCAGATTCAAGTAGCAGTTCTTCTAGCAAAGCTAGTTCATCAGAAGTGTCACCAGTAGCCTTAATTACAGATGGTAATGGGGTAGATGACCGTTCATTTAACCAATCTGCTTGGGAAGGCATGGTTGCTTGGGGTGAAGAAAATGGCGTGGAACAAGGGGCCAATGGTTACCAATATTTCCAATCATCAGGTGAATCTGATTTTATTCCAAACATTGATCAAGCGTTAACTGCTGGATATCAAACAATTTTCGGGATTGGCTTTAAATTACAAGCAGCAATTCAAGAACAAGCAACAGCTAATCCAGAAGTAAACTTTGTTATTGTGGATGAAATTGTTGAAGGATTAGATAATACCGTTTCTGCTACATTCAAATCAAATGAATCAGCGTACTTAGCTGGTTTAGCAGCAGCTTATTCAACACAAACAAATACAGTTGGTTTCTTGGGTGGTATGCAAATTTCATTGATTGAAGCCTTTGAAGCTGGTTTCAAACAAGGTGTTGAAGATGGTGCGAAAGCGTTAGATAAAGATATTAAAGTGGTTAGCCAATACGCAGGTGATTTCTCAGCACCAGATAAAGGACGTACGATTGCTTCAGCGATTTATGCCCAAGGTGCAGATATTATCTACGGTGCAGCAGGAGCAACTGGGAATGGTTTATTCCAAGAAGCGAAATCATTAAATGAAACTCGTGATGATAAAGTTTGGGTTATCGGTGTTGACCGTGACCAAGTTGAAGAAGGTGCCTACAAAAAAGATGGCAAAGAAGATAACTTTACGTTAACTTCGACATTAAAAGAAGTTGGAGCAGCAGTAAAAGATTTAGCTGAAAAATCAAACAACGGTGAATTCCCTGGTGGTGAACACATTGTTTACGGTTTAGAAGAAAATGGAGTTGGTATAACAGATGGTCAACTTTCTGATGAAGCAAAAGCAGCAGTAAAAGAAGCTCGTGAACAAATCATTGCAGGTGACATTGTTGTGAAAGATACGTTAAAATAGAATAAATGATACGACACAGGTCAAGATTTCTCATTTGCCTGTGTCGTCTTTAATGAAAAGGAGAAATTATGAGAAAAGTTTATTTGAACCATGACGGTGGCGTGGATGATTTAGTGACTTTATTTTTAATGTTACAAATGGAAGAAGTAGAACTAGTGGGTGTCGGTGTTATTCCAGCCGATTGTTATTTAGAACCAGCTGTTTCTGCGAGTCGTAAAATTATTGATAAATTTGGTAAAGGACAACAACTTTCCGTTGCATCATCAAATTCTCGTCCTAAAAATCCTTTTCCAAAGGATTGGCGCATGCATGCCTTTACAGTTGATGCATTACCTATTTTAAATGAAAGCGGCAAAGTAGAAACACCCTTAGCTGATACGTATGCGCATCAACATTTAATTGATACTTTGCATGAGCAAGAAGAGAAAATTGATTTAGTTTTTGTGGGACCTTTAACGGATTTAGCGCGGGCATTAGAGCTTGACCCAACCATTCAAGAGAAAATTGGTAAATTATATTGGATGGGCGGGACGTTTTTAGAAAAAGGAAACGTCGAAGAGCCTGAACATGATGGAACGGCTGAATGGAATGCCTTTTGGGATCCTGAAGCGGTCGCTGTGGTTTGGGAGAGTACCATTGAAATTGTTTTAGTAGCTTTAGAAAGCACGAATATGGTGCCATTAACTAATGATATTCGTGACATGTGGGCAAGAAACCGTGCGGATGAAGGAATTGATTTCCTTGGACAAGCGTATGCGATTGTTCCACCGTTAGTTCATTTCCAAACCAATTCAACGTATTTCTTATGGGATGTATTGACTGCTGCAACATTCGGCAAAGAAGAAATGGTCAAAAAAGAAACCGTTTCGTCAATTGTCATTGCGGATGGCGTCAGTCAAGGAAAAACTGAACGCCATAGTGAAGGTCGTCCAGTCGAGTTAGTTTACCATGTAGAACATGATACATTCTTTGACTATATTACAAATCTTGCGCGTCAAGAAGAATAACAGAATAAATTTAGAAAAGGACTAGCTTTCTAGTCCTTTTCTATTTAAAATAAAAGAGAAACAACTAACAAAGGAAGTAGGTAAAATCATGTTATATGGATCAATTGAAGCAGGCGGTACAAAATTTGTCTGTGCAGTCGGCAATGAAGCATTAGAAATTGTGGAACGTGTCAGTTTTCCAACAACGGTACCAGAAGAAACAATGGCGTTAGTTATCGAATTTTTCAATAAACACAAAGAAGAATTGGTAGCAATCGGAGTAGGCTCATTTGGACCAATCGATATTCATCAAGATTCTGAAACATATGGGTACATTACATCAACACCTAAATTAGCATGGCAAAATTATGATTTTGTGGGTACATTAAAAGCAGCGTTTAACTTACCTGTGGCTTGGACAACAGATGTAAATGCAGCGGCTTATGGCGAGTATGTATTTGGTAATGGTAAAGGTTTATCAAGTGTCGTCTATTATACAATTGGTACGGGCGTTGGTGGAGGCGCTTTACAAGATGGTCGCTTTGTTGAAGGCTTTAGCCATCCTGAGATGGGCCATATGTTAGTAGTGCCACATCCAGATGATAAGTTTGAAGGCAGCTGCCCATTCCACGGCAACTGTTTAGAAGGAATGGCAGCAGGACCAGCTGTTGAAAAACGTAATGGTCGTAAAGGACAAGATATTCCAGAGGATGATCCATTCTGGGAAATTGAAGCGTATTATATTGCACAATGTGCCTACAATACAACTTTAATGTTATCACCGGATGTCATTATTTTTGGAGGCGGTGTCATGAAGCAACGCCACATGGTTGAAAAAGTTCACCAAGCATTTACCAAATTGTTAAACGGCTATGTGAAAACTCCTGAATTAGATAAATATATCGTCACTCCAGCACTAGAAGATAATGCAGGAACATTAGGTTGTTTGGCTTTAGCAAGAAACGCAGAATTACACGGACATTAATTTGATCTAAAGGGAGCTAGCATGAGTTTATATCTAGAAATTCCTGAACTAAATCAACAATTTCCTTATCGTTTTTTATTAAACGATGGCATGGCAATTGTTTATCCTCATTGGCACAAAGAAATTGAGTTAATCTATGCTAGTCGAGGAAAAATAAATATTGGCATTGGTCAAACGGTAGTTGTTTTAGAAGAAGGCGAGATGATTTTCTTTGCTAGTGGAGAACCCCATTATTTTCTGGCATCGCCCGATAGTGAACGCTATGTGTATCAATTTGATTTGAAATTATTTGACGAATCCAGCTTACGTAAAAATGAAGAGAGTCTGATTGCGTTATTTGAACAAGGGGAACGCCATAGCCGCTATTGGCCGTCAGAATTTAGTGAGACAATCAAAAATCTACTAGTGGAATTGTACGAATTGGAAACGACACAGCCGATGGGTGAAAACTATTTGATACTTGGATGTCTTTATCGTTTGATTGGTGAATTCTATCAATCACTTCCACGAAAGGCTGAGCAAGTAAAAGTTACACCGACTGCTGTACATCGGAAAGAAACGCTAGAACGATTGAATCAAGTGTTTGATTATATTGAAACGCGTTATCAAGAAGCAATTACGGTAGAAGAAGTTGCCAAATTTGTGGGATTTAGTCCCTATTATTTTACGCGTTTCTTTAAGAAAAATACCGGGCAAACATTTATCCAATTTTTGACAGAATATCGGGTGAACCAAGCGAAATTTATCTTGGCAAATGAAAAATTACCAATGGCAGAAGTCGCAGCACAGGCTGGTTTTTCGAGTGTAAAAACATTTCATCACGTGTTTAAAGAAGCTGTTGGACAATCTCCGTTACAATATCAAAAGAAGATGACTGAATAAAAAAAGGCTGAGCGAAGTTTACACTTTGCTCAGCCTTTTTTATGTTGTGTACTTAGGTAAAATAATACGTACAGTCGTTCCAACATTTAACTTGGACGTATAAACAATAGCCTCTTTAACTCCATAATATAAAGAGATTCGTTGTTTAACATTTTGAATCCCATAATGTTTTCCTTGGTGAGTTAAAATAGTGGCAGTTTGCTCAGCTGTCATTCCTCGCCCATTGTCGCTAATTTCAAATTGTAAATGATTATTTAAAACTTTGCCACGAATGGTCAATTTACCACGCCGGTCATCTTCAATATGATCAATTCCATGAAAGATGGCATTTTCAACAAATGGTTGAATCAATAAAGTAATAATTTCATATTGTTTAATTTCTTCGTCTACATCGATTGCTAAATCAAAAGAATGATTGTGCATTTTTAATTGGATTTTTGCGTAGGTAATCGTCAATTCTAATTCTTTAGCAACCGATAAGCGGCTTTTACCATTATTTAAGCTTAAACGATAAAATTGAGAAAGTAGCTGTGCCATCTCACTAATTTCTTGATTACCCGTCAATAAGGCTTTGTTATTAATTAAGGACAAAGAATTATAGAAAAAATGAGGATTAATTTGAGCTTGTAATGCACGTAGCTCGTGTTTTTGTTGTTTGATTTCAGATTTATAGACTCTATTGATAAGTTCTTGGATTTGCTGAATCATCTGGTAGAAACTTTGATAGAGTTTGCCTATTTCATCATTTGATTGATAGGTAGGTTTTAGATTCAAAGTATTCTCTGGTGAATCATTCATTTGATTCGCTAATTTTTGAATAGGTGCAACAACTGTCTTAGATAAACCAATGATGGATAAACTCAACATGATAATCGCAAATAAAAAAATCAAACATGCCACAGAAGCTAGCAGAAGTACACCATTATAAACAGAGTACATTGGTCGTGAAAAGGTAATTATCCAATCATTTTTTAATTGTTTTTGATTTTTAATTTGTGATTGGTTAAGCGTTTGCATCAAACGAGAAATAAAGCCTAATTGTTCAGGTTGTTCATTAGAGAATTGAAATAAGTTTTCTTTTTTTGCATTAGTGATTGTTAAAAGATAAGGTTCGTTGGATATATTATCTAGATTATCAAAAATAACTTCTGGTGATAGCTGGAAAACAATAATATTGGTGTCCGTGTTCTTAGCAGAAAACAGTTGACTGTATAAATAAATTTGATTCTGTTTATTATCAAAAAAATAAGAAATGTTGGTCGTATTATTTAATTTGAATTTTGAAGTAATATCACCAGGAACTATTTTTTTGACATATTTTCCATGATCGTACAAATTAATGGAAGTATATAAGGTAATATTAGCAATAGTATCTTGTTGTGAATAAATACTGCGAAATAAAGGGACAATTGTATTGGTATATAAGTCATATTGTTCAAAATTGCTTGGATTTTCAATGGATAATTCATCAATTAAAAATTGAGAACTTGTTAAAAAAGCAATGGCTTCTTCATAAGTAGTTAATCGCAAATTAATCTGTTGATACGTAGCTGTCAGATTATCTTGATTATTCGATTTTTCACGTTCAATAATAAAATGTTGAATCGTTCCTATACTGAAAAAAGTAAGCAAGAGTAATGGGAAAAGACTTGCTGCAAAAGAAATCACAATAATTTTTCTTTGAAAAGACAAGTTCTGGAAAAAAACTTTGAATTTAGTTTTCATTTTCAATTTTCCCCTTTATTTTTCGAAAGCGTTCTGGTGTCACTCCAGTATATTTTTGAAAACTTTTAATAAAATACGAATGACTGTTAAAACCTACTAATTGACTAATCTCACGAATACGATGATGAGAATGGATGAGTAACTCTTTTGCTTTTTCCATTCGTAGTTCATTTAAATATTTCGTAATTCCAATTTTTTCTTCTCGCTTGAACAAATCACTTAAATATTTAGGTGCAAGATGAACATTGTTAGCTAAAATTTCTAAATTTAAGTCTTCTTGATAATGATTCCACATATAGTTTTTTGTTTCACGAACATATTCGTTGGTCGTCTTATTCAAATCATTCAATCGTTTTTGTGCCAGTTGGAGCAATTTTGTGAATGCTTTTGGTATTTGTTCAAAGGTGGTGGCTTCCAGTATTAGTTCCAAACCAGCTCGAACTTCCATAGGGGAAATTGCTATAAGTTCGACAATATTACGATACACTGTAGCAAAGAAAAATTTTACAATACTGGGTGTTTCGCTAGCAGCTTGTTCATACTGTGAAAATAAAAAACTCATTTGCTTTTGAAGAGCTTCAAAATCTTGAAGATGGATAGTGTTTTTTATTTCATTTAAAATATTTTCCTCTTTGACAATATCTTTGGTAGGTAACGCTAATCCTAATGTAGGATGACTATCTATTTGATAGAATTTCTTAGTAATTTGTTCATTATGCTGTTGATAAACTTGGTAAATATCCACAGCTTTATGAATACGTTGGGATAATTCAAGAGTTACTTCAATTCCTAAGTCTTTTTGAAGCTGTTGTACCAACTCGCGTTTTTTTAAGACAGCCTCATGGAAAGTAGAAACGGAGAGTAAGTAAACAAAGCGTGTTAAACTTGTTCGAATCAATACAGCATCTTCTACATAGAGATAAAGAAAATTTTCCAACTTTGCTGCTTCATCATGGTTGCTGTCGATCGTTAGCAGATACGTCGTTTTTGTAAGTAGAGGAAAAGCAAGAGCCTGTTCTTCTACAGTTAATTTTTCAAAAGAAATCCCACTAAATAATTTGATTAATAAATCTTGCTGATTAATCCGTTGTTGTTGTGTGTTTTCAATTTTTGTTTTTTTGATAGACGTAACTAATTTATCTAGCTGTAAATAAAATTCTTCTGGATTAATAGGTTTTAGAAGATAATTGACTGCTTGTAAATCAAGTGCTTTTTTAGCGTAAGCAAAGTCATCGTAGCCACTAATAAATAATATGGGTAATTGTTGATGTTTTTTCCGAATTGTTTCAGCCAGTTCAATTCCTGTTGTAAAAGGCATTTGTACATCGGTAATCAATAAATCAATTTGTTGCTTAGCAAAAATATCAAGTGCTTCTTTGCCATTAATGGCTTCATAAATTATCCACTGGGTTGAATGTTTTTCTAAAAGAAAGTATAGTAGTTCACGTTGATCGAAATGATCATCCGCAATTAATACATGGTACATGTGAAAACCTCCTAAAAACTAGTTGAACAATTAAAAGTATAGTCTGAATTGCTTGTTCCTACAAATAAGAATGAAGATTCTTTTTGAAAGCGCTTCATGTTATGGAATTTGTTTTATAAAAATGGAAAATGTGCTATTTATGCGATGAAAACGATTGCGTATACTTGTATTATCAAATAACGGAGGGATACAAAAATGAAAAGTTGGAAAAAGAAAACTTTATTTTCACTTTTAGCAATTACACCGCTAGTTTTAACCGCTTGTGGTGGGGAAAAGGCAGAAGAAGCACCTACGAATCAAGATGGGGATATTATTATGACTGTAGGACAACAAACAGCTCCAAATTCAAAATTACCTCAAGGTGATAGTTACAGTGATAATGCCTATCGTCGTTTAGTTAAGGAAAAATTAGGTGTTGAATTAGAAAGTTCTTTTGAAGCGAATGGAGATGATTATAATCGTCAAGTTTCGTTGGCAATTGCTTCAGGAGATATTCCCGATATGATGGTAGTAGGACGAGATGAATTAGAAGAATTAGCCGATAACGATCTAATTGCTGATTTGACTGATATTTATGAAGAACATGCCAGTGAGTATATTAAAGAAATTTATCAATCATTTGATAATGTTCAACTCGATGCAGCGACGATTGATGATCGTTTGATGGCTTTACCTGGAACAGCAAATGATTTTGGACCAAACTTAGTATGGGTTCGCCAAGACTGGTTAGATAAATTAAACATCAAGTTGGATGAAGATGGGAACCAAGCTATTACTTTAGATGAATTAGAAGCAACAGCTAAAGCTTTTCAGGAAAAAGATGCGGGTGGCACTGGGCAAACTAAAGGAATTGCCTTTGCCAATTGGCTAACATCAGATAATCATGGTGGTTCAGGTTATACTGCTACGGCTATTTTAAATGCTTTTAATGCGTATCCTAAAACGTATTTAGAAAATGAAAAAGGCGAGTTAGTTTATGGTTCGAACACGTCTGAAATGAAAGAAGGGTTAACTCATTTAAAAAATTGGTTTGATGAAGGTGTATTAGATTCTCAATTTGGGACAAGAACATATGATGACATTAATGCAATGATGGTTAATGGTGAGTTAGGAATTATTCCTGGACCATGGCATATGCCAGACTGGGCTTTAGTTCAAGCTAGAACAACAAATTCAGAGGCAGAATTTACCCCTTTTGCAATTGAAGACAAAGATGGCAAAGTAAATGGTGTTGCTAAACCAGGTGTTGGCAATTTCGTAGTTGTACGCAAGGGATTTGAAAAACCAGAACTTGTTGTAGAAATGATTGATTTACTTTTTGATGAAGTAGCTAATTCAAAAGATATTGAAAATGAGTTTCCAGAAATTTATCAATACATGCAGCAAGCTGTGGATGGCTCTGTTCGTCCAGTCAATATTGAGATGTTTAAAAACTTAAGTGAAATCGATGATGCAGTGGCAGCCTCGGATGCTGCTTTAGGAGAAACTAATATTGAGGATATTGATAGTTTTACCGTTAGAAATAATGCCAATAAAATCAAATCCTATCTAGACAATCCGAAAGAAGCAGATCCAACTGATTGGGCAGTTTACGCTTCCCGTTTGCTAGCCGTAGATAATGTGATGAATGGTGTTCGACAAAATGGAAGTTTTAATGAAGTACATCCGATTGCTATCTTTGAAAAAATTAAAGCAAATGAACGAAATGGTGCTCAAGTAGCGAAGATAGAGGAAGAAACCTTTATCAAATTTGTTACTGGTGAAGAATCAATGGATAACTTTGATGGGTATGTAGAAAAATGGAATCAACAAGGTGGTCAGGCGATTTTAGATGAAATGAGTACAATTATCAAAGAAAATAACTAATTATGTCTGGAAGTGAGGCTGTAACATACGTCTAGTTAACAGTGAACTATCCGAACTACGTAGAACATAGCGACTCTATTTTTCGCTTCGTATTATTCGGTTACTTTATCTTGTTGTGACTTATGTCTCAGTCTCTTCTTTATCAAAACAAGTAGAGGAGAAAACTATGAAGAGAAAAAAAGAAAATAAAACTTGGTTTGCGAAAGACCAATGGCTATTTTTAGCAATGATTACTCCTGGATTGATTTTTTTAGCTGTTTTTTCATATGCACCAATGTTTGGGTTGGTTATGGCCTTTCAAGATTTTGTACCTGCACGAGGTTTTTTAAATTCTGAATTTGTGTGGTTTGATAATTTTAAATACATACTCAATCTTCCTGATATTTGGCAAGTTACCTATAATACAGTTTTTATTGCAGTAGGAAAAATTATTTTTAATACGATTATCCCAATCGTATTTGCTATTTTATTAAATGAAATTCGTGTGAAGTGGATGAAAAAATCTATGCAAACGATTGTCTATCTCCCACATTTTCTATCTTGGGTTATTTTGGCATCTGTCGTAGTGAATTTATTTAATTTGGATGGCACTGTCAATCAAATTTTAACCAATTTAGGGTTGGATTCTATAAATTTTTTAGGAAGCAACAAAGTGTTTCCTCATTTGTTAATTTGGACGGATGTTTGGAAAGGATTTGGCTATAATTCAATTATTTTCTTAGCAGCGATTACGTCGATTGATCCAGGTTTATATGAAGCAGCTACAATGGATGGGGCAAATTGGGGTCAAAAAGTGCGTCACGTCACATTACCAGGAATGATGCCCTTTATCATTTTAATGACAATTTTAGCTTTGCCAAATATTTTAAGTGCAGGATTTGATCAAGTATACAATCTATACTCCCCTCCTGTTTATGCAAGTGGTGATGTTTTAGATACGTATATCTATCGAATCGGTCTAATTGGTAGAGACTATAGTTTAGGAGCAGCAGTCGGATTAATTCGTTCAATTATTGGGTTAGTATTAATTTTAACTTCTAATAAGATTGCAGAAAAAGCGACTAATCGTGTGATGTTCTAATTAAAGGAGGGTGTTTTATGAAGGAAAAATTTGGTGTACGCCAATTGATTATTTACACTATTGTCATTTTATTAACATTATCTTGCTTGATTCCGTTATTAAATGTTTTAGCGTTGTCGTTGAGTAGCTCACAAGCAGTAGCAGGAAATCGTGTCGGATTATGGCCGGTAGAATTGACATGGGCAGCCTATGAAAGAATTGTGAATGATACCCAATTTTGGCGTTCTTTTGGGATTTCTGTGTTTCGTGTACTGGTTACGTTGGTACTGAATATCATTTTAATTGTTACATTGGCTTATCCATTATCTAAATCAGCAAAAGTATTTTATTCTAGAAAATTTTTTATGAGTCTGATTATTTTTGCGATGTTATTTAATGGTGGAATGATTCCGACCTATTTAATTGTACGTAATCTAGGCTTAATTAACAGTATTTGGTCTTTGATTTTACCAGGTGCAGTTCCAATAGGGAGTATGATTTTAGTCATGAATTTTTTCCGTGGTGTGCCTAAATCATTGGAAGAATCAGCTTTGTTAGATGGCGCCAATGCTTGGGATGTTTTATTAAAGATTTATATTCCCATTTCCTTGCCTTCATTAGCGACAGTTTCCTTGTTTAGTATTGTAGGTAGTTGGAATGATTTCTTTGGTGGATTAATTTATATGACAAAGATTGAAAACTATCCTCTTATGACCTATATTCAATCGTTATCAGTCAACATTGCAGAAACACTTCAAAATGCAGCTGGATTATCTACAGAACAACTACAAAGCTTGTTAGTTGTTTCTGATCGTAACTTAAATGCAGCTAAAATAGTGGTAGCAATTGTGCCATTGTTAGTTATTTATCCGTTTTTACAAAAATATTTTGTGCAAGGAATTGTTGTTGGAGCAGTGAAGGAGTAGAGAGATGATAGAAAATATATTTCGAATAGATGGGTTATTTTATCGAGTGATGATGAAAATTTGGCATTTATTACTACTAAACTTTTTGATTCTGATTTTTAGTTTGCCACTGGTTACCATTGGTGCTGCGCAAACAGCAGGTTTTACAGTAACTACACGAATGATTACCAAAAATGAAACACATCTTACAACTACGTTTATCTCGTCTTTTAAAAAGAATTTTAAACAAAGTACGATGGTGTGGGGAATATTATTAGTCATTAGTAGCATTTTAATTATCAATTGGAATTACGTCGTTCATTTTCAGCAATTGCATAGTTGGCTTATAGTCGGTCTAGGTTTGGTAACCTTGTTAGTAATGAATATTTCTCAATATGCTTTTTTTTATCTTTCTCGTTTTGATGATTCATTGAAGCAAATGCTACGTAATTTGTTGAAATTACTGTTGCGTTATCCAATTAGTAGTTTATTTTTAATAGGCGTTTGGCTGGCACCAATTTTTGTGATGGTGTTGTCTCCGTATGCGTTTGTTTTTGGAATGTATATGAGTTGCTTTCTTGGTATTAGTTTTATTCATTTTTTAAGAACCTATTTATTGTTGGCTATTTTTGATAAAGTTGTAAAACAAACAAATTAGATTATTTATTACGAGAAGGAGTTTTTTCAATGACTATAGTAGATACCCCGGATTATTTGAAGCATTTAGTTATTTATGAAATTGCTACTAAAAATTTTACGTCGCCTAATGGACCACAATCAGGAACATTTGCTTCTTTAACAAAGAAAATATCATATTTAAAAGAGTTAGGTATTAATGCTATTTGGTTGTCTGGACATCAGTGGTGTGATGAGAAACACTTTTTTAATATATGGACGGAATATGCTTGTATTCGACCTGATCGATTAGATGAAAGTTTAGGAAGTGAAGTTGAATTCAGAACATTCATTGAAACAGCGCACGAAGCAGGAATCAAAGTTTTTCTAGACGTTATCACACATGGTGTAATGAAAACAAGTCCACTTGTAATGGAACACCCAAATTGGTTTAATGCTGAATCTTGGGGAATGTTTGATTATGACTGGTATGGAGATCATCCTGATTTAGATGAATGGTGGATTGAAACCTGGTTTCGCTATGTGAGAGATTTTGATGTAGATGGTTTTCGTTTAGATGTTGCCCATTACCGCAATGATTTATGGGCAAAAATTCGTCATAAGTCTAAAGCGATTGGTAAGGACATTGCGATTATTGCAGAAAATGGTCCTGCAATTCGAGGAGTTGTAGACATGTTGCAACACGGTGAAGCTATTTCTCATAATTATGGGTTAAATAAGTCCTCTAGAATTCTTCATGATCCAATTGGTTATTTTAAGGATAGACAACAACGTTTAGGAGAGAATTATACGCTAAAAATTTTTTATAAAGATGGAACGGTTCAAGATAGTCAAGAGAATCATTGGTATGAAAAAGAACGTGTTCCCGAAATATTTTGGGAAGGATATGAAAGGCAGACGTGTGTTATCGGAGACGTTATGTATGAAAATCAAATTGGCAAACTAACAATAAAAAACTATTTTGAAGAAAAGAAAATTGAAAATATTCAACTAAAGGATACTATTGGTCAATTGTGGAACAGCAATATAGAATTAGAGGGAATTATTGAAGTGGATTTCCGAATCACAGTAAAAAAAGATAAAAATGAATTACAGCTAGAGTTTCCAATAAGAATTCAAGACGGACAACTTTTATCGACACAAATCAGTTGTCATGACGGTGGCTGGATTGGTTTTCCTAGTAATGAAAATCCTTATTGTGCCCAAGGTAGTCGCTATTTGATGGGATATGTGGGATTACTTTCACCTGGAGTGCCCGTTTTCATGGCGGGAGAAGAATTCAATGCAGACTATCGACCATTGCCAAATTTGTCGCCCAATTTATTTGGTGATGGTGTAACTACAGGTGCTCGCTGGTTATATGGAAATTGGTTGGATTGGGAACAACTAAATGATTCCTTAAAAAATGCGATGTTTCAGGATGTAAAACGACTCATTGCTATTCGACATAAATATTCTCATTTAATACATGGTTATAGGATGAAAGAAGCGATAATGCCGTATGCAACGATTGATTATTCTAGCGAAGAGATTTTACCAACGCCCTATTATTATCAAGACGAGCAACGGATAATTGTAGTAGCGGCTAATCCAAATATCGACCGAGCAGTTACTATTACCTTTGATTTTAGTCAAGTTCTTTCTACGAATAAGAATCAAGTAACCGTTCTTTTTGGAAATAAAACAATAAATCAACAACAGGAATTTAGTATCCATGAGCTAAACAAGACACAATGGATGATTGAAAAAGATCAGACTGTACAAGGCGGTGTATTAATTTTGGAAATACAAAAAGGATGAGCAAAGTGTAAACTTCGCTCATCCTTTTTTATGTTGTTTGACTGGGTAAGACTTTAACCGGTAATTTATAGGCAGATTCGAGTTGTTTATCTGGATAGTTGATGCGCTGAATCAATAATTCCACAAGTAATTCAGCTAATTCATCAATGGGTTGTCCAACAGTTGTTAATTGGGGAAAGTAATTCTGTATAAAGCGGGTACCATCATAACCAATTAATTTTAATTCTTTTGGAATATCTCGTTGCATTTCTTGACACAGATTATAAACAAGAATTGCCGTTAAATCATCTGTACAAAATAAGCTATCAACATCTTCTTCTTCCAAGATTCGTTTAAGGCGCATCGTTTTTAAGGCGAGAGAGTGTTCAAATGATTCAAAACGATAGACATGCTCGGTTAAATTTTTTGTTTTGAGAAAATCACGATAGCCATGGAGTCGATTATTTGTGGGGGAATCAGACGCGTTGCTACCAGTAATAATCCCAATTTTTTTAGCCCCTTGTGAAAATAGGTATTCTGTTGCCAAATAACCGCCTTGATAATTATCGCCACCCACAATGGGAATGCTGTCTGCTAAGGCTCGGTCAAAAGAAACAATCGGCAAATCGACTTGTTCATATTCTTTGATACCTAGATTATGAGCCCCAGCGATAATTCCATCGACTTTATTCGCTGCAAGCATATTTAAATAGGCTTGTTCTTTTTCTTTATTATTGGCACTGTCACATAAAATGGATTTGTAGCCGCGCTCAAAAAATTTAGTTTCAAGCTTTTCAACTAATTCACCAAAAAAGGGGTTTGCAACGGTTGGAAAGATTAATCCAATTAGTTGGGTATTTTTCCCTTGAAGTGAACGTGCTAATGAATTTGGTTGATAATTTAACTCTTTCATTGCCGCATGGACTTTATCAATTGTTTTTTGGCTTAATGAACCGTAGTTATTAATCACACGTGAAACAGTTGTTGGTGAAACACCTGCTTTTTTTGCAACATCTGTGAGTTTAATTGCCATCGTTTGGACTCCTTAATTTTGTGATGATGACCGTAACTCCCAGTAATTACCAGTATATTCACCTTGAGTGCCTTCGATAAAGAGCTGTGTTTCGCCTGTTTGTGGGAAAACACGTGAGGTTAAGGCATATTCACCATCATTAACGAAAATTTCGCAAATAGATTGATCGGCAAATACTTGTAATTTCAATGCACGGCTTTGAGTAAGTTCAACTGTGCGTGTTGTACCAAATTTTTCGTTTAAAGGTAAGCTCATTTGGGAACGGTCTAAGGTTATCTTACCATTTTTTGTGTCAAAATGAAGCGCTAACTGGTAGTTATTTTGTTCATCTGTAAAGAAAGAAAGAACCCCTTCACTATTTGCTGGTAAAGTTATTTCTAATTCATAGCAATTAGTTGTATTTTCAACAAGTGCTTGTTGGAGACCGATTGTGCCTTTTAAGGCTGTTTGCTTTTGACGTAACTCTTTGTGTTCTGCTACAGGTAATTGATACAAATGATTGTCTTTAATTGTTAATTCACGTACGAGACTTAAGCAATGTGCCCAGCCTTCTTCATCTGTTGGATACTCTAATTCGGGTAAACCGGCCCAACCAACACTTAATACACGTCCATCAGGAGCGTTAAACGCTTGAGTAGCATAGATATCAAATCCATAATCTAAGTTTTGTAACGGTTGTGGATTGATGAGTTTTACATCGTCACTATCAAAAGCATCGCCAATGACTACCATATTTGGATAAATATTATCATAAGGTGTCACAGATTGCGCCATTCCTTGAGGACAAAACAGTAACACAGGTCGTTCGTCAATAAAAACTAAGTTGGGACATTCAACCATAAAACCCATTGATTCTTTGGTAAAGTCTAGTTCTCCTAATAAGCACCAATCTGTTAAATCAGCACTTTGGTAGACCAATACTTTCCCTTCTTCTTGATCATTTTGTGCACCAATCACTAATAAATAGCCTTTTTCATAGGGAATGACTTGTGGGTCACGAAAATGAGTCGTGTAGCCTTTAGGCGGAGCTGGAATGAAAGGTTGTTCAATCTTTGTCACTTGATTATTTTTGTCCATCCAAGCACCCATTTGATAAGAAGCGCGTTCCCAATTTTCTCCACGAACATTTCCAGTGTAGGCTAGTAGTAATTGATCGCCAACAGGTAAAGCTGTTCCTGAATAAACGCCATGACTGTCATACGGATTATCTGGAAGTAAACCATATCCTTCATCTTTCCAATCTACTAAATTAGTGGAAGAAAGGTGATACCAAGACTTTAACCCATGAACTGGACCGAATGGATATAGCTGGTAAAACAAATGCCAACGACCATTAAAATAAGAAAAACCATTTGGATCATTTAATAATCCAGAGTTTGGTTGGATATGATAGTTCATATGCCAGGGAGAATTTTTTTTAGCTGTAATTAATTTTTGTGAATAATCTTTATCCCATTGTCCATATGGGCGATACCTCATTTCAGTTGTCCATTCATTCATTATCAATAAGCTCCTTTTAATTATTCTTGCTTTAAAGATAGCTTTTTTTGTTCATTTTGTCAAACGGATGACAATTCAATTAACATTTATAAATCAATAAAGATTGCGTTTTCTAAAAAAACATAAAATTTATTTTGATAAACGTTTGACAATTCTGGTTAATGCGTTATAATAAAAATCAGAAAAAGCGATTACATTCGAGGAGGAAATAAAATGGATCACAAAAAAGTTGCGTTAGAAGTGATTGAAGCAGTCGGAGAAGATAATCTGGTTGCAGCGGCCCATTGTGCAACGCGCCTGCGTTTAGTTTTGAGAGATTCAAGTAAAATCGATCAAAATGCACTGGATAACAACGATGATGTGAAAGGAACGTTTGAAACAAATGGACAGTATCAAATCATTATTGGACCTGGTGATGTAAACAAAGTGTATGCAGAAATCGTCCAAGCTACTGGTGTCAAAGAAGCATCAACGGATGATTTGAAAGAAATCGCTAGCAGCGGGAAAAAATCGAATCCGATCATGGCGATGGCTAAAGTATTATCAGATATTTTTGTCCCATTAATTCCAGCTTTAGTTGCTGGCGGTTTGTTAATGGCGATTAACAATGTATTAACGTCACAAGGTTTATTTGGACCCCAATCAGTTGTAGAAATGTTTCCGGCATTTAACGATTTTGCAAGTATTATTAATTTATTAGCGTCGGCACCATTTGCTTTCTTACCAATATTAGTAGGATTTTCAGCAACACAACGTTTTGGTGGGAATGGATATTTAGGAGCAGCCATGGCCATGGCTATGGTTATGCCAGATTTGGTAAACGGTTATGGCGTAGCAAATGCAATTGCTGAAGGAACCATGCCTTATTGGAATATCTTCGGTTTACAAGTTGCACAAGCTGGTTATCAAGGTTCTGTTTTACCAGTTCTAGCAGTTTCTTACATTTTGGCTAATTTGGAAAACTTCTTTCATAAAAGAATTCCTAAAGTATTTGACTTTACCTTTACGCCAATGCTAGCAGTAATTATTACTGGATTTTTAACTTTTACCATTGTTGGACCTGTAATGCGGACCGTTTCTGATGGTTTAACAGATGCATTGGTTTGGTTATATAGTACAACTGGTGCAGTTGGTTTAGGATTGTTTGGTACCTTCTATTCTTCAATTGTTATTACTGGTTTACACCAAAGTTTCCCGGCGATTGAGACAACATTGTTAGCAGACGTTGCTAAAACAGGTGGATCGTTTATCTTCCCAATTGCAGCAATGGCAAATATCGCACAAGGTGCCGCAACATTTGCGATATTCTTTATTACAAAGAATGAAAAACAAAAAAGTTTAGCATCTTCTGCGGGAATCTCAGCAATGTTAGGAATTACTGAACCGGCAATTTTTGGGGTTAACTTGAAGTTAAAATATCCATTTGTTTGTGCGATGATTGCTTCAGGAATTGCAAGTGTGTTCATTGGTTTGTTCCATGTATTATCAGTATCAATGGGACCTGCTGGTATTATTGGATTCATCTCAATCGCAGCTAAATCTGTACCAAGTTTCTTGATTTGTGCCGTGATTAGTTTTGTTTTAGCATTTGTCTTAACATTTGTTTACGGTAAAAAGAAAATGTCTGAATCAGAAGTAGCAGTAGTAACTGAAGGAACAACAGTAGTGACACCAGAAGCTCCAGTAACATCAGAAATGACTGTCAAAGCAGAAAAAGTAAGCTCTCCAGTGAAAGGTCAAGTAGTCGCATTATCGACAGTTAATGATCCTGTTTTTTCAAGCGAAATGATGGGCAAAGGAATTGCAGTAAAACCTGTGAGTGGCGAAGTTTTCGCACCAGTTGATGGTACCTTGACAGTAGTTTATGAGACAAAACATGCGTACGGTATTGAATCAGATAATGGCGCTGAAATTTTAATTCACATTGGAATTGACACTGTCAATTTAGCAGGTGAGCATTTCACAACAGCCAAACAAAGTGGCGATAAAGTCAAAAAAGGTGATTTGCTAGGTACGTTTGACCGTGAAGCTATTCAAAAAGCAGGTTACGATGACACAGTAATGGTCATTGTGACTAATACAGCAAATTATGCTGACATCACTCCTTTAGGAAAAACAGGCGTAGATGCAGGCGAAGAAATTTTGGAAGTTAGATAATAGAAAGCGACTTGAAAGAATGTATTCTTTCAAGTCGCTTTTTCTAACAATCAGACTGAAATTCATAACGTTTAGAATGGAATAAGAAAAACTAGTTCATCAAGCTTACTGATAAACTAGTTTACTATTATTCTATTTTTTTCCAATGAAACACATGTGTATGAAAATCTTCTTTGACACGAGGAATCAACACACCAGCTTGATTTAATTCTGCTCCGCTGTATTGTTGGTTCGTGTGAATATCTTCGTAAATTGCTTCTGCCTCAAGATAGTGCATTTTTAAATAGTTAGTTGGTAACGCCGGTCTAGATAGACCATTAAAATAAATAGCAATGGCTTCTTCGTCATTCATAAACAACCAACCACTAGCAAAATAGGTATCTGGTGCTTGCAAGCGATAAAACTTACCAAATTGGAATAAGTGTCGATGGGCTTGATAAAAAGCAATCTGTTGTTGGACTTCTTGAATATCTTCTTTGGACAATGACTGTAAATCCAACTCGTAACCCAAATTGCCACTCATTGCTAACCAGCCACGTGTTTCCAGTGGTGTGTTTCTTCCGACTTGATGATTGGGAGTAGTTGACACATGCGCACCCATCATAATGGGTGGATATAAGTAGCTATAACCATATTGAATGACGCTACGACAAAGTGCGTCAGAATTATCACTGGTCCAAGTTTGAGGCATATAATACATCATACCAGGGTCAAAACGTCCGCCACCACTTGAACAATTTTCAAATAAACAATCGGGAAATTTTTTGGTTAAGACATCTAATATGCGATACAACCCAAGTACATAGCGATGCCCAATTTCTTTTTGTTGATTAGTTGCAAAAAATGAACTACCGACTTCGGTTAAATGCCGATTCATATCCCACTTAATATAATCAATGTCGCCAGTTTTTAAATAATTAGTTAAAGTTATAATTAAATAATCTTGTACATCCGTACGACTAAGGTCAAGTACTAATTGTTGTCGTCCTTCTGTTAAAGGATAGTTAGGAACTTGAAGAGCCCATTCAGGATGTTGTTGGAACAATTGACTTTGTTTGGAAAGCATTTCAGGCTCGAACCATAGACCAAACTGCATGTCTAAGCGATGCACTTCTTTTGCTAATCCATGAATCCCATTAGGTAACTTATTTTGATTGACAAACCAATCCCCCAAAGAAGAATCGTCAGAATGGCGTTCACCAAACCAACCATCATCTAAAACAAATAATTCAATGCCAACTTCGGCTGCTTTGTGTGCTTGATTAATTAATTCTTGTTCAGATAACTCGAAATAATTTGCTTCCCATGTGTTTAAGAGAATCGGACGTTCTTTCTGCGCCCAATTAGTAGGAACTAAATGCTCTTGATATAACTGATGAAAGGTTTGGGACATGCCATTTAAGCCTTGATTTGAATAATTTAAGACAACTTCTGGTGTGTAAAAAGCATCGTTTGATTTTAATTGCCACTCAAAGTGGTCAGGATGAATCCCAAATTGGACACGAGTCGTGCCATATTGTTCTAGCTCTACTTGAGCAATGAAATTACCACTATAAACGAAATGAAAAGCAAAAACTTCTCCTTGAAATTCGGACGTATAAGGAGCAGTTAATGCCACAAACGGTTGATGTTGAGGACTACTTGTCCCACGAGTGCTTTCGATTCGATGAATGCCTGAACGTATCGGTTGGCGTGTAATGTTTGCTTCATTCGTATGGGAGCCATCCAAAGTAATTAAATCAAACTGACTTTCAGCTAAATCAATAGACATTGATCCCGCATTTTCCAAAGCGACAGTCGTCTCACTTAAATTAATGTAGACAGCTCGACGCGTGATGATGGGATAATTTTCAAATAAAGTATAAATTAAACGCATTTCTAGTTGTTGTACAGCATCTTTTAAAATAATTTCTAGTGTCGTTACATCAGCAGTGGCATGTAAGCTTGGTAAACCTGGAATTGCTGATTTACTTTCTGAAATCGAATAAGAGTCATAGCGGAAATCAGTAACATCATGCCCGTCTTGTGAACGGATTTGATAATTTGCAATGCGGTGATCGCCGTTTCCTTGCGTACTTGTTTCTAAGGGCAAAGTATTTAGTGAAAAGGTACGTTCTTCTGGAAACGGATTTGTCGCAAAGCCACGATCAATAAATTGCAATTGATTACTACCAGCATAAGAGGGCAAAGCTTTCCCCCAATAACGATGTGTAAGATAGCATTCTTTTTCAATTCCAATGACATAGCTCATTTGTTTGTTGCTTAGATGAAAGCAATGTGTTTTTTCATCAAATTTTATTGGCATAATGGTTCTCCTTTTTAGTTGAAATTCGTTATACTAAGCATAGAGGAGGGGAAAATATGACACAAGACGAAATTATTGAGGAAGATAGGACAAAATTGCGTCCCTTTTTCTCCCATCGATTTTTTTCCCCAACAACAGAACAGTTACCTTATTTAAAAGGTTTTGGATTAGATTATTCGCCTAAAGAGTATTATTGGGATGCCAAAGAACGACAAGACTCTTTCGTCGTTTTTCAATATACATTAAGCGGTACAGGGTATTTAGCAACAAAAAATAAAATTTATGAATTAAACGAACAAACTTTCTTTTTAGCAGAACTGCCGAATCAGTTTACTTATTATCGTGGTGAAGAGGAATGGAGTTTTGTTTATATTGAATTTTCTAAAGAATTTTTGCAGTGGTTATCATTGCCAATACAAATTGGCACCTGCTCAAAAGAACGTGTCGAACAAATGTTGGTACAACTTAATAAATTGGTAATTGAAGAACCATCGTTATATGTAAATTCGCGATGTGCGTATGATTTATTTTTAACTATTAAAGAAGTTTTACTAACAAAAACTGCTATCACAGAGCAAATCAAAGACTATTTAGAGACACATTACAAAGATAGCCTTTCTTTGGATGATTTAGAAGAAACTTTTCAAATTTCCAAATACAAAATTATTCGGGATTTTGAGAAGGAGTATCAGCAAACGCCGATTAATTATTTGAATAACTACCGAATGATACAGTCTTTACGTTATTTGCAAGAAGAGATGACAGTCAAAGAAATTGCTGAAGCAGTGGGTTTTTCTGATTATAATTATTTTTCTCGGGTATTTAAAAGGATTATGGGATTTACTCCCAGTAGGTATCGCAAAGAAATACTAGGGAAATTATAATGTGTGAGCTAGTCTATATGAGCGGTAAAGTTGACTACTAATTTAAAGTAAGCTATTTTGAATAAAAATAATTGGAGGTGTATCTATGAAAATTGAATTTTTTCATGATGTTATTTGTAGTTTTTGTTTTCCTATGTCTGATAGGATGCGTAGTATTAAAAAAGAGTTGCCAGAACTAACAATTATCCATAAATCATATGCTTTGGGATGGGAACCAGAAGATTTTATCGCTATGTTTGGATCAAGAGAGGCGGTCAAATCAGAAGTATTGACTCACTGGAGTCATGCTAACGAAAATGATGAACGTCATCGTTTTAACATTGAAGGAATGAAGCAAACCTCATTTGATTTTCCTACATCTAAAAATGGGTTACTAGCTGCTAAGGCTGCTGGTATGATTGGAAATCAAGAGGATTACTGGGAAGTTTTTGACAAATTACAAGAGGGATTGTTTATTAGAAGCTTAGATATTGAAGAATGTGCGGTCATTGAAACGCTAATCAAAGAAACTTCTATTGATTTTGAAAAATGGTTCGCACAATTTAATAATCCAGAAACAGAAGAAGCTGTTCGTCAAGATTTAGCTTTAGCAGCTGCTTATGGACTACAAGGAGTACCTGCGTTAGTGGTGAATGGAAAATATTTAATTAGCGGCGCCCAACCAAAAGAGGTAATTATCCAAACATTAGTATCGTTAATGGAAAAAGAGAGCGCACCATTAGAGGAAATAAATACAAATGCTGAGGCGTGTCACTTTGACAATGATAAATGGACATGTGATTAAGTAAAAATAACTTCTGAAACAGTAATTTGTTTCAGAAGTTATTTTTTAGCGCAAAATTCGGGAATTTTTTGGATGAAATCTGGGAAGAATATGGAATCGTTCTCAGTTATAATAAATTTATCAAATTAAAAACGTTTTCAGGAGGAAAGTAATGACAGTAAAAGTTGGAATTATCGGATGTGGCGGAATCGCTAAAGGAAAACATTTGCCTGCATTAGCAAATGTAGCTGAAGTAGAAATGGTGGCATTTTGCGATATTATTGTTGCACGTGCCAAAGAAGCCAAAGAAAAATATGGTACAGCAGATGCAAAGGTTTATGCAGACTATAAAGAATTACTAGCTGATAACGAGTTGGATGTCGTTCATGTGCTAACACCAAACTCATCACATGCCGAATTATCAATTGCAGCGATGGAAGCTGGTAGTCATGTAATGTGCGAAAAACCAATGGCAAAAACATCAGAAGAAGCTCGCGAAATGATTGCAGCTTCAAAACGTACTGGTAAAAAATTAACAATCGGTTATCAAAATCGTTTCCGTACAGATTCTCAACATCTACACACAGTATGTGAAGAAGGTGAATTAGGAGAAATTTATTCAGCAAAAGCGCATGCGATTCGTCGTCGTGCCGTACCAACTTGGGGTGTATTTTTAGATGAAGAAGCACAAGGTGGCGGACCGTTAATTGATATCGGTACACATGCGTTAGACTTAACGTTATGGATGATGGACAATTACAAACCAAAATATGTGGTAGGGAATACTTATCATAAATTAGCAGAAACAAAAAATGCTGCCAATGCTTGGGGACCATGGGATCCTGAAAAATTCACTGTAGAAGATTCCGCCTTTGGTTTTGTTGTGATGGAAAATGGTGCTACCATTTATCTAGAAGCCAGCTGGGCATTAAATAGCTTAGATGTTAAAGAAGCGAAAACGACGCTATTTGGAACAAAAGGTGGTGCGGATATGAATGATGGGTTAACAATCAACGGTGAAGCACACGGCTTGTTATTTGATAAAAAAGTGGAATTAGAAACAGGCGGCGTTGATTTTTACGATGGTGCTGGGGAAGACCCTGCAACATTGGAAGCTCAATCATGGATTGATGCTGTTATCAATGATACAGAACCTGTCGTAAAACCAGAGGAAGCTTTGGTCGTAACCGAAATTTTAGAAGCGATTTACAAGTCAGCAGAAACAGGACAACCTGTCTTTTTATAAGCAGAAATGAGCAGAGACTAGGAGGGAAATGATGAAACCAAAAGTTGCTTTACAGCTTTGGAGTATCCAAGAAGACTGCGCAAATGATTTTGTAGGTTCTTTAGAACAAGTCAAAGCGTTTGGTTATGATGGCGTCGAATTTGCTGGTTATTATGACAAAACGGCTACAGAAATTAATGCATTGGTAGCTGAATTGGGATTAGAAATTGCAGGATCTCATGTTCCTTATGAACAATTACGAGATAATTTGGAAGTAACCTTAGACTTTGAACAAGCCATTGGCAATCGTCGCGTAATTGTGCCGTATGCAAGTTTTTCAACTTTAGCAGAATGGGAAGAATTCATTGTGACGATGCAGACTATTTCTCAAGCAGTCACTGCTCGTGGCATGAATGTGTATTATCACAATCATGCTCATGAATTTTTAGAAATTGCAGGGACAGATGTTGTCGATTTGTTAGCTCGTAAAATTGAAAACTTGCAATTAGAAGTAGATTTATATTGGTTAGCACATGCTGGCGTCGATGTTGCTGCATGGATTAAAGCCCACAAAACAGCCATTGGTTTATTTCATATGAAAGATAAACAGGCAGTTCTCGAAGAAAGTACCGAATTGGGTGCGGGTGTACTACCATTAAAAGAGTATGTCGCCTATGCCAAAGAATTGGCATTGCCGTGGTTAGTGGTTGAACAAGAAGCTTTCCAAAATTATTCGCCACTAGAAGCTGCACAACTAAATGTGAAAACACTAAAACAACTTATTGAGGAGGTCTATTGATGACCCAAGTAACTGTGTGGAATGAATTTCGCCACGAAAAAACAGATGCAGAAGTCCGTGAAATGTACCCAGAAGGTATTCATGGACAACTAGCAGCGTTTATTAAAGAAGAATTTACTGTTCAGACAGCTACCTTAGATGAACCTGAACATGGGTTAACAGAAGCTGTATTGTCAGAAACAGATGTCCTTGTTTGGTGGGGACACATGGCACATGATGAAGTGTCTGATGAAATCGTCAATCGTGTTCATCAACGTGTTTTAGAAGGAATGGGACTAATCGTGTTACATTCGGGTCACTTTTCTAAAATTTTCAAAAAATTAATGGGGACTTCCTGTGATTTGAAATGGCGTGAAGATGGGCAACATTGCCGTATTTGGAACGTTAATCCGAGTCATCCAATTGTTGAAGGTGTCGGAGAATTTATTGAATTAGAGCAAGAAGAAATGTATGGCGAACACTTTGATATTCCTGCACCGGATGAGTTAGTTTTTGTAAGCTGGTTCCCAGGTGGAGAGGTTTTCCGTAGTGGTTGTACGTATCGTCGAGGAAATGGTAAAATCTTCTATTTCCAACCAGGTCACGAAACGTATCCAAGTTATTACAATGAAAAAGTTCAACGCGTGATTAAAAACGGTATTCGTTGGTGCGCACCAACAGAAAATAATTATCCAACTTATGGTCATTATCAAGCAAGAGAAGGAGCGAAATAAAGATGAAATTAGGCGTATTTACCCCATTATTTAACAATTTAACTTTTGATGAAATGATAGAAAAAGTAGCAGAAAAAGGCTTGCAAACAGTGGAAATCGGTACAGGCGGTTCTCCAGGTAGCGCGCATTTAGATATTGATAAATTATTAGCAAGTAGCGATGAACGAAAAGAATATTTGCATAAATTATCGGATAAAGGCTTAGAGATTTCAGCGTTGAGTGCGCATCATAATCCTATTTCGCCCATTAAAGAAGTAGCGCAAGAAGCCGATGAATTGTTACGTAAAACTATTAAACTAGCGAATTTAATGAACGTTCCAGTGGTGAACGGTTTCTCTGGTGTAGCTGGTGGAAATGCTACAGACACTCAAGTGAACTGGCCGGTCTTACCTTGGCCAACAGAATACAGTGATAGTTATGAATACCAATGGGAACAAAAATTAATTCCTTACTGGAAAGACATCAACACTGTAGCTGAAGCAGCAGGTGTGAAGATTGGGATTGAATTACATGGTGGTTTCTTAGCACATACACCATATACTATGTTGCGTTTACGTGATGCGACTGGTAAAGCAATTGGTTGTAACTTAGACCCAAGTCATTTATGGTGGCAAGGAATTGATCCTGTTGCCGCAGTGAAGATTTTAGGGAATGAACATGCGATTCATCATTTCCATGCGAAAGATACGTATTTAGATCAAGACAATATCAATATGCATGGACTAACAGATATGCAACCTTATGGAAATGTAAAAACGCGTGCATGGACTTTCCGTTCCGTTGGTTGTGGACATGACTTAAAAGTCTGGTCAGACATTATTTCTGCTTTACGAATTCAAGGCTATGACTATGTTTTAAGTATCGAACATGAAGATCCAATCATGTCAATTGATGAAGGCTTAAACCGCGCAATTACGAATTTACGAACAATTATGATTAATGACCAACCAACAGATATGTGGTGGGCGTAAAAGGAGTAAAGACAATGTCAGCAATTAATTTTGTCATTATTGGTTATGGTGGGATGGGTTCTTACCATGCCCATACATTAATGCCAACTGAAAAAGAAAAAATCAATTTATTAGGTGTATACGATGTGTTAGAAGAACGTCGTCAAGCCGCAGCTGAAAAAGGCTTAACTGCTTACGCTAGCTTTGAAGCCGTGCTAACAGACGAAAACGTAGAAGCAATTCTAATCGCAACACCTAATGACAGCCATAAAGAATTGGCGATTCGTGGTCTACAAGCAGGGAAAAAAGTTATCTGTGAAAAACCAGTTGCAATGAATGTGGCAGAACTAGATGAAATTTTAGCAGTTGCCAAAGAAACTGGTCAAACCTTTATGGTCCATCAGAATCGTCGTTGGGACCCTGACTTTTTAGTGGTTCGTGACCTTTATCAAAACCAACAAATTGGAGAAGTGTTTCAATTAGAATCACGTGTACAAGGAGCAAATGGGATTCCAGGTGACTGGCGTCATTTACCTGAGCATGGAGGCGGAATGTTATTGGACTGGGGCGTTCATTTATTGGACCAAATTTTATGGTTAGTAGATAGTCCTGTTAAAAAATTCGTCGTTGATTTTAGCTATGTTTTAGGCGATCAAGTGGACGATGGCTTTATTAGTTATCTAACATTTGAAAATGGCGTAAAAGCATTAATTGAAGTCGGAACTAGTAATTACACAACGTTACCTCGTTGGTATGTTAAAGGATTTGAAGGCACAGCACGAATCGATGACTGGGATCTTTCAGGAGAAATTATTCGTGCAACTCACGATGAGGATGCTTCAGCACCAAAACCAATTCAAGCAGGTGTAGGTTTGACGAAAACGATGGCCCCTCCTTCAGAAGAAGCAACGGAGCAAGTCGAATTCCCAGAAGCAAAAGCCGAATATCAACCATTTTATGCAAACTTCTATTCTGTTGTACGTGATGGCGCAGAACCAATCGTTAAAAACAATGAAGTTCGTGATGTATTAGAATTGATTGAGCAAATGTTTGCAGCAGCTAAATAAAAGATTGCACAGATGAGAAGTTCTTATCTGTGCTTTTTTTACAACTAATATTCCAAAGTAACAAAAAATATGCTACATTTATGTTAGCGTTTACATTTAAAAAGATGAAGAAGGGGGAAGCTACGATTACGTAAACGTGTAGCGAGAAAAAACATGGTGAAAAAAGAGATAATGTATCAAACAAACTTTCAAACAAAAGAAGAATTATTTCAAGGAGTCACGAAATTTTTAGTAGATAAAGACTGGGCAACGATGGAATTCGAAGCGGCGTTAAGAGAACGAGAAGAACGTTTTCCTACAGGTTTACCAAGTGATCCACCCGTAGCAATACCGCATAGTGATGGAACATATGCCAAAGAAGACGTGATTGTAGGTATTTTAAATGAACAGCCGCTAGAGTTCTATCAAATGGGAACCAATAAAACAACATTGTTAACACCACGCATTATTTTTGTCCTGTTAGTAAGAGATAAAGTGACCCACCTAGACCAACTCCAACGAATTATTGAAAAAGCTAAAAACCATGAGTTTCTAACGCGTTTACAAGCAGCTTCTGATGAAGCACAGTTCAAAGCGATGATCCAAGAAGAATTATAATATTTTGCAAAAACTTTGTTTGGAATAGTAGCATAAAAAATGAGGCAGCTATCTGTTTTAGTCGCTTTTTATGTCGAAATAGACAGTTTTCGTGAAGAGTTGCGCAAAAGATGTAGCCATTCTTATCTATTTAAATATGAATTCAATGCTGAAATCCAAGAATTTCAGATTCTTGATTTGTCTCGTCACAACGAAAGAGAGAGCAATCTCTCTTTTTCTCATTTTATCACCATTTTTAAGTGGAAAATAGGTTGTATTTAGAAATATGTTTGTGAAAAACGATTGTTCTAGACAAAATTATCGTTAAAAAATCGGATATTTAATGAAAATACGAACTTTTTCAGAAAAAATGAAAATAATTTTGGTTAAATCTTTTTAATTTAACGGCTATCTGCTATAATAAAAATCACATCTTATTGTTAGAAGGAGAGAAAAAAAGAATGACTGTTTATAACTTTTCTGCCGGCCCTGCCGTATTACCAAAACCTGTATTAGAAAAAGCACAAGCTGAACTTGTGAATTACCAAGGTAGTGAAATGTCCGTGATGGAAATGAGTCATCGTTCCTCCTTGTTTGATAACATCATTAAAGAGGCAGAAAAACTGTTAAGAGAAATTATGGGTATCCCTGATAATTATAAAGTATTATTCTTACAAGGTGGCGCAAGCTTACAATTTTCAATGATTCCATTAAATTTAGCTGTTGGCAAAAAAGCCTTATACGTAAATACTGGTGCTTGGGCTAAAAAAGCTATTAGTGCAGCAAAAGCAATTGATGGTGTAAAAGTAGAAGTAATTGCATCAAGTGAAGATAAGAATTTTACTTATGTGCCAGAAATCACTAAAGATATGGTGGATCAAGAGGCAGCATATCTTCATATTACTACGAATGAAACCATTGGTGGGATTTCGTATCAAACAATTCCCGATGTGGGCGATGTGCCGATTGTGGCGGATATGTCTTCAAATATTTTAGCCAATGATTATAAAGTAGAAGATTTTGGTTTGATTTATGCTGGTGCTCAAAAAAATATTGGACCATCTGGATTAACCGTCGTAATTATTCGTGAGGATTTATTAAATAAAGAAGCAATCTTTTCACCAATGTTAGATTTTGCTGTTCAAGCAGCTAATGATTCGTTATATAATACACCACCAACATATGCCATTTACATTGCGAAATTAGTCTTTGAATGGATTCAAGAGTTAGGTGGATTATCAGAAATCTTGAAACTTGATCAAGAAAAAGCGGCATTATTATATGATACGATTGAAGCATCTACGTTATTTACCAGCCCCGTAGATCAAAACTATCGCTCATTGACGAATATTCCTTTTGTAACGGGTGACGCTGACTTAGATAAAAAATTCAACCAAGAAGCATTAGCTCAAGGCTTCCAAAACTTGAAAGGTCACCGCTCGGTAGGTGGTATGCGTGCGAGTCTATATAACGCATTTCCAAAAGAAGGCGTTGAAGCGCTAGTTGCTTTTATGAAAAAATTCGAAGATGAGAATGGAGAGAAATAAATGTTTCAGATTAAAACATTCAACGCAATTGCTCAAGAAGGTATGAGTCGTTTCGATGAAGACAATTATCAAGTCAATCAAAGTGAAACTCCAGATGGTATTATTTTACGTAGTCAAAAATTACATGACTACGAATTTCCAGAATCAGTTCTAGGCGTTGCTCGCGCGGGTGCTGGGACGAACAACATTCCTGTAGAAGAATGTACTGAAAAAGGAATCGTGGTGTTTAACACACCAGGAGCCAATGCGAATGCTGTCAAAGAATTAGTGATTGCGAGCTTATTATTAAGTGTTCGTCCAATTATTCAAGGCGCTATTTGGGTTCAAGATTTAACTGGTTCAAACATTGAAGAACAAGTAGAAGCAAATAAAAAACAATTTGCTGGTAACGAACTGGAAGGTAAAAAATTAGGAGTTATTGGTTTGGGTTCAATTGGGGCGATGGTTGCTAATGATGCCTATCGTTTAGGTATGGAAGTAATCGGGTATGACCCACACGTTTCAGTTGATACAGCTTGGAGTATTTCACGTCGTGTGAAACGTGCAACTGAAATTAATGAAATTTTTTCAACATGTGATTTTATTACAGTTCACGTACCATTGCTTGAGCAAACACGTAATTTAATCAGTGACAAAGAATTAGCAATGATGAAACCAACGACCAAATTATTTAACTTTTCTCGTGGTGAAATTGTTGATCCTGAAGCAATTTTAAAAGCTGTTAACGATGGATACCTTGCTGGTTTTACTACTGATTTTGCAGATGAACGTTTATTAAATAATGAAAAAATCTTAGTGTTACCACATTTAGGTGCATCAACTGAAGAAGCAGAAATTAATTGTGCGAAAATGGCAGCCCGTACGTTGAAAAAATTCTTAGAAACTGGAACGATTAAACGTTCAGTGAATTTTCCAACTGTTGAAATGGCGTTCTACTCACCTTATCGCATTACAATCATTAACCGAAACGTTCCAAATATGTTAGGTCAAATTTCTTCAACAATTGCTGCGGCAGAAATTAATATCGATAACATGATTAATCGTGGACGTGGCGATTACGCCTATACTTTGGTAGATATTAATGAAACTGACGAAGATAAATTAGCTAACGTTGTTTCTCTTTTAGAACAAAATTCTGATGTCATTCGTGTTCGTACTATTAAAAACACAGAGACATCTTATTAATGTGAATACTATCTAAAAAACATCTGAATGAATTTTCATTCAGATGTTTTTTGTTTTGAAAAAAGACCAATTCAAGTAAACTAAAGAAAACAATTATGGGGGGAAAAACATGTCAATCAATTTTTATGGTCTCAATTATCTTGAAAACAGGGGGAGTATTAATGATGTGATTAAATATGTTATTATTTTTGGTATTTTAATTTTCTTTATATTTGTCTTTATTCGTTATTTGCGTTCACGAATTCAAACAAAATATCGTGACTTGAGTTTGATTTTATTTTTAAGTTTATTGTTTGTTTTAGGAACACAATATACGGAATATCAACAAGAAGAAGCGCAAGATGAGAATTCTTCCCAAATGGCAGGTTTCTTACATACGGTGGCGGAGCAATTAAATGTACCTGTTGAGAAAATTTATGTTAATAATTTAACGCTTAGCGATGAAACATTATTTTTAGTCGATGAGAAATATTATGTTTTACATCTAAGTAATGATCGTAATTCATTTCGTTTAGAACCAACATATCTCGCAAATACCAATGTCACGATTGTAGATTAGGAGGAAGAAGATGAGTTTATATAGTCCAATTATTATCAAATTAGCGTTAGGTATTTTATGTTTGATTGTTCAAATCAATATTATGGGAAAAGGGAACTTAGCACCCTCTTCTGCGATGGATCAGGTACAAAATTACGTACTTGGGGGAATTATTGGCGGAGTGATTTACAATGATGCGATTAGTGTATTACAGTTCGTTTTAGTATTAATTGTCTGGACGACCTTGGTTTTAATCGTAAAATTTGCAAAAGAGCATAACCGTTTTGTGAAAAATATTATTGATGGTAAACCTACAACCTTGATTCATAACGGGACAGTTGATATTGCGACGTGCCTCCAACATGGCATTTCAGCGAATGATTTAATGTTTAAGCTACGTAGTAATGGTATTTATGAAGTATCAAAAGTTAAACGTGCTGTCTTAGAGCAAAATGGTCAACTAACGATTATTGAGCAAGGGGATGAAAATATCCGCTATCCAATTATTATGGATGGACAAATTAATGAAGACCTCTTGGATATCGTCAATAAAGATGAAGCATGGCTAATCAATAAAGTCCATGAGTTATCAGGCAAAGAAGTTTCAGCGATTTATTTGGGTGAATATATTTCAGGAGAGATTAAGTTATATGAGTATTAAAAAGAGACAAGTGTAAGTGGGAGGTCTCTTTAACAGTCAACTATCCGAATAAGCTAGAACGATCCACTATTCATTCTAGCTTATTTGGTGTTGTCTTGTTTTTTAGAAAAACTGAGCGCATGTTTCAATAATTAATTCGATGTTTAAAAGAGTCAAAATAATCGTACAGCCCCAACCTAATCCAGCAACCAGTTTATTGTTTTTGAAACGTTTGCCCATGATTTTTTCAGAACTTGTAAAATAAACTAAAGGAATCATAGAAATTGGCAAAGCTAAGCTCAAAAAAACTTGCGAATAAATCAATAAATTATCTAATGCTTGTTCATTTGCTCCAAAATAAATCGTACATACTAAGACAGGGATTACTGAAAGACCACGAGTAATGATTCGGCGAGCCCAAGTGGGAATCTTCATGTTAATAAAACCTTCCATCACGACTTGTCCAGTGAGTGTACCAGTAATCGTTGAATTTTGTCCAGAAGCCAATAATGCTACTGCGAACAGCGTACTTAATACGGGGCTAGCCACTGCACCAGCAATCGAAGAATCTTGCAAGGCATTGTATAAAGCAGAAAAGGTTCCTAATTCATCGCCATGACCAAAAAATAGAGCACTTCCTAGAATTAATAATAAGCAATTGACAAAAAAAGCTGCGGATAATTGAATATTTGAATCCCAAGTTGAAAATCGCAAGGCGTTGGCAATCTGTTCTTCGTCATTACGGTTGTATTTACGTGATTGAGAAATGGAAGAGCCTAAATATAAATTATGAGGCATGACAGTGGCACCAACAATCCCCAATGCCATGGTTAATTCACCATGATGTAAGACTTGTTTTTGGGGAATTAAACCTTTCAACACATCCGGCATGTAGGGTTGAGCAATGATGACTTCATATAGAAATACCACTAAGATAACAAGAATTAAGGTCATTACAATTGCTTCAATTTTTCGAAAACCTAAACGTGTTAAAACTAATAAAAGCAATACATCAAAGATAGTTAATACAACGCCCATTAATAAAGGAATGCCAAATAATAAATTTAAAGCAATGGCGCCGCCAATGACTTCAGCAATATCAGTTGCCATAATTGCTAACTCTGTGACAATCCAAAGTACAACGCCTAATTTTCTACCTGTGAATTTTCTAGTGGCTTGGGCTAAATCCATGTGCGTGACGATTCCTAGTTTTGCGGCCATATATTGCAATAACATCGCAATTAAACTGGAAACGAGAATGACCGACATTAATAAATAGCCATACTTAGCTCCACCACCAATGGAAGTAATCCAGTTTCCGGGGTCCATATATCCTACTGCAACGAGCGCGCCAGGACCTGAGAAGGCAACTAAATTTTTCCAAAAATTCCCAGATTGAGGGACCGTGACTGTACCGTTAATTTCTTCTAAGCTCGGACCATTTGCATAGGAGACGAGTTTTTTTGTTTGTTCATTTTCCATCATCAAAACCTCGCTAAATTTTAGGTAACCCTAAATTCGTATCTATCGTACTCCTAATATTTGAAAAAAACAAGTAAAAAATAATCCGATTTGCACTAGAATTATAAATTCGCTATAATAAATAAGAACAACAAAGGAGGGAACGTATTCGATGGTATGCTTGACTAAAATAACAGCGACTGAAAATTATCAACGCTATCATATCAGCTTTAGTCACGCGATTGGTTTTACAATGGCCGTTTACGGGAGCAGTGTGTCCAAAAACAGTCAAAATAAAACAAAAATCAATGACCATTCAGTATGTTTACCCTAATTATCAACGAATTATGGATGAATAAAATAACGACAGGTCATGGATTTTCCATGGCCTTTTTGAGTGGTCTTAAAGGAGCAAGAGTATGTATATTCAAGCAAATAAGATCAGTAAAAATTTTAGTGGGACACCACTATTTGAAAACTTAACACTTCAGATTAATGAAAATGAAAAAATTGGTTTAGTGGGACAAAATGGTACGGGGAAAACGACCTTGTTTCAACTTTTATTAGGAATAGAAGGCATTGAAGAGGGCGTAATCAGCCGTAAAAAAGGGGTGTCAATCGGCTGGGTTCCGCAACAGCTAACGATGAGCGATAGAACAGCGTTTGAGTATATTAGTCACAGTTTTGTTGGATTACATGAATTACAAGCACAACTTCACCATTATGAAGCAAAAATGATGGAAACAACCGCCGATTTGGAACGTATTTTAGCGTATTATGGTCGCTTACAGCAGCAGTTTGAAGAACAAGGCGGTTATCAATTAAATGATCGAATTGTAACAACTCTAAAAGGCTTAGGTTTAGCAGAACAAATCCAGACACCGTTGCATCAACTGAGTGGTGGCGAACGTGTTCGTGTAGAGTTAGCTAAGATTTTAATTCAAGAAAATGATGTGTTACTTTTAGATGAACCAACCAATCATTTGGATTTAGCAGGGATTCAGTGGTTAGAAAATTATCTGAAGACCACGAAATCTTCGTTTATCGTGATTTCTCATGACCGAGCATTTTTGGATGCAGTTACTAAGCGGATCATTGAAATTGAAGACGGTCAGCTGATAAATTATCCAGGTAATTATAGTCGTTATATCGAATTGAAAAATGCTCGAATGGTTGAATTAAGTAAGAATTACGAGTTGCAACAAAAAGAAATTCAGCGAATCAAACGGATGATTCATCGGTATCGTCAATGGGGGAATGAAGGCGATAACGAAGCCTTCTTTAAAAAAGCCAAAGAATTAGAACGACGTTTAGAAAAAATGATCTTAGTTAAAGCGCCTGATGTCCCTAAAAAGCGTTTGCGAGCCATTGATCAAGCCTCGCGTTCTGGAAAAGAAGTTATTATCGCGCAGCAAATTGGGAAGATTATGGGTGAAAAATTACTTTTTACAGAAAGTGATTTTGCGATTTATCGTGGTGAACGCGTCGCTATTGTCGGTGAAAATGGTTCTGGTAAAACGACGTTGTTACGTTTAATTATGAATCAAGAAATAGTAGATGAAGGACAAATCAAATATGGCGCTAGTTTGAAATTGGGGTATTTACCACAACAGCTAACTTTTCCCGATACAAATCAGCGCATATTATCGTACACGAAAATGTTTATTGGTGAGGAACAAAAAGCCAGACAGATGTTGGCACAGCACGGCTTTTTTAGGGAAGATGTCACCAAACGTATTGGTGATTTATCTGGTGGTGAGCAGGTGCGTCTGTATTTAATGCGGTTATTACAACAAAAAATCAACTTTTTGATTTTAGATGAGCCAACGAATCACTTAGATATTTATGTTCGTGAAGAGATTGAAGCGTTACTTGCAAGTTTTACTGGAACGATTTTAGCTGTAACACATGATCGCTATTTTCTAAAGAAAAATTTCGAGACACGTTTACAAATTGCTGACGAACAGATTCAAAAATTACCATTGGATGACTGAACGAAATGATTGGTATCGCAAAGGTGCCAATCATTTTTTAGAGAAAATAATTACATTTTAGAAACCGTTTCCGTATAATAAGAGTAAATGGAAGGAGAGGAACAAATGAGCAAATGGTGGCAAGAAGCAATTGGCTATCAAATATATCCAAGAAGCTTTAAAGATACCAATCATGACGGTTTAGGAGATATTAATGGTATCCGTGAAAAATTAAGTTATTTAAAAGAATTAGGGGTAGATTTTATTTGGATTACGCCAATTTATGAATCCCCAAATGTCGATAATGGGTATGATATTTCGGATTATTGTGCCATTTCTGCCGATTTTGGCACGATGGCAGAATTTCAATGCTTAGTCCAAGAAGCCCATGACTTAGACATTAAAATTATTATGGATTTGGTGATTAATCATACATCAAATCAACATTATTGGTTCCAAGAGTCACGAAAAGGTGGCGATAATGATTATCGTGATTTTTATATTTGGCATCCACCGGTTGATGGTAAAGAACCAAATGATTGGCATGCTATTTTTGGTGGTTCGGTTTGGGAATATGATGACCTGCGAGGCGAATATTATTTCCATGCCTTTGCTAAAGAGCAGCCAGACTTGAATTGGGATTCACCAGCAATGCGTCAAAAAATCTTCGAGATGATTGAATGGTGGATTGAACAAGGCATAGATGGATTCCGAATTGATGCAATTTCACATATTAAAAAAGATGACTGGCATCGCCCGTTTGATTTTGCTGATGTGAATGGCAATTATAAAAATATAGAAGGTATCGATGTTTACCTGAAAGAATTAAGTGCGCTATTGAAAAAACATCAAGTGATGTCAGTAGGAGAAGCCAACGGAGTCAAAGCCGAAGAAGCTACCGCTTGGGTCGGAGAACACGGCTATTTTGATATGATTTTTGAGTTTGAACATATTGATTTGTGGCGAACACGCAACGATGAAGGCATCGATTTATTGTCATTTAAAAATGCCTTGATTCGTTGGCAAGAAGCATTAGCTGACGGTCGTGGATGGAATGCGTTATATATGGAAAATCATGATGTTCCTCGCAGTATTTCTGCTTTTGGGAATGATTCACTCGCATATCGTACGCTTTCTGGTAAGGCATTGGCAATGACCTTTATGTTATTGCAAGGAACGCCATTTATTTATCAAGGACAAGAAATTGGGATGATTAATAACCAATTTGAAAGCATTGCGCAAATTGATGCTGTTGATTCTATAAATCTCTATGAAAGTTTAATTGAAACTGGAGCAACAATCGAAGAAGCCATGCAAGTCATTTCAGGAACTACTCGCGATAATGCCCGTACTCCGATGCAATGGGATGCCTCTACTTTTGCAGGTTTCTCGGAAAAAGAACCATGGTTAGCTATTAATGAAAATAAAAACTGGTTGAATGTCGTCGAAGAACAACGGAATTCAGCATCTATTTATCATTTTTACAAGCAATTAATTGCTTTACGTAAGGAAAATCCAACATTTATCAATGGAAAATTCCATTATATTGAACTGAATAGTGCCCATCTTTTCTGTTATGAAAGAAAAGATGACCAAGCGTGCTTTACAATTGTGGTTAATTTAGGGGAAACGGAACAAACGTGCGATTATTTAAGCGCATTACAAAATCAAGAAATTATTTTAGCAAATTATGAGGAGGACGTAACCGATTGTTTACGCCCATATGAAGCCCGGTTGTATAGAAAATAAGACAGAGATGGAAGAGAATTAGTTTTCTTCCATTTTTTCTTATACTCTCTGCAATAGGTGATGGTAGACTGAAATTAAAAAATAGTTGTTCATTTTTCGAGAGAAGATTGCCCGTTTTTTTCTTATAATTAAATAAAACAATAAAGGAGTCTTTGGATTGATTACAGCAATGGATACCCGAAAAGAATATTATGAAGCACTTGTGAGGAAGGATTCTACGTATGATGGTATTTTTTTCGCAGCCATTAAAACAACCGGCGTGTTTTGCCATGCGACATGTACTGCCAAAAAACCAAAGTTTGAAAACTGTGAATTTTATCTTTCAGCTGAAGAAGCGTTATTAGCTGGATATCGACCTTGTAAGCGATGCACGCCGCTCTCTTTTCCTAAATCTTTACCCGATGAAGTGAGCGAATTAGTGGCAGCCATTGAAGCAAATCCAAACAAGCACTGGCGAGAAGCTGATTTTGCGCAATTAGGGATGACATCAGCAACTGCTAGAAGAAAATTCAAACAGATTTATCATATGACCTTTGTTCAATATGCCAGAGCTCGACGTATGGGAATGGCTTTTAAAGAAATTAAGAGTGGCAGCAAAGTGATTGAGCAGCAGCTGAATTCAGGCTACCAATCGTCTAGTGGATTTAATGATGCATTTACTAAAATTATGGGGAATCCACCCAAAAAAGGTGTCGTAAAAATTTTGTACGCTTCATTTATTTCAACGCCTATTGGTCGGATGATTAGCCTTTCAGATGATTCTTATCTATATTTATTGGAATTCTTGGATCGTCGGGGATTAGAAAAAGAAATTGAAAAAATGCGGAGAAAATACAACGCGAGAATTATTCACGGAGAGACTGTCATTACGCAAAATTTAGCCAACGAATTAGCGTTGTATTTTAAAGAAGAACTTACTCATTTTACAATTCCAATTCATACTGAAGGTTCAGCATTTCAAGAAAAAGTATGGCAGCTTTTATGTGACATTCCGATTGGGGCGACAGTGAATTATAAAGACATTGCCATCCAATTAGGGGATAAAAATAAAGTTCGAGCAGTGGGCAATGCGAATGGTGCCAATCAATTAGCTATTCTCATTCCTTGTCACCGTGTCATTAATACTAATGGAGAACTAGGCGGATATGGTGGGGGTATCGCTCGTAAAAAATATCTGTTAGATTTAGAGCGAAGAATGCGTGCTGACTAAAAAACGGACAAAGCATTAACATTGTCCGAAAAAAGCTTTATTCAATTGACATTGAAGGCATTTCTTTTTGTCCTTCAGACCAGTCGAATTCTATTTCAAAAGAATGTTTATCCGCTTTTTTTGTATAGCTGTATTCAACTTTTAGCTGTTCACTTGGCGTAATAGAAATTGCTTTGGTTCCTTGAACAAATTGAAAGCTACCTTGTTCTTTTAATTTTTTAGCAATGGTTTCTAATGTCGTAGCAAAGGCAACAAGTGACTGTTTCTCTTCATGGTCAATCAATATTTCTGTCATTGGTTTTGGTTCACGCATGGCAAAAACCTCCTTGTGTATTAGTTACTTCTAGTATAACTGAATAACACTTGTCATATCCTGTATAAAAAGAAAAATACCTGAACAATCGTAGAGAAGTGCCATAAAATATGGAGCTAGCTCTCGTTTATTCAGGTATTTATATTGTCATATTACAGGAATGTTTGACTAGTCCGCACGTAAAGCGATAGCGGCATCTTTTTTAGCTGCCATGCGTGCAGGAATATGTCCACCAATCATCGTTAATACTGTGCTGATGATAATTAAAATTAATCCATGAACTGGGTTTAAGGTTGCGACATTTTCTAGTTCAGTCAAGTTGTATAAGACAGCATTGATTGGGAAAGTTGCTAGGTAAGCAATTGCTACCCCTAATGACCCAGATGCTACTCCTAAAATAGCTGTTTCGGCGTCAAATACTCGTGTAATATCTTTTTTACGTGCTCCTAAGGCTTTTAGAACCCCAATTTCTTTGGTACGTTCTAGCACAGAAGTATAAGTGATAATACCAATCATAATCATACTTGTTACAAGTGAAATACCCGCAAAAGCAATTAAAACGTAGGTAATAGCGTCCATTAAGCCACCAGTTAATTGCGTCATCGTTCCAGCTAAATCACTGTAAATGATTGTATCTTCTTTACTTTTACCTTTGTTATACGCATCTAAATAATCTAATACTTGATCTTTTGATTTAAAGTCATTTGGATATAACATAATGCTAGATGGTGTAGTACTTGCTCCAAGATAATTCAAAAAATTATCTTTAGCTGTGTCATCTAATTGCTCATTGGTCATGACATTTATATCGCTGTCTTTTTGTGCCTTAACAATCGCAGAGTCACTGTTTTTTTCAATGATTTTTTGAGCTAGCGTATCGCTGTAGGCAATACCAGGTGCTAATAGATCCATTGTTGATGAATCTTTAATTCGTAACACGCCTGAAATTGTCAATTCTTCATTGTCGCTGTTATCATAGACCGCTTCTAAATCTTGATTTGGAATAAAGTTGCCTGTGGGTAATTCAGTGTAAAATGCATCATTATACGCTAAGGTAACGTTGGTACCAATGATATCTGAAAAGGCAATTTTTTCACCATCTTTAACGTCAAACCCTAAGTTTTTCAAAGAGTTAATGTTTGTGGTGTTGTTTTTATCAATAATTAAGACTACATCATTCGCGTTTTCAGGATAACTTCCTTCAAGTAATGAGTAGTTATCTTTCAAAAAGTTCCCTTTGTCTGGATCTAATTGTTGTGGGAATGAAGAAATCCCGACGCCAGTTTGGGCTGCCATCATGGCCATCATCGAACCAGTTTGGCTATCAGCTGCTTCGTTAGAGAATTTCACCATTTCTGGTTTACCATCGATTTCACGTAATAAATTCATATTGACTAAACGTGTATAACCAATATTATTACTCAAATCAGGATTGATATTTTCAATGTAATCGATATATTCTTGATCGATTTTATTGGTATGTTGTGCGCGGTCGGCATCACTGATTTTGGCAGTCACTTCTTTTTCAGTAGGGAAGGTTCCTTTTGACGTACTGTTTTGGAAGTTTTCGGGATCTTGTTCAGTTGTCACTTGAGAAATAGTAATTGGAAACTGTGATAACGTCTCGGACTGTGTATTATCAATTTGTTTTTGGAAGCCCGTTGATAGCGACAAGACAATCGCGATACTGATGATACCGATACTAGATGCAAAGGAAGTTAAAAAAGTTCGTCCTTTTTTAGTACGGATATTATTGAAAGATAAACGCAAGGCTGTCGTGAACTTCATTTTTGTATGTGTTAAATGAAATTCGTCTTTCTTTTCACCTTCAATGTGTGGATGGGTATCATTTTGGATGCGACCATCAGAAAATTCAATAATACGATCAGCATATTGGTTGGCTAATTCTGGATTATGGGTCACCATAACAACTAATTTTTCTTTGGATAATTCTTGAATTAACTCCATAATTTGAACACTTGTTTCTGAATCCAACGCCCCTGTTGGTTCATCACAAAGTAAAATATCTGGATCATTGGCTAATGCGCGAGCGATTGCCACACGTTGCATTTGTCCACCAGATAATTGATTGGGTCTTTTGTTCATATGATCGCCTAAACCAACTCGACGTAACGCATCTTCGGCTTTTTCGCGACGCTCTGATTTTGAAATACCACTCAACGTCATCCCTAATTCGACGTTATCAATAATTCCTTGATGGCTAATCAAGTTATAACTTTGGAAGATAAAGCCAATCGAGTTATTTCGATAAGCATCCCAATCACGATCTTTGAAAGTTTTGGTTGATTTCCCATTGATGATCATATCACCAGAATCATATTTATCCAAACCACCAATGACATTTAACATTGTGGTCTTACCAGAACCACTTGGCCCTAAAATGGCAACAAATTCCTGCTTACGAAAAGCGACCGAAACGCCATCTAAGGCTTTTGTTGTGGTTGAACCAACCGTGTAATGTTTCTTAATATCTTTTAATTCTAACATTGTGACACTCTTCTCTGTTTAAATTTACCAACAACTCTAACTAAATTCATGTTTAACGGTATCATAATAGTTAACAAAAATCAACAATCATCATTTGATAATTTTTTTAAAATCATTTAAACTAAAGGAGAAATGAGGGAACAAGGATGAAGCAACCATCAGAATTAGATATTTCGGTATTTACGGATATTTTTTCTTTTATGAGTCAGTTGATTTTTCAAGATTTAGAAGTAGATTTAGCAGATTTAAAACTAACTAAAATGGAAATAATAATAATTTTAATTGTAGCAACAAATGAAGGCATTTCTATGACAGAATTAGCCCAACAAGTGGGAACTTCTAAAGTTCAGATTAGTCGTTCCATTACTAATTTGGAAAATCGTCAAATTGTTCAACGGAAACATAATCAAACAAATCGTCGCATCGTGAATGTTTTTACCACGAAAGAGGGCAAGGCGTTATTTGCACAAAAAGAAAAGCAAGTGAAACATAAATTAGCCGAGACGTTTTCTATATTAACGCCAGAAGATTATCAAACGGTTACGAATCATTTGACAGGGGCGTTGGAAGTATTAGCGAAGTACAAACAAATGAATGTTTCAAGATGTGTGCCTACAGAGCTGTTAGAATAATAACGGCTTTCCTTTTTATCTTTTTTTGCAATCGGTTGCTTTGTTTATCTTATGTTTTTTTGAAAATACATTGTTTAACTGTTGATTATAACTGCAATCGATTGCATAATAGAGATATGCTTAATGAAAATTTAGGAGGAATAACATGGAGAAACAAGCAATTTTACACAAAACTAAAAGCAATTATGCCTATGCGTATGATGCACAAACGCTTCATTTTCGTCTGAGAAGTAAACGTGATGATTTACTCTCTGTCACTCTATTAATTGATCATGAAGATGGTTGGTTACCCAATGAAAAAGGGGTCTGGATGTGGCAGAAAAAACAAGTAACCATGCGTAAAGAATTTTCAACGGAGTTATTTGATTATTGGTTTGCAGAAATACAACCACATAATTTGAAAGCTAGATATGGTTTTTTGTTAGACGATGGACAAACACAAGTCCTATTTGTAGAGCGTGGTTTCTTTTCACCGGATGATGAATTTATTCAAAATGACATTAATAGTTATTTTTCGTTTCCGTACATCCATGAGAACGATTTGTTTGTAGCACCAGCATGGGTCAAAGAGACGGTCTGGTATCAGATTTTTCCAGAACGTTTTGCGAATGGCGATGTGACAAACGATCCGCAAAAAACACATGCTTGGTCAAGTGCATCGTCAGCGGTGTTAGGAGAATTCGAATTTTATGGAGGAGATTTGCGTGGAATCATCAATAAATTACCCTACTTGGCTGATTTAGGAATCTCGGGAATTTATCTTACGCCTATTTTTAAATCACCAACCTCTCATAAATACGATACAGAAGATTATTTTGAGATTGATCCACATTTTGGAACGAAAGAAGATTTACGAGAATTAGTAGATAAAGCACATCAATTAGGGATACGTATTATGTTAGATGCGGTCTTCAATCATATTGGCTGGACTTCTTATCAATTTAAAGATGCGCAAACCAAAGGCAAAGCATCTAAGTATTACGATTGGTTCTATTTTGAAGAAGATTCTTATTTGAATTTTTCTTATCATATGCCCAAGCTAAATACTAGTCATCCAGAAGTCATTGACTATTTGATTCGAGTAGCGAGTTATTGGATCCTCGAAGCAGATATTGATGGTTGGCGCTTGGATGTCGCTAATGAGGTAGATCATCAATTTTGGAAGAAATTTAGAGCAGCAGTCAAATCCATTAAGCCAGATGTCTATATTTGTGGAGAACTGTGGCACGATAGTCAAGCATGGCTCAATGGCGATCAATTTGATGGGGTGATGAATTATCCTTTAGCTAAGCCTATCCAAGAATGGCTTGCGACTGAACGACTGAATGGTTATGAATTTCTTGAACAGTTTGTTCATGCGTATACTCGTTATCCTAAAAATCAAAATCTGGGTATGATGACTTTGTTAGATAGTCATGATACCCCAAGAATTATCACCAGTGCGCAAAACGATTATCGTAAAGTTGATATGTGTTTTGCTTTATTGGCAACGACGCCAGGGTCCATTTGTTTTTATTATGGAAGTGAAATTTATCTCCAAGGCGAAGACGATCCGGATAATCGTCGCTGCATGAATTGGGAAGTCACGCCAACGAGCAATATTGCTCAATTAACCCAATTACGAAAAAATTATCCAACGATTGGTTATGCAGGCGAATATGACTTTTTAAGTGTCACAGACCATACGATTATCTTTAAGAAATATTCCATTGGCGAAACGATTTATTTTGTCTTTCATACAAAAGGGAAAGAGACAGTGGATGTACCTAAAGAAATGCAAGGACAAACATTTGTTGAGTTGATTCACTCTCAACTGATTCCTTTAAGCGAACAACTTCAACTAGACGAATATAGTTATTTGATTTTGAAGAAATCCTAAGAAAAAGGTATGTGCAGCGAATGGCACATACCTTTTTAAATCTAAAAAAGTAGTAGTGAAACAATTGTCTCACTACTACAAAAGATTATTCTTTTACAGAACCAGAAGTGATTCCGGCAACATAGAAGCGTTGCATGAAGATAAATAAAATCGTAATTGGGATAGCGATTAAGACACAGCCAGCGGTAAACGCCATAAACAATGAGTTGGCTGTTGTTTTTGTCATCATTGAGAACAGCCCAATCGCTACAGTATAGTTTTCAACTTTATCACCCATAATTACTTTGGCAAAGATGAAGTCCATCCAAGGTCCCATAAATGCCATTAAAGAGGTATAAACAATCATTGGTTTAGATAAAGGCAACGTAATTTTTGTGAAGATTTGCCATTTATTCGCACCATCAATCATAGCTGATTCATCCAGAGCCATTGGAATTGTATCAAAGAATCCTTTGGCAATGTAAAATCCAAGGGCTGCACCAGCAGAATAAACTAAAATTAACGCAAATTTTGTTTGAGTTAAATCCAAAGCTTTTAAAATGTAATAAATCGCAAACATGCTCATAAATCCTGGGAACATGTTCAATACTAACGCGATTTTCAAAATTGGTTTACGCATTCTAAAACGTAAACGAGAAAGCGCATAAGCCATTGCGATGGTAATAAAAGTGGATAAAATACAACTAATTGTTGCCACAAACAACGTGTTTAAGAACCAACGGACAAATGGGAAACTACCTGTTGTATTGCTTAATAAGATTTTATAGTTATCTAATGTGAACGATTTAGGGAGGATATAAGGAACAAACGCGCCACCTTCTGCACGAAAACTCGATAATATAATCCAAACAATCGGGAACATCCAGACAATAGACATGACGATTAATAAGATATAACTTCCAGTTAAGGAAATTCGTTGACTTGATTTATAGCTTTTATTTTTCTTTTTTGCTTCCATAGTCGTTAGCCCTCCTTAAATGAATTTGTTCGAGTATAGGCAATTAAACTAAATACTGCAGAGAGGATAAAGATTAAGATACCGATAACTGAAGCCAAGTTGTAGTCCATCGTATTCAAGGTTAAGTTATATAACCAAGTTACCAGTAAATCGGTTGATCCTGCTCCATAAAAATCAGAATTTGTTGGTCCACCGCCTGTTAATAGGAAAATAACATTAAAGTTATTGATATTTCCAATAAACTGTTGAATTAGAGCAGGGGTCATAACGAACAAAATTTGTGGGAACGTAATGTTTCTAAAAATTTGGAAGGCATTTGCACCATCAATGCGCGCTGCTTCAATTTGATCTTCCGGTAGATTTTGAATAATCCCTGTAGAAACTAACATTGTTGCTGGTAAACCAATCCACATGTTTACAAAAATAACAGAAATTTTCGCCCATAATGGGTCAGTTAAAAAAGGAATCGCTGTATCAATTAATCCCCAACTCATCAATGTGGCATTAATCGGGCCAGCACCGTTTAATAAGTTACGCATAATTAACAATGAAACGAATTGTGGTACAGCTAAGGTAATCACAAAAATTGTTCGCCAAAGCCCTTTAAATTTAATGCCTTTTCGATTGATTAATAATGCTAATAAGACACCAAAGAAGAAACAAGTAGCTGTTGCAATGACTGCCCAAATTAATGTCCAACTAAGAACAGGGAAGAAGGTTGCTGCCATTTTTCCATTTAAAACATTGGCAAAGTTTGAAAAACCAACCCATGTGAATAGATTCTTCGGTGGTAGATGGTTATGATCGTAGTTTGTAAATGCGATAGAAATCATATAAATTAACGGTAAAATAGTAAAGAATAAAACACCTAATAATGGAATGGTCATCAAAGTTGCATGGAAACGTTCATTTAACAAACTAGACAAATCTTCCATTGTTGTAGGTGCTTTTTGACCTGCTTGTTTTAATTCATAAAGATGACGTGCACTTTTTAGATTTACGATATAAAGAACAATCATTAAAATACAAAGTAAAAGAGCTGCAATACCGAAAAGTAAAATGAGCATCGAGTTGTCGCCTTCTTGAAGCACAGGAATTCCTAACTTCTTATCCATGACTAACCCTTGTTCTTTTGTTCCTAATGTTGATAGCATACTTAATGCTGTTAATCCGTTGCGAATTAACCAAAAAAGAAAAGCAACTTGTGTCCCTAGGAAAATCAATCCTTTAAGCCATTGTTTATTGGCAAAGTTTGCAGATCCCATAATAACAAATGACAATTTTGTCATTGCATCGCCTTTTTTGAATAACTCACGAAAGGTTGTTTTCTGTACATATTTTTTTCTTGTAAACATAGCCTTCCACTCTCTTTCATTATTTTACAAAGGAAGGCGAAAGAAGGGCTCTTTCGCCTTAAATGTTCGGTTGTTATTCTGCTGGAGTACCTACATCATTGATTAGTTTGTCTAATTTTGATTGATAATCAGCTGGTTTGATTTTTCCTTTGTAAGTATCGTTGATTACGGCATCCATCGCTGGCCAGAATGATACGATTTCAGGAATTTTAGGCATTACAACGGTGTGTGTTGGTTGAGTCATTTCAACTACAGCAGTAGAGACAGCATCTGCTTTGACAGTGTCACTTTCTTGAGCTGCTTTGTTTGAAGGAACGATTCCGTTACTTTCAAAGACAGTAAGTTGTGAGCTTTCATTACTGATATAGTCAGCTAACGCCATTGCTGCTAAAGGAGCTTCTGTTTGTTGGTTTACAGCAAATAGTTTTACACCCATGAAGGCTTTTTGTTGTACTGGACCATTACCAAAGTCAACAGTTGGGTAAGCAGCTACTGCCATATCATCGCCAATGGCTTTGATAACGTCATTTTTAGACCAAGGACCAGATAAGAAGGCATCAATTTTACCAGATTGTAAGCTTGCTAAAGTTTCAGCGTTTGATTGAACAACACCAGGATTATTTTTTTGATCAGCAATCCATTGCATAACTTGAATACCAGGTTCTGTATTAAAGTCTGTTCCTTTTGAATCTTCACCATTTTCACCGTATAAGTGTAAACCGTTACTCATAAACAATGGAGCGAAGACATAATTGGCACCAGCTTCTCCAAAGTTTGCGCCTAATTTACCTTTAGATGTTAGGCTTTCCCAAGTTTTCACATCATCTTCAGATAATTTTGATTTATTGTAGTAAAGGAATTGTGATTCCACACCATAAGGATAGCCGTAAAGTTCACCTTTCCAAGAAGCACCTTCAATGGCTGATTCAACGTTATTCTCTTTGACATCATCTGCGTATTTAGTGTTTGGATAAATTAAGCCAGCTTCAGCCATTTGTCCTAATTGATCGTGTGGCATCATAAATACGTCGGCTGCTGCTTTAGGGTCTTTGGATACATCTTTTTGAGCATCAGTAGAAGTACCTTCTGTCAATTCAACTTTTACATCTGGATATTCTTTCTCAAAATCAGCAATGATTTCTTTATATGCAGGAAGGAAGTCACGGTCTACCCAAAGTTTTACATTTCCTTCAACTTTAGGTTCTTCATTTGATGAAGCGTTTGCATCCTCTTGTGTATCAGAGTTACCTCCACCGCAAGCTGCTAATAATAACGCGCTACCTAACATTAAGCCAGTTGTCACATATTTTTTCCAATTTGTCTTCATTTTGTTGTCCTCCATAAATAATATTTCTTCTACACATGTGATTATGCAACCGTTTGCTGAAATAGTCAAGCTTTAAGTTGCAAAAAAATAAAAAAAGTATAAATAGCTGATAACTCTAGTGTTTATAGGATTACGACAAAATGAGAAAATTCAGAAACTTTCTAATAATTAAAAGGAAAGAAACAGCAATTGTTCAGTTTGAAAAATTAAATGCAACCGATTGCTGTAAAATCGTTGCAACCGTTTTTCTTATGTGTCATAATAATAGTGAAAAATTGAAAAGGAGAAATGAATTTTATGAATACAGCAGCTATTTATCATCGCCCAGAAAGTGAATTTGCTTATCTATATGATGAAAAAACAATGCACGTCCGTTTAAGAACCGCTAGAGGAGATGTTCGCGAGGTTTCTTTATTACATGGAGATCCGTACTTATTGAATAAGGAAAAATGGCATAAAAAACCATTACGTATGACGTTGTTAATGTCGACGGATTTATATGATTATTGGTTTGTTGAGGTGACGGCACCTTATAAACGTTTGTCTTATGCATTCTCATTAGTAGGTGTAGATGGCTTGCCAGTCTTTTATGGCGACCATGGGGTTTATCCATTAACAGATAAATTTTTAGAAATGCCCAATAATTATTTCAGAATGCCATTTTATCAAGAAATTGACCGCTTTAAAGCACCAGAATGGGTGAAAGAAACGGTCTGGTATCAAATTTTCCCAGAACGTTTTGCAAATGGAGATAAGAGTAATGATCCAGAAGAGACATTACCGTGGGGGTCTAAAGATCCTAGCTACAAAGATTTCTTTGGCGGCGATTTACAAGGTGTAATTGATCATTTGGATTATTTAGAAGACTTAGGTATTAATGGTTTGTATTTCTGTCCGATTTTTGAAGCGTATTCAAATCATAAATATGATACAATTGATTATTTAAAAATTGACCCAGCATTTGGCGATGCAGAGACATTTAAAAATTTGGTAGAAGAATGTCATAAACGTGGTATTAAAATTATGTTGGATGCAGTGTTCAATCATATGGGAGACACGTCGCCTCAATGGCAAGACGTCTTGAAAAATGGCGAAAAATCTAAGTATGCTGATTGGTTCCATGTAAATGAATTTCCAGCAAGTTATCAAGAAGGATCATTCTTTGAAGAAGCAACAGATATTACGTATGATGTGTTTGCTTTTACGCCCCATATGCCGAAATTAAATACAGCTAATCCAGAAGTACAAGAACATCTCTTGGCTATTGCTCGTTATTGGATTGAAGAATTTGATATTGATGCTTGGCGTTTAGATGTTGCCAATGAAGTCGATCATGCGTTTTGGAAAAAGTTCCGTCAAGTTTGTGATGAGGCCAAGGATGATTTCTATATTTTAGGTGAAATTTGGCATTCTTCTCAAAGCTGGTTGCAAGGCGATGAATTCCATGCTGTGATGAATTATGCTTTCACAGATGCCATTATGGGATATTTTGTTAAAAACGAATTAAGCATGAGTAAAATGGTTTCTGAAATGAACAATCAATTGATGTTGTACCGCGATCAAACCAATCAAATACAATTTAATGTTTTAGACTCACATGACACACCACGTCTGTTAACTGAAACAAAAGAAGATAAAGAGTTAATGAAACAAGTTTTAGCCTTTACCTATATTCAACCTGGTGTTCCTTGCCTGTATTATGGGGATGAAGTAGGGATGACTGGGGAAATGGATCCTGATTGTCGTAAATGTATGATTTGGGAGGAAAAAGAACAAGATTTGAATTTACATCAATTTACCAAAGAGCTAATTAGCGTACGTAAAACAAATCAAAAAATTCTTTCAGAAGGAACCATTCATTGGAAACAAGTGTCGGAAGATTCAGGGGTCATTGTTTTTGAACGAAAATTAGATGGCGTGGTTCTAACAGGAATTTTCAACACAGGAACGAAAGAAGTTCGCGCTGAAAAAGCTGGTGATATTCTTTTAAGTAATTTAGTGGAAGCATCTGACACAACTGTGGAAGTTGCTCCAAGAGGTTTTGCATTATTTATCCAAGAATAAAAAAGACAAAGGAAACAAGGCGAAGTCGCTCTTGTTTCCTTTGTCTTTGATTATTAAATAGGAAGTTTTTCCTATACACGTTGCGAAGAATCTTCCCCAAAATTCTTCTTAACTCAATTATAGAACAAAGTTAGTGTTTTTCACAAATAAAAACATTTTGCTAGGTACTCTTTATTCTTTACAAGGGTAGTTTCCCTTTCGTTATTTAATGAGAAAATTCTCATATATTTGATGCGTTGGAAACAAGAGGTATAACGTTTCTTAAGGAAAAACACTAAAGTTATTTTCCTTGAATTATAAAGGTTTTTATAGATAATTATCTTTTTATCACAGGGGTTTTAAATGAGAAGTATAAAAATTTTCAGACAGAACGCTAGAAATTTCTAAGAAGTATGATAAAATAATGAAAATGTTGAATTAATTAAAGGAGTGTTTTAGATGGAGTCAGGATATCGTATTGCGGTGGTAGGAGCTACTGGTGCAGTAGGAACAAAAATGATTGAAATGTTGGAGCAAACTGTGCTACCTATTAAAGAGGTAAAATTATTAGCATCTAAGCGCTCTGCGGGAAAAAAAGCTACTTTCAAAGGAGAAGAACTGGTTATTGAAGAATTAGTGCCAGAATCGTTTGAGAATGTTGACATCGCTTTGTTCAGTGCTGGCGGCGGCATTTCGAAACAATTCGCCCCAGAAGCTGTTAAACGTGGTGCAGTTGTTGTTGATAATACTAGCCATTTTCGTATGGACCCAGAAGTGCCATTAGTGGTGCCTGAAGTAAATAAAGAAGCCTTGAAAAATCATAAAGGAATTATCGCTAATCCAAACTGCTCAACAATTCAAATGATGGTTGCTTTAGAACCGATTCGCCAAAAAGCTGGTTTAGATCGCGTGATTGTGTCTACATATCAAGCAGTCTCTGGTGCTGGAGCGAGTGCTATTCGCGAATTAGAAGAACAAACACAAGCGTATTTAAATGATACACCAGTTGAAGAATTGAAAGCTGAAATTTTACCTTGTGGCGGAGATAAAAAACATTATCCATTAGCATTTAATGCCTTACCACAAATTGATGTATTTGCTGAAGAAGGATACACTTATGAAGAATGGAAAATGATTCGCGAAACGAAAAAAATCATGGAAGACGACACAATCAAAGTATCAGCAACTTGTGTACGTATCCCAGTCGCTAGTGGTCATTCAGAATCTGTTTATATTGAGACAAAAGATGAATTAACTGTCGCTGATATTCGTGCATTAATGGAAGCTGCACCAGGTGTTGTTTTAGAAGATGATCCAAGTCAACAAATCTATCCGCAAGCATTAAATAGTATTGGCAAAAAAGAAACTTTTGTCGGACGTATTCGTAAAGATGTTGATGTGGATAATGGTTTCCATTTATGGGTAGTTTCAGACAACTTGTTAAAAGGTGCTGCATGGAATTCTGTCCAAATTGCAGAAACATTGCATGAGATGGACTTAGTACGTGTATAATCAAAACGACTAAGTGGTCACGCAAAATATCCGAACTATATAACAAAACCCTGTGCAAATGCAGGAGGATGTTCTATATAGTTCGGATATTTTTATTTGGCTTGTGTTAGTTTAACCAAGTAGCTAGTTGGTTAAATACTTTTTGCACTTGTTCATCTTCAGGTTGCTTTAAAAAGTCATGTTCTAAATCATAAACAGGAACAAATTTGCAGTCGGGAATCAAACGTTTTAATGATTTACTATATTTAAAAGGAACTTCTGCATCAGAAGTACTGGCTGTGCTAAAAGTAGGCGGAAATTGTTTCAATAATTCTGCAGAAATAGTAAAATCATCGATTGTTTGTTCAGACACTTGATAAAAATCATTTAATTGTTGTTGCTGCACACCATACATATATAATACATAACGTTGTAATAGCGGGTCGTCCCAAACGGTCTGGGTTTGATCGATACCTGCAATCATTTCTGGTGTAATTGTAGTGCTTGTTAATTGGCGTTTTGTATGGATAAATTTCAAATCGTAATAACCATAAAAATTAATTAGACATTCTGGTAAAGTCGCATTTGTTTGTAACAAATGAGCAGTTAAAGATAACAGTGCATAACCGCCTGCCGAGCGTCCGCAAAAACTAAAGGGGGCATCTTTAATTATCGTCTCTTTTATTTCAGCAAAAGAATCATAAATACCTGTTAAAATGTCTTTTAATGAATGATTGGGCGCTAATAAATAGTCCATCGCTAAAATCGTATATCCAGCATCCAAGAATTGCTGTGCCAATGCTTGGGGTAAGTCATTTTTACTTCCGTATACAAAACCACCCCCATGTAAATACACCATATATTTTCCATTGGTTGTAACTGGTGTATTTACGGCGATTTGACAGCCGTTATTTAACGTGAGAATTTCAGTCATTATTTGTCTCTCCTTTTTGTTTTCAATAAATACGTCCCAATCTCATAATTAACCAATTGAATTGGATTTGTCAAATCGATGTTTAACAAATGTTCAATTTTATTAAGACGATAACGAATCGTTTTTGAATGCAAAAAGAGCGTCTCAGCTGTTTTTTTGTAATTTCTTCCTACTTGGAAAAAGGTATATAACGTAAGAAATAGCTCTTCGTGTTTTTCCCATAGAAGATGCAACTGCGGTGGCACTAGTTTTTCTAGTTGTTCAGCTTGGTTTTCCCTCATGAAATAACGAAAGATTCCTAAATCATTAATCGACACAATCGGATCAATATGAAAATGTTGATTGAAACGAATGGCATCAAGGCATTCCAGCAAGATTTCTTTTAATTCCCCTTTTTCTTTAACCAAACTGAAAGAAATAGTGATTTCTTCCGATTCAAGAGTTGTTGCATCGATAATTTTTTTGATTTCTTCTTTTTTAATTTCTTGTTCCATTTTTTCAAGATTGTACAAAATAACCGTATAGTTGTAATGTTCAAAGAAAATTGTGTTTGAACGCAACGCATAGAGTCGTGTTAAGATTTCAGAATTATGAGGATATGTTTCTCCAGCTTTAGCGGAAAAAGTAATCCCTTGATAATAACGAAAATTATTCATTTTTGCTTCTTCTAATAAACTATTTAATTCATCCAAACTTGTGGGGGTATTTTGTAAAATAGCATCTGCCAAATTATTCATCCGGGCATAACGTTCTTTTTTCAAAAGATATTCCATTTGAAGACGTTCATGAATAATATCAATGACATTTTCGATAATCATCATATGCGAGGCTTCAATTGTTTGCTTCAATTGATAAACAATCAGCGTACAAGGGCTACCAAACCGTGTCGTAATTTCAGTTTGTAAAGCAGTTGCTTGTTGTGAACCATCTAAAGAAAATAAATTCAGGCGTTCATAATAATTTTTGGTAAACTCGTTGGTTTCGATATAATCTTTTTTTTGCACAATGTATTGTTCAAAAGAAGGGCCTTTGTGTATATCGAGTGACAGAGCTGGAATGCTAAGTGTGCAAGGCAATTGAATTAATTGATAAAAAGTTTCCATAATTTGTTCAAATGAATGCAGATTACGTTCGACTTTGGTAAAACGCTGACGAACATCATAATACGTTCGCAATAAGTGCCCTTGATGATTTAATAATGGTTCATAGATAGTTAACATGATTTTTTCGTAACTAATTTCTTGTTCCACTTTAATTAAAGGAATTTGATGTTCAAAACAAAGTGTGACAAGCCAATCGGGCAAAACCGTAATCAAACGATCCATTTTAACGACTAAACCACTAACTCCTAAATTTTTCATCTTTTGGAAAAAATTAATTAAATCAGTTGTCGGCAAATCTTTGAAAGCATACAGTGAAGTTAAAATTAATTGATTTTTTTTGCTCCAATTTTCAATATCTAAAGCTTCTAATACCATGGCAGAATCAACTTCATTGGTTAATCCAATATCTCCAGTTAAAAGTTTGCAGGTTTTAAAAAGTTCTAAAGACATAAGTTCTTTAATTGTCATAGTTGTCTCCTTTTGCGCTTTTTGGATAAAAAATGTAAAATAAATTTAGACTTTTGTCCAGTGTAAACGCAAACAACAAAAATTACAATAAGGATGTAAGCAATAAAAGGAGGAAATATAATGTTAAATACTGTTATTTTGAAAAATAACTACCAAGATTCAATCAATTTGATGCTTTTGACGAACAAGATCAATGAATTTGAGAACGTTACAATGAGCCAAATTATGATGGGGACAGATGCAAACAAAGACATTTTGCGCAATACTAATCTATTATCAACAGAAGCTGAAGCAGCATCAGCAAACGATTTGATGATTGTTGTAGACAGTGAAGATGATAATATTATGGACGAAGTATTACCGGCTGTCGATGAATTTCTAAGCGATTTATCTTCTAAAGGTGGATCAGAAGCCAAAGCTGCATCAACTTCTTGGGCAGAAGCTTTAGAAGCATTACCTGATGCAAATGTGGCATTGTTTAGTATTCCAGGTGAATACGGTGCACCTGAAATGGAAAAGGCTTTAAAAAATGATTTACACGTCTTTTCATTTACAGACAACATTGCAATTGAAGATGAAGTACGCTTGAAAAAATTAGCTCACGAAAAAGGTCTTTTAATGATGGGACCTGACTGTGGAACAGGGATTATCTCTAGTATTCCAGTTGCCTTTACTAACGTAGTATCACCAGGAAACATCGGTGTTGTTGGTGCATCAGGTACAGGAATCCAAGAAGTAACAACTATCGTTGACCGTTTAGGCGGCGGTGTGGTTCACGCAATTGGAACTGGTGGTCGTGACTTAAGCGATAAAGTTGGCGCAATTACAATGAAAGATGCCATCGTTGCTTTAGAAAACCACGAACCAACAGATGTGATTTGTGTTATCTCTAAACCACCTGCAAAAGAAGTACGTGATGAAGTGGTTCAATTATTACAAAGTATTTCTAAACCAGTTGTTGCTATTTTCTTAGGTGAAAAACCAACTGCCCATGAAGGAAAAGTTTATTTAGCACACACATTAGAAGAAACAGCTCGTATTGCGGTTGATTTAGCGAACGAAGAAGCTATTAAAGCTAACTATTTAGAAGCAATTGCTAAACCAGATGCACCTGTTTTACCAGAAGATAAAGTGGTTAAAGGGTTGTATTCAGGCGGAACACTGGCTTCTGAAGCAGGTATGTTAATTTCTGAGGCATTAGGTTTGGAAGGCTTAGTGAAAAAAGAAGGCTTTGTCTTGAAATCACATGGTTATGAAGTAATGGACTTAGGGGATGATATCTATACACAAGGTAAACCACATCCAATGATTGATCCAGAAGTTCGTATTCAAAAAATCAGAGAATATGCAACCGATAAAGATACAGGCATCATCTTATTCGATGTTGTGTTAGGTTACGGTGCACATGCAGATATGGCAAGTGCGTTATTACCAGCGATTGAAGAAGCGCGCCAAACAGCAAAAGCTGATGGACGTGAATTACACTTTGTAGCAACTGTATGTGGAACAACTAAAGATCCACAAAATTATCATGAGACAGTAAAACGACTAAAAGATGCAGGGGTATTTGTTGAAGAAAGCAATGCTAAAGCAGTTCGCTTAGCGTTATTACTAAAAGGCATTGAATTTACTGAAGAAGATAAATCAGTAGTTGCATACGAAGGCGAAACAGTTGAAATTCCTGAAGTTAGCGAAAAAGTGATGGAATTATTGAATACAAAACCACGTATTATTAACGTTGGCTTACAAAGCTTCAACGAATCAATCGTTGAATATGGCGGAAAATCTGAGCAATTTAACTGGCGCCCACGTGCGAATGGAAACAAAAAAATGATTCGCATTTTAGATGCTCTTGAAGATTATGAAGAACAAATTGCAACAGAAAACCAAAAAGTAATTGATAAAATGCAAAATTCACAACCATTCTTAGTGGATGTCGTTCCAGCGAAAACAGTTATTCCAGAGTTAAACGAAGAGAAGAAAACCTTACTTCATGCCGGACCGCCAATTAAATGGGAAGATATGACAAAACCTATGCAAGGTGCCTGTCTAGGGGCAGCATTATTTGAAGGTTGGGCAACAACTGAAGAAGATGCTTTGAAACTGTTTGAAAATGATGAAGTTCGCTTCATTCCTTGTCACCATGTTCAAGCCGTTGGACCAATGGGTGGTATTTCTTCAGCAAACATGCCAATGTCTGTGATTGAAAACCGTTCAGAAGGAAACCGCGCATTCTGTATCTTAAATGAAGGTATCGGAAAAGTGTTACGTTTCGGCGCTTATTCAAAAGAAGTAGTTGACCGTTTAATCTGGATTCAAGATGTTTTAGGACCAACTTTATCTAAAGCATTACAAAAAACAGAAGAAGGCTTGAACTTAAACGTATTGATTGCTCGTTCAATTACAATGGGAGATGAATTCCACCAACGTAATATTGCAGCATCATTAAACTTCTTAAAAGAAATGGCACCATTAATTACAACCTTAGATATTTCTGAAGAAGAAAAATATGAAGTAATTAAATTCTTATCAGACACTGATCAATTCTTCCTAAACATCATGATGGCAGCAAGTAAAGCTATTGTTGATGGTGCACGTAAAGGCACAAAAGGAACTGTTGTAACAACAATGGCACGTAACGGTGTTGACTTCGGTGTACGTATTGCAGAAACAGGTGATACTTGGCACATTGCTCCAGTAAATACGCCTAAAGGCTTGTACTTCACTGGCTTCTCAGAAGAAGACGGTAATCCAGATATTGGTGATAGTGCAATTACTGAAACAATTGGTGTAGGTGGAATGGCTATGGTTGCTGCTCCAGGTGTTACACGTTTCGTTGGTGCTGGTGGATTCCAAGATGCCTTAGATATTTCAAACGAAATGGCAAAAATTTGTATTACCCACAATCCAACATTCACAATTCCAACTTGGGACTTTAAAGGAACTTGTCTAGGTATTGACATCCGTAAAGTAGTTGAAACTGGTATTACACCATTAATCAATACAGGTATTGCGCACAAAGAAGCAGGGCGTGGTCAAGTAGGTGCTGGTACAGTTCGCGCACCTCTAGGATGTTTTGAAAATGCTTTAGAAGCTTATGCGAAGGAATTAGGCATTGACGTTGAATAACGTAAAAATTAGCGACGGTATTTTTCCCATCGACCAATTCGGTAAGATGGGAAAAATCCATAGCGCTTTTGATCGTTCCTTTAATCTTAAAGTGGGCGATCGTTTAGTAAATGTGGCTAATTATGCAGGTTACCTATCAAGTTTTGGAATTTATTTACCAGATGATCTTTTTCAAGCGATTACTCCTTATGTGCAACAAGATAATCTCGTGAAAATTTTTGCGAATGGTTTGACGTTGTATAGTCGCAATGGAATCAAAAAAATTACATGGTCAGAATATGAAGTTGTCAGCCTTCAAGTTAAACAGTTTCAATTAACAACTGTACAACGACAATTGTTAAGAAAAGTTTTATTGGAAGCAAACTTAGAACAGCAAATTGGTTTACCCTTAGAAGAAAAAGAACAAATTATTTTCCAAAAAATGCGCCAAAGGAAACAACAGACATTACGTGAGTGGCAAGAAATTGTTGCCTATCTTGTTGGTAGAGGAAAAGGATTAACACCTAGTGGGGATGATATTCTAGTTGCTTATTTAGTTATGCTACATGTCATGAAAGATACCCGAGCAAAAGAAGTTCTCACTGCTTTGCAACAACCACTTTCAACTACTGATATCAGTAAGGAATACATTTGGTACTCCATTAAAGGCTATGTTAATTCGCTTGTTTATCAATTATATGTAGATTTAGAAGCGAATAAAGAAAAAACTGTTATTAAAAAAGATGTACAGCACGTAATGCGAATTGGGCATTCTTCAGGAAAAGATTTAAGTTATGGCTTATTATTGGCGCTCGATAATGACGAGAAAAAGGAGAGAATAACGTGAGTTTAAATGTTATTGCATTAGGTGGAAACGCTATCTTAGATACGGATCCTACAGATGTCGGTCAAAAAGAATTTATTAAAAAAGCTGCAAAATATATTGTTGATTTTGTAGAAAAAGGCGAAGATGTTGTCATTTGTCACGGAAATGGTCCTCAAGTAGGGAATTTATTATTACAGCAAAAAGCTGGTGAAAGTGAAAAAAATCCAGCATTGCAATTAGATTCTTGTGTCGCTATGACACAAGGTAGTATTGGCTATTGGTTACAAAATGCGTTGAATAATGAATTTTCTAAGCGTAATGTATCAAAACCAGTAGTATCAGTTGTAACACAAGTAGAAGTTGATGCAAATGATCCTTCATTTAAAAATCCAACAAAACCAATTGGTCCTTTCTTCACAGAAGAAGAATCAAAAATCGAAGCAGCAAAAGATAATTCAACTTTTGTTGAAGATTCAGGTCGAGGCTATCGCAAAGTGGTTCCTTCACCACAACCACAAAGTATTGTTGAAAAAGATGCCATTCGCACAATGACTCAAGGCGGTGTGGTAACAATTAGCGCTGGTGGTGGCGGGATTCCAGTTGTTGCTCAAGATGGTGGTTATGTGGGTGTTGAGGCAGTTATTGACAAAGACTTTACGTCAAAAGTCTTAGCAGAAAATGTCAAAGCAGATCGTTTAATTTTATTAACGGGTGTTGATAACATTTATATCAACTATAACAAACCAGATCAAAAAGCGTTAGAAACAATCAGCATTGCTGAAGCAGAAGGATATATTGCAGAAGGGCATTTTGCTGCTGGCAGTATGCTACCAAAAATTGAAGCAGCATTGGACTTTGTTAAAGCGGCAAGCAACCGTAAAGCAGTAATTACTTCAATCGAGAATTTAGAAAATATTCAGGATGATGCTGGCACAACGATTGTTTCAGATTAGCAAAATGAAAAAATAGATGGGAAGAACTTGGATATTTTCAAGTTCTTTTTTTTATAACATAAATTATATGGCAAGTTAGCACAAAAAGTCATTTGATTTTGTTACAAATGTACAATGATAATTCGTTTAAAAACGATTACAATAGATATAACAAACAAAGGAGATGTTTAATATATGGATTTAGAGAAAGTATTAGCAGATAATATCGAAAATCTATCAGCGATTGGCAGCGATCCAACTGGAGGGATGACGCGCCTTCTTTATACTGATTCTTGGTTAGAAGCGCAAAAATTTGTAGAAACACAATTAACCAATGCAGGACTAACAGCTTCATTTGATGAAGTAGGAAATTTATTTGGTCGTGTAGAAGGAACAAAATACCCAGAAGAAACCATCTTATCTGGTTCACATATTGATACAGTTGTGAATGGTGGAAATTTAGATGGACAATTTGGTGTGATTGCAGCATATGTGGCGATTCAATACTTATTAGAAACTTATGGCAAACCATTACGTTCTTTAGAAGTGATTTCAATGGCTGAAGAAGAAGGTAGTCGTTTCCCAACTGTTTTCTGGGGCAGTAAAAACTTCGTCCGTGAAGCAAAACGTGCTGATGTAGAAGAAATTGCTGATTTTGAAGGGAAAAAATTTGTCGATGAAATGCATCGCCAAGGATTTGATTTCCGCGATGAGAGCACACCGAAAAGAGAAGACATCCGTGCTTTTGTTGAAATCCATATTGAGCAAGGAAATGTTTTAGAAAATGAAGAATTACAAATTGGTGTAGTCAACAACATTGCAGGACAACGTCGCTACACGATTGTATTAAAAGGTGAAGCAAACCACGCTGGAACGACACCTATGGGCTATCGTAAGGATGCTGTATACGGTTTTTCTAAGATTTGCTCAGAGATTATCGATCGTGCGTTAGTCGTCGGAGATCCGCTTGTAGTGACGTTTGGGAAGGTTGAACCAAAACCGAATACGGTAAACGTTGTTCCAGGAGAAGTATTATTCACCATGGACTGTCGTCATACAGACAAAGATGTGTTAAAGAACTTCACAGAAGAAGCCGAAGCGTTAATGAAAGAAGTTGCTGAAAAACATCAGTTAGATATTGATATTGATTTATGGATGGATGAAACACCTGTACCTATGAATGAAGAAATTGTAGTGACTGTAGAAAAAGCAGCCAAAGAAGAAAACATGAAATACAAAGTGATGCATAGTGGTGCAGGACATGATTCTCAAATTATTGCGCCTCATTATCCATCAGCAATGATTTTTGTTCCAAGTATTAAGGGGATTAGTCATAATCCAGCAGAAGCAACCAACCATGAAGATTTAGTTGCAGGTGTAAAAGTGTTAGCAAGAGCCCTATATGAATTAGCATATAAAGAATAAACGTAGAAAGCAGGGAATAGGCATGGGTTACAAAAACAACAACACAGGGTACTTAGATGGATTATTACAATCTAGAGCAGTGATCAAGAAGAATAATTTTGCTATTCTTCCTCATGATGGCTTAGTTAATAATGTGATACCAGGATTTGAAAACTGTGATTGCTCAATTTTAGGTTCCAAACAAATTGGAGCAAATTTTGTTGATTATATTATCACAATGAAAAAAGATGGCGAAAACAGTCGCGGTTTTGGCGGAGAAGGTGTGGAAACACTAGTCTACGTGATTGAAGGAGCATTGGAAGTTCGTGATGATAAAGAAACACATAAACTTACAAGCGGTGGTTATGCGTATTTTCCTGCAAGTCAATTAATGTACTTGAAAAATGCTCAAGAAAAACCAACAGAAATTTTCCTTTACAAAAAACGTTATCAACCATTAGAAGGTTACGAAGCTCATAAAGTGGTAGGTAACATTGAAGATATTGAACCCGTTCAATACGAAGGTATGGAAGATGTTTTATTATGGGACTTTTTACCAAAAGACCTTGGTTTTGATATGAATTTCCATATCTTATCATTTGAACCTGGTGCAAGCCACGGTTATGTTGAAACACATTATCAAGAACATGGTGCTTACTTGCTTTCAGGACAAGGTATGTACAATTTAGATAATGAATGGTATCCCGTTGAAAAAGGAGATTATATTTTTATGAGCTCTTATGTCCAACAAGCAGCCTATGCTGTTGGTCGAGGAGAACCATTATCTTACGTGTACTCAAAAGATTGCAATCGCGATCCTGAAATTTAAGGCAGAGGAGCATATAAATGGAAGAAACAGTTATTGTACAACCAAATGAATTACATCAATTAATCCAAACAAAATTAGAAAAAGCTGGGCTAAAATCAGAACATGCCAATGAAGTTGCCAATCATCTTGTGTTTGCAGATGCAAATGGCATTCACTCACATGGCGCTGTTCGTGTAGATTATTACGCTGAACGAATTGCTAAAGGCGGTGTCAATCTTGACCCGGAGATTAATTTTGAAAAAACTGGGCCAAGCACAGGAATTGTTCACGGAGAAAATGGTGTAGGACAATTTGTTGCGTTGAAGAGCTTAGAATATGCAATGGATGTAGCGAAAGAATCCGGAGTGGCGGTTGTTGGGATTCGTAGAATGAGCCACAGCGGCGCACTATCTTATTATGTAAAAAAAGCAGCAGAGCAAGATTTAATTGCCATTTCAATGTGTCAATCAGATCCGATGGTTGTACCATTTGGTGGTAAAGAAAATTATTTTGGAACAAACCCAATTGCTTTTGCCGCTCCACGAAAAGTAGGTGATCCGGTAGTCTTTGATATGGCCACTACGGTACAAGCATGGGGCAAAATTTTAGATGCACGTTCTAAAAATAAAGATATCCCAGATACCTGGGCAGTTGATAGTGAAGGAAAACCAACAACAAATCCTCATGACGTGCATGGGTTATTACCAATTGCCGGACCTAAAGGGTTTGGCTTAATGATGATGGTGGATATTTTATCAGGAATGTTATTAGGTTTACCGTTTGGGAAAAATGTGTCATCAATGTACAACGATTTAACAAAAGGACGTGATTTAGGACAAATCTTTATTTTAATCGATCCAAAACGCTTCACTGATTTAGAACAATTCAAAGAAAATATCGAAACCATGGTAAGTGATTTACATGCCATTCCTGTGGCAGAAGGTTTTAAACAAGTGTACTATCCGGGTGAAATCAATCAATTGAACTTCGAAAACTACATGGAAAATGGTATTCCTGTTGCTGCGAATATTTATGATTATTTGAAGAGTGACACGGTTCATTTCAATCAATATGGTGGTTCAAACGCTTTTGCAGAAAAAGAGTAAGAAAAAAGGAGAACAAGATTTCTCTTGTTCTCCTGACACTTATTGATCCAAAGTCTCTTCTGATAATTCCAACGCAAGTCGAATATCAAGACTAGTGACTGAATCATGAATGTCTTTTCCAAGGAGTTGTGAACAACGCTCAATACGATATTTAATCGTATTTCGATGGACAAACAATGCTTTGGCTGTCTGAGCAATTTCACATTGAAAGTCTAAATAACATTTGAGTGTTTTCCGTAATTCGATAAAAGAGTCTTCTGAAGGATAAGCCAATTCTTTCAAAGTACTCTCGCAAAAATAGTGGATATCCGTCATATTAATTTTTTCAAATAAATTTCGCATCCCACGTGGTTGATAATGAGCAATTGGTTTCTCTAAGTCAATCGTTGTCGTCAACATTTCATTATAAGCATTCTCTGCTTCAATAAATGATTTGGCAACTTGTTGAATCGTATCATAAATATTTCCCATGCCAAATACTAATTGAATGCCACTAATTATTTTTAATTCATTTGCGGCATTTAGTAAAACCTCTTCAACGTGATCTAATTTATGTTGAATGAGCAAGGCAAAATGATTGGTATTTTTGATTTTGAATAAGCTCATATCTTTAATTTGAGAATCAAGTGATTCTTGTAACCATTGAAAAGCAAGTTGGCTTTCCTCTTCTTGATAGCGAATTTTTTTTGAATTATTACTATGACAAGCAATATAAATAATACGATAATGTCGTGCTTTAACTAATCCGTAATTGATGCCCAAATCAAGCCAGTCACGTTCCTTAGGGGAAGATGATTGTTGGTATTCTATCATTCGTGTTAAAAAATCAGTTTTTAAATGGTCCAAGGATTCTTGAATCTTTTGATTTTTATAAAGCATAAATGACAAGACCAATTTTGCTTGATCGATTGCAAAATCAGATACTGGATAAGGAATCTGCTCAGGATTCAAAATCACAAGATAATGTGGAAAATAGCTATTAATCTCCACTGGATAATACGCTACTTGCAATTTTTTATTAGTTGAATCTTCAATCAACAACGAGGTAGCTTTTTTCTGAGCAAATGCAAAGTTTCGTTGTGACAATTGCTCGACATAATAATCTGCAGGTGTGGTAATTTTTGTAAAATGTTTCGAACAAGCAAGTATCTTTTTATACGGATTTAATAAGATAACTGGTGCATTGACCAGTTCGCCAAAACTATCAATGAAGCGTTCGTAACTCACATCATTTACCAACATGTCAGAAAATTGCTTTTGAATATCTAATGCGTAACTGAGTTGCTCAGTTTTTGTATACCATAATAAATTCAGCAATTGATGTAACAAATTACCTAATGGAATGGTGCTAGGTATTTGAACAATTGGCAATTTTTTTTGGTTCGCATAGGCGATAACAGAAGGATCAATCGCTTCGATAAAACGTCCCACTTTAATTCCTAAGCCGATAGCCTGTTTCTCTTTTAATGAGTCGATGAGAGTAAAAAGCGCTTGTTGATTATCTTTATAAATCATCGCTGTCGTTAAAATAAACGTTTTTTCAGGAATATAGTGAGCAATATCTGGCGTTTCTGTAATCTCAACGCTCTCTATTTCGCAAGTTGCATCTACCGAATCGGTAAGCAATGTTAAATTTGTAAAGCGAGGAATCGCTAACAAATCGATTAAGGTTTTCACAAAAACATCTCCTTTTTGCTATTATATAAAAAAAGGAGAATAGACTCAAATCATTTTTTGTATAAACTGGCTTAAATTAGTCATAAGTTGTGCTGAAGTGATAACTCTATTTTTCAAAAAAAAAGAAAAGGATGAGATAGTATGTTTTCAGAATTAGTAATTCCACACAGAACCATCATGACACCTGGACCCGTTGAGGCAAATCCTGTTGCGTTAAAAGCAATGAGTTCACGAATTTTGGGTCAGTTTGATCCAGCTTTCTTGACAATTATGGATAATGTCAAAGAAATGATTAAATTACCATTTGGGACCCAAAATAAAGAAGCCTTTGCTGTTGATGGCACTTCTCGTTCTGGTTTAGAGGCAGCTATGATTGCACTCATTGAACCAGGAGATAAAGTGTTGATTCCGGCATATGGACGTTTTGCTTATTTATTAGGTGAAATTGCTGAACGTGCCAAAGCAGAGATTATGTATCTGGAAAAAGAGTGGACATCAACATTTGATCAACAAGTAGTGATCGATGCCATCGATGAATTCCAACCAAAAATTGTAGCGATGGTTCACGGTGAAACAGCCAATGGTCAAATGCAATCAATTGATAAAATTGGTCAACATTGCCGTGAAAATGACATGTTCTTTGTAGTTGATATGGTTGCTACGTATGGTGGTGTTCCTCTACAAGTTGATGATTGGTGTGTTGATATTGCGGTTGGTGGAACACAAAAATGTTTAAGTGTACCAGCTGGAATGTCATTAGTGACTTACAATGACCGTGTTGAAGCAGTTTTAGATGCTCGTTACCAAAAAGAATTAGGTTTGAGTAAAGATGATCGTAACGAAAATCATATTTCTAGTAATTACCTAGATTTAAGTCAATTGCAACGTTATTGGAGTTCAGAACGTATTAATCATCATACTGAGGCAACAAGTATGATTTATGCGTTACATGAAGGATTACGTTCAATTATTAATGAAGGTCTAGAAAATGTTTATGTACGTCATGCATTAAATGACCAAGCAATTGTTGCTGGAATTAAAGCGATGGGGCTGGGCTTTTATGGTGATTTAACAACAAAAATGCCAACAGTTACGCCTGTAATGATTCCAGATGGTGTTGGTGATGGCGAGCAAGTTCGTGAATTATTATTGAATCAATTTGGTGTGGAGATTGCCTCTTCATTTGGTGATTTAAAAGGAAAATTATGGCGTATTGGTAACATGGGTTACAGTAGTCGTCATGAAAATGTTTTACAAGTATTAACCGCTTTAGAAGGTGCCTTAACATATTATGGAGCACCAATCAAACACGGTGAAGCGGTGAAAGCTGCTTTAGCGATTTATGAGAATAATTAATTGTAAAGTTATTACTTTGCACACATGGAGGAAATAGAATGGAAACAAAAAAAGTTAATGCTGGTATGGAATACTGGAAAAAAATAATCATCTTGCTTTGTTCAGGCTGGGTAACAATTTGGATTTATCGCTCAGCGTTAGCGCCAGTATATCCACAAATTAACGATTCATTAGGAGGCGGCATTTCAGACAGCGCCTTAGGTTCAATTTCAAGTTTTTACTTTTTAGGATATGTTATCATGCAGATTCCTGCTGGCTTTTTAGTTGATAAAATTGGTAAGAAACAAGTCTTGCTTCCAGGATTTATTTTATTTGGAATTGCTGCGTTCTTAATCTCACAAGCATCAAGTATTGGAATGATTTATGCAGGAAGCTTCTTAGCCGGAATTGGTTGTGGATCATTTTATGGAGCTGCGTATTCATTGACTTCACAAAATATTCCACAAGCAAAAAGAAGTTTCTCAACAGCGATTGTTAATAGTGGTTCGGCGATTGGTTCAGGATTTGGTTTGATTCTTTCTAGTTTACTAGTTGTTCAAATGCAAATGCCTTGGCAAACTATGATGTACATTTCAGTAGCCTTAATCGTTTGTATGTTAATCGCATTTGCTTTAGTAATCCGCGGAAACAAAGATGACGTAGCATTTATTGAAAAAGCAAAATTAGAAGAGAAAAAGAAAGCTGCGCCTGAAAAAGTTAAAGAAGATGTATCGTTCAAGAGTTTATTTGCACCAAGAATGTTGTTCACATATATCTTATATTTTGCAACATGTTACGCGTATTATATGACAGTTACTTGGTTACCAAACTTCTTGGGAACAGAACGTGGCTTCAAAGGTGTAGCGATTGGATTTTCTGCTTCATTAGTTGCCTTTGCATCAATTCCAGGAGCTTTATTATTCAGTCGTTTAGCTGATAAATACATGAACAAAAAAATTCAATTTATCGTTGTTTTAGAATTACTAGCTGCGGCAATGTTATTGATTACAGTACAATCAACCAACCAAGTCTTCTTATTGATTGCATTAATCTTATATGGATTCTTAGGAAAATTAGCGGTAGAACCAATTATCATTTCTTGGTTAGGTGAAAATGCACCAAAAGTTGGTGTTGGAACAACATTAGGTGTATTTAATTTCTTTGGAATGATGTCATCGGTTATTGCACCACGTTTAACCGGTTCAATTTCAGATATGACTGGTTCAAAAGAAATGGGCTTTTACATTTCAGTCGTTCTATTAGTTGTCGGAACGTTGCTATTCTTATCAGCAAACTTGAAAAAAGCAAAATAATTTTAATCAAAGCATGTGAGAATAACTTATTCTCACATGCTTTTTCGCTTTAAGGATAAAAAAGAACACTAAAATTTGGACATTTTTCTATTGTAAGCGTATTCTCCTAACCTTTAAGATAAAGGCAATAAAACAACATCATATTGTTTTAAAAAAAAGAGTAGAAAAGAGGGGAAAATATGAAGAGAACAAGCGAACCATCAGGAGTAAAAGTTAGTAATAACTACTGGATTAAAGTTGTAGCTATCTTTTTTGTTGGTTGGGTATTGATGTATGCAACAAGAACAATCTTTAATCCAATCATGGGCGTTGTTGGTGAAGAATTTGGTTTGAGTAACACACAATTAGGTTTAGCGAATAGTATGTTCTTCTTAACTTACGCAATTGCTCAGATACCATTTGGTGTTATTGGTGATAAAATCGGAAGGAAATTGGTTATTACCATCGGATTTATTGTCTTAGCTATTATGACTTATTTAACAGGAATAGCAACAACATTTGTTTTATTCTTAATGATTCGAGCATTTGCTGGGATTGGTCAAGGCGCATATTATGGTCCGCAATATGCGTTATCTACTGAAGCAATTCCTGATAACAAACGAACAGTCGGAAACGCAATCATCAATAGTGGGATGGCGTTTGGTACCTCAGGAGGGTATTTACTATCAAGTAAATTAGTTTTAGAAAATGGGGAACATTGGAGCAAACCATTTTATATTATGGCTGTACCAACGCTGATTGTCGGCATTTTATTTTTTATTGTTTTGAAAGAAAAAGTTATTCGACCAGAAGATGTGAATAAAACTGCTCAAGAAGCACCTGTAAAACAAAAAGGATCTTTAATTGCAATTTTTAGTAATCGTAATTTATTAGCTGCGTTTATTTTATGTTTTACAAGTATCTATGCAAACTTTGTAATTATTACCTGGTTGCCTCAATTTTTAATTGCTGAGCGAGGCTTCGAAGGTTCAAGTGTTGGATTTATTTCTTCTTTAGTTCCATGGGCATCAATACCTGGAGCGTTATTATTTGCACGCATTAACGATAAATTAGGGAAAGCGAAACCGCTTGTTTTCACTTTGGTTCCATTAGCAATCCTTTCTGTTTTTGCGATTGCCTTTGTCCAAGATAGAACAATCTTAATCGCGATGTTGGTTTTATATGGATTAACAGGTAAATTAGCTCTAGATCCGATTGTAGTAACTTATGTAACAAGAAATGCACCAGCTAATGCGTTAGGTACAACCTTGAGTGCGTATAACTTTATTGGTATGTCTGGTTCAATCTTAGCACCTTATGTAACAGGGTATTTAGCTGATACATTAGGATCAATGCAAGTAGGTTTTTATTTAGCTAGTATCTTATTAATTATTGGTGTCATTTTATTTGCACTATTGGCTAAAGAAAAAAGTGCGACTCCTAATTAAAGGCATGAATATTTTCTTTGTTTAAATTTAGTGTATACTATAAACTGACTATCTTTATTTATTAAGATAGTCAGTTTGCATGTAAAGAAAAAGTTTTAAAATTCTGAAATTGAAAAAGGAGAGAATATGAAAAAGAAAATTTCGATGACGAGTCAAATTGTCATTGCTGTGGTTATTGGTATATTGGTTGGTATACTAGTTCCATCAATGGCACAACATTTAAAAATTGTAGGTGATTTGTTCTTACGATTAATGCAAATGGCTATTCCGGTTTTAATTTTAGGCCAAATTATTCAAGCGGTTGCAAGTATTGAATCAAAAGAACTAACGAATTTAGGTGGACGCACAATTTTTGTGTTTGGTTGTTCTTCGCTTTTAGCAGCTACTTGGGGCATTTTGATGGCAGTCGTATTTAATGCTGGTAGCGGAACGGATCTGTCGAATGTGCAAGAGACAGCTATTGAAGCACAAGAAATATCCTTTTCCGAAACCTTTTTAGGCTTTATCCCTACGAACATTTTTGCGTCACTTTCAAGTGGTACCATTGTTCAAATTATTGTTTTTGCGCTATTTTTCGGGATTGCATTAAATAAGTTTATGAGCAAACATCCTGAATCAGGGCTTGCTCAAATCATTGTTGATTTTAATGAAGTTATTTTGATGATTATTCGCTATGTGATGATTATTGCACCACTAGGTATTTTTGCTCTTATTGCATCAACAATTAGTAATTTAGGCCCAGAAATTATTTTGTCCTTGCTTTCTTATTTGGGCGTGTATGGTTTAGCTACATTGTTATTCTTGGGATTATGGATTACCTTCATTACATTATATGTAGGTGTCAACCCACTACGTTTAATCAAAAATATGAAAAACATGACTATCATGGCTTTGGCGACAACTTCCTCAGCCATTACTTTGCCAACTGCAATGGAGGAAACGCAAAATAAATTAGGTGTAAGTGATCGTATCACCAACTTAGTCTTACCTCTAGGAATGTCGTTAAATAGTAACGGTTCAGCGATGCATATGGCCATTACGGTAATGACCATTTCCCAAATGTATCAAATCGATTTTAGTATCTCGCAAATGATTTATGTCGCTATTGCTGCAACAGTAATTTCTTTAGCCAATGCAGTAGTACCAGGTGCAGGCTTAGTTTCTTTAGCGATTATTGTCCCACAAATGGGTCTGCCAATTGAAAGTATTGCGATTTTTGCTGGTGTCGAGTGGTTTGTCGGTATGTTACGAACCATCTTAAATGTAAATTCCGATGTTTATTCAGCGATTGTTGTTGCTAAATCAGTTAATGAAATTGACTATGATGTTTTTAACGGCAAAAAAGTAATTGGATAATAAATGAACAGCTAGTTTCTTTAGAGAAATTAGCTGTTTTTTTAATAAATCGCTGATAGAATCATTGGAATCTTCTTTTTAAGAATGAAGTTATGTTATACTGTAGAAGAATATTTTCGTGTAGGTAGAAGATATAACACTGCGATTTTCGTAAAATGTGTTGTATAATGAATAGGATAATAATGAACGTGTTTCTTATTTAAAAATAAATATACATACTTATAAGAAGTAGTAAATATAAACAATTGAGAGGTGAAAATTTTGAGTAAAATCAAAATTATTCCCCTTAGTGGTGTGCGAGAAAATGGTAAAAACTTGTACATTGCTGAAGTGGGAGAGGATATATTTGTGCTAGACTGTGGTCTACGCTATCCAGAAAATGAGTTATTAGGAATCGATACGGTCATTCCTGATTTCACGTATTTAGAAGACAATGCCGAGCGTGTGGCGGGTGTATTTTTAACACATGGACATGCTGATGCAATTGGCGCATTACCATACTTTTTAGAAAAAATCCAAGCGCCAGTATTTGGGACAAAATTAACAATTGAATTAGCTAAATTAACCGTACAACGTTACGAACCAACAAAAAAATTTAAAGAATTCCACGTCATTGATGTGCATTCTGAAATTGACTTTGGTTCTGCAACTGTTAGCTTCTTTCCAACAACTCATTCGATTCCAGATTCAGTCGGAATCAGTTTGAAAACACCAGCTGGCAATATCGTTTATACAGGAGACTTTAAATTTGATCAGGCAGCTGTTCCGATGTATCAAACAGATTTTGCTCGTCTAGCGGAGATTGGTAAAGAAGGCGTGTTGGCTTTATTAAGTACTTCAAGCAACGCTGAAAATCCTGCCACAGTAGCTTCAGAAGCTCAGATTGCAGATGAAGTCTATGATACTATTCGTTATTGGGAAGGTCGCATTATTGTTGCTTGTGTTGCTAGTAACTTACAACGTGTACAACAAGTGATGGATGCTGCTTATCGTTCGGGCCGCAAAGTGGCATTGACGGGACAAGACTTTGGTAAAATTATTCGTACGGCGATGAAGTTAGGTAAATTAGAAATTCCTGATGAAGCTATTTTAATTACTCAAAAAGAAATGAAAAACTATGATGACGACCAATTAGTTATTTTAGAAACTGGTCGAATGGGTGAACCAATCAAAGCTTTACAACGAATGGCAAGTGGTGCTCACCGTACATTACGGATTAAAGAGGGCGATCTGGTTTATATTACTACAACGCCAACGATTGCGATGGAAACCTTTGTAGCAAAAACAGAAGATATTATTTATCGTGCCGGTGCTACTGTGAAAAATATCTCGGATAACTTACGTGTATCCGGGCATGCAAGTCCAAATGATTTGCAGTTAATGTTGAACCTAATGAAACCAAAATATTTCATTCCAGTACAAGGAGAATATCGTTTGCTTTCAGCCCATGCCAGTTTAGCGCAAGAAGTAGGTTTGCCATTAAACCGTATCTTTATTACTGCGCGTGGGGACGTCTTGGAATACGACAAAGGCGAGCTAACAACGGCCGGTTCAGTTCCCGCAGAAAATGTTATGGTTGATGGAATTGGTGTCGGTGATATTGGTAATATTGTCTTAAAAGACCGTAAAGTGTTATCAGAAGATGGTATCTTTGTCGCTGTTGTGACCATTAATCGCCGAGAAAAACGAATTGTATCGAAACCACAGATTACTTCTAGAGGTTTTGTTTATGTCAAAGCAAGTCGTGACTTGATTCGTGAAGGTGGCGAAATGGTTGAGCAAATTGTTGACAAACATCTCCATGAAGACGATTTTGAATGGAGTAAATTAAAACAAGATATTCGTGACCAATTAAGTCGTTATTTGTTTGAACAAACAAAACGTCGACCAGTGATTTTACCGGTCATCATGGAAGCTAGTCAACGAAATAGAAGAAGATAAGCGCTACGATAGTGACAACAGTCGTTAACATTGAATGAAAATAAATAGAGCAACAAGGAAATCAACGTGATTTGCTTGTTGCTCTATTTTTCATTTGCCAACAAATTAGGGGGCTAAAGGACCACCTGATAAAGCTATAATGAAAAGTACAACGATAAAAATCAAAGGACTTAAACTAATTATAAATGAAAAAATATCTATTTTTTATAGGCTCCGACTGTACTTATACATAACAGCAAAGAAAGAATACCCACTATAGGCGTTCCAAAATCGACATCGGTTAAAAAAATTCTTGTGGGAGGAAACCACACCATTAATAGAATTATTAGGGCACCAATAAAATTAACTAGAGATATTTTTTTCATAGAATGCCTCCTGCTTGTAAAACGCTTTCTTTAATTGTAACATAATTTTAAGTATGGTTTTATGAAAATCTATCTTTGAGCTAAATGCTAGTTGCAAACGATGTTACTAGGTATTTATAAAGCAGTTCAACGTAGTGATTATATTCATTTGTTATTGTTATTTTTCACATACAATGATGGCACAAAGAAGTGTGCCAAAACTCCATATAGAAACAATTGAAAACCCTACCAAAATAATTTAGACTAAGTGTGTAAAGAAAAATAATTTATTTATTGGGAGGAGAGAAATGACATGGCGGAAGAGAAAAAAGGAATGAAAGCCAAGGTTCAACGTTTCGGAAGTTATTTAAGCGGAATGGTGATGCCAAACATTGGTGCCTTTATTGCGTGGGGTGTTATTACAGCATTATTTATTGGAACAGGTTGGTGGCCAAATGAACAGTTAGCAACAATGGTTGACCCAATGATCAAGTATTTATTGCCATTATTAATTGGATATACAGGCGGAAGCATGGTTCATGGTCAACGTGGTGCAGTGGTTGGGGCAATTGCTACGATGGGGGTAATCGTCGGATCAGAAGTGCCAATGTTTATTGGGGCAATGATTATGGGCCCAATTGGTGGTTGGTGTATTAAGAAATTTGATGACTTATTCTCAGATAAAATTCGTGCCGGATTTGAAATGTTAGTCAATAACTTTTCAGCAGGGTTAATTGGTTTTGCGTTAGCAATTTTAGGATTTTATGGTATTGGACCTGTAGTTAGTTCATTAACAACAATGATGGGAAATGGCGTAGAAGCTATTGTCAATGCGAATTTATTACCATTAGCGAATATCTTTATTGAACCAGCAAAAATTTTATTCTTAAATAATGCAATTAATCATGGTATTTTAACACCGTTAGGAACAGAACAATCTCTTGAAACAGGAAAATCAATTCTATTCTTATTAGAAGCGAACCCTGGTCCAGGTTTGGGCATATTGTTAGCGTATACATTGTTTGGTAAAGGTTCAGCGAAGTCTTCTGCACCAGGCGCAGTAGTTATCCAATTCTTAGGTGGGATTCATGAAATTTATTTCCCATATGTAATGATGAAACCAGTTTTATTCTTAGCCGTTATTGGTGGTGGGGTTTCAGGAACATTCGTTTTCCAATTGTTAAATGCAGGCTTGCAGGCAGCCGCTTCACCAGGATCAATTATTGCAATCTTAGGTATGGCACCTAAAGGCGGCCATCTACCAGTAATTGCTGGTGTGGTTGTTGCAGCCGTTGTTTCTTTCTTGATTTCGATGGTTATCTTGAAATCTGATCGTTCAACAGAAGATGAATTTGCAGCAACACAAGAAGCCGTTGCAGCTGCGAAAGCCGAAAGTAAAGGTCAAGCACAAACAGCGGTAGTAGAAGAAACAGTTGTTGAAGCACCAACAGCAGATAAACAAATTGATAAAATTATCTTTGCTTGTGATGCTGGAATGGGTTCAAGTGCGATGGGCGCATCGGTCTTACGTAACATGATTAAAAAAGCTGGCGTTGATGTTCCAGTAACCAATTCAGCAATTAACAATCTAAAAGACGAACCAAACACTTTAATCGTCACACAAGTTGAGTTATATGAACGTGCAAAACAAAAAGCACCATCTTCTGATTTTGTGACAGTTGAAAACTTTATGAATAGTCCACGTTATGAAGAAGTTGTTAATCGAATGAAAGAACAATAAGCATCATAGCTAGCTGTTTGCTCGCTACTTGATTGAACATGGGGCGAAAAGCAGGGAGATTACTCACTGCTTTTTGCCATTTTAGAGGAGGTGAATAACTTGTATTTCTCGAATCGGGAAAAACAAATTCTAAAACTATTAGTTGAATATACCGAGGGGATTACTCCGCAAGAATTATTAGATATATTACAAATCAGCAAGCGAACATTATATCGTGAAATATCTAGTATTGAAAAAAGCTTGAAACCGATGGAAGTTCAAGTTGTGAAACCACGTGGCAAAGGGTATCGGTTAGTTGGCGAAGTTGAAAAGTTAACGGAAATTAAACAAGTGATACAAGAGGATGAAAAAGCACCTCTTGATACTATTCATCGTCAGAGTGCCTTAGTATCCAGTTTACTTTTGGCAGATGAAGAACAAACGATTGAAGGTTTGGCAATTGATTTTGAAGTGAGTCCCAGTACAATCCATGCAGATTTACAAGTAGTAGAAGAAAGCTTAACTGAATATTCTCTAGCGCTGGAACGTCGGAAAGCAAGAGGCATTATCATTGTTGGTGGTGAATATGAACGCCGTCAAATCTTGGGAAATACTATTTATAGTGGTGTGAGTGAGTATGAATTTTTTCATTATCTTTCCTTACTGACACCAACGACAACCGAACAAGTAACATCAAATTTCTTCTTGAATCTAATTACATCGCAGGCTTTTTACATTGCTAAAACAGTTATTTTAGATAAGCGTAACAAACTATTTTTAGAAGTGACGGATAATCAAGTCCAACAAGTGGTAACTATTTTGGCGTTGTCGATTGATCGAGTAAAATCGAATCACTTATTAATCTCACCGATTGATGATAGTCAAATTTCATCTGATATTTATGCGTTGGCTGAACAAATTATGGAAAATGTAGAAGAACATGATTTAGTAATGCCGATAGAAGAAACTATTTTCTTTGCCCGACAGTTAGAAGGAGTCAACTATAAGAAACCACAAAACATCTTTTTAGAAAGCTTTGACGTAGAGTTGTCTTACCAAATTCGGGAAGTCATCCGTTTTGTTTCAGAAATGACCCATATTGATTTTCGAGCAGATGACACCTTGTATTACGATCTGTTAACCCATTTATCAGCAGCGTTTAAACGGATGGATAACCTTGTCCAGTTAGCAAATAATCCACTGCTAGATAAAGTGATGGTGCAATACGATGATTTGACACGAGCGATTCAATTAGCACTTGCCAAACAGTTTCCTAAAGAGCATTTTTCAAATGATGAATTAGCATATATTGTGATTCATTTTGCGGCATCTTTGGAGCGTAACCCGACAAAAAAAGCTATTTCCACCTTAGTCTTATGTTCCAGTGGTATTGGCACAGCGAAGATTTTAGAAAGTCGCTTACGCAAATACATTCCTGAAATCGATCATATTCAAGTGATTAAAATTTCACAGATGAGTCATGTGAATTACAAAGAATTTGATTTGATTCTATCAACCATTTTCTTACCTGATTTTACATTACCGTATAAATTAATTTCACCATTATTATTGGACGATGAAATACAAAAAATCAAACAAGAAATTCACGAAAAACGATTTGAGTCAAAAAGTGCTAAACCAACTATTCTGTCAAAAGAATCTGAAGGTTCTTTTGATCAGGTATATGAAATTATGAAAGTAGGCAATGATTTACTGACACAATTTGATGTTAAAACTATTCAAACTGATAAAAATCTGGACGCTACCATTCAACAGATTATCAATGAATTGGAAGGTGTCATTGTAGAAGATGCGCAAAAAGTTAGTGAGCGGGTGTTAAAACGCCACCAAACGGCACCTATTGGCATTCCGGGCACGAATTTAGCGTTGTTCCATAGTGCGAATTCGAATGTGAAAGGACCTTATTTCAGTATTTTTGATTTAACTTCCCCTATTCCTGTATTAGGAATGGATCGAAAACCAATGGCGCTTACACGAGTATTGTTAATGTTGGCTCCCGAACCAATGACTACTGCTGAAGAAAAGTTATTAGGTTTAATTAGTGCTTCAATCATTGAAAGTGATTTAAACATGGATATCTATCAACATGAAACCAAAGAAATTATTTATGAATTAATTAGTTCTCTCTTTGTAAATGAAATAAGAGAGGTAGAGGAGGAAAAATAATGCAATTAGAAAAAGACATGATTTTATTAAACAAGGAATTTGCTACAAAAGAAGAGGCGATTCGTGAAAGTGGTCGTTTATTAGTGGAAGCTGGTTGTGTTGATGAAGCTTATGTGGATGCGATGATTGACCGAAATAATTTAGTATCTACTTATATGGGAAATTTCATTGCAATTCCTCACGGTACAGATGAAGCTAAAAAATTCGTGAAAAAAAGCGGCATTTCAATTATTCAAGTTCCTCAAGGAATTGATTTTAGTACTGATTCTGATGAAGAAAAATTAGCAATGGTTGTATTTGGCATTGCGGGTGTAGATAACGAGCATTTAGATATCTTACAAAAGATTGCGATTTTCTGTTCAGATGTAGATAATGTGGTGAAATTGGTGAGTGCATCTTCTGTGGAAGAAATTATTAGCTTGCTTGAGGAGGTTGAATAGAATGAAAGCTGTTCACTTTGGTGCAGGAAATATCGGTCGTGGTTTTATCGGAGAAATTTTATTCAATAATGGCTTTTCGATTGATTTTGTTGATATTAATGCCACAATTATTGATGCGTTAAAAGCGCGAAATGCCTATGAAATTGAGTTAGCAAGTGAAGCAAAAGAACGCATTGCGGTAACGAATGTGAATGGGTTAAATAACCAAACAGAACCTGAAGCAGTAGTCGATGCTATCGCAGAAGCGGACATTGTGACAACTGCAATTGGACCAAATATCTTGCCTTTTATTGCTGAATTAATTGCAAAAGGCATCCAAAAACGCCGTGAGGCACAAAAAACGACACCTGTTGATGTAATTGCTTGTGAAAACATGATTGGTGGTAGTCAGTTCTTGTTCTCAAAAGTAAAAGAATATTTAACCGATGAGGACTTAGCTTATGTGGAAGAATTTGTGGGCTTCCCCAATGCAGCAGTTGACCGAATTGTGCCGATTCAACATCATGAAGATCCCTTATTTGTATCGGTTGAACCGTTCAGCGAATGGGTAGTTGACGCGACACAACGCAAAAACCAAGAGCTTAAGTTAGAAAACGTTTTGTATGTAGAAGATTTAGAACCATATATTGAACGGAAATTATTTTCTGTTAATACGGGACATGCAACAACAGCGTATACTGGTAGTTTCTACGGCTATCAAACAATTGGAGAAGCCATTGCCGATGAACGTGTATTGATGCAATTAAAGAATGTGTTACAAGAAACAGGAGATTTATTGATTGCTAAATGGGGATTTGACCGTGAGGCACATGAAAAATACGCAGAGAAAATCATTCATCGTTTTGAAAATCCGTACATTTCAGATGATATCACACGCGTGGCTCGGACACCTATTCGTAAACTGGGCTTTGATGAACGTTTTATTCGTCCAATTCGTGAAGCAAAAGAGCGTGATCTTTCTTACCAACATTTATTGGAAGTCGTGGCGATGATTTTAAACTATCGTGATGCCGCAGATCAAGAAAGCGAACAGCTAGCGCAATTATTGGCAGAAAAACCACTACGCGAAGTGATTCAAAGTGTTACCAAACTAGAAGATGACGCGTTGGTTGAAGAAATCGAAAAAGCTTATCAGAAAAACAAGTAGATTTTTCATGAGGATTCTTGCTTTTACAATAAAAGAATGTTAAAATTGGCATATACCAAAATACAAATTGTAAGGGAGAGTTTTTCATGAAGGTTATTCGTGTAAAAAATGCGGACGAAGGCGGAAAAAAAGCGTTTGAAATTATTAAAGAAGGTATTGAAAATGGCGCGGAAGTTTTCGGATTAGCGACAGGTAGCACACCAGAAACAATGTACAGCTATATGATTGCAAGTGATTTAGATTTTTCAGATAAAGTATCTATTAACTTAGACGAGTATGTTGGCTTAAGTGGTGATGACGAACAAAGTTACCGCTATTTTATGAATAAACACCTATTTAATGAAAAACCATTTAAAGAAACGTTTGTACCAAACGGCAAAGCAGAAGATTTAGAAGCTGAGTGCAAACATTACGATGAAATCATTGCAACACATCCAATTGATATTCAAGTATTAGGAATTGGTCAAAATGGCCATATCGGTTTTAATGAACCTGGCACTCCATTTGATGCAACTACTCAAGTTGTGGAATTAACAGAATCAACCATCAATGCGAATAAACGTTACTTTGATAAAGTTGAAGATGTTCCAACACACGCATTATCAATGGGGATTGGTTCAATTCTAAAAAGTAAAAAAATCATCTTAATAGCATTCGGCGAAGCAAAAGCAGAAGCTGTAAAAGGCATGATTGATGGGGAAGTAACAACGGATCTTCCTGCAAGTGTTTTACAAAAGCATGATGACGTTATTGTGATTGTTGACGAAGCTGCAGCAAGCAAATTATAAAATACACGCAAAAATCCTTAGACGATAACTTGTCTAAGGATTTTTTTCTGTTATTTTGTAGAGTTCTTTGTTTATTTTATCTGTTATTATCTGTTACAATATAAGTGTTACACTGTATTAACTTTTATAGTGAAAAAACAGTGAAAGTAAATAAAAGATAAACATACAGAAGTGATATAGCGAAGAAGGTATTAATCAAAGTAATTGAATTATTTTAATCTGATAATAGACTAAAATAACAAAAAATTGAGGTGTAAAAAATGGCAACAAAACATGATTTGATTTTAGCGCATATTGAGAGTTTACCTGTTGGCGAAAGGATTTCTGTTCGCGGAATTGCCAAAGAATTAGAAGTCAGCGAAGGAACTGCGTATCGTGCAATCAAAGATGCCGAAAATATTGGGTTGGTTTCAACCATTCAACGTGTTGGAACAATTCGGATTGAACGAAAATTAAAAAAACATATTGAAAAGTTAACCTTCAGTGAAGTGGTTCGAATTATTGAAGGAGATGTCTTGGGTGGTTCAGCAGGTTTAGACAAAGATTTGAACCGATTTGTCATCGGAGCAATGAAAGAAAATGCTATGGAACGTTATATAACGCCCGGTTCGTTAATGATTGTCGGAAACCGTGAAAATGTACAAGAACTTGCGCTTAAGCAAGGAGCAGCTGTCTTAATCACTGGTGGGTTTGATACAACCGCTGAAATTCAGCAATTGGCAGATGAACTTGAGCTACCAATTTTACGAACAACCTATGATACTTTTACAGTTGCGACAATGATTAATCGTGCGTTAAGTGACCAATTAATCAAAAAAGATATTTTATTAGTTAGCGATATTTATATGCCACTAGACAAGACCAAATATTTAACGATTACAGACACCGTGAAAGACTACAAGCGATTATCTGAAGAAACCCATCATTCTCGCTATCCTGTGGTCAATCGTAACATGCGTGTAGTTGGAATTGTGACAGCAAAAGATGTTTTTGAAAAATCAAGCAGTCAACTAATTGAACGGGTGATGACTAGAGATCCACGCATGGTGAAAAAAGAAATGAGTGTAGCATCGGTCAGTCATCAGATGATTTGGGATGGCTTGGAAGTGATGCCTGTTGTAGCAGATGATTTATCTTTAATAGGGATTGTGACGCGTCAAGATGTCATGAAAGCTATGCAATTAGTTCAACGTCAACCCCAAGTTTCTGATACAATTTCTGATCAAATTACCGATCAAGTACGTATTATTGAACAAGATTTTGAAGGGCATAAATTAGACCAACCACATTTTAGTTTTACTGTTTCGCCACAAATGGTTGATGAACTAGGAACCATTTCATTTGGTGCATTGAATGAAGTGATTGCGAATGCCACAAAACGTACGATGATTGCTAATCAACGACGTAATACTTGGATTGAGCAAGTGAATTTACATTATTTCCGTTTAATTCAGTTAGAAAGTGAAATTATTTTACAACCAAAAATTCTCGAATTAGGTCGACGTTCAGCGAAACTAGATATTGAAATCTTTATTGAGAATTCATTAGTTGGTAAAGCGATTGTAGTTTGCCAAGTAATGGAGCGTCCATAGAAAGGAGAGTTTCAATGAGCATACAAAATGAAATTTTAAATGAAATCAAACAATATGACACAATTATTATTCATCGTCATCAACGTCCTGACCCAGATGCGTTAGGTTCACAAGTTGGTTTAGCTGAAATTTTACGTCAAAGTTTTCCTGAAAAAGCCATTTATCAAGTAGGCGGACCGGTAGAAGGCTTAGAATATTTAGCTACCATGGAAGAAATTCCAGAAGAGACTTATCAAGGAGCTTTAGTCATTGTGACAGATACAGCGAATGCACCAAGAATTAGTGATTCGCGTTACGATTTAGGCGATAAGTTAATTAAAATTGATCATCATCCAAATGATGAACCATACGGCGATTTAGTTTGGGTCAATACCCATGCAAGTAGTTGTAGTGAAATGATTGCTGATTTTTGGCAGTTATTCCCTGATGAATTAGTGATGAATGAAGCAGCAGCACGTCTATTGTACGGCGGTATTGTAGGGGATACGGGAAGATTTTTGTATCCAGCGACGTCTGCACACACATTAGCAATTGCTTCAAAATTAGTTGAATATGGATTTGATGCAACGAAATTAAATCGCCAATTGGAACAAGTTTCACGAGATGTCGCTAGACTTTCAGGGTATGTGTATCAAAATCTGGAGATCGATGAACATGGCGCTGGGCGTATTATTTTTACCAAAGAATTGATGGAAGAATTTTCAGTCACCGACGCTCAAACAGCTGGTGTAGTACCGTTGCCAGGCGTGATTGAGGATGTTCTAGCCTGGGGGATTTTTGTCGAACAACCACAAGGCTATTACCGTGTGCGATTACGTTCAAAAGGCCCAGTAATTAATGAATTAGCGAAACAACATCATGGTGGTGGGCATCCCTTAGCTAGTGGAGCAAATGCCTATAGTTTAGAAGAAGCGCAAGAAATCTATGAAGAAATTCAGCGTTTATGTCATGAATTTGTTGAAAATGACGCAAAAGATACCGAAAAATAGCAGAGTATCTCTTGACAAAATACAAATAGGTCTATACAATTGGAAATTGTTAACATACTTGTTTTCATGTGACTAGGATAGACTAGGCATGGGAAATTCCGCAAAGGGTGTTTTTTACACTTTTTAGGGGATTTTTCCATGCTTTTTTTGTTTGTTGGCCGCAAACATTTCTAGTAAAATGAAACACACTATTCTGCAGAAGAGGAATTATTCGCAATGAAAATCAAAAAAATCTTAAATCAAAATGCTGTATTAGTTGAAGATGATGGCGAAGAGAAAGTAGCAATTGGCAAAGGAATTGGGTTTGAGAAAAAAAGAAATGACTTATTGTTTTCACGTGAGATTGAACGAATTTTCGTCATGGAACCAGAAGGACAAATGAAGTTGCAAAGTTTATTAAATCAAATTGACGAACAATTTTTATTTGCCGCGGAACATATTATTGATTATGCGGAAACCGTCTTAATGGAAAAATTAAATGAGCATATAGTTATTGCACTGACGGATCACATCGCATTTGCTGCATCGAACATTCGCAATGGAATTATCATTCGTAATAAATTACTTCGAGAAATCGAAGTGTTATACAGTGATGAATTTAGTATCGCACAATGGGCAGTGGATTATTTAAACAAAGAGTTAGGTGTTCCTTACACATATGATGAAGCGGGGTATATCGCCATTCACTTGCATAGCGCTAGAAGTGGACATAACAGTAATCATCAAAGTATTCGGGAAGTCACTATTATTTCAGATATTATTCGCTTAATAGAAAAAGAACTGTCCGTCGATATTCACGGAGAACAAATGGCATTAAATTATTCTCGTTTAGCCAATCACTTGCGTTTGCTTTTACAACGTTATCACAATCAACAATACGCAGTGTTAGATGATGAGATTGTCGAGATGGTGAAACGGAAATATCCGGAAAGCTATGAAGTTGCGAAAAAAATACGAGTATTGCTAATTAAAAATTATCAAGTATCAACAACAAGTGAAGAATTAGGCTACCTGGCGATTCATATTGAACGCTTGCGTATCGCCAAACAAATGGAGGAATAAAGATGAAAGCATATATGCAACGAATGGGTCGTTCGTTAATGTTACCAGTAGCTGTATTACCAGCTGCCGCAATTTTAATGGGGATTGCTAACTGGGTAGGAAATGGTGATCCAAATATCAATGTATTTACAATTTTTATGTTTAATGCAGGGGATGCGATTTTAAGTCATTTGGCAGTGTTATTTGCAGTCGGTTTAGCATTAGGGATGTCAAAAGATAAAGATGGTGCCGCAGCTTTGGCTGGTTTAGTTGCGTACCTTGTGCCAGAAAAATTATTGTCACCGGCTTCTATTCAGACAATTCAAGGATTGGATGATGTAAGTGCAGTAGCCGCAGCATTTACTAAAACACAAAATAACGTATTAATCGGGATTATTGCTGGTTTGGTTGCTGCTGCAATGTACAATCGCTTTAGTAATGTAAAATTACCGATGGCGTTGTCTTTCTTTAGTGGGAAACGTTTAGTCCCAATTATGTCAGCTGTCTCAATGGTTGTTGCCTCAGCTATTTTATATTTTGCTTGGCCAGTCATTTATGATGTGTTAGTGACATTTGGTACAGGAATTTCGAACTTAGGATTTGTCGGTGCTGGATTGTATGGATTCTTTAACCGTTTATTAATTCCAACTGGATTACATCACGCGTTAAACTCTGTATTTTGGTTTGATGTAGCGGGCATTAATGATATTGGGAATTTCTTAGGTGGACAAAAAGCTATTGATTCAGGTTTAGCTATCGTTGGTAAAACAGGCATGTATCAAGCTGGTTTCTTCCCAGTTATGATGTTTGGCTTACCAGCAGGGGCATTTGCGATGTATCGTGCTGCACGTCCGGAGAAGAAAAAAGTAACTGCGTCATTAATGATGGCTGCAGGGTTTGCATCATTCTTTACAGGTGTGACTGAACCACTAGAATTTTCATTTATGTTTGTTGCATGGCCATTGTATGTTTTACATGCCGTATTTACAGGTTTATCTTTAGCAATCAGTGCGTTCTTCCAATGGACAGCTGGTTTTGCATTTAGTGCTGGTTTTGTAGATTTCTTCTTAGCATTGAAAAATCCCGTTGCCAATCAACCATTAATGTTGGTTGTACAAGGTCTTGTTTTTGCCGCAATTTACTACTTTGGTTTTACTTTTGCTATTAAAAAATTCAATTTAATGACACCAGGTCGTGAAGAAGGCGAAAGTGAAGTAACTGAAGATGTCGCATCATCAACTGGTGGTAAACATGCAGTAATGGCGGAACGTATTTATGAAGGTTTAGGTGGTAGTCAAAACGTAACAACAATTGATAATTGTACAACTCGTTTACGTTTGCAAGTAAAAGATACTGACATCGTAGATCAAACGAAGATAAAAGCAACAGGCGTTCCAGGAATCAAAGTGATTGATAAAAATAATATTCAAGTGATTGTTGGTACTGAAGTGCAATTTGTAGCAGATGAAATGTCCCGTATGCATACAGGTGCACCAAAAGCAGCAGCCGTTGAAACAGGAAAAGAAACGGTCATCGAAGTACCAAAAATCCAAGATGTTTATGCAGTTGCCAATGGACAAGTAGTCTCAATTACTGAAGTATCTGATGAAGTATTTTCTCAAAAAATGATGGGTGATGGGTTTGCAGTCGTACCAACTACAGGAGAAATCTTTGCGCCAGTTGCTGGAACGATTTTAAATATTTTCCCAACAAAACATGCGATGGGGATTCAAACAGCTTCAGGTGTAGAAGTATTACTACACATGGGCATTGATACAGTTAGCTTAAAAGGTGAACCATTTGAATTGTATGTTGCAGAAGGGCAGAATGTCGCACGTGGTCAATTGATTGCAAAAGTTGACCTAGACATGATTAAAGACGCTGGTCGTCATACAGACATGATTGTGGTCTTTACGAATCCAGATAACATTGCTTCTTTAGCAATTGAAACAGGAAATAATGAAGCGAATGCTGTTATCGGTTCTATTGAAAGTAACTAATTTTAAACCATCGAGTATTATGCTCGATGGTTTTTTTGTTTATATGGGAAGATTGGAATCAATAATATGTTAAAATAAAGCCTAAAAAGGAGTAAAGATTCAAATGATTAATCAGAAACAAGCCGTTAAACGTCGCATTCAACGGCGAGTGAAAGCTGTTCGGATAGTTCTGTATATAAGCTTATTGATAGTCAGCATCGGCTGGATGATTCAACCTCGAAACTGGTATCTTATTATCGGATTGAGTGGACTAATACTTACTCTTTATCAATGGCGTAAGGTCGAGTGTGCAATAGCAACTATTCAAATAACAGATGAAAAAATGTAAACAATAAAGGCCTTTGCCTTTTCTAAGTAATCTAAAATTGAAAGGTTGTATGAAGAAATTTATAATTTATACAAGTGGAAAATTCAACTAATTTTAAAACGGTACCTAGGTATACTTACTGCAGATGAAATGTGAGTAAGCATACCTAGGTACCGTTTTTTATTTTTGATTTAAACATTTTTTCAGAGAGTTCTTGTATAAGAGAAGGATTCGTAAACGGAACTAATTTTCTATTTCTGTCAAAGAATTAAGAATTAAATGCGTAACATCTTCAACGTTTCCTGTATAAATATTCTGGTAAGGAATACACAGTCCATTTTCTTTAATTTTCTCTGGAATATACCTTGAATCCAAATCATTAAAAATAATTAAATCCGCTGATGGTAGCACGTTGCACGTAGTATCGTAACTAATAAATTGAAGGTCAATGTCGGATGGTAATTCTTCTTTAAGTTTTTCCTTAAAATGTTTTGCACCTCTTCCCGATGTATTGGGACCATAGCCGAATGGTGGACCACCATCTTGAACATTTATGGAATAGATCCATAGTACTTTTTTCATGCTATCTCTCCTCATAATTTATATTTCAAAGTATATCGTTTTACTTTGATTTCATTAATTTATTTATAATATAGTCTTTTTTATCTAAAGTTACGTAGTTTACTTGAATAGTTATTTTTTTGAATGATTTTATTCTCTTTATGAAACGTAGCTTGATAGTTATATGTTTTTTATTCTGCTATTTCTGAATGCTCATAAAAGTGAACGAATGTTTTTATTTAGTATCGTTACGCTAGTCTCACCAGTCCTTAGATTTCACAATATAACTATAAATGATCTCATCATTTCTATTATATCAGTATTGATAGGTATCATTGGATATAAGCTAAATGTGTATACACTTAAAAAATAAGCTTCTCTTACAATCAATTCCGACTATAAGAGAAGCTTATTTTTAAGTTTTTTGCAACTAATTTTAATGATAAATGATGACCGTTTTTATCATGGTGTAACTAACTCTTGATTGTAAAACTTACTTTTTTTTGCGAGCTCTAAATTGACTTTTTTTAAACCATCTCTTTCAATTAGGGTGGGCGTTGTTGAGGTTAAATCAGTTCCTAAGCCTAACCGGTTATTAGGGATAGTGACACCCATACTAGCTAAAATTGTTGGAAAATAATCAAAAGAAGCATAGGCACGTTGGGGCGTTTTGGCAGGCGTAGCACTATTTAAAATTAGATTGAATGTTGAACGCTGATAATCAGCAGGAATGTTATCAAAATAGTCTTTATCCATGCTTAAATGATCGCCTGTTAGCACGACAGTTGTATCTTTATAAAACGGTTGTGTTTGCATCCAACGTACAAATTCAGTCACTTGTTTTTGCGAATGAACAATCACATTGGCGTACTGGTTTTCATAAAGCTTCGGTGTTTCATTACTTACATAGCCATTTGGAAAGTGCGTATCAATTGTTTGCATCGTCAAAGCAAAAGGTTCTTGACTTGCTGCCAAACGTGTTAATTCTTCTTTGGCAAAGCTAAATAATTTTTGATCTTCAAAGCCCCACCAAACGTAATAGTCTTCAGGAAGACGGTTGCTTTCTTTCGCTTGTTGATAATCGACTAAATGTGTATTGCCATGCGTTTGATAATAAGTTGCCATGCCACTAAAATTGGCAGGAGAGCCCATTAGTAATGTTTGTTGATAGTCTGCTTCGGCTAAAATATCACTCATGGTAGTTGCACCAGGTAAAAAGTAATCTTTTTTACCATAGGCATGGCTATCTGTTGCAATTTTGACTGGCAAACCGGCTGTCATATTTACAACAGCCGCCATTGTCCAACCTGAGCCATATGTTTGATAAGGTCCGCCAAATAATTCATCCTGAGAAAAATGCATGCCTTCTTGGGACAAAGCTGTTAAATCTGGCAGGAGGTTTTCTTCTGAATCCCCACCTAAAGAAGAATCTAAATAAGAGTTTTCCATAGATTCTAAGTAGATGTGTACCAAATTTCGTTTTTGTTTAGGAAAAGTCAATTTAACTGAATCAGGTGCAACATAATTATCCTCAATATAAGATGATTTCGAAGTTAGCGAATGGATAACTTCATCTAAGCGCAAGGTCGAAATGGCATAAATACTAGAGATAAATAATAGAAATGCGGCGATAACACCGCCAATTTTACGAATACGTCCATTTGGTAACGGCGTACGATATTTGTTTACGACATTGACAGGTGCCCATAAAAAAGTTAAAAAAATAACAGCACCAGTCACATATAATAAAATTTGTGTATCTACAACATCAATTAAAAGCTCATTGGCGGCACCATTTACAGGCGAGGTAAAATTAAACATAAACTGTTCCGGTGCAATGGAACCAAAGAAATGATGAAACCAATCGGTACCAATTAGCAAGAACCATCCAATCAAAAACATCGCTGAATCAATAATTAGCCAGTTTCGTTCAGCTTTGGTCCGTGGTTTTTTACATTCCTTCAAATGAGCGGAATGATAAATTTGATATTTCATAAATAAAAAAACTAACCCAATTACCATTGCAAATAAGACGTATTTCAAGCTAAAGGGGATTGTGTAAGTCTCATTTAGAAATAAATGATTTTTTTGTAAGATAAAACGTAATAAAAAGAGCGAAAATAAATTAATATATACGGTGTTTTGTAAAAATATGAATGTCTTATTTTTCCCATGCAAAGTGCTAGAACAACGTAATTCAGCTAAGGTTGTCAACGTACCTACAAGAAGAAAATTGATGAACATCATGATGTTGTAGATCCTTTCTAAAATGTATTGCTTTTGCTCCAAGAAATCTCTTTGAATTTTGATGAAACTGACCCGATTATATCAAGTTTTTTCTTTTTGTACAGTCTTTCTTTCAAAAATGAGAAAAAAGTAAGAAGATTATCAAAAAAATAGAAAAAAACATTGATTGGTAGCGATTTCCAAGTGTTTTTGTCAAAAAATAAAAGGAAGCTGTAAAAGATGGTGGCTTGTTTTGAACTAAAAACAAGCTATTTAACGACTTGTTTTTTTTCATAAAAAATGGGTTAATAAGAAGATAGAAATTGTATCGATATAAAGGAGAAAACATGGAGATTACACTTGCACCATTTGTAGAAGAAGATAGTGAAGGATTGTGGTTGCTGGAAAAAATTTGGGATGAAACCAATACACCAGCTCCGCTTCATACAGAAGACTATGAGACGTTTAAGAAAAAATTAGCTGACCAACAGCTATTAGTTGCACACAAAGGTCAAGAAGTGGTAGGATCATTGTCGTATCACGTGATTGATACGATTCCTTCTCGCAATAAACAATGGATTTTTGGTATTGCAGTTAGTCCAACTGCACAAGGCCAAGGTGTGGGACGTTTATTAATTGAAGAGCTATTTCGTTTGGCAAGAAAAGCAGGAATCGCTAAACTTTCTTTACGAGTAATGGCGACGAATCCTGGGGCAATTACCTTTTATAAAAAAATGGGGTTTGAGCAAGAAGCGCATTACAAAAAAGAATTTTGGATAAATGATACTTGGGTTGATGATTTTCAATTTGCGTATTATCTATAAAAGAATTCGTAAGAAAGTATTCAAAATATTCACACTATTATCTTGAAATCTGTTACTATAAGAGAAATAGCAAAGGAGAGAAAGAATTTGAGTTTTAAAGCGTTAAGCCAACATATTAATTTAGATACAGTTAAATCAATTTCAAAACTAACTGAAGAGGAAGCAGCCAAAAAAGCTGCACGCGATGCAGAATTAAAAGCAGTCATGGAAGGAACAGACGACCGCTTTTTATTAGTTATTGGACCTTGTTCTGCAGATAATGAAGAAGCAGTTTTAGAATATGCAAGAAGATTAGCAAAATTACAAGAAGAAGTAAAAGATAAAATTTTCATCGTACAACGTGTGTATACAAATAAACCACGTACCAATGGCGATGGTTACAAAGGATTATTACACCAACAAGACCCATCAGGTGAAATTAACTTGGTTCGCGGAATGGTTGCAGTACGTAAAATGCACAAACGCGTCTTAACAGAAACAGGGTTAACAACTGCTGATGAAATGTTATATCCTGAAAATTTAGAGTTTATTGAAGACCTTGTTAGTTATCATGCAGTAGGAGCACGTTCAGTAGAAGACCAACAGCATCGTTTTGTAGCAAGTGGTATTGACCATCCAACCGGGTTAAAAAACCCAACAAGTGGCAATATTAACGTTTTATTCAATGCGTTGTATGCGAGCCAACAAAAACAAGAATTAATGTACAATGGGATGGAAGTAGAAACTAGTTCAAACCCATTAGCTCACGTTATTTTGCGTGGTGCTTTAAAAGAAAATGGAAGTGTTGTACCAAACTACCACTATGAAGATTTATTAAAAGTGATTGAAGCCTACAAAAAAGGCAATTACAAAAATCCATTTATTATGGTCGATACAAATCACGATAATTCTGGTAAAAAATATAATGAACAAATTCGTATTGTTCAAGAAGTTTTAACTAATCGTCAATGGAATGAAGAAATTAAACAATATGTTCGTGGGTTTATGATTGAAAGTTACCTAGAAGATGGTCGTCAAGAACCTGGTGAAGGAATCTTTGGTCAATCTATTACCGATCCTTGTCTAGGATGGGAAAAAACAGAAAAACTTGTACGCTATATTGCTGAAAATGTTTAAAATAAAACAACCAGTCCAAAAATTTGGCTGGTTGTTTTTTGATAGAAAAACTCCACATAGTTAAACGTTTAATTGGAAAGTGATTTAAGTGTTTCACTCATTAATAATTCAAACTGACTCAGTGTGTTTCCAAAAAATAAACTAGGCGCAAATTCTTGAAAGGAACGGATCGAAGAGGAGTCACTGCTAATCGTTAGACGGGCAGATGAACTAACTAAAGAGTACCGAGCGTTTACAAAAGCAATCACCTCTAGATTACGTTCGGTAACCGTCTGCATCAATTCAATCAAGTGATGTATCTCTCCAGAATTAGAAATAACAATAAGTAACGTCTCATTTTCAACGGCTGTTTTCACAAGTTCTAAAGAATTGTGAGCGGATGCTTGAAATCCAGATGAATTTAAAGATTCCGCAAAGTAGTCCGCCAAATTTTGAGAAAAGCCAAAACCTAAAATTAAAATACGTTTGTCTTTATATGTAGTTAATAAATGGGTGAACTGTTGAATTTCACTTTCTGACACAAGTTGAAAAGAAGGCGGTGTTGGTGGTGTCAGCTCGTTTTGAAAGGAAAAAACTAAGTCATTGTAGCTGGCAAAACCAATTTTTTCTAACATATCTACAATAATTGCCGTGGAAGCATAGGCGTGCTCAGCGACCTCATGAATTCCTAGCTGGTTTAATCTTTGTTTATTTTCTTGCATATAACGCAAAACTTGCGCTTCTATTGGGGTTAATTGATATTTTTCAATCAGTATTTCAATATTCATTGTACGATCACCTTTATCTTGTTTGATAGGAGTATAATATAGAAAAACATAAAAAGAAATAGAACAGCATATTACATCTTCTTTAAAAAATGATTAAAGCTGTTTTAAACGGGCATAAAACTAGTTTTTAACATCGTATGACAATACTGTAAGTAAAATGTCAGCTCATTCACTCGCTAAAATTTTTCAAACCAACTACAATAAAGTTAGAAAGAGAGGCAAAGAGTCATGAGTAAATTAGCTAAATCACTTATTAGTTTCTTTGTATTATTGGTTGTGGCAGGTGGTGGATTCTTCTATTATATGATGGTACCAACTGCTTATTATACACAAATCAATGATAAAGGGACAGAAATCAAAGGTAGCTTTGATAATAAAGAAGAATATGTGCAATATGAATACAGTCAAGCAGGATATGATAAAGAAGGAAATGAAAAAACATTAAATTTCATGACGCATCCTGATTTAGGCAGACCTTTTAAGCAAGATGCTTACTTAAAAATTAACGTGACCCGCTTTAAAGGAGAAAATAGCTACGAAGAAGTACAAAAAGCAGAAGTTCCCCAAAAAGCCTTAGAAAAACTTGATGGAAAATAAGTTTAGAGTGAATCTAAACTTATTTTTTTTTGTTCCTACATAAAAAGTCTTTACGACAACTCAATTAAAACTAAACCTCAGATAGAAACGAGAGGTTTTTTTATTCAATTAACTTTTAAATGTTCGTGTTTTGTGGATAAACATGTTTTAAAATGACTAAACATGTTTAATAATCTTTGTAAACACATATAAAAGAAAAGAGATGCCGTATAATAAAGCCAAAGTTGTCAATCAGCTTTTAAGTGAAAATGGATTTGAGTGCCGCACTCATGAGTAACTCAAACTGATTAAGTGCAGTACCAAAAAATAAATTAGGCGCAAATTCTTGAAAGGAACGGGGCGAATACGTATCACTGCTAATTGTTAAAGGCGCTATAGAGCCAATTGAAGAGCAACGTTCACCTACAAAAGCAATGACTTCTAAACGATGGTCTACCGCAAGACGGGTGAGTTCAATCAAGCGACGAGTTTCTCCAGAATTGGAAATAACAATAACTAACATTTCGTTTTCAACCGATACACGCAAAAATTCTAAATGGCCATTAGCTGTAGCGCGAAACCCGTATAAATTTAGAAATTCTGCAAAATAATTAGCTAAATTTTGAGAGAAACCAAACCCTAAAATCATAATACGTTTGTCTTTGTAGTTAGTTAATAATTGGGTAAATTGTTGGCTTTCGCTGTCTGAGATGACCTGAAAAGTAGGTGCTGGAGTAGGTTCATTTTGAAAGAAGAAAACTAACTCACTGTATCCAGAAAACCCAATTTTTTTCGACATATTAACAATTGTTGCGGTAGAAACAAAGGACTGTTTTGCGACTTCGCGAATCCCCATTTGTTTTAAGCTTTGTTTATTTTCTTGCATGTAACGCAAAACTTGCGCTTCTGCATTGTTCAATTGATATTTCTCAATGAGCATTTCAATATTCATTTCACAATCACCTTTATATTATTTGATAGGAGCATTATATCATGGAAAAAGAAAAAATTATTCAAGATCCTTGGGCAAGAACAACAACTAGAAATGGGTTAGCAGGCGATGAAGTTATTTCTGCTTTACAAAAATCAATTCGTCGTGGTTACGAAAAAGCCGCATGTGAATTTGCCTATGAAATGTACATTACTTCTCCTCAATATGAAGAAAAATTATGGCGTCGTTTGTTAGCCATTTCTGTAGAAGATATTGGTATGGGAAATCCACAAGCAGCAATTATGGTCAATAATTTTAATCAAATGCGCAAAGAATTTCAATACAATGAATCGGACCGTTTAATGTTTATTATTCATGCAATTCGCTATCTATGTGCATCAGAAAAAGATCGTTCATCCGATTTATTAAAAAATATTGTGATTAAAAGTTTTGCGATGGGCTATGTTCCTGAAATTCCGGACTATGCTTTAGACAAACATACGACCCGTGGATTAGAGATGGGCCGTGATTCGCATCATTTTTTACACGAAGCAAGTAAAGTAATTCCTCAAGCCGAAGTAGACAATGACTATAAAGAACAATACGATGAAATTTTGAAAAAGTATGATCCAACGAAACAGGTGGAAAATGCGTTTCAATTTAATTCGTGGCAAGTCTAAGGTAAGGAGGAGAAAAAATGGGAAATGAATCTATGGTGGATAAACTAAATGGGGTATTAAGTCCCTTAGCAGCAAAATTAGGCAATCAGCGACATTTGAGAGCAATCTCTACAGGGATGATGTTTAGTTTGCCCTTTATCGTGATTGGCTCCTTCTTTTTAATCTTTGCCAATCCGTCAATTAATATGGAGCAATACAATCCTGAAACAGCAAATGTTTTCATGCGCTTTTTAGCAGCCTGGAAAGAATTTGCAGTTGTCAATTATGATTTGATTACCGCACCTTATAATTTAACAATGGGGATTATTGGGTTAATTAGTGCATTTGGAATTGCATATTCATTAGCCAATGAATACAAATTGAATGCGGCGATGACAGGGATGATTGCGACTGTGGTCTACGCAATGATTTGTACGCCTGTAGTTGACGGTAAAATTGATTTGAATTATTTAGGAACGAATGGGTTATTTGTTGCCATTATTGTTGGATTATTAGTGGTTGAAATTTGTCGCTGGTTTGAAATAAAAGACATTAAGATTTCTTTGCCCGACAGTGTTCCGCCAATGGTCGCAACCTTTATTAATACGTTGATTCCATTGTTGGTAACTATTATTTTATTTTACGGAATCAATATTATCTTCGTCGTGACAACCGATCAAATTTTTCCAGAAGCGGTCATGCAGATTTTAACACCTGCAACGAATATTGCAGGTAGTTTAGGTGGCTTTTTACTAATTGTGACTTTAGGAAATATTTTGTGGTTATTTGGTATTAATGGTTCGTCGATTATTTTTCCAATTGTTTTTACTTTAGGGATTACGCAAACAGGTTATAATGCAGAACAAATGGCATCAAATGAAGCAATGACTCACTTAATGAATTTACAAATGTTTCGTATTTCGGTGATGGGTGGTGCTGGTGCAACACTGGGCTTAATTTTATTAATGATGCGCAGTAAAGTACGGGAGTTTCGAACAATTGGTAAATTATCCTTGATTCCAGGTATTTGTTCAATTAACGAACCAGTTATTTTTGGTTTACCGATTGTCTTAAATCCTATTTTAGCTATCCCGTTTTTAACAGCGCCAATTGTTAATTTGTTACTGACATATTTTGCGCAAAAATTTCATGTAATTGGTTATGGATTTATTATTGATCCGTCATTTACGCCATTTTTTGCACAAGCTTACTTATCTAGTATGGATTGGCGCAATGTGGTCTTTACGTTTGGTTTGGTTTTTGTCAGTGCAGCAATTTATTATCCATTTTTCAAAGTAATGGAAAAAAATCGTTTGGCAGAAAGATAATTCAAGCTATCAATGTAAAATACTAAAAAAATGAGTGAATTGAAAAAAACGTGCTAAAGTGAAGCAGGAATTCTACAGACTTTTACCACTAAAATTAAACCTTTCTTAGGAGAGCATCCGTTTTATAATAATTCAGTAAGAAATTCTATCAAAGGGTCGTCTTTTATTCTAGATTTTGTACAATAACCTCGAGAAAAAGATTTGGAACACGAAAGACGAAACGAGGAGACCTTTAAATGGATTTGAAAATGAAGTTTGCGCTAGTTTGTTTAGGAATGTTGACGATTTATTCTTTGCCCTTATTTTCTTTAGTTGTTGGAGCTATGTATGTTATTTATTTAAACCGAAAAAAAATCAGTTAATATGAAGGAAGGAAAACGAATCCTCGTTTTTCTTCTTTTTTTTCATGCTATACTAAAAGAAAAAAAGGAAGTAGGAAAAAGCATGAAAGTAGCGTTAATTTCTGCATGGCATGTGCATACGAAAAAATTTATGGCGCGTTTACTAGCGAAAAAAGTAGACTGTGTTTATGTGTGGGACTTTGATGAGCTTCGCGGAAAGCAAGCAGCAGATGAATATCACGCACAATTTGAAGCAGATTATCGAGTGATTTTAGCCGATGAAACAATTGATGCGGTAATTGTTGAAGCACCGACAACGATGCACAAAGAGTTAATCATTTTAGCAGCACAAGCGAAGAAGCATATTTTTTCAGAGAAAATTTTAGCTTTAACTTCTCAAGATTGCTTAGAAATTGAAGCAGTGATTCGGGAAAATAATGTAAAATTTATGATTTCTCTCGAATCATTAGCCAACAATGCCTATCATTATGCGTTTCAATTAGTGCATGATGGCGCATTAGGAGAAGTGACGTCAGCCTATTTTCGTCGTTCGCATGGTGCGGTTATCCAGAATCATTTGCCAAGTTATTGGTTTGATGTCAGTCAATCTGGCGGAGGTGTCACGCTAGATTTAGGCTCACATGGTTTTACATTGTTGCCGTTAATTTGTGGCAAACCGAAAAGTGTCAGTTGCACGATGAATGAACAATGGGGGAGCGGCGTGGATGAGCGTTCGACTACGGTTATTGAATTTGCGTCGGGTGCCATTGGGACAGCAGCAACTTCATTTCTGGCATCTACTTTGGATAATTATCTCGAAATTATCGGGACTCAAGGTTCTTTACAAATTGTTGGTAATGAACACGAACCACAAGCCATTTTTATTCAAAGTAATTTAAAAGCTGAATATCAACGAAAAACATTGATTTCATCGGAAGGCATTAGTAAATTAACAGAGTATCCAATAGAATTATTTGTTGATTTAGTTAATGATTCTGAGAAGAAAGAACTGCCGTATTATGACTTAGAGGCAGCTAAGATGTTAACACGATTAGTAGAATGTGCCTATGAATCGGCGCAAACAGGTCGTACGGTAATATATTAAAAAAATAAGAACATCGAGAATTTCTCGATGTTCTTATTTTTTAAGCTAGTAGGTCTGACATATTGTAAAAACCAACAGGCTGGTCTGCTAAGAAAACACCCGCTTTTAACGCACCATTGGCAAAAATATCACGTGATAAAGCTGTGTGTTTTAGTTCGATGATTTCATCATCGCCAGCATAAATCACAATATGCTCACCAGGGATGGTACCGCCACGGACCGCGTGAATGCCCATTTCGCTTAATTTGTTTTCGTTATCATTACCTGAACGTCCAAAAATATAGTCTTTTTTCGGTTCACAAACATCATTGATTGCATCTGCTAAAAGCAAAGCTGTGCCGCTGGGCGCATCTTTCTTTTGATTGTGATGTTTTTCAATGATTTCAATGTTAAAGTCACTTTCTAAAGCTGGCGTAATAGCTTGTAACGCTTTAGCTAAAACGTTAATTCCTAATGACATGTTTGCAGAGTAGAAGACAGGAATTTTTTCTGAGGCTTCTTTTAATAAATTTTTGGTGTCTTCTTCTAGTCCAGTTGTTGCTACAACAACTGGTAATTTTTTAGTAACAGCAAATTCAATTAGCTGAGGAACAGCTGTATAATGTGAAAAATCAATAATCACATCAGCCTCTTCTTGGACGTCTTTTGCTGTCGCATAAACAGGGAAATCAGCGTTTTGTTGTGGATTATGATCGATTCCCGCGACAACGACTAGTTCATCATTTGCTTTAATCGATGTTTGCAATACTTGTCCCATACGGCCATTGCAGCCACTTAATATAATTCGTTTCATATGCTTCCTCCTACAAGATTCCGTAAGCAGTCATCTCACGTTTTAATGTTTCGACTGTGTCTTCTTCAGGTGCACCTAGTGGTAAACGATAGCTTAAATTGCATTTTCCAAGTAAAGAAACAGCAGCTTTTACAGGAACTGGATTCACTTCTGAGAAAATCGCTTGAATTAATGGTATTTGTGTTAATTGTGTTTCTTTTGCTGCTTCAAAATTGCCAGACAGATAATTATGCACCATTTCAGATGTTTGTTTTGGTGCAATATTTGCAATCGTTGAAATAACTCCTGAACCGCCAACTGAAAGTAACGGGAGCACTTGATCGTCATTACCAGAATAAAGTGCGAAATTCTCATCAACTAAGCGACTAATTTCCACGATTTGTGAAATGTCACCGCTGGCTTCTTTAATACCTTGAACATTTGGAATTTTTTTCAACTCAGCAACTGTGGCAGCGTCTAAGTTCATTCCTGTACGTGATGCAACAGAGTACAAAATAACAGGAATAGACACTTGGCTACAAATTGCTTCATAATGAGCTATTAAGCTTTTTTTCGTAGCTTTGTTATAGTAAGGAGTAACGACTAGCAGCGCATCGGCACCTACACGTTCTGCTTCAGTAGATAAATGAATCCCATGTTGTGTATTATTAGAGCCTGTTCCGCCAATTACTGGAATTCGTCCATTGACTTGTTTTACAACTGCTTCGATTACTGCAATATGTTCTTCATCGTCTAAAGTAGATGCTTCTCCGGTTGTGCCACAAGCAATAATTGCGTCTGTACCTTGCTCAACATGCCACTCTGTCAATTCCTTCAACTTATCGAAATCCACCGAACCATCATTATGCATTGGAGTGACAAGCGCAACGCCTGACCCTTTAAATATTGCCATTTTTTACACATCCTCTCGAATTTTATATATCCGTTCTATTTAATCTACTGGCAAAAAAACTTAAAAATGCGAAGTTTTTATGTAGATTATTGAAATTATATACTATATTATTAGAATAATTCAATGGTTAGAAAGATTTTCCTAATAAATTGATGAGGAAAATTCGTTTTTGTCCTCAAATAGTAAATTTTTATACGAAAATAGCTTTCAAATTCGCATGAATGTAACAATTAATTTTAATAAAGGAGTCGTTCGATGATTAAAGAAGTAAAAAATAACCATTTATTTTGGGATGGCTGTGATACAGTCGAATTAGCAAAAACATATGGTACACCTTTGTATGTAGTCTCTGAAACAGCAGTCGTGAATGAATGCCAAGCTTTTCAACAAGATTTCATTCAAAAATACGATAATGTCCGAGTGGCATATGCGTCCAAAGCGTTCAATACATTAGCCATGTTGAAAATTATTGAGCGTGAGGGTCTTTGTTTAGATGTTGTCAGTGGTGGAGAATTATTTACAGCGATTCAAGCTGATTTTCCAGCAGAGCATATTGAGTTTAATGGTAACAATAAATCAATTGAAGAATTGGAGATGGCCATTGATTATGGTGTCGGCAGAATTATTGTTGATGGTATTCAAGAAATTGAGTTGATTCAAACTTTGTGCCGTGAAAAAGGCAAAACAGCCAATATTCTTTTCAGAATTACACCAGAAGTAAATGTGTCCACACACGAATTTATTTCAACAGGGCAAAAAGATTCTAAATTTGGCATTCCTTTAGATGAAGAGATTTTATTCCCAGTAATTGAGCAAGCGATTCATGCACCAGAAATTAATTTTTATGGTATTCATTTCCATATTGGTAGCCAATTATCAGACAATAGCACTCATTTAGCAGCTGCACGAGTAGCTTTAGGTTTGCTTTTAGAAATTAAAAAACGTTTTGCTTACGATGTCAAAGAGTTAAATTACGGTGGCGGATTTGGGGTTACTTATACCAAAGAAGATATTCGTCAACCGTATAGTTATTTCTTAGATCCGTTAATGGAGCTAACGGAAGCTTTTTGCCAAGAAAATGACTTGGTTCGTCCAGCAATTGTTATTGAACCTGGACGCAGCGTGGTAGCTGAAGCGGGAATCAGTTTGCATACAATCGGTGCAATTAAAGATTTACCAGGTATTCGCAAATACGCATCCATCGATGGAGGAATGACCGATAATATTCGTCCGGGATTGTATCAAGCACAATATGAAGGAATCCTTGCCAACAAAGCGGAAGAAACAGTAACTGAAATAGTAACTATTTCGGGTAAAGCGTGCGAAAGTACCGATATTCTAGTGAAAGATATTCAAGTACCAGCTATTGAATCGGGCGATATTTTTGCCACCTTTGCAACAGGTGCGTATGGTTATGCGATGGCTAGTAATTATAATAAATTACCCATTCCAGCCGTTGTGTTAGTTAAAGAGGGCCAAGCAGAGATTATCGTTGAGCGTCAAACGTATGAACAAATTATTCAAAACGAGCGTATTCCTGATTCTTTAAAATAATTCTTGAATAAGAAAATACTCACAAAACACAATCAAGCGAGAAATTTTTGTAAATATTAGTATAATAGAGGGAAGGGAGCTTTCCCTCTTTTTAGTTGAAATCAAGGAGGAAATAACAATGACTGAAACACCAAATTGTCCAGAATGTGGGTCAACATATGCGTATGAGGACCGTGGATTATTTATTTGTCCAGAATGCGGGCATGAATGGGATACAACCGAAGTAGCAGAAGGACTTGTGGTACATGATGCGAATGGCAATCTGTTAGCTGATGGCGACGCGGTTACTGTAATTAAAGACTTAAAAGTCAAAGGGTCATCAAACGCATTGAAACAAGGAACAAAAGTAAAAAATATTCGTTTGGTTGAAGGAGACCACAATATCGATTGTAAGATTGATGGTTTTGGTCCAATGAAATTAAAATCAGAATTTGTGAAGAAATTATAAGGAATTTTTTTCAGGTTCTCTTCATGGAAAATTCAAGATAACTTGCTATACTAATAAAAAACGAATAAAGGAGGAAATCTAAAATGCCTTATGGGATGTTTTTTGATCCAACGTATATCTTAGTAATTCTCGGAATGGCACTATCGATGGCAGCCTCGGCTTATGTAAATAGTACGTTCCGTAAATATGACAAAGTACGTAGTCAAAATAATGTGACAGGTACTCAAGCAGCACAATTTATTTTGCAAAATCAGCAAATTCATAATGTAGGCGTGCAAGGAATCGCTGGAAATCTGACAGATAATTATAATTCTGGTACAAAAGTATTAAGCTTATCACAAGCAACAGCGCAATCAACTTCGGTAGCAGCTATTGGCGTTGCAGCCCATGAATGTGGCCATGCTGTACAAGATGCACAAAGTTATTTTCCTTTGCGTTTAAGAGCGGCGATTGTTCCGGTTGCCAATATTGGTTCAAGTATTTCCATTCCATTGATTTTAATTGGTGTGCTATTACAAGGTCCCGTATTAATTAACCTTGGAATAATTGCTTTTGCAATGGCATTAGTCTTTCAACTAGTGACGTTACCTGTAGAATTTGATGCATCACGTCGAGCGTTGAATATTTTAAGTGAGGGTGGACTTCTAACAGAAGCAGAAGTTCCAATGGCACGCAAAGTATTGACAGCTGCCGCGTTGACTTATGTGGCAGCCGCCGTGAGTACCTTTTTACAATTACTTCGTCTCGTTTTACTTTTTGGTAACAACAATCGCGATTAACGAAAATCCTTCTTGTGACACAATCATAAGAAGGATTTTATTATGAAACTAGCACATGTTTGCTGTTTAAAGGAGCCCATCATGAAAAACATGAATATAAAAGAAATGATTATTCGTTCAATTTATGCCCTAATCGGAGTTTTAATTCTCGCTTTCGGAGTAACTATTATGCGAATTGGCAATGTTGGTTTAGACCCATTTACTAGTGCTAATATTGCTTTAGGACAACTTTTTGGTTTGTCGTTAGGTGTTTACCAACTTGGAGTGAATCTTGGTATTTTGCTTCTCATTTTTTTGTTTGGCCGTAAGTACATTGGTACAGGAACAGTCATTAACATGGTATTGACAGGATTTTTTATTGATATGTATACCACACTTTTTGCTCATTTAAACATAATGGCTAATGGACTGATTGAACAAACAATATGTTTGATTATCGGGGTCTTATTTTTTACTTTTGGTGCTTCCTTTTATATGTCAGCAAATGTTGGGGCTGCTCCTTATGATTCCATTGCACCCACAATTGTGGATAAAACTGGTTGGGACTACAAAAAAGTCCGGATGGTACAAGACATTATTTTTGCGCTGATTGGTTTTTGTTTCAAAGGACCAATTGGCATAGGAACGTTCATCAATGCTTTTCTGACAGGTCCATTTATTAAATTCTGGGATGGAAAAATTTCGCAACCTCTTATTACAAAAAGTGTAGAAAAAACGATGAATCAATAATCTATATTGTTATTGAAAACGATGCCGTCTTGAGCGAAATCTATTCATATTACTGTTTTTCTATTTCTCAACGTGTTATCATAGTAAAAAAGAAGAGGGAGATGTCGTATTATGAAAACATCAACAAAAGTAACTATTGGTTTAAGCGTGGCAGCAATTGCAGGAATCGCAACCGCTGCAGTTGTATCAGAGAAAGTCATTAGCAAAGTACATTCTATGTCGAACCGACGTAAAGTGAAACGTTTTGTCGATGACAAATTTAATGGAAATGAAACATTATTGGGTTTTGTTGACAATTTAGAAGATAAAGACATCGATTCATTTATGAAAGTTGCTAAAAAAGTCAACAATGGTCGTGACCAAATTGTAGAATATGGTCATAATGTTAAAGACGCTACAGAAAATGTTAAAGATAAAATTACAAATTTTGTAGACAGTAAATTCTAAACCATAAACTACCTCTAACATTTAGGGGTAGTTTTTATTTGCTTTTTCTTCGTTCCATGCTAAAGTGAGGGCGAGGTGAAGTGAGTGAAGACAAGTTCCTTAACACAAGAACAAAAAGAATATTTTATGCGAGAAGCTATCATAGAAGCTAAAAAAGCCGAAGCTATTCGAGAAGTCCCGATAGGCGCAGTGGTTGTATTAGAAGGTGAAATTATTGGTCGCGGACACAATTTAAGAGAGACGACACAAAATGCCACTGCTCATGCAGAAATGATTGCCATTCAGCAAGCCTGTGAGAACAGTGGGAGTTGGCGCCTAGAGAATGCCCAATTATTTGTTACCTTAGAACCATGTCCAATGTGTAGCGGCGCATTGCTGTTATCCCGAGTGGAAGAGGTGTATTTTGGTGCCTTTGATCCAAAAGGTGGAACGGCAGGGAGCCTTTTAAATTTATTAGTAGATGAACGTTTTAACCATTGGAGCTACGTTGAATCAGGAATTTTAGCCGAAGAATGTGGTCAATTACTAACAGATTTCTTTCGGGAACTACGTCGTTTAAAAAAACAAGCAAAAAAAGAAAAAAAGAACTAGCCAAACTCTAAAAAATACGTTATACTGTTTTTTGGGCAATGGGAATATTGTGAAGCGTGTCAGATCTGGAAGGAAGCAGCACTAAGCAGTGATTCTCATGTGCCCGTACATAGAACTAAGAAGACTTAGGATAAACAATCCTAAGTCTTTTTTTCTGTGTTTTTACAATTATCGTTGTGTAAAAAGACACAGATCTTGCTAAAAGCAGTCTAGGGAGTATTGACGTTTCGGATTTGAACACAATATACTGTATGTAATTTCTAAAAAAGAATACATATAAAATGAGAAATTGACGTATTTATTACTGACGAGGGAAACTAGGTAGGAGGGGTTAAGATGTTTGGATTATCAAAAGATGTATTGTTAAAGCGTGATATTTTACTTTACTTGGAACAACAAACGAAACCAATTAGTAGTCAAAAAATTGCAGACGATTTAAACAAAGTCACGATTCAAACATTACTAAAAGTAATCAAAGAATTAGCTGAACAATTAGACAGCTGTTATGATAGAGAAGAAGTACGTTTAGAAATCAATCGTCATTATGGAGTCTATTTAGTACGTAATGGGGTAAATTTCAATCGTATTTTTGAAAAAATATTGTCCGAAACAATCAATTATTATCTGTTGAAACAATTAGTTTTATATCGAACGTTTTCAGCGGGAGAATTTTGTAAAAAATATCAGATTAGTTTATCGACACTGCGACGTAATATTAATCGAGTGAATCATTTTTTGAGCGCATATCAGGTAGTTCTCAAAATTGGGACAAAAGTTACGATTGTAGGCAAAGAGTCTCAAATTCGTGTACTGTTTTTTTCTTTTTTGAGAATGACGCATTGTGAGATTTCTCGTGTTTCTTGGATCGATGCTACAGAGTATCTTTTTTTGGCAAAACGTGTGACACTGGCATGCTCTTCTGAAGAGCAGCGAAATATAGAAGTGCTTGCCATGTGGTTGTTTGTCAATTTACAAGCAAGTAAACAAAATTATGCCTTGGAGAATAACCTTTCACTTGAAACATTTGATTTGATTTTACCTGCAAGCGATATTTTGCCCCAAGATTGGGAATATATTTTAACAGTGGCCTTTGTGTTATCTCTGTTAACGATTGAACCTCAATGGGATTTTGAGCGCTTGTATGAGTCACAAGAAGCTGATTTGTCGCGCTTTAGTTTTGATTTGTTTGAAAAATATTTTCGTAAACTAACCGTTCAAGAAAAACAAAAAATTGCTAAACAACTGTATCGACACTATTTAGGGAAACAATTAGGCGTAGAACAATTACTTTTTACAGCGATTGATCAGTCAGTGATTAGTGATCATCATCCTTTGTTAAATAAAAAATTCGAACAATTATGGCAAGAATGGTCCGCTAAAGCCCCTGAATTAACCAGTGAAGCATTGCAGCAAGAATATTTTCATTTATGTTATCGATACGCCGATTCAGAAACTCTTTTTCCAATCGTTCGGGTGAAAATGCAATCCAGTTTGCCTAAAGAAACCGTTAATCATATACAACTGCAGATTAGTCATTATTTAAAAAACAGTGCCACAGTCGTATTTGGAGCAGAACCTGCAGATTTTAGCATGACAACAGAGGAAAATGCACAAGGCATTCAAATCAATTCTGTTTTATCGATGAAAGACTTAGAATATATTCGTCAACATGTGTTAGACTGTATAAAAAAACAATAACTAGTAAGAAGCTCAGAGTTCTTTCTTTGAGCTTTTTTGTTGTTCAGAAAGAATTCTTGTTAGAATCTTTCTTTTTTTGGTAAACTGGGACCAGAAACAATTACTGAGAATAGAGGGAACGAAATGGAAAAAATTAGAATCCTACATACGAATGACTTGCATTCACATTTTGAAAATTGGCCTAAAATTCGTCGCTTTATTCAAGAACGTCAAAAAGCCTTAGCAGGCGAGTCTGTGATCACAATCGATTTAGGAGATTTTTCTGATCGTTGGCATCCTTTAACCGAAGCAAGTGACGGACAAGCTAATATTGCCTTAATGAATCAAGTGCATTATGATGCAGTCACGATTGGCAATAATGAAGGGATTGGCAATGCTAAAGCTATTTTAAATCAGCTGTACAATGAAGCAGATTTTGATATTGTTTTAGCTAATCTTTTTGATAAGCAAACTCTGCAACTACCAGATTGGGCAAGCTCTTATAAAATTATAACAAGTCAACAAGGAACTAAAGTCGGTTTGATTGGGGTAACTGCGCCGTTTCCATTAACTTATACACCCAATGGTTGGGATATTCGTCAATGGATGGATATTTTGCCAGAATTAGTGCAACAGCTCCGTCAACAAGTTGATGTGATTGTATTATTAAGTCATTTAGGAATTGCAGATGATTATTTGATCGCCGAAGAATTACCAGAAATTGATGTGGTTTTGGGCTCACACACCCATCATTTGTTTGCATCAGGCGAACGAGTAAACAATACTCAGCTAGCAGCAGCGGGCAAATTTGGGTATTATGTAGGAGAAGTGACGCTATCTTTAAATGACGACCATCATATTTTAAAAACGACAGCGCAAACCTTCTCAACTGCTGAAATGCTGGAATTGCCAGAAGATAATGAGGAAATCTTTCATTACATGGAGCAAGGACAAAAATTATTAGCTGCTAATAAAGTCGCGTGGTTACCACAGGCGCTAACGCTTAATCAGTATGATGATTACTCCTTAGTCCGTGAAACACTAACCGCTGTACGTAAAAGAGGAGATACTGAAGTCGCTTTGTTAAATACTGGGTTGTTTTTAGGTGAATTACCAGAAGGATTAGTCAATCAAGAACAACTGCATACCATTTTACCTCATCCGATGCGTTTGATTCGGGTGACCTTATTAGGTCGAGACATTGTTCGAATGGTCTTAGAGATTGAAAAAAATCGGATGTTTTTACGCAATTATCCCATTGTAGGTATGGGATTTCGGGGAAAAATTTTTGGTGAGATTATTTACGATGGACTAACGTATGATGCGGCTAATCATACCGTTTTATGGAAAGGAAAACCCTTAGAATCAGAGAAAAACTACGCTTTTACGACAGTCGATCATTTAATGTTTGTTCCGTTCATTCCAACTATTGAAATTGCTGGTCAACATGAGTTTTTATTTCCAGAATTTATTCGAACCGTTTTAGGAGAACATCTTGCTCAGAAGTATTCTTTAGCAACCTTAGAATAAAATAAGTGACAGACTACACACATTATCTAAAAGAAGGTATAATGATGAATAGGTGGTGAAGAAATGACCGAAGAAAAAACAAATATTACAGATGAAATGACAGCAGTCTTAGAAGAAATTGTTGAAACGACAGAAAAAGAACAACCGACAAAAGGCGAGCTTGTCCTACCAATTAGCGATACAGAGTTTATGATTGGTAATCGTCAATATAAATTAGTGATGAACTATCGTGAAGGGTTTGATGCCCAACGTTTAGGAGAACGCTATAGTGAAGTATTAGCACGTTATGATTATATCGTTGGTGATTGGGGCTATGAACAGTTACGTTTGAAAGGCTTTTTTGAAGTAACTAATCGTAAAGCACTACCTGATCAGCGTATTGATATGTTAGAAGATTATTTATACGAATATTGCAATTTTGGGTGTGCTTATTTTGTTATCCAACGTGTAGGAGGGAAACGAGATAAGGTGAATAGTCGTCGACGAAAAAAACGTCAACCATCCGCACAAGCCCATATTTCTGAAAAGAAAGAGACTGTCTCAAATAAGGCGAAACCAGTGATTAAAACTCGTCAACCAAAAGAAAAACAAGAGAAACAGAAACAGTCGCAAGATAAAAAAAGTTTTACGATTCGAAAGAGAGAAGAATAAATGACTTATAAAGGATACTTAATAGACTTAGATGGAACGATTTATTTAGGCAATGCACCTATTCCTGCTGGTAAACGTTTCGTTGAAGAACTACAACGTCGTAATTTACCATTTTTATTTGTTACAAACAATACAACAAAGAGTCCTGAAACAGTGGCTCAACGCCTAGCAAATGAATTTGATATTCATGTGGCGGCTGAAAAGATTTATACGGCTAGTTTAGCAACAATTGATTATATGCATGATGATCAAAAGGGCAATAAAGTGTATGTTGTGGGCGAAACCGGTTTAATTGATTTAATTTTATCTGCTGGTTTTGAATGGGATGAAAAAAAACCCGATTACGTAGTCGTTGGGTTAGATTCTCATGTTACTTATGAAAAACTAACAATTGCGACATTAGCAATCCAAAATGGCGCAACCTTTATTGGAACCAATCCAGATAAAAATATTCCGACTGAACGAGGTTTACTTCCAGGCGCTGGAGCGATAATCAGCTTATTGGAAACAGCAACTCGTGTTCGTCCAATTTTTATTGGGAAACCAGAAGCAATCATTATGGAAAAAGCTTTAGATCATATTGGCTTAACGAAAGAAGAAGTCATTATGGTAGGCGATAATTACGAAACAGACATTCGTTCTGGAATCAACAATGGAATGGATAGTTTATTGGTCTTATCAGGTTTTACACCTAAAGCAGCAGTGCCTACGTTGCCTGTTGCCCCTACGTATGTCTTAGATAGTTTAGACGAATGGAATTTTGATAATGAATAAAAAATGGCAATGCTTAGAGCGATTAGGAATGGTGGCTTTCTTTTTAACAGCTATTAGTTTAGCTATCACGTTAACGATTAATTTTCTGCCTTTGTACAGTTGGTCAGTCGATCAATTTGATTTACTAAACTACACCACTTTATCTAAAAAAGAATTGTTGGAGAATTACCATTTATTGTTAAATTTTTTGAATAATCCGTGGAATCAAACATTAGCATTACCCGATTTTCCCATGTCTGAAGCAGGTGCGGGTCATTTTTACGATGTGAAAAAACTATTTCTACTTAATTATACTGTTTTAGCAGTAACAATTATTCCAACAGGTATATTTTTAGGTTATTTACAAAAAAATCGTCGGTTTTGGCGGATGCTGTTACCTACTCAAATTGGAATGTTAGCGCCAGTGGTTTTTGGCTTTTTCATGTTTGTTGGTTTTGATGCCTTTTTCATTAAATTCCATGAATTGTTTTTTAGTAATGATGATTGGTTATTCAACCCAGCAACGGATCCAATTATTAACGTTTTGCCGGAACAATTTTTTATGTATTGTTTTATTCTATTTTTTATTTTAATAGAAATCTTTTTCTTAGTTCCTTTTTTATTAGGGCGCAGAGAATTAAAAAGAAGTTCGCACAACTAAATCATGCGAACTTCTTTTTATTGTGTAATATCATGGGCTCTATCTGGGTATTGATGTGCTAAACGACTCGCAGCAGATGCCGCAATTGCGCCCACAATATCATCCAAAAAGGTATGGACGCGTGGACCATCATGACTATTTAGTTCAGCTAAAATTCCTGGTTTTACTTTATCAATGTATCCATAATTTGTGAAACCAATCGAACCATAAACGTTAACAATCGATAGTGCCAGAATTTCATCGATTCCGTACAGTCCTTCATCTTCAGCAACAATTTCTTGTAGCGGTTGGAGTAATTTATCTTCTTCAGCTAAAATATCTAATTGAATACCCGTTAAAATGGCGTTGTGCACTTCACGTTTACTTAAAACAGAGTTGACACTATCGACACATTCTTCCAAAGCTAAATCCGGCAAATATTTCTTTTGCAAATGCATCACCAAATTGGCAATATCGACAATCGAAACACCACGATCGCCTAATAATTGGCGTGCTTTTTGTTCTAACGCACTTGTTTGTAAGACCATAAAAAAATCCTCCTATCAGATTTTCGATTATTCTATTCTTTCATGGTATACTATTGCACGATTGGAATCAAATAAAGAAAAGCGGTGAAGGTATGTTTCCTCTGGTAGAATTTTGTGAAACAAATTTAGCAGAAGGCAGTCAAGTAGTGATAGATGCCTTAGAATCCCTGGAAGATGTGGATGTTATGACGTATTCCTGTTTAAGTGAGTGTACGCTTTGTGCTCAAAAACCTTTTTGCTTTCTTGAAGGTGAGCGTCTAGCTGCCGAGACACCAGCGCAACTACTTCATTTAGTTAAAGATAAATTAGTCGAATGGCATGAAGAATATTTATAGATAAAAGAAGGAAAGTTCAATCAGAACTTTCCTCTTTTGTTTATTCTTGGAAGAGACTGGTACTATGCGCAGGTTGTGTGCGATTTTTCGGATTAATGTAATGTAGCGCATTGTTTACGGCAGTCGGCGCTTCGCCAAATCCTGTCGCAATTAAATTGACTTTGCCGTCATACAACGTGATATCCCCACAACAATAAACACCTTCCATCGAGCTACGCATATCCGAACGAACCGGAATCCCTTGACGAGAACTCGTAATGCCCCAGTCTTTTAAATTTAACGAAGAGGAGAAACCGTAATTCACGATTAAATAATCCACAGATAAACGAACGGTCTCGTCACTTTTCGGTTCTTGAAGGTAAATCTCTTCTAACATTCGTTCTCCCGCGACATCTTTAATGATATAAGGGGTCATAATGTTAACAGAGGATTGTTTTAATTGATTAACGCTATGTTCATGCGCGCGAAACTCAGAGCGACGATGAATCAAAGAGACCTCGGCAGCAATTGGGGCTAACATCAACGCCCAATCAATCGCAGAATCACCGCCACCAGCAATGGCGACTTTTTTCCCAGCGTATTTCATCAAATCCGGGACATAATAATCAATGCCGTAGTTTTCAAAATTTTCAGCATTCGGTACGGTTAATTTTCGTGGTTGGAACGAGCCGTTGCCTAAGGCTAAAATAACCGCACGTGAATAATGCGTTCGTTTATTCGTTGTTACTTCAATGATGCCGTCTTCTTGGCGCTCAATTTTTAAGACTTGTTCTTCTAAGCAATAGCGTTGATTAAACGTAGTAATTTGTTTTTCCAATTTTTGTACCAAATCACCCGCTTTAATTTTAGGGTATCCCGGAATATCATAAATATATTTTTCAGGATACAAGGTGGACAGTTGACCACCGAGTTGCGGTAAGGTGTCAATAATTTTCGTTTTGGCATTGCGCATTCCGGCATAAAAGGCAGCGAACATCCCCGCCGGACCTGCGCCGACAATTGTAATATCGTAAATGGTCATAAGTATAAGCTCCTTTATAAACTGAACATTGTTTTGCAGTTACCATTATAGCAAAGAATATTGTGCGTGGCATTTTTATTTTTTTCTGCTATTATTAGACTATCAAACCGTAAGGAGGAGATTTTTTTGTCTCAATTTCCACAATTAGACTTAGCAAATCAAAAGGGTGTCAAAGCACTCGTTAAAACAAACCGTGGGGATATTACTATTCAATTATTCCCAGAACACGCACCAAAAACAGTTGAAAATTTTGTTCAATTAGCCAAAAAAGGTTACTATGATGGCATTATTTTCCACCGCGTGATTCCTGATTTTATGATTCAAGGTGGCGATCCAACTGGTACAGGTATGGGTGGCGAAAGTATTTATGGTTCAAGCTTTGAAGATGAATTTTCACAAGAATTATTCAACTTACGTGGTGCCTTATCAATGGCAAATGCTGGTCCAAACACAAATGGTAGTCAATTCTTTATCGTAAACAACCAAAATGTACCTGCCAACATGATTGGTCAAATGGAAAGTGCGGGCTACCCGTCTGAAATCATTGATGTCTATAAAAAAGGCGGTACACCTTGGTTAGACTTCCGTCATACAGTATTTGGTCAAGTGACAGAAGGCATGGATGTTGTGGATGAAATTGGTGGTGTACAACGCGGTCCTCAAGATCGACCTGTACATGATGTAGTTATTGAAACAATCGAAATTAGTGAATAGCATTTAAAAAGAAAAACTGAAATCCGAATGATACGATTTTGCTGGTACAAAGCAAAATCGTATCATTCGGTTTTTTTGTGAAATTAAAATACTTGAGCAATTCGCTGCAAGGCAGTTTCTAGGATGCTTCGTGGGCAAGCCACATTTAAACGCATGTGTTGATCGCCTCTTGAACCAAATGGAATACCCGAGTTCAAAACAACTCCCGCTTCTTCAATCATTTTTTTATTCAGCTGACTATTTGTTAACTGGTAAGCTGAAAAATCAAGCCATATCAGATAAGTCGCTTCAGGTTTCATATAGTAGATATTTGGAAGGTGCTGATCTAAAAAATTTAAAGTAAATTGTATGTTTTCTTCTATATAAGCTAATAAATCCCTTAGCCATTGTTCACCATGTTGATAAGCTGCTTGTGTACCGATCATGCCAAATGTGTTAATTTCATTCTGGCAAAGTTGTTTTTGGACGGTCTTAAATCGCTGACGTAAATCGGGATTTTTAATAAAAACCATCGATTGTTTTATACCAGCTAAATTGAAGGTTTTAGTTGCAGAAGTTAATACGATTGAATGCTCCTTAAAAATTGTATCGACATTATGATAAGTTGTAAATACATGGGGTGCAAAAACTAAATCTTGATGAATTTCATCGCTAATCACAAGGACCTGGTGTTTTTGACAAATCAAACCAATTTGGTACAATTCTTCTTGCTTCCATACACGTCCACCAGGATTATGAGGATTACATAAGATAAATAGCTTCACATTTTCTTCTATAATAAGTTTTTCAAAAAGCTCAAAATCAATTTGGAATGTTTGACTGCCAGTTAATTGATTACGAATAAGTTTTCGTTGATTAGCTTTAATCACAGCAGCAAACGGAGGATAGACAGGATCGTGAATTAAAATGGCATCATTGGGTTTTGTAAAAGCTTGGATTGCTAAGGCAATACTTGGGACAACACCACTATGAAAAAAAATCTCTTCTTTTTTTAGGGTGTACTGATGTTGTTTAGCTTGCCAATTGATAATTGATTCATATAATTCATTTGGGAAAGTTGCATAACCAAAAATACCTTGATTGACATATTCGCAGAAAGCAGTTTGTACAGCTGGTAAAGCAGGGAAATCCATATCGGCAATCCAGAGTGGCAGCAATGAGTCTTTTTCGTAGTTCTTTATAGGAGTGTCCCATTTGACACTGTTCGTATTTTTTCGTGGAATGACTGTATCGAATTCATTCATAATAAATCCTCCCTTATAAAGCAAGTGAATCTCTGCTTCATTTTTTGATTAGTTATAGTATAATAAAAGATGCGAAGAGAGGGAACGATATGACATATAAAATTGGGGATATTTTAGAAGGAACAGTGACCGGAATTCAACCATATGGTGCATTCGTTTCATTAGATGGTGAAACGCAAGGGTTGATTCATGTGTCGGAAATACAGTCAGGTTTTACAAAAAACATTCATGAAGTCCTGCAAATAGGTGATGCAGTAAACGTACAAGTAATTGATATCGATGAATATACAAAAAAAATTAGTTTGTCACGTCGAACGTTAGAAACAAAATTTGTACATACCGTACATCGTAAAAAACGTTACTTCACGAATAAAAATAAACGCATTGGTTTTCGAACTATTGATGAACATTTACCGCTTTGGATTAAAGAAGCACTGGAAATGCTTTCTTCAGAAAAATGCTGAAAATCAACTGTATCTGTTGATAAATTGTGTTATCATATAGGAATAGAAGAGAATACCGATCGAGGTGAGTATGTTGAAAAACAAAAGAGTTGCCGGAACAGTCATGCTTCATTTGGAAGATGGCTCGAAGAAATTTTTGATGCGCATAGTTGATGAGAAATTAGAATTAGCATCTACAGCTTTTTCAGAAGAACGTACAGGATTAGCAAATATCTTACAGTTATTAAAAGAAACAGTACACCTTGATATTTCCTGCATTGAGTTAGTTGAACTAACGAATGGTTATGCAGATAATATGAGCATTCCACTGTTTGTGTTTGAAACACAAGAAAAAGATCAAAGTAATTCATTACCAGAAGAATATGCTTGGAAAGAAGCAAAAGATTTTCGTCAAATTATTCAAGATTATGATATTGATGGAATGCCTTTTTTCTAAAAAAATGATATTAAGCCGATTTTCGGCTTTTTTTTACCGATATTTTCAGGAAATGTAGAACTACAATGTTCGAATTTTCGGATAATAAAAGTGATGAATAAATAGTTATAGCTTTATTCTTTTTGAAATACGAACAAACATAGATATAGTCGGCATTTTGACTCGAAATACTGATTGTTTTTTTAGTTGACGCTATGGATAAAACGTGATAAATTAATCAACGTTGGTTGAATGACTAACTACAAATAAAACTTTTGAAATTTTTGAAAAAAAGAGTTGACGAAGTAAATGACAGATGATATTATAACGAAGTCGCAAAAATTTAATCGATTATGAACGTTGTAAATACAACGAAAATAATTAAAAATGTTGTTGACAAATAACGATTCATTTGTTAACTTTATAAAGTCGCTGTGAAGAAGTTAATTACTTCTTGAAAAAAACTTTTTGAAAAATATAGTTGACATTCACTTGTTAAACTGATATGATATAAAAGTTGCTAACACAGCAAGGTAGACCTTTGAAAACTGAACAAAGCAAGCAAACGAACCAATTGTGTAGGACACTTCTATTAGATAGAAGTAACACAAAACAAGCAAGCAGTAATGCTAGCAAACGTTATTTATGAGCTTAACAATCGAAAGATTGTTTCAACTTTTTATGAGAGTTTGATCCTGGCTCAGGACGAACGCTGGCGGCGTGCCTAATACATGCAAGTCGAACGCTTCTTTTCCGCCGAACTTCGGTTCACTGGAAAAGAAGAGTGGCGAACGGGTGAGTAACACGTGGGTAACCTGCCCATCAGAGGGGGATAACACTTGGAAACAGGTGCTAATACCGCATAATGCTTTTTCTCGCATGAGAGAAAGCTGAAAGGCGCTTTTGCGTCACTGATGGATGGACCCGCGGTGCATTAGCTAGTTGGTGAGGTAACGGCTCACCAAGGCAACGATGCATAGCCGACCTGAGAGGGTGATCGGCCACACTGGGACTGAGACACGGCCCAGACTCCTACGGGAGGCAGCAGTAGGGAATCTTCGGCAATGGACGAAAGTCTGACCGAGCAACGCCGCGTGAGTGAAGAAGGTTTTCGGATCGTAAAACTCTGTTGTTAGAGAAGAACAAGGATGAGAAGAGAATGTTCATCCCTTGACGGTATCTAACCAGAAAGCCACGGCTAACTACGTGCCAGCAGCCGCGGTAATACGTAGGTGGCAAGCGTTGTCCGGATTTATTGGGCGTAAAGCGAGCGCAGGCGGTTTCTTAAGTCTGATGTGAAAGCCCCCGGCTTAACCGGGGAGGGTCATTGGAAACTGGGAGACTTGAGTGCAGAAGAGGAGAGTGGAATTCCATGTGTAGCGGTGAAATGCGTAGATATATGGAGGAACACCAGTGGCGAAGGCGGCTCTCTGGTCTGTAACTGACGCTGAGGCTCGAAAGCGTGGGGAGCGAACAGGATTAGATACCCTGGTAGTCCACGCCGTAAACGATGAGTGCTAAGTGTTGGAGGGTTTCCGCCCTTCAGTGCTGCAGCAAACGCATTAAGCACTCCGCCTGGGGAGTACGACCGCAAGGTTGAAACTCAAAGGAATTGACGGGGGCCCGCACAAGCGGTGGAGCATGTGGTTTAATTCGAAGCAACGCGAAGAACCTTACCAGGTCTTGACATCCTTTGACCACTCTAGAGATAGAGCTTTCCCTTCGGGGACAAAGTGACAGGTGGTGCATGGTTGTCGTCAGCTCGTGTCGTGAGATGTTGGGTTAAGTCCCGCAACGAGCGCAACCCTTATTGTTAGTTGCCATCATTTAGTTGGGCACTCTAGCGAGACTGCCGGTGACAAACCGGAGGAAGGTGGGGATGACGTCAAATCATCATGCCCCTTATGACCTGGGCTACACACGTGCTACAATGGGAAGTACA
>NZ_CM177096.1:15000-1732500 GCF_058216495.1 Enterococcus sp. AMC1623 | reverse complement strand
TGATGCTACGATTGTTAAAGCATTAGAACAAGTGAAAAAGAGTGGTCATGAGATTATATTTGCTTCTGCTCGACCAATTCGAGATTTATTACCAGTTATTCGAAATATCGAGTATGATGCGTTAATTGGGGGAAATGGCTCGATTATTTCCAAAGATGGGAAAATAAAGGTAACCGGTTCTATCAATAAAAGCAGTTACCAACGAATTCGGCAGCTTATTCAACAGTATCAATTAGATTATATCGTGGATGACAGTTGGAATTATTCTGCAAAGGTTTCTGACGAACAACCAATCTATCGTCAGCTAGACCCCAGTCAGTTAGCTCAAAATATAAATATGATAACCATCGATCAGCCGATTAAAATTATTTTGCTCGCCATTCCAGCACAATTTTATCCTATTATTTATCAAGAACTACAGCTGGATGAAACTGTATCTGTGATTACGCATACCCAAGAAGGAAACATAGATATTACTGCTAAAGGAATCAATAAATTTACCACTTTGCAAAATTATTTTTCAACTGTTGAATATATTGCATTTGGAAATGATAGTAATGATGTAGAACTATTAGTCCATGCTGAAAAAAGTTATTTTATTGGGTCTGAAGTCTTTGCCAATCAATTAAGTTTGACTAGTAGTCAAGTCTTGTCAAAAGATAATAATCAAATTGCTAAATTGATTGAAAAACTGTGCCAGTAAATCTATTTTTACTAGCATTTTTCTTTAAAAAATATTGACAAGTTTTGTTATTTTGGGTATGCTAATACTTGTGTTAAATACTAAGCCGCCTTAGCTCAGTTGGTAGAGCACCACCATGGTAAGGTGGGGGTCGCCGGTTCAAGCCCGGCAGGTGGCTTTCATTTGGACTCATAAAACCTATTTTAATAGGCTTTATGAGTTTTTTTGTGCCAAATTTTATGTTTAAATTACAATTATATGAGCGTAGGTTTTCATCATTACTGATAGGAGTATACAACACTAAAATATATGCCTAATTTATCTTTCTCGCTATTTTTTATCTAAATAATTTTGTTATAACCGCTGAAAGCATACCTTCTTTGATTGATTGGAAACTAGCGATTCTTTGTTTAGTAGTTGTTGGTTATTAGGACACCTATTTTTATGAGATTTTTTCAAGTCTTGACCTAGGTCAAGGAGACATTGATTCAAACTTCGTATACTAAAAGTATCAAAACAGAAGGAGTGTTTTTCATGTCAGAATATGCAAAAATTTATGAAACAGGTGCGATTAATACCGGAGGACGGGATGGAGTAAGCTATTTGTCTGATGGTTCTTATGAGGTGAAAATTGCGACACCTAAAGATATGGGAGGAACTGGAGCTGGGCAAAATCCTGAACAATTATTTGCGTTAGGATATGCGGCATGTTTCCATGGTGCATTGGAGATAGTTAAAGGACAACATAAAATACGCAATAAATCACAAGTTTTTCATACGGTTTCTTTATTCAAAAAAACAGATGCGGCTGATTTTAAATTAGAAGTAGCTATTCAAGTGGGGATTCAGGACTTTTCTTTAGAAGAAACGCAACAACTTGCAGATGAAGCACATGCCATTTGTCCATACTCAAAAGCATTGAACGGAAATATTGACATTTTTGTTCGTGCCACGGATTACGATGCAAGCAAAGAAAAATAAATTACCTGTACCGTTTAAGATGAATGTCATTTTAAACGGTATATTTTTGTTTTATGATATATACTAGAAGAAATAAATTGAAATGTAGGTGTTTGAATGACCGCAAAAATTGATTTTACGAAGTATCATCACTGCATTAGCACAATGCCCTTATTTCAAAATTTGCTGTTACAACAAATTGAATTAATTCAGAGTCATATTACAGAAAAAGAGTTTTCAATAGATGAATTTTTGTATCAAGCAGGAGAAAAATCAGAAGCATTATATTTAATACAAGAAGGACAAGTCAAAATTTATCGCATAGCAGCTTCAGGAAAAGAACAAATGATTCGAGTTTTGGAGCAAGGAGATTTTGTAGGAGAAATGTCGTTATTTAATGATCGTGTTTATGATAATTATGTTCAAGCAATGACGCCCACTAAAGTTTGTGTCATTAATCGTCATGATTTTAAAGAAGTGCTACTGACAAATCCACAAATTGCTTGGGAAATATTGACAGAACTATCAAATCGTTTAACGGATTCAGAGCAACAGACTACGCTAATCACCACTACAAGTGTACTTACTCGGTTAAGTAACTACCTGCTAACTGCTTATCACAAGCAACAAAACACACAGATTCATTTGGAAGCAACAAAGAAAACAATTGCCTCCTATTTAGGGATGTCTGCAGAATCTTTTAGTCGTGGTCTAACCAAATTAACCAAAAAACAAATTGTTTCTCAACCAGCTCCCAACAAAATTGAGCTACTAGCTATCGATGAATTAGAAAAATTAGCCAATGACGACTCGTTGTAATTTCCTAAGTGAAGTTACAACGAGTTTTAATATTTATAGATATCGAAAATTTCAATTCTTCCGAAGTACAATGGATTCAACTTCCAAAAAATAAGTAAAGATTATTAAAGAACATTTACTTTTATTGACAAATAGTAAGTTGAACAGGCATACTTATCGACATAATAATAAAAAATAAAGGGCTGATGACGATTAAAAAGAAAAAATTTTATTTCACAGTTCTTTCAGCAGGTGTCTTGATTGGCAGTACGATATGGATAACGCATACGTTACGTGAGGATCCTACAATTTTGGAAAACTATTCCGAAATGCTCCATCCGACAGCTTATGATGCGTTAGATTTGATTGATGTACCTTTAGAAAATCAATTGAAGAATAATCCATTAGAAAATGGTTGTGAAATTACAAGTCTTTCAATGCTACTACGTTACTATCGTTTTGATACAACTAAGAATCAGTTAGCTGAAATGCTTGATTATGTTCCTCTAGTATCTGAAAATGGTCTTTACGGTAATCCACATAAAGGCTTTGTTGGAAATATTGAAGCAGGATATGAATCAATGGGTGTAGGCGTAGAGCCTTTAGCAAAAGTAGCAGAAGAAGTTGTGGGAAGTGATTATCAGGTAGAAGTAAGTACGACAAAAGACTTTTCTGAGATAGAAGAAAAGGTGAATGCAGGCGTTCCTGTGTTAGTCATTACCACAGTTGACTTTGAAGTACCTACAGAGGAAGATTTATGGGAATGGCAGACAGAAGAGGGGCTGGTAACGGTTAGTCCATTATGTCATGCGGTGGTTATTACTGGTATCGAAGGAGATACAGTTTATGTAAATGATCCCTATGGTTATCGTCATCGAGAAGTTGATCGCGATGATTTTCAAATAATTTACGAAAAAATGGGTCAACAATCGTTGTATCTTGCATAAAGACAGGAGTTCGTAAATGAACTCCTGTCTTTTAAATTTTAGACTGTCCTAAAAGCAACGCATCTGACAACATAATGAAACGATTGTTCTTAATCCTCTGGTGATTTTTGAAGGAACGAGGATGAATTATTTTTAAAGGTGTTATTTTTAACGGAAAAACTTCTTTTTAAATTGTGTAAAGCGCTTTATGTCAACGTGAATCTTTTTTTATTTTAAAAGTTATTTAATAATCGCTAGTTTTTTAAACAAAATGTAAAACAGGGGTTGATTAATCGAAAAAAAATTGCTATTATACATTCATAGTCATTCCGGCATAGCTCAGTTGGTAGTAGCGCATGACTGTTAATCATGATGTCGTAGGTTCGAGTCCTACTGCCGGAGTCAAAAAGAACAAAAGTCATTTCGACTTTTGTTCTTTTTTTATTCCTCTACTCGAATTATTATTAACAATTTGTTTGATAGAATTTTTACTTATTATATTATATATATAAAGATATACTGGATATACAAGGATATCCTAAATGTGGTAATATTATGAGTATTCAAGAAAGAAAATTAAGAAAAGTTGGAAATTCAGTTATGATTGCTTTGTCAAAAGATTTCTTAGATAGTATTGGAGCAACTGTTGCCGATACAGTATATGTTGACGAAGACAAGCTGAAAGAAGCTCTTGTTAAGAAAACACAAAATGAAGAACAAAAAAAACTAGAAATGCTTATAGATAAGTCAATGCAGAAACATGGCGAACTATATAAAGCATTGGTGGACAAATGAGTATATACTACTTAACAGTTGATCAAATATCTCAAATGAATGCTTTTCAGATTTTAAATTATTCTCCAAATGAAAAAATGGGAATCAAGGATTTAAGTGCATTAGAAATGGCAGTGAATCAACCGTCACAAATTGTTTTTGGACAAGAATTATATCCATCAATTGAAGAAAAAGTTGCTATACTAATGATTAATCTAGTGAAAAAGTATCCTTTTTTTAATGGTAATGAGAGAACAGCAGTAATGGCAGCCGATGTATTTTTACAATTTAATGGATATGACATTTCTTTCGAGTTAGAAGAAGGAATTGAGTTGGTTGTTGATATAGCGACTTACGAAGCTGAAGAGTTCAATCATTTAAAGAATATCGTTACTAGAATCTTCAAAAGTAAAATGGATCAACAATTATAGAAATAAAATTTTAAAGATTTTATTTGATTGATAGATTAGCACAAGAAAGAAAAATTGTTTCAACAGTGATACAGTAGTCACTATTGAAACAATTTTTTCTTTCTTCATTTTTAGTTGATACTTTTTGAAATACAGCTCGAATTTTTGTCAGCTGGTCTAATAGGACTTTTACATGTGTTTTCATTATTATAATTCTCTTCCTACTAGGTTTCCTAAATCTTGAAGCTTAACAAATTACTGTGCACTTTGTGTCATCTTTAAACTATTTGTAGTAAAAGAGAAGCAAAATGAACAAAGAGGCTAGCGTTAAAAATCAGATTTTATCTTTATATAATCAAAATAAAGACATAATCACTATTTTTTAGGATTATACATGCTAGTTGACTCCCCTTTTGAAGGGAGGTTATTGCTCAATAATTCGTTGTAACTGTTGATAAGCATCCGCAGTTTTTTGTGGTTGTTTATTTGTATAATAATAATCTCGTGTAGGTGTTACAATGTGTAAAATTTGTTTTGTTTGATGATCGACATATAATGTGGCAGCCTTCCCATCAACGGTGAATTTACCAGTTGCGTAATTATTTGTCGCGCTGCCATATAGTTTTGTTATATTATTCGGTAATTTTTCTAACAATTCCACTTTTTCAATAGTATCTAGTGGGATGTCGGAAGTTGTGACAAAGGGGGCCTTTAGTTCAATGTTAGTCGCGGTTTGCTCATATTGAAATGGATTGGCAGTAAAGTCATACAAATAGGCTGGAACTAATGTAACTACGAAAGCTACGACGATGATAATACCAGTCAAGCCCATCAATAGTTTTCCTACGGGACGACCCAAATTCAGCCCCATGTTCATACCCATTCGGCTAGGAATAAACAAGCGAGGATCATTGGGATTGTAATATACGCCAAAGCGCCAATATTGATCGTCTCCTAGATAACGGTAACTAGGCACTTGTGCAAGCAATTGGTCTTGTTTTTTTCGTAAAGAATAGAGGTACCAAAAAGAAAAAATAGTCCAGCTAATAATTAAGAGGAAAAAGAAGGCCAATAAAATCATTTCCAGTGCAGGTGCAACGCTCAAACTAATTGCTGGGATAAATAATAATGGAATCAATACCCAACTAATGGAAACCATCATCAGCGACCAATGATGTTTAGTTAAATCATTATATTGCTGATTAATTGAACGGTTATCGGTTAAGGCGCGAACTGGTAATTTTCCGACGATTAACCAACTACCAAATGAAAGGAATAAAAAGACGCCACTGAGAATAATCATCAACCAACTAGCTTCAAAACGAGAAAGCACACTATAAATACTTCCTAAAATCCAAACAAGTAATGGTGGGAGTAACCACCAACCTGAAACCATTTTTTGATTTTTAACTAATACGAGTTGTGTATCGACTAATATGGGTTTTACGGGCATCAACCAATCATTTGCAATTAATAATTCTTGCATTTTTCGTACATAATGAACTTTACAAAAAAACAACGCAATCATACTACTGAATAAAAGAATCCAGAAAAAAGTTAAAAAAATTGATTCATAGGAAATAAAGATTAAACCAATACTTAAGAAACTAAAACCAGCTGCAATTTGCATTAAGCGATTTTTGTATTCCTGTGCTAAGTTACGAATTTGTGGAGCTGCTAAGTATTCTGTTGACATAGTATTTTCTAAAATAACTTGATTATGAGGCGTCCCGGATAATCGTAGGGTACAAGCTTGAATAATATTGACTAAGATTAAAATACCGATAAACATATAACTCATGATTCATCACATCCTTTTGAGTAAGTATTGAGATAGGTTTCGACATCGTGGAGAATTTTTTCTTTAGATTGTTGATGAAGATACCCTTCTGCTAACAACAGCGCTAAACGCTGTTCGTATATTTTTTTAGCACGTGCATCAAAGTTGCTTCTTTCTGTGACAATTGTACCGTTGCGGCGGTCAGTAATTAAATAGCCTTCTTCTTTTAAAAGATTGTATGCTTTGGAAACGGTCATGGGATTAACACCTAATTCATCCGCTAACATCCGCACAGAAGGAAGCAAGTCACCAGCTTTCAATTGCTGCTGCGCAATCCCTAAAATAATTTGATCACGTAACTGTTTGTAGATAGGTTCTTCTCCTAATGGATCAATTTCTAAAATCATTTTCCTCACCTCTTTGTATTACATGATATAATACAAATGATATAAAATCAAATTTTATTTATTGAAAAAATTGTTAAGTTATTTTGAACAATTGCAACAAAATTGCAACAATTATCCTGTATACTGAAATAAAGGAAAGAATTTTATAAAGGTAGGTGAAGTATGTGCCGACAAAAAGAAGAGATCCTTTTTTTGATAATGCTAAATTTTTATTAATGATTTTAGTTGTTTTTGGACATTTATTACAGCCCTTTATTGCTGAGGCAAAGTGGAGCAATGATCTGTACTTTACAATTTATACATTCCATATGCCAGCGTTCATTTTCATTTCAGGGTATTTTGCAAAATCGTTCGATTACAAAAAAGGACAACAGGTACGTATTAGTTTTCAAAAATTTATTTTGCCATATATTTTATTTCAATGGCTTTATTCATTATTTTATTGGCTGATTGGTACAAATGATTCCTTTTCGTTTCAATTACATGTACCAAATTGGTCACTGTGGTTTTTAATTAGTTCCTTTTTTTGGCAACTTTCATTGTATTTTTTCCAAAAAGTTTCGCCTAAAGTGGGAATTACCGTCAGCATTTTACTTAGTCTGTTAGTAGGGTATTTACCTTTTATCGGTCGTGAGTTAACGCTACAGCGCACGGTTGTTTTCTTACCATTTTTTGTGATGGGCTACTATTTACAAAATGACAGTGTGGAACGATTTGAAAAAATGAAAAATCGCAAGTGGTTGGCTTTAGCATTTGTAGGTGTTTATGGGTTAATTCATTGGATTGGACCTGTTAATAAATACATTTTCTTTGGTTCGAAACCTTATGAAGATTTCTTGAACTTTCCTGAGTGGGGCGCAATGGTGCGAATTGTGACCTTGGTATTAGGTTGTATAGGTATTTTGGCATTTTTTGCTTGTGTACCAACAAAAGAAACGTTTTATACTTCTTGTGGGAAATACACGATGGTTGCGTACCTCTTGCATGGCTTTTTTGTTCAAGGTGTGCGTGGCATTTCAGGGGATTTTATTCCATTCAACGGTCTAACATTAGTTTTAATTTTCTTAGCAAGTATCGGTTTAACCTACGTCTTGGCGAGTAAACCAGTGGGAGAAGCGTATGCTGGAATTGAACAACGAATGTTAGGAACGAATCGAAAAAGCAGATAGTATGACATCGGTTGTTTTTCTAAAATAGGAGGAGTAGAATAAACAGTAGAGTAAAGGAGATGTTAGTATGTCTGAAATTACCAAAGAATTAACGCAAAAATTTGCGTCAGACTTTAAAGACAATAAGAAACAACAGGCCTTACAACGTGGGGTCGTGAAAAATGGGATTCGTGCATCAGCTGAAAATGTCAGCGCACAAGTCAACAATGTCCCTGTATTTTCTGTAGATGTAAAAACAGGGAAAGTGGCTAATCAAAAACAATCTGGACGTTGTTGGATGTTTGCGGCATTGAATACATTCCGTCATAAAATGTTAAATCAATTTAATTTGAAAGAATTTGAACTCTCTCAAAACTATACTTTTTTCTGGGATAAATATGAGAAAGCCAATTATTTTTATGAAAATATTTTAGCGACTGCCAATCAAGAATTAACTAGTCGAAAAGTTGCTTTTTTATTACAAACGCCTCAACAAGATGGCGGTCAATGGGATATGATTGTTTCGATTTTCCAAAAATATGGTGTCGTGCCAAAAACAGCGATGCCAGAAAGTAACAGTTCGTCTAGTTCACGTGAGTTAAATACGTATTTAAATAAAAAATTACGTAAAGATGCGTCTGTGTTACGTCGTTTGGTGGCTGATGGGAAAACGTCAGAAGAAATTCAAACGATTAAAGCAACCCTGTTACAGGAAGTATATAACTTTTTAGCAATTTCGTTAGGAACACCGCCAGAAACATTCGATTTTGAATATCGCGATGACGAACAAGCCTATCACTTAGATCGTGGTTTAACGCCACAAAGTTTCTATGAAAAATATGTGGGCGTTAATTTAGACGATTATGTCAGCATTATCAATGCACCTACTACAGATAAACCTTACAATCAATCTTATACGGTAGAAATGTTAGGAAATGTCGTTGGTGGCAAAGAAGTAAAATACTTAAATGTCGATATGGAAATGTTTAAAAAACTAGCTATCGCCCAATTAGAACAAGGCGAATCAGTTTGGTTTGGTTGTGATGTCGGTCAATCATCCACACGCGATACAGGCATTATGTCTTTAGATGCGTATGATGTAAATGACTTGTTTGATGTTGACTTTGATATGACAAAAGCTGAACGTCTTGATTATGGTGAAAGTTTAATGACGCATGCGATGGTTTTAACTGGTGTAGACTTAGTTGATGGTCAACCAACTAAATGGAAAGTTGAAAATAGTTGGGGTGAAAAAGTTGGGGACAAAGGATTCTTTGTCGCAAGTGATGCCTGGATGGACGAGTATACGTATCAAATCGTAGTACGTAAAGATTTATTAACGGCAGAGCAACTAGCAGCCTTTGCAGCAGAGCCAACTGTTTTAGCCCCTTGGGATCCAATGGGCGCATTAGCATAAAGAAGAAAAGCAGTCGTGAGAACGGCTGCTTTTTATTTATGATACGAAATAATTTGTAATTTGGATCATGGATTGACTGGTACTAAAACTGCTAAAGGAGATTAAACATAAAAATGAACAATCTATTTGTGCGTGATAAAGTGTAGCAGTTGAGCAGCTTTTTATATAATTTCTTTGATAACTATATGTACTGCTTTTTTACAAAGGAATCAATTTTTCTAAAAAACTATTTGGAAATAATATGAATATAAGTTCATGTATTAGACAATCGTTTCTTGCTTCGATATAATAATAACGTCACTAATGATTCTCTCACACGCATTTTCATTAGAGTGAACTGTTGGAGAATGGTCACTAGGAACCTTTACTTCCGTTGACGGACTTGTCATTTTCGCGTGAAAAAACAAAGGAGGAACACAAATGACAAATCTGCTCACAGTATTAATTATTCTTATTTTTGCTGCTATTTTATATGTCTTTTATCGGATGCAAAAGAAACATGTCAAATTCTCGACTCGAGTATTTACTGGTTTATTTGCCGGAATTATTTTTGGAGGTGCCTTACAATTAATTTGGGGAACAGAAAGCCCGATTGTAACGCAATCACTTGATTGGATTAAATTAGTTGGTAATGGATATGTTGCTTTATTACAAATGTTAATCATGCCCTTAGTTTTTGTTTCAATTGTCAGTGCGTTTACACGCATGAAAGAAAGTGGCAAAATTGGTAAAATTAGCTTTACAGTATTAGCAACGTTATTAGGAACAACTGCTATTTCAGCGTTAATTGGAATTGTCATGGTAATGGTTTTCCAATTAGATGGAGCAACTTTTACAGAAGGTGCAGCTGAAACAGCACGTATTGCGGAAATTACGCAACGTCAAGCTGAAGTTCAAAATTTATCGATTCCACAACAAATTTTATCATTTATTCCACGTAATGTATTTGCTGATTTAGCAGGAACACGTGCAACAAGTACGATTGGCGTAGTTATATTTTCTGCGTTTGTCGGAGTTGCTTATCTAGGAATTAAACGCAAATCACCAAAAGAAGCTGAATTTTTCTTTAACTTAATGGAAAGCTTGTATAAAATTGTCATGCGTATTGTAACCCTAGTGTTACGTTTAACTCCATATGGTGTATTTGCATTAATGACGAACGTTTTAGCAACCAGTGATTTTAAAGCGATTGTTAACTTAGGCGTCTTTATCATTGCTTCGTATGCGGCTTTGATTTTAGTATTAATTGTTCATTCAATTATTTTAGCAAGTGTGAAAGTTAGTCCAATTACGTACTTCAAAAAAGCGTTCCCTGCTTTAAGTTTTGCGTTTACCTCACGTTCAAGTGCAGGTACATTACCAATGAACATTGAAACGCAACGTCGTGCATTAGGTGTGGATGAAGCGACCGCTAACTTTGCTGGAAGTTTTGGGATTTCAATTGGTCAAAATGGTTGTGCCGGTGTGTACCCAGCGATGTTGGCAACTATGGTGGCACCCACTGTCGGGATTAATATTTTTGATTGGCAATTTATCGTTATGTTAATTGCAATCGTGACAATTAGTTCTTTTGGCGTAGCTGGTGTCGGTGGTGGAGCAACCTTTGCTTCATTAATCGTATTAGGTGCAATGAACTTACCAGTAGCAATCGTTGGCTTAGTTATCTCTGTAGAACCATTAATTGATATGGCGCGTACCTTGGTGAACGTAAGTGATAGTATGGTCGCTGGTGTGGTAACAAGCTCTCGAATTAACGAATTAGATCGAAGCGTGTTAAATGATCCAAATGCTGTAATTAGCGGAAACGAATAATCAGAAGAGTGCGTGTGCTCTTCTTTTTTTTGTTAGGATTATGAACAAACAAGGAGGAATTGATTTGGCAACAAAATATATGACACCACATGATGTCGTCGCTTACGAATGTGATGTCAATGGAACTATGAAATTATCCACAATGATTGCTGTAGCGATTAAAGTTTCAGAAGAGCAAAGCAATCAATTAAATCGAGGATCAGATTTCGTTCAACAATTTGGATTGACCTGGATTGTTACAAATTATCAATTTTTTATTACTCGATTACCAAAAGCAGGCGAAAAAATTAATGTAACTACACAAGCACAAGAATACAATAAGTATTTCTGTTATCGACATTTTTGGATTACGACACAAGATGGCGAAGAATTAGTGCGTATAGAAACAATTTTTGCATTAATGAATCTTGAAACAAGAAAAATGAGTAGTGTACCTAGCGAAATTATCGAACCGTATGAAAGCGAGAAAATCACAAAAATTAAACGTTATCCTAAAATCGATAAAGTTGAACATGGAGTGAGTTTACCATTTCGTGTGCGTTTTTTTGATATTGATGGGAATCAGCACGTGAATAATTCGATTTATTTTAATTGGATGATGGATGTGTTGGGCTATGATTTTTTAACGTCGCATGTACCAACATATCTGAATATTCGTTTTGATAAAGAAGTCGAATATGGTAATGAAGTTGAAAGTCATTATGAAATTCTACAAGAAGAAGGCATCAAAAGTCGTCATGAAATTCGGATTGGCGATCAAACTTATTGTGAAGCGCTAATTGAATGGCAAACAAAAGCTTAAAAAACTAGCTGAACGCTAGAGAGTGAAAACCTGCTGGATTGCAGGAGTAGTCACCCTATCGTTCGGCTAGTTTACTTTTATCCAAAATTTGGTCACAATCCCGTTTTAATGTTCCATAAAATAATGGAATTCTTCTGAAGTGAGCTGACTATTTTTAGCAATCAACAATTTAATTCGGGCTTTTTGACTATTAATACTATTGCAAAAGATAACGCCCATCTTTTGTAATTCACTGCCGCCACCTTGGTAATCATAGACTGGTTCAGCAATCCCGTTAAAGCAACGTGATACCAAAACAACAGGGATTTGTTTTGCTAACATTTTTTGAAGAGGAGGTAACGTTTCAGGGGGTAAATTTCCTGCACCTAAGGCCTCGATGACTAGACCGTCAATATCGGTTTGAACAAGTCCTTCAAATAATTCACCATGCATTCCGGCATAGGCTTTTACGATGGGAATTAGCCCATCTACCTTAGAGACATCCCAATGTGGTGTTTCGACAAGTCGTTGCATAAATAAAATTCGATTTTTGCTCACGAGGCCGATGGGACCTAATGTGGGCGTTCGGAAAGTTGCAACATTGGTCGTGTGGGTTTTTGTAACATAACGTGCAGAATGAATTTCATCATTCATTACGACTAATACACCTTGATGAATGGCTTCAGGACAGGCAGCTACACGAATGGCACTTTCAAAATTGTAGAGACCATCACTGCCTAGTTCGTTACTTGAACGCATTGCGCCAGTAATTACGATGGGGAGGTGATTTCCAATAGTTGTATCTAAAAAGAAAGCTGTTTCTTCTAAAGTATCTGTTCCATGCGTAATGACAACACTATCAATTCCTGCCAGTTTAGCCGCTTGAATCCGTTCTTTAATTTTTAACATATGTGTTGGCGTAATGTGTGGACTTGGAAGATTGAAGATATCTTCCACGATTAATTCAACATCCTCAGGAACATTAATTGTAGCGTCCATTAAAGGATTTGCTACATCTGGACTGACACCACCAGTTAAGGCATCTTCTTTCATGGCAATCGTGCCACCAGTATGGAGAACAAGTATTTTTTTCATATAAAAACCTCGCTTTTTTGACATGCAGTCTCAGTGTATCGTAAAGCTTAAAAAAAGGAAATTAAAACCACCAAAGAAAGAACTGTTGCGAAATAAATAAATTCTCTTTATAATTACTTTAACTTTCAAAAAGTAGGTGAGAGCATGATTCGCATCGGTTGTACGAGTTTTAAAGAACATACATATTTAACTGGAAAAAAAGAAACCACCCTTTATGAATACGCCGGCTATTTTCCTTTAGTTGAAATGGATACAGGCTTTTATTTTATTCCTTCGCGTTCCAATATTGAAGGGTGGCTGAAGCAAGTACCTGAACAATTTCGTTTTATTGTAAAAGTACAAAAAGTATTCACAAAGCATCAAGAATTGGAAGAAGGACAGACGCTAACCGAGCTAGCTGAGCAATTGAAAAGCAATATGGCACCGATGCTTGAATCGGGTCGTTTGTTTTGTTTATTAGCACAATTTCCCGCCACTTTTAAATGTACTAGAGAAAATGTGGATTATCTGCGGATTTTACGGCAATTATTTCAAGACTGGCCGATTGCAATTGAGTTTCGAGACCGTAGTTGGTATGAAGAGAAGTATATTGAAGGAACGCGTAATTTTATGAAAAACCATCGTTTCTCGTTAGTTGTTGTTGATGAACCTAAAAAATTATCCACAACAGTTCCACTCGATCCGTATGTAACCAATGAGGACTTTACCTTTTTCCGTTTTCATGGTCGCAATGATATGGGGTGGACTGCTACCGGACCGGATGCTCAAAAAGTTCGGACCAATTATCGTTACAATGCCGAAGAACTGACTGAATTACAACGTGCAGTCGAATCAGCTAAAGAAAAAAGTAAAGAAATAGCTGTGATCTTTAATAATAATGCAGGTGGCGATGCAGCAGAAAATGCCATAGAATTCAAACGTCGCTTAGATTTAGATTATGACGAATTGAATCCCAGTCAGTTAGAGTTATTCTAATGATAGAAGAGGTAGGTGAATAGATGATTAAAGCGATATTTTTTGATATTGATGGTACGTTGATTTCTACTAACGGTACCATATTAGATAGTACGAAACGAGCAATTGCGCAAGCTCAAAAAAATGGTATTTTGTGTGGGGTTTCTACTGGACGTGGACCAGAAAGTGTGGAGCGAATTGTTCGCGAATTGAATTTAGATATGTTTATTACATATAATGGTCAGCTGGTTTATACGAAAGATCAAACGATTTATGCACGCCCTTTTGAAAAAGCGGTGGTTGATGAAATTGTGGCGTATGCCGATAGAAATTCACGTCAATTAATGTTAGGCGGTCGATATCATATGGAAGGCAGTTTGACGATGCGTATCGGCCAATCAGGCTTTGTCCGTCGCATGATTCGTTTTGTCCCACGTTGGTTTCCGATTCGAGGGATGAAACTAGCATTACAGCGATACAGTCCGAATCGCCGTTCAAATCGGTATTCAAAGTTGGCAATTTTGAACGAGCCGATTTACCAATGTGTGATGCTAAGTGGTGAGTATGAGGTAGAAAAATTTCAACAAGCTTTTCCTCATTGTGATTTACAACGTTCTAATCCGTATACAGTAGATATCGTACCCAAGGGGGGATCAAAACTGCGTGGGATTCAATTTTTCTTAGCACATACAGGTATTGAATTGGCAGAAGCGATGGTTTTTGGTGATCATTGGAATGATATTGAGATGATTAAAGGAGTTGGAATTGGCGTTTCTATGGGCAATGGGAAGGAAGAGACGAAACAAGCCGCTGATTTTGTAACAGCGAGTAATAATGAAGATGGTATTGAAAAAGCATTACGTCATTTTCAGTTAATTTAGGAGGAATCATGAAACCATTTGAAATGACAGAAGAATTTCACCGCACATTTGATGCAAGGCAACCAGCTGTTCCTACGGCATTTAGTAAAGAAGATGCATTGCACCGAGCAGGATTTAAAGCAGAAGAGCTGGTTGAATTTTTATATGCAGCTAGTGAGAATAGTCCAGAACTTTTCTCAAACTTAGTGGATGGACTCCATCAAGCAGTGGACCAAGCCCAAGAAAAGGTCTTAAAAAAAGAAAAAATTGTTGAGCCTTTAGTGGATCAAGTGGATGCGTTAATCGATGTATTATACTTCACGTATGGTTCCTTTTCATTGTTAGGTGTCGATCCTGAACCAATTATGGAAATTGTCCATCAAGCTAATATGGGGAAATTATTTCCTGATGGTAAACCTCGTTACGACCCAGTAACCAATAAGGTGTTAAAACCAGATAACTGGGAAGCGGACTATGCACCAGAAGCTAAAATCAAAGCAGAAATCGAACGACAACAGGTAATAAAAGAAAATCAGCGTCCTCAATAAGAAGGCGCTGATTTTTTATTTATTCAAAGAATGTGTAATACAACGTACGAATAGCATCGCGTTCACGATCTTTATGAATCCCAAACATAATACTTACTTCTGAAGAACCTTGGTTAATCATGTCGATACTAATTTTCTTTCTTGCTAAGGCAGCCGCACTTTCAGCCATTGTCCCAACGCGGTGTTTCATTCCTTCACCAACGACGACAACCATTGATAAGTCATGAGTAATGCGTAATTCATCAGGATCGATTTCATAAGCAATTTTACGTAATAATTCTTCTTCTAAATATGGATTTAATTGACTTGCACGTAAGATAACTGAAATATCATCAATTCCTGAAGGCATGTGTTCATAATTCAAACCAAATTCTTTGAAAATTTGTAACACACGTAAAGTGAAACCAACTTCACGGTTCATTAAATATTTACTGATATAAATCATGCTGAAGCCTTCGTCACTAGCAATACCAACCACTGGATTTTCTAAATCGGAACGTTCATTGGTAATTAAGGTTCCTGGATGTGAGGGGTTGTTTGTATTTTTGATGACCACTGGAATTTTTGCACGGTAAGAAGGCATCAAAGCTTCTTCATGGAAGACACTAAAACCAGCGTAAGCTAATTCACGCATTTCGCGATAAGTTAATTGCGTAATTGATTCTGGTTGATGAATATAGCCTGGATGAGCGGCAAAAATACCATCCACATCCGTAAAGTTTTCATATAAATCAACTTTTAATCCTGCGGCAACAATCGCCCCAGAAATATCTGAACCTCCACGAGAGAAGGTACAAACGTCGCCGTTTTCTGTATAACCAAAGAAACCAGGAACGACTAAAATTTCTTCACTATTTCGCCATTGATAAATGGCAGTATAAGATTTTGTCAAAATGCGGGCATTTTGTGGTTCATCAGACACAATCATCCCCAATTCTTTGGGGTTAACATAACGAGCTGCTAAGCCTTCCGCTTGTAAAATACCAGCAATTAATTTTGCATTGTTATCTTCACCACTAGCTAAGACAGTATCATAAAAATGCGGATTGTTTTCAACCGGCATATCAACTAAACTTTCTAAATCTTTATGGATTTGTTTTAACGTTTCTTCATTAATACCAAAGGCAGTCCCGATTTCTTGATAGCGTTCAAAAATGGCTTGAATGACTGCATCTGTATTTTCATCTGCTAGACGTTTTTGATATAACTTAACCAACAAGTCAGTGACCTTAATGTCTTCCGAGTAACGTTTACCCGGTGCTGAAACGACGATAAACCGACGTGCAGAATCAGCTTTAATAATGTTAATAACCTTTTTTAATTGTTCCGACGATGCGAGGGAACTTCCTCCAAATTTTGCTACTTTCATGGCATTACTCCTAAATTCATGTTTTATATAGATTACAGTTTCAAAGAAAAGAAATCAAGCTTTTTTGTTTCAGAAAAAAAGTTGTGATTTTTTTAAGGGTTCTTAGTGATTGCTGTTTGTCTTTATGCTATAATTCAACTTAGATGTCTTTTGGCAAAAGAAAATGGGTGGTTCTTAATATCGTTTATAAATTTTGTGAGTCATCACGAATTGGCAAAAGTGGAACTTGGGAAATTGGAGGAACCTTAAATGGGAAGTAATTTAATCATTGGAATCGTCATTGCCATCATCGTTGTCGCAGCAGGTTTGTATGGAGCCGGTTTCTACATGCGGAAAAAGAATCAAGAAAAACTCGATCAGTTAGAAAAACGGAAAGAGTCCTTATTCGATTTACCGATTATTGAAGAAATCGACGAAATCAAAAAAATGCATTTAGTCGGCCAAAGTCAAAATACTTTTAGAGATTGGAACCAAAAATGGGCGGATATTTCAACACGTTCATTTTCAGAATTAGAGGGACAAATCTTTGAAGTAGAGAACTTGAACGAGACCTTCCGATTTTTTAAAGCACAAGCAGCCGTGTCAGAAGCAGAAGCAACCATGAACATTATGGAACAGGAAGTCCAACGTATCCGTGATGGGTTAAAAGAACTACGTGAGAGTGAAGAACGAAACTCTTTACAAGTTCAAAAAGCCCTAGATGTGTACGAAGAGTTAAAACAAAAACTTCGTGAGAACGGCGAAGCATTTGGTCCTGCTTATCCAGAAGTTCAAAAACAAATCAAAAGCATCGAAAATGAGTTCACGCAATTTGTGACATTAAATACGTCAGGAGATCCTGTAGAGGCCCGTGAAGTATTAGCGTCAGCCGAAAAGAATACGTATGAAGTAGAAGACTTAATGAATCGGGTACCAGTCGTTTTTGAAGAGCTGAACAAAGTATTCCCTTCACAACTGAAGGAAATTTCAGACAGCTACAAAAAAATGATTAACGACCACTATGTTTTCCCAGAAGAAAACTTCCAAGGAGACATCCAACGTGTCGAAAGACGAGTGGAAAATTCATTAGAAGACTTAACAAAAGTTGAAGTAGAAGTTGTTGAAATTGCCAATCGTACAACAGCAGAAGAAATTGATGGTCTATACGATGTATTAGAACGTGAAATCGAAGCAAGAAGATATGTGATGAAGAATGCTAAAGTTCTTACAGATTATATCGAACATGCTACTCGAAATAACCGTCAATTATTAATCGAATTAGATCATACTTCTCAAAGCTATGCGTTAAATCATAATGAATTAGGTCGTGCTCGTGGTTTCCAAACAGAAATCGAAGAAATTGCTCGACGCAATGAAAACATTGCGCCACAATTGGACAAAAACGAGATTCCTTATTCAGAACTACAAAACTTCTACAAAGATGCGTTTAAAATCTTAGATGACGTAGAAAGTCAACAAGTTGAAATTGATGATGCTCTTCGTGAATTACGTAAAGGCGAAAAAATTGCACAGGATAAAATCGACACATTCGAATTTAAATTGCGCAACTTAAAACGTTTTGTTGAAAAACAACGTCTGCCAGGTTTACCAGGAGAATATTTAGAATTCTTCTTCATGGCAACGGATCGTATTGAAGAATTATCAAAAGCGTTGAACAAAATTCGTGTGGATATGGAAGAAGTTAATAAATTAGTTGCTATCTGTGAAGAAGACTTAGAATTGCTTGATGAACGTACGCATGACTTAGTCGATGCTGCAGCCTTAACGGAACAAATGATGCAATACGCAAATCGTTATCGTCATTCACATCCTGAAGTAAAAGCTTCTATCGATCGTTCATTAGAATTATTTACGAACGAATATCGTTACCAAGATGCCTTGGATGAAATTGGCACGGCTTTAGAACGTGTTGAACCAGGCGCTTTCAAACGAATTGAAGATTTTTATTTCAACAATCGAGATTTAGTTTAATCAAAACAGCATTTGATGAAAATCAGATGCTGTTTTTCTTTTACAACCTTTTCAACTTGAAAGCAGAGATAGTAGCCGTTATAATAGGAAAGAATTTCAAATAGAGAGGATCATTGAACATGATTTATTTTGATAATAGTGCCACCACTCCGATTTTCCCTCAAGCATTAGATACATATTTAAAAACAAGCCAGCGAATTATCGGTAATCCATCAAGTTTGCATGATTTAGGGAACCAAGCCAACCGTTTACTGCAACAGGCCCGCAAACAAATTGCCGACCAGCTGAATGTGTCACCCAAAGAAATCTTTTTTACAAGTGGCGGAACAGAAGGAGACAACTGGGTTTTAAAAGGCACAGCTATTGAAAAAAGAGACTTTGGAAATCATTTGATTATTTCAAGTATTGAACATCCTGCGGTGAGTGAAACTGCTGCGCAATTGAAGGAACTGGGATTTGAGGTAAGTATTGCTCCAGTTACGCCAGAAGGTTTTGTTGATGTGGCAGCGTTAGAAAAATTAATTCGTAAAGAAACAATTTTAGTGTCTGTGATTGCTGTCAATAATGAAATTGGCTCAATCCAACCAATTCAAGAAATTAGTACAGTTTTAGAAAACTATCCTAAAATCCATTTCCATGTTGATGCTGTGCAAGCAATTACAAAAGTTGAGCAAAATCAATGGTTTACACCCCGTATCGATTTTGCGACTTTTTCTGCGCATAAATTTCATGGACCTCGTGGTGTCGGTTTTATTTACTGGCGTGAAGGCCGCAAGTTAGCTCCTTTAATGAACGGTGGCGGACAGGAAAGTAATCATCGTAGTGGGACTGAAAATGTTCCAGCAATTGTTGCAATGGCACGAGCATTGCGTTTAGCATTTGAGAAAAAAGTTGAAAAACCAGAACATGTTGCGCGTTTAAAAGGTTATTTATTAGAGGCGTTGCACTCGTATGAAAAAGTAACGGTCTTTTCAAAAGAGATAGACTTCGCCCCGCATATTATTTGTTTTTCATTGAAAGACATCCGTGGGGAAGTTTTAGTTCATGCCTTAGAAGAAAAGCAAATTTATACATCAACCACCAGTGCTTGTTCAAGTAAAAAACATCTAGCTTCCAGCACGCTTCACGCAATGAATGTTCCTAGTTCATTAGCCACTTCAGCGATTCGTATTAGTTTAGATGAAAGCAATACAATGGCAGAAGTGGAACAGTTTTTAATTGTATTTAATCAACTGTATCAAAAATTTTCAAAAATTAATTAAGGAGTTTTAACGTGAAATATACAGAAATTATGGTTCGTTATGGCGAACTTTCAACTAAAGGAAAAAACCGTCATGTTTTTATCGCGCGTTTAGCATCGAACGTAAAAAAAGCATTAATTGACTTTCCTCATGTCCGCGTGCATGCTGATCGTGATCGTATGCATTTACTTTTAAACGGCGAAGATAGTGATATTATTATCCCTAAATTACAAAAAGTATTTGGGATTCAAAATTTTTCGCCAAGTATTCGTGTTGAAAAAGATGTCGAAGTGATAAAAGCGATGGCACAAGATATGATGCGTGAAGTTTATACAGGAAAAGAAACGTTTAAAATCACCGCTAAACGTAGTGATCATGACTTCATCCAAACAAGTGGAGAATTGAATTTAACGCTAGGAAATGCAGTTATTGATGTTTTCCCAGAGATTAAAGCCCAAATGAAAAATCCTGATATCAATTTACGAGTGGAAATTCGTCGGGACGGTGCGTATTTATCATATGAAACGATTCAAGGTGCTGGCGGTTTACCTGTGGGTACAGGTGGTAAAGGTATGTTAATGTTATCTGGAGGAATTGATTCACCAGTTGCTGGTTATTTTGCCATGAAACGTGGTGTTGAAATCGAAGCTGTTCATTTTGCAAGTCCACCATATACGAGTGAGCAAGCATTACAAAAAGCCAAAGATTTAACTGCTAAACTCGCGCCTTATGCAGGTAGTATTCACTTTATTGAAGTTCCATTTACAGAAGTTCAAGAAGAAATTAAGAAAAAGGTTCCTCAAGGGTATTGGATGACGATTACGCGTCGTATGATGCTACGTTTAACCGATGCGGTACGTGAATTGCGTAAAGGATTAATCATTTTAAATGGAGAATCTTTAGGACAGGTCGCTTCACAAACCCTTCAAAGTATGGTTGCTATTAACGAAGTATCAAATACACCAATCATTCGTCCCGTAGCTACGATGGATAAGTTAGAAATTATTGAAGTGGCACAACAAATTGATACCTTTGAATTGGCGATTCAGCCATTTGAAGACTGCTGCACAATTTTCGCTCCACCGCAACCGAAAACACGTCCTCGTTTAGATAAAGTTCATCATTATGAAGAACGATTGGATATTGAAGGAATGATGGAACGTGCGCTAGCTGGCTTGAAGGTGGAAGAGATTACGCCTGAATCTGCTGAACAAGCGGATGAGTTTACTGATTTCTTATAAAATAACTACAAGAGACTTTTCACGAAGTCTCTTGTTTTTTTTAGAAGAACTTGACTAATGCTTGCACAACAACACATTGCATGGTAAACTTTTTATGTGAATACCTTAACAAAAAGGAGTTGGCATAGTGAAAGAGTATAAAAATAAAAAATTACCGCGCGCCACAGCAAAGCGTCTACCGTTGTATTTACGTAATTTAAAAATACTTGAGACAACTGGAGTTACTCGCATTAAATCAAAAGATTTCTCAGAAATTACACAGGTTCCTGCAGCGACAATTCGTCGTGATTTTTCTTATTTAGGAGAGTTAGGAAGAAGTGGTTATGGGTATGATGTTTCTTATCTAATTGATGTATTTAGTGATATTTTAGCAGCAGATGATGAAAAGCGAATTGCTTTAGTTGGTTTTGGAAATTTAGGAAAAGCTTTGGCTAAGAATAACTTTCGTCGCAATGATAATCTTGAAATCACATGTGTATTTGATAACAATCCTGAACTAATTGGTACAACAGTTGATGGTTTCTATATTTATGGAATGGATGAATTTAAGACAATTACTGAAAAAAATGGAGTGACGGTTGCTATTTCAACCGTTCCAAGTCAACATTCACAAGAAGCAATCGATACGATTGTTGAAGCAGGTATTACCGCTATTTTAAACTTCGCACCCGATCGCGTAACGGTGCCTAAAAATGTTAATATGCGCTATATTGACTTAACGACTGAGTTATTAACATTAATTTTCTTTGATAGCCATTATCAAAATCGTCCGTTAGTGGTAACTTCATAGGCAGATATTTTTGTAAAAATTCTATACTCCTTTATACTGAATTAGAAAGTTATTAAAGGAGTGGGAAGAATGAATATTACCCGTAAAGGTGAAGTACTAGAAGTACCTGGCACACAATTAAAGACTGGCGACAAGGCAGCAGATTTTTCATTGAAAGATTTAGGTGACAAGCAATATACCTTACAAAATTTTGCTGGTAAGCCAACGATTCTGTCGGTTGTTCCAGATATCGATACACGTATATGTGCGCTTCAAACAAAACGTTTCAACATCGAAGCAAGTCAAATTGAAGGCATCAATTTTGCGACGATTTCAAACAATACAAAAGAAGAACAAGCCAACTGGTGTGGTCAAGAAGGTGTGGAAATGGTTATGTTACATGATCCTGAAAACACATTTGGAGAAAGCTATAGTATTTTAATCCCAGAATTAAATCGTTATGCGCGTGTGATTTATGTGCTTGATCAAGAAGGCGTTATTCGCTATGAAGAAATTGTTCCTGAAATGGCGCAAGAGCCCGACTACGAAAAAGCACTTGCTGCTGCAAAAGCGTTAGTGTAAGTTGACTTTCAAAAAACTTCATTGTAGAATGAGTCCAGACGTAGAACAAGAGGAGTAGCTAGCGAACTGTTTTTAGAGAGAAAATCGTAGGGTGGAAGATTTTCAACAGCAACTAGTGAAGGTAGCTTGGGAGTTTTTGATTTGAAAGCAGAGTAGAATCAAACGATTAGTGACCGTTAATTCACTGTTGAGAGGTAGAAAATTTTCTACAATTTAGGTGGTACCGCGTAAATTTTACGTCCTAAGATGTGAGACATCTTAGGACGTTTTTATTTTGTAAAAAATTCAATCCACAGAAATGAGTGTGAACATTATGGCATTAAAATTTGCAAAACGTGTAGCAGACATTCAATCTTCAGAGGTCCGTGAATTATTAAAACTAACTGAACAACCAGATTTTATTTCATTTGCGGGTGGTTTGCCAGCACCAGAATTATTCCCTGTGGACGAAATTAAAAAAGTGAATGAAGTATTGCTAGAAAAAGATGGACAAGCTGCCTTGCAATACAGTACAACAGAAGGTTTTGAGCCTTTGCGTGAATGGATTGCTATTCGGATGAACCAACGCTTACAAACTAATTTTAACAAAGGCAACATTTTAATTACGAGTGGTTCGCAACAAGCGATTGATTTAACAGGAAAGATTTTTCTTGATGAGGGAGACATAGTATTTTGCGAAAGCCCTACTTACTTGGCTGCCTTAAATGCGTTTCGAGCGTATGGATGTGAATTTGTTGAAGTTGCTACTGATGAACAAGGGATGATGATGGAAGATTTAGAAGCTAAAATCGAGCAGTATCCACATGCCAAATTAATTTATGTCATTCCGGAATTTCAAAATCCAACGGGGTTAAGTTGGGGATTAGAACGTCGTCAACAATTAGCCAAACTATCTGCAGAACATCAAATCCCAGTTTTAGAAGATAATCCTTATGGTGAGTTACGCTTTGAAGGAGAAGCGTTTCCGTCTATTCGTCATTTTGATCAAGCAGGAACAGTTATCTGTACAGGAACATTTTCTAAAATTTTCTGCCCAGGATATCGGATTGGTTGGTTAGCTGCCGACGAAGAGATTTTACAACGGTACACAATTATGAAACAAGGAACAGATTTACACAGTAACACCAAAGCTCAACGGGAAATTGCCACTTATTTAGAGCTCTATGACATTGACACACACATTCATAAAATCCTTGAATTATATCGTCAACGCCGTGATACGATGCTCAGGAAATTGACGGAAGTCTTTCCGAAAGAAGTGCAATTCACTCGTCCAGAAGGTGGACTATTTGTTTGGGTGACTTTACCGGAACAGTTAGATGTCACACCGATTTTGCAAGATTGTCTAGCAGAAAAGGTTGCTTTTGTTAGTGGTGAAACCTTTTATCCAAACAGCAAAAAACGCAATACCTTCAGATTAAATTTTTCCAATATGCCAGAAGATAAAATCGAACTTGGCCTTGAAAAAATGGGACGCGTTTTACAAAAATATCTAGAAAACTAGGAGGAACATCCATGTCAGAAAAAAATTTATCGACAAAGTATCAACCCCAAGAAGTTGAAGCTGGTCGTTATGAAGAATGGTTAGCAAAAGATTTATTCAAACCAAGTGGGGATAAAAAAGCTCAACCGTATTCAATCGTTATTCCACCACCAAACGTAACTGGAAAATTGCATTTAGGTCATGCGTGGGATACCACATTACAAGATATGATTATTCGCCAAAAGCGAATGCAAGGATTTGACACCTTATGGCTACCAGGAATGGACCATGCCGGAATTGCGACTCAAGCGAAAGTTGAAGAAAAACTACGCGAACAAGGAGTTTCTCGTTATGATTTAGGTCGTGAAAAATTTGTTGAACAAGTTTGGGATTGGAAAGAAGAATATGCTGGACATATTCGTGAACAGTGGTCAAAACTAGGCTTGTCGCTCGATTATAGTCGTGAACGTTTTACATTGGATAGTGGGTTATCTGATGCAGTTCGCAAAGTATTTGTTACGTTATACGAAAAAGAATTAATCTATCGTGGGGAATACATCATTAACTGGGATCCACAAGCACGAACAGCTTTGTCTGATATTGAAGTTATTCATAAAGATGTAGAAGGTGCTTTTTATCATATGACGTATCCGTTAGCTGATGGTTCGGGTGTTGTTGAAATTGCGACCACTCGCCCAGAAACGATGTTAGGTGATACAGCAGTTGCCGTTCATCCTGAAGATGAGCGCTATCAAGCATTGATTGGAAAAACAGTCATTTTACCATTAGTAGATAAAGAAATTCCCATTATTGCGGATGAATACGTAGAGATGGATTTTGGAACAGGAGTTGTAAAAATTACACCTGCTCATGATCCTAATGACTTTGAAGTTGGCAATCGTCATGATTTGCCACGTGTAAATGTGATGAATGATGATGGTTCCATGAACGAACTAGCGGGGAAATATGCTGGTATGGATCGTTTTGCTGCACGTAAACAAATTGTAAAAGATTTAGAAGCGTTAAATCGTCTAGTAAAAATTGAAAAAATGGTTCATAGCGTAGGACATTCTGAACGTACGGGAGTTGTCGTGGAACCACGTTTATCTACACAATGGTTTGTAAAAATGAAACCATTGGCAGAGCAAGCGATTAAAAATCAAGGAACAGAAGATGCAGTAGAATTTTACCCACCACGTTTCAATCAAACATTTTTACGTTGGATGGAAAATATTCACGATTGGGTTATTTCTCGTCAATTATGGTGGGGACATCAAATTCCAGCATGGTATCACAAAGAAACAGGTGAAATGTATGTGGGAATGGAAGCTCCAGCAGACAGCGAAAACTGGATACAAGATGAAGATGTGCTAGATACATGGTTTAGTTCAGCATTATGGCCATTCTCAACATTAGGTTGGCCGGATGAAAACAGTGAAGATTATCAACGTTATTATCCTAATAATACATTGGTTACAGGCTATGACATTATTGCTTTTTGGGTAAGTCGAATGATTTTCCAAGGCTTAGAGTTTACAGGTCAACGTCCATTTAATAACGTGTTAATCCATGGGTTAATTCGTGCAGAAGATGGACGTAAAATGAGTAAATCGCTAGGTAACGGAATTGACCCGATGGAAGTGATTGATCAATACGGTGCCGATGCATTACGTTGGTTCTTATCAAATGGTTCCGCACCTGGCCAAGACATGCGTTTTAGTTATGAGAAAATGGATGCAGCGTGGAATTTCATTAATAAAATTTGGAATGCGTCACGTTTTGTATTGATGAACGTGGAAGGAATGACAGTGGCTGACATTGACTTCTCTGGTGAAAAATCAGTTGCGGATCGCTGGATTTTAACGCGCTTAAATGAAACAATCGAAAAAGTAACCGACTTGTTTGATCGTTTTGAGTTTGGTGAAGCGGGTCGTCAATTGTATAACTTTATCTGGGATGACTTCTGTGACTGGTATATCGAAATGAGTAAAGAAACATTATATGGCGAAAATGAAGCTGCCAAACAAGTCAATAAGAGCGTCTTAGTTTATACATTAGACCAAATCTTACGCTTGTTGCATCCAATTATGCCATTTGTTACTGAAGAAATTTGGAGTCAAATTCCTCACGAAGGAGATTCATTAGTGGTTGCCGCTTATCCAGTTGTTCGTCCAGAGTTAACTGATGATACAGCAGCTAAAGGCATGGAAGTTCTAAAAGAATTAATTCGTTCTGTTCGTAATATCCGCTCAGAAGTGAATACGCCTTTATCTAAACCAATCACCTTGCTAATTCAAACAAGTGATGAGGCAGTGGATACTTTCTTAAAAGCCAATCAAAACTATATTGATCGTTTCTGTAACCCAGAAGAATTGACGATTACTAGTGATTTAGAAGCACCAGAATTAGCAATGTCGGCAGTTTTAACAGGAGCAACGATTTACTTACCGCTTGCCGGATTGATTAATATCGAAGAAGAAATTGCTCGTTTAGAAAAAGAATTGGACAAATGGAACAAAGAAGTGAAACGTGTTCAAGGTAAATTAGCGAATGAACGTTTTGTAGCGAACGCTCCTGAAGAAGTCGTTGCTCAAGAACGTGAAAAAGAAGCAGATTATTTAGAAAAACAAAAAGTCGTAGAAGAACGCATTGCGCAATTGCGTACAATTTAATTCATTAAAAAGAGTGGGATCGTTATTCCACTCTTTTTTACCACAGGGAGAGTGAATATGAAGTTTAGATTTGCAGCTAAAGAAGATGTACCGTTGATTTTAAGCTTTATTAAGGAATTAGCCGATTATGAAAATTTATTAGATGAAGTCGTTGCAACAGAAGCTGATTTAGAAAAATCGTTGTTTGCTCAAAAACGTGCGGAAGTTCTATTTGCACTCGTCGATGAAAAAGAAGTTGGTTTTGCTTTGTTTTTCCATAACTATTCGACTTTTTTAGGGAAAGCAGGTCTGTATTTAGAAGACCTTTATATCAAACCAGATGTTCGCGGACAGGGCATCGGAAAGCAGCTACTTAAAAAATTAGCGCAAATTGCTTTAGAACGTGACTGTGGTCGTTTAGAATGGTGGTGCTTGGATTGGAATCAAACAAGCATTGATTTTTATCTTTCTTTAAATGCGGAACCAATGGATGAATGGACGTCTTATCGATTAACAGGTGAGAACTTAAAGAAACTGGCAGAGTAAAAGAATTATTTGTTATAATAACCATAGAGGTGAGTAGTGTGAGAACAGTAGAAGAAGCAATTGAGTGGATTCATAGTCGATTACCTTTTGGTTCACGACCAGGGTTAGATCGAGTAGAGGCACTTCTAGCATTATTAGACCATCCAGAAAAGAAAGTTCCTGTTGTTCATGTTGCTGGAACTAATGGAAAAGGCTCAACGGTTAGCTATTTACGGGCAATGATTCAAGAAACAGGTTTAACTGTGGGGACATTTACGTCTCCATACATTGAGAATTTTAATGAGCGTATTGCCAAAAATGGTGTAGCGATTTCTGATTCAGAATTAGTTGCTTTAGTGGAGAAAATTAAGCCACTTGTCGCACAATTGGATCAAGAAGAAGCAGTAGCCGGTATTACCGAATTTGAAGTGTTGACAGCTATGGCATTTGACTATTATGTGCAACAAGAAGTGGATATTGCGATTATTGAAGTAGGTCTTGGTGGATTGTTAGATAGTACGAACGTGGTTTCTCCAATGCTAACTGCAATCACGACAATTGGGATGGATCATACTGATATTCTAGGAGATACTTTATCAGAAATTGCTGCCCAAAAAGCAGGAATTATCAAACCTAAGATTCCTGTAGTTACAGGTAATATCCAATCAGAAGCCTTAGCAGTTATTGAACAAATTGCTGCTGAACAAGCAGCAAAAATATATCACTTTGATCAAGATTATCGAGTGGAGTATCGTCATCCGGATGCCCAATGGGGTGAAGTATTTGATTTTTATAACGAAACGGGTAAATTAACTGAATTGAAGACACCTCTATTAGGGAAGCATCAAGTAGAAAATGCGGGTTTGGCCATTCAATTATTTTATTTGTATTGTCAACAAGTCAAATTGCCGCTTAAAGAAAAATACATTCGCGAAGGTTTAAAAAAGACTTTTTGGCCCGCACGAATGGAACGCATTAGTGAACAACCACTTGTGATTTTAGATGGCGCCCATAATGAACATGCGATGAAACGTTTGATTGAAAATATGAACCAAGAATTTAGCAACTATAAAATTCATGTCTTATTTTCAGCATTAGAAACCAAGGAAATTAAAGGGATGATTCAACAATTATTGGAGCTACCAAATGCCGACATTTACATTACTACCTTTGAATATCCTAAAGCTTTACGTTTAGAAAAAAACTATCAACGAATAGATGAAAAACGACTACAAATTGCTTCATTGTGGCAATTTGGTTTAGCGGATATTTTAGAAAAAGCTGACAATGATTCCTTAGTTTTAGTAACAGGCTCTCTTTATTTTGTTTCTCAAGTACGACAACTATTACAGGAAATTCAAGGAGGAAAAAATGCGTAATTTACAAGGTGTTATTTTTGATATGGACGGATTGATTTTTGACACGGAGCATTTGTATTATCGCGCAACAAAAGAAATTGCCGATGAGTTAGCCATTGATTACGATATGGAGATTTATAAACAATATATCGGAGTTGGTGATGATGAAGTATGGGCAGCGTATCATGAGATGTATGATGACCTTCACGGCGAAGAAGTTATCGTAGAATTTATTGATCGATCATTTAATCGAACCATTGAATTATTTGAAGCTGGCGTTGCTGATTTAAAACCTGGTCTAACAGAAATACTCGACTATTTGGCAGAAAAACAAATTCCACGGATTATCGCTTCTAGTAACCAACGTCGTATTATTGATATTTTGTTGGAAAAAAATGGTTTGCAAGATGCGTTTGAACATATTGTTTCGTTTGAAGATGTGACGCGTGCTAAACCCGATCCACAAATTTTTGAAAAAGCACATCAATTTTTTGATGCACCAAAAGAAAATATTCTCATTTTAGAAGACTCTAAAAATGGTATTCTTGCGGCTCACAGTGCTGGAATTGACGTAATTATGATTCCTGATTTACTAGAACCCACTCCTGATTTAGTAGAAAAATCATTGGCAGTGTTAGATACTCTAGCCGATGTTCCTGGATTTTTAGAAAAATAAAAAGACGCTGAATGTGAAGCTCACATTCAGCGTTTTTGAGTTATTATGCTTTAACAACGTTAGTAGCTTGTGGACCACGATCTGATTCTTCAACATCAAATGTTACCGCTTGACCTTCTTCTAAAGTCTTGAAGCCGTCACCTTGAATTGCTGAAAAGTGTACGAATACGTCACTTCCATCTTCGCGAGTAATAAAACCAAACCCTTTTTCTGCGTTAAACCATTTCACTGTTCCTTGTTCCATTTCTAGTAACCTCCTCGTGCATAAGCACTCTTCAATAAATAGTTGTAACATTGCTCGTGTACGTTAGAGGTGTAACAATTTGTTTCAACTTCTACTACCAAACAAGATTACAAATTTATTCTACACTTGCAGTTATTTTTTTGCAAGCGTTGTTATTAAAATTCATTCCAAAAACCTTCTTCACGTAAACTAACATAACTTTCATTGCCAATAATCAAATGGTCTAATAATTCAATACCCATCAGCTCGCCACATTGTTTAAGGCGTTGGGTAAACAGTCGGTCGTTCTCCGACGGTTGTGGTGCGCCACTCGGATGATTATGTGCGCAAATAATTCGTGCAGCGCTGCAACGGACAGCTTCTCGGTAAATTTCACGAGGATGAGCAATACTTTGATTCAGTGATCCGATAAATAAGGTCTTGCGGTGGGTAATTTCATTTTTTGTATTCAGATACAAACAGACTAAATGTTCTTGATGGTAATCTTTATATTCTTCAATTAATTGCTGTGCCAAACCGTAACTTGATTGGACTTTGCCATATTTCGGTTGTCTGGTTTGATGGATTCGGCTGCCTAATTCCATCATCGCTTTTAATTCAATTGCCCGAATTTGTCCAACTCCACGTATCTGTTGTAGCTCATTAAGACTCGCTGATTTTAATTCATACAAATTGGGAAATGCAGCTAAAATTAAGCCTGCTAATTCTAAGACATTGTAAGGTTTCGAACCTGTACGTAATAAAATTGCCAGTAATTCTTGGTCAGATAAAGCCTTCTCTCCAAAATCAAGTAATCGTTCACGTGGTCGTGAACTTTGAGGAACCATTGTGTGTTTCTCCATAAAAAAACTCCTTTGCGTAGTATCATTGATAAATACGCAAAGGAGAGCTTATTTTATTCTTCATCTAAAGTCATAATCATAGATAATATCATTGGATGACGTTCTGTTTTTTCAAATAAGAATGGTTGTAGCGCAGCTGACATGGCTTCGCGCAACTTGTATTCGTTACAATCAGACTGACTTAATGCTTCACGTAAGGCATGGAATAAGATACTTTGCCCTTCACTAATCATTTCACCTGATTCACGCATATAGACAAATCCACGAGACAAGATATCTGGTCCTGCCAAGATTTCTTTTTTCTCAATATCAACTGTCGCGACAGCTAATACTAAACCTTCTTCAGAAAGAATGCGACGGTCGCGTAAAACGACATTTCCAATGTCACCAATACCGCTACCATCTACATAGACATCGCCGGCATTGAAATGACCTGCAAGACGCGCAGTATCTGGTGTTAAAGCGAGCATATCGCCATTTTCCATGATAAAGCAATTTTCTCTAGGAACACCAGTATCTTGAGCTAATTGGGTATGGATTTTTAACATACGAAATTCACCATGAACCGGCATAAAGAATTTTGGTTTCATTAACCGTAACATTAGTTTTTGTTCTTCTTGGCCACCGTGGCCGGAAGTGTGGATATTGTTTAATTTTCCATGAATGACTTTGGCGCCCGCTTCTAGTAACAAGTTAATCAAATGATTGACGCTGGTTGTATTACCTGGAATAGGTGAGCTTGAAAAAATAACTGTATCATCAGGGTGGACTTGAATTTGGCGATGCGTTCCGTTGGCAATACGACTTAATGCCGCCATAGGTTCGCCTTGAGAACCGGTACATAAAATCATCGTTTCATTTGCTGGTAAGCGATTGATTTCGCTTGCATCCACAAAGGTACCCTTAGGAACTTTGATATACCCTAATTTTTGTCCATTGACAATGGCATTTTCCATACTACGCCCAAAAACGGCAATTTTTCTACCTGTTGCTACCGCTGCATCCGCCGCTTGTTGCAAACGGAAGATGTTGGAAGCAAAGCTGGCAAAAATAATTCGTCCTTCGATTTTCTCGAAAATTTTGATAATTGAAGCACCAATGGTTTTCTCTGATTTTGTGAACGTTGGAATCTCGGCATTTGTACTGTCAGATAATAAACAAAGAACGCCTTCTTCACCAATTTTTGCCATTTTATGCAAGTTTGCTGGCTCACCAACTGGCGTAAAATCAAATTTGAAATCCCCAGTTGCCACGATATTACCACACGGCGTTTTAACAACAACGCCTAACGCATCGGGAATACTGTGTGTTGTACGGAAGAAACTCACAGAGGTCTTTCTAAAGCGAATGACTGTATCTTCATGAATTTCGTGTAGGATTGCGTCACGTAGTAAGCCATGTTCGTCTAGCTTGTTGGTAATCAATGCCAACGCTAACGGACCTGCGTAAATAGGAATATTTGCTTGTCTTAATAAGTAAGGAATACCGCCAATATGGTCTTCATGTCCATGTGTGACAATTAATCCTTTGACTTTTTGTAAGTTTTGGACGATATAGCTGTAATCAGAAATCACGTAGTCAATCCCAAGGAGCTCATCTTCGGGGAATTTAATTCCCGCATCAATCAAGATAATCTCGTCTTGAAATTGCACCCCATAACAGTTTTTTCCGATTTCTCCTAATCCTCCAATACCGAAAACACCAGTCTCGTTGTTTTTAAGAGATACTTTCATCTTAAAACTCCGTTAGTTGGAAATCAGCATTCTCTTTTTCATATTCTAAGTGATTTCCATCTAATTCGTAGACAAGTTCGATATTGTATGGGGTATTGTCTTCAACTAGTTGGCGTGCATCTACAGCGCTGTCTGCTTCGATATATAACACGTGCGTTTGTTCTCTTTTTGGATTGCGTTCTTTTGTTTCTTGGTAAAAAACTTTATAAATCATGTATTTATCTCCTTTATCTGCCTAGAGCAGTTTGTTATTATTTTGACGCTTGAATTCTTACGCGCAACAAACTTGCGGACTTCTTAAAAGAAGACCTGCATGCAAAAGAAACCCTTTTGAAATAAGATGCTTTTTTCAGACATAATGTGAGAAAAAAAGAGAAAGCCTCGTCTTTGCTTTCCGAATGTATAACATAAAAATTCAACCGATTCTATCGTTAGCACGATCTTTTCTCCTAGTTTATCACACAACTTCGAATAAGTATAGAAAGTAAGCGAGTTGAAAAGGTTTGTAAAAAGAATTATTCGGGAAGTTTTTTTAAATAAAAAGCTTGAAAAATTAAAAGATGATGAAAAGAGAGCGGAATTTACTGAAAGTTATTAGATCAAAGTTTTTTTAAAAAATAGAGTGTGCTATATTTAAAATAAGTGTTCATTTAAGGAGGGAATTATTTTGAAGCTAATGTTACGTTACACGATGAAAAATAAAAAGCTACTTATCATGAATTTCATCTGTGTCTTTGGATTTATTTTAATAGAGCTTGGTCTGCCAACACTTTTAGCACGTATGATTGATATCGGAATTGTCAATAACGATGCTGATTATGTAAAAAGAATCGGGTTTGCGATGATTGGGATTGTGATTGTCGGAATCATTATGAATATTTTATTAGGATACTTTACCACTCGTATCACGACAAATATGACAGCTGATATCCGTGACGATTTATTTAAAAAAATTCAAACGTATTCGCATAACGAATATGAGCAAGTGGGTGTGTCGTCATTAATTACTCGGGTAACCAATGATGCGTATCAAATCATGTTGTTTATGCAAAATATTTTGCGTATTGGTTTTATGGCACCCATGATGTTTGGAATGAGCTTGTATATGGTTTTACGTACCAGTCGCAGCTTAGGATGGTATGTGTTAGGGGCATTACCATTTCTGTTAATTGGTGTGGTGCTGATCGCACGTATCTCTGAACCCTTATCTACCAAGCAACAAAAAAATCTGGATCGGATTAATGGCATTTTACGAGAAAATCTATCTGGGTTACGGGTTATTCGTGCGTTTGTCAATGAGAAATTTGAAGAAAAACGCTTTGAAAAAGTGAACGAAGCCTATACATCAAGTTCTAAAAGCTTGTTTCGTTTAATGGCGGTCGCTCAACCAGCATTTTTCTTTTTGTTTAATATCGTGATGGTATTAATTATTTGGAGCGGTAGTTTACAAATCGAAGCGGGGCAATTGCAAGTGGGAGATTTGATTGCTTTTATTGAATATATTTTCCATGCGTTATTCTCCTTTATGTTATTTGCAACAGTGTTTATGATGTACCCACGAGCAGCGGTTTCTGCCAATCGTATTCAAGAAGCCTTTGATATTGAACCGATTATCAAAGAAGAAACAGAGGGCGTGAAAGAGACGGCCACCAAAGGCTACATTGAATTTAAAAATGTCACCTTTGCATATCCTGGACCCTCACAAACACCAGTTATTCGTAATATCAATTTTACGGCAGAACCAGGTGAGACAGTAGCTTTTATCGGAAGTACCGGGAGTGGGAAATCTACATTGATTCAGTTGATTCCGCGTTTTTATGATGTGAGTCAAGGACAAGTCTTAATTGATGGTGTAGATGTTCGTAACTATAATTTAGCTACTTTGCGTCAAAAAATTGGTTACATTCCTCAAAGGGCCTTACTGTTTTCTGGAACAATTGCTGACAATTTACGATATGGTAAAGCAGATGCAACAGTTGAAGAAATGGATCGAGCTGTTGAAATTGCGCAAGCGACAGAATTCATTTCCCGTTTGTCAGAAGGTTATGACACACCAATTGCTGAAGGCGGTTCTAATTTTTCTGGTGGACAAAAACAACGTCTGGCAATTGCTCGTGCGATTATTCGCCGTCCGGAAATTTTTATTTTTGATGACAGTTTTTCTGCGTTAGACTATGCCACAGATGCTAAATTACGTGAACGTCTACGCCGAGAAACTACAAAATCAACAACTTTAATTGTGGCGCAACGTGTGGGAACAATTATGCATGCAGACAAAATCATTGTTTTAAATGAAGGGGATGTTGTTGGCATAGGTACACATAAAGAATTGTTGGAAAACTGTTCGATTTATTACGATATTGCAGCTTCACAACTATCAGAGGAGGAATTAGCCAAATGAAATCTTTTGCTTCCTTGAAACGTTTAGGTTACTATATCAAACCATATAAAATTAGTTTTATTCTAGTCTTATTTTTTACTGTAGCAACAGTTGGTTTTAATGCAGCGATGCCTTATGTAACTGGTTTACCGATGACGGAAATTGCTCGAAATATTGCGAATGGTGACTCATTAAACTTCGATTATATTTGGAAGACGTTAGTTTGGTTGATTTTAGTCGGAATTGGTTATACGATTTCGCAATTATTGGCTGGAGTGTTGATTACCAATGTAGTGCAATCTTCTATGAAGGATTTACGTCGGGATATTGATGAAAAAATTAATCGATTACCTGTTTCGTATTTTGATACTCACAAACAAGGCGATGTATTGTCGCGCGTAACAAATGATGTCGATGCGGTTAGTGGTGCGATGCAACAAGCCTTAATTGGTATGGTTAATGCTATTTTAAGTATTATCATGGCAGTCATCATGATGTTTTATATCAATACGTATATGGCATTGTTGGCGATGATTATGATCCCAGCTTCGTTGTTCATTTCTCGTTACATCGTGTCAAAATCACAAAATTATTTCAATAATATGCAAAATGCGTTAGGCAATATGAACGGTTATGTGCAAGAAAATATGACAGGCTTTAGCGTATTGAAAGTCTATGGACGTGAAGAAGAAACGCTAGAAGGCTTTAAAAAAGTCAATCATGAATTGAAAAAATATGGATTTAAAGCGTCCTTTATTTCTGGTCTAATGATGCCTTTAGTTCAATTAACAGCCTATTTGACCTATATTGTTATTGCAGTCTTGGGAAGTTTTTACGTGATGGGCGGCGTGATTGTTGTTGGGCAATTGCAAGCGTTTATTCAATACATTTGGCAAATTAGTCAACCAATGGGGAACATTACTCAATTGTCAGCATTGTTACAAAGTGCTTCAGCAGCCTCAACTCGTGTCTTTGAAATTTTGGATGAGTCTGAAGAACCAATCAATGCGACAGATATTCCACTTCCTGAAAAAATTGAAGGGAATGTTACCTTTGAACATGTGAGTTTCGCTTATACACCGAAAAAACCATTGATTGAAGACTTGAATTTTTCAGTGAAAGCTGGACAAACGGTGGCTGTTGTTGGACCTACAGGAGCGGGGAAAACTACACTAATCAATTTATTGATGCGCTTTTATGATGTGAATGCTGGTGCGATTAAAATTGATGGAATTGACACGAAAAAAATGTCTCGCAGTGATGTTCGCTCCCTTTTTGGAATGGTATTACAAGATGCCTGGTTATATGAAGGAACTATTTCTGATAATATTCGTTTTGGGAAATTAGATGCAACGGATTATGAAGTAGTCGATGCGGCTAAAACAGCGAATGTCGATCATTTTATCCGTACAATGCCTGAAGGATATGATATGATTATCAATGCTGAAGGTGATAACATTTCTCTAGGTCAAAAGCAATTAATGACAATTGCTCGGGCGGTTATTTCTGATCCGAAAATTTTAATTTTAGATGAAGCAACTAGTTCCGTTGATACCCGACTGGAAGCCTTAATTCAAAAAGCGATGGATAAGGTAATGGAAGGACGGACAAGTTTCGTTATTGCCCACCGTTTGTCGACAATTCGTGATGCGGATTTAATTTTAGTGATGGATCAAGGTTCGATTATTGAACAAGGAAACCATGAAACTTTATTAGCGCAAGGCGGATTTTACGCAAACCTATACAACAGTCAATTTTCAGAAGAAGCTGAATAACTATAAGAGCCTAGTGTCTTTTAGATGCTAGGTTTTTTGTATGTAAATAATTCTCGAAAGGGAGTTTCTTTTTGCCCACATTTCCTGTAAAGTAAGGAAGAGACTTAGCAGGGGAAGGGTTACAAAAGTGAAAAAATGTGTGTTGAAATTAGGCGTAGCGATGAGTGTGGGGTTTGGCTTATTTTGGACCGAAGGAGTTAGTCCGCCTTTTGCAGAAATGCAATGGGTCAGTGCCGATGAGAGGGACTATGAATATGTGAGTGTGACTGGCAATAATGTCATCCTCTATAGTGATTATGGAAAAACAATTAGCTCAGCGAAAGTCACTGCCAATCAAACCTTTCACGTCAAAGAAAGTGAAACAAAAGGCATTATTACGTATTTAGGATTATACGATGAAGGTGAATTTGTGGGATATATCGATGCTTCGCAAGTGACGCCAGCAGTTGGCCCAGAAGGAATTGAAAAAATTGTTCGCCAATATGTAGAGGTTGTTGTTAACACGGCTATCTATGAAGATTTTGATTGGACGACTACCAGTGATACTAGTGTTTTAATTGGAAAAACGTACAAAGTTAAAAGTTTGTACCATCATTTGAATGGTGAAATCTATTTATCTGTGTACGATACTGCAGATAATTGGGTGGGTTACGTCGAACAAGGAGCAACTGTTTCAAGTACTCGAGAAACTTTCCAAAAAGATGCGGCAGTCGTGGAAGAAGTCAAAGAAAAACCAACAACTGATAAAACGCAGGAAAGTGCAACAATTGCCTCAAATGAAATAAAAGACACCACACAAGTGCCAGAGACCACTACAACAAGTGCAGAAACAGAGAGTTCAGAAACAACCGATTCAGCAACTGAAGATAGTGTTACTCGTTCACCGGCAGAAGATCGGGGGACAATGGAGGAAGAAATTGCTAGTGTCGCTAAAAATACAGACAAACACTTTATTACAGGGACAAGTATTTTACCTGCATTGACATCACCTGTCAAAAAAGCCAATAATGTGACCGTTAAAGATGACACAAGACGCGTCAATGCTACATCAACTTCGGAAACAATTACGTGGACAGACAATGCTTCGTTTATTAAAGCCATTGCTCCGTCTGCTCAAAAACTAGCCGATCAATATGGCTTATACCCATCAGTTATGATAGCACAAGCAGCTTTAGAATCAGGGTTTGGCGCTAGTAAATTATCAAAAGAGGCTAACAACTTATTTGGAATCAAATTTTCTAGTGGGGATGAAGGAAAGTTCGAGAAATATGATATTCCTTCTGATGAATTTATTAATGGGGTACGTGTGACATTGCCAGCATCGTTTAGAAAATACGCAACGATTTCTGATTCACTATTGGATAATGCTAAATTATTAGCCAATGGCTTAAGTTGGAATGCTAAATTTTATCAAGGAACATGGCGGAAAAATGCTCGTACGTATCAAGAAGCTACCCAGTCCTTAACTGGAAAATACGCAACGGATCCAAACTATCACACGAAATTAAACCAGTTAATTGCGACATGGGATTTAACAAAATACGATTAAAAAAAGCGCTGGGACACTACGTCCAGCGCTTCTAATGATTAACGATTGGTCATTACTTCGTCGATTAAACCATATTCTTTTGCTTCTTCAGCCGACATAAAGTTATCACGATCGGTATCTTTTTCAATTATTTCAATAGGTTGACCCGTGCGTTCAGATAAAATTTTATTTAAGCGTTCACGCGTTTTTAAGATATGACGAGCAGCGATTTCGATTTCTGTTGCTTGTCCTTGTGCACCGCCTAATGGTTGGTGAATCATAATTTCAGCATTTGGTAATGCAAAACGTTTACCTTTAGTACCTGCTGTTAATAAGAAACTTCCCATTGACGCAGCCATCCCCATTACGATTGTTTGTACATCTGCTTTAACAAAGTTCATTGTATCGTAAATTGCTAGACCAGCTGTTACGCTACCTCCAGGAGAATTGATGTATAAGTAAATATCTTTTTCTGAGTCTTGCGCATCCAAGAATAATAATTGAGAGATGATTGAGTTAGCAAGGTCATCGGTTACTTGACCGCTCAACATGATAATACGATCTTTTAATAAACGAGAGTAAATATCATACGCTCTTTCTCCACGAGATGATTGTTCAATAACTGTTGGGATTAAATTCATTTAAAAATCCTCCTTTAATTCTGGCTATTTGATAAAATATTGGGTAGCCTTGCGACATCCTAAGAGTTTTATCTATTAGATATTATACATACAAGGTCAATAAAGGTCAAATGTAAAAACTTGAGTAAAATAATCAAAAATATGTTAAGATTCATCTAAAGAATTTAAAGGAGGAACAAACATGGAAATATTTTTCGTTGGAATGGCTGGCGTAATTGTAGGTGCCATTGTTACAGCGATTGCCTTTAACTTGCAAAGCCGCTATGACGATCGAAAAGAAGAGCGTCGTCGACAATTAGAACATAAAGTAAAAGAAATTGAGATTTTGATTTTACTAAATAAAAAAATCATTGAAATTTTAGAGAAGCGGATTGGCACAATGGATAAATACGTCAGTTTTGATGTATTTGACGATTGTCATATTACCGTAGATGATTATATTTATTTGCAATCATTTGCGGCACAAAATAGCTTTTATTTACCAAATTATTTCTTAGAAGAATTTTTCAAAAAAATTGCGACACGCAGAGTCGTTCTTTCACCAGAACAAGTTGTTGAAGTTGGTGGGTATACATTTAAAGGCGGACGTGTCTTGATGGAAAACTTTTCAGATCAACTAAAAGAAATGGTTTACGAACGCAAAGTTCAATTGCAAAAAATGACAGACAAACCAATGACTTATTTCTCAAACACGTTGTAATCAAAAGAAGAGATTGACCTGTAAAAAGGCTTCTCTTCTTTTTTTGCATCTCCCTTTATTCATGGTACAATATGACTGATTGGAGTGAAGAAATCATGCAAATTTTTGCCCATCGTGGAAGCAGTGGCACACGACCTGAAAATACGTTGCCAGCCTTTGCTGAAGCCGTACGCATTGGTACTGATGGCATTGAATTAGATGTGCAATTAACAAAAGATCAACAACTGATTGTCATGCACGATGAGACAGTCGATCGTACCACTGATGGAAAAGGTGCAATTATTGATAAAACATTAGCAGAGATCAAAAAACTAAATGCCGGTAGTTGGTTTAATGATCACTATTCTTCAACAAAAGTACCGACATTAAAAGAAGTTGTCGATTTATTGGTTGCGCGCAATTACCGAGGAATCTTAGGAATTGAATTAAAAACGGATAAAGAAGCGTATCCAGGAATCGAAGACAAAGTATCTGAGCTAATGACGAGTCAACAGTGGCCATTCACTTATTGGTATAGCAGTTTCAACGTAAGTACCTTAGAGAGAATTCATGTACTGGAACCGACTACACGAATTGATTTTATTATGGATAAATCAGATAGTACGCCAATAACATTGGAGCGACCATTTATTCAAGGCATCCATCCTAATATTGAATGGGTATGGTCACATGATACAGAAATTCCAGAGTTTTCATTAGCCGTTCGACCGTGGACCGTAAATACAGAAGAAGAAATAAAACGTTGCATGGATTGCCAAGTAACAGGAATTTTTACCGATTTTCCTGAAATGGCAATGGCTGTGAAGCGCAGTTATCGGGGAAAAAAATGAAAAAAGTGTTAGTGATTGTAGGGCCGACTGCTGTTGGTAAAACGGCGTTAAGTATTGAATTAGCTAAAAAATACAATGGAGAAATTATTAGTGGGGACTCGATGCAAGTCTATCGAGAACTGTCTATCGGAACAGCTAAAGTAACTGAAGCCGAAAAAGAAGGAATTCCTCATTATTTAATTGATGTTCGTGAGAAAGAAGAGGCTTATTCCGTCTCGGAATTTCAAAAAGAAGCACGTATTTGGATTGAAGATATTCATCAACGAGGCAAGTTGCCCATTGTTGTTGGCGGAACGGGGTTATATATTCAAGCCTTGCTTTATGATTTCCAATTAGGTGGCAAACAAGAGAACGATAATCCGGCTGTTCGTTTGAAATACGAACAATTTGCACAGGATTATGGAAAAGAAGCCTTATGGCAGTTATTACAAGAAACTGATCCTTTAGCAGCCGAAAAAATTCATTTTAATAATCAGCGTAAAGTGATTCGAGCGTTGGAAGTTTTTGAAACAACAGGTGAGAGTATCACTGCGCCTAAAGAAGAACCCCAACGTTTATATGATTATTTTTTAATTGGTCTGACAACTGATCGTGAATTATTATATCAACGTATCAATCAACGTGTGGATCTGATGATGGCCAATGGCTTACCAGAAGAAGCTACAAAAATCAAAGACATTCCAGAAACACAAGCAGCATTAGGAATTGGCTACAAAGAATTTTTCCCTTATTTTCAGGGACAGGCTACGTTAGAAGAAGTCGCAGAAGAGATTAAATTACATTCTCGTCGTTATGCCAAGCGTCAGCTTACTTGGTTTCGTAATCGTTTAGCTCCTTATTGGATTGATTTGGTGCAATATCCAGAGACCTTACCAGAACTAGAAAAAACAATCATACAATGGTTGGAGGTGAAAGAATGACCACAGAACGAGTGATTTTAGTCGGAGTTGAAACGGAAGAAAACTACAAAAATTTTGAAGAATCAATGACGGAATTAAAAAGTCTAACAAAAACAGCTAATGGAGAAGTCGTTTTTTCTTTAACACAACGACGTCCGCAAGTTGATCGTCAAACACTTGTCGGAAAGGGGAAATTGGAGGAGCTAGCTCAACTAGCCGATGCCCATGAAGCAGATTTGATTATCTTTAATCATGAGTTAACGCCACGTCAAAGTCAGTTAATTGGCGATGCAGTAGGCGTTCCTGTAATTGACCGTGTGCAACTAATCTTAGATATTTTTGCAATGCGTGCCCGTTCTAAAGAAGGTAAACTGCAAGTTGAATTGGCGCAATTAGATTATTTATTGCCTCGCCTAGTTGGCCAAGGGAAAAACATGTCACGATTAGGTGGCGGAATTGGTACAAGAGGTCCAGGTGAAACCAAATTAGAAACGGATCGACGACACATTCGTAATAAAATTACGATTATCAAACGCGAATTAAAAGAAGTCGCTGCTCATCGAGAACGGACACGCCAAAAACGAAAAGACAATCAGACGTTTCAAATTGGCTTAATTGGTTATACAAATGCTGGGAAATCGACTATTTTAAATATTTTAACGAGTGCGCAAACCTATGAACAAGATCAATTGTTTGCCACTTTAGATCCATTAACCAAAAAATGGCGATTACCAGAAGGTTTTGAAGTGACTGTAACCGATACAGTTGGTTTCATCCAAGACTTACCTACACAATTAATCGATGCGTTCCATTCAACTTTGGAAGAAAGTCAAGGAATGGATTTGTTGCTTCATGTAGTAGATGCTAGTGCTGATAACCGACAACAGCAAGAAGAGACCGTTTTACAGTTAATGAATCAACTAGACTTAGGGAGTTTGCCCATGTTAACCGTCTATAATAAAGCCGATAAAATTGATGATCATCAATTTGTGCCAACTTTATTTCCTAATGTTTTAATTTCTGCGAAAAGTTCAAAAGGGAAAGAACAGTTGATTCAAGCTATTAAATTAGCCATTATGGAGAGTTTAGAACCATATACGTTATCGTTGCAGCAAGATGAAGGGAAGTTATTAAATCGGTTGAAGCGAGAGACGTTATTACTGTCGTCTGATTATGAAGAAGAGACACAGACATACCTCTTAAAAGGCTTTGCACAGCCTGATTCTTATGCTATTCGTCAGATGAATTAATCCAAGCAATCTAAGAAAGATTCCCTTTCTTAGATTGTTTTTTATTTTGGTCTAGTTCACGGGAGAAGGAAGAAAAAATTGACTTGTTATGTAAGGAAATGTAACATAGAGGGTTGACAGATGAGAGAAGTCTTGCTATATTTACTCTAGATTCATCAGCAATTCATTAAACAGAAGAGAGGAGAGACGCTATGCGAGAAAAAGAACTTCGACGTTCCATGTCAGTTTTTCCAATTGGTACAGTTATGAAACTAACTGATTTGACCGCACGCCAAATTCGTTACTATGAAGAACAAAATTTAATTCATCCAGAACGAAGCGAAGGCAATCGCCGAATGTATTCGTTAAATGATATTGATATTTTGTTAGAAATTAAAGATTATCTCTCTGACGGATTGAATATGGCTGGAATCAAACGAGTTTATGAAATGAAAAAAGCAGAAGAACAAGCAGCTCGAGATAAACAACCGCTGACAGATAAAGATGTTCGCCGTATTTTTTATGATGAGATATTATCTCAAGGTGGATTAAATCATTCACAACATTTTCCGAATGGACCACATTTATAATTATTGACAAGCGCCACACTTAAACAAAAATAAAGGACGGGATTATTATTATGCCAAGAGTGGAATACACTTCAGAACAAATTAAACAAATTGCACAAGAAGAAAATGTACGCTTTTTACGTTTGATGTTTACAGATATCATGGGAACAATCAAAAACGTAGAAGTTCCAATTAGCCAGTTAGACAAAGTTTTAGACAATAAAATGATGTTTGATGGTTCTTCAATCGAAGGATTTGTCCGTATTGAAGAAAGTGATATGTACTTATATCCAGACGTAACGACATGGATGATCTTCCCTTGGGAAACAGACCATGGAAAAGTTGCACGTTTAATTTGTGATGTCTACAATCCAGATGGTACTCCATTTGCAGGCGATCCACGTGGAAATTTGAAACGTTCATTAAAACATATGCACGACTTAGGTTTTACTTCATTTAACTTAGGTCCAGAACCAGAATTCTTCTTATTCAAACTGGATGAAAATGGTGAAATCACAACAGACTTAAATGACAAAGGTGGTTACTTTGACTTCGCTCCAACTGATATGGGTGAGAACTGTCGTCGTGATATCGTATTAGAATTAGAAAGAATGGGCTTTGAAGTAGAAGCGTCTCACCATGAGACAGCTCCTGGTCAACATGAAATTGATTTCAAATACGCTGAAGTTATTGAAGCGTGTGACAATATTCAAACGTTTAAACTAGTTGTAAAAACAATTGCTAGAAAGCATGGTTTACACGCAACGTTCATGCCAAAACCGTTATTTGGTATCGCTGGTTCAGGAATGCACTGTAACATGTCTTTATTTAAAGGTGATGAAAATGTCTTCTATGATAAAGATGGCGAGTTAGAATTGAGTGAAACTGCCTATCAATTTTTAGCAGGTTTAGTTGACCATGCACGTGCTTATACAGCTGTATGTAATCCAACAGTGAACTCTTACAAACGATTAATTCCAGGATTTGAAGCACCTGTATATGTTGCATGGTCTGGACACAACCGTTCCCCATTAATCCGTGTACCAGAATCTCGTGGGTTATCTACGCGTTTAGAATTACGTTCTGTAGATCCATCAGCTAATCCGTATTTAGCAATGGCTGTTTTATTAGAAGCTGGCTTAGATGGCATCCGTCGTGGTTTAACACCACCAGCAGCAGTTGACCGCAACATTTATGTAATGACAGAAGAAGAACGTGAAGCAGCGCAAATTTATGATTTGCCTTCAACACTTCACAATGCGTTAAAACAATTACGCAAAGACCCAACGATTGTGGGCGCATTAGGTGAACATATTTATGGAAACTTTGTAGAAGCGAAACGCATGGAATGGGCAGCGTATCGTCAATCAGTTTCTGAATGGGAAAGAGAACAATATTTAGAGCTTTATTAATAACAGGAAGTTAAAAGAAGTCTATCAATGACTTCTTTTAACTTTTTTCAAGAAAATTTCTGAAAAACAAATATAACGATTGACAAATTGCTCGAAAGTGTTTATCATACTGTTTGGGCACTCTTTTAAAGAGTCGATTCATTCGTTTATACGCTCCCTATTCGAGTTATTACTTGAGTAGGGAGCTTTTTGTATTTTTAGTGCAACCCTTTAAAAAATAACGCGAAGGAGTTTTATTTATGACAAAATATATTTTTGTAACTGGCGGTGTTGTTTCTTCGATTGGGAAAGGAATTGTTGCAGCATCATTAGGGCGTTTACTGAAAAATCGTGGATTGAATGTAACAATTCAAAAATTTGATCCGTATATCAATGTCGATCCAGGAACAATGAGCCCATATCAACATGGAGAAGTTTTTGTAACGGATGATGGAGCAGAAACAGATTTGGATTTAGGTCACTATGAACGGTTTATCGATATTAATTTAAACCAATATTCTAACGTAACAACTGGGAAAGTTTATTCTGAGGTTTTACGCAAAGAACGTAAAGGGGAATATTTAGGTGCAACTGTACAAGTGATTCCTCATATTACAAATGAAATCAAAGATAAAATTATGCGAGCAGCTACCACTACAGATGCCGATATTATTATTACAGAAGTGGGTGGGACTGTTGGCGATATTGAGTCCTTACCATTTTTAGAAGCCTTACGCCAAATGAAAGCTGATGTAGGTAGTGACAATGTCTTATACATTCATACAACCTTAATTCCTTATTTAAAAGCTGCTGGAGAAATGAAAACAAAACCAACGCAACATAGTGTAAAAGAATTACGTAGTTTGGGTATCCAACCAAATATTTTAGTCGTTCGTACAGAACAACCTGTTTCTCAAGGTACAAAAGACAAATTAGCACAATTTTGTGATGTTGCGCCAGAAGCTGTTATTGAATCATTAGATGTTGATACACTTTATTCCATTCCGTTGAATTTACAAAAACAAGGGATGGATCAAATTGTTTGTGACTACTTAAAAATTGATGCGCCAGCAGCAGATATGACTGAATGGCAAGCATTGGAATCAAAAGTATTGAATTTGAAAAAATCAGTTCGAATTGCTTTAGTTGGGAAATATGTTGAATTACCTGATGCGTATTTATCGGTAGTCGAAGCGTTAAAACATGCGGGATTTGCTGATGATGCTGATATTGAAATTGATTGGGTGAATGCTGCTGAATTAACGCATGAAAACGTAACGGATTATCTGCAAGCAGCCGATGGAATCTTAGTACCGGGTGGTTTTGGAGACCGTGGTATCGAAGGGAAAATTGAAGCTATTCGCTATGCTCGTGAAAACGATGTACCATTCTTAGGAATTTGTTTAGGTATGCAACTAGCCTGTGTCGAATTTGCTCGCAATGTTGTTGGTTTAGAAGGCGCACATTCAGCAGAAACAGACCCAGAAACGCCATACAATATTATTGATTTAATGGAAGATCAAGAAAACATTGAAAATCTAGGTGGCACATTACGCTTAGGCTTGTATCCTTGCCAATTAAAACCAGGGACTAAAACAGCAACAGCTTACCATAACGAAGCAGTTGTGCAAGAACGCCATCGCCATCGTTATGAGTTTAACAATGAGTACCGTGAGCAATTTGAAGCTAAGGGATTAGTTTTTTCAGGAGTTTCTCCAGACAATCGCTTAGTGGAAATTGTTGAATTCCCAGAAAATAAATTCTTTGTGGCTTGCCAATTCCATCCTGAATTAATTTCTCGGCCAAATCGTCCACAACGTTTAATTCAAGCTTTTGTCGATGCTTCATTAGAAAATAAATAAAAAATAATGAGAGCTAGAGTGATTTTTTTAGTTATTTAAAAAGAGAGAATTTGTAGTATTAATCACATTCTTTCAGAAAATTTTCTGGTGAGATATCTATTTTAAAAAAATAAAAAGTGAAAAATCCAGAGAAATGCATAGTTTTAGTAGAAAAATCTATAAATATTTGCTAAAATGATAGCGTTGGTTAAGCAAGTCTTAACAAATAAAGTTTTTATAAAACTTAGGAGGAAATTATTATGCCATTAGTATCAGGTACTGAAATCTTTAAGGCAGCTCGTAAAGGCGGATACGCTGTAGGTGCGTACAATACAAACAACTTAGAATGGACTCAAGCTATTCTTGAGGCTGCTCAAGCGAAAAACGCTCCAGTATTAATCCAAACTTCTATGGGTGCTGCTAAATACATGGGTGGTTACAAATTAGTCGTACACATGGTTGAAGATTTAATTGAATCAATGAACATTACTGTACCAGTCGTTTTACACTTAGACCATGGTGAATACGATGATGCATTAGAATGTATCGAAGCTGGTTATACTTCAGTTATGTTTGATGGTTCTCACTTACCATTCGAAGAAAACTTAAAATTAGCTAAAGACGTTGTTGAAAAAGCACATGCTAAAGGTGTTTCTGTAGAATGTGAAGTTGGTTCAATCGGCGGAGAAGAAGATGGAATCATCGGTTCTGGCGAATTAGCTGACATCGACGAGTGTGTACAAATGGTTAACACTGGAATTGATTTCTTAGCATGTGGTATTGGTAACATCCACGGTGCTTACCCAGAAAACTGGTCTGGTTTAGCATTTGACCACTTACAAGCTATCGCTGATGCTGTAGGCCAAGATGTACCATTAGTATTACATGGTGGATCAGGTATCCCTCAAGAACAAATTGAAAAAGCAATCTCAATGGGTGTTTCTAAAATTAACGTTAACACTGAATTCCAATTATCATTTGCTAAAGCAACTCGTGAATACATCGAAGCTGGCAAAGATTTAGAAGGAAAAGGTTTTGACCCTCGTAAATTATTAGCACCAGGTAAAGCTGCTATCGTTAAAGATGCAATCGAACATATCGAATGGTTCGGTTCAGCTGACAAAGCTTAATTAAACGAATGAAACCTCTTAGAATTTCGATTCTAAGAGGTTTTTTTGTCTTTGTATAAAGAAACAACAAATTATGCTAACACTTGAAAAGAAGAATAGGGTGGCAAATTATCAGGTGCACAATAAATTTCAATATAATCTGGATGAATATAAATTTTGTGCTGTTCAGTAAAAAGAGAATCAGGTGGGAAGCTATGGGCAGTTGAATGGATTGTATACTGAAATAGTTTTTGCTCATGAATGATGACCAATAAAAATTCTAAGACTACCCTTGTACCTAATTGTGAAATCAGTTGCGCATTGAGCGGATCGACTACCAATGTTTGTGCATGTTGAAAATGCTGCCGCTTAAGCTCACTTTGTAATTGCGTTAGAGCCTGGCTATTTTTGATAAAAACTGAACAATAAATGTCACCATTTTGTTCTTTTGCGAGACGTCGTCGTGACATAAAGCCCTCCTTTACAAAGAAAAAGTTTATTTTATAGTAACAAATTTTTTGAGCATTGCCTATGCTTCAAGTAAAGAAGAGAGGTATCGCCTTTTTTATTCTTGTGAATTATGGTAAAATCAAAAATGATGTATATATAAATTTGAAAAACAAATAGGTGAAAATATATGAAAAAAATAGTCATTCATGGGAATCGTCCACTATCTGGAGAAGTAACAATTAGCGGGGCAAAAAACAGTGCGGTAGCATTAATTCCAGCGGCGATTTTAGCTGATTCTCCAGTAACTTTGGAAGGTGTACCAGATATTCAAGATGTTCATTCATTAATTGAAATTTTAGAAATTATGGGTGTCAAAACAAAATTTGCGAACAATGAATTAGAAATTGATCCAACAGGTATTGTGTCGATTCCAATGCCAAGTGGGAAAATTAATAGCTTACGTGCTTCGTATTATTTCATGGGAGCATTACTTGGTAAATTTGGCGAAGGTGTCGTAGGTCTACCAGGAGGATGTTACTTAGGTCCTCGTCCAATTAATTTGCATGTAAAAGGTTTTGAAGCTTTAGGTGCAGAAGTAACAAATGAACATGGTGCAATGTATTTGCGTGCACCTGAAGAAGGTTTACAAGGCGACCGTATTTTCTTAGATATGGTATCGATTGGCGCTACTATCAATATTATGTTAGCTGCTGTAAAGGCAGAAGGTCGTACGATTATTGAAAATGCCGCAAGAGAACCAGAAATCATTGACGTAGCAACTTTATTAAATAATATGGGTGCTAAAATTCGTGGTGCTGGTACAGATGAAATCCGCATTGAAGGAGTAAAAGAATTACATGGTTGTCGTCATTCAATTATTCCTGACCGTATAGAAGCAGGTACCTATTTATCTTTAGCCGCAGCTGCTGGCGATGGAATTACTATTAAAAACGTGATTTATGAGCATTTAGATAGTTTCATTTCTAAATTAGAAGAAATTGGTGTCGCAATGGACATCAGTGAAGATAGCATTTATGTTCATCCTTCAAAAAATTTAAAACCAGCTATCGTAAAAACTTATCCATATCCAGGTTTTGCGACTGATTTACAACAACCAATCACACCATTATTGTTAAAAGCCCAAGGGAAATCAGAAATCACGGATACTATTTACCAACAACGTGTCAATCATATTCCTGAATTAGTTCGTATGGGAGCGACGGCTTCAATTGAAGGCAATATGATGTTTGTAGAAGGTCCAAGTGAATTACGCGGGGCAGAAGTAGAAGCCTCTGATTTACGTGCCGGTGCTTGTTTAGTTATTGCTGGATTAATGGCAGAAGGAACAACAAAAATTAGCAAAGTAGAATACATTTTACGTGGTTATGACAATATTATTGAGAAACTAACGGCTTTAGGTGCCGAAGTCGAGATGGTAGAGGAGTAAGTATGAGCGACTATTTAACAATGGCGGAGTTAGATCATAAAACATTAAAAGAAATCTATACGTACGCAAAAGAATTTAAAATTCCTTATTATAGTCAAATGAACAAAAAAGAATTATCCCTAGCAGTTATTCGTGCGCAAGCCGAAAAGCAAGGTTTTTTCTACATGGAAGGAATTCTAGATATTGTTGGTCAAGAAGGTTATGGCTTTTTACGACCAATTAACTATGGTCCAAGTGCTGAAGATATTTATATTTCTAGCTCACAAATTCGTCGTTTTGGCTTACGAAATGGAGATAAGGTTGCTGGAAAAGCTAGACCACCCAAAGAATCGGAACGTTATTATGGTTTGATGCACGTTGAAAGCGTCAATGGGAAAAATCCTGAAGAAGCCAAAGAGCGTCCTCATTTTCCAGCACTGACTCCATTATATCCAGAAAAACAAATTAAATTAGAAACGACTAAAGGGCGTCTCTCTACGCGGATGATTGATATGTTTTCACCAGTAGGGTTTGGACAACGTGGATTAATCGTTGCACCACCTAAAGCAGGGAAAACTAGTATTTTGAAAGAAATCGCTAACGGTATTACAGAAAATTATCCTGATGTTGAATTAATTGTTTTACTAATTGATGAACGTCCTGAAGAAGTAACCGACTTAGAACGTAGCGTGAAAGGCGATGTGGTTTCATCTACATTTGATTTACAACCAAGTAATCATACTCGTGTTGCTGAATTAGTTTTAGAGCGTGCGATGCGTTTAGTAGAAGACAAACGTGATGTTGTTATTTTGATGGATAGCATTACACGTTTAGCCCGTGCCTATAACTTAGTTGTACCGCCAAGTGGTCGGACATTAAGTGGTGGGATTGATCCAGCTGCGCTGTATAAACCAAAAAAATTCTTTGGAGCAGCCCGAAATATTGAAGAAGGCGGTAGCTTAACCATTCTAGCAACTGCTTTAGTTGATACAGGTAGTCGTATGGACGATGTGATTTATGAAGAGTTTAAAGGAACAGGAAATATGGAGCTGCAATTATCACGAAATCTAGCAGAACGTCGTATTTTCCCTGCCATTGACTTGAAGAAATCAAGTACACGTAAAGAAGAACTACTTATGTCTAGCGAACAGTTAGAAGAAACATGGCGTTTACGTAATCACATGACAGGTGATTCATTAGAATATACCGATCAATTCATTCAATTCTTGAAGAAAACCAAAAATAATCAAGAATTTCTTGAAGCATTTCATGATGTGACATTTAATGAAAAAAGAGTCAAAAGAAATGTGAAAAGATAATTGCAAATGATTTTAACTCATGTTAAGATAGTAACGTTGTAAACAAATCAACTCTGTTTCAGCAAATGACTCAGGGCAAAGGAGAGAAAACGAAATGAAAGAAAGCATCCATCCAGATTACCATCCAGTAGTGTTTTTAGACTCAACAACAGGTTTTAAATTCTTGTCAGGATCAACTAAATCTTCACAAGAAACAATCGAATGGGAAGACGGCAATACTTACCCAGTAATCCGTGTCGAAGTTACTTCTGACTCACATCCATTCTACACTGGACGTCAAAAATTCACTCAAGCAGACGGACGCGTGGACCGTTTCAACAAAAAATACGGTCTCAAAGACGCAAACGCTGCGGAATAAGAAAAACGCTGATTTATCAGCTTTTAGCAGACTTCATTATAGGTGGAGTCTGCTCTTTTTTCGTTTTGACCATCCTTTTGACCATCCCATCTTCTTCCTCGTGCAACTTATTCATGTAATCAGCAAAACGATCTGCCGTTTCTTCTTTTTTCTGTTCACTCACATGGGCGTAAATATCCATGGTAGTTCGAACATCCGTATGACCCAAACGAACTTGTACTTCTTTGATAGAAGCTCCTGATTCAAACAATAAACTACAATGCGTATGACGAAAACCATGAACAGTCATATGCTTTAACTTATTTTCTTTCAGTATTTTAGTTAAATTATGATTTAAGAAATCTAGGTAATGCGGTTTATTTTCTTCTGTCGTGAAAAGAAGTTGTGCGCCATTTTCCACAGGTTTTCTACCTGTTTTTAAAAAAAAGGCTTTTTGTTTAAGAATACATTGTCGAAAGATTGATAAAGTTTGATTATCAATCGAAATAGTTCGCAAACTTTTTTCTGTTTTCGGGGTTTGGAAAGCTAATTTCCAATCTTCAACAGTCGTTAATGTTTGCTTAACAGAAAGGGTTCCTCGTTTGAAATCAATGTCTTTCCATCGTAAAGCTAGTAATTCACCTTTACGTAAGCCTGTAAAAGTTAAAATATGAAACATTGGGTACAATGGATCAGGATATTTTTTAGCAATTTGCAAGAAGTATAGAACTTCTGCTTTCGTATAGAAGGGAGCCGTATATTTTTCTTCATCAATTTGTTTTTGTCTCTTTGGTCGAATAACGCCTTCCATTGGATTTCTACGAATCAGTCGTAAGCTTTTGGCGTATTGAAAAATGGAGTTTGTCATACCAATCAGATTAGAATACTTTTTGTAATAGGAATACCAATGATTGACTTGTTTCTGACAATACGGAATGGAGATTTTAGAAATTCTCCGTTCACCAAATAGTGGAAGAATATGTTTGTTTAATGCGACTCTTTGAACAACATAGGTACTTTCTTTGACCGTATTTTTATATTGTTCAAACCACTCTAAAGCGATATCCGAAAACAATCGGTTAGACTCGATGACAAGATCATATTCTTGTGCGAGTAACTGTAAACGTGCTACTTCTTGTTTGGCTGCTTTTTGGGTTTTGAACCCTCGCTTGGTTGTTGTTTTCTTCTTTCCAGTAAGCGGATCAACGCCTAAATAGACTTTAACCAGATAAGCAGTAGACCCATTCTTTTTTGTATATTTTTTAATCATGGGAGTTCTCCTTTGAATGATTCGCCAGTATATCAAAGGGAAATCGTTTTTCCTCCTTCCATACTGGTATCATAGGCGGATTGGCGTAAATCGTCAAACTTAAACTTTTAAGTGGTGTAAGAAATCTTTGATATCATCGCGATCAAAACGAGCTTCTTTTCCAAAAGGGATGACTTTTAATCCTGAGGCAATCCACTGATTTAATCGGTCATCTCCAATACGTAATCTTTTTTTGACTTGCTTACGATTCGGATAGGGTGGTAAGTCATTGACAGAAGAAAATTTTGTTGATTGTTCTTCAATTCGCTGCAGTATCTGTTCGGTTAAAACTTCGATTATTTCACTATTGTCTTCTAATGAAATTTCAATTTTCATTTCATCACCTCGTTTAAGAAAGTTTAAAAACCTATCTATTTTTGTATTTTTGGCTCTCTCCTATCAAAAATTCCGCCAGACCACTATAGTACCCTTGAAATAAGCTTGAAAACCACTACAGTGGCATGGTAAAATTTTCTATGAAAAGGAGGCTAATCCCTTATGAAACAAGGTATCGCAGACATTCATTTAATTCGTAAAATTTTGAAAGAAAAACCAGCAAAAGAACTTTCTGACCACACAGGTATCAGTTTAAGTTCCATCAAAAAATGGAAAAGCGGCGAGCGATCCATTGAAAAAATGAATCTGGGCGATGCCATTAAACTAACAGATTTTGCATCTAACAATTCAAAGGCAGAAATCAGTATCTGGTCTTAGTAACAGGTGTATAAATCCTTGTAACAATCGGTAGTACTCATAATTAGACGGTCTGGGAAGACCCACAGAAGTTTCATCTCTTCTCATACGCGGAGAGCTACCTAATGCGGTGAGGCGTTCAAGGTAGGTGTATCATTATCCAGCTTAGAGATTCTCGCACTTCCATTTTCCCAAAATGAAAGCTGTAACCAAAGTGTGTATCGCTCCTTTCAAATGAAAATCATCGCGCACTTTCTTACACCGCTTCTTCTAAAACTGAACGTATCTAATTATGCTATTTAGTTGTCAAGGAGCAAGTGGCTTACTAGCCCATGAAAATTTGCTTAAACCAGTAAACTTTCATGGAATAATAAACAATCGAGGAAGTGTGAGAGGTTGACCACACCTCCACGAAGGATGAAGCTATCAAATCTTAAATGCTAAGATTTTTGTAAGCAAACGTGTTTCAAGACGAGCAGATAATACTTCATCTACCACCAGATGTTTTTGCCCTACTTCATCTTTCAGAAACCGGAGAGAGCGTTGCATCATATACGGACGAAAATGTTCTTTGATTTGATTAATTGCCACCACATCACCATCAATTGCCTGTACAATCACGTCAAAGGGGACTCTGGAATAGGTTGTCTTCATTGCGCATCCTCCTTCATGAATTTTCGAATCAAATGTAACGCTTTGTGTCGATGCTCATTTACCGTTGAGCGACTCAATCCCATCAAATTTGCAATTTCTGCGTCATTCATTTCAATAAAGTAATAAAACAAGATAATGTTTCTTTTTTTCTTTGGCAAACGCTCTAATGCTTCTCCTAGAGACATACTTTTAACAGCAATTTCTGCACCCTCCAATTCAAAGTAACTGAAATCGGATGGATACTGGTCAATACTAGCAAACTGTTCCACTACATAATCATCTAGTTCTGAAAAAGCGACTTCTTTTTTTGATATCCGACTGAGAGACTTTAAATAATCCTTACGTTCGTCATCAATGGATCGTTTACAAATATAGTCAAATTGCATTTCAATGGCAGCTTGGAACAGGGAAGAACTCATGTCATTCACACCTCCTTTCCCGTTGAGAAAGAAGATGATTCCAATGAACATTTATCTCCTTTCGTAATATAACCCGACGTAAAGAGAGGAAATGACGGAATTTTTGAAAAAAACTTTTAGAAAAACACAAAAAAGTCCATATCCGACGATATGGACAAAGTAATTCACACAAATAGTTCCCTTTTAATAGAACCAGGAAACTACATTTTAATCCGAAAGGATTCTTTGAAATAGAAAAAATTTTTTTGATAAATTTAGTAAATAAATCCAATGGATGCTGTCATGAGTCATGGTTTATTCTCCCAAAAACATCGTCTTTAGCTTTACACATAAAAAAATGACGATTCAGAAATCGTCGTTTAGTGTACTCAGATATATTTTTGTGCATAGGAAAGAAATCGCTAAAAGACTGATTTTTTTTTTCTTTTAGCAATTTGAAAAAAATAGGATTTATTTAAGCTATATACTGCTTTATATAAGGCCTGTTTACATTTAGATAGGAACAGTATAATGCCGATAGGTGATATATGATGGACAGAAAAAAACATAGAACTTTTGATTTCAAACCATTGGGTCTTGCGATTAAAGAAGCCCGTCTTAGTAAAGGATTGACTCGTGAGCAGGTAGGATCAATGATCCAGATTGCGCCACGCTATTTGACGAACATTGAAAATAAAGGACAACAGCCAAGTTTTCATGTTGTATATGATTTAGTGACTTTGCTAAATATTTCTTTGGATGGATTTATTTTAGGGGAAGAAAACAGTCATAAAAGCTCCAAACGTCTTCAAGTAGAAGCACAGTTGGATTGTCTGGATGAAGATGAATTAGTGACGATTGGGAAAGTGATTCAAGCAATTTACGGAGAAAAATGTAAATTTAACTAGTTCAATAATACACAATGGATTAATTAATACTATCAGGAAAGATTGATTACAAAGATGTAATGAATTTTTTCTGATTTTTGTTAATCATAAATAGAAAATGAATTTATCTTTGTTACACTTAGGAACTAGAGCGAATGATAAATAGTTCTTTGGTTACTCTTATCGCTGCAAAGTACAGTTCATTTTTTTGTTGTTGGGAAAATTTTCTGGATTTATTGCATATCACTTCATCCGACTAAAAATTTTTGATTCCCATAGCGAAGTTCGTTTTTGTTCCTTAGGAAAAACTTGACTGATATACTAGTTTTGAAATGACGAGTAACTCTGTACTTCATCAATAATCAAGTATTGAATTTTAATTGTATACTTTTTATGCTTGAGGGATGTCTACTGTAATACAGCTACTGCAAAAAAAATCAGTACACTTATTTTCTTATAAAGGATATCAAGAACTAAGCTCAATGGTATGCATAGAAAAGAAAAAGCCGATAAAATGAGATTTTGATATCTCGAATTATCGGCTCTGCGTCTTTGCGTCTGGCTCTGTAATTACAGTTATTCTAAACTTCGTTATTTCAATTAAAATTTCTTGTCTGCATTTAGGACAAAATAGAGGGAAATTTTTTAATTCAGTATCTTCCCTCATTTTTAAACGGGTCTTATTGCCACATATAGGGCACAGTATCCACCTAGTATTTACAATATCTATATCCTCCTGTTCTAATTAACAACTCAATATTCATTTTAAAAATTTCTCTTTAGTTCACTATCAATGTAAGTTGATTTTATTAAACATATGCCTTACTTTGTCTATTCTATTATTTGGACGACGTGGTTGGAAAGCAGACTTAATGTTAGTAACCTGATAACCTTTTAACTCTGTTAAACAGACACTGCGTCCATTTGTAAAGAAAGTTAAACTGTTTCGATACTCTTGAATACAACGGGCTGGAATTTCACCAATGAGAATGACCTCGTTACCTTTTAACTTAGTATTTAAAATATTTGCACAATATTTGGAAGCATCATTATATGCTCTCGAAAGATATTCTTGTGGTACATAAATTTCGAAGCTAAGATATGGCTCTAATAACTCTGTACCACTCTTTCTAAAAGCCTGCTCTAGTACAATAGGCGCAAGCATTCGGAAATCTGCTGGCGTACTGACAGGGCTGTAATATAGACCATACTTAAAACAGATCTTACAGTCTGTTAATTTCCAACCGTACAATCCTTGTTCACACCCATAGCGTATACCTTCCATAACTGCATTTTGAAATGATTGATTTAAATAACCTAGAGAAACCAGGCTCTCATACTGAATGCCACTACCCAAAGGAAGTGGTGTTACAGATAAACCAATAGAAGCCCAGAAAGGATTTGGAGGTACTTCGATATCAATGGTAAATTCAGATTTTTTTAATGGTCTTTCCATATAAATGACAGTTGGTTTTCTTGTTTCTATCTCAATATGATATTTTTCTTGAATCAGAGTACAAGTTACCTCCATTTGGACCTCACCTAAAAAAGATAGCACAATTTCGTGAGTTACTGTATCTACATAATATTGTAGAAGGGGATCACTATCGGATATTTCAAAAAGTGCATCTAGTAACTTTTCTCTTTGTACTGATTTACATGGTTCAATTGTTGTTTGTAACATAGGAAGAGGATTCTCAAGAATTTCTCTATGTGGTAATCTTTTTTTATCTCCAAGTACGTTATTTAGTTTTAAAAGCTCATTTTTTAAAATAATAATCTCACCAGGCTCTGCCTTATCTATCTGGCGTAATTCTCCATTTATTGAAGTATACATTTCTGTAACTTTTATTTTTTCCTTTTCTGATATATTGACTGAGTCTCGCAAATGTAGCGTTCCACTATAAAGACGTACATAGACAAGCCGTTGACCATCATCTGAATATTCTACTTTAAAAACATTTCCACAAAGTTTATCTGAATTGAGTTGTGTGGGTGAAAATAATTTGCTAGTAATTACCTCTATAAGTTGTTTAATTCCAATATTATTCTTTGCACTTCCGTGATAAACAGGATATAAGGAGCAACTTTGAATTCTTTCGTTTTCCTCCTTTTCAAGTTCTGCAATATTCAATGTTTTCCCAATGGTATATTTTTCTAATAAATAATCATTTCCCACAATTACTGTCTCCCATTGTTCTGGTTCAGTATAATCTATTACATAAGGTTTCAAATTTAGATTCACAGTCTGCTTAATTATGATGTCGTCAGAAAGTTTGTCCTTAATATCTTGATAAACATCTGGCAAATTTATTCCATTTTGATCAATTTTGTTAATAAAAAATATTATAGGTATGTTCATCTTTCTAAGTGCATGGAATAGTATACGAGTTTGTGACTGTACTCCATCTTTTGCAGAGATTAGCAAAATAGCTCCATCCAAAACAGATAATGAACGGTATACATCTGCCAAAAAATCCATGTGTCCAGGAGTATCTACAATATTTACTTTAACATTTTCCCGTTGAAAAGATGTTATTGCGGTCTGAATAGTAATACCTCTCTGGCGTTCCAAAAACATAGTATCCGTTTTCGTTGTACCGCTATCTACACTTCCTAACTCTTTAATTGCTCCGCTACTGTATAGTAAGCTTTCTGTCAAAGTAGTTTTTCCTGCATCAACATGTGCTAAGATACCGATATTAATAATTTTCAATTTTATTTCCTCCATTCAAAAGCTCAAAAAGCAGAAAAAATCCCAGTGATAAATACTCTTATCACTGGGATTTTAATACAAAAATAGCTGTATACTACACACTGATAGCCACAGATGCTTTATGATAAAATGATAAAAGTATTCTTAAACTGGGCACAAAAAACCAGTCCTTATTTTAAATAAGGATGCTTAATTAATTATTCCCGCTATCTAATTGACAGTTTATTTAAGAATACCTTGCCGCATTTTTATTATCTCCTTTTGAATGTTATCTTAATTCTATCATATGATAGAATGCTTGTAAAGCCAACCATATTTTTTGAACGAAAGGGAAATTAATGAGAAATTAATGGAAGTTAGTGTAGTAGTTGAAGATAACTCTTCAGAATGGCTATCAAAATTCAGCGATTTAATAACGATTTACAAGTTCATAAGGGATTCTTTATTCATCCAGCTATTATATTACTTTTCAGGTCAATAGGACAACTGTCCACAACCTTTCTACAAATATATTACGTATAATTTTTGAAATATATACTGCTTAACAAAATATTTTGCAGTGGTTCCAATAGTTTTGAATTGTTAATATTAAGTTTGACTTGGAAAATATCATTAAAAGTTATACTGTTTATTTGGAAAAAATTGGAGAGACCTTTTTAAGTAATGTAATGAAAATAGTTATAAGTTAGAATAAAGGTGAATTTGCTTATACTTCTCATAGAAGGTTGATTTCACGCTATATTTTGGATTATTTATGCTAAATCATTATAAGTTTGCTATAGTGACATACAATTTTTTTTGCTTATACTAAATATTCAAGTATTGTTTTCATCTTAATATTCTTTATTCATTCATTATTATTTTCCAGTTATCCTTCTTCTCTAAAGTTAATTGGTATTGGGAAATATTTTCAATCTTTGTTTCATTGTCTAAATATCGAACGGCTATTTTTACTAGATACTGTTTCTCTTTCTTCTGAATAATTGGATTCACCAACTCAGAGTAAATAAAGTTTTGACTGATTATTGGTAAAACATCTTCCATCATATAATAATCCAATTCATTCTTAGTAGCATTGGGATACAACTTAAAGAAAGTTTCTAAAAAATCGAGAATTTCTAGCTTCGTTTGTTCATCAATATTATTATCGTTTACAAGTGTATCTGGTTGAAATTCAGAGGGATTCGGTGCTGCCCAGACGGTTGGATTACTTGTAATAACTAGATTGTTATTCTTATCTTGATGAATCGTGATTCGATAGGTAGAAGCCACATTTTTCGTTTCTTCGCCTTCTTTAATTTGTTGCTTGACCGTATAAACTACTACAAAATTCTGTTCATCAATGGATTGTATCTGCCAAATTTTACAATCACTGACAGAAGAGCTCGTGGGAATATCGGTCCGAATTGTATCTACATTCAATTCTTGTAATTCCGAAGTCAGGTAACGATTGATTCGTTCAGGTCGTTGCTCAATGGCTTCTTTGTTATTTTCCCAAGAATAATATTCTTGAATGAAATTAAGAGTAAAACTCTCAATCGCATGGGTATCCACAAGCACAGGTTCAATGACTGTTGTCTCATGAATCGTGTGTGTATCAATAGCGGTAAAGTTTTTATACAGGCCAAAACTAAAGCTACCAATCAATAACAGCCACAAGAAAAGGACACTCTTTTTGTGAGTGCCCAAGTGGATGGTTTTGACTTTCTTTTGTCTGTTTGCTTTTTCTTTTTTAGGTTTGTGTTCAATATGAATTTTCATGAATTGTCCTCATTTCTTATTGTTTTATTCGTCCAGCACCAATTAAATGTTGCTGCCAATAGTTTTCATTTAAGTCGGTGTAACCAATCGGATCACCAGCGTGGTACATTCTCATATCTCCTACATAAATGCCGACATGTGTCACATAATCGGCAGTTGCATAGGTCGAGTGAAAGAAAATTAAATCTCCTGGTTCAGCTTGTGACAAAGGCAAATGATCCATCACCTCGTATTGTGCTTGGGCAGTACGAGGCAAAATGATGCCAGCTTTCTGAAAGGTCCATTGGGTAATGCCGCTACAGTCAAAAGAGGTATTTGGATTGGAACCGCCAAAAACATAGGGATAGCCTTGATATTTCAACGCTTCATCCATAATTATCTGAACGGTTTGATTATCAAACTTTTGCGAAGCTGTCTCTAAATATTGGATAACTAATAGCACATAAAACATATTGCCATAGTTATAACGCCAGCCGCCATTTTTAGGAATAGAAAGTGCATTTTTATAAGTCACTCGTTGACCTTTGGCTTGTTCATTAGAAAAGCTTTCCGCTAACTCAAAGGAATAAGTTTTCCCATTCTTCGCGACATAATTTAAAAAGCTCCCACCGTAATTGTACGCTTGGATCACGCTTTGTTGGTCAACACCTAACGATTCCGCAGAACGTACCAGTCCTGCAAAATAAGAAACACCTTGTTTTATTGATTCTTCGGGATCAGTAATCGTATTTGGAGGTAAGCCTTTTGATTCTGACGATTGCATGACATCTTTTAGAGTGCCGCCACTTTCAACTTGAATAATCGCTAAGAGAATATGGATATAGTCCTCAATATTCTCTTGTTTTGCGTATTTTTCTACTAAGGAGCGATACTTTAGGACCTCTGGTGAAACAGACAAACCACTTCCTTGAATAACAATGGAATCAGAAGAATTACCTTGAGGTTCATCTGCCACAAAAATTGCCACAAAAGATAATAAGCCAAAGAAGGACAGAAAGAGCGTTAAAGCCACCATTATTTTTAGTTTCCATTTCATAGCGATTGACCTACTTTCTTTTCATTGGACGTGTGAAACGGACATTTTTCTTTTGACGGTTATTTTGAGAATAACGGACAGTTGACGTTGTTTGTTTCTGATTTGTCATGTACCTTGTTGGTTGCTTGCGAGAAATAGGAGCTTGTTGCTTGATAGAAGGTTGTTGTTTTATCGAGCGGTTCCTTTGTTTGGTTATTCGCTCTTGTACTTTGGAAGCTGTCTGTCCTTGTGGTACTTCTTGCGATACTGTTTGGATCTTATTCGATGGTCTGTGTTGTACAGGTGGACGAGTAACAGTAGAACGAATTGGTTTCATTTCTCGATTTGTTTTTCGAGATTGAATAACCGGTCTATTTTTTCTCGATACTGAATCTATTCGTTTGTTTGACGTACTTGCTTGTTGTATCTTATTCACTGCTTGAACCGAATCAACAGCTGGTCGTTGATGGTTTTTGTCAGTCGTAGGATTTGTTGTTCCTCGCTTTTTTTCTTGTTTTGTTTTTCGAGATTGTACAACCGGTCTGTTTTTACTTGTTACTGATTCCGTTCGTTCATCTGACATCCCTTGTTTAAAATCAGAAATGGTTTGATGAAGATTCCCTGTAACTGTTTTAGGTAACTCTTTGACTTGTTGTTTCTTTTGAGCCACAAAATTGCTCGCTCGATTTTTACTATCCAAGACTTTCCCAATTTGTTGCCCAGTCTGATAACTTCGAGTGGTTGGTCGTTGTGTGCGATCATTTTTTTGTTGATTGGAAGGGACAGACGCACGAGCATTGGAAGGCGTTGTACCTGCAATTGAAGGAAGTTGCTTGGCATTTTTTCTTCCTTTGGTTTTGCCTGCCAAATACCCAAGAGAACCACCGATCATGGTTCGACTAATGGTTCGTTGAAGTCGTCGTGCTCCTCGGTGCATATATTGTTTTGGTCGTCTCATAACCCCTCGACTAATTTGTTGGGAATCGTTGGCTTGAAGATTAAACAAACTCATAATATCGCCCATCTTTAAGTAGATACCCGCAAAAGTCACAATCTGTAAAAAGGCAACTAGGAAAAAGGGATAACTGGTGGTTAGGCTATACAACATGGTGGATAAACTAAACGCCACCGTAATAATCAACGTGATTCCAGCTCGCAACATAATGGTATTAAAGAGTTTCATCAATGCCGCTTTTCCCATGCCACTAAAGGTTGGCAACATAGCCAACAAGAAAATAATAGGCAAGAACATTGCATAGAGAATAAACAGAATTTGACTGAAAATCATAATGCCAGTCAATAAGAAAACGAAAATGGAAATCCCAATGTTAAACAAGACTAAAAAACTAACCGTCCCTAATCGATTGACCGTTTTTGTTAAGGTTAGTTGTTGGTTGTCGTGTTCTTCAATTTCATTTTTTACTGCTTCCTCACGATCTTTCCCATTATTGGTATCAGGATTGATTGCCAACAGGTCATTGACCCGACTTTCGCCAATTTCTTCTTTATTAGAGTTATCAAATTGTAGTAAAAGCCAAGGTTGTTCGACTTGTACCGAAAACAAGGTATCTCGAATACTGTCTACACTATCTGTTCCTTGTGAAGAGGAATGAGGAAAAATAATTTGCCCCCCTAAATCCAAACTGGCTTGCGAAATATCGGCAGAAAATTCATTAATTCGTTGAATGTACGAAGGGGCAAAAGCAATAAAGCCGGCCGACAAAACAAACACCACAAGAAAATTCGTGACTGCTTGAATTGCTTTGGATGTCTCTCGTTTGAGCAAGCCGACATAGGCAACATAGGCCCCTACAATCAGAATAAACAACAACAGAAAGCCAACATAAAAGCCAGAAGTCGAAAAGCCATTTTCTGATATGCCTGCTAATATTTGAATATTTTCACCAATTTGATTCGCTGTGTCTGAGATGAAATCCAGTTTGTAAGCTTGTTTGATCAAGTAACCCGTCGCATTGGAGAGGTACAAACTAATGGTCCAAATAAAATCAGACATAGCATATAAGCCATATTGCACTTGATTGCCAATGCCATCTTTCCAATTCCAAGGCAACCAGTCCCAATCGGTATCAACGTAGAAATCCAATTGATAATGAGACAAAGGATATTGTGAATACAAATTTTGTACGTCCACGGTATCATCAACTAGTCCAATCGCCTGAGCGACAGTACCAAAAAGTAAGAGAAATAAAAAAGTCATTCCTCCAATTAGAAGAATGACACCTAGCATTTTTTTCAATTTTGGTTTCAATGTATACACCTCACTCTTCTTGATGGACGGGGGGACGAGTATCAAAGGCATGGAATAAATCTTCAAAGACTGGATGGACTTGAATTGTACCAACACGCCCATATAAATCTTGAATCAAGCATTGGCCATTTTCTAATTCTCGCAACCGTTTTTGATTGTCCTCGTCGTTGGGATCCACACCAAAGAAAGTCAATGTTTTTTTGATTTCCTGACTATCCGTTGAACGAAAGGCAAACTTTAAGCCAATATTGTTTTTCAATTTTTCATCGATTAAGTCGTCCGCATTTTGCGTGACAAAATAAACACCCGCATTCATTGCACGTCCTGCACGAACTAAGCGATTCGACAAGGTTTTTCCTTGAGCTACTTGTAAAAACGACCACGCTTCGTCCAAATCCACAATTTTAAATTTGGTTCGATCAGAATGAATGAAATCCAAAGCAAAAGTCGAAATGACAATTAACATAGCCACACTCAATAATTCAAGAGTGGTGTAATCTGAAAAATTAGATTGGGCGTCTGGTAAAACCAAATCTGCCACTTGAATAATATTTAACTGTTTCTCTAAACTAATCGAGTTTTCCGTTGTCCCATCACTAAATAGTAAATGGGCAAAGTCATAATCGGTAAAACTTTCAATGTGATCCGCAATCGAATGCGATAGTGGGTTGTCATCTTCTCGTAATTCATCAATGACTAACCACAAACCACGAATCTCTTTTTGAGTGACGGATCGAATCGCTTTTCGTAAAAGAGGGAAACGTTCCCCATCTCGACTAGAAATTCCAGTTAGAAAAGTGAGAATATCAATCGCTAAACTTTCAGCGTCTTTCTTCCGTTTCATGAGAACATAGGGATCAAGCAAGCCTTGATTTTTCTCTTCACTGGTTAAATTGACAATATTAATTTCATCGGCCATGTCTGGCAAGGTTTCTTTCCAATTGCCACGTTCGGCCTTTGGATCAACAATTAACGCTTGTGCCCCAAATAAAACCGAGTAATACACCAACAAGTTATTAGAGAAGGATTTTCCACCACCTAAAGAACCAAGAAAAGCCGAAGCCAGAGCATTCGTCACCGAACCTTTGACACCTTGACTAGCTAAACTAGGTTTAAGATACACATTTTTTCCAGTCTCGATGTTGTAGCCAATGTAAATTCCTTCTGTTTCTCCTAACATTTGGGAAGCACCAAAACCTAAGCCAGCTAGAAAGTCAGAAGTCACATATTGCACATAGTCGTTGATGTATCGTTTGCTTGAAGGAAGAAATTCATAATGTAAGCCCAACATATCGCCAAAGGGACGAACCAATTTAATACTCCAATCGTCATAGAAATCTTTGATCTCATTGCAACGACGTTTTAATTCTTCATAGGAAGAAGCTGCCACTCGAATAACATAGCTTAGTTTGTACATGGCTTCTTTGGTCTGGTCTAATTCAGCTTCTAACTCATTGACATCTTCTAAGGCTTCCAAAACGTTGTTTCCTGTTTCATTGTCACTATTCCACGCATGATCGTCCAAGTCTTTGAGTTCTTTTTTCTTGTTCCGAACAGTAGACAAGGCTTTTTTATTGGCAACAATTTCAATGTTCATATTGGTATCAATGGGGAAGTCGAATTGTTGTTGCTGGTAATAGAAAATCTCATTGGAAGGAAAATCCAATTCGCCCACAATCGAATCAATCGTAAAGTAAGCAACATAAGACGTCGTTTCTTCATTTTGAATTTTCAAATAGCGTTGGTTTTCTTCAATCAAGGAACGAGTGGGTTTCAGTAAATCATATCGTTTTACGAGTGTTTGGTGTTTCAATTTTTTGAGAGGTAAAGGGAATTCGTATTCCTCAAAAGAACTTGTTTCTTTGCCATACAGATGTTCAATCAAATAGCCAAAATCATTTTTATCTAAGGGTCTGATATGGAAACGTCGTTCAATCTTTGCTTGTAAGAGGTCAGCCATTTTTGTGTAACGACGGACCTCATCTTGTGGCATCACGACAAAATCACCCATCCATTTTTGATTCACTTCTCTAAAAAATGTAGTGAGTGTATTTTTGGCAGATTTTTTCAAATTCTTTAAGGAAACTTCCTCTTCATTGACCAGTAATTTAAAGCCAATAAAAAAGCGATAGTCCACTTGATTGTCACCAATCATGTTTACTAACGCTTCGGTTTGTTCATCAATCCGCTGAAAAGCAATGTCTTTCAACCGACCAGTGACCGTTTCTTTACTTTTTTCTTGAATCGAACGAATCGATCGTTCGGTACTTATTTGTAAGGCATGAATCTTACCTTCACGATTTTGTGCAATGAGTTGTCGAAAATTCGTGTGGACTTGAAGTTTCTGTTCAGGGGTCAAAAAGGAATAGTTATAGGGCAACAATTCAAAATAGGCAAAACATTCGCCTTCGTGATTGAATACGAGGTTGTTTTCAATGTATTTAATCGGATAATTCAATGTATTCACTCCTTACAATTGTGGCAGTTTCATCCATTTTCTCTTTTTCAAAGGTTACTTTTTTTCCAGCATAGGTTCGTTTGGGACGGAAGGCATAAGTGACAACGGTTTGAATAAAACGATAGGGTTTCTTCCCATCGAACGTCTTTTGACTCATGAACCAAGTCAAGCCAACAGGAATGCCGACATATTTCAATAACGCCCCCTCAATCAATGAAAGAGGAGGGATATCAGCCAGTAGAATCACCGTAAACAGACTACAAACAAACCAAGCCATCTGACTAAAACTAATTGGAAAGGGAAGTTTAAAGTCGTTGATGGCATAAATCACTTTTTCAACGGACCAAATACTGGTATAGCTTTTTAGTTTTTTCAGTTTAAACACCTCCAAAAAAGAACACCTATAAAGGTGCTCTCAATAGTTTATATTTTTCTCAATATATCCAGAAAATATTGAGGAAAAACTTTTAGTGCTTCTTCAATCTCTCGTTTATTTTGTCTAAGTAATTCTTTAGTTATCCTTTTACTAATTGAAGTAATTGTAAAAGAAGAAGAATTTTCAATAATTCGAGCCAAAATTTGAGCAATTACTCGATCAGAAAAACCAAGCTCGAAAATATTTATTGATAGATTGCTAGGAAGTCCATAACGTATTTTCTTTTGTAGACTTTTAATCAAATGAAGTGTTGAATCATTTTCGGAATTTTCCATAAATGTTGCAACTCCATTTAGAGGTAATATAGTGCTGTAAGCTAGTATGTTATCACATATTTCAATGATATCTTGTAATATGAGCGGAACTAGCTGATTACGCTTACTAATTTGGAATTGATTGCTTTGACAATAGTTTAAAATATCAGAATAGCTTTGTCCTTGAGTCCATAATTCACATATCTGAGTAAAAATAGAAGTATCATCAATCCTATTTATAATATTATTTTCTGAGAATAATATTAACTGAGGAAAGATTATGTCAATCAATTCAAATTCTGACCTTGCTTGAGTAATGTTTTCAATTTTCTCTGAAATCCATTGAGACAAGACTTTAGAGTTATCAAATCCTAAAGAGGATATTGAATAAAGAGATAGTTCAGCTTCAGTGAAAGAAAGAGAATAAGTCTTAATTACCTCAAACAGTTCAACTAATTTTTCTTTTTCGCTATCGCTAGCCAAATGATAACCTAAAGTTTGCTGAGTTACCATATTAGTAAAATTTGGATTTGAATCTTTAAAGTATTTCACAAAGTACATTACATAGTTTTCGACATCTTTTAAAATATCTAAAATTATCTTTAATTCGAAGTTGAAGTCTGATATTTTATTCGGAAAATTTGAGTTGCTAATTACGGTTTTTATCTTATTGATTACATCATTAAACTGTTCTTGATTAGTATACTTTTGTGGCAGTACATTCCAAAGATTAATAGGGGGGAATTTATCAATTATAATAGGCCTAACAAGCTTTAATAAATTACTCTCACTGTCTTCTGAATTATCAATATCTAGCATATTTTTGTATCTGTTCCATTTCCAATTTGATTTGTTAGAATGAATAAAAGGTTCTGATAATATAACCGTTCCTTCAATATGCTTACCTGCTCTACCCACTCTACCTAATAAATTGTGAAAATCACGAACCTTCATTTGACTTTTTCCTTGATAGAGACTTGAAATAATAAGGTATTTAATTGGTAAATTCACTCCTTGAGCTAAGGTGGAAGTACAAACTACAAAATTGATTAAATTCTGCGACATTGCATATTCAACTGATAATCGAATTCCTAGAGGAATATTACCATGATGAATAAATATGCCCTTCAAGGCTGAAATATAATATTCAGTATCACTTCCTAAGTTCATATTAATAAGACTTGCTATTTTTGTATTCTCATTTTGACTAACTTCATTTGAAAAGGCTGATATATCTAGTCCTCTTTCTTCAAGTTCAAGTAGTCTTTCGATGGTCTTATCAGCAGTTTTTTTTGTTCCAGAGAATATAGCTGTTGCTCCATTGTGAACCATTTTTAATGCATAATAAATTTGCATATCGTAAGGTTTATTGAGTTTTCTTTTACGAAAATCCACGTCAGGAAAATACCTTTTTGCTCTTTCTCTATCAAGTCTATTTATTTCACGTATATCAACAATTCTTGGGACATAAAAATCATCTATGTCAGGATTATCTTGATTTAGAAAATATAACTGTCCAGTTTGTCCCATCCAATCACCTATTGCTATTGATCGTTGGGAAGAAATAATATTGTTGTTAGAAATAACTTCTCCATCAGTACCATTTAACCATTCATTGATTACTTCACTATTCGCAATAACCGCTGAGATCAGTATTTTTTGTGAAGATTCATTTAAGTAATATCTGATTGTTGAAACAAGCAATTCATAATTAGTACCTCGCGAGCTATCATCGAATAAGTGAGCTTCATCAAAAATAATCAAGTTAAGTTCTTCCAAAATTTCACTATTATTTCTAATTAAGAACAGTAATTTTTCAGGAGTGAGTATAATCAATGTGTTTGTAGCGATATCATTATCAAAGAACGCAATATCATCTTTTTCTGCAATATCCGACAGTTCGTTTATGATTACCTCATCATTTGAAAAGAATTCTATTAAATTTAGAGTTATTTCTTTGCAGAGAGCTTTAAATGGAGCCACAACAACGGCAAGTTTTGTTCGATGGGTAATAAAAGCTGATCTAATTATTAAACCAATTGAAGTTGTTTTGCCAGAACTCGTAGGCATTTGAATGACTCCAGATTTACCTTTAAAAATATTCTTTTCTCCTAGCAAAATTTGACTAGGCCACAATTCTTTTATTGTATGATTGTTTAACAATAAATCTTCCCAATCTTGTATTGTCGTATCAGAATAATTGGGCAAAAGATTCAAAGCAGAATTTTTATACTTTTTAATAAAAACTGCCAATAATGAATCTCCAAAAAGAATCTCTCGTGGATTTTGAGATAGATATATTTCTTGTTTTAAGTCATTTAATTTTTCAAAATCAATGGGTGTACCATCTAAGTAAAATTGAGATAAGTCATATATTAGATAATAGAAGAGATTACCATATTGACTGGAAAACTCGTACCCCTTTAATTCGTCCAATCTGTCTGCTAATAGATATAAAAGAAAAGTATCAATTTCATTAATTTCTAAATCCATTGCCCAATCTATCTTGTTTATCATTACTTTTGTACTTCCAAGTGCATCCGAAAGATAGAAAGAAATTGCCCCTAATAATCCAAAATAATCATTATAACTTGCTTCACCAATCTCTGAAGTAAGTAGTGAATCAAAGTAAATTGATGTGAAATTTAAATTTTCAAATAGTTCATTATTTAATTTTGAAGAAAATTCAGTATATCTATTATCCCAAATAAAATTAGATGCATCACCAATTGTCGCTATTGCAAGGACTATTAATTCTTGTGCCATATATTCTACTTGGATATGCTCTTCAAGAGGAACATTGTATTCAAACATTTTTGATTTTGCTTGAACTTTTTTTAAGTAATATTTTGAATTATTTTCAATTAACATTGGCAGCCCTCACATACATTTGTTTAATAAATTCTAAAAATTTAGGAGAGTGTACAGCTATTAACTGAACATCTGGACTAGGATGTTCTGAAGTATCGATTTCTTTTAATAACTCTCTAGAAAAAGCTTTATCCGAACTAACAGCTGCTGCAGCAAAAGTTCTCTTATGAGGTCTGTCTGTAGGATTTTGAAATCTTCTTACTAAACGCATACCTTCCTCTTCATTATAGTTCTTTAACATTCTGTAAGAGGCATTTAAAGATTCAGCTATTCTAACAAGGTCTTTTGCAGAATGATCTACAGCATTTTGTAGAGTTGCTTCTGGATTTGATTCACTATTTCTAGCTTTTACTTCAACAATTAACATTTCATCATTGATACTATTAGTTTCAATAGACTCTACTTTGTACCCAATTAAGTCACTTCCTTGTGTGGAAGTATTTCGATTGAATTTTTGTCTGTAGCGTACTCTTGGAACTATATAATTCAAGATGTATTCAATGTAATCTGCAATTAATATTTCTGAAAAATCACCGGACATTGTTGCTGAACCCAATCCAAAATTTGGATTGGGAAACTTCATATCTCTAAGGAATTCAGCTCTAGAAAGACCAGTACCTTCTCTTAGTTCATCCAATTCTTCAAGTGAACAATAATGCTCTCTAAGATGTCTTGCCCATTGTTCGAAAACGGTCAGATCATCATTTATTTCAATTTTTATAACAGAGATATCTTTTCCTTTGTCAGTGATAACGATTTCTTCATGAATAAAGTAATCAATGAATTTCGGAATATCCATAAAACTCAACCCCTTTTAAAATTAATAACATTATATCATTAATTTTAAAAGGGTATTAATTGTTTTATAACAGAAAGAAATTGTTTATATAAAAGATTAGTAAATATTAGGATGTATGCTAGATTTTTCTATGCTATCCTAAATATTCAAACACCCCATTACTCGTAACTAAAAAGTTCCCTTCCAACTCCATATCTCGTCCAAGTGATTGATAGTCAATATAATTTTGAAGGTTAGAAGGAACTTCACCAAGTTGGCCTGTTTCCTCCACATAATAAGTCGCTACATCTTCCATTGAATCACAATCTGAATAACAGATAATATCGTCTTTGTGTTCAATCAAGTCTTCTAAACTAGAAAACCACATGCTCTGAATTTCTTTTAATTCTTTCAAAATTTCTGTGTCCTCAATCTCTTCAATTAAGGCACATAATCGATTAATTTCTGAAATGGGTGTGTATTCACCAATTTCAAAAGGCAACTCATAATCATGAATTGCATATTCTTCGTATTGATCATTCAATCCAATTTTTTCTTTGACCTCTTCCATATCAATAGGTGGTTGGAACCAAGCACCGACTATTTCGCCTTCGTTGTATTTTCCTAAGTTGGAGATATAAACTTGCATATCCATTTGGTTTCATTCCCTTCTAAGCACCGATAATACGATTGAAAAGATTCAATAAGACATCTTTTACACCAGCAGCATTAAATACCAAGCCAACCGCAATTAAGGCAATGATCAAGAAGCCAATCAATTTAGAAAATTCTCTTTTAAAACCTAAATACACACCAATCACAACAATTGCCATTAATACTAATGATTCCGCATTGGAAAGAAACCAATTATATAAATTTTGTCCAAAGTTCATCACACATTCTCCTTTAATTAATAATAACTTCCTCTACAGGAAGGGTTTGTTGTTGTAAAATCTTTTTCTGACGATCCGATAATTCCGCATAATCAATCATATTTTGGATGACACTCGTTTGATTGAGTTTGTCGATTTTCATTGCTAATTTTAAGGTAGGAATGACTTGTCGTGACAACCAATTCAAGGTTCGGTCAAACGAATAGGGTTCAGGTTCTGAAGTTAGTTTTAGTTTTCGCTGATTTTCTCCTAGGAAAAATGCCCAATCCGCATTAATTTTCCATTGACTACGACGTTTGTTGGAATCTTTATCCACAAACCGAATATATCGGTTGATAATGGAGAAGGTCGTTTCGCCAACGTTTCCATTGTTTAATAAATCAATCACTGCGTGTAAGGCACGTTCATTTTTCAAACGAATCTCAAAACGATTTTTGACTGGATTCTCTTCTAATGGAATCCCAAGTTTTACATATTGCTCATAATCTTTTTGATAGATACAAAAATAGACTTCTGATTTTAGCGAACCAATATACAACGTATCACCCATATCAGCTTTTTCATGTTGGCGAACCAATTCACCTGAACGATAATTTTTAAAGCTACGAAAGACAGAAATACATTCTTCGTTCTGACATTTACGCGTGAGTTCTGGAATATTTAATAAGCCGACTTTATCGTTAATCGCTAAATCCAAACGTTTATAAACACCATTTACTGCAAAGACATCTAGGAAGAAGTCTACCCACGTTCTTCGTTGTGCCAACAAAAAATGTTCAAATTGCCGACAGCCTTTGCCTTTCATTTCTACGAGAATACCTTTTTCAATATCATGAGATACCATGACCGCGATATCACCAAAAACATATTGTTCCTCATACGAGTAAAAAGCGTATTCCTCATGTAACATATACTTCATTTTTAGTTTTAAGATATTCTCGATCACTCCTTCTGGATTAGTGGTTGGAAATCGAATCCGTACATAGTCGAATAGCATTTCCAAGGGTAACTCTGGATTGAAACGTTCGAGCAGAACATCTAATTCTGAAAGTAACTCACTGGAAGGAACGACTTTTTCTGTTTCAATTTCACTAAGGTATTGTCTTGAGATACCAACTGCAGTAGCTAGTTTATTTTGCGATACACCATAGTTTTTTCTCCGTTCTTTTAGTTCTAATACTTGTTGTTTGAGGTTTATCAACACAACTTCTCCTTTCTTTTTTGAGTGAACAAAAAAGATGTCAACTATTCAAAAAAAGTTGACACCTCATAAAGCGATAGAAAGTTTGTTGTATCAAAGTTCCTAAGCCTTTATTGCTTATTATTTTTGTATTTCTACCCCCCTGTTAGAATGGGGGGGTTAATCAAGGTGGGCGTGGCAAGCCACACCCACCAGATAAGAAAAAGCCATGACTTATGCGCTGCCGTCATGACTTTTTCTGTCTGTGTTCCGTTTATTACGTTGTTCTTTCCACTAATGGGCAGTGAAATTGTTGATATTCTTGATTTTATACATTCGACTACGCTCATGTTTCCCCTCTAAAAGATATAAAGTATCAGTCACAGGCTCCTTCGATCCTTCACATCTTTTCTACGGGACGAATGGAAGACCTTTATAATCTAATTCTCTAACGATTTGTAAAATACAGAATAAGGATGCCAATTGGCGCAATCAAAACACTAAAGAAGTAAATTAATAAAATTTTGATGAAGCCCCAAATGAAGGCAAAAATGCCACTGGTAATCCACACATTATTCCCCATTAAAAGAGAGACAATCGAATCATAAACAAACATAGCAAATGGATAGAGAAGAAAGTTTAATCCTAAAAAGACATAAAATGAAGTAGGGGCAGTATCAGGACTTGAAAAATAGAAAAACGCAGTGACAATACCACTAAAGATATACTGACGGATCAAATAGGCTGGATGCAAACTGGTAAAAACAGTACGGGTAAAGTGAGACATGGCAATTCCTCCCATCTTGTTACATTAACTATACCGCAGTTTGTTTAAAAATTCCGCTTCTATCCGTGCTATTTCGTATAGCCATCGATACCTTCTGAAAGTAAGTCATTATACAAGGCTTCAATTTTTGTCCGGTCAAAAGGAGAGGTGGCTAGTTCTAACCCTGATTGTAAGATAGATAGAACCACAGTGAGTGGAACGCCATCTGTAATGCCGCCTTCTTCGATAGGGACTAAACCAGTAATCCCATTTTTACTGACATCAGAAGCTAGAGAGTGAAAACGTTGTTGTAATTCTTCATTCTCAGTTCTTGAAAGTTCATACAAACGATAAATGCAATCATCAAACTCCATCTTCAGATTCCTCCTTTTTTACTAATGGTTTCGAGTGACACAAGGCACCAATCGTTTCTAAAAAATCATGTCCTTTAGGAACAAGTGGTGTGTAGAATTCGCTAATGACATTGGTTCCAACATCTACATATCCTCGGCCTTTAATTTGTTTTAAAAAGAAATCTTTATCGACATCTCCAAACATCATGGAATACCCAAGCTCACTCATACGCCCAAGTGCCACACGAAAATTAAACTGATCACGAATCCCATCTTGTAAGTATTTTGCATCCGGTCGCTGACAAGCCAAGATAATAAAGAATCCCGCTTGCCGACCTAACATGACGATTTGTTTTAATTTATTCATGACTGCCATATTTTCTTTAGCACTCAACATTTCCATATACGCCACATACTCATCAAAAATAAGGAAGTTTGGTTCTAGGTTTAGATAAGCGTAATTTTCGCCTGTTTTATAATGAGGCATTTTCTTCATATCGAGACTACGCGCCATCATGCGAGCATAAAAATCATCGATACATGCAGATATTTCTTCTTTTTGGTAATAGACATTATCCATCACTGTTCCTAAGTCCGCTAAATCGGCATTTTTGGGATCAAGGATAAACAGCTTGGCGTTGGTTTGAAGAAGGGACTCAATAATCGTAAGAATGAAATACGTTTTCCCACCACCGGTTCCACCTGCAATCAACATATGAGGCAAAGAATCGAAAGCCCACGCCAAATTTTTCATCAATTGCATAGCCCCATCTTTCACAGAAACCTCTTCAATTGAAACTCGATTGGCAATCGTGTCATAGAGTAGGGTGTATTCCACAAAAGAGTCTTTGAGTTCTTTATCGACTAGCTCACAGTACAAGCCTGATTCCAATTTCTTCTCTAAGCGTAACAATTGATCTTGGTATTTACCTAATGTGATTTCAACAGTAATAACAATCAGTCCGTTGTGCATTCGATAGTAGAACTTAGCAAAGTAGCTGATTTTTTCTTTCTTTTTAGCAGGGGAATCTTCAAAGAGTTGAAATTCTTCCACTTGTTTTGTTTCTAACCATCCGTTTTCTAGAATCATTCGAGCGAGTTTTTGACGATGGGTTAAACTCTTGTAATAATCGAACCCATACCGATACAGTAAATAGAGGAGAAAACCAACAGTAAGAAGTGAGAAGACGAGTGATAGACTACCATAGGGACTGAAAAAGTGTTGTTTAAATTCCTCTAGTTGCCAAGTAGTTCGACTGAAAAAAGCCAGATGAAAGGGAAAAAATGCAAGTAACCAACAACTTAATATAGCACCAAAGAAAAACTGAAAGACCAAGTGTTTATCGCTTGGTCTGATTCGTTTTCCTTTTCTTTGTAAGAGTTTCATGGGCTATCCCTGTTTATTCTTTGGCTCAATTTTCGGTGTGGTTTTATTCTTTAGAACCAAATCATCGGCCTTAATGTACCAATCAACATCCGCCCCACGATAAGTCGCATTGGCTACGGTGTCTGCGATTGGGTTGATTAATTCCACTTCAGCATTGTAATCAAATTCTCGTAATGGAATTGAAGCGGGAATACTGACTTGAATCATTCGTCCTTGTTCACGTGATTTTAAATCATAGGTTCGTTCTTTGACTTCAGTTGATACACTGCCATCTTCATTGTTTAGAAAAACTTCCCGACGTAGTGCAGAAAATTTCAACCGTCCAAACGTTTTTTCTTTGTCGATAATAATTCCTTGTGCTAATCTCATGTGTATTTTCCTCCTTTAGGCTTTGACCATATCGTCTGCATGTAAAATGTAATTCGTGAATCCTCGTTCGCCAATCTTATAACCTTCTGCGATAATGCGTGGGTTAATCAATTTGACCGATTCTTCCACTTCAAAGAATTTTTCTCCGGCTGTATGAGGTAAAATCACCTCAATATCATCAGCACGTTGTATATCTGAATATAGGTTATAGCTACGAGAAACAGTAGCTAAACGACCATTGATGCGTCGTTGTTCAACATTTCCTTCGCCCGCAAATTCTAAGTGTCCAAATGTGTCTTTCATAATCGGTACTACGTGTTTTAATTCCATTGTTTTTCCTCTTTTCATTCAAAATTTTGTATTGAAATAAGCTTAAAAATTGTTGTTGTGATCGGCGGGGAACGTGAGATTTTCCTCATTGATACACTTCCTTTCCAAACAAAAAAGCAGCTCAACTATTGGATTAGTCAAACTGCTTTAAATGGTAAAATAGGTGCCATCGGATAACTCAAAGGTATCTTCCAAAATATCTGGATCAGTTGGCTTTTCTTCAAAGTGCTCGAAATGATTTAATCGCTTTAAGCCATCCTCATGAGATTCAAAGACATCTAAGTCAATCAATTCATCTAAATAAGGAAATAAGTCATAGTGACAGTTTTCCTCGATTAAAAGCGCTAAACGATTGAGTGTGAGAATATCCCCATCGTCTGTTAATCGGAAAGGGGCTTCCCAATCTTCAATTTCATAACTTTCATCTGTTTCCAATTGTAGCTTTTCTCTTAGTTCATCCAAAGAAACAGGTAGGGTGAACCAAGCGGCAATAATTAGTCCGTCATACTCAAATCGACTAAGGTTGGTGACGTATACTTGAATTGTGTTATCCATTTTTATTTCTCCTTGTATAAATTCCGAATAGTTTGTATTTGATTTTTAACAATCAGTAGGTATTCTTCGACTTCCATCAATTGTTCTGCGATTGCTTGACGTCCACGCACTTCTCGGCCGTCAATATGTTGTAAAAATTGGAAGTTATGCATCGCCGCAGACAACTGATTGATTGAATTGGTACATAATAATTGTTGGGCAGCGTTTAAGCGTTCGCGTGTTTAACCATACGATTCTCCTTTACCATAGACCTTTGCGACATTCGACAAAATAAATTCCGCACAGGGAACAACGATAGAGTTTCCTAGTGCTTTGTATCGGGCAGAGTCACTGATTAATTGATTATCAAATCCATATTGTGTCCAATTTTCAGGCAAACCCATGATTCGCTCACATTCAAGTGGAATGAGCTTCCGAACAAACCCTTCAGTTTCAAATCCTTCTTGCCAATAAGCAAAGGTATCAACAGTACCTGCTAAGAGAGTGGGAAAAGGGTCAGTTGATTGTCCGAAACTGGAGACGAATCCTTTGGTATTTTTTTCTTTTGCATACGTACGCATTCGGCGCTCTTGGAAGGGATAGAGGAATAGTTGCCGCCCTGCTTTAGTAGTAAGGCTTCGATTGTCTTTGGGGGACGACAACCTGTTCTGGTCGCAAGTTTCAAGATGCGACTGCATTCCTTGGGTGTCAAATAATATTTCTCTGGCACGGAAGTCTCTAAAATCTGCGACGAGAAAGATTCTTCGGCGTCGTTGGGGGACACCCCAATATTGACTATCAAGGACTCGCCAACACACATCAACATTTCTCCCTCGCACCATACCGGCATTTGCCCATTGACGAGAGGGAGGAATTGGAACTTCGGCTTGAACGAAGGCTTCCAAGACGGCCTTAAAATCCATCCGGTCATTCGATGAAAAAGCTCCCATGACGTTTTCCCAAATAGCGAGAGTTGGATACTTTCCATTGGTGGCATCCCTCATTTCTTCAATAATTCTGATAGCTTCATAAAATAAATTGGATTTTTTGCCAGCTAATCCTTCACGATTTCCAATGGTTGAGAGGTTCTGACAAGGGGATCCAAACGTGACAATATCAACCGGTGGAATTTTTCCACCATGTAGTTTGGTTAAATCTCCTAAATGAATCATATGGGGAAACTGTTTCTTTGTAATACGAATCGGTGCTTTTTCGATTTCACCTGCCCATGATAGTGTAATGCCCTGTTTTTGAGCGGCAAGAGGGAAGACACCGATACCGTCAAAGAGGCTTCCTAAAGTAAGATTTGTTATTCTTATCATCTCCTTGTAAATAAAAAAGACACCCCAATATGAAGTGTCCAAAAAAATGTTGTGATTTCTATTTGATTATAAGGGTGAAATATAAAAAGATTACTCTTTATTATCATCGTATCTTGTTAAAATTAAAAATAGATAAATAACTAAGATACATTTTGATTTCGTAATGTCAGATTGTTTAATTAGACCATGTGCAATTTCATTTCGTAGATTAAGACCCATTGGTTCAACCATAATTATTTGAATTAAAGTATGAATATCCTCTCCTAGAAAAGTTTTAATGTAATCTTTAACTAAAAATTCGTTAAATGTTATTTCATACTGAACCATATCTTTTTTGAGTGATGTAGTTGCGAATCCCAATTTAGCAAGAAACCGTCTAAATGTAGATTCAAATTGAGGAACTAAAATATGAATAGAGCTAACATAGTCTTCTTTAAAAAAATTTTCAATTCCTGCTTTTACAAGAGGGTAGTTTCTCTCATCAAGCATTTTCCATGAATCAAATTTTTCCATAAGATGATCGGCAGAAAGGCTATGTTCTTCTATCAATTTTTCAAAAATAGCCTTTAAAAAAATCTCTAAATTTAGTGTCAATTCTTGTACATAACTAGTAATGAAAATGAACTTTTTTGACTCTTCTTTAGTTTCTGCGTTTACGATTTTGTTTCCACCATGAATTATACTTTTTGAGACAAGATTAAAAAAATTATTATCTGCTTCTTGAAGTGATTGTTGCTGCTTAATTATACTGACATTTGGAATAAATTCGTCACTTTTTGCAAGCTTATCAAGAGATTCATGAATGTTAGAAATAATATAAGGTGAAATACAATTATCGATATAGTCTGTAGGAATTGTAAAAGGAATTTTTATTGTTGCCATTTCATCACTTTGTTGATATGTTTCATAAGTTTGCTTTATTAAAACTTTTAAGTCATTAATTTTTTCTGTTTCTCCCATATTCTTATAGTATTCAAGTGCTTGTTCTAAGTTAAAAGCTTTTGTTAATGAGCTTTTTTGTTGTCTCCCGCCTTGATACTCAGCCTCTAATTCATAGCTTTTTCCAATATCCAGACGGAGGTTTTGTATTTGTTCTGTATTGTATGCCTCAAACTTTCCAAGAGCTATAGATTCCTCAATAAATAATCTATAAAAATGATACTCATGATTTTCAAAACATTTGTTTTTAAGATTTGTCAATATTGTTAATGTACAGGTGTAAAGTTCTTCTGAAATGTAACCTTTAAATTTAGAATCTAAAATGATTCTTACTAATTGAGAAAGATTACAAGCCCATATCGAATTATCTATATCCTTCGATTCAATTAATTGTGAATGTATTAGTTGAATAGCTTGTTGCAGGTATTTTTTATTATTCATAGAAAGCGAAACCTCAACTAATCTTGATATAGATAAAATAAAATTACTATCCTCATGTACAGTCTGATATTTTCTACAACTTTCTACAAGTGATGCAAGTAAAAATTGTGAAATTTGATATTTTTTTCTCGTTACTTTTTCACTCCCATACTCAAAAAGAAAATCTGAATATCTTACTTTTAAAAAAATATTATCAGTTTCAATCATTCTTCTTTCATAATATAAAAATTGTTCATCAGTGAAAGCTGTAATTTCAGGAACATTTCCAATGCCTGTAATACTGTATTCGGGGACAAATCTAGTGTCGCTTTTATTATTCGAAAGAATTGGTTTTTTTTCGATAAGTGAACAAATATCAATTTCATATTTTGCTAATTTTGCTTCATTTAAAAATCCTTCCGATTTTGCCCAATCATGGATTTCTTTAAAACCATCTCTAAATTCTGTATAATACTTGGTAATTTCTATTCTTTCTAGTTCATTAATTTTATCTATAAATTTCGTCATCTAGTTATCTCCGATATACCTAATTTTAAATTTAATTATACCCTCTCAAATGCTATGAAGGAATATAAGTATATAAAAAATAATTTTTAACTGGATGAAGCAAGTGAATAAAAGAGATTCAAAAAGATAGTTAATCATTTATTAGAATGTATAACTGACAAGAATGAAAGAGTGTTTTACTATATTTATGCACATGGAAACCTATACGATAGCGTAAAATATCTTGTGTAAATAGATATTTAGGGTAGAAAAAAAGAAAGTCCATTCTGTAAAATTAAAGTTACCACAACCGAAATTTTATAGGAGGACTTTCTCATGCCCAATTTTACTACAGAAATTATGGAAACACTAATCAATAAAGGTGATTTAGATGAATTATTTCGATGTCATTTAGAATTAGCTGTTAATTCATTATTGCAGGCTGAATTAACAGCTTTTCTTGATTATGAAAAATATGATCGTGCTGGGTTCAATTCAGGTAATTCCCGTAATGGGAATTATTCACGTTCATTCAGAACAGAGTATGGAGAATTAAATTTGGTGATTCCTAGAGATAGAAATGGTAAGTTTTCTCAACAAACTTTACCTGCTTATAAAAGAACCAATGACTCTTTAGAAACCACTATTATTCAGCTATTTCAAAAAGGAATTACTATGTCTGAAATCTCTGAATTGATTGAAAAAATGTACGGGCATCACTATACGCCACAAACCATTTCAAATATGACTAAAATAGTTTCTGAAGATATTATTGCCTTTAAAGAAAGGTCCCTAGAATCCAGATACTCTGTCATTTTTATGGATGCTACTCACATTCCTTTAAAAAGACAAACTGTTTCAAAAGAAGCAGTTTATATTGTAATTGGCATTCGATTAGATGGAACCAAAGAGGTTCTTGGGTTTAGTCTTGCTCCAACTGAATCTGCTTATGTTTGGAAAGAGATTCTTCAAGACCTAAAATACCGTGGTTTAAAAGAGGTTTTATTAGTCGTAACTGATGGTTTAAGTGGCATTAACGATAGTATTCATAGTGTTTATCCAAATGCTCAATTTCAACAATGTTGTGTCCATATATCTAGAAATATCGCTCATAAGGTTCGTGTTAGTGATCGACAAGAAATTTGTAGCGATTTCAAATTAGTTTATCAAGCAAGTTCAAAAGAAGAAGCAAATAATCAAATAAGGTTTATGATAGATAAATGGAAAAAGCAGTATCCACGAGTGGTTAAATTGCTCATGAATCCTGCTATATTAACCTTTTATAATTTTCCTCCGTCAATCAGAAGAACTATTTATTCAACTAATTTGATTGAAGGTTTTAACAAACAATTAAAGAAATATACCAAAAGAAAAGAGCAATTTCCTAATGAAGAATCTCTGGAGAGATTTCTAGTATCTCAATTCAACAACTATAATCAAAAGTTTCTATGCCGAGTTCATAAAGGTTTTAAAGAAATACATGATACATTAGAATCAATGTTTTAACTTGATCAACAGAATGGGCTTTTCCATTTACACATAATTCTTGACGCAACCACCTATACATGAAATAACCAAAAGGGTATACTCAAATTATAAGAAAATAACGAGGTGAAGAAAATGACTGAAAAAGCACAAAACAATGATGAAATCATTGAAAAGGCGAAAGACTTTTTTAGAGAAGTAATTGCTAAGAATCATATTAAAAATACAGAAAAGTTAAAAAACATAAACAACTTTAACGTGAATCCATTTCTGAACAAGTATTTAGCAAATTATTTAACAGGGAACGATGATCCTGAAAGTGTTTCGAAGGCATTAATATATCCAAGAGTTTTAGGTACTTCAATTAATACTTCATTCGGTTCCAACCTTCAAAAATTTATCAATAAAACTCTGGAAGGATATGGCTCTACTACGACTGGAATGGACATAGAATTTATTGATAAAATAGATGGAAGAAAAAAATACTGTCAAATTAAAGCTGGCCCTCAAACAATTAATTATGATGATGTGACTACAATTCAAAATCATTTTAAATCAGCGATTAATTTAGCTCGTACTAATAATATTCCTATTGCAAATATGGATTGTGTCGTAGGTGTTTTTTATGGCGAAGACAGCGAATTAAGTGCGTTTTATAGAACGTTAGCAGAGGACTATACAGTCTTAGCTGGAAAAGATTTTTGGTATCATTTAACAGGAGATGAAGATTTTTATCAAAAGCTAACTGATGGTATTGGAGATATAGCTAATGAATTTGATAGTACTGAGCTTCTTGACGAAACAATCAAAGCTTTGGCTGAACAACTAAAAAATATTGAAGGAATTGAAGAGTAGTTAAAAAAACTAGTACCTTTTTAGTGTACTAGTTTTTGATATTTTAAAATTGATTCAGATAATTTACTACAGATTTTCCAATAGCTTCCGCAAGATTTACCGGGACAGCATTTCCAATTTGTTTATATTGATTGTTTGTGCTTCCAGCAAACTCCCAATCATCTGGGAAACTTTGTATTCTTGCATATTCTCGAACAGTAAATGGACGAGTTTCATCAGGATGGCAACGTTCTGTTTGTTTCTGCGCGGGTGATGTAGTTAACGTTAGAGAAGGCTCATTCCAAGATAAGCGTCTAGCCATTCCTCTTCGACCACCACCAGAATGATAGGATGCACCCATGTAACTTTTAGCAACATTTTCAGGCAAGTTAACCCAACATCCTCCAGGAGGGACTAAGTTAAGGACTTCTATTTTAGACGCTGGATAAGAAGCACCTTCACTTTTCGGAACATCTTTTAATACATCCCTTAGAACAGGTTGATAGGTATATTCTTTAGGAAATTTAAAAGAATATTGTTGTTGTTCAAAAAGGTCGTTTCTAATGCCAATAATGACAATCCGCTCTCTTTTTTGTGCAACTCCATAATTCCAAGCATTCAGTATATTCCAAAATACTTGGTAACCTGAATCCTCGAAAATTTCTATCATAGTTTCTAATGTACGGCCATTATCATGATTCAAAAGACCTTTTACATTTTCTGCTATAAACATTTTAGGTTGCAGTTGTACTAATAATTGTGAATAAGGATGAAATAGAGTACCTCTAGTATCATTCAGTCCTTGACGTAAGCCAGCATAACTAAAACTTTGACAAGGATAACCGCCAGACAATACGTCTAGTTCTCCTCTAAAAGTAAACTGATCATGATTAAAGATACCATTTTGAGCAATAGTATTAATATCTCCTTCAATCACATTCCAATTAGGGCGATTTAATTTTAAAGTACTACATGCTGTAGAGTCTATTTCAATATCTGCAACAGAATTGAATCCAGCTTTTTCCAAACCTAAGGATAGACCTCCTGCACCAGCAAATGTTTCTACAAGCGTGTAATCGCGTTTTGGAGTAGTATTTTGAATATCAATAAACTCATCTAGCTTGTATTTAAATCTGTCTAATGAATCATCGTTAAATAATTCTAGCTGTTTATTATTAGTTGCATGTTTTTTTACTATAGTTGTAGTCATTGTATCACTCAATTCTTCTTTAAGTATTTCTGCATAGGATAGTCCTAACTCATTAGTGAGTTTGACAACATTAGTTTTTAAAGGAGAAAAACCTTCGGATAACATTTGAGACAATTGACTTTTACTCATTTGTAGTCGTTCCGCTAGTTCTGTTTGGGTTTTTATATTCTTTTGTTTCATGGCTGATAGAACTATTTCTTTATCAATAATCAAAGTACCCTCCTCCTTGTTTAAAATATTTTGAACAACCCAATTATAGCGAACCATGTTTTTCTAGTCAATACAAATATACGCAATAATTAAATAATATTTTTTAGAAGAATGATTTTTATTGTAGTATCAAAAGATGTAATTCTAATTAACTTATTTTTTGAATTTTTCTTTTATGAGGGTTAGTTCTTTTTCGTATTTAACAGAATTCCTATGTTTATTCAAAAAAGACACCTCAACTTTGGAAGTGTCTAAAACCTTTTGATTTTTGGAAGTACCATTCACTTATTAAACATACTGATAAAACAATATTCCTTAATATACTGGCGAAGTTTTTTAGTCATAAAAATGACCATCCTTTTGACCTTCCTTAGTCGTATGAAAGGGGACGCATCAGAGTGTGTTAGTGAACGAACAAAGAAATAAAGTTCGATTAAAGACTACCAGAAATCATATCAATATTGAGTATGGTCTCAAAGACACAAACGCTGCAGAATAAGAAAAGCGCTGATTTATCAGTTTTTAGAGAGTATCCTGAGCATAGGATGTTTTCTTTTTTTTGTCCTTGACCATCCTTTTGACCCTCTCTTTTAAGTAGTACAAAAATACATCAGAAGTTCTTGTAAATCTCAAAAATCCGATAATTTTAACTAGGTTTCACTAGGAATCATTGAAACATCCAATACGGTCTCAAAGACGAAAACGCTGCGGAATAAGAAAAACATTGATATATCAAAGTTTAGCGACTTTCTTTTCGAAGAAAGTCGTTTTTTTGTTCAATTTTATATTTTTGATGAGAAGACCCAAGAGAACCAAAAGCATGACTTTGATATGCTTTTGGTTCTCTTTTCGTTATGGCATGTATCTAGAACTAGGGTATATTTTTCATTTTCTTAGTTTGTAAATAAACTATCAGATATTGAAAAATAGCTGATAGTAGTAGGATTGCAACAACGATATATTTACCCATTGTAGTTTCAAAGTATTCGGAAAAATAACTGATTCTTGAGAGAATACCGATTGTTGCGCAAACCAAAATGAGGGGTATAAAAGTTGACCACATTTGTTTATCTTCATTATTTTGTGTGAAGAATAATATGGACATTACAATCAACAGTGTAAGGATTGTCAATATTCCAACCGGACCTGGTAATTCGACTGTTAAAGGAGTTTTAATAAAAATTGCTAGAAGTATGCCCCCAAAGAATAATAAGGTTCCTAGTATGCCTAGTAGCATATTGGATTGTTTCTTCTTTTTCGCATAGACGCCTTTACTGATGAGCCAAAATAAAGTAATTGCAGAAATAAATGAATATAGTCCGACAACCATAAATGACCCAAAATCAATATCATTCTCTGGGAAGATAAGGGCTGGAAGTATACTAAATAAACTATAAGAGCCTAAAGCAATCAAGGCTAACTTTAGAAAATCCATCAAACTTATGGGTGAGAAGGATAATAGGTCATTCGCAATTTCTTGCGGCTCCTTACCAAAATAGGTTTCAGCGCTAATACCATCTCTTTGGGCATCTAAAATATCAGTTAAAATCTCTAATGCTTTTTCTTCGATAACTGCTTCTTTTTTCATCGCTCCTCTTGCACGTAGATAAACGAGGAGGTCACCATAATAAGCATTATTTTCTTCAGTTAATTGTTGCTGTAGTTTTCGGTTGGTTTTGATTATGTCATTTGTTTTCATTTTCCTCAGCCTCCTAGCTGAATCTATCTAAAAGGGTACTGACATTGAGTTGTAATTGTTGCCACTCGGTCATAAAGTGCGCTTTTTCATTTTTACCACTATTAGTTAGATGATAATATTTACGGCTTGGTCCATCAGGTGAAGGGACCAAAGTGCTAGCAATGAAGCCTTTCTTTTCTAAACTCAATAATAAAGGATAAATCGTTCCCTTAGGTATCTGGTCAAAACCGATTTCCTCGAGTTTCAAACTTAAGGTGTAACCATATAGCGTTTCGTAATCTAACAATACAAGGATACATCCGGAAAGAATTCCTTTTAACATCTGAGAAGATCTGTTTTTATCTGTCATATACGACTTCCTTTACATAGCTATATTGTATTGCATACTAGTATACAATGAGTATAACCTATGTCGAGCTAGTTTGCAATACATAATAGTGTTTTAATTAAATCTATCGTGACAAAATTTCAAATATATTTTATGATTGGTTTGATAGAATAACAAAGACGTTAGAATAATCTTTCAATAAACTAAATAATAAGGAGAAAAAAATGAACCAAAAAATGGAACTGCTTTTTACTTTAGATGAAGGGTATTTACGTCCTCTTAAAGTGGCGTTGCTTTCAATTCATGCTAATAATCCCAATCAATCATTTCGAATATGGTTAGTACATGAACGTATCTCACAAGAAAGTTTATTATCATTACAAGCATTTAGTGAACATCTAGGATTTGAGTTTCGTGAAATGAAAGTTGATGGCAGTAATTGGAAGAATGCTCCGACTGTAGCTCGATATCCGAAAGAAATGTATTTTCGTCTGTTAGCGGGTGAAATACTACCTGAGGAAATCACAAAAGTTTTGTATCTAGATCCAGATATTTTAGTCATTAATTCGTTAAATGAACTATGGAATATTGATTTAACGAATCATTTGTTGGCGGCTGCAACGCACATTGGCTTGCTTGATTTAACAACACCTTTGAATAAAGTTCGCCTAGATTTAGATCATGAATATTATAATTCAGGAATTATGCTGATAAACTTAGAGCAAGCAAGAGAAAAGATCAAATGGGAGGATATCAGTCAGGTGCTGCAAAAACATGCCAATTATTTGTTATTGCCGGATCAGGATATTTTGAATTATTTATACGGAAAATATGCAATGACGATTCCAGAAGAAAAATGGAATTATGATGCGCGTATGTATACGAAATATCTTGCTAAAAGTTTGAATAAACATGATATTCATTGGGTACTGCGTAATACGGCAATTCTTCATTTTTGTGGTAAGCCAAAACCTTGGAGTAAAAAGCATGATAATCGCTTTACTGCCTTGTATTTGAACTATCAACAACGAGCAGACATCATTGAAGAAAGTATTCAAGAAAAATTGTAACAACAATTAGCCTAATCTAAAAGTAAACTCCCTGTCAGACATTATTTGACAGGGAGTTGTTGTTTTTGGAGAAAAAATTACCAAATAAACGGAAAAATTTGGTACCGTACCTTATAGATATAGTCATGATAGCTAGCGAGTTCTTGTAGTAAGAGTACTTCTTCATTTGATTATTAGTAAAAGATAACTTAAAAAATCAGAAATGCGTAAATGAACCCAAGACGAAAAGCATAGATAAAAATAAAAGAATAGTCGCCAAATACATGAGGTGGCGGATAATACCATATAAACCAGTGTCAACTACTTGTTGGTTTTCTTGGACGTCTACTGTTCTGGAGAGATAGGCATTTTCACGGATTACTTCAGCGTATAGTCCATACGCAATTAACAGAATAAAAGAAGAACAACTACACTTACGGGAAGCTAGCGCCAATTATAGCGAAAATCAAGTCCTACGATGACAAAACTATCTAAAAAACAAACCTATCGTATATGCAAAAATTGCATATACGATAGGTCTGTATTCTAGTTCAAATTACTGACTTGAACACTTTAAAAAGTGTGAACTGCCCCGTCCTATAGTATTAATTATTGAAGCTGATTTTATCTTAGAAATCGTTTAGCTTATCAATTTTATTTATTAGGAAAACGAGCCAATATCCCATTACCAGCTAATTCTTCTTCAATACGTAAAAATTGATTGTATTTTTCAACTCGTTCACTACGTGCCATTGAACCAGTTTTGATTTGTCCAGCATTCATAGCAACGGCAAAGTCAGCAATAAAAGTATCGCCTGTTTCACCTGAACGATGGGAAATCATCGTTGTATAACCATTGGCGCGAGCTAGCTTAATTGCATTGATAGATTCTGATACTGTGCCAATTTGATTTAATTTAATCAAAATAGAATTAGCAACACCTTTTTCAATTCCTTCTTTAAAAATCGTTGGATTGGTTACAAAAATATCGTCACCTACGAGTTGAACCGTAGCTCCCATTGCATCGGTTTGTTTTTTAAAGCCATCCCAATCATGCTCAGAGAAACCATCTTCAATCGAAATAATTGCTGGATATTTTTTAACTAGCGCTTGGTAATAAGCAAGCATTTCATCAGAAGAGAGTTCTTGGTCTTCAAAATGATAGTGTTGCGTTTCAGTAGAATAAAATTCGCTAGAAGCAGGGTCTAAAGCAATTGCAATTTCTTCTCCAGGGACATAACCAGCTTCTTGAATCGCGCGATATAACATCTCAATAGCAGCTTCCGTATTAGCTAATTTAGGTGCGAATCCACCTTCATCGCCAATCGCTGTTTCAAAACCTTCTTTGGCTAAAACGTTCTTTAGTGTGTGATACGTATTAGCTACTTTTTCAACACCATCACGAAAAGTCTCTCTTTTCACTGGTGTAATCATGAATTCTTGAACATCAATTCCAGAATCTGCATGCGCACCACCATTAATAACATTAAAGAATGGTTGTGGCAACTCTAAGTCAACACCACCTAAATAGCGATACAAAGGAACGCCTTGACTAACTGCAGCAGCCCGAGCAACTGCCATTGAAACACCTAAAATTGCATTGGCACCTAGACGACTTTTATTTGGTGTTCCATCTAAATCAATCATTAGTTGGTCGATTTTAGCTTGGTCAAAAGGAGGTTTTCCTTTTAATGCTTGATGAATTTCTGTTGCCACATTATTGACTGCGCGACTGACACCTTTTCCTTGTAGGCGTTTGCCACCATCACGTAACTCTACAGCTTCTCGGTCACCTGTAGAAGCACCACTCGGAACAGCTGCTCTACCTAAAGAGCCATCAGAAAGTAAAACATCGACTTCGACTGTAGGGTTACCTCGTGAATCAAATACTTCTCTTGCTTTGACATTTTCAATTACGATTGACATAATTTTCTCCTCCTTTTAAATGCAAAAAAGCCTGTTACACACAAGAGTCTACTTTAAGGCATACAAGTAACATGTATGACAAAATAAACTTTTGTATATAACAGGCGCCATCAGCCATTATTGGCGGTTATAGGGAGCACCATCCCTATGACCAAATAGTAGCACGATTTTTGAGTATCATCAATTAAGAACACTTGATTATATCAGTAATAATAAGGTGCCTACTACCAAGACGAATAAGCCTAGTATGGCTTTTTTCTTTAGCGATTCATGTAAGACGGTTACGCTAAAAAGTACGGTGACAACAATACTTAATTTATCAATAGGAACGACAATACTAGCAGGCCCCATTTGTAACGCTTTGTAATAACATAGCCAAGATAATCCAGTCGCACATCCTGAAAGAATCAAAAATAACCAATTGCGTTTCGTAATATTTTTAATAGTAGTTTGTTTTTTCTGATAAATGACAATCAACCAAGAAATAAGTAAAATAACCACTGTTCGAATCGCTGTTCCAAGATTCGATTCAACATTTTCTATGCCAATTTTACTTAGGATGGCTGTTAGACTAGCAAAAAAAGCTGAAAAACTAGCATATACTAACCAGCGACTGTCCGTAGTTTGTTTCGCCGTTGTTTTATGTTCAATCATACTATACGTTCCAAAACCAATCAAAAGCATAGCAAGTAGTTTAAGCAAAGAAAGGGATTCTCCTAAAAAAACCATCGATAAAATCATTGTTAAGAGTACGCTACTTTTATCAATGGAAACGACTTTATTCACATCACCAATTTGCAACGCTTTGAAATAACATAGCCAAGAAGCCCCAGTTGCTATTCCTGATAAAATTAAAAACAACATACTTCTGTGATCGATGGCAGAAATTAATGTTTGAGAATGAACCATAAAGACAATGCTCCACGAGAGTATAGCCACTACACAAGTTCGAATCGCAGTTGCTAGATTTGAATCGACATCCTCAATGCCAATTTTAGCTAAAATCGACATAACTCCAGCAAAAAAAGCTGATAAAAAAGCAAATAACACCCACATTAACCGATTCCTCCAGTCTAAATAAATAACCATCGAATTGAATTTATTTTAGCATGCGCTTTGCTTTTTTAAAAGGAACATTCAGGGTATAGTTAAAGAGTAAATGAAGTGAGGGAAGTCGCATGGAAAAATTAACAGAAGAACGGCTAAAAAAGCAAATCATCTTTCGAACGCATCAAAGCCACTTAATTGATTATTTTCAATCATCAGTATTTGTGCCGCTAGTAGAAATTGATGGTGAATATCACCTTGTATTTGAAAAACGAGCAGAAACTATCCGTCAAGGTGGGGAAATTTGTTTTCCAGGAGGCAAAATTGATCCGAATGATGAATCACCTCAGCTTGCAGCAATTCGAGAAACATGTGAAGAATTAGGTTGTCGTCCAGAAGGAATTGAAATTTTGGGTAATTTAGATACCTTAATCATGCCCACAGGAATGTTAGTGCATACTTATGTAGGATTATTACAGACTCCTTTAGAAGAATTAACTATTTCAGCTGATGAGGTAGAAAAAGTATTCACAGTTCCGGTAGCATTTTTCCTAGAGAACAAACCAAAAGAATACCAGTGCCAGGTATTGGTTCATCCTTATATTGTTGATCCAAAAACAGGAGAAAAAGAAATTCTGTTGCCAGTAGAAGAATTAGGCTTACCACAACATTATCAAGAACCGTGGGGAGCAGGGCAACATCAACTGCTCTTTTATCAAACTGAAGAATTAATTTGGGGTTTAACAGCAAAAATTGTGGCTAATTTTATTCATGAAATTAAACAATAAACGACTTTCTTGCAAAGGAAAGTCGTTTTTTTATTAAGTATTCAAGATTTTTTTATTAAAGATTAAATAAAAAATACCTGCCACCATAGCTAAAATTGCCATACTAATATAAACGCCACGATACGCAATAATTGGTACAAATGCGCCTAAAATCGAAGGACCAATCCCCACTCCAAAGTCGACAATTGCTAAGAACGTCGAAGTTGCTAAGCCAATTCGGTGCTCAGATGCGACTTTAATGGCAATGGTTTGTCCACTAGATAAAAACGTACCAAATCCAGCACCAATAAAAAGCGCAGCTAACAATAACATCCAACTATTTACAGTAGTACCCATTAACAATAAACCAATCGCAAAGGCAATAAATGACGGGTACATGACAAAGTTTTCTCCTTTTGTATCTATCCAACGTCCAGCAATTGGTCGAGAAAATAAAATGGCGATGGAATAGGCAATAAAAAAGAAGCTACCAGCAGCAACCAAATTAATTTCAGCTGTATAAGAAGTTAGGAAACTAACAATGCTAGAGTAACCAATTCCTAATAACATACCAATCAATGAAATCGGTACGGCTTTTTTTTCTAAGAAATGATGAATGGAAATTTTTTGCTGTGAATTAGTTGGTACGACTTTTTTTGTTTTAGGCATACGTAAAATGAATCCACCAAACATCCCAAGCACTAATAAAATAATCGATAGCGTAATAATTGTGTTAAAAGATAGCTGACGGACTAAAAACATCCCTAACATTGGACCTGTAGCAGAAGCTAACGTGGTACTTAATGAATAATAGCCGATACCTTCTCCGCGACGTTCTATTGGAATAATTTGTGCGGCGACAGTACTTGTTACCACTGAAGTTACACCAAAACCAATCCCATGAATAAAACGAACGACCATTAAGAGCATTAAATTGTTAAGAGGGTAATAAAAGAATGAGGAAATAAAATAAATTCCTAGACCAATAAAAAGCATTCGCTTATAACCAATCTGTTCAATGATGCTACCTGTAATAATTCGAGCAATTAAAGCTCCAATGATAAAAATCCCCACGGCACTACCTGCTTGACTAGGTGATGCACCTAATGATTTCATTGCAAATTCAGCAATAATAATCATTAATAAGTAATACACTAAATAAGTAATGAAATTAATAAGTGCGACTAATACGAAATCTTTTGTCCATAACTTTGATTTACCCAAAGAAATACCTCCTAATATGTTGTGTTTTCATAAAATTTCTAAAGCTTTTTCATTATAGCATCGACTATTTATTAGTTGAAATATATAATAAATTATATATTTATTACTTTTAGCTATAAGGAGAAAATATGGAATTAAAACAATTAAGGTATTTTCAAGTGGTTGCTCGCTTAGAGAATATGACGGCAGCAGCTGAAGAATTACATATCGCTCAACCTTCACTAAGCAAATCGATTGCCCATTTAGAAGCAGAATTAGGGGTGAAATTGTTTGATCGAGTAGGGAAACGGATTAAATTAAACGAATACGGCACCATTTTTTTAGTTTCAGTTGAACGTATCTTTCGTGAACTAGATTATAGTAAATATCAGCTCACACATTTAATTGAAACCAAAGAAAACAGTGTGACGATTGGGGCATCTTCTTCAAAGTTTTTACAAGAGTTATTCCAAGAATTTTTTTTACAGCATCCCACAAGACGATTTAAAATTGCACACATTACACAGCAACAAGAATTAGCAGCGAAATTATTAGATGGAGAAGTAGATTTAGGTATTTTTTATACCCCCATTCGTCACCCTGAGATAGCTTGCCAGCCGTTATTAACGGAAGAAATTTATTTAGCGGTGCCACCGAATCATGCATTAGCCCATCGAAAAAATATTCATCTAAGTGAAGTAGCGGAAGAACCGTTTATTAGTGTGACAAGTGATTATGCATTTGGAGAAATGACGAAATTATTTTGTCGAGAAGCTGGTTTTGACCCAGATGTTGCCTTTGAAATTGAAAGTTTTGACTTTATTATTCAGCTAGTTCATGCTGGTTTTGGAGTCACGTTTGTACCGCAATCTTGGACTGAAAACAAACATCAAAAATCGTTACCACTTTTGACGATTGATTCACCCACTTGTCAGCGAACAATTTGGCTATCTTGGTTGAAAAATCGTTATCAAACACCGATTACGCAAGGCTTTAAAAAATTTGCCACCAATTATTTCGAACAAAAAAAGAGCCAAACATAAAAAATTTGGCTCTTTTTGGTGTATATTGCTAAAAACGGCGTAATTATTTGTATAAGAGGATTTCTTGGGTGGCTTCTTCATTGAGTGGCTGCATCACGTTGTTATAAACAAAATAAGCAACTCCGAAACATAGGGAACCAGCAATAAAGATCTTTGTCATTTTTTTCATCAAGCGACACTTCCTTATCATTTATTCTACGAATAGTTTATCGCGAATAAAAAGAGTCAACCATCGAAAGAAGTGAATCTAAACGAACAAAATTGTTAGATAAAAAAACACTGAAGTCAAACGACCTCAGTGTCTAAAATAATTAATCCATTCCGATTAAATAATCATCGTCTTGCATAGCTTCAACTGTTCCTAATAGATAACCATTTCCTACTTGTGAGAAGAAGTCATGGTTACTTGTCCCTGTAGAAATACCATTCATGACAATTGGATTGACATCATTTGCTGTATCAGGGAAGAGAGGGTCTTGTCCTAAATTCATCAAAGCTTTATTGGCATTGTAGCGTAAGAAAGTTTTTACTTCATCTGCCCAACCAATTTCAGCATATAATTGATCGGTATATCTTTCTTCGTTTTCATATAATTCGAAGAGCAGTTCATACATCCAATCTTTTAATGTTTGTTGTTGGTCTTCAGGCAATTGATTAAAGCCTAATTGGAATTTGTAACCAATATATGTTCCATGAACAGATTCATCACGGATAATTAATTTAATGATTTCTGCCACATTGGGAAGTTTGTTATTTCCTAGATAATAAAGCGGTGTGTAAAAACCAGAATAGAATAAGAAAGTCTCTAGATAAACACTCGCCACTTTTTTCTCTAAAGCAGTCCCATTTTTATAGATTTCATTGATTTTTTCTGCTTTTTTTTGTAAAAATTCGTTGGTATTTGTCCATTCAAAAATTTCTTCAATTTCTTTTTTGGTATTTAAAGTACTGAAAATTGATGAATAGCTTTTCGCATGAACAGATTCCATAAATTGAATATTATTTAAAACTGCTTCTTCATGAGTTGTACGGACATCTTTTTTTAATTGATCCATGCCACTTTCCGATTGGATTGTATCTAATAAAGTTAAACCACCGAAAACATGTCCAACCATTTCTTTTTCTTGATCGGAAAGACTACGCCAGTCGTCTAAATCATTAGATAGAGGAATACGTGTGTCTAACCAGAATTGCTCGGTTAATTTTTCCCAAGTGGACTTATCGATAACGTCTTCGATTTCATTCCAGTTAATTGCTTTATAATAAGTGTTTGCCATGAAAAGGCCTCCTCTTTGAACTAGATTGAACAGCTTTCACATTGATTGCTGCCGATTTCTTCTGCATCGTCAGTAAATGTACGAATATAATAAATAGATTTAATCCCTTTATGGAAAGCATAATGACGTAAAATATTTAAGTCACGAGTTGTTTGTTTACTTGTGTCTTTCCATTCGTACAAACCTTCAGGAATTTCAGAACGCATGAATAAAGTTAAGCTCATGCCTTGATCGATGTGTTTTTGTGCTGTTGCGTAGATATCAATAACTTTACGCATATCCATGTCATAAGCTGATTTGTAATAGCTAATTGTATCATTTGATAAGTGCGCAGCAGGATAATAGATTTTCCCAATTTTCTTCTCTTGACGTTCTTCAATTAAACGAGTGATTGGATGTAAGCTAGCACTTGTATCGTTAATATAAGAAATAGAGCCGTTTGGTGCTACTGCTAAACGATTTTGATGATAAAGACCATCTTTTTTAACCGCATCAGCTAAAGCTTGCCAATCTGCACTAGTTGGAATTTGAATTCCTTCAAAAAGGGCGGCAATTTTTTCTGATTTTGGTTGATAATCCGCTTGAATGTAGCTTTCGAAATAACGACCATTTGCATAATCTGATTTTTCAAAGTTATGGAAGACTTCACCACGTTCTTTGGCAATGACATTACTTTCCATTAATGTCCAGTAATTTAATAGCATGAAATAAATATCTGTAAATGCAATTGATTCTGGAGAACCATATTCCATTTGATTTTTAGCGAAATAAGTGTGTAGTCCCATCGCACCTAAACCAATTGTATGGTTTAAACGATTTCCATTTTGAATAGAAGGGACAACATCAATATCAGATGCATCTGTTACATAAGTTAATGCACGTGTCATTGTACGAACCGATTTACCAAAATCAGGGCTCTCCATCAAGTTAACGATATTTGATGAACCTAAGTTACAGCTAATATCTGTACCTAGTTCTTCATATTCTTGTTTCCCATTTAGGACAGAAGGCTCTTGGACTTGTAAAATTTCAGAACATAAATTACTCATGACGATTTTACCGTATACGGGATTTGCACGGTTCGCAGTATCTGTATTGATGATATAAGGATAACCAGATTCTTGTTGCAATTTAGAGATTTCATTTTCTAAATCGCGTGCACGTATTTTTGTTTTACGGATACGTGGATTAGCAACTAAATTATCGTATTCTTCTGTAATATCAACATAAGAGAAAGGGACACCGTATTCTTTTTCAACGCTATATGGACTGAATAAGTACATATCTTCATTTTTACGTGTTAATTCATAAAACTTATCGGGAACAAGGACGCCTAATGATAATGTTTTTACACGAATTTTCTCATCTGCATTTTCTTTTTTAGCAGATAAAAAGCTAATAATATCTGGATGGAAAACATTTAAATAAACAACCCCAGCACCTTGACGTTGACCTAATTGATTTGAATAACTAAAACTATCTTCAAATAATTTCATAACGGGCATAACGCCGCTTGCAGCACCTTCATAACCTTTAATAGGAGCACTTGCTTCACGTAAGTTAGATAAAGTAATCCCTACACCGCCGCCAATACGAGATAATTGCAACGCAGAGTTAATTCCACGACCAATAGAATTCATATCATCTGTTAACTGAATTAAGAAACAAGAAACAAGTTCACCGCGACGCTTTCTTCCAGCATTTAAGAAAGAAGGCGTTGCTGGTTGGTAACGTTGATGAATCATTTCGTCCGCTAAAGAAAGGGCTAATTCTTCATTGCCATCTGCAAAGTACAAGGCATTAAACGCAACACGGTCTTCATAGCTTTCTAGGTATTCCGTACCATCATTGGTTTTTAAAGCATATTGTGAGTAGAATTTATAGGCAGCCATAAATGACTTGAAATGAAATTCTTGGTCATCTAAAAAGGCGTATAATTTTTCGATGAAATCAGGCGTATACTTATTTATAAACGCTTCTTCCAAATAATCATTAGCAATCAGATACTCAATTTTCTCTGTGACTGAAGCAAACTTTTTGGTATTTGGTTCGACATTTTCTTTGAAGAAGGCTACGAGAGCTTCTTGATCTTTGTGTAATGGAATCTGTCCATTAACTGGACGGTTGATTTCATTATTTAACTTGAAGTAAGTGACGTCTTTTAACGTTTTTAAACTCATTCATATACACAACCTTATCTCTATATTTTTAATATTTCATAAAAAAATGGACTTGTTAGTCACAGGTGACGGACAAATCCAAGGTAAATCTGATTTTCTTTGGAACGAAAATTAGCTTGCTAATTGGCGTAATTGATCTGGACGGAAACCGACAACAGTTGTCGCATCAGATGTAATTACAGGAACGCTTTGGAAACCTTGTTCTTTTAACCAATCAATAGCATTAGGCTCGTTGTCGATATTGATTTCTTCAAAGCTAATATTGTTATCTGCTAAAAAGCGTTTAGCCATTTTGCATTGCATGCAGTTGTTTTTTGAGAATAATTTGATGTTCATATATATTTCCTCCTCGTTGCTTGAACTAATTAATGTATATAAATAGTATAATGAACTGAGAAAGAAGTCAAATGAAAAAATACTATATATTGTGTTTGTGAATATTGGAAACACTATTTGTTGTGGTTTTTTAAAAGTCTTTTTATAATTAAGTGTGATGAATAGTGGGGTTTAAAGAGAAACACGCTTTATATATTGTAGCTGAAAAAAAGTAAAAAGTAAAAAGAATTTCTCTAAAGTTTTTAAATTCACAAGTGAAATAAAAAAGAGTCATCTGTTGGCCATCTTTTTTGCTTAGTGCCGACTAGCGATAGCATTTATTTTTAGTAAAAGAATTTTTGTCTCTGGTTCTGCTTCAGATAATGGATTGTTTCTATTGTAGCTAACGACAACCTGAATCTAATAAAAATTTTTTTAGAAAAATAAAATCTTCTAAACACGATGATTGGTAGAGAAATAATTTAGTCAATTACATGAATGGAGAACTGTTTTGTGGAACAGTGTCTTCAGAGTATTCAACAATTAGTGGGGCTCAAAATTTACGCGAGACTTAGGTGTTTAATCTGTGACTCGTTTGTATTAAAGCGGAACTTATATGAGGGAGATTTAATCATTTAATCCATTATTTTAATAAAATGAAAAATAATTTTATGAGTTGAAATGTTGTTATAATAGCATTTTTCTAATTTAATTTTTAAAAAATGGCGTTTTTGGTTAAAAAAAGATTGTAATTTTCAGTATATTCTAATAAAATTAACATCAAGTTAGAAATAGATTAGGGGGACGATTTATGAAAAAGAAAAAATTATTAGGAACATTATTGGTGAGTGCTATTTTATTAGGCGCTTGTACAACAGGTGGAACGTCTAAAACAGATGACAGTGCTAAGACAGGAACAGGAGAAGCAGAACAAGTATTTAACTTAGCTGTTTTACAAGAAATGCCTACCGCTGATTTATCAATTGCGACCGATACAATTAGTTTCACTGCTTTAAACAATGTATATGAAGGATTATATCGTTTAGATAATGAAAATAAGCCACAACCAGCCGCAGCTGCAGAGTTAGCAGAAGTTAGTGAAGACGGTTTAACTTATAAATTAAAATTAAGAGAAGATGCTAAATGGTCAAATGGTGATCCAGTAACTGCTGCAGATTTTGTTTATGGTTGGCAACGTACAGTCGATCCTGAAACAGGTTCTCAATATGCGTATCTTTATGAAGTAGTAGACAACGCGACAGATATTATTAATGGGAAGAAACCAGCAACAGACTTAGGAATTAAAGCTGTGGGAGATTATGAATTAGAAATTACGTTAGCTGTAGCAACACCGTATTTTGATTATCTATTAGCATTCCCATCATTCTTCCCACAACATGAAGCAACAGTAGAAGAATTTGGTGCAGATTATGCGAAGAAGAGCGATACTGCTGTTTATAATGGACCATTTACATTAAGCGATTTTGATGGACCTGGTGTAGATACAGAATGGTCATATGAAAAAAATCCAGAATATTGGGATGTAGAAAATGTTAAGTTAGAAACAATTAATGTCTCTGTCGTTAAAGAATCTTCAACTGGTTTGAATTTATTCCAAGATGGACAGTTAGATGATGTTATCTTAACAGGTGAATTAGCACAACAAAATACAAATAGTCCAGAATTTGTTACATTAAAAGAGTCACGTACAAGCTATATTGAAATGAACCAAAGAGAGAAAGACTCTCCATTTAACAATGAAAACTTACGTAAAGCATTGTCTTATTCAATTGATCGTGAAGCATTAGTTAAACAAGTATTAGGTGATGGTTCGGAAGCTTCAACTGGTTTGATTCCGCAAAACATGTCATTTAATCCAGATACAGGCAAAGATTTTGTTGAAGAAACAACAAATAATACAGAATATGATGTTGAAAAAGCGAAAGAATATTGGGAAAAAGCCAAACAAGAATTAGGAATTGATTCATTAAGCTTTGAATTACTTTCAGATGATACGGATTCTGTGAAGAAAGCGGCTGAATATGTTCAAGGTGTTTGGAATGAGACTTTGGATGGTGTAGATGTTAGTATGACTAACGTACCATTTAGTGTTCGTTTAGACCGTTCAAATGCTGGTGACTTTGAAGTTGTTTTTGGTGGTTGGGGAGCTGACTATGCAGACCCAAGTAGCTTCACTGATTTATTTGTAACAGGAAATGCTTATAACCGTGGCCGTTGGAGCAACGAAGACTATGACAAAGCAGTTAAAGATGCTGCAACAACTTATGCAACGCAACCAGCCGAGCGTTGGCAAGCATTGTTAGATGCAGAAAATATTTTAATTGAAGATATGGGAACTATTCCAGTATATCAACGTGCAGAAGCACATTTACGCGCTGAAAAAGTGAAAAATATTGTTTCTCACGGTGCAGGCGCTTCTCATGATTACAAATGGGCTTATATTGAAGAGTAAAAAAATAAATCGCTCACCAAAGCTAGATTGTCTAGTTTTGGGGGCGATTTTTTTGTGGGATGAGAGAAAGATTGCGTGACCAACCAATCGAACCTGAAAGTAAAAATAAACTAATAATCGTCCCTTCACGAACAAATAATGGTAAGTAAAACAAGTAGGAAAGGAGGAGTGAGAGTATCACACAACTCACATCAATACTATAGCGATAAAAAGCAAAACTATTTTTTGTACGCTCCGAAATGAGTAAACAAAAATTCTCAATTGGAAATTTTAACAAATCTAATCGTAAGACTTGTCCAGTGCCAATCCCGCCAATAATGGTTCCTAAAACAAAGAAAAATAAACGCCAACCATAAGAAATTAAAGTAATATCTGAAAATAAATAATACAACATAAAATTAATCACTTCACCAAAGCTGATTAAAGAAAATAGCATAAGAAGATATTGTTTTTTATCTTTTTGTGTATCCATTCCCCAGCAAACCAATAAAAAACCAATGTTGATGAGTGAGGTTATCGTGCCAATTTTTAATGATAAGACACCAGATAACGCCGTGTTGAGCGAATTAAAGCTACTCACGCCAATCGTTGCCTTGATGGTCATACTGATACCTAAAGCACTAATAAAATAGAAAATAAGCGATTGCGAAACGGTTTTAAACTTCATTGTATTCCTCCTTTGTTGTGTTGTAGTCATTATATGCTAAACTGAAGAAGAACTATATGAGATATCTCATGTTTAGGAGAAAAAGATGAAAAAATTATTGTATACGAATCAATCAAATGTTAATTTACCGGAATGTTTTCCAGAGGGGATTAAAAAACATGCTTATATTTTTCAATTTGAATCAAACGAGTTTATTCAAAAAGAAGAAGAGGATGTTTACTATTTATTTTATATTTTAGAAGGAAAAGCAAAAATTTTGAAAAGTCAGGAGAATGGTCGACATATGATTGTTCAATTTTTAGAAACGGAGGACTTTATTGGTGAACTAACGTTAATTCAAGCAGAAGAACATACCAAAAATGTCATCGCGAGAAATACAGTCAACTGCTTAGCAATCCCTATCTCTGCTGCGCGTAAAATATTAATGAATGACACAATCTTTTTACAAGAAATCAGTCGTTATATCGGATTGAAGTTATTATTGCGAGTAGAACATTTTACTGAAAATCAAATGTATCCTTTGATGGTACGTCTCATTGATTTATTGTTGCGAATTTCCATTGACGATTGTTACGAAGAAAAACAAACGGAAATTGCTGAATATCTCGGTGTGAGCTATCGTCATTTGTTATATACGATGCAACAGCTAAGAGAAATGGGCTATATTGATAAAAAGCAGGGCTATTATTATCTGCATCGAGAAGCATTAGTTAACTATCGTACACAACTTGTTCAGTAAAAATGATTTTCTCTAAAAGAAATAATGAAAAACCGTTGCATTTTAAAATAAGCAGGTGTAAGATAGTAAAGTATTAAATGAATGTTGATTACTTTTAAGCAATCCATTGTCATTTTACGGGGGTATAGCTCAGTTGGTAGAGCAGCAGACTCTTAATCGCATGACCTACTGAATTGGAGTGTTACTAAAACCCTTGATATCAAAGGATTCTAGTTGATGAAAATTGGTCGGAATAAAAATGCCAACAATTTGCCAACAAATTATTAATCCAGTTAGTTACAAAAGAGTTCACTTTTCGGAGGAGTGGGTGGCGACCCCTAAAAGTTAGAGTTTTTATTATGCAGCTGATTGGCTGGATTGAATTCGGTATTCGACCGGACTCAGTCCAGCCAATTTTACTTTTGATCGTACGTGGTTATACCAGTAGATGTATTCTTTAATTCGTCGTTTTAATTCTTCATAACTGACTAGTTTCTCTCCATAATACATTTCTTGTTTTAATATGCCAAAGAAATTCTCCATCGAAGCATTGTCTGCACACGTTGCTTTACGTGACATACTCTGGAATACATTGTTTTTATTTAATGTTTTTACCCATTTATTATGTTGGTAATGCCAACCTTGATCCGAATGGATAGTTGTACGGTAGGTTGCGTGATTCTTTATTATCTCTATTGTTTCATTTAGTGGCTCCATGACTAAATCTAATGTTGGGCGTTTCTTAATTCCAAACGCAATCACTTCTCCATTATATAGGTCAAGAATAGGGTTTAAATACAACTTTTCTTCCCCTAGACATTTGAATTCCGTAATGTCAGTTACTAGTTTCTGAAATGGGATAGGTGTACTAAACCGACGTGACAATCGATTCTTCACTATTTTTCCAGTAGTTCCTTTATATGAATTGTATTTACGGGATTTTCGCATGAATTTTACACACTTTAATCCTAGCTCTCGCATAATGCGATACACCTTTTTATGATTAATACAGTATCCTAATTTCTTTAACTCGTCTGTAATCCGTTTATATCCATAACGTTCATAAAACGCCTTAAATAGGTGAGTAATGCGTTCTTTTAGTTCGATATCCAGATCTTCTTTTCCGAAGTTCTTGACATGATAGTGATAGGTTGCTTCGGGAATTCCCACAACTAGGATAATATCCTTTAATCGGAACCCTTCTTCTTTAAGTTCGAATGCCCATTTTGCTTGCGCTTTTCGAGTAAGACATTCGGATTTTCCCGAAAAGCTCTCAGCTTTTTTAAATAGGCAATTTCTAATCTCAGTAGTTCATTCTCTCGTTCTAACTCCGTTTCACGTGTGAACTTGTTTTCTTCCTTTTTCGTTTGTTTATTTAGTTTCTTAGTCATAGAAGGTCGCTCCTTTGATTTTGGTTTCAAGCCTTCTATCCCTTGAGAATTAAAATCTTTCATCCAACGATAAATTAATGAAGGATTATTTAATCCGAATTGTTCAGTCGTTTCCTGATAAGAAGCACCTGTGTCTAACATAAATTGTATCGTATTTAATTTAAATTGAACAGGATATACTTCCTTCCTTTTTCTTCGTTTTAATCCCTCCATCCCTTGTGTTTTATAAGCTCTTACCCAATTTTGTAATGGTGTTGCAGAAGGCATATTGTATTTCTTCGCCAATAATTTATAACCAATATTTCCATCCAAATACTCCGTAACAAGCTTTATTTTAAATTCTTCACTATATTTAGCCATAAAAATACCCCCGAAAGTTAGATTTATTACTCTAACTTTCGGGGGTCGGTACCGTGGGGCTCTTTTTTTGTATCCTTTTGATCAAAACCAAATACCTTTTCGAGGGAACTTGCTGCCTCTTTTTTGAATCCAGGTGTCAAATGGGCATATAAATTGGCAGTAGTTGTGAATGAAGCATGTCCTAGCCATTCTTGAATTCGTTTCATATCTTGCCCGTTGTCCAACATGATGGATGCATTAGAATGTCGTAAATCGTGAAAGCGAATGACACGTAACTTATGCCTCCTCATGAGAACTTTAGTTCGTCTGGAGAGATAGGAAGGTGTCATTAAACGACCATCTTCCATAGTGAAGATATATTCGTTGTCTTCTTCCTTGTACTTGTCGCCAAAAAGCTCTTTATTTTTTTGCTGCCATTCAGCTTGATTCATTAATTCTTGCTCAATGTGAGAGACAAGAGGCATGGAACGGTAACTAGGATCATTTTTGGTCTGATCTTTTTTTATCAGTACAGCATAATTATAGGGATCTTCCAAAACTACGTGGTTGATTTTAAATTTCTTATTGATAAAATCAATTGCACTCCATTTCAATCCTAAAACCTCACTTCGACGCAGCCCATAAAAAGCAGTTATTAGAAGCACCAAGCGAATTTTTTCACCTTCACACACTTTCAAGAGTCCTTCCACTTCTTCGCTGGAATAAAACTTTGGAATAAATTGTTTCTTCTTAGGTCTTTCAACCCTGTCAGCAATGTTACTAGGTATATATTCCATATTAACTGCGTGTTGCAAGGCTTTGCGGATATAGGCATGATAATGAATCGCTGTATTCGCACTGCAACCATCATCTAAAATAGATTGATAAAACATTTGAAGGTGAATTGGTCGTAAATCTTTTAAAGGTAGACGACTGGGCTGGAAGAATGCTTTGATTCGTGTATTGACTTCTTTTTCATACCCTATAAATGTTAGAATAGAAACATTTTGTTTGGCAATTTTCAAATAATCCTTCAAGTAATCAAAGAAAGACATATCCGCTTTTTTCTCCCAATCAAAGTGATTCGTGGGTTCTTGCTCTTTTTCAAGCAATTCCTTTTCTACTTCAATCAAAAACACATCTTTAATTTTTTCTGCCCGCTTTTTATTGCCTTTTTTCTTAAGCTTGGTATCCCGCCATCTTTGTCTAGAAACACCAAATACATCCTTATAAGTAATTACGACTTGCAATGTACCACGTTTTTCAACAATATTTGCTCGTAAGTCCAATTTAATTCCTCCTAAATTGAAAAAGAGAGCAATGAAGAACACCTTTTGATAACTTTATTATATCATCAATAGTGTTTAACATCAGCCCTGAGAATCAATGAGAATCAAGTAATCAATGACGGCTTTCTTTGGAATTTTATATTGTCGACCAATTCTTACATGTCGAATGGTGTTACTTTTTAAAAGTTCATAGGCTTTATTCTTTCCGATATTGCCTAATACATTTCGTAAATCATCAACACTCAATAAATTAGAATAATCTGCTACCAAAGAATCATAATAATTTGGTTTCATGAGAATCTCCTTTCAAAAATAAATCATGAAAAGATGTTGCATTTTATAATAGGTGGGTGTAAGATAATATAGTGTTAATTGACTAATAATTAGATTTAGTTGAATGCAAGATTGTTATTCTAATTCTAATCATTTGTTATTTACGGGGGTATAACTCAGTTGGTAGAGTAGCAGACTCTTAATCTGCGAGTCTAGGGTTCGAGTCCCTATGCCCCCATGGGTGCCAAACCCACGAAGCCGGAGAATTGTTGGTGCGAAAGCATTTCGAAAACGATTCTCGCGGCTTCTTTTTTTGTTATAAAAAGATAAATATTTTGTTACCTTATACTTTATTTTTGTTTTACTCTCCCCTCTTCAAAAATCCAAAAAAACCACTAGAGTACCCTCTCAAATTGCAAGAAGCCCACTGTAGTGGTATAATAGATTCTGTAATAGAGGGAGGTTGAAACCCTATGGATAAAGGGATTGCTGATATTGAATTGATTCGCAAAATTCTTACTGAAAGCACGGCAAAAGTCATTTCTGAAGCAACAAATATTAGTTTAAGTTCAATTAAAAAATTAAAAAGCGGGGAACGATCTGTCGAAAAAATGAATCTAGCAGATGCCATAAAATTAACAGATTTTGCTAAAAAGAACATATCTGCTGAAATCAATATCTGGAAATAAGAGATACAAGAGTTTCTACATAATTAGACGGTCTAGGAAGACCCACAGAAATTTCATCTCTTCTCATACTTGGAGAGCTACCCAATGCGGTGAAGCGTTCAAGGTAGGTGTATCATTATCTCAATTTACATATCTTCGCACTTTCAAAATCCTAAGTTGAAAGTTGTAACTCAAATAGAATCGCTTATTCTTAAAAGAAATCATGGCGTATTTGTTTAGCTAGCTCCATATAAACTGAACGTATCTAATTATGGTATTTAGTTTTCAATGAACAGTAGGCTTATTAGCCTATCAAAACTATTTATCTGAATAAAGTAGCTTAGATAGATTAACAAACAAGGGAGTGTGGAAGGTCTCTTTTGACACTCCCTACAAATATTCTTATTTATTCCTGTGCTTCAAAGTTTAAAATCATCATTAACAATCTGCTTTCCAATTGACCACGTAACACCTCATCAACAACCATATGAGTCATTCCATATTCATCTTGCATTAGGCGGAGAGACAATTTAGAAAAATAAGGGCGATAGTGTTCTCTGATTTGATTAATAGCTTCAATATCTCCATCGATAGCCTGTTTAATCAAGCGATAAGGGATACTTGGATAAGAGTTAGTCTTCATTATTCTTTTCCTCCAAATATTCTTTGATTAAAGATAAACTTTTGTTACGTTGACGATTGACTGTTGAACGTTTTAAATTTAAAATGTTCGCAATTTCTAAATCTGTCAAATCTAAAAAATAGTACAGTAAGATGATTTTTCTCTGATTAATTGACAAATGTTTAATCGCAGTAACTAAAAATTCGTTTTCAACTTCAACAGGTATTCCTAAGATTGTAAAAATATAAGAATCAATTGAATAAGAATCTACAGTTGCAAATTGACTAATTACATAATCTCCTGTGTCAGTAAATGTACTTTCTTTATCAGATATTTTTTTTAATTGCTTATAGTAATTTTTCTTTTCATTAATTAAAACCAAGCGACACATATAATCAAATTTTTTCTCCACTGATAATTGAAAGTTTGACTGTGCCATACAATCACCTCCTTTCGCACTAAATACCAATCCGAAAGGGGGAAAATGCTCACTTTTTGAAATAAAATATAAAAAAATGTGAGTTATCAGTATATTTTTCTGATAATTCGCATTTTTAATTCCTATAATAGGATTTGAGAATTCACTTTTAAGAGCATACTTAGCTATAAGTATATAAATTATTTTTTTAATAATAAGAGAAATTTTATTTTTATAAAATTGAAAAAAATCATATTATCTTCTCCTAAGTTGATTATTCGTAAATACAAATAAAAAACGACATTGTAGGGACTGTCGTTTTAATGAACTATAGATTAAAGGCATGTAAAAGGAACCACCAAATGACAGTTTTTTTTTCATCAGGTAGTTAGAAAGTATATTAGGAATTATTAAAGGTATATTAACATTGTATAAGACCTGTTTACTGTTTAATAGGAACAGTATAATGTGAGTGGGTGATATATAATGTATGATGAAAATAAAAAATTTGATTTTCGACCAGTTGGTTCTGCTATAAAAGAAGCTCGTTTAAATAAAGGATTGACTCGAGAACAAGTAGGATCAATCATTAAAATTGCACCACGTTATTTGACAAACATTGAAAATCAAGGACAACAACCTAGCTTACATATCTTATATCAACTTGTGACATTGTTAGATGTATCTCTTGACAGTTTTTTTCTTGAACAAACAGATAATGACATCAAAAGTTCTACCAGAAGACAAATAGAAAAACAATTAGATTATTTAAGTGATAATGAATTAGTAATTGTTCAAAATGTAATTAAAGCAATATTCGAATAAATTGATATTATCCTAGTGCTAAAATCCAAGTAGAAAAAATGTAATAAAATAAACAGAGTTGAATTTACTTTTTTGTTAATTCAACTCTGTTTTTCAATGGACATTGACTATTATTTGTAGACTTTCTAGTATAAAATTTACTTCTACTATTTTTTTAAATTCTTCTATTTATCCAACTGATGCATGTTGGAAACCAACTTGCAACTTCTGGAAGGATATAATCATCTGAGAAAACTTTTGCAGACGATTTTGTCGCCAAAGAGAGCCCATGTCGACCAGATTCAAAAATATGAGACTCAAAAGAAATATTATTTTTTGACAAACTTTCACAGTATTTTAAGGTGTTTAATACTGGAACCGTAGTATCACTAGCTGTATGCCAAATAAAAGTATCTGGTGTTTCTTTGTTTACAAAGTTTGAGGCGTCATAATTTGAAGATTCTTCTAAAGTGAAATTAAAATGAGTTAATGTTTCCGGCCAGCCATAGTCAAAACCAATGACTGGATAGCAAAGAATAGTTCCTTTAGGTTTGTAATTGACTTCTTTTTGCTCAAAATTTTGCCATACAGTAGAGTAAGAGGCTGCGAGATGTCCTCCGGCTGAGCATCCCAATAAAAATATTTTGGTGTTATCTATATTCCATTTCTCTTTATTTTGATTGATGAGTTCAAATGTTTTTGCTACCTGTAAAATAGTAGAATGTAAAAAGTTTCCTTTCGTATAATCCGACATAGTTGTATAGTTCAAAACTACAGCATGAAAACCTTGAGATAAAAATGCCAGCGCGATAGGTTCTGATTCTCTATTGGAAAGAAATTCATAACCACCACCTGGACAAATTATTACGATAGGGAGTGGTGAGTCATTTATTTCCACATTGTTCCTTAAATATACTTCTGCATTAGCGGAGTACGCCAATTTTTTTGATTCAATAGGTAGACTAAAAGTTTGCAATTATATCTCTCCGTTCTTTTTATTTTCATATCCGAAAATTTTAATCAAAATGGCTGTTCCAAATACGGCAATAGCAAAAGCTCCAAGATAGACATACATGTTAAAATCAATACCATCAGGATTGATGGAGCTTAATAATCCAAATACACCGCCAGCAACACCAAATGACACAGCTTTTGTAATTCCAACTAACGCCCCCGCTAATCCCCCTCCTATGCAAGAGAAAATTAATACTTTTCTGAATTTCAACGTAAGACCATACAACGTCGGTTCTGTTACTCCGAAAAGAGCAGATATAGTTGCAGCTGTTGAAATTTCTCGTGTTTTTTGATCTTTCGTAGTAATAAGAACGCCTAAAGCGGCGCCAATTTGACATAAAATTGAAACACCTAACATCGCCATTAGAGGATCGCTTCCGTTGGCCATTAAACTATTGATTACAAAAGGAATTAGCCCCCAATGTAAACCAAAAACAACAAGTAGTTGCCAGAAAGCTCCGATTAATAATCCAGTGATAGTAGGGCTTAGGTTATAAATCCATAGAATCGCTTGGGCGATGGCCGAACCAACATAGGTTACTAAAGGACCTACAGCAAGGAAAGTGATCATTCCAACACTAACTATAGTCAATAAAGGGACAATAATCAGTTGAATAGCTATAGGCAAATGCTTGGATAAGAAACGTTCAACTTTACTGCATAACCATGCAGCTACAATAATAGGAAATACGGAGGAAGCATAATTCATTAAGATAATTGGGATTCCCAAAAATTCTAAATTATTTGTTTCCAACAAACTAACAATTCCTGGATAAACTAATGCTCCACCTATAATTGCAGGAATGTATGGATTGGTATTAAATTTTTTTCCAGCAGAAAAACCTAAAATGATAGGGAAAAAATAAAATAAACTATCTGCTAAAGCATTTAGTAACACATAAGCCCCTGATTCTGCAGAAATAAAGTTAAAAGTGGTCACAATTGAAAGTAATCCTTTAAGGATCCCAGCAGCTCCCAATAAACCAATGATAGGAGTGATTGTGCCAGTTAAAGTTTGGAGTAATTTCATAAATGGATTTAGTGTAACATTATTTTTAGGACTTATTTCTTCCGAAGAATTACCTAGTAATTTTTGGACTTCTTTAAATACAGCTTCTACCCGGGGACCAATTACTACTTGATATTGTCCACCACTCTTAATAACATCAATCACACCATCTAATTGCTTAATCGTCTGTGTTTTAGCAATCGTTTCATCAGCTAAATAGAAACGCAGACGTGTTACACAATGGATTACCTCATTGACATTTTTTCTACCACCAATATTTTCTAGTATTGTGCTTGCTAATTTTTCATTATTCATAGGATAATTCTCCTTTAATTTGTAATTCTGAGGTAATATAATTACCTAATTTTTCGCCACCTTGTTGAGAAAAATGAAGATGATCCCCACAATCAAACTGCGGATCAAGTAATGTAGGATCATTTCTATCTGCCAAAAAATTGGCAATATCAATAGAATATGGTTGGCTTCGTATCCAGTCATTCACTGCTAAACGAATGTTTTCTTTTTCTTGGCTCCAAGCAGGTTTATTCTGATTAGAGGAGTTTGCAAAAGGAGGGAGAGTTAATACTATTAAACAAGCATTATTAGCAGCTGCTTCATTATAAAGTGCTCGATAACCTGCAATCATTTCTTTTGCAGTAGGCAACTCTGAAAGAAAACACCCTGTACCTGGATGAAATAAGTCATTTATTCCAATAAGACTGACAATTATATTGGGTCGATAATTCAATACGTGACTTCTAAAACGATTGATTCCTGCCTCACCAAAACTATCTCGCCATTCAGATTTAGCGGTCCCAGGTAATAGTAGTCGATTGCCAGAGATACCTGCATTAAAACCTGAGATATAATCAGCTGTGTCGTACAAATTTTGCAAAATTTGATCGCTAAAATGTGCTTGATTGGTTAGTGAATCTCCAAAAAAACCAATTGTTTTAGTTTTATGAGTCGTGTCAATAATTACTGAAGTGAAAGCATAAATGAATGTGTATTCATTTTGAATATTCGAATCAATTATTTTATTTGATTGTAAATTGGCAGAAGTAGCTAATAAATTTAGTTCATTTTCAACTTCTATTCTGAAAAATAATTCTGCTTTTAAAGGGATATCAATGGCTAATTTATCTGTCCAAATTTTATGATTTGCTCGAATTATAAAACTTTTTTGCTTATTAAAAGTCAAACTATAAAATGTCTTGAAATCAGCAGATAAACTAAAATGAATCATTTTTACTTTCAAAGGAATAGCATCAAATTGATTGGAAAGTTCTACACGGATACCTTTGCCTGATAAATTTTGTTTAATACTTAACTTCTGGACACGATTGTTGGGCTGAAAGTTCATATTATGATAATTAGAGAGTGTTTGGTTCCAAGTAACTCTTTCCATTGTTTTTCCTCGTTTCTTAGTAAATAGTTTCGTTCGTTTTTTTACAGTCTCACTAACTGGAATTTACAAGTTAGTGAGACTAATCAAGTTAAATTTCGTCTGTTGCTTTCATCTGATCATTATAGCCAATCAACCATGTTAAGATAAATGAAAGGAAAAATGTTCCTAAATGTGTGATTAGATAATTATAGAAATTTCCATCAATTCCTGTATCAGGATTAATAAAGGAAGCAAAACCAATCAATGCCCCAGCAAAACCGTAGTTCACTAGTTGTAAAGCTCCAGCTAGAGCACCACCAATAAAATTAGCCAGAGTAACAAGATAAAAAACACGTTTATACTTTAGTAAGATTCCATAAATAGCTGGTTCACCTACTCCACATAACTGAGAGATGGTCGCTGCAATTCCTAACTGTCTGAGTTTTTCTTTTTTTGTTTTTAGAGAAACAGCTAAGGCTGCCCCAGCAATCCCCATCATTAGAACAGAAGAAAAAGCATTCATCATACTAAATCCATTAACTGTTAAATCATTAACAATGATAGGAATAAGTGGCCAATGCATGCCGAAAACCACTAATATCGGAAACAATGCTGCATAGATTGCTCCACCAATAATCGCATTAAAATCAAAAATTGCTGCAATTCCATTAGCTAAAGCATCACTGAGTAATGTAATTGCAGGTCCAACAAATAACAAAATAACAACACTTAAAATAACTATTTCAATAATTGGCAAGATGATAGATTGAATAACAGTAGGAATAGTTCGCTTCAAAAAAATTTCAAGATACTTTCCTAACCAAGCAGCTACTAAAATAGGAAAAACAGACGAAATATAATTCATAATTGGAAAAGCAATCCCAGCAATGGTCATGGTGGGCATTTCCCCGGAAGCAATTCCTACAATTGTCGGGTGAATCAGAATGCCTCCTATGACTGCAATAACAATAGGATTTGAGCCTAATTTTTGAGCAGAAGTAAAACCTAAGATGACTGGTAGAAAATAAAAGATACCATCAGCTATCGTATTTACCAATATATAGCCTTGAGAATCACCTGATAATACCCCGAAACTGACAGATGCAGCTAATAAACCTTTCAGAATACCTGATCCAGCAAGTATGCCAATAATTGGAATCATCGACCCAGTAATTACACCAATGAGTTCATTAAAACCATTTTTAATTTTTGTAGAGAGTGGTTGATTCTTTAATGTTTGAGAGGTATTTTGATTTTTCAGTTCCGATTTAGTTGGCTCTAGTTCAGACATTAAACTTTCATACATCTCATTTACTTTATTACCAACCACCACCTGATATTGACCTTGTGCTTGAATAACACTCATCACTCCATCCATTTTTTTTATAGCATTTGTGTCTGCTTTGGAAGGATCAATTAAATAGAATCTTAGTCGAGTGACACAATGAATAACTTTGTCAATATTTGATTTTCCGCCAACTTTAGTAATTAATTTTTTTGAAAAAACTTGATTATCCATACATTTTCTCCTTTGTTTAGATTGGAAGCATCATTGATAAAAATAGGATTGCATAAAAGTTACTTTTCATCTTCTAAAAGCATTTTGTCATTGTATCCGAAAATCCAAGTTAGAACAAAACCTATAATAAATGTAATAAGATGCGTAATTAAATAATTGTAGAAATTACTATCAATACCATCTGTCGGATTAATAAATGAAGCGAAGCCAATAGCACCACCTGCAAATCCATAACTAATTAAATTGAATACGCCAGCAAAAGCACCACCAACAAAATTTGCGATAGTTGCTGTATAGAATACACGTTTATATTTTAGTAAGATGCCATATAAGGCTGGTTCACTCACTCCACATAATTGAGAAATCGTGGAAGCGAAGCCTAGTTGTTTGAGTCGAGTATTTTTAGTTTTAAAAGCCACTGCTAGAGAAGCTCCTGCAATACCCATAAATAAAACAGAAGTAAAAGCAATAATAATACTTGCTCCGTTGGTTGCAATATCGTTAACTGCAAATACCACTAAAGGCCAATGCATTCCGAATACAACAAGTATAGGAAATAGGGCACAATAAACTGCTGCTCCAATAACGATATTGAATGCAAACATAGCTGATACACTGAACGCTAGTCCATCACTGATTAGTGTAATAATTGGTCCAACAATTAAGATAACCAAAAAACTTAGTACGAGAATTTCTAAAATGGGTGAAATGATTGAACTGATGACACTTGGAATAACTTTCTTCAAAAGTCTTTCGACATAACGAGCGACCCATGCAGCTACAATAATCGGAAAGACAGAAGAGACATAATTCATAACAGGGAAATTGATTCCTAATAATTCAATATATGCAGACTCTCCAGAAGCAATCCCAACAATTGTCGGATGAATTAATATACCACCAACTACTGTAAGAACAATGGGATTCACTTTCATCTTTTGTGCGGCAGTATAGCCTAATATGACTGGTAAGAAGTAAAAGATGCCGTCCGCAATAGTATTTATTAAAATATAAAGTTGGGAAGTATTAGACATTAGATTAAAACTTACAAGTGCTGCTAATAAACCTTTAGCAATACCTGAACCTGCAAGTATCCCAATAATTGGAATCATAGTTCCAGTAATGACACCAATGACTTCGTTAACTCCATATTTTAATGTATCAAAAACTGTTTTATTCGCTATTTTTTTTTCAGAAGGTTTCTCCTCATCATCTCTTACATTGAGTTGAGTAGTCACTGCTTCATACATTTCAGTGACTTTATTTCCAACAACCACTTGATACTGACCTTGTGCTTGAATAACACTCATCACGCCATTCATTTTTTTTATTTTTTCAGTATCCGCTGTTGCTGGATTGTTTAGATAGAATCTAAGGCGAGTAATGCAGTGAATAACATTATTGATATTCTCCTCACCACCAACATTTTTAATTAATTCTGTGGCAAATTGTTCATAACTCATACTTTTCTCCTCTCTGTTGCATTGATAAATATCTATAAAACGTTTACAGAATATGGGAACAAAATTATTTATGAATAGTTATCAACTACTTTCTATCATATATTAACCGGTTACAAAGAATATAAAGTTGTTTAAACAAATTGTCAAGTATTTGTTTAAACAACTTTTAGATTTTTGGTCTTATAAATTTAATAAATATGTTTAAACTATAATTGAAAGAATGATATACTAATGGATATTAAGGAGATGAAGCGATGGTTAAAGTAAAATTTGAATCGATATATAACGAATTGAGAAAAGAAATTTTAGAAGGAATTTATAACGATACAATGCTTCTTCCAACTGAGATGTCTTTAGTAGAAAGATTTGCTAGTAGTAGAAATACAATTCGACGTGCTATTCAACAGTTAAATGATGAGGGATTTGTCTATAGTGTTAAAGGTAGAGGTGTAGTTATTTTAGAACATGCAAAAGTTGACCAGATGTTTTTTAGAATGGGGAACTTTCAAGGCTTGAAGGCGTTACGTTCAGAAGATAAAGTTCATACCGAAACTATTGTAAATAAATTTGAAGAAATTACAGTAAGTGAAAAACTAGCAAATGAAATTTCTTTTTTATATGGAGAACGTGCATATTATATTGAACGTATTCGTAAAATTAATGGTAAAGCTATGATGTATGATTGTAGCTACTTTAAAAAAAATATTGTCCAAAAGTTAAATCCGATAATTGCACAAGGATCCATTTATGAGTATATCGACAATAATATGGACTTTAGAATAGCAGCATCTAAAACAATTATGAAAGTGGAAACAGCAACTAAGAAAGATTTATCATTACTAGATTTAGGTGGAAACAACTGTGTAGGTGAAATGGAAAATATTGTTTATACAGATATGGGAAAATTATTTGAGCACACTCGAATTAGGTATATTCCTCATGAATATGCACTTGTTACCTTTAGTCAAAGGAGAAAGGAAGTGACGGAGTTTGAAGCGAGTACAACTCCTATTACCTGAGTGGAAAAATAAAATTTTAGCTTTTAGCTATGATGATGGACAAATCTTTGATAGAAAATTAGTAGCAATTTTTAATGAATATGGAATCAAAGGAACTTTTCATTTATCTACAGGCAAAATGACTGATGTAGGAAATGGAAAATATATTGGAAAGAATGAGATAAAAAGCTTATATCAAGGTCATGAAGTAGCTTGCCATACACTAAATCATACGACTTTACCATTACTAGTGAACGATCAAGTGATTCAAGAAATTCTTGAAAATAGAAATGTTTTAGAACGTTTAGTGGAGTATCCAGTTAGAGGGTTTTCTTATCCAATGGGTGTTTTTGATGAACGTGTAAAAAATATTTTATCAACTTGTGGTATTAAATACGCCCGAACAACAGGAGTAACTTCTAGGTTTGATCTGCCTATAGATTATTATGAATGGAAGAGTACTTGCCATCACGATAATGAACTAATAAAAAAAGGACACGAATTTATCAGTAGAAATCGAAGCACAAGTATAAGTTTGTTTTATGTATGGGGACATAGCTATGAATTTGAACAAAATAATAATTGGCATATGATTGAGAAGTTTTGTCAAAGTATTCAGAATCATCCAGATATTTGGTATGCTACAACTATTGAAATTGTTGATTATTTTTCTGCATTCCAACAATTACAAAATTCCGTTGATGGAAATCAAATTTTCAACCCAACTGCTACTGATATTTATTTAATTGATGTTGAAACAAATCAAAAAATATTGGCAAAAAAAGGTGAAATGCTCAATCTCAAATAGATTAAACTCAAATTATAAAATAAGATAGAGTTATTTCATTTGACAAAAGTTGACTCTGACAAAGTTAATCTAATTCTATATTGTAAGAGAATAAATATTTGATTTAAAGTCAGAGTCAATCTTGGAGTTGAAAATAAATGTATTACTACATAATTTATTATCGTTATTTCATTGAAATTTATAGAATTATTGAGATAATTTTCCAATTATCCATTTTTTCCAAAATAAGTTGATACTGTGATATATTCTCACTTTTTGTCTCGTTGTCTAAATATCTTACCGCAACATTTACTTGATATTGATCCTCATTTTTTTGAATGGCAGGATGAATTAATTCAGAAAAAAGATAGTCTTTATTGATTATGGGTAAGGTGTTTTCAATCATGTAATAATTTAATTCACTGCTACTAGCATTTGGATATAACTGAAAGAAGGTCTCTAAGAAGTGGATAATCTCTTGTTGGGTGTCTTCTTCAATACTATTATCGTTAGAAAAAAAATTTGGTTGAAAATCAGACTTAGTGGGTGTGGTCCATATCGTTGGATTGGTGGTAATCACTAAATTCCCACGATCGTCTTGGTGAATAGTTATACGATATGTTGAGTAACTTGCTGTGTTCTCTTTGTCTTCTGTAATTTCTTGTTTTACCGAGTAAATCACTTCAAAATTTTGTTCATCCACTGCTTGAATGCCCCAAATTTGACGATCACTAACTGTAGAACTGGTTGGAATATCTGTACGAATCGTGTCGATATTCAATTCCTGCAATTCAGGTGTTAGGTACCGATTGATTTTTTCGGAACGATGTTCAATAGCTTCCTTTTTATTTTCCCAAGTATAATAATCTTCAACGAAATTAAGAGTAAAACTTTCAATCGCATGGGTATCCAAAAGCATTGGTTCAATTGTTTTTGTCTCGTGAATGGTGTACGTATTGATTGCGGTGAAATTTTTATAAATACCAAAAACAAGACTACAAATCAATAGAATCCATAAGAAAAGGACACTCTTTTTATGAGTGCCCACATGCATCGTTTTTGGTTTCTTCTTTTCTTTTACTTTTTTTGGTTTTCGTTCAATATGAATCTTCATGCCATTTCCTCTTTTCTTATTTTTTTATTCTGCCAGCTCCAATTAAATGTTGCTGCCAATAGTTATCATTTAAATAGGTATAACCAATCGGATCTCCTGCATGGTACATACGCATATTCCCTACATAAATTCCCACATGCGTGACATAATCAGCGGTCTCGTAAGTGGAATGAAAGAAAATCAAATCTCCAGGTTCAGCTTGGTCTAAAGATAAATGTTCCATAGCGTCATATTGCATTTGGGCAGTTCGTGGCAGAGTAATGCCTGCTTTTTGAAAGGACCATTGTGTAATCCCACTACAATCAAACGAAGTATTGGGATTTGAGCCACCAAACACATAGGGATAGCCTTCATATTTCAAGGCTTCATCCATAATAGCTTGTACCGTTTTGTCATCAAATTTTTGAGTATGCGTAGGAGGTGTTTCTAGGTATTGATTGACGAGTAAGACATAAAACATATTGCCGTAGTTATAACGCCAACCGCCATTTTTCGGAATAGAAAGATTGTTTTTATAGGTGACGCGTTGTCCATTGGCTTGCTCCTTTGAGAAGCTTTCTGCTAATTCAAACGAGTATTTTTTCCCATGTTTTGCAACATAATTTAAAAAGCCACCTCCATAATTGTAGGCTTGAATCACACTTTGCTGATCCACACCTAATGATTCCGCGGAACGAACCAATCCGGCAAAATAATGGAGTCCTTGTGCAATGGATTCTTCTGGGTCTGTAATCGTATTGGGTGGGAGCCCTTTTGATTCCGACGACTGCATGACATCTTTCATCGTGCCACCACTTTCGACTTGAATAATCGCTAAGAGGATAGGGATATACTGTTCAATCGTTTCTTTTTTTGCGTATTTTTCAACCAGTTCACGATGCTTTAATACTTCTTGAGAGACAGACAACGACAAACTGCTGCTTTCTAACTCAATAGAAGCAACGGTTTTGGGTTCATCTGCGACAAATAGTGCTACAAACGACAATAACCCAAAGAACGAGAGAAAGAGTGACAGCCCAATGAATATTTTTAGTTTCCATTTCATAGGAATCAACCTACTTTCTATTTGTTGGACGTGTGAAACGGATGTTTTTCCTTTTTTGGTTTGGCTGTGTTTGACGATAAGAGGTTTGATTGCTTTGTCGTTCTTTTGTTTTCATAAAAGGAGGTGTGTTAGAAAGTCGAGGTTCTTTTAATCTAGGTACATGATGTGAAGAATGGGTCATTGGATTCTTTTTTTCTGTAGGAACAGAAGATTGTTTCTTCTCACTTGCTACTGAACGAATCTTGTCTGCCTTCTTTTGAATGAGAGGACGAGAAACACGGGAGTGGGCGCCATGATTTTCTACTCGCGGAGAAACAGGTTTTCTTCTTGCTTCATCCTTTTTCTTTGTAGATATTTGTTGTTGCTGAGAGGAACGAACAACTGAACGTGGCTGATTTTTTTTGTTCGACACGTTTCTTGATTCGTGATTTATAGACCGAGAGAAGACAGGGGGTCTATTTTTCTTAGATACAGGTTCTGTTCGTTCGTCATAAATCCCTTGTTTGAAGTCAGCCACAGTTTGATTAACGGAAGTTGTCATTGTTTGTGGTAATTCTTTGATTTGTTGCTTTTTATTAGAGACATAAGTGGATGCTCGATTTTTACTATCCAAGACTTTACCGATTCGTTGTCCTCTTTGATAACTTCGAGTAGTGGGAACGTGTCTTCGTTGTGTCTTCTGTGAATCAGAAGCGGTAGGAGATGAAGAGAATTCGGAACGCTGTTCACTTACTCGAGAAGAACGCTTCGTTGTCTGCTTTCGACCCGTATTTTTTCCTGCCAAATAACCAACCGTTCCACCCATCATGGTTCGACTAACTGTGCGTTGTAGTCGTCTTGCACCACGATCCAAGTATTGTTTTGGACGACGGAAAACACTACGTCCGACTTGTTGGGAATCACTCGCTTGTAGATGAAAGAAAGTCATAATATCGTCTAATTTTAAATAAATACCTGCAAAGGTCACAATTTGTAAAAAGGCAATCAGAAAGAACGGATAGCTCGTGGTTAAGGCATAAATCATGGTGGATAAACTAAACGTTGCTGTAATAATCAAAGTAATTCCCGCTCGTAACATGATGGTATTAAAGAGTTTCATCAAAGCGGATTTCCCCATACTGGTAAAGGTTGGTAACATCGACAATAAGAAGCTGATTGGTAAAAACATGGCATATAAAATAAACAAGATTTGCGAGAAAATCATGATACCGGTTAAAAGAAAAACAAAAATTGAAATCCCAATGTTAAACAACACTAGGAAGACGACAGTACCTAAGCGACTGACTGTTTTAGGTAACGTTAAATTTTGGTTGTTCTGGTCTTCAATCTCTGTTTTAACGACTTCTTCGCGGTCCTTTCCATTGTTTGTTTCTGGACTGACTTCGAGTAAAGCATTTACCCGACTTTCCCCAATTTCTTCTTTATTGGATTCATCAAATTGAAGCAATAACCAAGGTTGCTCCACTTGCACGGAGAAGAGCGTATCGCGAATTAAATCGACACTTTCTTTTCCTTCACTATCAACGTGAGGCAAGATGATTTTTGAACCTAGGTCTAAACTGGCTTGTGAGATATCTGCTGAAAACTCATTGATTCGTTGGATATAAGATGGGGCATAAGCAATGAACCCTGCCGATAACAAAAAGACGACCACAAAATTTGTGCTTGCTTGAATGGCTTTGGACGTTTCACGTTTAATCAAGCCAACATACGCAACATATATGCCGATAATGAGAATAAAAAGCAGTAAAAATCCAACATAAAATCCCGAAGTAGCGAACCCGTTTTGCGAGACACCTGCCAGTATCTGCATATTCTCACCAATTTGATTCGCTGTATCCGAAATGAAATCAAGAGTATAGGCTTGTTGGACCAAGTAACCTGTCGCATTGGCTAAGTATAAGCTAATGGTCCAAATAAAATTCGACATGGCGTATAACCCATATTGAACTTGATTGCCAATTTCGTTTTTCCAATTCCAAGGTAACCAATCCCACTCCGTATCTACATAGAAATCTAATTGGTAATTACCTAACGGGTATTGGGAGTAAAGGTTTTGTGCATCTACAGTGTCATCCACTAAGCCAACTGCGTGTGCGATGGTACCAAAGAGTAGGAGAAATAAAAAAGTCATTCCTCCAATCAGAAGAATGACTAGCAATATCTTTTTTAATTTTTGTTTCAATCCGATACACCTCACTCTTCTTGATGGACGGGGGGACGAGTATCAAAAGCATGGAACAAATCTTCAAAAACAGGATGGATTTGAATCGTTCCTACACGTCCATATAAATCTTGAATCAGACACTGACCATTTTCTAATTCACGCAGTCGTTTTTGATTGTCTTCGTCTTCTTTATCGACACCAAAAAATTCCAGAGTTTTCTTAATTTCCTGACTATCTGTCGAACGAAACGCAAATTTTAACCCAATATTGTTTTTCAACTTTTCGTCAATCAAATCATCTGCATTTTGTGTGACAAAATAAACGCCTGCATTCATGGAACGACCCGCACGAACCAAGCGATTGGACAAGGTTTTTCCTTGAGCCACTTGAAGGAAGGACCACGCTTCGTCCAAGTCAACAATTTTAAATGTTGATCGGTCTGAATGAATAAAGTCTAAGGCAAAAGTAGAAATGACAATTAACATGGCGACACTTAGTAATTCAAGTGTGGTGTAATCAGAAAAACTTGATTGCGCGTCAGGTAAAACTAAATCAGCTACTTGAATAATGTTCAACTGCTTGTCTAAACTGATGGAATTTTCTGTTGTTCCATCGCTAAAGAGTAAATGAGCGAAATCATAATCCGTAAAGCTTTCAATGTGATCGGCAATCGAATGAGCAAGAGGATTGGGATCTTCTCTTAAAGCATCAATCACTAACCATAAGCCACGAATGTCTTTTTGGGTCACGGTTCGAATGGCTTTACGTAAAAGAGGGAACCGTTCGCCATCCCGACTGGAAATCCCTGTTAAAAAGGTGAGGATATCAATCGCTAAACTTTCCGCGTCTTTTTTTCGTTTCATCAATACATACGGATCAAGCAAGCCTTGATTTTTCTCTTCGCTGGTTAAATTCACGATATTGATTTCATCGGCTATTTCTGGAAGTGTCTCCTTCCAATAGCCACGCTCACCTTTAGGATCGACAATCAACGCTTGAGCACCAAATAAAACAGCATAATAGACCAGCAAGTTATTAGAAAAGGATTTTCCACCACCCAATGAACCAAGAAAAGCAGAAGCAAGGGCATTCGTAACGGATCCTTTGACACCTTGACTGGCAAGACTCGGTTTTAAGTACACATTCTTGCCAGTTTCTAAATTATAGCCAATATAAATACCATCCGTTTCTCCTAACATTTGAGAAGCCCCAAAGCCTAAGCCTGCAAGAAAATCTGAGGTCACATATTGCACGTAATCATTAATATATCGTTTACTGGCAGGAAGGAACTCATAATGCAAGCCCAACATATCCCCGAAAGGACGAACCAACTTGATACTCCAATCATCGTAAAAATCTCGAATCTCATTGCAGCGACGTTTCAATTCTTCATAGGAATGAGCCGCAACTCGAATCACGTAACTCAACTTATACATAGCTTCCTTGGTTTGATCTAAGGTGGCTTCCAATTCATTGACATCTTCTAAAGCTTCCAGCACATTATTTCCTGTCTCGTTATCACTAGTCCAAGCATGATCATCTAAATCTTTTAATTCCTTCTTCTTATTTCGAACAGTAGATAAAGCTTTTTTATTGGCGACAATTTCAATGTTCATACTGGTATCAATTGGAAAGTCGAATTGTTGTTGCTGGTAATAGAAAATTTCATTAGAAGGAAAATCTAATTCCCCAACAATCGAATCAATCGTAAAGTAGGCAACATAGGAAGTGGTGTTTTCATTTTGAATTTTTAAATAGCGCTGGTTCTCCTCAATCAAAGAACATGTCGGTTTCAATAAATCGTATCGCTTCACCAAAGTGTCTTGTTTCAGTTTTTTGAGCGGTAAATGAAAATCATACGCTTCAAATGTAGTCGTTTCTTTCCCATAGATATGTTCAACCAAATAGCCAAAGTCATTTTTATCTAAAGGTTTGATATGAAAGCGACGCTCGATTTTTGCTTGTAGGAGGTCCGCTATTTTAGTATAACGACGGACCTCCTCTTGTGGCATGACCACAAAATCACCCATTAATTTTTGATTCACTTCTCGTAGAAAAGTTGAGAGGGTAGCTTTGGCTGAGGTTCGTAAATTCTTTAACGTGACTTCTTGTTCATTAACAAGTAATTTGAAGCCAATAAAAAAGCGATAGTCCACTTGATTGTCACCAATCATGTTTACTAACGCTTCTGTCTGTTCATCGATTCGTTGAAAAGCTATTTCTTTTAATCGACCAGTAACTGCTTCTTTACTTTTTTCTTGAATCGAACGAATGGATCGCTCGGTACTAATTTGTAAGGCATGGATTTTCCCTTCACGGTTTTGGGCAATCAATTGCCGAAAACTCGTGTGGACTTGCATTTTTTGTTCAGGGGTTAAAAAGGAATAATTATAGGGTAACAGTTCATAATACGCAAAACACTCACCTTCATGATTAAAGACGAGGTTGTTTTCAATATATTTAATCGGATAATTCAAGTAACTCACTCCTTACAATGGTGGCTTTCTGATTCATTTTTTCTTTTTTAAATGTGACTGTTTTTCCTGCATACGTCAGTTTGGAACGGAAAAAATAGGTAATCGTTGTTTGAATAAAGCGATAGGGTTTCTTGCCATCAAAGGTTTTTTGACTCATGAACCACGTGAGACCGACAGGAATACCCAAATATTTAAGCAATGCGCCATCAATAAAAGAAAGCGGGGGGACATCGCCCAAGAACATTACGGTGAACAGGCTACAAACAAACCAAGCCATTTGACTAAAGGTAATAGGGAAGGGAAGTTTAAAGTCATTAATGGCATAGATGACTTTTTCGACGGACCAAATACTGGTGTAGCTTTTTAGTTTTTTCAAAATATCACCTCCTTTAATCAAAAAAAGAGCAACGAATAAAATTATTCATTTGCTCTTAGCAAGTTTTAGACTCCATCTAAGTCTATTATATTGTTGAACATTTATTATTTATAGAGAAACTAGTTTAAGAATACCAAACTTCATCATCTGACAGAATATATCTGTAAAATAATTTTTTTTGACTTTCAGTAGCAGTACCTTTTCTAAGTTCTTTTTGAATATCTTTTTTTATTGCATCTTTTCCATATTTTATCATTGTATCTCTATACTTGTCATTTTGAAATAAGTTTTCCCACATTGGATCATCATAATCTATTTTAGAGTAATCAAATGTTTGCGGATTAAAAATGAATTCTAATTTTGCAGAATATTCTTGGTATGGTTTTAAAAAATCTAAGTTATTAGTGAAATCAAATAGATGAAGTAATAAAAAATTATCAATTGATCGGTCAGGTGAGTTAGTCAATATGTTTATGCCTTGTCTAGTATTCTCAATATTAGTTTTTAGTTCATCTAAGTATCTTTCTGTGGAAGCTTGATCAAATTCCAATACTTTATTCACAAGTAAGATAACTAAAATGTTTTCATCAATTAGCTTTAAATTCTTTCTTAGATAAGGAAGATGCTTGTTTTTTAAATAATTGGACATAATAAAATATTGATTAGCTATGAAATTTACTTTTTCTTTTTCTCTATTAATTTCTTGAAATCGTCGGTTTATGGCTATCTGAACTGTTCTTTCACTAGTTATATATTTCATGTTTTCAAGAGAAAAAGTAAGTTTTATCCATAAATTGGAGTGAAATTCTTTAACTGGTAAAAATTTAATCACCTGAGAGATTAACTGTGCATCTATCTTAATTTTGTTTTCTGCTAGGTGAATTAGCAAGAGTAACAGTTCCCTTGAAATATCATTTGATCCCAGTCTGCTACTAAAAATAGAATCATTGAGTAGCAATTTTAGAGAATTGTTGATACTTTGTAATTGTTTTTTAGATAAGTCACTATTGCGAAGTAGTAATGAAAAAACAGGAAATCGTTGAACTAAAAAAATATTCTCATTTTGTAAAGAAAAAATAATTGATTTACAAAAATTTTCAAATAGTTCTTCAACTTTAGTATTTTCTGAATCCAAAATATTATTGATACCTTGATCACTTATAAATTCATTGATCTTTTTATAGTTGGTATACATTACAAAAATGTATATATCTAAATCTTTCAATGAATAGTTTTTTATAGTTTGAATTCCATCGAATGTTTTTGTTTTTTTTATTGACTTTCTAGCAATTAAACAAGCCTTAATAAAAGATTCAAATGATCTAATAGTGTCATTAAAGAGATCGATTGCGATACCGTTGTTTTTAATAAAATAAAAATGCAAGTATGCCTTGTCTTGTAATGTTGTCAACTCACCATAAAAATCAGTAGATAGAAATGGAGGATTATTATATGTTCTTCTTGTTTTATCTAAAAGATCGTATGAGTTATTAATCATTTTAAAGTCCGACCCATCATTAATAATTGTTAATAGATAACAAAAAGCTTTGTTTTCTAAGCTTGAAAACATACTTATATATCTGTTGATTTCAGTTTTTTTAACTTCTTTTGAGGAATAAAATAAGATATTATTTTTCTTCATAAGAAAGACATTAAACTTATATATAGCAATATCCCATTTGCTAGTTAAATTATTCATAGCGTTCTCGTATTCGTTCTGAATTTTTGAATAATCACTATAAATCAAATAGTAATAATTATATTTTACATTTATATTTTCTGTGTATTTTTTTGCTAATGGCAATAGTTTGTAATACTTAAATGATATTTCATAATCTAGTAGTTTATCAGTCGGATTATCAGTATCTTTATCGATTTGAATCTCTCTACGATCGTTAAAAATATCAATTGAACTAATACCTGCTTTATTCAAATAGCTTGTTATTTTTTTATTCTTAACTAACTCTGCCCATTTTTCAAAAGTATCTTCTTCACAAAAAAGCAAACAACCTGATGAAAAATCTGTTCTTGATAACCCAACTATTTTTAATAAATCATCTAAATAAATGAAATTAACTGGGTCAAATATTCTAAGTCTATCTAGTATGAAATCTTCATAATTCATTAAATCAATATCACTTTCTTCATTATGAATTATTTCTAAACAAGCATATAGACTATTTCCAATTTTATTATCAATACCTAAATTGGCTTGATTAGAATATTTATCTATTAAAGACGTATCCAATTTCAAACTATTAATGATTTTTAAGTTCTTATTTTCCCAATAACGTATTTCATAATCTTTTGGGGTCAACGGGTTAATTATATAATTCTTGTGTCTGTATTTTTTTACATCTTCTTTTGTAGAAAGAAAATCAATCCAACTCATAATTTGTTTAAAGTTATAATCATTTAAAGAATAACCTACAAAAAGAAACACATGGTCAACTAATAGAGATTTAATAAAGGTTTCAATCAAGATATGATTATTTGTATAATTTAGATAATCATCTTCTTTCAAAATAATGGTGGATGTATCAATTATATCACCGTGCATTTTAATAAGGTAATGTTCACCTTGCTTAGTAAGTAAGTCCTTGTCTGAAGAAACAATTTGATATTGTGATAAATTTAATTCATTTGTATCTTCGAATAATTGATCATAGTTAGTCGTGATGATATGATCTGGTAAGATTTCAAGAATTTTTGAATTTAATGATGTTGGTTTTGCAGATGTATTAAGATATTCATCCAATAATCTAAAATAATCATCTTTATTTTTATCAAATAAAAATTGAGGTATTTTTAAATATTCATCTGATGATAAGTATTTAATTTTTTTTATTCTCTCTTCCTCGGACATATCTTCAAAATAATTAATTTTGTCAGCTATTTTTATAATTAATTCTTTCCATGTAGGGAGCCCAGCATTTTTTGATACTCCAGCACCTACAAAAATAACTAATCTATTATTTTGAGCTGCTTCTCTGATTTTTACAAAATCTTCAATACAATTACTATTCATAAATACCTCCTTATAAATTTGATATCTAACTTATTAAAGTATATCAAAATTTATAAGAAAGGTGGTTGATTTACAAAGAAGAGTGTTCATTTTTAATTTACATATTCAAACACACCATTGCTTGTTACTAAAAAATTTCCCTCCAACTCCATATCTCGACCCAATGCTTGATAGTCAATATAATTTTGAAGATTGGAAGGAACTTCTCCAAGTTGCCCGGTTTCTTCCACGTAGTAAGCTGCTACATCTTCCATTGAATCACAATTCGAGTGACAAATAATATCGTCTTTGTGTTCAATCACATCTTCCAGACTTGAAAACCACATCCCTTGAATTTCACGTAATTCCTTATAAATGGGTGACTCTTCAATTTCTTCTAATAGGGTACACAATCGATTGATTTCTGAAATCGGTGTGTATTCGTCAACCTCAAACGGTAACTCATAATCATGAATGGCGTATTCTTCGTATTGCTCATTTAAGCCAATCTTTTCTTTGACTTCTTCCATATCAATGGGTGGTTGAAACCAAGCCCCAACTAATTCACCTTCGTTATATTTTCCTAAGTTGGAAATATAGACTTGCATATCCATTTGTAATCACTCCGTTCTAGGCACCAATAATACGATTGAAGAGGTTCAATAAGACATCTTTTACACCTGCTGCATTAAAGACTAAACCAACCGCAATCAAGGCAATGATTAAGAAGCCAATTAATTTAGAAAACTCTCGTTTAAAGCCTAAATAGACTCCAATCACAACGATTGCTAATAACACTAATGATTCTGCATTCGATAAAAACCAGTTATACAAATTTTGTCCAAAGTTCATAAAACATTCTCCTTTATTCGATAATAACTTCCTCTACAGGAAGGGTTTGTTGCTGTAAAATTTTTTTGTGACGATCGGATAATTCTGCATGACGAATCATATCTTGAATGACAGAAGTTTGATTCAGCTTGTCAATCTTCATCGCAAGCTTTAGTGTTGGAACCACTTGATGTGCCAACCAATTCAAGGTACGATCAAAAGAGTAGAGGGCAGGTTCAGAAGTGAGGCGTAATTTTCGTTGGTTTTCGCCTAAGAAAAACGCCCAGTCGGCATTGATTTTCCATTGACTGCGACGTTTGTTGGGTTCCTTATCGACAAAACGAATGTAGCGATTAATAATAGAGAAGGTCGTATGGCCAACATTGCCATTATTTAACAAATCAATCACTGCATGTAACGCACGTTCATTCTTTAAGCGGATCTCAAAACGATTTTTGACTGGATTCTCTTCTAAAGGTATCCCCAATTTAACGTATTGTTCATAGTCTTTTTGATAGATACAAAAATAGACTTCTGATTTCAACGAACCAATGTATAAAGTATCGCCCATATCCGCTTTTTCATATTGTCGCACCAATTCACCAGACCGATAGTTTTTGAAGCTACGAAAGACAGAAATACATTCTTCCTTTTGGCATTTACGTGTGAGTTCGGGAATATTGAGTAAACCGACTTTGTCATTAATCGCTAAATCTAAGCGTTTATAAACCCCATCCACTGCAAAGACATCCAAAAAGAAATCATACCAAGTACGACGTTGTGCTAAGAGAAAATGTTCAAATTGACGACAACCTTTGCCTTTCATTTCAACAAGTACACCTTTTTCAATATCATGAGAGACCATCACCGCAATGTCGCCAAAAATATATTGTTCTTCATACGAATAAAAGGCATAGTCTTCATGCAACATATACTTCATTTTTAATTTAAGGATATTCTTGATCACACCTTCTGGATTTGTTGTTGGAAAACGAATCCGTACATAGTCGAATAATAATTCTAGTGGTAATTCTGGATTGAAGCGTTCCAGCATATCCTCTAGTTCTGAAAGTAAGTCACTGGAAGGGAGCACTTTCTCCGTTTCAATTTCACTTAAATACTGACGAGAAATCCCAACAGAAGTAGCTAATTTATTTTGCGAAACCCCATAGGATTTTCGTCGTTCCTTTAATTCTAAAATGGTTGTTTTGAGGTTTGTCACAATTAATCCTCCTGACTTTATTTGGGTAAACCAAAAGATGTCAACTAATCGAAAAAAATTGACATCTTCTATTCTGCAATAAAGGTTGATAGAACAGTTTTTTTAAGCCTTTATTGTCTATTTAGTTTGTATTTCTACCCCCCTGTTAGATACGGGGGGTTAAGCACTCGGTGGGCGTGGCAAGCCACACCCACCAGGCTAGAAAAAGCCCTGACTTTTGCGTTGCCGTCAGGACTTTTTCTGCCTGTGATTGTTCTTTTGTTGCCCTGTTTTTTCCTTGTTTTTTGTTGAGATACGTAGGTGTATACTCTTATACATTCGACTTCGCTCATGTTTCCCCTCTAAAGGGTATCAATGATCAGTCACAGGTTTGTTTCTTCGATCATTCACACCCTTTCTACGGGATGAATGGAACATCTTTGTTCTTACTGACTCCGCGAACGATTGATAACATACAAAAGAAGGATACCAATGGGTGCAATCAACACACTAAAGAAATAGGTCAACAAAATTTTGAATCCTCCCCAAATCAATGCGAAAAGTCCACTTGTAATCCATACATTATCGTCCATCAAAAGGGAAACAGCTGAATCATACACAAAGATGGCAAATGGATACAGGATGAAATTCAGCCCTAAAAAGACGTAAAAGGATGTTGGGATAGTACCGGAACTTAAAAAATAGAAAAAAGCAGTGACAATCCCACTATAGACATACTGACGGATCAAATAAGACGGATGCAAACTGGTAAAAACGGTACGGACAAAATAAAGCATGCCATTTCCTCCAATCTTGTTGTTAAACTTACTATATCGCAGTTTTCTAAAAAATTCCGCTGCAGTCCTTTCATATCCACGCTATTGTCTATAACCGTCAATACCTTCTGAAATTAAGTCATTATAAAGGGATTCAATTTGTAAACGATGAAGGGAAGAGGTGCATTGCTCCATACTTGATTGCAATGTAGTAAGAATCACATTAAAGGGCACACCATCGGTAATCCCTCCTTCTTCGAGTGGTACCAATCCCATAATGCCATTTTTACTGACATCAAAAGCTAATTGACGAAACCGACTACTAATTTCTTCCTCATCACTTCTGCTAATTTCATAAAGACGGTAAATACATGTATCAAAATCCATCTTCTGAATCCTCCGTTTCTTTTGTTGCTTTTGAATTAAATAAGTAACCAATTGTTTCTAAAAAATCATGTCCTTTTGGTACCAATGGTGTGTAAAATTCACTAATAACATTGTTACCAACATCTACATATCCGCGACCTTTGATTTGTTTTAAGAAAAAATCTTTGTCCACGTCACCAAACATCATCGAATACCCAAGCTCACTCATACGACCAAGTGCTACTCGAAAATTAAATTGATCGCGAATTCCATCTTGAAGATACTTTGCGTCGGGACGCTGACAGGCTAAAATGATAAAAAAACCTGCTTGACGACCTAACATGACAATTTGTTTCAGTTTATTCATGACAGCCATATTTTCTTTGGTGGTTAACATTTCCATATACGCCACATATTCATCAAAGATGAGAAAGTTTGGTTCTAATCCCAAATAAGCGTAATTTTCGCCTGTTTTATAGTTAGGCATTTTCTTCATAGCGGTACTGCGAGCCATCATTCGATGATAAAAATCATCAATACATTTGGAAATTTCTCCCTTCTTGTAATAGACATTTTCTATAACAGTACGTAAATCAGCTAAATCGGCATTCTTGGGATCGAGAATGAAGAGTTTGGCGTTCGTCTTCAAAAGAGATTCAATCATTGTTAAAATGAAATACGTTTTCCCACCACCGGTTCCACCAGCGATTAACATGTGGGGAAGGGAATCGAATGCCCAGGACAAATTTTTCATCAATTTCATGGAACCATGTTTTACTGATACGTCTTCAATCGAAATACGATTCGCAATCGTATCATAAAGCAATGTATACTCAATGAAAGAATCTTTGAGTTCCTTATCAATCAATTCGCAATATAGGCCAGATTCCAATTTCTTCTCTAATTTCAATAATTGTTCTTGGTATTTTCCTAAGGTAATCTCTACAAGAATATGGAGAATCCCTTGATTCATTCGATAATAGACTTTAGGGAAATAACTGATTTTTTCTTTCTTTTTAGAAGGAGAATCTTCAAAGAGTTGAAATTCTTCCACTTGCTTGGTTTCATACCAACCGTTTTCTACAATCATTCGAGCCAGTTTTTGACGATGGGTTAAACTTTTATAAAAGTCATAGGCATAGCGATAGAAAAGAAATGAGGCAACACCTACGACCATCAAAGAAGCCAACAAACTCAACCAACCATAGGGACGAAGGAAGTGGTGCTTGAATTCTTCTAGTTGCCATGTCGTTTGTTTGAAAAAACGTAGGTGAAAGGGTAGGCAGCTAAGTAACCAACAGGCAGTGATTGCACTAAAGAAAAACTGAAAGACCAAGTGTCGATCACTCGGTCTGATACGTTTTCCTTTTCTTTGTAAGTATTTCATCCGTTAGCCTTGTTTATTCTTTGGATCAATCTTTGGTGCAGGTGTCGGTTTATTTTTCAACACTAAATCATCGGCTTTTATATACCAGTCGACATCCGCCCCACGAAATGTTGCATTTGCGACTGTATCAGCAATCGGGTTCACTAGCGCCACTTCTGCATTGTACTCAAATTCTTTTAATGACACAGAAGCAGGAATACTGACTTGGATCATTCGTCCTTGTTCTTTGGATTTTAAATCATAGGTTCGTTCCTTGACTTCCGTTGATACAGTGCCATCTTCGTTGGTTAAAAAGACTTCCCGACGCAACGCTGAAAAACGTAAACGACCAAAAGTTTGTTCTTTATCAATGACAATTCCTTGTGCTAATCTCATTTCTTTTCCTCCTTAGGCTTTGACCATATCGTCAGCGTGCAATACATAATTCGTAAATCCTCGTTCACCAATTTTATACCCCTCTGCGACAATGCGTGGATTGACTAATTGAACAAGCTGATCGGCTTCAAAGAATTTTTCACCGGCAGTATGAGGTAAAATGACCTCAATATCATCCGCACGTTGCACATCTGAATATAAGTTGTAACTGCGAGAAACAGTAGACATTCGACCATTGATTCGTCGTTGTTCCACGGCTCCTTCACCGGCAAATTCTAAATTCCCAAACGTTTCTTTCATGATAGGGACGACATATTTTAATTCCATTGTATTTCCTCTTTTCATTAAATTTTTTGTTGTCGAAAGTGAATGCAAATCATGGGTGATTCCTAAATAAGTGGGGGAGAACGTGGAATATTGTTCATATCATTCATTCCTTTCCACAAAAAAAGCAATCAAGATTTTTCTTGATTGCTTTCAATAGGCTTATTCTATTTCTAAATGCTGTATTTTTTCCTTGATTACATCTCTAACTTCTCTGAATTTATTCATAATTTCTTCTTCACTACCCGTTGCTTTTGCAGGGTCTTCTAATCCCCAATGAAGATGTGTGGCTGTTTTAGGAATTACTGGACAATTGTCTTTGGCGTCACCACAAAGGGTAATAATTAAATCCGCTTCATTAAAATACTTTTGGTCGATTAAATCCGACGTTTGAACCGTTATATCAATGCCATCTTCTTCCATGATTTTAACAGCTCTAGGATTTAAACCATGTGTTTCAATACCCGCACTGCGAACTTCAAAGCCTTTATCAGTTAAATATTTTTTGCCATAGCCTTCTGCAATTTGGCTACGACATGAATTTCCCGTACACAAAAAATAAACTTTTTTCATCATTTCCTCAATTCTTCGCTGGTTCAAACCAACCGCGAGTTTTATTTACTAATTTTACAAGAAGTAACATCACTGGTACTTCTGTTAAAACACCTACTGTACACACAAGAACAACAGGTGAATTGACCCCAAATAAGGTAATTGCCACAGCAACAGAAAGTTCAAAGAAATCTGAGGCACCTATTAAAGCTGCAGGTGCTGCTACATTATGTGGTTGTTTAGTCAGTTTACAAGCAAAATAAGCAGAATTTGCTGTAATGATATTTTGCAAAACGAGTGGGACGGCAATCATTAAGACATGCCAAGGATTACTGATAATAATACTTCCCTGATAGGTAAAAATAATAATCAGCGTTAGTAGTAAACCAATCGTTGTAATCGGATCAAATTTAGGTAAAAATTTTGTTTCAAAGTAATTTAATCCTTTATATTTAATCACTAAATAGCGAGTGAATGCACCACCCATCAAAGGGACTAAAACAAACAATGCAACTGAAGCAAAGAGAATTCCCCAAGGAACAAAAACATTGTTGATTCCTAGTAAGAGCGAAACAATTGGAACAAATAAAACGATAATTAGCAAATCATTAATTGATACTTGAACCAGCGTGTGCGCAGGGTCACCTTTCGTCAGATTACTCCAAACAAACACCATAGCCGTACAAGGTGCTGTTCCTAATAAAACTGCCCCAGCTACATAATCTCTTGCTAAATCCGTAGGAATAAAATTGCGAAAAACAACATAAAAGAAGAAGGTTGCGAGTCCAAACATTAAAAACGGCTTAATTAGCCATGCGGTAATACTTGAAATAGCTAGTCCTTGATAATTCTTTCGAACATCTAAAATAGATTTGAAATCAATTTTCATCATCATGGGAAAAATCATAATCCATGTCAATACAGCAATCGGAATATTCACATTCGCAATTTGAATTTTTTCTAATTCTTGAGAAAAGGAGGGGGAAAATTGTCCAATTAGTATTCCTAACACCATGCAAAGTAAGACCCAGACCGTCAAATACTTCTCAAAAAAATTAATACCTGTATTTTCTGTTTCTTTAGCCATTTGCATTCACCACCGTTTCTCCTTTAGAAGAGCATTGGCTTGTTTCATGACAAATACAACTAGATTCACTTGAGAAAAGTTGTTGCATAGAGCCGTTAAACTCTTCTACAAAGGTTTCTGTCAGCTCATAATAATGCCAGAGCCCCTTTTTTGTAACGCAAACAATACCTGCTTTTTCTAATACTTTCATGTGGTGTGATAACGTAGGTTGGGTAAAATCAAAATGTTCTAAAATGTCACAAGCACACATGGTTCCACACGATAAAATATCCACTATCTTTAAACGTTTAGAATCAGCTAAAGCTTTTAGTATTAAAGCTATTTTTTCATAATTCATGATTGACACTCCTTATATCGACAGTTATCTATGTATTAATATAGATGGTTGTCGATATAAAGTCAATTACTTAATAAAATTCTTTTTTTATTAAATTATAAGATAGGTACCATCTGATAATTCAAACGCTTCTTCTGAAATTTCTGAATTGGTGGGTTTTTCTTCTAAATGGGTGAGTCGGTTTAAACGATTTAATCCATCTTCTAAGGAGTCAACCACGTCTTTTCAACCAATTCCTCTAAATAAGGGAATAACGGATAGTGACTGTTTTCTTCTAATAAAAGGGCCAAACGGTTTAAATCTGAAATATCGGTATCGTATTCCAATCGGAAAGGGGCTTCCCAATCTTCAATTTCAATCAACTGTTCGGCCAGTATTTGTCTTCCTTTAGGTTCTCGTCCATCAATGTGTTGAAGAAATTGGAAATTATGAATGGAAGCATTTAATTGATTTATGGCATTGGTACATAGGATTTGTTGAGCAGCGTGTAAACTTTCTGTATCTCTAATCATGAGTAACCTTCTTTCCATAAACTTTTGAGACATTTGAGAGGATGTATTCTGCACAGGGTAGAACAATTGAATTTCCTAAAGCTTTGTATCGAGCAAAATCACTGATGAGTTGCTTCTCCACACCATATTTTGTCCAATGTTCAGGCAAGCCCATGATTCGTTCACATTCAAGTGGTGTGAGCTTTCGGATAAATCCTTCTTTTTCTAATCCTTCTTGCCAATAAGCAAAGACATCTACGGTACCAGCTAATAGGGTGGGAAAAGGGTCAGTTGTTTTTCCAAAGCTGGAAATGAATCCTGAGTGGTTTTGTGTTTTTGCATAGGTTCGCATCCGGCGCTCTTGGAAGGGATAGAGGTGTATTTTCCGCCTTGTTTTAGCAACAGACTTTCGATTCGTTTGGGTGGCCGACAATTTGTTCGAGTGGCTAGATTCAAAATTCGGTTGCATTCCTTTGGTGTCAAATAGTATTTCTCTGGCACGGAAGTCTCTAAAATCTGCGACGAGAAAGATTCTTCGACGACGTTGGGGCACGCCCCAATATTGACTGTCAAAGACTCGCCAACAGAGATCAACTGTTCGGCTTCGCACCATTCCAGCGTGTGCCCATTGACGAGAGGGAGGAATTGGAACTTCGGTTTGAACGAAGGCTTCCAGGACGGCCTTAAAATCCATCCGGTCATTTGAAGAAAAAGCTCCCATGACGTTTTCCCAAATAGCGAGAGTTGGATAGTTTCCATTTGTAGCATGCCTCATTTCTTCAATAATTCGAATAGCTTCATAAAATAAATTGGATTTCTTGCCAGCTAAACCTTCACGATTTCCGATGGTTGAAAGATTTTGGCAAGGGGATCCAAAAGTGACAATATCAACGGGTGGAATTTTTCCACCGTGTAATTTGGTTAAGTCCCCTAAATGGATCATATTAGGAAAATGTCGTTTAGTGATGCGGATTGGTGCTTTTTCGATTTCACTCGCCCAAAGTGGTGTGATGGAATTTTTTTGAGCAGCTAAAGGGAAGACACCGATACCGTCAAAGAGGCTACCTAGAGTTAAATTTGTTATTGTAATCAACTCCTTGTAAATAAAAAAGACACCTCAGTTATCTGAAGTGTCTACATTTAATATTTTTGCTTATAAAAAATTATTTTATTAAAAACTAAATTATACTATTTATTTCCCACAACATTTTTTATACTTCAATCCACTTCCACATGGACAGGGAGAATTTCTCCCAATTTTTTTCTTTTTTGAATCACCAATCATTTTTTGAAATCTTGTTCCAAATGTAATCTCTCCATATGTCTTAAGTTCTGATAATTTTTCAAGAGGTATGTCTTGTTTATTTTTTTCTTCAAACCAAAAATCAATTATTTTCATTTCTGAATCTACATATAAATGAATTAAAATTAAGTTTGAAAAATTACCATAAGCTAGCATGCCATTACAATACTTTAACATCATATCTCGTGGGTATTTTTCAATATCTGGTTGGTCTATGAACAGAACATAACGACAATCTTTACCTGCGGATATTGCAGGAACCATACGTTTTAGTTCAAGTTGTCTTCTTTGAAGAGATACAATACTTTTTGAAAAAAAATCAGCACCTTCAGTTGAAAAATCTAACAGGAAATTAGAAAAAATAAGTTTTTTTCTTAGATCATTTTTTCCCAATAAACAAAGTAATTGCCTTCTTGTATCATCAAAATCCCTTTCGGGTCTAAGTTTTTCTTCAGTTGACCATAAAGACATAAAATAATTATCTAGTTGTTCTCTATATCCAAAACCTTGAAAAATCATATTTTTTTTACCATTACTAAAAGTTTTAGGATACATATTGTGTTCAATATACATACCTAAATGGTCTAATTCATCAGTTAAACGCATTTGTTCGATTTGAGTAGCATTTGTTCTATTTTCAAGAAAGTTAAGAAATATGAATGGAGACTGAAAGTAATCCTTATACGTTCTTAAATCCTCAATAGAAATTACAATAGTTCCAGCTGCTATATTTACTTTATTTAACTTTTCTGCTCTTGCAGCAAATTCATTAAAGTCATCTATAGTTACACACATAGTATAGATGTAATCATAATCATTCATTTGGAAAGTTTTTTTCACGTGCTTCTGTTTATCATATATTGATGATTCGTTACTACGTTTAAGATAGTCGACTGTTCTCTGACATTGTTGATCCGCTTTTTCAACTAAGGATTGGTATGATTTGAGATGTGATTGATAGTTTATAATAGCTGGAATGGGTGAGAAGGATCCAGCCTTTACTTCCACAATAATTAGACTATTTTCATATTCTACTATAATGTCATTTTCGTTCATTTGCTTTAGTGATATTTTTCTGGGATAGTAGTTATCTTTGAAAATTGTACAATTAGGTAGTAATTTCTGAAAAATATTTGAAATAGCTGTTTCAGATGAATTCTTCTGAATTTGTTCCCAAAGATTTATATTTTGGGTATTAGTATCAAATAATAGTTTCTGTAGAATGCGATAAATGTTGTCAAATAGATTATAATAAGCAAAACAATAATATTTACCTTCTATCTCAATAAATGGTTTTTTTTGTATAGGTAAGGATATTATTGGCCAATAATTAAATCCAGGTTGAGAAAAATCAGCAAATTCATCTATTGATAAAGATAATTTCTTTATGAAATTTACAGGCCAATTAGTTATTCCCTCAATATCATTCGAAGCATTTCCAAATAGAGTTTCAAATAAAACTGTTCCTTCGCTAATGAATTTTTGTTGAGGGTTCTCAAAATCAAAATCAGGATTTAACATCATACTTCTTAATTGGGAAACAGCTTTACCTCTGTCTTGGGTTAAACTACGCTCGATAGATAATAGACCATCAATCAACTCATTGGCTGAAATGTCATAGTTATCTTGAAGTAATTTGTCTAGAGGTTGTAACAACGTATCGAAATGTTCTCTGAATTGAAATTGATACCTTTTTCCTCTAACTTGAGAAAATAACTGAGCTTCCACAATATAAAGTATATCGTCCTTTTCAATTTTCAGCTTGTATTCCGCATATGCAGCCCAGTAGAAGTACCATTCCTCAATTGCTTCATAAAGCGCTATTGTCTCAGATTGAATTTGATAAAAGTAAGGCTCTTGCTTTTTCTTATCATATTCAAGTTTACTAAATTGAATCGCATCTGATACTAGTAAGCTCTGTACATATTCTATAGCTCTGTTTTGTAAAATTTGTTCTTTAGAATACTCGATTTCTGAGCCCATAAGAGCACTACTAAAATAATCAGTAGTAGTAAGGAAGTTCATTAAGTCAAGAGGATTCGTTTTATGAATTAATTCAATTATACGTGCTATTCTTGTTGTAATGTCATGCGTTTTTTCATGATAAGAATTTGAAAGTTTTATGATTTGAGTTTTTCTCATAGGTTCTGAAATATTATTTGAAAAAGTAATATGATTATAATTTATTTTTTGTTTAGACATTAAAAACACTTTCCTTTCAAAACATAATTTTGAGTATCCTGTGATAAGTATTTTTTTTGATAGGATAGATATTATTTATTTAAATCTATATAAAGGAACAAATGTTCGCTTTATATTAACATAGATTTCAATTTTAGAAAAGTGCTTTCTAACTTAAGAACATACAAGCTATGATTTAATTAAAAATCGAATAAAAATATATAAATGTTACAGCTTAGGTACGCTAATTCTAATTACTTATATAGTAGCAATTAGAAGAAATACTTCAGAGATTACATTGTTGCATGAACTCATTTCACAGTATCATTATGAATTAATAAAATTTTTAAATGAATACGTTTAATAAAAGTAATATTTGCAATTCATTTTCCGAATATTCTATTGAATTTAGTGTAACAAAAAAGACGTTTCTACAAATTTTACATAGAAACGTCTCAAAATGCTGTATTCAAAAAAGAATATCATGTTCAAATTCGATAAAACTTAAATCGAATAATTTTTCCTTGCTAACACTAGCTAATCGTTCACAAAAATTTTGAGTATTTTAGAGTAAATAATAAATCAGTTGGTTCATGAGATCTTTAATTAAAATATTTTCTATTCATTTCAAATGCTCGCGCTTGAATTAGTAAATATAATTCTTCTTTTGTCAAATTCAAGCAGTATTGAGGAAGTTCTTCATCCTCAATTAAAATCGAGAGGGAAAAGCCTTTAGCTAATTTTGCTGACTCATAACTAATATCATCTAAATCTCCAATTTCATATTCACAAAAATTCAAAATTTTTGAGTATTCGTACATATAATCAGATTGAAATAAAAAATCAGGAAGAATTAATTCGATATCTTTAGAAGGAGTGTCATCCATAGTATTAAGCGAACATTGGTATGCAGGAATCACTTTCAATTCTAATTCTTTTAAATAATTTGAAATTCTACTTTTATCTTTCTGTTCAAACTTTTCCAAATCAATCTGCAACATCTTTATATACCAATCTATATGTTGACTATAATAGTCTTTTAAATAAATGGTTTCTTTTGAAAAAGTTCGGAGAGCTTTTATTTTCTCTAATGTTGATAAATTATTAGACAATGAAATCTGGTTGTTCTCAATGGTATATTTTTTTGTTATAATGTAAAAGTTTTCTAATAAAGAAGTTAATTCAATTAATGACATATACCTTGTATGAGCATATTGTAATATTTTTTCTACTGTTATTTTTAGCTGCCCACCATATCTTCGTTCTATTTCTCTATTATTAGAATACAAAGAAATAGAAAAATTTTCGCCATCTAGACTTGTAGACCAACTGCTAAAAAACCTAGCTCGTATATATTCCCCGTCCACTTCTAAGCTAATTTCATTACCATTAACAGCATGCATTCCAAAAAAGGCACGAATATGTTTAAAATAAACCTCATCTGAAACTTTTTTTCCAAAAATGTCTCCTTCAAAAACAGATGAATCTTTTTTTAAAGGAGATGATTTAATTTCATCAGCTAGAGAAAAGGTATTCCAAATATTATTAATGGCTTCAGTTAATATATCAACGGTTAGAATAAAATGAGCAAATTCTAAAGCACCTTTATTATGATGTTTTCTGCTAAAATTTGGTTTAGATTGCAATCCTGACAACGAAACATCAATCCAATCCATACATGAGCAAATTTTACTCCATAAGTTCTTTTTTTCTTTTTGATTGAGTTGTGTATAGTCTGCAAAGTGTTTCATGACAAAATAATTGTTAGAATTTATTGTACGTCTGAGATTCTCAGCAATTTTTTTATCAAAAGTATACTTCATAATTAATCCCCTTAAAAAAAGATTTAAATTTACTTAAATCAATTCTATCATACAAATAGGCAGCGGTAAGAATTAATAGTATATAGATTTACTGGTAGTAGAATTATAAATACGAGGAGTGCTAAATTATTATCAAAAGGTGTAATTCTTGCCAACACTTTTTCCGAATTTTTCCGTAATTTTTCTTTTTTTAACTTTTATTATCTTTTCCCTTTTTAAATTATTAATTCCTCTTAGTACCTATAAAGGTTATTCTATCAAGGGTTTAAAAGGTACAAACTAACTTTAATTAACGATAAATAATACTACTGGTCAATTGCATTAAACAACTCTTAATCTGCGGGTCTAGGGTTCGAGCCCCTATGCCCCCATGGGTGCCAAACCCACGAAGTCGGAGAATTGTTGGTGCGAAAGCATTTCGAAAACGATTCTCGCGGCTTCTTTTTTTATGTTATCAATGTTATTTTGCAAATAGTTGGTTCTAATATTTAAAAGCCCGAGTGATACTCATTGCATAAAGCAAGCTATCACTCGGGCTTTTTACTCACGAATCATTTTAATAGTTGTTAGCAGTTGCTTTATTCATCTTCTCCTAAAATTTGATTGATTTCTTGAGAAAGTAAATCAGCTTTGCCTCCAAAAACAGCTTGAATGCCACCTTTTACTTCAAAAACGGCGGTTGCGCCTAATTTTTGAATGGCTGCTTTATCTACGATTGTGCCATCAGTTACTGCGACTCTTAAACGCGTAGCACAAGCTTCCACTGATTCAATATTTTCATTATTTCCCAATGCAGAAATAATCATCAATGCTTCTTGATGTAAACTTGTTGTTTGATCGATGGCAATTTCTGTGTCTTCTGAGGAAGTATCCATGCCAGGAATCGCTACTTTAAATTTAGTGATACAGAAACGGAAAACTACATAATAAATGACTGCCCACACAATGCCTAGGGGAATCACTAACATCCAGTTTGTTTTGTCATTTCCTTGTAAGACACCAAATAGCATAAAGTCAATTAAACCACCAGAAAATGAATTTCCAATGCGAATATTTAACAAGTCAGCAGCTAAGAAAGACAAGCCATCTAGAAAAGCATGAATAACATAAAGCCACGGAGCTACAAATAAAAACATGTATTCAATCGGTTCAGTAATTCCTGTTAACGTGGAAGTGAGTGCGCCACTGAAATACAATCCAGCATTTTTCTTACGATTTGCTTTTGGAATTGAATGGTACATCGCTAAACAAGCTGCAGGCAAACCAAACATCATCGTTGCGAAACGTCCTGCGAAGAAGCGCGTGCCATAAGTAAATAAACCTGTATGATTAGAATCTGCCAATTGTGCAAAGAAAATATTTTGTGCACCTGAAATGACATTACCTGCGACTGTTTCAGTACCGCCTAGTGACGTATACCAAAATAGGGGATAGATGGTATGATGCAAACCAACAGCGCCGGTTAATCGTAATAAAAAGCCATATAAAAATGTACCTAAGCTTCCCATTTGAGCAATATTTTCACCAAGAATACCTAATCCATTTTGAATAGGTGGCCAAATAATGTAGAAGAATGCGCCTAAAATAATTGCGGCAAAAGAAGAAATAATAGGAATAAAACGTGAACCACCAAAGAATCCTAAAAATTGAGGCAATTCAATTTTACGATATTTATTATGCAAAAACGCAACGGTGCTACCAATGACAATGGAACCAACTACACCAGTATCAATGACCGCGTCGGCTTCTGAAAATAATTGCAAAAAACCACTGATTGTTGCTGTATAAACAAGATAAGCAACACCACCAGCTAAGCCAGCAGTCCCTTTATCACCTTTGGCTAAACCAACAGACACACCAATAGCAAAAATAAGCGCTAAATTCGCAAATACTGCATTCCCTGCATAACTCATAATACTTAAAATTGTTTGTAACCACTGTTGATTCAAAAATGGGTAGGCAATAAGAGCGCTCTCATTTGTTAATGCACCACCTAATCCTAATAGCAATCCGGCAACCGGTAAGATTGCGATGGGTAACATCATTGCTCTACCTATTTGGGAAAATTTTTTAAACATGTTGTTTTCCTCCTTAATCTATTCGTTAAACGCAGCAATAAATCGACTAGCGATTTCTTTTGGTCGTGTAATTGCGCCACCGACAACAATTCCAGTAACACCTAATTTTTTGATTTTTGCTACTTGTTCAGGCGTTTGAATATTTCCTTCTGCAATTACCGGAATGCCTTGTGCAAGCAAGGATTGAATTAAAGGGATATTTGGCTTTTCTGCATCGAGACTATCGTCTGTATAACCACTCAATGTTGTACCAACGAAATCAATTCCAGCTTCAAAGGCATTTAGTCCTTCTTTAAGAGTAGCAATATCTGCCATAAACAATTGGTTTGGATATTTTTCTTTTATTTCTCTGATAAATTGATTGATTGTTTTGCCGTCATGACGTTCACGTAACGTGCAATCTAACGCAATTATTTCAACACCGATGGCAACTAGCTCGTCAACTTCTTTTATAGTGGCAGTAATGAATGGCTTTTGTGGGGGATAGTCTTTTTTTACGATACCAATAATAGGTAAATCAACCATCTCCTTGATTTCTTTAATATCACGTACAGAATTTGCACGTATACCAACAGCACCTGCTTGTTGGGCAGCTAAAGCAAATAACGGCATAATGCCCCCTTTTTTGGTATACATTGGCTCGCCAGGAAGTGCCTGACAAGAAACAATGACGCCACTTTTCATTTGATGAATGAGCGTTTCTTTTTCCATTCTCCTTTTTGCCTCCATTTTTAATTATATTTTGGAGTTTAACTCCGATAACGAATTCTATCATGCGCTTTCATTTTTGTAAATAGGCATGATTTATTTTTTTTGTTACGATATAATAAGAATTATCAAGATAGAAGAGGACGTCAAACGATGACATTTATTCAATTAATCCAAGAACATTATCCTAACTTAACAAAATCAGAAAAAAAAGTAGCGGATTATTTATTAACAATTAAAGAAAAAATAATTTATTCGACAATGGGTGATATTAAAGAAATGGCAAACGTAGGCGATGCTACCATTGTTCGTTTCTGCCAAAAATTAGGTTTTTCTGGATTTGCAGATTTAAAAATCGAGGTAGCTAAAGAGGATTTTAGTCGTAGCCACACAACGGAAGAACATACTTTTTATGATACTATTTTAGAAAATTTGTTTGATGCACTGAATTCGACGCGCCAATTAATCAATGAAAAAGCATTAACTCATGCAATTGCTGAAATTACAAATGCTAACCATCTGTATGTTTTTGGTGTGGGGTCTAGTGGAAATACTAGTATGAATTTGGAGAATATGTTTTTGCGAGTGGGCGTTCATTGTAAAGCAGTCGTTGATCCACATTTTCAATCTCAATCCGCTTCATTATTAGGCAAAAATGATGTCGTTATTGGATTTTCATTGAGTGGGCGCACCAAAGATACATACGATTCTCTGCAAATTGCTAAAGAAAATGGTGCAACGATTATTGCAGTGACAAATTATCTTTCTTCACCGATTGCTAAGTTAAGTGATATTGTGTTGCAAACTTCAATTGAAGAATTTTTAGATGGAGGGTCTCTTGCAGGAATTATTTCGCAATTATATATTTGTAATGTGCTAGTACAAGGCTATGAAATCTACAACAAAATAGATACCATCCCGTTAAGAGAAAAAGCCTTGCGTTCGATTTTAGGAAAAGCTATTGAATAGTTTATTTAGACTGTAGATATCATCCATGATTTGGATAAAATCTACAGTCTTTTTGTAGAGCTTGACTAGCTATCCCTAACAGACTAAGTTAAAGCCAGTCGCTATAATTTTTTGTGAATTGCTGTAAATCGGTAATGAAATTACCAAGATGGTACCCATCACAAACGGCATGATTGACTTGAATGGCTAATGGCATAAGAATTTTTTCGTTTTCCTGAATGAATTTTCCAATGGTAAAGATGGGGAGTAGATAACTACCTTCATCATATATATTTAGACTAAATGAGGTGAATTCTGTCCACGGAAGGATAGATATATTCAATGAATTTGTAGGAAAAGGTTGCTTTGGGAAAAGTGTCTTTGAATCAGAGTAGGTAGCAATATCTTGGACACAAGCAGCATAAAAGTCTGTAAAACTAGTTGTGTACGTCGTCCAAATACTAGAAAATGTTTGATTTTCCTTGTTGAAAATAGTGTAACTAGGGATAAGTTCTTTCCAATAACCTAATTCAGCTTTCGCATTTTTGGTCATTCGGAATTCTTCATGTTGATTGACCATAGTTGTCAACATATAAATTAATGCTGGATAAATTTTTTGATTATTATTCTTTAGTCCATTTTTTAGTTCTGTAATATCGATAGTAGTTGTTAAGCTATAGGTACACGGTTGATTCATGTAGTGCAAATAATATTCTTTGCGGTGCCAATTTTCTATATCAATTTTTGTAAAAGTCATCTTATTCCCTCCGTTTCCTGTAAGTATTATTGTAGATTACTTTTTTTTATTAACAAGAGATGAAACAATTCTGTTTTGTTTTTTATACAATTAAAAGCTGCCATAGTTCATCTATGACAACTTTCAATGGAGGACTTAATAAACAATTTTTTTAATTGCGTGAGTAGAAAGATGATATTTTTTTGCAAGACTATTTATTGAACAGCCATCATGAAATTCTTGAATAATACAAGTATTTCGTTGCTTCAGTTCTTCTTTATAGCCTGAAAGTTCTCCCCATGCTTTTTGATTTTCTTTATGAATTGGAATATAAAGATACCCACCTTGAAAATATTTTTGTAATTCTTTGACTAAATATTCAGGTAGAATGACCTTCGCATTTTTATAGTTCATACCTATTCACTCCTTGTGTTTTTTTACAAGTTGCAAAGTTAGTATGAGGCGACTTTACTCCATGCAATTGTCGCTACTATACTAACGTTGCATGGAGGATATTGTTTGATTTTGCTTCTGTTTTCAAGAGACCACCGCCTTATTAAATACGCTTATATTCCCAATTAAATCATTTTTGAAGAAGTACTACAAATAAGAAGATACTTTTAATCAATAGCTAGTTAAATAGAGTTGTTTTCTTTTGAGTTTACATATGTAAATAATATTGTTAAAATAAAATAAGAAATTACTAAAGAAAGGTGAGGACGATGAAGAACAGAAAAATTTTAACAGTAATAGGTTTAAGTTCATTAGTTATTTTAGGAGCATGTTCGTCAGGAACAACACAAGATTCAAGCCACGAAAATCATTCCACAAATACGACAGTATCAGAAGCAAGTACTTCGACGAGTGTAGAAACCTCTATTGCAAGTAGTGAAATGATGCATCACCATGATTCTGGTGAAATTCCACCGGGGATGAAAGAGGCTGAAAATCCTAAATATCCAGTAGGAACACACGTGACTTTGACTGCAACTCACATGCCAGGAATGGAAAATGCTCAAGCGACAATTGTAGGTGCCTATGACACAACCATCTATGAAGTGAGCTATCAGCCAACAAATGGTGGAGCAGAAGTGAAGAACCATAAGTGGGTTGTGCAAGAAGAGCTTGAAGACTCTGAAGAAGCTGCATCAGCAGGAGATACCGTTGTCTTAGAAGCCGAGCATATGGAAGGTATGAAAGGTGCAAATGCGACTGTTGACGAAGCAATTCAAGGTACTGTGTATGTAGTAGATTATGAACCAGCGGACGGTGGCGAAATGATGATGAATCATATGTGGGTCACAGACGACGAAATAACTGAATAGAATTAAGCTCTTGTGTAAAAAAAGCAGAAAAAGAGACGTCCAGCTATTCACTTTTCTAGTGAATGGGACGTCTCTTTTTTAGTTATTTAATTTGCAAAGGCACTTAATCCTTCGTAACTATCATTATGAATAACATCTGATTTCAAATAATTAATAATTGATTCAGGAATTTCAACGCCTTCTCTGCGATTTTTTTCGTAGCGTTGATTTGAGCCTTGTCCAGGATAACGGACACTTGAATAGCCTTTCGCTGGTTTTGTCGCATTTAATTCTTCCATTGTTTGGGTAATATGTTCTTTAAACATATCTGCACTACCAAAACGAGCAGGATCTAGAATAATATATAACTGCCCTAAATTACGACCAGCTGTTAAATCGTCATACATTGAGCTTACATGTTTTCCAAATGGTAGATTCATTAAGACACCTGAAAAAACATCCACCATCATCATGAGTCCGTAACCTTTTGGACCAGCAATTGGCATCAAGCCTCGCACTTTGTTTGGGTCTGTCGTCGCTTGCCCTTCTTCATCAACTGCCCAATCGGCTGGAATTTCTTTGCCTTTTGAACGTGCATCTAAAATTTTGCCCCATGCTTGAACCGTAGTAGCCATATCAAAAATGAGTGGCGTGTCGGTATTACTTGGTGCGCCAAAACCAATTGGATTTGTTCCATAATAGGGCTCTGCACCACCAAAAGGCACAGCCATTGGATCAGATTGAGTCATCGACATTCCTAGTAAACCTGCTTCTGCGATTTTACGTAGATAATAAGAAAGCGTCCCAGTGTGACCACATTTAGAGACCCCTACTACCGCGACCCCTTTCTCCTTGGCCATGGCAATTGCTGGTTCTAATGCTAAGTTGGCAATGTATTGTCCTTGCGCATTATCTCCATGGAAAACACCGGAACAATCGCCAGTTTTTTCAAAATAAACTTCTGGTTCTAAGGTAATCCCACCTTTATTAATTCGCTCTGAATAATACTCTACTCGAACTGCTCCATGTGAATGGACGCCACATAAATCAGCGTAAACTAGATGATTCGCTGTTTCTACTGCTTGTATTTCAGGCAGACCTGCTGCTTGAAGTTTATTCTGGATTAATTTATGCAATTCTTCCGGTGTTACTTTAATTAGTTTTTCTGTTGCCATGGTAGTTCCTCCCTTTTATTGATTAAAGTTGTCATACGTCTATAACCAAGTATTCTTTATGAAGTAATTATAACATAATACTGACATGACGGTGAAGTAAGCGGATACTTTTTGTTGTATGTATAACGTTTTGTTACGCTAAATATTTTTTAGCTTAGATTTGCAATCGCTTTATTTAGGGAATAAAATTAAACAAAAGGAAGCTCTTATTTCATGAGGAGGTTATATATAGCGATTAATAGTAAGTAATGGATTGTCAAATCAAAAGAGGTGAAATCATGGATATTTTAAACGTAATTCAAGAGGCGCAACTACCGTTATTGTTTAAAGGAGCTATTGGTTTAGAAAAAGAAGGTTTGCGAATAACCCATGCCGGAGAGTTAGCTCAAACCGATCATCCGATTATCGTCAATGCACAGTATCATAAAGCCATTACTACAGATTATTCAGAAAGCCAGACCGAATTAATCACACCACCGATGAGTGACATGCGAGAGTTGCACAATCATTTAAACGAATTAAATCAACTATTAGCGCAAAGTTTACCACCGAATGAATATATCTGGCCGTATAGTATGCCGCCCATTTTGCCCGATGAATCAGACATTCGAATTTCGCTAAAATCAACACCAGAAGACTTTGCCTATCGTAGTCAAATTGCTGAAAAATATGGTAAGAAACGTCAATTGATGTGTGGTATCCATGTCAATTATTCCTTAAATGAAGAATTAATCAATCAATTATTTATGGTGCAAACAGAATTTAAAACGAAACAAGATTTTCGTAATGCGCTCTATCTAAAAATCTCTCGTAATTACTTAGCTTGGCAGTGGCTGTTAGTCTATTTGTTAGGAGCAACACCGATAGCCAATCCCGACTTATACGAAGCCGCTTTTTTTAGCGATAAACAATTGCCTCAAGATTCCATGAGAAGTATTCGGAGTAGTGATATTGGGTTTCAAAATAAAGATCCACTCAGTATAAGTTATGAAAGTATTGAATAGTATATTAAAGACATTCAGCATTCTGTCACAGCTGGGCTTATTTTGCATACGCGTGAATTTTATAATAAAGTAAGGCTTCGAAGTCATAAGGTACAATTAGAAGACTTATACACAACCGGGATTGAGTATTTAGAATTTCGCTCATTTGACTTGAATCCGTTGCATCCGTTAGGTCTAACCTATCATCATTTGTTATTGATTCATTTATTTATTGTGACGATGTTCGTAGTACAACCATTTGAACAGTCAGCTATCGAAATTGGGGATGATAAAACAATTGCAACGGTTAAGGAACATCCTTTTGAGTCTTCATCCTATGAATTAGAAGGAATGGAAATTTTATTAGAAATGAAAAAAATCGCGCAACAATCGACGGATGCTGATTATTTAGTTGCAGTTAATCAAGCCATTGAAGCACTTTTGGAACCTCAAAAAACAATTAGTGGGCGTATCCATATGCAAGTGAAGACCAGCGATGAGTTGATGGATTTTGGCGTTAATTTAAGTCAAAAATTCAAAAAATCAGCACTAAAAAAGAGCAGTTACTACTAAAAAAATGAAAGGTCCACCTATACTTTATCGTAGAGGCGGATTTTTGTTCGTAGGAGTGAAAGAAAAATGAATATTGGAATCATTGGTACAGGTGCTATTGCAGCAATTGTTACGACAGCATTAGCAAAGTTAGAGACGATCCATGTTAGAGGTGTTTATTCAAGAACGATAGAAAAAGCGGAGCAATTCGCAGAAAAGTATAACCTTCCTTTCTATACAAATTCATTAGATGACTTGTGTCAACAATCAGAAATCGATGTCATTTATGTTGCAACACCGCATAGTTCTCATAAAGAACATGTTTTAATTGCGTTAATACATGACAAACATGTACTTTGTGAGAAACCGTTTACGATTAACGAAAAAGACGCACAGGAATTATTTGATTTCGCTAGAGAGAAGAAATTATTTTTAGGAGAAGCTTTTTGGACACGATTTAATCCAGTTTTTCAATCGTTAAAAGACATTCAAGATCAACAATTAATTGGTGAATTTAAATCTGTTATTGCAAATATTGGTGGGTATGGTTTAAACAATGATCGGCTTATTGATAAAAATTTAGCTGGAGGAGCGTTATTAGATATTGGTGTATATAACTTAAATTTGATGTTTGAAATTTTTGGGCATGAGTTTACCGAGATGACTACCGTTTGGAATCAAGGCGCTACAGGAGTTGACTATCAACATACACTTTGCTTTGCCTTTGCTAATCAAGCAACTGCGACCTTACATGCGACGATTCAAGCCCAAACAATGAACGGCGCCCTCATTAGTGGAAGTGAAGGTTATTTGACGATTGACCATGTTTCTGAATGCAATCAAATTGATATTTACACGCATCAACACGAAAAGATTCAGACAATCACCAAACATCCAGAAATGATAGGTTATGAATACGAATTTTTACAGTTGGCTGCGTGTTTAAAACAAGGAAAAACAACTTTTGATGAAGTTCCTCCAAGTTTTACCCAACAGCTCTTGCATGTTACTGATTGTATTCGTCAAGCATGGCAACTAAATTATCCAGAAGAAGCTTAAAGAGAACTTGCTAAATCTTTGTAAAAATCTGAAAAGACACTGTTTTTTCGCCAAACAAAATAAAAATCATGAGAATGTTGTAAATCGGCAATTGGAATTTTTATTAAGCTTCCGTTAGCGAGCTCTTCTTTCACAGCGATTTCGTATAAGGCGGTAACGCCAAGATTGTGCGCAACGAGCTTCTTGATGGTAGCGATATTGCCAATTTCAATTAACTTAGAAAAATCATTCAATAATAAGTTTTGCCGTTCTAAATTTTTTTCGAAAATGTCTCGTGTACCAGAACCTGTCTCACGAATAATTAAAGGTTCTTGTAATAAATCTTCTAAAATTTCTGGCTGTTTGGAAAATGAATAGTTTTGACCAGCGACACAGACGAAATTTTCTCGAGCGTAAGGGACAAAGCTGTATTCATTTTTAGGAAAATAGCCTTCAATCAAAACAAAATCTAACACTCCTGCATCTAATTGATGGAGGAGTTGTTCGGTATTATTTACCAACATTGTGATTTGCATATCAGGATGCTGAATCAAAAAATTGCCAAGTTTATTTGGTAAAATGAACTCGCCAATTGTCAATGTGGCTCCTAGTTTCAGATGATATTGTCCAGTTTTTTCTTGTGTTAATTTTTCTCTTAAAAAAGCTTCATCGTGTTTCATTGTTGAAACAGTCTCCAAAAACAATTTGCCTTCATTTGTTAGCAATAACTTCTTACCTTCGTAATGAAAAAATTTGGTTTGGTAGTTGATTTCCAAGTATTTGATATGTTGGGAAACAGCAGGTTGTGTAATACATAATTCTTTTGCAGCTTTTGTAAAATTCAGGTGTTTACAAACAACTAAAAAAGTTTCAATTCGAAAATCTAACATGCTTTCACTCCTTACAATAATTTTTTGTTATTATTATATAATAATTTATAATTTTTCGTTATAAATAGAATGTGATAGGATAATTTCAAAGAAAACGAAAGGAAGTAAAACATGATATTTGTTAAAAAGAACTATCAGGGAATCCTATTAGCATTTGTGATAGGATTAATAGCAACTTTTTTAGGAAAAAGTTTTCCTTTAATTGGCGGACCTGTCTTTGGGATTTTATTAGGAATGGTGTTGGCACTTTTTCCACGAAATAAGTCATTTAGTGCAGGAATCACTTTCACCTCAAAAAAAGTACTACAATATGCCATTATTTTATTAGGCTTTGGAATGAATTTATTTCAAATTGTCGAAGTGGGAAGTCAATCTTTAATGATTATTCTGTCCACTATTACGACAGCATTGGTGATTTCTTATATTGTGAGTAAGACATTAAATATTCCGGCAGATGTTTCAACGTTAGTAGGGGTAGGTTCGTCGATTTGCGGCGGATCAGCAATTGCTGCAACAGCACCGGTTATTGATGCAAAAGATGAAGATATTGCTACCTCTATCTCGGTGATATTTTTGTTCAATATTATAGCTGCTTTAATTTTTCCAACTTTGGGACGCTTGCTAGGATTGAGCGATACGGGATTTGGTATGTGGGCAGGAACCGCCATTAATGATACTTCTTCAGTTGTAGCAGCCGGACAATCATGGGCGAATAATCATGGCAATGATATGGCATTGCAGTATGCAACGATTGTGAAATTGACGCGTACTTTAGCCATTATTCCTATTACATTAGGATTAGCAATTTATCGTTCCAAAAAAAGTGATGCGACAACGGTAAAAGTAAGAGAAACTTTTCCTTGGTTTATTTTATATTTCTTGTGTGCCGCAATCTTTAGTACCTTTATCCATTTGAATGCTTCTATAGTGGATAGTTTAACAAACTTAGGAAAATTTTTCATAACGATGGCCATGTCAGCGATTGGTTTAAATACTAACGTGATGAAATTAGTCAAATCAGGTGGCAAACCAATTATTTTAGGTTTTTGTTGTTGGGTGAGTATTATGTTCGTAAGCTTGTGCATGCAGAAAGTTTTAGGTATTTGGTAAGTAAAAAGAGCAGAGTGAAATTATTAGATATAGAGGTCTGTTGAACAAATCATCAATTCTGGTAGGTGACTTTGAAGATGAGAAGATGTCTTTAATTAATTTTAAGTGTGGTCATATCTACTATAATCTATAGCTATTTTATTTGTATATAATAATCGATGAAAAGTAGACTTATAGAGTAAGTGGATCTTCATTATCATATTAAAAAAATGCAGATTGTTGATAAGGTCAGTTTATGACTCTGTTGACAATCTTTTTACTGTTTTAATTTGAATTGTAATAAAAAAACAAACTACTTTTCTATTTATGTAGGAGAAAGTAGTTTGTTTACATTAATAGTACTTAGAGTATACTCTAAGTAGAACTACAGAATTTCATTATTTTGGCGTTGCAATAAAAGCCTTCTCACCTTCTTCGGTATTGTAAAACGCAATTTTCAAGTCTATGATGTTAAGATTTTTTTTAAGATCATCTAACTGCTTTAAAGTATTCTGACGATGAACTTTCATAATTTTTTTTCGCTGTTTTGAGGTTTCAGGACCTTGCATACATAAGTCAATATACTGCTTGATTTCCTTGATAGGCATACCTGTGTTTTTCAAGCAACAGATTAATTTGACAAGATCGAGACTTGTTTCAGAAAATTGCCTATTTCCATTTTTACTCCTTGAAATAAACGGTAAAAGTCCTTCCTTATCGTAATATCTAATTGTATGTGGTGATAGGTTACAGATGTCTGCTACTTCATTAATGGAATACATCAAAAGCCTCCTTAAAATTTGGCATATAAAACTAATAAATAGTTTGACTTAGATATAACTCTAAGTGATAACATCATTATAGACTTTAAGTAGTCGAAACTCAATAAACGAAAGAATAGGTGTGGTTAGGATGAAGAATAGAATTGCTCTGGTGACAGGTGGGAGTCGAGGTCTTGGGAGAAGCTCTGCACTTGAATTATCTCAAAAAGGTATAGCTGTAATTATTACCTATAATAATCAAAGAGAAAAAGCAGAGGAAGTTGTACAAGAAATAGAAAAGAAAGGTGGTGATGCTATTGCATTACAATTAGACGTAAGCAAAGTATCAGCACATGAGAAATTTATTTCTATACTTGCGGATACATTAGAGAAAAAATGGAAACGCAACTCATTTGATTTTCTAATTAATAATGCAGGATTTGCTTATCGTACATCCTTTGTCGAGGTTACAGAGGAACAGTTTGACAGTATGATGAATGTACATTTCAAAGGAGTCTTCTTTTTCACGCAAAAAATTTTACCTTATATTGCTGATAACGGAAGAATTATTAATTTTTCTTCTGGTCTGGCACGTTTCACAACAGAAGGATGGATAGCCTATGCATCAATGAAAGGGGCGGTTGAAGTTATGACTCGGTACATGGCGAAAGAACTTGGTCCAAAAGGTATTCGTGTTAACACAGTAGCTCCTGGAATAATTGATACAGACTTTCATCATGGTTCATTCGATGCTATTGAAATCAAAGAAAAAATTGGAACACAGATGGCATTAGGAAGAATTGGGGAACCAAATGATATTGGTGGTGTTGTAGCAGCCATGTGTACGGATGAAACTGGATGGATCACTGGTCAAAGAATTGAAGCCTCTGGCGGAATGTTTCTGTAACTAAAAATAAGCTTGTGCATGCAAAAAGTTTTAGGTATTTGGTAAGTAAAAAGAGGTTAGATCAATGATCTAGCCTCTTTTATAGGTTTCTTGAAAGAATTTTTCTGCTGTTGGAACATTTTTTGTTTCTAGGAAAGAAATATTTTTTTCTTGAATGATTTGTTCTAATTCTTTGGTAAAGACTTCTGGTTTTTCAAAATATGATAACCGCAGAGTTAAATAAGGATGTCCACCGTAGCTTTGCACAAAGGATGAATAGGCAAGTACATCTGGCGTTAATTCTTGTGTAATTAGGAGATAAACGGTATCACTTGATTGAATAGGTGAATGTTCATTTGGCACATGTTCTGGTGCTGCACGTAAAATCGCTGAGACTTGCTCCCAAGGAATGATGATTTCACCGTGTCGAATTTTCTGATGATCCAGTTCAATAAAGGGTTGAATTGATTGCAATGTTTCAACTTTTTTACGCATGCTATCAGGAATGATTTTCAAAAAAACGACCAATCCCCCCAATGCCATAATAGCAAGGAGCAAGGCGAAAAGTTGATAGTCTAAAAAGAATAAGACCACGCCTATTATTAATAAGACGGATTCCGAAAAAATCCCAATCAGTTGGATGCGTTTAATATCAGTGTCCATTGTTTGGTCAAGCTGATGTTTGGCATGAAATGTTGACATAAATTTCTCCTCCTTTCTTCTACTGTAACAAAAAAGGAAAGGAGCGTCACGATTTCTGATTGAAAAAAAACCGTAGAATCTGCTTTTCTACGGTTTTCATTATTTAATATGAGATGGATGCATTAAGTGGGGACAAGGATAAATCAATGAAATTTTTCTCGATATCTAGCGCATCTTTTAAGGAAATAGGGATTAATTTGTTATGTTGAATACATAGGCAAGTACCGAATTGTTCTTCTAAGAATAAATTAACGGCATTCGCACCAGCTTTACTTGCTAACACACGATCGTAAGTAGAAGGTGAACCACCGCGAGGAACATGACCCAGTTCAACTTCACGAATATGCAAGACACCTTCGTCTTTTAATTTCGCTGTTAATTCAGATGCAGACATCACACCTTCTGCTAAAACAATTAAGCAGTGTTTCTTTTTACGTTCAACACTTTGCTTGATTTTATTTGCGACATGAGCAATATCAAGTGTTTGTTCAGGAATGAGAATTGATTCTGCTCCACCAGCAACTCCTGACCATAACGCCAAGTCGCCGGAGCGTAAGCCTTTCACTTCAATAACAAAGGTACGGACATGTGAATTCGCTGTGTCACGAATTTTGTCTAAGGCGCTGACAACGGTATTGACAGCTGTATCAAATCCAATTGTAAATTCTGTTCCGGGAATATCATTAGCGATTGTGGCAGGAATCCCAATCGTTGGAAATCCTAAATTAGCAAGTGCAAGAGCACCATTCTGAGAACCGCAACCACCAATCACAATTAAGCCATCTATTTGTGCTTCTTTTAAGTTTTCAATTGCTTTTAATTGGACTTCTTCATCAGCAAATTCAGGATAACGTGACGAATAAAGAAGTGTTCCGCCCATTGCAATGGATGAATTCACTCTTTCAGAATCTAAAGATGTAAAATTTTTGCATACCAAACCTAAAAATCCATAATTCACACCAACAATTTCAATATCGTGATGTGCTGATTTGTTTAAAATTGCTCGAATGGTTGCGTTCATTCCTGGTGCATCGCCACCACTTGTTAAAATAGCAAGCCTTTTCATTTTTCCACCCCATTAAATTTAATTCATACCTTTTATTATAGAATACGGGATAGCACGTTACAAAGCAATCAAATTTTGAAAAAATTATACAGGAAAACCATTTATATCAACAAAGAAAACGATTACTTTCGTTCGTTAAAAAAGAGGCTAGAAAAATTCTAACCTCTTTTTTTATTCTGAATAACTTGCTCTCGGTCCACCAATATATTTTGGTCGAGAACGTAGAGCGGTCACATGAGCAGCGCCTAATTCTTTTTTTGTTGGTCTAACTGGAACTTGGACATGTTTAATGTGCATTCCAATCGAGGTATCGCCAATATCAATACCTGCTTGAGCAACAATTGATTCCACTTCTACAGGCGCATCGAAAAATTTAAAAGCAGCCACTGAACAAGCACCGCCAGCATGAAGACTTGGCAAGACTGCCACGATTTCTAATTCTTTTTTTTCAGCAAGTGTACGTTCAACAACCAAGGCACGATTTAAATGCTCACAACCTTGAACAGCTAAATAAATGCTTTTTGGATCTAAAATTTGTTTTAATGTTGAAATAATCCATTCGCCAACTTCTTTACTAGGGTTTTTACCAATCACCCCACCAGTAATTTCACTTGTGCTACAACCTAAAACAAAAATGTCACCGGCTTTTAAATCTGCTTGCGCCAATACTTCTTCTGTGAGTTGAGTTAAATCTCGAACTAAGGTTTCTTTTTCCATTATTTAGGGCCTTCTTTCATTAAGGGGAAATTAATTTTTCGCAACGCTGCAATCAGCATTAAAGTAAGTCCACCACCAAAAATATTTTGAACGATATTGCCAATAATTGATGCTAAACCTGCAGGCCAAGTGTAAAGTAGAGCTGTTGCTAGAGCATAACCGATAACCATAAAGAGACTTGCAAGGACTAAGCCAGTGATATTTTTGTATTTCCAAGGTTTTTGAAAAAAGTATCCAGCAATGCCACCTTGAATCCCGTGAATCAGAACTGAAAAAATAATCCATTGGGGGTAACCAGATAATAAATCAATCATTCCACCACTGAGTGCACCTACCCAAAAACCACCGAGGGGACCAAACAGAAAGGCCGCAGTGTAGATGCCAACTTCACATAAGGTAACAAACCCATTTGTTGCAGGAACGGGGAAGATAAAAAGTAAAGATAATGCGACGGTCAAAGCCGTAATCATTGCAAGTTGTACGAGATTTTTTTGTAAATTCATTAAGTTAAACTCCTTTCAATTTTTCCGTGCCAAACATTGCCGGCATCGTGAATGGGAAGCCCATTTTCAATCGCTTCGTAGACAAATCGTTTGCTTTTTTCAATGCTTTCAATCAACGGAGTGCCTTGAGCGAGGTGTGCACAAATAGCGGCTGAAAAACAACAACCTGCACCATGAATTGTTGATTGATAAGAAATAGGGCCTTTAAAGTAGTGAGGATTGATTCCATCCGTATAATAATCAATGGCACTATCGGTTAAAATGTGTGGACCACCTTTTAATACAACGGCTGTTTTCGTCTGTTCGGATAATTGCTGACTAGTTGTTTCCATATCTGCGAGTGAAACGATGTCAGCGCTCGCTACTAATCGTTGCATTTCTTTTAAATTGGGGGTGATTAAATCTACCAATTGAGCGAGTTCTCGAATTTTTTGGAGATAGTCTTGTTGTAATTGTTGCTCGGTTTCCTTAAAGGCTAAGACGGGGTCTAAAATAATTGGAAATTGACCTCGATTTCTTTGGCAAAAGTCAATGACTAAGTCAACAATTTCAATACTAGCTAATAAACCAATCTTTACGCCATCCAATTGAAACGATTGTTCGATGGTTTGTAACTGTTCGTGAATAAGCGAAGCAGGAAGTGGTCGAATGACAAAGTCGTCATTTTCTGCTACTGCAATACAAGTCAGAACGGAAAGTCCAAATGTTTGTAAATTTTCAAAGGTTTTTAAATCAGTTTGAATCCCACCGCCGCCCCATGTATCAGAACCACCGATTGTTAGGGTTATTTTTGTCATTTCCTCACATCCTTTTGCTTATTATAAAAGTTAGCACAAAAAAAGAAAACAACCAATTGGCTAGTTTTTAACCCATCCAATTTACTAATGTTTATTTAAAGTTCATCAATTTTTTGTTAAGTTTTGTAGAAAACGTCCAGTTGTTTTTGAATTACGCTCATTTTATCGCTACAATATTTAGCAAGTAGATTTATTTTTAAAGGAGAATAACTTAATGAAACTCAAAAAAATCATTACAAATACAGTTTTATGTACCACAGTTTTACAAGTAGGATTAATGGCAACGAGTGTAGGTGTCTTGGCTGATACCACTGAACAAACACAAAAGGTTAAAGATGAAGGTTGGGATGTTCCAAGTGTGGCGTTGGGTAATGGCTTAACTGAGCAAGAAAAAACGCAAACGCTTGAAAAACTCAACGTAAAAGAAAACGAAGCGTATAATACATTTGTCGTTAATGGCGATGACTTAGTCAACTATGTAACAGATATTGATTCATTTACGTCTGATTCAAAAGCGTATTCGAGTGCTTACATGGTACGTACGAAAGATGGTTCAGGTGTAAATGTTACGATTGAAACCCCTGAAAATATTACTTCTCGGACAGAAGCAAACTATCGAAATGCAGCAATTACAAGTGGTGTATATGATGCAGATATTCGAATTGCGTCAGTTCGTGTGATGGATGGTAGTGGTGCCTTAGCTGGGATTTATAAAATTTATGATGAAGTAGATCCTGCGGCAGATGAACAAGAAGCACAAGAACGCGCACAAAATCGAGAAGTTGCGCAAGAAGAAAGTGCAGTTGTTTCTGAAATTACTAAGGAAAACGAAGAAAATGCTGATTTTTCAGATGATAATTTGGCAGTTGCTTTAGCCGAAATCAAATTAGAATTGCAAAAAATTAAAGATGAATTAGCAAAAATGAATGAAGAGCAGGGGCGAGAAAAAGTCCAACAAATCGTTATTGAGCAGTTAAATATTCAAGGTTTAGGGGATGTATTATCTTCTGAGCAAGTGACTTCACTATCTAACACAATGTATAACTTCTCGCAAGCGCCGGTTATTAACAACGAACAAATTACGGAACAATTGACGACTTTAAAAGACGATTTAATGACAAACGGGAAAGACTTTATCAATAATGCGGCAGAAAAATTAAATAGTGAAGAAACAAAAGGCTTCTTTGCGAATATTTGGTCAACGATTAAATCATTCTTTGAAGGCTGGTTTAACTAATAATGAATAGGAGTTATCTACAAAAGGCTTCGTTAAGGTTTTGTAGGTTGCTCTTTTTTTTATTTTTGTCTTATAATGATTGCTAGGAGGTAGACATGACGAAACTATATTTTGTACGCCATGGTTTAACTGCAAATAACGCGTTACATGCGTTTAATGGCAGTTACTCAAATCATGGGTTATTACCAGAAGGACAGCAACAGGCGAGTGAGCTAGGACGATTTTTGCAAGAGGTTCATTTTGAGAAGACGTATGTTAGTCCGCAAAAACGTGCGATAGAAACTGCACAATATATTTTAAAAGAAAATCAATTTTCAGTGAATCGTTTAATTGAGGAGGAAAAATTAAAAGAAATTAATTTTGGATATTGGGACGGCGTATCCATTGATTCAAAAGAAGGACATCCTCAGCTACGTAATTTACGCCACCATCCAGAGCAATATGATCCGAGTGAATTTCAAGGAGAATCTTATCCCAGCTTAATTCAACGAGGAACTTCTTTTATTCAACAATTAGATTATACGACGGATGCGAATTATTTAATTGTTAGTCATGGCGTAACATTGACAACACTGTTGCAAACGTTAAAAGGCAAAACAATTGCGCAAGTTCGAGAAGATGGTCTATTGGATAACACTAGTTTAAGTATCTTAGAAACAAACAATGGAAAATCTTTCCAAGAAAAATGTTGGAATTATATTGCGTATTAAGAAGCTTTTTAGAGGCTTCTTTTTTTATAAAAAAGCTCGACTTTCTTAAAAAGAGAGCCGAGCTTTTGCTTATTCTGTAGCTGTTGGACCAGAAGTTAGCGTCCAGGTAATAGTGGCATTGTATGTTTTTGCTTTCGCAGTTCCTCCGTAAACGGTTAAGACTGATGCACTTTTATCAAAATTATCTAACCATGTTCCTAAACCAGCATCTTTATCTGCCTTAAAAACTGTTTTTGGTGAACTACTTAAAGTAATATCTGTTGCAACAGGAGCTGTACTAGTATTTTGACTATTCGTTACGACTGATTTATTTGCTAGTTTTAAGTTTGCACCAGCTAATACATCTTCATCGCTTGTTTTAATAGTTGAAATGGTTGCTTGCACTTCCCAACCAGCACCGGTTCCGCGTTTATCAGTTACTTGAATACGTGGTTGTTCAGCTTTTGCAGTATAAGTTTGAGTCGTACTAGAGATTTTATTGCTACCAAAATCAAAATTTGATACATAATCTAAACTTAATGGGCCAGCAGAACCAGTACCAGGATTATCTGGATCACCTGGATCAGTTGGATCAGTTGGGGTCGGATTGTCTGGATTAGTTGGATCGATTGGTTTTGTGGGTGTACTATCATCACCAGTAAAACTTACTGTCGCAGCAGAGGTTTCTGCTTTAACAAATTGTGGTGCTGCAGTTAATAATGCAATACTCAATAGAGTACCTGTTAAAAGTAATTTATTTTTCATTGTTTTGTTTCTCCTTTTTTCTTCTGATATAAATGATAATTAGTAAAAGTAATAGAACAAATACGACAATTGCTGCAAAGATCAACCAATAGATTGGTGTTTTCTTTGGTGCAACATTCTCTTTTTCAACTAACTGATAGTCTTTCCCGGCTACTTCAAAATCCTGCTCCCATTCCCAATGATAATCGCCAGCTTTAGCTTTTCCTGAAAAATGGTAGGTTCCGGGCGCTAATGTTCCTTTTGATAAAGGAATAATGAGATGAAACATCGAATTAGGTGCAACTTTTCCATACTTTGATTGATACGTTTCAATTGTTTTACCATCTTTTGAAATGGTGGCGTCAATCGCTAAATTGTCAATCATAGTTGCAATTGGGTTGCTAAGTTCAGCTTTAACAATGGGGTGATTGTTTTCTGTATCGAGCTTAATTTTTCCAAGTGTTAATTCTGGAGTGAGTTTTTCATCCGATGTTTGCAATTTCACTGCTATCGAGTAAGCGAAATGATTGTAAAAATTAATTGTTTGCTTTTCTTGTTGCTGATTTTCAATTTGTTCATAGACATGAATTCCTCCTAAAATATAGCCAGCAAATTTTTCTTTAGGATAAGTCAAGTCGAAAGTGACATTTTTTTTTTCATTAGGTGCTAGTTCAATTGTGCGTTGTTGTTGCTCTTTGGTGATGATTTGTGAAAATTTCGGATTTGCTATTAATTCATTTTCTGTGCGGCTATAAGCAATCGTGATGCCATCACTAGTTGTGGCATCATTTGCCTCAACGACTATTTTCTTCGTTTGATTGCTGGTATTTTCGATTTCGATCGCTATCGTTTGCTTCTTTCCTGGTGTTATTTGTAAATCAAAATAAGTGTTATCTTTTGTTCGCTGGTTATCAGGTAAATTAGCAGTAATGCGATAATCCATTTGTGCTTCTTCGCTAAATACAGGTAACGCCTGACCGAAAAGAAAACATAAAATAAAGAATACTAGTATTTTTTTCACTCATTTCCTCCTTTCGCTAGCTAAGTGAGTGAGGCCTCTTGTTGTAAAGATAACGAGAAAAATTTTTTTCGTCAATATACGGATTATTCAATAGTCATTAGATAATTTGTTATTTTTATTGCTGTTATAAGCTTTCTTTTCGTTTTTTTGAATTGTTTTTATTTTAATTATCAAAAAGTGAAAAAAAGATATAAATTCGTTCAGAAAAATTTCAGTAAAATGAAGGATAGATGAAATTAAATGATTGAATGAAAAGGAATGAGAAGAGATGAAAAAACGAGCGTTTGTGCTATTACTTTTATTAAGTTATCCAGGAATTATTTCGACATATGCAGATACTAGCGAAGAAACTCTTGATTCGACCATTCAAAGCACAGAAGAAATTGCATCTGCTGTAGAAACGACAGACATGACGACAGATGAATCTACTGAAGTATCTTCTCAAACAGAAACAAGTACAAGTGAAGATAGCGCTGAAATAACGGAAGAGACTGTAGTAGAAACGAATGAATCGAATGTAGAAACTGAGATTTCTAGTGAAGAGGAACCTGTAGAAACCACTCAATCAGAAACAATCTCTTCTGAAACAGAAACATTGCCTAAAACAAGGAAAGCACGAAGCGTGGCTAGCCAATCAGTAAAAAATTGGACCGAATTTAAAGCTGCAGTACTAGACCCTACAGTGACAAATGTTTCCGTTACTGCTGATATTTTAAATACAGAAAATGATGTCCAAGGGGCACAAGAAATTAATGTTTCGATTGCTTTAAAAAATCTTACGATCGATGGCAATGGACATACTATTGATTTTCGAGGAACAAGTTTTCAAAATTTACAAGCGATTCCATCTGGAACAACTATTAATATTGTCTTAAAAAATATGACCATTTATGGGCAAAATTATTGGGGACCATTTCGATATGGCGGTCCTACAAAGCAAAGCGGTGGTGCTGCTTATGGTGAAGGGACACTTACTTATGAAAATATCACCTATGAAGGAGCTCAGCTAACATGCTCACCAACGTATAATATCGTTTTTTCAGGGAAAATTCGCAATGCATCCGTCAATCAATATGTTTCGCCATTTTCTAATAAAACTTATAATACTCAAGTCAATCAAGTGAATATTGAAGCGAGTAACATGACGCTACTAGATAATGCTGATTATGAAGGGACCACGCAAAATGCTGGAGTACTTCAACTGTATTATGGTGGGATGTTAAAAGTTGGTAACCATGCGAAATTATCAGTTACTTCTAATGGAACAGGTGGAGAAAGTGGTCTATATACAGTTTATTTACAGGGATCTTTAGAGACAGGAGAAAATGCTGAAATTACTATTAATACGCGTGAATTTGGAAACCAAACAGCATTGTATGTTACAAATGCAGGCAGTAAGGTGAATGTAACAAATGGAACTAAATTGGCGATTCATGTGAATGATAAAAATCGAAGTTCCGACCGAAGTATCGTACAACTGGCTTCAAATACAACATTTACGGTTTCTTCAGACGCTATCTTTTCAATTGATGGAACTGCACGTAGGACAGGCTTATGGGCAACTTATTACAATAGTGTGATTGGGGCTCAAGCATATAGCACGTTTAAAATCGATGAACGTGGAACCTTTACTGTAAATTTATCAGGAGATTCTGACAAGATCGCTGTTGTGTATGTTGCAGGGAATGGTACATTTGGTTTTAATAACGCTAAATTAGTTGACTTAAATACACAAAATACGACAGGCGCGATGACATTAATTTCAATGAATCCAGGTGTTTTTACTTCTTCTATTCAAAAAGTCGAAGCGTGGAATAAAGGAAATAGTACAGATGTTCCAGATAAAATATGGAATCCAGTATTTGATATGAGAGTTCCCTATACAGCTGGAAATGTGCAATCATCAGTGACAGCCTCTAGCTTGTCGCAAGCAGTTAGTCAAGATTTAATCACAAACTATCGTACACAGAATTTTCAACGTGTTCGCTTTAGTTACATTCCAGATGTGACAATTCAATTGGATGAACTTCAAGGCAATCCGAATGATCCTACAAGCAAAGTCCTTCAAGGAACAACAAATCCACATGCAATGATTGTTTTTGAAGGAGAAAACTTACCTGAGCCGACACTGGCTTCACCAAATGAAACAAGTACACAAAAATATCACGTCCAAGCAGATGAAAAAGGTCAATATACGTATACTTTATCAAAAAGTTTAACACCAGGAAAGACGATTAAAGCGAAGGCATATTTGAGTGGAAAAGAAGCGGAAACTTCTCAAAAAGTACCTTCATTACCTACTTTCACAACGACTGCCGCAATAACCAAAGCTGACAAAGAAGTTACGCAGCTTCTATGGGAAGACTCAGGTGTCTTGGTGTATACCATTGAAAATACTGGAACGACTGCATTTTATCCATCGCAATTTACACCTGATATTCCAGATACCTGGACAATTGATTCTTCAAAAACTCAGGTAAATATAAATGGCGAACAAGTAGATAATTCGAAACTTACATCAACAGTGCTGCGCCCAAACGATCGCTTAACAATGTCAATTCCGGTAACTTTTAATAAAGTAGGAACATTTGATTATACAGGAACATTGAAAGGGACAAGTGATGCCAATCGAAAATATGCGTTACCAGATATAACAACCACTCAACAATCATTTGAAGTGAAAAAACCGACGCTTGCTTTATCTTCAGTACCGAACCTCGACTTTGGCAGCAACCCTATTCAATCAAAAGAAATGACATTAACCACAAATAACAAGCAAATAATTGAAGGGGTGGATGAATACGTGAATAAACAAAATTGGGAACTTGTTGCAAATGTTTCACCGCTAACGGATGCTGATAGTAAAGCATTACCATCTTCGTTATTTTTTGGTAATGCTAAATTAACATTTGGAAATGATCATGTTATTTATACGAATGACACACTTCATCAAGGAGCTTTTAAATTACAATATGAATCGCAAAAAGGATTTAAACTAAAAGTAGAACCTTCTAATTTGAAAAGCCAGTCTTCTTACACTGGAACGATTACTTGGACGTTAGTAGATGGTTTGTAGATTGTTATTAAATGTTAAGAAATTATTTTGTGATTGAGCTATAAATTGTTTTTTATTAAATGAGATGATAAAGTTTCTACTTTAATTCACGAAGAATGAAGGGAGAATCATGAAGAAGTTTTTAGATAGCAACTCAAGAAGAAAAGTGGACATTTTGATTATGTTGAACAAAGAACATGGTGTGACATTTGATGATTTAAGTCAGCGTTTAAATGCTTCACGTCCAACGATTATGCGAGATTTGGAAGAGATTAAAGAAAAATTTGATGAATGGCAGGTAACCGAAGCCACTGTTATAACAAGAAAAACAACCGCATATTTAGTGGCAAAAGCGAAATTTTCATTGCATCAAATTTTATTACATTATTTAAATGAAAGTTTGCAGTATCAGGCGATGATTGAAATTTTTCATTCAGAATCCATTCATTTGCGTCAATTTTCGGAGGCGCATTTTGTCTCTTACAACACACTTTATAAAAAATTATATGGTTTAAATGAAGTTTTAGCGCAATTTGATTTGCGCTTTGTGACAAACAAGAAAGCATCCATTTCGGGAAATGAGCAACAATTACGTTTTTTTTATTCTGAATTTTTTTGGTACGCCTATAGTGGAACAATCTGGCCTTTTTTAACAGTGTCGCAAAGAGTAGTAAATTTTTTAATTAAACCAATTGAATATATTCGCGGAAGAAAATTAAGTTTGGTTGAAAAAGAGAAGCTATCGTATGATTTAGCAATTATTCTGACACGTATCAAACAAGGTCATTTGGTTTCACCAACAATTTTAAAACATGAAATCTTACAAGATAGTTGGCATTTTAAGTATTTACTCAATTTTTTGCATCCTGCGTGTTCCTTATTTTTTCGTAATCTAACGCGTGAACAAATGAAAGCAGAAATTGCGTACGCGTATATTTTTGTGTTTGCGCAAGAATATCATCTAACGGATAATAAAAATATTAGTGACATGCTTTTTTATTGTCAGACTCATGAATTAAAAACAGCAGAAGTAACCAATCAATGGTTTCGCCTGTTTTATCAAGAATTTCCTGTAAAAATTTCAGCAAAAAATTATGGATTACTCTACGCAAATCTGATTCATAAACACATCAAAGCTCTTACGTTTCAAGGCGCAGGTACATTAAGTGGCATTGATATTAGTGCTTCGGTATTTCTTCCACCTGAAATGAATCAACGAGTTGAATTTATTGTGAATCAACTCACGAATAAGAATAAAATTTTGCGTAAAAATCAAGCATTTTTGTTGGATAATTATCGTTTTCTCATTAGTCAATATATCGAACAAGAACGTAAACCAATATCTATTTGTATTTTATCAGTATTTGGAGAGGAAGGGTTAGAAATGATTAAGCGCCGCGCCTTCCAAGGGATTGATATGGATGTGACTGTCACAGGTACCATTACACCACAAACGGACTTGGTGATTATGGATCGAGAATATGAGCAGGTGTCGTTCGATCAAGAGAAGATTCTTTATTGGGAAAATATCCCTAGTAAGAAATCAATTTTTCGTGTACATTATTTTATTAATGAACATTTCGGTTATGGATAAAAATCAAAAAGGTTATTGACATTTTCTCATCTTGCAGTCTATACTATCGTCATAATCTAATTTAATTCTCATAGTTTAAAACGTTGACGAGAAGAGTAACTTAAGGATTCAGTTAAGAGAACCCGGTTTGGTGCGAAAGGGGACTGAAGAGCAAAGTGAAGATGAGCTCTAAGTTTGTAAATAGTTCACGCTATTTATGCGGATGCGACCGTTATATCGCCGGATTTCAACAGGAATCGTCGAGGTATCATTTGTGAGAATGGTATAAATTAGGGTGGTAACGCGAATTTATTCGTCCCTTTGTAAAAAGCAATTGCTTTTACAAAGGGACGATTTTTTTTTATTTTAGGAGGGAAAGATATGACTGAAAAACAATTAGCAACAAATTTAGTACAACTAGGGAATCGCACAGATTTGCAAAACGGTTCTATCAGTGCGCCGATTTTTTTATCAACAACTTATGCGCATCCGGGTTTAGGCCAAAGTACAGGATATGATTATATCCGTACGAAAAACCCTACACGCGATGTTTTAGAAGAAGGACTAGCAAAATTAGAAGCAGGTACTCAAGCAGTAGTGACCAGTTCTGGAATGAGTGCGATTCAATTAGTGTTTAATTATTTTTCAGTAGGAAGTAAATTTTTAGTTTCTAGAGATTTATATGGTGGTAGTTTCCGTTACTTTGATGACCTTGAGTCAAAAGGTATCGCAACGTTTGATTATTTTACAGATTTAGATAATTTTAAAGCAAAAATGACCAAAGAAATAGATGGTGTGTTCTTAGAGACGCCAACGAATCCATTAATGAATGAAGTTTCTATTCGAGAAGTAGCAACGATTTCCAAAGAACACGAAGCTCTTTTAATTGTTGATAATACTTTCTTAACGCCATTACGCCAGCGTCCTTTAGAAGAAGGAGCGGATGTAGTCATTCATTCAGGAACGAAATATTTATCTGGGCATAATGATATTTTAGCTGGTGTCGTCGTTGCAAAAGACCCTGTGTTGGGTGAGAAACTAGCTTGGCTAGCAAACACAACAGGACCAACATTGAGTGCTTTTGACAGCTGGTTATTTGTTCGTAGTTTAAAAACATTAGAAGTCCGTTTTAATCAACAAGAAAAAAATGCGCAAGCAATCGTTGAAGTATTGAAAAAACATCCAGCAATCAAAGATGTTTTATACGTAGGCATTGGGGCTATGATTAGCATTCGTGTCGCTGATGAAAATAAAATTAGTGATTTTTTACAAGCGTTAGAAGTGTTCTCTTTTGCTGAAAGTTTAGGTGGCGTTGAAAGTTTAATCACGTATCCTACGACGCAAACACATGCAGATATTCCGCAAGAGTTACGTGAGTCATACGGCTTAACCCCGGATTTATTACGTATTTCTGTCGGAATTGAACACGTTGCTGATTTGATTGCCGATTTGGAAAAAGCGTTAAATGTTTTTTAATGAAATAAAAAGAGGACCTGCACTCGGGTCCTCTTTAATCGTTAGTCTGTTAATTTCTTTACCATAATAAAGTCGGTTTGCTGGTCTTCCCCCATAAAAAATGAGTGTTGACCTTGGCGTACAAAGCCCATTGTCTGATAAAAAGCTCGTGCAGGTTGGTTGTGTTCCCACACGCCAAGCCAAACGGTGTCTTTCCTTTGTTCTAACGCCATTTGGATTGCTTGGTCAATAAGATAGCGACCTAAGCCTTGACGTTTATGGGACATGCGAATATATAACCGCTCAATTTCTAAGGCGTTGTTGGCAATAGCTTCAGTTTGGGCATCATCGGTATTGATTTTTAAATATCCAGCAAGTTCTTCATTTTTGTATAAAAAGAAAAAGGTAGAATGAGGTGTTTGTAATTCATTGGTTAATTTCTCATCTGTATACGCATGATCTAGATAAGCTTTCATATTTTCAGGCGAATTTTGTTTGGCAAACGTGTCACTAAAGGTTTCAAAACTAATTTCTTGTAAAGTTTTTAAGTCTGTTAACGTGCCTTTTTTTAATTGAATCGACATAGTCTTCTCCTTTTTTAATTTTCTTTTTATCATACGCGTAATTTTTTTAGGACGCAATAGTATTTTTTCCTTACTTTTTTATAAGAAAAAATTTACAAGATGGAAGATTTTCATTCATTATTTATTCATATTTAGTGATTATTATTTGTACATACCAATAAAACAACCCTAACACTTTTTCATTTTTACTCCTACGTCTGCCGATTCCCCGTTGGCAGACAATTTTTTTGCTTTACCTAGTTCTGAAAACTAGATATAATGATTATATAAAACATATTTAATGAATTTCAAAAAGAGGTGCATTTTTTTGGACAAGCTACAAGCGGATATTTATGAATGGGGTGAATCACTGGCCGATTTTCATTTGCCACGTTGGGATGAATTGCCAGAATTAGATTTATATATGGATCAAGTCATTACATTGGTAGATCGTTATTTGTCACCAGTCATTCGGATTGATAAACATACCCTTCTAACCTCTTCAATGGTAAATAATTATGTGAAAAAAGGCATGATCCCACCGCCTGAAAAAAAACGTTATACGCGTCGACATGTTGCGTTTTTAATAGCAATTACATTGCTAAAACAGGTGCTAACCATTCCAGAAATTAAAAATGGCATCTTGTTTCAAGGAAAAGCTGTTGGTATTCGTAATGCATATAATCTTTTTTGTGAAGAGCAAGAAACAGCTGTGCAGCATGTATGCTTACAAGCCATGGGGCAACTTGAACATCAAGAGCCACAAAAAATTGCAGTAGAATATTTGGCAGTTAAAGCCGCAACCGTTTCGTTTGCAAATAAATTATTTGCTGAAAACGTAATTGAAATAGAAAGTCAGTATTTAGAAAAAGGAGAAAGCCATGACTAAAGAAAAAATTGCCTTACTGGTAGATTCAGGTACAGATGTTCCACAAGAAATAATTGACAAGTATGGAATGTTTATGATTCCGTTAAAAATTATTTATAAAGAACGTACGTATACAGATAAAATTGATATTACACCTGAGCAAGTATATACACGTTTGAAAGAAGAGGTGCCAACTACCTCTTTACCTGATGGGAAAGCTATTCAAGAAATTTTTGATGAAATCAAAGCGCAAGGCTATCAGAAAGTAATTGCGGTTACTATTTCAAGTGGCTTAAGTGGGACCTATAATATTTTACGGTTATTAGGTCAAGAACAAGAAACCGAAGTCTTTGTCTTAGATACAAAAAGTATTGGAATCGGCGCTGGTCTACAAGCAATTCATGCAGCCGAATTAATCGCTCAAGGAATGGAATGGGAAGCGTTGATTCTGCAATTAGAGAAAAAAGTCAAAGAATCTAAAGTCTATTTCAATGTTGCAACGTTAGAATATTTGCAAAAGGGTGGCCGGATTGGTTTAGTTGCTTCACTTATTGGGACGGCCTTAAAATTAAATCCGACGATTTCTTGTAACGAAGAAGGTGTCTATCATACCGTTGCTAAAACTCGTGGGCGCAAAAAAAGTTTAGAGAATATGGTCAAACTAGTGAAAGAATTTGTTGACGATCGACCATCTTTTCGTTTGGCAATTGCCCAAGGAGATGCCATAGAGGAAGGTAAATGGTTACATGATTTAGTTAAACAAACCTTTCCCAATGCCGAATCGATTTTATTTGGGCCAATTTCTCCTGCGTTAGTGGTACATACAGGACCAGGACTTCTAGGAATTGGGGTACAATTATTAGACTAATTATTAACAGACTCAAATTTTATGAGTCTGTTTTTTTAGTAAGAAAAACTTTAGAAAACTATTATCAAAAGGTGTTTTAATGAAACCATGCGCAAAATCATGTATAATAGACACGATAGTCAAGATGTGAGCGCATAATAATTAAAAACGAGGTGACTTTTTTGTGAAAAAAATATTAGTCGTAGATGATGAGAAACCGATCTCAGATATTGTTAAGTTTAATCTTACTAAGGAAGGTTATGAAGTATACACCGCATACGATGGGGAAGAAGCGCTTGAAAAAGTGAACGAAATAGAACCAGATTTGATTTTATTGGATTTAATGTTACCTAAAATGGATGGTTTAGAAGTAGCACGTGAGGTTCGTAAAACGTATGATATGCCAATCATTATGGTAACTGCCAAAGATTCTGAAATCGATAAAGTATTAGGTTTAGAATTGGGTGCCGATGATTATGTCACGAAACCATTTTCGAATCGTGAGCTAGTTGCTCGCGTCAAAGCAAACTTGCGTCGTGGCTCTTCTGCTGGTAAAGAAGTGGAAGAACCTGTTAACACAGAGTTGTCAATTGGCGATTTAACGATTCATCCCGATGCGTATATGGTAACAAAATATGGTTCAGCTATTGAATTAACACATCGTGAATTTGAACTATTACATTATTTAGCCAAACATATTGGTCAAGTAATGACTCGCGAACATCTATTACAAACAGTGTGGGGCTATGATTATTTTGGTGACGTGCGTACAGTGGATGTAACAGTTCGTCGTTTACGTGAAAAAATTGAAGACAACCCAAGTCATCCAAACTATTTAGTTACTCGCCGCGGTGTAGGATATTACCTACGTAATCCGGAACAGGAGTAAGAATGTATGAAGAATAAAGTTCGCTTTTTTCAATCAGTGAACTTTAAAATCGCCCTGACATTTATCTTGATTTTGTTAATTTCAATCGAGATTATCGGGGCGTATTTTATTCGCGGATTGGAACGCTCAACGATCGAGAGTTTTAAAACAGGGATGAATTCTCAAGTTGAAACGCTCGCAGGTACGTTAGGCAATTATTTAGGTCAAGAAGGAACAAATAGTCAACAAGTGGATAGTGAAATCCAACGAGTCTTAGATAATAGTGATTCACCAGACATTGTTGAGATGAAAGTCGTCGATCAAAAAAGCATCATTCGAGCAACGACAAATGTCAGTGACCGTAATTCGATTGGTAAGAAAAATGAAGATCCGTATATCAATGATTTTGCGAATAAAAATATTACAGCGATTGATGATTCCACAGGTGATCGTGTGCAGATTAATGTTCAGGTCATTCAGTCTGCTGGTGATACGGTCATTGGTGTCTTATATGTGAAAAGTAATTTAGAACAAAAGTACAATGAAATTAATAACATTGCGTTTATCTTTGTAACGGCATCAGTGATTGCGGCGATGATTTCTATGCTAGTGGCGGTCTTGATTGCACGTTCTATTACGCAACCCATTGGCGAAATGCGAGAACAAGCATTGCGGATTGCTAAGGGAGATTATAGTCACAAAGTAGAGGTTAAAGGTCGTGACGAGCTAGGTCAATTAGCCGAAACATTCAATCAACTAGCCGAAAGAATTGAAGAAACACAAGAAGCGATGGAGTCTGAACGCAATCGATTAAATAGCGTATTAGCGCATATGACTGACGGCGTCGTTGCGACTGACCGACGAGGCAAAGTTATCACCATCAACGAAATGGCGTTATCGTTATTGAATGTCAAACAAGAAGAAGCAATCGGGCAATCGATTCTAACGTTATTTGAAATGGAAGAAGATTATACATTGCGTAAATTATTGGAAAATCCAAATGAAATTTTATTGGACCGCCCTTCAAATGATCCTAATTTAGAGGCTTTAATCTTACGTGTCGATTTCTCAATGATTCGCCGGGAATCAGGGTTTATTTCTGGTTTAGTAGCGGTGTTACATGATGTTACTGAGCAAGAAAAAACAGAACAAGAACGTCGAGAGTTTGTCTCAAATGTTTCTCATGAATTGCGCACGCCGCTAACGAGTATGCGTAGTTACATTGAGGCATTAAATGAAGGCGCATGGCAGGACCCGGAGATTGCACCCAATTTCTTAAAAGTAACATTAGATGAAACAGATCGTATGATTCGGATGATTAATGACTTATTAAATCTTTCGCGGATGGACAGTGGGAATTCTGGTCTACAATTGGAATTTATTAATTTTAAAGAATTAGTCCATTTCGTCTTGGATCGTTTTGATATGATGGTTAATAATCATGAAAAGAGTTATATCATTCGTCGTGAGTTTACCAAGCGTGAGTTATGGTTAGAAGTGGACACGGACCGCATGATTCAAGTAATCGATAATATTATGAACAATGCTATTAAATACTCGCCTGATGGTGGGATTATCACTGTTCGTTTAGTAGAGACGCATAACAATATTATTTTAAGCGTGACGGATCAAGGCTTGGGAATTCCGAAGAAAGATTTAACAAAAATTTTCGATCGTTTCTATCGTGTAGACAAAGCGCGTGCTAGAAAACAAGGGGGAACGGGGCTTGGTTTAGCAATCTCTCGTGAAGTGCTTAAAGCACATGGTGGAACTATTTGGGCAGAAAGTCGTGAAAATGTTGGTTCAACGTTCTTTATCAGCTTACCATATGAACCTTACGAGGAGGATTGGTGGGAATGAAAATTACAGAAAGAATGGTACGCTTTGGCTTATGTACGATGATTGCGTTAAGTTTTTATTTGTCTTATCTGATATGGTGGAGTCCAGCAACCAAAGATACGACATTAGTCAATGAAGTCGAGACAGATGCGCGTACGGAATTAAACGTTAAAGATGCATCAGAGGTTTTTCTGCCGTTACGTTTAACACGCATTGACCAGGAAACAATTGATGAAACCAATACCGAAAGTTTAGTAAAAAAATTCCAAACAGATATCGCAAATGCACAGTTTGAAACAGCGCATATAAAAAAGTATGACTCTGCCGAAGATTTTGCTACCCAAACGCAATTAGATGAAGGCGTTGAGTTAGCATATGCAGCAGCGATGCCGATGAGTTCCTATTTAGATACTTTCCATATTACCTTGCCAATGTCAGAGGAAATGGAACAAGAGACGGAATTTTTACGTATTCAAATTGATTTCAAAAAAGAAAAGATTCGATTTTTAAATCGGAATAAATTGACTGTTTTAGAAGCGAAAGTTTTATCAGGAATGAATGAATTTAAACATACAATTAAGAATAATGCTGCAGAATGGGTGGCGGTATTTCGTGACCCAGGCTACAGCTCGTACCAATATTACACCGTTGAACCAGTGAAACTGAAGATGTATAGCTACATTTCTTCGACGCGTCCTTATACGGTATTTCGAGATTCATTCTTTACTAATCCTAAAAACGTGCGCAGTAATGATGGAACAGCTAATTTGAATTTTTACGATGGGACAGAATCAATGACAATCCAACAAGAGCAGCAACAAATCGATTTTCGTAGTGTTGTTCGTACGGATCATCAATTTGATATCTATACCACTAGTTATAATTATATTCGTGGATTAGGGACAAATTACGGCTCATTACGTTTATTCGATCAATCGAAAAATATCATTGATTACCGTATTTTTGTTGAGGGATTTCCTGTTTTTAGTGATAGAGCGGAAGGGAAAATCACTGTTCGTTTTAGTGAAAACGGTCAAGTGAATCAAAAAAATATCGAAATTAAAGCCAATTTAAATACGATTCAAGTACCGATTCCGTCAGAGCGAGAAATTACCTTGCCTTCCAGTTATGAAGTAGTCCAAAACTTGTATTTACATGGGGCGGAGTACGAAAAACTAAATATGATTGTCATTGGATATGGTTGGAAAAATATACAAGATACAGGCGTCATTGATTTAGAACCGAATTGGTACATTCAGTATGAAAACACTTGGTATAGCTATGAACAGTTACTAGCGTATTTAGAAGAAAGCGAGGAGACAAATGGATTTTAAACGAATCGAATGGATTTTTTTCCTAGCTTTTCTGGGGGTAAATATATTTTTAGTCAGTATTTATCGAGAAGCACGCTCTGAGCAAAATATTGTCTCTCGTTCGAATCAAAAAATTCCAATTGAACAACGGTTAGCTTCTGAGAATATTCAATCAGCGGGTGGTTTTTCAGAAGAAAAAATTCTCGGCTATTATTTAAGCGGCGAACCCACAAATATGGATCAACTCATAGAAAAAGAACGCGCAAACAGCGCTCATCCAGAACTTGTTAATGGCCAAACGACAACTGAAGGAACGGTGTTAACGCATGTCGTCAATGACGGCGCGTACCTACGTAATAATGGTCGAATGACAGATACTATACACAATTACTTTGAACGAAGCAAGAATTTAATGTTTCAAAATGAATATACGTATATTTCAGAATGGGATAGAGTAGACGGTGATTATGTTGAACTCTTTGCTGCTCAAGCGTATGAAGGAATTCCAATTAATGATGATTCTAGTCGCTTAGGAATCACAGTAAGAAAAGAAGAAGACTCCTTAACCGTGGTGAGTTATACACAAACGCATGTGGATAATTTAACACCACTCCGTGAAGCAATGACATTATATTCAGAAGACGATGCGGTCAATACGTTATATATCAATAATAAAATTCCAAGCAATTCCACTTTGAAGTGGCAACAGCTTGCCTATACGTTGACGCTTAAAGTTCGTGGGAAAAATGTTTATGTTCCAGCTTGGTTTGTTGCGATTGAAACCCCAGATGAGACGGTTCAAATTGAGCGCGTTAATGCTTTAACAAATCGTATTATCACAAATACTACAGTTCGCACAGTAGAAAATACGTAAAAAGATGGGTATAATAGATTCAATGTTTAAATTTAGAGAGGAAGTCACAGGCAATGGAGAAACAAAACGCATTTCAAATTAGCATCTTAGCAAGTGGAAGTTCAGGAAACTCGTTGTTTATTGAAACCGAGAAGAAAAAAATCTTGGTAGATGCTGGTCTAAGCGGTAAAAAAATTACTTCATTGTTAGGTGAAGTCGGACGAAAACCAGAAGAATTAGATGCTATTTTGGTTACTCATGAGCATCGCGATCATATTCATGGAGTCGGTGTTCTGGCTAGAAAATACAAATTGGATGTCTATGCGAATGAAAAAACGTGGCAAGCAATGTCACCTTTAATCGGTAATGTCGCAGTGGAACAGCAACATATTTTTGAAATGGGGAAAATCTTAACTTTTGGTGATATGGATATCGAAAGTTTTGGGGTATCTCATGATGCGGCTGCTCCTCAATTCTATCGTTTTTATAAAAACGGGAAATCATTTGTCATCCTAACAGACACGGGTTATTGTAGTGATTATCTACGCGGCACGATTCGTGGAGCAGATGCGTATTTAATGGAAAGCAATCATGATCTGGAAATGTTACGAATGGGTGCGTATCCGTGGAACTTAAAACAACGAATCTTAGGTGATCGAGGGCACCTATCGAATGAAGACGGGGCATTAGTGATGACTGATATTCTAACCGATAACACGAAACGGATTTATTTAGGACATTTAAGTCGTGAAAATAATTTGAAAGAATTGGCTCATATGACTATGGAAAATATCTTATATGAACACGGACTAGGTGTAGGTGAAACCGTGCATGTTTATGATACCGATCCAAGTAAAGCAACAGAATTATTTGTCATTTAAAAGAAGGGCGCGAGGCTCTTCTTTTTTGTTCAGAAAGGATAGTTGAGATGTTTGATAACGAAAAAGTGAGGACCTTAAACGAGTTAGAAATGCTGGTTTATGATTATATTTTAAAACATAGAGAAGTTGTAGTAGAAATGTCGATTCGTGAATTGTCTGCGGTATGTCACGTTTCGACGGCAACTATTGTTCGTGTGTGTCACAAGCTAAATTTAGCCGGATTCTCTGAGTTGAAATATGTTATTAAACAAAAAATTGAAACAGATACGTTGTATAATCTGGATTATTTTTATCATGAAACTTCTCAAATCGATACTTTTTTAAAACGTGTGAACCAAGAAAGTTATCGTAAAATCCTAGAGATCGCCATTGATATGATTGTTGCAGCGAATCATATTATTTTTACAGGGATTGGCACTAGTGGCATTTTAGGCATGTATGGTAGTCGTTATTTCATGAATGTTGGTTTGAATTGTTACAGCTTAACAGATGCTTTTGCTCCAGTTTCTCCTCGGTTGCAAACGAACACGTTAGTCATTGCTCTGTCGGTATCTGGAGAAACACCAGAAGTTTTAGACCAAATAAAAGAATTTAAACAATACGGCGGAACAATTTTAAGTATTACCAATGATGAGCATTCAACCATTGCTCGTTTTTCAGATTATAATTTATCGTATTATATGCCGGAAGTCTTTTATGGTAGAAGAGACGACTTAAATATTACCACACAAGTTCCTGTTATTACGCTTTTGGAAGTTTTAGCCCAACAAGCCAGTCATAAAATTTATCTTGCTAAAAAAACAGATTCCGAATGAAGAGAGGAATCTGTTTTTTTTATTGAAACATGTTTCAAATTTCTGGTAACTACTTTTTTTTCAAAAATTTTTTGTTTATATTAAGGGATGTAAGCGAATACTTTGTTGGATAATAGTAACAACAGATTTACAAGCAATTATTATAAGTAAAATGAACGAATAGGAGAAATGACAATGAACGATTTTATGAATGAAAGAGTATTACCTCCGATTTTAAAATTTGTTAATACCAAAGCAATCACAGCTTTACGTAATGGGATGTTATATACGATGCCCTTCACTATCGTAGGCTCAATTTTCTTATTGCTTTCTAATTTTCCAGTTACAGCGGTTGCTGATTGGGTAAGAGATTCTGGTTTAGGTGTGTATTTTGACCAAGCATACGGGGCTTCATTTGCCATTATGTCCATTTTTGCTGTCATGGGAATTGCTTACTCTTACGTTAAAAATGAAGGGTTTGAAGGCTTACCAGCCGGTATGATTGGATTAGTTGTTTATTTATTGACAATGCGTTCAACTGTAACCGATGCAGAAGCAGGAGTGACAATTGGTAATGTAATCGATAAAAACTGGACAAGTGGTCAAGGAATGATTAGTGCTATTTTAGTCGGTCTTTTTGTTGGTTGGGGTTATTCATGGTTCTTAAAACGAGATATTCGAATTAAACTTCCTGAACAAGTTCCGGCAAATGTTGCTAATTCGTTTACAGCATTAATTCCAGCAGCCGCGTTAATTACTGTCGCGATGATTGTATATGCTTTGTTTGATGTTTTCATGAAGACCACCGTAATTGAATGGATTTATGCAGTGATTCAAAGTCCAATGCAAGGTGTGACTGATTCTTTAGGCGGCGCCTTAATGATTGGTTTTTTAACGCCATTTCTTTGGTTTTTCGGAGTTCATGGTTCAACAATTGTTGGTGGAATCATGGGACCAATTTTACAAGCAAACTCATTGGCGAACTCAGAAATTTTAAATTCTGGAAAAGAATTGACGTTAGCAAATGGTGGACATATTGTGACACAACAATTTTATGACCAATTTATCAATGTGACGGGTGCGGGAATGACGATTGGTTTAGTGATGTTTATGGCGGTATTTGCACGTTCTGCTCAATACCGACAATTAGGTCGCTTGTCACTAGCGCCAGCTTTTTTCGGAATTAATGAACCAATTGTTTTTGCTACACCAATTGTGATGAATCCAATTATGGTTGTACCATTTATTTTAACGCCAGTTGTTTCTAGTATTATTACTTATTTTGCTCTATACACTGGATTAGTCCCCTTGTTTACAGCTATTCAAGTACCATGGACAACGCCACCTGTGATTTCAGGCTTTTTAATTAGTGGTTGGCAAGCAGCGTTACTTCAGTTAATCGTTTTAACAATTGGCTTTTTCATTTATTTCCCATTTGCAAGAAAAATGGATCAAATTAATGTAGCACAAGAACGTGGCGAAGAAATTTAATTAAAGGAAAAGGGTGTATAAGTATGTTAAGAAAAGATTTCTTATGGGGTGGCGCAGTGGCTGCCCATCAATTAGAAGGTGGTTGGCAAGAAGGCGGCAAGGGTATTAGTGTGGCTGATGTGATGACTGTAGGAAAACATGGCGTTCCCCGTCGAATTACCGATGGCGTGTTGGCAGGCGAAAATTATCCTAACCATGAAGCCATTCAATTTTACCATCATTACAAAGAAGACGTGAAGTTATTTGCAGAATTAGGATTAAAATGTTTTCGAACATCGATTGCTTGGACAAGAATTTTTCCTAAAGGGGATGAAATAGAACCTAATGAAGCTGGATTACAATTTTATGATGATTTATTCGATGAATGTCTAAAATATGGCATTGAACCAGTCATCACATTGTCGCATTTCGAAATGCCGTATCACTTAGTTACAGAATATGGTGGGTGGCGTAATCGGAAAGTGATTGATTTCTTTGCACGTTTTGCAGAAGTTTGTTTTACACGCTATCAAAATAAAGTAAACTACTGGATGACATTTAACGAAATTAATAACCAAGCAAATTATGTAGAAGACTTTGCGCCGTTCACAAATTCAGGTTTGAAATATGTTGAAGGCGAAGACCGAGAAAAAATTATGTATCAAGCGGCACATTACGAATTAGTTGCTAGTGCGAAAGCTGTTGAAATTGGTCATCGAATCAATCCTGATTTTCAAATTGGCTGCATGATTGCAATGGTGCCAATCTATCCATATTCTTGCGCACCAAAAGATATGATGGCCGCAACAGTAGCCATGCAACGTCGTTATTGGTTCACGGATGTTCATTGTAAAGGCGAATATCCAAGTTATATCGATGCTTATTTTGAACGCAAAGAGTATCAATTAGACCGAACAAAAGAAGACTTAGACTTATTGAAAAAAGGCACAGTTGACTATATTGGTTTTAGTTATTACATGTCATTTGCGATTAAAGACAGCAGGAAAGCACCAACCTTTGATTATGATGAAGCTCGTGATTTGGTGCGAAACCCGAATGTAGAGGCTTCTGATTGGGGCTGGCAAATTGATCCAATGGGCTTGCGTTATGCGATGAATTGGTTTAATGAACGCTATGAACGCCCATTGTTTATTGTTGAAAATGGCTTTGGTGCAATTGACGAAATCGATTCTGTAACGAATCGAGTAGAAGACGACTACCGGATTGCTTACTTGAAAGCTCATATTGAAGCGATGAAGGAAGCTGTGGAATACGACGGAATTGATTTGCTGGGGTACACACCTTGGGGGTTTATCGATTTAGTTTCTGCGGGAACTGGGGAAATGAAAAAACGCTATGGCTTTATTTATGTTGATAAAGACAACGAAGGTCAAGGAACGTTAGCTCGCAGTAAGAAAAAATCATTTGATTGGTACCAAAACGTTATTGCAACGAATGGAGAAGAACTATAAAAAAACCGTCTAGTGTTGAAGCTAGACGGTTTTTTTATTTGGGAAGTTCTATTGATTGTAAAAGTATATTGGCAATAACAACTAAGGTATTCATCCCCACATGCGCTAAAATAGAAGTCCAGATTTTTCCAGTGTTGTAATAGAGTAGACTAAAGAAAAATCCTAAGGCGAAATACAATAACAAATGCCCATCTTGATGAATGAGTGCAAATAAGAACGAGCTGATACTAATTGCTAACCACACATTCAGATATTTTTCAAGAAAACCAGTGATAGCACGACGGAAGACAAATTCTTCCATGATAGGTCCACCAATCATCACCGCAATGGCAAAAAGAGGTTGCTGTAAAACAATTTGAATAATATTTTGCGTATTTTCAGAAGCAACCTCTTGTCCAAATAATTGTTCGATTTGTAAGACGATATTTTGTAAAAAGATGGCTACAAAAATTCCGCCTAATCCAAATGCAATGACTTTTAACCAATTGCTTTCTTTTCTTTCGAAAGATAGCCATTCATTTTGTTGTAAATATAAGATAATTAAGACAGCTGCTCCTAAAAGATACGCAATCATCGTGGCAAATACTTGATTAGTTGCGGGTAAGAAAGCAGGCGAGAAAAAAGCAGCTGCATAAAATAAAATCGTTAATACACTATATTTTTTTGTGGACATAGAATTCTCCTCTCGTTTATTTACTATTATAACAAAAATAGTGCAGGACAAGTTGTTAAGAAGGAGAGACTTATTTAACCAATTTTGACTTTTATAAAAAAATAATTCAAAAGACTTGCATTCTAGAATGAAAATAAGTAATATTAGTTTTGTAAGTTAGCACTCGATATATGAGAGTGCTAATGACAGCAAATCATAGAGATTAGAAATTAATTGGAGGGATTTATCGTGTTAAAACCATTAGGTGATCGTGTATTGATCGAAGTCGCAAAAGAAGAAGAAAAAACTGTCGGAGGACTTGTTTTAGCATCTGCAGCAAAAGAAAGACCGCAAACAGGAACGGTTGTCGCTGTTGGTGAAGGCCGCGTCTTAGATAATGGGGAACTAGCAGCTGTACCAGTTAAAGTTGGTGACACTGTTTTATTTGAAAAATATGCTGGTTCAGAAGTGAAATACGACGGTAAAGAATATCTGATTTTTTCAGCAAAAGATATTGTTGCAATCGTAGAATAATCAAATAAACATACGCAGTATAAAAAAACTTTGAGGTGAAAAAAATCATGGCAAAAGATATTAAATTCGCAGAAGACGCTCGTTCAGCAATGCTACGAGGTGTAGATAAATTAGCAGATACAGTAAAAGTAACATTAGGCCCTAAAGGTCGTAACGTTGTTTTAGAAAAATCATATGGTTCTCCATTGATTACCAATGATGGGGTAACAATTGCTAAAGAAATCGAATTAGAAGATCATTTTGAAAATATGGGTGCAAAATTAGTTTCTGAAGTTGCCTCTAAAACAAATGATATTGCAGGTGACGGTACAACTACAGCTACTGTTTTAACACAAGCAATTGTTCGCGAAGGTTTGAAAAACGTTACTGCTGGCGCAAATCCATTAGGTATTCGTCGTGGGATTGAATTAGCAACAAAAGCTGCAGTTGAAGAATTACACAATATCTCTTCTATTGTTGACTCTAAAGAAGCAATTGCGCAAGTAGCGGCTGTTTCTTCAGGTAGTGAACAAGTTGGCGAGTATATCGCTGATGCGATGGAAAGAGTTGGTAACGATGGTGTTATCACAATTGAAGAATCAAAAGGAATTGAAACTGAATTAGATGTTGTAGAAGGTATGCAATTTGATCGTGGTTACTTATCTCAATATATGGTAACAAATAACGATAAAATGGAAGCAGAACTAGAAAATCCATACATCTTGATTACAGATAAAAAAATCTCAAACATTCAAGATATCTTGCCGCTATTAGAACAAATTTTACAACAATCAAAACCATTATTAATTATTGCAGACGATGTAGATGGCGAAGCTTTACCAACATTAGTCTTGAATAAAATTCGTGGAACATTTAACGTCGTTGCGGTAAAAGCACCAGGTTTTGGTGACCGTCGTAAAGCAATGTTAGAAGATATTGCTATTTTAACTGGTGGTACAGTGATTACAGAAGATTTAGGTTTAGATTTGAAAGATGCAACAATTGATACTTTAGGTCAAGCAAGCAAAGTAGTTGTTGATAAAGACAATACAACAATCGTTGAAGGTTCTGGTACAAAAGAAGCCATTGAAGCACGTGTTCAAGTTATTAAAAACCAAATTACTGAAACAACTTCTGATTTCGATCGTGAAAAATTACAAGAACGTTTAGCGAAATTAGCTGGTGGTGTAGCAGTAATTAAAGTTGGTGCACCAACTGAAACAGAATTAAAAGAACTAAAACTACGCATTGAAGACGCATTGAATGCTACACGTGCCGCTGTAGAAGAAGGCATGGTTTCTGGTGGTGGGACAGCTTTAGTGAATGTTATCAATAAAGTTGCTGCTCTTGAAGCAGATGGTGATGCTGCAACTGGTATCCGTATTGTTTTACGTGCGTTAGAAGAACCTGTACGCCAAATTGCTGAAAATGCTGGTTATGAAGGTTCAGTAATTATTGACCGCTTGAAAAATGCTGAATTAGGTATTGGTTTCAATGCTGCAACAGGTGAATGGGTAAACATGTTAGATGCTGGAATCGTTGACCCTACAAAAGTAACTCGTTCAGCGTTACAAAATGCCGCTTCGGTAGCTGCATTATTATTAACAACTGAAGCAGTTGTTGCTGATAAACCAGAACCAGCTGCACCAGCAGCGCCAGCAATGGATCCATCAATGATGGGCGGTATGATGTAAAAACGAACGACAATCCCTGTTTTAAAAGGGATTGTCGTTTTATTTTTGTTCTATATCATCTGAAAGAAGCAAAACTTGGCAGTTTATTTAAACACTGGTTTACTTGTTTTTTCATTACATAAGTATAAAAATGCAATGTTGTACTTGCATCCATAGCTCTTCATCCATTCAAACATAAAAATCGAGAATAGCCCTCTATTTTAAGGAAATGTATCCATGATAGGATAAAAAAGATTTATTTAAGGAATTTTAAATCAAGTGTAAATAACATGGCTATAAATGTAATAGCGTATAGAGCTTTAGAAATTACAAAAGAAGTCACCCTCAAATAGTAATAAGCTTGGATTTAAAACTAATGCTATAACTAGAATCATAGATACAACAATAAAAATATCATCCCATTTTTTTATAATAGATCACTCCTCAATGAAATAGTTCTTACCTACATTGATAATCCTAGCATTGATTTGTAAGCAATCACTTTTAGCTTAAACGTCGTAAATCAATGCTTGAACGTTAAATTTTTTTGTTTAGCAGATGAATCTGTGTGTTTAATTGAACAGGTGCTGAAAAATACTGCTTAGTCTTTCAAATTCGCTAAAAAAGTCTTATTAAATAACCCGAATAATATTATAAAATTATGTGAAGAGGAAATTTTAGCGGAACCTGAAATTACTGCAGATGATTTATAGAGACAATTGATAAGTTGCCAGGGTTTATAAATTAATTTAAATATTTTAGAAAAATTAAATGAATTTTTTTAATAAATCCAGATAACGAGCGCTATTAAATCAGTTTTTTACTAGAATTTTTATTTTTCTTTAATAAAAAAACAAAAAATATATTCAATCAAGCTAGTCCTAAAATTGCTTTTCTGAAAGGTGCTTGCTAAAATAAGAGAAGAATTGAACGAACTAGAAGAAATGATTCAAAACTGGTGGTAGATGAATGATTAAAGACAATATAATAAATACACAGGCAATGAATTCATTAGGAAGTTGTCAAATTGAACTAATTTTTGATTTAGAAAATAGTGTGGTCGATTTCCGATTACAAGCTATGAATGAAAGCTTTGCAAAAATGTTACATTGGAAACAAGAACAAATTGGAGAAAAACTTTCGTCACTTCTTAAAAAATTTCCTCATGAAGAAAAAATTTGGTTGTCTTTATGTAATTATGCAATTCGCTATAATAAAACACACGAATTAACTTGTTTTATAGCAAGTGCTAACGAATATTTTACAATGAGTGCGATGCCATTAAATAACAAACAAATGGTTTTGTTTTTACGATTAGCTGATGAACAACTAGCACTGCAAAAAGAAACAGAATCACGGATGGAAATAGTGCGTATTGTAGAGCCATTATTTGAAAGTCAAAATTATGCCTTAGCATTACTAGAATTTAATGAAGGCATATATCGCTATGTAAAAAGCAATGAGTTATACATGCAATTGACGGGGTTAAAAGATTTAAACGCAGAACCGCTTTCGACAGTTTTCAAAACGGATTTGCGACAAAAAATAGAAGGTTATTTGGATGAAGCAATTCAGAAAAATCGTTTGGTTCAATATGAACGGAGCTATGAAGTAGGTGAGCGAAACTTTACTTTACATACAGAACTAACACCTATCTTTAGTACTTATGGGATTCCGTATATTTTGTCTTACAGTAAAGATGTTTCAGAAGTAAATAAAGTAAAAAAAGAAAATCAGCAACTAAGTAAAAGGTTACGAGCAATGTTTGACCAACATGCGGCAATCAAAATCATTTTTGATGTGAAAACTGAGCAAATTTTATCCGTGAATCCTTCTGCCTGTGATTTTTATGGATATACAGAAGAGGAATTTTTAAAGCTTCGACTATCAGATATTAATGAATTATGGATTGATGAGTTTTACAAAAACTACAATAATAAAGGGCGAGGAAATACATTATTAAGTTCAGTACCCCAAACGTTAAAAAATGGTGAAAAACGTTTATTAGATGTCTATTGTAGCCCGATATGGGATGGGAGTGAACATATCCACTATGTCATTGCATATGATGTGACTGATCGAGAAAATTTACGTCGAAAATTAATACACGAGGAAGAGTTGTTACGAATTACCTTACAATCGATTGGTGATGGTGTGATTGCAATGAATGAGCAAGGCAACATTACTAGTTTTAATGATGAAGCAGCCAAAATTACTGGGTGGCAAAGTCAAGAGGTTCTAGGTAAACCGTTTGAAGATATCTTCACTATTTATGATGAGAAGACGCATGAAAAAATTGATTTCAAAGATAACGCGATGTTCTATAAAGACTCACAAGTTAAATTCGAGCACACCGCATTATTATTAACGAAAGACTCTCGTTGGCTACCAATTACTAAAAGTGAAGCGCCAATTAAAGATCAAAATAATGACTATCAAGGCGTAGTGATTGTTTTTCGAGATGTGCAAAGAGAATTGGAACATATTCAACAAATTGAGTTTTTAAGTTATCGTGATCCGATTACAAAATTGTATAATCGTCATTATATAGAAGAGCATTTTGATTGTTTTAGTCAACCAAGTAACTTCCCGATTACTGTAGTGATGGCGGATGTCAATGGCTTGAAATTGACGAATGATGTGTTTGGTCATAAAGCAGGTGACGAATTATTAAAAGAAATCGCATCGGCTTTTAACGGTGTCTTTTCTGAAGAACATATTATTTCTCGATGGGGTGGCGATGAATTTATGATGATTTTACCGAAGACAGAATTGGTAGCAGCAGAGGAAATGGTGCAAAAGATTCGCCAAATGCCAATCACTGTTCCAGGTATTGCTGGGATCAAAGCTAGCGTATCTTTAGGTTTTGCGACAATCACAAGTCCTACCAAAACAATTATAGAAGCAATGAATGAGGCAGAAGAATATATGTATCATCAAAAATTACTTGATGGCAAAAGTTATCGTCATGCTATTATTAACAGCTTATTAGCGACATTATATGAAAAAAGCAATGAAACCGAAGAGCATTCTCATCGTTTGGTTCAATATTGCCATGCGATTGGGAAAAAGATGAAACTCACTTCGAATGAACTAAATGAATTAGACCTATTGTGTTTACTCCATGATATTGGTAAAGTGGGAATAGATCCGAATGTATTAAATAAACCAGGAAGATTGACTGACAGTGAATGGCGAGAAATGAAGCGTCATGCAGAAATTGGTTATCGTATTGCCCAAGCGACACCAGAATTAGCCCCCTTTGCTCATTTGATTTTAGCGCATCATGAGCGTTGGGACGGACAAGGATATCCACGCCAATTATCAAAATGTGAAATTCCACTTGCATGTCGCATTTTAGCAGTTGCTGATTCATACGATGCGATGACTAATGATCGAGTTTATCGGAAAGCTTTGTCAAGAGAAGCGGCAATCGAAGAAATTCGTGTCAATGCCGGAACGCAATTTGACCCTGCTGTAGTAGACGTTTTCCTGAGTATATTAACCGATGAAGAGTGAGAAAGGGATAGAGCATGAATATTGTATTTTCAGATGTGGACGGTACGTTTCAAGATTTTGGTCAGACGGTACCACCCATTAACTTAGCTGCGGTTCGAGCACTCCATGATCAAGGCGATCATTTTGTTTTTGTAACAGGAAGAGGTTATGAATTAGCACAAGAATTATTAACAACAACTAATCTTCCATGCGACATTATTTTTGGTAATGGTGCAGGAATTAAGTTAGAAAATGAAGAACCACGATTGAGAAATTGTCTCGACCATCAAGTGTGTTTAGAGCTTTTAGCTCGTTTAGAATCCGAAAATACATTTTATTTTATTCATACGGACCAAGGTGTCTTTGTGAACACGATTACGCGTTACCACACGCATTTTGAAGACTTGCATGTCAAATTCGAATCAGAATTAGGAACGATCGGTGCTGAGATAATGGACTATAAAGAAGTCTATTTTACAAAAGAATGCCACAATATTTTAAGTGTACCTACGTTTATACAAGAACATCCAGAATTAAATATCATTAAAATTGAATTGATGGAAGCAGATGATTTACAAAAAGAGAGTTTACGCGACAAGTTAGCAATAGAGGGCGCGTATATTTTCGAGTCATACCAACAAACATTGGAAGTAGTCAATCCGTTAGCGACAAAAGGTGCGGCTATTTTATCTTATCTGAAAAATTTTCCAAAGGCGAAAAGTTATGGTTTTGGGGATGGCGAGAACGATGTGCCGATGTTTGAAGTGGTGGATGTTTCTGTTGCCATGGCAAATGCCAATACTGACGTTAAAGCCGTTTGTATGGAACAAGCTGGTGAATGTGCGGCAGGTGGTTTAGGAACCTACATTTTTGACCACTTGATTCAAAAATAAGCTAAAAATTAAAGCGATAGTGAAAAAACTATCGCTTTTTTGCGCTTGAGTCGGTATTTTTAATTTTTTTTGTTATAATAATAAATAGAAATTGACAAGGGAGTTACTAGCGTATGCAAAAAACATATACAGATGACAGTTTGACTTTACACACCGATTTATATCAAATTAATATGATGCAAACTTATTGGGAATTAGGCCGTGCCGATTTACATGCAATTTTTGAATGTTATTTTAGAGAAATGCCTTTTAAACATGGATATGCCGTTTTTGCAGGATTAGAACGTTTGGTAAAATATCTAGAAAATTTAACCTTTACAGAGACTGATTTGGCTTATTTACGGGAAGTAGGCGGCTATTCTGAAGATTTTTTGACGTATTTAAAAGAGTTTAAATTTAGTTGCACGGTTCGCTCAGTTAAAGAAGGCGATTTGGTGTTCAACAATGAACCATTGATTCAAGTAGAAGGTCCTTTAGCCCAAGCACAATTAATTGAAACAGCTTTATTGAATATGGTAAATTTCCAAACCTTGATTGCGACAAAAGCAGCTCGTATTAAATCAGTGATTGGCGATGATCCTTTATTAGAATTTGGTTCTCGTCGGGCACAAGAAATGGATGCAGCGATTTGGGGAACACGTGCAGCTTTTATTGGCGGTGCTGACGCAACAAGTAATGTTCGTGCAAGTAAAATTTTTGGTATACCAGCAAGTGGTACTCATGCGCATTCATTGGTTCAATCTTATGGCAATGATTACGATGCATTTATGGCATATGCCAAAACACATAAAGAGTGTGTCTTTTTAGTAGACACGTATGATACCTTGAAATCAGGAGTTCCTAATGCTATTCGTGTCGCAAAGGAAATGGGCGACAAAATTGACTTCTTAGGTGTACGGATTGATAGTGGAGATATGGCGTACATTTCGAAAAAAGTCCGAGAACAATTAGATGAAGCTGGTTTTACTGAAGCAAAAGTGTATGCTTCAAACGACTTAGATGAAAGTACTATTTTAAGTTTAAAAATGCAAAAAGCAAAAATTGACGTATGGGGCGTAGGAACAAAATTAATTACGGCCTATGACCAACCTGCTTTAGGAGCTGTGTATAAATTAGTAGCCATTGAAAATGAAGAAGGCATCTTAGAAGACACCATTAAATTATCTAGTAACGCAGAAAAAGTTTCTACACCAGGAAAAAAACAAGTGTGGCGGATTACTCGTAAAGTAGATGGTAAATCAGAAGGTGATTATGTCACTTTATGGGATGAAAAACCAACAGAACAAGAGAGTATCTTTATGTTCCATCCAGTTCATACGTATATTAATAAAACCGTCACAGATTTCGAAGCACGTCCATTATTGCAAGATATTTTTGTAGAGGGAAAATTGATTTATGAATTACCTGACTTAGAACATATCAAAGCGTATTCTCATCAATGTTTAGATGCTTTATGGGATGAATACAAACGAGACTTAAATCCACAACCGTATCCTGTCGATTTATCACAAGAATGTTGGAACCATAAAATGGCAATTATGGATAAAGTCCGTAAGCAAGTTCAAGCATTTAATGAACAAGGAGGAGCGAATTTATGAGTTTACAAGAAGAAATTATTCAAGAATTAGGCGTAAAACCAGAAATTGATGCCTATACAGAAGTTCGTCGCAGTATTGATTTTTTAAAAGCGTATTTAGTGAAGCATCCTTTTTTAAAAACCTTTGTATTAGGTATTAGTGGCGGACAAGATTCAACTTTAGCTGGGCGATTGGCACAATTAGCGATGGAAGAAATGCGTCATGAAACCAATGATTCAGATTATCATTTTATTGCAGTGCGCTTACCTTATGGCGAACAAGTGGATGAAGAGGATGCAAAGAAAGCAATGACCTTCATTAATCCAGATAGTCAATTAGCTGTTAATATCAAGCCAGCTGTTGATGCACAAGTCGCGTCTTTGGAAGCCGTGGGTGTGACAGTTTCTGATTTTAATAAAGGAAATATTAAAGCAAGACAGCGAATGATTACACAATATGCCATTGCGGGTGAATTTTCGGGTGCTGTCCTTGGAACCGATCATGCGGCAGAAAATGTGACAGGATTCTTTACGAAGTTTGGTGATGGTGGTGCAGATATTCTACCACTTTTCCGTTTGAATAAGCGTCAAGGCCGTCAATTGTTAGCTGAACTTGAGGCTCCAGAAGAATTGTATTCAAAAATACCAACTGCAGATTTAGAAGATGGCAAACCACTGATTGCAGATGAAGTCGCGTTAGGTATTACGTACGATGAAATTGATGATTATTTAGAAGGAAAAACTATTTCTCCAGAAGCTCAAGCAACTTTAGAGAATTGGTGGCGTAAAGGCGAGCACAAACGTCATTTGCCGATCACAGTTTTAGATGACTTTTGGAAGTAAAAATAAGTTAGTTTAAGAATAAACTATCCGAACTATCGAGAGATTGCTACTAAGGTCTAATTAGACCTTAGCACCCACCTTAATTAGGGGATGTTCTTTCATATAGTTCGGATAGTTTTATGTTGTTTGTCATTTACAATTGTAAAAAAGAGGCTTAAAATAAAACACTAATGGAGGAGGTTTTTCGTTGAAAATAAATTCTAAAATTAAATATAGTATTGCAACTGTTGTGAGTTTGGTAGGAATTATTCTTAGCAATCTTTATTTACAATGGTGTCAAAATAATTTATCTGCTGACTTAGCACTAAAATTTGCTTTTTCTTGGCATACAGAAAAATTTCTTTTAGGTAGTTTAGTGTTAGGGATTTTTTATTTGTTTTTGATTAGTTTAGCAGGTTCTTGGATTGCGGGCACCACCGTTTATAGTGTCATCATTTTATTAATTGGTTACGCTACCTATCTTAAAATGTTATATCGTCAAGAACCGATTTATCCAGATGATTTGAAAATGGTCACACAATTTGATTTATTAAAAGAAATGATTGGTACAGGACCATTTGTCGTGGCGATTTTAATTGTAATTGGTGCGTTGGGAATTTTTGGCTGGCAGTTGTATCGTAGCATTTATTTACCAAAAAAACGTCAAATTATTCGTGTATCGGTTTTGGCACTTAGTTTTTTAGGGCTAATTTATGTGAGTCATTTTAATGATGAAACTAATGTATTGCGTAAAGCTTATAATCGCACGGCTTTATGGATTCCATATTCACAGCAAATGAACTACTATAATACAGGTTTCATGGGTGGTTTTTTATTTAACTTACGAGTGGAAGCAATGGAAGAGCCTAAAGCGTATTCTGAAAAAACAATTGATGAGATTACAGAGAAATACCAGCCTAGCAAAAAAGAAGCAACCGAAGAGCCGAATATTATTTATATTATGAGTGAGAGTTTTTCTGACCCAAGTCATCTAAATGAATTAGAAATTACAGGCGATCCATTGAAAGAATACTACGAACGAGCGAACCAAACGTATAGTGGAAAAATGTTATCGCAAAATTACGGTGGTGGCACTGCTAACATTGAATTTGAAGCATTAACTAGCTTTTCAATGGAATTATTTAATCCACAAATGACGACACCATACACCTTGTTAGTTCCAAAAATGGATAATTTACCGTCATTGGTTTCCTTAACTGCACAACGAGGGTATGAAACAACAGCTATTCATCCGTATGATACTTCAATGTATAAACGAAAAGATGTCTATGATATTCTAGGTTTTAACCAGTTTTTAGATCAAGAGACAATGAAGCATACAGATAAAATTGAACAAAATCCCTATATTTCTGATAAAGCAGCTTATGATGAAATCATGGATATTTTGAAAGACAACCAACAACCACAATTTGTGCACTTAGTGACGATGCAAACGCACATGCCTTATGGTGGAAAATATGATACCTTGCATTATTCAGCAAAAGGTACAGGTAATATGAATAGTGTTGGAAATTATCTACAAGACATTGCCTACAGTAGTCAAGCCTTGAGTGATTTTATCAATCAAGTAGAACAACTGCCACGTCGGACATTAATTGTTTTTTGGGGCGATCATTTACCGGGAATTTATTCAGATGAAGTTCAAGCAGAAAATGAACAAAGCACACTTCATGAAACAGAATTTTTAATGTGGGATTCACAAAATGAATGGAAATTTGAGCCAAATCAAATAACCAGTCCATTTTATTTTGCGCCTAATCTATTTGAACGAAGCAATTTGCTGTTGTCACCTTTTTATGACATGTTATTAAAATTGGAAAATGAATTACCTGCCTTTGAAAAAGGGATGTATTTACAAGATGGTCAATGGCAATCAGAGTTAGCGTTAGATCAAAAAGCCCAAGAAATTTATAATGACTATCAGTTGATTCAATATGATATTGTGCAAGGAAAACAATACAGCGTGGATAAACAATTTTTTGAATGAATGTTTTGTTTCACGAAGGAAAACAAGCTTGAAAAGGTGAAAGCGGAACAAGCATGATGAACAAAAGGTTTTATGAATTTTCTCCTCGATCTTTTTTGTGAAACGTAAAAATTGTGAAACAATCCACTCGCAAATATGTGGATAAAAAAGAAGTCATCGTAAAAACGATGGCTTCTTTTTAGTTATTCACAAGTCCAGTTTTAAGAATGATTGGCTTTTTTGATTTGTTCTTGGATAAAGCTTGCGACAGCTGCTAATTCTTCAGAAACGACTTTTTGTCTAGTTACAAAATAAAGGCTTCGTTGACTCCCAACTTCTAACGAACACCACGGAATAGATTGATTGAGTGCTAATTTAGAAATGATTGTTTTTCCCACGCCATTTTTTAGTAAAGCTAACGTCATTTCATGACTGTTTGTTTGAATGATATGAGGAACCAGATTACGAATTTTTAAATAATTCTCGTTAATTTCTCCTAGTGGGGAATCTGATTCTGGTAATAACCAATAATTAGAAGTTAAATTACCAGCTAAAACTAATTCATCTTCTGCAATCAAATAACGATCAATTTGACTACTGCGTTCAGGAGTTTCAATTAAACCAAAGTCAACTTTGGATTTTTCTAAATCATGGATAATTTTCTCACTAGACATAATTGGAAAGCTAAAATCAATCATGGGGAACTCTTTTATCAAAATTGGCACAAATTTAGGAATCAGATAGGCCCCACATGTTTGAGAACTAGCAAAAATACATTTATCTCGAAAATTCTTTTGCGTGCTGACATGGTGAGTCGCATCTTCCCATTCTTCAATGATTTTTAAAATACGTGGGTACAAAAAATCGGCTTCTTTTGTTGGAATAATTTCTTGTTTTCCATTACGAATAAAAAGTGAAACATTTAAATGGTCTTCTAATTTTTTGATTTGGGCAGAAACAGTGGGTTGTGACAAAAAGAGACTGTCTGCCGTGCGCGTAAAATTATGTGTTTCATATACCGATAAAAATGTTCTTAATACTTGAAACAAATTATCACCTCATTTAATTCTCGTTACCTTGTTTACTGAGCGACTTTTTTCCATTCTGTGACTAACTTTTCATAGATTGCTGCTATTTCTGAATTATTTCCACGAAGTTCAAAATCTGCTAGTAGAGGCGTGTCGAATTGCTGACTGTATTGTTTCGCTGTTAAACAATATTGATAACCGAAATTCTTATTCCCACTACCGATAATTCCTAAACAAAAATCTGCGTTATTTTCAAATGCAATATACTCGCGTAACGCTTCCGTTAAAATTTCTTGATCGCCGTTGTCCACACCATTGCCACCTTCTAAATACGTAGGAACGATAGCGAAAAATGGTTCAGATATGGCTTCGTCGAAACTGTTGTCGTGAATTTCTTTTGATTGTATAATAGGGAAATCAGGGTTTTCTACGTGTTTTTGTTCAGATAAGGCTTGCATACGAGCGACAAAAGAACGAGTGTTGCCTGAAATTGATATATATAGGATATTCATTGTGTATTCCTCCTATGGAACAGTATAACAAAAAATAAGAAATTCAGCAGACTAAAACCTATACAAATGAAAAGAAGGTAGAATAAATGATTCGATTTGCAACATCAGAAGACGGTTTAGCTATTGCGAAATTAGTGCTGGTTATTTTGAAGGATATGGAATTGCCATTTGTCAAAGAAATCGGCGAAGCAAAGACCATCGAGATTTTAACTGAAGCAGTTAAAGACCCAACGTATCGTTATGGTTATAAGAGAGGCTTGGTCAAAGAAGTGGCTGGCGAAATTGCGGGAATTGCTTTTGGCTATCCTGCAGAAGAAGAGGCAATTGTCGATGATGCCTTAGCTCGTGTTTTAAAAGAAAAGGGAATGACCGAGCGTCCACTCTTCCTTGATCCAGAAACATTTCCAAATGAGTGGTATTTAGATACCATTTGTGTCGATGAAGCGTTTCGTGGTCAAGGAATTGGCTCTGAATTACTAGATACACTAGATAAAATGGCGAAAAGAGAAGCGAAATCTGTGATTGGCCTTTGTGTTGACCAAGCCAATCCCAATGCGCAACGTCTCTATGAACGAAAAGGTTTTGCAGTAGTGGGAGAACAAATGCTTAGTGGCCATAAGTATAACCACATGCAAAAAAATATTTAATAAAAAAACAGCATGTACTATGAGGTACTATCCCTAAAAGGTTCAACTTTTAGAGCAGTTAATTCATGTTACATGCTGTTTTTTATTCAAATGTATCAGCAAATTTAAGCCTATATTCAAGTGATTCTTTGGGTTTGCGATTATACAGCCAATAATCTAAAACTGCTGCGATACAAATACATTTTGGAGCGTTTTTGTCATCAATAACATTCAAGACATAAAAATCACCGGTTAGCAAACTTGCTTTGTACATCCGCATAATTTCTTCTTTAAAGTGATGAATTTGATAATGATGATTGTAAATATCACCGTGGACTTGCCAATGTAGTTGTTGAACATAATAGAAGTCACCAGGCCAATTAAAAATTTTTTGCATAGTACCAACTTTTTGGAAATTCTCGTAGATTTCAAACCGTTTGCCAAATGTAAAGCTAACTTGTTTAATGCTAGCAACCAAAGTTCCATTCATGCGATAAAGTGATAGCGCATCGCCTTTGGTTCCCCAACGACCGACGAGTAAATAAAGAGAGTGGCCCGCTTCATCTTTAATGACGGTTCTTGTTACGGCACTCAATTGTTCTTGAATAAAAAATTCAGACACGACCTCTCACCTCCGTTTGGTCGATACGTTACAGCTTACAACTCTTCATCAATCGCGCGACGAATAGCTTTTCCCACACCCGATTGAACATTTGGCTCAGTGACATATTTTGCATATTCTTTGAGCTCTGATAGGGCGTTGCCCATTGCAAAACTCACACCTGCTGCTTGAATCATGCTTACATCATTTAAATTATCCCCAATAGTCATAACTTCTTTCATATCAATATTTCTGTTCAATGCAACATGACTGACAGCAATTCCTTTTTGAGCAGCGCGATGATTGATTTCAATATTATTTTCACCAGATGAGGTTACAAACAATTCATCATAAGCATTAATTTTTTTAGCGGCTGGACCTAGATACACAGCGCCTTCTTTATGGAAGCAAATGATTTTTAAGATAGTAATTTCATCTTGAACAATCAACTCATGGATACTGTCCACAAAATGAATAGGCAAAAATTCAAGACGCGCGACTGTCATCGCAATCGCCATTTTATGAGTTAAATGAGGCATCGTTTCTGCGATATGCGCAGCAAAATTTTCAATGCGTTGTTCTTTGCTTTCTGAATAAGTTCCTTTGTTTGTTGACACTTCATAATAGATTTGATGTTCATCTAAAATGTCCAAAATAGTTTGTGTCGTTTCTAAATCGATGGGTGCACTAAAGACCACATTTCCTTCTTGGTCAAAGACTTGTGCGCCATTTAAGGTAATCATGGCACAGTCAATGCCGGCTTCTTCTAATGCAGGTAGTGCCTCAGAACGATTCCGACCAGTAGCAACCATAAATTCAATGCCGTGCGATTGTGCGTATTGAATCGCTTCTATATTTTCTTGGGAAATCCGCATTTCTGCGTCTAATAACGTACCATCCATATCTGAAGCAATTAATTTAATCATATAAGCAACCCTTTCTTCTCCTGTAATTCTCTTTTAGTTTACCACAAAAAATAGAAATTTTCTTGAAGTCAACGTGGGTTTTCGAGACTTGTCGTTTCTAACAGATTACGCTATTCTAAAAGAAATAAGGAGGAACGTATATGAAAACAATTATTCATAACAGTTGGCAAAACATCTTGGAAGAAGAATTCCAAAAACCCTATTATTTAGAACTCCGTGAATTTTTAAAACAAGAATACCAAACCCAACGCATTTTTCCAGATATGTATCATATTTTTGAAGCATTAGAAAAAACACCTTACGAAAAAGTGAAAGTAGTTATTTTAGGTCAAGATCCTTATCATGGAATGAATCAAGCGCATGGTTTATCTTTTTCAGTTCAACCAGGAGTAAAAATTCCACCATCATTAAAAAATATCTATAAAGAGTTAGCAGATGATTTAGGAATTCCACCTGTTACGCATGGATATCTTACGTCTTGGGCAGAACAAGGTGTGTTATTGTTAAACACTGTTTTAACCGTACGAGAAGGACAAGCTTACTCTCATCGTGGAAAAGGCTGGGAACAATTAACAGATGTAATTATTCAAAAACTAAACGAACGTGAACAGCCAATAGTTTTTATTTTATGGGGAAAACCAGCACAACAGAAAATGACGATGATTGATACACAAAAACATATTATCATTCGCTCTGTTCATCCGAGCCCGCTTTCGGCACACCGTGGTTTTTTTGGTTCAAAGCCATTTTCAAAAACCAATGATGCGTTAATTGCCTTAGGAGAAACACCAATTAATTGGCAACTTCCGGAAAGAGTATAACAGAAGGAAGAGTAAATTGTAGCAGAAAGAAAAAATGATGTGTAAAAGTCAATTAGATACTCTTTTTGATATTAATACAGACAAAAAAACTGTTCTTTTTTTTTAAGATAGTGTATGATGGGAATGTATAAAAAATCTGGAGGTTATTATCCATGGAATTATTTGACAGTTTAAAATTTAAAATCGTTCGTCGTGGCATCCGTATTGCTTTCCCAGAAGCTTCTGATACACGTATTTTAGGTGCCGTTGCTCGTTTAAAAGGGGAAGAGCTAATCGAGCCTGTTTTAATCGGTAAACAACATGAAATCGAAAAAGCTGCGGCAACTCGTGGAATCAACATTGCGAATATGACAATTTATGATCCAGATAACTGCGGTCGTTGGGATCAAATCGTTGATGCGTTTGTTGAACGTCGTAATGGAAAAGTAACAAGAGAGCAAGCGGAAGAGTTATTAAAAGATGAAAACTACTTCGGTACAATGCTTACTTACATGGGAATTACAGATGGTTTAGTATCTGGTGCGATTCATTCAACGGGTGACACTGTACGTCCTGCTTTACAAATTATTAAAACAAAACCTGGAATTAGCCGTACTAGTGGCGCATTCTTAATGATGCGCGGGAATGAACAAGAAAAATATATCTTTTCTGATTGTGCGATTAATGTAGCACCATCTCCAAAAGAATTAGCTGAAATTGCGATTGCTTCTGCTCATACAGCTGAAATGTTTGATATTGAGCCTCGCGTAGCAATGTTAAGTTTCTCTACAAAAGGTTCAGCAAAAGCGCCTCAAGCGGATGCAACCATTGAAGCGACTAAAATTGCCAAAGAATTAGCTCCAGAATTAGCAATTGATGGTGAATTGCAATTTGATGCAGCATATATTCAATCTGTTGCTCAATTAAAAGCTCCTGAATCAGACGTAGCAGGTAAAGCTTCTGTCTTTGTATTCCCAGATTTACAAGCAGGTAACATTGGTTACAAGATTGCACAACGTTTTGGTAACTTTGAAGCAATTGGACCAATCTTACAAGGGTTGAACAAACCAGTTTCTGACTTATCTCGTGGTTGTAACGAAGAAGATGTTTACAAACTATCAATTATTACAGCAGCCCAATCATTAATGGCTTAATCGCTGTTTTTAAGAGTCGTCGTTTCAGCGATGGCTCTTTTTGCTATTTCAGTTAAAAAAAGCTATACTAGTCGAGAAGTTAAAGGAAATGGAGTAATAGCGGTATGATTGTTTTGGAAAATGTCGAACAAACAGCAACATTTGCTCAACTAATTGGCGAAGTCGCCCAAGCAAGTGACAATTTAGTTTTAACCGGTGATTTAGGCGCTGGTAAAACTACTTTAACCAAAGGCATTGCTAAAGGACTAGGAATTGAGCAAATGATTAAAAGTCCAACCTATACGATTATTCGTGAGTACGAAGCAGGTCGATTGCCTTTATATCACATGGATGTTTATCGTGTAGAGCATGGTGCAAGTGAGTTAGGTCTGGATGAATATTTTGAAGGAGACGGTTTATCGGTGATTGAATGGGGAAATCTTTTGGCTGATGCCTTACCTGTTGATTACTTAGAATTAGTTTTAGAAAAAGATTCACAGGATGAAAATAAACGATTGGTTACACTGACATCATTTGGCAAACAAGGAGAAAGCTTTAAGCAACGAATTCTTGAAAAGTGGGAACAACTATGAGTGAAGCCATTGACTTGCTCATTCGTGAAGCGTTATCTGAAGATGCCACTAATATTTTAGCCATGATGGATCAGGTGAGTCGTGAAACAGAATTTTTAGTTATGGATGAAGGCTTCACTTTAAGTCCGGATCTTTTAGCACACCACATTGAGGCAATTTATGAAAGTTCCAATAATTTATTGTTAGTGGCGTATAATGGGGAACAGCTTATCGGTACGGCATCGATTCGAGCAAGTGAGGAAAAACGAATTGCTCATATTGGTGAAGTTGGTATTTCAATTTTGAAAGACTATTGGGGAATGGGCTTAGGCAGTGTTTTATTAGAAGAAATAATTATCTGGGCGCAAGAATCAGCATCTATCCGTCGTTTGGAACTAACCGTGCAAACTCAAAATAAACGAGCTACCCATTTATATGAAAAATTTGGTTTTCAATTAGAAGCAACAATGAAACGTGGGGCTTTAGGCGACGATGGCCGCTTTTTAGATGTGTTATTGATGAGTTTAATGATTGATTGAATCGTATCTCCAAATAAAAACAACGCCAACTCAGCTTGGCGTTGTTTTTATTTCATCATGACCAATTTTTTTAACGGTTCCACGCCAAACATTTTTTCTTGTTGTAATAAAATATTGGCACATGCGCGACTATCTTCTAACGCATCGTGGTGGTTATTTAATGGAATATCCAACAATTCACACATCGTATTTAATTTATGATTAGCTATTTCAGGATATAATTTGCGACTTGTTTTGACCGTACACAAAGAAAGATAGTGAGGCTGTTTTAACCCGTAATACTCTAAACAACCTGTTAAAACGCCCGTATCAAAACCTGCATTATGCGCAACAATTAAACTATTTTCTTGATAATATTGCTCAATTTGCTGCCAAACTTCAGGAAATTTTGGTGCATGAACGACATCTTGTGGTCGAATGCCGTGGATTTGAATATTACGCCAAAAAAATTCAGTTTCTGGTTGAATCAAGGTATAATATTCGCCAACGATTTGACTATTGCGAACCATGACTAATGCTAATGAACAGGCACTATGTCGTTGATAGTTTGCTGTTTCAAAGTCCATTGCGATAAAATTCATTTTTTTCACCTCTTATAAATCAACGGTTAATTCAATAGGACCAAGCGTACGTCGAAGAAATAAATGTCACGTAATCTTGCCAATTTGTTTTTCCTTACTGTATTCTAAACAAAAAAAGTGTAAGATAAAAGTAAGAACAATTATAAAGGAGCAAGTATATGAAAATTGGCGTTATCGGTTTAGGAGGAATCGCTCAAAAAGCGTATCTACCGACCTATGTAAAATTACAAAATCAAGCAACATTTTTTTTCGCTACACGTAACCCTGAAGTACAACAAGCATTAAAAGAAACCTATCAATTGCAACATATGAAAGCTAATCTGCAAGAGTTATTAGCAGAAAACATTGAAGCTTGCTTCATCCATACAGCGACACATAGTCATTATGCTTTAGTTAAGGAATGTTTAGAAAATGATATTCATGTGTTTATTGATAAGCCTTTAAGTGAGAATCTTGCAGAAGTTAGTGAATTGCAAGAATTAGCAGAACGCCGAAATAAACTTCTTATGGTAGGTTTCAACCGTAGATTTGCGCCAATGGTTGAAAAATTAAAAGCAATGCCAGATAAGCGTACAATTTTTTTACAAAAAAATATGGTTCACTCCGTACAGCCAACCGCGTTTGAAATTTTTGACGTCTTTTTACATTTAGTTGACACGGCTGTTTATCTATTAGATGAGCCGATTGTTTCGATGAGCAGTCGCATTCGCGATACGTCAGCTGGTATGGAGACAGCCTTTTTACAATTGGAAACGGAAAATACCACTGCAATGTTATCCATGGATTTAAAAAGCGGTGCTAGTCGTGAGCAGTATCAAGTAACTTCATCACAAGGGACAGCGGTTGTTGATAATTTGGTAACGTTACAAATATTCAATCAAAACCAACAAACGACACAGACTTTTGGCGACTGGGAAGTAACCTTGAGAAAACGAGGATTTGAACAGATGGTTGAACTATTTTTAGAAGCCATTCAAACAAAAGAGACGGCTAAATTACATCAAGAAAATATTTTTGTTAGTCATGAATTATGCGCAAAAATGTTAAAACAACATGAAGAACAGTCCAACTAGTAGTCAGTTTGTGAAGAACATGTTAAAATAGACAAGACGTTGAGAAGAAGGAGCGTTTGTCAGTGAAAAAGGAAAAAATGATCAAAGAATTCCCTGAAATGGCTTTATTAATGGATGAGCCATTGATGAATTATACATTTACACAAACAGGTGGACCAGCAGATATTTTAGCTTTTCCAAAAAATAGAAAAGAAGTCGAACAGTTAGTCAATTATTGTCGTGAACAAGAGATTCCGTGGTTAGTCTTAGGAAATGCTAGCAATTTAATTGTACGTGACGGTGGTATTCGTGGTGTAGTCATTATGTTGTTAGAGATGAACCAAATCCAAGTGAATGGCACAATGATTGAAGTTGATGCCGGCGCACGTTTAATTGATACTAGCTATGCCGCATTGGATGCATCACTAACAGGATTAGAATTTGCTTGTGGGATTCCTGGAAGTATCGGTGGCGCAGTCTTTATGAATGCGGGAGCTTACGGTGGAGAAATTAATGACGTTTTTACTTCATGTGACGTCTTATTTCCTGATGGTTCGATTCGGACACTTACAAGAGAAGATATGCATTTTAGTTATCGTCACAGCATTATTCAAGAAATGGAAGGCATTGTCTTAAATACGCGTTTTACCTTAGAAAAAGGTGAACCTTTGTCGATTAAGACCCAAATGGAGGAATTGACTTATCTAAGAGAATCAAAACAACCATTAGAATATCCCTCATGTGGTAGTGTGTTTAAACGACCAGAAGGACATTTCACTGGAAAATTGATTCAAGACGCAGGCATCCAAGGGCTTATTTGGGGTGGCGCTCAAATCTCTGAAAAACATGCAGGCTTTATTGTGAATATCAATCATGCAACTGCAACAGATTATGTAGAATTGATTGCACATATTCAAGCAGTCATTAAAGAGAAATTTGATGTTTCATTAGAAACAGAAGTGCGTATTATTGGCGAAGAAAAATAATAAAAAACATTGGAAAGATTTCTTTTCAATGTTTTTTTGCATTTTAGAACAACAGAAAGTCCTTTTAAAGGAGTGAATCATAAATAACGTTTTTTTTAATTAGCGGTTTTTCACAAATGAAATATTTTTTTTAGTTAATACACCTAATGAAAAGGTTTTTTTAAGCGATTACAATTAAAGGTGAAAGGGACTTTGTGAAAAATAAATAAGATAACAGATTGTTTGTTAAATAAAATTAGAAAGGAAGGTAGTTGTGGAAGTAAATGATTATCATGTGTCACCAACAGAGTTACAGCAATTAGAAAAAAGGGGATACAACCAAGATTTATTACCTAAGGATGAGACCAAACGTAATATGGATGCCAAAAATTATTTTACATTATGGATGGGCTCGATTCATAATATCCCCAATTATACAGCAGTGGGAGGATTTTTATTTTTAGGATTATCACCACTCAATGTGATGTTAGCGCTGATTATTAGTGCAGTTGTTGTTGCAGGCTTTATGACCGTTAATGGTGTTGTAGGCTCGCGTTTTGGTATTCCATTTGCCATGCATTTACGTTCAACTTATGGAAATGTTGGTGCAAAATTACCAGGGTTCTTGCGTGGTTGCGTGGCTGCTATTGCGTGGTTCGGTTTACAAAACTACACTGGATCGTTAGCATTGCTCATTCTAATTGGCAAAATCTGGCCAGGATTTTTAGAATTAGGTGGGGATACAATGATTTTGGGCATTAGTATTCCAGGATTAATTGCATTTACCGCTTTTTGGTTATTGAACGTGGCAATTGGTTTTGGTGGCGGAAATATTTTAAACAAATTTACCGCTATTCTTACACCTCTGATATATATCGTTTTTGGTGGAATGGCAATTTGGGCCTTTACAGTTGCTGGTGGAATGGGTCCTATTTTATCGTATGATACAGTAGGTGTTACACGTTCCATCCATCCGTTGTTTGGTTATCTAATGGTAATTAATTCCGTTCTAGCTGTTTGGGCTGCACCAGGCGCCAGTGTTTCTGATTTTACTCAAAATGCGAAATCAACTAAACAACAAGCTGTTGGTCAAACATTAGGTTTAGTCATCGGTTATGCCATTTTCGCTATCTTTAGTGTGGTCATTTTAATTGGAGGTTCGATTCATTACGATATTCAAGAATGGAATGTCTTAAATATTATTGATCGTTGGGATAATTTTCCAGCAATTATTTTAGCAATGGCGGTCTTTTTACTAACAACTATTTCAACAAACGCGACAGGCAATATTATTCCAGCGGCGTATCAGTTGACAGCATTATTCCCTAAAAAAATTAATTACAAAAAAGGCGTATTGATTGCTTCGATTATTAGTTTTGTCATTATGCCTTGGAAGCTAATGGAAAATGCAGATAGTATTTTTATTTTCTTAAATACAATCGGTGCAGTTTTAGGTCCGGTTGCAGGTGTCATGTTGACGCATTATTTCTTCGTTAATAAACAACAAATTGATTTAGATAAGTTATACATGGATCCAACGAAAAATAACAAAAACAACCAATATCATGGCATTAATCGTCAAGCCTACATTGCCACAATTATTGCGTTATTATTGAGTTTGAGTGGACAATTTATTTCTAGCCTAAAAATGATTTCAGATATTTCATGGTTAGTTGGCTTTGCAGCAGCGAGTATCATTTATCTTGGTTTACAAAAATTTTCAACAAAAACAAATGATTAAAGATGGAGGAATGGATAATGAGTTATGATTTAGTCATCAAAAATGGATTAGTTATTTTGGAAGGCGGCGAGGTGCAAACCGATGTTGCAGTCAACGACGGATTAATTGCAGCAATTGGCACTGATTTAACGGGTGAAAAAGAAATTGATGCGACAGGTTTAGTTGTTAGTCCTGGAATGGTAGACGCGCATGTGCATATTACTGACCCTGGTGGTGGCTATCGTGATGAATGGGAAGGATATGTAACAGGAACAGCAGCTTGTGCCAAAGGCGGCGTGACGTCATTCATGGAGATGCCTTTAAATCAGGTTCCAGCAACTGTTGATGCCAAGTCATTAAACATTAAATATCAAGCAGGAGAAGGTAAATTAAAAGCTGATGTGGGCTCATTTGGTGGATTAGTCCCATTTAATTTAGAAGGTGGTATCCAAGAGTTGAATGAAGGTGGCGTTGCAGCCTATAAATGTTTTATGGGGACATGTGGCGACCGCACAATCGATGGCGATTTTATGAACGTGGATGATTATGCTTTGTATGAAGGGATGAAACAAATCGCCAAGACCGGTAAAGTCTTAGCGATTCATGCTGAAAATGCACCAATTACGGATAAATTAGGTGAAATTGCTTATAAAAATGGTGAAACAACCTTAAAAGCTTATGTGGCAACACGTCCTGTTTTTACAGAAGTCGAACCTATTCGTCGTGCGATTTTACTTGCCAAAGAAACTGGCTGTCGCATTCACATTTGTCATATTGCTTGTCCTGAAGGCGTGGAAGAAGTGACCAAAGCACGCAATGAAGGTATAGATGTAACGTGTGAAACTTGTACACATTATTTATACTTTGAAACGGATGAATTAGATGCGATTGGTCCAGTTGTGAAATGCTCTCCGCCAATTCGTGATAAAAAAGCACAAGACGGTTTATGGGAAAAAGTCTTACGAGAAGAAATTGCTTTTGTAACATCCGATCATTCACCATGTACACCAGATTTAAAAGAGAAAGACAATGCCTTTGAAGCTTGGGGAGGAATCTCAGGTGTACAAAATAATGTCGATGTCCTTTTTGATGAGGGCGTTCAAAAACGCGGCATGTCTTTAGATTTATTTGCACGACTTATCGCAACAAATCCAGCAGATCGTTATGAGTTAACACAAAAAGGTCGAATCAGTGTTGGGAAAGATGCCGACTTTGTGTTAATTAAACCTAATGCACCGTACACGTTAAAAGCAGAAGATTTAGCGTATCGCAATCAAATCAGCCCTTATATTGGTCGTGAAATTGGTGCACAAGTTGTGCAAACAATTTTACGTGGAACGATTGTTTATAGTCAAGACGAGGGTATTTCCGAAGAATTTGTAGGAACATTTATCAAAAAATAAAACAAAAAAGCATTCAAATGTACCAACCTCCAAAAGTTAGATCAAAAATCTAACTTTTTTGGGGGTCATTTTTTTATGGCTAGATATAATTTTGAACTGAAAAGACGAAAGAATCAATCGCACGAATCATCGACATCCTTTAAGGATTATTCAAACTAGTTGAGCTTCTTGAAATTTCCTAAGCCAACCTTTATGTATTGGCAAAAATGGTTTGATCGCACAAATCCAGATCAGGACAACAAGGAGGAAATACTTAAAATAAGAGAAAACATAAAGATTATAGCTGTTTGCGTCAGACAAAGGAATTACGTAATCGAGAATCCCACGTCAATAAAAAGAAGGTGCAACGGTTGATTCGAAAATTGGAGATGGAGGTAAAATCGTATATACGAGAATCTCGTAGCTATCATTCTTATCGTGGGAAAATCGGAGTGGTTGCGAAGAATCGCATTCATCGACGCTTCTATATCCGTATTTGTCACCAAAAAAACATAGTAGATATGACAGAATTTAAATACTTTGAATTCGACAAATTTGGGTAAACTGTGAAAAGAAACTGTATCTCATCCTTGTCTAGATATATACAATAGTGTAATAATCTGTTATCGTATTTCTGAAAAGCCAAATACACCGGCGATTATGGAAGCGTTGGAAGAAGTCATTCAAGTGATCGAAGACTGTATTTATAGCTGAACCTTTCGTTCCGATCAATGTTATGCCAATCAAATGAATACTTATAACTATACGTTGAAAGAACATATCATATTCCAAAGCATGTCTTGAAAAGAGAGCTGTCTAGATAATTCAATTATGGAGAATTTCTTTAGTTTACTAAAGAAATTTATCACGGAAGAGAATACCATATCTTTGAGAAATTGAAACAAGCCCTTGAAGTTATATCCATTACTACAATCATGAGCGTATGAAAGGAAAACTAAATTGGCAGAGTCTAGTACAATTTAGAGAAGCAGCTTTGAAAGCTGCTTAGAGTAGAATTAGAATAATCAAGAAATGCAATGAAAAATGGAATCGATTTTTTCACTCTGGAAAAGTCTAACTTTTGGAGACACTACACTTTGTCAATGTTTTTTTGTTGTAATTGAATATTTAAGTAACTCTCTAAAAAGTGTGCTAATTTTTTTTTGCAAGCTAGTTTTTATATAACGATGAAAAACTGATTATTTTTACAAGATAATCATTGTTGGCATGATTTGAAATTTGTTTTGGATGCTCACTTAGTTTATCTTTTATTTGGTGGTTGTAATTGATAATTTTATCTCAATTTTTAGTTGTTCCAATGTTACTTTATAGAATTAGTTTAGATTTTTTTATCAGTCTTTAAGCTGAAAGTACGTTAATTAAAAAAAGTGGAGTTGTTCAAGAAAAAAAATTTGTGTATAGTAAGTGATATATTAAGTAGTGAGGATGTGAAGTGATGAATGGAAGTTCGTTTATTTACAAATTATTAACTGGGTTAGATATATTCATAACATTAATTAAAATAAATTTGACTTTTCTTTTAGTGAATATTGGTTTGTTTATTTATTTGTATTTATTAAGTACTCAAAAAGTTGGAATGTACCTTTTTTTATTGATGTTCTTACTTTTCCCTCTATCTGTATCTCTGTTCGCTCTTTATAGTAGTGTCGATGATTTGATTAGTCAGAAAGTAAAAGTTTCGATAAAAACTTTTTTTTATGATATGAGAAAAATAATGACAAAAGAACTATTCTCTATTTTTGCACTTGTGTATAGTACAGCTGGAATTTTAGCTCTTTATAGCTTGGAAATTGATAGTTTAAGCATTGCTGTTTTATTACCCATTTATTTATTAATTATTTGCATCAATCTGTTAGCGCTACCAATTTTATGTGTGGAAATAAAAACGTTTTCTAATTCAAATATAGGACATTTAAAAAATACAATTATTCTATTGCTAGGTAATTGGAAGTTAATTATTTTTCAAATGATTTACGTTGCCTTATTTTATCTTATTTTAAAAGAGCTGCCAGCACTTATCCTATTTATTGGTAGTTCCTTGTTTGCTTACTTATTTTTAATAATTTATAAGCCATATGTGGTTAAGCGAGTAGCGCAAATTAAGTCAGGTGAAAAATAATGCTCGAAACAAATCGTTTAGCAAAGCTAGAAATCCGAAATAAAATTTTGAAAAAAATTATGTTTGAAATGTTGCTTTACTACTTTTTTTTAGCAAGTAGCTTATTTTTAGTTCTATTTGTTTTAACTAATTCTATTAAGGTATCAAGGGAAACAACTGTTCGAGAAGAGTTGATTGAATTAACAGGAGAGATGAATACGCTGAATAAACTCTCTGATAAACTAGGTGAAGAATTTTATACAGAGCCTATTACAATGGAAGATCTAGAATTAATGTTGGCGTATCCAATGACTGATTATTTCAAGTTTAAAACAAATCTTTATTTAGAAACTAATTCTTCTGTCTATAACGGAATTCAAAATCTAGTCAAAAATTCGTTTAAGAGTAATGAGGCATTAGAGGGTGTTTATTTTTATAGTGAAGAGAAAAAAGTATCTGTGCTTTTTGCGAATCCTCTAGGAAAATATTATCTTCGAGAAGAGGGAGTTGATGGAGATGATACTCTATCTATTGATAAGATTTTATCAGATAAATTAAACGAACATTCTAATCAGGAGCAGGTTAACGTGATGGTTAAAAAAACTATTTTTAATCCAGTTAATTTGATGTACGTTGCAGATGTTTATTTTATTTATAATATTACAGATTATTATGAAAAGGCTGAGGAAAGGATAGAAAGAAATCTAGGATACTTATCTATCAAAGAACATAATCATTTTTATCGTGGAAAAACGAATATTGAAAAATATCTTATTCTTGAACAAAGGGAAATGAACCAATATTCTTTTTATGCAACCAAAAAATATAATTCGATTTTCCACGAGTTTTCAACAGTCTATATAATCTATTTAAGTATTGTAATTGTTGTATTTTTTATAATGATCTTTTTTTCAATCAGAAGAATGCGCGAGATGGAAATGAAATTAGATGTTCTCGTCAAAAAAATGAATGCGATTAAATCGGGAAACTGGGATTTAACTTTATTTGATACGAATGAAGTCAACCAACAAGACGAGTTAAGCTTAATATCCAATGATTTGAATGACGTAGCAACAACCTTATCTGAATACGTCAGTGAAGTGTATGAAAGTGAAATTAAGCTAAGAGACTATCAATTGAAAAATATTCGTTCTCAAGTTAACCCACATTTTTTATTTAATACAATTGAATCTATTCGAATGAAAGCATTAGTTAATGAAGACCAGATTGTAGCAGACATGCTGTATAATATGTCGCAACTTTATCGCAATTTGATTAGAGGGCCGCAGCAAGTGACGTTAAAAGAAGAGATGGCTATGTGTGGCGCTTATTTGAGTTTGTATGAGAGTCGTTATGAAGATTATTTCTTTTGGGATATTAGCTATCATGATGATTTAAAAGAACTATTAGTTGAAAAGTTTTCGATACAGCCTTTGATTGAAAATTTTATTCATCATGGTTTAAAAGAAGATGAAATTAACTTTATTCAAATACATGCTAATTTTTCAGATGAACAATTAGCAGTGACGATTGAAAACAATGGTAAGAAGATTCCAGAAGAAAAATTAAGAGAAATTAATCAGCGACTACTACTTTCAAATATAGAAAATCAAAATAAGGAACTGACAGGATTATACGGAGTTGACTTCCGTTTGAAAAAGTTATTTGGTCAGGATTACGGTGTGAAAATTGAAAATAGTGAAGAGGGGATCATTGTCTATGTTAGCATGCCAGTTTTATATTCAAAGGAATAAGTTAGTGGTAGGAGGACTATATGAAATTTTTAATTGTTGATGATGAAAAATTAATTACAGATGGTTTGAGAGTTATGCTGCAAAAAATTTCTCAAGAAGATGAAATAATTTGTACGAATTCTAGTGTAAAGGCGATTGAGATATTTGAAAAGAGTTCTCCCGATGTGATCATTACAGATATCTGTATGCCCAATATGAATGGTTTAGAGATTTTAAGTACATTGCGTCAAAAACATAAATTCAAAAGTATTGTTATCAGTAGCTATGATGAGTTTGATTACATCAAGACATCCATTAAATTAGAATCCACGAATTATATACTCAAACCAATTGATCAAAGGGAATTATTAAATACAATAGAAAAAATTAAAAAAAACTGCTTAGAAGAGCAATTAATAGAGTCATTTTATACGAAAAGTAGCCAACCCATTTTGTTTAATAACTTAATGAATCGTGTTTTAAAAAAAGGATTAGTGAATTTACAGCCAGAAGATTTGAAGAGAATTAAAGAATTATTTCCAACTACTGTAAATTACCAATTTATTTATTTTAAAGTTGGCACACAAAAAAAAGAACTTTTCAACCAGATTGTTTCTTTTTGTGAAACATTGCCACTGTCTACTAGAACCGTTATTACTGAGAATAATGATATATTAACCATCTTTCAAAAAAACGAGTTGAACCGTTATCAAGAAAAAATTGAAGTTCTAAAAAAAATAAGGACACCAATTTTATTATCACCGGCCTTTGGCTTTGAGCAGTTATCTACGGTTGTAACGACAACCACAAAGATACAAAATAATTTTGAAGCAGCCAATATGTCATTATCATTTATTTCTTATCAGAATGAAGAACTAAAAGAAACAGATATCCAGCTATTTTTAGGTTCAGAACAAGAGGATAAAGCTGAATATACTATTTTTAGTTTGCTTTATATGCTTAGTGAAAAAATACTTGAACATAGTCATCAATTAATGTTAAATGAGACGAGTCAACTAATTATGACAAGTGAGTTGACCACTAAATCGGTTTTATTAAAATTATTGGCTGTTATTGAGAGAGAAAAAAACATGAGAATTTCTCCAGTTATTTCAAAAGTGTTAGACATGGGGAAACAAAAAATAAATATTCATTATTCCCTAAAAGAATTAGGGGAGATATTAAATACTAACTCAGCCTATTTAGGTCAGCTGTTTTTAAAAGAGATTGGGATTAGTTACACACAATATTTTCAAAAAAAACGAATGAATTTAGCAGATGTTATGATTCGTCAAAATGAGCTGAAAATTATCGATATTGCCAAGAGTTTAGGTTATGAAGATATTTCACTGTTTTATCGTCACTATAAAAAAGAATACAATCGAACCCCCAATAAAGTTCGACTTGATTTAAAATAAAAAATTAGCTCAGATTTATCTGATATGCTTTCATCATAGTAACTTAGAAATTTTTGTTTTTTCTAATGCCTACTATGACGGAAGCATATCAATTTGAATAGAGTTAATTTTTTATTTTTATTTTAAGTAACTATAAAATGTCCAAAAAACTATAAAAAAGCAAAGTGAGAAAGCGTTTTCTTGGTGGTAATATTAACTACAAGAAGAGGAGATGAATAAGATGCTAAAGGAGAATATCAAAAAAAAGAATTCTGCTAGAACAAGATTTAAAAAAAATAGACCGCTATTTTTACTCTCTCTACCTGGAATTGTGTGGTTTACTATTTTTTCTTACATTCCATTAATGGCGATACTTATTGCTTTTAAAGACTATCGACTAAATGGAAATTTTTTTAATAGTTTATTCACTAGTGAATGGGTAGGGCTTAAGAATTTTGAGTATATTTTTAAAAGTGGCGATGCCGCATTAATTATTAGAAATACTGTGGGATATAACGTAGTTTTTATTATTATGGGATTGATTATTCCTTTGGCACTAGCATTGCTTCTTAATGAAATTTTTAATGCAAGATTGTCAAAGCTTTATCAAAGTATCATGTTTATTCCTTATTTTTTATCGATGGTTGTTGTAAGTTATATTGTATTCGCTTTCTTAGATCCTACAAATGGATACATAAATGGTGTACTTCAGATTTTCGGAAAAGAACCTATTCAGTTTTATATGGAACCTAAATATTGGCCATTTATAATAATTGTAGTTCAGATGTGGAAAACAATGGGCTATAATATGATTATTTTTCTAGCAGCTATTTGTGGATTTGATAAATCTTATTATGAAGCAGCTATGCTTGATGGTGCAACTAAATGGGGACAAATAAAAAATATTACTATTCCAATGCTAAAACCAGTAATCATTATGTTACTTATCTTATCCGTAGGTGGTATTTTTAGAACTGATTTTGGTCTATTCTATCAAGTGCCTAAACAGTCGGGGGCATTAATTTCTGTCACTCAAACAATTGATACATACATTTATCGAGGATTGTCAACAATGGGAGACATGGGATTATCAGCAGCAGGTGGTTTATTACAATCTGTGATTGGCTTTATTTTAGTTATGACTACTAACGGTATTGTTAAAAAAATAGATTCGAAACAAAGTATTTTTTAGGAAGTGAGGATGGATTAGATGGAAAACAAAAAAACGCTAGGAGAATCACTCAATCGATTTGGTAGAATAAGCAAAAAGAATAATATTTTATTTACTATAGGCTTAGGTATTTTAACAATTATTACGGCCATTCCATTTGTCTTAGTCTGCATCATTTCCTTTACTGATTCAGCATCTATTCAAAAAAACGGGTATAAGTTTTTTCCGGAAAAATGGAGCTTAGAAGCATTTCAATCTATTTTTAATGAAGGCGCTATTATAAAATCCTTTGGCATAACTATTTTGATCACAGTGGTAGGAACAGTGATAGGTGTCTTTTTAATGTCAACTTATGCCTATACACTTTCTAGACGAAGCTATGCTTATCGAAGCTTTCTATCAAAATTCTCGTTAATTCCAATGCTTTTCAGCGGTGGAATTATCGGTAATTATATTTTAGTAGTTAATATTCTAGGACTTAGAAATTCCATTTGGGCATTGATTTTGCCTCTATGTATGTCAACGTTCTCAATTATGGTGTTGCGAACCTTTTATCAGTTATCTGTTCCAGAAGCTTTAATTGAATCAGCTTATATGGATGGTGCGAGTGAGTGGTTAATCTATTTCAAAATAGTATTACCACTTTCTTTACCAGGGCTTGCGACAATTGCTTTATTTTTAACATTAGGTTATTGGAATGATTGGTTTTCAGCTTTACTGTATACGGACAATAATCAAATTGTCCCATTGCAATATTTATTGATGAAGATGGAAACCAATATTGAATTTATTGCTAGTAACGCGGGAAAAATGGGAATGACTGATACTGGTAGTTTACCCACTGAAACAATCAAGATGGCAGTTGTAGTAGTTGCAACACTACCGATTTTAATTGTTTATCCATTTTTTCAAAAATACTTTATTGGTGGACTAACTGTAGGTGCAGTAAAAGAATAGGGAGGAGAAAAAGAAATGAAAAAAGTTTTATTGAAAGGTGCCGTATTAGTAGGTGCATTAGGAGCATTAGCAGCATGTGATAATCAAAAAGATACGGCTGTATCAGAAGATGGGATAACGAATTTATCTTGGTATATCACAGGAATTCCTCAAAAAGATCTTAAACAAGTAAATGAAAAAGTTAATGAATATACGAAAGATAAATATAAACTAACTGTTACATTAAATCAAATTGACTGGGGAGAATATGATCAAAAAATGAGCGCTCTTGTGAATGCAGGTGAAAGTTATGATTTAGCGTATACGGCTTCATGGCTTGGAGGATTTAATTATCTAAACAATGCACGAAAAGGTGCCTTTTTACCGATTGATGAATATTTAAATGACCAAAATAAAAATTTAAAAGCCGAAATTAATCCAAATTTTTGGAAGGGTGCAACGATTGATGAAAAAATATATGCTGTTCCGACTCAAAAAGAAATTGCAGCTACAGAATATTTCGTTTTCAATAAAGAATTAATTGATAAATATGAAGTACCTTATGAAACAATTAAAACTTACTCTGATTTAGAACCATGGTTGAAAAAAATTAAAGCAGAAGAAGGAATTACGCCTTGGTATATGTCAGAAGGATTTAAAAATCCGTATGCTTTTGATGAATTAAGCACAGGAATTGGTATTAACTTAGATCAAGATGTTAATAAGATTGAAAGTTACTTTACTGATCCTGAATATGTTACTTTAATTAAAAAAATCCATGAATTTAAACAAGCAGGTTATATTAATGATAATGCAGCTCTAGCAAAGCAAACTGATATTGTAGGTAAAGATTGGTTTGTGACATCAACAGTTATGGGACCTTTGGATACAGCAACTGTTGAAGACCAAGTGAAAAAACCAATTGTTGTAGCACCAATGGTTAAATCAATCGTAACAAACGCTTCAGCAATGGGTGGAGGAACGGTTATCAGTAGTAACTCCAAACATCCAGAAGAAGCTATGAAATTTTTAGAAGCTGTTAATACAGATCCAGTTTTGATGAATCTGTTGGCTTATGGGATTGAAGGCACTCATTATGAAAAAACTGGTGATGATACCATCGAATGGTTAGATGCACATAGTAATTATACAATGCCATTCTACATGTTTGGTAATTACTTCAATCTATATCATCAAAAAGGTGCACCACTAGATGAATGGGATACTTTGAAAACTTATAATGAAAATGCCACTGAATCAAATGCCCTTGGTTTTAACTTTGATACTAAAAATGTAACGACACAAATCGCTGCGTACAATAATGTTCTAGAAGAATTCAAGGCATTATTAAATACTGGTAGTGTAGATCCAGATGAAACCTTGAAAAAGATGGAAGATAAAATGAAAGCAGCAGGCGTAGAACAAATTATTGATGAAATGCAAGGTCAATATGATATGTGGAGAGATAGCAAGTAATTAATAATAAGAAATAGAAGCTAGAAAAAATCACTAGATTTTAATTCTAGCTTCCTTTTTATATAGGGAGTTAACTATGACGAAATTTTTAGAGTTTGAGCGTATTCAACGAATTGTGATGGAATTAAAAAAAATGATTATTAAAGAAGAACAGGCGATCGATTCTTTAACTTTTCAATCTGGAGAAATCTATTATTCTGGAAGTTACTTTGGTGAAAAAGAGCAGTACTATACTTTAGAAACAGAAATCAAATTACCTGTAGATTGGCAAGAAGAAACTCTTGAATTATCCATTTATACAACATTAACTGAATGGGACAATGCTACTAATCCACAAATGAAAATCTATTTAGAGGATGAATTGATTCAAGGATTTGATGTGAATCATCGAAGTTTACGATTAACAAAAGAACAAAAAGGATTAGCGAATTTAAAATTACGCATTGAGTTATTTTCAGGAAGTGAACAAAAGAAATTTCCATTATTTGTTAAAGTCGAGAAAATTGATGTACCAACCTATGAGTTATATTACGATTTGTATGTCTTGTTGGATAGCTGGCGTTCATTAGAGAAAACAGATCCAAACTATTTGTTATATGAAAAAAATCTGGGGAAAGCTGTTAATCAATTATTATTTTATGATAAGTATTCACAAGAATATTATCATGGTTTAAACGAAGCAAAAAAATATATTGATGCAATGTATTTAGATGAGATTGTCACGTTACCTAATTTACCTAAAGTTTCTGTTGTAGGACACACACATATCGATTTAGCTTGGTTGTGGACAGTTGCCCAGGCGGTGGAAAAAGGAGAAAGAAGCTTTTCCACAGTCTTAAATTTAATGGAGTGCTTTGATGATTATACATTCATCCAAAGTCAGCCTCAAATGTATGACTTGATTAAAGAAAGATATCCTGAGATGTATCAAAAAATCAAAGAAAAAATTGCTGAAGGAAAATGGGAACCAGAAGGAGCTATGTGGGTTGAAGCGGACTGTAATTTAACATCAGGCGAATCTTTAGTAAGACAAGTAGTTTATGGTAAACGATTTTTAAAGGAAGAGTTTAATAAAGAGAGTAAGATTTTATGGCTACCAGATGTTTTTGGATATTCTGCTGCTTTACCACAAATTTTAAAAAAAGCAGATGTTCCTTATTTTATGACAACCAAATTATCATGGAATCAGTACAATCAAATTCCTTTTGACTCTTTTTACTGGCAAGGAATTGATGGTAGTCGTGTGTTGACTCACTTTATTACAACCATTAGTGAAGGCTATAGTCCAACACCATTTTATACAACGTATAATGGTGTACTAGATCCTTACACGGTAAAAAAAAGTTGGGAAAGATACCTTGATAAAAATATCAATGATAACATTTTAATTGCTTATGGCTATGGGGATGGCGGTGGCGGACCTACTGTTGAAATGCTAGAGGTTTTAGAAAGAATGAAACGTCCACTCCCAAGTATGCCACAAGTTATACCAACAACTGCTAAAAAATATTTTGATGAATTAGCTGAGAAAATGCAAGTTACTTCTGATAACGAATGGTTGGGAGAACTTTATTTTGAATATCATAGAGGAACTTACACGTCAGTAGGTAAAAACAAGTCCAATAATCGAAAAGCAGAAAGCTTACTTCAATCAAGTGAAAAAATATTAAGTGCTAACCTAGTCAGAGAATATACTAGTTCTTTATTTGAAAAGGAATGGAAAACAGTCTTAAAAAATCAATTCCATGATATTTTACCTGGAAGTTCTATAAAAGAGGTTTATGATCAAACAGATGAAGAGTATGCTCTAGTGTTTCATTCTATTACAGAAAAAATGCAAGAGTTACTAACAGAACCTAATGGAGATGGATTATATGTCTTTAATCCGATTGGACATAAAATAAATCGAAACATTATTTTACCTAAGGAAATTTCAGCTGTCACATTAAATGAAGAGATAGTTCTTGCTCAACGAACGCATTCGAATGAATTGCTTGTTAAATTATTGGATATGCCAAGTTTGGGTGGTCAATATTTAAAAGTAGTCGAAGCGAAAGAGGATGTTAAGCAACGAAGAACTGACTTAAAGTCTTGTTTTGAAACCCAAGATTTTTCTATTGAATTTGATAAAGACTTTCAGATGGTTAAAGTCTATGATAAAAAAAATAATCGAGAAGTATTACCAAAAGGCAAAGTTTTCAACGAGTTAGTTGTTTATGAGGATTTACCATTAAATTATGATGCTTGGGAAATTGATTATTTTTACAAAGAAAAACCATTTCCAATTACAAAGGTTATTAAAGCTGAGATTGTTGAACGAGGACCTATTCGTGACACGGTCTATATCGAGAGAATGTTCCATTCATCAACCATTGGTCAATACATTCATTTTGTCCATGGAAACAATCAAATACTTTTTGAAACAAAAGTTAATTGGCAAGAAAATCACTTACTATTAAAAGCTAACTTTCCAGTTGATATCAATACATTGGATGCTATTTTTGACATTCAGTTCGGAAATGTTAAGCGCCACGTCCATAAAAATACATCTTGGGATAAAGCAAAATTTGAAGTATGTGGTCAAAAATGGATGGATATGTCCGAAGGTGGCTATGGAGTATCTCTGATAACAGATAGCAAATATGGGTTTGATATGAACTATAAAAAAATGGGTGTATCGTTGATTAAATCAGCAACAGATCCTTATCCAGAAGCTGATTTAGGAGAGCATATGTTCACCTATGGCATCTATTGTCATGAAGGGAATTGGAAAGAGAGCAAAACCCCGTTGCTAGCTCAGGATTTAAATCAAGAACCTATAATTATAGCCACTAGTAATGAGCATTTGAGAGAAAACTCTTTTGTTGAAACAACATCAGAAAATATTATTATCGATACATTGAAGGTTGCAGAAGATAGTCAGCAATTGATTCTTCGCAGTTATGAAAACGAAAATAAACGCACGAAGGCCCTATTTAAGATAAATGAAAATATAGAAAAAATAGAATTATGTAATTTACTGGAAGAGGTTATTGCTGAAATTCCTGTTGTTAATCAAGAGGAATTTATGATTGAATTTAAGCCTTTTGAGATTCAGACAGTGAAAATAACACTAGCATAAATGAGGGAAAAAAATGAATGTAAAAGAATTATTATCAACTATGACAGTCAAAGAAAAAGTTGGGCAGTTAAATCAACGGCTTTATGGATGGAATGTTTATGAAAAAAAAGACGGTCAATTAATTTTGACTGATTATTTTAAAACTGAAGTCGAACGCTGGGGCTCTATAGGAGCTATTTATGGTGTATTTCGAGCAGATCCCTGGTCAGGAAAAAATCAAAAGACGGGTTTATCTCTTAAAGAGGCTAAAGTAGTTAGTCAGATGATTCAGGACTATTTAAAAACAACTACTAGACTGGGAATTCCAGCTTTATTATCAGAAGAATGTCCTCATGGTCATCAAGGAATTGATTCAACAACAACGCCTGTTAATTTCTTGTCAGGTTGTAGTTGGAATCCTGAAATTTATCAACGAATTCAAGAAATAGTTGGTCAAGAGATTAATGAAAAAGGTGCTCATTTAGGCCTTATTTCAACATTAGATGTGTTGAGAGATCCAAGATGGGGACGTAGTGAAGAATGTTTTAGTGAAGATCCGTATTTAACAAGTCAATTTACCATCGCCGCGGTCAAAGGGCTACAAAAACAAACATCGCTATTTCCTCAGGTAGGTGCTGTTGTAAAACATTTAGCGGGTCAAGGAAATGCTATGGGTGGACATAATTCCGGTGCAGTTCATATTGGAAAAAGGGAACTGCTAGAAATTCATTTACCAGCAGTCGAAACCGCAGTAATTTCAGGAGCTAGTGCTTTTATGGCGGCTTATAATGATATTGATGGGATTCCTTGTCATGCCAATAAAGAATTATTAACAGAGTATTTGCGAGAAGCTCTTCATTTTTCAGGCATTGTTATGGCGGATGGATGTGCTTTAGATCGATTAGCAGATTTTGTTGAGAATCCTGTTAAAGCTGCAGCAGGTGCTTTAACAAGTGGAATCGATTTAAGCCTTTGGGATAATGTATATCCTTATTTAGAAGAAGCTGTGAAAACAAATATGATTGATGAAAAAGAATTAGACCAAGCCGTTCTACGTGTATTGGAACTAAAAAAATCTCTAGGCTTATTTGCAAAAAATGACGAATTTGAAAAAGTAACAATAGATAAAGAAAAGCAAGAGAAAAGAATGAAAAAATTAAATATTCAACTTGTCAAAGAAGGAAGTGTCCTACTAAAAAATAATAATGTTTTACCATTAAATAGAGAAAGTAAACTTAATGTTTTAGTGGTTGGTCCGCATGGTGATAATATTTATCATCACTTAGGAGATTATACGCCTTATAAAGATTTAGAAAATGTTCAGTCCATTCTCCAATCTCTAACAGCGTATACGCAATCGAGTCAAATAACAATAGATTATGAGAAAGGCAGTAATATCTCTACAGAAATTCCTCAAGGAGCTGAAAAAGCTTATGAAAAGGCAAAAAAAGCCGATGTAATTATTTTCACTCTAGGAGGTTCCAGTGCGAGAGATTTCTCAACAGAATTTGATGCAAATGGCGCAGCACTTTCAGGTTCAACAGAAATGACTAGTGGAGAAAATATCGATTTAGCTAATTTAGCTTTGCCTCAAGCACAAATTTCTTTAGTTCATAAATTAAAAGAATTAGAGAAACCAATGATTGGTATTTTGATTGAAGGCAGACCACATACACTAGAGGAAGTACATGAATCTTTAGATAGTATTTTGTTTGTAGGGTACCCAGGACAATACGGAGGAGCAGCAATTGCTGAAATGATTTTTGGAGAATCTCCTAATGGTCGACTAGCATTCTCAATTCCTATTACAAGTAGTCAGTTGCCTGTCTATTACAACTATCGAAATACGATGTTTAAAGAAGACTATGCTGATATTTCTGGAAAGCCAAGGTATGCTTTTGGTTACGGATTAAGTTATACGACTTTTAAAATGGAAAATCCTCAGTTTAAATACGAAAAAGAAAAATTTGAAATAACAGTAAAAATCAAAAATATTGGTTCTTTTGATGCCAAAGAAACTATTCAAGTTTACGTGAAAAAAAATCAAGAATTAGTTGCACCACGTGAGAAAGAACTAGTAGGTTTTAAGAAAATTTTTTTGAAACAAGGAGAAGAAAAAAGTATTCAACTAACCATTAATAAAAGAGAATTGATGTATTTTGATGAAAAGTTTCAGCGGCAATTACCAGAAAAGCTAATGGTAACCGTTGAAAGTAGCTCAGACACATATAGAATGGTATTAGAATGATAACGTATTGAAAGGATAAAAAATGAATTTGTATTTGGAAAATTTAATTCAAAAGATTACACAGCGTGTGAATAAATCAATTGTGATTGAATTAGGAAACGAAAAAGGGAAGATAAAACAAACTAATCAAGAGATAGTTATTTATTCTGATTCGGATGAAATGACCAAACAAGGGTTAATTTTTTTACAAAGTTTAGAGGACAGGGAAATTAATAATTTTGAGACTATCCAGTTAGTTCAGAAACAAATTGAAAGAGGCCTCATGATTGATATTGGAAGAAAATTTTATTCATTACTAATGTTGAAACAGCTAGTTGATACCATGAGTGAACTTAATATGAACTATTTGCAATTGCATTTTTCTGAGAATGAAGGTTTTCGAATTGAATGCCACACTTTTCCACAAATTATGTCACAAAATTATTTAAGAACTAGCGAAGTGAAGGAATTGATTGCTTATGCCAAAGAACGATTTATAACAATTATTCCAGAATTTGATAGCCCAGGACATTTACGACATTTTTTGAACTATTTTCCTGAATGGCATTTAAGTAATGATCCCAGACCAGATGAGTTAATCCCTTCAAACCGGGCATTAGATATCACGAATGAATCAGCCAGACGGGCTATTAAAACTATTATTTCGGAATACATTGAGCTGTTTTCCGATAGCCCTTATTTTCATATTGGTGCAGATGAATTTGTTGTGTTGGAGACTTTAGAAACATTCAAAGTAATCCAAGATAAATTATCAGAAACTAACTATCAAAAAAGCAATGGCTATGATTTATTTATTGACTATATTAATGAGATGGTGACTTTTGTTGAATCAAAAGGGAAAATAGCTCGTTTATGGAATGACAGTTTGTACAAAAAGGGAATAACAACAACAAGAAGTGTAGCTACAACTGCAGAAGTTACCTATTGGACTAGACATGATACAAAGATGGCATCAGTTACTCAAATTATTAAAAATGGTCACAGTATCATTAATTTTAATGACAATTATTTTTACTTTGTGTTAGGAGAAGCAGCCGGTTATGAATATCCAACACCTGAAAAAATCAATGACTGGGAGTTAAATAAATTTGCACAAAATCAATTATTGACAGAAACTGAAATGAAATCAGTCCTAGGAACTTATTTTGCAATATGGAGTGATGTGCCAGAAGCATTAAGCGAATTAGAAGTTTTAAACAAAGTAACTGAATGTTTACAAGAATTAGGACCAAAATTTTGGCAAGTAACTATAAAAAATAGGGTATAAAAAGGAGTAGCGATATGATTTTAGAACGTGGCGATATAGAATTAGCTAAGGATAACTTAGAAGACGATCCTAACATTTATCCTGAATCTGAAATGCTTAAAAAAAGATTATCATGGTTTGAAGATTTAAAGTTAGGGGTGATTTTTCATTATGGCCTATATTCTCAAGCAGGAATCGTGGAATCATGGCAGTTATCAGAAAAAGATGAATGGGCAAGAGACGGGCATGCCTTTCGAGAAAACATTGGAGAATTACAACTTGACTATTGGAATCTAATCTCTAAATTTAATCCCACACAACTTAATACTGACAAATGGGCTGATGTTTGTAAAAAAGCTGGTATTAAATATGGTATTTTTTCGACAAAACATCATGATGGTTTTAATTTATTTAACACAGCTACTAGTGAATACAAGGTAGGTGGGAAATTAAGCCCTTGTAAAATTGATATTTTTAAAGAAGTTATGGATTCTTTTCGCAAAAAAAATATTTCAATGGGAGCCTATTATTCTAAAGCTGATTGGTTTAGTCCTTACTATTGGCTAGAAGACGAGACTATTAAAGGTAGAAATGCTAGCTATGATACGAAAAAATATCCAGAAATTTGGAATAAATATGTTTCTTTTGTTCATGAGCAAATTTATGAAATAACGCATAACTACGGTAAAGTTGATTTTCTTTGGTTAGATGCTGGATGGTGTGGTGCAGACAAAGAAGATTTACAAATGGATAAATTAGCTGAAATTGCTAGAGAGAAGCAAAAAGAACTAATTATTGTAGATAGAACGATGGGAGGAAGACATGAAAATTATGTCACTCCTGAAAGAAAAGTCCCTGATTTAGAGGAAATACCTAAAAAACCTTGGGAGAGTAATATCCCTATTGGCAATGATTGGGGGTATGTTCCAACAGATAAATTTAAAAGTACACAAGAAATTATCGAGTTATTCATTGGGGTTGTTTCAAAAGGTGGAAATTTAATTTTAGGAGTTGGTCCAACACCAGAGGGATTGCTAACGGAGGGAGAAACAAAAGTTTTACTCGAATTGGGCGAATGGATTGATCTTTATCAAGAAGGTATTTATGAAACAAGAGCTAGAGCAGAATTGTCAGTTGGTGAATGGAAATACACCTTTTCAAAAGATGAAAAACCAATCACATATGCTTTTCGTTCCATTTCTCAACCGACACAAGAAAAATATTATTTATCAGAATTAGGAATCAATGATTTAGAAAGTGATATCCTAGATTTAGTGACGAAAAAGTCACTTTCAGTTTTTACTGATGAAACAGGTAGCTTTATAAAAAGTGCTGATATTTATCAGCCTAAAAATGGTTTTATTGGTCTAAAAATAATTAAAGAAAAATAATATTTCTGAAATTAGTTAGAGCTATATTTTTTACATGAAATTAGAAGTTGGTTTGATAAATAAACCATTGTTTTTTGTGGACTAAATGGTAGGAAAAGAATTGGCGCTTAAAAAATTAATAAGTTAGAAATAAACATGTAGCATTATCGATATACCAGGACTTCTTTTTGCAGCTGAGTTTGATTCTTACTATGGTAGTGTTTAATAAAAAACATGCAAATTCATGATTGAATCTGCATGTTTTTTATTAAACACTACGTTGCTTCGTTAATTTTAGTAATACTGAAGTTACAGCAGCTGTTGCAATTCCTGCAACAATTGATTCTGGCACTCCTTGGACAAAAATTACTGAAATAATTGCCCCATAAACTGCATTTCCAGCTGCACCAATTTTTTCTGCATAATCATTTTGGAACAAGAAATAAATCATATTCATAACTAAAATGGTATTCGTTAATCCACCAGAAACACCGGCAATAAAGAGACTTACCGCATTTCCGCGATTTTTAAACGCTTTTTTACACCATTGATAAACAAAATATGGAACAACACCAATTAAAATACGTGGAATAAAGGCAATTAAAATCGCTTTCCAGCTTCCCATCCCCGTCTCACCAAGAGGCGTAATAAAGGGAGAAAAAATAAATGATAGTGGTGAAACCACGATTGTTGCACGAACCATACTAATTAAACCAAAACAACCACCTAAAAATGCACCCAATTTAGGACCCAAAATAATTGATCCGATAATTACGGGAATGTGTAATGTTGTCGCATTAATAACTCCCAGTGGAATAAATCCCAAAAACGGTACACTAGCTAGTAAAATCAAAATAGCTAAAAATGAAGCTGTTAATACTAGCTGAAATGTTTTTTCATTTTGTTTCATAGAAACCCTCCTTTATGCTTCCAAAGTCGCCTTTACTTGCGCGACAATGGTTTCAACTGTTGCTAATGCACCAGTACCAAAATCTCCACACGCTAGTAAAGATTGACGTGGTGTTATTTCTTTATACCCAACTTCTTTCAAAATAGCAAGATTTTTTTGCATCAAAGGATTTAGATACATGTTGGTATTCATCGCAGGAGCTACAATTTTAGGCACATCAAAGGGCAAGGCTAATGCAACGGTTGAGATTAAATCATCCGCAAGACCGTGGGCTAATTTGCCAATAATATTAGCGCTGGCAGGAGCTACAATAAACAAATCAGCTTGTTTAGCTAATTCAATATGGTTAATTTTTTCGGGAACAATTTCTTCCATGACGTCTGTATGAATGGGGCGTTTGGATAAAGACTGCAAGGTTAAAGGAGTAATAAACGCTTGACTGCTCTTGGTCATCATCACATCAACTTCATAGCCTAATTTTGTTAATTCATTGGTTAAATCAGCGGATTTGTAAGCAGAAATACTGCCACTCACGCCTAATAAAATGCGTTTTTTCATCATTCATGCTCCTTAATAGTTTTTTCTATTATAGAGCGTTTAGGAGTGTTTTGACAATTAATTGAGCTATTTCTTCTTTGTTAGTAGCTTCGCCGGTGATTGTTCCTTCTTTGTTAATTAAATAACCCGTATGTTGTCCGTGATGGATTGAAGTTAAGTCATTGGCTAAAACAAAGTCAGCTTGATTGGTCATTAAGCTCTTCTGTGCTACAGCTAATAATTCTTCTTTTTCAACATCTACCAATAATTTAAAGCCGACTAAAATAGTGTTTGGTTGCAGTTGTTTAATTTGTTGAATAACTTTTGGCGTTTTTTTCAAAATTAAAAATAACTGGTCGGTATTTGATGAAATTTTAGTTTCTCTAGTTGTTACCTCTGTTAATTGAGTTAAATCTGCTGCTGTAATTGGTTGTTTATTCTCAATGAATTGATTGATTTTTGTTAAAAATTCTTCTTGAGATAAACTTTTTTCTGGCGTAAAATCACTCACGGCCATACTGTGAATAACAGCATCATACGTGTGCTGCTGTAATAACTTTTGCAATTGATCGGCTAACGCTTGCGTGTCGCCAATTTCGTAGACGGTTACGTTATCTGATTGAGGGCGTAATGCATGAGCAGTGGTCACATAATCAATCGTAACGTTGTGTTTTAAAAAAGACGCTGCAATTAAGCTACCTAATTTTCCTGTAGAATGATTGGTAATAGAACGAACTTCGTCAATTTTTTCCGAAGTTCCTCCTGCAGTAATTAAAATTCTCATTATTTCACTTCCATTTGTACAATAGTACGTCCTTGATGAGTTCCTGCTAATAAAGCATCGATGGGTTCATCTAACTCGATTAAAGACACTTCTTGATAGTGTAATTGTTCAATTAAAGGTTGATGTTGTGCTAAGAATTGCCAAGTAGCTTTTCTTTCCTCCATTTCAACATTTACTGAATCAATCCCTATTATTTTAATTCCTCTTAAAATAAATGGCAAGACAGTTGTATTCAGCTGAATACCGCCCGCATTTCCACACAAAAAGACACTGCCTCCATAGTTGACTTGACTTATTAACCCAGCCAATAAATCACCGCCAACACTATCAACTACTGCTGCAATTCGTTGTTTATTCAATGCTTTGATTGGCTCTGGTAAAATTTCTTCAGGTTCTACGATTTCAGTCGCTCCCAAATCTTTTAGCCAAGCCACATCTGCTTTTTTACGAGAAACAGCGGTAATATTGGTATAACCTAAGCGATGTAATAAGGCGATTGCGACACTGCCCACACCTCCTGATGCACCAGTGACGACAACACGTCCATTTTTTGGTGTCTCTTTTGCTAATTTTGTGACAGCCAAAGCAGCAGTAAAACCGGCTGTACCAAAAATCATGGCTTCTTTGGTTGTTAAATTTTCAGGTAAAGCGACTAACCATTCTTCAGGTACTTGTTGATATTGGCTAAAGCCGCCATTAGCAGAAACACCTAAGCCATAACCTGTGACCAGTACTTTTTGTCCGACTTGCCAGTTCTCACTACGAGACTCTATAATTTCTCCAGCTAAATCAATCCCTGGAATTTTCGGATAATCGCGAATAACGCCACTATTTTTTGCGGAAGCTAGGGCGTCTTTATAATTGATGTCAGAATAATCGACTTTAATAGCAACGTGCTTATTTGGTAGCGCTTGCGGTTCTTTTCGTACAATTCCTCTAGCATAAACATTGTCTGTTTTTGTCACTTCAAAAGCTAAAAATTGTTCCATTTTAATCGCTCCTTTTATTTAACTTCTAAAAATAATTGAATAACTCTATCATAACATATTCAATTATTTTGTTGCGGAAAAAAATAAATTAAATTGAAAGAATATACTTGTATTTTTCTGTAAAAAAAATTATCCTTAAACAGTATGTTCTGAGAACGAGAAAAATGGATGTATATATTGTAGTAATTTTATTCAAAAAGCGAAAAACTACAAACATTTATTCGGAAATGAGGGCATATAATAAACCAATTTGGGGAGGAAAGAATAGTGGGAAAACCAATCATTTCATTTAGTAATGTGGTGAAGCGGTATGACGATGATGAGACGATTTTGAAAAGTGTGAGTTTTGATATAGAAGAAGGAAAATTCTATACCTTGCTTGGTCCGTCAGGTTGTGGGAAGACGACGATTTTAAGGATTATCGCTGGGTTTTCTGAGGCGACCGAAGGAGATGTTTTCTTTGCAGGAAAACGAATTAATGATATACCTGCTAATCAACGCCAAGTGAACACTGTCTTTCAAGATTATGCACTATTTCCGCATATGAATGTATTTGATAACGTTGCATTTGGACTAAAAATAAAAAAAATCCCTAAAAAAGAGATTGAAACAAAAGTCAAAGATGCTTTACGTTTGGTGCAATTAGGTGGTTATGAAAACCGTGAAATTAGCGAAATGTCTGGCGGACAACGCCAACGGGTGGCGATTGCTCGAGCAATTGTCAATGAACCTAAAGTCTTGTTGCTAGATGAACCATTGTCTGCTTTGGATTTAAAACTTCGTACTGATATGCAATATGAATTGCGTGAATTGCAACAACGTTTGGGTATTACGTTTATTTTTGTTACGCATGACCAAGAAGAAGCCTTGGCAATGAGTGATGAAATCTTTGTTATGAATAAAGGAAAAATCGTTCAAAGTGGGACACCAGTAGATATTTATGATGAACCAATTAATCATTTTGTAGCAGATTTTGTTGGTGAAAGTAATATTGTCAATGGAACGATGATTGAAGATAATTTAGTTGAATTTGTTGGCAAACAATTTGAATGTGTCGACGGCGGCATGCGTAAAAATGAGCCAGTAGAAATTGTGATTCGTCCTGAAGATTTAAGCCTAACTTCTACTGAAAAAGGAAAGTTGAGTGTTCGTGTAGACACCCAATTATTCCGTGGCGTGCATTATGAAATTATTTGTTATGATGAACAGGAAAATGAATGGATGGTTCATTCAACGAGAAAAGCGGTTGAAGGTAGTCAAATTGGTTTGTCCTTTGAACCTGAAGATATCCACGTGATGCGTTTTAATGAATCGGAAGAAGATTTTGATGCCCGACTAGAAAGTTACGAAGAGTAGGGGGGAGAAAATGACAAAAATCAGACGCCTTTATGCGATTCCATATATGTTTTGGTTGGTTTTATTTGTAATTGCTCCAGTTTTAATGATCGTGTATCAATCGTTTTTTGATATGAATGGGCAATTTTCATTGATTAATTATCAAACATATTTTGCTTCTGGTAAGTATTTAACAATGACCTTAAACTCTGTCTGGTATGCTTTTTTAATTACGGTAATCACGTTATTGATTAGTTATCCAACGGCGTATTTTTTGACAAAATTAAAACACAAAGATTTATGGTTGTTACTCATTATCTTACCAACTTGGGTTAATTTATTACTAAAAGCGTATGCCTTTATTGGAATCTTTGGCATTAATGGGAGTATCAATAGTTTTTTAACATTCACAGGAATTGGACCTCAGCAAATTCTATTTACTGACTTCAGCTTCTTAGTAGTCGCTACGTATATTGAATTACCATTTATGATTATGCCGATTTACAATGCATTAGAAGAAATGAATCCGTCATTAATCAGTGCCAGCCGTGACTTAGGGGCAAATAGTTTTGAAACCTTTCGTCGAGTTATTTTTCCATTGTCTTTAAACGGAGTAAAAAGTGGTGTGCAAGCCGTATTTATTCCTTCGTTATCACTCTTTATGTTAACGCGTTTAATTGGTGGAAACCGAGTGATTACCTTAGGAACAGCAATTGAACAACATTTCTTAGTTACTCAAAATTGGGGCATGGGTTCAACGATTGGTGTTGTATTAATTATAGCCATGTTTGTCGTTATGCTTTTAACAGGTGAGAAGAAAAAAGGAGGTAAAAAATGAAAAAATTTCCTTGGTCTCGTCTTTATTTAGCGCTGGTCTTTGTGTTATTATATGCTCCAATTTTTTACCTGATTTTTTATTCCTTCAATGATGGAGGAACAATGAATAGTTTTACTGGATTCACTTGGGACAACTATACAGCAGTTTTTGAAGATTCGCGTCTGTTAATTATTGTGTTGAATACCTTTATGCTCGCGTTTTTATCAGCATTGGCTGCCACCGCAATTGGTACATTCGGTGCAATGGCTATTTATTACACAAAACAGCGTTCAACACGTAATACATTATTGAGTTTGAATAATATTTTGTTAGTGTCACCGGATGTTATCATCGGTGCTAGCTTTTTAATTTTCTTTACGATAATTGGGAGTTTATTCCGCAACTTTAGTTTGGGATTTATGAGTGTATTGCTGTCACACATTGCGTTTAGTATTCCGATTGTAGTGTTGATGGTTTTACCAAAACTACATGAAATGAATGATTCGATGGTCGATGCGGCTAGAGATTTAGGCGCTAATAATTTTCAAGTGGTTAAAAATATTATTTTGCCGTTCTTATCTCCGGGAATTATTGCAGGATATTTCATGGCGTTTACGTATTCATTGGATGATTTCGCTGTGACTTTCTTTGTGACAGGAAATGGCTTTAGCACATTATCTGTTGAAATTTATTCTCGTGCAAGACAAGGAATTAGCTTAGAAATCAATGCGTTAAGTACCTTAGTTTTCTTATTCTCGATGATTTTAGTAGTGGGGTATTATTTTATTAGTAAAGAAAATGTCTCACGACGTGTCCGTAAAAACCGTAAAAAAAGAGAGGTGACGGATTTACAATGAAGAAATTACAATCATTGATTATCGGTATTGTCCTCATTATTGTGGTATTACTTTTAGGTGTTCGTCAATTAGAAAAATCAACAGGAATGGCTGGCGCTCAGGTATTGAATATTTATAACTGGGGCGATTATATTGATCCTGAATTACTGAAAAAGTTTGAAGAAGAATCTGGATACAAAGTTAATTACGATACATTTGATTCAAACGAAGCGATGTTCACAAAAATTCGTCAAGGTGGTACTGCCTACGATATTTCAATTCCAAGTGAATACATGATTCAAAAAATGATTGATGAAAAATTAGTATTACCTTTAGACCATACTAAAATTAAAGGGTTAGAAAATATTGATTCCCGCTTTTTAAACTTAAGTTTTGATCCAGAAAACAGTTATTCGATTCCTTATTTTTGGGGAACGCTGGGCATTGCGTATAATGATAAATTTATCAGTGCTGATAAAATGACTTCTTGGGATGATTTATGGCGTCCAGAATTAAAAGATAATATCATGTTAATTGATGGTGCACGTGAAATTATTGGATTGGGTTTGAATAGCTTAGGCTATTCATTAAATAGTAAAAATATGGAAGAACTTGATGAAGCCGTGACCAAATTACGCAAAATGACACCAAATGTCAAAGCGATTGTTGCAGATGAAATCAAGATGTACATGGCAAATGAAGAAAGTGCCGTTGCCGTAACTTTTTCTGGTGAAGCAGCTGATATGATGGCAGAAAATGAACACATCCATTATGTTATTCCTAAAGAAGGATCAAATCTATGGTTTGATAATATCGTGATTCCAAAAACAGCTAAAAATGTTGACGGAGCATATGAATTTATCAACTTCATGTTACGCCCAGAAAATGCAGCACAAAATGCGGAATATATTGGGTATTCAACTCCCAATAAAAAAGCGTTAGACATCTTACCAAAAGAAATCACTGAGGATGAACAATTCTATCCAACTGATGAATTAATGTCACATTTAGAAGTTTATGAAGATTTAGGCAAAGAATATCTAGGAATCTACAATGATTTATTCTTAGAGTTGAAGATGTATAGGAGATAATGGCAAAACTCAGCGAGAATGGGGATTTATCAACGTTCTAAAAAGCTAAAAATCGTCTTTTTTCTACCTGAGTTTTCCAATCTTCTACCAAAAGCGGCTGAAAAGCCGCTTTTTTTGTGTTATTTTATTTTTTCTACCACGTTTTTCTACCAGAGATACTTTACTAGAAGAGCTTTACGATAGAGATTTTTACCAGACGATGTTGAAAATAAAAAGACAGAAACGCTTGACCGTATATAGACGTTCATCTATATTGTATATAGATAATTATCTATATACAATTCAATAGGAGGCCCTCCATGGAAAACTATGAACAGATTGCTACCATCATGAAAGCCTTAGCTGATCCAAAAAGGTTGAAAATTGTTGACTTACTTTCTACAGCTGACTCTCTTTGTGCATGTGAAGTGTTGGAGAATTTTGACTTTACTCAACCGACATTATCACACCACATGAAGCTTTTAGAGAAGGCAGGAATTGTCAAAGTAACGAAAAAGAGTCAATGGCATCATTACGCTTTACAGGAAGATTTTGTTGAGGATTTCCTAGTAATTTTGAAGGAACTTCTTATCAAAGAAAAATTAATTAGCTAGTAATCGATAGGAGTCTTATGAATGAACAATGTATCTACGGAAGTAACTGAAAAACCTGCAATTAATTTCTTCGAGAAGTATCTAACGGTTTGGGTATTGTTATGTATGGCAGCAGGCATGCTAATCGGAAAGTTTTTACCTAGTGTCGCAGACCGATTAGAAAGCTATCAAGTGTTAAATACAAATATTCCAATTGCCGTTTTAACTTGGGTTATGATTTTCCCAATGATGATGAAAATCGATTTTAAATCAATACTGAATGTCCGAAAAACATATCAGGGGATTATGATCTCTAGCATTACAAGCTGGCTAATTAAGCCGTTCTTGATGTTTGGCTTAGCATCTTTCTTCTTTTATGTTGTTTTTAGCAATTTTATCCCAGCAGACTTAGCAAAAGACTATGTGGCTGGAGCCGTTTTATTAGGGGCAGCGCCATGTACCGCTATGGTTTTTGTTTGGTCAAACCTTACAAAAGGTGATCCAGCGCATACCTTGGTTCAAGTATCAATTAACGATTTATTAATCATTGTCCTATTTGTACCAATTGTTTCCTTCCTTTTAGGAGTAAATAGTGTGTTTGTACCATGGAATATTCTCTTTGCCTCCGTACTACTATTTGTGCTAGTACCGTTAGTTGGTGGGGCATTAACGCGATACTTCATGATAAAACGTAAGGGAATTGATTACTTTAACAATCGCTTCTTACCAAAGTTTGACTCCATTACAACCATTGGCTTGTTATTGACATTGGTAATCATTTTTACTTATCAGGGGGATATTATTTTAAACAATCCGTTTCATGTTCTCATGATTGCCGTTCCTTTAGTCTTACAAAATATTATTACCGCAAACTTTGCTTATTTTACTTGTAAATGGACAAAACAGCCTCATAATGTGGCAGCGCCAGCAGCTTTGATTGGTGCTTCCGACTTTTTCGAGTTATCGGTTGCCGTAGCAATTATGCTTTTCGGTGTCAATTCACCAGTTGTACTTGTGACAACAGTAGGCGTTCTAACAGAAGTACCTGTTATGTTGTTATTAGTCAAATTGATAAATGGAACGAAAGATTGGTTCCCAACAAAAGGAGAAAATGAATGAAAAAAATCTATTTCTTATGTACGGGCAATTCCTGTCGAAGTCAAATAGCGGAAGGCTTTGCTAAAAAATACTTAGATGATTCTTGGGAAATCCGAAGTGCTGGAGTTGAAACCCACGGTCTGAATCCTAGAGCAGTGGCCGTAATGGAAGAATCTGGAATCGATATTTCGAATCAAACATCTGACTTGATTGATTTGGACTACTTTAATCAGTCTGACATGATTATCACTCTTTGCGGTGACGCAGCAGATAAGTGTCCCATGATTCCAAAGGAAAGCACTCACCTTCATTGGGACTTAGTAGATCCTGCCAAAGCGAAAGGATCTGAGGCAGAAATTAGAAGTGCTTTCCGAGACACAAGAGATGAAATCGAAAAGAGAATGATTGAATTATCGAAGCAGTTAAATGTTTAATTCAAAAGGGGGGGGAAGGTATGTGGACTTGGATTAGCGATCAATTACTAAAAATGGTTTGGCTAAATGATTTGATGGGAAAATTAGTTGAGCGTTTTGGACTTTCGATCGATAGCAAGATAGGGGCAAGTCTTCAGTTCTTTCTGTTTGATACAATTAAGATTTTTATCTTATTAACGATCTTAATTTTTGTCATGGGGGTTATTCAGACTTTTTTTCCACCTGAAAGAACCAAAGTATTGTTGGGTGGCTTAAAAGGTTGGAAGGGGAATTTACTGGGAGCACTTTTGGGTACAGTCACGCCTTTTTGTAGTTGTTCTAGCATTCCAATTTTTATTGGGTTTACAACCGCTGGATTACCGTTAGGAGTAACCTTCTCCTTCCTTATTTCCTCACCAATGGTTGATATTGCCTCAATTATCCTGTTAATGTCTTTCTTCGGCTGGAAATTTGCGATAGCTTATGTTCTTTTAGGATTACTGCTAGCTGTAATTGGAGGTACACTCATTGATAAATTACACCTAGAGAATGAAATTCAAGATTATATTCGCGAGATGGAGGAAGGTCTTAGCCAAGTTGAAACCTATACCATAAAAAAAAGAATGGCTTATGGTTGGGGGCAAGTGAAGGAGGTTGCTAGTAAAGTCTGGCTTTATGTATTAATTGGGGTTGGGATTGGTGCGCTCATTCATAATTGGATTCCGACCAGTTTTATTCAAAGCATCCTAGGTAATAATAATCCGTTTGGCCTGATTATTGCGACCTTAATTGGGGCACCAATTTATGCAGATATTTTTGGTGTTCTCCCAATAGCAGAAGCGCTATTCTCAAAAGGGGTGCCAGTGGGAACTTTGATGGCTTTCATGATGTCTGTCACAACGTTGTCTTTGCCGTCATTAATCATGTTAAGTAGAGTGGTTAAACCTAAATTGTTAGGAATCTTTATCACAATTTGTATTGTAGGTATTTTATTGATTGGCTTTACTTTCAATAGTATAGCTTTATAAAAAGTTAAGGGGGATTAGATAATTATGGAAATCAAAATTGTAGGTCCAGGTTGTAAAAACTGTCAAAAGTTAAAAGAAAATGTAGAAACAGCAGTGTCGGAGTTAGGCATTACGCCGACAATTACAAAAGTCGAAGATATGGCTGAAATCGTGAAAACTGGTGTGATGAAGACGCCAGGACTGATTATTGATGATAAATTAGTTGTTAGTGGCCGAGTTGCAAAACCAAAGGAAATCAAGGAGTTATTGCAAGAGGCTTAAAAGAGATCAAAGATAGATAAATCACTGAATGCTTGGAGATATTCGAAAGAAGCATAAAATAATACTGTAAAGACAAACTCCAGGTCGGGTTTCGCCACAAGCGAATTACCCGATCTGGAGTTTTGTCTATTGCAGGGAGGCGCAGCCGGACTGCATGAATAAAGCCCCCGGTTCTAACAGGGGGCTAACAAAGAACAGGAAACTGGGACAACTACCCATTTGGGAGTGTCCTAGCAGTGTTTTCTTTGTCACATGCTTATAGAGCTTGTCACTTTATTTTGATGATGGATACGCTGCGTTTAACAGACGTTCTTTCTCGACTTCCATCACGAATGGTAGATAGAGATATTGCTGTTCTAGTAGGTATTGATTGTCCTCTGTGTACTGATAAGAAGCGGTTTCTTTTGAATAGACCAACGGAGCAATTCGCACATCGCCGGTTGATTGATTGATTGAGTATAGAAGAATGGCCTTTTCTACTAGTTTCTTTGGCAAATGTTTCCCAAAATAGGAATAGGATTCTTGATTTTCTAAATAGACGAGTAAGCGATCCACACTAAAGTTGGAGAAGGTAAAGGGCATCATGTGCAGAATATGATTTTGATTGTCATGGTGTAAATAGAGCTGCGCTTCTTTACCAAAATTAGTTGAACCAAGGTAAAGCCGCTTTTTCTCGTCGATACATTGGAAAGTAAACTGATCTTGTTCAGTTGGTGGAATGAGGTTTGTAATAAAAAATTCAACCATTCGATCCATTTCTTTTTCACTGACAAAATCTGCTTGTTTCAGTTCGTCTACTATCAGTCCTTCAATCTTAGGATCAAGCTTACCTGCCTTCTTTTGAAGCATTTCTAAAATGTATTGGTTTTCTTGCTCACCATACAAAAGATATTCGTTGGTGACATGGCCTATTTCTGCAATTTGGTGAAGGGTTTCGGTTTTTGGAAGGTTAATCCCACGTTCCCAGTTATTGACTGTACTTCGCGGTAAATCACCAATTAGTTTGCCAAATTTCTCCATACTCAACTTTAACTCTTGGCGAATCTGCCGAATTCGATTGCCAACTGCTTGCTTGTCTATCTCCATGAAAACTCCTCCTCATGATGAGTTCTTAAATTCAGTATACTTGTGTACTTAAAAAAAGTCAAAATCTATTGACTTAAAATAAATACAAGCGTACAATTGATTTGTACTTAAAATAAGTCTATCGGTTCTTTGACAAGTAAATAGCAGAAGGAGGTTTGTCTATGAACCAAGTTAATCAACATGATCTCGGTGAAGCCATTCGAGTTTCTCGAGAAGAAAGGGGGTGGACCCAGCGATATTTAGCAGAAAAAGTGGGGATTTCGAGATCGTTATTATCGAAAGTAGAAAAAGGAACGAGACAATTAAGTGCAGAAAAATTGACTCTTATACTGGATAGTTTGCAAGAAGAGGTTGTTCCAGTTAATCGTGTTTTGATTGATTATCTAACCATTCACTTTTTCTCGAATCAACATTTAAAGTTGATTGAAGAGATTATTGGCATGCCTATTGAACGCTTTGAGGAATTGGATTATGCACCAAAGGGCTATATTGGGCAATATGTTTGGAATCAAGTAATCACGATTCGGTATTCCATTGACGATACGGTAAAAGGAACCGTAATGGAGTTTTCAGGTCAAGGCTGTAAACATCTTGCCATGCGTTTGAAAACCGCAAAATCAAACTGGCAAGAGTTCTTCCGTAAGGTATTAGATTATCAGGGAAACTTTACACGGATTGATTTTACTTTAGATGATTTTGTGGGGAGTCTCAGCATTCCAGAACTAAAGCGTAAAGTAACACTAGGCCATGTATGGACCACGTTTCAAGTGAGTGAATCTCATGGCGGGACGGATATCACAAATAATGAATCAAATGGCGAGACCTTGTATTTAGGCTCAAAGAAGAGTCAATGTCGCTTTTGTTTTTATCAGAAGGATTATGAACAACGAAAGCGAAGAGGAATACCACTTGAAGAGGCAGAAGTGAAAAATCGCTTTGAACTACGGTATCGAAAAGAGAAAGCACAAAGCTTGGCAAAGATTATTTCAAGATCCCATGATTTAACCAAACTGTTCTTTGAGTTACTTAATGGAGCAATTTGTTTTTATGACCGTGATCCAAATGATCCAGATGCAAAAGTCGATGCCAAATGGGCAGCCTTTATTGACAATCGTGGCGCAATCACTATTTCTTTAGAGACAATTCCTCAAAGCTTTGAGAAAAGTATGAATTGGTTAATTCATGGTGTTTCGCCATCGCTAGCTTTTATAGCACAAGTGGATCAAACGTTTCATTCTTCCTTGTTGTCTTTGATTATTGAACAAGGAGAAATGAATCCAAGACAGATTAAACTTCTCCAAAATATGAAGGCAGACCCAGAATATTATCAGGAGGAGGTTGAGTATTATGAACGAAAACTACAAAGTATATCAAATGAGAAAACAAGCTACTAAAAAAGCAAAGTACTGCTTACACAACAAGTTGTGCAACGTACTCCGCCTCGACAAGACGAGTATAACACAACCATTGAATGAGAAACAATTGATTATAAAGAGGATTAATTTAAAAGGAGTAAAGTATCAGGGGGTGAGAGAATGGAAACAAAATGTGATTTCATGGTAAATCGTGCAATTTTGATAGAGATGGGCTTTAAACCTAGTCAAGCTGCACGAATGATTAAAGAGAGCAAAACGTATCTTGCAAGGGTTGAAGGTATAGATTTTTATAACAATCGCCAAGTTGGTGTGGTGCCATCTCGAGTGATTGAACATCTTTTCCACGTTCAAGTTGCGGAATAAACAGTACAAGCGCGGTACAATTAAAGTAGCTTTTCTCGAGTATAGAGAGGAATGGTACGATGCCAAAAATTAAAAATATTTATCAAGACAAAAAAACAAAAAAATGGTTCTTTCGAGCATATCTAGGTATAGATGAAAATGGAAGAAAGGTTCAGAAGACTAAACGAAGCTATGCTTCACAAAAAGATGCCAAAATTGCTTATGACAAGTACATGGAAACACATGATTTTAACAAGACAGTTCCTAATCAACTGTGTTCTACCAATCAAATGACTTTCGAAGAGTTTTACAAGGATAGGTTTGTAAAATGGTATGAGAGACAGGTGAAAAGTCAAACATATGAGAATGCGCAATTTATATTCGAAAAGCGAATGCAGTTTTTCTATCATTTTCGTGTTCGAGATATTACAAGTCACGATATTGAGGATTGGTTATTTGAACTAAGCCAGACAGAGTCACGTAATTCACGGAAAAAAGTCAATGGCGAAACGTTATCAAAGTCTTATATCAATCGGATTCGGGGACACTTAAAGATTGTATTGGATCGGGCTGTTAAAGAGGGGGTGATTGCTAAAAATCCCGTTGAAGATGTTTCTTCGCTTCCCTCTGAGAATAAGAAAGTTGAGTTTTGGGAACACAGTGAGTTTCTAAAAGTGATGAATGAATTGAAGGACGATAAGATTCAAACCCACCATCGGAAGATTGTGTATGAAATGCTCTTTTATACTGGCATTCGGATTGGAGAACTTGAAGCTTTGTCTTGGTCAAATGTAGATTTCGAGAAAAACACGATAACGATTGAGAAGACACTAATTTATAATACAAAAAATGATTGGTACTTTTCGACTCCAAAAACTAAATGCGCTTATCGAACAATTGGGATGGGAAAGAAACTTTCATTAAAGCTCAGACAGTGGTATGACTTGCAAAAACGTATTGGAAATTTTGAATATGTTGCTCAGTTGGACGGAACCTTTACGCCACCTTATTCTTTTGCAAACTGGTTAAAAGAAGCTGCTAAAAAAGCGGGCGTCAAACCGATTAAGCTTCACGCGCTACGACATTCTCATGTTGCATTTCTGATTGAGCAGAACATTCAACCGCTCTCGATTCAAGAACGATTGGGCCATGCGAATATCCAAATCACTTTAGGAACTTACGGTCACTTATATGCGAAGTCAGATCAACAAGTGGTAAATGCGATTGATAATGTTCAAGAGGGCGCTATTCTTTCAAAAAATGACAATTTATTACCAGTCTGAGTTTTCCACTGCGCTACCAGAAGACAGACAAATGCTTTTGTACCAGTGCTTTTGGTTGAGTTGCTCCTGTTGAAGATGTATCGGAGATAGTACCAATCTTCGGTAAGAATGGCGTATATTCAACAATCTATGAGCTTCTACGTCTACCATTTTCATTGTTATTCTCTCAATTGTCTCTCAAAAAACGGCTTTTTAGCCGTTTTTTTTTGACATTTTTTTAATAAAGATACGGAATAATTAGTTTCCACCCAATTTGATTGTCATCAAAGTGAAAAATGTCTTTCTTCTAAAGGTGAACCAGAGATAAGTGTCAATAAAACGGATCTTCTCAATTTGATAGAAGCTAAGATGATTTAATCAAAATTCAAATAATAGCGGTATTTGTTACCGATATAAAAGCATTCGGTGTATTCAAAAAAATTCATTTCTTTTTGAGAGGTAAAACGAACCCGTTTCAATACTGGCTCAGCTTCACCAATCTTTAATAATTTTTTCAATTCCCGAGTAGCAGAAATGGCTTCAATATACTCATTCTCTTGGTTAACGCGAATGCCTTTTGTAGCAAGGTATTCGTAAAAAGAGCCATAATAATCCTTAGACTTTAAAGAATAGTCCTCTTTGAATATGATATGGGTCTTAAAAAAAGCTAAGATGTTGTTATCATCGCCTCTTACTCGATTTAAGACTAAGATGTCATCTCCGGGTTTGATTTGTAAATATTTGGCAATTTTATGATCAGCGTGGCTTTTATACACGTTAGCTTGTAAAGTTGTAGCATTTTTTCCTTGTTCCTTTAATTCCTGAGTAAATCCTTTGATAACAGTGGAATATTCGCTAATATTGGGACTAAATTTTTTGACGAAAGTTCCTTTTGCTCGTTCACGATACAAAAGATTTTCTCTAACAAGTTCATCTATAGCTTTACGAATAGTGATACGACTGACATGATAAATATCACAAAGGTCAAATTCTGTTGGAATTCGTTCCCCTTCCTGCCATTTTTCGGTTCTAATATTTGAACGAAGCTGATCGGCTATTTGTGCATATAAGGGAGAGTTTGAGTGAATGTTGCTCATATGAATAAACTCCTTTCGTAATAATTCTCTATGATTTACTAAGTATATCATAGAGAATTATCATATTTGATATTATTGTTATAACAATAGCTAGAAAAGCTGATAAATAGCAGGATTAAAAAAGACATTTTGAGTGAATCAGCTGTGCTATACTTTGGATGAATTAAGGATATTTAACGATATAATATCAGGTGGAAGGAGTTTTATAAGTGAACTATGATTTTTTTCCCGAAACAGCAATTACCAAACAATTTGATGTATATGTAGGTGAAGAAGAAATACTTGAGTTGATAAGAAAACGAATGGAGAATGAAGGTCTTAATGTTATAACAATTGAAAGTTATCCAGTTTTAGATAAACAATTGTTAAGAACGACTTTACTTGAACAATTGGAAATAGATGTTTTAATTGATAGCGACACTTTGTTCTATAATAGTCAAGTTATTACAGAAATGATAGCCGACAATTTGACAGAGGATCGAGTGTTTGGCTTTATGTCTCATCATTCATTGACTGACTTTATTGATTTAGATCAACAGCGTATGTTAATTAAACAAATTGAAATCGCTTTAAACGAAAAGAAACGTATTGGAATTTATGGTGTAGGTGCAAGTTTGGTCTATGCTCCCGATTTATTGATCTATGCAGATTTACCTCGATGGGAAATTCAACAACGTTATCGTTCAGGTAAGTATAGTAATTGGAAAGGTGAGAATCAAGGAGAGGATTCATTACGAATGATTAAACGTGGTTATTTCTTTGAATGGCGTGTTGCAGATAAGCAAAAGCGATCCATTTATGAGAAAATTGATTATTTTATGGATACACTCCAAGATGACTGGGTATTGGTGGATCACAGTACGTATAATCAAGCATTGTTGGAAGTGGCTCAACAGCCGTTTTCGTTAGTTCCTTTTTTTGATCCAGGAGTATGGGGCGGACATTGGATGCAAAAACAATTTAGTTTTCGTCAAGATGAAGTGAATCTAGCATGGAGTTTTAATGGCGTACCAGAAGAGAATAGCCTCTTTCTGGATTTTGGAAAAGCCAAGATGGAGATTCCAGGAAATAATCTAGTTTACTTCCAAGGAGAATGTTTGTTGGGGCGTCGCGTTTATGGACGTTTTGGGGCAGAGTTTCCGATTCGCTTTAATTTTTTAGACACTATGGGAGGCTCTAATTTAAGTTTGCAAGTTCATCCTACTATAGAATATGCACAAGAAGTGTTTGGTGCCAAATATACGCAAGATGAAAGTTATTATATTTTACAAGCACAAGAAGATGCGGTTGTTTATCTAGGTGTTAAAAATGGTGTATCCAAAGACGAATTAATGGCAGCTTTGCAACGAGCTTCTGAAGGAAAAGAAGCTTTTCCTACCCAAAAATTTATTTATCAACAACCTGTTAAAAAACATGATCATTACTCAATTCCTAGTGGGACGATTCATTCCAGCGGAGCAAATTCAGTTGTTTTAGAAATAAGTGCTACTCCAAATCGCTATACGTTTAAGCTATGGGATTGGGGCAGAGTAGATTTAGATGGTTTGCCTAGACCGGTTCATTTGAAACATGGAGAGCCCAATATTGATATCCGTCGTGATGAAAACTGGGTCAAAAAAGAATTAGTAAATCCCTTTGAAATAGTTGACTTTGGTGAAGGCTGGATGGAAGAACGGACAGGATTGCATGAAACTGAATTTATCGAAACACGTCGCCATAGTTTTTCTGTACCTGTTATCCATGAAAACCATGGGAGTGTGAATGTATTAAATTTAGTTGAAGGAGAAGAAGCGGTTGTTGAAAGTATCGATGGATCTTTTGCACCTTTTACTGTTCATTATGCACAAACTTTTATTATACCTGAGAGCGTCAAAGCTTATAAAATTAGTCCTAGTGGAACCAGTAGCGGTAAGACAATTAAGACAATGAAAGCTTTTGTTCGTTAAATGAATATAAATGGATTACATCTATTCAAAGGCAAGCGGGAAGTGTTCAATTTCTTAAAGATGAGGAGGCTGTGTATGAAGGGCTATTATTTTTTAATGGATGTTGGTGGGACGACGATTAAAACGAATTGTTTAGATGAGCAAGGGCTTCCTTTTTTCACTCGTAATCAAGAATTTCCTGCCAAGTCGCAAGAAGACCAGCAGACAATTTTAGAAAATTTTTATGCAATCGTGACAACTATTAATCGGCAAATGGCTCAAAAAGCACAATTGTTAGGTGTCGGTATTGCTTTTCCAGGTCCGTTTAATTATCAAGAAGGATACAGTTTAATGAAGGGGTTACGTAAGTATGATGAAATTTATGAGGTACGGTTAAAAAAATTAATTGCTGAGTGGCTATATTCTGAGTTTCAGCTGTCAGTACCGATTATATTCGAGAATGATGCGACAGCTTTTGGTTTAGGGGAATTCCTGCAAAGAGAGAAAAGCAGAGTTAACCGTGGAATATATCTGACTCTAGGTACTGGCTGTGGCTCTGTTTTTATCGTAGAAGGGGAGGTAATTAGAGAGGAATATGGTTTAAATAGTCAAGGAATGCTATACAATCGACCATTTAAGCAGAGTATAATAGATGATTATCTCTCTGCCAATGGTTTGCAGCAGTTGATTAAGAACAATTATTCTGTGCCTTTAACAGGTTATGAACTCTTTTTAGAGGCACAAAAAGGTAATCAAAAAGCATTGGTAATTTTTGATGAATTTGGCACTTGGATTGGAGAAGCATTGGCGCCATTTGTGACGTCTTTTCAGCCCGATGAAGTGGTTTTTGGTGGGGAAATTAGTGGAAGCTTAGATTATTTTCATCCAGCAATAGAACGATGTTTTGGTGGAAACTTAAAGATTAGATATAGTCAAAATACTAGTTTATCAACTTTACGTGGCTTAATGTCACTGGTAACGAATGGATAAGTAATGGAGAATATTTTTTTAAATTAGAAGGAGAAATTATGTCAAAACGTACTTTATATTTGATCCATCATTCCCATACAGATATAGGATATACGGATCGCCAAGAAAAAATTAGCCGGTATCATGTGGATTTTATCAAGAGCGTATTGGTTTTTCTGAAGAAAATTGAGTCAGGAGAGAAACCTGAGTGGTCAGGGTTTAAGTATACGTGCGAGAATTACTGGCAAGTAGAGCAATTTATAGCTAATAGCTCAATAGAGGAACAGCAAATTTTTGAATATTTTTTGAAAAAGGGTTGGATTGATATTTCTCTAAGTTATTTGAATATGACAGAATTGGTCGATGAACAGGTAGTGGGTAAGATGTTTGCTAAGGGGAAATCCTATGTAGATAGTCTGGGCCTACCATTAAATTCAGCGATGACTGCTGATATTAACGGGTTTTCGTGGGGATATGCAGAAATAATGTATCAAAATGGTATTGAAAACTTATTTTCGTGTTTGCATACGCATCATGGCATGTTTCCTTTATTTAAGAAACAAATTCCCTTCTGGTGGGAAACGCAAAAGGGAAATAAAATTCTGGTTTGGAATGGAGATCATTATCAAACAGGAAATGATTTTCTCCTTGTACCAAATTCTGATCAATCAAAACAATATGGAGTGGCAGGTTATACGCCAGAAGAAGCAGAATTGCAGTTTAAAAAGACTGAAGAAAGAATTTTTGCTCATTTCGATTTATTAGAAGAAGAAGGATATGCACTTGATTTTGTACCTGCAATGATTAGCGGGATTGTTACCGATAACGCCCCGCCTAATCCTAGAATGATGGAAAATATTCATAAGTGGAATGAGCGTCATGGAGATGAAATTAAGATTGAATTGATCACACTTAACGAATTCTTTCGCATCCTGCGCCAACAAGAAGTGGAAATTCCAACTTATCGTGGTGATTGGGCGGATTGGTGGGCTGATGGCGTAGGGTCAACACCAGCGCCAACAAAAATTTATCGTAATGCTCAGCATAAATATCGAATTGCGAATAAATTAGATCCTGAAGCAACTTTGGGAAGGGCTGATTTATTAGCGAAAGCTGAAGAAAATATGATGATGTATGCTGAACATACATGGGGCTACCATTCTTCTGTAAGTCAGCCATGGAATACCTTAGTAAATGATTTAGACTATCGTAAAGCAGCTTATGCCATTAATGCGAATAGCTTAATTTCTCAACATTTGGATGAAATTTTAGCAAAATTAGGCGAAGAATCTATTCAGATGAATCGAAAGGCTGTTTACAAGGTAATCAATCCTCATAATCGAACAGTAAGTGATCATACTCAAATTTATATCAAACATTGGGAAACGATAGATGATTCTTATTTTTATTTGGATACCAATGATTTTGTTGAGGTTATTGATTGCCAAACCGGTGAAATTCTACCTTCACAAGTGACAGATACATCTTTTGGTAAACAAATAGAATTTTTAGTGACGTTAAAAGCTAGAGAGGAACGATTGATTTGTTTACGTCGTCAAGAGAGTAAGCCACTACGGAAAAATTGGAATCATGCATATATTGGTACTGAACAAATTGCCGATGTGGCTTCTTATGTGGGATACGAACATCTCGTTTCTCCATTTGGAATTGAAACAAAAGATTTTAGTTTGTCAATTGACCACAAAAAAGGAATTAACCGATTGATTGATAAGCGAACGGGAACGAATTTACTTCATTCAAATCAAGAACATTCACCATTTGCGGGGGTCTATGAAGTGACTCCGATAACTTCCGATGCTTGTTCTGAACGTCGTATCATGGGACGAAATCGTAAAGGTAGAATAACAGAACGGTCTGTTGCCGATTTGAAGTCAGTTAAAGTGACGTTGGATGGACCTATTTATGCAGAATTTGAATTAGACTATTCGTTAGTGGGAACGAAGATGTACACAGTAGTTCTCCGTGTCTATAAAGATTTACCGAAAATTAACGTAACAGTTAGAATTCAGAAAGAAAACGAATGGGCACCCGAAAATATCTATATTCCGCTCCCGTTTAGTTATGGAAAATGTAGTGACTGTTATATTGGAAAAACAGGAACAACTTTTCGACCAGCGATTGATCAATTGCCTGGTTCCAATACAGAATTTTATCTTTTGAATAATGGTTTGACTTTCACGAATGGACAACAGGGTTTAGTGATTGCCGTCAAAGATACGCCACTGATTACTTTAGGGACACTTGAAAGTCATTTGGTGAATCTTTGTTCAGCTGATACAGCCTGGAAAAATAAAGAAGTTATTTATTCTTGGCCGATGAATAATTTCTGGGAAACTAATTTTAAAGTTGATTTGTCTGGTTTTTATGAATTTGATTATCAATTGTTCTTAATGTCTAATCAATCATCTGAAGATTTACTGGAAAAAGCGGCTGAATTAAACGAAGGCATTTTAACAATAGCTTACAATCCAAAAGCAGGTGAAATTTAGAGAGGTGACAGAGAATGGCAAAAAAACTTCATGTAGTTTATAAAACTCATTTAGATATAGGGTTTACAGATTTGGCAGCAAATGTAATAGAGCAGTATTTGATAGACTTTATTCCTCGAGCAGTACAAATTGGCAAAGAGTTACCCGATCAGTTTGTTTGGACAACCGGGTCATGGTTAATTTACTTTTATTTGAATCATCCCAATGTCTCCAAACAAGATAAGGAACAAATGATAGAAGCAATTAAATGTGGCACAATTAAGTGGCATGGCTTACCGGTAACAATGCATAGCGAATTGATGGATCAACGTTTGTTTGAATATGGATTATCGATTTCTAAAGAATTAGATCAACAATTTGACATGAAAACGGTAGCAGCGAAGCTAACTGATGTCCCAGGTCATACAATTGGGATTGTTCCTTTAATGGCCAAAGCAGGTTTAAAATATTTGCATATTGGCGTGAACGCGAGCTCCGCCATTCCCAAAGTGCCAGAAATGTTTCTGTGGCGTAATAGTGATGGAACAGAGATTGTGGTTCATTATGCACAAGATTATGGTGAAACCTTTATGCGTGAAGGTTGGGATGATAGGTTATATTTTGCCCACAGTCATGACAATGCCGGTCCACCAAAAGACAGTCAAGAAGTTCAGATGTTGATGGCTCGTTTGGAAAAAGAAAATCCAGATGTGGAGGTTGTGGCTTCTAGTTTGGATCAATTTGCACTAGCAGCGTGGGAAAAACGTGATAGTTTACCGGTAATTGAAGAAGAAATCGGGGATTCTTGGATACATGGAATTGCTTCTGATTCGAGAAAAATTTCAGATTATTTGAGTTTATTACGTCTTCGTAACCAATGGCTGGATTCAGGTGAGTTAAGTGTAGATAGTGCGGAATATAAAAATTTTTCGGAGCAACTTATGCTAGTTGCTGAACATACGTGGGGTGGAAACGGAAATGTTTTTTTACCCGACTATACAAATTATTTACTTGAAGATTTTCAAAAAGCGCGTGAGCAAGATCAAATTACTTTTAACCATGATCGAACATCTATGGATTTTGGGGATTTAATGGCTTTAATTAGTACAGATATCGAATCAAAAGAGCTTTGTTCGAAACGTTCTTATAGATTATATGAAGATTCTTGGCAAGAACAACGAGAATATCTGACGGTAGCGGTATCTTGCTTAAGTGATGTACGTCAAATAGAAGCTCAAAAAGTATTAGCCACCAAAAAATATGAAATTCAAAGTATAAATACGGGTGAATCAGTAATTCCGGGTAGATTGTATCAATATGGGGATGTTTCTTTGAAATTTTCAGTTAGCGGTGGAATCAGTTTTTTGAAAGTGGCTAATAATGATTACATTCTTGAGGGCCATGAGCTTGGGAGTTTATCTTATGAACGATTTGATTTTGCTGATTATCATAATTTTATTAGCAAATATAGCCGTTTAACACGATGGACTTCTAGTTGGTGTTTAGTAGATTTTGCTAAACGAGGCATCGAAGCTTTTCAAGATATTCGTTATGAATTAATCAAACCGATGATTCAGAAATCGTGTATCACTCAAATTAAAAACCAACTAGTCGTGACTTTTGATCTTTGCTTTACAGAATATGAACAGAGAATGTGGGGAGTACCTGCAAAAAATCAATTAACATATCACATTGATTTACTAGAACATCGGATTGAACTCAATTTGAAGTGGAATGGCAAACAGGCAAATAAGATGCCCGAAGCTTACTGGTTAGAAACCAGTTTGAAAGTAGCAAATCCTTATCGTTGGCAGATGAATAAACTGGGAACGACCCTTTCACCTTATAATGTGGTAGAAAATGGCAATCGCAATTTACACGCATTATCTCAAGAAGGATTATCTTATAGTGGGATTGAAGGAAAAGTGAAGATTCAAAGTCTCGATGCGCCACTTTTTTCTTTTGGTCGACGAAGTTTATTGAAATTTGATAATTTACAGCCTTCCTTAAATGAAGGAATGTTTATTAATTTGCAAAATAACGTTTGGGGGACAAATTTTCCAGCTTGGTTTGAAGACGATATGTTGTATCGGGTTATTATTGAGTTACCTTAATAATAGCGAATAACTTTCTCGAAAAAAAGAAACTTATGCAATCAAATAGAAAATTAGTGCATCTTCAAAAAAATTGCCTCCATAGGTAGCTTTTACTTAGAAACCGAATTAAAAAATCGTTCAAGCAGAGATTTTTAATTCGGTTTTTTATTTTTACCAAAAGACGTTCAGGCATAAATAAGCTACAGTTAGGTTAAAAATAGTTTTCAATAAAGAATGAATGCTATCATTAGCATGTACATAATAAAATAAACTTAGAGCATCTGAAAAATAGACGAAGGAGTAGTGGATATGATAAAAAAGTTCTTTTATAGAATACTCCAATTATGTTTTATGGTAACACTAGTTGCTGGCGGATTGGATTTGTTAGTAGGAAAACATGAGGTTTCTTTTTATACGGGTTTTATTGGAATGATTTTTACCCTAGTATTGCTTTCTAGTAAAGAGATTATAGGGAAACTTGGCTTTTGGAAAATAGCATGTATGGGTATCTTAGTGCCTTATCTATTAAATAAAGGTCTCAAGTTTTTTAGCTTAGAAGTAATTAAATTAACACCTGTTTATTTTATGCTTTTAGTATTAATTGAGGGATTAAGCGTACTAGTCATGTTCGCTGTTATTCGAAAAAAATAGATTGAATCTATCAGACTGTCACCTAACTACTATGAAAGGTGACGGTCTTTTTTTAACGTTTTATTTCTTGCTTCATTCGAATAACGTAAGAGTCTAACAAAATTCTAGCAATAACAGAAAGGGGCAATCGGGAACGGACTTCGTAGTCTGGAAAAAATGAAATTTCAGATTTGAATCCGACCAATACTAATTCGCATAAATGGGATAAGGGACTTTCTTTATTGGTTGTAATCGCGATAGTTCCAATTTCTTTTTGGTAACAATTTTGTGCAGCATCGACTAATTCTTCTGTTTCACCATTGAGTGAGACAAAGATGACAATATCTGTTTTCTTTAAATGCTTACTCATCGTTTTAATAATATTTGGATCCGTATGCAGTTCGCAATATTTATCTGTTAATTGAAATTTGATCTTCATTTCTTCTGCAATTAATTCTGAAAACCCTCTAGCAAAAATAATAATCCGTTCAGAGCTTTGGATTTTTTGAATCGCATCTTCAATCACACCGGTATGAATCATATTTAATGTACGAATGACTTCTTGTTCGTTTTTTAAAATCGAACGTTTAATTTCGCTATCAATTTTTTCGACATTTGCAAAATTAATCGTTGTATTTTGCTCGTCTTTTAAATGATGTTTAAATGCCGTAAATCCTTCATAGCCTTTTTTCTTCATCGTACGCACAATCGTGGAAGTGGATACATTTGCCAACTCGCTTAATTTGATGATGGAGAGATTCGGGATTTCGTGAATGTTTTTTGTGATGTATTTCCACAGGTAGGCCTCTGTTTCACTAAGTTTAACTTCCATTACCATCTTCCTTTCTCTAGGTATCTTTATTTTAGTTTGTAAAAGTAATTTTTTCTAGGAATCTTCCTCATTTAGAAAATATTTCCAAGCTTTTACTAGGATTAAGAAAACATTTTCAATAAAAAAAGCGCCATAATGAATATATCGATAGGAGGGAAGCAAGTTGTCGAATATCTATACATGTACTTTGAATTTAGCAATTGATTTATTTATTGAAACGGATTCGTTAAAACCGTTTGTGGTGAATCGTACGCAAGATGACGATATTCAGGCGAATGGCAAGGGTGTTAATGTGTCACTAGTTTTAAAAATGTTGGGGATTGAAAATACAGCTTTAGGATTTAAAGCAGGGTTTACAGGACAATATATTGATGATTTTTTAAGAGGAAAAGCGATTGGTACGGAGTTTATTGACGTACCGGGCTTAACTAGAATCAATGTTTTTACCCAAGTAAATGACACACAAGAGGAATTTAAACTTGTAAACAAAGGTCCTGAAATACCTGAAGAAAGTGTCACTCAATTTTTAGCTAGAGTTGAGCAATTACAAGCAGGCGACTTTCTTTGTGTCTCAGGAAGTTTACCGCAAGGCGTTGCACCAACGATTTTAATTGAACTTGCCAAACGCTGTCAGGAACGAGAGGTTTTTTTAATTATTGATAGTAGCTACAATGAAGTGTTGGCATGTTTACCTTATCAGCCCTTTTTATTGAAACCAAATGAAGAAGAGTTGGCAGCTTGGTTTGGTGTCACCATTGATACAAAAGAAGACTACCTTCATTACGGAAAAAAACTAGTGGCATTGGGCGCTCAAAATGTCTTGCTTTCTCTAGGCGGAGAAGGAGCATATTTCTTTAGTAAAGACGCTCTTTTATATGGAAATTCACCAAAAGGAAAAGTTGTCAATACAGCTTGTGCGGGCGATACTTTGTTGGGCACTTTTTTAGCAGGGATTTTAAAAAATGATGAATTGTCAACAACGCTAAAAAAAAGTTTAGCTGCAGGCAGTTCCACAGCGTTCAGAAAAGGTATTACGGATTTTTCAGATGTAGAAGAATTAGAAAAACAAATAAAAATTAGTGGGGAATGAAGTAGAGATGGCAAACTATCAAATTATTGCAGCGACAGGTTGTCCGACAGGTATTGCACACACGTACATGGCACAAGAAGCATTAGAACAAGCCGCAAAACGTAAAAATGTGTCCATTAAAGTTGAAACTCATGGTCAAATTGGAATTGAAAATGAGCTAACTCCGCAAGATATTGCAGAAGCAGATGTAGTAATTATTGCGGCAGACAAAGATGTTCATCCAGAACGTTTTGCTGGCAAACGCATTATTGATGTTTCTGTTAGTGCGGGCATTAAAGAAGCTGATCGCTTGATTGAAGATGCCTTGGCTGGTAAAGGGAAAGTTCTGGTTTCAGACACAGACAAAAAAGAGCAACAAGTAGAAGACAGCAGTTCAGGTATGAGCATTGGCAGAAGTATTTATAAGAATTTGATGAATGGTGTGTCGCATATGTTGCCGTTTGTCGTAGCAGGTGGTGTACTGATCGCTATTTCATTTGCCATCTGGGGAGTCTATTCATTTGACCCGTCAAGTGATCAATACAATCCAACAGCAGCAATGCTAAAAAGTGTCGGTGACGCATCAATGGGAATGATGGTTCCAGTGTTATCTGCTTATATTGCAGAAGGCATTGCGAAACGTCCAGGTTTGGTCGTTGGGTTCGTGGGTGGTTTAGTAGCGATGGCTGGTGGTACCGGATTTTTAGGTGGGATTTTGTCTGGTTTCCTTGGCGGGTATTTAGTGGTTGCCTTGCAAAAAGGATTGAAATTTTTACCGAAATCATTGGATGGTTTAAAAGCTATTTTCTTATATCCAGTAATTGGCGTTGGAATTATTGGTGTGATTATGTCTTTATTGGCGGATCCAATGAATGCAGTGAATCAAGGAATGATGGACTTTTTAGCAAGTTTTGAGAACTCGAATCCTTTAATTTTGGGATTAATTGTAGGCTGTATGTGTGCCTTTGATATGGGTGGTCCGATTAATAAGGCTGCTTATGTAACAGGAACAGCTTTATTAGCACAAGGGAATACCACCTTTATGGCGGGTGTTTCAGCTGCTTGTATTGCTCCACCGTTAATTACGGGGTTTGCGACATTATTCTTTGGTAAATATTTTGAAGCAAATGAACGCAATGCGGGGCTCGTGAACTTTATTTTAGGTTCAACGCACATTACAGAAGGAGCGATTCCCTTTGCAGCGAAGGATCCTGTCCGTGTTTTACCCATTATGATGATTGGTTCGTCAATTGCAGCAATTTTAACGTATATGTTTGGCGTTCAAGTACCTGCTCCTCATGGTGGATTTTTAGTATTACCAGTTGTGACAGGTAAATGGCAATGGGTATTAGCCATTTTAGTGGGTTCAATTATCGGTGGCTTATTATTAGGACTATTACAAAAAAATCGCGTAAAAAAAGCAGCGTAAAGGAGCAAAAAAATGGTCAACGAAGAATTAATTTTTATTGATTTAGATTTAACAACACAAGCAGATGTTTTTGATTTTTTATCAGAAACAACAGTCGCTAGACAGATTGCGACAAACAAAAAAGATGTACAGTCAGCTTTAAAAAAACGAGAAGAAGAAGGCACGACGGGAATGATGGATGGGTTTGCTATTCCGCATGCCAAAAGTGATGCTATTACGAAACCAGCGATTCTTGTGATTAAACTAAAACAAGGAATTGAATGGGATAGTATGGATGGTCAACCAACGCAATATATTATTGCGATGTTCATCCCAACTGCTGAAAGTGGTTCAACGCATCTAAAAGTTCTTTCGCAAGTCGCAAGAATGTTGATGAAATCAGATTTTAAAGAGGAATTTGTCGCAACCGATTCACCAGTAGCATTAGCAACACTTATTTCAGAAAAATTGGAGGCATAATCAAATGAAAAAAATTAGTGTTAATCAGTTACAAAAATTAAAAAATACAAGTAATCAAGCAGGAATCATCGGTGCGTTAGCGATTGATCAACGTGGTGCATTGAAAAAAATGATTAACAACTACAAAGAAGCAACAGATAAAGATATTGAAGACTTCAAAAAATTGGTTTCAGAAGAATTAACGCCTTATGCAACATCCATCTTGCTAGACCCCGAATACGGATTACCAGCGGCCAGCTCACGTTCAGATAATGCAGGGTTACTATTAGCATATGAAAAAACAGGCTATGATGCATCAACACCAGGTCGTTTGCCAGATTCTTTGAATGTTTGGTCAGTCAAACGTCTAAAAGAAGCTGGTGCAGACGCATGTAAATTCTTATTGTATTACGATGTTGATGAGAGTGATGAAATCAACGATCAAAAGAAAGCGTATATGGAACGAATCGGTTCAGAATGCGTGGCCGAAGAATTACCGTTCTTTTTAGAATTGGTTTCGTATGATGCAACTATTGCAGATACTAGTTCAAAAGAATACGCTCAAGTAAAACCACACAAAGTGAATGAAATGATGAAAGAATTTTCTAAGCCACGTTACAATGTAGACGTCTTAAAAATGGAAGTCCCTGTGAACATGAATTATGTTGAAGGGTATGGCGAAGAAGTGGTTTATTCTCGAGAAGAAGCCTTAAACTATTTCAAAGAACAAAGCCAAGCAACGGATTTACCATTTATTTTTCTAAGTGCAGGCGTTAGTGCGGAACTATTCCAAGAAACTCTACGTTTTGCTAAAGAAGCAGGTTCGACATTTAATGGTGTACTATGTGGTCGTGCAACCTGGGCAAATGGCGTAGAACCTTTTGTAACAGCAGGAGAAGAAGCAGCACGTCAATGGTTGCAAACACAAGGACGCAAAAACATTGAAGAGTTGAACGCTGTCTTAGCAGAAACTGCCAGCTCTTGGCACACTAAAATTCAAGTCAAAGAAGCCGATACACCAAGATTTTCTTAAAAAAAAGCGACTTTTTAGTCGCTTTTTTCGTGTTTTTCAAACATAAGCTAGTCTATAGTTATATTTGAAAAGCATAGTCAAGCGAGAGTGTGATTACTTGTATCAGCAAAAAAATTTCGTTCTGAGAATCAAAGAGTAGTTCTAAAAATATTCATTGTCCTATTGACGAGAGGTCCACTGTTTGGAGCTTAACACTGGGAAGTTGTTTTATTTATCTAAACCTGCAATCTTACGCTGTTTGCAGGTTGATTCTTCTGCAACATATTTTAAGACAGTGCAAAATTATTTGCGGGAATTTTTTTGAAAATTTTGTATAATTTTTTTCTAGCCATTTGATTTTACCTCTAATTCTTTCTTACTATATACACTATATTCTGGGAAATAGGTTCGAAAAATATCTGTATCGATAATACAAATATTATCTAGCATTTTAGTTGAAGAGGTAGTAACTAAGATGAGATGAAGAAAGATAAAAATAGTTTATAGATTGAATCTCTCAGACTGTCACCTAACTACTATGAAAGGTGACGGTCTTTTTGTATTCATTTGTTGTGTTTCCTCTTATATTTTGGGTGTTAATACATTTTTCCCATAGTTAGTAATTGTAGCGGGTCAATTATTATGGGAAGACGGTTATCATGTTGTTAACTGATACGCTAAGGAGATAGCTTTTTAAGTTTTTGCACCAACTTTTTCCACTTTACTAGTGGAAAAGAATGATTTCATTGTGTAATGAAACCGTTTTATACTAAGCGTGTAAGAAAGATAAGGAGTTGAATTTATGGAGAATAAAATTAATACAGAGTTGGACTCGATGGCAATCATTTTACATGCGGGGAATGCGAAGAGCTCTGCTTTTGAAGCGATGATTGCAGTTAAATCTGGTGATAGCTTAACATATGAAGCAAAGTACCAAGAAGCTCGCGAAGAAATTATTTTAGCAAAAAAAGCCCATGCGGAACTTTTACGGAAATTATCTGCAGCTGAACGTATGGAAAATATTGATTTGTTACTGGTACATGCAGAGGGGCATCTATCCTCAACAGATATTGCTATTGAATTGATTGGTGATATTGGTGAACTATATAAATGGAAGGAGAGTTTTAATGGATAAGAATTTTTTATGGGGTGGGGCTACAGCTTCTTACCAATGTGAAGGTGCTTGGGATATTGATGATAAACAGCCTTCAATGTGGGATTGCTATTTACATGAAAACAATTTAGAAAATGGTGATGTAGCAAGTGATTATTACCATCGTTATGAAGAAGATATCAGAATGATGGCAGAAGGCGGACAAAATACTTATCGCTTCTCTCTATCGTGGCCAAGAATTATTAAGGATAAAGAAGGAACCGTCAATTTAAAAGGAATTGATTTTTATCATCGTATTTTAGATACGTGTAAAAAATATGGGATTGAACCATTTGTAACCATTTATCATTGGGATCTGCCACAGTATTGGGAATTGGAAGGTGGTTGGTTAAATAAAGAAACGTGTTACGCGTTTGAACAGTTTGCTAAAGTTTGTTTTGAACATTTTGGTGATAAAGTTAGCTATTGGACTACTTTTAATGAACCAAAATGGTTTATTGTAAATGGCTATTTTATTGGTAATTATCCTCCGGGTTTACAAGATGTTCAAAAAACGATATATGGTGCTTATCATGTCATGTATGCAAGTGCGTTAGCTGTCCGAGCTTTTAGAGCAGGGAATTATCAAGGTGAAATTGGAATTGTTCATAGTTATACACCTGTAAATGGCGTGGATGATACGATTGAAACGAAAATTGCGATGCGTTATGCTGATAATTATTGCAATAATTGGATTTTAGATACGGCGGCGTTAGGAGAATTTCCAATCGATTTGATTGCTAGATTGTCAGAAAAATATGACGTGTCTTTTATGAAAGCAGAAGATTTAGCGGTTATCAAAAACTATACCGTCGATTTTATTGGACTAAATTATTATGCACGTACGTTAGTAAAGCCTTATACAGAAGGAGAAACACAACTGATATTCAACCATTCAGGTAAAAAAGGTCAAAGTAAAGTGATTATTAAGGATTGGTTTGAGCAAGTCAAAGATCCAAATAGTGAATATACAGCATGGGATACAGAAATTTACCCGAAAGGATTGCAAGATGGGTTAATTGAAGCATGGGAAAGATATGAATTACCAATTTTTGTTACTGAAAATGGCGTAGGTGTTCGAGAAGATGTCACGGTAGACTGTGTACAAGACGATTATCGAATCGAATTTATGAACGATCATATTAATGCAATCATGAATGCAATGGATAAAGGTGTAGATATTCGAGGGTATTATGCCTGGGCATCTTTTGACTTATATTCATGGAAAAATGGTGTCGAAAAACGTTATGGCTTAGTAGCTGTTGATTTTGGAAATGAACAAATCAGAAAACCCAAAGCATCTTATTATTGGTTCAAAGAGATGATTGAAAGTAATGCAAAAATAATCAAACGTAGAAAATTTGAAAAGGAATGAGTACAATGAAAAAAGTTATTTTAATTTGTAATGCAGGAATGTCTACTGGAATGTTGGCAAAAAAAATTGAAGCAGCTTCAAATAATTCTCTAGAGGTTAAAGCTTACAGTGAATCAGAATACAAAGATTATTTGGAAGGCGCAGATCTTGTTTTAATTGGACCTCAAATTCGTTTTTTACTGCCTCAAATAACCGCAAGTGTCAGTGTACCTGTTGAAGCAATTTCTCCTATGAAATATGGAATCATGGATGGAAAAGGTGTTTACGAAGATATTATCAAAATAATTGGAGGATAACTATATGGGCTTTGAATCATTAAGTGCAAGTATGGATAAATATATTTCTCCTCTTGCAAATAAATTAAGTCAGCAACGACACTTAAAAGCAACACGAGATGCCTTTATGTCTATGTTACCAATTACGTTATTTGGGTCGATTCCAATTATTATTAATGCAGCGCCGGTAACCGATGATACAACGAATAGTTTTCTTTTAGCATGGGCTGAGTTTGCGAACAATAATAGTATGATTTTGAATTGGCTTAGTGGTATAACCTTAAGTGCTATGTCACTATATATTTGTTTAGGTGTTACGTACTTTTTATGTCGTCATTATGAAGAAGACGTGCTACGACCAATCATGTTCGCCATTACGGGATTTTTAATGCTAGTGATGAAACCTTCAGGAAAATTTAAGTGATAGAATGGCCGTTGCTTTGATCGCACGACTAAAAGAGCAGTTAGGTATTTTATTACCTGAAAATGAGATACCTTATATCAAACGACTATATCTTGGGAAAATTTATAAAGAAGGAACAGAGGAAGCTTATTTAACCAAATTTGTTGATGATATCTTAGAAAAAGTTCATCAATTGTATCGAATTGATTTTTCAACAGATGAACAATTTAAAAATTATTTGACATTGCATCTCTCCGGTTTATATACCAGAGGAACACAAGGTAGATATTTAACCAATCCTTTAATCGAAGAAATGAAAGGAAAATTTCCTTTTATTTATAATATTAGTGTCTATGTTGCGGCACTGGTTCAAGAAGAGCTAGCTATCATTTTTCCTGATGATGAAATAGCTTATATTGCTTTACATTTTTTATCGGCTTCAGAAACATTGAATAGAGGCAAGAAGAAAAAAGTAGTGGTTGTTTGTCCGTATGGTATTGCTAGTCAGAGAATAATCCAAAAAAAATTATCTAAAATTACGGATTATACGATTGAAATTGTAAAATTTGTTTCTGCATTACAAATGTCATTATGCGATGAGACTGACATTGATTTAATTATTACCTCAGAATCATTGGAAAAAAATAGTAAAACACCTATTTTTAAATATTCGTCATTTCTAACTGATGAAGATATTGTACAAATTGAAAAAATTTTTTTGAGACAAGAAAAGACACTGACGGTACTAGATACTTTTTTCAAAAGAGAATTATTTTTTCCCAATATGAATTTTGAAACCAGAAAAGAAGTCATTGCTTTTTTATGTGAACAATTAAGTGATAAGAATTACTGTGAACCAGATTACTATGAGAAAGTTTGGAAACGTGAAATGCTTTCAAGTACGTCTTACGGTAATTATTTTGCGATTCCTCATGCAATTAAACGATGTGCGAAGAGAAATGCTGTGTCAATTTGTTTTTTGGATAAGGCAATTGATTGGGATGGGAAAAAAGTGAAATTGGTATTGTTGCTTTCTTTGAAGGAAGAAAGGGAAGATATGTTTGAAGAGCTGTTTGTTCAATTAGTAGACATGTTAGACGAAGTTAGGTTTGTTAAAAAATTATCTAGACAACAGTCCTTTGAATCATTTATAAAATTATGTCAAAGTTCTATTGAAATGTCTGAGTAAAAAAGGAGTATTTCAGAAGGGCTGCTACGATTTTTTTACTTTGCCCTAACAGGCAAGCTCTTTTTTAAGTTAGCGTGAATTGTGTTAAACTATCAGAAATTAATGGAGGTGGAGCAATGAAAACAATCGGTTTAATCGGTGGAATGAGTTGGGAGAGTACAGTGACGTATTACACACGAATCAATCAATTGATTAATGAACAATTAGGCGGTTTACATTCTGCTAAGATTTTATTAGCTAGTGTCGATTTTGATGAAATTGAAAAGTGCCAACTGGCGAATGAATGGGGAAAAAGTGGAGAAATTTTAGAAAAAGAAGCCCAAAAATTAGAACAAGCAGGGGCTGATTTTTTAATGATTTGTACGAATACGATGCATAAAGTTGTTCCTCAAATTGAAAAGAATTTGTCGATTCCTATTTTGCATATTGCAGATGCAACCATTGCAGAACTTCAACAGCACGGCATAAAAAAAGTAGCACTGTTAGGAACAAAATACACGATGACACAAGATTTTTATAAACAAAAAATTATTGATAGTGGGATTGATGTTTGGATACCGGATGAAGATATTGAGCGTATCAATCAAATTATTTTTGAAGAATTATGTCATGGGAAAATTTTAGCATCTTCTAAAGCCGTGTTTTGTCAAATAATCGACAAAGCAATTGCAGAAGGAGCAGAAGGCGTAATTTTAGGTTGTACGGAAATTGGTTTGTTGATTCAGCAAGCAGATGTTTCATTGCCAGTATTTGATACAACGGAAATCCACTCACAAAAAGCAGTCTTAATTGCATTAGAAAAATAAAAAAATAGCCAAATGATGTAGAGCTAAACTGTGCACTCGATATCATTTGGCTGGTTTATTTTTTAAGCTTCAACAACAATATTTTCTAACCAAGCATCAGATTTCACTAGGAAATAACCAATGATACATTTTAAGGCTTCGGTCATCTGGCAAATGAAATACACCCAAATGATTGGTAGAGAGGTATGCGTACTTAATAGATAGGCTAATGGTAAGACAATGACCCAAATAAAGACACTATCAAATAAAAAGGTAATAATCGTTTTACCACCTGAACGTAAGACGAAATAACTGACATGATTAAACGCATAAAATGGCATACAGATTGCGCCAATCATAATAAAATGACTCGCTAAATCTTTCACTTCACGACTTGTATTATAAATTTCTGGAAAATGAGGAGCGATAATAATCATAATAATTCCCATAATCGTGCAACTTACTACAGAGAAGAAAATCAGTTTGCGTGCACTGTCTTTAGCTTCTGCCATTTTATTTGCACCTAATAATTGTCCCACTACAATTGCCGCAGATCCACCTAAGGCTAAGAAAATAATGTTAAAAATATTCGATACTGTTGAAGCAATATTCATTCCTGCAATAACACTTAATCCTCGAATAGAGTAAGCTTGTAAGACAATTGTCATACCACAGGCCCAAAGAACTTCATTTAACATTAAAGGAGAACCTTTTTTGATGATTTGTTGGATCAGTTGTTTAGGAATATGAAAATTGCGAAAGGCACCGACAATAAATGGATTATCCATATTGTGGCGGTGGACCCAAACAACGATAATTGCACATTCAATGATTCGCGCAATAACGGTTGAAATTGCGGCTCCTTGCACGCCTAGTTGGGGTGCACCGAAATTTCCAAAAATCAATAGATAATTTAAAAGCGTATTTGTGACTACGGCCACGCTACTTGCAAACATCGGGACAATCGTTTTTCCCATTTCCCGTAAGGTACTTGCATAGGCTTGCGAGATAGAGAAGGGAATTAGACCGACCAACATGATTACTAAAAAGGCTTGTCCAGATTGTAACGCAAGTGTTAAATTACTACTGGTACCATCGTTGTGCAGAAACAATGAGATTAAAGGGATCTGCATAGTGAAAAGTAGAAGCATACCCAGTAAAGAAGCAATAATTCCTGCAACTAACTTAAAACGAAACGCATTTCGCATCCCCACAAAATCACGTTTTCCATAATATTGAGTGCCAAAAATACTAGCACCTGAAACAATACCAAAAATACATAAATTAAAAACAAAAATAAGTTGATTAACAATTGCTACGCCAGACATTTGTTCAGTACCAATTTGTCCAACCATAATATTATCCAAAAAATTGACTAAATTTGTTACCCCATTTTGAATCATTACTGGAATTGCAATCGTTAATACCGTTCGATAAAAAGCTTTATCTCCAATAAATTTTTTCATTGTTTTTCCTATTCACTTCCTTTTTTAGAACATCTCTTGTATTGTACATGAAATAAAAAAAGGTACAAGCAAAAAAATAAATTTTTTTACTTGACCTTCTCGTAACGAAAAGGTTTATGATAAGTTTGTCAGGAGGGATAAGACATGGAATATACGATAAAAAAAATAGCCAATTTATCGGGTGTCAGTGCACGGACATTACGCTTTTATGATGAAATTGATTTGCTGAAACCAGCAAGAGTTAATTCATCGGGTTATCGTATCTATGGTCAACAAGAAGTCAATCGATTGCAACAAATTTTATTTTATCGAGAACTAGATATGAAATTAGAAGAAATTAAAGAGATTCTCGATAATCCTGACTTTAATGTTGAACAAGCCTTAATGGAGCATCAAGAAAAATTATTAGCAAAACGACGAGAAATTGATCGTTTGTTAGCTTCTGTTCAACAAACAATGCATTATTATAAAGGAGAGATTGATATGACAGATCAAGAAAAATTTACAGCGTTTAAAGAACAAAAAATTGCAGAAAATGAAGCAAAATACGGCGAAGAAATTCGTGAGAAATATGGGAAAGAAACCGTGGAACGTTCAAATCAAAAATATTTGAACTTAACAGAAGAACAAATGCAGGAAATGACGGAGACAGAAACACAACTATTTGCAAAAATCGAGATGTATTTACAACAACCGGAAATTGAAAGTGATCTTGCAAAAGAAATTTGTGAATTACACAAAAAATGGTTGAGTTTCACTTGGCCGGCATACTCAGCTGAAGCTCACAAAGGTTTGGGAATGATGTATGTTGCTGATGAGCGTTTCACTGCTTATTATGATGACAAACATGCAGGCGCAGCACAAGCATTAAATGATGTGATTCAGTACCATGCAAAATAACAAAAAAGGCGTTCATGCGATTGCTGCATGAACACCTTTTTTTTATTCTTTCAATGTATATCCCTGGTTTAGCATTAGTTCTTCACTTTTTTTCATACTGATTCCTTGGCTAATATCACCTTCAATAGTAAAACCATCAATGTTTTTAACCTGTTCGTAATCGATATCAGCATAGGTAATTGTAATTTCTTCAACAACCGGATCCCTCTCGTAATCAATAGAATAATCAATTCCCTTAACATCACGATACTGACTAGCATACGGTTCAAGTGTTGCTTCTGCTTCCGCAGCATTTGTAGCACCTAGATACTCGTAACTAACCAAATTTTTCGTGGTTTGTCGCGTTACGTCATCATCTTTGTAATAATAAGTAATTTCAGAGGTATAACCTTCCGTTTCTGAGACAAATACTTTTTTCTCTTCACTACTACTACTATTACAACCTACCATAAAAACTAGAGCAACGATTGTCATTCCCAAAGCTAACAACTTTTTCATACCAAACAACTCCTCTATTTATAGTTATATGTTTTATTGTACCAATAAATAGGTAGAATGGCTTAATATTCGCTTGTAGGACCTTTTACAAGAAGGCTATTTTTTTAGAGTAGTTCATTTAATGAGGTATAAGGTAAAGACAAGTCACTTGCAACAGCTTCATGAACTAAGTGGCCTCGGTAAGTATTCACGCCACGGAAAAGGGCAGCATCGGATTTAATCACTTGTTCAAATGTGCCATTAGCGAGCTTTTTAGCAAATGGCAAGGTAGCATTGCTCAGTGCGTAAGTGGCTGTTTGGGCAACTGCTCCCGGCATATTTGCTACGGCATAGTGGATGACATGTTCTTCAATGTAGGTTGGATTATCATGTGTGGTTGTTTGACTTCCTGTCTCAAAAATCCCTCCTTGATCAATGGCGATATCAACGATAACTGAACGGTCAGGCATATCACGAACCATTTCCCGTGTTACTAGAGTGGGCGCTTTATGACCTGGAAGTAAGACAGCACCTACCACTAAATCGGCAGTTCGTAATTGCTGATGGATATTGAAGGTATTTGACAATAGCGTTTGAATTTGTCCGTTAAATTGCGCATCTAGTTCTTTCAAACGATTAATATTCACATCCAGAATAGTTACGTTTGAACCTAATCCATAAGCAATTTTTGCTGCATTCGTTCCAGCGACCCCACCACCGATAATGACCACATTGCCTTTACGAACGCCGGGGACACCTGCCAATAAGATACCTTTGCCTCCTTGAGGACTTTCTAAAAATTCTGCCCCAATCTGTGCTGCCATCCGACCAGCAATTTCACTCATAGGAGCGAGTAAAGGGAGTGAACGGTCATTTAGTTGAACGCTTTCATAAGCAATCGTATTAACTTTGGCTTTTAATAACGCGTCAGCAACCGGCTTGTTAGCTGCTAAATGTAAATAAGTAAACAATAATAAATCTTCACGGAAATAGGCGTATTCTTCTGGGAGCGGTTCTTTCACTTTCAAGACCATATCAGCGGACCAAGCATCTTTTGCATGAGCAATCGTTGCTCCAACTTGTTGGTATTCTTCGTCAGAAATCGCAGAACCCACACCGGCATTGGTTTCGACAATCACTTGATGTCCAGCTTGAATTAATTCGTAGACACCAGATGGCGGTAACGCAACACGATTTTCATTGTTCTTGATTTCTTTTGGTATTCCAATTTTCATAAAAATCCCTCCATTATATTCTCTCTCTAGTATAGAGGAAAAGAATCTTGATTACAAATTCACAATAAAAAAAGCAATCAATTAAATGATTGCCCAATAGTTTTGAATCGTGTTTGTTAGTTCGGAAGGTGTGTATACTTTTTTGTAGTGTTCTGTATCTGGTGAATCTAAAGGATCTAATACTCGTAGGTTCCCATCTTTTGTGCGAACAATGACGGCGAAGTGTTCATTTGAATAATCGTCAGGAGTTAAGGCTATGATGACAGGTTCACCGTTTTTCAAGTGGGTCTCAGCTTCTTCGTAGTGATAGCCTAAATTACTGATAGAAATACCATAGTTTTCACTAGCTTGTTCGAAAAATTTCCATTTAAGTGTATTATCAGAGTTAAAATAATCTTCAGAGATTAACTCATAAATGACTTCATAATCATAATCCAACTCTTGCTGATAGGAGAGAACCATCATCATCGATGCAATGGCACTACCGTGTGTCTCCATCGTTAAAGAGTTGGTATAATCAATCACTTCATTTTTCCAGCGTTCATCAGTTTGTAAATATAAGGGGACTTTGATGCCGTCTGCTTTTAGTTGTTGTGTTGCTCGATAGGAAAATTCGGTATAAGGACCTTCTTCATAATAATTGTCTTCAATAGGGGTTGTCGGTTGTTCATAGGCTTGTACGTCATAACTATGGATAGCATTTCGAATACCAAAGCTAACTATGCCGCTACCAATCAATAGACTACCAAAAACAATCATGCCCCAATTTCTTTGTTTTTTCACAAGTGAACCTCCTTAATTTCATTTACTATTCATTAAACCAAACTCAGTAAAAAAAAGCATCGGACTTTAGAATGAAAAGTCCGATGCTGGTTAATTTAATTCCTCTAACTCAAGACTTAATGTTTCCCATTCTTCCATTAATTGTTCTTGACGTTGTTGGGCAGTTTCAACAAACTGATTCAATTCATTTAACTTTACATGGTTATTTAAGATTTCTGGTTCAGTCATTTGAGTTTGAGAAGTTGTAATTTCTTCATCTAATGTTGCTAATTCTTCTTCTATTTTTTCAATTTTACGTTTTAAGTTACGGATAATTTTTTGTTGTTCTTTGCTTTGTTGAAAGTTTTGTTTTCCTGTTGAAACGGTGACAGTCTCTTCTTTTTCTTCTAAAAGGGCCGCAATTTCCGCTTCTTCTTGTTTCTTTTCTAAATAATAGTCATAATCACCTAAATAAAGTTTACTACCATTTTCAGAAAGCTCAATTACTTTTGTCGCAATACGATTAATAAAGTAACGGTCATGAGAAACGAAGAAAAGCGTTCCTTCATAGTCAATTAAGGTATTTTCTAAAACTTCCTTGTTGTCGATATCTAAATGGTTGGTGGGTTCATCAAGAATTAAAAAATTTTCTCGATTCATCGCTAATTTTGCTAAAGCGACCCGAGCTTTTTCGCCACCACTTAATAAAGCGATGGGTTTGTCAACATCTTCACCAGAAAATAAGAAACCACCTAATGCGGTTCGAATGTCTACTTCAGGAGTTGTTGGATGTTCATCCCATAATTCTTGCAAAATAGTTTTATTTTGATGTAAATTCGTTTGTCCTTGATCGTAATAACCAGTCGCAACATTGGCACCAAATGTTGCTGCGCCACGGATAAAAGGTAGTTCACCAATAATTGATTTCAATAAGGTAGATTTTCCAATTCCGTTAGGCCCGACTAAGGCAATGGCGTCTTTACGACGGATATCCAGATTGATTGGGTCTGATAAAATTTCTTCTATTGAATAACCAATGGCGGCATCTTCCACTTGTAAGACGATATTACCAGAAGGTTTTTCGATATCAAATAGGAAATGAGCCGATTTTTCATCCCCTTGCGGTCGGTCTAATCGATCCATTTTTTCTAATTGTTTGCGACGACTTTGTGCCCGTTTGGTTGTCGAAGCACGCACTAAGTTTCGAGCAACGAAATCTTCCAGTTTATTAATTTCGGTTTGTTGTTTTTCATAGGCTTTCCAATCACTTGCTAATTGCTCTGCTTTTAAGTCCAAATAACGGCTATAGTTTCCTTTGTAATGACGCATTTTACGACGGCTAATTTCATAAATCTCCGTAACAACTTTGTCTAGAAAATAACGGTCATGTGAAACGATTAGAAGGGAACCTGAATAATTTTGTAGATAGCCTTCTAACCAAGCTAATGTCTCAATATCTAAGTGGTTAGTTGGTTCATCGAGAATTAGAATATCTGGACTTTGCAATAACATTTTGGCTAATGCTAGACGAGTTTTTTGTCCACCAGAAAGTGTAGCTATTTTTTGACTGTAAAAAGTAGCATCAAATTGAAAACCATGCAATACAGAGCGAATTTCATTTTCATATCCATAGCCATTTTTTTCCGAAAAGTCATGTTGTAAACGATCGTATTCTTTTAAAATAGTTTGATAGTCTGGCGTCGTTGGATCTGTCTCACTAATAGCAATTTCCAATTCACGCATACGTTTTTCAATTAGCCGAACTTCAGCAAAGGCATCGAGCATCTCTTCCCAAACGGTTGCGTTTGAAATTAGCCCCGTATCTTGAGCTAAATAGCCCATAGTAGCAGTTTTATTTTTAGCTATCGTACCAGCATCAGGTGCTTCGATACCAGCGATAATTTTTAAGAAAGTTGATTTACCAGCACCGTTTCTACCCACAAGTCCAATGCGAGCACGGCTACTAATTTCTAATTGAAGATTTTCAAAAAGAACCTCAGCACCGAAGAGACGGGCGATTTGGTTGGCTTGTAATAAAATCATAGTATCCTCACTTCTAAATTCTTTTCATTTAATGGACGAATCAGTGTTAGTCTATCACATTTTCTAAGACTTAGCGAGATGGCTAAAAAACGATTTGCAAGAAAATTCGTGAAAATCGCTTATTTTTGAGCAATCAAATTGCTTTTTTTTAGTTCTTTTTGATATGATACTCTTTGTACTAGTGAAGATTTCACAAACGGAGGTCTATAAAAGTGAAAGAAAATCAAATACCAAAGGCAACAGCGAAACGATTGCCTCTATATTATCGCTATTTGCGAATCTTAAATAATGCTGGAAAGAAAAAAGTTTCTTCGACTGAATTGAGTGAAGCTGTTCAAGTTGATAGTGCAACTATTCGCCGTGATTTTTCTTATTTTGGCGAATTAGGAAAACGTGGTTACGGATACGATGTTCAAGATTTAATGCAATTTTTTGCTAAAACATTAAATGATGATCAAATGACAAATGTTGCGTTAATTGGTGTTGGGAATTTAGGAAGCGCGTTACTAAAATACAAATTCCATCAAAGCAATAGCATCCGCGTGAGTGCGGCATTTGATGTAAATCCTGATATTGTAGGACGTATTGTAGACGGTATTCCAGTTTATCCAATGACGGATATGAAAGAACAGATTGCGATTCAACAAATTGATATTGCGATTTTAACTGTTCCTGCACAACGTTCACAAGATGTGGTGAATGAATTAGTAGAAGCTGGCATTAAAGGGATTTTAAACTTTACACCGGCTCGTATTACAGCACCAAGCGATGTGTTAATTCAAAATGTCGATTTAACAAATGAATTACAAACTTTAATTTATTTCTTACATTCTGGTTCAGAAGGCGAAACGATAGCAGAATAACAAAAACACCCCAAATCATTTTTGTACCGACCCCCAAAAGTTAGACCAAAAATCTAACTTTTGGAGGTCGGTGTTTTTATGGCAAAATATCGTTTTGAATTTAAGTTGAAGGTTGTTCAAGAATATCTTGACAAGGAAGGTAGCTATTTATTTCTAACGAAGAAATATGGGCTAAAGGACACAAAGCAACTACGAACCTGGGTCAATTCTTACCAAGAATTTGGTGAAGAAGGGCTGCTTCGAAAAAGGCAAAATAATTCTTATCCTGTTCAATTAAAGCTAGATGCGATAAAGTTATATCAAACAAGTGAGTTGTCCTATCGAGAAATTGCCAATCAATTTGGGATAAACAATCCTGCGCTGATTGCCAACTGGATGCGGAAATTTCGGGATCAAGGAATCGATGGACTCTCAAATACGAAGGGACGGCTATCTACCTTGCCTAAAAAAGATCAGAATAAGGCTAAACCTGTTACTAATCCTACAGTTGAAGAACAAGATCGAATGAAAGTGCTCGAAAAACGCATTCGGACTCTCGAAATCGAGAATGCCTTTTTAAAAGAATTGAGGAAGCTGCGAAAACAGGAAGCCCAACAAAGACGAAGGAATCAATCGCACGAATCATCGACAGCCTCCGAGGATCATTCAAATTAGTGGAGCTTCTTGACACATTGAAATTTCCGAAAGCTACTTTTATGTATTGGCAAAAACGGTTTAACCGTATGAATCCTAACCAAGAAATCGAGGACGAAATGTTGGAGATTCGAAAAGACCATAAGGATTACGGATGCCTACGCATGACAGAAGAACTGAAGAAGCGTGGCTTCCTTGTTAATAAAAAGAAAATTCAAAGGCTGATTAAAAAGTTGGGCATCGAAGTGACGTCCTATACCCGCAAATCTCGACGCTATAATTCTTATCGAGGAAAAGTCGGCACAGTCGCTAAAAATCGCATTCATCGTCGTTTCTATACCAGTGTTTGTCATCAAAAAATTACCACTGATACAACTGAATTCAAATACTTTGAAATAGATATAGCTGGTGTCGTTCGTCAGAAAAAACTTTATTTAGATCCATTTATGGATTTGTACAACAGTGAAATTCTGTCTTATCGGGTTTCAAAGAAACCCAATGCGGTAGCCGTGATGGATGGATTAGAAGAAGCAATTCAGGTTACCAACGACTGCTCTGTTCGTAGAACCTTCCACTCAGATCAAGGTTGGGCTTACCAAATGAAGGCTTACCGTCATAAACTGAACCAACATAAAATCTTTCAAAGTATGTCTCGAAAAGGAAATTGTTTAGATAATTCGCCTATGGAAAACTTCTTTAGTATTTTGAAACAAGAAATCTTTCATGGAGAGATTTATCAGAGCTTCGATGAACTAAAAATAGCGATTGATCAGTATATTTACTATTACAATAATGAACGAATGAAAAAGAAGTTGAACTGGCAAAGCCCTGTTCAATTTCGAAAGGCAACACAACTCACTGCCTAACAAGCAAACAATAAATATGAAAAAAGGAGTGGATTTCTCCACTCCATAAAAGTCTAACTTTTTGGGGTCACTACATTTTTTGATGATGGGGTGTTTTTTAGCTGAAAAGTTCATCATAACTAACCGATAGATTTATAGACTGGTAGTTTTTTACAAGTTCCTCTAGTTTTTTGAAATCAATAAAACGTGCTTAACGATGCACTTCCTTGCCTTCAAAAAAGAGCAAAATAACTGGAGCAGTCAAAACTTGAAAAGTACTTGCAACTTCAGGATACGTATTAGCATCGAGATGAAACATTGGTAACGAGCTATTTTTGAATAATTGTTCAACTTGTGGCTTTACAGCATGACAGACACTACAATTGGGCATAGATAAATAAAGTAAAACTAGTTGTTTGCTTGCAATTTGGTCTTGTGCATAGGTAAACGTAACTGTTTGCATGTGTCCATTCCTCCTTGTATGTACTTTAGAATAGAACCAGTCATCTCGTCAATCATTTAAAAAAGAAAAAGAGGAGATAACGAACAATTACATGTTATTTTACAGTAATTTAATAGAAAACAAAAAACTAGTAGTAAATTCATAAATTTATCACAAAAATAAATTATAGTAAGATAAAAGCAAAGTATTTGTTTGTAGTTTCTGGTGATGTTTAGTACAATAGACAAGGAGAAGTCGCAAACTTATTCGGAGAAAGAGGTGTCATATTAATGGGTTTTACAGATGAAACGGTACGTTTTGATTTTGATGATAGTCGAAAAAAAGAAGTAAGTGAAACGTTAGCGATTGTGTATAGCGCACTAGAAGAAAAAGGGTACAATCCAATTAACCAAATCGTGGGTTACTTACTTTCTGGAGACCCGGCTTATATTCCTCGTTATCGCGAGGCTCGTAATTTGATTCGTCGCCATGAGCGTGATGAGATTTTAGAAGTGTTAATTCGTTTCTATTTAGAAAATCATGGGGTCAATCTATAATGAGAGTAATGGGACTGGACGTTGGTTCACGAACAGTGGGTATTGCTGTCAGTGATCCAATGGGATGGACCGCTCAAGGTGTAGAAATTATTCGAATTAATGAAGATGAAGGCGAATTTGGTTTTGACCGTTTGAAAGAACTGGTTGATCAGTATGAAGTCAATCAATTTGTCGTTGGTCTTCCTAAAAATATGAATAACACGATTGGTCCAAGAGCCGAAGCTTCTATGGCTTACGGTAAAAAAATTGAAGAGCTTTATCATATTCCTGTTACCTATCAAGATGAGCGTTTAACTACTGTTCAAGCGGAACGGATGTTGGTGGAACAAGCCAACACATCACGTGCTAAACGTAAGAAAGTTATCGATAAAGTAGCAGCAGTAATGATTTTACAAAACTATTTAGATGGCGCAGGCAAAAAATTGTTTTAAACTTAACACAAGGAAAGAGGAAAAAAGAACATGACAGAACATACACATGATCATAACCATGAAGGACATGAACACATTACTTTAGTAGATGACCAAGGTAATGAAACACTTTACGAAATCTTATTAACAATTGATGGTGAAGAAGAATTCGGACGCAATTATGTATTATTATATCCAGCTGGAGTACCAGAAGACGAAGAAGTAGAATTACAAGCATATGCTTACGTTGAAAATGCCGATGGTACTGAAGGCGACTTAGAAGAAATCAAAACAGATAAAGAGTGGGACATGATCGAAGAAGTGTTCAACACTTTCATGGCTGAAGAAGAAGAATAAGCTTTAAATGATTGCTGAACCCTTGATGGATAAGGGTTCAGCTTTTTTGTGTTTTTGTTTGAACACGAGATTGAATACGTTCTGCTAGAAATTTAGGTGCTCTGCAAGCTTTTCTACGGTTTTTTCTTTGGTTTCTTTAGTTAAGTGAGCGTAAGTATCCATTGTTAATTTAAGTGATGAATGTCTAAGGCGATTCTGAGCTTCCTTCGCAGTAAAGTTTTATCGCAATCTGCTCTATAGGTACTTCTTTTTGATTCCAAGTATTGGAAGAGACTTTCTAGTTGATCCCGTTAAAGCATTTTGCATGTCTTCTACGCTTTCAGGCTGGTAAGTATCAACAATGGACTGGGTTAACTCTACAGATTTTTTGTCTCGTTTTTTTCTAATCACTCCTCGTTTAATTTTGGATGAAATTAAAAAGAAAAACTGTGCAGCTGCTTCATCTAGAATTAGCAACTTACACAGTTTATCTTATACCCCCATTTTGTACATCTTAAAAAGGCTTTATCAACATTTTAAATTTAAAAAGTAGTTTAAATAGGATTTTGGCTACCAAATCACTTATATCTTGCAGTGTTTCAATCCATCATCTGATATTCATGAGTATACAAACCATTTGCTAATGATACCTCATGAATTAATTTTTCCGTTGTTTCATCAGCTGTGATGTAAATAATACACATTTCTCCAACAAAAAGTAACAGAGATAAACTAGGAACTGAAATTATTGTTGCGTCATGGTCATTTAACGAATAAATAATCGCTTCGTCAAGTGTTTTATAGTCTGTCGTAGTAGCGGCTAATTTAAGTAAAGTAAAATCTTTCTCTTCAAATTGTGTACGTTCTAAGAAAATAGTATCTCCATAACCCAAGATAGTCATCAATGAACGTCTAAATCTTTTTAAATAGTCGAAATAATTATTTCGTTGTTTTTCATCAGTAGAATATCGATTAAAGTCAAATTCGTATAAATAAAGCTTGCTATCCATTCTCTTTGGAAGATGATCAATGCATTTATACAGATACTTTTTCTTAGGCGTTAAATACAAAAAATGTTCTGACATAAACCCCGGCTCACAAAGATTCTTCTCTTCAAAAATTTGTTTTCCATGGGTATAAGATTCTCGATATAACTCTTCATTTGACATATAGTTCCTCACTTCATTTTATATTTTATTTTGAAATTATTTTTCCGTTTCCATCAACAGAAGCCTTTCGATTTCCTTGTTTATCTTTTATTTTCCACTTCTTTCCCGCGTGATTAGTATCATCCTTTTCCTTTATCCAACCAGACTTAGGCTCTTTCCATGTAGGTCTATTACGTCCAGTTACTTTTTGATTAAAATCTCTTACTCTTACATTTCCGTTTGCATCTAGTAAACGTTTAGGAATACCATATTTATAGACTATATAATCAACATAAGTGACAGATTTTTGATAATTATATGAAGTTGTAGACTTAGTTTTTGGTCGAGGTTTTGAGTTTACGTAGTTTCTAATTGAAGTATATGCCCAGTGCCCCGCTTTTACAATATTTTTTGAGAGAATATAGGTACCATAAACTGCTCCTACTGATGCAACTGCAACGACTGCGACTTGACCAACTCCCGGTACAGGATATAACCAAACCGTTGCTTGTCCTATAGCTGGGATAAAGAATGCCGTCCCGACACTAAAAGTACCTACACTTGGCTGATCATCAGTAAGTTTCACTTCTAACTCAGTTGGCTCCACCATTCCATCTAATAGCTCTTCAAATTCCTCTGGAGTATAATAAATACCATCAATGTAAACACCAGTATCTGTGAATTCAACGTCAGGATTATTTTCATTATTCAAATACTCAACAATAAAATCAGTTAAAGACTCCTCATTCAAATCTTCATCTAGAACCTCAGGCAACTGGTCAGTATCATCTTCCTCTGAAAATAATTCCTCCACAGTATTTTCAGAATTTACAATGTTATCAGCGTAAACCATGCTAGCCCCTGAATGCATAACAACAGACAATGGTAAAATAAGTGACATGAATACAATGATGATTTTTTTCATTAATAAAAACGCCTTTCAATTTTATAATCAGAGTATCTTCTTTTTTTTCTCGTTAAAATCAAAAATAGCCCAAACGTTGAATATCTTGTCCTGAACGTTAAGAAATTTAGTACTACCAGAAGGTATATCTTTATTCTCTTTACATCAACGATTTATTTACCGGACGATAGAAAATTAAAAATATGGCATAAATAGTAGATGGAGAGCTATTCTTCAATCAGCCAACTTGCCATGTTGTGGTAATGATTTGAGGTAATGACAGAATATAATTTTATCTAACGCAGTGGAATTATATGAATCATTAAATACTGATTCCACACGTTTTATTCCTCTGTAAAACATTATAAAACAAAAATTTGTTTAACCAGGTCTTATGATTTCTTACCAAAAGCACGCCACGCAACTTGAATACGACCAGAAAACCAATCAATAAGAATTATCATCAATAAAGTGATTAACTCTATTCAAAAATCATTTAAATATCAACTATCTTCAACTAATATAAATGAACTTAATTTCATGGCTGAAGAAGAATAGACCTGAAATACTAACTGCACCCTTGATGAAGGGTGCAGCTTTTTTTATAAAAAGCAAAAGAAATTTATACCTGTAAGTTTCATGGGAATATTCTAAAATGTTGACAGTGAAGCGTTGCTTTGATAAGATGAGATTACTCTAATTTAATCTCATTAAACACTCATGGAGATAAGTACATTCGAAACCATTTAAAGAGAGCTCGTAAATGCTGAAAGCGGGTAATGTGTGAACAATGGAAAATGGTCTTTAATAAGAATTATTCTAAGTGGCATGGCCGAGTGGAAACATTAAGTCGTGACGGATGCACCCGTTAAACATGCAATGGTATCGGAAAAGTTTCCTGTACTGTATAAGGGAAAAATGGCGACGTTTTTCTGAAATCTAGGTGGTAACACGTATTGGAATACGTCCTTGCTTAAACTGTTGTTTAAGTGAGGGCTTTTTTTATTGGAACAAACATTATAAGGGGGAGATAAAATGAAGAAACAAGTACTTTTAGGATTAGGATTAAGCGCATTATTTTTATTGGGAGCGTGTGGTAAAAAAGAAAGTAGTGCAATTGAGCAACCGTTGACAATTGGTGTGACAAGTGGTCCGCATGAAGAAATTATTAAACATGTGCAAGAAACGGCGAGCAAAGATGGCTTTGAAATTGAAGTGAAAGTGTTTGATGATTTTGTTGCACCCAATCGTGCGTTGGCTGACGGTGATTTAGATGCGAATTTATTCCAAACAAAACCATATTTAACAGAAATAGTTCAGACAGAAGGGTTTGAACTAGAACCGTTATCGCCCACTATTACTTTACCGATGGCTGTATATTCAGATTCATTGACTTCATTGGACGAAGTTAAAAAAGGTGCGAAAGTGGGGCTTCCAAATTCAGCAACCCAAGAAGGTCGTGCGTTGTTAGTCTTGCAAGATGCGGGATTGATTACTTTACCAGAAGGGGTAGGTCAAGAAGTAACAGTAAATGATGTCAAAGAAAATCCCTATGAGTTAGAATTTATTTTAGTTGATGCAGCACAACTTTTATTACGATTAAAAGATTTAGATTTTGCAGTGGTCAATTCAAATTATGCGATTGATGCTGGTTATTTCCCAGATGATTCTGCTCTTTTTGTAGAAAATTCAGAAGACTTAAAGCAAGCGAACTATCTAGTAACACGTAAAGAAGATGCGGACGAAGAAATTTTCCGAGAATTTTTAGAATATTATCAAACGGAAGAAGTGAAACAATTTATTTTAGACAAATATCGTGGGGCAGTCATTCCTTCTTGGGATTAGACCCGTATGAAACTACTCTTTTGTGGAAGGGTAGTTTTTTTACAATTCTAAACATAATATGATATAGTTAGTCTAATTTTTTAGTTGGAGGGGATTAGATGAAATGGAATGCACTGATTTATGACACACATCATGATTTTGTTGCGGAATATGGTAAAGGTTTATTAGAACTTATTCCATTAAATCAAGAACAACGAATTCTTGATTTAGGATGTGGAACCGGGACATTAACTAAACAGCTGACAAACTATGGCAATGTTCTTGGTGTAGATGGTTCGGCATCTATGATTGCACAAGCAAAAAAACGTTACCCAGAAGTGGTATTTCAAGTCATGGATGCGTTACAACTTCCATTTGAAAATGAATGGGAGGTTATTTTTTCAAATGCAGTATTTCATTGGATCAATAATCATCAACAACTTTTATCATCGATCTATCAAGCGTTAGTACCAGAAGGGCAATTGATTTGTGAGTTTGGTGCTTATGGAAACATTCAAGTAATCGAAGAAAGTTTTCAATTAGCTTTAGAAAAACGAAATTGTGCGTATCAATCAAAATTTACTTTTCCAAAAACAGCTGATTTTGCAAAACTATTAGAAAATCAAGGCTTTATCATTGATGCTATAGTTGATTACGATCGTCCAACAGTTCTATCAGGGGGCGAACAGGGATTAGCAATTTGGGGAAAACAATTTTTTGAAACGGAATTAGCTATGTTCTCAGAAGTAGAACAAGAGCAGATTCTCACTGATTTTGTTGAAACTGCTCATGAAAAATTATGGCAAGAGAGTGATTGGATTGCTGACTATCGCCGATTACGTGTAGTTGCGCATAAATAGGAAGGAATTTGCAATCATTTGGAAATCTTGCTATGCTTGGTTGGAAAGAAGGGATTGCATGGATCGACGACAACAATTAGTTAGTGAATTAATGGACTTATGTCATGAAATTACGTGGTTAAATAAACCAGTATTGGAAAAAGCTTTAAGTGATTATACATTAAGTGAAATTGAAATGATTGAACATATTGCACTCATTCCTTATGCAAATGTGACGAAACTAGCAGCTGCTAGCTATATGACCCGTGGAGCTATTAGCAAATTAGCAAAAAAATTAATCAAACAAGAATTAATTGAAAGCTACCAACAAGCTGAAAATAAAAAAGAGATTTATTTTCGATTAACCAAAGCCGGACAAGAAATTAATCAAATACATCAGGAATTGCATCAAACATTTCTTGAAAGAGATAAAACTGTTTTTCAACATATGACGGATGATGAATTTGATACTGTATTTCGCTTTATTGGACGTTATCGCTATCATTTAAAAAATATCACAGAAGAGTGATATTTTTTTATTTCTTTATTGTTGACTAGGAAACAAAAGTGGTTTAAAGTTATTTTTGTTGACCAAGAAACAATAAGGAGTGATTACATGAATTCAACTATTAATAAACATGCTTTAACATTTGGTTTTATTTCCGTTTTTCTTACAGGGGTGGGTTTGACGATTGTTAGTCCCGTGCTACCATTTATCGTCGAGACGTACACCACGAATGCACATAGCCAAGCAACAGTAGTCACATTACTGATGGCAATGTATGCTCTGGCCGTTTTTTTAGCAGCACCTTTATTAGGAAAGTTAAGTGATCGTTATGGTCGTCGTCCAGTTATGATTTTGAGTTTATTAGGGTCTGCATTTGGTTATTTTATTTTTGGCTTAGGTGGTTCGATAATGCTTTTATTTATCGGACGCTTGATTGAAGGGATTACTGGTGGTGAAATTTCAGCTATCTTTGCTTATTTTTCAGATATTACACCAGTTAGTGAACGCACCAAATATTTTGGCTGGATTAGTGCGTTAGTCGGTGTTGGTACAGCTATTGGTCCAAGTCTGGGCGGTTTTTTAGCAACATTTGGGAACCATATTCCAATGTATGCAGGAGCTGTTATTACGTTACTAAATGCTATTTATGGGTATTTTTTTATGCCTGAAACGTTAGATAAGTCGCAACGTTTAACAAGTATTTCGATCCAACAGATGAATCCTTTGCGAGAGTTAGTGCATTTATTGACACAGAAAGCTGTAAAATGGCTTTTACTTACGGGCTTTTTCATATGGGTTCCTAATGGTTCATTACAAGCAATTTTTTCTCAATTTTCAATCGATACATTTGCTTGGCAACCAACATTTATTGGATTTCTTTTTTCAATTTTAGGAATTTTGGATATTTTTTCACAGGCGTTTATTATGCCAAGAATGTTAACGAAATTATCTGACAAACAAATTGCGACAGTAGGTATGATTAGCGAAACAATTGGTTATGGATTGATTGCGTTATCGGCCATTTTTTCTGTGGTACCTATTTTCATTATAGGGATGACTTTATTTGGGATTGGTGATGCTATTTTCGGTCCCGCCTTTAATGGATTGCTATCTAAATCGGTGGCCGCTAATGAACAAGGTCGCGTGCAAGGTGGCGCACAGAGTATTCAAGCTCTTGCACGCGTCATCGGTCCAGTGATTGGTGGTCAAGGGTACGCGATAATTAGTCATACAATGCCTGCTTTCATGGGAATGATTTTAATTAGTATGGCAATAATGATTTTAACTAAAAAATAATAAAGACAAACGAAATTCTTTTGAGAGTTTCGTTTTTTGTTTGATAAAAGTAAAAGAATTTATTGACTTAATATGAATTAACACCTAGTATCTCGATAAACAAATTGCGATGGTAATTTTATCAGACAAGATTAGCAAAAAGACATAGACAGATTCAGATGGTTTTAGGATAAATAAGAAAATAAAAATAGCGTCATCCATCTATTTATATCGTATAATTAATAAGGACATAAAATTTTTGTAAATGTAATTTTTATGAAGTTTAAATTCTAGTTAAAAAATCGACAAATAGTATGTTTTTGAAATAAAGGAGAAATTTTATGAAACAAATGTTAGATGTTACGAGGCGTGAAATAAAATATCGTATTTCCTTAGAAACTGCATTACTTACACAACAATATTTATCGCAAATATTACCCCAAGATAGTCACAATGGCGTAGATGGCTATCTTGTACGATCTCTTTATTTTGATAGTTTATATCACGATGACTTAGAAGAAAAATTAGAAGGAATTGAAGAACGACAAAAAATACGTCTACGTGTTTACTCTCCGCAAGATCAATTGGTAAAACTAGAAATAAAAGAAAAAAATGGCGACTGGCAACAAAAGCGTTCTTTAACAATTGCAAAAAAAGAAGCGATTCGATTAATTGCGTGTGATTATACGGTTCTACAAGAAATTAATCATTCACTGGCACAAAATCTATATTATAAGATGACAACTGAACTATATAGGCCTCAAGTAATTGTTCAATATAATCGTTATGCTTTTATGATGGATGTAAACGATACACGAGTGACTTTTGATCAAAAATTAGTAGCTAGTGAAAGTAGTTTTGATTTATTTGGCGAATCGGATACTTTTTATCCTGTAGGTTTTCCAGATGATGTGACACTAGAAATAAAATATAATCATTTTTTATTGTCACATATACGTGAACTATTGGATAGTATTGATAAATCTTCACAATCATATAGTAAGTATGTAATGTCGCGTTTTATTAGTCACACAACTGAATAAATTAATGTAGAGGAGAACAATTATGAGAGACGTTTTGTTAGAATTATTAAAATCAAATCAAGGAGCATTGACTATTCAGGATATTGTATTGAATTTTTTTATTGCAGGAATTTTAGGAGTAGTTATTTATTTATCTTACCGAATTTCACATGCAGGTGGAATGTATAGTACGAAATTTAATGTGTCTTTAGTTATGTTGACACTGATTACAACTTTAGTCATGAATGTAATTGGAAATAATATTGCGCTATCTTTAGGTATGGTCGGAGCGTTATCGATTGTTCGTTTTAGAACAGCAATTAAGGATTCTCGAGACACTGCATATATTTTCTGGGCAATTGCTGCAGGAATTTGTTGTGGTGTACAAGAATATGTCATTGTGTCGATTGGTTCAGGAGTGATTTTTTTATTTTTAATTTTATTTGGAGCAGTTAAAAGCAATGAACGTTATTTATTAATTTTACGTGGTGATAGTAGTTCTGAAAATTTAGTTGAACAGGAAATGGAGCAATTATTTTTAGGAAAAGTTCGTTATCGTGTGAAAAATATCAGTAATGGTTCATTGGAATATATTTATGAATTATCAGAAAAGCAATTACAAAATGCGGATAAGAAAGTATCTTCTACATCTGCATATTTAAGTAATATTACTGGTATTAAGACTGTAAGTATTGTTAGCCAAAATGATGAAATGAGTCGATAGGTTGTGAAGAGATGAAATATAATCGTAAAAAAACAATGATTACTATTGTAGTATTACTTGTAATAGTTATTTTTGTTTCATTACTCACTCAAATACCTCAATCTAAAAAAATGAACAGTATATATGAACAACCATTGGAAGAAGCGCCTTTAAAAAAGAATCCGCTGCAAGGAATTAATAAGCAGTGGGAAGTAGACGAAAGTTTTTCAACTAATCTTCCTATTATTGTCATTGATACAGGAAATGAAAAACCACCAATCAGCATGAAGCAAGAAAAAGATGGTGTCTTTGTACCTATTCCTGAAGTAACGCCTTATCGATCAGGAACATTTAAAATTATTGATACAGGAAAAGAAAATCATATTACAGATAGAGCTGAAGTAGAGAGTTTAATTCAAATAAAACGTCGAGGAAATAGCTCGATGCTTTATGAAAAAGCGCAATATCTAATCAAATTAGTAACTGAATCAGGTCAAGAACGTTATCTAGATTTTTTTGGAATGGGTTCAGATCAAGAATGGATACTCAATGGATCGTTAATGGATAAAAGTATGATGCGTAATTATTTAGCACTACGTCTGACGGATAAAATTATGCCTTATACACCGGAATCTGTTTATACAGAAGTAATTTATCATGAACATGGGCGCTATTACTATGAAGGAGTACATCTGTTAATGGAAAATGTGCGTCAGGGAAACGATAGAGTAGCTATTGAACCGGCTAAAAATGCTGATTCATTTCCTTCCTATATTGCTAGAAGAGATCGTATTGCTGAAGATGAAGTTATTTTGGATACATGGGCAACTAGAAAAAAATTAAGTGCTAATTATTTAGGTCTGATTTATCCAAGTAAGAAAAATGTGACGCAAAAAGAAATTGATTTTGTAACAGAAGATTTAAGTAAAATTGAGCAGGTTATTTATTCAAATGATCCAGATATTTTTGCCACTTATTCACGTTATATTGATGTCGCTTCTTTTGTTGATTATTTCTTAGTTAATGAGTTCTTTGCAAGTTATGATTCTGGATTAAATTCGACCTATATGTACAAAGATAAAGGTCAAAAACTAAAAATGGGTCCGGTTTGGGATTTTGATGGCACGATGGATAATTATCTTCATGAACCATTAGAGTACAAAGTGACTTCATTTCAAGTAAGTCCATGGTTTGATCGCTTAATTAAGGATAAGCATTTTATTAAGCTTCTACAAAAACGTTATGCTGAATTACGAAGAGGCGCTTTTTCAGATGAAAATGTTTTGAATACTGTGGATATGATTACAGCCCATTTAGGTGATGCTATTGATAGAGAATGGACACGTTGGGGGCATATATATACGACTGAAAATAAATTGAGTTTAGACAATTTTGGTGAGAACGATGAATTCGTACGAAATGCCATAGAATATCGTGTGGAAATGTATCGTTTAAAAACAGCTATTTTAAAACATGCGACCTCTATAGGACCGTATTTAAATATATTAGAAAAAGATACAAAAATGGATACAGGAATAACGTATTATATGCCATTACTATTATTAGTTGCTGTCCTTGGTTTTGCTTTACCAGCATTTAAAGCATCAAGGAAATAGGAGGACTGAAGCATGCGATTTGAAACGATTTCTTTTATCACTCTCTTTTTACCGTTAACATTAGTAATATATTATAGCGTAGCTCGCTTTTTGAAAATTCAAAATGGATTGCTACTTTTAGCTAGTTTATTATTTTATTATGTAGGAACAACCAATTTTTTTGCTAGTGTTATTTTAGTTAGTTGTATTATTTGGAATTGGCTAGGAGGCCTTTTTTTAGAAAGACAAATGAAGAGAAATAAATATGTAAGAAGTGCGTTGTATATCGGAATAGGCGGTAATCTGTTCATTCTTGTAAGTTGTCGTGTTCTTAATCAATGGTCAGAAATTACGAATCAATTATTTAATCATTGGATGTTACCTTTAGGCATTTCATGGGTAGTTTTACAAGGGATAGGTTATTGCATGGAAGTGTTTCTTAAGGAGACAACGGCGGAAAAGAATATTTTTATGATTGCGCTGTATATAGCATTTTTTCCCAAAATAGCCTATGGGCCATTAATTGATTTTTCAATAATGAAAAATCAATTTCTAATGCGCAACTATGAGATAAGCATATTTGTAGAAGGGATTCGTCGATTTGTTATTGGTTTGTCAAAAAAAGTATTGATAGCCGATCAATTTGCCTATTTTTTAAACTATGCGTTTGTGCAATCCTCTCTTGATAATACCGTCATACAATCCTCAGTCACAATGGCGTGGTTAGCATTGTTTGTAAATGGCATCTATTATTACTTCCTTTTATCTGGATACGCGGATATGGCTATCGGACTGGCGAAAATGTTTGGTTTTTCTTTACCAGAAAACTTTGATAATCCATTTATTGCGACTTCTTTAACAGATTTTTGGAAACGTTGGAATATCACCTTAATTCGTTGGTTTAGAAAATATTTTTTCAGTTTAGTTAATCTGAAGAAAAATCGTGATCAAGTTATCATTAATTTATTTGTTATTTGGTTATTAATTGGTTTATGGTATGGTTTTGGTTGGCAATTTATTTTATGGGGAGCGTTTAACTTTGCTATTTTAATAGTAGAGTATTTCTTTTATTTTTCTGAGAATAACTCTTATATCATTTTACGAAGAGTTTATACAACGTTGACAGTATTTTTGGGTTTTATTTTTTTGAGAAGTCAATCACTCTACCACACTGGTCAATTTTTTAGTGATTTATTTGGTTTAAATAATAATGGGTTTTACGATGCTCGAGTTATGGCATTTATTAGAGAATTATGGATACCTATTATTCTATCTTGTTACATCATGTTTATTCATCCTCTGGTTAAAGAAAAAATAAAGATTACATCAGTAGGATTGCTAAAATTAGGCAATACGATAGGCATTCTATTACTTTATATTCTGTGCTTATTGTTCATGTTGCTAGGATTTCAAGTTAATCAAGTATTTGCTTAAAGAGAGGAGATAATCAGTTATCATGAAGAAACAAAATATGTTAAATCTCTTGCTAATCATTATCTTCTCCAGCTTTACATCAATAGTAGGAATAATAGAGATACAAGCATCCTTTGATAAGCTAAGAGAGACACCACAAATACTTTCAACTACTTCACAACAGGAGATTGAAAAAATTTTGATTGATCAACTGCCTTACAAAAGGCAATTACGTGATGTGTATTCTTTATTGTTACGAGCTCAAGGAAAAGCGGAAGCACGTGATTTTTATATAACGAAAACAGAAGACGGCTATCTTCAACAAGCAAATTACTTTGCAGAAAGTAATCCTAATATAAAAAAATATGCAAAACAATTAGAAAAGATGACGAAAACTTTGAATGACACTACTTTTCTTTATGTAGGAAGCTCCGGAAAGTATATACATGGAGTAAGTAAAATAAGACCTGGTTATCCTACAAATGATGTTGCTTTACAAAATTTAGATGAATTATTTTTAGAATTATCTTATAGACAAATCAATACACTTGATTTACGTAAAACAGTTCCTGAAGAACGAGACACCTATCAGGAATATTATTATAAAACACATAGTATTTGGACAGATGTTGCTGCTTTTCAAGCAACGATTCAAATTATGGATGAACTACAAAAGAAGAACTCAATATTTAATTATGATAAAAAATATGCTTTATCCTCTAACTATCGCAAGGATGTTTATTCTAAAAAAATGGTAGGTGATCAATTACGTTCTACTGGAATTTTTTTTACAACTGTGGATGATTTAGAATTATTTGTACCCAACTTTCCTGTTAATCTGACCTATAAAGATGTATCAAAAAATGTAACTCGTCAAGGAGATTACTATCAAACTGTTATTAATCCTGTAGAATACGCAAGAAAAGATACCACATATTTCAATGCTTCAACTATCTATTTTGGATCTGAATTAAGGCATTTAAAGCTAATAAACAATCAAATAGAGACGGGTGGAAAAATAGTCTTATTAACAGATAATTATTTTTTATCCATTGCTAAATATTTAGCTTTAATGAATAAAGAAGTTGAAGTTATAGTGACTGAAAATGAAACATCCAAAACAATTGAGAAATTAATAGAAAATGAAGAGTTTGATGCGGTAGTAGTAGCAACACAAAGTACATCTATCCAAGATTCCTTTTATAATTTTTACAAGTAAATGGAGGTGAGAGTAATTAAAAATGATTTTTTAGAAAGAAGTTTTATCATCTTTCGTTTTATAATTTTTATTGCTGTGTTGGCAGGAGCTTTTTTTCTAGTTCGCCATTATAATACAGCGAAAGACAATGAACGACCACTAGATGTCTATTTTCTTTCCACAGTTAATGATGCAAATGCTACTTTGCTGACACAAGGAGCAAATACGATTTTAATTGATACAGGAGAACAACAAGACTACCAAGCGTTAAAAAAATTATTAAAAGACGAACAAATCAAAACGATTGATTACTTAATTTTAACGCATCCAGATAAAGATCATGTTGGTGGTGTGTTAAATATCTTACAAGATTTTTCTGTTGTTCATGTAATTATGCCTTATTATGGTAAAGAGCACGAAAACTTGGAAAAAATAACTAACGAACTGACAGCTTTGGAAGTGTCTGTAACCTATCCTTCGAGGACACGTAATTTTGCTTTAGGATCTATAAAATTGACAGTATACCCGCCTTTAGAGAGACATTACAAAAAAGATAATAATTACTCGCTTGCTACTTTAGTTACATATCAACAAACAAATATGCTATTTGTCGGTGATAGTGAATCAAAAAGATTGCAAGAGTTGATGCAAGTTAATTGGCCTACCATAGATTTATATCTAGTTGCACATCATGGGCGTGCTAATTTATCATCAGAATCTTTTATAGAGCAAATTAAACCAAAAATAGCTGTAACTACAGCCTCTAGCAATGACTTAGAAGTACAAAATGCACTAAAAGAGTTAGCATCAACTATTTATTTTACAAACAAACAAACGTTGCATTTCCAAAGCAATGGAGAGGAAATTGAAAGGAAATGAGAATATGAAGTCTATACCTAAAGAAACAAGTAAATTGTATTCTTCGATTTACCCTAAAGAGTCAAAGATTAAAATTTATCGTAATCAATTATGGGTATTACTCACTGTTATCTTAAATATCATTTATTTGTATTGGCGGATTCGCTACACGTTACCTTTGGAGTTTGGGGTGGTATCTATTATCATTGGCGTGTCTTTAGTTATTGTAGAATTTTTAGGAGCATTGGAATCGATGGTTCATTACTACAATATGTATAAGATAGAAAGCCCACAAGTTCCAGATGTGCCGTTAGAATTGTTTCCAGATGTAGATATTTTTATTGCTACGTATACAGAACCAATGGATTTACTTTATAAAACGATTAATGGTTGTAAACACTTAGAATATCCTGATAGAACAAAAATTCACATTTATTTATGTGATGATGGTCATCGACCTGAAGCCAAAAAGTTAGCTGAATCTATGGGGATTCAGTACTTAGATCGTTCTGACAATAAAGGTGCAAAGGCTGGAAACTTGAACCATGCGATGAGTAAAAGTAACTCCCCGTTAATTTTAACAATGGATGCAGATATGATTCCACGCCGAATATTATTAATGCGCTTAGTTCCCTATTTTGTAGATGCCTGGATTAAAAATGAAGGAAAAGAAGAAAAGGATCAAATCAAAATGGGGTTTGTTCAATCGCCACAAACATTTTATAACCCAGATCTATTCCAATACTTCTTGTTTTCTGAAAATCGTATTCCAAATGAACAAGATTATTTCTATAAAGATGTACAAGTATCACGTAATAGATCAAACAGTGTTATCTATGGCGGTTCGAATACTTTACTCAGTCGTGAAGCTTTGAATGATATTGGCGGTTTTTATGAAAAAGCTATTACGGAAGATTTTGCTACAGGAATGTTACTCCAAAAGAAAAATTATCGTTGTTATGCTATGAATGAAGAGTTAGCCAGTGGGTTATCACCAACCGATTTTCCAAGTTTGATTCAGCAACGGATTCGTTGGGCACGTGGATGTATTCAAACAGGACGCAAAATGCATATTTTTTTGACAAAAAATTTCTCTTTATCTCAAAAAGCAAACTATTGGGCGTCAATTTGGTATTGGTATGCGCCAATAAAACGATTAATTTATATTATGTCTCCTATTATGTTTGCAACATTTGGTTATATGGTTATTAAAACTGATTTATTGCATATTTTAATTTTCTGGTTACCTATGTATATCTCAAGCACAGTTACGTTACGAATGATGAGTCGCAATATTAGAACAACGAAGTGGACAAATATTTATGAGACAGCGATGTTTCCATTTTTGTTATTCCCCGTTATAGAGGAATTTTTAGGTATTTCGTTGAAAAAATTTAAAGTAACAAGAAAAGATGGTGTGAATACAGAACAGCAGAATAACTTATTGTATGTACTCCCCTTTTTATTGTTTATTATTTTATCTGTGATTGGAATTGCGAATATTATCTTTATGATTTTAAGAAGTGGTTCTATTGGTCCAATCGTGGTTTTATTTTGGCTCTTAATCAATATATTTAACTTAGTTATGGCAAGCTTTTTTGTTTTAGGTAGAAAATTTCATCGTAAAAGTGAACGTGTGGCTATTTCAGAAGCAGTCGTTTTAAAACCAATTCATGAGGAAGAAATTCACTGTCGTACATTGGATATTTCAGAAGGTGGTGTTTCATTATTTATGGAAAAGCCTATCTTTATGGATCATAAAAAATTGATAAAGTTAACTATCACAACCGATTGTTATCAGGCTGAAGTAGAAGGGAAAATTGTTCATATCGATGAATTTAGAGGCGGATGGAAATATGCTTTTCAAATTGTTGATTATCTAGATAGTAAAGCCGATTATATGCAAATACTTTATGATAGAGTGCATACCCTACCAAAAAATTTACAATCATCGCATAGTACGTTTGATGATTTACGCTTAAATATTGTGCGTCGCATGCAACCAGTTGTTTATTTTAGTCGTAAATCTGCTCGTATTGATATGAATGAACAACTTCCTCTAGTTTCAGGGGGATTTGTTACCATTATTAATTTTAATTTCGAATATCTTGTGACAGACACTGTAAATGTAGATGATGAAATTGAATGTGTCGTATCTGATGGCGTGAACTTTAAATGTAAATACATTAAACAGTTAAATAATAAAAATAAATTATACCAAATTGTAAATATTGATGAACTAACAAGTGATTCAAAGAAACTCCAATTAGTTACACAATGGGCTCAAAAAGCGCATATAAGTAAACAAGTTGATGAGAAACAACAAGTCAATAATACTAGTTTATTAGTTAATGATATATTAGGTGGCGCAGATGAAGATACTCATACTAAATAAACAAATCTATTTTCTCTTGTATCTAGGCTTGTTAATTCTAGGAGGGTGTAATTTGCAGTTAAAGAGTGAAGAAATACGTTTCTCAGAAAAATTGCAAGCAGGTTGGAATTTAGGGAATAGTTTAGATACACACAACCTGAATTTTCAAACAGATAGTCCAACTGATTACGAGACGTATTGGAAAAACCCTCCAACAAATCCTGAAATAATTCAAGATATTCGCAAAGCAGGCTTTCAAACAATTCGTATTCCTGTGACTTGGCAAGAGCATGTCGATGATAATTTTATGATTGATCAAGAGTGGTTAAATCGGGTCACTGAAATTATTGATATGAGTTTAGATGAAGGATTTTATGTGATTTTAAACGCACACCATGATGACTGGTACACACCCGATGAAGCGCATTTAACATCAGCAATCAAAAAAGTGAAACTATTATGGACGCAACTTGGCAATCATTTTGCAGAATATGACACGCATCTTTTATTTGAGAGCATGAATGAACCTCGTTTAATTGGAACAGGAGATGAGTGGGCAACTGGTCCTTATGAGTCGCAAAAAATTGTTAATCAATTAAATGAAGTCTTTGTGGAAACTATTCGCCAATTGGAGGGCTACAATAGGGAACGTTATTTATTATTACCTACCTATGCCGCACGTTTCGAAACAGCAGCTTTGAATGCATTTGAGTTGCCTTCAGGAAAACATTTAATGGTTTCAATTCATTCTTATATACCGGACTATTTTACGCAGACAGATCAAAAAGGAACAACGTTTGACCCTGAAAATTCTAAAGATACGAAATTAATCGATACATTTTTTTCAGATATTAACCAACTATTTATTAATAAAGGTATCCCTGTTGTAATAACAGAGTTTGGAGCGAGTCATAAAAATAATTTAGATGATAGACTGGCCTGGACGCAATATTTCGTAGAGAAAAGTCGGACATTAGATGTTCCCTACATTTGGTGGGATCCAGGTGGCGATAACCCCAAACACCCAGATTTTAGTTTATACGACCGCTATTATCAAAAATGGTTATTTCCTGAACTTGTCGATAGTTTAGTCAATTAAGACACTAGAAGACGTTATTCTAGTGTCTTAATTTGTTAAGGAGCTTTTTATTTTAAACAATTTAATTATAAATCTTACCTTTACGCTATGTTATAATTTATAGATGTTTTAAAATAAGGATAGCACATACACAATTTGTGAATGGAGAAAGGATGGGATAATCTATGGGGAAACGCGAAGAAAATAAAAATCAATTTGCGACTACCCGAATAGTTGAACTGGAAAAAGAATATGAACGAATTAATGTGGAGTGGTTAGGTTTTCATTATAAAATAGCGGTAGCTTTTGTTTTAGCAGCAATTTGTATTGAAATTATTGTAAGTATTATTGTGTTAAAACAACAATTGTCAACAGCTACAACGACTATGTATGTATTGAAATATTTAATCATTCCTACGACTAGTAATATCCTCTTATTAATAACGGGAAATATATTGAGGAAGAATCAGAAGCTTTCACATATGCAACGGTTATATAGTGTCTCTATTATGTTTGTGTTAATTAGTTTTGTCATTACGACGATTCATAATATTTCTTCTCCCGTTTATACCTTATACATTCTACCTATCGTTATTACAGGGATCTATGCAGTTCCTCGTTTGACGATGCGAACGGGTATATTAAGCATTTTCTTGTTTCTAAGTGCAGAATTTCTTATTCCGTGGAATCCTTCTCAAAATACTATTTTTGAGTCACCATTACGTTTGTTGGGAATTGTGTTGATTTTTGCTTTGTTAGTTATGTTTACGCTAATTTTTACAATAGGAATGTATTACTTAGAAAAGAAAAATATTGCTAGTATCAATTTAGAATTAGAACGTTATGAACTGGAGCAACAGCTGTATATTGATGAATTAACTGGTATTTTTAATCGATTGGCATTTAATACTGATTTGACTCGATTAAATGAACAGCTTGTCCCGTCACGTTATGTTTTGACAATTGCTGATATTGACCATTTTAAAAAAATTAACGATCATTATGGTCATTATATTGGGGATGAATGTTTGAAATCTTTTGCGACGGTACTTAATCAGTATTCGCAGGAACCTGTTGTGTATCGTTTTGGTGGGGATGAATTTTGTTTGTTGTTTCAAGAGAATACATTACAAGAAGCGTATGAAATTTGTCTGGAATTACAAAAGCAGATTCAAAAAATTACGATACCAGAACATCCAGAGTTAACGATTACAGCGAGTTTTGGTTTGGCAGAATCGACTTCAACAAAAGGAATGTCGGACTTGTTTCTGCAAGCAGATAGCGCATTATATAAAGCAAAACAAGAACGCAATAAAGTGGTGCTGTTTGAAGAAATGTCCTAAAAGTTATTTAATGATTGACAAACATCGGATTCTATTGTAAATTATGATTCAATAACATATACATCCATTGAAGAGAAGAGTAGTTTTCGAAGTCTTTGTAGAGAGGTTCTGGTTGGTGAAAAGAACTAAGAGGTAGAAAATGAAGATGGTCTCTGAGGATAAATCATCGATATGTAGGTGATTTCGGAAGGTTCAATCGTTATCTTGAACACTATTTCTTGTTTTTTAGGAGATAGATTGAGGGAAGTAGTTACTTCCAAACGAAGGTGGTACCGCGATTTATTCGTCCTTTTGTCAGTTTTACTGATGAAAGGACTTTTTTGTTATCTAAAGGAACACACCGTTTTACGGTTTAAATATAATAAAGAAATTAAAGGGGAGACAAAAGATGAAAAGTTTTAAAAAAGTAATCGGATTAGGAATTTTAGGTGCAACATTTTTAGGATTAGCAGCTTGCTCAAATGGCAGCGGCAATCAAACAGAGGATTCTAGTGCTTCAGCGAGTACAGAAGAGAAAACACCATTAACAGTAGGTGCCAGCTCGACACCACATGCTGAAATTTTAGAACAAGTTAAAGATGATTTAGCAGCAGAAGGAATCGAATTAAATGTTCAAATTTTTGATGATTATGTTTTACCAAATACAGCTTTAAACGATGGCGACTTGGATGCTAATTTCTTCCAACATACACCATATTTAGAAAATTTCAATGAAGAACATGGAACAGACTTAGTTTCTGCTGGAAGCATTCATTTTGAACCACTTGGAATTTATCCAGGTAAAGCGAACTCGTTAGAAGACATTTCAGAAGGTGGCAAAGTTTCTATCCCTAATGATGCAACAAATGGCGCTCGTGCCTTATTATTACTTGAAGCAGCTGGTTTAATCAAATTAAAAGAAGGTGCTGATATTACAACAACATCAAAAGATATTGTTGAAAATCCAAAAAATTTGGAAATTGTTGAATTAGATGCTTCACAAATTGCTCGTGCTGTTCAAGATGTGGATGTAGCGGTTATTAATGCCAACTATGCATTAGAAGCAGGATTTAACGTTGAAGAGGATGCTTTACAAAAAGAAGATAAAGATTCTGAAGCAGCACAAACATATGCCAACATTATTGCTGTGAAAGCTGGTAATGAAGACAGTGAAACAATCAAAGCATTGCTTGCTGCATTACAATCAGACAAAATAAAAGATTATATCAATGAAACATACCAAGGAGCAGTCGTTCCAGTCTTTTAATCCAGAAAAAGAGTTGAAGGTTTTCTTCAGCTCTTTTTGTTTGCACAAAATTTTGTTATAGTAGAAAAAAGTGAGAAAGGATGTTTTCGATGAAAGTTCATACCACAAATTATAGAGATACCTTTATTGAAATTCCTCAAAATAGTCCCATCACAACAGCCGGTATCCCTCCAGAAAGAAAACAAAAAACGATTGCTCGAAAGCAATATGAGTTGTTGATTAATCAACCCTATCAACTCACGTCTGATGAAGTCTTGTATACCACAACTGCTTTCCACAAAGGCATTTCCAAAGAAGAATTTTTTTCAAAAGGACAGCCTTGTTTTCGAGCATCTCCCTTAGTAAAGCAATATGGCTGGGGTGTTCATTTTAATCATGAAGAAAAAATGGCGATTTATCCAATGGAATCAGAGGAATATCAGCGTTTCAAACAAGATTCTAGCTTGAAGCATATTCAATCCATGCGCCAAAAAAGATAACTATCATGTACCAATGGGGTGCATGATTTTTTGCATTCATATGAAATTCATATCCATAGTGTTTACTAAAGATAGAGGAGGCAACGGAATGGCTCATATTTTATATTTAGAAGACGATCGTGTCATTCGCGAAGTTGTATGTGAATATTTGTTGTTGCAAGATTATGAAGTCGATTTAGCTGTTGATGGGCAGGAAGCTCTAGTGACATTAACACAAAAAAAGTATGATGTAGCGATTCTAGATATTATGGTTCCTTTTGTATCAGGTTTAGAAGTATTGGAAGTTATTACTCAAACACAACCGCAATGTGCAACCATCATGTTGACGGCTTTAGGGGATGAAAGCAATCAGCTTGAAGCATTTAATCGTCTGGCTGATGACTATATCATCAAACCATTTTCACCACTTGTTTTATTGAAAAGAATTGAAGCCGTTTTACGTAGAACCAGGAATAAACCGGAATTAACGAATGGTTTGGAAGTGCGTCAAGAAAATTTTCAAGTGTATTACAATCAGCAATCGTTGCAACTTACAGTCACGGAGTTTTTAATTTTTGAAGCGATGTACCAACATCCAAAGAGAGTGTATACAAGAAATCATTTGCTAGAAATTATTGCACCAGATGATTTTATGGTGAATGATCGTGTGATTGATGCGCATATTAAAAATTTGCGCAAAAAATTGCCTGTTGAAGTGATTCGAACTGTAATTGGAATGGGGTATTGTTATGAAGAAAATTAGCTTAACAATTACTCAAAAGACAATGATTTATACGGCATTTACAACATTATTATTAGGGAGCTTGATTATTGGTTATTTTCTATGGATGTTACCAGGACTCTATGCTCGTTACAAAACAGATCGGTATTTGCAAACAACCGAAGAAGTGCAACGTCGTTTTATCGAAGGAAAGCTGTTTTCCGATGACTATCAATTATCAGAAAATTTTTTGCTGATGAGTCTAAAGTTGCCTCATACCGGTGAAACCATTCAATTATCTACAACAAATGCGACCATGGATGTTGTGTTGAAAGCTCCAGAAATAAAAGAACTTTATCATAAATTACGCACATCGTTTCAGGTGAAGGATCCTGAAAAAGAATTTACACTTAGTTGGAATGAACAAGATTTTGAACCTGTTGAAAAGCTAATCAAAAACCTATCTACCCCGATTCAACAAGAACTTATTGAAATAAACAATGTCCAAACCTATCCTTTTGAAATGCTGGAAGATTCAGAAAATCAAGAAGTGTATACTACCGCAGATGATATTTTAATTTTTGCGGGGACTGTCGAACAAAATGCTAATAGCTATGCAAGTTATGTCGCTTTTAAAGAAGTTAATCAGGATATTTACGTGACGTTTGCTTCGGCGATGACGCCTAAATTAAATGAACTCTTTCCCATTGTTTTACAAAGTACGCCAATGATTGTTGCTGTTTTGTTGGTGATGTCTTTGCTGATTGCGCGATGGTTTAGCCGAAAATTAGCTTATCCTATCGAATTACTCGCTCAGCAAGCCAGAATTCGTGACAAAGAGCAAGCGCCTGTATTTCATCAGCCCAATAAAGGGGATGAATTAGAAGTCTTAGAAAAAGCGTTGAATCAAATGCATCTGGAATTACAAAAGCAGTTAAAAGAAGTACATCGTCAAAATCAAGAATTGGCAGCGATTAATCACAAGCAACAGTTGTTACTTACTAATGCCTCTCATCAATTAAAAACACCTATTGCGTCATCGTTATTACTAGTTGAAAGCATGATTCATCGTGTAGGAAAATATCAAGCAACCGCAACTTATTTGCCTGAAGTAAAAAAAGAAATTCAAAAAATGCAACAAATTGTCCAACAATTAATGTTTTTATTTGAAGAACATTCAAGAGAAGCAACTAAAGTGATTGCTGTTGATGGTATATTACAAGGGATTTGGCAAATGTATCAAGAAAAAGCCCAACAACGAGAGCTAACGATTGAGTGGGAACTGATGCCGGTTTTTATTGAAACAGAAGAAGCATTATTTGTATCAGTGCTTGATAATTTGATTCAAAATGCGGTGAAATACACGCCACGTAATCAGCGAATTAAGATTCGCTTGACATCACAAGAATTGACGATTATTAGCGAAACTGCCAAAATTTCCGAGCAACTTATTCAGCATATTCACGAACCCTTTATTCGAGATACGAAAGAAGAGGAAGCAGGAACTGGTTTAGGATTATATTTAGTTGATAAATTTGTGCATTTACTGGAAATGACGTGGACGATTAAAAATACAGTTGATGGCGTACAGGTTACTTTAAACTGGAGGGATGAAAATGATAACCATTGAACGATTAAAAGTGGCTTACGGTAAAACCGTTGCATTAGATATTGAACGTTCAATTGAAATTCAAGCAACTGATCGTGTCGGGATTATTGGTTCAAACGGCGCTGGAAAAACGACACTTATTAAAGCTTGTTTAGGATTGATTAAATATGAGGGGAAAATTCTTTCAGAAGTGCGCCCTGAAGACATGGCTGTGCATATGCAGTTTAATCATTATGTAGATACGGTTAGTTGTAAGGTAATTTTAGAAGCGATTTTAAATACATCATATAAACAAAATACGAAACTACAAGAACTTGTTACATTTTTTGCTTTTGAAGAGAATTTAAAAAAGAAATTTAAAGATTTATCTGGTGGACAAAAGCAGCGATTTACCTTAATTTTAGTTCTAATGCAAGATGCACCTATCACCTTTTTTGATGAAGTAACGACAGGTCTGGATTTTGAAACACGTCGCGCTTTAATCCAAAAAATCTTACAATGGTATGAACATAAAAATGCTGCTATTTTATTTGTAACGCACTATTACCAAGAGCTGGAACAATTAACCAATAAATTAATTATCTTACATGAAGGAAAAGTGGTTGCTTACGATTCTCATCGAGCGCTCTTTCAAAAATATTGTGGGCATGCAGTGATTACCTTTGATGAGAATGAAACGATTGCGTTAACGCAGTATCGACAATTAATTGCACCAGAAAATACGGTAGCCATTGCTTGTGACAATCAAGAAGAAGAATGGCAATTAGCCCAGCATTTAATCCAAAAAGGCATCAACTTCAAACGTAGTAATCAAGACATAGAATTATTGACTCTAAATGCGATTGGAGGGAAAATGCGATGAAAAGATATGTAAAATATGAATTGTTAAATTCACTGGGCAACTTTTTCTCTATTTTATTTGGGATCATCTTTCCGATTGTGATGACGTTACTGTTTTATTCGATTTTTAATAAACAAATCCCTGAAAGTCAGCTGCCTCAATTTAGTACACAATTATTTGTGACCAACTTGTTGATTTCGCCATTAGCAGTTATTTACATTGGTTTTGCAGCGCTGTTTTCTCAAGAAATTGAAAAAGAAGTGACTGTAAGAATGGCGTTATTTGGTTACTCAGAGAAAAAACAAATGCAAGCAAAATTTTTAGCACAAGCCATAATGTCGAGTATCTCAGTAGCCATTTATATTGCTGTAGTGACACCGTTTCTTAGCGTTCCTTTGCCAACCATTTTTGGGTTAATGGTTTTTGTTAGTGGTGTGTGCTTGTTGAGCTTTAGTTTGTTTTTAGCAGCGTACGGAATTTCTTTATTAATGAAAAAATTCAGTACAACATTTGGGATTGTGATGTCTACGTATTTTTTAATTATGATTTTATCAGGCATGATGGGGATTCAAACCAATCAATTACCAAAACCTATTCAAAGCGTTGCTAAATTGTTGCCAACCACTCATATGATTCAAGATATGCCTAAATTATGGGAGAAAACTACTTATAATTTAATGCCAATGATTCAATCGATGTTATTTTTATTGGCCCTCTCCATTTTATTATATCTCGCAGGTATTCAATCAAAAAAACGCCGAATCAATTAATTAAAACCTTTAGCAGTCGTGAGCTGTTAAAGGTTTTTAATTTTTCCAATTGTATTTTTCCATAATATCAGCTATTCTACTCAAGAAAAACTATTTTTTGTAGAAAGAAGGAATTGATGAGTTGAAACGATTGGTAGTATTTTTTGGTGGCATCCTACTCGTTTTGAGTATTTTATTTGTTAGTAAAACTTGGTTGGCAAAAGAAACGGCGACGGTAAGCGAAGCGAGTGAAAATACAGTCATTATCTTTAACTGGGGGGAATACATTGATCCCGAGTTACTAGAAGCATTTGAAAAAGAATCTGGTTATCATGTCATTTACAATACATTTGATTCAAATGAAGCGATGGAAACGAAAATCAAACAAGGTGGAACGCGTTATGATGTCGTATTTCCAAGTGAATCGATTATTCCTAAGATGATTGAAGGGGATTTGTTAGTACCGATTGATCACAGTAAAATTAAAGGGATAGAAAATTTATCGAGCTTTTTAATGAATCAAAATTTTGATGAAAATAACCAATACTCATTGCCTTATTTTTGGGGAACGATTGGAATTATGGTGAATACAGATGAGATTGAAGCCGAGGCTATTCAGAAATGGGCAGATTTATGGGAGCCAACGTATCAAAATGATATTTTAATGGTAGATGGTGCTCGTGAATCAATAGGAATTGCATTACAAGCACAAGGATTATCTCTAAATGAATTAGAAAAAGATAAAATTGAACATGGTGTAAAAAAATTAGAAGCCTTGCGACCAAATGTTAAGGCGGTTTTGACTGATGAAATCAAAACATTAATGATTAACAATGATGCACCCATCGGCATTGGTTATTCAGGGGATGCAGCGTTTGTAATGTCAGAAAATCCTGCTGTAGAATATATTGTTCCAGAAGATGGCGGAGCGATTTGGACGGATAATTTCGCTATTCCTAAAACTGTCAGCAATTTAGAAGGTGCGTATGCTTTTATTAATTTTATGCTGCGTCCAGAAAATGCCAAACAGAATGCGGAATATGTTGGTTATGCAACACCAAATGAAAAAGCCAAAGCGTTATTACCAAACGAATTAACTGATAATGCTGCTTTTTATCCGCAACTAGAGGCAATGGAACAAATGGAACATTATGAATATTTAGGAAGAGATGCAGTCGAAATTTACAATGATCTTTTCTTAGAATGGAAGTTGGGGTTATAAGATGACAATTCTACGTTCAAATTACATTTTTGATACGATTACTAAAACGACTTTTGCAGGTTTTATTCAAATAGAAAAAGGCTTAATTAAAAAAATAGGGCCATTAGCAGACATTCCTCAAGGTGAGGTTATTGATTATTCTGAACAAATGATTATTCCAAGTTTTATTGATTGTCATGTTCATTTTTATTTGTCCGCGTTAATTCATGCGGGGCATTTAATTCAATTATCAGGAATATCCGAACAAGAATTTGCGCAACAAGTACCGGCGCTCCCAACAACTCATGGCTGGAAACTGGGTATTGGTTGGTTTAGTAGTGATTTTGGGCAAAACGTCTATCCAACCAAAAATTCAATTGATACAGTTTGTTCTGATGTTCCTGTTATGCTTATTTCTGGCGATGCCCATAGTATTTGGTTGAATACGAAAGCAATGGAAGTTTTACAAATTACCAAAGAAAAAATTCCTCAAGGGATTAGTGGGGAAGCGATTTTTGAAGAAAATGAATTAACAGGTTGCTTTTTGGAAGCAGTAGCGATTAATTATCTTGCTGAAGTATTAGAAATATTTAAAGAAAAAATAGCCGATACCTATTTAGCTTATATGGATCACTTAAATCAAATGGGAATAACGACTATTGGAGATGTCGCATTAACTGGTGAAAGCTGGGATGATTTGGTGTATCCAGAATTATTTCAACAAATTGAAGAAGCAGCCACAACACGTGCCATTTTGTATCCAGCCATGCGCTCTGAAATTACGGAATTGACTGAAATTGCAGCGAAATATTGCTCACCTAAAGTGCAAATGGGTGGTGTGAAGCAATTTTTTGACGGTGTCACAAGTACGCACACTGCTTTTTTAAAAGAAGAATATGAAACACCTTATTTTGAAGGCGATGTAGGCAGTCCGTTAATTGCGACAGAACGGATGCGTCAATTGATTTTATTAGCCAATCAACAAGGATGGCCTATGCGAATTCATACGATTGGTGATGAAGCGATTCATCAAGCATTAACGTATTATCAAGAAAGCTTAGCAAAATTTCCATTGGCACAAGGCAAATACAATACGTTAGAACATTTAGAAGTGATGGATCCTACTGATTTAGCTTTAGTCAATCAAGAACAATTGGTCATCTCAGTACAACCCAGTCATTTATTGGTCGGATACGAGACATTAGAAGAAGAGGTCGGTACAAAACGGGCGGGCGAAATGTTTCCTTTTCAATCCTTCTTAACCCAAGGAGCAACGCTAGCATTTGGCACAGATACTCCAGTTGTAGTAGATGTTACACCGTTAGAGTCAATCTATTATGCAGTAGCTCGTCGGGAAAAATCAGGAGTTCCGACTGAACGTTTGATGCCAACAGAAGTCATCTCAGTAGCAGATGCTCTATATGCGCATACCCAAGGAGCTGCTAAAGCTTTGAGCCGCACGGATATTGGTACGTTAGCAATCGGAAACCATGCAGATATTTGTATTTTGTCTCAAAATTTACTTACTTGTTCAGAAGAAGAAATTTTAGAAACGGAAATACTTGCGACTATGATGGATGGAGAATGGGTGTATCAGAAGTGAGGGCTTGCGATGTTTCGCAAGCTTTTTTCTTAAAAAATAGAACCGTTTTCAATTTTCTGCTATTATAGTAGCAGAGAGGAGCGGATGATATGAAAGCAACAATGAAAGATGTAGCTGCTCTTGCAGGAGTTGGTGTAGGAACAGTTTCACGAGTTATTAATGGTGTACGTGTGAAAGATACCACAAGAGAAAAAGTTACTGCTGCAATTAAAGAATTAAATTATGAACCTGATGAATATGCACGTGGTTTAAAAACGAATAAAAGTAATACGATTGCTCTGATTCTTCCAACAATTTGGCACCCATTCTTTTCTGAATTTGCCTATTTTGTAGAAGTTGAGTTAAGTAAGCGAAATTATAAATTATTACTGTGTAATTCTGATGGAAATGCTGATAAAGAAAAAGAATATATTCAAATGGTGAAACAAAGTAAAGTAGATGGAATTATTGGAATTACCTATTCTGATATCGACAAATATGTCTCGGCTAATTTGCCTTTTGTAAGTATTGACCGTCATTTTTCTGAAGAGGTTGCTTATGTCACGGCAGATAATTTTAGCGGTGGTAAAATTGCTGCAATTGAATTAATCAAACGCGGCTGTAAAAAATTAGCTTATATTGGGGGAACGTCGCCATATCCAAATGAAACAAATAATCGAAAACAAGGATTCTATGAATTTTGTTTACAAAAAGAAATTATTCCTAGTACATTGGATATGTTTGAACCCATTACTAATTTGGAAGAACAACTTACACAATTTTTTAAGTCCCATCAAGAGATAGATGGTATTTTTGCAGTAAATGATTTTATGGGCTTAAAAGTAGTAGATGTCTTAAAAAAATTCGGGAAAGAGCCCATTAGCGACTATCAAATTATTGGTTTTGATGGAGTTAAAATGGCTGCAGATCAATCATTTGTTATTTCTACAATTGTACAACCTATTCAGGAAATGGCGTACCATTCCGTTCAAACAATATTATCTATGATTTCAAATGAAGAATTTCGTAAAAGAATTTTATTGCCAGTTATGTTTAAAGAAGGTAATACAACTAAAGTAATGAATGATTGAGAAGAAAGGAGCGAAAGTCATATGATTTTTGTTTCTTTTTTATTATTTAAAAAAAAAATCAAAAAACAATTGACAGGAAACGTTTCCAATGATATTCTCATTTTACAAACTGAAACGTTTCCAATTTTAAAATAAAACGGAAACGTTTCAAAAATCGAAAGGAGCAACACACATGAAACGAAAATTGTTAGGTTTTGCAGCGCTATCGATATTATCAGTAGGATTATTGGCAGGTTGTGGTGGAGGAAATAGTAAGAAGGAAAGTAGTGATCCAGGTGATATTAAAATTTGGGTTCAATTTTCTGATGAAACACCAGAAGGCGTTGCATGGCAAGAAATTGTAGATGGCTTTAACAAAGAAAATGAAGGCAAGTATAAAGCAGTAACAGAATATATCCCTCGCAGTGGTAGTGGCGGTGGTTATGAAGATAAAGTAAATGCTGCAATTACTACGAATGGACTGCCAGATGTCATTACTTTAGATGGTCCTAATACAGCTGCTTATGCTCACTCAGGTGTTATTGCTCCATTAGACGATTACTTAAAAGATGCTGATATGGATGATGTGTTAGATAGTATTATTCAACAGGGGACGTATGATGGAAAAATGTATGCTTTTGGTTTTTCGGAATCCAATGTAGGCGTTTACTATAATAAAGAAATGTTTAAAGAAGCAGGTATTACAGAAGAACAACTTCCAACACTTGATAACCCTTGGACATGGAGTGATTTTAGCAAAATTAGTGAAACTTTGACTAAGCATTTTGAGGGTCCAGCAATTGATATGCAAATTGCATCAAACGATGAAATGTTAACGTATGCTTATACGCCATTTATTTGGTCAAATGGTGGCGATGTGGTGAATGAAGAGGGAACAAAAGCAACTGATTATTTCAATGATAGCAAAACTGTTGAAGCTTTAGAATTTGTTCAAAGCTTGGTTAAAAATGGGTACACTACAATTAGTCCAATTGAAAAAGGTTTTGAAACAGGTAAATATCCAATGCTTTTAAGTGGTTCATGGACAATTTTTGATTTAGAAGAAAATTACAAGGATATTGATTATGGTATTTTACCTTATCCAGTTTCAGATACAACAAAAGAATTAGTCTCACCAACAGGTAGTTGGCAATTAGCAATGACAACTAAGACAGAGAAAAAAGATGCTTCAGCTGCATTTATTAAATATGCAACAAGCACAGAATCAAGTCGTATTATGAGTCTGGGTAATAGTGTTTTACCAATTCGTAACTCAACCATTGAATTAATTAAAGATGAAGTTTCTGAAGGAATGAGAACGTTAATGGAACAAAACCAACGTTCAGGTCATGCACGTCCAGTAGTTGTAGCATATCCGCAAGTTTCACGTGCTTTCCAACAAGCCATTCAAGATATAAGTTACTTCGAAGAAAATAAAGATGTTCAAAAAGTTGCGGATACACGTGCTGAAGAAATGCAACAAGCGATTGATAATTCACTAAAATAAAACAAATTGTACTCTGACAATTATTTTGTCGGAGTACTCTTTTAACAAAGGGGGAGCAATATGTTCAAGAAACCAACATTGAAAGATAATATAATCGGCTATGGTTTTTTAAGCCCGGCATTGATTTTACTAGCAATTTTTTTAGTTATTCCAGTAGGGATGGTTTTTTATTACGCTTTTACAGATTATTACTTATTAACACCCGATGCTCGACAATTTATTGGCTTAGAAAATTTTCAACGATTGATTAAAGATCCAATTTTTATTAAAAGTATCTGGAATACAGCAAAGTTTGTAGTTTGGATTATTCCCGTTCAACTAGGAGCAGCTTTAGGAATGGCATTAATTATCAACAAACAACGTAAAGGAAATATTTTCTTTAAAGTTGCTTTTTTTGCACCAGTAGTTATGTCTTTAGTTGTTATTTCGATTTTATGGTTGTATTTATTAAATCCTAACGAAGGATTAATTAATACGTTACTCACAAAAATTGGTCTTCCTTCACAACCATTCTTGACTAGTCCAAAACAAGCGATGTATACAATTGTTTTTGTATCAGCGTGGCAAGGAGCAGGTTACCAAATGCTTCTCTTTTTAGGCGGTATGCAGAATATACCCAATGATGTGTATGAAGCAGCCGAAATTGATGGCTTTTCCAAATTCCAACAATTTCGTTATATAACAATGCCTTTATTAAAACCAACAACCATTTTTGTCGTATTAACTACATTAATTTCAGCTTTTAAACTAATCATTCAGCCAATGGTTATGGCACAAGGTGGACCAATGAATTCTACAATGACGATGGTGTATTATATTTATCAAACTGGTTTTACCGATCGCATGGTAGGGTATTCTAGTTCAATTGCGTTAATCTTTACAACTATGATTGGCTTAATTACTCTCGCTCAACGTAAATTGATTAAGGAGGATAATTAAAAATGACAAGAAAAATAGGACCATTAATGATACTTGAATATATTTTATTATTTTTGTTAGCCGCACTTTTTATCTTTCCGATGTTATGGATGTTAGTTTCTTCAATGAAACCAGAAGCAGAAGTATATACAAATCTTACTTCTTTAAAAGCTTTTTTACCGAGTTTGAATCCAGCGAATTGGTTTAAAACATATCAAGAAGTACTGGAACGTTTTAGCATTACTACTTATTTAGCAAACAGTGTGTTTTATGGCTTAACGTTTGCTTTTGGTTCAATTATTGTCAATTCATTAGCAGGTTTTGCTTTTGCTAAAATTAATTTTTCAGGAAAGAAAATCATTTTTGGGATACTTCTGGCATTATTAATTATCCCAATGGAAACAGTTTTGATTCCACAATTTACGATTGTGAATACTTTAGGATTAGTAAATACACGAATGGCAGTTATTCTTCCAGCGATGGCAAGTGTATTCAATATTTATTTATTTAGAAACTTTTTCATCGCAATTCCTGAAGAAATTATTGAATCGGCACGCTTAGATGGTGCCAGTATTGTACGTATTTTCTTTAGTATTATGCTACCTATGTCGAAGCCTGCGATTGCAACAGTGGGAGTATTATCCTTTATTGGTAGTTGGAATGATTATATTTGGCCATTAATGGTACTAACCGATAGCAGCAAATTTTCGATGCAAGTAGCTATAACAACTATTAACACCACTCAACCAGTTTATATTAATCAAGTAATGGCTGTATTGACCATCTCCACGATTCCACTGATTATTATTTATATCGTGGCACAAAAGTATATTTTACAAGGTTTAGGTGGTTCAGGTACTGGTATAAAATAAAAGGACGTGAAATTATTGCATAAAATTGAAGTTGAAAAGGCAAATGAATTTATCAGAAAGAAGATTCACGAAGTAATTCCAACTTATCGTAATCACTACCATTTAATGGCACCCATTGGATGGATTAATGACCCTAATGGTTTTGTTTATTTTAAAGGGGAATATCATTTATTCTTCCAATATTATCCTTACGATAGCGTTTGGGGACCCATGCATTGGGGACATGCGAAATCTAAAGATTTAGTTCATTGGGAAAGTTTACCTGTTGCTTTGGCACCCAGTGAAGAATACGATATTAATGGTTGCTTTTCTGGTAGTGCAATCGAAAAAGATGGTAAGCTGTATCTAATATATACGGGTCATGTGGAAGAAGGAGAATATCGCAGGGAAGTTCAATGTTTAGCTGTTTCTGAAGACGGTATTCATTTTGAAAAATATGTGAATAATCCGATTATTGCAGAAGAGCATATCGATGGTATTGGTAATATTGCCGAGTTTCGAGATCCAAAAGTTTTTCAACATGAAGATATTTACTATACAATTGTCGCGTCACAAACAGAAGATAAACGTGGTCAAATGTTGTTATTTGAATCAATTGATTTATTTGAATGGCGTTTTAAATCTGTTGTGGCAGAAGGAGAAGCAGACCAGGGAGTTATGTGGGAATGTCCCGATTTATTTCATCTAGATGGAAAAGATGTGTTGATTTTTTCTCCAATCGAAATGGAGCCAGTAGATTATTCATATTTGAATACTAGTTCAACAGTAGTGTTTATTGGCGAAATGGATTGGGAAACAGGAAAATTGGCTGTTGAGAATTATCATGAGATTGATTATGGATTAGACTTTTATGCACCACAAACATGTGAAGGTCCAAATGGGGAACGTATCATGGTTGCCTGGATGCAAATGTGGCACCGAACGATTCCGACACATGACTTAAAACATTTATGGTCAGGTTCAATGACGTTACCAAGAGAATTGCATGTCAAAGATAATTGTTTGATACAGACACCACCTAAAGCAATCTACGATGAATTTGAAGAAATAATTAGTATAGAAGACCAAATGATTGCCAGTGGTCAAATTAGTTTTGCAGGTAGTGTCTTTAATCAACAATATATACAATTAATTGTGGATATTGTTGAAGGACAAAAAATTACGTTCTTATATGCTCAAGATAAAGAGTCTTTACGACTTGAATATGATACGTCAACCTCGTTATTAAGTTTTTCACGAGAAAATATGGGTTATGATATTAAAGGGATTGAAAAAAAACAATTAACCAAAAGAGAAGTACGCATTCCGTTAATGGATAATCAGCTAAAATTAGAAATTTTCAGAGACACTTCTTCAGTGGAAATCTTTACTGCAACGGGTGAAACAATGACATTCACATTTTATGAGAAAGAAAAAGGAAACCATATGCATTTGCAAACTAGTGAAGGTCCTTTAGTAATTCAAAAGTTTAAGAGTAGTAAGATTTCTAAATAAGTAAAAACTATGCCTATGCACTACAGGCATAGTTTTTTTCATTTTCACAAGCAGTAACCATAAGCACCTTTCTAAAATGTGATATAATTTTCAATCGTGGAAGTTATTTAAAAATTTTATCTAAAGGAGCTTTCTATGAAGAAACTAAAGATGCAAGAACTTATTTTTACAGGTGTATACACAGCCATCTATTTTTTTGTGGTTGCGATTGTGATGGTTGTTTTAAAATTAGCTGTACCAGTCTTTGATTCCTTATTATTACCGGCTGCGTCAGCACTTTTTTCAGGAATTATTTATTTGTTACTTTTACAAAAAGTACCCCGTTTTGGTGGCATATCTGTTATGGGAGGGGTATTTGGTCTACTCTTTTTAATTACTGGTCATTTTGCTTTGTCATTTATTCCTAGTTTTGTTTGTGCGATTTTGGCTGATTTTATTCAATATCGTTGGAATGCGGATGAAAAATTACGTACATTGGTTAGCTATACAGTATTTAGTTTTGGATTGACAGGACCATTATTGCCGATGTGGTTTATGAAAAATGCGTATGTGGATTCATTAATTCGCCGAGGAAAAGATGCTGACTATATTAATTATGTATTTACACCGATTACAACAACTGGTTTCATTGTCTGTGTCGTATCAGTAATTATTTGTTCGATTGCAGGAATATATATTGGTCGTAAGCTATTAACGAAACATTTCCAAACAAAGAGGTAAACTATGCGTACAGGACTAACATTCGATCCTCGAACAAAATTATGTGTCATTTTATTTGCGAGTTTTAGCTTGATGGTTCCGCTCTCGTTCATTTATGAGTGTTTATTTATGACGATTTTGTTCATTTTATTTTTAGTAATTGGAGAATGGAAAAAAGGTATCGGATATTATTCCGTGTTTTGGTTATTGGCAGGGTTGGACTATTGGATGTATCCGCAAGGGAATCAAGTGATTTTTGGGCTATTATCTTTTGTTTTGATTGGTAGTCGACGGTTGTTGCCAACATTGATGTCTGCCAGTTTTGCGATGAGTGGGACAAAAATTAGTGAGTGGATTGCAGCTTTGCAAAAATTGCGTATTCCTTTTGCTTTGATTGTTCCTTTAACCGTGTTGTTTCGTTTTTTTCCAACGTTATTTCAAGACTTTAAAAATATTCGCAAAGCCTTACGTTTTCGAGGAATTGCGATGAGTTATTGGGAAATGCTGTTACATCCACTTACAACGATGGAATATATCATCATTCCGATTTTAATGTCAGCTGATAATACAGCAATTGATTTATCTGCAACGGCTATGGTTCGCGGGTTAGGCAATGCTAAAAAACATACAAGTATTTATCCTCTGCGCTTTAAATGTCAGGATTATGTTTTAATCGTCGTACTGGTTTTATGTATAGGAGGAAGATTGTTATGGCCATCATTGAGTTAACTGATTTTTCCTTACAATATCAGGAACAGGAACTCTTGAAAAAGATTAATTTGAAAGTTCAAGTAGGAGAAATGCTTGTGCTTTGTGGAAAAAGCGGAAGTGGTAAGTCCTCACTCATTAAAGTATTTAGTGGATTAATTCCAGAGTTATATGAAGCAAAGATGCATGGTGTAGGAACTGTTTTTCAGCAATCGTTAGAAACGCGAGAATTCACCAATCATGTAGAAACGATTGGGATGGTTTTTCAAAATCCTAAGACTCAGTTTTTCACCCAAGACGTGTATTCAGAGTTGGCATTTCCCATGGAAAATGCAGGGATGGCACAACCAGAAATGGTGGAACGTGTAAAGTCGGTGGCAAAAGAATTTAATTTGGCCCATTTATTAGACAAAAGTATGTTTCAACTTTCTGGTGGAGAAAAACAGCTCGTTGCATTTGGTTCTGCGTGTACCTTAGTACCAAAACTTTTTTTGTTAGATGAACCGTCGAGTAACTTGGATGAAGCAATTATTGATAATTTGCGAAATTATTTAGCTTGGTTAAAAAATGAAGGTTTTACGATTGTGATTGCAGAACATCGGCTTTCTTATTTAATGGATAGCGCAGACCATTTTTTGTTTTTACCAGAAGGGATTCATTGGACTAAGGCCAAATTATTAGCTAAGGAATCTGCAGAAGTGGAGCAATTAGGATTACGTAGTTTGCAACCTATTACGATTCAATCCACAGAACATAACTTAGCAACAACGTCGATTCTTAGCGTAGAAAATCTAAGGTATCGCTATCCAAAGCAACAAAATGAACTGACAATTCCTCACTTAACCTTAGCAAATGATGAAATTATTGGTTTAGTAGGTAAAAATGGTTCAGGCAAATCAACACTTTCTCAATTGCTAACAGGATTATTAAAACCTAAACAAGGGAAAATTAGCTATCGTGGCCAAAAAGTATCGATGAGACAGTTAATTAAAGAAAGTTATATTGTCATGCAAGATGTGAATTTACAGCTTTTCTTTGAAACTGTCGAAAAAGAAATTACAGCTAAAGCCCAAAATTTAGAAGCATATGATGAAGTGGTAAGCTGTTTGTCATTAGAATCTTTATTACAAAGACACCCGCAAACCCTATCAGGTGGCGAAAAGCAACGGGTGGCGCTAGCTGCGGCCATTTTGTCAGGAAAAAAAATTCTAATTTTTGATGAACCAACTAGTGGTTTAGATTTAGAACGAATGAAAGAAGTTAGTCAGTTAATTCAATGGCTTCAGCAAAAAGAAGTGTTAATTGTAATTATCACACACGACAAAGAATTTCTACAGATGACTTGTCAGCGAATGTTGGAAATGGACCAAGGGAAAATTATAGCAGATCGCAAAATTATTCCTAAAAAGACTATACTATAGATTAACGCAAGATAAAGTATCCAAACTATAATGAAGTAGCTGTCTATCTAGATAGCTTCACATTTTGACAGTTTGGATACTTTATTAGTGAGTAGATTTATAAGGTAGTCTTTTTTTGTTTAGTAAAACACAAACATTCGTAAGAAAATGTAGAAACTCCCGACACTCTAAATTGCTATCGCAACTTTTTTGATTTACTATGAACAAGAAGATGGATTAAAGGGGAAGTAACATGGAATTAACAATTTTAGCAACAAGTGATATGCACGGCTATCTCATGCCAACCAACTATACAGAACGAGGGTTGGATTTGCCATTTGGGACAGCAAAAGTTGCCACAAAATTAAATGAAATACGACAAAATGCAGTTGGACCGGTTGTTTTAATTGAGAACGGTGATTTTATACAAGGATCGCCTTTAAGTTATTATGTTCGTAAACATCGACATCAAGGTGCACAAGCCATTACAAAAATTATTAATCATTTAAACTACGATGTCAGTGTATTAGGAAATCATGAATTTAATTATGGAATTGATTATTTACAAGAGGTAATTGCAAGCTATCACCATCCAGTCTTAGCCGCTAATATATTAAATGAAGCGGGTGAACCAGCATTTGGTCAGCCTTATGTAATCCTAGAAAAAGCATCAATCAAAATTGCTATCTTAGGAATGGTAACACAATACATTCCTCATTGGGAACAACCACAAATTGTTGAGAATTTAACCTTTGCAAGCGTGATCGATACAGCCAAAAAATATATTCCACAATTACGCAAAGAAGCAGATGTTGTGATTGTTGCGTATCATGGCGGTTTTGAAAAAAATCTGGAAACCGGTGAACCAACAGAACAGTTGACAGGAGAAAATGAAGGCTACGATTTGTTGCAGGAAGTTGCGGGAATTGATGCATTAGTGACCGGCCATCAGCATCGAAAAATAGCCACAAAAATCAACGGTATTCCCGTTATTCAGCCAGGTTTTCAAGGCGCTTTTTTAGGAGAAATTACGTTAAAATTAGATGAAACAAAGACTATTGTGGACAGTAAAGCAAAACTCTATGCAATGGCAAATGAAAAAATAGATGAAGTGATTGCCGATGAATTGGCGGAATTAAACGAAGAAGTCGAAACTTGGTTGGATCAGCCAATGGGACATGTCAAAGGTGATATGCGGATTTGCGATGCCAATCAAGCACGAATTGTGGAGCATCCTTATATTGAATTTATCAATAAAGTACAGATGGATGCCAGCGGAGTAGATATTTCTGGTACAGCATTATTTAATAATGAAGGACGGGGCTTTAATGAAGTAATTACGATGCGTGATATTATTACGAATTATGTTTACCCTAATACACTTGCTGTCTTAGACGTAACAGGCGCAGAGTTAAAAGCAGCCTTAGAACAAAGTGCAGACCATTTTATTTTTAACCATGAGAACATTATCTTTAATCCTAAATATATTGTTCCTAAACCGCAATATTACAATTATGATATGTACGAAGGAATCGACTATGCCATTGATTTGCAACAACCTGTTGGTCAACGAATTGTAACGCTTAACTATCACGAAAAACCAATCCATGCGACGGATCGATTGGAAATTGTATTGAATCAATACCGGGCTGTGGGTGGCGGAAATTATGCAATGTATGGGGCTGAAAAAATTGTTCGTGAAATTAAAATAGATATGGCTGAACTGATTGGGGAATATCTGCGTAAACATCCAATTATTGAAGCGACAGCCAATCATAATTTTAAATTTATTAGTAAAAAACCATGCTGAAGAGGATTTAGCATGGTTTTTTGATGTAGGTGGTTAATGGTTTTTGATACTGTTCTGTTTGCCAAGTGGTTGTATTGAAATAATTCGCCAGTAGATAGCCGATATAAGGTCCTGTAGTTAGTCCCGAAGAACCTAAACCACTCGCTACTACTAGATTATTTTCTAATGGTCCAAAAAACGGAGCGAAATCTGACGTATAGGCACGAGTTCCCACCAAATAGTGTGGTGTTTGGTTCAAGAATAAAGTAGGGTCTGTTAAAAATTTTTGGGTGCCTGAAACTAATTGTTCAAAAGCTGCTTGGGTTGGGGTCAAATCCCAACCACCCTCATTTTCATGAGTCGCGCCTAATAAAATTTTCCCGTTCATAAAAGGAATTAAGTCAGCCTCGCCATCTAACATCGCAACAGGCCAATGGTGACTTTCTTTATAAGGGGTATCAAATGCTAAGAGTTGTCCTTTTTGAGGACGAATATCCACGTCATAATCCAGATTTTTTAAGAGTGGTTGGACAAATGGTCCCGCCGTGAGCGCAACGGCATCAACTTCAAGATTATGAGTAAGGCTAGTAATTTTCCATGACTCATTTAGTGGGTGAATGGTTGCTTTCTCCCGAATAATTGTCACCCCGTTTGCTTCGGCTTGTTTGGTTGCGTGACTAAGATAGGCACGACCGTCTAAACGTCCACCACCTGAAACGTAAAGTGCAGGAGCGGGTGTTAATAAAGGCAGTTGTTGCTGTGTTTGTTCAGCTGTTAGCAGTTGAATCTCACCAATTTCTGGTGCTTCCTGTTTTCTTTCTTCGGCTAGTTCAGCTAGAGAGAGTAAACTATGTTGTTCACGTAATAATAACGTGCCACAAGTGGAATAGATTGTTTCATCTAAAGTTAAATCTTGAATTAATTTTGGGAAAAATGCTGCACCATCTTTGGCAAGCTGGTACCATTTTTTATTTCGTCTTTTGGATAACCAAGGAGAAATAATGCCCGCACTAGCACCGGTTGCTTGACCGATGCCTTCATCAAATAAAGTGACATCAAATTTGGTTGAATCTAAGTAATTAGCTAGAGTTAATCCAATAATTCCTCCGCCAATAATTGCAATTTTTTTCATGAGTGGCTCCTTTCTTCACTAGTTTTAACACAAAAGCGGTATAATATAAAGTGCTTTGTCAATTAGAAGAAATCGGAAAGGAGTAATGAAAATGACCGATTATTTAGATTTTTTTGCAGATTGGTATCCTGAATTTTTGGGAAATCAATTTTATCCAGTTCGAGCTGCTAAAACATTTACCATGAAAGAGCGTGAAGCATTGCTACACACGCTAACTAAAGAGCAGAGACATTTATTAGAACATCATCGAAAATACCGTATTCGCTCGTTGTTTTTAAAAAATAGTTATATGCAATCAACACAATGGCGTTTTTCGGAATTAAAAATTAATCCTTTTTATCCAGATACGTTTCCTGATGGAACAAAACTAACTTGTAAATGTGGAAGACCTTTAAAATTTCAATTTATTTTGCATTCTACAAAAAAAGCCCAAACAATGGCGTTAGGAATCAATCATTTTGCCGATCATTTGCATATTCCGATTGAAGTTGCCCGAGAAATTCAAAAAGGCGTCAATGAGATTGATATTGCCTTAGACGAACTATTATGGCTAAAAAAGCATCAAGTTCAATTTCCCGAACAAGTTTGGCAACGTTATTGTTATGCAGTTTTTCGTAATAATCAACTGGCAAAACCGATTCAAATGAATCAAAAACTACCGCAACGTGTCTTAGATTTCAGAAAAGCCAAGATGCCCATTTACATTGCTGACTACGAAGCCTTAGAAGCAGAAATACGTCGTGTGAATCAGCAAGCCAAAGGTGATTCCGCCCAGTTTTTAGCAAAAAAAGAGCTGTTTGAAAACTTCTATCAGGATTTTTTAGTTGATTTGCAAACGACGAATATCTATTTGGACAAATTATTTTTAACAAAGAAAAGTCAGTTGTTGTTACCAAACGATACCACTCAATCTAAACTACCACGTGAGTATTACTCAGAACTGTTGCATCAATTACAGCAAATAAACAGAGACGATCCTGAAACTTCTTTTTTAATTTTGCAACAGTTTAATGAACGAACCAACTTATTAATAGAAGAAATCATGCGAGTAGTGGTCAGTGTATATTTAAAATATGGCTTCGAACAATCATTCTTTTTAGGAATTCCTAGAATGCTGCGCAATGGGTTATTGCGAGCGATTCGTTTAGAAAAAGAGGAATATGAACAGTTTTTTACCGAAAAAATGACAGAGCTTCCCGATGTTTTTTTTGAGACGTTAACAATGTTGTTAAAAAGTCCTGAAGTTCATAAACAATCGGAAATAGTAACTAGTTATATTCATAGTATTTTAGGTGAAAATCCAGCCTACGTAACGGGTGAACAGTTATTAGATGGTGCACAGCAGCATTTTTTAGGCACATCATTCACTGAAGCATTTGCGTTGATTGACCCACGATTGCAGAAGCGACTGAAAGATTTTTTCTAGAGGAAACTTGTTTTCAGAATTAGAGATATGATACTATGCAGTTAAAATATGAGAACAAGAAGGTAGAAAAATGGAAAAAAGTATGAAACCTAAAAACAGAGTGTCACTTCCACGCTACCAGCAGATTGCCGTTGAAATTGCCGAACGGGTAGTGGAAGGGCGTTATCAAGTCGGAGAGAAAATTCATGCACGGTCAACTTTAGCCAGTAATTTCAATGTTTCCCCAGAGACTGCACGTAAGGCGATTAATGTTTTAGTAGATTTAGAAATTATGGAAGTTCGTCATGGCAGTGGTGCATATGTTTCGTCAAAAGAAAATGCTCAAAAATTTGTGGAAAAATACCGCAATGTTCAATCGGTCAAAGAAATTCAGCAAGAAATTGCAGATAGTGTGGATCGACAACGACAAGAAATCGCTAATTTTTCTGAATTAATAGACGTATTGGTGAATCAAACGAAACAAGTTCATGACATCTCACCTTTTATTCCATACGAATTAAAAATAACAGAAAAAGCCTTACATTTGGAAAAAAGCATTGTGGAATTAAATATTTGGCAGGTAACAGGCGCAACGGTTGTCGCCATTCAAACAGAAACAGAATTGTTATTGTCGCCTGGACCTTATGCAAAATTGAGTATTGGGAACATTGTTTATTTTGTTGGAAATGAGTTGAGTTTTCAACGAATGCAGAACTTTTTTTATCCAAATGAATAACGAAAACACACAATTCTAAAAAGAGTTGTGTGTTTTTTTTGACAAAGTGACCACACGATGTTACGATAGTATGGTCACTTAGGTGAGGTTTTCAGAAAAAATCATGAAATAAATGAAAAGGAGTGTTTTTGTTTGAGTAAAGTTCGTGTTGAACATCTAACAAAAGTCTTTGGGAAAAAGAGCCAACAAGCATTAGCTATGGTTAAAGAAAATAAAAGTAAAAATGAAATCGTCGAAAAAACGGGGGCAACAGTCGGGGTTTATGACGCAAGTTTTGAAGTGAACGAAGGAGAAATTTTCGTTATCATGGGATTATCTGGTAGTGGTAAATCTACATTAATCCGTTTATTGAATCGCTTAATTGAACCTTCGTCTGGAAATATCTACATTGATGGAGAAGATGTTTCAAAAATGACCAAAGAACAATTGCGTGAAGTACGTCGTCATAAAATTAACATGGTATTCCAAAACTTCGGACTATTTCCGCAACGAACGATTCTAGAAAATACTGAATATGGATTAGAAGTACGTGGCGTGGCAAAAGAAGAACGTCGCCAACGTGCCGAGCAAGCTCTAGATAATTCTGGCTTGCTATCATTTAAAGATCAATATCCAAACCAATTATCTGGTGGGATGCAACAGCGTGTAGGTTTAGCTCGCGCATTAGCTAACGATCCGGAAATTTTATTGATGGATGAGGCTTTTTCTGCACTTGATCCATTAATTCGTCGTGAAATGCAAGATGAATTATTAGAGTTACAACAAAGAGTACAAAAAACGATTATCTTTATTACACATGACTTGAATGAAGCGTTGCGTATTGGTGACCGTATTGCTTTGATGAAAGACGGTCAAATTATGCAAATTGGTACAGGAGAAGAAATTTTAACAAATCCTGCAAATGACTTTGTTCGTGAATTCGTTGAGGATGTAGATCGTTCGAAAGTATTAACTGCAGAAAACATCATGGTACCAGCTTTAACAACGAATATTGAAATTGACGGACCAAATGTTGCACTACAACGTATGCGTAAAGAAGAAGTAAGTATGTTGTTAGCAGTTGACCGTAAACGTCAATTGAAAGGTAGCTTGACAGCAGAATCTGCACGTGAAGCACGTAAAAATGAATTATCACTAAAAGAAGTCATTGATAAAAATGTGCAAAAAGTACACAAAGATACTTTGGTATCAGAAATCTTTAATTTAATTTATGATTCACCAACACCACTAGCAGTAGTGGATGATAATGATCGTTTGATGGGCGTTGTGATTCGAGGAACTGTCATTGGCGCATTAACTGACATTGAATCAAAAGATGAAACCACACACGAAGGAGTAACTACGAATGCTTAATTTTTTACAACAACCGATTCCTGTATCAGATTGGGTAACCAATGCAACTGATTGGCTAACCAATACATTCGCAGGATTATTCTCAGTTTTACAAACGATTGGACAATTTGTCATGGAAGGCATGACGAATGGTTTATTATTAGTACCACCGCTACTAATGTTATTAATTGTTACTGCAGTCGCTTATTTTATCTCAGGAAAAAAATGGGGATTAACTGCATTTACCTTTATTGGTTTATTATTTATTTATAACCAAGGTTTATGGACAGCCTTAATGAATACTGTCACATTGGTTATTATTTCAAGTTTAGTATCAATTATCATAGGTGTTCCATTAGGTATTTTAATGGCGAAAAGTGAAAAAGCTCAAAGTATTATTACACCAGTTCTTGACTTTATGCAAACAATGCCGGGATTTGTTTATTTAATTCCAGCGGTTGCTTTCTTCGGAATTGGGATGGTGCCAGGAGTATTTGCTTCTGTTATTTTCGCATTACCACCAACTGTTCGTATGACTAACTTAGGGATTCGTCAAGTACCAACTGAATTAGTTGAAGCTTCTGATTCATTTGGTGGAACAGGAAAACAAAAATTATTTAAATTAGAATTACCATTAGCTAAAAGCACAATTTTTGCCGGTATTAACCAAACAATCATGCTAGCTTTATCAATGGTTGTTATTGCATCAATGATTGGTGCACCTGGTTTAGGTCAAGGGGTCTTATCGGCTGTTCAACGTTCACAAGTAGGTAGCGGTTTTGTTAACGGTTTGGCATTAGTTGTTTTAGCGATTATTATGGATCGATTTACACAAAATATGAATCGTCCAAAAAGCAATAAAGAACCAAAAACTGCTAAACAAAAGAAAGTCATTACAGGCGCAATTATTGCGGCAATCGTCGTTTTAGTTGGCGGAACAGTCATTAGTTCAATGCTAGGTGATAAAAAAGAAACAGTAAATCTAGCTTATGTTGAATGGGACACAGAAGTTGCTTCAACGACGGTCGTTTCCGAAGTATTGAGAGACATGGGTTATGAAGTGAACATGACACCTTTAGACAATGCAATTATGTGGGAAGCTGTAGCAAATGGTGAAGCAGACGGTATGGTAGCTGCTTGGTTGCCAGGTACACATGGTACGCAATATGAAAAGTTTAAAGATAAAGTTGAAAACTTAGGGCCAAATTTAGAAGGTGGCGCACGTTTAGGTATCGTCGTTCCTTCATATATGGATGTTGATTCGATTGAAGATTTATCTGATCAAGCCAACAAAACCATTGTAGGAATTGAACCTGGTGCAGGAGTTGTTTCTGCTGCTGAAAAAACAGTGGAAGAATATCCAAATTTATCTGATTGGAATCTAATGACTTCTTCTGGTGGTGCGATGACGACAGAACTAGCTAATGCAGTGAAGAATGAAAAAGAAATCGTCATTACTGGTTGGTCTCCACATTGGATGTTTTCTCGTTATGACTTGAAGTATCTGGAAGATCCAAAAGGGACGATGGGTGGCGAAGAAAGTATTCATACAATGGTTCGTCAAGGTCTGAAAGATGATATGCCAGAAGTTTATAATGTTTTGGATAATTTCTCTTGGGAATTAGAAGATATTGAAGGTATGATGCTAGAAATCGAAAATGGTACTGATCCAGTTCAAGCAGCAAGAGACTGGATGGATGCACATGAAGAAATCGTAAATAGCTGGAAACAATAACAATTAAAAAGCTTGTAAGATAACGTAATGTTTTCCTACAAGCTTTTTATTTATAAAAGAAAGGATTGTTACACGTTTATGAAAATGAAAATAGGAAGTATGTTGGTTTTAGCCGGAACAGTATTATTAGCTGGTTGCGGGGCAGAACAAGCAACGAATACAGAAAATATCGAAGAGTTTGTTGATTATACAATTACTGGTGTGGAACCTGGCGCAGGAATAACTGAAGCTGCGCATAATACGCTAGATGCTTATGAAAATTTACAAGGTTGGACCTTACAAGAAAGTTCAACAGCTGGGATGTTAGCTTCACTACAACAAGCCATTCGGAATGAAGAGCCAATTATTATTACTGGTTGGACGCCACATTGGATTTTTGAAGAATATGATTTAAAAATGTTAGAGGATCCACAAGAGACGATGGGTGGCGCGGAGGAAATCCGAACCATTGCTCGCAAAGGATTAAAAGAAGAACAACCCGAAGCCTATCAAATTATTGATAATTTTAATTGGACACTAGAAGATATGCAAGAAGTTGTAAATAATGGGGTAGATCGACCATTTCCAGAAGTAGTAGAAGAGTGGATTACAGCCAATACTGATAAGGTTTCTGAATGGACAAAGGGTACAAAAAAAGTAGAGGGTGAAACACTTGAGTTGGTGTCAACACCTTGGGATACCGAGCGTGCGTCTTCTGAATTAATCAAACAAGTATTAGAAGGTCAAGGCTATACTGTAAAAATGACTGATGTAGAACCAGCTATTATGTTCCAAGCAGTTGCGTCTGGACAAGCCGATTTTAGTGTGGCACCATGGTTGCCATTAACGCACCAGTCATTTTATGAAAAATACAGTGATGACATTGATGATTTAGGTGCAAACTTAGTGGGTGCACAAAACGGTTTTGTTGTGCCAAGCTACATGGAGATTGACTCAATCGAAGACTTACAAGCCAAACCATAAAAAAATAAGGCATCCATGCGGTGCCTTATTTTTCTGCAATTTTCTGTGCTTTTTGTGTGTTCGCAAAATGTAATTTTGCATAGTCTGATAAAAGTGATAAGCCACCTTTTTTTAAAAGTTTTGCAGCTACTTGATCGGATTTATTACCAGCACCGGATGGAAGCGTGTAACCCACTTCTTTTGATGCACGCTCTAATTCTTCTAGGAAATGTGCGCGACACAAAATAGAGGCAGCAGCAACTGCTAAGTGGTACTGTTCTCCTTTAGTAATGAAGTATAAATTTTCTGTTACTTGTGTTTTTTCCATTTGTAGATACTTACGATAGTTTTTTTCGCTTGTAAACTGATCAATTAAAATTCCCTCAGGTTTCGTGGGTGCAATTTTTTGAAGCAATAATTGAATCGCTTGATTATGCAAAGCAACTTTCATTCGTACAGCATTGTATTGTGGCTGGATTTGATTATATTTTTCAGGCGTAACAGTCAATAATTGAAAAGGGACAGCTTCTTTAATTTGCGGAGCTAATTGTCGAATTTGGGGGTCAGTTAACATTTTGGAATCTTTGACACCTAATTTTTTTAAGGTTGGCAAGATTGCTGTTTCTGCATACACAGCACAAACAATTAATGGACCAAAGTAACTACCATTGCCCACCTCGTCACTACCAATAATACTTTTTTGTGAGAAATTTTTTGGTAATTCATTGCTACTTGGAATAGTAGTTGTTTGCCAACGATTTGCTTCTGCTTCGGCATTATTTCCTTGAAACATCACTTTTCCTGAGATATAGGCAGTAATAGTTGTGCCGTCTTTTTTGGCAACGAAATGGGTATGTGGCACTTGCTTATTTAAGAGATACGCTTGATAATACTCACGGACATTGGATAATTCATTTTTGGCTAATTTGATGACACTTGTACTCATAAGTTCAGTCCTTCCTATTTTTTGATTTTAACACACAAAAAAATTATTTTGAACATGGAAAAAAATTCTTGTTTCTTTTATAATTTTAAGAAGTGTGTAAAGAAAAAAATAATATAAAGTGCTATAATAGAAAAGACTTGCAAGAATGAGGGAGCTGAAACATGTGGCGACGCAAAAGAAACGTTATAAAGCTATTATCGATAATCAAAGCTACACAATTATCGGTCCAGAAAGTTCACAGCATATGGATCGAGTCACACAACTTGTCAATGCGCAACTGAATGAAATAAAAGCTATTTCAACACATATCGATACAGAGCAAGCAGCAATATTGTTGGCAATCAATGCAATTTCTGATCAATTGAAAAAACAAGAACAACTTCTTTTGCTTAAAAAGAAAAATGAAGAACTCCAACAAAAGGCAATCCGCGTTGTCGAATTGGAAAATCGGATTCAACGAATTGAAGCAATCGAAGTCGAAGCCAAAGAAGTTCTTGAACGAACAGGACAGTCAGATAAAAAAATTCGGAATCACGTTGAAGCTCAACAAATTTTGAATGAAGAACGCAAACGAACGATACAGCAAAAAGCCTCACAGGGGTAGCAGAAAGGATACTTGAATGATTGGATTTTTACTCTTTTTAATTCTACTTTTCGCTTTTTATGAAGGTGCTAGAAGAAGAACTACTTTACAATTGGTTTATTTTGGAGGTTTTGTTCTCTCTTATTGGGTTGCAAAACATTTTTACCAACCACTGGGGGAGAAATTGGAATTGTACGTTCCATATTTATCTGTTTCGCCAGACACTAAAATGGTTTTTTATAGCCAAGAACTGTCGTTTGATTTAGATCAAGCCTATTATGCAGGAGTGGCGTTTATTACTTTAATGGTTCTCGGTTGGTTAGTTACAAAACTAATTGGCGTAATCTTAAGAGATTTACGTTTTAGAAATAGTTTATTTGAATATGATTGGGTGGTTGCAGGTGTTTTGAATGTGATGATTGTCTACACATTTATTTTCTTAGTTTTATTCCTGTTAACAACTATTCCATTCGATGCTATCCAACAGTTATTTGAAAAGAGTGGATCAATGAGGTTTATCATTGAAAAATCTCCATTCCTATCAAAACCATTCTATCAACTATGGATCACAGATATTATTCGCTAAAAAAGTAGAGCAGCTGTGTTGTTAATCAACCCTGCTCTCTTTTATTGGCAACAAAATGAATGAAGAAATGTAGGTGAATAATGAATGAATAAACGGATTTTAGAAACACTAGAGTTCAATCAAGTAAAACAACAGATTTCGCAATATTTAGTGACTGCCCAAGGACAAGAAGAATTGCGTGATTTATTGCCCGTAACAGATATACAAGTCATTACTGCTTGGTTAGAAGAAACAGAAGATGGGATTAAAGCGCAACGTCTGCGTGGCGGAATCCCTGTACCTAAAATTGAAAATATTCGTCCCCATATGAAACGAATTGAGATTGGGGCGGATTTGAATGGTATCGAATTAGCACAAGTCTCACGAGTTTTATCAACAACGAATGAAGTCAAACGTTTTTTAGAAGATTTACGTGATAGCGAAATTGAATTTCAACGTTTGTACGATTGGGAAGAACAGCTGACGACGTTACCTGAATTAAGTCGTCGATTAAAAACCGCAATTGATGAAGATGGACGTGTGACTGACGATGCTTCATCCGAATTACGAATCATTCGTGGCAATATTCGTCGTAGTGAACAAACGATTCGAGAGAGTCTTGATAATATTGTCCGTGGAAGTAATGCTCGTTATTTAAGTGACGCGATTGTTACTATGCGTAATGAACGTTATGTAATTCCTGTAAAACAAGAATATCGTGGGATTTTTGGAGGTGTTGTTCATGATCAAAGTGCTTCAGGACAAACCTTATTTATTGAACCTCGTCAAATCGTCGAATTAAATAATCGATTGCGTCAGCACCAAATTGCAGAGCGTAATGAAATTTCTCGTATTTTATCTGAATTGTCTGCGGAATTAGTTCCGTATCGTAAAGATATTCTTCATAATGCGTATGTTATTGGAAAATTTGATTTTATGAACGGAAAAGCACGCTTTGCAAAAGAACTAAAAGCTGTTGTTCCAGCGATTAGTGAAGAAAATCATGTCTTATTTAAACAAGCGCGTCATCCATTAATCGATCAAGAAAAAGTCGTAGCAAATGATATTTTGATTGGAGACGAGTATCAAGCAGTTGTAATCACCGGTCCGAATACAGGTGGTAAAACAATTACTTTAAAAACACTAGGTTTACTACAATTAATGGGGCAATCTGGTTTGCCTATTCCTGTTGATGAAGAAAGTCAAATGGGAATTTTTAAAGAAATTTTTGCCGATATTGGCGATGAACAATCAATTGAGCAGAGTTTGTCTACATTCTCTTCACATATGACCAATATCGTTGCGATTTTAGATAAGGTAGATAGTGACAGCTTAGTTTTGTTTGATGAATTAGGTGCGGGGACTGACCCTCAAGAAGGGGCAGCTTTAGCCATTGCAATTTTAGATGAAATTGGAGCAAAGTCTGCTTATGTCATGGCAACAACGCATTATCCTGAATTAAAAGTCTATGGTTATAACCGACCTAAAACAGTGAACGCTTCAATGGAATTTGATGTGGATACGTTAAGTCCAACTTATCGTTTACTAATCGGTGTTCCAGGCCGTAGTAATGCCTTTGAGATTTCAAAACGACTTGGCTTGACAGGTCACATTATTGATGCGGCCAAACAAATTATGGACGGCGAAAGTCAAGATTTGAACGACATGATTGCCGACTTAGAAAATCGTCGTAAAATGGCCGAAACAGAATATTTGGAAGTTCGTCAATATGTTGATGAAGCCCAACGCTTGCATAAAGAATTACAGGATGCGTATGGTTATTTCTTTGAAGAACGTGAAAAAGAACTAGCGAAAGCGCGTCAAAAAGCCAATCAAATTGTAGAAGAAGCGAAAGAAGAATCCGAGAAAATTATCTCAGATATTCGTAAGATGCAATTAACAGGTGGACAAGCTCGCGTAAAAGAACATGAGTTAATTGATGCTAAAACACGTCTTTCCGATTTACATCAAGAAGAAAACCATTTGAAGAAAAACAAAGTCTTGAAAAAAGCCAAACAAGCGAAAAAGTTAAAAGCAGGCGATGAAGTTCTAGTAACTTCTTATGGACAACGTGGTGAATTGATTAAGCAAACCTCAAATGGACAATGGGAAGTTCAACTAGGCATTCTAAAAATGAAAGTTGATGAAGCAGATATTCAACCTGTTGCCCCTGTAAAAGAACCGGTTCAACGAATTGTGAATACTGTTCGTTCAGCAGATAGTTCTCATGTCTCCAATCAATTAGATTTACGTGGCAAACGTTACGAAGAAGCATTAAATGAAGTCGACCAATATTTAGATGCCGCAATTTTAGCTGGTTATCCCCAAGTAACAGTCGTTCATGGAAAGGGAACCGGTGCTTTACGCCAAGGAATCATTGAGTATCTAAAAAATCATCGCAGTGTAAAAAGTTATGAATTTGCTCCAGCAAACCAAGGTGGTAATGGAGCAACAATCGTGAAATTTAAATAACTTATCAAGAGTAAGCAAGATAGTTTTCAAGTGTAAATGAAGATGCTATACTTTTGATATTGAATATTGGAGGTTACAAAAATGGCAAAAAATATTACAGATGCAACATTCGCTGAAGAAACAGATAAAGGTTTAGTATTAATTGACTTTTGGGCAACTTGGTGTGGACCTTGCCGTATGCAAGCACCAATTTTAGAACAATTAGCTGAAAATTATGATGAAGATGAATTCAAAATCGTAAAAATGGATGTTGATGAAAACCCAGAAACACCTGCATCATTTGGTGTAATGAGCATTCCAACGTTAATCTTGAAAAAAGACGGCCAAGTCGTTGATAAAGCAATCGGTGTCCAAACAAAAGAACAAATCGAAGCAATGATTGCACCACACATGTAAGAAAGAGAACCTGAGATGTATGACACATCTCAGGTTTTTTACTGCGAATCACTATGATTCGCCGACTGAAAGGAGAGCGAGAATAGCTGATGAGCAGTACTAGTCGAACGAAGCGAGAGTAGTTACCCGTAAGGAATCACTATGATTCGCCGACTGGAAGGAGAGCGAGAATAGCTATTATTTTACTTTATCACAGCAAGCATTAAACAAATTTACATAAAACTAAAACACTACGAACGGATGTTCCGATGTGCTATAATAATACAGAAAGAACGGAGGATGTCGTTTGCATGAATGAGCAAATTAAAAATAAATTAGCCTTATTACCTGATCAACCTGGATGTTATTTGATGAAAGATAAAAATGGCACGATTATTTATGTCGGAAAAGCGAAAATTTTAAAAAATCGTGTCCGTTCTTATTTTACCGGAAGTCATGATACCAAGACGGAGCGTTTAGTCAGTGAAATTGAAGATTTTGAATATATTGTAACGGAATCTAACATTGAAGCATTGTTGTTGGAGATTAATCTAATTAAGAAAAATGATCCTAAATACAATATCATGTTAAAAGATGATAAAACGTATCCGTTTATTAAAATTACGAACGAAGCTTATCCACGACTGTTAATTACTCGTAAAGTTTTAAAAGATAAAGCACTTTATTTTGGCCCGTATCCTGATGTGCGTGCGGCAAATGAAACGAAAAAATTATTAGATCGGTTATTTCCCTTACGCAAATGTAAAGTATTGCCGAAAGAAGTTTGCTTATATTATCATATGGGACAATGTTTGGCACCGTGTGTCTTTGATGTACCTAAAGAAACTTACACAGAGATGGTAAAAGAAATCAAGCAGTTTTTAAGTGGCGGCCATAGTCAGATTCAAGCTGATTTAGAAGCTAAAATGAATGATGCTGCAATGAATATGGAATTTGAAAAAGCTGCGGAATATCGTGATCAAATTCGAGCGATTGAAACTGTTATGACTCGCCAAAAAATGACTCAAACAGATTTGATGGACCGAGATGTGTTTGGTTATTCAGTAGATAAAGGCTGGATGTGTGTACAGGTATTTTTTGTACGCCAAGGAAAGTTAATTGAACGCGATGTGTCTATTTTTCCTTTTTATAATGAAGCAAGCGAAGATTTTCTAACGTATATTGGTCAATTTTACCAAGAAAATGAACATATTATTCCCAAAGAAGTCTTGATTCCGGATGACATTGATCAAGAAAGTGTGCAAGCACTACTGGAAACAAAAATTTTACAGCCCAAACGTGGCGAAAAGAAGAAACTCGTCGAATTAGCGAGCAAAAATGCCAAGGTTGCTTTATCTGAGAAATTTGATTTAATCCAACGCAAGGAAGAACGAACGATTGGTGCTGTTGAGAAATTGGGCAATGTCATGGGCATTCCGACGCCAACACGGATTGAAGCATTTGATAACTCAAATATTATGGGAACGGATCCGGTTTCGGCAATGGTTGTTTTTATTGATGGGAAACCTGCTAAAAATGAATATCGTAAATATAAAATTAAAACGGTCAAAGGTCCCGATGATTATGCGTCCATGCGTGAAGTGATTTATCGCCGATATGCTCGTGTTTTAAAAGAAAATCTGCCATTCCCCGATTTGATTATCATTGATGGTGGCAAAGGACAAGTAGATGTTGCGAGAGATGTGTTAGAAAATCAATTAGGTTTAGATATTCCAATTGCTGGTTTAGCCAAGAATGATAAACACAAAACGAGTGAAATGTTATTTGGTTCCGAATTAGCAGTGGTGCCTTTAGAACGTAATTCAGCGGAATTCTTTTTACTTCAGCGGATTCAAGATGAAGTGCATCGGTTTGCAATTACTTTCCATCGCCAACTACGTAGCAAAAATAGTTTTTCATCTCGTTTAGACGGAATTGAGGGCTTAGGACCTAAACGAAAGAAAATGTTATTAAAAGAATTTAAATCTCTGAAAAAAATTCAAGAAGCAACAATAGAAGAGCTACAAGCACATGGATTACCAGAAAAAGTTGCTCAAAATGTCTATCATGAATTACATCAAGAAGAAAGCTAGCTTTTGAAGCTGGCTTTTTTTTTCTTGGCAAAAATTCAGAAAATTAAAACATTTCCTTGAAAAAGTTGTTGAAAATGAACTATAATACGAGGAAGGAAAATGAATAATTATAAAAATATTCATTAATTAGGAGGTTTACCTATGAGAAAAAAGGTAATTGGTTTAATAGGTATGTTAGTGGTTTTTCTACCTATGTTATGGAGTGTAGATGTTTTTGCACAGACAGATGATTCATTACAAAAAGTCTTAGATCGTGGGACATTAATAGTAGGAACATCAGCAGATAATCCACCCAAAGAATACATTCGTATGAACAATGGGAAAGAAGAGATTGTTGGATTTGATATTGATATTGCTAAGAAAATTGCTGAAGAATTAGGTGTAGAATTAGAAATTACCAATATGAAATTTGATGGATTGGTACCAAGTGTTCAAGCGGGTGAATTTGATATGGCCTTAGCTGGATTTAATCCGACACCTGAACGAAAAGAAGTTATTAGTTTTTCAGATAGTTATCATAATTTGCCTTTTGTTATTTTGACAACTAAAGATAAGGAAGAGCAGTTTACGTCACTTGACTCACTAACAGGCAAAGAAGTAGCGGCTCAAAAAGGTTCAACACAAGAAACAATTTTACATGACTACATTGGTCATGCACATCCAGTTTCTTTAGGGAAGTTGCCTGAAGTAATTGCCGAAATCAATGCTGGAACGGTTGATGCGGGCGTTGTGGGTTACTTAGCTGCACGAAATTATTTGGATATTTATCCGAATCTTGTGATTGCTGATATTGAAATTGAGGTACCAGAAGAAAAAACAGCACAATCAATTGCTTTTCCAAAAGAAAGTCAAACATTGATTACGGAAGTCAATCGAATTATTGCTGATATGCAAGAAGAAGGCTTGATTGAAGAACTTCTCGAAAAAAATATTGAAGAAGCCAAAGCAGGCGATATCGATTCACGGAGTACCTTGCAAATTTATGGCCCACTTTTCTTAAAAGGTGCGTTGACCACAATAGGTGTAGCTTTTGTCTGTGTGATTGCAGGAACATTATTAGGAATATTGGTGGCATTATTACGTCTATCAACGAATAAGATTATCAGTAGTATTGCTTATTTTTATATTCAAGTCCTACGAGGCACACCAGCCTTGCTACAAGTCTTTATCTTTTATTTTGGTCTATCTACGTTACTGAAAATCCCAGCGATTCATATTTGGGATATTAATATTGCTCGATTGATTCCTGGTTGTATTGCATTATCCATTAATTCAAGTGCGTATGTTGCTGAGATTATTCGTTCAGGAATCAATGCAGTGGATAGTGGACAAATGGAAGCCGGCTATTCACTTGGCTTAGATCGCCGAACAACAATGAAAGAAATCATTTTGCCGCAAGCAATCCGTAACATTCTACCCGCTTTAGGAAATGAATTTGTATCGATGATTAAAGAGACTTCACTTCTATCAGTAATTGCCGTATCCGAATTAATGTTTGTTGCCGATACCGTTAAAGCAGCAACTTATCGTACAATGGAAGCATTATTGATTGCAGCCGTTATTTACTTCATTATTACATGGAGTGTTTCTTGGTTAGTCTCACGATTTGAAAAAAGACTAGCCCGTTCATCAAAAATTTAGAAGGAGATGAAAGAAATGACAGAGTTGATTAAAGTAGTTGATTTGCATAAAGCATTTGGTGATAACCAAGTATTAAATGGAATTGATACAACCATCCAAAAAGGAGAAGTCGTAGTAGTCATCGGTCCTTCTGGTTCAGGAAAGAGTACATTTTTACGTTGTTTAAATTTATTAGAAGTGCCGACAAAAGGGTCGATTATTTTTGAAAATCAAGAATTAACTGATCCAAAAATTGATATTTTTAAAATTCGCGAAAAATTAGGAATGGTTTTCCAATCCTTCAATTTATTTCCGCATAAAACAGTAATGGAAAATATTTGTTTAGCACCGGTAAAAGTTGGCTTGCGAACACCTGACCAAGCAAAAGAAAATGGGATGCGTTTATTGAACCAAGTGGGTCTAGCTGAAAAAGCTGATGCGTATCCTAATTCATTATCTGGTGGACAAAAACAACGGATTGCGATTGCTCGAGCACTTGCAATGGATCCAGATGTGATGTTGTTTGATGAACCTACTTCTGCCTTAGACCCTGAAATGGTTGGCGAAGTATTAAATGTTATGAAAGATTTAGCTAAAGCTGGAATGACAATGGTAATTGTGACGCATGAAATGGGATTTGCCAAAGAAGTGGGCGACCGCGTATTATTTATGGATGGTGGGAAAATTGTTGAAGAAGGAACACCAGAAGCATTATTCGATCAACCATCTCATCCAAGAACCATTGATTTCTTGAGTAAAGTATTACATTAATTAAAGATTGGAAGTAATAAAACATGTATATTAAACCATTTGGCGTTGAACGCTGGTTAAACATTTATGAAACGGAAGTGGATTATAATTTAACAAGTACGTCGATTATGCCATTTTCGTTACAAGAATTAATTCAACTAACTGGTGAAGATGAACAAAAAGTAAAAGAAGATATTTTCTCACGTAAATTAAATTATGGTGTTATTGAAGGTCATCCCGATTATCGTGCTGGAATTGCACAACTTTATGATACTATCTCTCAAGAGCAAGTTATCTCAACACATGGTGGAGTGGGAGCTTCGCATTTGACGATGGTGACGGTGATTGAACCTGGTGATCATGTAGTAGCAATTTTACCTGCGTACCAACAAATCTATTCTGTTCCCGAATCAATTGGTGCAAAAGTGGATTATCTGTTTTTAGAAGCGACCCCGACAGGATATACCATCGATTTGGATAAATTAGCTGCATTAACGACTGATCAGACCAAAGCAATTGTGTTTAATAATCCTAATAATCCTACAGGCGATGTGGTGAGTGACGAACATTTACAACAAATGGTAACCATTGCCCGTCAGCATGATGCGTATCTGATTTGTGATGAAGCCTATCGTGGGCTAACTCACAATGTTGGTTTTTCGGCATCAGTGGCTGATTTATACGAAAAAGGAATAAGTTTGGGAAGCATGTCGAAAGCCTTTGCCTTAGCTGGTTTGCGTTTAGGTTGGATTGCTTCTCAAGATCAGTCATTTATGGAAGCTGTTCACATTCATCGTGATTACACGATGATTAGTAATGGTGGAATTGATGAATACATTGCGGCACTAGCGTTAAAACATAAAGATGTGGTACATCAACGAAATATGGCGATTACAACTGCGCGTGCTGAAATGTTTACAAAATGGATTGATAGTGAGCCTAAATTATCATGTACACCATTTAAAGGTGGTACGGTGGCATTGCCTTCATACGAAAGTTCACTGAATTCTGAAGAGTTTTGCCGTCGAGTGATTGAAGAGCAAAGTGTTTTATTAATGCCCGGTTTTGTTTTTGATTTAGAAAAATGTTTTCGTATGGGTTATGCCAGAGAACCAGAAGAGCGTATGATTGCTGGTTTGGAACGTTTATCTGATTTTCTTGCAAAATTAGATAAATAAAGGAGAATTATTGTGAGTAAAATTCGTGTATTAAGTCAACAAATGGTGCAACAAGTGTTGTCACCAAAACAAACTATTGCGACAGTTGAAAAAGTATATCGTAGTAAAGCTTTGGAAAACAGCACTCTATGGCCGATGATTTTTTATGAATTTGAACCAGGTGTCGCTGACATGGATATCAAATCGGGTTACATGAAAGAATTAGCCATTTACGGCTTGAAATTAGTTTCTTGGTATGGTGAAAATCCGAAGAAAAATCTACCTGCTTTATACGGAACCACAATGCTATTTGATAGCGAAACAGGACAACCGATTGGCTTAGTGGATGCAGGATATATTACAGGTGTCCGTACAGGTGCTGCGGGGGCCATTGGTAGTAAATGGTTAGCCAGAGAAGACGCAACGACTTTGTTAATGGCTGGCACAGGACACTTGGCATTGTTTGAAATTCTTAGTCATATGATTGCAGTCCCTCGAATTCAAAAAGTGATTATAAGTAGTCCACGTGATTCAGATTCAGCAGAAAATTTTGCGACAACTTGTCGCAAGCAGCTGTTGAATTTAGTTGAGTCGAGTCCCTTGATTGACGAGCTACCTGAAATAATTGAGCATATTCAAACAATTGAGATTGTGACGTTGCCATTAAAAGAGGCTGTGCCAATCAGTGAGATTATTGTGACTGCGACACCTGCTAAAGAGCCTTTTATCAAAAAAGAATGGCTTCAACCAGGGACCCACATTAGCTGTATGGGAGCTGACATGGGTGGCAAGCAAGAAATTGAAACGGCTATTATAGAATCAGCTCGGATTTTTGTCGATGACTTGAATCAATCGATGACGGTTGGGGAATTAGAAATACCTATTCAAAGTGGCAAAGTGCAACCTGAACAACTAACCGAAATTGGGCATTTATTGTTAGGACAAGTAGCTGGGCGGCAATCAGCCGAAGAAATTACAGTTTTTGATTCAACAGGAATTGCTTTACAAGACTTAGCAGTGACAAAACAAATTTTAGACACTGCAGCAGAAAAAAATATCGGACAAGTCGTCGAATTATAAACCAAAGCTAGCAATCTTTTGAAAGATTGCTAGCTTTTTTGGTATTTTTCCTCATGTTAGTTGTCAATTGACAAAAAATATATCACTTGCTAATATATCATTAAGTGATATATCGGATGATGATATAGGTGAGGTGATTAAGATGGATGAAACATTAACAGATTCCACCTATTTAATTTTATTAGCTTTATTAAAACCGCAACATGGTTATGCCATTATGAAGGAAATAACTGTTTTAACAGAAGGAAAAGTTGAGATTGGACCTGCAAGTATGTATACCATCTTAAAAAAACTAGTAAAAAGTGAATGGATTCGATTAGAAGAAAGCTCGGATCGTAAAAAGATTTATCATATCACACCAAAAGGAATTGATGTGTTAAAAAAAGAAGTCCAACGACGAAAAATATTTTATCAAGCAGGTGCAAAAATGTTGGAACAATTTGATTAGTGTTGGGAGGGGATTGACGTTGAAGCAGAAATATTTATATAGCTTAGGTGTTAGCTTTTATGCTGAAAAAGAAATGTTAAGGCTGGCTAAGCAAGCACGTAAAGGATGGCAATTTGTCAAAATGAACCAATTAGGATTTTTGGTTTTTGAAAAAGCACCCATTCAAGAGAAACAATTTGCGATTGATTTTTATACAGGAAATCAAACACAAGAAGAAATAGATGAGTATTTAGAAATGTATGAAGCCAGTGGTTGGACCTATTTAAGCAATTATCACAAAAGATATTTCTATTTTATGGCTGACCCAGACACGCCTAATATTTTTTCGGACAAAGCAAGTTATGCAGAACGTCTAGAAGTAGAGCAAAAATGGCTGTTTAAAAATTCATTTAAAACAACTATCGTAGGGTTTATTATCTTAGCGTTAGTAACTATTTTGTTATCTTACCAACTTGTAGAAAAGAATTTTTTTAGCGGTCTTTTTATCGGAGCTGGAATAGGATTATTTTTCTTTCCACTTATTTATTTTATCGGAGGACGTGTAATGCGTTGGCGATATAAAGATCGTTCAGAATTTTTTAGCAATCCTGAAGAATTTGCTAAGAAGCAGCGTTTTTGGTTAGATACATTATTTAACTTATTATTAGGTGCGATTCTTGGTGGATTAATCGGTTTTATTTTTGGGTATTTTTTCTGAGAGAACTAGAGGAGGAGTTAATATGTTAGAAGCAAAGCATTTAGTCAAAAAATTTGGCGAATACAAGGCAGTCGATGATTTGTCGTTTCAAATTCAAGATGGCGAAATTATGGGATTAATCGGACAAAATGGCGCGGGAAAAACGACGACTTTTCGTTTGATTTTAGACTTTTTACGAGCAGATCGTGGGGAAGTCTTATGGAATGGGCAACCATTAAGTGCCAAAGATTACAATGTAATTGGTTATTTACCAGAAGAACGCGGATTATATCCGAAAGTTTCGATTCAAGATCAATTAATTTATTTTGCTAAATTAAGAGGAAAAACTAAAAAAGAAATTGAACCTAAAATTGATGAATGGATGGATAAATTTCAAGTAAAGGGAAAAAAGACGGATAAAATTAAATCTTTGTCGAAAGGGAATCAGCAAAAAGTGCAATTGATTTCTACCTTAATTCATGAACCTAAATTAGTCATTTTAGATGAACCGTTTAGTGGCTTGGATCCAGTAAATGCGGAACTTTTAAAAGACGGTATTATCGAATTAAAATCAAAGGGCTCATGCGTTATTTTTTCAAGTCATAATATGGATAATGTGGAAAAAATATGTGATCATTTGATTATGTTACGTAATGGTGCGATGGTTTTAAACGGGAAAGTTCATGAAATACGTGAATCATTTGGACGAACCAAAGTTTTTTTGGAATCTAGTCTAAACAAAGAGTCTATTGAACAAATGAAGGATATTCAACAAGTTAAAACACGTGAAGATGGCTCGTTGGAGATTACTTTAAGCAACCCTGAAGCTGGTAAAGAATTATTCAATCTAGCAACCGCAGATGGTTATATTCCAATGTTTAATCAACAACCACCGACGCTAGAAGAAATCTTTAAATTGAAAGCAGGTGACATCAATGAATAAATTTTGGGTGATTGCAAGCGATGTTTACAAAAAGAATGTAAAATCAGTCTCATTTTTTATTATGTTACTGGTACCATTTATTATTGGCGGATTGGCTTATGCAGGTGGGCAATTTGCTAGTCGTGCAAGCGATGTTGATAAAATTGCGATAGTTTCTGATCAACAAGAGTTAGCTGAAGCGATGGCTCAAACAGCAAACGAGGCGTATAAGTTTGTGGTTTTAGATTCCCAAGCAGATGCGGAAAAACAAATGAGTGAAGAAAAAATCGATGCCTTTCTTGTATTACATGCAACAGATACTACGGTTAAGGGAGAGTTGTTCAGTGAATCCAGTTTAGGACAAGCAACTGAATTAACCTTACAACAAATTTTATCTAGTATTCAAGGCTCTGCTCGCGCACAACAATTAGGTTTAACCACTGAACAAGTAGCAAGTCTTAATCAACCAGCCGAATTTACGAAGCAAAAAGTAAACTTTGACGACAATGGTAAAATGATGATTGGGGAAGACAATAGTGCCGTCCAATACATTATTAGTTTTGGTGGGACGATTCTTTTATTTGTTTTTATCATGACCTATGCGGGAATTATTGCTCAAGAGATTGCTTCTGAAAAAGGCACTCGTATCATGGAGGTAATCTTATCAAGTACACGCGCACAAACACATTTTTATGGTAAATTATTTGGAATTTTATTAGTTGCCTTAACACAAATGGTGGTTTATGCAGTAGCTTTTGCCATTAGTTATAATTGGGTAAAAGATATGGAAGTGGTAAAAACATTCTTAGCCAACATTTCATTGCAAGCTATTTTAGGCAACTTTTTAATCTTTACATTAATTTTTGTTTTATTAGGTATTTTCATTTATGCTGTTTTAGCAGCTCTATGTGGCTCATTAGTCAATAAAGCAGAAGATACCTCGAAAGTTATTTTACCAGTTACGTATCTATCATTAGGTGGTTATATGCTTGGAATCATGTTGGGCGCAATGGATCCTAATAATATTGTGATTCGTGTGACCTCATACATTCCGTTCTTATCGTCTTACATTATGCCAATTCGCTTGGCAAATGAGACAGTTGGTATTGGCAGTGCGTTAATTTCGGTAGCAATTTTAATCGTTGCAACGATTGCGTTAACACTTGGTTGTGCCAAAATGTATAAATCAAATGTATTAGTTTATAATGATAACGGTATTCTAGCGACATTGAAACAATCATTCCGTTTAATGAAAAGTCAAAATTAATTGAAAAAGAAGCGATAAAAACAAGATGGAACTACCCGAACTTTTATAGTTCGGATAGTTTATTAGGAAAGAGGCTTGAATCACAGCCTCTTTTTTGTTCGTCTAAATTTCGTTTTTTCGGTACAATAAAGCTAATGAGAAAACTAGGAGGAATGTATTGTGAAAAAAGCCTTACTTTATGGGAGTCTAATTGGTGCTGGTATTGGATTTTATGCGTTATTCCGCAATCGACCAGAAACCATTGCTATTGAAGAGGAGCTCCCGTTTGATGAACAAGGACTACTTAAAACGACGACAGAAGATATTTTTTTGGTCGCATCAGATGGTCTACCATTAGCATTAAGTGTCGTGCGCCCAGCTTATCGTCCAGTAAAAGCTGTTGTTCAAATAATTCATGGTATTTTGGAGCATCGGAAACGTTATTTAGATTTTGCCCATCATTTAGCAGAAAATGGGTATGCCGTAGTCATCAGTGACAACCGTGGCCATGGTCAATCAATTAACGAGCAGTTTGTTTTAGGATATATGCCTAGTACAGATCGGATGGTTGAGGACCAAGCCAATATTACAACATTTATTAAACAGCGATTTGCAAATAAACCAGTCTATTTATATGGTCATTCGTTTGGTTCAATGGTAGCTCGCGTCTATTTACAAGAACATGATGCCGAAATTGATAAATTACTATTAACTGGAACCGTACAATACGAAAAAAATGTAAAATTAGCATGTGTAATTGCTGAAATAGCTAATAAAGTAGCTGGCGAGCATAGTTTTTCATGGATTTTGAAGAAATTATCTGATTTTGGCTCAGACGACAAAACCTGGTTAACCTCTAATGAGGAGCATGTAGAAAAAGCGATGAATGATCCTTGGATGATTCCAGGATATGACAATCGAGGGGTAGCGACTATTTGGCAAACAAACCGTGAACTAAAAAAACAAGTTAAATTTGCCTGTCAGCATCCAGAATTACCAATTTTAAGTATTACTGGTGCGGAAGATTGGGATATTACAGGTGGTGAACAAGGTTTACTTGATACAGAAAATACATTAAGACAAATCGGTTATCGTAATATTGATATTATCGATTTACCACAAATGAAACATGAAGTTCTCAATGAAATCGAAAATAAACTAGTGTATCAATTAATTGTAGATTTCTTTGAAGGGAGTTTAAAATGAATATTCATTTAATTAGTAAGCGTGAAGCGCAACTTACGTGTTTAGTTGCTGTTTGGGAATCGGCAGTCCGAGCGACACATTTATTTTTGACAGAAGCTGATATTAAAGAATTAGTGCCCGAAGTGAAACAAGGATTGCTAGCAATTGATACGTTGCTTGGCGTGTATGAAGAACAACAACTTGTTGGTTTTTTAGGAATTCAAAATGAAAAAATCGAAATGTTATTTATTGATAATGACTATCGTGGTAAAGGTTATGGTAAAAAATTAATAGAAGCAGCTTTAGAGAACTACGTGATTCATTGGGTGGATGTGAATGAACAAAACCCAGAAGCACTTGGCTTTTATCAACATATGGGGTTTGATATAATGCAACGCTCAGACATGGATGAGCAAGGACGTCCGTTTCCCATTTTACATTTAAAAAAAGCGTAGTAAGTCTATCTAACCGTAACTAACTGAACTATAAACGAGTGTTCTATGATTCAATAGAATGAATGTCACTCACTATAGTTCAGTTGTTTGTATTTATTTCACAGATAGTTCCTCTCTAAATTTTCTTAAGTTTTTTGCTTTTCAATTTTTGATATGACATAATTAATGGAAAAGAAAGTGGGGAAAACGAATGACATCAAAGAAAATAGCAATGATTGTCGGGACCATTGTTGCCATTGGCGCACTTGGTGGAGGGACTTATTGGTATTTCCAAGGAACAAAAGAACGAGAAGTTAAACAACTAGCCGATAACTACGTTGAAGCGTTAGAAAAGGGTTCTTATGAAAAAATGGTCGAGAGTTTCAATTCAACTTCTATTAAAAACAGTGGCTACACAAAAGAAGAAGTACTCGATAAATATCAACTTATTTTTTCTGCATTACATACGGATAACGCCAAAGTTTCTGATGTGAAAATTAAAAAAAATAAAGAAGAATATACGATCTCTTATACAGTGTCTTTTGATACTTTATTAGGTAAGTTAGAAGATGTTGCATACCAAACAACGGTAGAATTTGTGGATAATCAACCTGTCATCGATTGGGCACCTAGTCTGATTTTCCCACAAATGGAAGGAAAAGATAAAATTAATATCCAAGAGGATCCTGCAGAACGAGGAGAAATTGTGGATCGCAATGGTGAAAAGTTAGCAACGAATCGTGACTATCAACAATTAGGTTTAAACCCTAGTAAGCTAGGAGACGGAGAAGAAAAAGAACAACGTTTGCAGGCAATTAGTGAAGCATTTTCAGTTTCCGTCGATCAATTAAAAGAACGTTTATCGCCAGAATGGGCAACGGGAGATGTATTTGTCCCTGTGAAAATTTTATATGGCAATGAAGAAAGTAATCCGTTAAAAGATTTGCCAGAAGGAGCGGTCATTGGTCACGTCAATAAGCGTTATTATCCGTTAAAAGAGGCCGCGGCTCATTTAATTGGTTATGTGAGCCAAGTCACGCAAGAAGATATCAAAAAAGACGCAACTTTAGATGAAACAGCTGTGATTGGAAAAGCTGGTCTAGAAGCAACTTTTGATAAACAACTACGTGGCGAATCAGGTGGACAAATTGAAATTTTGACGGAAGAAGGCGAAGTAAAAGCGGTTTTATTAGAAAAAGAACGTAAAAATGCTGACCCCTTAAAATTGACTCTAGATGCTAAAGTTCAAGAAACAGCCTTTAAAAATCTAGACAATGCACCTGGTTCTACAGTAATCATGCAACCACAAACCGGTGATTTATTAGCGACAGTTAGCTCACCTTCTTACGATCCCAATAAAATGATGTTGGGAATGACTCAAAAAGAATACGATGCATATGCGAACGATGAAAAATTACCGTTCATGACTCGTTTTACGAACCGTTATGCACCTGGTTCCACATTTAAAGTCATTACGGGAGCAATTGGGCTAGATGAAGGCATTATTAAACCAGAAGAAGAATTAGCGATTTCAGGATTAAAATGGCAAAAAGATCAAAGTTGGGGTTCGTATGAAGTGACTCGCGTCAAAGAAGCTTCGCCAATTAATTTGGAGAAAGCGCTCGTTTATTCCGATAATATCTATTTCGCACAAAAAACTATAGAGCTGGGTGAAGATAAATTCAGAGAAGGCTTGTCTCGTTTTATTTTTGATGAAGAGTTGGATTTGCCTTTCTATATGGAACCAGCGTCTCTTTCTAATGAAAAATCTTTTTCAACGGATATTCTGTTAGCTGATACAGGGTATGGTCAAGGAGAACTACTCATTTCGCCTATCCAGCAAGCAGCGATGTATAGTGTTTTTATGAATGATGGCCAATTAACTTATCCACGCTTAATGGATTATCAAAAGACGGAGGTCAAAGAAAACGTGATTTCCAAAGAAGCTGCAACAACCATCTTAGCTGATTTGGTGCACAGCGTTTCGGATGAAGAAGGCTATGTCCATCAATTTTATAATCCTGATTTTGTGTTAGCTGCAAAAACAGGAACGGCAGAAATCAAAGAAAAACAAGATACAACTGGCATTGAAAATAGTTTCTTGTTATATTTTGATACTGAAAACAAACAATTTATGGGAATTACGATGGTGGAAGATTCTCGAGAAAATGGGACCGCTATTGAGCATAGCGACGATTTAGTGAAGTATTTAGAACAAGAGGAATAATGGAAAAATATCTAATAACTTTTGTAGAAACAAATAGATCTAGAACAATCGGATCCTTCGAAGTTTTGTATCATTAAAAAGACTGTGATATCAGTACATTGAACAACTATCCAAACAATCTAGTGAGGCGTGCTACAATCTAGCAGCCCACTGTCTGACGGATTCGTTTTAATGTTTACTGATGTCACAGTCTTTTTATAATTCTTTAACAAAATAAGTGAATAATTGTTGTTCAGTTGCAAAAGCATTTCGAGTTAATTCTGGATGCCATTGAATAGCTAAAATTGGTAAATCGTTGGCCTCAATTCCTTCGATAATACCATCTGGTGCTTGAGCAATTACTGTAAAATTAGGGGCAACATTTTTGATAGTTTGATGATGATAGGAATTAACCGAATAATCTTCAGGTAAAAAAGTTGCCAAGCGACTATTCGCTTTAATTCGAACAAGATGCGTTTGCTTCGTCATTTCAGATTCTTGGACGTGTTTAATAGATGTGGGATCAAATAAAGAAATATCTTGGTGCAAACTGCCACCAAAAGCCACGTTTATTAGTTGCATGCCTCGACAAATCCCAAAAATTGGCTTTCCTTGCTTGATTGCTTCATCAATTAATTTTAATTCAAAAGCATCCCGTTTTTCATTAATTTCTTCTAAATAAGGATGAGGTTCTTGACCATATAATTTAGGATTGACATCATGTCCGCCTCCTAAAAGTAATTTATCAATTCGTTGAATATATCTTTTTGCGTCTTCAGGTTGTCCAATAGGTAAGACTAGCGGCAATCCTCCAGCATCTTGAATGCCTTCTACAAAATTACGTGAGGTATAAGACAACCAAAACGTTTCGCCCATAGTCATCGTACGTTCATTACCAGCAATACCAATAATTGGTTTCAAATGCCAAACCTCCTTGATAAAAAATAACTCCTTCTAATCAGTAGAAGGAGTTGTGCGAATTAGCGTTCGCGGATAACTTCAATTTTGTATCCATCTGGATCAATGATGAAATAATATGAAGGAGGAACTCCTGGTAAACCTTTTAAATCAGTTACGTTAAAGCCTGCTTCTTTGTGTTTAGCATGTAAGCCTTCCACATCATCAGATGAAATAGCAATATGGCCATAACCATCACCTAGATCATATCCCGGATGATCATAATTGTAAGTCAATTCTAGTTCATAGTCATCTCCAGGTAATGTTAGATAAACTAATGTGAATTTTGCATCTGGGAAATCGCGACGACGGCTTTCTTCAAAACCAAATGCTTTTGTATAGAAGTCTAAAGATGCTTCTAAATCTTTTACGCGTACACATGTGTGTGCCATTTTCATAAATGTCATCATCCTTTCTTATTTCAATATGTTTATCATAACATATCAGTTTTTTATTGATAAGAAAACTGTCCCATTTTTTTGCAAATTTTCCTTAACGCTGAAACTTGTCTGCAAGTCAACTATCCGTTACAATCAAAAGAAAACAGTTTTACAAGGAGGATAAAATGGAAAAGCCGATTTTTGGAAAAAAAGAAATTAATAAGGTTTACAAACCGCGTTTTGGTGCCTATGTTGTGATTCATCGAGAAAACAAACAAGAAATTATTATTGTTCAAGCGCCAAATGGAGCCTACTTTTTACCTGGTGGTGAAATCGAACAAGGAGAAAACCATTTACAAGCCATTAATCGGGAAATGCTAGAAGAGGTTGGTTTTGAGGTGAAAGTAGGGAATTATTTAGGAGAAGCACTTGAATATTTCTATTCCAGCCATCGCGATACCTATTATGAACATCCAGGCTATTTTTATGTTGTGGATGAATGGGAAAAAGTAGCTGAACCAACAGAAACTACCAACGAGCTTGCTTGGGTAACACCAGCAGATGCGATGTTGTTATTAAAACGTGGCAGTCATCGTTGGGCAGTACAAGAATGGTTGAAAGAAGAATAAAAATAAACCCGCAAACTTTTTTTATAGGTTTGCGGATTTTTGTTTAGTTATTTAATATATATTGTTTAATCGCTTCGGCAACACCATGCTCATCATTTGAGGCAGTAATAATATCTGCAACGTTTTTAACATTTTCAGTTGCATTGGCCATTGCAATACCTAAGCCAGCATATTCAATCATTGTAACGTCATTTTCGTTGTCCCCTAATGCCATAACTTCTGAACTATCTAAACCTAAATGAGTAGCTAAACGTTCTAGAGCAGCACCTTTATGAACTTCTTTATTTAAAATCTCTAAGAAGAATGGCGTGCTTTTAACCACGGTATATTTTTCCATAAAGCTTTTTGGAATAAGTGGGATAATTTCATCTAAGAGTGCTGGTTCATCAATCATCATCATTTTGATAATTGACAATTCTTCGGTCATTTCTTCTGGTGTTCGATATTTTAATGGCATATTCACTAAAGATGCTTCATGAATAGTATACGGACTAATATCTCGATTAGAAGTATACATGGTATCTTCTGTTTCAGTGTGCAAATGAACACCTAATTTACGGGCTAGTAATTCGATTTCTAGATAATCATCATGGCTTAAACCGAATTTTGAAACGATTTCCTTATCATGTGTGCGTTGAACAAGTGAACCGTTGTATGTGATAACATAGTCGTTCCCGCTAAATAAATCCAACTCTTCTAATAAAGATTCGACTCCGGTTAAAGGACGTCCGGTACATAAAACAATTTTAACGCCTTGCGCTTCTGCTTGTTTTAAAGCTGTGTGCACCTCATTTGTTAATTGATGGTGACTATTCAATAGGGTCCCATCGATGTCGATAGCAATTAATTTAATTGACATGTTTTCCTCCTTGTTATTCAACCAATTCGCCATTATGAATATGATTAGCGAATTGTTGATATGACTCTCCAAATAAATCATAGTTGTCTTGGGTCGATTGGTCAACCATTTCTTTAGGAAAATAAAAACGGTGGTCGCCTTGTTCTTGACCAGCTAAAGCTTTGACTAGTGGGCTAACTTTTGATAATTCAACCAAGGTCCCATCTTTTTGTTGCAATTCAATTTGTGTACGATGTTTGTCATGCTTAGGATGATAAAAATCATAAGGTAAATCAAAGTCAGAATTAATCCCTGTATAATATTTAGCATTAAAGCCGACTTCAGATACAATAGCTTTCATTTTATCAATTAACGGCATTTGTGTATCTGGATAGAAACGACAAGATTTAAAAGGTTTCCGATTTAAAAAGCGAACAGCCAAATCATTTAAGATTGGGTCATTACTATCTAGCCAATGATTGAAGTACGTGTTCAAGACGCCATCATCTAAGCGCAGGTAATCTTCTAAGGAAAAATTTTCCTCCAAAAACGGTAACAAAAGCTGTGACGTCTTCTCAAAAAATCGAGGATCTTTTTTATATAAGACATGCGCACGATGAAGAAGATGTTCTAGGACAACTTCCATTCCACGCGATGTTGCATGGAAATAGATTTGTACATACATTTGATAGCGACTGACAATGTAGTCTTCCACGGCATGCATGCCATTTATTGAAAAAGCAAGACCACCTTTGTATGGACGAATGACGCGCAAAATACGTGTTAAATCAAAAGTTCCATATTCTGTTCCTGTAAAATAGGCATCTCGCAACAAATAATCCATTCGGTCAGCATCGATTTGACTTGAAATCATTTGCACCACTTGAGGGTTAGGATAAGTTTTCATAATAACGCTAGCAACTTTTTCAGGAAAACCGTCTTCCACGCGATTTAAAATTTGATAGATTTCAGTATCAGGAGATGTGATAATTTCAACGGTAATAGCTTCGTGATTCGTATGAAAAATATGCTCAAAGGTGTGTGAATAAGGCCCATGACCCACATCGTGGAGCAAGGCGGCACACAAAGCGATTAGACGTTCTGAATCATCCCAACCATCAATAAGTTGATCTATTGAATAATTTCGTTTAAAGACATCACAAATTCGGCGAGTAATCTCATAAACGCCTAACGAATGGGAAAAACGACTATGTTCAGCGCCGTGAAAAGTAAATGAAGTCGTCCCTAATTGTTTAATGCGACGGAGACGTTGGAATTCTTTCGCATTAATTAAATCCCAGATTACTTGATGTTGGACGTGGACATATTGGTGGACAGGATCACGAAATACTTTTTCTATAGGTAATTTTCGAAATTTATAGGGAATAGCCATCATGTAACTCCTTTATTTGTAAATTGCGTTGTTTCATACTAGCTAATTTTTTTTCTAGTAATTCAGCATGCAACGCTTCTTTGACCCAATGCAGCGGATCAATAGCTGTAGGTTGAATATTTAGTGTTTGGATGAATCGTTCTTTTGTTTGCTGAATCGACATTGGTTGTCCTAGTGCTGTTTCAATGGTTGTCATACAAGCGGGATCAACGGCCGGATAGCCATCTGTCCCAAATTTTTCTTTTAGGCTTTGTTGATAGAAATTACGGACAACTTCGCCACGTTGATGTTGATTGCCATTAACACTGAGATACATCATAACTGCCACGCCATTTTTGACTCGTCGTTGAGCAATGCCAGCAATTTTTTTTCCATCAATACTCAAGTCAAAGGTTCCTGGGCAATAAGAATTACTAATTTCATAAGCAGCTACCTTTAATTCGGGAAATGCTTGCTGCGTTAAGTCCATCATTTGTTCGTAGGCACTATCAGTCGTAGTATGTTCTTCTCTAGGAAAAATCAGTGAGACATTTAAGACACCTTTATCTGCAATGACACCTAAGCCACCAGAATTTCTGACGACTGATTGATAATTATCTTGAAAAACCTGTGACAAACCTTGTTGTAGATGAGGAACACGCGTATCTTTCATTCCTAAAATAAATGTTTGGTCACATTGCCAAAAATGAATCATTTCTTGTGAGGTTGCACTAGCATGTTCCGTAAAGACATCTGTTAAGGCAAAGGGAAGATACGCATTGTTTTCCGTAAATATTGCTTGATCGAATAATTGCTTCATGGAGATTTCCCTTCTTTAATAAATTGTTTTCTTTTATTATATACGAAAAAAATTTGAAAACACGTGAAAAACATCCAAACAGTTTGTTTTATTGACAAATATGCTGAAAATGTGAACAATATAAAAGAATAGTATAGGAGGGAAGAATGTGGATTTAACTAAAGGAATACCTGTTGCCATTCGTTTGAAAACAGAAGTAACCCAAAACAATGAATTACAAGAATTTTTATTTGAACTATCTGGACAAGTTGTCAAGATGGGTGATACGCTTTATATCCGTTATAAAGAAGTTCAAGAAGATCAATCTGAAGTGCCTGTTACAATGAAGCTTTCACCTGATGGCACCATTCAATTGATTCGTTCTGGCGAAATGCGTCTGCGTTTAAAATTTGTTTATCGAGAAAAAGCAGATACGAGTTATCAAACTCCATATGGCGTGATGTTTTTCAGTACATACACCAATAATCTTCATTTTAGTTTAAAAGACCAACCGACTTCTGGGAAAGTGTCTATTGATTACGATTTATTTACAGCAGGCGATAAAATCGGTGAGTATAAACTCTCATTAGAATTTACTGCTTGATTTTTGATGTTTTTTATCAGAATAAATTGCTTTTTTGCAAACATTTTTGTATGATTAGACGTAGACTGTGAAAGGACGTGTCCCGATTGGAAATTAATGTATTTGAAGGTGTAAATAGAAACGAATTATCCATGATTGAAGTTGCCTATGCAATTTTGTCTCAAAAAGGCGATGTAATGGATTTTTCAGATTTAGTAAATGAGATTCAAACCTATTTAGGGAAATCTGATAGCGATATTCGTGATTCATTGGCGCAGTTTTATACAGACTTAAACATTGATGGTAGTTTCATTTCTTTAGGTGATAATCGTTGGGGCTTACGTTCATGGTATGCCATTGATTCGATTGACGAAGAAGTAAACCATGGAATTGACGAAGATGACGAAGATGCACCACGCCGTCGTAAACGTAAGAAAGTAAATGCCTTTATTAGTGATGATGAAGATGCTATTGACTACAACGATGATGATCCAGAAGATACAGATCTAACTGATGAAGAAGAAGATGATGATTTATTTGATGATGACGATGAAGATGAAGAAATCGCAGCATATAACTCTGATTTACAAGAAATTGGCGCAACCAACGATGATGATGAAGAAGAACTTCCAGGAAGTATTGAAGAAGACTTAACAATCATTGACGATGATGACGACGATGAATTTGATGACGAGGAAGAAGAATTATAATCATTGCAAAACACCCAAAAGCTTATTAATAGCTTTTGGGTGTTTTTTGTTTAATGATGTCGCTTTTGTTATTTACCAAAATTGTGTATGATAAGCAAAACAAAAGAGTTTAAAAAAGGTGGAATAAACATGAATAAAGTACGTTTTAATCTTCCAAAAGAAATAGTTGAAAAATCAAAATTAATCAAATGGTCAGAAGGAGAAGGGGAATTAGATGTAAATACAGGTGTTTTGACAATAAAAGAAAAAGAAACTACTATGAGTAGCCAAACTATTTCATTACGTTTGTTTTTTGTTCCATCCTTTTTGTCTGCCTTCTTGTTTTTTCTTTATTATTATTTTACAAAACGAACCCAAATTGCTTTGTCAGGGTATGACTCAATAGGTTTTATGTTGTCAACCTTAGGAACACTCACAGGTCTTTTGACATTGACACTTATTTTTACCAGTATAAAAAAAGGCAAGCGGTTTTCTCAAGCTAAAAATTTATATTGGCGTAATTTTCCAGCATTATTTATTTCATTAGGCATTATGTTATTCTTAGGAAGTCTTTTTCTCTTTCGAATCTTACGTTATATGTTTCCTGGATTAGTTTTTGATTTATACACTGCTACAGGGCTTTATTTTGTCAGTATAGCAATTATTAATTACTTTATTATTTATATTGTAATGGAATTGACCCCATTGTTATTAACTAATATTTTGACCTTTGTAATTATTGGTGGTGTCGTTGGTGCGATGGTAACTAATCGAGAAAATCAGTGGTGGCAACATAATTTTAGTTTTTTAGGTACCAGCGAAGCGACAAACCGTTGGCAATTCAATCTCACCTTAGTTTTATCGGCCATTTTGATGATTGCATTAATTGATTATATTTTTGTGAATTTGCAAGAACGATATCCAGGAATGAAACTTCAGATTTTACGCTGGCTATTAATTTTGATTGCTGTAAATTTAGGTGGTGTAGGGATGTTTCCATATAAAGAAGGTTCTTTATCGGCTGTGATTCATAATCATGTTGCCGCAAACCTTGTTTATTTAGTTATTCTGTTAATTGTCACATTACCTTGGTTATTACCTAGAATTACAAGAGAATTTAAAATCACTTCATTTATTGTGATGGGATTGCTTGTTTTATGCGTATTTTTGTTTATGGGTGTTCATTATCTATCATTAACAGCTTTTGAGTTTCTAGCATTTTTAGTAGCTTTTGTTTGGCTATTGATGTTTTTCCAGTTTTTACAATTCTTGGTTCTTGAATCGCCAGAACATCGTTTGGTCATTGAAATTAAAGACTCTGAAAATGAACGATAGCCCTCTCTAAAAAAGAGAAGGCTATCTGACGAATCAATATATTTATTTTAAAGTTGATACCAATTATAACTATTACTAAAAATTAACTATTTCTCATTTAAACGATATATTCCCTAACCTCTAATACATCCTTGTAACCCTGTAGTTACGCCAGTGTGAATAAATTTCCTAAAAACAAATTAAAGTGTCGCATAAAAATATCTTTCGCGTTACTTAAGTATAACATATTTCTTCTTGAAAAGAAAATTTATAGGAAAATTTCAAGAAAATTACTAAAAAGAGAGTTAGTCATTTCACTAACTCTCTTTTTTTAAATTCTTTATTGACTTATACTTTTTAACAAAACTCAATATGATAGGGTTTTGCCATTTAACGTAGCATCAAGTATAATGTAATCAGTTACACGAACGCACCTTAAGTTCTTCCGCTTGCCTCTTTGCTAACAAAAAGACCATTGCGATATTATCATCTAAAACTTTAATATCAATAGTGTAAAAGTTTGTTTTTACATGTACATAGTCATTGATAATAAAAACTTTCCCAACTCTATTTTCAAAATACAACATATTAGCACCTCCTCTTATAAGGTACTATTGATTTATTGTAATCAACTGCTGGAATAAAAATATTTTCGTATTATTTAAAAAACGATATAAATTTTATTTAACTGTAAATTCTGCTGTACCAAAATTATCGCCTAGCATGCTTTCAGCATTTAATGTGACTGGAGTTTCTGTATCAGTCAATACATAACCAACTGCATTAGAGACTGTCCCGCCTGGCTTAATGTCACTAGTCTGTGTATCACGATACTGTGGATCAGGCAGAGGTGCAACATCAAGCTTATTAATAATATTTGGATCATTATCTTGTACAGCGTTAAAATTACTAATCCATGCCATAGTTGGATTAATACTTTTTTCGTTGTCATAATCAGGATTTACTAAAGTGTCATACCAAAAAGCAATAATAGGAGTGTCGCCATATTCGTTGCCCTGTTCACCAGCAAGTATTACTTTATAGTCTGTAATTTTAATTGTATAAGTATTACCTTTTAAAGTGGTGCCATCAAAATATGCATCGGCTGCTGTTTCAACAAAATCACCGCTTGTTTCCGTTACTTGGGTATCTTTAATGGTTGATGTTACATTACTAGATTGGACGTTATTTGTAGTAGTATTTGTATCTGAACTTTCTTTATCTTCTCCGGCACAACCTCCTAATATAAAACCACAAAATAGCACCAACCCTAAAAATTGCATCTTTTTCATTTGATTACCTCCAACAAATTTTTATTTTATTAATTGTACCATTTACGAAAAGGTGTTTCCATAAAAAAAGTGATACAATCGATTAAGATTGTATCACTTGCCAATGTTATTCTCGCCTTCAACAGCAATATTTTTTTCAATATTAAACGCACAAATGGCGCACAAATAATAGTCGCACAAGAGACGCACAAAAAAATTGCGACTATTTGTATATCATAAAACGCCATATGATAGGGTTTTGCCATTTAACGTAGCATCAAGTATAATGTAATCAGTTACACAAACGCACCTTAAGGGAATCGAACCCCTGTCTCAAGAACCGGAATCTTGCGTGATATCCACTACACTAAAGGTGCTGAACACTTTACATAGTTTAGCGAACTTTAAGAAAAAAAACAAGGGGAAATCCAAAATGAAATTTGAACAGCAGTTTTCGCAGCAACAAAAGCAAACACAGAAACTAGCGATGACACAAAAATTACAGCAATCGATTCAAGTTTTGCAGTTTTCTACAGAGGAATTAACACAATTTATTGAGAATCAAGCCTTAGAAAATCCACTACTTGATGTCATTCAACCTAATTATACTTCAAACTACTCAAAACCACGTACATCAACAGGCACAGAAATGACACGTTTAAACCAAATCCCTGATACGACAATTTCATTATTCGAGCACTTAATTGATCAAATTCATTTGAACTATCGTGATACTTATTTAAGGACACTGGTTCTGTATTTGGTAGAATATATTGACTTGAATGGTTATTTAACAATTTCGCTGGACGAAGCAGTTGAACAGACAGGTGGGACGCCGATTCAACTATTGGATGCTTTGACCCTAATTCAGCAATTAGAACCAGCGGGTGTAGGTGCTAGAAATCTGCAAGAATGTTTGATGTTACAAACCGAACGAGATAACTATGCACCAGAAATTGCGTATTTAATATTAGAAGAATATTTTACAGAATTAGTTGAAAGAAAATGGGAAAGTATCGCTAAAAAGTTAGTCATCTCTTTGACAGATATTCAAAAAGTATTTGATTATATTCAAACATTAACGCCAACACCAGGGGCAGTCTTTGGTTCGACAGAAGGCTTGTACATCATCCCTGACTTAACGGTTAGAGTTGACGGACAACAAGTGACGGTAGTCTCAAATCGTAGTGGAATGCCAGAAATCAAATTTCAGCAAAATTATTTTGAACAAATGACTCAAAGTGGAGATTCAGAAGTGTTAAACTATCTGAAAGAAAAACAACAAGCGTTTGAGTGGCTGAAAAAAACCGTGGAACAACGTGGAGACACTATTTACAATGTGGGGAAAGCAATCGTTGAAAGACAACAAGAATTCTTTCTCAATAAAGAGCATCCTATCAAGCCATTAATTTTAAAAGATATTTCAGAAGAATTGGCTATTCACGAATCCACAGTCAGTCGTGCTGTGAATGGCAAATATTTAGAAACGGATTTTGGCGTTTTTGAATTAAAACATTTCTTTAGTCAAAAACTCGCCTCTGATGAAGGAGAACGCTCGACAAATGATGTGAAACATCGCTTGCAAACGTTAATCGATTCAGAAGATAAAGCTAAACCCTTATCCGATCAAAAATTAGTGGAACTTTTGAACGATGAAGGCATAGATATTTCACGAAGAACAATCGCTAAATATCGCGATTTATTAAAAATTCCATCGTCAACCAAACGTAAGCGATACGATGAAACATAAGCATTGAGAGGGGTTTCATGAATTTTTAGTGAAATTCCTCTGTTTTTTGTGATTTTTTAAAGAAAAACAAGGATTTTTGATTTTTTTCTTTGAGTATTAGTTGATAAATAAAAAAGAACATGCTAGAATTATTTGTGTAAGGAATTGGTACTGAAAAGTAAATTCGCTTTTTTTTACAACACATGGGTCATATTAAGTCTATCTAGGACAAAAAAAGTCCAACGGAGGTTGCATATGCTTGATGAAATAAAATTGATTGAAGCTATTGCTCCAGATATTTTGACGGTTCTCCAAGAAAGATACCGAATATTACAAAATATTTACTGGATGCAGCCGATTGGTCGACGTACGTTGGCTGAGAGTTTAGATTTAACAGAACGTGTGTTGCGAACAGAAACGGATGTATTAAAACGACTGAAATTGATTGAATCTTCAAAAAGCGGCATGATGTTAACAGCTAAAGGCGAAGATGTTTACAATCAACTAGGAAGTATGATGGACCAATTATTTGAAATGCACCAGATTGAAAAGCGGTTGGCTAGTTATTTTGGGATTTCTCGTTGCTTCATTACAGGTGGCGATAGCGATCAACAAGTAAAAGTAATTAGCGAATTTGGACATCTTCTTTATGAAGCACTGGACGAAAATTTGCCAAATGGTAAAAACATTATTGCGGTAATGGGTGGGACCACCATGGCACAAGTTGCAAGCGAGCTCTCTGATTTAGAAACAGAGCAACGTGAAAACTTATTCGTACCTGCTAGAGGAGGAATTGGAGAAGCTGTAAGTGTACAAGCAAATTCTGTAAGTGCTGAAATGGCGATCCAAACCAATGGCAAATATCGCGCATTATATGTTCCTGAACAATTAAGTACAGCCACATATAATTCACTGATGCAAGAACCTTCTATTTTAGAAGTTCTAAACTTAATAAGCGAAGCAAACTGTGTCATTCACAGTATCGGAAAGGCCTTGCACATGGCTGCTCGACGAAAGATGACTGAAGAAGAGATTCTGATGCTAAAACGCAAAAATGCTGTAGCAGAATCATTTGGTTATTTTTTTGATGAAGAAGGGCAAGTCGTTTACAAAATCCCTCGTATAGGTTTACAATTAAAAGACATACAGAATATCCCTTACGTATTCGCCATAGCTGGTGGGAGAAGTAAAGCAAAAGCCATTCGCGCTTATATGAAAAACGCACCAAAACAAACGTGGCTCATCACAGATGAAGCCGCAGCAAATGAGATTTTAAGAGGGGCGACCCTTTAAAATAAAATTTTTTTGATTTTCATAAGGAGGAAATCTTAAATGACAGTTAAAGTAGGTATTAATGGATTTGGACGTATCGGACGCTTAGCTTTCCGTCGTATCCAAGATGTAGAAGGAATCGAAGTGGTTGCAATCAACGACTTAACAGATGCTAAAATGTTAGCACACTTGTTAAAATATGATACAACTCAAGGACGTTTCAACGGTACTGTTGAAGTTCACGAAGGTTCTTTCAATGTAAATGGTAAAGAAGTGAAAGTTTTAGCTAACCGCAACCCTGAAGAATTACCATGGGGCGATCTAGGCGTAGATATCGTTCTAGAATGTACTGGTTTCTTTACATCAAAAGCTGCTGCTGAAAAACACTTGACTGCAGGCGCTAAACGTGTTGTTATCTCAGCTCCTGGTGGAGACGATGTACCAACAATCGTTTACAACACAAACCATGAAATCTTAACAGGCGAAGAAACAGTTATCTCTGGTGCTTCATGTACTACAAACTGCTTGGCTCCTATGGCTAAAGCATTAAACGATAACTTCGGCGTTATTGAAGGTTTAATGACAACTATCCACGCTTACACTGGTGACCAAATGACTCTTGATGGACCACACCCTAAAGGTGACTTCCGTCGTGCTCGTGCGGCTGCTGCAAACATCGTTCCTAACTCAACTGGTGCTGCTAAAGCTATCGGCTTAGTAATTCCAGAATTGAACGGTAAATTAGATGGAGCTGCTCAACGTGTTCCTGTTGCTACTGGTTCATTAACTGAATTAGTGACTGTTTTAGACAAACAAGTTACTGCTGATGAAATCAATGAAGTGATGGCTAAAGCTGCTAACGAATCTTACGGTTATACTGAAGACGAAATCGTTTCTTCTGATATCGTAGGTATGACTTTCGGTTCATTATTCGATGCTACTCAAACTCGTGTAATGACAGTTGGCGACAAACAATTAGTTAAAACTGTTTCATGGTATGACAATGAAATGTCATACACTGCACAATTAGTTCGTACTTTAGAATACTTCGCTAATTTATAAGATAATCTAATTATCTGAATTGGCAGTATCAAAGCGGGGAAGCGACGCGCTTCTCCGCTTTTTTTAAAGAGAAAGACCGATATTAGGAGGCAATTTCATGGCTAAAAAGACTGTACAAGATATTGATTTAAAAGGTAAAAAAGTTCTTGTTCGTGTTGATTTTAACGTTCCATTGAAGGATGGCGTAATCACTGATGATACACGTATTAAAGCGGCTTTACCAACAATCAACTATGTATTAGACCAAGGTGGAAAAGCAATTCTATTTTCTCACTTAGGACGTGTAAAAACAGAAGAAGATAAAGCTGGTAAATCTTTAGCACCTGTTGCAGATCGTTTAGGCGAATTACTTGGTAAAGAAGTAACATTCGTTCCTGAAACTCGTGGTGAAGCATTAGAAGCTGCAATCAACAACTTAGAAGACGGTGGCGTAGTTGTCTTTGAAAACACACGTTTTGAAGATGTAGATGGTAAAAAAGAAAGCAAAAATGATTCTGAATTAGGTAAATACTGGGCATCATTAGGTGACGTATTCGTAAATGACGCGTTTGGTACAGCTCACCGTGCACATGCTTCTAACGTAGGAATTGCTTCAACAGGCATTCCAACAGTAGCTGGATTCTTAATGGAAAAAGAAATCAAATTTATCGGTGAAGCCGTTGAAGAACCTAAACGTCCAATGGTGGCAATTTTAGGTGGCGCAAAAGTTTCAGATAAAATTGGTGTAATCGAAAACTTAATTCCAAAAGCAGATAAAATTCTTATCGGTGGTGGAATGACTTATACATTCTATCGTGCAAAAGGAATTGAAATTGGAAAATCATTAGTTGAAGCTGACAAAGTTGAATTAGCAAAAGAATTAATTGAAAAAGCTGGCGATAAGTTAGTATTACCAGTTGATTCAGTAACTGCTCCTGAATTTTCTAACGATGTACCAACTGAAGTTCATGAAGGCGGCGTGCCAGTAGATCAAATGGGTCTAGATATTGGTCCTAAAACAGTTGAATTATTTGGCGATATCTTAAAAGATGCTAAAACAGTTGTTTGGAACGGTCCTATGGGTGTGTTTGAAATGTCTAATTTTGCTAACGGAACAATTGGTGTTTGTGAAGCAATTGCTAACTTAGAAGACGCAACAACAATTATCGGTGGAGGAGATTCTGCAGCAGCGGCTGAACAATTAGGCTTTGCAGATAAATTTACTCATATCTCTACTGGTGGTGGCGCAAGTTTAGAATTATTAGAAGGTAAAGAATTACCTGGCTTGGCAGCAATCAACGATAAATAATCGATCTTTTCATACGTAGAACTAGCTATTTCTACGTATGAACGAATTGAAAAAAGGAGTGTCATATAAATGCGTAAACCTATTATCGCAGGTAACTGGAAAATGAACTTAACAGCATCAGAAGCAAAAGCTTTTGCAGAAGCTGTAAAAAACAATATCCCTAGCAATGACAAAGTAGATTCAGTAATTGGTTCACCAGCGCTATTTTTAGAAACTTTAGTAGAAGCTGCAAAAGGAACTGATTTAAAAATCTCTGCTCAAAATTGCTATTGGGAAAACTCAGGAGCATTCACAGGTGAAACTTCACCAGCTGCATTAGCAGATTTAGGTGTAGACTATGTAATCATTGGTCATTCAGAACGTCGTGAATACTTCCATGAAACAGATGAAGACATCAACAAAAAAGCAAAAGCTATTTTTGCAAACGGATTGACACCAATTCTTTGCTGTGGTGAGTCTTTAGAAACATATGAAGCAGAAAAAACTGCTGAATGGATTGAAGGACAAATCACTGCTGGTTTAGCTGATTTAACAGATGAACAAGTAAGCAACTTAGTTATTGCTTATGAGCCAATTTGGGCTATCGGTACTGGTAAATCTGCAGATGCAACAATTGCAGATACTATCTGTGGTGTTGTACGTCAAACAGTTGAAAAACTTTATGGTGGCGAAGTAGCTGCAAAAGTTCGTATTCAATACGGTGGTTCTGTTAAACCAGAAAACATCGCTGAATACATGGCAAAAGAAAATGTTGATGGTGCTTTAGTAGGTGGCGCAAGCTTACAACCAGAATCATTCTTAGCTTTATTAGACGCTGTAAAATAATTCGATTTCATTTTCGAATTTTGTTTGCAGTATTGCTTAAAATTCATTAAAATAGAAGTATCACAAGGGAGTTCCCTTACGATAAAACAAACTCAAAGGAGAGACAAAACATGTCAATTATTACTGATGTTTACGCTCGCGAAGTCTTAGACTCACGTGGTAACCCAACAATCGAAGTAGAAGTTTATACTGAATCAGGTGCGTTTGGACGCGGTATGGTTCCTTCAGGAGCTTCAACTGGTGAACATGAAGCGGTTGAATTACGTGATGGCGACAAAGACCGTTATTTAGGTAAAGGGGTATCTAAAGCTGTTGATAACGTAAATAACGTTATTGCTGAAGCAATCATCGGTTACGATGTTCGCGATCAAATGGCTATCGATAAAGCAATGATCGAATTAGATGGAACTCCTAACAAAGGTAAATTAGGTGCGAACGCTATTCTTGGTGTTTCTATTGCTGTAGCTCGTGCTGCTGCTGATTACCTAGAAGTGCCTTTATACCACTACCTAGGCGGATTCAACACTAAAGTTTTACCAACTCCAATGATGAATATCATCAATGGTGGATCTCACTCAGATGCTCCTATCGCATTCCAAGAGTTCATGATTTTACCAGTTGGTGCGCCAACATTTAAAGAAGCTTTACGTTGGGGTGCAGAAGTATTCCACGCTTTAGCTAAAATATTGAAATCTCGCGGTTTAGAAACTGCTGTAGGTGATGAAGGTGGATTTGCACCTAAATTTGAAGGTACTGAAGACGGCGTTGAAACAATCTTAGAAGCAATCAAAGCTGTTGGTTTAGAACCAGGTAAAGATGTATTCTTAGGATTCGACTGTGCATCTTCTGAATTCTACGAAGACGGCGTATACAACTATGCTAAATTCGAAGGTGAAGGCGGAGCGAAACGTACTGCTGCTGAACAAGTTGACTACCTAGAAGAATTAGTTAACAAATACCCAATCATCACTATCGAAGACGGTATGGATGAAAATGACTGGGATGGATGGAAACTATTAACTGAACGCTTAGGCGATAAAGTTCAATTAGTTGGTGACGATTTATTCGTAACAAACACTGAAATCTTAGCTAAAGGTATCAGCCAAGATATTGGTAACTCAATCTTAATCAAAGTTAACCAAATTGGTACTTTAACTGAAACTTTTGAAGCTATCGAAATGGCTAAAGAAGCTGGCTACACTGCAGTTGTATCTCACCGTTCTGGTGAAACAGAAGATTCAACAATCGCTGACATCGCTGTTGCAACTAACGCTGGCCAAATCAAAACTGGTTCTCTATCACGTACTGACCGTATTGCTAAATACAATCAATTACTACGTATCGAAGACCAACTTGGTGAAGTTGCAGAATACAAAGGTTTGAAATCTTTCTACAACTTGAAAAACAAATAATCTGTTAATGTAAAAGTAACTATACCAATTTTTCAGACATGATAAAATTAGTGTAAAAAGTGTTTCTACTTTTATGTTCTAGTATTATTGCTAAGTGCCTTTCTTATGTCAACTAATGACATGAGAGGGGCATTTTTTTATGCACTATGAACGATTAGTAAAGGAATACTTGTTAGAATTGAAATTGGAAAATTATTCAAAAAGAACGATTGAGTCTTATGAACAACATCATCGAAAATTTATAGACTATTACAGAAAAGAAATTAGTTCACCGCTTTTAATTGAAGATGTTTCGAAAATTCATTATAAGTTGTTCATCAGTTTTTTATTGGATTGCCAATTAAAAAGTAGTTATATAAATGCAATTTTAAAAACTCACAAAGCATTCTGGAACTATTTAGTAGCTGAGAAAGTAGTCAAAGTTAGTCCTCTGGAAACGATAAGGTTATTAAAGGAAACAAAGCCATTATTAACTACATTCAATGATAAAGAAGTAAAGGATATGCTGAATGTGTGGAAATTTGATACCTATTTAGGAGCAAGAAATAAGTGTATTGTTGCTCTTTTAGCAGATACAGGTATACGTGTATCTGAACTATTAAATTTAAAGGATACAGATTTAGCTGAAAACTATATCCGAATATTAGGAAAGGGGAGTAAATGGCGAGTAGTTCCAATTTCATCTGAATTAAATTATTTTATTACTCGATATAGAAGGATTCGAGATAGTCATTTTTATACACTTAGAAATTATCATGGCAAAACAAGGAAATTAGATGAACAGCTAATTTTAGGGAAAACAGGAAGAAAAATTAAAACGGTGACTAATATTGAATTGATATTGAAAGAAACAGGTAAGAGGGCAGGCGTTAGGGCAACTGTTAGATGCAGTCCCCATACACTAAGGCATTATTGGACGGTAAAAAATTTGCAGATGGGTCAAGATATTTTTACAATAAGTAAGATGTTGGGGCATTCCAAACTAGATACAACGAAAATTTATATCAGTAGTATCACGGATGAACAATTAGTAGATAAAGCGGTAAAGACAAGTGTGTTTTGCAAGACCTTCCTACACAATATTGCAAAGAAAAAGTACACACCTTTGCGCCTGAAATTTTTCTCTGATTATTTTGGTCTTGATAGAGCGTTTTTGAGCCGGAAGCTCTCTCCGGTGAAGCTTAAAATGTGTGCGTGATGAATTAAGCGGTCCACCAATGCCGCCGTCAAACGTGTATCGATAAACACCTTATTCCATTGGCTGAACTCCAAATTACTGGTGATGATGATACTTTTCGTTTCATACCAATCACTGATCAGCTGGAAGAGCAACTCGGCACCTTCCTTAGTGAACGGCACATAGCCCATCTCATCTAGGATAACCAACTTCACCTTGTCAAAGCGGTGCTTGAAGGTCTCCAACGTGTTGTTCTTCCATTGACGTTCCAATTCTCCCACCAATTCAGAGACTCGCCAGAAGCGTGTTTCAACACCAGCATGCGTGGCCATTTGGCCAAGAGCACAAGCTAAATGCGTCTTACCAGTTCCTGGGGTACCCACGAAAACGGCGTTTTCTTTTTGGCGGATAAAGGAGAGGCTGATTAACTCTTCCTTTGTGGTCGGATTTGGCAGCGTGATATGATCATGCCAGTCGTAGTTGTCTAAAGTCCGGCGTACAGGGAATTTGGCCTGTTTGAAGAGCCGAGCTGTCTTTAGTTCTTCCCGGCACTTCAATTCATTCTCTAACAGGAATAGCAACCAATCTTCTTTGGTTTCAAAGCCCTCCGTTCCAATGACTCTAGGAATATGAGAGAGCCGCAACTGCTTACAAACCTCTTCTAAACGATCGGTTTCCATCAACTCGCCGCCTCCCCATTAGATGACTTGAGAAATGCATCATAGTCATTCCAATCCACATCATAGGCATCCGTTTCTTTCGAAGAACCGATAAGGTCGTAGAAGTTCTGATCAATACCTAACATATCGTTGGTGACGAGAAAAACGAGAAGCTGATCTACACGCTTTGCCTGTTCTTTCCAATCGGGATGGCTGAGATAGAGCTTGATGCGTTCGGGTAGATATTTCCAGTAACGAGAGTAATGCATCGCACGCAATTTGCGCCGCCAATCGAGTAGTATTGCTTGCCAGTCAATCGCTCGTTTCTTCATCATGTAGGGCCGGGGGCCTTCAGCGATAATTTCACCATCCGTGCTAACCAGTTGATAGGAGTCAAAGCGAAGCAGCCCGTAGATGATGGAATGGTTCCGGGCGCGAGGAACATGGATTCGCTCGCCATCCAGCTTGATTTCGTTGTACTTATTGGCTTTTACTTCGATTTCCTTGAAGACTGGATATGCGACATCGGGCAATGCCAAAAGATCCGCTTTTTCCTCAAGCCAGAGTTCACTGATAAGTACATGTTTCTCATAATGAACGCGTTCCCTGTCTTTCGCTAATTGAACCGCCAATGCCTCATTAAAGCTTGCGAAGTCCTTCATGATTGGAGTGGCCGGAAAGAAGTTGTAGCGAACATAGCCGACTTTATTTTCTACGCTGCCTTTTTCATTTCCGCTTCTAGGGTTGCACACCTGTGTCTCAAACCCATAATGCGTAGCGAACTGCAGAAACCCATCCGTTAACACTGCTGGTTCCGTCTTCGACTTTACTTGCGTTACTGCCGTAGACATATTATCAATGCGAATTTTTCGTGGGACGCCGCCAACTTGTCGGAATAGCTCCTTCATTCCTTCAAGTAGACACTCTTGATTCTCCGCTGGTAATGCCACCGCAAATCCGCCGTTACTATAAGGAAAAGACATCACGAGTGCTTTGATATCCTTAAAGGCTCCTTCATGGCAGACCTCCATGGTGCCAAAATCCAGCTGCGCTTCCGCCGGAGGATGTTCCAAACGCTCAAAGCCTTGATCTTCATTGGCTTCAACGTAGTGAGTGGCTTTCCAGTCCCTAACGAAATCACAAACCGTGCGATACGAACCGGGGAACCCCTGGTTCTTCAATTCTTTAGTCATAAAGTCAACGGTCCTACGCTTCTTCTTCGGGAGCTTAGAATCTTCAGAAAGCCAGAGAGCAACGATGCCTCCCCAGTGTTCCACATACATCATGCCCGTTTTCTTTCGGACCTTCGGCTCAGGTAAAAGATCCTCATCTGCATACTTTTTTGCGGTGCGCCAGTTGATTTCCAATTCGTCAGCTATGTGTTGAATAGATTTATCGTGATTGTTTCGTAGATTTCTGATAGTATTAATATCGGTCATTGCGAGCATTCCCTTTCTTACCTCCAGTTACAGTGTCGGAACTATAACTTTAGAGGAATTTCAGGACGCCCGCAATGGCTTTTTATTTTACCCTAAGCTGCTTGCGGAGTTATGTACTTTTGCGCTGCAATTGTATGTACGTCTATCTTGCCACAAACAACAAGTCCTTTGGGTAGTATACTTTAAATTAGTAGTCAAATTCAGGAGAACATGCTTAAATAGTGTTCTCCTTTTGATTTTCATATATTTAATCACTTGTGATTGTGTGTTCTACAAATTTGCAACCTCCAAATTATGATGCTATAAAGGACCCTAGCAGGGATACTTTTATAATTAGTATCCATCACGAATCCTATTTTATCAATCTTTCATTTTTGATTTATAGGGAGATGGATACTTTTATATTGAAATACACTATAAGTATCCATAAATAGTGCATATTTGGGAGGTAATTTATGGGACAAAAAATGATTAATGTCAAACCGATAAAAAATAAAGAAACGCTAATTCAATTTGGAGAAGAATTACAAAAGGGCAAACACGGAAAAAGAGATTATTTGATTATGGCAATTGGAATAAAGATAGGGTTACGGATTTCAGATATATTGAACCTGAAGGTATCTGATGTGAAAAACAAGACGCAAACAGAAATTATTGAAATAAAGACTGGTAAAAAAAGAACTCTTCATCTGAAATCATTAACATCAAACATTATTGATTATTTAAATACAGAACATAGTGCGGAATCTGAGTGGTTATTTCCAAGTCCAACAGATAGTAGTAGACATTTAGCCAGTCATCAGTATTATAAAATCCTACAGAAAATTGCAGATAATCTAGGTTTAGATTATATTGGCACACATACACTTAGAAAGACATTTTCCTATTTCTTTTTAAAGCAAAACAAAGGTGATATTGTTACGCTGATGAAGATTTTAAATCATAGTAGCCAAGCAGTTACGCTTAGATATGCAGGGATTGAAGAGGAAGATATAAAAGCTAAGCTTGAAGACTTTGACCCATTTAAGTAAGTAAAAGCACAATCATTTAAGATTGTGCTTTTTGCTTGTCTTTTTTTAATTGAACAGTATTATACTTTTCTTTATTCAAATAACTTTGAAAATACAAGTCATCTGCATTATCATATTCTTTTCTATTATCAGAAATATAAATGGCATCTTTAGAATTTTTGTGTAAGGTTAAATAATAGAAGAAATCAACTATACAGGGAATTGCTTGTAACTTATATTGATTCTTTTCTTTCACAAAGTAACAAAGTTCATTAGAATCATTCAGAAAAATCAAAATATCATTTCTAATGAGAGTGCTATTATTTTCTAGATTTCTAAACGACACATCTGCTAAGTTGGATTGTATTGCTGGGATAAATTCTTTATTAGGTAGTGCAAGAATATCTACAGTATCTATAGAAGTTGTATAGTATTTTTCTTGTAATATATCTGAAAAAGAAGCTACTCTAATTGGGAATTTAGTCAATTCGTTGACGATAAACTGACTAAAATACTTTCTATTTTCTTCAGAAGTTAATTGATTATACTGTTTATTTGCAAGTTTTTTTATAGCTTCATCGTTTTTAAAGTTATATTTGCCTGAGGTAAATACTGAAAGATAGAGCTGTTTGTTTTTGTCTGGTGAATCAATCACTTGAATTTTATTGGTATATAAGCCAATTGAAACGAAATATTGAACGACCATTGACTGCAAGTCTAAATCCTTCATATTTTTGAAGTCATATTTCTCAACATAATAGAAATGCTTATTTACTTTTCCTTTAGAGATGATTTTGTTCTTTTTTAAAGTTTTTAATCGTGCTTCTAAGCTGATACGATTGCATTGTAACAGCTTAATCATGGTGTTCTCATATATTCCGTTTGCATTGGTTATGATGTCTATTAATTCCTCAGAATCAATTGCCCGATTGTTTACAAAAAGTGTGTTCATGTTCACTCCCTCCTATTGTGTTATCAATTTTATTTTATTAAAGTATCCATTCTCGTAACTATCCATAAGTAACCCTACACTCATAACTATCCATTCTCATTTTTATCCATCATTTAGTGGTTGTAATTGAATAGAATTTTTTTTGAATTTTTTCATGGGCAGCTGTTTTTGAAAATTCACGGAGGTTTCCATTGCGATTTTTCCGAATTCACCTCAAAATTGGTATAGTTTTCAAAAAGTTATCACGAAAGTTATCATTTTGTTATCATTTGATTTTTTGAAAAAATCTCTTTTTTAGGGTTGATGTAGGGTTTAAGTAGGGGATGAAAATCAATAGATGCAGGGATTATGAAGGGGTTCATAATTTAATAAAGTATCCCTGATTTCTAAAGGTAACCATCTCATAACTATCCCTTTTAATAACTATCCATCTCTATTTTATCATCTAAAAGTAGGGGATGGAAATTTGAACGTTGTGTATAAATCGACTTGACTATAAAAGTGGTGTGTGACAATAATATCGCTCAATGCATGAGCGATACATAGATGTATTTTCCAATTAAAATAGGCATGGGAAGACCCATGCCTATAATTATCACTCCACAATTTCAACATTTTCTAAGTGTATGAGTATTCAAAATTTTTTCCAGCTAGGATTGTTTGTGTATGATATGGTGTATGTTTTTTGCTATAATATATTTTTCCATATTGTTTAACTGCAGTTTTTGAATATGTTCCAAATGAATGATGAAAAGCACCGTCACCTATTTTTTTTAATTTCTCGGGAAAGATAGTAGATATATCTTTAAAATGAGCACTAAAAAAAGCATTTACTCCAATATATTCTATATTTTCATTGAACTTAAATGTTGGTTGAGATTTATAATAATAACAATTATCATAAACATAATCATCCGGCCACGGATTTGATGTATAAACTTTACAAAATTTATTATCACCGATTGAATATTCTCTAAAGCTATTTGCAAATGCCTTATTACCAATGTATGAGGTATTATTAGGTATTACGAAATCTCCAGAAAATATAGCTTTTTCAAATGCAGAATCTCCAATATATTCTAAACTATCTGTTAAATTTAATTTGTATTTTTTATTTACTGATGCAGTAGTTTCCCTAGGAGACCCTACTTTATCTGTAACTGTAACATCACTGTAACTGTTGTAAAACGCATAATTTCCTATGTGTTTTAGATTCTCTTTCATTGTTAGGTTGCCTTGCATAGTGCTATTATAGAAAGCATAATCACCAATATGTTCTAGTTCCTTAGGTAATATCCAATCTTTATTAATGAATTTACTACTATAAAATGCATTATCACCAATGTATTTTACACTATCTGGTAAATACAAAACACCTGATAAATTAGAATTTTCAAAGGCATTATCTCCAATGACAATTAATTCTGTGTTGTCTTTCAAATCAAGTTCTGTGAAATTAGAGTTTTTAAAGGCATTGTCACCGATAATTGATACGTTAGATGGGATATTTGGTTTTCCTGTAAATTTAGAGTTCTCAAATGCACCATCTGCAATTACAACTCCACTATCAGAACTATATCCATGACTGCTTCCAGAACCATTTCCAAAACCACCAGAGGCATTTCCAGAACCACTGTCAGAACCATTGCCAGTGCCACCAGAGGCATTTCCAGAACCACTACCAGAATTATAGCCATGACTACTTCCAGAACCACTACTAGAGCCACTTCCTGAACCATTGCCAGTGCCACCAGAACCACTACCAGAGCCACTACCAGAGCCACTACCAGAACCACTACCCCCTGTTCCTACATTACTTCCAATACCGTTAAAAGAACCTGTAAATTTAGAATTGTGGAAAGCATCCTTCCCAACAAAATCAACATTAGGTAAATTTGGTAAATTTCCTTCAAATTCAGACTCTTTAAAAGCGTTATCTCTGATTTCTTTAATATTAGGCATTTCAGGAAGTTCCCCTGTAAATCTTGAATCTCTTAACGCTTCAATACCAATGATTTCTAAGTTTTCTGGGAATCGTGCTTCACCAGAGAAATATGATTGTTGGAGAGAATAATCATCTAAGATAATTAATTCATCTGGTAATTTCATTACATTTGCAAATTTTGCATTTCTAAATGAACCTATACCTATATTTTCTATGATTAAACCATTTCCAACTGTATCTGGGAAACTTATATCTCCAATAAGAGTAGCTCCCAAATCTCCTTCAGAAAATTGGTCTTTATTACCTGAATCTATAATTTCAACATGTCCATTATCTAGTTCTTTGACTAATACCCATACTTCACTCCATCCTTTCTCAGGCGTTGCCTCTCGAATTTTGTAATATGTCCGTTGAATTTTATCCTTCTGACCCTCACTATCTACACCACAATTTCCCAACTTTCCAAAACCAGTATTTTTACTCGTAATAGTAAACGCATCACAATAAATTCTAGCTAATGCAGGTTTCATAGTATCTCTGAACAAAATATAGCTAATGAAACAAAATAAGCCAAATATTACTAATGCTACTATAACGAAAATACCTTGACTGCTTCCGTTTGTCATAATTTTTGTAACCTCCTTTTCTTTTAAATTCCTAATTGACCCCTATAATGCTTTTTTATTCCTTCATGTAGTTTTTTTAAACCAGATGAACCTAATGTAAGTTTTCCATGATAGAAATTCAATAAATGTTGATAATGAATATCAGTTTTGTGAGAAATAACGGTAATTGGAATCCCATGCACTTGTTTTAAATAGTCTATCTGTTTCCATAATTGGTTTATTTGTTTATTTATATACATAAATACCTCCTTTTTTGATAGAATCAAAATCATTTATTTGTTATTTTATATCTATATTAATTATATCAAGTGCGTATCTAATTACAATTTTTTAGAATGTGTTTTTTATGATTGGTTACTTTTATGTCAGTGTTTTGTCTGTGGTTTATAGGAGTATAATAAAAAAGTAAAGGGATAGCTTATTTTATAGACAATCGTTATTTTTTATGTAATAATATAAGTATACCTTGACGAGAACCATTTGAAATATTCACCTCTATGTGTGATAAAATTTTCATTCACCCTGACTATTTCCCCGTTAGTCAGGGTATTTTTGTATTTAAATTTATTTTTGAATTAAACTAATTAGAAAGAAAGGAGGAAGTTTATTATGGCAAAGAGAGTAGGTTATATCCGAACAAGTAAAAATAATCAAAATCTAGGGGTAGAAGTTCAAAAAGAAGCATTTAATCGTTATGTAATTGATTCTTATTTCATTGAACAAATCAGTGGAAGGAAAGAAAATCGTAAAGAATTAAATAGAGCATTGGATATTTTAGAAGCAGGAGATACGTTAATTATTTATAAAATTGATAGGTTAGGTCGTTCTACTAAGCAGTTAGTAAATATCATGAGTGAACTGCAAGAAAAAGGTATCAATTTAATTAGTATTAAAGAAAATATTGATACATCGACACCGATGGGAAAAGTTATTTTTACTATATTATCGGCTATTGCAGAGCTGGAAGCCGATTATATATCTGAACGAACCAAAGAAGCATTGGCAATTTTAAAAGAAAATGGCGTTCAATTGGGCAATAGGGGATTAGACGAACGAACTATCAATAAAATTAAAAAGTTATATGTAGAAACGGATTTAACGCAAAAAGAAATTGCAGAAAAATGTGACGTTTGTATTAAAACAGTATATAATATAAAAAAACGGTATCATTTAACTAGATGATAGCTTCATGATTATATATAATCTGGTATAATAATTGCCGGTAATGAACGTTCGTTTGTTACTGCTGAAGTATAAAAAAATATAAATACATAGCATGGTTGATAACTCTGATGTTTTCTTTTCAGAATTATCAGCTTTTTTTGTTGGTTTTAAACGAACGTTCGATTCATATAATTAAAGAGGAGAAAGGATTGAGAAAATGGCATTAAAAGGTGGTCGTATTTTTCAGGAAATGGTAGAAGTTCCTGATGAGAAAGAAAAAGGGTGTGGATGCATTGCTTGGATAATTTTTGCAGTAATTATCATTGCTGTCGCGATACATGTATTAGATTTTATTTTTCAACATCTGTTTATTTCTTTTTTATTTGTTGCTGGAATAGTGTTTGTGATTAATTTATTTAATAAAAGATAACAGAAGAGGTGAATAAAATGAAAAAATGGATGAAAATTGGAACAGCTTTAATTGGAATTGTTCTGATAAGCGGTGGAACAGGAGCCTATTTATATTCACAAATAAATGAACCAGTGGTAGCAAAAGCAGTTAATAGCAATTTTTCGACAATTAAAGAAGAAGCTATTGAAATTGAAAGTAGTTCTAACAGTAATATATCTACAGATTCAACTGAAGAAGTTGAAGAACTAAGTGTAATAGATGAATTTAAACAGCTGAAAAATGATGAAAGTAATTCTCAAATATTATTAGAAAATAAGATAAAAACTGAGGATAATAGGTTCAATACGAATATTGTTGTAAATCAACAAGATATTTATGAAGCTTTTGAGATGGATGGATTAAATGTAGGCACTTTATTTTATAACGGTAATCCTAGTGCTTCAAACCCTTTTTTTTATATAGGTAACTCTAAAGCCGAAGTAGTAGAGGCAACAGAAATTGGTTCAAATCTACAAATTGATAGTAGTAAATATGATAAATTTGTGACTCTGCTTTTAAATCAAGGTTCTGGTGAAACAAATTATCATTTAGTAACTCAAAAAGCTGATGAAATAATAATAAGTTTACACACTGTAAAAGACTTGGTAACAGAAGAGAATCGTGTAGAAAAAGCATTACTGGTAGTAAAACCCATCCATTCAAAGCAAGCAACGGATACAAGAGATATAAGTAAAATGTTAAGTAGTCTAGAAAATGAAGAAGCTCCATCGCTTGCGGTTTTAAACAACCAAATGAGTATAAATGGAAAAAATACTTCTCATTTGGATAACGTATATGTCTCACTAACCGATAATAATGAACCTATTTATTTATATAAACAAGCGTTCGATGGAGTGTTAGATGAATTTGAACAATATTTTTTCACTATTGCAATGTTTGACCACTTTTTCATGTAAGGAGAATAGATGAATACTAATCAATTAGCCCAAAAGAAATATGTTCAAAATAAAGTGAAGAAAGTATTTGTTCAAGCGAATGTAACTATTCCTAAAGTAGTAATCAATAAAATAGCTAAGGCTCTATACACGGAATTTACAAATTTATCTATTGAAGAACAAGAGAGAGTATTATTCAGTGAAGAATTAGTAGCTTGTCTTTGGGAGAAACATGTAGTAACAAAAGAAAAAGAATTGTTAGAAGAGATGTGAGTAAAGTCATGTCTCTTTTTTTTTACAAAAATCTATCTCAAAAATATTGTCAAAAACCACTTAAAAAATGACCCTTTAAAAAGCCAGTAAAATCAAGGGTTTTCTACTTGTTGACAGAAATACAAGATTATTGTAATATCAACGATTTTTCAATGAATTTTTGAAAAAACACCTCTCAAACGACACGAAAAAATTTTTGTGGGTAATTCTACGCTTAAATGAATCTGAGAGGTGTTTTTTTAGTATGTAGATATATATATAATTAGAATAAACCTTGATATATCAAGGTTATTAAGTTCTTTTTATCTATTTAAAAAAGTCGTAGAAAAAGGCAGGTTATAAAAGATGATTTTTGATAAAAAGCCACTAATTATTTTTTAGTGTCCGATTGTGACAGAATTACTTTACTTCAGATTGAAATGATGATATAGTCCGGCAACAATGATTAATAAAATAATTAATGGAGGATAAATATATGAATGTAAAAAAATTAACAGAAGAGGAATTGATTGAGAAACAAGAAAAGGTAAAAGCTTTGCTACATATCTTAGATAAAATTTACGGAGTTAAAATGACAGTGTTTTCTAAGGCAATCGGTATTCATAACCAAAACTTGCACAATTTTCGAAAAGGGAGACGTGGATTGACAGAAGAAAAAACTATATTACTAGAAAAAATAATCGTTAGAAAGTATGGTAGATTGTTAATGTTGGAGGATAGTGAGTATGAAAGTGTATTTAAGTAATATTTTAAATAAAGAAAAACCAGACCAATACAAAGTAAAGAAGATTTCTAATACGATTATGAATAATCTAAGAGAAATAACAATACAAGAATTTGCAGAAGAATTAGCAGTAAATGGAAAAACAGTGGTTTTAGCTGAATTATCAGAGAATAAGTTATCAAAAATGACGAAAATTCTTGGTCAAGAACTAGTGATGTTGGATTTTGATAACAAGGATGAGAAGAATTTATATACGATTGAATATTTAGAAGCTGATTCTTTTATGCAGGAAAATGCTAGTTTTATTTATCGAACATTTAGTGACTTGTTCTCTGAGGTTGATAAATTTAGAGTTGTTTTTCAATTGGATAAATTAGTAACAGAGAATCATGAGATAGAACAGATTTATCAATCTTTATTTAAAAAGTATCCACAAGCAGATAGTAGCGTTGGTCAAACCAATAGATTATTTTTTGGAAGCAATAGTGGATATGAAGTGATTGATTGGGATAATCGGTTAGATACTACAAAATTAGCAGAGGTAAGAAATACAGATATTTCTAAAGAGGTCAAAGCTATAAGTGGTGAAATGATTGATGATTCTATACCTAATTATGAATTATTAAAATTAGGTAGATTGGATATTGTTAAAAATAAACTAGGAGATAATTATAAACAAGAATTTCCTGATGATTATAATGCAATGAACTACTTCAAAGCATTAGACATGAGAGAGTTTCTTGAATTATCTGAAGAAAATCCATTTTTTGATATTTTCCATAAAGAAGATAATCCTAGTGCAAGTGTGTTTTATGCTGAAGAACATGGGATATATCTATATAAATGTTTTTCTTCCAGCAATAAGTATTGTGGGAATATTATCTCTTTACTGGAGCGTTATTTAAAAATATCTTCAATCGAAGTAGTTAATTTATTAGTAGAACTTACTGGCTCGACTGTAACAAATACTTCACAACTAGGTCAAAGTAAATTTAATGCTCAAAAATTTAAGCGAGAACTACAATCAGGAGAATTAAAACAAACGTATCCTGAACTCTATCAATATTTTAGTAAATATCAAGTTGAAATTCCTATTGTTTTAGACTTTATGTATGATTATGTTTATATGGATGATAATGGTGAACTAAGATATTTAAATTATTACAGCATTAAAAATCTGGCAAAGCAATTAGCTAGAGTAACGAACCAAAAGAAAGTAAGCTTAGATAGGACAAGAAAAATTCTTTATCATATGATTGTTACTGAGATTGTTAAAAAGAAACCAGAAGCAGAAATTCCTAAGGATATATTTAATGGTTTGATACTGGAACAAAAGAAAGATTGCACTAAGCTAAGAACGAGTAACATCTACGAACCAACAAACTTGACGGATGAAAACACAGCAGTTAGTGAAGGAATCGCTAAGGTTTTAAGAGAAAATAAAGTAACAGTCGGTAGTTTAAGTTATGAATTGGTATATAGACTTTTTGGAGAAGAAAAGGCTTATCAGGATTTTCCACAATCTTATAAACCACTTGTTGAACAGAAAAAAATAAAGATGAGTAAAGCAGACAGTAATTTAAGCCAAGCAAGTGAGAAATTGGAAAAAGCTTCAGTTAGAATTATCATGAACGAGATAGAAGAAAAAGGATATGTATACGAAAAGGATGTTATTTCTAAGTTAGCTAAAGCAAGAAGATTAAAGGTTCGTGACACTGCAGAAAGATTTAAGAAACTAAGAGCGGATATATACAATAAATATGGTTTAAATACGTGTAGACTAACTAAAGAATTGTATAATCAATTAGGGATTAAGGAGAAGTATTCATCTAAGAATGTTATATATAAAGTGAATTAGCATATTAGACAGGTAGTGTTTCTATCTGTCTTTTTCTATTAGAAATCATTGATAATAAAGGGTTATTTCTATATATTAAGAATATTATCTCTTTTTATATCAATTCAAAATTGCGTATTGAACAAGAAAAATACGTATAGTTTTCCCTAGAAAATACTGGCATAATTGATAGAAATCATTATACACATCTATATAAGATATTCCCTCTAGATGTGTATAATGAGGAGGCTTATAAAAGCCAATAAAATCAATAGAAAACTACGTGTTTTTTCTAAAATCAATACGCACTTTTTATATTCCCTCTAGATGTGTATAATGGGAAGGTCAAAAAAAGTCAATAGATTCTAGGGTAATTTACCTGTTTTCACACATATCTTTACGCAAAAACTTATTTACACTTGATAATTGTGTGATAAAAATAGCTATAAAACGTTGATATATCAGTATTTATCTTTTAGTGCCAGCGAGATTTCATCTTGCTTACTTAATTGATGTGCCTAGGTTCAGTAAAATAGCTGAAATTTACTCTTTATCAGTGATTATGTATTTTTATATATAACGAAATTCTATGTTTATCTCTTTTTGATTTACTATATAAAAATACTTGGAAAATTTATATGAACCTCTATCTAACAATAATATACATAATATTATATAAAATGAATTAATGAATTTTCGGGATGATAAAATAACTCTAAATGTGTTTTAAACAGCACATATTATCTCTAGAGAGTGTTAGAAAATATTTTCGATAAATTTATACATAAAAATTTAAAACGTCTTAAAACGCAAAATAAGCAGCGTAGAATCGATTGTAGAAATCTATAAAATATTTTGAAACTTTTAAATAGTAAAAAGACTTTGTGAATAGTAAATCATAATCTGATGGAAAGATAAAAATCTTACTTGTACCAGTTTTATAATTTGAAAAACTATATGTAAACATTGATATATAAACATTTAAGCATAGTTTAGAAAAATCTTTGATACAAAAAACACCTTTCAGATAACTTTAAGCGTAGAATTACCCACAAATTTTTCTTCGTGTCGTCTGAGAGGTATTTTTTGAAAAATAGTCCTTTAAAAGCTTGATTTAACAATAATCTATTGATTTTGTCAACAAAGAGAAAACCCTTGGTTTTATTGACTTTTTCAAGTGTCATTTTTTAAGTGGATTTTTACAAAAATTTTGAGATAAAAAAGAATCATAATTTTGAATAGTCAATTTAGATTAATTTCTTTAATTCGATTTCAACAATTTCAGTGCTGATAAAATATTCTGGTGTTTGGCTACGATAAGGAGTATTTGCTAAGAATTTCATAATAGTTGGTTGTAGATTCGTTTGGAGATCAATTTCTTCAGTAAAGAATTGACAGTGTTGAATCATATTATTGTTGATACTGATAATTGAACGATTATAATTTGAAGAAATTTCCAATCTACCAGCTTTTAGAAAATACTTTTTAATTTGAACAGGTGGTATATCACTATAACTAAATACTTCTTCAATTCCTGATTTAATCATATCGTTTAAATCTTTTTTATTTTTAGCATTAATATCAGCTAATACGATTGGTGAAAATGATTTATCATTCACTAGCACCAAAATCTTTTTTCGGTTAAAAGTAAAGTAGTTTGCGTGCCAAGAATAAAAAGAACGTTCTAAATTAGGCGATTCTTTTTGTGAATTTGGAAAATTTGAAAATAGAGGCAATGCTTTTTTAGTGGGTATGATATTCATAATGTCCTCCAAGTGATTTTCTCTTATTATATCAGAGGAATTTCTGTTAGGAATTGATTAATTTACGTTTTTTGAAAGCAATAAAACACCCTTTAATTTTTTATTAAATATAACGAATAATTGGATTTATATAAATAAGTAAAGTTAGATGTGAAGTGTTGATACGACAGTTAAAATTGCAATTTAAAAATGACGATGATACTATATAAATATAACATGAATATTCATTATTCTTGTATAAAATTTTATATTAAAGGAGGTCATTTTTCATGACAGATGGAGCTTCACAAGGACTTTTTGTAATAGTAGCGGTAGTAATTTTTGGTATTTTTGTATTAATCGCTTATATCCTATTCCGTGAGACATTAAAACCTTCATTGGAAGGAATCTTCAAAAACGCAACTTCTGATGCAGGAGCAAGCTTGAATTATACACCTGCTGGGTAAAAAGTGTTCTATAAATTTGCAATTATAGAAAAAGGATGTTATGTTATTTATAGAGATGCGAATGATAAGAAATGTCATTTTAAATTAAGAGAACAGTCTAGTCCACTGTTCTCTTTCCTTTTGGGCAAGTAGATTACTCTGCTTGTCTTTTTTGTATACTTATTGAACAAGAAATATTAAAATTAAACCAACAGCTATAGATTTTAAAAATTGAATAAAAATATAATTAATAGCAAAATGATACATGAAATTTGAAAAATCTTAAAATACATTATAGGTAATATAGAATTGAACCTAAAGCTAGGAAGTAAGTTTTTTCTTGTTATTTAAAACGTTGATTTATCAACGATTATTTAAGCAGATATAAATAGTTTATATAAAAAATACCTCCCAGATAGCTTTAAGTGTAGAATTACCCATAAAAATTTCATCGTTACATCTGAGAGATATTTTTTCAGAAATTCATTGAAATATCGTTGATGATACAGTAAGTTTGTATTATTGTCAACAAGTAGAAAACCCTTGAATTTACTGTCTTTTTTGAAGGTCATTTTCTAAGTGTATTTTGATTAATTTTACGAGAAAAATTTTCGCTATATTTGTAGTAATAAATTGATACCTGATAAAAAAGCAATGATTTTCGAGCTAGAAAAATTTGAAGAATTATTGCCGTTCATACCTAGGAATACAAAATAAACTCGTATGTCTAATAAATTATATAAAATCTAGTCTATTATAGATTAGATTTTTTGTTTCCCAAAAACAATTAGGAAACTGTTATAATTAGGTAGAATATTTTACGAAGGAGAAAAATAATGACATTTGATGAACTTATTCAATTAGCAAGGGAACAATCAAGTGAGATTCAAAGAGATAAGGGGACTCTTTTTGAAAAAATCGCACAAATTTATTTCAAAAATGAACCCACATACAAAAACTTATTTTCAGATGTTTGGTTATTAAATGAAGTTCCAGAAGAATATGCAATCCCCAAAAAAGATACAGGGGTTGATTTAGTAGCAAGAAATGAAGCAACAGGGGATTTAACTGCTATTCAAGCCAAATTTTATGACAATAAAATATATAAAAGACATATTGATTCATTTTTAGCTGAACTTGGGAAGTCTTATTATTCTGATGGAATTATTGTTTATTCACTAGATTCATTGAGTAGTAATGCGGATGAAGCGATTAATCAATTATCAAAACCAGTAGCACAAATTGGTTTGAGTGATTTAAGAAATAGTCAAGTTGATTGGGAATCTTTTATTCCAAGTAGACCGAATGAAGTAAAAGTAAAGAATGTGAAGAAAACTAGACCTTATCAGAATGAAGCAATTGATTTAACAATTGAATACTTTAAAGAAAATGACCGTGGTCAATTAATTATGGCACCGGGAACAGGGAAAACCTTTACCAGCTTGAAATTAGTTGAAAAGATGGCTAAACAAACGAATAAAGAAACCTTTAATGTTTTATATTTAGTGCCAAGTATCCAATTATTAAGTCAAACATTGATTGGTTGGAATAATGACACGAAACTAAGTATGCATTCATTTGCTGTGACAAGTGATAGGAATGCTTCTAAAAAGAAGAATGCTGATGAATTATCTGCTAAAGATATTGGTTTTCCTGCGACAACAGATTCAGAAAAATTACTATCCAATTATAAAAAAATAGAGAATAATCAACGTGACTTAACGGTTGTGTATTCTACTTATCAATCTATTGAAGTTCTACATGAAGCACAAGAAAAAGGATTTCCTGAATTTGATATTATTATTTGTGATGAAGCACATAGAACCACAGGGGCTAAGGCTTTAGGAGAGGAAGCAAGCGTATTTACAAGGGTTCATAATGACAACTATATCAAAGCAAATAAACGCTTGTATCAAACAGCAACACCTAAAATTTATGGAACAGATGCGAAAAAAAAAGCAGAAGATTCTAGCATTGTCTTGTCATCAATGGATAATAAGGATATTTACGGAGAAGAAATTTTTCGTTTAGGATTTGGTCAAGCAGTTTCAAATGATATTTTGACTGATTATAAAGTAATGGTCTTAGCAGTCGATGAAAAAGTGATTCAAAAAGACATGCAGAAAGTATTATCTGATAGTGAAAATGGCTTAGATGTTGATGATGTATCTAAATTAATCGGTGTTTGGAACGGATTAATGAAAAGAAGCAGTGTAGATAAAGATGCTGTTTTTGAAGGAAAACCTATGCAGAGAGCTATTTCTTTCATTAATACCATAAATAATTCAAAGAAAATTTCTTCTCAGTTCAATGAAGTAGTCAATGAATATCTAGATGGAAATGAGAGTATTCAGCAATCAATAAATGTTAGACATGTAGACGGTATGATGAACACCTTAGAAAAGAAAGAAGCGTTAGATTGGTTATCAGAAGATTTTGCAGAAGATGAAACACGAGTGTTATCTAATGTGAAATTTTTGACAGAAGGAATTGACGTTCCTAATCTAGATGCAGTGATTTTTCTAGCACCTAAGAAATCACAAGTAGATATTGTCCAAGCAGTTGGTCGAATCATGCGGAAATTTAAAGACAAAGAGTATGGTTACATTATTCTACCTATTGTTATTCCTGAAGGGACAACTCCGGAATCAATTTTGGATAATAATAAAAAATATGAAGCGGTTTGGCAAATTCTAAATGCTTTGCGTTCAGTGGACGAGCGGTTTTCAGCAATGATTAATAAACTCGAATTAAATAGAAAAAAACCTGAAAATATGGATGTTATCGGTATAGGTGAAGCCCCATCAGTTGAAGATATGGAGAATACTTCAACAATTGGTGAAAAGGACGATACCATTTACCAAACTTCTTTAGAGTTAGATTGGGGAGAAATCGAGAATGCTATTTATGCAAAAGTTGTCAAAAAAGTAGGAGATAGAAGATACCTTGAAGATTGGTCAGAAGATGTTGCCAAAATAGCACAACGTCATATTGAACAAATAACCATTATGATTAAAGATAAAAACTCTAAAACCGCTATTGAATTTGATAAGTTTTTAAAGAGTTTACAACATAATATCAATGAAAGTATTGATGAAAAACAAGCAATTGAAATGTTAGCTCAACACCTAATTACTGCTCCTATTTTTGAAGCTCTATTTGGCGAATATAGCTTTGTAAATAACAATCCTGTTTCAGAAGCAATGGATAAAATTGTAGAAGAGTTGTCAAAATTTGGTGGATTTGATAAAGAACAAGATGAATTAAAAGAGTTTTATGATTCTGTAAAACTACGTGCTGAAGGTATTGATAACGCAGAAGCAAAACAAAGAATCATTATTACTTTATACGATAAATTCTTCTCTAAAGGATTCAAAGAAACTACGCAACGGTTAGGTATAGTCTTTACTCCTGTAGAAGTGGTTGATTTTATTGTAAAATCAGTCGATGATGTGTTGAAAAAACACTTTGGAAAAGCTATTGAGGATGAAGGAGTTCATATCCTTGACCCCTTCACAGGAACAGGTACTTTTATTGTTCGGACATTACATTACCTAAAAGATAAATTGGCTAAGGGAGAAATAACTTTAGCTGATATTACGAGGAAATATACGCAAGAATTACATGCAAATGAAATTGTGTTATTAAGTTACTATATTGCAGCAATTAATATCGAATCCACTTTTGCAGAGATGAATCATCAGGAGTATAAACCATTTGAAGGGATTGTATTGACTGATACCTTTGAATCCACTGAACAAGAAGATACGTTAGATGATACTTTCTTTAGAACAAATGATGAAAGGTTGAAACGTCAACAAGAAGTGCCTGTCAAAGTAATTATGGGCAATCCACCGTATTCTGCCAAACAAAAAAATGAAGATGGAAATCAAATTAGGACTGCTTATGAAAAACTAGATTCCAGTTTACAAACCTTTTGGGTAAAAACTTCAACAGCGACCAATAAGAACAATCTTTTTGATTCCTATATCCGTGCTATGCGTTGGTCATCGAATAGAATTTCAGATAATGGTGTGATTGGATTCATTACAAATAATTCGTTCATAGATGGGAATGCAATGGACGGAATGAGAAAATCACTCTTGGAAGAATTTTCTGATATTTATATATTAAATCTTAAAGGTGGGATTCGTGGTAAAACTAAGGAGCAGTCTGTATTAGAGGGCGGAAATATCTTTGATATTATGACAGGGGTTACTATTATTCTACTGATTAAGAAATTAAATAATACAGGAAAAGGTCAGCTTCATTATTTAGATATTGGTAATAATCTTAATAAATATCAGAAGTTAGAAAAATTGAAAAAATGGAAAGGCTTATCTGGAGCAGAATCAGAATTCCAAAGTATAACGCCAAATGAAAAAGGGGATTGGATAAATCAACGTAATTCTAATTTTGATGAACTTATCCCTCTAGGCGATAAAAAAACACAGAATGCTCTTTTTATTGATTATACTGGAGGGATAACAACTGGTAGAGATGGTTGGTCTTGGAACTTTTCTCAGTCTCAGGTTGAAGTAACAATGAAAAAAAGTATTGATTATTATAATCAATACCTTGGTGATACAAAAATTTATAAAGAAAATGTTCCAGACATTTCTTGGACTCGTTCACTGAAGCAACGCTTTGAGCGTAGAGAATCTCAATCTTGGCAAGGCGACAGAATGTATCTTGGAATGTATCGCCCGTTTACCAAGAAGCATGTCTATTACGCACAAGCGTGGATAGATAGGCAATACCAAATGTCTAAGGTATTGCCTATCTCAACGGCTTCAAATTTGATGATTTCGTTGTCAAATAAAACAGGAGGAAAACAATTTTCGACCTTAATGGTTGATGTTTTACCAGATAGAAATATTTTTGCGGGCGGTTCACAGAATTTACCAAAATATATTTATCATATTACTAACGATAGTTCTTTTTTTGATGTTGATGAAAAATATTCAGCTATTCGTCCCGAAATGCTAAGAAAATTATCAAACTTGAGTGAAGAGGACGCCATATACTATGTTTACGGAGTTTTTCATAGTGCACAATACGGAAAACTATATTATGAAGATTTAGCAAAATCCTTTCCCAAAATTCCTAATGTTAAACATAAAGAAAAATATATAGAGATTGGTAAAGAATTAGCTGATTTACACTTAAATTATGAAAATGTTCCTGCTTATGATGACGTAAATATTATATTTAAATCAGATAATCCAACTTTCAAAGTGAAGAAAATGAAACATCCTAAACGTGGTCAACTAGATACAATTATCTTTAATGAAGATATCGTTATAACAGATATTCCTGAACGTGCATATGAATATGTTGTGAATGGAAAACCTGCTATTGAATGGATTATTGACCAATATCAAGTGAAAAAAGATAAAAAATCTGGAATAGTAGATGACCCTAATGAGTTCTCAGATAATCCAAAATATATATTTAATCTATTGTTGTCTATTATTAATGTCTCTATGCAAACAATGGATTTAGTAGAAAGTTTACCTCCTTTGGAGATAATTGATTAAAGTTTAAATATTTACAATAAGAAGCCTTTAAATAGGCTTTTTATTATAAATATGTGTTCGTATAATTGAAAGGGTGTTGTATTAATTTGTATAACAATATTAAAAGCGTTTTTTATAAAAATTTAAAAAAAGAAAATTTGGACAAAAATTTAGAGAAATCTGTAGTTCACAGTAGATATATGGATTTTTCTCAAAGCATAATTGTTCCAGAGGATGAAACACTTACTATAGCTAAATTTCCACCAAATAGATTTTCTGAAAAAATAGGAACACATCCAGATTTTACTGATGATAGTTTACTTCCAAAGACACAATATATTTGTTCAATTTTTTTAGATATTAAAGGTTCTACTAGATTAGCACTCAAGTATGATTTAGAAACTGTTCAGAAAATAAAAAATGCTGTTCTTTCAACTGGAATTGAAATTATTAGATATTTTGGTGGTCATATCCACCGACTTCAAGGAGATGCAATTTTTGCTTTTACTGGACATAGTAAAATTTCAAAAAGTGATGCAATAATTCAAGCTATAAATGCAGCTGCAGTCATACAATACATGAATCAAAATATTTTAAAAGAATACTTTGAAAATGTTTTAAGTGTGTCATCATTAAAAATAAGAATTGGCATAGATTTTGGGGATGATGATGAAGTTCTTTGGTCTAAATATGGCATTGATGATATTAATGAAGTTACTGTAACAAGTTTACATGCTGATTTATCATCTAAGCTTCAGAATAAAGCATCTGAAAATAGTATTATGATTGGTGAAAATGTTTTTTCATACTTGCAATTACCAGATGATTTGCTCAGTGATATCTACATTAAAGGTAACTCTGAAGAAAAAGACTATTATATTATGAAATACAAGTCATTTAATTATAAAATGAAAAATTTTGATTGGTCAAAATATTTGGAAAGAATAGCCCATTTTGAGTCTTATGAGGGAGACTTTCAAATGAAATGTTATTACTTTTCAGAAAGCGAAGAATGGATACCTTACTATTCAGAAAAAGCATTAGCAAAAGATACAGACATAGTTTATCGGATTGAAGCTAGTCAGCAGTTGCTGCATAAAATTAATAGTGTAGAATGGATTGTTTCAAACTCTGGTATTGAAGCTTCTGAAGAAGAAGAAATAGAATATGTAGTCCCAAAGGAAGCATTCTCGGAGGAAGATATTGCTGATTTTAGATGCCCGAGGCATACTGCTTTTAATGGTCTGCATTATATGATTTGCAAGATAAAATCTGAAGGGAATATTACCAAAAATAAGTATTTTAATTTATACGTTAATGACAATGATTTATCTAAGAGTTACTTAAAAAAAGCTGAATTGGAGTGATATTTACATGTCATCATCAAAAAAAGACTTTGTTTATTCACAAAATGACTATCTAAACAATTATATACAGTTTGCAGATACTAAATCAGCAGTATTTATAACTGTAAACGGTGTATTGATGGGCTTTTTGTATACTCAATTTAAAGATACTTTGCCTTTCGAATTCGAAAAATCGAAACATCTTGTTTTATTAGCGAGCATCGGACTGTTACTCGTAGCTTATGTTTTTTTATTTTTAGTTATCTTTCCACGTAGAAGCTATAGAAATGGCAACGGAATTATTTTTTGGGAAGATGTAGCTACCTATAGAGATGCTGAATCTTATAAAATGAAAGTATCTGAAATCCCTCAAGATAGTTTTGAAGAAGTCATGATTGAACAAAACTATTATCTTGCAAAGACAGCAACAAAAAAATATAAAAACTTACACTGGAGCTTTATTTTTTCAATAGCTTCTTATATATCTGTAGTTATTTTCTGTATTTTAAATGTTTTACAATAACTATTGAAATATGTGATTACTGAACTTTATGGGAAATTTTTACTAAAGTGTGACATATAACTAAACCTATGATTATCTTGAAATAATAATGAGTTTTATATATAAACCAAAAGTCTTCTTGACTTATCCAATAAACAAAGAAGTAAAAAAGGAGAATGATATGAACATCAAGAAAGCTTTGTTAGAACTTACCATAGATGAAGCAATCACATGCAAACAGCTTGCCAATTTTTATGATATTTATAATGAAGATAAAGAATTTAAAGATGCAGTTGATTTTCTAAGTGGAAGTGTCGTAATAGATATGGCTCAATTAAAAGAGGAATTATATACTTCTGAAGATTCACATGAGTTAGGTGCTGTGGAATATATGCAAAAACATTACCCTTCAGCAGTTTTATTCATCAATTTAATCCCTAAAAATAAGAGAAAATTTATCCACTAGTCTCTTGGAATGTTTAAAACTCTAATGTAAGGAATAATAATCAGTTATGTAAAATTTTCAGTATTGCAAAGTAGAAACAGTAATTTTTATGTTTCTACTATTATATACTGGAAAATCTAGACATTGTTTGATAAGATGCTAAAGACATAAGAAATGCAATCTAAAGATTGTAGATAGCTGACCACGTATTTATGCTTTCTCGATTGACAATGCTGATTTATCAGCATTCATTGAGTAGAAGAACAAAAAGGAATTTCTACATGCTGTTGCAACGAACCGCTGGTGAAATCAAAGGGAATAACTTGCGAAGCAACGTTATTCGATGGTTCTCTATCACGTACTGACCGTATTGCTAAATACAATCAATTATTACGTATCGAAGACCAATTGGGTGAAGTAGCTGTTTACAAAGGTTTACAAGCTTTCTACAACTTAAAAAATAAATAATTTTTCAAGTGAATAGAACAAAAGAGTACTGCTGAAAAGTGGTGCTCTTTTTTGTTGCCTAAAATTGGTGCTTTGCTGTGAACGATGATATACAACAAGAAATGAATGGAGTCATCGTAGCATGGAATATTGCCTATCTTTACAATTCTTTGCTACAATAGAATAACAGAAGTAAGCGGTATTGATGAAGTTGAAATAAGAAATGGATTATCAAGGTATTTTATTTAAGAAGTCAGTAAAAGGAGGACTTATGATGGAAAATATATTTAGTGAAGATTAAACGACATGAGAGTGAAGAGCCAAAAATTTACGAACCATAGAAAATACTTTACTTACAAAGAAATGGCTCGTGATGTTGGCCGTTTAAAACTTTTTCAAAATTCGTATGCTATTGCAAATTTGCTAAATGCTCATTAAGTGTTCTTAATATAGGAGAGTGATTTTGATGTGTACAAGTTTCACTTTGCAAACCAATCAATTGAATAATTTTCTAGCTAGAACGATGGATTTCTCATTTCAATTAAACGGCAAACCAATTGTGATTCCAAGAGGCTTTCGCTGGCAGTCACAATTAGGGTTTAATGCAGTTACACGCTTTGGTTTTATCAGTACTGGTAGAGATGGAACTGAATACGTGTTAGCTGATGGCATGAACGAAAAGGGGGTAGCGATGGCAGAACTGTATTTCTCGAATGAAGCGAGATATAGTGAAACGCCTGAGATTGGTAAAATTAATTTAGCGCCACATGAATTTATTCTGTGGGTGCTAGGAAATATAGCTAGTATTGACGAATTAAAAAGCAATATTGAAACCATTAATTTAGTTCATGCAGAGATTTCGTTATTAGGCGCTGTTGCTCCATTGCATTATATTGTTACAGATAAAACAGGTACCTGCGTGGTTATCGAGACGAATAGAGGAATGATTGAAATCAAAGAAAATCCTTTAGGCGTACTTACAAACAGTCCGGAATTGGAATGGCATTTGAAAAATTTAAGTAATTATTTATCATTAACACCTAACAATTTTCCATCAAAATATTTCTTGAACTACAAAGTAAGCCCCAATGGATTAGGTTCTGGTACATCTGCTTTACCAGGAGGACTTTCCTCACCCGAACGATTCGTACGAGCAGTATACACGAAAGAATTTATAGATAAAGGAACGACTTCAAAAGAAACGTTAAATGCAATTTTTCATCTATTAAATAATTTTACAATTCCTAAAGGGCTTATGTTGGAAGCTAATGGTGAATCGGAATACACGCAATATCGAGTTGTTTTTAATCTGAGTGAATTGGAATATTATTTTAGCCCCTACGAAACACAAGAAATTTTTTCTATAAACTTAAATGAGGCATTATTAAACTTAGAAGAGCCAAGAGTATTTGAAACGGAGCTATCTTTTAAAGTGACGAAATTATAAGGGAGGAGAATAATGAAAAAGAGAAAAAAATTTTGGTGGACTATGGCTATCATTATAGTCGGTATTTGTGGTGGCACTGTGGTAAATTGGGAAGAGAATAATCAACAAAAAAAATGACGAGGCTACTATTGGCTTCGTCATTTTTTATTATAACTCTTTTGATAAATTGTAATCGGTAATGTGATACCCAACTTTTTGATAAACATGTAACGCGCGTTGGTTATAACCAAATACATGTAAAGAAAGTTTTTGGGCACCTAATTTTTGCGCATATTCTTCAAGAATTGTCATTACAGACGTTCCATAGCCTTGATTTTGATAACCTTCAAAGATATGAATATCATAGATAAAAGCCGTTTGCTCCAATGAATTGAAGAACATCCAGGTATGACCAATCAATTTCTCTTTTAAACAAATAGAATATAAGTAATGATTGGGTGTATCTATTCCTTTAGGTAACAATTGATTATAGGACTGAATAGCTAACTCATGCGCATTATTTTCTTGCCAAGTGCCACTCTTAACTTTATCAGCTGCATAATCTATTACAGCTACTTCTAAGTATTGTTGAAATGCTTCCGTTGTCATTGCCATTAATGTTAACATAGAGATACCTCACTTTAGAGTTTATTATACACGTTTTACAACTAAGTCACTCATAAGAAGGATGAAAAAGATGGCACAAAATATTTTCGATCAAATTGCTAAAAAATATGATTCACCTAAACAACAAGCCTTAGCGAAAGTGATTCGTCAAGAAATTGAAAAAGAATGGGGCAATCAATCCGATAAACGGGTTCTTGATTTTGGCTGTGGAACTGGTTTGATTAGTCTACCTTTCGCTGGAAAAGTAAAACAGTTATTTTTAGTAGATGTATCAAGTGAAATGACCAAAATTACGCAAGAAAAAATTACACAACAAGGGTTACTAAATACAACCGTGTTGACGGCAGATTTTTTACAAGATTTACCTACGTTCAAAGTGGATACCATTCTAGTCTCTTTAGTACTTTTGCATATTCCGCAAACAGCAGAGATTTTGCAACGCCTAGCAGATATGCTGACAGAAAGTGGTCAATTAATGATTGTTGATTTTGATAAAAATCCGCTCGTTTATCATGAACGGGTGCATAATGGTTTTGAACAAACGATGCTGCAACAGATGCTGTCAAAAAACTTTTCTAAAGTTCATAGTAGAACTTTTTATGAAGGAGATCATTTATTTATGAATCAAGCAGCAACGATGTTTATTTTACATGCGGAAAAGAACGAAATGCTAAAACCACTTCCACTAGTCAATTGACAAAATTTATGATAAAGTATATGAGACGATATTTAGGGTAGGAGGTTCCCATTGTGTATAGTTTTATTTTAGGAGTAGTTGTTGTACTCTCATTCATTTTAATTATTGCAATCATGATGCAGCCAAGCAAACAAAATAGTGCGGCAAGTGCATTTACTGGTGGCGCGGATCAACTTTTTGGTAAACAAAAAGCACGCGGTTTTGAAGCCGTGATGCAACGAGCAACGGCTGTTTTAGGTGCTTTATGGATGATACTATTATTTGTATTAGTTTTACTATCTTCAACAAGATAAACAAAAAAGAGTTTGGGACGGATGACATCTCAAACTCTTTTTTTACTTTTACTATGTTAAAATGAGAGGCAGAGAGGTGTTGTTAAATGAAAATGAGTTTACCGAAAGAATTATTTGCGGAACATGGAAAAAGAGCGGTGTTATTACTGCACGCATATTCAGGAAGCCCAAATGACGTGCGCATGCTTTGCAGATCTTTAGAAAATGCAAATTATACGGTGTATTCGCCTATGTTTGCGGGACACGGTACTTTAAATCCGAAAGATATATTAAAAGAAGAAGTCACTACGTGGTTTGAAAACACAAAAACTGCGATTCAATTTTTAAAGGACAAAGGCTATCAAGAAATTGCTGTTTTAGGCTTATCGATGGGTGGCATTATGGCGATGGGTGCTTTAACTGCGGAAGAGGAAGTCATAGTTGGGGGTGGTGTTTTTTGTTCGCCCATTTTTAAAGCAGAAAATCACGTGCCAGAGAATTTTGTCCGCTATGCAGAAAAAGTCTTAAGTTACTCTGAATTTACGTCTGAGGAACAACAAGCTATGTTGCCTGAAATTGCTAAAGCTGCCGATAAGCAATTGCTAGCGATTGAATCCTTTGCACAAACAGTTAATCAAAAATTAACCAATATTCATGTCCCAATCTTTTTAGCCCAAGCGGGTAAAGATCGGATGATTGATCCATTGACGGTCTTTGATACAGCTAAAGGTTTAGCCCATACCAAAGTGACATTGCAATGGTACCCTGAGAGTGGACATGTCGTCACTGTAGATAAAGAAAGAAAAGAATTTGAAAAAGACGTATTAGCTTTTATTGAAAGCTTGTCTTGGAATGAGGAATAAATAAATGAAAGAAACCATAAAAACAAAAGTCTTACTCTTTATGGAACAAAGTCGCAAAAAAAGTTTTTCCATGGAAGAGCTAGCTGAAAATCTTGAATTACAAAAAAGTGAAGATTTTAAAGCACTGATACAAACAATTGCGACAATGGAAAGAGAGAAATTAATTGTTTTCAATAAAAAAGGGAAGATTAAGCTTCCCCAACAACAAATCGTCGTTGAAGGAACTTTTCGTGCCAATAGTCGTGGCTTTGGTTTTGTAACGATTGATCCTGAAGAGGAAGATATTTTTATCCCGAAAGAAGCCACGGGTTATGCTATGGATGGAGATATTGTTGCGATTGATATTGTTAAACCAGCTGATCCATTCAGTGATCGTGGAGCAGAAGGGAAAGTCGTAGAAGTTCGTCAACGTCAAGCGACGCAAATAGTTGGCGAATTTACTGCCTTCCCAGAAGAAGAGGTCGCAGAAACAGATTTATATGGCGTAGTCAAACCAAAAGATAAAAAATTAGAAGAATTAAATGTCTACGTTGCCGCAGAAGGTGTTCGTCCCGTGGATGGCAGTATTGTGGTGGTAGAAATTACTCATTATCCAGAAAAAGGCTATGCAACGAGTTTAGAAGGTATGGTAAAACAAGTTGTAGGACACAAAAATGATCCAGGTATGGATATTTTGTCCATCGTAATTGCCAACGGAATTCCAACAAAATTTCCTGATGAAGTATTGGCAGAAGCAGATGCTGTGCCAGATTCAATTAATCCTAGTGATTTCCCAGAGCGTCGTGATTTACGTGACCAAATGATTGTGACGATTGATGGGGAAGATGCAAAAGATTTAGATGATGCGGTTACTGTTCGTAAATTAGCAAATGGTAATTATTTTTTAGGCGTGCATATTGCAGATGTTTCCTATTATGTGACTACAGATAGTCAATTAGATAAAGAAGCCTTTGAGCGAGGAACAAGCGTGTATTTAACGGACCGAGTCATTCCAATGTTGCCACAACGTTTGTCAAATGGCATTTGTTCATTGAATCCAAAAGTCCCTCGTTTGGCAATGAGCTGTGAAATGGAAATCACTCAGCAAGGTGAAATTGTTACGCATGAGATTTTTCAAAGTGTTATCCAAACAACAGAACGAATGACTTACACAGCAGTTAATCAAATTTTAGAAGAGCAAAGCCCAGAAGTGATGGAACGTTATCAAGAACTAGTCCCAATGTTTCAAGAAATGGGCGAGTTACATCATATTTTAGAAGCGATGCGTATCCGTCGTGGGGCCGTATCTTTTGAAGACAATGAGGCAAAAGTATTGGTTGATAGTGACGGTCATCCACTAGATATTATTTTACGTAAACGAGGAATTGGTGAGCGATTAATCGAGTCCTTTATGTTGGCAGCTAATGAAACAATTGCTAGACACTTTAATGACCGACAATTGCCGTTTATTTATCGAATTCATGAAGATCCCAAAGAAGAAAAGCTACGCCGTTTCTTTGATTTTGCTTCAGCCTTAGGAATTGTTGTAAAACAAACGAAAGGTTCAATTACACCGAAAGATTTACAACAGATTGTTGAGGATACAGCGGAACGACCAGAAGCGATGGTTATTAATACGATGTTGTTACGTAGTATGCAACAAGCGAAATATTCTGAGAATAATTATGGTCACTATGGGTTAGCTGCTGAGGATTATACGCATTTTACTTCCCCAATTCGTCGTTATCCTGACTTAATTGTTCATCGCTTGATTCGTGCGTATGCTCAAGATGTTTCTGAAGAAACACAAACAATTTGGGCAGAAAAATTACCAGATATAGCTGTTCATAGTTCACAAATGGAACGACGAGCTGTTGATGCAGAACGAGAAGTAGATGCGTTGAAAAAAGCCGAATTTATGGCAGACCATCTTGATGAAGAATTTGATGGGATTATCAGTTCTGTAGTCAAATTTGGGATTTTTGTTGAATTGCCAAACACTATTGAAGGGTTGATTCATATCAATGCGTTAAAACAAGATTATTTCCATTATCTAGAATCCCATTTAGCATTAGTTGGTGAACGGACAGGAATGACGTTTAAAATTGGACAAAAAGTTCGTATCCGTGTAGTCAAAGCTGATCCTGAAACCAGAGAAATTGATTTTGAGCTAGTTGAGGCAGAAGAAACAGAAAGCTTACAAAGAGAACAAAATCGTCATCAACGTCGTCGTAAACCAAAAGAAAATGCTGAGATGAATACTAATAGTAAAAATAAAAAAGAACGTAACCAAAAGAAACCCCAAGGACCAAAAGGGAAACCGAAAAAAGGGAAAAAAGCGCCATTTTATAAAGGCGTGGCCAAAAAGAAAGGAAAATAACTGGAAGTAAATGGAGGGAAGACAATGCCAAAAGGTGAAGGACAACTAATTGCACAAAATAGAAAAGCACGGCATGATTATACGATTGTTGATACGATGGAGGCTGGAATTGTTTTACAAGGGACAGAGATTAAATCTATCCGTAACAGCCGTATCAATTTAAAAGATGGCTTTGTGCGAATTCGTAACGGAGAAGCTTTTCTTTATAATGTGTATATTAGTCCGTATGAGCAAGGAAATATTTTTAATCATGACCCTTTGCGTACGCGTAAATTGTTATTGCATAAAAAACAAATTACTAAATTAGTCGGTGAAACGAAAAATACAGGAATGACGATTGTTCCATTAAAAGTATACATTAAAGATGGTTATGCAAAGGTTCTAATTGGCTTAGCCAAAGGGAAGAAAGATTACGATAAACGGGAAACTTTGAAACGTAAAGATCAAGAACGACAGTTGCAACGAGTAATCAAAAACTTCTAACATTTCTTGTCGTTTTAGTAGAAATTTGATTTCTATTGCACAAGAAATATGATACTATTTACTCAAACGAAAGTGAAAGCGTTAAGGGTTTTAATGGTAAGTTGGTATATCATTACTAAATTTATAACAACGCGGATTTTCTATTCGTTTTTCAAATAAGGCATTTTGTCTAGTTTTTGCTGAAAATGCTTTGAAATTTTTCTTCTACGGTGGTATGATACCGATTGTTAAGTAAACTATGAACAAAAATGCACAAGCGTTTATGTCATAGCGTAGAAGACTATAGGAAGAGAGGTGAGAATATTGGAAGAACGTTCACTACTGTTTCAGATAGGGCCGGTATGGTTTGATGGGACAGTTATTTTGATGACACTGCTTACGTGCATCATTGTCTTTTCAATTGTCTTTGTTTGTACCCGTAATTTACAAATGAAGCCAAAAGGAAAACAAAACTTTATTGAATACGTCATTGACTTTGTGAGAGGAATTGCTTCTGATCAATTACCTAAAAAAGAAGTCAACAATTATCATTTATTGGCCTTTACCTTGTTTTTCTTTATTTTGATTGCTAATGAAATTGGTCTAGTTACTAAAATTGTGACCAACCATGAAGTCAGTCTATGGAAAAGCCCCACAGCTGATCCAATCGTGACGTTAAGTTTAGCTTTTATGGTCATCTTATTGACTCATTTCTTAGGAGCTAAAAAATTAGGATTAAAAGGGTATATTAAGAATTCATTTTTAACGCCAGTAAGCATTATTTTACCAATTAAACTATTGGAAGAATTCACGAATGTAATTAGTTTAGGTTTACGTTTGTATGGAAATATTTTTGCAGGTGAAGTTCTTTTAAGTTTAATCGTTTCTATGGTAAATAATCTAGGTTGGATTGCATTACCATTAGCTATCCCATTAGAGATGATTTGGATTGGTTTCTCCTTATTTATCGGAGGAATTCAAGCTTATGTATTTGTTACATTAACGATGGTATTTTTAAGTCACAAAATTGAAGTAGAACACTAACATATCGTTTATTTTAGGAGGAAGAAATATTATGGAATTTATCGCAGCAGGAATGGCAATTATCGGATCAGCTTTAGGTGCAGCTTATGGTAACTCACAAGTTGTTAAACAAGCATTGGAATCAATGGCTCGCCAACCAGAAATGGCAAAAGATTTACGCTCAACAATGATTTTAGGTATGGCGTTTATCGAAGCTGTGCCAATCTTGGGTATCGTTGTTGCTTTACTTCTTGTTTTATAAGAACCACAAAATAAAGCAGAAGTTATAAATCTTCTGCTTTTTTTGTGACACGTGAAGCTTATTCATAGAAAACGAAATTTCAAGTAAAGGAGTTACAGCGTATGCTAAATCACTTGGTTCTGTCAATGGCAGAAGTGCATAATACAATGATCAGTAATTTTGTTGTTGTTACAGGCTCATTTGTTCTCTTACTTGTGCTTTTAAAGATTTTTGCATGGGACTCCATCTCAGCAATTATGAAAAAGCGTGAAGATAAGATTGCCAATGATTTAGATTCAGCAGAAAAATCTCGGATTGAAGCAGCTAAATTAGAAGAAGAACGTCAACTACAATTAGTAAGTTCTCAAACTGAAGCTGCTGAGATTATTAAAAATGCACGAGATAGTGGAGAATCAAGCCGCCAAGCAATTCTGAAAGATGCCGAAGAAACAGTCACTCAAATGAGAGACAAAGCGCATAATGATATCGCAAACGAACGTCAAGCTGCGTTATCGACTGTGAAAGATGAAGTAGCTGATCTTTCTCTTCAAATTGCAGAAAAAATCTTAAATCAAGAACTATCTCTAGAATCGCATAAAGCATTGATTGATCAATGTATTGATGGATTAGGAACAACCGATGAAGCTAGATAAAATTACCGTTGCTAAACGTTACGGCAAAGCGTTATTTGAATTGGCGGTCGAATCTCAACAAGCCGAAGACGTATACAATGAATTATTGAAACTACGACAAATATTTGAAGATATCCCTGAATTGGGAGACTTATTAAGTGATGCTCGATTGGATTTAAACGAGAAGCGTAACGTAATGGATAATCTTGTGAAAGGTTTCAACGGAATCGTTCGCAATACTTTAGAAGTTATCTATCAATATAATCGCATGTATGACTTGTTATTAATTATTGATGAATATGAGAGACTATTCAATGATAGTAAAAATATTGTTTTAGGAAGTGTAACCACAGCGGTACCACTTACAAATGAACAAAAAGCGAAACTAACTCAAAAAGTAGCCAAGCAATTAGGTTATCAAAAAGCAGAGTTAACGGAACAAGTTGATCCCAATATACTTGGTGGGGTAATCGTTGAAGCGAATCACCATGTCATTGATGGGAGTATTAGAAGCCGTTTAGAATATTTGCGAAAAGAATTACGCAAATAATACAAACAGTAAGAGGTGAATCGAATGGCCATTAAAGCAGAAGAAATCAGTGCTTTGATTAAAGATCAGATAAAAAATTATCAAAGTAAGATTTCCGTCGAAGAAGTAGGAACGGTTACTTACATTGGTGATGGAATCGCGCGCGCGCATGGACTAGAAAATGCGATGAGTGGCGAATTGCTTGAATTTTCAAATGGTGCTTTCGGTATGGCACAAAATTTAGAGTCTAATGATGTAGGGATCATTATTTTAGGAGATTTTGAATCCATTCGCGAAGGCGATACAGTAAAACGCACAGGGCGCATTATGGAAGTACCCGTGGGTGATGCTTTAATCGGTCGTGTAGTTAATCCATTGGGACAACCAATCGATGGCTATGGTCCAATTAAAACAGATAAATTCCGTCCAGTAGAAGCTGAAGCACCAGGTGTTATGCAACGTAAATCAGTTTCTGAGCCAATGCAAACAGGATTAAAAGCGATTGATGCACTGGTGCCAATCGGTCGTGGACAACGTGAGTTAGTTATTGGTGACAGAAAAACTGGGAAAACATCGATTGCCATTGATACAATTATCAACCAAAAAGGGCAAGATATGATTTGTATTTATGTGGCAATTGGGCAAAAAGACTCCACAGTTCGTACACAAGTAGAAACACTACGTAAATATGGTGCAATGGACTATACAATTGTAGTATCAGCAGGAGCATCACAACCAGCGCCGTTGTTATATATTGCACCTTATGCGGGAACAGCAATTGGTGAAGAATTTATGTATAACGGAAAACATGTATTAATTGTTTTTGATGACTTATCGAAACAAGCTGTTGCTTATCGTGAGCTTTCGTTACTATTACGTCGTCCTCCAGGTCGTGAAGCATACCCAGGGGATGTGTTCTACTTGCATTCACGTTTATTAGAACGTGCAGCGAAATTAAGTGATGATTTAGGTGGTGGTTCAATGACTGCCTTGCCATTTGTTGAAACACAAGCAGGAGATATTTCTGCTTATATTCCGACAAACGTTATTTCAATTACAGATGGACAAATTTTCTTAGAAAGTGACTTATTCTATTCAGGTGTTCGTCCAGCCGTAGCTGCTGGATTATCTGTCTCACGGGTAGGTGGTTCTGCGCAAATTAAAGCAATGAAAAAAGTTGCGGGTACATTGCGTTTAGATTTAGCTAGTTACCGTGAATTAGAAGCCTTCACTCAATTTGGTTCTGATTTAGATGCTGCGACACAAGCGAAGTTAAATCGTGGTCGTCGTACAGTTGAAATTCTAAAACAAAAATCACATGCGCCACTTCCTGTAGAAAAACAGGTGGTTATCTTATACGCATTAACACGTGGATTTATTGATAGCGTACCTGTAAATAGTATTTTGGACTTTGAATCAGAATTATTCGATTATTTGGAAGCAAATTATGCACATTTATTTGAAACAATTCGTACAACGCATGATTTACCAGCTGAAGCTGATATGAATCAAGCAATTAAAGAATTCCAAGAATTATTTATGGCAGGAAAAAGCAATCAAAACAAAGAGTTTATTAAAGAACATTTAGCGACGATGGAGCAATCGTAAAAGAGGTGAAGAATAATGGGTGCTTCTCTAAATGAAATAAAACAACGGATTACTTCCACAAAGAAGACCAGTCAAATCACCAGAGCGATGCAAATGGTATCGGCTTCGAAACTGACAAAATCAGAAGCGCACTCTAGCCAGTTTCAAATTTACGCAAAAAAAGTGCGTGAATTAGTGACACATATTACTACCAGTCAGTTAATTGAGATGGAAAAATCAGAAAAGAAACAAGAACTAGACTTTAATAGTATGTTAGTTAGTCGACCAGTGAAAAAAACAGGGTATATTGTTATTACTTCAGATGGTGGATTAGTTGGCGGATATAATAGCTCTATTTTAAAACAAATGATGACGATGTTAGCAAAAGATCATAAATCTTCTAACGAATATGTAATGATTTCGATTGGAGCAACCGGGGCTGAATTTTTTAAAGCACGGGATATCCCATTAGCGTATGAATTACGTAACTTGTCAGATCAGCCAAGTTTTGAAGAAGTAAGAAAAATTGTTAATATGACTGTTTCAATGTATCAAAATGAAGTGTTTGATGAGTTATATGTTTGTTATAACCATCATGTCAATTCACTAACAAGTCAATTCCGAATGGAAAAAATGTTGCCTATTACAACAATTAATCCGGAAGAAGCTAAAACGTATGAACAAGAATACATTTTTGAACCTTCTAAAGAAGCAATTTTAAACCAGTTGCTTCCACAATATGCAGAAAGTTTGATTTATGGAGCAATTGTTGATGCGAAAACTGCTGAGCATGCTGCGGGTATGACCGCAATGAAAACAGCAACAGATAATGCAGGAAATATTATTGATGATTTAACGATTTCTTATAATCGTGCACGTCAAGGGGCAATTACCCAAGAAATTACTGAAATTGTGGGTGGAGCAGCAGCTCTCGAATAATTTCGTGAATGAATGGAGGAAAACAAATGAGTTCAGGCAAGATTGTTCAAGTCATCGGTCCCGTAGTTGACGTGGAATTTTCTTTGGACCAATCCTTACCAGATATCAACAATGCGTTGGTAGTCTACAAAAAGAATGATGAAAAAACGAAAGTTGTACTTGAAACAGCATTAGAGCTTGGTGACGGCGTCGTGCGTACGATTGCAATGGCATCTACAGATGGCTTACAACGTGGTATGGAAGTCATCGATACAGGAGCTTCAATTTCTGTTCCTGTTGGGAAAGAAACGTTAGGTCGTGTATTTAATGTTTTAGGAGATACAATTGATTTAGATGAACCATTTCCTGAAAAAGTAGAGCGCAGTGGTATTCATAAAAAAGCACCTGATTTTGATGAATTAAGTACAAGTACAGAAATTCTTGAAACTGGAATCAAAGTTATCGATTTATTAGCACCTTACTTAAAAGGTGGTAAAGTTGGTTTATTCGGTGGTGCCGGTGTAGGTAAAACGGTATTAATCCAAGAATTAATTAATAACATTGCACAAGAACATGGTGGGATTTCAGTATTTTCAGGTGTCGGTGAGCGTACGCGTGAAGGAAATGACCTTTATTACGAAATGAAAGAATCAGGCGTTATCGAAAAAACAGCCATGGTTTTTGGGCAAATGAATGAACCACCAGGCGCACGTATGCGTGTAGCATTGACTGGTTTGACGATTGCAGAATATTTCCGTGATGTGGAAGGACAAGACGTATTGTTATTTATTGATAACATTTTCCGTTTTACGCAAGCTGGTTCGGAAGTTTCAGCGCTGTTAGGTCGTATGCCTTCAGCGGTGGGGTATCAACCAACATTGGCTACTGAAATGGGTCAATTACAAGAACGTATTACTTCAACGAAAAAAGGTTCAATTACATCCATTCAAGCGATTTATGTACCTGCCGATGACTATACGGACCCGGCGCCAGCAACTGCATTTGCGCATTTGGATGCGACAACCAACTTAGAACGTAAATTAACAGAACAAGGGATTTATCCTGCGGTAGACCCATTAGCATCTTCTTCTAGTGCCTTAGCACCTGAAATTGTTGGTGAAGAGCATTATCAAGTGGCTAGTGAAGTACAACGTACATTGCAACGCTATCGTGAATTACAAGATATTATCGCTATCTTAGGGATGGATGAATTATCTGATGAAGAAAAAGTCTTGGTATCACGTGCCCGTCGTATCCAATTTTTCTTATCGCAAAACTTCCACGTAGCTGAACAGTTTACAGGCCAACCTGGTTCATATGTTCCTGTTAAAGAAACAATCAAAGGGTTCAGAGAAATCCTTGATGGAAAATATGATGAACTTCCAGAAGAAGCTTTCCGTAGTGTCGGACGTATCGAAGAAGTAGTTGAAAAAGCGAAAAACTTAGGATACTAGAAAGAGGTGCCTTATGGATCAACATTTAACGGTCAATATTGTGACACCTAGTGGCGTGGTGTATAATCATCATGCGAAAATCGTTGTAGTCAAGACAATAGATGGTGAAATGGGGATTTTACCTCATCATGCTCCAATCATTGCACCATTAATTATCGATGAAGTACGTATCAATCGAATCGATTCAGAAAATCATATTGATTGGGTTGCTGTAAATGGCGGAATAATGGAAGTGCGTGATAATATCGTTACGATTATTGCGGATAGTGCAGAACGTGAGCGTGAAATTGATATTGCACGTGCTCAACGTGCGAAAGAACGCGCCGAACGAATGATTGCTGAAGCGAAAGCCCACGATAATGTGGATGAATTAAAACGAGCGACAGTAGCGTTACATCGTGCGTTGAATCGAATCAATGTGTCAAATCATCTTTAAAAATGAGAACTTTCTCTTTATGAGAAGGTTCTTTTTTTTAATTTGGACTGGAAAATAATCTATAAAAAAGTAAGTAGAAGAGTTGATATAACAAACTTTTTAGCAAATGGTAATCATGATAAAATAATTAAAAAGTTTTTTAAAAAATGTTTTAAAAACTTTTTGCGGGGACAATATTTTTTTATTTTCTTGATTTATGGTATTATCTATATGTTGAATTTTCGTAAAGAAGGAGTTTTTGTATGCAAGTTTATGGTATTGATGCATTCATCCGAATTGTTAGTCATTTAGCTTTTATTTATCTAGCTTTTTGGGCGTTAGGTTCTGTGAGAATCGAAACGTTTTTTAAAGCCCTTCATACAACGCAAATTCGCTTAATTCTTGTGTTAATTTCGGTGGCAATTGGTTTTACCGCCAGCAATTTTTTTCTAGAAATTATTATTTTATGCAAGAATTTATTTTTAGTAGGTTTTTAACAGTACTGCTTGCTATTTAAAATAAAATGAATATGCTATAATAAAAAAGATTTTGATTGAAATGTCACATAGCGTTCTATTTGGAGGGAACAAGATGGAAGAGATTATCGTTCAAGGTGGTAATCAGTTAAAAGGAACTGTAAAAATTGAAGGAGCAAAGAATGCGGTGTTACCGATCTTAGCTGCCACTTTATTAGCTGAAGAAGGCACAACAACATTAAAAAATGTCCCAATTCTTTCAGACGTATTTACAATGAACAAAGTGATTCAACACTTAAATGTAGATGTTGATTTTGATACTGATAAAAATGAAGTTGTCATTGATGCATCACGACAATTAGAAATTGAAGCGCCGTATGAATATGTTAGCAAAATGCGTGCCTCAATTGTTGTAATGGGTCCTTTATTGGCTCGTAATGGTCATGCAAAAGTTGCAATGCCAGGTGGATGTGCCATTGGAAAACGTCCGATTGATTTACATTTAAAAGGATTCCAAGCTTTAGGTGCTGAAATTATTCAAAAAGATGGTTACATTGAAGCTATTGCAGATGAATTAAAAGGCAATAATATCTATTTAGACTTTCCTAGCGTAGGAGCTACTCAAAATATTATGATGGCTGCTGTCAAAGCGAAAGGGACAACAATTATTGATAACGTAGCTAGAGAACCTGAAATTGTAGATCTTGCGAATATTTTAAATAAAATGGGTGCAAAGATTTATGGTGCGGGAACTGAAACAATGCGTATTGAAGGTGTAGATCATTTACATGCAGTTAATCATGCAATTGTACAAGATCGTATTGAAGCAGGAACATTTATGGTAGCTGCTGCTATGACAGAAGGTAATGTGTTAATTCAAGATGCTATTTCGGAACATAATCGTCCGTTGTTGTCTAAATTAATCGAAATGGGTGCTAAAGTAATTGAAGAAGACAATGGTGTACGTATCATTGGACCAAAAGAACTAAAAGCAACAGATGTTAAGACAATGCCACATCCAGGCTTCCCAACAGATATGCAAGCTCAAATGACGGCAATTCAAGTCATTGCTAACGGGACAAGTGTTGTTACTGAGACAGTTTTTGAGAATCGCTTCCAACATTTAGATGAGATGGTTCGTATGAATGCTCATGTTAAAATCGATGGGAACGTAGCGATTATTGAAGGTGGACATCAATTACAAGGTTCTTTAGTTTATGCAACTGATTTACGTGCTGCGGCAGCTTTGATTTTGGCTGGCTTAAAAGCAACGGGTCGTACACGCGTGCGCAATTTGAAATATTTAGATCGTGGTTATTATAAATTCCACGAAAAATTACAAAAATTGGGTGCAAATGTAGAGCGAGTGAACAGCTCTAAAGAAGCTGTAGAAGAAGCGGTTGTTGCACAACCATAAGGAGGATGGCAGAATGGAAATAAGCGAAGACATTCTTAAAACCCTAATTAAAATTCTATCCATCGTATTTGGCGCTATTTTGTTGTTTTTCATCGGTTTAATGATTGGATACGGTGTGATTGGAGATGGATCTCCGTTCCACGTTTTCAATCGCGAGCTATGGCAACATATTCTAGATTTTTTTAATATATAAAGTTAAGGGGAAAGACAGGTTTGAGACTGTTTTTCTCTTTTTATTTTAGTAATTTTTAAGTTTGTATCAAGAACTAAAAAAAGATATACTTTGAATGAAAAGAGGGAAAAGCATGCAAAAGATATTAATTTATTTTGTTCGAGGGTACCAACGGTTCATTTCGCCATTATTTCCGCCAAGTTGTCGTTATTATCCAACTTGTTCGAGTTATACGATTGATGCCATTCAAGTACATGGTGCGGCGAAAGGAACCTTGATGGGAATTGCGAGAATATTACGTTGTCATCCATTTGTTAAGGGTGGAATTGATTACGTTCCACGAAATTTTACTTTAAAAAGAAATACAACAGACGAAATACGCCCCAATTATACGTATCGAAAAGAAAATAAAAAATGAAAAACTTTCACAATCTGGGGAGGTTTTTCATTTTTTTTATGAAAATCCACTGCCGTTATTCAATGAAATAGCGTTGAAAAACTATTATTTAAGCGTGCTCTTATCAATTTGTTATTAGATTGTCAAAATGTATAAAATATTCTGAAAATTCATTGACAATTACTGAAAAATTCTGTATATTAATTTCATACTCAGGGGAGTAAAAAAGGGAGGAATTAAGTATGAAAAAGAAATTTGCATTTCTATTTGCTAGTTTGTTTCTACTAGGTGCTTGTAGCGCTGGCCCAAGTGGCGGTGGTAACTCAAATGGCAACTCAAACGGTGGTGGCAACACACAAGAAGGGGACACAATCAAAATTGGTTTGAACCTTGAATTATCAGGAGCAGTTGCTGGATACGGGACACAAGAAAAAGAAGGTGTCGAATTAGCCGTTGAAAAAATCAATGCTGATGGCGGTATCTTAGGCAAAGAAGTTGAATTAGTGATTAAAGATAATAAATCTGATAGTAATGAGGCGGCTACAGCAGCAGCCAATTTAACAACAAACGATGGAGTTGTTGCCATTATTGGCCCAGCAACAACTGGTGCAAGTAAAGCAGCTATTCCTAACGTTACCAAAGCACAAGTACCAATGATTACACCTTCTGGTACAGATGATGCGATTACTGTGAATGGTGATAAAGTGCAAGAATATGTTTTCCGTTCTTGTTTCCAAGATAGTTTCCAAGGTGTTATTTTAGCAAACTATGCTGACGAAACTTTATCAGCTGAAAAAGCAGTTATCTTTGGAGATAATTCAAGTGACTATGCAATTGGTTTAACGAAAGCCTTTGAAAGTGCATATGATGGAGAAGTGGTGTTAAGAGAAAACTTCACAAAAAATGATAAAGATTTCCAAGCTCAATTAACTAAAATTAAAAATGCTGACTTCGACGTATTGTATTTACCAGGTTATTATGAAGAAGCTGGTTTGATTATTAAACAAGCGCGCGAAATGGGAATTGAACAACCAATTTTAGGTGCTGACGGTTTTGGTGATGAAAAAATGATTCAACTTGCAGGTGCTGAAAATGTATCGAATGTCTTCTATACAGGTCACTTCTCAGCATTAGCTCCAGCAAATGATACTGTACAACCATTTATTGATGCATTTAAAGAAAAATATGGCAAAGAGCCATCTACGTTCAATGCATTAGCTTATGATGCAATGTTTATGATTAAATCAGCCATTGAATCACAAGACTCTGCGGATTCAGCGGCAATTACAAAAGGTCTTGCTGAATTGAAAGATTTTGTTGGGATTACAGGAAACATTACAATGGATGCAAACCATAACCCAGAAAAATCAGCTGTTGTTATCGGTTTTACAGATGGTAAAGAAAGTTCAGCTGATACAGTAAATCCATAATTGGATGAATTGAACATATAAGAGCTGGGACAAAATCAAACAATCGGTTTTGTCACAGCTTTTATTTTTTGCTACAGTGGTAAAAAAAGTAATAAAAATGAACTATTTGGATGTGATAAAGATGGAAGTAATGATCCAACAATTAATTAATGGACTATTCCTAGGTAGCATATATGCCTTGATGGCACTAGGATATACAATGGTCTATGGTATTATTAAACTTATTAACTTTGCTCATGGTGAAATCTATATGATTGGGAGTTTTATCGGATATTTTTTGATTAATTCTTTTAATACGTGGGGAATTTTACCAAATGCCTGGGGCTTTTTCATAGCAATGATTATTTCAATGGCAGCTAGTGCCTTGTTAGGTGTGGTTGTAGAATTTTTAGCCTACCGACCTTTAAGAAAATCAACGAGAATTGCAGCATTGATTACAGCAATTGGAGTATCTTATTTATTACAAAATGTAATGATTTATTTCTTCTCACCAGATACTCGCCCGTTTCCACAAGCAATTGCTCGCAAAGCGTTCTCAATTGGCTTTGTTTCAGTAAGTAATATTCAATTATTGATTTTAGGTATTTCCGTATCCTTAATGATTATATTACAATTAATCGTTCAAAAAACGCGTATGGGAAAAGCAATGCGCGCAGTAAGTGTGGATACCGATGCAGCTCAATTAATGGGGATTAATGTAAACAGAACTATTTCATTTACTTTTGCCTTAGGTTCAGCTTTAGCAGCAGCAGGCGGAATGCTGATTGGTTTGTATTATAACTCAATCGATCCAATGATGGGTGTGGCACCAGGTTTGAAATCCTTTGTTGCAGCAGTTTTAGGTGGGATTGGAATTATTCCAGGAGCAGCGCTAGGTGGGTTTGCAATTGGTCTAATTGAAACAATGTCAACTGCTTTAGGTTTTTCTGATTACAAAGATGCATTAGTATATGCCGTTTTAATTATTATTTTATTGATTCGTCCAGCCGGAATTCTCGGCAAAAATATTAAAGAGAAAGTGTAGGTGTCAGCAATGAAGAAGAATTTAAAATACAATTTGACTTGGTTAGCAATTGCGGCTGTCATCTATTTTGGTTTATTTGCTTTATATAATGGCGGAGTAATCAATCTATTTACCGATGCGATTATTGCCAATATTGGTATTAATATTATCTTAGCAGTAAGTTTGAACTTAATTATCGGTTTTTCTGGTCAATTTTCATTAGGCCATGCAGGATTTATGGCGATTGGGGCATATGCAACAGCGATTATTACACGTGATAATCCTACATTTGGTGGCTTTGCAATGGGAATTCTTTTAGGCATGTTGTTAGCCGGTGTGATTGCTTTAGCAGTAGGTATTCCAACACTGCGTTTAAAAGGAGACTATTTAGCAATCGCTACATTAGGTATTTCGGAGATTATTCGTATTTTAATAATTAATCTGAGCGGTCTTACCAACGGACCAGCAGGGATTTTTGGTTTGCCACAGTTTAGTAATTGGCAAGTAATCTTTATCATGATGACTTTGTCTATTTTAATCGTTTCGAATTTCATTCATAGCGGTCCTGGTCGTGCGACTTTGTCTGTTCGTGAAGATGAAATTGCTGCGGAATCAATGGGTGTTAATACAACTAAATACAAGGTAACAGCTTTTGTATTAGGTGCAGTGTTAGCAAGTGTTGCTGGTTCATTGTTTGCTAGCTATCAACAATCTGTATTCCCACAAGATTACGGATTTATGAAATCAATTGATGTGTTGATTATTGTGGTATTTGGCGGAATTGGGAGTACAACAGGCGCAGTGGTGGCAGCCGTGGTATTAGGTTTCTTAAATATGTATCTGCAAGATTTTGGAAACTTACGTATGATTATTTACGCTTTAGCGATTATTGTAATTATGATTTTCAAACCAAGTGGTCTATTGGGAACATGGGAATTCTCAGTAAAACGTATCTTTAATAAATTTTCTAAAAAGGAGGATGACTCAAATGCCTCTACTAACAGTTAATCAATTAACAAAAAATTTCGGTGGTCTAGCTGCCGTTTCACATGTCAATATTACTTTGGAAAACAATGAATTAGTTGGTTTAATCGGCCCAAATGGTGCGGGTAAAACCACATTGTTTAACCTGTTAACCGGTGTTTATGAACCAAGTAGTGGGGATGTATTGTTAAATATGGATGGAAAAGAAGCGCGTCTAAATGGTATTAAACCGTATAAAATTGCAGATTTAGGCTTGTCTAGAACTTTCCAAAATATTCGTTTATTTAAAGATTTGACAGTTATGGATAATGTCTTGATTGCGATGAATTCGAAAAATAAAGAAGGATTCTTTAGTACGATTTTACGCTTACCCAAATTTTATCAAACTGAAGAGATGATGCGTCAAAAAGTACGTGAACTTTTAAGTATCTTTGATTTGGAAGAGAAAGAAGAAACGTTAGCTAAAAATTTACCTTATGGCCAACAACGCCGCTTAGAAATTGTTCGAGCGTTAGCAACTAATCCTAAAATTCTTTTCTTAGATGAACCGGCAGCTGGGATGAATCCCCAAGAAACTGCTGAATTGACAAAATTAATTCGTCAAATTCAAAAAGATTTTGGTTTAACTATTGTTTTAATCGAACATGATATGAATTTGGTTATGGATGTTTGTGAGCGAATTTATGTGTTAGAATATGGTCAAGTCATCGCAGAAGGAAATCCAGATGAAATTAAAAATAACCCTCGTGTAATTGAGGCGTATCTAGGAGGGGAAATTTAATGTTAAAAGTTGATAATCTATCGGTGCGTTACGGTATGATTCAAGCCGTTCATAACGTTTCCTTCCATGTAAATCAAGGTGAGATTGTTTCGTTAATTGGCGCAAATGGTGCCGGAAAAACAACAATTTTACGAACAATATCTGGGTTGATTCGTCCTTCAGAAGGTTCAATTTTCTTTGAGGAACAAGCAATCGAAAAAGCTGCTCCACAAAAAATTGTTGCTTCGGGCTTATCTCAAGTACCAGAAGGCCGTCATGTCTTTGCGGGGTTAACTGTTCAAGAAAATTTAGAAATGGGTGCGTTTCTGCGTAAAGATAGTGGCGTAAAAGCAGATTATGAACAAGTATTTGCTAAATTTCCTGTTTTAAAAGAGCGTAAAACCCAAGATGCAGCAACGTTATCTGGTGGAGAACAACAAATGTTAGCGATGGGGCGCGCGTTAATGTCTCGTCCTAAATTATTATTGTTAGATGAACCATCAATGGGATTAGCGCCAATTTTCATCCGCGAAATTTTTTCGATTATTCAAGAAATTCAACAACAAGGCACAACCGTTTTGTTGATTGAACAAAATGCACACATGGCTTTATCGATTGCTGATCGAGGATATGTATTAGAAACAGGTAAAGTAGTTCTTGAAGGTACTGGAAAAGAATTGCTATCTAGTGAAGCTGTTAAGAAAGCATACTTAGGAGGGTAAAAAATGAGCGTAAGTGATTTTATGACCACAGATTTAGTAACTGTAACAACCGACACACCGATTTTTGATGCAGTAGATTTGATGAAAAAGCATGATATTCATCGTTTGCCAGTATTAGAAAATAATCAATTAGTGGGATTAATTACAGAAGGAATCATTCAAGAAGCGATGCCTTCAAAAGCCACTAGCTTGAGTGTTTATGAAGTCAATTATTTATTAAATAAGACGACTGTTCGTGATGTAATGATTAAGGATATCGAAACAATTTCACCAGAGGCATTATTAGAAGATGGAATTGCCATTATGCGTTCGAAAAATATCGGTGTCTTACCGGTAGTAGAAGGTCCTAATTTATTAGGGATTATTACAAATAATGATATTTTTGATGCCTTCTTAAAAATTACTGGTTATAACAATGGTGGAACACGAGTAACCATTCAAATTACGGAAGATCAAAAAGGAATTTTAGCTGATATTGCCCAGTTATTAGCTAACAATGATTTTAGTATAGCGACGATTGTCGTGAATCGTGTAAGTGACGGAACAATTATTGAAATCCAAGTCGAATCTCAAGCAGTTGCTACTATTCAACAGGCTTTAGAATCAGCTGGTTATAATGTAGTAAATGCAGTATTAACGAATCAATAAGATAAAACAACTTCTCAGAAACTTTTTGAGAAGTTGTTTTTATAAAAATAGCGAAGAAGAGAAGTTTCTACTAGGAAATAAATAAATTTATGATAGAATGTAACTCGAGGTGAAAATTGTGAAAAAAAATAAAGATATTGAAGTACGTATTGAAGAAACAAAAAAAACAATTAGCGGATCAACTTATGATGTAACTGAATTATATATTGGTAAGAAAAAAATTGGTGAAGTTTTAGCATATGGACCAAAAGAATTTCAAAGCTTTATGGACAATGAAGAACTTGGTGCAAGTAAGACATTAGACCTTGCAATTGAGTCAATTATTCGTCAGTGGAACTTACATGAATAATTTCTAGAAAAAATAAAAAAACTTGAAAAAAGTATTGCAAAGTAAAAAAGAATATTGTATTATAACTAAGTCAGGTTGATCAAACAACCTTTTGGAGGAGTAGCGAAGTGGCTAAACGCGACGGACTGTAAATCCGTTCCTTCGGGTTCAGTGGTTCGAATCCACTCTCCTCCACCATTGGGGTATAGCCAAGCGGTAAGGCAAGGGACTTTGACTCCCTCATGCGTTGGTTCGAATCCAGCTACCCCAGTTTTTACGACACGTTTAAGACGTGTCTTTTTTTATTTGAATAAATTTTAATTTTGCGATACTCTAAAATAAAAAGGGAGTGTTTAAGATGAAACTACCATTTAATTTAAAAGAAAAAATAACAGAAGCAGCTGAACACATTCATGATATTACTAAAAAGGATGTTACAGTCAATTTATTGAAAAAAGATGGCGTAAAGGTAACACGACCACGTCCAACCAAACATACAATTAAGTGGCGTTCTAAGAACTATTAAACTAGAGAACTTTCAACAGTTTTATGTTGAAAGTTTTTTTTAGGAGTTTTATTTGAATTTAGAAGGATAGTAGCTATAATAAAGAGAAAAGAAGGAGAGGGTAAAAAATGGTAGATACATTGCCTGTATATATTCAAATACATGATGCAATTAAAGAAAAAATTGAAACAAATTATTGGAAAATAGGAGATCGTCTTCCTTCAGAACGAGAACTTTCTACTCAATTTGGTGTGAGTCGAATGACCTTACGACAAGCGATTCAAACTTTAGCTGATGAAGGAATTCTTGAAAGAAAAATTGGCTCAGGAACATATGTGGCACGTCGAAAAGTGCAAGAAAAAATGACAGGAACCACAAGCTTTACCGAAATTATGTTGTCTCAAGGGAGAGAACCATCTAGTCGTGCAGTTTCTTATTTTTTTACTTCCCCAAGTTCTAGTGAGATGGATAAGTTACAATTAACCAAAGACGATATTATTTTGAGAATGGAACGTATTCGTTTGGCGGATGATATACCGATTTGTTTTGAAGTGGCAAGTGTTCCTGAAAAATTAATTCGGGAGTATAGCAAGTCAGAAATTACCTCATCACTTTACCGAACACTGGAAGAAAAAGGGCAGAAAAAAATTGGCGGTGCAAATCAAACTATTTCAGCAATGATTGCATCAGAAAAAATTGCGGATTACTTAGATATCAAAAAAGGCGATGCGATTTTACGTATGCGTCAAGTCTCTTTCTTATTAGATGGACAGCCTTTTGAGTATGTTCGTAGTCAATATGTTGGCAATCGTTTTGAATTCTTTTTGGAAAAATAAAAACAAGCTGGAGCGTGCTTCAGCTTGTTTTATTTGCTACTGGAATTTCCACGTAAGAATATTCGCCATCTTCAAACGATACTTGCCCATTTAATAAATCGATAACTGCTTGTTTGAAGCTTTCTTCATTTTGTACCATAACGCATAGTGTAATGTTCTCCAAAAACTGCGTATCCTTAACGTAAAATTGATTTTGTTCCAAATAATGTTGCAATTTGCCTAATAGTGGATATTCAACTTGTACAAAAACTTCTTTTTGAAGCTTTCCTTCCACAATTCCAATTTCATTTAGCGCATGAGAAACAGCACTTGAATAAGCCCGAATGAGTCCACCAGCACCTAATTTGGTTCCTCCGAAATAGCGAGTGACAACTGCGACAACATTTATTAATTCATTTTTTTTCAAGACTTCTAGCATAGGAACACCAGCAGTCCCACTAGGTTCACCATCATCGCTTGAACGTTGGATGTCATTTTTTTCACCTAATACAAAAGCACTGCAATTATGGTTCGCTTTCCAGTGTTCTTTTTTTAAGGCTTGAATGAAGTCCTTGGCTTCTTCTTCTGTTTCAATTCGTTTCAATGAGCAAATAAAACGGGATTTTTTTATTTCTATTTCACTTTGTCCATCTTCTTTAATGGTCAAATAAGTATCAATCAAGATTGTTCACCCCTTTTCTACAGTATAGAAAAAAACGAATTAATTTTCAAATTGATGCAAACCTTGCAATTTTTTTATGAAAGCGTAATAATGAATAAAAGGAGGGGTAAACCATGGTAAAACGCAAAAAAAAGTATGATGTCATTACAACTTACTTAGTAAACAATGGTGGTTCACAAGTAACCTTGACGTTTACTCAGTTTGACGAATTATTATTTCCAGCGAATGGTTTACCACGAACTGCGCGAACAACGCTTGATTGGTGGACAAATGATTACAAACATCCTGAAAAAGGTGCCTATGCCTGGATTAATGCTAAATATGAAGTAGTCCATGTGAATTTAGAAAAAGAGTATGTTGTATTTCGTCCATTAGTCAAATCAACTTGGTTAGAGTTAAATTAAAAGGAAGCGTTGACAAAGAAGGAGTTTATTTTATAATAGAACTATGGTTTGTATATAAAATAGTATAAATAATAATGATTATGGAATAGTTAAGGGGAGATTTATTATGGCAAAAAAAACAATTATGTTAGTATGTTCAGCAGGAATGAGCACTAGTTTATTAGTAACAAAAATGCAGCAAGCAGCAGAAACAAAAGGATTAGATACAGATATTTTTGCAGTTTCAGCATCTGATGCCGACAACCATTTAGCAAACAAAGATGTTAACGTGTTATTATTAGGTCCTCAAGTTCGTTTTATGAAAGGTGACTTCGAAAAACGACTAGCATCAAAAGGAATTCCTTTAGAAGTAATCAACATGGCAGATTATGGCATGATGAATGGTGAGAAAGTGTTACAGCAAGCACTAGATTTGATTGGCGAATAATTCACCCCTTCATAAATAAAAATGAGTAAAGCGAGGAAATCGATAAAATTTCCTCGCTTTTTTGCGTAGTTATAGGTAGGAGGGAGGCTATTATGGACGAGTTAGGGAGGCAAATTGCTATTTCTAAAAAAGACTTACCTACATTAAGTGATACCACGATGGTGCGAGAAGCTCTTGATGTAGACAAAGGACAGTGTCAGCGATGTGGAGGTTTGTTTGCTCAAGAAAAACATTTTTTACCAAATGGAAATTATTATTGTGTCGCATGTTTGCAATTTGGACGTTTAACTAATGAAGACGTCTTATTATCTAAAGAAGATAATGATTATCAACAACGTAAGGTATGTTTTGATTGGCAAGGAACATTCACACCACCACAACAGGAGATTGCTGATTCTCTTTTAAAAAATAATAAAAAAAAGCAACATTCATTGGTTTGGGCTGTTACTGGATCAGGCAAGACTGAAATGATTTTTCCAATTATTCAGCAAGTATTATCAATAGGCGGACGAGTAGGGATTACTTCGCCACGTATTGATGTGTGTCGTGAATTATTTCCCCGTATCCAACAAGCATTTCCAGAAGAAAATGCGTTATTATTGTATGGAAATTCAGAAGAAAAGTATCGTTATAATAAATTGACAGTTTGTACAACACATCAATTGTTCCATTTTTACCACGCGTTTGACTTATTAATTGTAGATGAAATTGATGCGTTTCCTTATGAAGGGAATCAACAATTACGTTTTGCAGTCCGCCAAGCACGTAAACCTGAAGGACTATATGTTTATTTAACGGCAACGCCTTCTCAGTCTTTGTTGGCAGAAATTCAAGAGACGTTTGCGATTATGAAATTACCTATTCGCTATCATCAACGTCCATTAATTGTTCCAGAAGTATGTTGGTATGAACACTGGGCGAGCTGTTATCAACGTAAATGGAAATTAAAAAAACTTCTTCGGTTATTAAATGAATTGCTACAAGACAATGCAGTTTTAGTATTTTGCCCGAGTATTGCTTATATGAAGAAATTATATGCAGCAGTCAAAGCGTATTTTCCGCCCGAGCTGATTGCGTGTGTCTCTTCTCAAGACGAACAACGAAAAGAAAAAGTACAAGCAATGCGGGAGCAAGTATATCGTGTGTTGTTTACTACGACCATTCTTGAAAGAGGAGTCACTTTTGAAAAGGTTTCTGTGATTATTATGGGAGCGAATCATCCAATTTATACAAAATCTGCTCTTGTTCAGATTGCTGGTAGAGTGGATCGCAAAGGGGAATTTAATGGTGGACGAGTTGTTTTTTTCTTGAATCAACAAACATCTGCTATTCGAATGGCTTGTCAAGAAATTAAGGAAATGAATAAGTTAGCAAAAAGGTGGCGAACGAATGCGCTGTAATTGGTGTCAAAAAACAATTATTCGTAACTTAACTATGCCAGAAATAGTATGGCCATTTCATCTTGATGAGGAACGATGTCAGGCTTGTTCAGAATTACTGACACCTATTGTGGCAGGCTGTCCAACCTGTCGCAAAGCTGGATCGTCGATACCTTGTCAGGATTGCTTGCGTTGGCATAAAATTTATCCAACGTATAATTTTCAACATGAAGCATTTTTTCAATACGATGATGCTTTTCACCAATGGATTCATCAATATAAATTTTTAGGTGACTATCGCTTGAGGAAAACGTTCGTTGTTGAATTACGACATTTTTTTAAGAAAGAGAAATTTGATGTTATTTGTGCCATTCCTTTGTCCAAAGAACGTTATCTTAAACGCGGTTTTAATCAAGTAGAAGGCATTTTAGAAGCAGCTGCTATTAAGATAGAAAAATTATTAGATAAAAAAGTGAATACAGTGCCGCAAGCAGAAAAAAATCGTTCAGAAAGATTGATAACACCACAACCATTTGAAATTGTTGCGACAGAGCAACAGATTACTGGCAAACGCATTCTATTAGTCGATGATGTCTATACAACTGGGCGAACTTTATTTCATGCGGCAGAGGCATTAAATGCGTATCATCCAAGAGAAATAAGGACATTATCTTTGGCACGATAAAATATTTTCTGTTTTTGATACCGATTTCTTTTGCATTTATAATAAAGTTCGATATAATAGATATAAGAAGAGGAATATAGAGTGGTCCTTATTCCTCTTTAATTGGTAGATGAAAGGGGCAATTGTTATGTTTAGATATAATGTACGCGGAGAAAATATTGAAGTTACTGAGGCAATTCGCGACTATGTGGAGAAAAAAGTAGGGAAATTAGAACGCTACTTTAGTGATGCACCTGATGCAACAGCTCATGTAAACTTAAAAGTTTATACAGAGAAAACAGCGAAGGTAGAAGTCACAATCCCACTACCATATCTTGTGTTACGCGCGGAAGAAACATCACCAGATTTATACGCAAGTATTGATTTGGTTGTCGATAAATTAGAGCGTCAAATCCGCAAATTCAAAACAAAAATTAACCGTAAATCTAGAGAAACAGCTTTACCAGATGTACAAGCAGCAATTTTTTCAGCACCTGAAGAGGAAGAAGAAAATGGTTCTGAATTAGATATTGTTCGCACAAAACGTCTTTCATTAAAACCAATGGACAGTGAAGAAGCTGTATTACAAATGAATATGTTAGGACATAACTTCTTTATCTTTGAAGATGCAGAAACAAATGGCACTAGCATTGTTTATCGTCGTAAAGATGGCAAATATGGCTTAATTGAAACAGATTAATCAATAAAACTAAGAAATCTAGGTGGAGACGCCTAGATTTTTTTTATGCTTTTCTTAAAAACAAAAGTCCGTCTGCGTGAATTAGCGGAAAAAGTAGCAATCAAAGGAAACAAGTGATAAAATGGATTGAAGACTTTCCAATGTTATATTAGGAAGTGGAACAATGTTTAAAAGGAGAATCGTAAAGGGATGGCCAACTTTTTTAGAACACTGATTGAAAATGATAAAAAAGAAATTAAACGACTAGATCAAATGGCAAATAAGATCGAAGCGTTAGCAGATCAAATGAGTGCATTATCAGATGAAGAATTACGTGCGAAAACAGATGAGTTTCGTCAACGTTACCAACAAGGAGAAACGTTAGATCAATTATTAACAGAAGCGTTTGCAGTTGTCCGTGAAGCAGCAAAACGTGTCTTAGGACTATATCCATATCATGTACAATTAATGGGAGGGATTGTCTTACACGACGGGAACATTCCAGAAATGCGTACCGGTGAAGGTAAGACTTTAACTGCGACCATGCCTGTGTATTTAAATGCTTTAACAGGCGAAGGGGTTCATGTTGTAACTGTAAATGAATACTTAGCAACTCGTGACTCAACTGAAATGGGTGAATTATACAATTTCTTAGGAATGACAGTTGGTTTAAATATCAACTCAAAATCTTCAGAAGAAAAACGTGCAGCGTACGCGTGCGATATCACATATAGTACTAACAACGAACTAGGATTTGATTATTTACGTGACAACATGGTGGTATACCGTCATCAAATGGTTCAACGTCCATTGAACTATGCAATTGTCGATGAGGTTGACTCAATTTTAGTCGATGAAGCTAGAACACCGTTAATCATTTCTGGACAAGCAGAAAAATCAACAGCATTATATGTACGTGCAGATAATTTTATCAAACGCTTGAAAGAAGAAGAAGACTATAAAATTGATGTTCAATCAAAAACAATTAGTCTGACTGAAACAGGAATTGAAAAAGCAGAAGAAACATTTGGTTTAGATAATTTATATGATATTGAAAATACTGCATTGACACATCATTTAGACCAATCATTACGTGCCAACTATATCATGCTTCGTGACATTGATTATGTTGTACAAGAGAATAAAGTAATGATTGTTGACCAATTTACGGGTCGAATTATGGATGGTCGTCGTTATTCTGACGGGTTACATCAAGCAATCGAAGCCAAAGAAGGCGTAGAGATTGAAGATGAAACAAAAACAATGGCATCGATTACTTTCCAAAACTTTTTCCGTATGTATAAAAAACTAGCTGGGATGACTGGGACTGCTAAGACAGAAGAAGAGGAATTTCGTGAGATATATAATATCCAAGTATTCCAAATTCCAACAAATAAACCAGTTATTCGTGATGACCGTGCTGATTTATTATATCCAACCTTAAATAGTAAATTTAAAGCTGTAGTTCAAGATATTAAAGAACGCTATCGCAAAGGACAACCAGTATTGGTGGGTACAGTTGCTGTAGAGACTTCAGAATTATTATCAACTATGTTAGATAGAGAACGTATCCCACATGAAGTCTTAAATGCGAAAAACCATTTTAAAGAAGCTGAAATTATTCTAAATGCAGGTCAAAAAGGTGCTGTTACAATCGCAACTAACATGGCAGGTCGTGGTACCGATATTAAATTAGGTCTAGGCGTTGCTGAAGTTGGTGGTCTAGCAGTTATTGGTACAGAACGTCATGAATCTCGTCGTATCGATAATCAGTTACGTGGACGTGCCGGACGTCAAGGCGATCCTGGGGTTTCTCAATTTTATTTATCTTTAGAAGATGATTTAATGAGACGTTTTGGCTCAGAACGAATTAAAGCATTTTTAGACCGATTGAATATTGATGAAGAAGACTCTGTAATTCAAAGCAGAATGTTCTCAAAACAAGTTGAATCGGCACAAAAACGTGTGGAAGGAAATAACTATGATACACGTAAAAATGTCTTGCAATACGATGATGTAATGCGTGAACAACGTGAAGTCATTTATCGTCAACGTCAACAAGTAATTATGGAAGAAAGTTCATTGTCTGACGTATTGATGAATATGGTGAAACGCACAATTGAACGTGTGGTTGATGGACACACAGATGTAGAAGCACATCAATTAAACCGCATTGGCATTGTTGATTTCGCCGGTAGTGTATTAGTTCATGAAGATTCAATTTCTGTAGCGGATCTTGAAGGAAAAGACCCTGAACAAGTCAAAGAATACTTAATGCAACGTGCACAAGAAAAATTTGATGAAAAAGTGACCCAATTAAATAGTCCAGAACAATTACTAGAATTCCAAAAAGTAGTTATTTTACGAGTAGTTGATTCAAAATGGACCGATCATATTGATGCTATGGATCAATTACGTCAATCAATTGGTTTACGTGCATATGGTCAAAATAATCCACTTGTTGAATATCAAACAGAAGGATATACCATGTTTGAAAACATGGTTGGCGCAATTGAATATGATGTAACACGCTTGTTTATGAAAGCTGAAATTCGCCAAAATGTCCAACGTGAGCAAGTTGCTCAAACAGAAGTACAACCAACCGAGCAAGCTGATACGAACACGGCTGAAAAACGTCCAGTGAAAGTAACTAAAGTTGGTCGTAATGATCCATGTCCTTGTGGAAGTGGCAAAAAATATAAAAACTGCCATGGTAAAGGCAAGTAGAAAACATATGAAATAAAGAGACAATTTATTTGTACTCTTCGGGAGGGCTGGTCATATAAATTGTCCAGCCCTTTGATTATCTAAATTTATGAAAGAAGGAAATAAAATGGAAATTGCTGAAATTCGCAATCAATTAGAAGAAATGAATGAAAAAATTACAAGCTTTAGGGGGTCTCTTTGACCTCGAACAATTAGAAGAGGATATCGCAGAGGCAGAACATCGCATGGCTGAACCAGGTTTTTGGGACAATTCTGAGTCAGCACAGCAAGTCATTAATGAGAATAATGCCAACAAGGAAACTTATGACCAATTTAATCATTTAGCCAATGGTGTGGAAGAATTGGAAGTAATGGTCGAAATGTTACAAGAAGAGCCTGACCCAGAAATCGAAGCAGAATTAGTTGCTGGTATTAAAAGTTTACGTGAAGAAATGAATACCTATGAGTTGTCGATGTTATTAGATGGACCGTATGATCGTAATAACGCTATTTTAGAATTGCATCCTGGAGCTGGCGGTACGGAATCTCAAGACTGGGGGAGTATGTTGCTACGGATGTATACACGCTGGGCGGAACAACATGGTTATCAAGTAGAAGTTTTAGATTATCAAGCTGGGGATGAAGCTGGTATTAAGAGCGTTACGTTGTTGATTAAGGGTCATAACGTATATGGTTACTTGAAATCTGAAAAGGGTGTTCATCGTTTGGTTCGTATTTCACCGTTTGACTCAGCCAAACGACGCCATACGTCATTTTGTTCAGTAGACGTTATGCCTGAATTAGATGCTACGATTGAAGTCGATATCAATTCAGATGATTTGAAAATTGATACGTACCGTGCAAGTGGTGCCGGTGGACAACACATTAATAAAACAGAATCAGCAGTTCGCATTACGCATATCCCTACTGGAACAGTGGTTGCGAGTCAAGCGCAACGTTCACAATTGAAAAACCGTGAACAAGCGATGAGTATGTTACAAGCGAAATTGTATCAATTAGAAGTAGAAAAACAAGAACAAGAAGCCGCTGCTTTGCGTGGCGAACAATTAGAAATTGGTTGGGGGTCACAAATTCGCTCGTATGTTTTCCATCCGTACTCAATGGTAAAAGATCATCGTACAAATTTTGAAACAGGGAACGTACAAGCAGTTATGGATGGTGACTTAGACGGTTTCATTGACGCATATTTAAAGCTTAAATTAAATCAAAATAACTAAAAGTCATTCAAATGAAATAAAAATGTAACTTACTGAAAGCTCGTTGCAATATAGGCATGCTATAATGAGCCAGTATGAATAATAGTGATTGGAGAGATAGCCATGATTGAAATGCAAGATGTAATGAAAAAGTACTCTAATGGTACAACAGCTATCCGTAATCTTTCGGTTTCGATTAATCAAGGTGAATTTGTTTATGTCGTTGGACCATCCGGCGCAGGGAAATCTACCTTTATCAAATTAATGTATCGAGAAGAAAAACCTACAAAAGGTATGTTGAGTGTTGCAGGCTATGAGTTAACAAAAATAAAACGTCGTGATGTACCACTTCTACGTCGTGAAATTGGTGTAGTCTTTCAAGATTATAAGTTGCTACCAAAGAAAACAGTATATGAAAATGTTGCCTATGCGATGCAAGTAATTGGTCGTAAACCTCGCGAAATAAAAAAACGTGTGATGGAAGTATTAGACCTTGTTGGGTTGAAACATAAAGTCCGTGTTTTCCCAAGTGAACTTTCAGGTGGAGAACAACAACGTGTGTCAATTGCTCGTGCAATTGTAAATACGCCTAAAGTATTGATTGCAGACGAACCAACTGGGAACCTTGATCCTGAGAATTCATGGGAAATCATGAAATTGTTAGAACGAATTAATGGTCAAGGGACGACAATTGTTATGGCGACACATAATAGTACAATTGTAAATACGATTCGTCATCGTGTAATTGCCATTGAAAATGGACGTATTATTCGAGACCAAGTGGAAGGAGAGTACGGCTACGATGATTAGAACTTTTTTTCGACATATTCTAGAAAGTTTAAAGAGTTTACGTCGTAACGGATGGATGACTATTTCTTCCATTAGTGCAGTAACAATTACGCTAACTTTATTAGGTGTGTTCTTAGTTGTTATCATGAATACAGTGAAATTAGCGCAAGATATGGAAGAAAACGTAGATGTGTCTGTCTTTGTTACTTATGGAACAGATGACAAAGGAAAAGAGGAATTAGAGAAACAATTAAACGAAATTCCTCATGTAAAATCAGTAACCTATTCAAGCCAAGATGAAGAACTAGACCGTATTAAAGAATCTTATGGCGATGTTTGGGGATTGTTTGATCAAGATAATCCATTGTTAGACATCTTTGTGGTGAGCGCAACGGAACCTCGTTATGTTAAAGGTATTACAGAAGAAGCTGAAAAAATTACGAAGTATGTGCATAAAGCAAGTTACGGAGAAGATTTGTCTGACCGTATCTTTGGAATTGCCCAAGGAGTTCGTACGTGGGGCTTAATCGGTTCAGCGTTATTATTATTAGTGGCGATGTTCTTAATTTCAAATACGATTCGTATTACGATTTTATCACGTCAACGTGAAATTCAAATTATGCGTTTAGTAGGTGCAAAAAATGGCTATATTCGTTGGCCATTCTTCTTAGAAGGTGGTTGGATTGGACTACTTGGAGCAGCTGTTCCAGTGGCATTGATGTATTTTGGGTATCCCCGATTCTTCAATATTATTAACCCAGTGCTACTACGTTCCAACTATAGTTTATTAGCACCAGGAACATTTACGATTCAAATTTGTGTTTTATTAGCAATCATTGGTATGGTAATTGGTTCACTAGGATCAGTTATCTCAATGAGACGTTTCTTAAAAATTTAATTTTACAAAACTTCAAGTATGACCATTATGGGAAATACTTGAAGTTTTTTTTTGTGAAAAAAAGAATTACCTCATTTTTATCAATAAGTATTTTCCAAGCTTTTCAGATGATGGTAAAATAGAAATGATTGTAATGTATTTTTATGAAAAAATGAGGGATTACAGATGAAAAAAAGAACATTATTGCTCCCGCTTATCGGGCTATCACTTTTAATGACAGGTTGTGCCAAATGGATTGATCGTGGCGAATCTGTGACAGCAGTAGGATCTTCTGCGTTGCAACCATTAGTTGAAACCGTAGCAGAAGCCTACCAAACAGAGAATCCAGGAAAATTTATCAATGTCCAGGGTGGCGGAAGTGGAACTGGTTTAAGTCAGGTTCAATCTGGTGCAGTTGATATTGGTAATTCAGATTTATTTGCTGAAGAGAAAAAAGGGATTGATGCAGAGGCGCTAGTCGATCATAAAGTTGCTGCTGTAGGAATTACGCCAATTGTTAATAAAGGAATAGGCGTTTCAGATATTTCTTTAGAAAATTTGAAAAAAATCTTTTTAGGTGAAATCACTAACTGGAAAGAAGTTGGCGGCAAAGATCAAGAAATTGTTCTTTTAAACCGTGCAGCAGGAAGTGGCACACGTGGTACTTTCGAAAAATGGGTATTAGATGGTGAGACGGCAAAACGTGCACAAGAACAAGATTCAAGTGGAATGGTACGTCAAATTATTGCCGATACGCCGGGAGCTATCAGTTATGTCGCTTTTTCGTATGTTACAGATGATGTGGCAACTTTATCAATTGATGGGATTGAACCGACCGACGAAAATGTTACCACGAATAATTGGATTATTTGGTCTTATGAGCACATGTATACCAAAGGGGAACCAACAGCACTAACGAAAGAATTCCTAGACTACGTTCTTTCAGAAGAAGTACAAATGAATGTAGTAGGAGAATTAGGATATATTCCAGTTTCTAAAATGGAAGTGGAACGTGATTGGGAAGGAAACATTGTTAAGTAGCTTTACACAAAATTTACAAAGTTCTCTTAATCTTTACAAAACGTTAAACTAAAATTGACGTTGGAACGTTACACTGAGTGAGAGCGAAAATCTTAGTTTTTGAGGAGGAACCCTCGTGGAAGAAAATGTAAAAGAATTGTTAACAAAAAAATCAAAACGCGCCAAGATGGAGCAAAGAGGAAAATTTATTAGCTTCTTATGTATCGCTTTAATTGTTTTGGTCGTGGCATCTATCTTTTATTTTGTAGCAAGTAAAGGATTAGCCACTTTCTTTACTGACAAAATAAATGTGTTTGATTTCTTATTTGGAACAAATTGGAATCCGAGCCAAATTGGACCAGATGGCAAGCCAATGGTAGGCGCATTACCAATGATTGTGGGTTCATTTGTCGTAACCTTTTTATCAGCAATTGTTGCCACCCCATTTGCGATTGGTGCAGCCGTGTTTATGGTAGAAATTTCACCTAAACAAGGACAAAAGATCTTACAACCAGTTATCGAGTTATTAGTTGGAATTCCATCAGTTGTGTATGGGTTTATTGGCTTATCTGTCATTGTACCTTTTGTACGTTCTATTTTTGGTGGTACCGGATTTGGTATTTTAGCCGGAACGTTTGTTTTATTCATTATGATTTTGCCAACTGTGACTACTATGACAGTAGATGCATTGAAAGCTGTTCCTCGTCATTATCGTGAAGCTTCTTTAGCCTTAGGAGCGACTCGTTGGCAAACAATTTATAAAGTTGTTTTACGTGCTGCAGTGCCAGGTATTTTAACAGCAGTCGTATTTGGGATGGCACGTGCTTTTGGTGAAGCATTAGCGATTCAAATGGTTATCGGTAATGCGGCTTTGTTACCAACTAGTTTAGTGACACCTGCTTCAACATTGACATCTATTTTAACAATGGGTATCGGAAATACAATTATGGGTACAGTTGAAAATAACGTGTTGTGGTCATTAGCACTCATCTTATTATTAATGTCATTACTATTTAATATCGTGATTCGTATTATTGGGAAGAAAGGGGCGTTGAAATAATGAACGCAAAACGTGCAGATAAAATCGCTACTGGAATTTTATATGGAATTTCGGGAATTATCGTTTTAATTCTAGCGTCATTATTAGCTTATATCCTTATTCGTGGAGTGCCACATATTTCGTGGGAATTTTTAACACAACCTTCTAAAGCTTACCAAGTTGGGGGCGGAATCGGGATCCAATTATTTAACTCCTTTTACTTGTTATTCATTACAATGCTTATCAGCTTCCCAATTTCTCTAGGTGCAGGTATCTATTTATCTGAATACGCGAAAAAGAACTGGGTAACAGATGTGATTCGTACATCGATTGAAATTCTAAGTTCATTACCATCTGTTGTTGTTGGTTTGTTTGGTTTCTTGATTTTTGTTATTCAATTCGAATATGGATTTTCAATCATTTCAGGAGCTTTGGCATTAACTTTCTTTAACTTACCGTTGCTAACGAGAAATGTTGAAGAGTCATTACGAGCAATTCATTATACACAGCGTGAAGCGGGCCTTGCTTTAGGATTGTCTCGTTGGGAAACCGTCTTACGCGTGGTTGTACCAGAAGCAACACCAGGAATTTTAACTGGGGTTATCTTGAGTTCTGGACGTATTTTTGGAGAGGCGGCGGCTTTAATTTATACAGCTGGACAAAGCGCACCAGCCTTAGATTTCAGCAATTGGAATCCATTAAGTGTTTCAAGTCCGATTAGTATTTTCCGTCAAGCGGAAACATTAGCGGTTCATATCTGGAAAATCAATACGGAAGGAACAATGCCAGACGGTGTGGCTGTATCTGCAGGAGCATCTGCCGTATTAATTATCGCTGTTTTAGCTTTCAACTTCGGCGCACGTGCAGTTGGAAAGAGATTGCATAAGAAAATGACGTCAGCATAAGGAGAATTACCATGAAAGAATATAATTTGGACGAACGTAATATTATTACGATGGAAGGCAAAGAAGTTATTGTGCATACAAATGATTTACATGTATTTTATGGCAATAACGAAGCAATTAAAGGTGTTGATTTAGAATTTGAAAAAAATAAAATCACTGCTTTAATTGGCCCTTCAGGATGCGGAAAATCAACGTATTTACGTTCTTTAAACCGTATGAATGATGGCATTGCAAATACTAGAGTAACAGGCGAAATCATGTATAAAGGCGTAAACGTAAATTCTTCAGAAGTAGATGTCTATGAAATGAGAAAACGTATTGGAATGGTATTCCAACGCCCAAATCCATTTAGCAAATCAATTTATGAAAACATCACGTTTGCGTTAAAACGTCATGGTGAAAAAGATAAAAATAAATTAGATGAAATTGTAGAAACTAGCTTGAAACAAGCAGCTTTATGGGACCAGGTAAAAGATTCGTTGCATAAAAGTGCGCATGCGTTATCAGGTGGACAACAACAACGCCTATGTATCGCTCGAGCAATTGCAATGAAACCTGATATTTTGTTATTAGATGAACCAGCAAGTGCGCTAGATCCAATTTCAACAGGTAAAGTAGAAGAAACATTAATCAATTTAAAAGAGGAATATTCAATTGTTATCGTAACCCACAATATGCAACAAGCGGCGCGTATCAGTGACTATACAGCCTTCTTCTATTTAGGGAATGTTATTGAATATGATGTGACATCAAAAATCTTTACACGTCCGAAAATTCAAGCAACAGAAGATTACGTGTCAGGACACTTTGGTTAGTGGGGAACGGAGGTAAAACAATGGGACAAGAAATTATTTCATCCAAAGATTTACATTTATATTATGGTGAAAAAGAGGCATTAAAAGGGATTGATATGACGATTAATCAAGGCGAGATTACAGCAATGATTGGTCCTTCTGGTTGTGGTAAATCAACCTATTTACGTTGTTTAAACCGTATGAATGATTTAATTCCAAGTGTAACAATCACAGGAAGTGTCGTTTACAAAGGAAAAGATATTTATAGCCCAAAAACGGACACAGTAAACTTACGTAAAGAAATTGGGATGGTATTTCAACAACCTAATCCATTTCCATTTTCAATTTATGAAAATATTATTTATGGTTTGAAATTAAAAGGTGAAACAGATAAGCAAGTATTTGATCAAGTGGTCGAGGAAAGCTTGAAAGCTGCTTCTGTTTGGGATGATGTGAAAGACAAATTACATACAAGTGCGTTAGCTTTGTCAGGTGGACAACAACAACGGGTATGTATTGCACGCGTCTTGGCAGTTAATCCAGAAATTATTTTATTGGATGAACCAACAAGTGCATTGGATCCAATTTCTTCAGGGAAAATTGAAAACACATTATTGGAGTTAAAAGAGAAGTATACAATGATTATGGTGACTCATAATATGTCACAAGCTTCTCGTATCTCTGACAAAACAGCCTTTTTCTTGAACGGCGATTTGATTGAATTTAATGATACAAAGAAAATTTTCTTGAATCCAAGTAAAAAAGAGACAGAAGATTATATTTCTGGTAGATTTGGCTAATAAAATTTGTTTTAATGAAATAAATCATGAAAACGTAAAGGAGAGAAAACCAAATGTTGCGTACACAATTTGAAGAAGACTTATTAAATCTGCATAATCAATTTTATGAGATGGGGATGATGGTAAGTAAAGCGATTCATAAATCGGTTAGCTCGTATGTGAAACACGATAAGGCCTTAGCTAAAGAAGTCATTGAATATGATGAACATATTAATAATCTTGAAATTCTATTAGAGAAAAAAAGTTTTGAGATGATTGCATTACAACAGCCTGTAACAACCGACTTACGTAAAATTATTACTGTAATGAAAGCTAGTTCAGACTTAGAACGTATGGGGGATCATGCAGTATCAATTGCGAAATCAACCATCCGTGTTAAAGGACAAGAACGTATTGCGGAAGTAGAAAAAGATATTTCAGAAATGTCTGATTACGTAAAAAAAATGGTGGATAATATTTTGGTTGCGTATGTAAAAACAGACCAAGCAGATGCAAAAATGATTGCTAAAATGGATCAACGTGTGAATGAATATTATGAAAAAATCTACTATGAAACAATTGCAGCAATGAAAGCTAACCCAGAAACAGTTGTAAGTGGAACCGATTATATCAATGTTGCTCAATATTTAGAACGAATTGGTGACTATGTAACCAATATTTGTGAATGGATTGTTTACTTGGCAACAGGAAAAATCAGCGAATTAAGTTCAAATCGTGATGAATCATTATAACGTGTAAAAAAACAAGGTGAATTTACCTTGTTTTTTTTATTGTTCTTAAGATTGAGTAAAAGTTGGTACTTAAGACCTATGCATTTTATTTCAAAAGAAGGCATAATATGTGTGTAAGGAAAACTTGCATACAATAAATTTGCTTAAGGAGGCAATTTCCATGAACGAAAGAGAACGAATTTTGGATTTAGTAAAAAAAGGTGTACTTTCTACGGAAGAAGCCTTGGATTTGCTAGAAGGAATTGCAAAGGCGAAAGACGAATCACAAATTCAACGAGCTGCCGATGAAGTCACAGCAGAAAAACAAGAAGACAGAAGTCAATTGATTGATGATATAGAAGATTTTGATTTAGAAAAAGATTTATCTAATGGTGAAGACGAGTTGCGTCAAAAAGAAATTGAAGACAAAGCACGTTTAGAACAAATTTTAGATGAATTAGCAACTGAAGCAAATGAAGCATCTGTTGAATTAGATGAAGTCAATGCTGAAATCCAAGGTGTAAACGCAGAATTAAAAGAAGCACGTGAACGCTTGATGGAATTAAATACGAAAGAAGAACTAGGCGAGTTAGGTGAAGACGACTTAACAACACGTCAAGAGCTTGAAGCAGAAGTGAAATCTTTAGAAGAATCACTAGAAACATTAAGAGATGAACGTGCAGGTTTGGAAGAACAATTAAAAAATATTCGTCGTAACCAATGGAATCATAAAAAAGAAAAAATTAGCCAAAAAATGGATATCCCAGAAGACTGGAAAGAACAAGCAACAGATACATTAAACCAAGTAGGTGGCAAAGTAGCTGAAGCAAGTACACATTTAGGTCATTTCTTGAAGAAAACATTCCAAGCTGTTTCTGAAACAGTCGGTGATAATGTGGAATGGAAAGATGTTAATCTACGTGTTCCAGGTGTAGCAACACAAAAATTTGAAAAAACGTTTGAGTTTCCAGAAACACAAGCAAGTATTTTAGATATTAAAGTAGCGAACGGAAATGTTCAATTTGAAGCATGGGATGAACCAGGTGTAAAAGTTGAAGCGAAGGTTAAACTTTACGGAAAAATGGATGCTGTCTCACCAGAAGCAGCATTTGAAGAACGTAGCCAAATTAATGTGGATGATGAGCATATGTCTTTCCAAATTCCAAACAAACGTGTACGTGCCGATTTAGTTTTCTATTTACCAAAACGTACGTACGATCATGTTTCAATTAAATTATTGAATGGCAATATCTTAATTAATGAATTGGATGTAAAAGATATTTACGCTAAATCTACTAATGGAAATATCGAGATTGAAAAAATCAATGCTTCAATGTTAGAAATTGAAGGAGTCAACGGTAATATCCAAGTAAATGGTGGCGAAATTTTAGATTCAATCATTGAAACAGTCAATGGTAGTGTCACAATGAGTGCGACACCACAAAATATCGGAATTTCTTTAGTCAATGGCGATGTTCGCTTAACACTAAAAGAAGAGACATTACGTCGCCTAAATGCGAATTCAGTCAACGGAAATGTTAAAGTAGCTTTCCCTGAAACATTAGGTTTAGAAGGAACTGCGAAAACAAGTTTAGGTTCAATCAACAGTCGTTTATCAGAATACGAAATTGTTCGTCAAAAGAAAGAACGCATGAATCAACTCTTACAATTCCGTCGTGTAACTGAAAATGTCGCACAAATTGATCTTTCAACAACAACGGGTAATGTTTATTTGAAAGATACCGACAAATAAGAGTAAAATAAAGAGAGGCAGAAGATGTCTGAACGCATCTTCTGCACCTAGTGAGAAATAAAGGATGGTGAAAATCATGAGAAAAAAATTAACAAAATCAAGAGATAATGTTGTATTAACGGGTACATTAGCAGGTCTTGCAGAATATTTGAATATTGATCCAACAATTGTTCGTATTGTGTATGTGTTCTTAGCATTAATGGGCTTTGGCGCACCAGTTTTACTTTATATTGGGATGGCAATTTTAATTCCAGCAGATAATTCTGATCGTCCAAAACGTTATGGCAATGACAATAAATACTATAAAAATAATAACTATCGCAGTAAAGGAACAACTAGCCGTCCTCGCAAAGAAGCTGAAAAAGTAGATGAAGAGGACTGGAGTGATTTCTAGTGACTTATTTCCAACGCTTAATCATTAATATGTTGACGTTTATTTCATTGTCGGTTTTACTACCACAAATGGTACATGTTCAAAGTATTATGATGGCATTATTGGCAAGTTTTGTGCTTTCAATCTTGAACGCTCTGATTAAACCAATTCTCACAATTATTTCTTTTCCCTTAACGTTGTTGACACTTGGTTTTTTCAGTTTTGTAATTAATGCATTGATGCTCCAATTTACTTCTAGTTTTGTTGGTACGCATAATTTTGGTTTTTCCTCATTTGGGGCGGCATTACTAGTAGCAATCATTATGTCCGTGGTGAATATGATTGTAACCGAACACCAGATGGAAAAGTACCAAGCCTCGTAATCCCTTAGATTTTGACGAATCTAAGGGATGTTTTTTTATTTTGAAACATGCACAAAAATATTGGTTTTTTTTGAGAAAATTTTTACTTTGGTAGTAACTTTGTCTATACAATGATAAAATAAAACGGAACCAAGGTTTAGGAAAGAGGGAAAAGTATGACAGAAACCGTAAAGATAAAAGAATTAGCTACGGCTTTAAATTTAGAAATTGTTACTGGTGAAGAAAAAGCGCTTAATCGCGATATCAGAACAGCCGACGTTTCTCGTCCAGGTTTAGAATTAACAGGTTATTTTAATTACTATTCACACGATCGTTTGCAACTATTTGGCAGTAAAGAAGTGACGTTTGCACGTCGAATGATGCCAGAAGAACGTTTGATGGTCATTCGTCGTCTATGTGCGGAAGATACACCAGCTTTGGTTATTTCAAGAGGGCTAGATGTATCTGAAGAAATGGTTCAAGCGTGCAATGAGAAAGACATTCCGATTTTACGTTCCAATATTTCAACTTCACGTTTGTTAGGACAAATGACGAGTTATTTAGATGGTCGTTTAGCAACCAGAACAAATGTCCATGGGGTATTAGTAGATGTCTATGGTTTAGGTGTTTTGATTCAAGGGGATAGTGGTATTGGCAAGAGTGAAACAGCCTTAGAATTAATCAAACGTGGTCATCGTTTGATTGCGGATGACCGTGTAGACATTTATAAACAAGATGATTTGACCTTGATTGGTGAACCACCAAAAATTTTAGAACATTTAATCGAAATCCGCGGTATTGGGATTATCGATGTAATGAATCTATTTGGTGCAAGTGCAGTACGTGGTTCTATGCAAGTCCAATTAGCCGTTTATTTAGAAGCGTGGGCGAAAGATAAAAAATACGATCGCTTAGGTTCTTCCGATGAAGTGGTACATTTGGGCGAAGTGGATATTCCACAAATCAAAATCCCTGTTAAAACTGGACGTAACGTAGCAATTATTATTGAAGTTGCTGCGATGAACTTCCGTGCAAAAACGATGGGATATGATGCAACACAAGCCTTTGAAGATCGTTTAAGTCAATTAATTGAAGAAAATTCAGCTCTGTAGGAAGTGAGGCGTTAATATGGTAGGCACAGTCAATCGTGTCGCTTTTGAATTGTTTGGTATCGCTATTTATTGGTATGCGATTATCATTATTTCAGGTGTGGTCATCGCTATGTGGCTAAGTTCACGTGAAGCGGTTAGAGTAGGGTTGCGTTCAGATGATGTTTCAGATTTTATGCTGGCTGCGTTACCATTATCTTTTATTGGAGCTAGATTGTATTATGTGTTATTTAATTTAGAACCATATATTCAAGAACCTATGCAAATTTTCAATATTCGCTCAGGTGGGTTAGCCATTTACGGTGGTTTGATTGCTGGAGGAATCTGGTTGTATTTTTATTGTCAGCGAAATTTTATTTCCACGTGGAGCTTTTTAGACATTGCAGCACCAAGTGTTATTTTGGCACAAGGGATTGGTCGCTGGGGAAACTTTATGAACCATGAAGCTTTCGGTGGTGAAACCACACGTGGATTTTTAGAAAGCTTACATTTACCGACATTTATCATTGATAATATGTATATCGATGGTGCATATCGTCAACCAACGTTTTTATATGAATCAACTTGGAACGTCGTCGGTTTTATTGTATTGATTTTCTTACGTAAAAAAACCGGCTTATTAAAACAAGGTGAAGTCTTTTTAAGTTATATTATTTGGTATAGTTTTGGAAGAATGTTTATTGAAGGAATGCGTACGGATAGTCTGTATCTATTTGGCCCAATTCGTGTGTCACAATTGTTGTCATTTATTTTATTTGTTGGCGGTATCGCTGTTTTTATCTGGCGTCGTAAAAAAGTAAGTAACTTAAAGGATTACAACCGTTCTCGTGGCGAAAATGAGTACTTAATCTAAAGGACAAAATTATTGAAATATGATAGACTTTAGAAAGTACAAAAGAAAATTTTGTTATAAATAGAGGAGGTTTCCATTGTGAAACAGAAAATTGCAGTCTTAGGACCCGGATCTTGGGGAACTGCTCTTGCTCAAGTATTGGCTGAAAACGGTCATGATGTATCCATGTGGGGGCATAACCCAGCTCAAATTGATGAAATTAACACCTATCATACGAATAGACATTACTTACCAAACATTAAAATTCCAGAAAGCATTGTCGGATATAAAGACTTAAGAGAAGCGATTACAGGTGTGGATGCAATTCTATTTGTTGTACCCACTAAAGCTGTTCGTAGCGTTGCCCAAGAAGTAACGGAATATATCGAAGGTAACCCTTATATTATCCATGCGTCAAAGGGTTTGGAACAAGGTTCTCACAAACGGATTTCTGAAATTCTAACAGAAGAAATTCCAGCAGAAAAACGCAAAGAAATTATTGTATTATCTGGACCAAGCCATGCAGAAGAAGTGGCAGTTCACGATATTACGACTATCACAGCCGCCAGTGAAGTAGAAGCAGCTGCGAAATATGTGCAGGATCTATTTATGAATGATTATTTCCGTATTTATACTAATCATGATGTAATCGGCGTGGAAACAGGTGCCGCGTTAAAAAATATTATTGCAATTGGTGCGGGAGCTATTGCCGGATTAGGCTTTGGGGATGATGCAAAAGCGGCGATTATGACACGTGGTTTAGCTGAAATTAGCCGTTTAGGGGTAGCGATGGGTGCTGACCCATTGACGTTCATTGGGTTAAGTGGTGTGGGTGACTTAATCGTTACTTGTACAAGCGTACATTCACGTAACTGGCGTGCTGGTAACCTATTAGGTAAAGGTAAAAATTTAGATGAAATCCTAGATAATATGGGGATGATTGTTGAAGGTGTTGCAACGACCAAAGCTGCAATGGAATTAGCTGAAAGTCTAAATGTTGATATGCCAATTACCGCAACGATTTATAGTGTATTGTATGAAGGAAAAGATATTCAGCAAGCAGCTAGAGACATTATGTTACGAGACGGAAAAGTAGAAAATGAATTCTCACAAAAATAGTTGCATGGAGGAGAACAACGTGATGAGAGTAAAAAAAGCAGTAATTCCTGCAGCAGGTTTAGGAACTCGTTTCTTACCTGCAACTAAAGCGATGGCAAAAGAAATGTTACCAATTGTTGACAAACCAACGATTCAATTTATTGTTGAAGAAGCATTAAAATCAGGCATCGAAGATATTTTGATTGTTACTGGAAAAGCGAAACGTCCAATTGAAGACCATTTTGATGCGAATTTAGAATTAGAAATGAATCTAAAAGAAAAAGGCAAAGATGAATTATTGAAATTAGTCGAAGAAACAACGGATGTTAATTTACATTTTATTCGTCAATCTCATCCAAGAGGTCTTGGGCATGCAGTCTTACAAGCGAAAGCTTTTGTGGGAAATGAACCGTTTGTTGTGATGTTAGGGGATGATTTAATGGAAGATACTGTGCCATTAAGCAGACAGCTAATTAACGATTATGAGCGTACGCATGCGTCAACAATTGCTGTAATGGATGTTCCACATGAAGAAACATTCAAATACGGGATTATTGATCCAGGTGATCAAGTGGAAGATGGTCTTTATAATGTGAAAAATTTTGTTGAAAAACCATCACCAGAAGAAGCACCAAGTGACTTAGCGATTATCGGTCGTTATCTGTTAACACCGGAGATTTTTGATATTTTAGAAAATCAAAAACCTGGTGCAGGAGACGAGATTCAATTAACCGATGCAATTGATACGTTAAATCAAACGCAACGTGTTTTTGCCAGAGAGTTTAAAGGAAAACGATACGATGTTGGCGATAAATTTGGTTTCTTAAAAACGAGTATTGAATATGGCTTAGTTCATCCAGAAGTTAAAGATAACTTAGAAGAGTTTTTAATTGAAATTGGTCAAGAACTAGCTGCAAAAAGACAACCAGTTATAAAAGAAGTTCCTGAAGAAATAATTGAAACCGAAGAATAAGATGAAAAGAGCCTTTTAGCTATTCAGTGAAAAAGGTTCTTTTTCTTTAAAAAAAATTACCCAAGTGGTATCGCTTTTATTTGTATAATAAATTTTGAAATGATATGCTTATTAGTGTAAGAACTAGAAAGTTTGAAGGGAGTTTTGTTATGACTGCTGGGGGAATCGCAGGATTGATTGCAGCTATTGCTTTTGCAGTGCTTGTTTTATTCCTTGTTCGTGTATTAATTAAAGTGGATAAAACGGTCTCATCTGTGCAAACAACTATTTCAGAAGCCAATAACACAATCAAAGTAGTGACTAGAGATGTGGACATTCTTTCAAGAGAAGTGGAAGGATTACTGGTCAAAAGTAATGAATTGCTACAAGACGTGAATCAAAAAGTAGCAACTATCGATCCATTATTTACAGCGGTGGCGGACTTAAGTACTAGCGTATCAGAATTAAATTATTCTGGACGAAATTTAGTTTCTCGTTTAGGAACTTTAGGTCGTACAACAGCTCAAGCAACAATTGCTGGTAAAGTTGGACAAACAGCAATGAAATTTTTTAACAAAAATAAAGAAACGGAAGAATAATCGGAGGGAACCAGATGAGTAAAAAAGGCGGATTTTTATTAGGTGCCGTTATTGGTGGTACAGCTGCAGCAGTAACAGCATTATTATTAGCTCCTGAATCAGGAAAAGTATTACGTGATAAATTAGGGAAACAAATTGATGATTTATTAGATGCTGCTTCTGATTATACAGATATCGCGAAAGAAAAAGGCGAAGATTTAACAGATTTAGCGAAAGAAAAAGCGAGTGAATTTGGACAACAAGCAGAGGATTTAGCACAATCTTTAAAAGGAAAAGTAGTAGATTCTTATGAGGAGTTTGAAGATGAGTCTTCAGATTTTGTTGATGATGTTCAAGATCAAGCAAGTGAATTTGCCAATCGTTTCAAGAAAACAGCAAACGAGGTAGCTGAAGAAGCTTCTGAGGTTGCCGATGATATTATTATCGACGTACAAGATACTGCAGAAGAGGTGCAAGAGACAGCAGCTGAGGGCGTTGATGAAGCAAAAGAAATCGTTTCAGATGCTAAAGAAGAAGCAGAAGAAACGACAGCCATTGCAAAAGACGATTTTGAAGAATCTGTTGAAGAATTAAAAGAAAAAATTGAAGAAAACAATCCAGAAGCATAAAAAGAAGCTTTGACATAAGCCTCTTTATCGTAAAATATTCGAACTGTATAGAGAGTGTTCCTGCATTTTAGTAGGTCCTCAGCGCCAATTTGTTAGAATTAGCGTCTCTCATTTATATAGTTCGGATATTTTTTATGTCATGGTCCTTGTTTGAAGGGAAAATAAAGATGAAAATTAAACGAAGTCAAACATGTCATAACTCGCCTAAAAATCAATTTATTGAAGAGTTTTCGTTAGCTTTATTGCAACAAAATACTCAAGCACTTGCTGTTACTAAAGATTGGCAATTAATCATTGTTGGTGGTAAGCAAATTCCGCCACAAATCGAAGCTATCACGATTATTGCAAGTATTAGTCATGGAAGATACGGTTCTTGTATGGGTGAAGTAACAGTTGATGATGAATTGTATCATTTTGCAATTCATTATGAATTTCTTTCTACAACGAAACAAATAATTCATCAAGCAAAACTATTGTTTGTAAAGGAATAAAAATATGATTTAAAAAACTATCCGTAGCATCTATATATGATGTTTCGGATAGTTTTGTTTTTAATTTATAATAAGTAGTTCTTTGGGTGTTTTGGTAAATGGTTGACAACCATCTTTCGTAACGTATACACAATCTTCAATCCGTACACCTACTTGATTTGGTAAGTAGATCCCTGGTTCAATTGAGAAACACATACCTTCTTCAATGATTAAATCATTTCCTGCTACAATAGAAGGATATTCATGGATGGATGTCCCAATGCCGTGACCTAATCGGTGATTAAATGCTTCTCCGTATCCATAATCCGTAATGATGTCGCGGGCAATTTTGTCTAATTGGCTCGCAGTCATACCAGGTTTAACAGCAGCTTGTGCGGCTAGTTGAGCTTCTAAAACAATTGCATGAATTTTTTCTTGAAAAGCAGTCGGTTCTTTATACGCAACTGTACGTGTTGCGTCGCTGCAATAACCTTTCCAAACAACTCCTAAATCAAATAAGACTAATTCATTGGCTTTTACAGGTGTTTGATTAGGCGCGCCATGCGGATTGGCTGCGTGCGGACCAACTAAAACGGTTGTGTCAAAGGACATATGAGAGACTCCTTTACGTTTTAATTGGTATTCAATTTCTGCAGCAATTTCTTCTTCTGTTACACCATCTTTAATTGCTGAAAAACCAATTTCAAACGCAACATCTGCCCAATTACCTGCTTCAAGTAAAGTTTCAATTTCTGAAGGAGTTTTGCGCAATTGCATTTGTTGAATGACGGCAGTTAAATCCTTTGAAAAGTCGGTTGTTGGAAAATAACTTGCAAGCTGTTCAAAGCGATCCAAAGTAAACGCTGATTTTTCAATAGCTAGTTGTTGCGGTTTACCATAACGTGTGGTTAATTCTTCCGCAATGATTTGCCAAGGATTTTGGGTATCTAAATAACCGACAACATCGTAAGGCCAGCTGCTTTGACGAGCAGTGTCGGCTTCTAAAGCTGGTGTAAATAAAAAGGGATCATGAGTTGGCGAGAAGAAAAGCGCCAAAACTCTTTCATGTGGGTCACTAGTAAAACCAGATAAATACGAAATAGAATTAGGATTCGTGATATAAGCAACATCCACATTTTCTTTTGCCATCCAGCGGGATAATTCGTTCACTTTTTCTTGATTCATAATGTACCTTCTTTCTTTAACAATTCTTTACTTATTGTACCACTATTCTGTCAAAATGATGTCAGTAAAATTATTTTCATGAAAATGAAACTAAAACGGTTGCAAATGTGAAAGAAATTTGCTATTCTATCTAAGAAATGTAAACAAGGTTTTCAGAAAATGAAAGTTGATAGGAGAAAAACAATATGGAGAAACAAACGATTACTATTTATGATGTTGCTCGTGAAGCCAATGTATCCATGGCTACCGTCTCTCGTGTCGTTAACGGAAATCCCAATGTCAAACCAGCCACTCGTAAAAAGGTACTTGAAGTCATTGATCGTCTTGATTACCGTCCAAACGCAGTTGCTCGTGGATTAGCTAGCAAAAAAACAACAACAGTAGGAGTGATTATTCCTGATGTAAGTAATATGTTTTTTGCTTCTTTAGCACGTGGGATTGACGATGTTGCAACAATGTACAAATATAACATCATTTTGGCAAATTCAGATGGCGATAGCTTGAAGGAAGTCAATGTATTAAATAATTTATTAGCGAAGCAAGTAGATGGTGTCATCTTTATGGGACATCGTATTACTGATGAAGTTCGTGGTGAATTTTCACGCTCAAAAACACCAGTTGTTTTAGCTGGTTCAATCGATCCAGATGAACAAGTAGGTAGTGTAAACATTGATTATACTGCAGCAACTAAAGATGCCGTTAGCCTACTAGCTAAAAACGGCAATGAAAAAATTGCTTTTGTAAGTGGCGCATTAATTGATCCGATTAACGGACAAAATCGCTTAAACGGCTACAAAGAAGCATTAAAAGAAAGTAATTTGGAATACAATGAAGGCTTGATTTTTGAAGCACCGTATTCTTTTAAAGATGGTCTAGCAATTGTGGATCGTTTATTAAACAGTGGCGCAACTGCGGCATATGTAACTGACGATGAATTAGCGATTGGTATTTTAGATGGATTATATGACCGTGGAGTAAAAGTACCAGAAGATTTCGAAATTTTAACAAGCAACAACTCACTATTAACAGATGTTGCTCGTCCTCGTTTATCTAGCGTGAGCCAACCACTTTATGATATCGGTGCAGTTGCCATGCGTTTATTAACAAAAATGATGAACAAAGAAGAGATTGAACAAAAAACAATTGTTTTACCTTATAACATTTTAGAAAAAGGTTCAACTAAATAATCAAAAAAAGCTCGTCAACCTAAATTGGTTGACGAGCTTTTTGCTTAACGTCTGCGGGTGTTTGTTTGTGTTCTTGGAATAGCTGTTTTCCAATAATCGACATAGTTGGCATCAGTTCCACCAATTCCAAAACGTAAGCTAACTTTAGATGGACCACCTTTAGCCCAATAAGAAGTAACTGTATTACTTGGAATATTAAATGTCGTATTATTAACAGTCATCCGTCCACCAGGTTTTGCACCAGTGAAATCAGAAACTTTGTATTCTTTCACACTCTTGTCTAATTTAAACTCTTTATTGACACCAATCACATCAGGATTAGCTTGATAAATAGAATTAGCTAGATAAGCCATGTATTGAGCTGTTCGTTGCCCAGCATTTGAATCGGTTGGTTGACTATCGTCACGACCAGCCCAACTACTTAAAGTAATGTTAGGGGTCGAAACAACTAACCAAGAATCGACATATTCATCGGTCGTTCCTGTTTTACCAACCCAATCTGCATTTCCTAAATTCCAATTGATGTTATTGACGTTTGATAAGAAATTCGTCGTCACACCTTCTTCAACCACGCTACGCATCATGTCATTCATAATAGATGCTGTTGCTTTGGAATAAACTTGTACAGGATTTGCTTCATGTTTATAATACTCTTTACCTTGTGAATCTGTAATTGATTCAATCAGATAGCCTTCTTGATAGACGCCACCATTAGCTAAGGTTTGGAAACCATTTGTTTGTTCTAACGTTGTGACTTCAGGTACCCCTAGAGGTGCTGATTCATATTCCCAAGTATCGGTAGCTGGATAGTTCATTTTATTCAAATACGTATCGTATACAGCTTTGGTTGAGCCCATATCTTCTAATGTTTTTTGATAAATATGATAGGCTGGAATATTGTTCGAATGAATCAGTGATTCACGGATTGTTTGGAATGTACTTGAACCAGAATTGGTTGCATTCACAATTTTTTTGCCTTTATCCTCACCAGCTTTCCAAGTGGTTGGATAGTCAGAAACGCGTGACTCACTACCTATAATACCTTGATCAATTGCTGGGGCATAAACTAAGACAGGTTTGATTGCTGAACCAGCTTGCCGTGTAGAACTAAAGGCATGGTTATATTGTGAAGTTTCATAATCACGACCCCCAACAAATCCAAGAATTTTTCCAGTAGAATTTTCCATTAATACATTTCCGACTTCAACTGAGGACTCATTGTCTAACATGTATCCATAATTGGTAACAGCATCTTGCATGGCTTGATAGATATTTTTATCAACAGTGGAGTGGATTGTATAACCACCATTTGCAATTTTTGTTTGTGCTCGATACAAGTAGTTTTGGTAAACATCTTCTTTTGCAAACTCTTCGTTGCTTACTTCATCTTCTGTTGCAAGTTTTTTGGCAACAATTTTATACGCATCATTCATTACGGCATCGTATAAGAATTCATGACTTTCTTGATTTGCAGTTTCTTTCGGTTTGAAGTCAGCCACCAAATCATACGCAATGGCATCTTCATATTCTTTTTTCGAGATGTCATGATTGCGATACATACTGAACAATACGAAATCTTTTCGTTGTAAACCAGCGTCAAAGTTTTCTTTTAATTCACCAGTATTTGTGTATGGACTATAAACAATAGGACTCTGTGGTAAACCAGCGATAAACGCAGCTTGTGGCAAACTAAGCTCACTTGCATTTACACCAAAGATTCCTTTAGCTGCTTCTTGCACACCAGCAATATTTTGCCCTAAGTTGTTACGCCCAAATGGCGAGACATTTAAATAAAGTGCGACAATTTCATCTTTTGAATAATTTTTCTCAACTTCCATGGCTAACAACATTTCGTTTGCTTTACGTTTAAAAGTTGTTTCGTCAGTTAAAATTTGCTGTTTAACTAATTGTTGCGTTAACGTTGAACCACCGCTGCTCCCGATACCTGTTACTTCTGAAATTAAGGCACGTAAGACTGCTTTTGGCACAATCCCTTTATGTTCGTAGAAGTATTCATCTTCCGTTGCTACAACGGCTGTTTTTACCAAATCAGATATTTGATCTGCTGGTACGGTTGTACGCATCAAATCGGCACGAATTGTCGCAATCGTACTATTGTCCGCATACACCACCTTGGATGTCTCTGTAATATCGCCTAAATCTTGTTGCAGTTCAGTTTTTGTAGGAGCTTTTGTATCCCCAACGAGATAGGCAAAATAGCCCATTCCGATACCTAATCCTAATGAACCACCCAGAACAAGTAAGGAAATCCCTACTAGGAGTAATGATTGTATGACCCTTAAGGAAATATTAAAATAGAACCATCCAGAGGAACGTTTAGAACGTGTAATAAATTTTTTTGCTTTTTTTTCCAGTTCGGACAAAATAGCCACCTCAATTTTTAATTTGATTCTGCTTGATTATAGCAAAAAAAGCTTCGATTGAATAGATTACCGATTCTTTAAGTGAAAAAACTAAGAAAAAAATAAAAGAAGTACCATTTATTTTTAGCTTACTTCTTTTCTTTGGCATGATTTTCAGTTAATATGAACAATGAGTATTTCATTGAGGAGGAACAATAATATGAGTTCAGACTTTTTTCAAGAACTAAAAAATCGTGGTTTAGTTCACCAAGCAACAGACGAAGCAGCCTTAGAAAAACAATTAAATGAAGAGTCTGTTAAATTATATGTCGGGTTTGACCCAACAGCCGATAGTTTACATATCGGTCACTTATTGCCAATTTTAATGTTACGTCGTTTCCAACAAAATGGACATGTGCCGATTGCATTAGTTGGTGGGGGAACAGGAATGATTGGTGATCCATCATTTAAAGATCAAGAACGTCAACTAAATACTTTAGATACAGTTCAAAATTGGTCACAAAGTATTAAAAATCAATTGTCACGTTTTATTGATTTTGAAAATGCAGAGAATCCTGCAATTATTGCGAATAATTACGACTGGTTAGGCAAGATTTCGTTAATCGATTTTTTACGTGATGTTGGTAAAAACTTTACGATTAATTACATGATGAGTAAAGAGAGTGTAAAACGCCGAATTGAAACAGGGATTTCATATACAGAATTTGCTTACCAATTATTGCAAGCATACGATTTCTTGAAATTATACGAAAACCATGGTTGTTTATTACAATTGGGTGGTAGCGACCAATGGGGCAATATCACTTCTGGTATCGAGTTATTACGTCGTGAAAAAGAAGTCCAAGGTTTTGGTTTAACAATGCCATTAATTACCAAAGCAGATGGTACAAAATTTGGTAAAACCGAAGGAAATGCGGTTTGGTTAGATGCTGAAAAAACTACGCCTTATGAATTCTACCAATTTTGGATTAACACGGATGACCGTGATGCCATTAAATTCTTGAAATATTTCACATTCTTATCATTGGATGAAATTGCTACTATTGAAGAAGAATTTAAACAAGCTCCTGAAACACGTGTGGCACAAAAAGCGTTAGCGAAAGAAGTAACTACTTTGGTTCATGGCGAAACAGCTTATGAACAAGCAGTTCGTATCTCTCAAGCGTTATTTAGTGGAGACATTAAAGGTTTGTCAGGAGAAGAAATTAAACAAGGTTTCAAAGGTGTCCCAACTTATGAAGTACAAGCAGATGATAATTTGAATTTAATTGAATTGTTAATTACTGCCAAAATTGAACCTTCAAAACGTCAAGCACGTGAAGATGTCCAAAATGGTGCTATTTACATTAATGGTGATCGTGTGCAAGATTTAGCATATGAAATTAGTGATGCTGATAAAATGGATGGACACTTTACCGTTGTTCGCCGTGGGAAGAAAAAATACTTCTTACTAAAATTCTAACTTAAATAAAAAATCAAAAGAGATTGTTTTTAACAGTCTCTTTTTTGTGGGAGGAGACAAAATGGTCGCAATTATTATTCAGGCATTAGGTTTGTTTTTGATGATTTTTTTAGGATTTTTATTAAAACGAATTGGGTTATTGTCAAAAGCAGATGGTACCACGTTATCTGTGATTATTGTGAATATCACCTTACCAGCAGTGGTCATCGTTAATCTAGCTCGTCTATCATTAAAACTTGATTTAGTCGTATTTATTTTGATTGGCTTTATTTGGTCAATCTTTCAAATTGCTTTAGCATGGTTATTCACGCGTAAAGAATCAGCTACAAAACAGCAACTATTTATGTATTGTGCTTCAGGATTTAATATTGGGAATTTTACATTACCTTTTGTCCAAGGTTTTTTACCGCTCGGAGTGCCTTTTATTTCGATGTTTGACATGGGGAATAGTATTATGTTATGTGGTGGAACAAATATTGTTGTGAATCGTCTAGTAGGAAATCAAACGACTTTTGAACCGAAAAAAATTGCTTTACAGCTATTACGTTCGATTCCGTTTACTTGTTATATGTTGATGTTAATTTTACGGATTTTTAAAATCAATTTGCCCGATGCACTGTTAACAATGTTACATCCGGTTGCCGCAGCAAATGTCTTTTTATCAATGTTTATGATTGGATTGTATCTAGAATTTCGTTTGCCAAAAGGAGCAATGAAAGATGTCATAAAATTATTGACGCTTCGTTATGGTCTGGGCTTCGTGGTAATTGCGGTTGTTTACTTTTTACCGATTTCGCATTTGCACAAAGTTATTTTGTCTTTATTAGCTCTTACACCCATTCCATTGTTCGGTGTGATTAATTCGGTTTTAGCTGGTGTGAAAGAGGAAGTTGTCGGATTTGCTTCATCGATTAGCTTTTTATTGAGTTTACCGTTAATGACGCTTGTGGTTCTCTTATTAGGAATTAATGTTTAAGCGCGATTCTTGCAATCCAGAGGCGAGTCCGCAATACTAGAGAAGAAGAGAATTAAGGAGGACGTTTCATGTTAATTGGCTCACACGTTTCCATGAGTGGAAAAAAAATGTTATTAGGGTCAGCAGAAGAAGCTGCTAGTTATAATGCAACAACGTTTATGATCTATACAGGTGCACCACAAAATACCCGTCGTAAACCTTTAGAAGAGATGAATATCGAAGCTGGTAAGGCTTTTATGGTGGAACATGGTTTATCAGACATGGTGGTACATGCACCTTATATTATTAATTTAGGAAATACAATTAAACCAGAAAATTTTGGTTTTGCGATTGAATTTTTACGTGAAGAAATTCGTCGGGCACAAGCATTAGGCGCAACGCAGATTACGATGCATCCGGGTGCCCATGTTGGCGCTGGTGTCGATGTAGGACTTGCCCAAATTATTAAGGGACTAAATGAAGTCTTGGACAAAGACCAAATTCCTCAAATTGCTTTAGAGACAATGGCAGGTAAAGGAACAGAATTAGGTCGTACGTTTGAAGAGTTAGCGACAATTATAGATGGCGTAACATTGAATGAAAAATTATCTGTTACATTGGATACTTGTCATACGAATGATGCGGGGTACAATGTCAAAGAAGATTTTGATGGTGTGTTAGAAGAATTCGACAAGATTATTGGGCTAGATCGTTTGAAAGTAGTGCATGTTAACGATTCAAAAAATCCTCAAGGTTCACATAAGGATCGCCATGCTAATATTGGTTTTGGTACGATTGGGTTTGATGCCTTAAATTACATCGTTCATCATGAAAAATTAGTTAGCTTACCAAAGATTTTGGAAACGCCATATGTGATGGTTGGCGAAGATAAAAAGAACAAAAAACCGCCATACCGTTTTGAAATTGAAATGCTAAAAGCAGGTGTGTTTGACCCGCAATTGTTAGAAAAAATTGTAGCACAATAGAAAATAGCTGGCAAAAGAAAAGGAATTCGACGTAAATTGTAAAACTTTCTTTTCTTTTTTCTGTTTTTCTAGTACAATAATTCATTGAGAATAGGGAAAGGAGAAGATAATTATGAGTACAGGAATTGTTGTTTTAATTGCGATTATCGCTTTACTTGTAGGCGCTGTAGGCGGCTTCTTTTTAGCACGTAAATATATGCAAGATTACTTGAAGAAAAATCCTCCCGTTAATGAGGATATGTTGCGCATGATGATGATGTCAATGGGTCAAAAACCTTCTGAGAAAAAAATTCGTCAAATGATGCAACAAATGAAAAACCAAAAGTAAAAACTGGTTTTTTAAACGGGCTGATTGATTCAGCTCGTTTTTTTGTTTGCTTTAAACGGCTTCACAAGCAGTTTAGGCTAATCTATAAAACAGTAGGAGGTTAGGTATGTCAATATTCAAGAAATTAAGTTGGTTTTTTAAACAAGAACGCAAAAATTATATGATTGGGGTTACAGCACTAATTTTAGTGGCAATTATGCAGCTCGTTCCTCCTAAAGTGATTGGAATTATCATTGATGAAATTGCTGAAAAAAACATTCAGATAACCTCAATTTTATTTTGGATTGCTGTATTATGTGCAGCTGCGTTGGGTCAATATATTTTTCGCTACATCTGGCGAACGCATATTTGGGGAAGTGCCGCTCGCTTAGAAAAAAGTTTACGGCGTCAATTATTTGACCACTTTACTAAAATGGACAACATCTTTTATCAAAAATATCGTACCGGCGATTTGATGGCACATGCGACCAATGATTTGAATGCGATTCAAAACGTAGCTGGTGCAGGTATTTTAACCTTTGCAGATTCGTTTATTTCAGGAGGAATGACAATTTTAGCAATGATTCTCTTTATCGATTGGCGTTTAACGCTGATTGCTTTGATTCCTCTACCGTTGTTAGCATTCACTTCACGTATTTTAGGATCTAAACTCCACGATGCATTTCGCGATTCTCAAGAAGCCTTTTCCAATATCAATGACAAAGCCCAAGAAAGTATTACTGGTATGAAAGTAATTAAAACATTTGGGCAAGAAAAAGAAGACTTAGCTGATTTCTCTGAAAAAATAGACCAAGCTATTTCAAAAAATCGTCGTGTAAATTTCTTAGATGCTTTATTTGACCCGTTTATTACGCTAATCATTGGTTTATCGTATGTATTAACTATTATTGTCGGTGGAAATTTTATTATGAATGGCACAATTACAATTGGGCAGTTAGTCTCGTTCATTAGTTACATTGGTATGTTAATTTGGCCAATGTTTGCGATTGGTCGTTTGTTTAATGTATTGGAGCGTGGAAATGCCAGTTATGATCGGGTATCTGAACTGTTGAAAGAACACACACATATTATTGAAGCCCCCAATGCTATCACAACTCCCGCCAAAGGCACGCTAGCTGTTCAAATCGATGAATTTCGTTATCCAGAAGACGAAACGGTAGCTTTAAATCAACTGCAATTCGCTTTAAATGAAGGAGAGGTACTGGGTGTTGTGGGAAAAACAGGTTCAGGAAAAACGACGCTCTTAAAACTATTAATGCGTGAATATGATAATTATCAGGGAAGCATTCAATTTGGTTCATATAATATCAAAGAATATTCCTTAGACGCATTGTTGCAATCCATTGGTTATGTTCCACAAGATCATTTTTTGTTTTCAATGACGATTCGCGACAATATTCGTTTTGCTAATCCGCATTTTTCACAAGAAAAAATTGAAGAAGCAGCAAGATTAGCGTTTATTGATGAAGATATCAAAGCGTTCCCAGAAGGATATGATACGATGGTTGGCGAACGTGGAGTGTCGTTATCAGGTGGTCAAAAACAACGAATTTCAATTGCTCGTGCGTTGATTGTTGAACCAGAATTATTGATTTTAGACGATGCACTTTCAGCAGTAGATGCTAAAACCGAAGAAGCCATTTTGCATAATCTGAAGGAATTCCGTCAAGATAAGACGACAATTATTGCGGCACATCGTCTCAGCAGTGTGATGCATGCAAAAGAAATTTTAGTCATTGATGAAGGAAAAATTGTTGAACGTGGCACACATGAAGAATTATTAGCTTTGAATGGTTGGTATAGTCGTATGTGGGACAAACAACAATTAGAAGCCAAAATTGAAGGGAGCGAGGCCTAATGGAAAAATCGCAATCGGAATGGGCGAAATCCATTCCATTAAAAGAACAAGCAACTATCATTCGTCGTTTATTAACTTACGCAAAACCATTTAGACGAACCTTTATTGTGGCGATTTTATTTGCTTTTTTACTTTCAGTCGTTAATATTTTATTACCAAGGGTCTTGCAAACCTTGATTGATAATCACTTGATGAAGCAAACGGCTACAATGCAAGTCATTTTGTATTTTGCGGCTCTTTATTTGTTTGGCACGGTAATGAAGGCGATTATTTGGTTTTTTCAATGGTTTTTATATTCAATGGCATCGCTTCAAACGTACCAATATATACGAGTAAAATTGTTTGAAAAGCTGCATACATTGGGAATGCGTTATTTTGATCGTACACCAGCAGGTTCTATCGTTTCTCGTGTAACGAACGATACCGAAACATTGTTTGAATTTTGGTATGTCTTTTTATCTGTATTAACAGGTATTTTTGCTGTGATTTCTTCCTTTGCAGCAATGTTTCAAATTAATGCTAAAATTGCGTTGATTAATTTGATCTTTTTGCCAATCTTAGGAATTGTTATTTGGTATTATCAACAATTTAGTTCTCGTATTTATCGTCAAATGCGTGAAAAACTTAGCCAATTAAATACTAAACTTAACGAATCCATTTCTGGCATGCAAATTGTGCAACAATTTCGCCAAGAGCAACGATTGAATCGTGAATTTGAAGAAACAAATGATGAATATTTGGAAACGCGTTATGCGATGATTCGTACAAATTCGTTGTTATTAGCGCCGATTATTAACTTATTGTATGCTATTGCAGTAGCGATGTCGTTAACTATTTTTGGTTTTGATGCGTTACATTCGCCGATTGAAGTTGGATTGATTTATGCCTTTACTACCTATGTCCAAGGATTTTTTAATCCCATGACGCAGATGATGGATTTTTTAAGTACGTTTACAGATGGTGTGGTGGCAGGAAGTCGTATTTTAAAAATCATGGATGATGACGAATATACACCACAACAACATCCACATGCAAATGAGACTATTACTGCTGGAAAAATTGAGTTTCGTAAGGTGACGTTTTCTTATGATGGCGAGCATAATGTCTTACAAAATATTTCCTTTGTAGCGTATCCCGGAGAAACCGTAGCACTTGTGGGACATACAGGGAGTGGAAAAAGTTCCATTATTAATGTATTGATGCGTTTTTATGAGTTTGGTGAAGGACAAATTTTAATTGATGATAAGGATATTCGTGACTTTTCATTAGAAGAGTTACGCCAAAAAATGGGGCTCGTTTTACAAGACGCCTTTATGTTTTATGGTGATATTGCTGATAATATTCGTTTATTAAATAAAAATATTACCGAGGAAGAGATTATTACTGCAGCAAAATTTGTGCAAGCGGATAAATTTATTGAACAATTGCCAGGCGATTATCATGCCAAAGTGATTGAACGCGGAGCAAGCTATTCAAGCGGTCAGCGTCAATTGATTTCCTTTGCCCGTACAATGGTTACTCAACCTAAAATTCTAGTGCTAGATGAAGCAACAGCCAATATTGATACTGAAACAGAAGGTTATATTCAAGAAGGTTTGGCAAATATGCGGCAAGGTCGAACAACAATTGCGATTGCGCATCGATTGTCTACAATTCGCGATGCAGATTTAATCTTAGTTTTGGATAAAGGAAAAATTGTTGAACGAGGCAATCATGATGAATTAATCCAACAAAACGGGTTATATTCAGATATGTACAAATTACAAAGTATGAGCCTGTAAGAAAACACGCGATAATTTTGGATTGTCGCGTGTTTTTTTATTAAAAAATTATTGACAGCGTTTTCTTAATTTGGTAATCTAAACGAGCGGAAAAGAAATCTGGATAGTGATTGTTTCATTACAAGCTAAACCTAATTTTTTTCAACACGTTTTTTTGTGTTGGAGATTATTAGGTTTTTTTTGTACCAATTACGAAGTATAAAAAAGGAGGAGAAGGTTGATAATGTTGGTTATTAAAAGCAGTACAGTCACTCTACGGAGGAATTGGGATGTATATTAATAAGATATTGAACAATAATGTCGTTGTGACCGCTGATAAATCAAATGAACTCATTGTGATGGGAAAAGGGATTGCTTTTAATAAAAAAGTCGGTGATATGCTAGATGAAACAAAAATTGATAAAATTTATCGTCTAGCTAATGGGGAAGTTTCACAGAAATTTCAAGAGCTATTAAAAGATGTACCAATAGAATACCTGAAAATTTCAAATGAATTAATTGATTACGCGAAAAAAAAATTAACTAGTCCATTAAATGAGAGTATTTATGTTTCGCTAACGGATCATCTTTACACGGCTATTGAACGGATTAAACAAGGAATACATGTCCGCAATATTTTATTATGGGATATTAAACGTTTGTATCCTAACGAATATGCGATCGGTAAACGCGTAGTCGAGAAAATTTTAGAATTATATCAAATTGATTTAGGAGAGGACGAAGCAGGTTTTATTGCCTTGCATTTAGTAAATGCACAAACGGAAAGTGGTAGTGAAGATGTATTTGAGTTAACAGAAATCATTCAGGAAATTATTCAATTAACAAAATACTATTTTAAATTAAGCTTTGACGAAGAATCTGTTTATTTTTATCGTTTTACTACACATCTTAGTTTTTTTGCTAGACGGATTATCTATGGCAAGCAACATCAAGGAGAAAGTGATGAAGAATTATTATTGTTGGTACAAAAAAAATATCACAATGCCTATCAATGTGTTTTAATCATTGAAACTTTTTTGACAAATAATTATTCATATTCTATGTCGAATGATGAAAAATTATATTTAACTATTCATATTGCACGTTTGGTCCAAAAAACAGAATAAAGGAGAATTTATATGGGGAAATATCGTGAATTAGCAGAGAGAATCGTAGAAAATGTTGGCGGAAAAGAAAATATCAATAGTCTGACACATTGTATTACACGTCTACGTTTTAAATTAAAAAATGAAGCAATTGCTCAAGATGAAGTATTAAAAAATATGGATGGCGTTGTAACGGTTATGAAAAGTGGTGGACAATATCAAGTTGTTATCGGTAATCACTTACCAGATGTTTTTGAAGAAGTTATGCAAGTAGCTGGTTTAGGTGCAGGTGGATCAGATGAAGCAGATGCACCAACAGGAAATATATTTGATCGATTAATTGATATTATCAGTGGTTGTTTCCAACCATTCTTAGGGGCATTAGCTGCTGCCGGTATGGTTAAAGGATTTAATGCATTGTTGGTGTTTTTGGGATCACAAATTGATGGCTTTAATTATACAGCAACAAGTGGCACATATGTCATGTTAAATGGTATTGGAGATGCAATTTTCCTATTTATGCCGGTGATTCTAGGATTTACTTCTGCACAAAAATTTAAGTTAAATCCGATGGTGGGGATTGTTGTTGGAGCTGCTCTATGTTATCCGTCAGTACAAGGAGGCGCTTTACAAGCAGCATTTGTTGCAACAGCTGGCGAAGGAGTAGCTGCACCATATAGTATTTTTGGTTTGCCTGCTTATGCCACTTTTTTAGGAATTCCATGGGTTGGTGCAACGTATACAAGTAGCGTTATTCCAGTCATCTTTATTATCGCTTTTGCTGCACAAGTTCAAAAACTAGCGAAGAAAATTATCCCCTCAGTGGTACAAACATTTGTTGTACCATTTATGGTATTATTAATCGCTTTACCTGTAGGATTCTTAGTCATTGGCCCAATTATCAGTATGTTAACGGATTTATTGAGTAGTGGTTTCCAAGCAGTGATGGACTTTTCACCAATTGTATATGGAATTGTTTTAGGTTTCTTCTGGCAAGTATTAGTTATCTTCGGTTTACACTGGAGTGTTGTACCATTAGGAATTATGCAAATTACTCAAGATGGTTTTAGTCAAGTGTTAACAGCAATGTACGGTGCCAGTTTTGCACAAACAGCAGCAGTTGCTGCAATGTTCTTTAAGTTGAAAGATAAAAATTTGAAATCACTCTGTCCGCCAGCGATTATCTCAGGGATTTTTGGTGTAACAGAACCAGCAATTTATGGGATTACCTTACCTAAACGTTGGCCATTTATTTACTCAATGATAGGTGGCTCAGTAGCTGGAGCTTACCTAATGTTCAATGGTGTGGGTTCATTTACAATGGGTGGATTAGGAATTTTTGGTTTAATGAATTACATTAATGGAGATGATGCATCATTTGTTTTACATGCAGTGATTTCGATTGGTATTGCTTCAGTCATTGGTTTTGGTTTAACTTACTTTTTCTGGAAAGATAATACAGTAATTGAAGAAACGATTGTAGTAAAAACACCAATGGCACGCACAGAGACGATTACTGCACCTGTACAAGGAACTGTTGCTCCATTAAATACAGCACAAGATGATGCTTTCGCTCAAGGCTTATTAGGAAAAGGTGTTGTCATTCATCCAACGAAAGGTGAAGTTGTTGCACCATTCGATGGAACAGTAATGACTCTATTTCCATCAAAACATGCAATTGGACTAGTGTCAGATAATGGATTAGAAGTTTTAATTCATGTCGGGTTAGATACTGTTCAATTGGACGGAAAATATTTTGAAGCATTTGTTAAACAAGGTGATAAAGTAAAACAGGGACAAAAATTAGTAACATTTGATATTGAAAAAATTATTGAAGCAGGCTATTTAGTGGAAACACCTGTTTTAATTACGAATGCTGGTGATTATTTAGATATCATTGAGGCAGAGAAAAAAGATGTTGTCATCACGGATGAATTGTTGACAACAGTTATCTAATAAAAAAATTCAGCCAGACATAAGATGTCTGGCTGAATTTTTATTAGTTTTGGGAGAATACAGTAACCATATTTCGTTTTTCTTTAGCTTCATATAAGGCAGAATCAGCTCGTAAAAACAACTCTGTCACACTAATTGTCGGTGAAAATTCTGCTAAACCAAAGCTGGCGTGCATAGTAAGTGTCGTAGATTCATCAAGTTGAATATCTGTCAGTTTACTTTGGACAATCTGGCAAATGACAATCGCATCATTCGTACTAATATCTTGAAAAAGCAAACAAAATTCGTCACCACCAAAACGAAAAGCTAAAGAATTAGGACTGACATCTTTTAAAGCCTCTGCAAACGCCTTTAAACATAAATCTCCTAAATGATGTCCAAATTGATCATTGATTTTTTTGAAATGATCCAAATCGGCCATCGCCATAATGAAGTAATTATCGTTATGTTTTTCAGAGATGGTATTTAATGTCGCATTAAGGGTCATCCGATTGTAAATTCCTGTTAATTCATCGAAGCGTAGACGATGTTCCAGTTCATAACGCTCAATTTCCAAATTGATACTCACTGTATTTTTCTTTCTTAGAAAATCCATACTAATAATGCAGGTAACAGAGAAGAGTAACAACGTGATAAAAATTAAAATAATACTAACTAAACGCAAGGGACTATCAAAAATAGATTGCTTGATAGGGTCCCAGACGATGACAAATTCTGAAAGTAAAAATAAAACAATACTTAAACAACTCATATTTCTAGTTAAGTTATGATTAGAATAAATAGAAGTCAAAACAATTGAAATTAAATAAATCATATAGATCGGACTATAAATATTATGAATCGATGTAATAACAAAGGCCACAAATGTCGCTATAATCGAAATACCATAAATTTTTTGAAGCGAAGTATAACGTTGTGTTTTTATTAAATTATAACCGATGATTAATAAACCACTATTTAAAATGGTTGGCACAATGACATATTTTAAAAAATACAAAGATACAGGTGTGGTTCGTAGTTGAGTTTGAATGACATAGAAACTTAGTAGAATTTCAACTAATAAGGTTGTAAATGCCATATAAAACGTAATTTTAAAATGAACGATCAACCAATCATTATCAATCTTTGCATATTCGTTTTTAATCTCCGTAACACGAGCATTCGCAAAAGTGCGTGCATCTAGCAGTTGCTTCATCTGTTTAATCATGTTTTTTCTTCCTTTCAAAATAAACATTATAAAAACAAATTTCATGAATAGTAGGGATAAAAAATTTTTCATAGATGAGTTCTTAAAGTTTATATTTTAACACGATTTAAAACATTTCATAACAAAAAAATAGAAAGAGTTATTTTTAATTTGGTAAAAACGAATCTTTAATCTGTAACCGATTTTCAATAGGGGGTTCTTGCATGACCGGCGAAGTACTCGTTCGCGTATCAAATTCTTCCCCCATTTGAATCAAATGATTCAAATTCTGTTGATAATTTTTTGAAAAAACAGTGGTGTAAAGGACATCTAATAAATAAGAAATAGACATACTTGTAGTGAAATCTCCCACTTTTGAATACAGCCGTTCACGAGTAGTCATTTGAAGATTACAATCAGATTCTTTACTAATCGTACTTTCACCAATACTGGTAATACTTAAAATACTGGTCCGTTGTCGTTTTAGAATAGGTAAAATTTGTTTGATTAAATGATTTTCACCAGTATAAGAAATTAAGATAGCACAAGATGAATCATCTAAACTGTAGGCTTCGTAGGCTTGTTCGCCAATAATTTCAGCAATAGTGGTTCTTTTTTTCAAACGACGCATTTTTAAAGCAAAATCTTGTGAAGCAAAAATATTTGCATTAGAAGTAAATATTTTGATTTCCTTTGCATGATAGAGTAAATTGGTGGCTTGTTTTAAAGTATCGTGATGCAACAAGGATAAGGTATCTTCAATCGTTGTTTGTTCTAGAGCTGCCATTTTTTGAGCGATGGTTAACAAACCATCTGTTTTAGAAAAGGGAAGATTGGCATCAATTTCTTCAAAATGACTGTGTAGGTAACGCTGTTCTTCTAAAAATGCCATTTTTAAATCTGACCAACCACTGAAACCTAATTTTTTTGCAATACGAATCAATGTGGATGGATGAACGAATGTCGCTTCAGCAATTTCTTTAATCGTATAATCTTCAATCGCAGTTTTTTGTTCAAGAATATACTCAACTAAGGATTGCTCTGCTGGAGAAAAATTAGTTTCTTGAATTTTTTCGACTAATAACATAGAGACTCCCTTCTTTTATTTACATTTTATCTAACTGGATTGTAAATAAAAGATAGCGTTTACGCAAGAGATAGTAGTTTTTTTCTCTTCATGTAAATAATATTTACAAAAAAATCGTTTTTTTATGGTTTCTTTTGTAAAACTAATTGAAAACGTTCGCAAATACCTTGAATGTTTTATTTACATGATAGATAATCATCTTGTAAATAAAATTTAAGGGAGCGATTTGACAGATGACTGGAGTTAAAATTGCAACAATTGGTGGCGGAAGTAGCTATACACCTGAACTGATGGAAGGTTTTATCAAACGTTATGAAGAATTACCAATCAGAGAAATTTGGTTAGTAGATATTGAAGCGGGAAAAGAAAAATTAGAAATCGTGGGTGAAATGGCACAACGTATGTGGGATGCTTCACCGTATGATGTTAAAGTCCATTTAACATTAGATCGTGAAGAAGCCCTAAAAGATGCTGATTTTGTTACAACACAATTTCGTGTCGGACTATTAAACGCTCGCGTTAAAGATGAACGTATTCCAGCTTATTACGGCATGCTAGGACAAGAAACGAATGGTGCAGGCGGAATGTTCAAAGCTTTTCGTACAATTCCAATTATTTTGGAAATTGTTGAAGATATGAAACGTCTTTGTCCAGATGCTTGGCTTATTAACTTTACCAATCCAGCAGGTATGGTAACAGAAGCCATTATCCGCTATGGTAAATGGGACCGTGTCATCGGTTTATGTAATGTACCAGTGGGGGCAATCATGGTTGAACCCGGTTTGTTAGGTAAAAAAGAAAATGAACTAATTTACAAATTTGCTGGTGTGAACCATTTCCATTGGCATAAAGTTGCTGATTTAGAAGGCAATGATGTTACCTTGGATATTATCGATCAATTGTTTAAAGAAGATAATGGGTTACCAAAAAATATTCATGATATTCCATTCTATAAGGAACAATTACATCAAATGAAAATGATTCCTTGTGGTTATCATCGTTATTACTATCGCCAAGAAGAAATGCTGGCTCATGCGTTGGAAGAATACCAAACAATTGGTACACGTGCGCAGCAAGTGAAACAAACAGAGGCAGAATTATTTGAATTATATAAAGATCCTGATTTAGCACATAAACCAGAACAATTAGAACAACGTGGTGGTGCGCATTATTCAGATGCAGCGTGTGAAACAATTGCTTCAATTTACTCAAATAAAAATACTCAAATTGTGGTTTCAACTAAAAATAATGGTGCGGTTCCAGATCTACCAGCTGATTGTGTGGTTGAAGTCATGGCGTATTTGGGAGCAGACGGTGCTCGTTCAGTTGCCTTTGGTGAATTACCAACAGCGGAAAAAGGCTGGTTACAAGTAATGAAAGCAATGGAATTATTAACTATCGAAGCGGCAGTTACAGGAGATTATGGTACTGCTTTACAAGCATTTACAATTAATCCACTAGTACCATCAGGCGATACTGCTCGTAAAGTCATGCATGAATTATTTATTGCACACAAAGCACATTTGCCACAATTTAAAGAAACGATTGAACGTCTTGAAAAAGAAGGCGTTACAGTTCAAGATGAAGTAGCTAAAGAGTTAATCTAATAAAAGAAAGAAGGATAAATAATGGGATTTCGCAAAGACTTTTTATGGGGTGGCGCAACAGCTGCCAATCAATGTGAAGGCGGCTATAATGAAGGTGGACGTGGTTTAGCAAACGTAGACGTAGTACCAATTGGTGAAGCACGTTTAGATGTGATTACTGGTAAAACGAAAATGTTTGATTTTGAAGAAGGTTACCATTATCCAGCAAAAGTTGGGATTGATATGTATCACCGCTATAAAGAAGATATTGCTTTATTTGGCGAAATGGGCTTTAAAACTTATCGTTTATCAATTGCCTGGACTAGAATTTTCCCAAATGGTGACGAAACAGAACCAAATGAAGATGGGCTAAAATTCTATGAAGATTTATTTAAAGAATGTCATAAATATGGTATTGAACCATTAGTAACTATTACGCATTTTGATTGCCCAATGCATTTAATTAAAGAATATGGTGGTTGGCGTAACCGTAAATTGGTAGAATTTTATGAAAGATTATGTACAGTTATCTTTAACCGTTACAAAGGGTTAGTTAAATACTGGTTGACTTTCAATGAAATCAATATGATTTTACATGCACCATTCATGGGCGCAGGTCTTTACTTTGAAGAAGGCGAAAATGAAGAACAAGTGAAATATCAATCAGCACATCATGAATTATTATCAAGTGCGATTGCAACACGTATTGCACATGAAGTAGATCCTGACAACCAAGTAGGATGTATGTTAGCAGCAGGTGGTTACTATCCATATAGCTGTCGCCCTGAAGATGTCTGGGAATCTCGTCAAAAAGACCGTGAAAGTTACTTCTTTATTGATGTTCAATCTCGTGGGGAATATCCTGCATACTTCTTGAAAGATTTAGAACGCCAAGGCATTGAAATCGCGATGGAAGAAGGCGATGCAGAAATCCTAAAAGCCAATACAGTTGACTTTATTTCATTCTCATACTATTCATCACGTGTCGCAACAACTGACCCAGAATTATTAGAGCAAACAGCAGGTAATATTTTTGCATCAGTAAAAAATCCTTACCTAGATGCAAGCGAGTGGGGCTGGCAAATTGATCCATTAGGACTACGTATTACAATGAACGATATTTATGATCGTTATCAAAAACCATTGTTTATCGTAGAAAATGGGTTAGGTGCTGTTGATGTGCCAGACGAAAATGGTTATGTAGAAGATGATTATCGTATTGATTATCTAGCAAAACATATTCAAGCAATGAAAGATGCTGTTGAAATTGATGGTGTTGATTTATTAGGCTACACAACTTGGGGCTGTATTGACTTAGTGTCTGCCGGAACAGGTGAAATGAAGAAACGTTATGGCTTCGTCTATGTTGATTTAGACAACGAAGGCAATGGAACATTAAACCGTTCGAAGAAAAAATCATTTGATTGGTACAAACAAGTAATCGCTTCAAACGGCGAAGATTTATCAAATAACTAATAAAAAAGCGATGATGGTTTGTCTATCATCGCTTTTTGGATTATTTAAGTAATTCTTCAATCGCTGGAATCATTTTTTCAGGCGTTGTTTTGGGAGCATAGCGCGCGATGACTTGACCGTTTTGGTCGATTAAAAATTTAGTGAAATTCCATTTAATACTCTTACCTAACGTTCCAGGTGCTTCTTGTGTAAGGTAGTGAAAGATAGGAGCTGCTTGTGAGCCATTAACTGTGACTAGCTGATGCATGGGGAAAGTAACGCCGTAATCTAACCGACAAGTTGCCTGAGCGTCTGTAGCGCTGTCTAATTCTTGTTTAAACTGATTGGAAGGAAATCCTAAGACAACAAGTCCTTGTGCTTTATAGCGCTGATAGAGAGCTTCTAATTCTGTAAATTGAGGAGCAAAACCACATTTTGTGGCAGTGTTGACAATAATCAGGATCTTTCCTCGATATTTTTCCAATGAATAAGTGGTGCCGTCTGCAGTGGTAACTTCAAAATCGTAAATAGTCATGTGTATTCTCTCCTTTGACTAAGCGTAATCTATTTGTAGATTGAAAGCAAAAAAAACATCCTAATCAGATAGGATGTTTTTTTTTGCTTTTTTGTCAAACTTTTGAGGCACATACATGAATAGGGGATTTTTTAGACAGTTTGTTCTACCGGTTCTTCTTGATGGATAACTGCTTTTGTTTGCCAAACACCAGAACGCCAACGCCGAATCATTAAGATACTGCGCAACGCCTCGTCAATTGCATAGGCAATCCAAACGCCAACTAAGCCCCAATGTGCAACAATCGCTAGAGCATAAGAGAAAGGTAAGCTAATTGCCCATAAGACAATTAAGCTACAAATAAGTGGGAATTTCACATCACCACTGGCATTCAACGCACCAACTAAAATCATATTGACCGCACGAGCAGTTTCTAGAATAATCTCTACTAAGAAAACTTCGCGAGCAATCGTAATAATTTCCTCATTGGTTGTAAAAATATGCATGATTGGTTCGATAAAAACAAACGTTAATAAACAAATAGCGAGTGAAACAATCATTCCGATAATCACTGTTCGCATGCCACGTTTTGACGCGCGATCAAATTGACCAGCGCCCACATTTCGACCAATCATAATTTGATTTCCTTGGCTAAGAGAAGCAGCTACCAGATAAACAAACTGAGAAATAGCTGTAATATAAGATTTAGCAATCAAGACACTAGAACCTAAAGAAGCAACAATCATCGTTACGACAATTTGCGCTCCTTGATAAGAAAGTGTTTCACCTGAAGATGGTAAACCATAAGCCAAAATTGATTTAAGAATAGGGAAGGAAATCTTTTTTGGACGAATGGAACGAATGGAAAAACCAATATATTTTTTCAGTAGAATAAAAGCAATGATTAAACCAATTGTGTTACCAAAAACACTTGCAAAACCTAAACCAGTTACACCAAAATTGGGTAATCCAAATGGTTGATACAGAGCAAAATAGTTACCGATAACAGCTAAGATACTCGCCGTCATAGGAACCAATAGAGCGGGTTTGGTAAAACTGTGTGTACGTAGTACGGCGATGATAACAGCCGTGATTGCCGAAATAAACAGGCTGCCACCGTAGACTTGTAAGTAGCCTTTTCCGATTTCGATTAGTTCCATATCCAAGTTCATGAAACTTAGTAAGGCTGGTGAAAATAAAATAAAAACCAAACTGATAAGTAATCCAATACCTAATGAACCAAATAATGCCGTATTGATTACTTCTTGTATTTCTTTGCGTTTTTTTGCACCGATTAATTGAGCGATAATAATTTGTGTACCAACTGTAATAAATCCGTAGACAAAAACTGCTAAATATAATAGCTGATTTGCGGCTCCAACCGATGCAACAGCAGGTTCAGAATAATGAGAAATCATCCAGACGTTGATATTACCAATTACAACTCGTAAAAATAATTCAATAAAAATTGGCCAACTTAAAAAGAATAATTCACTATCTGAAGCGTTAAAAAATCTTTTTCTTGTCAAAAACATGCGCCTCTCTTATAGTTAATATTTGTGATGTCTTGGAAATTTTACAAGATACGATTTAAAAGTCAATATGTAATTCTTATTTTTTGTTAGAAAGCAAAACGTTAGACAGAAAAAAGAGAAGGCAGTAAAGTATGACTTACTTAGTTGAAAAGTGGAGGGAAAAATTAAATGTATGATGTAATCGTTATTGGAGCAGGTCCTGCAGGGATGACTGCTGCATTATATGCTTCTCGTTCAAATTTATCAGTAGTGATGATTGAACGTGGCGCACCTGGTGGACAAATGAATAATACAGCAGAAGTTGAAAACTATCCAGGATATGAAATGATTTTAGGTCCAGAATTAGCAGAAAAAATGTATGATGGTGCCACAAAATTTGGTGCTGAAAATGCTTATGGTATCATACAAGAAATTAAAGATTGCGGAGATTACAAAGAGGTCGTGGCGGGTGATAAGACTTACCAAGCAAAAACAGTAATTATCGCCACAGGTTGTGAGCATCGTAAATTAGGTGTTGCTGGCGAAGATGAATTTGCTGGTCGCGGTGTTTCTTATTGTGCGGTTTGTGATGGTGCATTCTTCCGTAATCGTAAATTATTAGTCGTTGGTGGTGGTGACTCTGCAGTTGAAGAAGCGATTTATTTAACACAATTTGCTTCAGAAGTTGTGATTGTTCATCGTCGTGACGAATTACGTGCTCAAAAAATTATCCAAGACCGTGCGTTTGCTAACGAAAAAATTTCATTCTTATGGGATTCTGTTGTAGAAGAGATTGTTGGAAATGACATGGTTGTGACAGGTGCTCAAATTAAAAATGTGAAAACGGGCGAAGTACATGAAGAAGCTGCGAACGGTATTTTTATCTATGTTGGGTTGGATCCATTGACAGAACCCTTCAAATCAAGCGGTATTACGAATGAAGAAGGTTGGATTCCAACAGATGAAGACATGCGTACATCAATTCCTGGTATTTTTGCAGTTGGAGATGTTCGTGAAAAAAACTTACGTCAAATTACGACCGCTGTAGGTGACGGTAGTGTTGCTGGACAAGAAGTATTTAACTACCTTGAAGCACAAAAAGATGTGAAAAAATAGGAAAAAATTGAAAGAATTTGGAAAGAATACAGGATGTTATCTGAAAAAACAATGAAAAAATTGTTTTTCAAATAACATCCTACTTTTTTTAGATGAATTGCGCTACAAGGCTTTTAGTCACCTATCAATAATGATATAATCGTTATGAAAAATTAATTTGGAAGAGGTGCTTTGTATGTCTTGGGAAGTAACTTACGAACAATGGAAAAATCAAGAGAATCTTGATAAGAACTTAAAGAAACAGTTACAAGATTTAGAAGGTAAAACACAGGAATTGGAAGATGCGTTTTACGCACCTTTAGAATTTGGAACAGCAGGTATGCGTGGCGTACTTGGACCTGGTATTAACCGAATGAACCTTTATACAATTCGTCAAGCAACAGAAGGATTAGCGCGCTTCATGAATAAACAAGATCCCGATACCCGACGTCGTGGTGTAGCAATTGCTTATGATTCAAGACATTTCTCACCAGAATTTGCGATGGAAGCAGCAAAAACGTTAGCCAAACATGATATTCCGTCTTATGTATTTGAAAGCTTACGCCCAACTCCAGAATTATCTTTTGCGGTTCGATACTTAAAAACCTTCACAGGAATTATGATTACAGCATCACATAATCCATCAAATTATAATGGATATAAAGTGTATGGTGAAGATGGAGGACAAATGCCACCTGCTGATGCGGATGCGTTAACTTCTTTTGTACGTGAAATTGCCAATCCATTAGAAGTTCCTGTGTTATCCGAAGAAGAAGCTAAACATAGTGGTTTAATTAATATTATTGGCGAAGAAGTCGATAATGCGTATCTAAAAGAAGTAAAAAGCGTCACGATTAATCATGAATTAATTGAAGAAATGGGCGATAACTTAAAATTAGTTTATACACCACTACATGGTACTGGAAAAATGTTAGGAGAAAAGGCTTTGAAACAAGCTGGTTTCCATCAATTTGTTTTAGAACCAGAACAAGCCGTTGCTGATCCAAACTTTAGTACAGTTAAATCACCAAATCCAGAAGAACATTCTGCATTTGAATATGCTATTCGCTTAGGCGAAAAAGAAGGCGCGGATTTATTGATTGCGACTGACCCAGACGCAGACCGTTTAGGTGCAGCTGTTCGTTTGCCAAATGGCGAATATCAAGTATTAACTGGTAATCAAATTGGGGCTATTTTAATTCGTTATATTTTAGAAGCGCACAAGCAAGCTGGTACGTTGCCAGAAAATGCAGCTGTCTTGAAATCAATCGTATCTAGTGAATTACCAACAGCGATTGCGAAAAGCTACAATACAACGATGTTTAACGTATTAACAGGCTTTAAATTTATTGCTGAAAAAATTCAACAATTTGAAGAAGACCATTCGCATACCTTTATGTTTGGTTTTGAAGAAAGCTATGGTTATCTTGTAAAACCATTTGTACGCGATAAAGATGCCATTCAAGCATTAGTCTTATTTGCAGAAGTTGCTGCTTACTACAAAAAAGAAGGCAAAACGGTTTATGATGCCTTACAAGAAATTTTTGCAGAATATGGTTACTTTGCAGAGAAAACAATTTCTGTGACTATGAGTGGTCAAGAAGGTGCTGCAAAAATTACGGCTTTAATGAAAACCTTCCGTGAAAAAGCACCTACCGAGTTTGCTGGTGTGAAAGTTGTCCAAACCGAAGACTTCAAACTATTGACACGTCAAAAAGTAGATGGCACAACAGAAGAAATGACAACACCGCCTTCAGATGTATTAAAATATGTGTTAGAAGATGAGAGCTGGATTGCCGTGCGTCCATCTGGAACTGAACCAAAAATTAAATTCTATATTGGCGTAAAAGCAGATAGTGATGCTAATGCAACACAAAAAATCGCCGACTTAGAAGCAGCAATCAATGAAATTACTGGCGCTTAGTAGTATAATAAGCAAAACTAATTTTTGAATTGTTGCATACACCATGAATCATAAAGAAACTCTGGGACAACAATCATTTGATTATTGTCCCAGAGTTTTTGAAAAGAGGAGGATTATATGGAAAAACCTGCTATTTCTGAAATTGAACGTGTCAGTCGGATTTTTAAAGTTCTAAGTGATGTTACTCGTTTAAAAATTGTTTTATCTTTAGAAGCTGGCGAACGGAATGTTACCTCAATTGCTGAAACAGTTGAGATGGAACAATCAGCTGTATCCCATCAACTAAAACTGCTGCGAGAAAATAACGTAGTTAAATCTAGACGTGAAGGCAAAACAATTTTATATAGTTTAGACGATCATCACGTTTTAGATATTTTAGAACAGACTTTTCGCCATATTCGACATTTATAAAACTAAGGAACTTTCGATAACAGAAAGTTCTTTTTTTTTTATGTGATATTTGGTATGCTAGTAATTAATTATGAGAAAAAAATGAAAGTGTTTTAATGACGCTTTCAGTTAGGAGTTTTTATGAAGGATCATTTACGTATAGGTATTCTAGGATTAGGCGTTGTCGGAAGCGGAACAGTACAAGTGTTAGCTGCCCAACGAGCGAAAATAAAAGAACAAACCGGGATGAATGTGTCTATCGTCAAAGCTTTGATACGACCAGCAGAAGATAAGAAACAATTTGCAGATGAACATGGTATCGAATTAACTTCAGAATTAGCAGATATTGTGGAAGATGCTACTTTAGATGTCGTGATTGAGTTGATTGGGAAAGTTCATCCAGCGAAAGAATTCATTGCACAAGCCTTAAAAAATGGCAAACATGTTGTGACTGCCAATAAAGATTTAATTGCGCAGCACGGTGTGGAATTAGTTGAAATAGCCAAAGAGAATAATGTCTCATTATTTTACGAAGCAAGCGTAGCTGGAGGTATTCCAATTTTACGTACGTTAACAACGAACTACTTAGCTGATGAAATTACCAATATTCGTGGGATTGTTAATGGAACAACGAACTATATGTTAACAAAAATGTTAGAAAATGGAACATCTTATGAGGAAGCTTTAGCCCAAGCCCAAGCATTAGGGTTTGCGGAATCAGATCCTACCAATGACGTGGATGGGATTGATGCAGCATACAAAATGGTCATTCTGACCCAATTTGCTTACGGAATGGACGTGGCATTATCTGATTTAGAAATTCAAGGAATTCGTGGTCTATCAGATAAAGATGTCTTGCAAGCACAAAAATTTGGTTATGAAATCAAATTAATTGGTGAATCAGTAAAAGCCAACGAAACGATTTCTGTTTCAGTTGGTCCAGCATTAGTTCCCAAAACACATCCATTAGCATCCATTAAAAATGAATTTAATGGAGTGTTTATCAACAGCACGGGAATTGACCAATCCATGTTTTATGGACCAGGTGCTGGTTCATTACCAACTGCAACAAGCGTTATTTCAGATGTTACAGCCATTGCAAAAAACATCAGTTTAGGGATTGATGCGCCACAATTCAATGAATATCGTCGACCATTACAATTAACTGCGCCAGAAGCTAATTATGCAAAATATTATTTTGCGGTAACAACTTCAGCAGACTTTACAGCGGATGCATTAACAGCCTTGTTGGCAAACGAAAAGGTACAAATCAATGAGTTAGCACAAGAAATAGGAGAGATGAACCGTTTCATGGTAATTACTGAAAGTATCAATCGTTTACAACTAGCTGCAGTTGAAGCAGCAATAGCAAAACAAGGAACATTAGAACGAAGAATGAGGGTAATGGAGGCATAAAAATGAAAATTCGAGTTCCAGCAACCAGTGCCAACTTAGGTCCTGGATTTGATTCATGCGGAATCGCACTGTCCATGTACTTATCTGTTGAAGTACTTGGTGATAGTGATCAATGGGAAATCACTCATACATTAGGAGACGCTATCCCTTCTGATGAGAAAAATTTATTGATTCAAACTGCTTTGAAGCTTGCGCCTTCATTAGCACCAAAAAAATTAAAAATGACTTCAACTATCCCATTAACTCGTGGTTTAGGAAGTAGTTCTTCTGTGATTGTAGCAGGAATCGAATTAGCTAATCGTTTGGGGAATTTGCAGTTATCAGAAAATAGAAAAGTAGAACTTGCGACCCAAATTGAAGGGCATCCAGACAATGTAGCGCCAGCAATTTGTGGAGATTTTGTTGTCGCTTGTCATTTTTCAGAACGCCAAGAAAAAAGCGTGAATTATGTTAAACACTATTTCCCTGAAACAGATATTATCGCATTTATTCCTAATACAGAATTATTAACCAGTAAAAGTCGGGGTGTATTGCCAGAGACATTACCGTATAAAGAGGCAGTAAAAGCCAGTGCTATCGCCAATGTGATGATTGCAGCTGTTTTAAATGGGAATTTACCTTTGGCTGGTAAAATGATGCAAGAAGACCTTTGGCATGAGGTATATCGAGGGAAATTGGTACCACATTTATCAGATATCCGCCAAATTTGTAAAGAAGAAGAAGCCTATGGTTGTTTCTTAAGCGGTGCGGGTCCGACGATTTTAATTTTGACCCCAGCTGAAAAGACAGAACGTATCATGAAATTATTGAATGCTTTAGATTCACGCGCACAAGTCGAACATTTATCCATTGATCGTGAAGGTGTTCAGGTTTTCTAGAAAAGAATTGACAAAACATAATTACTCGCTATACTTAAAGTAATTTAAATAAAAAACGCTTTGAAAAGAAGAGTACAAATTGATGAATTTTAAGAGAGCTTCGTTAGGTGAGAAGAAGTAAGGAATTAATTTGGAAGATGGTCTTTGAGCAAATAATTGTGAGAAGCAATTATCGGGTGAGCCCGTTATAGCTCCTCAGTATGTTGGTACTGGTAGAGGCTATTTGCTGCAAAGTGATAGCGAAAAAAGGTGGTAACACGCAATTAAAACGCGTCCTTTCTGTAACGGAAAGGGTGCGTTTTTTATTATATAAAAAAGGAAAAGGGGAATTGGATATGGAATTTGAAACAAAGTGTTTACATGCTGGTTATGAACCAAAAAATGGAGAACCTCGTGTGGTGCCAATCGTGCAAAGCACAACGTATAAATATGATTCAGCAGAAGAAATCGGGCAATTATTTGATTTAAAAGCATCAGGTTATTTTTATACACGTTTAGCAAATCCAACGACGAATGCTGCAGAAGAAAAAATTGCAGCACTTGAAGGTGGTGTAGGTGCCTTGTGTACGTCTTCGGGACAAGCAGCAACCTTTTTTGCTGTCTTAAATATTTTAGAAGCAGGCGATCATTTAGTTTCAACAACTTCAATTTATGGTGGTACCTATAATCTATTTGCGCATACATTGAAAAAAATGGGCATCGAAGTAACTTTCATCGATCAATGGTCTTCACTAGAAGAGTTACAGCAAGCGGTTCAGCCAAATACGAAAGCTATTTTTGCAGAAACAATCGCTAATCCAGCGTTACATGTCTTAGATATTGAAAAATTCGCAACGTTAGCGCATGAAAATCAACTTCCGTTATTGGTTGATAATACTTTTGCCACGCCTTATTTCTGTCGACCGATTGAATATGGCGCAGACATCGTAATTCATAGTACAACAAAATATTTAGATGGACATGCTGTACAAACGGGTGGGGTCATTGTTGATAGCGGTAAATTTGATTGGAACAATGGGAAATTCCCGCAGCTATCAACACCAGATGTGACGTATCACGGATTAGTTTATACAGAAGCTTTTGGTCCAGCAGCCTATTTAGCGAAAGCGCGTGTACAGTTAATGCGTGATTTAGGTGCGACACCTTCGCCACAAAATTCCTTTTTATTAAACTTAGGGATGGAAACATTGGCTGTTCGGATGGATCGTCATTTTGAAAATGCTAAGAAGGTGGCTGAATTTTTACAAGAACGCCCAGAAGTGAGTACGGTAAGTTATCCAACCTTGGCAACTGACCCTAGCTATGAATTAGCACAAAAGTATTTGCCTAATGGCTTGTGTGGCGTAGTTTCTTTTGAGATTGCTGCAGGTAAAGAACAAGCAGCTAAATTCTTAAATGCGTTAACGTTGGTTTCTTTACAAGTACATGTGGCGGATATTCGTACTTGTGCGCTTCATCCAGCTACTTCAACACATCGTCAGCTATCTGAAGAAGAATTAAAAGAAGTGGGTATTTCAGCAGGATTGGTTCGCATTTCTTGTGGAATTGAAAATATTAATGACATTCTTGTTGATTTACAACAAGCACTGGAACAATTGGAGGGTTAGTCGATGCCAATTAAACTTCCCAATGATTTTCCTGCTAAATCAGTTTTAGAAAAAGAAGACATTTTTGCGATTGAAGAAAAACGTGCTACGCAACAAGATATCCGTCCGCTACGTTTACTATTATTAAACTTAATGCCCAATAAAATTGATACGGAAATTCAATTGCTTCGTTTAATTAGTCAAAGCCCTTTGCAAATTGATGTAGATTTTTTAAAATTAGTCTCACATACACACAAAAATACCAGTCCGAACCATCTGTCAAAATTCTATTTATCGTTTGAAGAAATTAAAAATGCCTGTTATGACGGGTTAATTATTACCGGAGCACCTGTTGAAACATTGCCGTTTGAAGAAGTGGATTATTGGCAAGAACTTGTTAAAGTTATGGATTGGAGTCAAACAAATACAACTTCTGTGATTCATATTTGTTGGGGAGCTCAAGCAGGATTATATCATCATTACAAAGTAGAAAAAATTCAATATGAACAAAAATTATTTGGCATTTACCCACAACGTTTAAATATAAGTCATCGTTTATTCCGCGGATTTGATGATATTTTTATGGGACCACAATCACGCTATACAGGGATTGATGAAAGTCAAATTCAAGAAGAACAGTTGCGAATCGTGGCAGCAAACGATGAAATTGGCGCAACGATTTTGATTTCAACCGATGACCATAATATTTTCTTATTGGGGCATTTTGAATATGACACCGATAGTTTACAAAGAGAATACTTACGTGACCAACAGCGTGGATTAGCGACTAAACTGCCTGTCAATTATTTTGAGGACGAAGGATTGACTAAAGTAACGAATTGCTGGCGAGGCAACGCACATTTGCTGTATCATAATTGGCTGAATGATGTTTATCAAATGACGCCCTATAATTTGGAAGACATTCCCAAGTTACGTGCCAAAAAAGCATAATAAAAAAATTCCGTGAACCATGGTTTACGGAATTTTTAGCATGTTGTTAATCATCATCAGTTGCATAGTAACTATGATCTTCTAGATTTAATTTATTTAAGATAATCGAAGCCGTTTCTTCAATAGATAAAGTTGCGACATTAATCACTTCACAGCCTAATTTTTTATATAAGTCATGAGCAAAAGCTAATTCTTCTTTGATACGGTCAATATCAGAGTACGCTGTATCGGGATTTAAACCATACGCAATCATCCGTTTTTTACGAATGCCATTCAACACATCAGGATCATTTGTTAAACCAACAATTTTTTTAGGGTCAATTTCCCATAATTGTTTTGGAATATGCGCTTGAGGAACTAATGGCAAGTTTGCAACCTTTAAGTTTTTGTTGGCTAAGAATAAACTTAGCGGCGTTTTAGAAGTACGTGAAACGCCTAATAAAACTACATCAGCTTCCAAGAAACCACGTGGATCTTTCCCGTCATCATATTTGACCGCAAACTCCATGGCTTTAATTCGTTTGAAATAGTTTTTATTTAGATGATGCAAAGCACCTGGTTCACGTGTAGGAGCAACACCGGTCCGTCGTTCAACTTCAGCAACAGGTGGTGTTAATACGTCAAAGTGATACAAGCCACTTTCTTCACAAAAATCATGCGTCAATTCAACTAAATCTTCATTAATTAATGTGTGTAAAATAACGGCATTATGTTTTTTTGCATCTGCTAAAGTTTTAAGCAGCGTGCTTTTAGTTGTGATAAAAGTTCGGCGAAACATTTCAAATTTTACCGATGGATATTGAGCCATCGTTGCTTGCGCTAATTTAGAAGCTGTTTCACCAGCAGAGTCTGAAATAACGAAAAAGGTTAAGAGCGACTCTTTTTTTTCTTCTGTCATAAAACGATCCCTCACTTGCATTTTAATTAATCTTATTATACCATACACTCATTAAAAATAATCGGAATGATTTTGGTTTGGAGGGATGGAAAGTGAAAAATCAAACATCCATTGAGCAGGCGTTGCAGACATTAAAAGACAACGGTTTGAAATATACAAAAAAAAGAGAAGCGATGATTGCTTATCTTGCAAAAGCAAATCGTTATGTTCCTGCTAAAGAATTACATGAGTATATGTCCATAGAATATCCAGGCTTAAGCTACGACACTATTTATCGCAATTTACATGACTTCTCAGAAATTGGCATTTTAGAAGAAACTGAATTAAACGGTGAAATGAAATTCCGATTTCATTGTTGTTCACATGGTATCGAACATCATCATCATCATTTTATTTGTACCATTTGTGGCAAAACAAAAGAATTATCGATTTGTCCCATGGATTTTTTTCAAGACCAATTACCTGGTTGTACAATTGAAAGTCACCGTTTTGAAATTTTTGGTCGCTGTGAAGAGTGTCAACCTGTGTAAATGAACTTTTTTTCAGAATTTTTCAGAAATAATGAGAGAATTCAGAAAAATTTTTGAAAAATCTCATTATTTATCAGAAGTTTTTAGAAGAACGACTTGACACGCTTTCTTCACTTAGCTATAATTTTTAAAGGACAGTATTGTTATAAGATATTTTATTTCTATGACAAAAACGGTTACTATTTGAGCTCGGAGGGAGGGAATTTACATGTCAAAAACAGTCGTTCGTAAAAACGAATCTCTTGATGATGCTCTTCGTCGCTTCAAACGTTCCGTTTCAAAAGCAGGTACGTTACAAGAATCACGTAAACGTGAGTTTTATGAAAAACCAAGCGTGAAACGTAAGAAAAAATCTGAAGCAGCTAGAAAACGCAAGAAATTCTAATTTTAATTTTTAAGTTTTCTGTTGTGAGAAGTGGAGCTGGTAGTGTGTCACTACTTAGTAAACTGAACGATGATATGAAGACGGCGATGAAGGCAAAGGAGAAAGAGACCTTGCAAGTCATTCGCATGCTGAAAGCATCGTTACAAAATGAACAGATCAAGGTCGGTCGTGACTTAACAGAAGATGAAGAGTTGACGGTTTTATCTCGTGAGATGAAACAACGACGTGATTCTTTGACCGAATTTGAAAAAGCAGGTCGTGAAGACCTCACAGAAAAAGTCAAAGGTGAAATTACAATTGTTGAACAATATCTACCTGCACAATTAACCGACGAAGAAATTCGTCAAATTGTTGTAGATGCGATTGAAAAAACTGGTGCTACTTCACCAAAAGAATTTGGTAAAGTAATGGGTCTAGTGATGCCTCAAGTAAAAGGTAAAGCAGATGGTAACCAAGTAAATGCAGTCGTCAAAGAATTATTAACTGAAAAGTAATGAATCCGTCGCAGGCAAGCAATTGTCTGCGGCTTTTTTGTTTCGTAATAAAAACCTTAAAAGACTCTCATACAAAAAGCAGAAGCGATTTTTCTTTTATCTATTGTATGGTATTATTAGAGTGAATGTAGATAAAAAGGAGAGAGAATTTTTTGACAGAAGAGCAAGTATCTTTAGAAATTAAATTAACTGAAGCTGACGATGCCAGCATGTTATTTGGAACACACGATAAACATATTAAAGTGATTGAAGAAACAACACAAACGATTATTCGCACACGCGGAGAAATCATTCAAATCAAAGGGAACCAAGAGAAGATTGAGCAAGCAGCAGCGGTTATCGGTGCCTTGCAAGAATTGATTAAGCGTGGCATTCAAGTGCATACACCTGATGTTGTAACAGCACTAAAAATGGTATCAAAAGGCAATACAACGACATTTATTGATATGTACGAAGAAGAAATCATCAAAGATCGTAATGGTAAGCCGATTCGTGTAAAAAATGTCGGTCAAAAAAAATACATTGATGCGGTACGTACGCACGATGTCACATTTGGAATCGGTCCGGCTGGGACAGGGAAAACGTTCTTAGCTGTTGTTTTAGCAATTGCAGCGTTAAAAAAAGGGCAAGTTCAAAAAATCATTTTAACTCGCCCAGCTGTTGAAGCTGGCGAAAATCTTGGTTTTTTACCTGGAGACTTAAAAGAAAAGGTAGATCCTTATTTACGTCCGGTTTATGATGCCTTGTATCAAATTTTTGGCATGGAACACACGAATCGACTTATGGAACGTGGGGTCATTGAAATTGCACCTTTAGCTTACATGCGTGGACGAACATTAGAAGACGCTTTTGTAATTTTAGACGAAGCTCAAAATACAACAATTGCTCAAATGAAAATGTTCTTAACACGTTTAGGCTATAACTCAAAGATGATTGTCAATGGAGATACTAGCCAAATTGACTTGCCTAGAGGCGTTACGAGTGGGTTAGTCCACGCAGAACGTACGTTGCACAAAATTAATAAAATCGCTTTTGCTACATTTACAGCAAGTGATGTTGTACGTCACCCAGTTGTAGCAGAGATTATTCAAGCATATGATGAGGCGGAAATACGAGAAGTGAAATAGTTTTGTTATCTAGGAGGGGAAATAGATGATTATTCAACCTTTAAGAAAAATACGTGAAAAACTAGGGAGATTTTTCGTACCGCTAGTACTCCTAATTTTTTTCATTTTTATGATTGGTTTAGTATTTTCTAGTGTGAAACAACGTGCCGTCGATTATAAAGAAGGGCAAGTAGCTGAAACAAGTATTCGTGCCAATAAAACCATTGAGAATACCTCCGCTACGGAACAAAAACGAAAAATTGCTGCTGAAGCGGTTATCCCAGAATATACGTACCAAGAAGATATTGCACAAAAGCAACATGAATTGATTCAACATCTTTTTCAATTAGTTGGAAAAGTAAAAGAAGATAGCGAAGCAGAAAATAAAAAACGAGAAGCGGATGCTAAAGAGAATCAAACAGTGCAAAAGGTGACCGTGGATGAGCAAATTGCTGCGTTGAAAAAGGAATTTGAACAGATTGATTCAGATGATTTAAGTTTCTATCAACGAGTAAGTAATAGCTTTTTCCAAATTGTTTTTTCTTTAAGTTCCGAAGCATTAGAAACGGTCCAAAATGAAACCCTTACTTTACTTGATGAACAAATGAGTAAACAAGTTCGTCAATCAAACCTTGCAGAAGCCCGTAAAGATGCGGAAGAAAAAGTTGGATTTTTGGATGTGACCAGCAATCAGGCGCAAGCCATTCGTTTGATGCTTAATCAGGGAATTGTGGTCAACACGTTCTTAAATGAACGAAAAACGCAAGACTTACAAGAAGCAGCCAAAGAAGCCGTTCAGCCAGTAATGATTTACCAAGGTGAAATTATTGTTCGTGAAGGTTCACAAATTGATGCCAATGCAATTGAAAAATTAAACTTGTTAGGGATGACTAGTTCCAATGCCTCATTGTTTCCACTGGTAGCATTAGTAATGACTATTTTGCTACAAATCATGGTCTTACTTTATTTTGTAAAACAATGGTCTGATCGAGAAAGACGCGAAAATTATTTGACGTTTTATGCAGTAACCATGGTTTTGAGTATCTTGGTCATGAAATTTTTCCAAGTATTCCAAACAGAGGCAGTTCCTTTTATTCCACTATTTTATCCAGCTGCATTTGCTCCATTAGTGTTAAGTTTATTCTTAAATAGACGTTTGGGGATTTTAGCAGCAGCGTTTCAAGTAGTGACAGCGACGTTTATTTTCTATCAATCAATTGATACCAATCTTTTAACTATCATTTTAGTTTCTTATATGTTTTCAGGAATTATGGGCACTGTTTTGGCAAGAAAACGAATTGTCGATCAAGGAACTAAAGCGCTAGTATGGGTGGTTATTTTCCCATTCTTAATTAATTTGATTTTGGTGATTTTTCAAGGGATGAGTTTTGCTAATGGACGAACCTGGATTGCATTGGCATGTGGCTTAGCGGGTAGTATTTTCTCATTATTATTAACGATTGGGTTACATCAATACATTGAGTTATTGATTACAGACGATAGCGTGATTATTTTGAATGAATTAAGTAATCCAAATCATCCGTTATTAAAGCAATTGTTAGAAGAAGCACCAGGAACATATCATCACAGCATGATGGTTGCTAACCTAAGTGCAAATGCAGTAGCAGAAATTGGGGGGCATTCGTTATTAACTCGTGTGGCATGTTATTATCATGATATTGGAAAACTAAAACATGCCAACTTCTTTGTGGAAAATCTACCTGCTGGGGCAGAAAATCCACATAACTTCTTGTTGCCAGCTGATAGTAAGCAAATCATTTTTGGACATGTAATTGATGGGGCGGCATTACTTGAAGAGAAAAATATGCCACAAATGGTTATTGACATTTGTCGTCAGCATCATGGAACCACATTGATGAAATTTTTCTATGTTAAAGCGAAAGAACGTAATGCAGAAGTAACAGAAGAAGAATATCGTTATCCTGGTCCAATCCCGCAAACACGTGAAGCAGCAGTGGTTAGTATTGCCGATAGTTGTGAAGCAGCAGTACGAGCGATGGAAAATCCAACCAATGAAAAGATTCGTCAGTTCGTTTCTAACTTAATTACTGATCGGATTTTAGATGGCCAATTAGATGATTCTGGTTTGACTCTCAAAGAAATTAGAATTATTGAAAATTCATTAGTGAATGGTCTATGTAGTACATTCCATTCAAGAATTAAATATCCAAAAATGAAATCAGAAGCAGAGAAAATGAAAGAAGAACAAGAAAGAAGAGAATAATGATGGAGATTACCTTTATTGATGAAACAAATGCTGTTTCAAACGACAAAGTGGCAGATATTGAATCGTTGCTTCAGTTTGCGGCCGATTATTTAAAACTGCCCGAAGAAACTGAGATGTCCGTCACATTTATGGATAATGCCGCAATTCAAGTCATTAATCGCACGTATCGTGACAAAGATGCACCGACTGATGTCATTAGTTTTGCAATGGAAGAAGAGGGCGAAGATGAATTGCCGATTATTTTTGATGAAGAGGATGACTTTGAATTAGATATGCCACGTACGTTGGGGGATATTATGATTTCAACAGAGCGAGCACAAGAACAAGCACAAGAATATGGCCACAGTTATGATCGTGAATTAGGTTTTCTAGCATTGCATGGTTTTTTGCATATCAATGGTTACGATCATATGACACCTGAAGATGAGAAGGTAATGTTTGGACTACAAAAGGAAATCTTGGATGCCTATGGACTTGAAAGATAAAAAACAAAACATTGAAAAAAACAAGCATTTTATTAATTCAGTGGAATTTGCTTTAACAGGGATTAAAACTGTTTATAAAGATGAGCGTAATATGCGTAGTCATACCGTCGTTGCTATTTGTGTCATCTTGTTGGGATTTATTTTTCGATTAAGTCAACAAGAATGGTTGTGGGTACTTTTAAGTATTTTTTTGGTGATAATTATGGAAATCATCAACACAGCCTTTGAAAATGTAGTAGATATGGTAACAAATAAACATTTTCATCCATTAGGAAAAAAAATTAAAGATATGGCTGCTGGTGCAGTATTAATTACGTCCTTATTTGCTTTGCTAATTGGCGCAATTATTTTTCTGCCAAAACTTATTCAGCTAGTTTTTCATTAGAAAAGAGGAAAAAATTATATGACAGAACATAAATCAGGGTTTGTTGCCATTGTTGGTCGCCCGAATGTTGGAAAATCAACACTTTTAAATCGTATTGTTGGGCAAAAAATTGCGATTATGAGTGACAAAGCTCAAACAACTAGAAATAAAATTCAAGGTGTTTATACAACACCAGATACGCAAATTGTCTTTATCGATACACCTGGAATTCATAAACCAAAACATCGCTTAGGTGATTTTATGGTAGAAACAGCTTATAGTGCCTTACGTGAAGTAGATGTCACTTTATTTATGATTAGTGCCGATCAAAAGCGCGGAAAAGGCGATGACTTTATTATTGAACGTTTGAAAAAAAGTGACGTGCCGGTCTTTTTAATCGTCAATAAAATTGATAAGGTTCATCCTGATGCGTTATTAGAAACGATTCAAGACTACACAAGTCAAATGGAATTTGCTGAAGTTGTTCCAATTTCAGCAACAGAAGGAAACAATTTTGAGACACTCATGGATGTTTTAGTAGAACAAATGCCAGAGGGACCACAATATTTCCCTGACGACCAAATTACGGATCATCCAGAATACTTTATTGTTTCTGAATTAATTCGTGAAAAAGTGTTATTATTAACACGTGATGAAGTACCGCATTCTGTTGCTGTAGTTGTTGATTCAATGAAGCGTAATGAAAATGATAAAGTTCAAGTGCAAGCAACAATTATTGTTGAACGTGATAGCCAAAAAGGCATTATTATTGGAAAAGGCGGAAAAATGCTGAAAGTTATCGGTACCAAAGCACGTCAAGATATTGAACATCTATTAGGCGATAAGGTCTATCTAGAACTATGGGTTAAAGTTCAAAAAGATTGGCGTGACAAACAAACGTATTTGAAAGATTACGGTTACCGCGAAGACAATTATTAATCGGTTATGGCGAGATAGATCTCTATGGAGAATTTGTCTCGCTTTTCTTTCCAAAGGAGGGGAATTTGATGGGGATTGCCGAATCAAAAGGGATTTTGCTTTTTAGTAAAAATCATAAAGAAAAAGATAAATTAGTCAAAATTTTTACTGAATCTGCAGGCAAGCAAATGTTTTACGTTAAAGGGGCACATCGTAAAAATAATCCGCTAGCACCAGCATTACTCCCTTATACAGAAGCTGTTTATATTGGTAAATTCAATAGCGAAGGGTTGTCTTTTTTGAATGCGGCAAAAAATATCCATGCTTATCGTAATATTCAAGCAGATATTTTTTTAGCGGGATATGCAACGTATATGATGAATTTAGTGGACGCAGCGATTGAAGACCATGTGTATGATCCCAATTTATTTCATTTTTTGGAACAAGCCTTAATGATGTTAGATCAGGGAAATGATGGCGAAATTTTAACCAATATTTTTGAAATTCAATTATTGCAACGTTTTGGAATTACCATTAATTGGCAAAAATGCGCGGTCTGTGGAGAAACGCAGGGTAAATTTGATTATTCTTCAACATATAGCGGTGTTTTATGTGAACGCCATTGGGACAAGGATCCCCATCGTTATCATGCAGATCCAATCGCCATTCATTTTATCCGCATGTTTTCTCAAATTTCTTATGAACATATTCAATCCATTGAACTAAAATCAGAAACCAAAGCATTAATTCGACAAACGATTGATGCTTTGTATGAAGAATATGTCGGCGTGAACTTAAAAAGTAAAACGTTTATCGATCAAATGGGTAAATGGGAAACAGTCTTTCAAACGCCCGATAAAACGACGAACGTTTCACACAATGAGTGATTGTGTGAAACGTTTTTTTGTTTGTAATAACCGAATAAATTTACAGAAAATTACAAAATTTAAGGAGTAAATATTGACCTTTGCTTAATTTATCTTTATGATACTCTTAATACATTTTTATTGAATTTTAATTGTTAGGAGTGGGATTTTGGAAAATCTGTTTTCAGTATTAAGACCCGAAGAACAAATAGCATTACAACTTAGAGGATTGTATCAATGGCATGGTTTTCAACTTTACCATCTTAGCAGCTTTGAAGAATATGAATTATATAGCCAAAATAAAAAGTTTTTGAATGAAGCTGAAGTAATTACGTTCACTGGTGGCGATGGTCGCATTATGGCATTGAAACCCGACATCACGTTGTCAATTGTAAAAAATACACCTCCTGGAGAAACGAGAAAAATTTATTATTATGAGGATGTGTATCGTCACGATCGTCAAAATGGCGAATATTTACGTATCCATCAAACTGGTCTGGAATTTATTGGTGAGATTGGTCAGCAAGAAGAATTAGAAGTATTGCATTTAGCTTTAGAAAGCCTTTCAGTTGCAGGTGGTGGTGTGTTAGATGTCTCTCATATCGGTGTACTTAAAGCGATTTGTGGCTTATTTCCTGTTGAAAAACATGATGAAGTGATTAAAGCACTGCAACAAAAAAGTCCCCATGTTATTCGTAGTTTAGGAGAAAAAACAGGAGTTCCTGAAGAGAAACTGATTCTTTTGGAAGAACTTATCACATTATGTGGTGATTTTAAGCAAACGTATGCTAAAGCATCAGCTATTTTTACCAATCCAGTGGCTATTTCTGCAATTGAAGAACTAAAACAATTATATGACTTGTTAGAAAAAGAAGGCCGTCTTCCGAAAAATGTGAAAATTCGTTTAGACTTCTCAATTGTAAATGATGCCGATTATTATAGTGGGTTACTGTTTCAAGGGTTTGTAAAAAAAGTCAATCAAGCCGTATTATTTGGTGGTCGCTATGATTATTTATTACAAAAACAAGATAAAGCACAAGGCGGTATCGGTTTTGGAATGTATTTAAACAATCTAGGACGCTCTGTGGAAGTTCCTGAAGAGACAGACGACTATTTATGCTTTGCGTTGCCAAAAGGGCGTATGGCGAATTCTGTGTACCAATTATTAGTCAATGCTAATTTAGCAAGCGCCAATATTTTTGAAGATAACCGCAAATTGATTTTTGTCGATGAAAAGAAGAAGTTGAAGTTTTTCCTAGTTAAACCAAGTGATGTTGCCATTTATGTGGAACATGGCGTGGCAGACATCGGTGTTATTGGTAAAGATGTCTTAGACGAAACAGAACCGAATGTTTTAGAGCTATTAGATTTAGGTATGGGGAAATGTAAAATGGCAGTTGCTGCACATAAAGATTTCAAACAAGATAACACACGTACGTTGCGTGTAGCGACTAAATATGCCAATACTACCCGTAAATATTTCAGTCGTTTGGGACAATCCGTCGAATTAATTCAATTACATGGTTCGATTGAACTAGCACCATTGTTGAATTTATCAGATGTAATTGTTGATATTGTCGAAACGGGCACTACTTTACGTGAAAATGATTTAACGGTGATTCAAGATATCGCCCCCTCTTCTGCGCGATTGGTTGTTAATCATTCAACTTGGCGTTTTAAAGAAGAAACGATTCAGACTTTGTTAGAGAAGGTGAAAGAACAACTATGATAAACATTCGTACAACAAAAGAAGAAACCATCGAACAATTAATTCAACGAAAAGCTGGCGAAAGTCAAGATGTTTCTAAAGTCGTAGCCCAAGTCTTAAACGACATAAAAGAGCGTGGCGACGTAGCATTAAAAGAATATACAAAAAAATTCGATCAAGTTGAATTAACTGAATTTAAAGTTAGCGACAGCGAATTTACAGAAGGATTAGCAGAAATCACTTCTGAATTTCTAACTATTTTAGAACAAGCCAAGCAAAACATTACAAATTTCCATGAAAAACAAGTGCAACGCGGTTTCATTTCAACGAATGAGCAAGGAATTGTGATGGGGCAACGTGTTTTACCTTTAGATACAGTAGGGGTCTACGTACCAGGAGGAACAGCTGCTTACCCAAGTACTGTCTTAATGGATGTTTTACCAGCTAAAATTGCTGGTGTCGGAAAGATTGTTATGATTACGCCACCAAATAAAGCAGGAAAAATTCCGCCAGCTATTTTAGCAGCGGCTAAAGTTGCCGGGGTGGATGCTATTTATAAAGTTGGTGGTGCACAAGGTGTGGCTGCATTAGCTTATGGTACAGAAACAATTCCCAGTGTAGATAAAATTGTTGGTCCAGGAAATATTTATGTGGCGACTGCCAAACGTATGGTTTATGGTTTAGTCGATATTGATATGATTGCTGGACCGAGTGATATTTTAATTGTTGCTGATGAAACGGCGAACCCAAAATGGTTAGCAGCAGATTTATTGGCACAAGCGGAACATGATACTTTGGCACAAGCTGTTTTAGTAACAACTAGTGAGGAAATTGCAAAAGCAGTTCAAGAAGAATTACGCCAGCAATTAGCTGTTTTACCACGTAAAGAGATTGCGCAAGCTTCCATTGAAAACAACGGCAAAATTATTGTTGCACAGTCTTTAGATGAAGCACTGATCTTAGCGAATCGGATTGCACCAGAGCATTTAGAGTTGTGTGTCGCTGAACCATTTGCTTTATTAGGAAAAGTCAAACACGCAGGCAGTGTCTTTTTAGGCCATCATACACCAGAAGTATTAGGAGATTATTTTGCTGGACCTAATCATACTTTACCAACAGAAGGCACAGCACGTTTTTATTCGCCGCTTTCTGTCGATGATTTTATCAAGAAAAGTAGTTATTTATATTATTCAAAAGAAGCGTTACAAGCCTCTGCTGAGCAAGTCATTGCTTTTGCCGAAATGGAAGGGTTAGACGGGCATGCCCGTTCAATGGCAGTGCGAAAGGAGAGCAATCAATGAGTTTTTTAGATAGTCAATTTCAACATCTGGTACCGTATGTACCCGGTGAACAGACACGGACAAAAGTTATTAAATTAAATACCAATGAAAACCCCTATGATCCGCCACAAAATGTGATTGAAGCGGCCAAAGAAGCAGCTAAAACATTAAGCCGCTATTCCGATCCGACATGTCTACAAGTGATTCAACCATTGGCGAAACACTTTAACGTGGCACCAGAAAACATCTTTTTGGGGAATGGTAGTGATGAAGTATTGTTCTTTCTTTTTCAGGGATTTATGGAAAAAGGCGTGCAATTCCCAGATATTACGTATGGTTTTTATGAAGTCTATAGTGATTTATTCCATTTAAAGACGGAAATCATTTCATTAAAAGAGGATTTATCCATTGATTTAGCAGAATACACGGGAGAAGCAACAGTCATTATTGCCAATCCTAATGCGCCGACTGGCCTAATGATAGCCCCAGAAGTTATTTGTACATTTGCTAAAAATAATCCCCAACGTTTAATTATTGTTGATGAAGCCTATAGTGATTTTAGTGAAGCATCATTAGTTCCTTATCTTGAAGCGCATCCAAATATTTTAGTCGTAGGTACTTTTTCGAAATCACGCCATCTAGCAGGCGCTCGCTTAGGGTACGCGGTGGGTTCGAAGCAATTGATTGAAGACTTAAATAAATTAAAATTTAGTCATAATCCCTACAGTGTGAATGCAATGACGTTAGCTTGTGGCGAAGCTTCTTTACAAGCACAGGACTATGTAGATGAATGTACCCAAAAAATTATTGCTACACGTAATTGGACGCAACAAGAATTACAAAAATTAGGTTTTGAAACCACGAATAGTCAGACTAATTTTGTTTTTTGTCAACATCCAACCGTTGCTGGTGAGACAATTTTTAAACAATTAAAAGAAAAAAATATTTTGGTTCGTTGGTTTAATAATCCACGGATTGCCAATTATTTACGAATTTCAATTGGAACGCCAGAAGAAATGGCAACCTTGATTCAAGCAATCAAAGAAATCGAAGGAGTGGACATATGAGAACAGCTTCAGTTACTAGAAATACCACAGAAACAAAAATTGAACTTACTTTAACCATCGATGGTACTGGACAACAAAAATTTCAAACAGGCGTAGGTTTTCTAGACCATATGTTAGAACTATTTTGTCGTCATGGACGTTTTGATATTGAACTTGTTTGTGATGGTGACGTTCATGTTGATGCACATCACACCACTGAAGATGTTGCGATTGCATTGGGTCGTGCTTTTTCAGATGCTTTAGGGGAGCGTCGCGGAATTAAGCGTTATGGAAGTTTCTTGTTACCGATGGATGAAAGTTTGGTGATGACAGCCATTGATATTAGTGGTCGTGGAATCGCAGTTGTTAATTTAGATATTCCAAGTGAAAAAATCGGCACGCAATTTGATACGGAATTAGTGGAAGAATTTTTCATTGCCTTTGCTCGTGAATTAGGTGCAGCTATTCATTTCCATCAATTTGCTGGTAAGAACAGTCATCACATTGTTGAAGCCTGTTTCAAAGGTTTTGGTCGTGCTTTGGGCCAAGCAACAAGTATTGATGAAGTGGCTCCAGATGAAATTCCATCAACGAAAGGCACAATTATTTAGGAGGCAGGATATGATTGCAATTATTGATTATGGTGTAGGCAATTTGTTTAGCTTGTCGCGTTCATTAGAATATTTAGGTATTGAAAGTACCATTACCAATGATCTTGAACAATTAAAAGCTGCTGACCAAATTATTTTACCAGGCGTAGGGGCCTTTGGTGATGCCATTCAAAAATTACGTGAGCATCAATTAGAAGAACCCATTAAACAACTAGTGAAAGACGGCAAACCGTTAATGGGAATTTGTTTAGGGATGCAACTTTTATTTGAAAAAAGTACGGAATTTGGTGAGCATCGAGGATTAGGACTGCTTTCAGGCGAAATTGTTTCTTTAAAAGAAATGTTACAAGATAAAAATCTGACCTTAAAAGTACCTCACATTGGCTGGAATGAATTGCTTGTTAAAAAAGAGAGTGTGTTACTTAAAAACTTTAGTGTCGGTGAACAAGTCTATTATGTTCACAGTTTTTATGCAACAAATTGTGACGATAGTCTAGTTGCGACGAGTGAATATGGTATCGAAGTTCCGGGATTGGTACAAAAAGGCAATGTCTATGGCGCACAATTTCATCCAGAAAAAAGTGGAACAGTTGGATTACAAATGCTTAAAGCATTTTCGGAGGTGAAAGAATGAAAATTTTTCCAGCGATTGATTTATTAAACGAAAAAGTCGTGCGTTTGTATCAAGGGGATTATGACCAACAAGAAGTTTTTGGCGAGGATCCGGTTGCTTTTGCCAAGTCTTTTGAAGAAAAAGGAGCGAAATATTTGCACCTAGTCGATTTAGATGGAGCAAAAGACGGCGCTTTGCGTTATTTTAAAACAGCAGAAAATATTGTGAAAAATACCAATTTATTTGTGGAAGTCGGTGGTGGTATTCGTGATGAAGCAACGATTGAACGTTGTTTAGCAGCGGGTGTTCATCGTGTAATTATTGGCACTTTACCACAAAAAAATCCAACATTAGCTAAAGAACTCATTCAAAAATATGGCGATAAGATTGCTGTTGGCGTAGATGCTCGCGATGGCAAAGTTGCTGTTGAAGGTTGGTTAGAGACTACAGAAACAGATGCGTTTGATTTTTGTAAAGAATTGGCATCATGGGGAACAAAAACGATTATCTTCACTGAAATCTCACGGGATGGAACTGGACAAGGCATTAATATTCCGTTATATCAACAGTTATTACAAATTGAAGGTGTTGAATTTGTCGCTTCTGGTGGTGTCGCAACCTTAAATGACATTACATCTTTAAAAGAGCTTGGTATTCCAAGTGCGATTGTAGGTAAAGCCTTATATAAGGGAGATTTAAAATTAGAAGACGTCTTGAAAGAAGCGGAGGAATAATATGATTTCAAAACGAATTATTCCTTGCTTAGATGTACGTGATGGACGTGTAGTAAAAGGAGTTAATTTTGCTGGTTTAAAAGATGTTAATGATCCAGTGACGTTAGCCAAATTTTACAACGAACAAGGAGCAGACGAATTAGTCTTTTATGATATTACTGCTTCAGCAGAAGGGCGAGGCTTATTTACAGATATACTTCAAGCTGTTGCATCAGAAGTATTTATTCCTTTAACTGTTGGTGGGGGGATTAATGAATTAAAAGATTTTGAGCGCGTTTTAAATTGTGGAGCTGACAAAGTAAGTGTAAACTCTGGGGCTATTCGTAATCCGCAATTGATTGCAGAAGGTGCCAAGCGTTATGGTAGCCAATGTGTCGTTTTATCTGTTGACATTCGACGTGTAGGAGATGCATGGCATGTGTTTGCAAAAGGCGGTCGTGAAGACACAGGAATCGATGCGTTAGAATGGATTCGTCAAGGTGAAGCATTAGGTGCTGGCGAATTAGTCATCAATAGTATGGATACAGATGGGGTAAAAGAAGGTTTTGATTTGCCTCTATTACAAGCGATTACCGAATTTTCTTCCGTACCGATTGTCGCTTCTGGTGGCGCCGGTAAAGCAGAAGACTTTATTGAATTATTCCAACTACCCAATATTGAAGCCGGACTAGCCGCTTCCATCTTTCATTATGGGGAAGTTAAAATCCCTGATTTGAAAGCAAAGTTAGCTCAAGAACACATTGCAGTACGATTATAGGAGATGAAGAAAATGGATATCCAAACATTAAAATTTGGCGCAGATAATTTGATTCCTGTTGTTGTACAAGATGCAGAAACAAAGGAAGTTTTAACCGTTGCGTACATGAATCAAGAAAGCATTGAATTAACATTAAAAGATAAACTAATGATCTTTTATTCACGCAGTCGTCAAGAATTATGGCGCAAAGGAGAAACGAGCGGGAATTACCAACACTTAGTTTCGTTAAAAGCAGATTGTGATAAAGATGCATTGGTTGCACGAGTGAAAAAAGATGGTCCAGCTTGTCATACTGGTGCCGAAAGCTGTTTTTTTGAAACAATTTATGAAGAAAACCATCCTGAAAAATTTTCATTAGAACAACTATATGCGTTAATTCAAGAAAGAAAAGACACGCCTAAAGAAGGTAGCTACACTAGTTACTTATTCGAAAAAGGTAAAGAAAAAATCTTAAAAAAAATTGGTGAAGAATCAACAGAAGTTGTGATTGGTGCGATGAAAGAAGACCGTGAAGAAACAGTTTATGAAGTCGCTGATTTAGCCTATCATGTGTTGGTATTGATGAATGAAATGAATATTTCGGTTAAAGAAGTTGCCGACGAATTAGCAAAACGTCATGTAGTTGACCATAAAGTGAAACAAGAAACCATGAAGTAATTTGCGAAAATTTTCATCTTTCGTTTGACAAACACTAGAATAACGAATTATTATAGTTATATTCAAATAGTGCGATGAGCATAAAAAGGAAAAAGTAAATCTTTTTAAGCGAGTTTGGAAGAGTGAAAGCCAAACAAAGAACTTTTTACCGTAGGCAATGTGAGCACAGAGACAACGAAGCTGCCGAGCAATCGGAAGTAGGGTGGAACCGCGAACTTATTCGTCCCTATATCTGTACATGAGTATAGATATAGGGACTTTTTGCTGTGAAACACAGCGACTCGCTGAGCAAAGCGAAGCAGAGAGCGGATGTTGAACAGTACTAGGCGACCAGTGGGAGCGTAGTTTCCTCAGCGCCGAAACACAGCGATTCGCTGAGCAAAGCGAAGCAGAGAGCGGATGTTGAACAGTACTAGGCGACCAGTGGGAGCGTAGTTTCCCAGCGCCGAAACACAGCGACTCGCTGAGCAAAGCGAAGCAGAGAGCTGATGTTGAACAGATGGAACCTAGTCCTACAGCGGCTTCCAAAATAAATATCGAAAAAGAAAAGGAGCAAAATCATGAGTCAAAAATTAACTGTTCAAGAAATGATTTTAACATTACAAAAATTTTGGTCTGACAATGGTTGTATGTTAATGCAAGCATATGATACGGAAAAGGGTGCCGGAACGATGAGTCCATACACTTTCTTGCGCGCGATTGGTCCAGAACCTTGGAACGCAGCCTATGTAGAGCCTTCACGTCGTCCAGCTGATGGGCGTTATGGAGAAAACCCAAACCGTTTATACCAACATCATCAATTTCAAGTGGTAATGAAACCTTCACCAGAAAATATTCAAGAGTTATATTTAGAAAGTTTGGAAAAATTAGGAATTAATCCATTAGAGCACGACATTCGCTTCGTTGAAGATAACTGGGAAAATCCATCAATGGGATGTGCTGGTTTAGGTTGGGAAGTTTGGTTAAACGGAATGGAAATTACCCAATTTACTTATTTCCAACAAGTTGGTGGACTTGCCTGTCATCCAGTAACTGCCGAATTGACATATGGTTTGGAGCGTTTAGCTTCTTATATTCAAGAAGTGGAAAGTGTTTATGATTTAGAATGGTCACCAGGAGTTAAATATGGTGAAATCTTCAAACAACCTGAATACGAGCATTCCAAATATTCATTTGAAATTAGTAATCAAGAGATGTTGTTAGATAATTTTACAAAATTTGAAGCAGAAGCAAAACGCTGTATTGCAGAAAACTTAGTGCATCCAGCATATGATTATATTTTAAAATGTAGCCATAATTTCAACTTATTAGATGCGCGAGGTGCGGTTTCAGTAACAGAACGTGCAGGATATTTGGCACGTATCCGTAATATGGCACGTGAAGTAGCTAAAATCTTTGTAGATGAGCGTAAAAAATTAGGTTATCCATTATTAGATCGCGCAGAAGCAGAGAAATTATTACAGGAGGAGAAATAAGATGGCAAAAAATTTATTATTTGAAATTGGTTTAGAAGAAGTACCGGCACATGTTGTCGTGCCAAGCATGAAACAATTAGAAACTAAAACTCGCCAATTTTTAATTGATAATCGTTTGAATTTTGAATCAATCCAAGCTTTTTCGACTCCACGTCGATTGGCAATCCATGTAACTAATCTTGATGAGAAACAAGAAGAGATGGAAGAAGAAGTGAAAGGTCCAGCTAAAAAAATTGCGTTAGATGCAGAAGGTAATTGGTCAAAAGCGGCGCAAGGCTTTGTTCGTGGCCAAGGATTGACAACAGAAGACATTACTTTTAAAGAATTAAAAGGTGTAGAATACGTATATGTCACAAAACATACCCCAGGAAAAGCGGCAATTGATGTTTTAATAGGATTAAAAGAAGTGATTACTAGCTTAACTTTCCCTGTAACGATGCATTGGAGTAGCTATGATTTTGAATACATTCGCCCAATTCATTGGATCGTAGCATTATTGGATGATGAAGTGATTCCTTTTGAAATTTTAGATGTAAAAACAGGACGTTCTTCTCGTGGTCATCGTTTCTTAGGGCAAGATGTGACGTTTGACGATGCGGATGAATATTTAGAAAAACTAAAAGAGCAGTTTGTAATAGCTGACTCTGCGGAACGCGAAGCCTTGATTGCGACACAAATTCAAAAAATTGCTGACAAAAACAATTGGACGATTGAATTAGATGCAGATTTATTAGAAGAAGTGAACAATTTAGTCGAATATCCAACTGCTTTTGTTGGAAACTTTGATAAAAAATATTTAGCAGTACCCGAAGAAGTGTTAGTAACATCTATGAAAGAACATCAACGCTATTTTGATGTTCGTGATGCGGAAGGTCAATTATTACCACACTTCATTTCTGTACGTAATGGAGATAGTGTGAAAATTGAGAATGTCATCAAGGGAAATGAAAAAGTCTTGATTGCCCGTTTAGAAGACGCAGAATTCTTTTATCAAGAAGATCAAAAATTAACTATCGATCAATGCGTGAACAAATTAAAAAACGTTACTTTCCATGAAAAAATTGGTTCTATCTATGAAAAAATGAAACGTGTCGGTGTGGAAGCACAAATTCTTGGTAAAAATGTTGGACTAACGGCAGAAGAATTGGCTGACTTACAACGTGCAACTGAAATCTATAAATTTGATTTAGTGACGAATATGGTTGGTGAATTCCCAGAGTTACAAGGAATTATGGGTGAAAAATATGCTTTATTACAAGGTGAAAAGCCATCTGTTGCTCAAGCAATTCGTGAACATTATATGCCGATTTCAAGTGAAGGAGAACTCCCACAATCCAACGTAGGTGCTGTTTTAGCGATTGCAGATAAATTGGATAGTGTATTGTCCTTCTTTGCAGTAGGAATGCGTCCAAGTGGTTCAAACGATCCTTATGCACTACGTCGTCAAACATATGGAATTGTTCGAATCATTGCAGATAAACAATGGCGCTTCCCCTTTAGTGTTATGCAAAAAATGATTGAAGAAAAAATTAATGCGAATCAAGAATTATATGGAATTCAATTATCTGATGATGACAAAGAGGTATTAGGTTTCTTACAAGCCCGTTTACGTCAATTCTTCTTAGGTAAAAATATTCGTCATGATGTAATCGATGCAGTCATTCATGCCGAACAAGAAGATTTTTCTCGTTTGTTTGAAACAGCAGATATGCTAAAAGATCATTTAGAAGATGAGGATTTCAAACCGTCAATGGAAGCTTTGACACGAGTCATTAATTTAGCGAAAAAAGTGGAAGATGAAGCCGCTAAAATTAATCCAGAACTATTTGAAAATGATGCAGAAAAAGCGCTGTATGAAGCAACTACTCGTTTAGAAAATGATTTTGTAGAACAAACTGTTGAAGAAAACTACAAAGCGCTGGTTAGCTTACGTCCATTGATTGAAGCTTATTTCGAGCAAACAATGGTTATGGTAGAAGATGAAGCAGTTCGTAATAACCGTCTGTTACAATTACGTAAAATTTCTAAAATGTCATTAGCTTTAGCAAGTTTAGACACATTAATTACAAAATAAGAAAAACTAGGTTGTCGCTTAACGACAGCCTAGTTTTTTATAATGTTTTAAAATAACTACTGATTCCTAAATGAAGAATGACAAAAAAAGCAAAAACAAAAGCATATGCGAAGAAATGCAACTGGATTAAACACCAAACAACACCGATAAAAATCGAACTTTTTAGTAGAGACAAATGAATACCAACGAGACGGTAGGGAGATTTTGGCGCACACCATCTACCCCAGACTAGTATAAGGACGATTGGCACAGCAATCCCTAATAAAATATTTATACTTGGATTCAGGGGTAAACTAAATCCCCAATAACTTAAAATAACAAGAGCAAGAAGTTCCAATACAAAAGCCAGTATGAGATTGCTTATTTTGATAGCATTCATAGGTTCCTCCTTTTTTTACATTGCATAAATTAGCTTCAACAAAATAGGAATGTAGAGCATATAAATTAAAACAGAATAGCCCATGCTGGATGCGGCAAATTCCTCGTCTGCATGGTAGGTTCGAGCAAGAATAGGTACGGAATTTTGGACGGGCATGGCTGATTGAATAATAAACACTTGTAACATCAATGATGGCACGTGAATCCATTGCCCAAGTAACCAAACAATCATTGGCGATAAAATAAAGCGACCAATCAACACGCCAATAATATCTTTATTCATTTTCAGATTTTTTACCCCATTAAAATAAACCATAATACCAATCGCAAACATCGATAAAGGCGTTGTTAAATCTGCTAGATAGGTGCCAAAACCTTTCACTAAAATAGGTACTTTGAGTGCTAAAATCATCCAAATTAATCCAATAATAAATCCTAGTAGAGCAGGAGAAAAGATTTTTTTCAAAGCAACTAAAGGGTGGAAGGTTACACGTGTTTCTTTAATTTGTGGGCTATCGGTAGCAATTAAATAGATACCAATCGTCCAAAAAATCGTGGTGTTGATAATGTAATAAAGCAATACATAAGGGATAGAAGGTTCGCCAAAAATAGCTAAATTAATGGGTAAACCAATAAAAATAGTGTTGGAACAAGTCACCATTGTAGAGAAAGTTCCTTGCCGCGTTTTAGTAATTCGAAAGAGTTTTCGATAGATGAAACTAACGCCTAAAGTGATTAACATCGACAATAAGGGGATAATCATTCCTGAAAACAATGATAAAAATTCATTACGTGAAAAATTTGCTGTAATGTTTAAAAACATACTGAAAGGTAAGGATAAATTCAAAACAATCTTAGAAAAGACATCCGCAGTACGATTGGTGAACCATTGTTTATAAGATAACCAATAACCAACAAACATTAATAAAAAAATAACAAATATATTGAGATAAGCTTGTAACAACCGATTTCCTCCTTTTTATAAAAAAATTGTTCTTTTTCTAGAGAAGAAAAAGAACAATTTGATTATTTTCGTTGTTGTTTGCCTGCGTTACGACCATTTCCTTGTTTGGTGTTTTTCTTTGGAGTTGGCGTTTTTTCTTTTGCAGGTTCAACTGATTCTGTCACATCTTTCATTGGTGTTACGACAGTTTTTGGTGGGTTTTTTCTCATTTCTTCCGCAATTTGTGCTTTAATTCTTGGTTTCATAATCACGTTAGTAATAAAGGTTTGTAAACAACTGAAAATACCACCAACTACCCAATATAAGGTAACTCCAGCTGGAGCAGCGAATGAAACCATCACAATCATTAATGGAGAAACAATTAACATACTACGCATTGTTTTCTTTTGTTCTTCAGGAACACCAATTAATGATAGGTACCCTTGTAAGACATAAGAAAGACCAGCAATAATAACCAAAACGATACTAGGCTCACCCAGTGAAATACCTAAGAAGGTAGCTTTATCAATTCCTGGTGTAAATTGAGCAGTAAAGTATAAAGCGGTAAAGATTGGCATTTGGATTAACATTGGCAAACAACCAATTCCACCAAGCATACTCACATTGTTTTCTTTGTAAATACTTTGCATTTCTGCTTGAATTTGCATTTGTTCTTCACGTGATGCAGCTGCTTTTAATTTCTTTTGAACGACATCAATTTGTGGTTTTAGAAATTGCATTTTTTCACTTTGCACCATCGCTTTTTTCGATTGACCAATCCCTAATGGTAAAATAATCAAACGAACAATGATGGTTACAATGATAATTGCTAAACCAAAACCTAAGCCCATATCTGTAGCAACATATGAAAGAAACTTCCCTAAAGGCTGCACTAACGTACGATAAATTAGACCATTTGGATCAGGTGTCCCATCTTCCAGACGACTTACACAACCAGATAATGTGATTAAAAGCGCGAAAAGACCGGAGCCAACCAGCCAATTTTTCATTTTTCTCATGTACTTCTTCCTCTACTTAATTAAATTTAGACAATGATAACTATACTAAAAAACAACCATCTTTTCAATGAACAAAGCCAAAATTAAATGTGAAAGAAGTATGAAGGTCTTAATTTGTGACAAATCGATCACGTTCGGTAATTGTTGCATTTTCTTCAATTGTGTAGAAAGTAACACGTCCGTAGGGAGCAGGAGAAGCTTTCACTTTCTCAATGAAGGTATCGATAACAGCCTCGTCACCCATGGCTTCGATGGTTACAGAGCCGTTGTCTTCATTCATTGCACTACCGAAAATTCCTAATTCATCAGCAAGCATTTTAGTTGAAAATCGAAAACCAACACCTTGGACCCGACCTTGGACATTCATGCGAATTTTTTTCATGTTCGTCACTCCTTTTTCTTTAATGATAGCGCTTTTTATTGATTTGAACAAGCCTTGAAAATTCTTTCATGCTATAATGAGACTTGAGGTGAAAGCATGAAAGAAATTCAATCGACAAAGAACGGACTAATTAAAGAACGTAAAAAATTACATAAACGCAAATACCGTGAACAAGAAGGAAAATATCTACTGGAAGGATTTCATTTAGTTGAAGAAGCTATAAAATATGGCGCTAAAATTGAAGAAATCTTTATCGATGAACGTGGGAAAAAAGAGTGGGGAACTTGGATAGCTGAACAAATGAGCACCACTTATTTTGTTTCAGATGAAGTAATGAAGCAGTTATCTGATTTGCCAACACCTCAGGGCATGATTGCAGTTGTTCAAAAAGAAGCATTCGCTGAATTAACGTATCAAGGGAAATGGTTATTGTTAGACAACGTTCAAGATCCAGGGAATGTTGGTACCATGATTCGTACCGCTGATGCAGCAGGGTTTAATGGTGTCTTGCTAGGCAAGGGAACTGCAGATGTCTACAGCACGAAGGTCTTACGTAGTATGCAGGGAAGTCAATTTCATATACCTGTAATTGCGTGTGATTTACTTGAAGTGGTACCTGAATTCCAAAAAAATCAAGTTCCGGTTTATGGAACAGAGCTAAATGTGGATGCTGTACAATTTAATCAAGTGGAAAAAACAGCGAATGTTGCATTGGTGTTAGGAAATGAAGGACAAGGGGTCGCTGCTGAATTGTTACAAATGACAGATAAAAATTTATATATTCCGATTCATGGAAAAGCAGAATCCTTAAATGTCGGCGTTGCGGCTGGAATTTTAATGTATGCCTTTGTGTAATTATTGTGTGAAAAAAGTACAAATTTTAAGGAACTATTAAAATTCTTTGACAATATGATGATATTATAGAATTTTAAAATCAGCGTGCTATACTTTTATTAGATACAAAAAATGCAAAGTAAAAGGTGGCCAAAAGATTCATATGACAGCAGAATGGCAAAAAGATACAGAATATCTATCTTATGTAGAAGATTTACTTGCAACGGATGAAGTTCAAAAATTATCAGAATTTGTTCAACATATGCATTCAACTCGATTAGATCATTCAATTAGTGTTTCTTACAATAGTTATAAACTAGCAAAACGTTGGAAAGGCGATGCACGTGCAACTGCTCGCGCAGGTCTATTACATGATTTATTCTATTATGACTGGCGTACAACGAAATTCGATGAAGGATCTCATGCGTATATGCATCCACGCATTGCAGTACAGAATGCAGAAAAGTTAACAGAACTTTCTGATTTAGAACGTGACATTATTGTCAAACATATGTGGGGAGCAACAATCGCGCCACCACGTTACAAAGAAAGCTACATTGTAACAATGGTCGATAAGTATTGTGCGATTCAAGAGGCCACTAGCCCCTTAATGAAACGCTTCAAAACACGGATTCAACGTGTCGTTGTAAGAAATGATTCTATATAAGAAAAAGTAGGTGATAGTTCGCTATCACCTACTTTTTTATGTTGCCCAATAAGTACCAATTAAAACGATGACTGTCAATACTAAAATCATCGCTGCTAAGAGCCCCACAATTAAAAAATGACGTTTTTTATTCATGGCTACAATGGCGATGAATTCTCTTAAAAAGGCATTTGGTAAATAATACAAGGCTGTTTTTGAGCCAATTCCATCTGCTTTTAACCCCGCCCAACGCGCAAAGATTCCTGCTCTAAAAATATGATAGTTATTAGAAGAAAAAATCACGTTGGCATTTTCACCAAAGTTTTGACGAATAATTTCTTTTGAAAATTGCATATTCTCCAAAGTCGTGGTGGAGTTGGTTTCTACTAAAATATTACTTTCCGGAATATTTTGTGTTAATGCATATTGTTTCATCGCAACAGCTTCTGAGACTTTCTCATCGGCACCTTGCCCACCAGACATAATCAACTTGGGTGTTTTACCTGTTGCTTTTTTCTGTTGATGATAAAAAGAAATAGCTTTATCAATTCTTCGGGCTAATAGTGGCGAAACACGTTCGCCATCAATCAATCCTGCACCTAACACAACAATACAGTCTTGTTTATAACGAGGATGATTGAATTGATACAAAACTGAAACTGTTAAGAAATTTAAGAAAACAAAAGCGAAATAAAAAAGTGTCATCGGTAAAATAGATAACAAAAGACTTGCCCAGTCTGGTAAAATACTCGCGATAAAATGATCATAAATCAGCCACAATGTCATTAAAATGGCTAAAATCAACGTTAATAAATTTGCTAAAGAACGTGATTCTTTTCGAATAACAATAACGGCATTCCAGTACAATAAAAGCATTAGACCTGTAAAACCAAAAGCTAAAATCAGTAAACCACACACACCAATAACGGCTAATAATAAAAACACAATAATATTTGGTGTTTGAATGAAATTAATCACTAAATAACTACCAAAAATAACAATAAATAAATTAAATAAAAAGCCATTTATTAATCTGGTTTTTTCTAAACGATAAGAAAAGAAAAATAGACCAAAAAATAATAGCGGAATTATTAAATAATAAGTACCATTTTTAGCTTCGAGTATCCCTAAGTATATTGAGAGCGCAAGTAACGTCCAGCTAACTAAAAAGAAAAATTTATCAGGCTGTGGCTTTTTTTTACGCCACCAATAAATTCCACCAGCTCCTATTAAATAAGGAATTCCAAAAATAAATAATTGCATTAACCCCATACGATCACTCCATTCATTAATAGATTAAGTATAACGAATTTTCTACAAAAAATCTTGTTTTATTTATTTACAAAAATCCGTTACAATGAAAAGAAGAGATGAGTAGGAGGATGATAGGATTGGAACTAGGTGAAGTAATACGTAAAAGACTACCTGAGTTTGCAGTGATTGGGAAAGAAGGGCGCGGTCTAGCAACTGAAGCTGCTTCCTGGGTTCCTGAATTGTGGGAACTAGCAAATCGTGATTTTGAAGAATTGGCAGAGGCAGCCAACGAATGGGAAGTCGATTCGGTAAACTTATGGGGATTGATGAGTGATACTAAGCGCTGGTTAGATCCGTGGCAAGAAGAGGGTCGTTATTTAGCTGGAATGCAGTTACCACATGAAGTCAAGCAACCGCATGACTGGCAACGCTGGTTGATTCCAGCAATGGAATATCTTGTTGTAAAAACCAATGAAGCGAATTTAGAAATGATGACAGAAAAGATGTTTGAAGAAATCCTGCCACAAGAAAATGCTGAATTAGTTGCAGCAATCCAAGAACACTATTTACCAAGTTTTGAACCTGGAGAAGTAGAATTATATTTTCCGATTAAAATGTTATAAAAAAATGTGCGTCGCTTTCCATAAGAAAGTGACGCACGTTCTTTTAATTAAATAATCCTTTGACTGCTCGCCAAGCTTGAACAAAGATATTGGCTTTTTTAACTTCTTGACTAGCAAGTAAGGCAGTTTTCGTAGTATCGGTATCACTTTCTTCGATAAAACCTAATTTGTCGGGTGAAACTGCTTGGACAGTTCCGACGTTTGCTCCTTTTTCAATAGGAGCTTGTAATTCGTTATCGTCAGTGATACGTTTTGAATTTAAAGAAGTTTTGAAGGTTACATCGTCTTTTGTCATTGAAGAATGTAACCAGACTGTTAGTGCTTCTTCTGTTTGGACAGGAACAGTTAATTCTTTTCCTTGATGAACAGGAACGGTTTTCAATTCAGGGACCGTTGCATCTTTAGCTAGAACTTCTTCTTTTTTCCAATTATCAAAAGAATAATCCATTAAGCGACCCGTCTCTACAAAACGTGCGCCGGGATCGGTCTCATGATTTGTAGCGTTTAATACCACCGTAATAATTCGTTGGCCATCTTTTGTCATCGTTCCTACAAAACAAGCTCCAGCTAGATCAGTTGTTCCAGTTTTTAATCCATCCACACCTGCTTTTTCGTAAAGCATGCCTGGCAACATCCAGTTCCAGTTGACCATCTCGATTGGTGAGAAAGTATGTGACCCGAATTCTTGTTTTGGTGTCGCAGTTACTTCTAGTACGTCTGGGTAATCATTAATTAAATGACGAGCAACAATCGCTACACCTTTTGCAGATAAAATATTTTCATCATCTGTTTTAGAACCAGGATAGATATGTTCACCTAGATAAACATTGTTTAAACCAGTTGAGTTTACGATTTTGGCATCTTTAATGCCCCAGTCTTCCAATTGTTTTTTCATTAAATCAACAAAATCTGCTTCAGAACCAGCAATTTTTTCAGCTAATGCCATGGTAGAAGCATTTGATGATTGAATGAATGCTGAATCGAATAAGTCTTTTACAGTATATTTACTGGTTGTTTCTAAAGGAACATTTGAAAGTTCAGGATGGACACTTAGTTGTGCGACAAAATCGGAAATTTCAATTTCATCGTCCCAAGCAAGCTTCCCTTCTGCAACTTCTTTTTCCACTAAATAAAGACTGATAATCTTAGTAATAGAGGCAATACCTAATGCGTCGTCACTGTTTTGGTCATATAACACTTTACCTGTATCTGCGTCAATCGAAAGGGCGGCTTTAGCTTCCACTTTGAAGTCTCCAGATAATTCATCTGCTTGCACACTAAAAATAGGCACAACTGATGAAAGGAAAAACAAAATTCCCGCTAATAAGGGGAGAAAGCGATGTTTTTTCTTCATAAATACTCTCCTTTAAATAGTCTCAACTTAAGAGTGTATCAAATTCAAAGCAAAAATAAAAGAGTTTAGTTGCAACTAAACTCTACGATGAGGCTTTGAAGAAGATTCTACTCGAACGGGAACACTCGCGTTCGTTTCTGTTTGACTAATTTGATAGGCTAAGAAAGAAAACACAGCCAACAATCCCATTAATCCAAAAATAGATACTAATGAAACAAATGTGGTTAACATAGACAGCACACCCTTCATAATTGATACGTGGAAGATGGGAATCGAACCCACACCTTAAAATATAAATAAGTACGACTTATTTAACGGAACAAACCTTGTTCATCCACAAAAAAATATTAACACTCGATTAATTGAAAAGAAGTACCTTCTGTTTCGTCATAAAAAGCGATGTGTTTGTCTTTTTGTTCAAAAACAATATGATACCCCATCGAATCGATTAATGTAAGACGCTCAGCAGTACAATCTATGACTGTTGTTGGTTGCAGTTTATTCTGGATATAGAGTTGTAAATCATCGGTTACTGTCACATAGACTTGTCCTGTTTGATTTTGTCGATAATATACCCAATTACCAACAAAAGAATCTAGCTTGTTATTCGGTTTCTTTCTGCGACGGATAAGCGTAGAACCTACGATACTTGTCACTAAAGAAGTTCCGAGAAGAAGCATTCTGGCGTCCACTTAATCACTCCTGTTCTCTTATCAAGTTACATTTATTATATCATGGTAGTTAAGAAAATAAGTGGGACTAAGGTTGGATTTTTCAAGAAGTTTTTGTGATTATATGTTAAAATTTCCCTAAGTAGCTCAGAATTTTAAATTCAGTTAAATTATAGAAAAGAGGGAATGAATATGGTCCATTTAGGAATTATTGGTACAAATTGGATTACGCATCAATTTGTACAAGGTGCATTAGAAACGGGTCGGTACACGTTAACGGCTGTTTATTCAAGGAGACTAGAAACAGCGCAAGAATTTGCTAGTAAATATGAAGGAAATATTGCTTGTGAAACGGAGTTAGCGACTTTCTTTGCTACACCATTATTGGATACGGTGTATATTGCTTCACCAAATAGTTTGCATTTTAGTCAAGCTAAAGCAGCTATTTTAGCTGGCAAGCATGTTATTGTGGAGAAACCAGCGTTTTCAAATCCACAAGAAATGGCTGAAATTATTGAGTTGGCAAAAAAACAAGACGTCTTTTTCTTTGAAGCAGCGCGTAATATCCATGAAAAAAGTTTTCAAACGGTTGCAGAATTTTTACCATCATCTGAGCATATTATCGGAGCAAACTTTACTTATATGAAGTATTCTTCACGTTATGATCAAGTGTTAGCTGGAGAAGAACCAAATATCTTTTCGCCACGTTTTTCAGGAGGATCGTTGTCTGATTTAGGCGTGTATGCGATTTATGCAGCGTTAGGCTGGTTTGGTGTACCAAATGAAGTGCATCATTTTGCACGTAAAATTGCAACGGGTGTCGATGGGATTGGCATAGCTATTTTAAGATACGATACGTTTGATGTAACAATTCAACATGGTAAAATTGGTAATGCAGAATTGCCTTCAGAAATTTATTTTGATAACGGGACGTTAGCATTAAATGGAATTAATGCCATTGAAAAAGCGGAGTTACACAACCGTGAAACTGGGACGCAAGTTTTAGATGTGGTTGCCAAAGAAAATCCAATGATTGAAGAAGCGCTTGATTTTGCAGAAATCATTGAGAATCCAACTGATGCAACAAACATCGAACGTTATGAAACATGGGTTGAATTAGCACGTGACGTGAATAATGTATTGTATCAATTGAGAAAACAAGCCGACATCAAATTTGATGCGGATCAGGAATAGAGGAACGAATGTGATGTCAGAATTTAAACTGCCTGAAAAATGGCAACAACGCTGGGATGAAGAAGGATTTACTACGCCCTCACTTATCCAAGAATCAGTGTATCGTCCATTAATCGAAGGAGAAAGTCTTGTAGGTATTTCACCGACGGGTTCAGGAAAAACGTTGTCTTATCTTTTACCAATAATGCAAAATGTTCAGTTGAATGAAGGCAATCAATTGTTGATTTTGACTTCCTCACAGGAATTGGGCATTCAAGTAGCTGAAGTTGCCCGTCAATGGGGAAAAGACTTAGGCTTAAATGTTCAACCATTTATCGGTGGAGCGAATGTTAAACGTCAAATTGAAAAGTTAAAAACAAAACCAGAAGTACTGATAGGGACACCTGGACGAATTGTTGAATTAATTAAACAAAAGAAAATTAAATCACATCAATTAAAAACAATTATTTTTGATGAAGCCGATCAATTGTTTTTACCTGGTGCCAGTCATTTAGTTGAAGAAATTATCAAAAGCTTGCAACAAGAGGTACAATTAGGTTTCTTTTCTGCGACAGCGGATCAAGCATTAGCCGCAATTCAAGCAATTAAACCAGAGATTCAAGTAATTGATGTAACAAAAGAAGACCAAAGCAAAGGCGTGGTAAAGCACACATACCTTGTTTATCCAAGTCGCCGCTTGGTTGATGGGTTACGTCGTTTGGCAAATATTGAAGGATTCCAGGGTCTGGTTTTCTTCAATCAATTGCAAGACTTAGGGAGTGCGGAAGAAAAATTATTATTCCATCATTTACGTGTCGCATCACTGGCATCGGATCAATCCAAGGATTTGCGTAAGATGTCGCTAGAATTATTTAGACAAGGAAAAATTGTGGAGTTACTCACAACAGATGTGGCTTCTCGTGGTTTAGATATTGCCGAATTGCCGTATGTTGTCAATGCAGAGGTACCTTTGACAAAAGAGAGCTACTTACATCGTGCAGGTCGTGTCGGACGAATGGGCGCTTCTGGCCAAGTAGTGACCATTGTCCAAGAAAACACATTGCCACGTTTGAAAAAACTAGCCAGAGAGTTAGACTTAACAATAGAAGAAGTCTTTTTACATGGAGGTGCGTTACTTGATGAACAACCTGAAAAGGAAATCCATCAATCCAAAGAACGCAAACCATTGAAACAAACTGAACCGAAAGTTAAACACGAAGCGGTTAAATCAAACACAAAACCTAAAGTAAAAAATCGCAAAAAAGCACAAAAAAATAAAGGCGCACGAAAACGCAAAGAAAAGTAAAGGAAGAGAGACATGTACTCTAGAAAAGAAGAAATCTTGCAAACGATTGAACTGCATAAAAAAGGATTAACTGCCGCAGAAGTAGCCGATATTTTGCAGATTGATCGCAGTAATGCTAGTCGTTATTTGAGTGAACTTTATAAAGAAGAAAAAATTCAAAAACGTTCAGGACGACCAGTGATATACGAAGCGATTTCTGATGACCAAGTGCATGTGGATACTTCTACCGACATCACGTTTGAAACCTTGGTCGGAGAAAATGCTTCCCTTAAAGTTAGTATTCAACAAGCCAAAGCAGCTATTTTATATCCGCCAAGAGGTTTACATACAATTATTTTTGGCGAAACGGGAACTGGTAAGTCGATGTTTGCGGAATGTATGTATCATTTTGCTGTACAATCACATATGTTGGAAAAAGCGGCTCCTTTTGTTTCGTTTAACTGTGCGGATTATGCTCAAAATCCACAGCTGTTATTTGGTCATATCTTTGGAATTCGTAAAGGTGCCTATACTGGAGCGACGGAAGATAGCCCGGGATTGATTGCTAAAGCAGATGGCGGTATTTTATTTTTAGATGAAATTCACCGTTTACCACCGGAAGGACAAGAAATGCTGTTTACCTTTATTGATAAAGGGGTGTATCGTCCTTTAGGGGAAAGTGCTCAAGTCTATGAAGCTTCTGTCCAAATCATTGGCGCAACAACTGAATCTTCAGACTCTTTTTTGACAACGTTCAATCGTCGAATTCCGATGGCGATTACCTTACCAAGCTTAGCTGCGCGTTCGTTAGATGAACGTTACGAAATTATTTCGTTGTTTATTAAGCAAGAAGCAAATCGTTTGAGTCAGAGAATTCAAGTAGAAAAGGAAGCCATTTTAGCCTTCATGCTGTATGATGCAGAAGCAAACATTGGCCAAATTAAACGTGATTTGAAATTAGTTTGTGCCAAAGCTTTCCTACACTATCGTACGCATCGACAGGATATCTTAGTCATTCGAAAAAAAGACTGTTCTTTACAAGTTCAAAAAGGCTTATTAAAAGTGAAGGAAATGGCGGATCGCTTGGATCGCTTTTTAGAGGGAAAAGGGGAATTTTTAAGCTTCGAACCTAAAGAAGCCGATGCTGTTTGGTCTCATGATCCAGAACGGAATATGCAAGTCTACAATGACATTGAGGAAAAAGTATCTACGCTAAGTGAAACTGGTGTGGCAAGTGTTGATTTGGAAAAATTGATTTCTCGAGATGTTGACGCATATTTTGAAACGTATGTGGAAGAGTTGGCACAAGCGCCTGTTCAAAAAGAATTAATTCCGCAAGAATTATGGCAGTTAACTAATCGTTTGTATGATATTGCCGAAGAAGAACTTGATCGTAAGTACAACGAAAAAGCTCGTTTTGCGTTTGCAATGCACTTACAAAGTACACTTGATCGTGTAGCAGAAGGGCATATGATTGTACATCCTGATTTGAACACGGTTCGTAAGAAATTGAAGTCAGAATTTCAAGTGGCCTTAGACTTATCAAGTATCATTGAAGAAGAATATGATGTGGAAATCCCCTTTGATGAAATTGGCTTTATTAGCATGTTCTTATCGATTCAAGTGGGTGAAACCGAATCATTGCCTTTAAATAAAGTGGACATTGTAGTGTTGATGCACGGACGCGCAACTGCCAGCAGCATGCTTGAAACAGCGCAAGAACTGTTAAGTACCACAATTGGTACTGCGATGAACATGTCTTTGGAAACAGAAGTTCAAGAGATGTATGCTGATTTATTAGCTTACGTAAATGGAAACCGTGATGAATTATCTAATGGTTTATTGTTGTTAACCGATATGGGATCATTGAATTCATTTGCGAATTTAATTTATGAAGAAACCGGTATTCGTACGAAAGCAATCTCCATGACTAGTACCATGATTGTGATTGAAGCCTTGCGAATGGCAGATGCTGGACGAAGTTTGGAAGACATCTATCAAAATATTCAAATCTCCTTTGAAAGTATCGTACGGGAACAATTTCGTTCACTTCATGAAACGAAACGTACGAAAAAAGCCATTGTGGTTACTTGCTTTACAGGGGAAGGTGTGGCTGCGAAGTTATATCAACGAATTGCGCCAATTGTCGACCAATCCAAAGTTGAAATTATACAGATGCAGTTTATCGAACGCGAAACATTCAAAAAACACATTGATGGCTTATTGGAAGAGTACGAAATTCGGGCTATTGCTGGGACCGTAGAGATCGAATATCAGAATATCCCCTTCTTTTCTGCGTATGATGTCTTTAATCATGAACGCTTGAATGTTTTAAAACGAATTGTCAGTGATGGGGTACCGTTAGAAACAATTGTCAATTCATTGAAAGGGACAATTACCCATGTTTCTTCATTAAAATCATTGATTATTGATTTACAAAAAGCCGTTCAACAAATTCAAACGCAAATGCATTTAATTGTTGAACCAAGTGCTGAAGCAGGCATTGTTATTCATTTAGCCTTCTTGATTGAAAGCTTATTGAAAGAAGAACCAACCCGTCATTTCCCAGACTTAGCAAGTTTTCAAAAACGGTATCGTTTAGAAGCCGATCAATTAAAAACAAGTTTGATGTTAATTGAAAAGAATTACAATGTACGTATCCCAGAAGATGAAATTGCTTTTCTAACACAAATGTTTATTGAAAATAAAGTAGATACACACTTTAATTCTTACACACTAGATGAAAGTGTGTAAAGTTTATATCAACACTGTGTAGTTTTCTGTATAGACCAAAAGCTGAATGTATCAGTTTTTGGTCTATTTTTATTTTTGGCATGCTTTTTGCTTTATAGTTAAGTGTAAATAAAAAATAAAAGAGGTGAATAAACATGGCAAAAAAAACAATTATGTTAGTATGTTCGGCTGGGATGAGTACTAGTTTATTAGTAACAAAAATGCAAAAAGCAGCAGAAGATAAAGGTTTGGAAGCAGACATCTTTGCAGTCTCAGCTTCAGATGCGGACAACCATTTGGAATCGAAATCAGTGGATGTATTATTGTTAGGTCCGCAAGTTCGTTTTATGAAAGCCCAATTCGAACAAAAATTAGCGCCTAAAGGGATTCCATTGGATATTATCAATATGGCTGACTATGGCATGATGAACGGCGAAAAAGTATTAGCACAAGCAGAAGCACTAATTAAGTAGCAATCAGAGGAATTTATTGAAAGAAAAAACAGTTAAAAGTCATCATGGGATGGATTGTGCATGAAGGGATTGCCAAAAATAATATAATGGAAGCGGTTACTTAAAGGTGTGACTTTTAGTTAGTAGATGAGAAGTCTTGTTAGTTAAAGTGCATCATTCACAAGATGGTCTGATGGCATCAATTGTTTTTATTGATGTAACAAAAGAACGGATAGATTCAAAATACACAGAATGTTTTTCAAATACTACTTTGAACGGATAGTTATTTGATTATTTTTTAGAAAAAATATTCTAAGAATTGAACTTATAGGAGGAAACGAAATGGAAGCTTTATCAGGATGGTTAGAAAGATATGTGTTGCCAATTGCAGCAAAAATTGGCTCAGAAAAACACTTAGTAGCATTGCGTGACGCATTTATTGGTATGTTGCCGGTGACAATGGCAGGAGCGATTGCCGTATTATTGAACGCCTTTGTACGTGACTTTCCAAGTACGTATATTACTTCTGGTTCATGGTATAACGAAGCAGAAGGAATCAATGTGATTACTAAATTCTTTCAACCATTAATTTCAGTTAATGGACTCGTTTGGACAGGAACGTTAGCTATTATGGCTGTAGTATTTTCAGCATCTTTAGGCTATAACATTGCAAAAGCATATAATGTGGATCCTTTATCAGGAGCAATTGTTTCCTTATCGGCATTTATTATGGGGATTCCACAATCAGCAAATCTTTCATTGACTTTGGGAGAAGCTTTACCTAAAGAAGCAGCTGATATTATTACAACAGCTGGCTGGACTGTAGATGGAACAACAATTTCTGCAGGCGGTTGGGGATACTTCCCATTTGGTGCCTATATGGGAGGAACTGGTTTATTTACAGCAATGATTTTTGGTTTTATCTCGGTTATCATTTTTGCTAAATTAATGAATAAAAATATTATTATCAAAATGCCAGACTCTGTACCACCAGCTGTATCTAAAGCATTCGCAGCAATTATTCCAGGAATTGCCGGATTATTTGTTTCAGGTACAATTTATTTCTTATTTGAAAAATTTGTAGGTATGCCATTAATTGACTGGATTGCTGAATCTATTCAAAAACCTTTACTTGGATTATCACAAGGCTATTTTGCCGTATTTATTATTGTTTTACTTGTACATTTTTTATGGTTCTTTGGGTTACATGGGACAAACATTATGGGGCCAGTTTTACAATCGATTTATGGAGTTGCCATGGTTGAAAATACTAATGCTTACCAATTAGGTGATGCAATTCCGTACAAATGGGTAGCAGGTTCTTTTGAAGCCTTCGTATGGCCTGGCGGTGCAGGAGTAACATTAATGCTATTAGTTGGTATTTTGTTATTCTCTAAACGGGCAGATCACAAGACGATTGGTAAATTAGCATTAGGACCTGGAATATTCAATATCAATGAGCCAATTATGTTTGGATTGCCAATCGTGTTGAATCCATTGTTTATGATTCCATTTATCATTGCACCCCTTGTAACTGCAACGATTGCTTTCTTTGCGACAGCTGCTGGATTAGTTTCGCCAGTGGTAGTGAATGTTATTTGGGTAATGCCTACGATTCTTAGTGGTTTCTTAGCAACAGGAGGAGACTGGAGAGCGATTGTGTTAACCATTGTCAACTTAGTAGTAGCCTTATTAATTTGGGCACCATTTATTCTAGCAGCCAACAAAATTGATCCATCCGATCAAGCGTAAAAAAATCTAGCTGAGTAAGAAATTACTCAGCTAGAAATTTTATAAATAATGGAGAGTGTATACTATGATTACAGTTAGTTCTGCAATGCAACAAGAAAATATCAAAAAATTATTAGAATCAATTGAAAATGAAGCAATTACTTATAAGTTTAAAGAAAAAAAGGGCATCCAATTAATTTTTAAGATAACAGGAGACAAAGATGCCGCAATCCGATTAGCCAAAGATGCAATCAAAGCTGAAGAATGGGGCAAAGTTTTATATTTTAATGTGGCATAATCAGATGAAATGGGGTGAATCATATGTTGAAGAACGGCTTGTTTCTAATTAGTATAGGGATGATATGCTTTATATATAGTGTAAATGCACAGACCGGCACGTATAATTGGCCCAATTTAATCGTGTCCATTTTTTTTATAATCCTAGGAATCAGTCTATTTATTAAAGGCAATAAAAAAGAAAAAAAGAGAGTGGAGGAGGAAAATCGTGGAAATCGTTAAACAAATGAATGTTCCTGCTGAATTTTTCTACAAGAAAATTATTGATTCAGTGATGTATGATGTTCAAGAAGCTACTGGTCAAACGTTAAAAGAAAAACAACTGATAGGTTTTGAATATATCAAGAAATTCAATGAGAAGACCAGTGCTAAAATAAAAATTGAAGAATTAATCACCGATCAATTATATATTTACCGAACATCTACCACGCGTAATGATTTTACTGCAACTTATCAAATTCGTTCGATTGATGAAAAGAGTTGTGAAATCCAATATGTAGAAAAAATGGACTCACATGGAATGATTCAATCATTAAATGATATGGTTACAGGGGTACTTCTTAGCTTCTTTAAAAAACGTCAATTTAAACAGATGTTAGCAATGATTGAACAATCGTATTAGAGAGCTACGGCAACGGGCTCTTTTTTTACGCACTAAATTACATACAAAGAGGTATTTTTACACTTAACTTGTAGTGTGTAGGTGAAATGTAATCAGTGTGTAGTTGAATAGTGTAACTAAAACGTTGATTTCAAAGGGTTTTAGCTTGTTTGATAGTTGGCACACTTCTTGCTTTATAAATAAGTGTAAAGACAACATAAATTTGAGAGGTGGCAACAATCATGGCAAAAAAAACAATTATGCTCGTATGTTCAGCAGGAATGAGCACAAGTTTATTAGTAACAAAAATGCAAAAAGCAGCACAAGATAAAGGGGTAGACGCAGATATCTTTGCAGTATCAGCATCAGAAGCTGATATTCATTTAGAAACAAAACCAGTGGATGTTTTATTATTAGGTCCACAAGTTCGTTTTATGAAAGCTCAATTTGAACAAAAATTAACACCAAAAGGAATTCCATTAGATGTAATTAATATGTCTGATTATGGCATGATGAATGGTGAAAAAGTGTTAGCTCAAGCAGAAAGTTTAATGAAATAATTTTAATTACGAGGAGATATACGCATGGATGAAAAAAACTTAGAAGCAATTATGGGATTAATTATGTATGGTGGGAATGCAAAAAGCGATGCAATGGAAGCTATTGCTGCTGCCAAACAAGGTGACTTTGAATTAGCAGATCAAAAAATCAAAGATGCTGAAGCGTCATTAGTGGAAGCACATCATTCTCAAACAGGACTATTAACTCAAGAAGCACAAGGAGATCACATGACAGTTACTTTATTAACCGTTCATTCTCAAGATCATTTGATGACTTCAATCGCATTTACCGATTTAGCAAAAGAGATTATTGACGTTTATCGTCATATCGAAGCAAAATAATTTGATTATTTGGAGGAAGAAACAATGGATTCATTTGTAGCTTTTATGGAAGATAAATTTGTGCCAATTGCATCTAAAATTGGCGCACAACGTCACTTAGTAGCGATTCGTGACTCATTTATGGTAACAATGCCCTTAATGATTTTAGGGGCTTTGGTGGTTATGATTAATAACTTACCAATACCGGTTTATCAAAATTTTATGAACGGTATTTTTGGTGAAGGTGTTTGGCAAACGTTTGGCGGCTCTGTTTGGAACGGAACATTCGCTATTTTGTCTGTTATTATTTCATTTTTAATTGCGTATAATTTAGCTCACGGTTATGGCAAAGATGGTATTGCAGCAGGAACAGTATCACTAGCTTCATTCTTCGCTCTAGGCGGCGCAACAGGAATGTCTAGTACAGGTTTATTTATTGCAATTATTGTAGGGATTGTTTCAACAGAACTATTTGTTCGCTTATCTGGTAGTAGTAAATTAGTAATTAAAATGCCTGATGGTGTACCACCAGCTGTGGCACGTTCATTTGCAGCATTGTTACCAGCGATGATTGTAGTTAGTTTATTCGGTTTAGTCGCTGCGATTTTTGCAGCATTCGGTGTGCCAGATATTATTAATTCATTCTACACAGCGGTACAACAACCATTCATGGGAATGGCAAGTACGTATCCATCAGCGTTGTTAATTGCGTTTATTACACCTTTCTTATGGTTCTTTGGTTTACACGGTGCAAATATGATTGACCCATTTTTACAAACAATTAATGCACCTGCCATCGAAGCGAATGCATTAGCTGTATCAGCTGGTAAGGTAGCACCATATATCGTGAATAAGCCATTTATTGATAGTTTTGTCAACTTAGGCGGAACAGGTGCAACATTTGGTTTGATAATTGCGATCTATTTAGTTGGTCGTAAAAATAAAGCGTACAATGTAGTAAATAATTTAAGTGCTGCACCAGGATTATTCAACATCAATGAACCATTATTGTTTGGTTTACCAATTGTTTTAAATCCAATTATGTTTATTCCATTTATCATCACGCCAATGGTCTTAATTACAACTGCATTTTGGGCAACCAAATTAGGTTTCGTCCCTGCAGCAACATTTATGCCACCATGGGTAACACCTCCAGTAATTGGCGGATTTTTAGCAACACAAAGTTGGACAGGCGGTTTATTAGCAGCCATCAACCTAGTCATTTCTACATTGATTTACATTCCGTTTGTTCGTATCGGAGTTTTACAAGAATTAAAACGCGAACAAGCAGCACAATAAAATATCTACTTAAAGAAGGGTCATTTTTATGGTCCTTCTTTATAAATTCATAGGAGGAAAATAAATGCAAGAGACTACAAAAGCAGATGCGATCTATCAACTTGCTCATTATGCGTTTCAATTTAATCAAAGCGACGCATACAAAAATCGCTTGAATTATATTGTAGAACATTCAAAACATTATGGTTCCTACGATGGAGAACAACTAGCAAGTCAAATTATTGCGACGCCTTTAAAAGTTCAATTTTTTAATCAAGTGTTTGATATGGCAGGTGTAGGATTTGTTTCCTCTGATCCAAGTTATCGTGGTGAAGGCCGAATCGATCAATTGATGGCGAATATTTTAAATGACTGCAAAGAAAATAAGGTTCTTTTCTCTTATCTCGCACCATTCTCATATCCTTTTTATCGTCGTTACGGTTACGAATTGATTTTTGAACGAATTGCGTATGATGTACCTAGTCATGAGTGGCCGGATAGTAGACGTGTACCAGGAAAAATTCGTCGACAGACATGGGAACAATCAAAAGATGTCATTAAAGAAGTATATGAAGCATCTAATCGAAATAAGCATGGAGGATTACAACGTGAAGACTGGTGGTATGAATATAAGTTCCATATTCAACGCCCATATTATTTTGCCGTGTATTATAATGAATCCGACGAAGCGGAAGGCTATTTAATTTATCAAATTTTAAATGGTAAGTTTCATTGTGCAGAGTGGGAAGTATTAAGCGGCAATGCATATCATGCGTTGAATCGCTACATTGCTACACACAGAGATTCGGTCAGTGAAATTCGCTATGAACAAGGATACAATAAAAATAGTTCATTCTTCCTACAAGAAAAACCACTTGCAAATGCAACAATCCGACCAGAAATGATGGTTCGAATTGTTGATATTGAGGCATTTTTAACGGTTTATCCATTTGATAATCTACAAGCAGCATTTGCGATTCAGATTCTAGAAGATACCTATGCGCCATGGAATGAAGGGATTTTTGAAATTCATTCAAAAGGAACTGTCAGTAAAGTAGCGAAAACCAAGCTACCTACGCTAACAATTTCTGTTCAACGTTTTACACAACTCTTTTTAGGCTATCAAAAATTACGAGAATTGATGTTTTTCAATTGTGTAACGGTTGATAAAGAAATAGTGTCTATTGTAGAAGCGATTTTACCAACAGATATTCCTGTTTTAGAGGATTATTTTTAATAAGTAATTTTATCGCTGACCTTGCGTTTTTTTTAGGTTAGCGATAAAATGATAACAGACTTTTTGTCAATCGTCCTCTTAGTTAAATGGATATAACAAGGTCCTCCTAAGACTTAGTTGCTGGTTCGATTCCAGCAGAGGACGTAGCTGAAACTCTTTGTATAAGGGTTTCAGTTTTTTTATTTGAATGATGTATTTAGAGATTTTGCAGATTGAAAATTATAATTTTTAATAAAAGTGGCTGAATTTCTTGCTAACATTTTTCCTTTTACCTTGGCAGTTGTCGAGGTGGAAGCATTACAAAAGGGAATATTAAGTGCAATGGATTAAAATATTCATGCTGATACTGAGATGCGAACGTCACTTTCTTCAAACACAGAAAAAAGTGGGGAAGAATAGTTTTCAGTTTGCGATAACGATTGAGTAGTAAAAAATTATATTTTTTAGGCATCAAGATAGACAAAGTAGAAAATTTTTGTTAAATTAATACTAATTTCATAAATGACCAGGTTGGGCGCAAGCTTTCAAGACATATTCTCCAAGGGTGAGGAGAGTCTTGTTTGCTTGCGCTCTTTTTGCGTTGTTTAGAAAAAAAGAAAGGAAGTTAGCGATGCATTTTTATCAAGAAACAAAAGAAAAATTAATCAAGAGATTTGAGGTTGATCCAACGAACGGGTTAACAAATGAGCGTGTTCGTAGTCTCAGAGAGCAATATGGAGTGAATAAGCTACCTGATGAAAAAGAAGATCCATACTGGAAAGTCTTCTTGAAGAATTTTAAAGAACCCATTGTCATCGTATTGATGGGGGCTATTGTATTATCTTTATTGAGTTCCTTTTATTCTATTCAGATACAAGGAGATATGCAGCATGGTAAAGAATCTCTATATGAAGCAGCAGCTATTTTTATTTTAATTATCATCAATGCTTGTTTAGGTTTTTGGCAAGAAATTAGTGCGCGTAAGAGTTTAAATGCCTTAAAAGAGATGAACAATCGTCAAACAACGGTCTTAAGAAATGGGAGCTGGGAAAAAATTGCTGCTACAGATGTTGTGGTGGGAGATTTAATCAAAGCAGAAGTAGGCGATTTCGTTGAAGCAGATGTACGTTGGATTCAAACGAATGAATTGCAAGTGATTGAAGCACATTTAACTGGCGAAGCAGATGCGATTCATAAAAATACCGAAGCAATTGATGAAATTGTCGAAATTGGCGATAGAAAAAATATGGGCTTTTCAGGCTCCACTGTTTCAAATGGGCAAGGAATTGGTTTAGTCGTTGCTACAGGTTTAGACACTGAATTAGGAAACATTGCACAATTAATTCAAGCTGTAGAAGATACACCGTCTCCCTTACAGAATACGGTTAATAAATTGACAAAGACTTTAATGCTGATTTCAGCTGGTGTCATTCTATTTACCTTTGTGATTGGTATGATTCAGGCAGGGGAAATCAGTTTTACATCGATTGGTTCGGTACTTTCCACATCCATCGCTCTAGCAGTAGCTTCTATTCCTGATGCGTTGCCTGCAGTATTGTCGATTGTATTGACAATTGGCGCTTCTAAAATGGCACAAAACAGAGGTCTTATTAAATCTCTCTCCAGTGTAGAAACTTTAGGAGCAACCTCTTATATTTGTTCGGATAAAACCGGAACCTTAACGAAAAACGAAATGACAGTGGTTAAGTATTATAGTAACGGCCATTATTACACTGTATCTGGACTGGGTTATGCGCCAATAGGTGATATTAATTCACTAGAAGAAAGCGCCAAGATGTCTGATACACTAGCTTTTTTAGAAGGAGCTGTTTTATGTAATGAAGCGACTGTCAAAGAAATGGCTGGTGAATATAAACCATTTGGGAATCCAACAGAAGTCGCATTAACAGTTTTAGGCTTAAAAGCAGATCTAAGGAAAGAAAAACTAGAGCAAGAAAAAGAAATTGTCCGTACATTGCCCTTTACGAGTAGTCGTAAAATGATGAGTGTCATTGTTAAAGAAGGCGAGCGTTATCTGGTATATACCAAAGGCGCGCCAGATGTATTGGTCAATAAAAGTACAGGCATTTTAATCAATCATAAAGTTGATTCTTCAGAGGAAGCAAAACAATCATTCGTAGATACCGTCGAAGAGTATGCAGAAGCAGCCTTACGTACATTAGCTGTTGGTTATAGAGAAATTACGGAACAAGAAGCAATGAATGGATCTGTCGAAGAGTTAGAAAAGCAGTTAATTATTACCGGTGTTGCCGGGATTATTGATCCTGCTCGTGAAGAAGTCAAAGAATCTGTAAGTATATTGAAAAAAGCGAATGTCGAAGTTGTTATGATTACAGGGGACCATGAAAAAACGGCCAAAGCAATTGCCTTAGAATTAGGTATTGTTGATACGGTAGATGCGCCAGTGATTAAAGGTATTGAAATCGAGAAGATGTCTGATGAAGAATTATATAGTCGTGTGAAACATACGAATATCTATGCTCGTGTGTCACCTGAACATAAACAACGCATTGTTAAACAATTACAAAAGCACGGACAAATTGTCGCAATGACCGGTGATGGTGTCAATGATGCACCTGCATTACGTGCTGCGGATATTGGTATCGCTATGGGGATTGCTGGAACCGAAGTGACGAAAGATTCAGCCGACTTAATTCTGATGGACGACAAATTCACAACGATTGAACAATCTGTTAAAAGTGGTCGAACCATTTATGCCAATATTAAAAATTTTATGCGTCATGAATTAACAACCAATGTAGCAGAAGTTCTTTCATTATTGATTGGTTTAATCTTCTTTACACAATCAATCGGCAACGTTCCTGGTGCGACACCAACATTAACTGCTTTGATGATTTTATGGGTCAATATGGTAAGCGATGCAGTGCCTTCTTTTTCACTAGGATATGATGTCGCTGAGTCTGATATTATGGAGGAACAGCCGAGAGATCCAAACGAATCGGTTCTAGCAAATTATACCTGGTCTCGTGTCTTGATTCGCGGAATTTTTATGGGAGTATTGGTTTATGTTGCATTCTTATGGGCAGCTCACCAAGGGTTATCAAGTAATCAAGCCCAAACCGTAGCTTTCTTAACACTGGTTTATGGCCAATTATGGCATGTCTTTGATGCGCGAAGCACGAAAACATTATTTAGAAGAAACCCATTTGAAAACAAACACTTAATCGCAGCCGTTCTCTTTGCAGGTATTTCTTCTTATCTGGTAACGATTATTCCATTCTTTAATATAGTTATGGGAACAGCACCATTGACCTTGCCAATCTATTTACTGGTACTGTTTGTTCCAGCATTGCCTACCTTGATTTTATCAGGTGTGAAAGAGTTGTTTGGTATTAAGATTTGGTAGTGAAGCATTCATTCCTACTATCAATTAGAAGTGAAAGAAGGTGAGTAGGTGAAAATTTTTTCAGCAGAAAAAGAAGAATACTTAAAATTGATAAATTATTATCAAAATCAAGATGGTATTGCTCGAACGGGACTTTTAGCAAAAAAATTAGCCCTTACAAAGTCGTCTGTAACGGAAATGCTTCAAAAATTATCTCAAGAAAATCTTGTGAGATATACGCCATATATGGGTGTATATCTCACTGAAAAAGGATCTAGATATGTTGCCTATTTAAGAAAAAAGCAAGATTTACTAAGTTGTTTTTTAGAAACCTGTTTAGAATGCTCAGAAGAAGAAATAGAGGAGATTCTGGATGAATTAGAACATATCAATAATCAATTATTTTTTGATAAGTTAGAACAGTATTTGAAAGAATAGTCTATCATAAGTTCACTGACTAACAATTGTTGTTCATTCTAAAAAAATTAAGGCAGTCCAGATTTGCCTGTTAATCGGACTGCCTGTTTATTTGAGAAGTTAAGTTACTTATGAAATAGTCGATATACTTAAACGCTAGGTACGTGTCTATTCCTGTATTTCTAAATATTTTCCTTCTAAATATTCTTGTCCCAATTGACAATAGTGGTCAGTATTTTTTTGATTGGCTTGGATTTCTTCAGGGGTTAATGGCCGAATAACTTTTGCTGGACGACCAAAAGCTAAAACATTTGGAGGAATAATGGTACCTTGAGTAACTAAAGAACCTGCACCAATCATACTGTTTTCTCCAATAACGGCATGATTCAGCACAATGGAACTCATCCCGATTAATGCGCCAGATGCTATTTTACAGCCGTGAAGCATACATTGATGTCCGACTGTCACATTGTCGCCAATTTCTACTGGCGCGTTATGATCAATATGAATAATTGTTCCATCTTGAATGTTGGTACGGTTGCCAATTGTAATGGAATTGCCATCTCCTCGAATCACACTGTTAAACCAAACCGTTACTTCTGTCCCTAAAGTGACATCGCCAATTACCGTTGCATTTTTTGCAATAAAATTTGTCATTTTTGCGACTCCTTTCCATTCTGTAGCGCTATTGTTAGTATAGCATAAAGCTAATTATGTCAGTCATTATCAACTAGCGAATAGTTTACTAGATGTATCTGACTATGAATGTTCAATTCGTTGAAAAAAACTGATAAGATAGAGGTGACTTTATTTTAGAAAAGAGGAATGCTGATTGGGAAAAATCATTTTTTTAGATGTTGATGGAACACTGTGTAACGACTTAGGAAAAGTGCCTGAAAGTGCGAAAGAAGCAATTATAAAGACACATGAAAATGGACATGATTTCTTTTTGTGCACAGGACGTTCGAAAGCCGAAATCCCAGAAGAAGTGGTGCAATTACCGATTCGCGGTATGATTGGTGCGGGTGGTGGTTATTGTGAAGTGGATGGCGAAGTTATTTTACATGAAGTTTTTGATGTAATTGAATTAAGAAAATTGATAACTTTTCTTGAAGAAAATGAAGTGGAATATTATTTAGAATCAAATCAAGGATTGTTTGCGAGTAAAAACCTTAGAGATAGACTGAGTAGTTTGATTTTAAAAGGAACACCGAAAGACTCGATTGAGGGTCAAGAAAAATTACAAGATATTGCCTGGTTTTTAGACTTGTTAATTGAAGATCAAACAAAGATTGATTATGGGGATGTTAATAAAGTTTCTTTTATCAATCAAACGATTCCTTATGAAGTCATCCATGAAAAATATGAGGGCGATTTTTATATGTTACGTAGTACAGTTCCAATCTTTGGTCCAGACAGTGGCGAGATAGGCATTAAAAATATCACTAAAAAAACGGCAATCGAAACAGTCATTCAGCATCTTGAAAAAGATAAGAGCGAGACGATTGCATTTGGTGATGGTCATAATGACTTGTCAATGTTTGAAGCAGTTGAATTGAGTATTGCTATGGGAAATGCGCAAGATGTTTTAAAAGATGTAGCAGATATTGTTACTTTGACACATGATGAAGGCGGTATAGCAAAATCTTTAGAAGAACTTCATTTATATTAAGTATCAGAAATATCTTAAAAGAGCTTCACCTAAAAACTAGGGAAGCTCTTTTTTCTTTATCTTTTCCATTGAGAAGGATTGGTTTTATCAGGAATCCCATTATACATTATTTCTTCATAATGCCTCAGTTTGTTTTCAAGAAAGGTTACCCTAGCTTGAGCTTCTGCTAATTGTAATTCTGCTAATTTCTTAGAACGTAAAAAAATTTGATGGCGTTCTTTAATGGTGGAATCACCTAGTTGACTTAATTGAACAAATTCTTTAATTTCTTTAATTGATAACCCGCAAGCTTTTAAATTTTTTATACCTAACAACCAATTCATAGAGTCTTGATTAAAGAGACGTTGATTATTTTTAGTGCGAATTAAAGTAGGAATTAATTCGCAATCTGTATAATAACGGATGGTATGTTCACTCATATTGAGAATTTTTGAAGCCTCTTTGACTGTATACATTTTTTTCTCCTTGAAATTCCTTGACTTAGAGTAACTCTAAGGTGTTACAGTAATTATATCATGAACAAAATAGTTAGTTAATAAGTAAGGAGAGGAAGTTTATAATGAGTAAAAGAAAAATAGGAAATTTATCAGTTTCAACGATTGGTATGGGATGTATGGGTTTTTCTCATGGGTATGGACAAGTTCCAGAAGAAGCTTACAGTATTGAAGCGATTCGTAAAGCGTATGAATTTGGTTGTACATTTTTTGATACAGCAGAAGCTTATGGGAAAGAAATGTTTTATCCAGGACATAACGAGCAATTAGTTGGGAAAGCGGTTGCTCCTTTTAGAGAACAGGTTATTCTAGCAACTAAATTTCATATTGATGAAAATGAAATTACAGAAGAAATAGATTTGTATACAGCTATTCGCAAACATTTGAATGCTTCATTGAAAAACTTGCAGACAACATATGTTGATTTATATTATTTACATCGAATTAATGAACAGATTTCAATTGAGGATATTGCTCAGGTGATGGGGCAGTTCATTCGCGAAGGATTGATTAAAGAATGGGGCTTATCTCAAGTTTCAGTTGAGACGCTTGCTAAAGCACATCAGGTAACACCTGTAGCAGCCGTACAAAATCTTTATTCTATGATGGAACGTGACTGTGAGCAGGAAATATTTCCATATTGTTTAAAACATGGGATTAGTGTGGTGCCTTTTTCACCAATAGCGAGTGGTTTTTTGTCAGGTAAAATCACAACTGAAACAAAATTTGAAGGAGACGATGTAAGGAAATTTGTTCCTCAATTATCGAAAGAAAATATTGTTGCCAATCAACCGATAATAGCTCTTTTAAAGACATTTGCAAAAGAGAAACAAGCTACAAATGCGCAAATTTCGCTCGCTTGGATGCTTCATAAGTATAGTAACGTTATTCCAATTCCCGGATCTAAAAATCAAGAAAGGATTTTAGAGAATTTAGGTTCATGGGATGTTCATTTAAATAATCAAGAGTTTGAAGCAATTGAATTCGCTCTCAATGACGTAGTGATTCATGGCCATAGAGGACATGTCGAATCGCAACAAAAATCATTTGGTAAACAATGGGAAAAATAAGAAAGAACTGCACTTTTCGATAGGAAGTGCAGTTTTTTATTAAAAAAAGAGACCGGCTTGTCTTAAAGCAGGCTTTAACATGTATAATAACATTAAGAGAAAAAATAAGGAGGAAGGTATCTTTGGAAATTAGAATGTTAAAATACTTCCTAACCGTTGCAGAAGAACAAAATATTACTCAAGCAGCAAAAAAACTGCATATCACACAACCAACTTTAAGTAGACAAATTCGAGAATTCGAAGAGAGTTTACAGCTTGATTTATTTGTACGCCAAAATAAAAAACTATATTTAACTGAACCGGGTATGTTTTTGAAGAAACGAGCAGAAGAAATTTTAGAGTTGAATGAAAAAACCGAACAAGAATTTGCGAATTATCAACAGGCTATTTTAAGTGGTCAAATTTCAATTGGTTGTGTAGAAGCGGAAAGTTCTCATTTTTTATCAGAAATGTTAGAAGAAATGATTGCTGATTATCCTCAAGTAACATTCAATATTTTTAGTGGAACGAGTAATGATATTACTGAAAAATTAGATAAAGGTCTGTTAGATGTTGCGTTATTAATTGAACCAACGCCTATGGATAAATACAATAAATTGATTTTACCAGACAAAGAAATCTGGGGAGTATTAGTTTCGACAGAACATTTTTTAAGTAACCAACAGAGCATTTCTGCAACAGATCTTCGAGGGATTCCGCTTATTTGTTCTAGTCGTAAAGAAGTCAGAGAGATGTTTTGTTCTTGGGGACAATTCACAGAAGGCGACTTAAATATTGTTGGGAAATACAATTTAATTTTTAATGTCATTTCTTTAGTAGAAAATAAAGTGGGAGCTGCCTTAGCGATTAAAGGAGCCATTGATAATCGAAAAAATAAGACAATCTTCCTACCTTGCGCCCCCGCACTTGAAACTAATTGTGTACTTGTCTGGAAAAAAGATGCCATCCTTAGTTCAACAGTTCTTACATTTATCAAAAAAATCAAACATGCTTTAGAGGCATGAAACTAAGCCTAATAGGTATTGGACGCTAAGTAAATAACGCTGTACTATGAACTTGTAAGCTATTTGAATTCATGGTACAGCTTTTTTGAGGTGAGAAAATGACAATTATAATCTACTTTTCTAGAAAAGATGAAAATTTCGTTAATGGTCAAATTAAAACACTAGTGAAGGGAAATACAAAAATTTTAGCAGAAAAAATTGGAGAAAAGTTACAACTCTCGGTAGTTGAAATTTGTCCGAAAGTTCCGTATCCCTTTGACTATTACGAGGCAATGGCCATTGTTGAAAAGGAAAAAGTAACGAAGGACAAGCCTATTTTTCATGAACTAGCGATTGACTGGAATCGAGTAGAAACGATTTTTTTAGGATTTCCAAACTGGTTTGGTTCGCTTCCGCAGATAGTTGTTCACTTTTTAGAAACAGTTGATTTGTCAGCTAAAACAATTTATCCATTTTGTACACATGAAGGAAGTGCTTTTGGTTGCAGTTTAATTGAGCTAAAAAAAATCTGTCCAAACGCAAATGTAAAGGTAGGTTTACCAGTTAGAGGTTCAAGAGTTGAGAAAGCTGATAATGCTATTGCAAACTGGCTTACACAGTATTCGATAACGGAGGAGATATAAATGGCAAAATTTGAAGAAGTCAAAGATGGTGTGATTTTTCCAAGTGGTGATAAAAATGATGCGTTTGCTCAATATTTTGTTGGGCAAAGTTATTTGAAAACCCTTGTCGCGGATCCGTCAGTTAATGTCGGTGTAGGAAATGTGACATTTGAACCAGGATGTCGAAACAATTGGCATATTCATCACGATGGTTTCCAAATTCTTTTAGTTACAGGCGGTGAAGGCTGGTATCAAGAGGTAGGAAAAGAAGCTCAATTCTTAAAGCCAGGCGATGTTGTCGTTACACATGATGGGGTAAAGCATTGGCATGGTGCAGCAAAAGATAGTTGGTTTGAACATATTGCAATTACTGCTGGCACTCCAGAATGGCTAGAACCAGTTTCTGATGAGATTTATTTAAATTTAAAAAAATAAGAAAGAAGGAAAAATAATGCCAAAACAAACAGCTGGAAGAGATAACTTAGGAGAATTTGCCCCACAATTTGCAGCATTAAATGATGATGTCTTATTTGGTGAAGTATGGGATCGGGAAGCACAACTTTCTCCACGTGATCGTAGTTTAATCACTGTTGCAAGTCTGTTAACCCAAGGTGTTCCTCAATTAGAAGCACATCTAAATATTGCTAAGCAAAATGGCGTAACAAAAGAAGAAATTGTCGAATTAATTACACATCTTGCTTTTTATGCTGGATGGCCGAAAGCATGGTCAGCATTTAATTTAGCCAAAGAAATTTTTGATGATAAATAAAGCTATCGCTAAAGAAGGAAACCTGAACTTTTTTTCAATGAAATTAATTGCCTTGCTATCAGTTGCGCTGGTGGTTAATTCTGCGCCAGCTATTTCAGCAAATATTCCAGCGATTACGCAACATTTTTCCGAAATAAATCCGGTGTATGTTGGACTGCTGACCACGATTCCGTCCTTATTTTTAGTGATGGGTGTATTTTTAACTAGTCGTATTGAAAAACAAATTGGTAAAAAGTATACCATTATGACAGGACTACTAATTGTAGGAATTTTTGGTACTCTTCCTGCATGGTATCAAGGGAATTTTGCTGTTTTGTTTCTTTCAAGATGTTTGCTGGGATTAGGAATTGGTTTGTTTAATCGACTGCTAATTCAAATGATTAGTCAGCTATTCCAAAAAGATAATCTCAAAAAGGCAAAAGCGTTAGGTTTAGAAAGTGCCTGTGAAGGTTTAGGCGGTATTTTTATGACAATCGCAGTCGGTCAATTAATTAAAATAAATTGGGAAAGCTCTTTTTTGGTCTATGGTTTTGCGGTAATTAGTTTATTCGTTGTATTTTTATTTATTCCGAATGGAAACTTAACACAGGATACAGAAGAAGCTGGTATAGAATCTTCTATCTCCAACGAGCGTAAAATAAAATCTATTTTATTAGGAATGGTGTTATTCTGCATTGTTCTGCTGTTTATCAATTATAACTTACAGATTACCCCATTGTTGATTGAGCAAGGAATTGGTGACGCGACTAATGGAAGTAATATGATTGCTGCAATTGCGACAGGTGCTTTTATTGCAGGTAACTTATTTGGGTTAACTTACCGTTATTTACAGCGTTGGTTATTGCCTCTTGCAGCTTTTGTAGCTGGAGGCAGTATCTTTTTGACTAGTTGGTCAACTTCTGTGAACTTTACGCTTCTTTGTTCATTGCTGTTAGGTTTTGCCTTCCGTAATATTATGCCTTATTTTATGCATACGTTTACTACTGGTGGCGAAGTAGTAGCGAAATTTGGTACGACAGTTGTATTAGTAGCGTATAATTTGGGAGCGACACTTGCACCTTACGCTTCGCAAGCTATGTCTTTAGTGAGTGGCAATGCCAGCGCAAGAAATCAAATGATTATTACAGGCCTAGCATTAGGCAGCATTGGCTTGATTATCTTGATTTTTAATAAATACATGACCGTTTAAAAAAGGAGGTAGTGGAAATGGACTACGTGAAATTAGGAAATACCGGAATGGACGTCTCTCGGATTTGTCTGGGAGCGATGAGTTTTGGGGATCCCCATAATTGGATTCACCAATGGGTTTTAGAAGAAGATGAGAGTCGTCCGATTATTAAACGTGCATTAGACTTAGGTATCAATTTTTTTGACACGGCAAATGTCTATTCTTTAGGGCGTAGTGAAGAAATCTTAGGTAAAGCTCTGAAAGATTATGCCAATCGTGATGAAATTGTTCTAGCTACAAAGGTGCATCAAAAAATGTTTGACGGTCCGAATGGGCAAGGATTATCTAGAAAAGCAATCATGTCACAAATTGATCAAAGCTTGCAACGACTACAAACAGATTATGTGGACTTGTATATTATTCATCGATGGGATTACCATACACCGATTGAAGAAACGATGGAAGCATTACATGATGTAGTGAAAGCAGGAAAGGCACGGTATATTGGAGCTTCAGCGATGTATGCCTATCAATTTCAGAAAGCCAATCATGTTGCTGAAAAAAATGGTTGGACAAAATTTGTGTCTATGCAAAATCATTTGAATTTAATGTATCGTGAAGAAGAACGTGAAATGATTCCCTATTGTATCGATCAAGGGATTGCTTTGACGCCATACAGTCCGTTAGCTTCAGGGAGACTTGTCAAACCATTTTCTGAAAGTTCTTTAAGACGAGAAACAGATCCAGCACAAAGAGCGAAATACGATGAATCTGCAGAAAAAGATCGAATTATTATCGAGCGCGTAGCAAAAATCGCGGACAAGCATCATGTCAGTCGTGTAGAAGTAGCATTAGCTTGGCTTTTACAAAAAGAGAATTTAGCGGCGCCAATTATCGGCGCTACCAAACTTAGTCACGTCGAAACAGCAGTCAAAGCCATTGACTTTAAATTAACTGAAGAAGAAGTGACCTATTTGGAAGAAGAGTACATTCCACATAAAATTGTCGGATTTTCATAAATGCTAAGACTAGTAGGAATTTTTCCACTAGTCTTAATGTACATAGCCCAAAGATACTGATTAGGAGGACATACAGATGAATATTTCAGAAGTAGCTGCTAGGTATCAATTGACACCAGCAACTTTACGATATTATGAACAACAGGGGTTGATTCCACCTATTGCACGCACCAAGGCGGGGAATCGAACCTACTCCAACGAAGATGTAAATTGGATTGAATTTATTAAATGCATGCGCGATTCTGGATTATCAATTGAATCATTAGCTGAATATACGAAATTATATCAAAAAGGAGATGAAACCTTAGAAGCACGGCAGGCGATTTTGATTGTGGAATATAAAAAACTACTAGAAAAACAACAGCAAATAAATGAAACAGTATTTAAACTAGGAAATAAAATAAAAAACTATGAAGCAAAAATAAAAACAGGCGAAAGTCAAACCGCTAGTTATGCTAATGGGAGTGTTGAATAGTATGTATCTCTTTCAGAAAATTGAAGAAACTGTCTTTAAACAATATGATGCCCGTCGAACAATCGGAGAATTTCTTTTAGCCAATCGTGAAAAACTATCAGAATATACCATGGAAGACATCGCTAAATTGACGCACACTTCAAAAGCAACATTGGTTCGATTTGCGAAATATTTTAATTATTCTGGGTGGAAGGAATTCATGTACGCTTTTACACATGAAGTGGCTCATTTTAATGACAATCATTTTGATGTCGACACCAATGTTCCTTTTGATAATGCCGCAGATACTTTGGAAATTATTGAAAATATTGCGAATCTTCGAATGCAAACGATTAAAGAAACATCTTCATTAATGTCGGTGACTGATATTAATCATGCAGCTAATATTTTGAACCAAGCAGAGACGATTATTATTTATGGAAGAAGTCCGAATTCTTATTTTGGAGAGTTATTTAAAAGAAACCTAAATACAATTCATAAGAAAGCTTTTGTAGCTGATACAGATGAAGCGGGATTGATTTCAAATACCTTGACTAGTAAAGATTGTGCCATCATTATTTCTTATTCTGGCAATAATTCTGACTCTTATCCAATGAAAAATGTAAAAATTCTTCTAAACAATCGTGTGCCAATCATTAGTATAACCAGTGGCGGAGAAAACTATTTGCGCGACTATTCTACCATTGTTTTAAATGTATCAAGCAGAGAAAAACTATATTCAAAAATAGCTAATTTTTCTACCGAAGAGTCCATTCAATTTATCTTAACTATTTTATATGCCAAAGTATTTTCTTTGAATTATGATGAAAATATGAAGACCAAAATAGCTAATTCACGTAGGTTAGAAGTGAAAAGACAAACAACATTTAAAGATATTTCAGAAGATTTTTAAAGGTAAATATCAACGACAATAAAATATCCGAACAACGTAGATAAACAGTGTGCAATCTATGTTGTTCGGATATTTTTATTACTATTTCTTTGTTAATTTAAAAGCTTCGCCAGCAGCAACTAATTGAATACGTTTGGGATTGATAATTCTGTCATATAAATCTTCAGGATTCCCGTTAAAGGCATCAATGTGTGGCGCATCAACAGTTCCCCAGTGTGAGAGAATTAAATCCGCATGGGGATATGTATTTGCTAATTTAATTGCATTTTCAAAACCAATATGCCAAGCATTGTCATTAAAATCAAAAAGAATGGCATCGGGTTGTGGCATTTCTAACTGTTCTGGAAGTAATCGAGAATCTCCAGGAATCCACAGTGTTCCATCAGGAGTATCAATCCAAAATCCACAATAATCTTCTATTTTAAAAATACGATCAAATTTATCTGTTTCATTTTGCCACAAATGATTGGCTTTTGTTAAAGTCACCTTTAAATTATCAACCATAAATTCATCATAAAGAGCATGTCCTGTAGCTGCGACTGCTAATTGCTTTGCCATTAATTCCGCAACGTAGTTTGGTCCATGAAAAGAAGACGTTTTCGGAGCTAATTTTTTTATAGTTGGCAAACTGTAATGATCGTTATCAGAATGTGTAATTAAAATAGCCTCTAAGTAAGGAACATCTGCGGTTTTAATTGGCAATTCAATTAATAAAGGTAAGTCAAATTCTTCTAAAACAGGATCCACCATCAGGCAAGTTCCTCTGCTATTCAATAAAATTCCTGAATTTCCCAACCAGCGAATCATCGTCTCTTCATTTTTTTGAAAGGCTTCTTGCGCAAAAAAAATCGTTTGTGGAGGAAGTGCTTGTTTCTTATCTGTCATTTTATTTCAGCTCCTTTAAATGGATTAACATACTATTGATTATATCAGTTTAAGCTCACTTTAAGTCAATTATTTTTGGTGAAGATGAAATAAATTTCATGGAAAAGAGCAGATTTTAAAATAAAATGAAATCCATTTCAACTTTAAAGAAAAGTATTGGAAACGCTATCTGTAAGTGTTAAATTGCTTGCAGGAGAAACATTATGTCTTACCGGTGACAGCATAAATTTTCTTTAAAATTTATTTAGGAGAGGTTTGTATGAGCAAAAAATATGAACAGTTGGCTAAAGAGATAGTTCAACAATTAGGCGGCAAAGAAAATATTACTGACGCCTATCATTGTCAAACAAGATTACGTTTTAAAGTAGCGGATGAATCGAAGTTAAACAAAGACAAATTAGAAGAGTTAGATGGTGTGACGAAATATATTCATAATGCAGGTGTGCATCAAGTTGTCATTGGTACTCATGTGAAGGATGTGTTTGAAGAAGTTGAAAAAAATATTGATGTTCAAACTTCAAACGATAACGGTTCAACTGAGAAAAAAGGGCTAGTAGCTACAGTGATCGATTTTGTTTCAGGAACCTTCCAACCAGTTATTCCAGCATTATCTGGAGCTGGGATGGTAAAGGCAGTTTTAGCTCTTTTGATTGTATTTAAGGTGATTACCCCTGATTCTCAAACGTATTATATGTTGAATCTATTTGCTGATGGCGTATTTTTCTTTCTACCCATGATTTTGGCGTTTACAGTTGCTCAAAAGTTGCGCTGTAATCCTATTCTAGCTGTTTCTGTAGCAGCAATGATGTTGCATCCAAATTGGGGAGCTTTAGTAACAGCAGGAGAACCAGTTAATTTCTTCGGATTCATTCCCTTTACTTTAGCTACGTATACTGGTTCAGTTATTCCTATTTTAATTGTTATTTTCTTCCAATCTTACGTAGAAAAATTCTTAAATAAAGTGATTCCAAAATCAGTCGAATTAGTGTTTGTTCCGATGTTAACTTTTCTAATCATGGGAACATTGGCGTTCTCTTTATTTGGACCAATTGGTAGTATTTTGGGCGGTTATTTAGCAACTTTCTTTACTTTCTTAAGCGTAAATGCCAGCTGGGTACCAGCTGTTTTAATTGGTGGTTTGCTTCCAGTAATGGTTATGTTTGGCTTACACAACGGAGTGGCACCCCTTGGCGTTATGCAAATGGCTGAATTAGGTTATGATAGTATTTTTGGTCCAGGCGCATTGGTTTCAAATATTGCACAGGCGACTGCTGCAGCGGTAGTTGCTTTCCGTACAAAAAATAAAAAAATAAAACAAGTAGCCGTTTCAGGATCAATTACTGCTTATATGGGAATTACAGAACCTGTATTATATGGAGTGAATTTACCTAAAAAATATCCATTGATTGCAGCCATGATTGGTGGAGCTTCAGGTGGATTATATGCCGGTTTAACAAATACACATCGCTTTGCAACAGGCTCATCTGGATTACCAGCTGTGCTCCTTTATATTGGTGATGATACAATGAAATTTTTCTGGAATATTATCATTGCATTAATTATTTCTGCAGCTGTGACAGCAGTATTAACCTACGTTTTAAGCTTCAAATATGAAAAAGATGAGATAACAGATGTACCAGAAATCAAACCGATTATTTTAGAAGACACTCGTTTGATTAGCCCTATTCCCGGGACAGTTATTCCTTTAAGTCAAGTTCAGGATGAAGCATTTGCATCTGAAGCGTTAGGAAAAGGTTTCGCAATTAATCCATCTGAAGGAGAAGTTTTTGCACCATTTAATGGGAAAGTTGTTGCAGTTTTTCCTACTAAACATGCCATTGGTCTTATGTCGGACTCAGGTGTGGAAATTTTAATTCATGTTGGTTTGAATACAGTCGAGCTAAATGGTCAATATTTTGACGCATTAGTAGAACCGGATCAGCCAGTTACCAAAGGACAGTTACTGTTGACTTTTGATGTGAAGAAAATTGAAGCAGCGGGGTATCCAACGCAAGTACCCGTTGTAGTAACAAATACACCACAATATTCCTCAATTGAAATGATTAAACAAGGGGACGTGAATAAAGACGAAGAAGTATTAGTCGTCAAAGTTTAGGAGTGATTAAATATGACTTTAAGTAAAGATTTTTTATGGGGTGGCGCAACAGCTGCCAATCAAGCAGAAGGTGGTGTTTTGGAAGGTGGAAGAGGCCTGTCAAATGTAGACCTTCTTCCGACAGGTCCTGATCGCAAAAAAGTTGCAGCTGGTAACTTAGAAATGTTGGAGTGGCAAGAAGGCTATTATTATCCAGCAAAAGAAGCGATTGATATGTATCATCACTATATGGAAGATATCCAACTATTTGCAGAGATGGGTTTTAAAGTCTATCGGATGTCTCTTTCTTGGTCTCGAATTTTTCCTAATGGAAATGACAAAGAACCCAATGAAGAAGGATTAGCTTTCTATGAAACTATTTTTAAAGAATTGCGAAAACATAACATTGAACCATTAGTGACAATTGCTCATTTTGACGTTCCTGTTCATTTGATTAAAGAGTATGGTGGCTGGAAAAACCGTCAATTGATTGATTTCTATGCTAATTATGCAGAAACGGTAATCAAACGATACAAAGGTTTAGTCAAATACTGGTTAACAATCAATGAAATCAATATTTTGTTACACCAACCTTTTGTAGGTGGTGGTATCGTCTTTAAAGAAGGTGATAATCAACAAGAGATTAAATATCAAGCAGCGCACCATCAATTGGTAGCTAGCGCATTAGCGACTAAAATTGCACATGAAGTAGATAGTGAGAACATGGTAGGTTGTATGTTAGCTGGAGGAAGTCACTATCCGTATACTTGCCGACCAGAAGATTATCAAGAAGCAATTAATCGTGACAGAGAAGGTTATTTCTTTATTGATGTCCAAGCGCGTGGAAAATACCCCAATTATGCGTTGAAGAAATTTGAACGTGAAGGGTTAAATATTGAAATGGAAGAAAAGGATGAAGCGATTCTTGCGGCATCACCTGTAGATTTTGTGACTTTTTCTTATTATTGTTCGCGAACAGTCAGTGCGCATCCAGAAGATTATGCACAAGCTACAGGAAACTTGTTCCCGTCTATTAAAAATGAACATCTTCCTTCAACGGAATGGGGATGGCAAATTGATCCACTTGGTTTAAGAAATTCTTTAAATCAAATGTATGATCGTTACCAAAAACCTTTATTTATCGTAGAAAATGGTTTGGGTGCTATTGATAAGCCAGATGAACACGGCTATATAGAAGATGATTATCGCATCGACTATTTAAAGAAACATGTGCAAGCTTTTAAAGATGCTGTGGAGATTGATGGCGTAGAACTTCTTGGTTACACCACTTGGGGCTGTATCGATTTAGTTGCTGCAAGTACAGGGCAAATGAGTAAACGTTACGGATTTATTTACGTTGATCGTGATGATGAAGGGCATGGAACTCTTAAGCGTACGAAGAAAAAGTCATTTGAATGGTATAAACAAGTAATTGCATCAAATGGAGAGATTCTATAAATTATCTTCGTGATAAAGTTAACTTCATCAAATAAAATAAGAAATGAAAATAAAAGAATGGTGCCTTGTTCCATTCTTTTATTTTTTAGAAAGATGAGAGGGGAACAGTTATGAATCAACGAATTTTAGGAGAGACAGGATTAGTTACCTCAGAATTAGGATTTGGCTGTATGGGTTTGAATCATCACAGAGGCCCTGTGAAAGACAGGAACGATATGATAAAAGTCGTTCAGCATGCGTATGAAGCTGGGATAAGAATGTTTGATACTGCGGAAGTTTATGGACCATACACCAATGAGGAATTAGTTGGTGAGGCTATTCAACCGTTTCGTAAAGATATTCAATTAGCAACAAAAGGCGGTTTTAGAATTACTGGTGATTCTGACACACCGGATAGTAGCAAAAAAACATTGAGAAATTCATTGGAAGGTTCTTTGAAACGCTTGAAGACAGAATATATTGATTTGTATTATATTCATCGTATAGATTCACATATACCAATTGAAGAAGTTGCGCAAACGATGCAAGAATTTAAAAAAGAAGGTAAAATTTTGCACTGGGGCTTATCAGAAGCCAATTCTGAAACAATTCGACGTGCACATCAAGTAGAACCTTTAGCCGCTGTACAAAGTGAATATTCTATTTGGTGGCGAGAATTAGAAAAAGAAGTCATTCCTACATTGGAAGAATTAAAAATAGGCCTAGTGGCTTACAGTCCACTAGGAAGAGGCTTTCTTACAGGAAAGTTAACTAGAAGTGATATTGCTAATGAGAATGATAACCGTGCGGAACTTCCACGTTTTACTAAAGAAGCATTTCAAGCAAATCAAGTTGTCCTAGACTTATTACAAAAAATTGCCAATGAAAAAGAGGCAACAATTGCTCAAGTGTCGCTAGCATGGTTATTAGCTCAAAAGGATTGGATTATCCCAATTCCTGGAACAACAAAATGGAATCGTGTGGACGAAAATATTGGTGCAACGACAATCCAATTTAGCCAACAAGAGTTGATAGACATTAATTATGCGGTAGACCAATTAGTAATTGTTGGCGATCGTTACAATCAAGAACAAAAGAAACGTACTGGGAAGTAAAATTTTATAAATAAAGTAGGAGAAGCAATGAACTTAACTGAGAAAGTAGTTATTATCATGGGAGCTTCAAGTGGTATCGGTGAAGCAACAACCAAAATATTAGCAGAACATGGGTTTAAACTAGTTATTGCAGCACGTAGAATTGACAAACTTAAAAAAATAAAAAATGAGTTACCAAAAGCAGCAATCGATTATCTAAAAGCGGATGTTACCAATTTTGAAGAAGTACAAGAAGTAATAAATTTTACTAAGAAGAAATATGGTCGTGTAGATGTGCTATTTAATAATGCTGGAATAATGCCGACAGCACCTCTAAGTAAAGGTAAAAGAGAAGAATGGCAACAAATGCTTGATATTAATGTTATGGGTGTTTTGAATGGTATTGCTGCTGTCCTACCTACGATGATTCAACAAAAATCGGGTCATATTATTACGACAGATTCAGTGGCAGGTCATGTTGTTTATCCTAATTCAGCGGTATATTGTGGAACAAAGTTTGCAGTGAAAGCGATTATGGAGGGGTTAAGACAAGAACAGAGAGAAAATAATATTAAATCTACTTTGATTACTCCTGGAATGGTCGAAACTGATTTATATAAAACAATTAATGATAAAAAAGTTAGTGCAGAGCTTAAAGAAAATTCTCAAAAAATAGGTTTAAAAGCAAAGGAAATTGGTGAGGCTATACTGTATATCATCGATACGCCGGATCATCTGTCTATTAATGAAATGATTATCAGACCAACCCTCCAAGAAAGATAATAAAAAGAGAGTATTGTTGTTAAATACTCTTTTTTTATAAATAAATACGAAATAAATTTTGCCTGATAAGCTAATTTTTAAAATAATACGGAATGTATTTCGTCTTTGACTGAATTTATTGGAAGCGCTATCTATAAATGATAATGTATATATTAAGAGAAATCAGTGTTTTTACCGGTATAACATAAATTTTCTTTAACTTTAAAAATAAGGGAGGAGAGTATAAGTTATATTATCTAACTTATACATAAAAAATATGAAAAATAAGCAGGTTCAAGGGATTCTATTCGTTTTGCTATTAGTAATGGTATTTGTCATGGGTGCTTGTGAAAAGAAAGAAACAGAAGAAACAGTTACTACAGAGAATAGCACATCTAAAGTAACGATGAGTCAACGTCCGCTAGTTTCAATTTTAGACAATGAAGATACAGATTTAGCATCTGTAGAATTAGTTAATGAAAAAATGGAATGGCGTTATTATGATGGTGATGAAGATCCCAATGCTGGTACTTGGTATGAAGGTTGGAACAAGAGAAATGGTTGGGCATATCCTGAGGGTTGGTTGGATTGGGGTTCAACACCGATGGACTTTACTGAAGAGGAGTGGCCAACGTATGAAGGAACTGTATTTAACACAGATTCTAAAACAAAAGGTCAAGTGCTACAAAAAAATGAAGAGGGTAGAGCAAAAAGCACGTATTTTTTACGCCACACATTTACACTCACACAAGAACAAGCAGAAAATATTTATGCGCTTGAAATTACGGCACGATACAATGATGCAATGACAATGTATATTAATGGGAGTCCGGTAGGTGGGTTTCATAATATTCCGACAGCTAATTATTCTGAGAACTTAGAATATGGTGCGCAAGAAAAAGTTGCTGATGGTGAATTTCTTGAAGAAACATTTATTGTGGATGATGTTTCAAGTATCACTAATGGTTTTATTCCAGGTGAGTATACAGGCACTGTCAACGAAAATGGTGATACAAGATATGCATTGAGCGAAGCTGCTACAGATGATGATGGAAATACTTTTGTAGATATCACGATTGCTGTTGAATTACATGCTTATAATCCAGAAGACAACGAAGCAAGTTTTGAGCTGCTTAATTTTGTTGTAAATCCAGATGAAACTGAATTGGCTGCTGACAGCGAAGAAGTAAAAAATATAGCGATGAATCCTGGTGAAAATGAGAGATTGCTAAACTTTACTTGGAATGCACTATCTTCAGAAGCAGGCGAAATCCAACTAGCTGAAGGCAGTAATCCAGAAGAATTTTCTGAAGAAAAAGCACGAATTTTTGAAGCGGATACAACGGAACTCTCTTATACGAAATTTACGTCAATCGATTATTTTGTTAACAAAGGAACGATTGAGATCGAACCTGACAAAGAATATTTGTATCGATTGGGGAATGCTGAGGCTTACTCACCAGTTTATTCATTAAATACACAAGATATTACTGATGGACACGACGCGATTTTCTTAGCGGATCCACAAATTGGCACGGGAACTATTCCTACGGATGTGTTTGGCTGGGAAAGGACATTAAAGCAAGCATTTGAGACTGTCCCAGAAGCAAGCTTTATTTTAAATGCGGGGGATTTTGTAGATACAGCAAACAAAGAAAGTGAATACGATGCCTATTTTACTCCAGAAATTTTAGCGTCTTATCCAACGGTTACTACTGTAGGCAATCATGATGTTGCCGTGAATTATCGCAATCACTTCAATGAACCCAATCAATCGAACCTTGGTGAAGATGAAGCCGGCAGTGATTACTACTTTACGTATGGCAATGTGTTGTATATGGTACTAAATACCAATAACCTAAACAATGAAGAACATGTACAGTTTCTAGAAGAGACGGTTGCAGAAACGGCAGACCAAGCGTTCGATTGGAAAGTGGTTCTCTTTCATCAATCCATTTATGCGGCAGGCAAACAAGCATTGAATGAAGATGCACCCGCACGTCAAGAGGCATTGGTGCCAGCATTTGATAAATTGGCTATTGACGTTGTATTCATGGGTCATGATCACACGTATGGTAGAACCTATCAAATGCATGACTTTGAAGAAGTAACCGATGTTGAATTTGAAGACGAAGAGAATACCATCGCCCTCAATCCCAAAGGAACACTTTATGTTACAAATAGTTCTGCGAGTGGAAGTAAATATTATGATTTTGAAGAAGTAAATGATCCTTATTTGGCTGTCAAAGAACAATTTTACGTGCCAACCTTCTCGCATATTCAATTTACAAAAGATCGTTTTACAATGACTGCATATCGTACAGATACCATGGAAGTATTTGATTCGTATACAATTAAAAAAAATGAATGAGATTCTGTGTGAATAAATAAAATTGATTAAAATAGTATAAAAAATCTTATAACTAAGATTTTTTATACTATTTTTTCTTCAGTAATTGTTTTCAAGCATTTCTCTTGATTACTTATAAAAAGTAAGGTATATTTATCTCGAATTCGAAATAAAAGAGGTGGGAAGATGGATCACCAATCAGAAGCACTAAAAGCTTACATTGGTTTATTGCGGACAAGTAGCCAATTGGAACAAATAGCCAAACAAGATGTTGCCTGTTACAACTTAAACATTACAGAATTTTCAGTTTTGGAATTACTTTTTCATAAAGGTGCTCACACAACACAAGGAATTAAAGAAAAAATTTTAATTGCTAGTAGTAGCACAACATATGTCATTGATCAGTTGGTAAAAAAAGGACTTGTTCAAAGACGAAATAACCCAAGGGATCGTCGCGTTATTTATGTAGAAATTACAAAATCGGGTATTGATTTGATGGAAAAAATATTTCCATTACATGCGAAACGAATTGCTGACAGTTTTGAAGAAGTTTCATTAGATGAGTTGCACCTATTACAAAAAATACTAAAAAAAATATCGAAGCAAAGAAACGAGGAATAATTATGAGAAAAGAAGACCAATTACTAGGAGTTCACCATGTTACAGCGATGACAAGCGATGCAGTTAAAAACTATGAATTTTTTACTAAAATATTAGGGATGCGCCTTGTAAAAAAATCAGTGAATCAAGATGATATTTATACGTACCATACGTATTTTGCTGATGATTTGGGGTCACCTGGAACTACTATGACTTTTTTTGACTTTCCCAATAATCCAAAAGGAAAAAAGGGAACAAATGCAATTACACGTACAAGTTTTCGAGTACCAAATGATGCAGCGTTAGAATATTATGTGCAAAGGTTCCAAGAATTTAATGTGAAATATCAAGAAATTACAACCGAGTTTGAACAAAAAGTTTTACATTTTTGGGATTTTGATGAACAAGCTTATCAGCTAATTTCCGATGAAACAAACAGCGGTGTGAAAGCTGGAATTCCTTGGAAAAAAGGTCCAGTACCAGAAAAATTTGCGATTTATGGTTTAGGTCCAGTAGAAATTTCTATTGCGTATTTCGAACAATTCAAGGAATTATTTGAAGGCGTGTTAGGTTTTCAAACAATCAAACATGAAGGAAATCGTTATTTACTTGAAGTCGGTGAAGGTGGGAATGGTGGACAAGTTATTTTAGTAGATAATCAAACTTTACCACAATCCCAACAAGGTTATGGTGAAGTGCATCATGTCGCTTTTCGTTTAGCCAATCGCAAGTCATTGGAAGTTTGGCAAGAAATTTTTACCAAGTTGGGACTACCAAATTCTGGGTATGTTGATCGTTATTATTTTGAATCACTTTATGTGCGTATGGGACATATTTTAGTAGAATTGGCAACGGATGAACCGGGATTTATGGGAGATGAGCCTTATGAAACGCTTGGAGAAAAATTATCTTTAGCACCATTCTTAGAGAATCGTCGTACGTATATTGAAAGTGTCATTAAGCCTTTTGATACTAAACGTAGTGAATAAGTTTTGCTTTAAAGGAGGAAATAAAATGAAGGCTATTACGAATATTCATCACATTTCAGCAATTGTTGGGGACCCACAGGAAACCGTTGATTTTTATCGTGACGTTTTAAATTTACGTTTCATCAAACAAACCGTGAATTATGATGATGAACATACGTATCATCTTTATTTTAGTAATCAATCAGTTGATAATGGGAGCATTATGACTTTCTTTAATTGGAAAAATGCTCATCACGGGAGAGTGGGGAGCGGACAAGTGGGGACGATAGCTTTTCGCATTCCTAAAGGAAGTACAAGCTATTGGCGAGATCGATTGGCTCAATTTGGTGTTCCTATTAAAGAAACAAGGCTATTTAATCAGCCAACATTGGAATTACTAGATGTTCATGATTTAGCGTTAGCTTTAGTTGAAAGCAACGAATTTTTTGAAACGCCAGAGATTTTAGGTTTTCATGGAGCCATTCTTTTATCTGCAAATCCAAAAGCTACTGCGCATACATTGACGCAAGATTTAGGCTTAGTAATTGCCGGCAGTTCCACAAACTATGATTATTTTTACACGAAAGGGGATGCTCGTCATCAGATTGGGATTCCTAAACACCCTTTATCTAAAGGTCGTTGGGGAATTGGAACGGTTCATCATATTGCATGGGCTGTTTCTGATGAAAAAGAACAGACGCAATGGCACGATTATTTATCGCAACAGCATTATGGAGTAACTGAAATTAAAAATAGAAATTATTTTCAAGCAATTTATTTCCAAGAACCTGGGAGTGTAGTGTTTGAATTAGCGACAGAAGGGCCTGGATTTACCATAGATGAATCTTTTGAGACACTTGGTCAACGATTAATGTTGCCTGCACATTTTGAATCTCGTAGAAAAGAAATTAGTGCATCCTTACCCAAATTAAATATCTAAGAGAGGTGTTGTGTTTTGTTACAATTTGATCCCCAAAAATTAAGTGAACGTGAAAATTATAAATTACTGATTGGATCAGTTATTCCAAGACCTGTAGCGATTGTGACGACTCTTTCTGAAAATGAACAGCTAAATATCGCACCGTTTAGTTATTTTTCAATTATTAGTACACAACCAGCCATCGTATCCATAGCAGTGCAAAGAAAAGAAAATCAAATGAAAGATACTGCACGGAATATTTTAGCTGGAAAAGCAGCTGTAATTCATATTTTAGATAGTGATAACGTAAAAGATGCGAATCAAACTGCGGCATCATTATTGCCGGAAGAGAGCGAATTATCTGTGTCAAACTTTACTACTAGCGTTTCTTCAAAGGTTGCAGTTCCCAGCTTAAACGAGGCTAAAGTGCGTTTTGAAACGATACTTTATCAGCATATACCTATTCAACACTTGGAAAAAGTGACCGCAGATTTATTTTTATTAGAAATTAAGCACTATGCAATTGATGAGGCCATTTATCAAGAAGGCAGGATTGATGCTGGAAAATTAGCTGCAATTAGTCGTTTGGCAGGTAGCTCATATGCAACGATTGGCGATATTTTTGAAATGGAGCGTCCAACTTAGAAAGGAGAAAAACAATGCATCATATTTTTAAACAAGGAACACAAGAACCAGTATTTGTTTTATTACATGGTACTGGCGGCGATGAAAATTCTCTGCTTGAAATTGGAGAAATGTTAAATGAAAAAGCCTCTATTTTAAGTATTCGTGGAAATGTTTTAGAGGGAAATATGCCTCGCTTTTTTCGAAGAGTAACAGAAGGTGTTTATGATGAAGCAGACCTAACTTTGCGTGGGAATGAGTTGCGTGCATTTATTAAAGAAGCTGCGGCAAACTATCATTTTGATTTAAGACAAGTTATCTTAGTGGGTTACTCGAATGGTGCCAATATTGCTATGCAACTATTACTTCATGAACCAGAACTTTTTCAAAAAGCTATTTTATTTCATCCAATGTTTCCAGTTGAAAATTTACCTATTTATTCGTTAGAAAAGACCCAAATTTTTACAACTTTAGGCGAACAAGATCCTATTGTTTCGATATCAGATAGTTTGCATGTGATTAAAGTATTAGAAGAACGTCATGCCGTGGTTACGAAATTATGGACAGCCAATCATCAACTAACTTATCAAGAAATTCTAGCAGCTAAACAGTGGTTGGCATAATCCATTTTTAAATGAAGAAGAAGTGTTCAATAGCTTATTGGACGCTTTTTTTGTATGGAAATTTATTTAGATCAGAAAATAGCTCAACCAACAGAAAACGTTTTCTGTTACAATGTATTATAGTAGAAAAAGTAAAAGAAAGTTAAATGAAAAAAGGGGTGCACGAATGAACAAATTGTCACGAAGAAAGTTAAAGATTAATATAGTTGTGGGATTGTTGGTAGCTCTAGTCATATCCTGTCTAGTTACTACGATTATGATTATACGCCATACAAAGCAAGTAGAGGCAGAAAATGTTGCCCAAAAAGCAGAAGCGGCTAAAAAGAAAAAAGCAGAAATGAAACCTTTGACTGAACCATTACTTGGTTTGCAGGAAAAAGAGAAAACTAATGCTAAGCCAGACAAAGAAGGGGAATTTGTCTTACGTTCTGTGGGGGACTTATTAATTCATGAAACTGTTTCATATATGGCCGATATTAGTAATCCTTTGTATCAATCAGCGATGGAAATATTGTCTGCTGATGGAGTTGATGTGGCAGCTTTAGCTGATGGAAATGAAACAACGGCAAGTACAACAGAGCAAGTGGACTATGATTTTTCACCTATGTTTGCACAAATTGCGCCATTTACTCAATATGCAGATGCGACGATTGCCAACTTAGAAGTGATTACCGCCTATCCAGAATTACCTATCTCTGGTTATCCTCAATTTAATTCGCCGAGTTCGCTGTTAAATAATGTCAAAAATATTGGTGTAGACATTGTTAGTAATGGCACCAATCATACATTGGATTGGTTCAGTGAAGGAGCACTTACCTCAATTGAACATATTCGTGAGGCAGGTTTGATGTATGTAGGAAGTTATCGAAGTGAAAAAGATCAACAAACACCTCGAATCATTGATGAAAATGGGATTAAACTAGGTTTTCTAACCTATTCTTATGGAACTAATGGCATTCCAGTTGATCCAGGTAAAGAATACACAATTAGTCTAGTGGATGTCGAAAAAATGGTGGATGATGTAACAAAACTAAAAGATCAAGTGGATGCTGTTGTAGTCACACTACAATTAGGTCAAGAATACGAAACACTACCTGATGATAATCAACGTTATGTTTTTGAAATGTTAAGTGAAGCAGGCGTGAAGTTAATCTTAGGCGGTCATCCACATGTGTTACAACCGATGGATTGGTACAATGGAAAAGAGACCTTTGCCATTTATTCTCAAGCTAGTTTCTTAACAGGGCAAGTTAATATTGATAATAAACAAGGTGGGATTACTGAAGTCACTTTTAAACGCCAAGATGATGGGGAAGTCGTTGTGACAAATCCCAAATTTATGCCTATATTTATCCTTGGCACCGAGAATGAAAAAATGTATGAAGTTGTTCCTTATGCGGATTACGCGAAATATGAGATTCCACAAGGACAAGAATGGTGGGGCACAATTGAAGAGCGTATGAAAACTTATACAGACGAATTTGATTATGTGACACATCTAGAGACCGCACGAACCAAAGAAGCTCAAGATAAGCATCGTTAATAATGACAATAAAAGACCTCTTGGATTTATTTTATAGATCCAAGAGGTCTTTTAGATTATTCTAAACTAGCACCATTTGAAGCAATGATGTCTTTATACCAGTAATATGATTTTTTAGGATAACGGTTTAAAGTCCCTTGTCCAGTATCATCTTTATCTACATAAACATACCCATAGCGTTTACTCATTTCGCCAGTAGAAGCGCTGATTAAGTCAATACACCCCCAAGAAGTATAACCAATTAAATCTACGCCATCTATTAAAATTGCGTCACGCATTGCTTTCATATGTTTGTTTAGATAGTCAATGCGATAATCATCTTCTACGGTACCATCAATCAACTCATCTTTAGCACCTAAACCGTTTTCCACAATAAATAAAGGCTTCTCATAACGTTCATATAAGACATTTAAGGTTGTTCGTAGTCCCTTTGGATCAATTTGCCATCCCCATTCGCTGGCTTCTAAATGTTCGTTTCGAAGAGAATGAATGACATTGCCTGCAGTTACTTCACCTACTGATGTGTCAGCACTCGTTAGGCGAGAAGAATAGTAACTAAAAGAAATAAAGTCTACAGGATATTTTTGAAGAATTTCTTCATCTGCAGGTTCCATTTGTAATTGAATTCCAAGTTGTTCTAATTTTTTCTTCGCATAATTTGGGTAGTGGCCACGTACTTGGATATCACTAAAGAAAAAGATATTGCGATTTTTATCCATAGCATCAAAAACATCATCGGGATGACTAGAATAAGGATAATATTGTCCGCCTGCTAACATACAACCTACTTGATTTTTTTCATCAATTTCATGAGCTAATTTAGTTGCCAAAGCGGATGCAACCAGCTCGTTATGCGCGACTTGATATTTCACAGCTTCTTCGTCTTCACCTTCTTGGAAAACAATCCCCGCACCCATGAATGGTAAATGGAAAAGCATATTAATCTCATTAAAAGTAATCCAATACTTTACTTTTCCTTTAAACCGTTTAAATAATGCTTCGCTATAATGCAAGTAAGCATCTATTACTTTACGACTTCTCCATGAACCATAAGTTTCTACTAAATGTAGTGGCATATCAAAATGACAAATAGTAACTACTGGTTCAATATGATTGGCAACTAGTTTATCAATGACTTGTTCATAAAAAGCTAGACCAGCCTCACTAGGTTCTTCTTCTATACCAGTAGGGAAGATTCGGCTCCAAGAAATAGAAAAACGGTAGGCTTTAAATCCCATTTCAATCATATGATTAATATCTTCTTCCCAGTGATTGTAAAAATCGACTGCTTCTCTACCTGGATAAATAGTATCTTCGTCTAGATTTTTATAATCTAGACGACCAAGCATGACTGATTTACGATTTTTTCCAGCAGGCAAGACATCAACAATAGCTTTTCCTTTACCATCTTGACCATAGCCTCCTTCATATTGATTGGCAGCTGTAGCACCGCCCCATAAAAATCCGTCAGGAAATACTAAATTTTTTGTCATTATTTTCCTACCTCCACCAATAAATCACCACTTGTAACTTGTGTTTTATTTAATATATTCAGTTTAGAAAACTCTGTATAGTTCGTAAAGATAATCGGTGTAGTCGTTTCGAGACCTTCTGCTTTAATTACATTTAAATCTGCTTGAACTAAGGGAGTACCAACTTGTACGCGATCCCCATTTTTTACAAATGTTTCAAAAGGTTTTCCTGCTAATTTTACAGTATCTAAACCAATATGAATTAATACCTCTAAACCTTCATCTGAACGCAATCCAATCGCATGTTTTGTTTCAAAAACCATTTCAACAGTGCCGTTAATGGGTGAGACAAATGTTCCGTTAGAAGGGATGATGGCAATGCCTTTTCCCATTGCTTCACTTGCAAAAGCAGCATCATTTACTTGTGACAATGCCATTTCTTGACCATCTACTGGTGAAAAAAATGAAATCATCTCTGCATCTTTTGCATTGTCAACAGTGGGTTCTAGTGCATCTAATTCAGCAGTTTCTGCTGGTTTTTCTTTATATAAAATATAGGAAACAACAAACGCAACACCAAAAGCAATAGCGGCACCAATACAGGCATAGATTAAATTGCTAAAACCGTCTTCACCGATATACACAGGTAAGGTCATTAAGCCTGGAGAACCAGAAGCAAAACGTTTTACTCCCATAAATCCAATAAAGAGTCCCCCAACACCACCACCAATCATGGCAGCATATAAAGGCGTTTTAAAACGCATATTAATACCGAATAAGGCAGGTTCAGTGATTCCGCAGACACCGGTAATTCCCGAAGAAATACCTAACTCTTTTACAACAGGATCTTTTGATTTCAAACCAACTGCTAGCGCAGCGCCACCTTGAGCAATATTTGAAGCCAAGTTTCCTGGCCCAATCATGGCATCATAACCAACTGACATAATGTTATTTGCGCCAATTGGAATAATTCCATAGTGTGTTCCTGTTAATACTAATAGTGGGAAGAATGCACCAATAATCATTGGAACTAACCAACCTACATGTGTGTCCAAGAATAAGATACCTGCAGCAATTCCATTACCAATATGGAAACCAATCGGACCCAATACAACTAATGAGACAATTCCTGTTACTAAAATGGCGATTAAAGGAACAGTAAAGAATTTAATCATTTTTGGAGAATATTTATCAGCAAATTTTTCCATGTAAGACATAAACCAAACGGCTAAAATGATTGGGACTACGGATGATCCATACGTTGCATTATAGATAGGGAGAAATCCTAGTTTGATTGCTTCACCTGATTCTTTGGCAGTATTAACCATCGTTACAAAATTTGGATGAAGTAAAATTCCTCCAACCATCATAGCTAGATAGGGATTACAGTTGAATTTTTTAGCAGCTGAATTTGCTAACAGAATAGGCAAGAAATAAAAGCCTGCATCTGCCATAAAATTGATAATTTGATACGTTTGCGAAGTATTATCTACCCATTTGAATGCGACCACCAAAGCTAAAACTGCTTTTATCATCCCAGCTGCTGTAATTGCTGGCAAAATAGGCGTGAAAATACTAGAAATTGTCTCTAAGAAACGAGTTCCGATATTTTTCTTTTGTCCTTCAATTTCTTCTTCATTGGCTGAATTAGTTCCAGGCGTCAGATGTTTATTTATTTCATTATAGACATGACGAACTTCGCTACCAATAATTACTTGATATTGGCCACCGCCTATCGTTACGCCCATTACCCCAGGGGTTTCTTCTAATATTTTTTTATTTGCTTTACTATCGTCTTTTAAATTGAAGCGTAAACGAGTGGCACAGTGTGTTAGGCTATTGACATTGTTTGTCCCTCCAATACCATCAATGACTTTCTCTGCTATTTCTTGATAATTCATTTTTATTCCTCCTTATATTTTAAATAAATAAAAAGACCCAAATATCCCTATAAGAGATATTTAGGTCTAGCCCACATACAATGGTAACAATCCTAATCGGTAGTTGTTATTCGTTTAATGTGAATTGTTAAATAAATCAATTCATCTTCTTCTAATTCACGGTCAAACACACTCTGAACATAATTGCTTATTTTGAGAGCACAGGCGTATTCATTAGTATATTGATCTTTAATTTTTAGCATAAGTTGTACTGTCTCTAAGTCATTCAAACGAGTATCACTAAATAAGCGTTGAATGAAAAATTTTAAATGGGTAACAAAGCGTTCGTAATTTAACGAATACTCATCAATATCGATTTTAAAATGATATTTAACGATATTAAGAATATTTTGAATAATTTCAGCCATTTCACTCACTTGGCTAACTTCTTTCATATCTAAATTTGCATTTACAATATGAAGAGCAATAAAACCAGCTTCATCTTCAGGTAAATCAACATTTAAACGATGACGGATGATGTTGAGTGCTTCTTTCCCAATTAAAAATTCATGATTATAAAATCGTTTGATTTCCCATAAAAGAGCGTTTTTTAACATAATGCCTTCTTGTTTTCGTTCAATGGCATAATGGATATGATCGGTTAGGGTCAAAAATAAATTATCACTGAGTTTCTTACCTAAAGAAACTCGTGCAAAACTGATAATTTCGTTAGCAACTTGAATATGCTCGATAGGAATATCTAATAACATTTGCGTCAATTTATTGACATTCCATTCTTGGGTGATAACATAAGTTTTTTCTATTTGGCTTTCGTCAATAGAATCGCCAACACTTTTTTTGAATCCTAAGCCTTTTCCCATAACAATTATTTCATTATGTGCATTGTTAAATGAAACGACAATGTTATTGTTAATTATTTTTTTTATAACCATAATGAAAAGGCTCCTATGTTTCAATATATTGAAATAAATTAGAGTATAGCCCACAAGAATTAAAGCGGTAACAATCTCACGGGTATTCTATCATATAAACTTTGAGAGTGTCAATGACTGAATAATTGTAGTAGACAAACTTAGTGTAACTCTATTTCCGTCCAGGCAACTTCAATTCCATTTACTAACAAAACAATCGCATGTTTACCAGGGTAGTGGCGGCGAGTGGTTAAATTTGCCCATTTATGCGTGCGAGTTCCTGCCAAAATGGTTTTTCCAACAAGCGTTTTATCGGATAAAAGAAATTTTTTCCGACTCGTTTTTCCATTGGCTTTGATAAAATCAATGCCATATTCAAGACGGAGTTGCGTTGTTTGTTCTGGACAAATAGTTACGGTGTAGTGAATGTCACAGTTTTCACCAATGGTTAGTATTTTTGATGTAGGTGCAATTTTTGCATCACTGATTGCCGTTTCATCTACTGCATAGCCAAATAATTGCATGGCTGTAGGATGTGCTTCTTTTATCATCGTTCGGCACGCACGACGGACAATCCAATTTGTCTGTTCATTAGAACCTAACCAGTCAGCTGCGACTTGAAGGACAGTAGCCGGATGGTCTTTTGAAATGTCATTGAGATTGTTAGCTACACTTTTACGAACATATAGTGAAGGATCAGCTTTTAGCAATTTTAAAAGTGCAAGCACAGGTTCTGGGTTATCTTTGAACAGAGGTAAGGCTTCTGCCCAAGGTAATCGCGGGCGACAACCCTCACTTGCTAATCGACGAATATGTTCATTTGGATGAGTTGCCCAACTCATCAGTTGGTCCATTGTTCGTTTTGAGTCGCGTAATAAAAACGGTCGAATCGCAAATTCTGAAGTTGAAGCGGTCGTAAATGTTTCAAGTGCTAGCATGGAACGTTCCCAATCAGCTTCTTCTTGTCCATAAATCGTGACAAAATCTGGAAAGAATAGATAAGCAAAACCACTACAGGTATCTGTAAGTTGAAAGAGAATTTCTAACGCCGTTTCGTAATTGGCTGGGAGAAAACATCCTAATTGTGTGGCAATCTGTTTCGAACGTGCGCGTACTGATAGATCTTCCCATGTATCATCTAATACCGCAGTAAGAAATTCAGCGCTTTTAAAGCCAGGATACACACGTGTTACTTTATTTCCAAAACCTATTAAAAAATTTGTTGAATAAATATCTTTTAATCTGTCAGCCATAGCTGTCACTCCTCGCTAATTGATGGGACAATTGTCAATTTACTGATTTTTTCTTGTTCTAAAGAAAAATGGTAATCTAAATTAAGAGGGCTACCCGCGAAATTCCCAGTTATCGTAGCCGTAACAATGATTTGTTCGTCGTGTTCTACAAAATGCAAAATCTTTGCCTGAACAGCTAATTTGTTACTTGCCTCAATCATATGTTTTTCTATTTCACTAGGTCCATAAAATATCTTCTTTTCATCATAAAGAAGCGCATCTTCTGTAAAACAAGTAAACAATAAATGATTGTCAAACGTATTGGCTGCTTGAAAATAGGTCATAATTATTGGGGGTAATTGTAAAGTCATGAATATTCCTCCTAGATTGTTATTTTGGCTATCCAACGAGTATTATACTAACGATAACTTGACAACTGAGTGTCAAGTTATCGTGGAATTTTTATAAATTTTAATCATTTGTGTTAACTTAGTTTGCATTTGTCTACGCAACTTTTTAGGAGAAATAACTTCAAGTGTATGACCAAAAGAAAGCAGATGTTGAATTGTCCAATCAGATTCTGGTAAATAAGTGTGAATAGTGAATGATTGATCAGTATTTTGGGTGATTTCATGTTCTTTGAATTCATCAAACACACGGTATCTACCTTCAGGAGAAATCCGTAACTGTGCTGGCATCCATTTTTGGTCAACGGAAGTTTTGGTATTCAGTGAGGAGGGGACAGTAGGTAAAAATGTTTCCTCTGTTACGCTAATATCTGACATACGTGAGAGCTTGAAGGTTCGATTATCGTTTTTAATACGACAAAATGCTTGAAGGTACCAAGCATTTACTTTGAAAACGAGTTTTAAAGGTTCGATTTTTCGAATACTTTTCTCACCTGAATTATTAAAATAAGTTAGTTGAAGCACACGACCATCTAAAATCGCATGTTTTATCATAGTGAAATCATTTTTGCTATCGATACTACTTCCCCAAGAAGATACATCGACTTCAATCCAATTTGTATGACGTTTATTAAAGAGAGTGCTCACTTTTGAAAGAACGTTATCTGTTTCAGAACTTTGTGTGATAGCTAAACTCTGTAAAGCAAACAAGATTTCATTTTGTTCTTGTTCGGAAAGTAATGATTTATTTAATACATAAGTATCTACTAAAGAAATTCCACCACCTTTTCCTTGCTTTGTATAGATAGGAATGCCCGCAGTGGCAAGTAGTTCAATATCACGGTAGATGGTTCGAAGCGATACTTCAAAATAAGTCGCCAATTCTTTTGCGGTGATTGTTTTTTTATTTAAAAGTAGATAGATAATTTGAAATAGTCGATTGATTTGCATGAATCACACCTCAGATATTTTTATAGATAACTAGACATTAATATAGAAGAAAGCAGCTTGCAAATTTTATCTCTGAATGTGTTGACTAGTGTCACAGAAGAGATGGTTAAAGATAGTATTTCCAGCAAAAAAACTTGCAAACAGCTTTGCAAGTTTTTGTTAAGGTTAAAGAGAGGTATCTTTATTCAGCATACAACATGATATGGTTTCGTTGACTTTTGGCTTGATATAGTGCAGTATCAGCATTTTGTAACAAGTCTTCTGCAAACATATCGGTTGTATATTTTGCGATACCAATACTAATGGTTAAGTGTAAGTCAAAATTTTTGATAATTGTTTCGTTAATTTGTTGTCGTAATGTGTTACATATTTGAAGAACTTCTTCAAGACTTATTTCTTCAAATAAAATACAAAATTCATCACCACCAAAGCGAAAAGGCGTGATTGATTTACTACTATGTTTTTTGAGAATTTTACCAATCTCTTGTAAGCATTCATCTCCTTTGGCATGTCCCAGAGAATCATTCACCTTTTTAAAAAAATCGAGATCCATCATCGCCAAATAATAGTGACTGTTCTCGATGGACTGATTCATCTCTTGAAATACATTTAATAAAGCGAGACGATTATTGATATGTGTCAGAGGATCAGTTAATAATTGTTCTTGCATTGTTTGCCGTTCATATTCTTTTTGAATGACTGCCATATTTTTCTTTTTTTGAAAATAAATAATCACCATGCTGATACCATAAAAAAAGATTAGCAGTAGTGTAGAGATAATCATATTCATCATAGAAATACCAGACTCAAAAGGAGACGGCTTGTTACCATCGTAGTAAATAAAATAATCTGAGATTAACTTGCAACCGATAGTAATAATCGCTACATTTGTTGTCAAAGAATATTTTCCGTAAAAAGCTGTAAATAAAATAGGTGCAAAAAAGATAATTGATATTGAGTGATATAATGCACAGAATAAAAGACCATGCACACGCCGATTAAAGAAATCGATAGCAGATAGACTCGTGAAATGGAACTTAAATGACGAGTTCTCATCGTACAGACACTTAGGATTAAAAAAAGAATATTTAGTAGAAATGGATTGAGTACATATTTTATGTAATATTGGGATACTGTGAGTACGATTTGACTTTGCTCTACTTTGTAAAAGAGTATAGATAATAAAAGCTCAACGATTAATCCAAGACAAACCACACCAATTGTTGTTCGATAATGAAGTGTTAGCCATTGATTATCAATTTTTTGATATTCATGTTCAATCTCATTAATAAAGTTCGTATGCAATTTCTCAGACATTGTTCGTCTACCTTTCTATTAAGAATCTATTTTAGATGGAATAAAAAAAACGCTATGTTTCAGTATAGCATGCTTTTTTTCTTTAAAACCAAGTATCTGTTAATGACGGATGTTTAATATATTTTTACATAATTTTTAGTTAAATAAACGAATAATTGAGGGCTTATTTTATTAAAGTCAGTCAATTATTCGTTTATTTTTATTTTGAGTGAACTTATAAAATAAATGTGAATCCGCTTTATTTTTTAGATTATTTTGTAAAACACCTCATTTTCGAAATGGTTAAAGGAAAAGCCGAGGAGCTATTGTTATTTCTTTCATTGCTCTGTATTGTATGGATATGTTCAGAATATTCAGAAAAAACTGGACAAAAGGAGGAAAAAAACATGACGAGCTTTTTTAGTTGGAACTTGGTAGTCGAATATTTCCCCAATATTCTTAGTGCACTACCAGTCACGCTCATGATTGTGGGAATTGCGACAATAGTAGGATTGTTTTTTGGAGGTGTGATTGCGTTTTTACGTATTGAAAACATTCCAGTTCTTAGTCAAATAGGGGCAATCTTTGTTTCGTTTATTCGAGGCACGCCGATTCTGGTTCAGTTGTATGTTGTTTATTACGGTGTACCAATGTTATTGCAGCTCATTCAAATTGATGTGAGTTCATGGAATAAAATTATTTTTATTTACATTACGTATGGATTAAACACCGCAGCATTTCAATCCGAGACAATTCGAGCCGCGATTTTAAGCGTACCAGCGACACAAAAAGAGGCAAGTATTGCTTGTGGATTGACAAAATACCAAATGTATACACGAGTTATTTTTCCTCAAGTCGTTCGAGTCGCATTGCCGGCATTTGGCACGACAACGATTGCCTTATTACAAGATACTTCACTCGCATTTACCATTGGTGTAATCGATGTGGTCGGAAAAGCACGAGCCATTGGAGCCGTTACTTTCCATACATTAGAAGGATACGTTGGAGCCGCTATTATTTTCATCGTATTAAGTATGGTTCTAGAACGCATCTTTGCTTTATTAGAACGGAATATGAGTTTTGAGCAAAAACGAGCGATGAAGATACAACTACCGAAATTATTTTTATTTAAACGAAAAAAAACGGAATTGATTTAAGGGAGGAACTAGGATGAAAAAGTCAAGATGGGTCACTAGCGGAGTCATAACAGCAGCACTATTTGTATTAGGAGCATGTGGAAATAATTCAGCAGCAACTGAGGAAAAAGGAACCGAAATTAAAATTGGTACAGGGAATGATGCACTGCCTTTTGCATACTTAAATGAAAATGGCGAATTAGATGGTTATGATGTAGCTATCTTAAAAGCAATTGATGAAAAATTACCTGATTATACCTTTGTATTGGAAGGTGCTGATTTTTCGACAACATTATCTAATTTAGAGAGTAAAAAAGTCGATATTGCTGCTTATGAATATGAAATTAACGACGAAAGACAAGAAAAATTTATCTACGGAGACGTAGGTTACTCTGTATGGGACACATATATTATTTTTGATCCAGCAAATGGTTCAACATATAACACATTTGATGATTTAGCAGGTAAGAAAATTTATGTAACAACAGCAACAAACCAAGCAGTAATGGCAGAAAATTATTTATCAGAACACCCAGATGCATTTGAATTGGTTTATGGTGAATACAATAACGAACAAATTGTCCAAGCGTTAACTTCAGGTGTGGTGGATGCGACATTGAGCCCACAATACCAATTAGATAATTGGAACAATTCTTTTAATACTTCTTTAGAAAGAGGAAATGAACCAGTGCATAATTCGAATGCTTTTCTATTGTTTAATAAAAAGACTGACGAAAAATTAATCGAAGCTGTAAATACAGGATTACAGGAATTGATTGATGATGGAACTGTGAAAAAACTTTCTGAACAATACTTAAAAGGAGATTACGTTCCTAAATAAACGAGGTGAGGATTATGAGTTTTGATTTGAGCACGATGATTCATTCATTACAAGTAGCAAGTCAATATATTGGAACAACATTATTTATGGCAATCATCTCGTTAATGATTGGCATGATCTTAGGATTGGGAATTGCGTTAATTCGATTGTACAAGGTGAAAGTGATATCGCCTATTTTACAAACAATCATCACTCTTTTGAAAGGCGTTCCGATTGTACTGATTATTTTAAGTATCTATTTGATTGCTTCAAAACAATTTGATGTGTGGGCCGAATCAATGGGCTGGTCCTTGCGCTTTAAGAACTTTCAGATGATTTGGATTGCGATTGTCGCTTTAAGTCTTTTATCAACAATCAATAGTAGTGAAATCTTTCGTGGCGCATTTGCTTCGATTAAAAAAGGACAGTTGGATGCGGCACATTCAATTGGTTTATCACCTTTTCAAACGATACAACGTGTGCTGTTACCCCAAGCAATTCCTGTTTCTTTGCCAATGTTTAGCAATTTATTAATCAATTTGATTAAAGCTTCAGCATTGGGTTCAATGGTGAGTGTCGTAGATGTTTTTGCGGCAGCTAAAATTACTGCGCAACAAAATTACCGTTTTTTAGAAGCATACATTGCTGTAGCGATTATTTATTGGGCATTGAGTTTCCTCATCGAAAAAGGAGCAGGATTCTTAGAAGAACGAATGACACGTAGATTGAGGAGGTCAACGACATGATTACGATGAAAGTACGGAATATTCATAAACGTTTTGGTGCAAATGAAGTTTTAAAAGGCATCGATATGGAGATTAATAAAGGAGAAGTAGTTGTGTTATTAGGGCCAAGTGGTTCAGGAAAAACGACTTTCTTACGATGTTTAAATTTTTTAGAGCATGCCGATCAAGGAAAACTGACATTAGGTGGCGTGGAGACCAATATTGAAACAGCCACCAAAAAAGAAATTCTACAACACCAACGTAAAACAGCCATGGTTTTTCAAAATTATGCGTTGTTTTTGAACAAGACAGCTAAAGATAATATTGCTTTGCCACTCATGTTGGCACAAAAGCAAACGCCTGAGGAAGCAAATAAAATAGCCTTACAACTTTTAGAACAAGTGGGTCTTAGCGATCGTGCGGATTTCTATCCAAGTCAAATGTCAGGCGGACAACAGCAGCGTATAGGCATTGCACGAGCATTGGCTTTAAATCCGGAAATTATCTTATTTGATGAACCAACCTCGGCTTTGGATCCCGAGTTAGTTGGTCAGACACTGCATTTAATGCAAGAGATTGCCAAAACAGGCGCAACCATGGTATTGGTCACACATGAAATGCAATTTGCTTATGATGTGGCCGATAAAGTTATTTTTATGGAAAATGGTCACATTGTTGAACAAGGTACACCAAAAGAAATATTTGAACAAACGAAAGAAGAGCGAACCAAAGATTTTCTCGCTCGTTTTACAAGTCAATTAGCCGGGTAGGAGGAAAAATAGATGAATTATCGTTTTGCGAATCGAATGTTAGGGATGCAGACATCCCCTTTAAGAGAAAATGCGAAGAAAAATATGGAAGAGTCAGAAGTTATTTCTTTTGCGTATGGTTTTCCGCCAACAGAAGCCTTTCCTATGGCGACGTTGCAAGAAATTTCCCAAAAAATTTATACGGAAGTAGATCCACAAATACTTTTACAATATGGCGCAACAGAAGGGTATCCTCTTTTGCGAAAATTAATTAAAGAACGTTTGGAAACAATCAATGCACTTAAAAACGATGAAGAAATCATGGTTGTATCTGGTTCTACGCAAGCGATGGATGTGGCGGTAAAGGTATTATGTAATGAAGGTGATATTGTCTTATGCGAAGAAATGACTTTTTCTGGAGCGGTGAACGCAATTAAAGGTTATGGTGCGATTCCTAAAGAGGTTCCGATGAATATCGAAGAAGAATCGGTTGATTTAGAAGCTTTAGAAGAACTATTACGAATGGATAGCAATCATCGTATTAAAATGCTTTATTTGATTCCGACCTTTCAAAATCCTTTAGGTACCTCAATTCCCTTAGAGAAACGTAAAGCGATTTATCAACTTTCAAAAAAATATGATGTGGTTATTTTTGAAGATGATCCTTATGGTGATTTGTTATATGAAGGAGATCCTATTCCTAAAATCAAGGAAATGGATACGGATGGTAGAGTGATTTATGCAGGTTCATTTTCTAAAATATTGGCACCTAGTACGCGCTTAGGTTTTGTGATGGCTCCGGATGAATTATTGGAAAAAATGATTTTAGCCAAACAAGTATCTGATTCACACAGCAATTTTTATTGGCAAGTGATGCTTGCAGAATTTATGCAACACCATAATTTTGAAGAACATGTTGATTTCTTAAAAGCTTTATATAAAGAAAAATTAACGACGATGATGGCGGGGCTAGATTCTTTAGCGCAAGATAAAATTAGTTATATCAAACCAACGGGTGGGTACTTTATCTGTTGTAAACTTGATGACTCAATTGACATGGAGAACTTTTATCAATTTTTAGAAGAGGACAAAGTTGTGGTGATTCCCGGAAATATCATGAGTGTCAATGGCAAAGGCTATGAGCATTATATTCGATTAAACTTTACCAAACCGACAATTGAAGAAATTGAAATAGGAATTGCACGACTAGGCACTGCTATCGAAAAAGCGGCTGTAAAAGAAGTCTATCGCGCAAGCTGAGGAGGAAGACGATGAAATTAATTTTTTTTAACGTAAGTGAAGAGGAACGATCATTTATTCAAAAATGGTCGTTCGTTAATCAGATTCCTGTTCAGATGGTTTCAGAAGGAATTTCTAGTGAAAACATTGAGTTGGTTAAAGGCTACGATGGTATTTGTCTTTATCCAAGTGTCGAAATGCGACAAAGCGAAACCATCTATAAACGGTTGAGTGATTATGGCATTCGTCAATTGTCCATTAAGTCTACGGGAGTGGATAGTGTAAATTTCGAATGGGCAGATAAATACAATTTAACAATCACGAATGTTCCAGGCTACAGTCCCACATCGGTCGGTCACTTTGCGATTATGTCCATCATGCTATTATTGCGAAATGTTCCCCTTCATATGACTGAACGATCAAAACGAAAAAATCTTATTGGTCGAGAATTACAAGACGTAACAGTTGGCGTATTAGGTACGGGACGAATTGGTTGCGTCGTAGCTGAAGGCATTTATGCCTTAGGTGGCAATGTTTTAGCATCTAGTTCACGTCCGAATCCTCGTCTTAAAGGTATTGTTAACTATGTTTCTTTTGAAGAATTAGTCAAACAGTCAGATGTTTTATCGATTCATATTCCTTTGAATGAACGTTCACTGTATCAATTTTCAGATGATGTATTTGCGATGATGAAACCCAATGCCTGCTTAGTTAATACTGCACGTGGCAAAATCATTGATACAAACGCTATGATTGATTGGCTGGCTTCAGGACAAGCTGGAGGAGTTGCTTTAGATGCAATTGAAAATGAAGAACAATATTTCAATGACGATTGGACGAAAAATCCCTTTTATAAAAAATTAATTCAGTATCCAAATGTCTTTTTAACGCCCCATGTGGCTTTTCATACAGAGTTAGCAGTGAAAGAAATTACCGAAACGGCGTTGAACAATGCCAAAGAAATTCTAGTGAAAGGAGAGTCTATGAATAAAATTTCAGTTTAAAATAGAAAGTAGGGATTACGATGGTTCAAGCACAAATTCAAGGATTGAAAAAACAATTTGGCAAAAACGAAATTTTAAAAGATGTGAGTATGACTATTCACCATGGAGAAGTCATTTGTATTATTGGTCCAAGTGGTTCTGGAAAGACAACCTTCTTGCGTTGCTTAAATTTATTAGAACGTCCAGATGCAGGAAGTTATGTTTTAGGATCTGAAAGTTATTTATTACATCGAATTGGAAGCAAGCAACGACGCGAAATTGCGTTGAAAACGGCAATGGTTTTTCAATCGTATGAATTATTTCAACACATGACAGTTTTACAAAATGTGATGGAAGGACTAGTGACTCCTCGACATTATTCAAAAAAAGAAGCGCAAAAAATAGCATTAACCATGCTTGAAAAAGTTGGTTTGGCGGATAAAGCTGGTATGTACCCTATTCAGCTATCTGGAGGGCAACAACAACGGGTAGGAATTGCACGAGCAATGGCGTTGAGTCCAGAATTATTATTATTTGATGAACCAACTTCTGCTTTGGATCCAGAATTAGTAGGTGATGTCTTAAAGGTTATGCGTCAGTTGGCTGAGACGGGTCAAACGATGATTATTGTGACGCATGAAATGCAATTCGCTTATGAAGTAGCAGATAAGGTCGTTTTTATGGCAGATGGTGTAGTTGTTGAAGTAGGAACGCCTGAAGAAGTTTTTCAACATTCAAAAGAAGAGCGAACGAAGAAATTTTTATCGCAAATTAACTTTAAAACAGCCTAAAGGAGATTAGCGATGGAATATTCTCAAGAAAAAGTCCGATTATGGACCAAAGATTTTATTTTGTTAATGCTGATTACCATGCTAGCAATGACCGCTATTACCACTCAGATGGGAACGTTACCGTTATTTGTATCTGAATTAGGAGGATCAAGCGCTGTATCAGGAGGAGTCGTCGGTATTTTAGGAATTTCCGCCTTGTTTGTTCGTTTTCCGATTGGCTTTCTCCTTGATAAATATGGTCGGCGCATTCTACTAATCACAGGTTTATTTATTCTACTGATTGATTTTACACTATTGAATTTTTTACAAACCTTACTTTCATTGTTCTTATTACGCTTAGTGCAAGGTGTTGGAAATAGTATCCAAGCGACTGCTTCAGCAACCATGACCGCTGATTTAATTCCTAAAGAGATATTGGCACGAGGACTGGGTTATTTTAGTATTGCTCAATCCGTACCTAGTGCGATTGGACCGCTGATTGGGTTGACAGTCGTTGAAAATTATGGGTTTGATGCACTCTTTCGAATTGCGTTAGTTTTAACTGCACTAGCATTCTTTTTAAGTTTATTTGTCAGTGAAAGTCTAATGGTTACTGCTAAGAAAAAAAATGAGTTGGATGTTGGGCTATTGAAAAAGCCTGAAGTTGTTATTCCAAGCATCATTATGTTTTTGATTTTTTTAGCACAATCTGGAGTAGTTGCGTTTATCGCACAATTCGCCATAGAACGTCACATTTCTGGTGCAGGCTATTACTTTACAGTAATGTCTATTGTGACAGTTCTAGTGAGGCTTTGTTTTCCAGTATTACTAGAAAAAATAAATCAACAGTTTTTAATCATGGGTAGTATTTCGTTTGTAACGATAGCGTTTGCTCTGGTGGCATTTTCGAATGGTTTAGTGGAATTGTTGCTGTCAGCAATTTTATATGGAATCGGCTATGCAAATTTGATGCCGATAATGAATACGATTGTCTTACAAAGTGTTTCTGAGCAACAGCGAGGCAAAGCCACTGCTATTTTTTTATTGTCTTTAGATGTAGCTTATGGTGGTGGCGCAATGATTTGGGGTGTGGTAGCAACTTTTGTTGGGTTTTCAACTATGTATCTTTCATGTACACTATGTGGCATTTTAGCTGGCATTGTCTATTTATTTTGGCGAAATCGAATATAATATGTTATGAAATATAACATGAGTAACAAACAACTGTTGCATCGAACTCTTTCTATCGTTAAAATAGAGTAACGATAGAAATTGGAGGGGATCACTATGGATATGCTAGACGTCAAAATACTTAATATTTTACAAAAAAATGCGCGTGTCACGGTGAAACAAATTGCCGAAGAGTGTTTTATTTCTTCTCCATCTGTTTCAACAAGATTACAAAACCTTGAAAATCAAGGGGTTATTAAATCTTATCAGACAATTGTTGACTATCAGAAATTAAACTTTTCGATTAAAGCGTATATTCAATGCGCCGTGAATGCAAAAATCAAATATGAGTTTTATCAGTACATTGAAGCGATTCCCAACGTAGTGGAATGTGACTGTATCACGGGTGATTTTTCAATGTTAATGAAAGTTTTTTTTCAAAACACGATTGAATTAGATGAATTTATTAATGAATTACAAACATTTGGTGATACAAAAACTAACATCGTTTTTTCGACCAACATCGGTCCACGAGGTGTAAAATTTGATACGGATGAATAACTACTTGCTGAAATTTCAGTAAGTAGTTTTTTTAGAAATCAATCATTTTAATGTTAGAAATAAAACATGTTATGATAGTAAGGCAAATTATACCTAAAGGAGAAAATGATTGAATGAGTTATGCATTAGAAATTAAAGCATTAAAAAAAGTATACGCATCTGGTGTGGAGGCGTTACGAGGAATTGATTTAACCGTTGAAGAAGGAGACTTCTATGCACTCTTAGGACCTAATGGCGCTGGGAAATCAACTACAATTGGTATTATCACCTCACTTGTCAATAAAACATCTGGTCAAGTGAAAATCTTTGATTATGATTTAGATACAGCGTTAGTTCGTGCGAAACAACAAATTGGTTTAGTACCGCAAGAGTTTAATTTTAATCCCTTTGAAACAGTCCAACAAATTGTTGTGAACCAAGCAGGATATTATGGTGTGCCACGTAAAGAGGCGTTTAAACGTAGTGAAAAATATTTGAAACAATCTGATTTGTGGGAAAAGCGCAATGAACGTGCTGGAATGTTGTCAGGAGGGATGAAACGTCGCTTGATGATTGCTCGGGCAATGATGCACGAACCGAAATTATTGATTTTAGATGAACCAACTGCAGGTGTTGATATTGAATTACGTCGTGAAATGTGGCGTTTTTTAAGAGAATTAAATGAAAAAGGTACGACTATTATTTTGACGACGCATTATCTAGAAGAAGCAGAGATGTTATGTCGAAACATCGGCATTATTCAATCCGGACGTTTAATTGAAAATACAAGCATGAAATCTTTGTTATCAAAATTACAGTTTGAAACATTTTTATTTGATTTAGCACCATTCGACAAAGCCCCTGAGATTGTCGGCTATAATAGTTCATTTGAGGATGATACAACACTTGCAGTAGAAGTTGAACGTAATCAAGGAATCAATGAGTTATTTGAACAATTAACCAGTCAAGGAATTAAAGTCTTATCGATGCGCAATAAATCCAATCGTTTGGAAGAATTATTCCTAAAAATTACTGAAGAAAATCAACAAATGGGGGAGAAACATGTTTAGTCTTTATTTTACAGCTTTAAAAAGTCTCGCAGTTAAGGAGACACATCGCTATATGCGAATTTGGATACAAACATTAGTACCACCAGTTATAACAACATCTCTTTATTTTGTTATTTTTGGCAATTTAATTGGTGGACGAATTGGTGATATGGCAGGATTTACTTATATGGAATTTATTGTACCGGGATTAATCATGATGTCTGTGATTACCAGCTCTTATTCTAATGTTGCTTCTTCATTTTTCTCACAGAAGTTTCAAAAAAATATTGAAGAGTTATTGGTTGCGCCGGTACCAACACATGTCATTATCTGGGGATTTGTGATCGGTGGCTTAGGAAGAAGCGTTTTGGTGGGCGCATTAGTGACATTAATTTCTTTATTTTTTGTACCATTGCATGTTTACTCATGGGGAATTGTTGTGGTGACTCTTTTAATGACAGGAACCTTATTCTCATTAGCAGGCCTATTGAATGGGATTTTTGCGAAATCCTTTGATGATGTTTCGATTGTACCAACCTTTGTGTTGCAACCATTGACTTATCTAGGTGGCGTATTTTATGCCATTTCTATGTTACCACCAATTTGGCAAACAATTTCTAAAATCAACCCGATTGTTTATATGATTTCTGGATTCCGTTACGGATTTTTAGGAACAATCGATGTCCCGTTAGTTTTTTCGATGACTATTTTAGTGTTGTTCATTATTGTTTTGTATGGCGCTTGTTGGTATTTAATTGAGCGTGGACGTGGATTAAGAAGTTAATGAATTAAATGTTGTTTATTTTAATTTGGCGTAATTAGATGCATTACGCCAAATTAATGATATAAAAAATGAATTAAAAGTTATTGTTGAAAGCGCAATACTTTTGTGGTAAGATTTAAACAAATATTGACCATCTTGGTTTGGACTGTTACTGATTCGATCAGGCATGACCAATTTTTCAGTTTTTTTGTGCTGGAATATTGGTCATTTTTTGCGTATTGTGAGAAAAATGGAAGGTGTTTACATGAAGGTAATAAAAAAAATTAACAATAATATCGTTATGGCAAAAATGAGGGATGGTTCTGAAGTATTTGTGGTTGGTAGAGGATTGGGATTTCGACAAACACCTTTTATTTTAAATGATAATGATGAAATTATTGAAAAAATATTTACCCAACAAGATAAAAATGCCGATAAATATATGGCAATTTTTACCCAAATTCCCTTACCAATTATTAACATAACAGAAAAGATTATCGAGGAGGGAAAAGAATTATTACAAGCAAACTTAAATGAGTTGCTTTTGTTTTCTTTGGCAGATCATATTAATAATTCAGTGGAGAGAGAAGAAGGTACTGATGAAGTAATTAATACCTTACACTGGGAAATTAAACATATCTATCCAACTGAAACAAAAATTGGCGAATATGCATTGTCTTTAATTAAAGAAAAAACTGCCATTACACTCCCTAAAGAAGAGTCCAGTTTAATTGCATTACATTTTGTAAATGCCCAATTAAAAAATGGAGCAGATTTTTCAGAAACATCTAAAATTACTCAAATTATTAAAGATATTGTTACGATAGTAAAATATAATCTGAAGAAAAATATTAACGAAGATTCAATTAATTTTGCTCGTTTTGTGACACATTTAAGATACTTTATTTTTTGACAAATCAACAATGAATCATTAAATGAACAATCTGAATTATATGAAGTCGTTAAAAAAACGGCTGAGCAAGAACTAGAATGTTTAAAAAAGATTTGCCTATATCTTGAAAATAATTATAATTGGCATGTTACCACAGATGAACAATTATATTTATTATTGCATTTAAAACGTTTATCAACTAAATAGCCATTCTGGACTGTTACTGATTCGATCAGGCATGACCAACACAAAAAATTCATTTTTTTGTGCTGGTCATTTTTTATATATAAAAGGAGGAAAGTGATATGACTAATGAAGAATTAGCCAAGAAAATTGTTGAAAAAATAGGAGGGGAGGAGAATATTCAGAATTTTACACATTGTGCCACACGCCTGCGTTTTAATTTGAAAGATAATAGTAAAGCTGATTTGAAAACGATTGCTAATTTGGATGGTGTCTTAAATGCTCAATTGCAAAATGGGCAAACACAGGTAATTATTGGAGCTAAGGTTCAAAAAATTTATCATGAAGTTCAAAAAATAGTAAAAATTGATGAAGATGCTGCTCATTTTGAACCTGCGGAAAAGAAAGGAAAAATTAGTTCTGTCATTGAAACTATTGCTGGAATTTTTAGTCCAGCAATTCCAATGATTATTGCTGGAGGGATGTTAAAAGCAGTTGTTTCGCTTTTAACAACGTATAACTTAATTAATGCTGAATCTAGCGAAGTAGCTATTCTAAGTATGATTGGTGATTTAGTGTTTTACTTCTTACCGTTTATTTTAGCATTAAGCGCTGCCAAGAAATTTAAAACCAATGAATTTCTTGCTTTAGGTTTAGCAGCAGGATATATGTATCCAACAATTTTAAATGGTGCATTAGCAATTGCTGATACAGGTGTAGACACAATCAGTTTCTTTGGTTTGCCAATTCTTTTAGTGAACTACAAATCGACAGTTATCCCGATTATTTTATCTGTGTGGTTTTTAAGTTACGTGGATAAATGGGTAAATAAATTTATGCCTGATTTTTTGAAAATTATTTTTTCTGCAATGATTGTGTTGTTAATTATGATTCCATTGCAACTAGTTGTGTTAGGTCCAATTGGTTCTTATGTCGGTGAATATCTAGCTATATTTATCCGTTGGTTTTACACAGTTGGTGGCGTATTCTCTGCTTTTGCTTTAGGAGGCACACGGTCATTATTAACAATGTTAGGAATGCATTATGCTATTGGGCCTCTGCAAATTCAAGAAATTGCAGCCACAGGTGGTTCCTATATTTTAGTAAGTGCATTAACTGCCAACATGTCTCAAGCTGGTGCTGCCTTAGGGGTATTTTTACGTGCTAAAGATAAATCAGTTAAGTCATTAGCGGCTACGTCGTCTATTTCGGCTTTTCTAGGAATCACGGAACCTGCTATGTTTGGAGTTAACCTAAGATATAAACGTCCCTTTGGCTTTGCTTTACTTTCTTCTGCAATCGGAGCAGCATTTTTATCGTTGTTTAATGCGCAAGGAACTGCGTATGTACCGCCTTCATTATTAACTTTGCCAGTCTTTACAGCAAATAATTTTGGTGCTTTAATCATTGGTGTATTAATTTCAGCAGGATTAGCTTGCGTCTTGACATATCTTTTTGGTTTGCCAAAAGAAGTGACCACAGCTAGAGTTGAACCAACCGACGATTCAGTAATGATTTCAAGCAAGGTTAAAGAAAATTTTGTTATAGAAAGTCCCTTATCCGGCGAGGTAATTTCGTTAGCTGAAGTGAATGATGAAGTATTTAGCCAAGAATTGGTTGGTAAAGGGAATGCAATTATCCCTACTGAAGGAAAAATAGTTGCACCGTTTGATGGCACAATCTCCGTCTTTTTTGATTCCAAACATGCGTTAGGGCTACTATCTGATGAAGGAGTAGAAATATTAATTCATGTGGGAATCGATACGGTTAATTTAGAGGGTAAATATTTTAGTAGTACTTTAAAACAAGGCGATATATTTAAAAAAGGGGATGTACTTTTAACCTTTGATATTGATAAAATAAAAGCAAGCGGTTATGAAATTTCAACACCTATTGTTGTAACAAATATGGATGCTTATCAAGAAATCATTTCAAGTGAGCATAAATTAATTAAAACGGGTGAATCACTTATTAAAGTACAAACAAAATAGAAAGGAATGAAGATCATGAGTTTTCCAGAGAATTTTTTATGGGGCGGCGCTACTGCAGCAAACCAATACGAAGGTGGCTATTTATCAGGAGGTAAAGGATTAAGCACTTTGGATGCAATTACTGGTGGAGACAAAGATACACCAAGAATGATTACATTTAAAACAAAAGAAGGCGAGGTTAGTCAAGTCAAAGCCAATCAAAGTTTGCCAGAAGGGGCATTAGGATATATCGATTCTGAACAATATTATCCTAGCCACGTGGCAACTGATTTTTATCACCATTATAAAGAAGATATTGCGCTATTTGCAGAAATGGGCTTTAAATGTTTCCGCTTTTCGATGTCTTGGGCAAGAATTTGTCCGCAAGGGACCGAAGAAGTGAATGAAGAAGGATTACAATTCTATGAAAATATCATTGATGAATGTTTGAAATATGGGATTGAACCTGTAGTTACAATTAATCATTTTGATATTCCAATGTATTTAGCAGATGAATATGATGGTTGGTCCAACCGTAAAGTTATTGATTATTTTGTCTTTTTCTGCGAAACAATTTTTAATCGTTATAAAGATAAAGTAAAATATTGGATGACATTTAATGAAATTAATTTTTTACGTAGTTGGACTCAAATTGGTATCCATAGTAGTGAACCACAAAGTAAATACCAAGCAGCACATCATTTATTTGTCGCTAGTGCAAAAGCTGTTGAACTAGGACATAGTATCAATCCGAATTTCCAGATTGGGATGATGGTTGCTTACATTCCAAGTTATCCAATGACTAGTAAACCGGAAGACGTTTTTGCAGCCATTGAATATAATCGACAACATGAATTTTATATGGATGTGCAAGTGAAAGGGTATTATCCTGCACATCAACTGAAAAAATTTGAACGTGAAGGCATTACAATAGCTAAAGAAGCAGGTGATGATGAACTAATTGCCAAAGGAACTGTCGATTTTATCGGGTTTAGCTACTATATGTCAACAGCGTCTACAGTAAACTTAGAAAACGTGAAGTACATTGGCGGCAATCAAGTTCCAGCAGTTAAAAATCCTTATCTAACTGAATCTGAATGGGGCTGGGCGGTAGATCCATTAGGTTTAAGAATTTCATTAGTACAAATATACGAACGTTATCATATCCCATTATTTGTAGTAGAAAATGGGTTTGGTGCAGTTGATGAAGTGACCGAGAACGGCGAAATTATTGATGATTATCGTATTGATTATTTTTCTAAACATATTCAATGCATGAAAGACGCCATCGAATTAGATGGAGTTGATTTAATTGGTTATACGCCATGGGGTTGTATTGATATTGTTTCTGCTGGAACAGGAGAAATGAAAAAAAGATATGGTTTTATTCATGTTGACATGGATGATCAAGGAAATGGTACCTTAAAACGTACCAAGAAAAAATCTTTTGATTGGTATAAAGAAGTAATTGCAACAAACGGCGAACAGTTATAATTAACAAACAAGAGCAGAATGGAGAATAATTCTGCTCTTTGATTGTATTGTTCAGTTAATTCACAGATGTCTATGATGACTTTGTGATAAAATAAAAGAAGAAAGTATTGTGAAGATTCAATTTAGTGCGAATCCCAAACTCCCAGAAAAACACTAGACGATTCGCACCGAAAAAAAGCTGTAAAATGAGATTATGATGAGAGAAAATACAATTATATGTGTTTTTTTGAAAAAAAACACATATAATTGGGCGAAACTCATCAGGAAAACAGAACGAATCACTGTTTTTTATACTTAATCGCCGTTGCAGTCTTTATGACTGCATGGATTGAAATCAATCAACGTATGCTACTTGATAACTAAACATTTGTTGCAGTCTTTATGGCTGCATGGATTGAAATAGCGAGGGTCAACGCTGACCTCAAGGACGGTTGCAACGTTGCAGTCTTCATGACTGCATGGATTGAAATGAGATTATCCTCAAAAATAAGTTGGATATATGGCGAGTTGCAGTCTTCACAACTACATGGATTGAAATTCCCACCATAAAAGAACTTATTTTTACTCTTGTGGTTAGACTCTTTCATACTTGCCTAAATTAAACTGGGCGAAAAACATAATTCACATTAAAAAAATAGAGGATTCTTACTTTCATAAGAACACTCTGTTTTTTTCTTTAATCTATCCGTTTTTTTATTGGATGACGAAGGACGGTTTTTAATTTTTCTTTTGCTGTCTTACGTGGATCACTGATATAAATTTCATGATGCATGCGGTACTCGAAATTGGGTGCATAACCTTGTTCCTCTAGATATTGATTCATAATAGCTAATGTTTTAGGTTCATCATCATACGGACCAAGATGCATCATCTGTACGCAAAGCCCTTCATCATAAGTAAAGAAGAAGACGTTTGAATAATCTTGTTTTTTATGGGTAGTGGCATAGTCAATTGCCCAAGAGAAAGCTTTTTTGGTGACAAAATCAGGTAAGCGAATAACTGCAATCCATTGAAATAACTCTTTATGTTGATAATCAATACCTTTTATACCATCCATCCACCAAAAACCTTCTAGAGGAGGGACAACATATTCAAAATAACCTGGCAATTCCTTGCCTTTCATTTTGATGGTATAGGCAATCGTATATAGCTGTTTTAATGCGTGGTCGTATTCACCGTCAACTTCATTTGGATCGCCTTTTCCACGAATCGCAATAAAATTCATTTTAGGAATAGTAATAATCTCAGGCTTATTTTTTGGAAGATAATAGTGTTTGTTTTCTTTTTTAAAATCGAATTTTTTCATTAACAATTCCCTCTATTCTTATTCAAGCACCATCATATAATGTTAATCAATTGAAGTTTTATTTTTAAGGAAAGTATCTGTATCAATTACTGTTGCAAATTCTTCATGGAGTGTGGCAAGAGAGTAATGATGGAGTGTCTGAGCATCTACAAAATTCCCTTGATGATCTTTCATACCAAACGCAGCTGTAGCATCTGAAATTAAGTAGGTGCGATAGCCTAAGTTACCACTCATTCTAGTCGTTGTAGATACACAATGAGGTGTGGTTAACCCGACAATTGTTAAGTCGCCAATTTGTTTTTCTTTAAGGTAATCATCCAGACCTGTACCGATAAAGGCGCTGTTTACTTGTTTATGGATGATTTTTTCATGTGCTTGTGGAGCGACAATTTCTTTGATTGGAAAACCTGAACCGTGTTGGTAAAACACAGATTCTGTTAATTGCGAAATATGTTGGACATGAATAATTGTCCAATTGTTTTTTCGACAGAATGCTAAAATTTTTTGCATATTTTCTTCAGCTTGAGGATTATTTCGAGGTCCCCATTTAGCATCATCGAACGCTTGTTGCACATCGATTAGGAGCAAGGCACTATTTGTCATAAAATTCCTCCAATTATTATTTGTTTCTATTATAAAGGAGTTTTCGTTCTATTTATATCTTATCTTTAATTTAAGGATTCTTTTATAATTTGTTATAAAAAAGAACACATTTGAGTTGTAAGATGATAAAGACTAGGAGGAATCTGTATGAAATTTACTCAAATGAAACCATATGTTGTCTGGCGTTTTATCTTAGGATTCTTAGCATTATTTTGGGGAACTGTTATTTACGCTTTCGTTTGATTGTTTTAGCAAACTATTTGAAAAAGTAAATCGTTCTATTTATAATATAATTGAAAATAAAAATAGAAAGGATGGATTGAGATGGCAAATGAAATAATTCCACGTAACGCTAGCTTATTCGATATGACTCCTTTTGATTTTTTAGGCAATGCAGGTAGAAGTTTTTTCGATGGTTTTAAGGAAAATTTGGTGAAAACAGATATTTTTGAAACAGAAGCTGCATATAATGTAGAAGCAGAACTTCCAGGTATTCCAAAAGAGAATATCCACATCGATTATAGCAAAGGTGTCTTAACTATTGAAGGTGCACATCAAACTGAAAGTGAAGCAACAGATGATAAAGGAAAAGTTGTTCGCAGTGAAAGAAGTTATAATAGTGTGAAGCGGCAGTTCTTAATCGATAATGTAAAAGAAGATGAGATTAAAGCAACCTATCAAGATGGTATTTTGAAGGTTACGTTACCAAAGACAGAGGAAAGATTAGCACGTAAAAAAACTATTCCAATTGAATAAAATCAAAAATAGGAAGGAACTTTTTTAGAAGTTCCTTCCTATTTTAATTGATAAAAGCATCCTCGGCGCCTTCTTGTTGAATTTCAATGACTAATTTATGGGGAAGACAAATGCTTGTTTCTCCATTTTTAGCAATCCAACTGGTTTTAACCGCTATTTGATCGGGACTATTGTCTTCACGAACACGAATACGTCCATCTTTTACTTGAATGATATTATATTGATTTTCTGCTGGATAGTAAGTTTTTTCAAAATCTTGAATTTCATCTAAATTAAAGCGATCAACTTCTTGCCCGTTAATACGGATAATGGCATAACGAGCAGAAGTTTCTTCCGTTTCTGGTTGTTGTGCAGCAAAAATAGCGAGAGGAATGAAAGAAAAGAGAATTAGACAGAAAATGATTGGTAAATCAAAGGGTTTGATTCTCATTTGCTTCAATAGTTTTTTCATATTTACCAACTAGCTTTTTTTACGCCAGGAATTTGGCCAAGATGGGCATATTTACGAAAGTTAATTCTTGATAGTCCGAATTTACGCATATAAGCATGTGGTCGTCCGTCAATGACATCCCGATTTTTTAAACGATTGGGGTGTGAGTCTTTAGGTAATTTTGCTAAAGCTTCATAATCACCTTTGGCTTTTAATTCTTGTCGTAAAGCTGCATATTGTTCAACTAGCGCTTGTTGTTTCTTGTATTTTGCAATTTTTGATTTTTTTGCCATGAAAAAGGACTCCTTTATTTTTTGTTGTTTCGTTTATATTGATGAATAATTTTTAATGCGCGTTTACGCGTCTTAATATTGGGACTTTTTAGACGGCGATAGGCACTTGATAAATCTTGCTTTTCCATATAAAACTTCCTTCCTATATTAATGTGCTAACATTTCTTGAGCGATTTCAGTTGAAGATAAATCAGTTGGATAATACGTTGGCCAATTATCTACTTCTTCTAACAAAGCTTCTTGACTATCATTTCCAAAATAAATGTGGAAGTGAGCGGCTTTTGTTGGTGAAATTGAATGATCGCTAAATTGAACATATTTAAATGCTTTCGTATCTGGATCTGTTGCTTCAAATAAGAAACGAACGCCACGGTTTCCAGCTTTATAATTTAAAATCTCTTTTCCAGCATAGCGATACGTTGCTTTTTCAGACGAGTTATCGTCGAAAATAAATTCCATAGTATCATCGGTAATAGTTATTTCTTTGACATCTGTTTGGTAACCAACTGTATAATATTCTTTGTATTCTTCTTTTGTTTGACTTGGGTCCAGTTTGGCTTTGTAATCAAAGACTTGATCTAATGAACCATCTTCAAGTAATGGATAAACAGATTGCCATTCACCACTCCAATCAGATAATGGGCGATCTTTGACATCATTATCCTCAAAATAGCCATTATAAACAGTTTTTTCTTTTTCTGCTTTAGCTGTTTCTTCTTTTGGATTTTCTGTATCGGTTGTTTTACGTAAGGCTACTAAATTTTGTTCCATTACTGAAACATAGTCTTCACCGTTATCCATGGCTTCTTTTGTTAAACCTTCAAGTGGATTTAGAACTTCTAAGTCTACTTTGGCTTCATCAGCTAGCGTACGAGCGATAGCATCATTTGCATTTTCTTCAAAGTAAATATATTTTACACCATGTTCGTCAACAAATTCTTTGAGTTCTGCTAAACGGGCAGGGGAAGGTTCTTCATCTGGAGAAAGACCAGCAATCGGGACTTGTGTCAAACCATAATCTAAAGCCAAGTAACCAAAAGCTGCGTGTTGTGTGACAAAGCTTTTTTGTTTTGCTTGTTCAAATGCTTCTTGATAGCTTTCATCAAGAGTAGATAATTTTGTTAAATATTTTTCAGCATTTGTCGTGAACGCTTCTTTTTTATCTGGATATGCAGCAATCAATTGGTCACGGATACTTTCAACTTCTTGAATGGCACGATAAGGAGATATCCAAACATGAGGGTCTAGTTCATGACTATGTCCTTCTTCGCCATGTCCATGATCGTGGTCATGATCATCTTCAGAACCAGGTAACAATAACATGCCTTCAGTTGCTTTAATGACGTTGACGTCACCATCTTTTAACGATTCTTCAAGAGAAGGAACCCACATTTCCATATTCTCATTGTTGTAAACAAAGGCATCAGCTTTTTGAATATTAGCGATATCTTTAGCAGACGGTTCATAATCATGTGCTTCTGTTCCAGCCGGCATCAATAATTCGACGTTGGCTTCATCTCCAACAATATTTTTTGTGAAATCATACATTGGATAGAAGGTAGTAACAATTTCTAATGATTCCTCTTTTGATGATGTGCTATCCGTTTTATCCGCTGTGTTACTTGCACAAGCCCCTAATAAGAGTGTGCTGACTAACAACATACCTAATTTTCCTTTTTTCACTTTCTTCACTCACTTTCTACCTTAATAAGAATCTCTCTTATTATTTTTTCAAATCGTAATTGTTACGATTTAAGACAGTGCCTAATTTATCATAAGAGTAAAATGAAAGTCAAGCCTTTTCTTCATTTATTTTTTTGAATTGGCTATTACTAGTTACGTAACCGTTTTATTTGGAAAGCTCTCTGAGGCATGATACACTAATTGTGTAATATATAATTTTGTAGGAGGGAATATTATGGCGAAAATTGGTAAAGAATTATTGGATCAACTCACTTCCGAAGGTGTACAAGGACCATTTGTAACAATCATGTTAAATACACATGTGGCTCATCAAGACATCGAAAAAGATCAATTAAAATTCAAAAACTTTGTTAAAGAAGCAAAAAAACGATTTAATAAACGTTATTCCGAAAACGACTGGCAAAAATTCCAGGAAAAAACAGATACGTTATTGAATGATCGAAACTTTTGGCGTAGTGCAACAGCTAGTGTTGCGATTATTTTAACAACCGAAGAAACCTATGTTCACCGTTTAAGTATTGCTGTAGATGACCAATATTATGTTGGTGATACACCTTATCTATTAGCGATTATTAAAAATGCCCAATTCAATTATAATTACCATCTATTAGGTTTAAATCGTGATTCAATGAAATTGTATCGCATGGAAAATAAGCAACTTTCTGAAGTTTCTTTATCAGAAGGGGCACCAACAGATATAAAAAAAGCGCTGGGTGAAGAAATTACAGGTGGCAACTTAAACTTCCGCACACAAGGAAATTCAAGTGCTGCTTATCACGGTGTCAGTGCAAAAGATGAGGAAGTTGAAATTGATTGGGTGAACTATTACCAAGCAGTGGATGCTTTCTTGAAAGAGGAACTGGAAAATGGAGAGAAGTTACCACTTTATCTTTTTGCACTTCCAGAAAATCAAACAACCTTCAAAAAAGTGGCGAAATATCCTTATTATGATTCGTCAATTGCGGTATCTTCATCGCCTGCACAATTGTCTGTAAATGAAATTGAAAAAGGCACGCAAGTAATTGTTGATGAGCTGACAGCAAAAGAAGTGAAAAATTATAAAGAGTTGATTGAGCGTAAATTCTTTGATCAATTAGCAGATATTCGTCAAGCTGCATCAGAAGGGCGTGTTTCGCATCTATTCATCTCAACTTCGAACTTGATTGATGGTTATGGCGATAATCCAGAAGAGGAATATGATTGGCGACAAGTATTAAATACGTTAACAAATGATGCCATTCGTAATGGTGGCGATGTTTTTGTTTTAGATCAAAAAGATGCACCAGGTGAGAAGGAATTAGTAGCTATTTTACGCTATTAGTTTTAATTCTTCTGGAAAAAGGTAGATATTTTTATAATGAGTGTGTTATAATGAAAATGTAGTTTTTGTAATGGTAAATATGGTAGCTTGTTTCATTTTAAAACATCTTCCAAATTTTCACCTTAACAAGTAATTGCAAAATATGTGTTTATACACAAGGAGGATTTTTTAATATGGAAACAGGTACAGTAAAATGGTTTAACGCAGACAAAGGTTTTGGATTTATCACTGCAGAAAATGGTAACGATGTATTCGTACATTTCTCAGCTATCCAAGGAGACGGCTTCAAAACTTTAGAAGAAGGTCAAGCAGTAACTTTTGATATCGAAGAAGGACAACGTGGCCCTCAAGCTACTAACGTTGTTAAAGCTTAATTCTATATGAATTTACAAGACGAAGTTGAACAACTTCGTCTTTTTTTGTGCACTTTTTGTTGTAAACGGTTAATAAACGAACGATAATATAATTTAGGTTGTTAATTTACGTGAGAATCTTGTGGATTATAGGTTTTCTATTATAATTAAAAAGAATAAAAAAGAAGGAGCAAACAATCATGTTTTTTAAAGGGTCTGTATTCCATACGCCAAGCTATGGTCAATTAGTTTTTTTAGAAGATGCACTTATTGAAGTGGATGAACAAGGAATTATCCAAAATGTATTCCAAACAAAAGATACATTGTATCAAACCAAATTAAAAGAAGCTCAGGCAAGCGAGAAATTTGTAGAGTTAAAAGACGGACAATATTTCTTACCAGGTTTTATTGATTTACATGTCCATGCTCCGCAATGGCCACAAGCCGGGATTGCATTGGATGAACCATTAAATAAATGGTTAGATGAATGTACCTTTCCTTTAGAAGCGAAATATCAAGATAAGGAGTTCGCCCAAAATGTTTATCAAGATTTGGTAACAAATTTACTAGCACGAGGAACGACTACGGTTTTGTATTTTGCAACAATACATTTAGAAGCAAGTTTAGCTTTGGCTAGAATTTGCGCAGAGCAAGGGCAACGTGGGTTGGTTGGAAAGGTTGTGATGGACCATCCAGAAATGAATCCTGAATTTTATCGTGATGCTTCAACACAACAGGCGTTAAGTGATACGGAAGCGTTCATTGTAGCAGTGAAAGAATTATCAAAAGAGGTGACACAAGGTATCTATCCTGTTGTCACACCACGTTTTGTACCAAGCTGTACAGATGAAGGATTAGCTGGTTTAGGAAAATTAGCCGAAAAATACAATGTTCATATCCAATCGCATTGTAGTGAAGGTCAGTGGGAGCACGATCACGTCAAAGAACGCTTTGGAAAAACTGATACGGAAGTCTTACGTGATTTTGGTTTGTTAACAGAAAAATCAGTGATGGCACATTGCAATTTTGTGGATGAAAAAGATGGGGAAATTTTTGTGGAGACTGGTACTGCCGTTGCACATTGTCCCATTTCAAATGCTTATTTTGCGAACGGCGTTATTCCGATTAAACGCTTGAAAGAACAAGGAGTAGAAATTGGTTTAGGAACGGATATCTCAGGGGGATTTTCACCGAGTTTGTGGGATAACATCAAACAAGCGGTCATGTCTTCACGCATGTTAGAAGATGGTGTCGATGTTACTCGTACCCAAGATACACGTGGCGTAGCCGATTCACGTATTTCAGTAATTGAAGCTTTTTCTTTGGCTACACAAGGTGGAGGCGAAGCGTTAAGTTTACCAATTGGTGTCATTGAAAAAGGCTATGCCTGTGATTTGCAAGTGGTGGATATGAATGCAACAGGTGCATCTTTATCAGGCTTTGGCGTGTTCAATGAGCCAGCAGATCAATTGCAAAAATTACTTTATTTAGCAACACCTACCAATATTAAACAAGTTTGGGTACAAGGAAAACTTGTACACGAGAAGTACTAGGAGGAAAATTTGTGGAAACAAGAGTAGAGAAAAAGAATTTAACTGTGGGTGTCAATGAAGATATTCCCTTTGGCCAAGCCTTTATTTTAGGATTACAACATGTCCTTGCGATGGACGTATATGTTCCACCATTTATTATTGCAACAGCAGTAGGGATGTCTTCTCCTGAGGCAGCAGGACTTATTCAGTCTACCTTTTTAGGAGCGGGGATTGCGTCATTAATTCAAGTATTATTTTTCTTGAAATTACCGGTTTGTCAAGGGCCGTCCTTTGTTCCAGTGGGGGCAATTATTGGTATTTATCTTGGTTCAAAAGGAATGGATACAGTGTTGGGTGCAAGTGTCATCGGTGCATTAGCAGTTGTTTTGTTAGGGATGACTGGGGTATATAAATATATTGTCCGCAAGTTTATTCCAAGTATTGTTAGTGGAACGATTATCATGATTGTTGGTTTGACCCTGTTACCGTCTGCGTTTACTGGAAACATTTATGTTTCAAGCGAAAGTTTAAGTATCAATCAGAATATTTTATTAGCTATAATTACAGCAGCTACCTTAATTATTTTTTCAATGTTAGGTGAATATTTCCCTAATTTAGGCAAAATTTTCCGAATCAGCTCAGTGATTATTGCGTTAGCATTAGGCTCAGTAATTGCCTCTTTTATGGGCGGTTTAGATTTTAGTTCAGTCTCGGAAGCTTCTTTTTTAAGTTTACCAAATATCGCTTTTATTGATTTTGGATTGAAATTTGATATTTCTGCAATTTTAACAATGTTAGTTATTTATATGGTTCTTTTAGCTGAAACGACTGGTACTTGGTATGCAGTCAGCGCAGTAACTGAAGAAGCTGTCACAGATGAACAAATCAATAAAGGTGTGATTGGCGAAGGTTTGGGTTGTTTAATGGCAGCATTAGTAGGAACAACTCCAGTGACAGGTTATTCAACAAATGCTGGGATTATTTCAATTACAGGCGTTGCAAGTAAGAAAGTGTTTGTTATGGCATCTGTTTGGTTTATCATCTTATCTTTCTTAGGAAAATTATCTGCATTGATTCATGCCATTCCATCGGCAGTTATCGGCGGTGTATTTTCGGTTGTTTGTGTCATTATTATGTTGAGTGGTTTCCGTGTTATCAAAAACCAAGAATTTTCTGAACGAGAATTATATATTATTGGCGTGCCATTAATTGTCGCGATTGGTTTATTATTTATGCCAGCAGAAGTGAAACAAAGTGCTCCACAGTTTATCCAATATTTATTAGATTCACCAATTGCTTTAAGTGCGATTGTCGCAGTAGCGATGAATAAATTAATTCCAGAAACAAAATAAGCAAACAAAGATCATCTTGAGGGGTGGTCTTTTTGTTTGGGCAAAGGTGGGCGAATAAAAATCTTTGTAGTATAATGCAAAGAGCATGTGTGAGGAGGAAGAGGATGAAAACCACTTATGCAATTGTAGACATCGAAACCACAGGCACCGATCCTAAAAGTGATCGTATCATCCAATTTGGTTGTGTCTTAGTTGAAAATAATAAAATTGTTAGTCGATTTGCGACTGATATCAATCCGATGCAGCCGATTTCCAAACAAATTCAAAACTTAACGCATATTTCAAATAAACGTGTTAAAAAAGCACCACTTTTTGAAGATGTGGCAACCACTATTTATAATTTATTAGAAAATACGATTTTTGTTGCGCACAACATTCATTTTGATTATCATTTCTTAAATCACGAGTTGGAGCGTTGTGGAATGCCGCCATTGACGATTCCGGGAATTGACACGGTTGAATTAGCGCAAATCTTTTTACCAACAGAAGTCAGTTTTCGTTTAGGTGATTTGGCAGAAAATCTAGGGTTGGAACATGATGCACCCCATCAAGCGGATAGTGATGCTGAAGTAACAGCCACATTATTAGTATATATAGAAGCAATTATGAAAAAGTTACCGTTAGTAACAATGGAAAAAATAGCGCAATTAAGCGTTGTTACCAGTATGCAAACTAGCGAGTACATTCAATCAGTTGTTCAAGAGATGCGCGAGAATCCACGACCATTAGCACCAGAATTAGAAATAGTGGATGGCATGGCTTTGCGTAAAAAAGAAGTAAAATTATTTTTGGAACAACATTTTGAGAAAACATACCCTACGACCAAAAAAGAAAAAATGGCACTGTATCACGATAAACTAATGTATCGAAAAGAACAGAGTAAATTAATGAATATTATTTATCGCCATTTTACAACAGGTGAACAAAAAGATTTATTGGTTGAAGCTTCTACTGGAATGGGCAAAACAATTGGTTATTTATTGCCAGCACATTTTCTAGCAACGCCAGAAAAACCTGTAATTATTAGTACCGTATCCATTTTGTTGCAACAGCAATTAATGAAACATGATATTCCGTTGTTAAATTCCATTTTGGAACAACCGATTCAAGCGACGGTTGTCAAAAGTAAAAATCATTACATTGATTTGCAACGATTTAAAGCAACGTTAAACATGCCTGTACAGCAAAAACAATATGCCTTATATCAAATGGGAATTTTAGTTTGGCTAACACAGACAGTAACAGGCGATTTCGATGAATTGAATTTAGTTCGTTTGAATCATCTATTATTTAAAGAAATTAGTCATCGTGGGGTTGAAAATTTAGCAAAATCACAATCTTTATATGAAGAAGATTTCTTACGGCACTTATATGCACAAATGGCTCAAAGTAATGTGTTAATTATTAATCATGCGTTATTAGCACAAGAAACGCAACGCCAGCAACAATTGATTCCAGCAAGTCCCTATTTAATTATTGACGAAGCCCATCATTTACCAGACATTATGGAACAAGTTTCTAATTTATTTGTGGATACGGCAGCTTTTCAAAGAAAATTAGGTCAATTTCAAGAGGAAGGGCAATTATTTGATTTGATTCAGTTGATGGTAGGGCAAGATTATGAGACGTCACGACTATTTCAATTATATCGCGAAGAATTGACAGCAATCGCTGAAACACAAGAAGATATTTTTTATGAATGGTCCCAAGCAACAGGAAACGCAGAAAATATCGTGACTAAAGAACAGCGAGAATCAGTTTCACTACAATGTGAGAAAAATATTCAACGCTTGCTACTATACTACGAAGAATTACTAATTTTACAAAAACAGTTGGGCACATTAATGAATCAAATGAGTCATTCATGGTTGAATCGACAACGAATTTTGTTTGGGGATTTATTGAGTTTCTTTGATGAAATGCAACGTCAATATCAAGTGATGGATCGTTGGTTTTCGAATTGGGAAGAAAATTACGTCCATTTCTTAGTCTTTTATGGCAACCAACGGACTGTGAAATTACAATTAGTTGATTTTGACGCAGCCATTTTGCCTAATACTCGTTGGTACGAACGATATGAGCGGATTTTATATATTGGTGGAACGTTACGTGTATCCGGCGACCGTAGTTATTTTGCAAAAAAATTAGGTATTCCTGATGCGATGTTAAAAGTTGTACCAACTACGTACGATTATGCGAAACAAGCACAATTATTTACTTTAGATCAGGGGATTGCTATTCATGAATACGATGCTTCGGCGTATGCAAAATATTTAGCAACGACTTTGACAACCTTGTTAGAAGATGTGAATCAACCAGTCTTAGTCTTATTTACCTCCCATGATATTTTACAAAAAGTGTATGGTCGTATGCACATGGACTTTTTACAAAATGGTCGTGAGATTTTGGCACAAGGAATGGGCGGAAGTCGGGAAAAATTGTTAAAACGATTTATGCAATCAAATAACAGTATTTTGTTTGGAGCAGATAGTTTTTGGGAAGGTGTCGATTTACCAGGAGATTCCTTACAATTGTTGATTGTTACGCGCTTACCGTTTGAAAATCCTGAACGTCCGATGGTTAAAGCACGTCAGATGTATTTGGAAAAAAAGGGCATCAATCCTTTCATGCAAGAAACCATTCCTAAGGCAGCTTTAAAATTACGTCAAGGCTTAGGTCGTCTAATTCGTTCAACAGAAGATAAAGGAACGATGATTATCTTAGATCGACGTATTGTAACCACAAAATATGGAAAAAAAATCGCTCGCGCCTTACCAAAGGAACTTCCATTACAAGAAGCTTCAATAGAAGAAATCCAAAAAGCAACTGTTCAATTTTTAGAAAATAACAAAGATTTAAACGAAAATAGTACAGATTCAACGAAAGTTTTTGTATAATGAAACCTATCAAGAAAGGAAGTGGATAACTAGAAGTGAACACTAATGCGCAAAAAGAAAAACAAAAAATTATTGCATTGTTGACAGGAATTATTGTTTTGTTGTTGATCATTCTCTTTTCTTCGCTTTCTTATATCCGTGCGACAAGTCCAGTGCGGCAAGCTAAAACAGAAGCTATACAACTTGCAGAACAATACGCTAAGATTGAGCAAGTTGATCAATTCTATTGGTTTACAAGAGAACAAACTTATTTTTCTGTTTTAGGGAAGAATGATCAACAACAAGAGGTTATTGCAATTATTCCTAAGTCTGGAGAAAAAGTGACCGTTTTAGCGCAAGATGAAGGTCTAACCGAAGATGAAGCAAAGGAAAAGATTTTTAATGAATATCCAAGTGAAACATTAAGAAAAGCAACACTTGGAATGTTTGAAGATAAACCTGTCTGGGAAGTCATGACAAAAGATGATAAGGGGAATAACTATTATCTATTAGACTTTAAAGATGGCAAAGAGGTTAAAGTAATTCGAAATATTTAAGGTGTAAATTGAAAGGGTGAATGGTATGAAATTATCGAAAAGAACTGAAACATTAGAACCATCAGTGACATTAGCTGCTTCTACAAAAGCGAAGGAATTAAAAAGCCAAGGAATCGATGTTCTAAGTGTGACATTAGGTGAACCAGATTTTCCAACGCCAAAAAATATTCAAAAAGCGGCAATTGAAGCGATTGAATCAGGCAAAGCAAGTTTTTATACACCGAGTGCAGGGATTCCAGAATTGCGTCAAGCGATTGTTGATTATATTGAAAAATTCTATGGTTTGACTTATGAGGTTTCTCAAACTTTAGTAACTGACGGTGCAAAATTTGCTTTGTATGCTTTATTCCAGGCTATTTTGGATGAAGGAGACGAAGTAATTATTCCCACACCTTATTGGGTAAGTTATGGGGAACAAGTGAAATTAGCTGATGGGACACCCGTTTTTGTTGAAGGCAGCGAAGACAATCAATTTAAAGTGACTGTGGAACAATTAGAAACTGTTCGTACAGAAAATTCAAAAGCGGTGATTTTAAATTCACCTTCTAACCCTACAGGTATGATTTATACAAAAGAAGAATTAACAGCAATTGGTGAGTGGGCGGTGGAACATGATTTGTTAATTATAGCAGATGATATTTATGGTCGTTTGGTCTATGATGGATATGAATTTACACCAATTGCGACGATTTCTGAAGAAATTCGCAAACAAACATTAATTATCAATGGCGTATCAAAAAGCTATTCAATGACCGGATGGCGAATTGGTTTTGCTATTGGTGACAAAGAATTGATTAAAGCAATGACAGATATTGCTTCTCAATCAACAAGTAATTCAACTGCGGTGAGTCAATATGCAGCTGTAGAAGCCTTAACAGGTCCTCAAGATGCAGTCGAAGAAATGCGTCAAGCGTTTGAAGAACGGTTAAATCGTTTATATCCATTGATGTTAGAAATCCCTGGGGTAAAATTAGCGAAACCACAAGGCGCATTTTATCTTTTCCCTAATGTCAAAGGAACCATGGATCTTTGTGGATACACTGACGTGACTGAATTTACGGATGCTTTATTAAATGAAGCACACGTTGCTGTTGTAACAGGTGCAGGTTTTGGTGCAAATGAAAATATCCGTTTGAGTTATGCCTCTGATTGGGAAACATTAGAAGAGATGGTTAATCGAATTAAGGCATTTGTTGAAAAAAATCGCAGAAAGTAATACACTGTCATAGAACGTTTAATTATAGAATGGAGAGACACAAGTGGAACAAATTCAAATTATTGATGCACAACACCATGTTGGTGAAACAGTCAAAATCGGCGCATGGATTGCGAACAAACGCTCAAGCGGAAAAATTGCTTTCTTACAATTAAGAGATGGAACAGCAACTTTCCAAGGAATTGTCGTGAAAAATGAAGTAGGCGAAGATATTTTTCAAATTGCGAAAAATTTAACGCAAGAAACTTCTGTCTGGATTACAGGTGAAATTCGCGAAGATAGCCGTTCAAAATTCGGTTATGAAATTGGTGTACAAAGCATCGAAGTGATCGGTGAAAGTCATGATTATCCAATCACACCAAAAGAACACGGAACAGAATTTTTGATGGATCACCGTCATTTATGGTTGCGTTCTTCAAGACAGCATGCAATTATGCAAATTCGTAACGAAATTATTCGTGCAACTTACGAATTTTTCAACAAACATAACTTTATTAAAATTGATCCACCGATTCTAACTGGTTCTGCACCAGAAGGAACCACTGATTTATTTGAAACAAATTATTTTGATCAACAAGCATACCTTTCACAATCTGGTCAGCTTTATATGGAAGCTGCAGCTATGGCATTTGGAAAAGTGTTCTCTTTTGGACCAACTTTCCGTGCTGAAAAATCAAAAACACGTCGTCACTTGATTGAATTTTGGATGATGGAACCAGAAATGGCGTTCATGCATCAAGACGAAAGCTTAGAAATTCAAGAACAATACGTGGCATTTTTAGTGCAAAATGTATTAGATAATTGTGAACTAGCCTTAGAAACACTTGGTCGTGACCGTGCTATTTTAGAAAAATATACGAAATTACCTTATCCACGTATTTCTTACGATGAGGCAGTGGAATTATTGAAGAAAAATGGTTTTGACGATATCGAATGGGGCGATGATTTTGGTTCACCACATGAAACATTTATTGCTAATTCATATGACCAACCAGTGTTCATTTTAAATTATCCAAAAGCTATTAAACCATTCTACATGAAACCACATCCAACTCGTGAGGATGTTGTAATTTGTGCGGATATGATTGCTCCAGAAGGATATGGTGAAATCATTGGTGGCTCTGAACGTGATGTTGATTATGATCACTTATTTGCTGAAATTGAGCATCATGGTCTAAACCCAGACGAATATTCTTGGTATTTGGATTTACGTAAGTATGGTTCTGTTCCTCATTCAGGATTCGGATTAGGTTTAGAAAGAACAGTTACTTGGCTAACGGGGATTGAACATGTACGTGAAGCAAGTCCATTCCCACGTTTATTAAATCGTATTTACCCATAGAACTGACAAAGCGCCCGCATTTTGGGCGTTTTTTTGTTATACTTAGAATAAAAGAACAGCCAAAAAAACGTGTAAATCAATTAATTTACGCTTTTTTTTAATGAGAAAACAGAGGTGAAGGTATGAAAATTGTAATTATTGGCGCATCATTTGGTGGCGTTTATTGTGCGTTAGAAGCAAGAAGACTTTATCCTGATGCAGAAATTATGATTATTGAAAAAAATGAGCAATTTGCGTTTTTACCTAATGGGTTACTGTTATATCTTCAAGGTGTGTATGAGAATCTAGCAGATGCTACTTTTATTTCAAAAGAAACTTTAATGAAAAATAACATTCAACTACGTTTGCAAGAAATATTTTTATCTTGCGATGGTCAAGAAAAGACGTTACAAACGGATTGTGGGACGTATATGTATGATAAATTGGTTTTAGCAACTGGTTCAACACAACAATCAAAAGTAATTGAATTGCAAGAAGAAGAAATTTATCATTACAAAACCTATCAAGCAGCAAAATATTTGCTACCAAAGATCGAAGCAGCCCAAGAAATAACTTTGATTGGTGCAGGACAAGCGGGCATGGAAGCAGCCAGTGTTTTTATTGAATTAGGTAAAAAAGTTCATTTGTTTGAGGCAATGGATTATCCGTTATTTAAATATTTTGATCAAGACTTTTTAACTCCGTTTTTAGCTGCGTTAGAAAAGATTCCTCAATTAGATTTACGTTTGAATCAGCGAATCACTCAAATGGATCAGGAGGAATTAAGTGAATTAATTTTAACTACTGTCAATGTCCATCCGACAGAAACAATGAGTGACGTTTTAGCGACGCATAGCGATTTAACTATTCAGACGAATGATTTTTTAGAGACATCTCAGAAAGACATTTTTGCAGTGGGGGACTTAATTCAGATTCCTTTTACCTTAACCAATGAAAAAATCTATTTGCCACAAATCAACCATGCTGTTCGTTCTGGAATGACAGCGGCTGCAAATTTAGTTAAACCAACTAAGAAATTTCGTGGTGGTTTGCGGATGATTGGTACTAAAATATTTGGTTGGTATCTTGCGAGTGTGGGTTTGCTGGAATCTGAAGCCTTTTTATATCCTAAAAAATTGATGATTAAAACTACTGTTATACCTGCATCTATAACTTCTAAAGAAACTTTATATTGTAAGTTAATTATTGAAAGGAAGACACAACGTTTATTAGGTGTACAGTTATTGTCACAAGCGAATTGTTTGGCGATTATTGAGCGTTGCGGGTGGGTCATCCAACAAGAAATGACGATTGAGGCGTTATTAGAACAAGATTTCTTTTTTCAATCGCAATACAGCAGTACACTCGCTTTCTTAAATGACTTATTTGTAGGATGTGACACCGATGAAATTTGAAGAATTATTAGAGAAAAAAGAAGCAAAAAAAATGCGGCTTTTAAAAAACTTATTACTTTCAGGTGGAAAAGACACTATTACAGAAATGATGAAGAAGTTGCAACTTTCTAAAAAATCCGTATAAAATTATTTAGAAGAGTTAAGAGATGATTTAGCTATTTATGAAGGTCAATGTCAATTAATCTATGATAAAACAAGTGTTGAATTTTGGAAAATACCGGAGTTTTCTTTACGTGAACTAGAATTGACTTGGTACCAAGAAGCGCCTAAATATCAAATACTCATTCATCTACTGGAAAACAAAGAAATGGCTTTTATTCGTTTAACACAAGAATTGGCAATCAGTGAATCGTCCTTATCACGAAAAATCAAAGAAATTAATATCTTATTAAAAGAATTTAAACTGATGATTTGGCAAGGGAAAATCGAAGGCGAAGAAAGTCAAATTCGTTATTTTTATTTTCAATTGATGTGGTATCTCGACCAATACCCAAAACATTTAACGGGAAAAGAAAAACACTTGATTGAACAGTTTGAACGTGGTTTTGGTCTTATTTTTACTGAAGAAGCGCATCAACGGATTAACTTATGGGTGAAAATCACTAAATACCGTATTTCAATTCCAAAATTATCTTTTCAAGAATTTCACAAAAAATTTATCCCTTACCAAAAAGACCGCTTTTACTTACAGTTAAAACCTATTTTTCAACGATTTTTTAGTTATTATGCAGTAGAAATTAGGGAAGAAGAAATTATGCTACATTTTATCTTTTTAATTAGTATGTCTCTTTTAAACGAAAAAGATTTTTATCACTATTCCTTACAACGTTCACGATTTACACCAAGTAGTATTGCAGATACTTTAATTTTAGAAAATATTTTACGATTATATCCTCGTCCTAAAATTCGCCCAGAATGGGAAGCCAATTGTTATTATCATTTATCCCAAGTGCATTTGCGTTTGTATTTTTTTCAAGGGGATGTTGAAGTGTATGATCGTGAGAATATTTGGCAACTAGAGGCTAAACTATCTAGTCGTAATATTCAAGCATATACAAAAAAATTGTTGGGCTTGGCACAAGACACACTAGCGATTCCTTATGACGAAGAAAATAGTTTGTTGGCGATGACCGAAGTGAAATATTTGAGTATTGTCACGATTTTAGATGTAGAAATGAATCGAGAAATTCGGATAGGCATTGATTTAAAAATGGATCCATTATTTAAAGAAGCCGCTATTAATATGTATATGCTACATTTAAATATGATTAATGGTGTAGTAGTAGAGGCGTGTATTCCTGAACACCATTACGATTTAATTATTACGAATCAGCAGCAAGAAAAAGTACGCTATTATCGCTTATCAGAATTAGGAACGAATTATGATATTCAAGAAATTAAAAAAATAATTCGGCAATTAGAATAAGCCTTGCTATGCTTGAATTTTGTCAAAAAATACAAAAAACGCAAAAAAGCTGACAAAATAAATTGAAATAAAAAAGGTAAGATATGTATGTAAAGAAAACGCTATCAAAGGAGCAGATAATTATGACGACAAAAGAAAAAAAATACATTATGGCAATTGATCAAGGAACCACCAGTTCACGAGCAATTTTGTTTGATAAAAAAGGTAAAAATATTGGTAGCTCTCAAAAAGAATTCACACAATACTTTCCAAACTCAGGCTGGGTAGAACATAATGCTAATGAAATTTGGAATTCAGTTCAGTCGGTCATTGCAGGTGCGTTTATTGAATCAGGCATTCATCCAGATGAAGTTGCAGGAATTGGTATTACGAATCAACGTGAAACAACAGTTGTTTGGGAAAAAGAAACGGGGCGACCAATTCATAATGCAATTGTTTGGCAATCTCGACAATCTTCAGGAATCGCAAATCAGTTGGTAAAAGATGGTTATAAAGATATGATTCATTCAAAAACAGGTTTGATTGTGGATGCTTATTTTTCCGCAACAAAAATTCGTTGGATTTTAGATCATGTAGAAGGTGCACAAGAGCGAGCTGAAAAAGGAGAATTGCTATTTGGAACAATCGATTCTTGGTTGGTTTGGAAACTAACAGATGGCGATGCGCACGTAACAGATTACTCAAATGCAAGTCGGACGATGCTTTACAATATTCATGATTTAACATGGGATAAAGAAATTTTAGACCTACTAGATATTCCGCAAGCTATGCTTCCTGAAGTGAAAAGTAATTCTGAAATTTATGGGTATACAAAAGGATATCATTTTTATGGAAGTAATGTACCAATTTCAGGAATGGCTGGGGATCAACAAGCAGCACTATTCGGACAAATGGCTTTTGAACCGGGAATGGTCAAAAATACTTATGGTACAGGTGCCTTCATTGTGATGAATACGGGTGAAAAACCACAATTATCAGCCAATAATTTGTTAACGACAATTGGATATGGTATTAATGGAAAAGTTTATTATGCCTTAGAAGGAAGTATTTTTGTAGCCGGTTCAGCCATTCAATGGTTGCGTGATGGCTTACGTATGATTGAAACTTCTCCAGAATCTGAAGAGATAGCCGCTAAAGCGACAGGCGGTAATGATGTGTATGTTGTACCTGCCTTCACGGGATTGGGAGCACCTTATTGGGATTCAGATGCACGTGGAGCGGTCTTTGGTTTAACTCGTGGAACAACAAAAGAAGATTTCGTACGAGCAACACTTCAAGCAGTAGCGTATCAATCACGTGATGTTTTAGAAACAATGAAAAAAGATTCGGGCATTGATATTCCTCTATTAAAAGTCGATGGTGGTGCGGCGAAAAATAATTTATTGATGCAGTTCCAAGCAGATATACTAAATACTCAAGTGCAACGGGCTGCTAATTTAGAAACAACAGCGTTAGGCGCTGCCTATCTTGCGGGCTTAGCTGTAGGTTTCTGGAAAGACTTAGACGAGTTAAAAGCAATGCAAAAAGAAGGCGAAATTTTCACACCACAAATGGCAGAGGATGAACGTGAAGAATTGTATGAAAATTGGCAAGCAGCAGTTGCCGCTACACAAGTTTTCAAACCGCGCAAAAAGAAGGAAGGTCAATAAGATGACATTTTCATTTAAGACTAGACGAAAGAACATCGAAGAATTACAAGAAACAACGATTGATTTATTAATCATTGGTGGTGGTATTACTGGTGCAGGGGTAGCTGTTCAAGCTGCCGCTGCCGGTATGAAAACAGCTTTGGTTGAGATGCAAGATTTTGCAGAAGGCACGTCTTCTAGATCAACAAAATTAGTGCATGGTGGTATTCGTTACTTAAAGACTTTTGATGTGGAAGTTGTAGCGGATACGGTCAAGGAACGAGCGAATGTACAAAAAATTGCTCCTCATATTCCTAAACCAGATCCGATGTTATTACCTATCTATGATGAACCGGGAGCAACGTTTAATTTATTTTCTGCAAAAATTGCTATGGATTTATATGACCAACTAGCAGGTGTTAGTGGCACGAAATATGCTAATTATGTTTTAAATAAAGAAGAAGTACTACAAAGAGAACCACAACTCCAATCAGAAAATTTGCAAGGAGCGGGTGTTTATCTTGATTTTCGAAATAATGATGCACGTTTAGTTATTGAAAATATTAAGCAGGCGCAATCAGACGGTGGTTTAATGCTTAATAAAATGAAAGTGCTTGAAATTGTACATGACGAAAATGGTCAAGCAAATGGAGCAAAAGTAGAGGATTTATTAACAGGAAAAATATTTACAATCATGGCTCGCGTGATTATCAATACCACAGGACCATGGTCTGATAAGGTGCGACAATTGGATAGTAAAAATGAATTACCTGCGCAAATGCGTCCAACCAAGGGCGTACATTTAGTTGTTGACCGAAGTAAATTAAACGTGCCACAACCAACGTATTTTGATACAGGAAAAAATGATGGACGCATGGTCTTTGTAGTTCCTCGTGAAGAAAAAACTTATTTCGGAACAACAGATACGGATTATCAGGGTGATTTAAAACACCCTAAAGTGGAGCAAAGTGATGTCGCTTATTTATTAGACATTGTGAACCATCGCTTTCCAGAAGCAAATATCACGATTCAAGATATTGAATCCAGTTGGGCAGGTTTACGTCCGTTAATTTCAGGTAATGGTGGATCAGATTACAATGGTGGCAATAACGGAGCATTGTCAGAAGAGAGTTTCCAAGATGTTGTAAGCGCTGTTAAAGAGTATTTGGATAATCCCTCTGCTCGTGAAAAAGTAGAAAAAGCAATTAATGAAGTTGAAATATCCATTGATAATACTGTGAATCCTTCACAAGTATCACGTGGTAGTAGTTTAGACCGTTCAGTAGATGGTTTACTTACACTAGCTGGTGGTAAAATTACCGATTATCGTTTAATGGCTGAAGGAGCCTTACAAAAAATTCAAGAAATTCTAGCAGAAGATTTTCAAAAAAGGTTCGTTTTAATCGATTCTGTAAACTATCCTGTTTCAGGTGGACGAATTGATTATCAAAACGTGGATGATGAACTAGCTAAACTGGCAAAACTAGCAGAGGATAAAGGTTTAGATGAAAAAGATGCTCGCTATTTAGCTAATCTATATGGTTCTAATCTAGAAAAAGTTTTGCGTTATGACGAAAAAATTTCAGGTTTATCAGCACGCGATAGTTATTCGTTAAATTATGCGCTGAATGAAGAAGCAGTCTTGACACCTGCCGATTATTTGATGCGTCGAACCAACTTTATTTTATTCATTCGCGATGAAGTGGATGCTATTAAAGAACCGGTTATTAAAAAAATGCAAGCATTCTTTGGTTGGACAGATGAAGAAACTGAAAAACAACGTGCAGAATTAGAAGAAGTAATTGCAGAATCTGATCTAAAACAATTGAAAGAGGAGTTAGGACAATGAGCGATATGACACAGATTTTTAGTGAATTTTTAGGAACAGCGATGTTAATTTTATTAGGTAGCGGTGTATGTGCTGCCGTCAATTTAGCTAAAAGCAAAGCTGAAGCATCAGGTTGGATTGTAATTGCTGCTGGTTGGGCTACAGCGGTAACAATTGCAGTATATGCGTCTAGTTTTATGGGACCTGCCCATCTAAACCCTGCTGTAACTATTGGAATGGCGATTGCTGGTAAATTTACTTGGAGTTTAGTTATACCATTTATTATTGCACAACTTTTGGGAGCAATAGTTGGTGCAGCACTTGTATGGTTAGCATATCTACCTCATTGGGCAGAAACCAAAGATCAGGGAGCTATTTTAGGCACTTTTGCGACAGGTCCTGCTATCCGTAATTTACCAGCAAATTTAATGACTGAGATTATTGGTACATTTGTTTTAGTCTTTGCTCTATTAGCCTTTGGTGAAACAAGCTTTGCAGACGGTACGAATCCGATGGTAGTGGGAATTTTAATTTTGGCAATTGGGTTATCATTAGGGGGACCAACTGGCTATGCAATTAATCCAGCACGTGATTTAGGCCCTCGTTTAGCACATCAGTTTTTACCAATTAAAAACAAAGGAAACTCTGATTGGGGCTACAGTTTGATTCCCATTACTGGACCTATTATTGGCGGTATCGTTGCAGCAGGCGTCTTTAATATCTTACCGCTTTAAAAAAATCATATTTTATTGAACCGAAAAACTTGTATGTTTTTTAAATACGTGTTATGAATAGAGTATAAAATCAATAGTTATTTGCTTTATTCAAAAGGGGGACAATATTATGGTTCAAGTGAAAGAAATTGTCGTAGGAGAACGTTATGAAGTACAACCTAAAAATTTTCACCGTGGTGTTATTGGAACAGTAACTCGTGTGGAGAATGGTTCCATTCTTCTTAAAGTTGAAAATTATGATATTTGTGATCGAGGTAAAGTAAATGCAGATCGATTATTAGAAGTGGATACAAGCGATATTAAGTATTTGATTGATGATAGTTGTTTCTTTAGTTAAGTAAAACAATCGTTAGAAAATATTTTCTAACGATTGTTTTTTTTTTGCAAAAAAACAGGGACTATTTGATAAGTCCCTGTTAAAAACTAGTCCATTGGTATTAATAAAATCTTTGAAAAAGGTGTCCCTGAGAAAATATGAGTGATTTTATTACCACCAGCAGCTAATGTTGAATGCCAAAAGCGATTTTGTGAAGGCGTATCTCCCCAGAAAAAGCCAATATGACAATCATAATTTGGTTTAGTAAAGTCTGCTTCAAAATAAATTAAATCCCCTTTTTTCGCTTTGCCGCTTTGCAATAAAGCATCGACAGAGTAGAACGTATAATAATCAGTATTAGCAGTTAAAGCATCACGCCAGTTATACGCATTTGCTACACCACCAATGCCACTAGTGGCGTTCGCAACTTTATTGATATTTGCACCACTATTTCGTAACGCAGTAGCAATAAAACCTGTACAGTTAAATCCTGGTCCGTATTGATTAGGATTACCAATTGGACTCATGACACTAGCTGGAATAGCTAATGAGCCTCTAAAAGGAGTATTGAGATACATAGAACTGTTATTATTTAGTTCATTTAAGATATTGCTACGATTGATTCCTAGGTAAGAACCAGCACCTTTAGTTAAACTAGTGCCAGTTTCATTGATATAGCCGATCCAATGGCCGTTGGTTTCGTATAAACTTAAATAGCGTGTGCCATTAAAATGATCATAGTAACCTTTTGCTAGTACTGTTTTTCCTTTATACTTGGATGAATGTGTGCGTTTGTCCCAATTAAAGTTTTGCCAGATATCGTAGTTCGGAGATTGAATGGTCACATATTTATTGTAGGCATGGTATTTTCCACCTCCACCATTGTCGGACAGTTTGGTTCCAGAAGCATTGATGTAGCCTACCCATTTTCCTGCCTGGTCATACAGGCTTAAGTAGCGAGAGCCGTTGAAATGCTCATAATAACCGCGTGCTTGTAAAACTTTACCTGTATACTTGGATGAATGTGTGCGTTTGTCCCAATTAAAGTTTTGCCAGATATCGTAGTTCGGAGATTGAATGGTCACATATTTATTGTAGGCATGGTATTTTCCACCTCCACCATTGTCGGACAGTTTGGTTCCAGAAGCATTGATGTAGCCTACCCATTTTCCTACCTGGTCGTATAGGCTTAAGTAGCGAGAGCCGTTGAAATGGTCGTAATAACCGCGTGCTTGTAAGACTTTACCTGTATACTTGGATGAATGCGAGCGTTTGTCCCAATTAAAGTTTTGCCAGATATCGTAGTTCGGAGATTGAATGGTCACATATTTATTGTAGGCATGGTATTTTCCGCCCCCACCATTGTCGGATAGCTTGGCTCCAGAAGCATCCATATAGCCTATCCATTTGCCCGCTTTATCATATAAACTTAAATAACGTGTTCCATTGGAATGGTCGTAATAACCGCGTGCTTGTAGCAATTGTCCTTGGTAGTTAGAAGAATGCGAACGTTTATCCCAATTAAAATTTTGCCAGATATCATAATTTGCAGATTGAATGGTGACATATTTATTATATGCTTGATATTCACCTTGTGGAGTATCAGCATTTTTGGTATAGGTTTTGTCAATATATCCAATCGTAATATTTTCATTATTCTCAAGAGAAACATATTGTTTTCCATCGAAATGGTGATAAAGATTTTTTGCTTGGAATCTAGCATGTAATAAACTATTTTGGGATCTAGCTAATTTTAATCCTGTATCTGGATACACTATTTTATCAGGATTACTTACAGTGACATAAGTGTTAATAGGCTGTGGAGTTCCCAAAGGAGAGTCTATTAGTACATGATTAGCTTCTTCTAAATAACCAATTTTATTATTTTGGTTATCAAAAATTACAAGGTAGTGTTTTTCATTCCAAGAAGTGACACGATCTTTAACAAAAAAAGTTTTATTTAATAGATTAGTTGTATTTATCTGAGTTGTTAAATTGATATCTTGATAAATAATCGTTTCTTTTGAGATTAAAGTAAAATATTGCTCAACAGATTGGGGAGCATTAACAAATTTTATAGCTATTTCCGAAATATATGCAATTGTTTCTTCATTCTCATCGTTTAATTTGTAATAAGCGGTTTGATCACTAAATACAATTTTTTCAGTTATTTGATAAATCGAGTGAGTGAGATCGGGTAATGGAACTGTTTTTTGTTGGGTATCATTTTGTGTTTTGGCTTCTATTAACTCGTCTAATGTGTTCCAGTACTCCGCAGAATTGTTTTTTATGAAGCCTTGCTGTTGAATATTTTCAACAGTATATGAGGGTATATTATTTTTAAATAATGTGTCAGACTCTGTTTCAGATGAAGTAGAATCCTCTGAAATAATTGATTCTACGATAGAATCTTCAGTGGTTAATACTTCACTTGTGGTAGTGGAACTTTCGATAGAGTCCACAAATTCTGTAGATTCATTAATTTCTGTAGTTAAATTTCCTTGCTCAGTAGTACTCGTTTCATCGGCTAACATATTGGTGTTCATAGAAAAGAGCGCTACCATCAAACTCATACTAAAAAATAAATAGTTCTTTTTCATTGTTTTCTCCCCCTATAAAAATATTCTCAATTCTAATATATCATATTTATGTAAATAGTTCTTTTTTTACAAATAAATTAAATTTAATCGATTATTTATTTATAATAAGAATTATTGTAATTTTATAAAGAGCATGCTATTTTGGATTTATAGAGATCGTTTAAATAAATGAGAATTCAAAAGTTAGGATGGAAAAATGAAAAAGAAGATAGTATTTATCGGTATTAGTATTATAGTAATGGGACAACCAATATCAATTGTATCTGGTGTTGAAGATACGAGCGTGACAGCTGAATCTACAAAATTAAATACATCAATTGAAGAAACGGTATCAAATAATATAACGGAAGAAAATATTTTTTCAAGTAGTGACCTTGAAGAGGAAACATCTAGAAGTAATTTATCAGAACAAGGTGAACTTCAAGAAACGGAGTCCTCTGAATTAGAAAAAAGCTCAGTAGAAAGTTCAGCTGTAATTAGCGAGGAAATAATTGATTCAACTACTGAAACGAGTGAATATAATGTTGCTACAGATTATATGCTTCCAAGTGAACGCTCTGATTTATCTAATATTCAAACATTTAGTGCAAAAATAAATATACCTCAAGTTAGTGCAACGAATTTAAATGTGCCAGAGAAAAGTTTTATTGATGTTTCTTCACATAATGGAGATATTAGTGTAGAAAATTATAAGATAATGAAATCTTATGGAGTTAATGGTGTTGTTATCAAATTAACAGAAGCAACTAGTTATCAAAATCCATATGCCAAAAATCAAATAAAGAATGCTTTAGATGCAGGTATGAAAGTTTCTGTTTATCATTACAGTTGGTTCAAAACAACTGAGCAAGCAAGAAAAGAAGCTGATTATTTTGCATCCATGGCAAATTCTTTATCCTTGCCTAAAGATACGTTAATGGTAAATGATATTGAAGAACCTAAAATTGCAGAAGGAAATAATCACACACAGAATTCTTTAGAATTTGAAAAAAGATTAAATGAATTAGGATTTGTAAAGGTAACTCATTATGTAGGGCTTCACTGGATTACAAATGGAAAGATTAATCCTGCAACTTTAGGATATGAAAAAATATGGGTTGCAGCATATCCTTATGTACTTGATACAACTCAAAAATATACAGAATATGGCGCATGGCAATGGTCGTCACAATTAACATTTCCAAATGTTCCAGGTGTTTTTGATATTTCTTCTGACTATGTTAAAAATTTTATGAGCAAACCAACAGATGAAAGTGAAAAAATAAAAATACCACGAGATTTTAAATATGCGTCTATTACAAAAAATGCACCTCTTTGGAAAATTGACAATCAAGTTGCTGTTTCTATAGGAGATACGCAAAACTTATTAAATCAAGTATTAAAAATCAACTCAGAATTACAAGACTTAAAGCAAGATACGTATTATTTGCTAGAAAATAACAGAGGAGTCTTGTTAGGATATGTGAAAGCTAACGATATAGAGGGAACTAATAATCGACAAGGTTCTTATCATAGTTATGGTAAATACATGACCATTCAATCTCTGAACTACGATATCTGGCAAAACTTTAATTGGGACAAACGCTCGCATTCATCCAAGTATACAGGTAAAGTCTTACAAGCACGCGGTTATTACGACCATTTCAACGGCTCTCGCTACTTAAGCCTATACGACCAGGCAGGAAAATGGGTAGGCTACATCAATGCTTCTGGAACCAAACTGTCCGACAATGGTGGAGGTGGAAAATACCATGCCTACAATAAATATGTGACCATTCAATCTCCGAACTACGATATCTGGCAAAACTTTAATTGGGACAAACGCTCGCATTCATCCAAGTATACAGGTAAAGTTTTACAAGCACGCGGTTATTACGACCATTTCAACGGCTCTCGCTACTTAAGCCTATACGACCAGGCAGGAAAATGGGTAGGCTACATCAATGCTTCTGGAACCAAACTGTCCGACAATGGTGGAGGTGGAAAATACCATGCCTACAATAAATATGTGACCATTCAATCTCCGAACTACGATATCTGGCAAAACTTTAATTGGGGCAAACGCTCGCATTCATCGAAGTATAAAGGAAAAACAGCACTAGCAAAAGGCTACTATGATCATTTTAATGGCGCACGCTATTTAAGTTTATACGAAACCAACGGCCATTGGATCGGCTATATCAATGAATCTGGTGCAAAATTAATTCCTTGATTAAAAGAAAATAAAAGATATTGAGAGTCACGAAAGAGAATTAAGCATAGGTTCTTAGTTTCAATAGTAAATAATTGTGATTACCAGAATTTATTGGATTGAACAAGTAGAGTTTTGTTTTTGATAGATTACTTAATTTTTAGTTGGAGGAAAAATATTAGTATGGGAAGAATTTCTAAGATAGTAACAAATAAAAATTTTGGAGCAATTTTTATCTTAGCTATGGTATCGGTATGTTTACAATTAGTTCAGATACAAAATAAAAATTTATATTTAGGATATGATTGGATATTTCATTACAATCGATTTTATGATGCAGGACAACAAATAAAAGAGGGGAACTTTCAATATTTTATTTCGATGTACGGTTTTTCGCAATCTGGAAGCATTGTAAATGCTTTATACGGCCCAATGTTTGCATATGCAAATGGATTGTTATTATTATTATGTGGTTCTTGGTTTAAATATCAATTAACGACTAATTTTATTATCACATTTTTATCTGCTATAAGTATGTTTGTTTTGCTGAAACAAAACAAAATACGTATGTCAGTAAGTATTTTTTTATCTATCATTTATACTACATTGAATGCTGTACAAGGGTGGACATTCAACCAAACTTTGAAGTCATGGGCATGTGTACTTTTACCTCTAGGACTATTAGTGGCAATCAAATTTTGGGGGAGTGATAATAAATGGCAGAATTGTTTTTTATTGGCTTTCGTTGTGACTCTTTCTATACAAATACATGTATTAACAAGTGTTTTTTTGGTATTTTTATTAATGATATTTTTTATTATTGGAATGTTTGTCACTAAAAATAGATTTCAGTTAATTGAATGGGTGAGTGCGGCTGCAGTTTTAACAATTGCAATGACAGCAAATGTGTGGTATCCACTCCTTGAAACGAATTTGGAAAATATTATATTACCACCACGTCTTAATTATGATTTTAACGCAACTAGTTTACGAGTAGTTTTATCTGATTTTCCTACACATATTTCTCTTCTTGTTTCATCATTATTTATTTTACAAGCATTCTTTACATTATTTATAAAAAATAATTTATTAAATCGTACGGTAACTATCTTAGGATTCACATTGTTTTTTGCATCAACTAAGATATTTCCTTGGAATGAAATTATTGAAAAATTCCCAGTTATCACGATAATTCAGTTTCCAACTCGTTTTTTGGAACCTGCGGTAATTTTGATTATATTTGGATTGGGTTTGTCTTTAGAATTGCTACTTAAAGAAAAAAATTATAAAATAAAAAAGATTTCGATATATATGCTTCTAATTTTTTTAACAATATGTGGTGGAATCTATCATTTTAAATCAGCAAACAATCGACTTGCTTTGTGGCAGTCGGATGATGTTTTTTTTAGAGATCGTACTACGATTGCACTTAAAGATGATGCAGAACTATTAAGAAATTCTTTTAAGGAAGGAACCAATCTAGATGAACCGTTTAAATTACTAGTGAAACCTACATCTGATTATGTTCCTTTAAAAGATAAGAAATTTGTTACCAGTCCTGATTTCCATTCATTTAAAGAATATAAGGAAGCAATAATTGATAATCCATTAAATTCAAAACTGAAAAAATCAGTAGAAAAAAATAAACTTGTATATAGATGGCAAGCGAATTCTCAAGCTACTCAAGTAGTCCCTGTTATTGTATATCATCGAACAGTTCTTCAATTAAATGGTAAACTGTTAGATAAGAAAGACATCAATACTAATAATATAGGTGCTTTGGTTCTTACTCCAAAAAAAGGAGAAAATGTTTTAAAAATAAGTTATGACTCTTCATTTATATTTAAATATATGTTATTAGTATCCATGGTATCCTGGATTCTGTTTAGTATTCTTGTATTTGGATATAGTATAAGTTCAAAATAATTAGACAAAAATAATGCAAGAGGATTGTTTCTCTATGCATTATTTTTTTAGAAGAATAAGAAATATTATTAATAAAACTAGACGATAGATTGTCTTTTTGATAAGCTTTCAGTTAGAATAGACAATGATTATATATAATAGGAGGATATTGGATGGATTTTGCTGCTTCTATAGGGAAAGAAATTTATATAAATCTTGTGAAAAAAATTAGTAATCATACTAAAAATAAACATCATAAAATTGTATTTTTATTAAGTTTTCCTTCCACTAGTCAATCTATTTTAGATAGTCTATATGAGAAATTTAAAGAAGATTTGGTTATTTGCTATACTGAAAATGGCACTAAAGTAGCAAAAAAATACCAAAATAAAGGTTGTGCTATTTATGCTATTAATCATTTTCCTACTCTATTAACAAAAATTGTCCCTCTTGTCAAAGGAAGTTGCGTAGTACTTTGCGATAATTATTATGCTTTTTTAGCTGGTATGAATTTTTTTGAAGAAACTGTAGTTGTCCAATTATGGCATGCAAATGGTGCAATAAAATTATTTGGACTGAATGCTAACTACGCAAAAAAAGCTTCATTAAAAGATCAAAAACGCTATTTAGAAGTATATAAAAAATTTACACATTATGTGGTTAGTTCGGAAAAAATGGCTCAAATTTTCAAAAATAATTATCGTCAAAAAATCGTACAATTACCATTTGGATATTTACCCACGGATTATTATTTTAAAACAGAATGCATAAAAGATTCTAAAAAAAATGTTAGAGAACATTTTCAAACTTCAAAAAAAATAGCGTTGTATGCACCGACATATAGAGAAAAAAAATCAGATATTCCATTGGATTTTTCAAAGCTAAGTCATTTGCTTGGTTCAGAATGGCTATTATTTGTTAAAGCTCATCCTCACGATGAATTATTAAAACAAAGGTTGTCTCATGAAGCAAATATTATTACAGACTTTAAAGGAATGAGTTTACAAGAAATATTACCTTCTGTAGATTGTTTAATTACAGACTATTCTTCAATACCTTTTGAGTATTCTTTGGCTAATCCCATCGGTAAAATAATTTTCTTTTGTTATGATTTATCAGAGTATCAAAAAGAAGTAGGCATTGAGAATGATTTTATGGATTGGGCACCTGGAAAAATTGTTAGAACTGAATCTGAATTAATAAAAGAAATTCAAAATGAAACATATCAAAATTTAGATTCATTCAATCAATTGTGGAACGAATATGTTACTGGAAATGCTACAAATCAGTTAATAGAATGGGTGGAAAAAAAATATGCAAACCGAAAAGATAATGGGAATATCTGTTGATCAAGTGACATATATTGATATTTTGAATGACATACCTCATTATATTAAAACAACAAAAAAAATGACTGTGACTAGTGTCAATCCTCAAATTATAGTGGAAGGACAAAAGTATCCAGAAATTATCAAATTTATAGAAGAAAGTACGCACCGTATTCCAGATGGGATTGGAATCGTGATGGTTTCAAAAATGACTGGTGGTAAAATTAAAGAACGTGTAGCAGGATTTGAAGTGATGGTGAAATTTTTAGAATATGCCAATCAACACCAACACCGTGTCTTTTTTTATGGAGCCAAACCAGATGTTTTGCAAGATGCAATGAAAAATATCCAAACAAAATATCCTAATCTAAATATTGTGGGAGGAATTGATGGTTATACCACTTTGACAGAAGAACAAGTAATTAATAAAATGAATATTGCACGTTCGGACTTTGTATTTGTTGGTTTAGGATTCCCTAAACAAGAGCAATGGTTAAGTAAAAATGTTAATCAAGTAAAAGCATCTATTTTTCAAGATGTAGGAGGAAGTTTTGATGTGTTAAGTGGACATGTTAAGAGGGCGCCTCAATTTTTTATTGACTATCATTTAGAATGGTTGTATCGTTCATTGAGTAATCCAAAAAGAATTGGACGAATTTTTCAGTTACCTATATTTGTTGTTAAAAGTTTATGGTGGAAATTTGGAAAAAAAAATAAAGAAATTTAGTCACATTTGAGGAGTGGAACTTGTGGTAAACATAATTACACCTAGAGTGAAGAAGGTTTTGAAAAGAAAATTAAATAGGAAATATGAATTTCAATATTTGAGATTTTTGAAAAAACCTATTGAAAAAAATACAATTCTTATCGAATCTACACATGGGAGAGATTTTAGTGGACATGTTTTTTACATGACAAAAGAGTTGCAAAATAGATTTCCAGAAATGAAAATTATTGTTGGAATCAAATCTGAAAAAAAAGAAAATTTTGAAAAACTATTCCAAAAACATGAACTTAGCTCTGTAAAAGTTGTAGAATATTTATCTAAAGAGTATATGTTCTCTTTAGCAACATCGGAATATTTGATAAATGATACAACATTTTGGGACTTTTTTAATAAACGTCCTGAGCAAACATATATTAATATTTGGCATGGAACACCTTTAAAGTGTTTAGGAAAAGATATGGCATTAGATGGTTTTGGAAATGTGCAAAAGAATTTTTTAAGTTCAGATTTATTTGTACTAAGTAATGATTATACAAAAGAAAAAATGGTTAATGGATATAATTTAAAAAACATAAGCAGTACGAAAGTTATTGTTGGTCCATCTCCTAGAAACAGCATTTTGTTTAATGATGAAAAACGCGAAGAAATCAGAAATAGTTTAAATATTTCTGAAAAAAAAGTATATTTGTATATGCCTACATATCGAGATACAGGTACTTCAACAGCAATCATAGAAGAAACATTGTCATATCTTGATGAACATTTGCCACAAAATGCTCTTTTATTTGTGAAATTACATCCATTTGATGTAGAAAAATTAACAGTAGATTTATCTGAATTCAAAAGTATTGTAGAATATCCGGATGAAGTTGAAACTTATGAATTTTTAACAGCTATTGATACACTGATAACAGATTATAGTTCAATTATGTATGATTTTTCTTGCACGGATAGACAAGTTATTCTTTATACTTATGATAAAGAAGACTATTATAAATCACGAGGATTGTATGAGGACATAGATGACTATCCTTTTATACAGGTAGTAACTAAAGAAGCATTATGTCGAGAAATGATTCATCCTACAATCCAAAATTTTAAAGATTTAGCTAAGTTTAAAGAAAAATTCGTAGCTGTTGATAATATTGATGGGACCAAACAATTATTAGATTATATTTTCAGAAATGTAAAAACTGAAAATATCACTGAACATGAGTTGAGAAATAAAAAAGAAAATATTGTATTTTTTGCTGGAGGTTTATGGGATAACGGAATTAGTCGTGCTTTCTTTAATACGTTAAATTCTATTGATCTATCTGAAAAAAATTATATATTATACGTTAAAGATAGAGCAGTTAAAAAAGAACATAAATACAAATTACAAGAGTTGGGGATTCCGTATGTATTAAGTGCAGGTATTGCTCAATATAATTTTATTGAAGGTATTCTTACTTATTTATACCTCAATAAAGAATGGTTTGGACGAGGCATTGGAAAAAATTTAATTGAAAAAATTATTTTTAAAATGTATCGACGTGATTTTCGTCGCATGTTTAATGGATTAGAAATTAATCAATTTATTCATTACACTGGTTTTGAAAGGTCATTAGCAGCAATGTTGAGCGCTTTATCTGAATCTAAAATTAAAACGTCAATTTTTTATCATACAGATATGTTTGAAGAATATGAAGCTAAACGAAATATTAGTATGAAAACATTAAAACGCACATATGAATTAGCAGATCAATTAATTATTGTAAATAAAGAATTGAAGTCTCGTTTATTAGAAAATTATCCCAATTTAAATAACATTATTGTGTTAGATAATTTTTTGGGTTATCAAGATATTCGTACTCAAAGTAAAGAAAGTATTTTTACTTCTCTTTTAAATGTCCCTCTACAATATGGATATGCAGAAAATCTTATGGATGGAATTATGGGTGAGTTTAATGAGCTTAAAAAAACTAATATTAAAGTTGCCAATAAATTCTTACCAACTATTAGAAAACATAAATTAAGTACTCAAGGACTTTTTCCACATGTAGAAAAACATTTTGGTGAACTAAATCGAGGAATAAATAAGCCTTTTGAAGAATTTATAGACAAATCTTCAGAAGTGAAAATTAATTATAATGAACTAGGATATCTTTATGGTGTTAGTAAGTTACGCTTAATGGATGATTTGCTAAATCCTGATATTAAAGTCTTTATTAATATTGGAAGATTTGATATTCAAAAAGGTCATGATCGTTTGATTGATTCTTTTGTAGAAATAAATAAAGATTATCCGAATACTCGTTTAATAATTGTAGCACCACATGGACCATTGAAAAATCAAACCATTAAAAAAGTACGAAATTCTGGAATAAAAGAATGTATTACTATATTAGGTGGTATGGATAATCCATATTCATTACTAAGATTATCAGACGCATTTGTATTCACTAGCTTATATGAAGGATTAGGATTAGTTGTATTTGAAGCCCTTGCAGTAGGAACTGACGTAATCACAGTAGATATTCCTGCTACAACAGAGGGAATAATAAGAGGAAGTTCTGAAAAATATCCTGCTGCTATGATTGTAGAAGATTCACTTGAAGGTATCATTGATGGTTGGAAAAATTATATGTCACACACTCCAATACTTCCTTCATATGATTTTGACACACAAGAAGCAGAATCATTAAAAGTATGGCATAAAATAGTAAACTAGAAATAAATAGCAAAAAAAGGGTATAATCTACGTAAGATTCTACTCTTTTTTTGAAGGAGAAAATAACAATGTTAAATAAAATAAAAAAAAATATTATATCTCCAAACGAATTATGTTATTTACGAAATCGGGAAAAACCCATTTTAAAAAAAACTATTCTATTAGAAAGCACTCATGGTCGTGAGATATCAGGCCATATTTATTATTTAGCAAAACAATTAATGATTGATTATCCAGAACATGAAATATATTTGGTTTTAAGAAAAGATAAAATATCTCCAAAATGCTTTACAGGGAAAATTGTAGAGCATATGAGCGTTGAATATTTACGTTTGCTCGCAACTTGTGAATATTTGATAAATGATACTTCTTTTTGGGAATTTTTTCATAAGAGACCAGAACAAAAATACTTTATTTTTTGGCATGGCACACCTTTAAAATATCTAGGTAAATCTACACAAGTGCAAGGATATGGAAATGTTCAGAGAAACTTAGCAGCGGCAGATAAAATTTTTGTTAGCAATAAGTTTACCAAAGAAAAGCTAATAGCGGATTTTGGGATTAAAGATATTGTTAATAACCAAATTATTGTTGCGCCATCACCACGAAATAGCTCATTATTTGAAAATCGTGTTGTTAAAGGACGCTATCTTTACATGCCCACTTGGCGAGGAAAAGATGTTTCGAAAATATCTGTCTCACAGCAAATGCTAAGAGAACTTGAAAAACTAGATCAATTACTATCCGAAGACATAGAAGTATATGTTAAATTGCATCCTTATGAATCTTCGTTATTAAATTTTTCAGAACAAAATTATCGTCATATTAAAGCTTATCCTGAAACGGAAGAATTATATGAATTTCTGCAAACAGTAGAGCAGTTGATTACCGATTATTCTTCAATTATGTTTGATTTTGCGGTAACAAATCGTCCAGTTATTTTATGGACATTCGATGAAAAAGAGTATCTACAAGAACGTGGGATGTACCTTTCTTTGGATGAATTACCGTTTGTAAAAGTAGAGTCTTCAGAAAAATTAGCACACGTCCTTGTAAATTCATCTAAAATAGATTACACAATGATTCATCAAGAATACACATATTTAGATGAAAAAGAAGGTACAAAAATTATTTTGGACTATCTATTACAAAGTAAATTACATTCATCTATCTATGCCTATTCAAATTGGAATGGACGAGAAAATGTTTTGATTTATGCATATCAATTAAATGATAATGGAATAACCTCTTCATTGTTAAATACTTTAGATAGAGTAGATTTATCCTTACGTAACTATATTTTAATTTGGCAAGAGGGAATGATTCCACCTGAATTAGAATATAAAATACGAAATTTACCAAAAGAGATGTACACTTTTATTCAAACAGGAAAAGTTCAGTGCACATTGACTGAAATGCTGAATACCTCGTTATATATGCAGCAATTACCAGCGAATAAAGAAAGTGTTGCTGGTATGTATCGAAGAGATTTTGAACGTACTTTCCCTAATTTACAAGTGACACATTTTATTCATTATCCGGGATATGATCGTTCGTATGCTGTATGGGTATGGGCGCTGAGAGAATTAGGTGTTAAGACCAATATTTTTGTTCATACGGATATGGAAAAAGAATTTAAAATTAATCCAAACTTAAAGCCGAAAATTATTTTTGAAGCATATAAACAGGCCGACCATGTTGTATGTGTCTCTCGACCGATTGAGAAAAAGATTTTGTCGTTAGTTCCAACTGCTCATACAATGGTAATGGAAGTATTGATTAATCCAGAGTCTGTACAGAAAATAGCGCAAAAACCATTGGATCAAACAATTCCTGACGAATTGTTGCAGGATTTCAATAATTCAGACATCACTGTTTTTGTAAGTGTCGGTCGATTTTCAAAACAAAAAGGCTATGATCGGTTGATTTCAGCTTTTGAACAGCTCAATAATCCTCACACACGTTTAGTATTAATTTGCTCATATGGTCCTGAAAAAGAGACAATAAATGAACAAATCAATAATAGCTCTGTAAAAACACAAATATATCTTTTAGAAAATCTGGTTCAACCATATAATTTAGTGAAAAAAGCGAATGTCTTTGTTTTCAGTAGTAGATATGAGGGACTAGGAATGGTAGTTTTTGAAGCTTTAGCTGTAAAAACTCCAGTTATTATGACTAATATTCCAGAAACGTTAGATGTTTTAGGTGATAGAGAAAAAGCGATTGTCGTAGAGAATTCAACTGAAGGTTTACTAAAAGGAATGCAGAAATATCTGACAGAAGGCAGTAAGTCTGTGGCTTTTGATTTTAAGGAAAAAGAGATGAAATCAGTGAAAGTTTGGGAAAGTTTATTTAGAAACAATTAAAAAATTACACTATAATGTAAATCATTTTTCAAAATCATTCCCCTTCTTTTCAATTTCGTGTATAATGATACAAGTTAGAAACAGAAAGTGAGGAGGCGTTGTTTTGAAGCGAGAACAACACTCGAATGAATCAAAATTCCTTGGAAAAGATGATAAAAACAATAGAGCGGAAGAATCATTTTATTCTTCAAATCCGGATGGAAAGAAGGTAGATGCAGTGGAGCAAAAAGAAGATAATTCAAGAAAATCTCAACATCGAAAAGAAGACAAGATAGTTACACGAATTGTAGCTATTGTCGTACTAGCATTATTAATTGTTGGTGGGGTGTTTGGTTTTTCTACTTATCGATATGTAGCATCTAGTATCAAACCTTTAGATCCGGATAATTCGGAAAAAATTGTGGTAGATATTCCAAGTGGGTCAACTAACAAAATGATTGGTCAGATTTTAGAAGATGAAAAAGTTATTAAAAGTGGTATGGTATTTAACTACTATACAAAATTTAATAATTTAACTGGTTTCCAAGCTGGTAAATATCAAGTATCACCAGATATGACATTAGATGAAATTGGCGAATTATTACAAGGTGGTGGACTAGCAGCTGATCAAGCAGATGCGCGTTTAACTATTCCTGAAGGTTACGATGTTGATCAGATTGGGGACGTAATTGAAAAACATACAGAATTGAAGAAGAAAGATTTTCTTGCTTTAATGAAAGATGAAAAATTTTTCGATGAATTGCTTGAACAATTTCCAGATTTATTAACGGATGCTAGCAAATCTGAAGGCGTTCGTTACCGTTTAGAAGGGTATCTGTTCCCAGCGACTTACGATTACTATAAAGGAACTTCTCTTGAGACTTTAGTGACTGAAATGGTTTCAGCAACTAATAATGTATTGGCGGGATATTATGAACAAATTGAAGAAGCTGATTTGAATGTCCATGAAGTACTGACGATTGCTTCACTAGTGGAAAAAGAAGGGGTTACTGAAGAAGATCGTAAGAAGATTGCCCAAGTATTCTTCAACCGTCTAGCAACAGGCATGCCATTACAGTCAGATATTTCGATTTTATACGCGTTGGGTGTTCATAAAGAGATGGTTCTTTACGAAGATTTAGAGGTCGATTCGCCATATAACCTATATAAAAATACTGGTTATGGACCAGGACCATTTGATAACCCAAGCGAACAAGCGATTAAAGCTGTATTAGAGCCGACACCAAATAATAATTATTATTTTGTAGCAGATTTAGAAACTGGGAAAGTTTATTATGCTGAAACTTTAGAAGAACATAATAAATTAGTTGATGAATATGTGAATAAAACAAATAAAACCGATTAAAAACATTTTCTCACAGAAAGTAGTTTACAATTATTGAAAAGCGTGGTAATCTTTTGTGGATTCTATACAAAAGATTACCATTTTATTACACCTAGGTTTATTCTAGAGATGCGAAATGATGAGATGTAAAAGGAGATTTTATTATGGTAGAAAAAGTATATCCAATGACGATAGAAGGCAAAGAAAAGCTAGAGCAAGAGTTGGAAGAGTTAAAAACTGTTAAACGTGGGGAGATTATTGAGCGAATTAAAGTTGCTCGTAGTTTCGGAGATTTGTCTGAGAACTCTGAATACGAATCTGCAAAAGATGAACAAGCATTTGTAGAAGGTCGTATTACCACATTGGAGACAATGATTCGTTTTGCACAAATTATTGACAATGATGGTGTGGATCAAGATGAAGTTTCAATCGGTAAAACAGTGGTATTTAAAGAATTACCAGATGAAGATGAAGAAGAATATACCATTGTAGGTAGCGCTGAAGCAGATCCATTCTCTGGTAAAATTTCGAATGACTCACCAATTGCTCAAGCGTTAATTGGTAAAAAGATTAATGATGAAGTAACAATCTCAACTCCAGGTGGAGATATGTTAGTAAAAATTGTTGACGTAAAATAAGTAAAATCTACAATAGGAATAGACCATAAGGGTTTATTCCTATTTATTTGTTATCTTTCAGCCTCACGACGGATGAAGTTTGTGCTAAAAACGAGTATGATAAGCAGAGAAATTGGAGTAGAGGAGGGAATTCTATGAATAGTCCATGGCGATTCTTTTTTGTCGTAGAAGCCTTATTGTTTTTACTTGCTGTGTGGCAAATTATTAATAATACCCCATTATTAATTTTATTAGGGATAGGTATGCTAAATGTTTATTTAGCTATAAAACGTAAAAAACACTTACGCACAAAGAATTTTCAATTAATCGTAGGTTGTTTGATGATTCTAGTGAGTTTATTAAATAGTCCAGCACTATGGTTGATGATTGTCTTTGCTATTCTTTTTATTGGCTTAAAAGGAGTAGAAATTTCAGGTATTGATTTTTCAAAGCATTCATTTTGGCGCAAAAAACAAATTATTATGGTAGAAACTGATGAACCACAAAAGCATGACGGAAAAAAGAAAAAGCAACAATGGTTTGGTAATGAACGGATTGGCAGTCAAGTTTATGAGTGGGACGATATTAATATTAGTATTTTATCTGGAGATACAATCATTGATTTAGGCAATACAATTTTGCCAAAAAATGATAATATTGTATTAGTACGAAAAGGCTTTGGTCGAACACGTATTTTAATTCCAACAGGGATTGGTGTGCAATTAGAACACGCAGCTTTTGCTGGCTCCGTTGTGTTTGAATCAAAAGAAACTGAATTACGTAACGAAGTGCTAACAGTAGTAAGCAGTGATTATAGTACAAGTCCGCGACGTTTGAAAATCGTATCTAACACCTTAGTGGGAGATTTAGAGGTGATTCGTGTATGATAGCTAAAACCTCACGAAGCATGCTTGCACTCTACAGTGGTATTGCGACTTTTCTTATTTTAGTTTTTGTTTTATTTACCTATCTTTTTGCCACTGGTCAAAAAAACTGGTGGTTGCAATTATTTCAAGTAAAAGTTTTATTTATTCCAATGATTTTTTATTTATTAGCAATTGCAATTGTTTCAGGAATCTCGATTTTTGTTCTTTTATCATTTACACAAAAAAGACTATTAGCACCAATCGAAGAAAAAATGCGTTTGCTAGCAAATGGTAATTTAGAAAGTAAAACGCTAAATGAAAACATGCCATTATCTGCTTCAAATAAAGAATTATTCAATATGGATAATGATATTCATCAAATCAAAGAAAAGCTAAAAGAAATGTCCAGCGAACTACAAATTTTAAATGCACGCCCACAAGTTGTGGATGGACAAACCAAAGAAGAAATTTTAGAAAATGAACGTCATCGTTTAGCGAGAGAATTACATGATTCGGTTTCTCAGCAATTGTTTGCGGCAATGATGATGATGTCAGCGTTAAATGAACAAGCAATCAAAACGGACGCACCCGAAGCTCAAAGAAAGCAATTAGCAATGGTTTCAGATATTATAAATGCTTCCCAATCTGAGATGCGTGCTTTATTGTTACATCTTAGACCAGTTACTTTAGAAGGCAAGAGTTTAAAACAAGGTATTGAACAATTGTTAAGAGAATTACAAACAAAAATCAAAATTTCTTTAAAGTGGGACATTGAAGATTTAGTGATACCAAGTAGCATTGAAGATCAACTGTTCCGTGTAGTACAAGAGTTACTTTCTAATACATTACGTCATGCTAAAGCTGAAGAATTAGAGGTTTATCTTAATTTAATCGATCAAAATATTTTATTACGAGTGATTGATGATGGTGTTGGTTTTGATCCTGAGAAACAACAACAAAAAGCTGGAAGCTATGGTTTAATGAATATTCGCGAACGAATTACGGGTATTGGTGGCACATTAAAAATTATTAGTTTTAAAAATCAAGGCACAAGCATAGAAATTAAGATTCCGTTGTTGAAGGAGGTTATTAGTAAATGATACGAGTATTGTTGGTAGATGATCATGAGATGGTACGTTTAGGGGTATCTTCTTATTTATTAATCCAAGATGATATTGAAGTTGTTGGGGAAGCTGAAAATGGAATAATAGGATACGAAAAAGCTTTAGATTTACGTCCTGATGTTATATTGATGGATTTAGTAATGGAAGAAATGGATGGTATCGAAGCGACGAAAGCCATTTTGAAAGATTGGCCTGAAGCAAAAATTATTATTGTGACTAGCTTTATTGATGATGAAAAAGTCTATCCTGCAATTGAAGCAGGTGCTGCTGGCTATATGTTGAAAACATCAACAGCTCATGAGATAGCTGATGCAATTCGCGCTACACAACGTGGTGAACGTGTTTTAGAACCGGAAGTGACCACTAAAATGGTTAATCGTATGACGAATAAAACAATTCAGTTACATGAAGATTTGACAAATCGCGAACGAGAAGTATTGATGTTGATTTCTCAAGGAAAAAGCAATCAGGAAATTGCTGATGAATTATTTATTACCTTAAAAACAGTTAAAACCCATGTCTCTAATATTTTATCTAAGCTTGAAGTAGAAGATCGTACACAAGCGGCTATTTATGCCTTTAAACATAAATTAGTGAAATAATTCAGTCGTAATAAACTAACTGTTTGTTACAATTTTTAAGGAACATTCTTTAAAGGAGCGAAAAAATAATGAGACAAAATTATGCCATTATTGGCTTAGGTCGTTTCGGTGGGAGTATTTGCCGAACTTTGATAGAATCAGGTCAAGAGGTTTTAGCAATTGATAGTAATGAAGATCGAGTCAATGAATACATGAATATTGCTACTCATGCTGTTGTAGGGAATGCACAAGATGAAATGACATTACGTTCATTAGGAATTCGTAATTTCGACCATGTGATTGTTGCAATTGGGGAAGATATTCAAGCAAGTATTCTGGTTACTTTAATGGTGAAAGAAATGGGTGTACCAAATATTTTAGCGAAAGCACAAAATGAATATCATGCACGTGTATTAGAAAAAATTGGTGCAGATCGCGTCGTTCATCCGGAAAGAGATATGGGAATTCGAATTGCGCACAATTTAGTCTCTAAAAATATTTTGGATTTTATTGAACTTTCTGATGAATTTTCATTAGCCGAGATTCGGGTAACCAATGAACGATTCTTCAACAAAACATTGCTAGAATTGAATTTTCGTCAAAAATTTGGCTTAACAGTTGTTGCTATTCGCCGAGGAAATGGTAAAGTCGTCGTTTCTCCTGCTGCCAGCGAAATTGTACGTGAAAATGATAATTTACTTGTGATTGGAAATACGGATGAAGTAGATTTGCTTGATGATAAACTAAATGACTAGGAGTGCAGCAAATGAAAATAGTAATTACAGATACAGCATTATCATGGTTTAAAAAAGAAGTAGAATTACAACCAGAAACAGGCATTCGTTTCTTTGGGAAAATTTATGGAAACACTCAAGTTCATGAAGGATTCTCGGTAGGGATGTCTGTTGATCGTCCAGAAAATCCACTTTTTGAAGAAACTGTTGATGGTATATTATTTTTTGCTGAAGAAAGCGATGATTGGTTCTTTAAAGGGTTAGAAATGACCGTTGATTATGATGAAAAATTAAACGAACCAAAATATTTATTTACAGAGTTATCATAATTGCATGTGAAAAAAGCTAAATTAATCTTAGAATTTAGCTTTTTTTTTCTTTATGTCTAAAAAATGTGCTATAATTTTTGAGAATTAGGAGGTCGAAGCAGACATGTTATCAATTATAGTCCCTTGTTATAATGAGGAAGAATCTCTGCCATTATTTGTCAAAGAAGTAGAGAAAATAGCTGAAAATATCGAGCATCAATTGGAGTATATTTTTGTGAATGATGGATCAAAAGATCAAACCTTACAAGTATTACGAAAGCTCCATAAAGAGATACCTGATAAAATAAGGTATATTTCTTTTTCAAAAAATTTCGGAAAAGAAGCAGGGTTATATGCTGGATTACAAGCGGCCAAAGGTGACTTGATTACTGTTATGGATGCTGACTTACAAGATCCTCCAGAATTATTACCAAAAATGATTAAAATGCTTGAGAATTCAGATATTGATTGTGTAGGAACCCGTAGAGCTGATCGTCACGGAGAACCGCCAATCCGTAGTTTTTTTGCCAAAATGTTTTATAGATTAGTCAACAAATTTGGTGATACCGAAATGGTAGATGGCGCGCGTGATTTTCGTTTGATGACGCGTCAAATGGTAGATGCGATTTTAGAGGTGACTGAATACAACCGTTTTTCAAAAGGGATATTTAGTTGGGTCGGTTTTAAAACAGAATATATTTCTTATGAAAATCGCGAACGTGTGGCTGGCGAGACATCATGGTCTTTTTGGAGCTTATTTAAATATTCGATAGACGGAATTGTCAATTTTTCCGATGCTCCATTAACCATTGCGTCGGTTATTGGTGCGATTACGTGTTTCGGTGCAGGAATTGCTTTATTATTTATTGTTGTTCGTGCATTAATTTTTGGTGATCAAACAGATGGTTGGCCATCATTAGTATCCATTATTTTATTTGTTAGTGGCGTTCAACTTTTATGTATCGGTATTATTGGGAAATATATCGGAAAAATCTTCTTAGAAACGAAAAAACGTCCAATTTATATTGTAAAAGAAACCGAAGAAAAATAAGAAGATGGTTTTCACCATCTTCTTTTTAATATCCAGATTGAATATTTACTGTATTTTTAGAGAGGTTTCCGGTAGTATAAAATGATTTGAAATTCTCAATAAAAATACGCATAAATGCTTTTTGAAAATGTGGCGTGTAACCTGAAATATGTGGTGTGATTAGTATGTTTTCTAACGTCCATAACGGGTCATCTTCTGCCAATGGTTCTTCTTCAAATACATCCAAAGCTGCAAAATGGATGGAATGATCAACCAAGGCTTGGTAAAGAGCGGTTGTATCGACACTTGCCCCACGACCAACATTAATAAATGTCGCGGATTGTTTCATGGTTGCAAAGAAATCATCGTCATAAAGATGGTAAGTATCTTCCGTCAACGGCAAGATATTGATGATAACATCAGCTTTTTGAGTTTGTGGCGCAAGCTCTACAATCGAATAGGTTTCATGAAAATGCTCAATGGCACGTCCATTTGTATTGATACCAATTGGTCGGCAATTTAAAAATGCTAAACATTTAGCTAATTGTTGACCAATTTTTCCGGTACCAACGATTAAGATACGTAAATCGTGTAAATTATTAATCGTCAATTCTGATTGCCAAATTTGTTTTTGTTGGCTGTGGATGGCTTCAAAAATTCCACGGCTTTGCATGAATAAGATGGCTAACACATGATCAGTAATTGATTGTGCATGAAGCCCACTGGCGTTTGATAACTGGATATGATGTTGGGCAAATTCTTTTAAAGGTAACGTATCGACGCCAGCAGAAATCGCTTGTACCCATTTTAGTGAAGTTGAAGGGACTAATAATTTGTCACTCCAATCTTTAGACCAGCCAATCGTGATTTCAACATTGTTCCAATCAAAAGAATCATGAATTTCATCTTTGGTAACGAATTGATAATCAGTAGAGATTTCGCGCATTTGGCGAATAAATTCTTCTCGGAATGGACGAGTGGATAAAATATATTTACTCATAAACAAACCTCCTTTTCTTTAAGTCTAGCAAACTTTAATAAAAAAAGACATTCCCAAAATGGAAATGTCAGGTAATATTTTTTTCTGGTCGAACTGCACGTGTGAAAATAAAGAGTGTACTTAATAAAACAAAAGTACTACTATCAAAGGTATACGTTAGTGCATGAACAATAGTGGCTACTACAACAGGTAGGGTGACACATAATGTGGCAATTTTTAAGTTGTCTAAAAATGAATAGCGTACTTGACGAAAACGACAATAAATATTTCCGAATAATGTAGCAATTAAAATGGAAGCAATCAAACTTAAAAATGAAGGATAGAGAGCAACTATAAAAATAACTACAAATACCCACCAAGGTAGTTGTTGATTTGCTAGTATATTTCGTAGCATTTTCCCGTTGAGCAAATTGGCATCTGTAAGGTCTGTATATAGAAGTTCAAATTGATTACTTCCTAAGATAGACGTGGTTGCATCATTGGAAGGTAAACTAACAATCAATTCTTCAGAAAGTAAGCCAACACTTAGAAAGTTTCCGACCATATCTTTTGAAACATCTTCTGGCGTTCGTCGACCTTCAGGATCAAAAGTAAAAATAATTGAATCTGTTTGATAAATAAATCCCTTTTCAGCATTATCTGTTTTTAATTTACCATCTGCAATGCTAAAGTCAGGAATTTGTTTGGCAATTTCTTGACCATCTGTTTGAATATCTTTAAAAATTTGTAAGACTTGGAAAGTGATTGGAATCGCAGACAAGGAGCTTAATAATAAGATATATGCAATGATTTTTCCTAAGCCAATTTTTCGAGCTTCTTTTAATTGAGGAAAATTAAAAAAAGCGTGTTTTGCAAGTTGAATTAATGACATGATACAATCCCTTCATATAAGTGAATAGTTTAAAATACTAAAGTCTATTGTATCAGAAGATAAATAGAAACAAAATAATAAATAAGCAAAATTTATATAAATAAGGAGCAGAAGTTATGAATTTTTTAGTAAAATGTAAACAGCAATTAGAAGAAAGAAAATTATGGGAAGTTTTTATATATCTTTTTTTCGGAGGTTTAACAACAATTGTTAATATTGCTGTCCATTTCACTTGTTTAGATTTATTTGGTTTTCACTATATGGTAGCGACAGTTATTTCCTGGATTGTTTCTGTATTATTTGCCTTTGTAACAAATAAACGTTGGGTTTTCCATTCACAGACAGAAGGCGGTACTGAATGGCTAATTGAATTTTCAAAGTTTGTGTTTTATCGCTTACTTTCTCTAATTATGGATATGGGCTGTATGTATGTGTTAATTGAATTCATTCATGCAGGTGATATTGTAGCAAAAATCTTTACACAAATCCTTGTGGTTGTAGCTAATTATGTGTTTAGTAAGTTTTTAATTTTTAAGCGTACGTGAGAAAAAAACTAAGCATATTTTTTGAAGAAAATCGCTTTCTCTGATAGTCTTACAGTGTAAATAACTATTTAGGAGGAATCATTTTATGACTTACACATTACCAGATTTACCATATGCTTACGATGCTTTGGAACCACACATCGATGTTGAAACAATGCATTTACATCATGACAAACACCATAACACTTATGTGACAAACTTAAATGCAGCAATTGAAAAATATCCTGAATTAGGTGAAAAATCTGTTGAAGAGTTAATTTCTGATTTAACTGCAGTTCCTGAAGATATTCGTACAGCCGTACGCAATAATGGTGGCGGACATGCAAACCATACATTCTTCTGGGAAATTATGGCACCAAACGCTGGTGGCGAACCTGTAGGCGAACTAAAAGCAGCGATTGACGAAAAATTTGGTAGTTTTGATGCCTTCAAAGCAGAATTTAAAGCAGCAGCAACTAGTCGTTTTGGATCTGGCTGGGCTTGGTTAGCTTTAAATAATGGATTATTAGAAGTAACTTCTACACCAAACCAAGATTCTCCATTGATGGATGGCCGTACACCAGTTGTTGGTTTAGATGTTTGGGAACATGCTTACTACCTAAACTACAAAAATGTTCGTCCAGACTACATTGATGCTTTCTGGAACTTAGTGAACTGGGAAAAAGCCAACGAATTATACAATGCAGCAAAATAATAGGTTAAACCGTTTGAGCAGGTAGAAAATTCTATCTGCTTTTTTGATTTTACGATAAAAGTAAGGAGCGATAAGGTGTTAGAACGTCGAAAAGTTACGCCATTAGATATTGAAGAAGTTCATCCAATCATTACAGAAATTTGGCAAGAGGTCTACACGCCAATTATTGGAGAACAACAGGTTGCGTATATGTTAGAAAACTATCAAGGAATAGAAACTATCCTTCAAGAAATGGCAGGAGGCACACAATATTATATGTTATTTTCAGATGGTCACTGCGTAGGATATACAGCTTATGAAATTAAAAAAGATCATTTGTATTTAAGTAAAATTTATATTCATCAAGATTATCGTGGACAAGGGTTGATGCGTGAAGTGTTTGACTGGTATGATCAGTTAAGTCAAGAATTGCGTTTAAACCAGCGCCTACGCGTAAATCAAAATAATAAACAAGCGATTGCTGTTTATCAACACCGTGGTTTTCAATTAATAAAAGAAGATATTGCTGATATAGGACAAGGTTTTCTGATGGTAGATTATCTTTTTGAAAAAAACTATTGCTAACGTTTTCATTTTTGTTATAATATTTATAACGAAAATATTCGTTATTTTACTATTTTGGAGGCATTATTTATATGGAACACGGTACAGTTAAATGGTTTAACAATGAAAAAGGTTTTGGGTTTATTACAGCTGACAATGGCAGTGATGTATTCGTGCACTTTTCTGCAATTCAAGGAGATGGCTTTAAATCTTTAGAAGAAGGACAAGAAGTTGAATTCAGCATTGTTGAAGGAAATCGCGGTCCTCAAGCAGCAGAAGTAACAAAACTTTAAGAGTAGAAACCACAAAGGGAAGTCTTTGTGGTTTTTCTTTTGTTGCTATTTTAGTTGTTTTTTGTTATCTTCAATTATATTAAATAATAAATGAGGTCTTAATATGAAACGAGTAATTACTTATGGAACATTTGATTTGTTGCATTATGGTCATATAAACTTATTGCGTCGAGCAAAAGAGCAAGGTGATTATTTAGTTGTTGCTTTATCAACAGATGAATTTAACTGGAACAAAAAACAAAAAAAATGCTACTTTTCTTATGAGAAAAGAAAACAATTATTAGAAGCTATTCGTTATGTAGATTTAGTTATTCCAGAAAACAGCTGGGATCAAAAAGTTTCTGATGTGAGTGAATATCATATTGATACATTTGTAATGGGCGATGACTGGGCTGGTGAATTTGATTTCATTCAAGAACAAACAGATGCAGAAGTCCTTTATTTAGCACGTACACCAGAAATTTCTACAACACAAATCAAAAAAGATTTAAAATTAAATGAAAACTAAGTCGAGAAGTCTCGACTTTTTTAATGTTTCCTTTACTTTCTAAAGGATAAATGTCCCTTCATAAAAAAATGTGGTATGATAACTATGATTTTTTATTGTTTAAAGAGTTTTTGAGGATGGATGAATAAATTGAAAAATAATGAAATCAAAGTAAGAAGTACGCTTGTTACAAAAGAGTACGATCTGTATAAGAAAAAATCAGATAAAATAAAAGCACTTTTTAAATTTTATCATCGCAATGTGCCCCGTTTTTGGGCATTAAAAGGTGTGAATTTTGAAGTAAAAGCTGGTGAATCAGTCGGAATTATTGGAATTAATGGTTCTGGAAAGTCAACATTATCTAATGTAATTAGTGGAATTATTCCACCAACATCAGGAACTATGGAAGTGAATGGTGAGACATCGATTATTTCAATTGGTGCAGGACTGAAATTTCAACTAACAGGAATGGAGAATATTCGTCTGAAAGGCTTAATGTCTGGAATGACAAATAAAGAAATTGACGAAAAATTAGATGAGATTATTGCCTTTGCTGACTTAGGAGATTTCATCAATCAACCTGTTAAAAGTTATTCAAGTGGGATGCGTTCACGCTTAGGTTTTGCGATTGCTGTGCATAATAACCCAGATATTTTAGTTATTGATGAAGCTTTATCAGTTGGAGACGAGACCTTTTATCAAAAATGTGTGGATAAGATTATGGAATTTAAAGAACAAGGCAAGACGATTTTCTTTGTTAGTCATGCTTTAGGACAGGTTGAAAAGTTATGTGATAAAACAATCTGGATGCATTATGGTGATTTAAGGATGTTTGGACCAACAAATGAAGTGATGAAAGAATATCGTCAATTTATCGAATGGTTTAAGAAACAGCCAAAAGCTGAACAGAAAAAATATCAAGATGATCAAAAAGAGGCACAAAAAGCTTTCAATTTAGAAGAATTAGCTGAACGTGTGGTTAAAGGAGATTTACAATTAGAAGCCCAGCAGCTTTCTGAAAAAGTTATCAATAAAAATTTAAAACGTACACCTTTAGGAGAAAAAATGACCGTTGGGACAAAACTGTTATTGACAGGAACAATTCTAGCTACACTCTTTTGTACATTAGTGTCATTTAGTGGACGTTCATTGAGCTATTCAGTGGAACATCCAGTAGAGGTTATTACAAGTGTTTTTAAATAATAGAAATAAATTGAATGCTCAATTTAGATAGAAAAGGAAGAGTTTTGTGAAAGAAATTGTCGCTGTTATCAAAGAGCAGTTCCAGCATATGGGCATGATTTTTCGTATGTCTCGCTATGAAGACAAAGCGACTTATCAAAGTCATTACTTGGGTCTAGCATGGCAAATTTTGAATCCAGCTATTCAAGTTGGAATTTACTATTTAGTATTTGGTGTAGGAGTCAATCAAGGTCGAGAAATTTCCGGTGTTCCGTTTATTGTGTGGATGTTAATTGGGATTACCGTCTGGTTTTATGTCAATTCATCTATTTTGGGTGCATCGAATAGTATTCATCGCCAAGTCGGTATGGTTGCAAAAATGAAGTTTCCCGTGAGTGTATTGCCAACCATTAATATTGTCAGTAACTTGTCTTCTTATTTTCCAATGTTGGCAATTGTAGTTATTACGGTATTAGGTTTTGGAGGCACGCCTTCATTGTATTGGTTACAATACATCTATTACTTTTTCTGTATGTTTGTATTTTTATTTGCGTTTGGCTTGCTAAATGCTACAATTACAGTTTTAATTCGTGACTATCACATTTTCTTACAGTCAGTGTTACGTTTATTATTCTATGTTTCAGGTCCTATTTGGGATATTCAGAATAGAAACTTACCACCGACGTTAGTTAAAGTTTTACGAATTAATCCTGTTTATTACATCATTGAAGGCTTCAGAGATACATTTTTAAATCGAGCTTGGTTCTGGGAAAAAGCTACATATGGCTTTATTTTCTGGGGGATGGTATTAATTTTGTTGATTCTGGGAAGTCATTTACACATGAAATTCCGTGCAAAATTTGTAGATTATATTTAAGAGATGGTTGACCATCTCTTTTTCATTTATGTTTCAGAATTGTTAAGTTTATGTAATAAACCTATTGTAATATTGATACAAATTCTAAATTGTGGCAAAATTTAAACGGTTGCTCTATTAGAAAGAGGTGCAGAATGCGTTTATATCAAAAAATAGTTATAGGAATTTTAGGCATATTAGCTGCAGTTGTAATTGGTTTTACCATTTATGGCATGCGCGCGTTTGATGATATTAATGATGTCATTGATAATATTAGTCAAGCTGCCAATAGAAAAACAAAAAAACGAGATGTAGCAGTAAGTATTGAAGACCGAGATCCTTTTTCAATCCTTTTATTAGGTATTGATACGGGAGCACTTGGTAGGACGGATCAGGGACGCTCAGATAGTATGATGGTAGTCACAGTGAACCCTGAGAAAAAAGAGTCCACAATTGTTAGTTTAGACCGGGATATTTTGGCTGATATGTTAGATGGTGTAACCTTTGATAAATTAAACCATGCTTATGCTTATGGCGGTGTGGAATTAGCAATGGATGCGGTAGAAAAATTACTAGATATTCCAATTGACCATTATGTGACAATTAACATGCAAGGGATGCGTGATTTAATTGATGCAGTAGGTGGAATTGAAGTAAATAATAAAATTGACTTTACTTTAGAAAAAGTTCACGTTCCAGCGGGGAAAATCACATTAGACGGCAAAACCGGATTAGCTTATGCACGAATGCGTTATGATGATCCTGAAGGCGATATTGGTCGTCAACGTCGCCAACGAGAAGTTGTAACGAAAATTGTACAAAAAGTATTGAGTCTAGATGGTGTGAGTAACTATCAGAACATTTTGAAAGCTGTGGAAAAAAATTCTAAAACAGATTTAACTTGGAATGATATGTTAGACATTGCAACGAACTATTACCCAGCCTTTACTACGATTAATCAACATCAATTAGAAGGTAATGGTCAAATGGTGAATGGTGTCTATTATCAAATTTTAGGTATTACGGAATTGTTGAATGCTCAAAATATCTTAAAAGAACAATTGGAATTACCAACAAGTAAAACGTTGGAGATTGATTCACAATTCCAATATTCTTACAATGGGTATATCGGCAATCAATTTTATGACGATTCTGTAGATGGTGTGGATCATACATCGGTTGCAGACCCTGAAGATGAACCTTATTATGAGACTAGTGAAAACATAGAAATAGAAGAAACAACTGATTTTGCATATTAAGAAGAAGCGGCTCATGATGAGTCGCTTTTTTAGTTGTCCACAAATTAGATGACTGTTTGTAATGTTTCACGAATGAATGCTTATTTATAAGAAAAAAAGATATAAATCAGATTTTTTGTGAAACAAATCGTTGTTTTGCAAAAAAATGTTGGTTTTTCTATAAGTATAGAGGTTTTCGCTTTTTTTAATTTTTTTTTTTGGTAAAATAAGACAGTAGCTCGAGTATGGAAGGAATGTCAACATGCAGAAATTTAAAAAGAACTTCTCTGGAAATGCCAATCGAAAATCACATGTTCCTTTTCGATTAAATTTATTATTTTTCGTTATTTTTACATTATTTGTTATCTTAATTGCTCAATTAGGGCATTTACAAATTATAAATAGCAATCAGCTTGAAGAACAATTGAAAGCTTCATCAGTAATCACTATCCAGGGAAGCACACCGCGTGGAATGATTTACGATGCGTCTGGTGAAGCGCTAGTAGAAAATGAAGCCAATGCTGCCATTACGTTTACTCGTGGGATTGAAATGACGGCTAACGATTTATTAGATATTGCCACTCGTTTAAATGAATTAATCGATATTGAAGCAGATGATGCACTCACTGAACGAGATTTAAAAGATTTTTGGTTAGCTAATAAAGAAAATCTCAATGAAGCAAGAGAACGATTAACCACAACAGAAAAATTAGCTGGAACTTCAAAAGAATATGAATTATTAGTTGGAAAAGTATCAGATGATGAGATTCAATTTGATGGCGAACAACTAAAAGTAGCAACTATTTTTAAACGATTAAATAGTGCACAACAACTAAAAACAGTTTTTGTGAAGAATAAAGACGTAACTGACGAAGAGCTAGCATTAGTTTCTGAACGTGCAAAAGAACTACCTGGGGTATCTACAGGTACAGATTGGACAAGATCATTACGTACAGGGAATAATTCAATAAAAAGTGTGATTGGTCGCGTATCAACAGAAGGATTACAAGCCGAAAATGCAGAAGAATATCTAGCTAAAGGATATGCGTTAAATGACCGTGTCGGCACTAGTTTTTTAGAAAAACAATATGAAGAAGTTCTTCAAGGTGTTAAATCACAACAAGAAATTAAAGTTGGCAATGACGGAACAATTGAAAATCAAAAAGAGATTTCTCCAGGTGAAAAAGGAGATAACTTAGTATTAACTATTGATACAGCTTTTCAAGAAAAAGTTGATGAACTTGTTAAGAACCTTTATCAAAATCTAGTTGATACTAAGGTAGCTGAGTATTCGCCAGGAATTTATGTAGTTGCTATGAATCCTAAAACTGGAGGAATCATGGCGATGTCAGGTTATCATCATGATATTGAAACCAATGAGCTGTCTGAAAATGCTATTGGAACCTATCAAGCCGCGTTTGAACCTGGCTCTGTTATGAAAGCCGCAACAATTACAGCTGGTTGGGAAAACGATGTACTCGAAGGCAACCAAGTGTTGTATGATCAACCGATTTATCTACCAGGTAGTACAAAAGCTTCGATCTTCAACAAATTAGGTTACAATAATCGTAATTTGAATGTCGTGCAAGCACTTGAATTATCTTCAAACTCGTATATGATTCAAATTGCTTTGCGTTTGATGGGCATTGATTACAAAGGAGGAGACTTGTATATTCCTGGAGTGACAAGTCAAGAAGATACGTATCAGAAACTCCGTAAGGCTATGGGCTCTTATGGGTTAGGCGTGAAAACAGAAATTGATTTACCAAACGAAGAAACTGGTCTGCAACCAAGTGTTTCTAGCTTATCGGATGAAAATAATGATGCAGGTAAAGTTTTGGATTTAGCCTTTGGACAGTTTGATACGTATACTGCCATGCAACTTGCACAATACGTGTCTACAGTGGCCAATGGAGGACAACGGATGCAACCTCATCTAGTTTCAGGTATTTATGGCAATGATCAAAATGGTAACCTAGGTGAGTTGAAGGAAGAAATTGAACCGAATGTTTTAAATAAAATTGATATTTCTTCTGCAAATATGGAATTGTTACAAGAAGGCTTTTATCAAGTCGTTCATGGAAGTGATCCCTATACAACAGCACGCTCACTAACTGCAGCTAAGATGGATTTAGCTGCCAAAACAGGTACAGCTGAACGAGTTATTTATGTAGATGGGAAACCTGTTGATGTTGACAATTTGAATATGGTAGCATATGGTCCTTATTCTGATCCTGAAATTGCTGTGTCTGTAGTAATTCCACAGTTGAAAGGTGAGAATCGTGGCACACCAAACTTAGATTTGACTCGTCAAATTATGGATGCTTATTATGATTTATATTTAGCAGAATAGCAAAAAGATAGATGCTTTTTAGTATCTATCTTTTTTTATTGCAAAATGTAAGAAGTTATTGACAAATAGTTAGGTACCGAATTATACTTTATTTTAAAGTAAAGTTAGGTACCTAATTAAAATGCAAACCGATTCTCTCTAAGTCTGCATTGAGAATTTTTTAGGTTGAATGGTTTCTTTATGTTCGTGAAAACGTTAAGTATAAAGTATAATGGATTAGATGCAAAACTCAAGGAAAGAAGATGGTACGATGGAATTTATTGAACTACTCATTATCATTGCATTAACAATTACTTTCTCAAATATTTTAAGTAAAGTAATGCCCACAATCCCAATCTTTTTTGCCCAAATTTTTCTAGGCATTCTCTTAGGGATGTCAAAATATGGACATGAAATTACGTTTGAACCAGAGATTTTTCTGGTGATGATTATTGCGCCTCTCTTGTTTCGAGAAGGAGAAGAGGCGAATATTTCTTCGATTGCTAAGAATTTTTCCACCATTTTATTTTTAGCATTTGGTGGAGTTATTTTGACTTTATTAGCAGTCGGATTTACGCTTCACACATTTTTCCCAACGATTCCTCTGGCCGCTTGTTTAGCGTTCGGAGCAGCTTTAGGACCGACCGATGCGGTTGCAGTTGGTTCGCTCTCTAAAAAACTTAAAATGCCTGATAAAGTTATTAATATTTTAAATGGTGAAGGCTTGTTAAATGATGCGTCGGGTGTAACAGCCTTTCAATTTGCTGTAGCAGCGTTATTAACTGGGACTTTTTCTGTGTTAGATGCGTCAGTCACTTTAGTTTTATCTAGTATTGGTGGAGCTTTAGTCGGGATTGGTGTTGTGTGGGTCAAAAATAGAATACTTAATTTCATTGAACAAGCAGCAGCTAAAGATGTGATTAGCTATTTATTAATTGAATTGCTCTTACCCTTTGTTGTCTATGTTATTGCAGAAATTATGGGTGTTTCAGGAATTATTGCAGCCGTAGTTGCTGGTGTTTTACAATCGAGAAGCCATCAGCGGGTGACACTATTTGATGCCCAGTTAGCTAATGTATCTGAGAATATTTGGAGTACGATTGGTTTTACTTTAAATGCACTGGTATTTTTATTTTTAGGAATTGAATTATCAGAAGTTGTTTCACCTGTATGGACAGACCGAACGTATTCAAATGGCTGGCTATTGATGATCGTCTTACTAATTACTGCAGTCGTCTTTTTAATTCGTTTCTTGTTTGTTGGTGGGTTTTATTTAGTAAAAGAACATCGTACTACTGAAAAAACAACCTTGCGTGAAATTTTATTGCTGACTTTTGGTGGCGTAAAAGGAACGGTCAGCTTAGCAGCTATTTTTATTTTACCATTATCTGTAAATGGCGTTGCATTTGAGCAGCGTGCGTTGTTATTATTTTTGACTGCCTGTGTCATTTTTGTTAGTTTAACCATTGGGATGTTAATCTTACCACTTCTTTCCGATGGAGAATATGAACGACCAATTGATTTAAAAGAACTAGAAGTATTAAACGCAGTCATTAAATATTTACAACAAAAATTAGTAAAGAATTCTCTTTCAGAAGAAGAAGAAACCGCTATTGAAGCAATTGTTGATCAGTATCGAATGCGAATATGGGAGATAACAACTGAAGGCATGACTGAAAGTGATCAGAAAAAAGTGCAAGAATTGCAAGCATGGACGTTGACGATTGAGCAACAAGGCTTAGATGAAATGTACCAAAAAGGTGAAATTAGTCAAACGAGTTATGCTATTTATAACCGACTGCTAGATCGTTATGAATTCAAAAATGAAAAAAAATTCTTGTCATTTATTAGCTTATGGTTATTAATCGGTCGTCGTTTATTACGTATGTTATTACATCCAAAACGTTTCTGGCGTTTAAAACGTAACCGAGATTTTCCGAAAAATCCTAAAATTAATGTCAATGAATTGAAATATATTTATGATAAGAATACTTTACGTATTAATCAACTATTAGAATCAAAAGAAGAAAAAGTCAGCAAAACGGTTTTATCATTTCTTGTTGGTCGTCGTGAAATGTTATTGAAACGTATGTATCATCGGAATGTGGTATCAATGGTTTCGATTGAAAAAAGCTCGATTTATGAACGCGAACTATTAAATGGTTATACGTACGAACGTCGAACAATCGACGAATTTGAACGGGAAGAGAAAATCTCTTCTTTATTAGCCAATAGTTACCGTCAAAAAGTTAACTTGTTAGAATCATTCGCTATTAGTAAAAATTTACATTAAGCTTAACGAGTTTAGGTTATAAGTACACACTATAAAAATATTCGAACGATAAAGGGAAAGCGCCCGCTAGTCAGCAGAAACACACTCTATATCGTTCGAATATTTTATAGTTAACAGACTTATATCACGAGCTCGTTTTGTGTTACAATAGCGAAAGGAAATGGAGGGGATTCTGTGAAGGAATTAAAAGTAAGTGAGTTGACTAAAACTTACGGAGAAAAAACGCTTTTTGATCAGATTTCCTTTTTAATTCATGAGAGAGATCGTATTGGATTAATCGGAGTAAATGGAACCGGAAAAACCAGTTTATTAGGAATTTTATCAGGAAAAGATAGTGGTGATGGTGATCGCCAACAAGTATTTTATCCGAGTGACTATCGTATAGGTTATTTGTCACAAAATACTGTTTTTGACAACAATCAAACTGTTTTAGAAGCAGTTTTTCAAGGGGAAAGTGAACAATTAAAAACAGTGAAACGATATGAAAAAGCCTTATTAAATCTTGAAATAAATGGTTCGGATGCCAATGCTCAAAAAGAATATACATTAGCTGAAGAAGCGATGAATGAAAAAGATGCCTGGTTAACAGATACCAATGCAAAAATTATTTTACAGAAATTAGGCATTCATCAATTAGATAAATTGGTCAGTGAATTATCTGGTGGACAGCAAAAACGTGTAGGTCTAGCTCAGGTTTTAATTGATGAACCAGATTTATTATTATTAGATGAACCAACCAACCATCTTGATTATGAAGCCATTCAATGGTTAGAAGGTTATTTGAATCAGTATCGTGGGGCGCTATTAATGGTGACGCATGATCGTTATTTCTTAGATCGCGTGACTAATCGTATCTTTGAATTATCTTTTGGTAAACTTTATGAATATCAAGGAAACTACGAAGCTTATGTATTCGCGCGTGCAGAACGTGAACGAGTAGAAAGTGAACAAGAACAAAAACGTCACCAGCTGTACAAACAAGAATTATCTTGGATGCGTGCTGGAGTTAAAGCACGAACGACTAAGCAGCAAGCCCGAATCAACCGCTTTGAAGATTTAAAAGAGAATCTTCATCAAGTGAAAACAAATGGGGAAGTTGAAATTGATATTGCAACGAAACGCTTAGGAAAAAAAGTGTTAGAAATCAAAGATGGCGTGTATCATATTGAAAATCAAGCCATCCTGAATCATTTTGATTTATTGATTCAAGCTAGAGAACGCTTAGGAATTACTGGAGAAAATGGTGCCGGAAAATCAACATTGTTAAATATTTTGGCAAGACGTTTACCTTTAGAGCAAGGTGAATTAATTGTAGGTGAGACTGTTCGTTTAGCCTATTATACACAGCAAAACGAAGCAATGGATAATGAGCAACGGATGATTGCGTATTTACAAGAAGCAGCAGAAGAAGTGAAACGTAGTGATGGCACACAAATTAGTGTGGCTGAAATGTTAGAGCGCTTTTTGTTTCCACGTTTTATGCATGGGACAAAAATTGGCAAACTATCTGGTGGTGAAAAACGCCGCTTATACCTATTGAAGCTATTGATTGGTCAACCAAACGTCTTACTGTTAGATGAGCCAACGAATGATTTGGACATCGATACCTTAACTATTCTTGAAGATTATTTACAATCTTTTCCAGGGGCTGTTATTACGGTGTCGCATGATCGTTACTTCTTAGATAAAGTAGCAGAAAAACTGCTGATTTTTAAAGGTCAGGGGCAAATTGAGGCCTATTTTGGTTCGATTAATGACTATTTAACAGAAGAACCCAAAGAAGTAGTTGTTAAAGTCAAGTCGATTGAAAAACAACCAGAGAAAAAAATTAAAAAGAAATTAAGTTATATGGAGAAGAAAGAATGGGAAACCATTGAAGATGATATTGCTAAATTAGAAGAACAAATGGATCTTTATACAGAAGAAATGAATCACCAAGGTGACAACTTTACGAAGCTACAAGAGTTACAACATGCGCTGACAGAAACGGAAAAATTGTTAGATGAAAAAATGGAACGTTGGGCGTATTTAAGTGAACTAGCTGACGAGTAGGAGGAAGATAAATGGAACAAGCATACCTTGACTTAGGTAAAAAAATTCTTGAAGAAGGCAATCAAAAAGGTGATCGGACAGGAACAGGAACAAAAAGTATTTTTGGTCATCAAATGCGTTTTGATTTGCAACAGGGATTTCCTTTATTAACGACTAAACGTGTTCCTTTTGGATTAATTAAAAGTGAGCTATTATGGTTTTTAAAAGGTGATACGAATATTCGCTATTTATTACAACATAATAATCATATTTGGGATGAGTGGGCGTTTGAACGTTATGTTAAAAGTTCTGACTATCAAGGACCCGATATGACAGATTTTGGTCGTCGTTGTCTAATAGATGAAGAATTTAATGAAGTGTATCAAAAAGAATTGGCAGCTTTTTGCCAAAAAATTGTAGACGATGAAGCATTTGCGAAACAACATGGTGATTTAGGAAAAGTATATGGTTATCAATGGCGCCATTGGGAAACGGTCAACGGTGGTTTTATTGATCAAATTCAAGATTTAATCAGTATGATTAAAACAAATCCTAATTCGAGACGTTTAATTGTTTCAGCGTGGAATCCAGAAGATGTTCCAACAATGGCACTGCCTCCATGTCATACGATGTTTCAGTTCTATGTGAATGATGGTAAATTAAGTTGTCAGCTATATCAACGGAGTGCCGATGTCTTTTTAGGAGTTCCTTTTAATATTGCTAGTTACGCTTTGTTGACGCATTTAATTGCTCACGAAACCGGCCTTGCAGTTGGCGAATTTATCCATACTTTAGGTGATGCTCACCTTTATAATAATCACTTTGATCAAATGAGTGAACAATTAACACGTGATGTACGACCTGCGCCTAAATTGATTTTAAATGAAGACAAACAATCAATTTTTGATTTTGAAATGACAGATATCACACTTGAAGGATACAATCCACATCCAACAATTAAAGCACCAATTGCAGTGTAGGAGAAAGAAGGGAAATAAATGTTAGTAGCACTTTGGGCACAAGATAAAAATGGTCTCATTGGAAAGGATAATCAACTTCCATGGAGTTTGCCAGCAGACTTAAAATTTTTTAAAGAAACCACCATTGGTAATACGATTGTAATGGGAAGAAAAACATTTGAAGGAATGGGAAAACGTGCGTTGCCCTCTCGTCAAACAATTGTTCTAACGAGAGATAAGAATTATCAAAGCGAAGGCGTTTTAGTTATGCATACCGTAGAAGAAATTCTTGACTATGCTAAACAAGCAGGTCATCCAGTCTATATTATCGGTGGAGCATTAATTTTCAAAGATTATTTACCTTATTGTGACCAATTACTTCGAACGATGATTGATGAAGAATTTGATGGTGACATTTATATGCCTGAAATTGATTGGTCTCAGTGGGAATTAGTCCAATCAACAGAGGGTGTAGTAGACGAAAAAAATAAATATGCACATCGATATGAAACATTTGAGCGCAAATAAAAAGAAGCAGTTCGAGCATCGAACTGCTTCTTTTTTAAGTGAAAAATAAAACAGAAAAATACATCAGACCTGCGCCTAACATGACAAATAAATGCCAAACAACATGCATAAACCGCACATGTTTTAAGCTATAAAACAAGGCGCCTACTGTATAAGAAACACCGCCACTGGCTAATAGAATAGTTCCCCAAAGTCCAAGCGACTGTGTCAATGGTTGAAAAGCGAATAAACATAACCATCCCATAATGATGTAAATAACAGTTGAGATTTTCGAAACGGTTTCTTGCTTGTGAAGGGTAATGGATTTGTACACGATACCACTGATGGCTAACAGCCAAATCGCTACAAATAAGGTCCAACCTAACCATCCTTGGATGCTTAATAAACAAAATGGCGTGTAGCTACCAGCAATTAATAAAAAAATCGATGCATGGTCAAAGACTTGAAAGACTTTTTTTGCTTTGGTAAAAATTAAGCTGTGAAACAGGGTAGAAAATAAAAATAACAAAATCATCGTGGAACCGTATAACGCATAAGAAACGACATGAATTGGCGAGCCTAAATGTGCGCCTTTGACTAACAAAATGACCAGGCCAGCGATACTAAGTCCAAAGCCTACACCATGTGTGACGGCATTTAGTACTTCATTGACGATGAGATATTTACGAGTAAATTTAGATGTTTCCATAAATGGTTGCCTCTTTTCATTTGGAAATTAGTTAAGTTAGATGAAAAATTAATTTTTGTTTGTTATACTAAAGGGAAGAAATGGTTCATTAGTATTCTAACACGAAACAGGACCAGTGTTAAAGAGAGAGTGAAAGAAGAATGGGAAATCTTAAGATAGTTACTGATTCATCTTGTACAATGAAAAAAAGTGTGAGAGATCAGTTGAATATTCATGTAGTGCCATTATCAGTGATGATTGATGGTGTGGTGTATCGTGATGACGATCAGCTACCTGGAGAAAAATTCATGGAAATGATGTCAACTTCCAAAGAGTTACCAAAGACCAGTCAACCGCCAATCGGTGAATTTGCTGAATTATATGATGAATTAGGAAAAGATGGTAGTGAAATTTTATCTATTCATATGACCAAAGCATTAAGTGGAACGGTTGAGGCTGCTAGACAAGCAAGTAACCTTTCAAAAAGTAACGTAACAGTTGTAGAAACTGATATGACAGACCAAGGACTATCTTTTGCAGTGATTCGAGCAGCAGAATTAGCACAAGAAGGAAAAAGCTTAAATGAAGTTTTACCAGTTGTTCAAAATATTTTAAGCAATACAAAACTATTTATTGGCTTATCGACATTGGAAAATCTAGTAAAAGGTGGTCGAATCAGTCGTGCAAAAGGAATGCTGTCTAGTTTTCTAAATATGCGTGTTATTATGGAATTAAAAAATTCTGAATTAATTCCAGTCGTTAAAGGCCGTGGTGTCAAGACATTTAACAAATGGTTTGAAGAACTAAAAAATGAGTTAAAAAATAATCCAGCAGTCAAGCAAATAGGAATTTCCTATGCAGGTGGGTTAGAGCAATCTGAAAAATTCAAACGTGAATTGCAAGAAATCTTCCCTAAAATGGATATTTGTTTGTTGCATACCACACCAATTATTGCTACGCATACAGGTGAAGGCGCATTTGCGATTATGTATTATACAGAATAGTCGAAGAAGTTCATTTGAATGTACGCTTCTAGGTTAGATCGAACAATCTAACTTAGAGGCGTATTTCATTTTAGGTGTTTTTTGTTTAAAAATAGTTTATTAAAAGAACGCTTAGTATGTTTTTTTATTATTTTCTGATAAAATAGCAGAGAAATCAGAAGATGGAGGGACGCAAACGTGAAGATTCAAAAAATAATAGGACCAATTATTGTGGTTTTTTTACTGGCATTTTTGACTTTTTTGGTCCTTCAACAAGCTTTTCCTAAAGTTCAACCACGGTTAAATGGGACAAGCCAAGTTGCTACAGAAAAATACAAAGAAACGATTCGTTATACTGCTTTAGGGGATTCCTTAACAGAAGGCGTGGGTGATGATACGAAACGTGGCGGTTTTGTACCGATTGTCGCCAATGATTTACAAGAAGAATTTCAGTTAACCAGTGTCGAAGTTGAGAATTATGGTGTCGCAGGTGAACGTAGTGACCAAATTTATAAACGTTTAAAAAAGGAAACTGAGATTCAGAACAATATGGCAGAATCCGACATTATCACGTTAACTGTTGGTGGAAATGATTTAATGAAAGTCATTCAAAATAACATCTTTGGTTTGTCAATGAAGACTTTTGAGAAACCTTTAAAGAAATATCAAACGCAATTAACTGAGCTATTAACAGAGTTACGAAATTTAAATCCTCATGCACCTATTTATGTGGTCGGGGTGTATAATCCGTTTTATGTCAATTTTCCAGAGATTACAGATATGCAGACGATTGTAGATAATTGGAATGAAGGGACGAAAGAAATTGTTGAAGAAAATGAAAATGTCTATTTTATTCCAATTAATGAGTTGATTGCTTCTGGATTAGGCGAGCCTGCAATCACAGTTCAAACAGAAGATAGCTCTAGAGAAACAGGCAATGATTTGAATATTGTTAAAAATAATGTGTTGTATGATAAAGATAAATTCCATCCGAATAATATTGGTTATCAATTGATGGCTAAAGCAGTTAAAGATGAACTAATCAGCACTAAAAATGAATGGTTACTAAAGGAGAGTGAGTAGATGACCCCCGAAGAAAAACCAAGCACCAAAAAAACTTTTTCGTGGAAAGAATGGAATAAATGGAAAGTTGCTTTTTTTGTATTAATTGGTATTGTAATAGGTAGCAGTATTTTTTTATTCACACGAATTACTGAAAAAAGAGATTTTACAAAACATGATATTCCTGAATTGGTTGAACGTGAAGGCAGTCCAGTTTTAAATATTCGTAGTAATAAAGAACAAATTAATTCACTGATTGATTTTTATTTAGATGAATATCAACAAGATACAGATGTCAAATATGAATTTCGTTTGGAAAATGAAGCATTATTGACGGGTGAATTTAAAATTTTAGGTTTTCCAGTAACATTTTATCTTTATTTTGATCCGTATGTGATGGATAATGGGAATGTGCAATTGAAAGCAAAAAGTTTATCAATTGGGACACTTGGCGTACCGATTACCGAAGTCATGAAAATGATTCAAAGAAACTACGATATGCCCAAATGGATTGAGATCAATCCTAAAGAAGAGACAGTTATGTTGCGATTAGATCAATTCCGTATGCAAAACGGTCTGTTCTTAAAAGCAGATAAAATAAATTTGGTTGATGATGAGATTCAAGTGAGCTTATATTTACCTGAATCCAAAGAAAAGGAGTGACAAAGATGGAAAGAGCTATTTTTGCAGGAGGTTGTTTTTGGTGTATGATACAACCTTTTGATGAACTACCAGGAATTCATTCAGTACTGTCAGGTTATACAGGTGGTCATGTGGAGAATCCAACGTATGAGCAAGTGTGTAGTCATACAACTGGACACACAGAAGCAGTGGAAATTATTTTTGACCCAGAATTGATTTCGTTTAAAGATTTAGTAGAAATCTACTGGCAACAAACAGATCCAACCGATGCATTTGGTCAATTTGAAGACCGTGGAGACAATTACCGTCCAGTGATTTTCTACTTTAATGACGAACAAAAGAAAATCGCCGAAGAAAGTAAGCAAGCCTTACAGGATTCTGGCCGTTTTGATAAACCGATTGTGACAAGTATTGAATCAGCGCAACCGTTTTATCCAGCAGAATTGTATCATCAAGACTATTATAAGAAAAATCCAACGAACTTTGAGCGTAGTCATGCCCGAAGAGAAGCATTTTTAAAAGAGAACTGGTGAGTATATGAGAAGAAGCTTTTATCAGTATTTGATGACGTTGAAAGGACCGAGTCATACAGATGAAGAACAAATTTTTGCAACCGATGCAAGTCATGATATTCAATTTCCTAAGCATACAGACAATTATGATGAAATTTCTAATTACTTAGAAATGAATGTTAATTATTTAGAAAACATGGATATTTTTGATCGAATTTGGGAAAAATATTTAGAAAATAATGCATAAGTAAAGAAGGCGGAAAAGTCATAATAGACTTTTGTACCGTCTTCTTTTTTCTTGTGGTATGATGCAAAGTATAGAAATACTCATGGTATAAAAATGGAGGAAACACATGCAAAATAAACAAATACCTTTTCATAGATATATTATATCACTCATTTGTGTAGCGGTTATTTCTGGTGGCGGCGTATATATTGCCAACAATTCAGGAGTCACATTAGCTTCAGAGGAAGAAGATGAACTACAAAAAGTTCATACCTTGTATCGTACATTACAAGAAGATTATTATCAAAAAGTTGATAAAGATACGCTGATTGAAGGAGCCCTTAAAGGCATGACTGAAGCATTAAATGATCCGTATACAACTTATTTGGGCAAAGAAGAAGCAGAGCAATTGTCAAATTCGTTAGCTGATAGTTTTGAAGGCATCGGTGCAACACTGACTTTAGTTGATAATTTACCTGAAGTTGCACAAGCCCCAGTCAAAGACAGTCCTGCTGAAAAAGCTGGCTTAAAAGTTCATGATAAAATTTTAAAAGTGGATGGAAAAGAAACCATTGGGCAAACCTTAAATGAAGTGGTACAGTCGATTCGTGGCGAAAAAGGTACACAAGTAACGTTAACCATTCAGCGGGCAGACAAAACATTTGATGTTGAAATTACTCGTGGAAAAATTCCAATTGCTTCTTTAATCGCAGAAATGGATGAAAACCAACCGACGATTGGTAAGATTCAAATTGCTAGTTTTAATGAAAGTACTGCACGTGAGTTACAAGAGGCAATTGAAAAGTTGCGCAAAGAAGGGGCACAATCATTTATCATTGATTTAAGACAAAATCCTGGTGGTTATTTAAGTCAAGTTGAAGCTATGGCAAGTATGTTTTTAGAAGATGGTCAAACGATTGTTCAATTTGAAACGGATGACCAAATTGTCGGTTCCAGTAAAGCATCTAGTGACTTAGACGGTGGGTTTAAGGTGACGGAACCTGTTGCAGTATTAGTCGATGGTGGCAGTGCTTCAGCCTCAGAAATTTTTGCAGCAGCGTTAAAAGAATCCGCTAATGTACCTGTAATTGGCACCAAAACTTTTGGAAAAGGGACCGTTCAAGCAGTGAATGGTTTTGGAGACCAGAGTGAGCTGAAAATGACGGTTCAAAAGTGGTTAACGCCATCTGGTGAATGGATTAATGAAAAAGGATTAAAACCGACGATTGAAGTTGATTTTCCAGAGTATGCCTACCTACCACCATTACCGAAAAATGAAACGTTAAAAAAAGGAATGACCTCCGAAGACGTAGAAAATTTAAATACATTCTTACATGTATTGGCATATCAAACAGAAGGCAATACCTTTAATGATGCAACAGAACAAGCGGTCAAAGATTTCCAATCATCCAATAAGTTAAAAGAAACCGGAGAAGTAGATGCCGAAACAGCAGTGGTTATTGAATTGAAAATAACAGACCAACTGCGCAAGTCCGATCAAATGTACGAGAAAGCAGTTGAAGTATTGACGAAAGAGTCGAAACAATGAAAACAGTAAACAAAGACCGCTTTTTTGAAATAGTTTGGATGATTTTGAAATATACTTTTGTTGCCGGAGCACTGGCTATAATGATTCGGGGATTTCTATTGATTCCAGTTCCTGTTGAAGGAAATTCTATGGAGACAACTTTACAGCAAGGAGATATGGTTGTTGTTGAAAAGATTTCTGAGATCAAACGTTTTGATATTATTGTTTTTCAACTATCAGATGGAACAACGTATATTAAACGGGTAATTGGTCTACCTGGAGAATCTGTTAGTTATGCAGACGATAAACTGTATATTAATGGTAAACAAGTTAATGAACCTTTCTTAGAGAAAAACTTGGCAGAAAATGATGAGCCGATTCCTTTCACCTATGACTTTAAATTTGAAGAATTGATGGGTGTAGAAAAATTAGGAAAAGACAGCTATTTTGTTATTGGAGACAATCGACGTTTATCTAAAGATAGTCGCTCATTTGGTGCAATTTCTGAAGAAAACATTTTAGGTAAGGCTCGTTTTGTCTATTATCCATTTACACATATTAAGTTTATTTAGAAGCTATGAATTAGGCTTGTTTAAACATGCACTATCTAAATAATTGAGCGCAATGTCTCAATTATTTAGATAGTTTTTTTATGTAAATCACCGTCATTTTTTTGACAAAAAACGTAATTTGTCGTACAAGTTTGAAGGGTTTTTGATTGTTAAATTTAAGGAAAAATTTCATAATAAATTTGTATTTAACAATTTAATGAAAGAAGATGTTTCTATGTATCGAAGTAATGGAAATTATGAAGCGTTTGCTCGTCCAAAAAAACCAGAAAATGTCGATCGTAAACAAGCTTATTTAGTTGGATCCGGTTTAGCGTCCTTGGCAGCAGCTGCTTTTTTAGTACGCGATGGCCAAATGAAAGGAGAAAATATTCACATTCTCGAGGAACTACCCCTTGCTGGGGGAAGCTTGGATGGTATTTTAGATCCAACAAAAGGATTTATTATTCGTGGTGGACGCGAGATGGAAAATCACTTTGAATGTCTGTGGGATTTATTCCGTTCAGTGCCCTCTCTTGAAGTGGAAGATGCTTCGGTGTTAGATGAATTTTATTGGTTAAATAAAGAAGATCCGAATTCTTCTAATTGTCGTGTGATTGAAAACCGTGGCGAACGTATTCCAACAGACGGTAAATTTACATTATCTGATCAAGCTTCAGAAGAGATTGTTCGTTTGTTTCTTATGACAGAAGATAGTTTACAAGATAAAAAAATTACAGATGTCTTTTCAGAAGAATTTTTTGAATCCAACTTTTGGACGTATTGGTCAACCATGTTTGCTTTTGAAAAATGGCATTCAGCAATGGAAATGCGTCGTTATATTATGCGTTTCATCCATCATATTGATGGGTTACCAGATTTATCTGCTTTGAAATTTACAAAATATAACCAATATGAATCATTAGTCTTACCATTGGTTCGCTATTTAGAAGCGCATCATGTGCATTTCCAATATGATACTATGGTAAAAAATATTATCGTGGAACGTGAAAAGGAATTAATAGCAAAAGAATTGATTCTTGAAGTGAATGGTGAAGAACAACGTGTGTCTTTAACGACAGATGATTTAGTCTTTGTAACGAATGGTAGCATTACTGAAAGTACGACATATGGGGATAATGATCACCCAGCCCCTATTACTCATGAGCCCGGTGGCAGCTGGCAGTTATGGCAAAATTTAGCGAAACAAGACCCAGCATTAGGTAGTCCTAGTAAGTTCTGTGAAAATTTACCTGAAGAAAGTTGGTTTGTTTCTGCAACTTTAACGACGCTTGATGATAAAATAGCGCCATATATCGAAAAAATTAGCAAACGTGATCCTTATGCTGGCAAAGTTGTCACTGGCGGAATCGTTACAGTTAAGGATTCTGGATGGCTAATGAGTTATACCCTAAATCGACAACCACATTTTAAAAATCAACCTAAAGATCAATTAGTCGTGTGGATTTATGGCTTACTTTCGGATAAAAAAGGTGATTTTATTAAGAAAAAAATTACGGAATGTTCAGGAAATGAAATCGCACAAGAATGGTTATATCATTTAGGTGTACCAGTGGAAATAATTCCTGACTTAGCTCGTCATTCAGCAAATACAATTCCTTGCTATATGCCTTACATTACGTCTTATTTTATGCCTCGTGCTAACGGAGACCGTCCGCTAGTAGTTCCAGAAGGCTCTAAAAATTTAGCTTTTATTGGAAACTTTAGCGAGACCGAACGAGATACAGTTTTTACCACAGAATATTCCGTCCGTACCGCAATGGAAGCCGTGTATAGCCTATTAAAAGTTGATCGAGGTGTACCAGAAGTCTTTGCGTCAGCCTATGATATTCGCACCTTATTATCTTCAACGAATCGTTTAATGGATGGTAAAAAAATTACGGATATGCCCGTTCCTTGGTTAATTAAAGTGTTAGAAAAACGCGGGTTGAAAAAAGTCGAAGGAACGTTTATTGAAGAATTATTAAAAGACAGTCATTTAATTTAATAGAGAAAAAACACCTTTCTCAAGTTCGAGAAGGGTGCTTTTTTATGAAAGATATTGCTTGACAGGAGCAAACGTTTTGCGATGAATTGGTGTGATTCCATGTGTTGCGAGCCCATCAAGGTGAATTTTTGTTCCGTAACCAGCATTTTTATCAAAGCCATAATGTGGATATAATTTGTGATAATCCTTCATTAAATTATCCCGATAAACTTTTGCAATGATACTTGCTGCAGCAATTGAAATAGAACGCGCATCCCCTTTAATAATTTTTTCTTGAGGAAAAGGTAACTCTAAAGTCATCGCATCAATTAATAAATGCTCAGGTTGCAGTGTTAATTGGGCGACTGCTTGCATCATCGCTTGTTTACTTGCTTGATAAATATTCAAGGTATCAATTTCTTCAGGTGAAAGGATTCCGATTCCGATAGCAATTGCTTGCTCCTTAATTTCTTTTGCAAGTAATTCCCGTTTTTTTTCAGACAGTTGCTTGGAATCGTTTAAACCTAAAATTTCACAGTGCTGTGGTAAAATCACTGCTGCGGCAACCACTGGACCTGCTAAAGGGCCACGACCCACTTCATCGATACCCGCTATTAGCATATGCCCTTGGTCATAACAAGCATGTTCAAATAACTGCATTTCAGTATACTTTGTTTTGAGTTGTGCCTCTTTTTCTAAGCGTTTTTCAAGCTGTGTCAATAATTTTTGAACGCCTAATCGTGAATCTTGACGCAAGCTTACCACATAGGGATCGTCTAAAGATGAAAGAGATTGTAGTTGTTCTTTAATCGTCGCAATAGATTCAATCTTCATCAAGTCCCACTCCAAATTCTTCACAACGATCTAATGTATATCTTCCTAATTTTCCTTGACGAATGTCATGAATGACCCGTTCACTTCCCCGTTCGTAATTATCGCGAAAGCCTAATTTTTCAGTAATTGTCATCAACAGTTCAGGACCTAATTGTGAGAGTTCTTCTTCTGATAAATGATAACGTTGAACCAATTGCTTTGGATAGTAACGCGCAAAGAAATCCAGTCCATAAATGGCAATATCATCTAAATGCAAAAGTTGGTCTTTGATAGCACCTGTTAATGCAAGTTTTTTGCCGATTTCTTGATCTTCAAATTTTGGCCATAAGATTCCAGGAGTATCTAATAATTCTAATTCACTTCCATAACGAATCCATTGTTGTCCTTTAGTTACGCCAGGTTTGTTTCCTGTTTGAGCAATTTTTTTGCCAGCTAATCGGTTTAAGAGTGTTGATTTTCCAACGTTTGGAATGCCTATAACCATTGCACGAATAGCACGTGGTTTTAGACCACGATTGCGATCGCGTTCTAATTTTGCTTTGAGGGCTTCTTTAGCTTTTGCAACAATCGCTTTGACTCCTTTATTTTCTTGGGCATTAATTGCTAAAACGGAAAAACCTTTCTCAATAAAATATTTTTCCCACTGTTTTGTTTGATTAGGATCAGCAAGGTCAGCTTTGTTAATTAAAACAAGGCGTGGTTTTTGTTGAAGAATTTGGTCAAGCATAGGGTTACGAGATGCTAAAGGTAGTCGTCCGTCAACTAATTCAAAAACAATATCCACGTATTTTAATTTTTCGCTTACTTCTCGTTTCGCTTTTGCCATATGACCAGGAAACCATTGAATTGCCATATCTATCACTCCTTTTCTACGAATATGGATAAAATTTGTCATTTATTTTACACAACGTCAATCATAAACGTTTTTACAAAGGGACTCAAGTTTTTTGTGTGTAAAAAAGTTGGGAATATTTTTGCGTATTTTTAGATGAGAAGAAAAGGAGGCGGAAAAGTTTGAACTTTTGGCAGCTCAGTAAACTTGAGAGATTAATTTTTAAATTAACTTATTGTAGAGGAATCGGACTAATCGGTAAATGGAAAGTTGTGAGGTGTGCAGAGGAATTGCAACAGGAAATTTTTTCAATGGATGAAATTATACGCATTGCAGGTATTCAGCGATTCAAAGAACAATTCAAAAAAAGTTGGCAGGCTATTTCAGAATCTTGGTTAGTAGAACAGGCCGCCAAACAACAATTTGTCACCTGGTTGGCTGAAGATTATCCGATAGAATTGAAGCAATTGTATCAGCAACCGTTAATTTTATTTTATGTGGGGAACGTATCATTGTTACAGTATCCTAAATTAGCAATTGTCGGTGCACGGCAAGCGACATCTTATGCCATACAGGTGTTGAATAGTTTTGTTCCTAAAATTGTTGAAAAAAACATTGTCGTTGTCAGTGGTTTAGCAAAGGGTGTCGATCGTTGTAGCCATGAAGCAGCCATTCTTTCAGGAGGAAATACCATTGGAATTGTTGGTTGTGGTTTAGATTTGTGTTACCCAAGAGAAGTTAGTAGCTTATTTGTAGAAATGCGAAAGAATCATTTGATTTTAAGTGAATACCCTCATGGCGTTGGCGTACAAAAACATCATTTCCCCATGCGCAATCGAATTATCGCGGCTTTAACACAAGGAACCTGCGTCATTGAAGCGAAAGAACGAAGTGGTTCCTTGATTACCGCACAGTTGGCGTTGGAGTACGGAAAAGAAGTTTTTGCTATTCCTGGAGAAATTGTCAGTGGACAGTCAAATGGTTGTCATCATTTGATTCAAGACGGAGCAAAATGTGTCTATACTGTGCAGGATATTTTTGACGAACTTCCGAAATATTAAGTTATTTTTTGAAAGTGTGCGTATGTCTCTCCTTGACAAAAGATTTTCTTATAGATATGATAGGCTACGATTTATTGTTAATTGATAGCACTTTATATAGTAGGAAATTTTCTTAGGAAGGAGCCATTTGTGCATGGCCTATAAATATTTGGTGATTGTGGAATCACCAGCGAAAGCAAAAACGATTGAGAAGTATCTTGGTCGAAATTACAAAGTTGTTGCCAGTGTGGGACATATTCGTGATTTACCAAAAAGTAAAATGGGAATCGATGTTGAAAATAATTATGAACCACATTATATTTCCATTCGTGGAAAAGGCGATGTCATTAAAAGTCTCCGCTCAGCAGCAAAAAAAGCACAAAAAGTGTATCTTGCAAGTGACCCGGATAGAGAAGGGGAAGCCATTGCTTGGCATTTAGCCCATTTATTGAATTTAGACTTAAATGAAAAAAATCGTGTGGTTTTTAATGAAATTACCAAAGATGCAGTAAAAGCAGCGTTTAAAGAACCGCGCACAATTGATGTAGACTTAGTGGATGCGCAACAAGCACGTCGGGTATTAGACCGTTTAGTCGGTTATTCCATTAGTCCTATTTTGTGGCGTAAAGTTAAAAAAGGTTTGAGTGCAGGACGTGTTCAGTCAGTCGCTTTAAAAATTATTATTGACCGTGAAAAAGAAATTCGTGATTTTAAACCAGAAGAATACTGGAGTATTGACGGGAATTTCAAAAAGGGACGCAAGAAATTCAAAGCTAACTTCTGGGGAATTGATGGTAAGAAAAAGAAATTGCCAAATGCGGAAAGCGTGAAAGAAGTTACTAGCCGTATTACAGGCAAAGATTATGAAGTAAAAAACGTTGAGAAAAAAGAACGTAAACGCAACCCAGCAGCGCCGTTTACTACGAGTAGTTTGCAACAAGAGGCAGCGCGCAAACTAAACTTTAGAACACGTAAAACAATGATGGTTGCCCAACAACTATATGAAGGAATTTCATTAGGACGTCAAGGGACAGTCGGTTTAATCACTTATATGCGTACCGATTCAAAACGTATCTCAGATTCTGCAAAAGCTGAAGTGACGGACTTTATCGAATCAACTTATGGAAAAGAATTCGCAGCGCATGATGTCAAAAAATTGAAAAATGCGCAAGGTGCTCAAGATGCCCATGAAGCAATTCGTCCAACTAGTGCATTGCGTACACCAGATGAGATGGCGAAATATCTAGACAAAGATCAATTAAAATTATATTCTTTAATTTGGTCACGTTTTGTAGCAAGTCAAATGACGCCAGCGATTTTAGATACAATGAAAGTGACATTGGATCATAATGGTGTGCAATTTATTGCGAATGGTTCAAAAGTAAAATTTAAAGGGTTTATGCAAGTATATGTTGAAGGTCGCGATGATGGGAAAGAGGACAAAGAAAACATTTTGCCAGAGCTAGAAATTGGCGAGATTGTTCAATCTGTAGATATCGAACCAAAACAACACTTTACACAACCACCTGCACGATTTAGTGAAGCTACCTTAATTCGTACATTGGAAGAAAACGGTGTTGGTCGACCATCTACTTACGCTCCAACCCTAGAAACGATTCAACGTCGGTATTATGTGAAATTGGCACAAAAACGTTTTGAACCAACTGAATTAGGTGAAATCGTCAATACGCTTATTGAAGATTTCTTCCCGCAAATTGTCGATGTTCATTTTACAGCTGAGATGGAAGACAATTTAGATAAAGTAGAAGAAGGTAAAGAAGATTGGATTAAAGTTGTTGACCGATTCTATCGACCATTTGAGAAAGAATTAGTAACAGCAGAAGAGAAAATCGAAAAAATCCAAATAAAGGATGAACCTGCAGGCTTTGATTGTGAATTATGTGGACATCCAATGGTTATTAAATTGGGACGATACGGGAAGTTTTATGCGTGTAGTAATTTTCCTGATTGTCGCAATACAAAACCGATTGTTAAAGAAATTGGTGTGGAGTGTCCCATCTGTCATAAAGGACAAGTTGTGGAAAGAAAATCTAAGAAAAATCGTATCTTCTATGGGTGTGATCGTTATCCTGAATGTGAATTTACTTCTTGGGACAAACCAATTGGCCGAAATTGTCCAAAATGTGATCATTATTTAGTAGAGAAAAAAGTCAAAGGTGGCAAACAAATTGTTTGTCCAAACGGTGACTATGAAGAAGATGTACAAAAATAGAAAAAAGATGGATTCTTTTCATCTTAAAGGAGTTTTATAATGAAAACCGTAAATATTATTGGTGCTGGTTTAGCTGGAAGCGAGGCAGCTTGGCAAGTAGCCCAAGCTGGAGTACCTGTTCGTTTGTTTGAAATGCGCCCTAAAAAATCAACAGAAGCACATCATACAGGAAACTTTGCTGAACTAGTTTGTTCAAATTCACTCCGCGGAAATAGCTTAGCAAATGCTGTTGGTGTTTTAAAAGAAGAAATGCGCCGTTTAGATTCTGTTGTGATTACTTCAGCGGATCAAACTTCTGTGCCGGCTGGTGGAGCTTTAGCGGTTGACCGAGATTCTTTTTCAGAATTAATTACAAAACGTGTGAAAGACCATCCATTAGTTACAGTGGTTGAAGAAGAAATTACTGATATTCCAGAGGGGATTACCATAATTGCGACAGGTCCATTAACCTCAGCACCTTTAGCACAAGCTATTAAAGATTTTAATGGTTCAGAAGGTTTTTATTTCTACGATGCAGCAGCTCCAATTATCGATAAAGCAACGATTGATATGGATAAAGTATATTTGAAATCTCGTTATGACAAAGGTGAAGCAGCATATTTAAACTGTCCAATGACAGAAGAAGAGTTTAACGCTTTTTATGATGAGCTAGTAGCTGCCGAAGTTGCACCATTAAAAGAATTTGAAAAAGAAAAATTCTTTGAAGGTTGCATGCCAATTGAAGTTATGGCAAAACGTGGCCGTAAAACAATGTTATTTGGTCCATTAAAACCTGTTGGATTAGAAGATCCAAAAACAGGCAAACGTCCATATGCAGTCATTCAATTACGTCAAGATAATGCCGTTGCTTCGTTATACAACATTGTTGGTTTCCAAACTCATTTAAAATGGGGCGAACAAAAACGTGTTTTCCGCATGATTCCTGGTTTAGAAAATGCAGATATCGTTCGTTATGGGGTAATGCATCGCAATAGCTTTATGAATTCACCAGAGTTATTACAACAAACGTATCAATCACGTTTACGTGATGATCTATTTTTTGCTGGTCAAATGACAGGTGTTGAAGGATATGTTGAGAGCGCCGCAAGTGGTTTAGTAGCAGGAATCAATGCTGCACGTATGGCGAAAGAGGAAGAATTAATTACTTTCCCACAAGAAACAGCAATCGGTAGTATGTCGTATTACATTACACATGCTTCTGGCAAACATTTCCAACCGATGAATGCAAATTTTGGTTTATTCCCTGAATTACCAGAACGCATTAAAGATAAAAAATCACGTTATGAAGCAATTGCAAATCGTGCATTAGAAAGCTTAGAAGCAAAAAAATCAGAAATTAATCATTAAAAAAACACCGAACCAATGTAAAAATGGTTCGGTGTTTTTATCAGTCTTAAGGACTATCTTTAGGAATATTCTTGAACCTTTTCAAGGAATACGCTATCATTAAATTATGAAATAACGGAAGGTGGGAAATCGAATGTTTGGTTTTATTGAACAACTAAATCATTTTAGAGCTAGTCAACCGGTAGCTATACGAGCATTATTATGGTTGCTATTTTTTCTTCTCGTTATTTTTGCATTATATTTATTATTTGCACTCATTTTTTTTCCATTAATGTTTTTATATAATCAATTAACTGATAAAAATAAAAGCAATGTGTTAGGAGAAAATGATTATTTAATTGGCGAATTGACTACGCGACTTCGAGGAAATTCAATCGGTGAAGTAATTGAAATTGGGAGTGAATCTGCCATCTCGGTTTACCCAGCTAAATTTTATCGTGAGGAAGATCGAAACAGCGACGTCGTTTTACCAAGTGGTACAAAAGTGTTAATTATTGATTTTGATGAAAAGGGGATTGCCCTAGTCGTTAAAAGTAATCAATTTTAAAGAGGAGAGTGTTGTATATGTTAGAAATCTTGAGTAGTCCTATATTGTGGGGAATCATTGCTGTAATTGCAATTTTAGCTTTTCTGATGGTTCGTTACCGTATTGGAAAGCCTGATGAAGCACTAATTGTGACGGGTTCTTTTTTAGGTAAAGAAGGAATTAAAATTTTAAAGAATAGCGGAACATTTGTTATTCCGATTGTTCAAAAGGCCCATAAGTTAAGCTTATTAACACATAAATTAGAAATTGGTACGCCAGAAGTTTATACAGAACAAGGTGTTCCGATTTTAGCGAGTGCAACTGTATTAGTTAAAGTAGGAAACAGTGTTGAATCTATTAAAACAGCGGCAGAACAATATTTAGGTAAATCAACAAAAGAATTAGAAGATGAAGCACAAGAAGTACTAGAAGGTCATTTACGTGCAATTTTAGGAACGATGACTGTTGAAGCGATTTATAAAAACCGTGATGATTTTGCGGAACAAGTTCAAGAAGTGGCATCCACTGACTTACGAAAAATGGGATTAGAAATTGTCTCATTTACAATTAAAGATGTGACCGATCCAAATGGCTATTTAGATGCGTTAGGTCGTCCGCAAATCGCTGAAGTGAAGAAAAATGCTGAAGTAGCTGAATCGAATGCATTGCGTGAAACACGTATTAAACAAGCAGAAAATGAACAGTTAGCACAGCATGAAGAAATTCGTCGTAAAACAGAAATTGCTGAAGCAACCAAAGAAATGCAGTTAAAACAAGCGCAATACAAACAAGAACAAGATGTTGCTGTTGCGAAAGCTGAACAAGTTGCGACTGGTGAAAAAATGAAAGTTCGTTTAATCGAACAAGAGAAAAATATTGAAATTCAAGAAAAACAAGCAGAATTAAGTGAGAAAGAATTGAACGCGACTGTTCGTAAGAAAGCAGAAGCGGATAAATATGTTATTGAACAAAACGCTTTGGCTGAAAAAGCCAGAGAAATTGCGAAAGCGGAAGCTGATGCTGAAAAAGTACGCTTAGCGGCTGAAGCAGAAGCACAACGAGTAGAAAAACTTGGGGCAGCCGAAGCGGATAAAATTGCGAAGGTTGGTCAAGCCGAAGCTGAAAGCAAAGAGAAAATGGCCTTGGCATTACAAAAACTCAACGAAGCTGGTATTTTAATGGAATTCATTAAAGTCCTACCTGCGATTGCGAAAGAAGTTAATGCACCAATTAGTAATATCGACAAGGTTGTTAGTTTTGGCGGTGGTGATGGATTACATGAAATGGGTGAAGCTGGTCTAGCTCGAACGTTTGATACAATTAAAGAAACAACGGGATTAGATTTAGTAGGCTTAATTAATGAGACCATGGCTACAAAACAAGGGAATAAAGAAATTGTTCAAGCAATCGAATCAAAACATGACGATGTACAACCTGTAATTGTAGCTGAAGAAAAATAAAAATATAATTGGAAGACTGTTAAATAATTTACTTATTTAGCAGTCTTTGTGCATTCTATAAAATAACAAAATGGAAAGAAAACTGAAAGTTGTTTTAGAAATTTTTTAGAAAATTATATGCAAATTTTCTTAATTGTGAAGATACTTTGAAATATTGATTAAATTCTGACAATTCGTTTGTTTTTTCTTTTGGTCTATGCTAAAGTTAAGAGAATCAAGAATGGGGGAAAAGCAATGGTATCAAGAGATTGGCCCGCTGAATTTTTCCGCTATCTCATGGTAGAACGAGGTTATTCAGAAAAAACTCAAGAGGCTTATCAGGAAGATATGGAAGTCTTTTTTGATTTTTTAAAAGATAAAAATAAAAACTATTTAGCGATTGATCATCGCGATGTTCGAATGTATCTGGGAAAATTAAATGATAAACTATATAGTCGCAATACCATTAGTCGGAAAATTGCGAGTTTACGTTCCTTCTATCAGTATTTACTGAAACAAGAAGTTATCTCTGAAAATCCATTTTCATATATTCATTTGAAAAAAAAGGGTGTTAAATTACCTCGGTTTTTCTATGAAGATGAAATGACTGCCCTTTTTGAAAGCGTTCAAGGAACTGAACCTTTGCAACAGCGAAATCGCGTGCTGCTAGAAGTGTTATATGGTTCAGGTTTACGTGTAAGTGAATGTGCCAATTTAGAAGTTAATCAAATCGATTGGGAAAATGGCGTGTTGTTAATTCACGGAAAAGGAAACAAGGAACGATATGTTCCGTTTGGGGCGTATGCACAAGAAGCCTTGCAGATATATTTTGAACAAGGGCGCCGATTATTAATGGAAAAATATCACAAAGACCATGCATTTGTTTTTGTAAACCGTTTAGGTGATCCAATTACTTCAACGGGAATTGAATATGCACTTAATCAAGTCATTCGTAAAAGTAGTTTGGATAGTAAAATTCATCCGCATATGTTGCGACACACATTTGCGACACATTTACTAAACAATGGTGCTGATATGCGTACAGTTCAAGAACTGCTTGGTCATGCCAATTTATCAACTACTCAAATTTATGCTCATGTGACGAAAGAAAGTTTACAAAAAAATTATCGACAGTTTCATCCAAGAGCAAATCAATAAACAGTTATTTAGGAGGATATGTATTAATGGAATCACAATTTCATTCAACCACTATTTGTGCCGTTGAAAAGGATGGCAAATTTGCAATGGCCGGAGATGGTCAAGTAACGATGGGCGAGCAAATCGTCATGAAAGGAACTGCCCGCAAAGTACGTCGAATCTATAATGGTGAAGTAGTTGTCGGTTTTGCCGGTAGCGTAGCGGATGCGTTTACTTTAGAAGAAAAATTTGAAGGAAAATTAAATGAATACAACGGTAACTTGCAACGAGCTGCTGTGGAACTAGCGCAAGAATGGCGTACGAAACAATCAATGCAAAAATTAGAAGCGATGTTGATTGTTATGAATAAAAATGAAATGTTATTAGTTTCTGGAACTGGAGAAGTAATTGCACCAGATGATGGTATTTTAGCGATTGGATCAGGTGGGAACTATGCGTTATCAGCTGCGCGCGCAATGAAAAAATACGCTAGTAATGAATTAACAGCGAAAGAAATCGCTGAAAATGCCTTAAATATAGCCGCAGATATCTGCGTCTTTACTAACCATAATATTATTGTAGAGGAATGTTAGTTTTATGATGAATCAAAATATTTCACCAAAAGAAATTGTCGCTGAATTGGATCAATATATTGTTGGACAACACGCTGCTAAAAAATCTGTAGCTGTTGCTTTGCGTAACCGTTATCGTCGTTTACAATTAGACGAAAAAATGCAGCAAGAAGTTACCCCTAAAAACATTTTAATGATTGGTCCAACGGGAGTCGGAAAAACAGAAATTGCTCGACGTTTAGCCAAAGTAGTGCAAGCACCTTTTGTGAAGGTAGAAGCAACTAAGTTTACTGAAGTTGGGTATGTCGGTCGTGATGTGGAGTCTATGGTTCGAGATTTAGTTGAACATGCGATTCAAATTGTTCAAAAAGAACAATATAATCGCGTACGTATTCAAGCAGAAAAAAAAGCCAATCGTCGTTTAGCTAAAGTATTAGTGCCAGGAATCAAAAAAGAGAAGAAACAATCAGCAAATCCATATGAACAGATGATGAATATGTTTAACACAATGCAACAACCAGAAGAACCTAAAGAAGAATTAACCGATGAAATTCGTGTCAACCGTCAGTCAATTTTTGAACAGCTAGAACGTGGTGCTCTAGACGCGCGTGAAGTAACGATTGAAATTGACGAACCAAAAACGCAAGCCCCTATGATGAATAATGGGTTAGAACAAATGGGAATTGATTTAAACGAAACTTTAGGTGCTTTGAAACCACGCAAGAAAGTCGAACGGACAGTTACTGTGAAAGAAGCACGTGAACTATTAATTCAAGAAGAATCTTCTAAATTAGTTAATGATGCAGACATTCATAGTGAGGCGTTACGTTTAGCTGAATCAAGTGGAATTATTTTTATTGATGAAATTGATAAAGTAACTTCCAAATCACAACAATCTGGTGAAGTCTCTCGTGAAGGTGTTCAACGTGACATTTTACCAATCGTGGAAGGCTCGCAAGTCAATACTAAATATGGCTCATTACAAACTGATCATATTTTATTCATTGCATCAGGCGCGTTCCATTTATCAAAACCAAGTGATTTAATTCCTGAACTACAAGGACGTTTCCCAATTCGTGTGGAACTAGACGATTTAACAGCTGAAGATTTCGTGAAAATCTTAAAAGAGCCAAATAATGCGTTAGTCAAACAATATATTGCATTATTAGGTACGGAAAATGTGCAAGTAACCTTTACAATTGAAGCAATTGAACGCATTGCGGCGATTGCTTTCCAAGTGAATCGCGATACAGACAACATTGGTGCTCGTCGTCTACACACTATTTTAGAAAAACTTTTAGAAGACCTTCTTTTTGAAGCCTCTGATATGCAAATGGCTGAAATTACAATTACAGAAGCGTATGTTGATGAAAAATTAGCAGATATTGCCAAGGATGAAGATTTAAGTCGTTATATTTTATAAAAAAGGGAGAAAAAGATGACCACACTTTTAGAAAGAACAAGACAAATTAACGAATTATTACAACAAAAAAATACTTTTAATATGGATTCTGATTTGCCTTATGATAAAATGGCGATTATTTTAGGGGATATTTTAGATAGTAATGCGTATATTATCAGTAGTAACGGAAGCTTATTAGGCTTCAATGAAAAACATGATGTGAACAATGCGCGTGTAAAAAATATGTTTGTTGAGAAACAATTTCCAAAAAATTATACCGATATGGTTGATAACTTAAATGCTACAGAAGCTAATATTACAATTGATAGTGATATGACCGCATTTCCTGTTGAATCTCGTGAGTTATATCCTCATGGTTTAACAACTGTTGTGCCAATCTTTGGTGCGGGTGAACGTTTAGGTACAATTATTCTTTCAAGAATTACGGATTCTTTTGATGATGAAGATTTAGTTTTGGCAGAATATAGTGCAACAGTTGTAGGAATGCAAATTTTATACCAAACATCACGTAATATTGAAGAAGATATTCGTAGTGCAACAGCTGTTCAAATGGCAGTAAATACCTTGTCATATAGCGAGTTAAAAGCTGTACAAGCAATTTTTAATGCATTAGAAGGTGATGAAGGCCGTTTGACAGCTTCCAATATTGCAGATGAAATTGGTATTACGCGTTCAGTGATTGTGAATGCTTTGCGTAAATTAGAATCAGCAGGCATCATTGAATCGCGTTCATTAGGGATGAAAGGGACTTATTTAAAAGTATTGAATCATCGCTTTAAAGATGAACTAGATAAAGCGTAAACTTTTAAACTCTAAGGGGGAAATAAAATGGATATTACAATTGAAACACCTCACTTAAAAGCAGTTATCTCAACACATGGAGCAGAGTTAAAGAGCTTAAAAAGTAAAGAAACAGAGATTGAATACATTTGGCAAGCTGATCCCAAACATTGGGCTCGTCATGCACCAGTTTTATTTCCATTTGTTGGTTCTTTAAAAGACAATCAATATACGTATCAAGGGAAAACCTATGAACTACCGCAACATGGATTTGCTCGCGATATGGAATTTAGCGTGTTGGAACAAAAAGAAGATGCAGTAAGTTTTATCTTAGAAGACACACCAGAAACAAAAAAAGTCTATCCTTTTGATTTTAAATTAGTTTTGTCTTATGAATTAGGAGGAGACGGTATTGTGGTTAAATACCGTGTAGAAAATCCTACAGGTGAAGAAATGTATTTTTCAATTGGAGGACATCCAGCTTTTAATGTGCCATTAGAGGAAGGGTTGTCGTTTGAGGATTATTTTTTAGAGCCATCACCAATGAAATCTCGTGTTATTGTTCCTTTGCGTGGCCGCTATGTAAATTTAGATCAGCGGACGCTTGGACAAACAAATACGAATATTGCTTTAACGCATGATTTATTCAAAAATGATGCATTGATTTTTGAAACAATTGGTTTAAATTCATTTTCGATTCGTAGTGAAAATTCACCACATAGTGTAACATTAACTTATAATAACATGCCGTATGTTGGTATTTGGTCTACTTATCCAGTAGAATCACCTTTTGTATGTATTGAACCATGGGAAGGCATTGCAGATACCCATGATGCAAGTGGTGAACTAACAGAAAAATTGGGCATTCGTAAATTAGATGCTCATGAAGTATTTGAGACAAAGTATTCGATTACAGTGAAATAAAAAATAAGTTTAAATGGAAGCTTAGAAACCTTGTTAAATCAAGATTTCTAGGCTTTTTTTTGTTAGATAAATATAAATGAATAAACTTTTGAATAAACTTCACACTAAAAAGCCATATAGTTAGCAAATTTAGATGCAGTGTCTTTCACTTTTTCTGGTGACACATGAGCATAGATATTCATCGTTGTTTGAATGTCTTTATGTCCTAATCGCTCTTGTACCTCTTTCATGGATGCACCAGATTCAAACAACAGGCTACAATGTGTGTGACGAAATCCATGAGCGGTTATAACAGGAATGTTATTATGTCGTTGATAAAATTTTTTAACTAGTAACTTCTAGTATCATACATGGTAATTTGTAATAGAAATTGCAACTTGAGATGATAAAAGAGGGGATAAAAAAATTACCTCTTTATGAGATAACCTAGTCTAAAACGATTAGATCATAAAGCATGAAAAGTGTAGCAAAGGCTAAATCAACTGTCTTTTTATTTAGATACTCTACAGAAAAAATATACTTCGTTATTGTATGACGTATACAATTATAATAAACATGACGTTCAGGCATGAATTCACGACGTTTACGACCAAAACATTTTTTACATATCAGTTATGGTAAGATAATTTGGGGCAGGTCATAAGAAAGGAAGTTTTTTATGAAAAGTAAAATTTTGTCACGAGGAGCATTTATCTTTATTGTAACCACTCTTTTTACATCATTCATTGGATTTGCAGATACTCAGGATAAGCCTTATTCATTCCAATTTTGGGGACCTGCTAGTAATCACTATACTGGTGCTAGAACAAAGGAGACAAGCTCCTCAATGTATATTAGTGTTACTAAAACAAGTGATGGATCTATAACTACATTTAATGCTAAGCCTCAAGCTAATGGAAAGAATAGATGGGTAAACGTCGGAAATGGTGGAACCGTTGCAGTTGGAAGAAAGTATGAAGTGTATAATTCGGCATATGAGACATTCAATAAAGTTCCAACTCGATTTAGAGGTATTGCTAGTACTTTGGGAAAAGTAACTATTTCTGGGAATTGGTCCCCAGATTATACTCGAGAAAGTGGCGTATATGTTTTACCTTAAATAATCAGTTTATTATAATTTAATACAATGACCTGCCTATAATATAAATGAATGGAGATATAAAATTTGTTAAAGAAAAGATTACATCAAGTTCTGTCAGAAAAAATTATTTATTTGTCTTTATTAATTCTATGGACAATTTCTATTTCTCAAGTAGTATACAATTTGATGAATGAAAAATTGGCTAATCCAGAAGAAGTTCCAAGAAGTTTATCTTATGCCTGGATTTTATCGGGAGATTCTAGTGGTTCTTTTTTGTTTATCATGTTGGTTCTACTATTTCCACTTTCAAGTCTACCGTTCTCGTTACACTTATTAAAAGAAAAAAATAACTTTTTCTCCTATTTTTATTTAATTAGATCCTCCAAAAAAACGTATTTAAATTCAATGTTACTCACTAATTCTATTATCAGTATATTTGTAACACTTTCAACTTTATTTTTGAATATATATTTGAACAGCTTGTTCTTTCCATTAATTAAACCAAACGAGTTTACAGATTATATGAGAGCATATCCATTAATTCCAGGACAAACATTTAGCCAAGAGTTATTCAAAAACCATCCTTTAATCAACATGCTGATGTACATTGGTATTGCACTTATATATGTATTACTAATAAATAATTTGATTTTATTATTGGGATATTTTGTAAATAAGCAGATGTATTTATTCTCTTTAGCAGTAATTTTTCCGTTCATATTACTTGTAATACCAATAAAACATAAATTGTCACCGCTTGTTACTCTTTCGGTACACGCTTATAACGTATCATTAATCAGCACAAGCATTCTTTTTTTATGTTTGTTTGGCATCATTTTATCACTGTATTACTATATATTAAGACATACGGAGTGAGGACTAACAAAAATGTATTTTAATATTTTTATGCACTATAAGAAAATTTATATTCCTTATTTTTTATATTTCTTACTGGCTGCTAATTATTCAGCTGAGTTTATTTTGAAAATAGGTCAATCCGGATACACACTTATTATTGATGAATACTATATAAGTATATTGATACTTCCATTTTATTTTTTATTTTTTAGAATTGTCACCAATAGTTATTATTCAAAAATAGCTCAAATAAGAATGAACCCATCTAGAAAGATTATTTTGGCAAGTTATTATTCTTTATTTGCTAGTATTTTCTATTCATTTTTATACATATTGGCGGCGATATGTATTCTTGCTATAAAAAAACAAACTTATTTTTCTTTTGAATTTACTTATATAGGCACAATAATTAATCAACAAATTATTATGTTTATAATATGCTTTCTTTTCCTTATTTTATTAAAAAATCAAATATCATTGATATTATGTCTATCTATGAGTATTATTCCTATCATTGATTATTTCTTTTTTTCGTCAAAACTTATTTATTTTTTTAATATAGCAGGATTGAATGCTTTTTCACCTTTGTATTTTTTTAGAAATATAGCAGTGTGTATACTAATTTTTCTAAACACATTTTCTTTTATAAATAGGAAAATAGTTGAACGTGAAATTTTAATTCGTTGGAAAACTGTAAAGAAAATGGTATTAATGTTTATTTTAATATTACTATATACTTTTTTTAAATATATAAATTATCAGGATTATTCTTATTTATCGGTGTATAGCATGGAATTTTTACTTGGTGTTGAGCCAGCTATGGTAAAAGATTTGTTGTATGAAGATATTTTTTCTTTTCCCTTTATGTGGTATTTTATTATAGTTTTATATTTTCTATTTTTAGGGTCCACGAGATATGAAGATTGGACTTCTACAGGAGTTTATTTGAGAATACGGACAACAAAGCACACATTTTCAATCTTAAAGAACCTTTCTCTGTTATGTATAAGTTTCTTTTTTGTGACCGTATACTTTTTTATCCCTTTGATTTTAGATACACAATTTAATCCGAATGCCAACTCAGAGATAGACTATTTTCTTGCTAAGATACTTTTAACGTCATGGATGGTATTGTATTCTTCGGGGATATTTTACGAATATATGACCATGAAAATTTCTCCAAAAATCAGTTTAGTTATAGTAATGATTCTAATTTTTGTGAACATCTTAGTTGGAAAAGGAATCTATTTGAACGCATTAATGGTTAACCAATGGGAGTTAGTTTTTATATCAAGAAATCTAGCCATTACTTGGTCAATTATTGTTTTCTTGATTTCGTGTAGTCATTTTTTTATGAGAGGAAGTAGTAAGTAAATGAGCAAATTAGAAATAAAAAATGTAACAAAAACAATAAAAAAAAGAAGGATTTTAAATAATATATCTTTTGTAGCTCAATCTGGTCAAATTATAGGAATAACTGGACCTAATGGCTCTGGAAAAACGATGCTATTAAAGGTAATTACAGGTTTAACTTCTTATGATGCGGGAGAAGTTAAACTTGGAGAAAAAATTGTTGGACATGATATTGAGCACTTAGAAGATACAGGTATTATTATTGAGAATCCTCAGTTTATAAATGATTTGACGGCTTTTCAGAATTTGAAATTTCTTGCATCTATTAACAATAAAATAACTGATAATGAAATTAGATCAACTTTAAGTAAAATTGGTCTTTTAAATGTGGAAAAGGAGAAATATAAAAATTTCTCATTAGGTATGAAACAACGGTTAGCATTTGCTCAAGCTATAATGGAAGATCAATCAATACTTATACTTGATGAGCCAACTAATGCATTAGATGAAGATGGTATAAAAACGATCGAACAGATATTGATTTCTGAACGTCAAAAGAACAAGATTATTATTATTGCTAGTCATGATTCTGAATTTTTAGCTAGAATAACGGATATTAGGCTTAGAATTAGCGAGGGGCATTTAAATGAAATGGATTAAGAAAAACTGTATAATATTCTTGATACTCTTTTTGATTATTATTTCCTTACTAAGGATTAAAGCTGTTAATAAAAATAATCAAATGTATGAAACCTCAGAAATACCTGTTGAGGTAGGAGAAAGTATTAATATTGAAGATATAGAGTACACTTTAAAAGAAATTGTTAGTATTGAAGAAATATATAAGGAAGATATGGAACGAAACTATATAGTAACAACGTTAGCTATTCAAGTCAAAAATATTGGAGATAAAGAAATTGATTTGTTAGAAAAAAAGTACATTTCTTTTTTTGCTAAGTATCAAAATTTTTCGAGTTATATGATGGCGGAAACGTCAAAAAATGATATTTTGTTGGCTCCGAATAAAGAGGGAACAATTCTTGTAGAAGTGGAATTCGCAAAAGGGAAATTTTACAATTACTATAATCATTATGATAAGCAAGAAGAGTTCTATCTTTATATAAAACCTAACTTCAAAAAGCAAGAAGCGAAACAAAATAATATTTATAAATTTAAAATCATTCCGAAAAAAATGTATGAGTTTTAAACTATATATTGTTTCCTGAATAATTCATACTTTTTAATTGAAACCGTCTGAAACTGCCTAACGGCAGTCTGATAATTACTTTTTTAGTTTCACCCCTTAAGTGATGAAAAAAGAACCCCATTCTGCTATGGTAAAGGTGACGAAACCAACCATAAGAAAGGAGTTCTTCTCATGACTAGCTTACACAAAAATCAAGTTAAATTCAATTCAAATATCACTATTTCACATACCGGTGGTCGTCTATCAAGTGATTCGGGGTTAGTCCTGGTTAAAGAATTAATGAATACCTTCGGCTTTTCGCACTTAGCTAAACAATGGCTCCATATTACAGATCATCGGGCTTATTTTACCCATGATAACTTAGCGATATTGGAACAGCTTATTATGCAATTAATTGCTGGTTACTCGGCAGACTCATCAGCTAATCTATTAAGACGGGATCCTGTCTTTCAAGCTGTACTCGGTAAAAAACAGTTGGCATCACAATCCTCAATCTCACGGTTTCTGGATCGTTTCACCGAGGAGAACATCGATCAACTCCAAGCATTAAATCAGTCATTGATTGATAAAGCACGTTTAATTCGCAATGACACCGAGTTAATCATTGATGTCGATTCCACACATTCGGATACCTTTGGACGCCAAGAACAAACAGATTATAATGCCCATTATCAAACCTACGGCTATCACCCATTAGTTGCCTTTGATGGACTGACCGGAGATTTCTTAAAAGCTGAACTGCGTTCAGGCAATCAGTACACATCTAAAGGGGTAAAAGCCTTTATCAACCCGCTTTTACACCACTACAAGAGCACGTTACCTCATACCGAGATATTGGTTCGGGGTGACAGCGGCTTCGCCACACCAGAGGTGTATGAGTCTTGTGAAGCAACTGAAAGCCAGTACGTTATCCGATTAAAGAGCAATCGGAGGTTAAGTCAGTTAGCTGAACATTCTGTTCTTTACGGGGACAATCAAGAATGGGAAGAGCGAGAAGTGCAGTATTTTTCACTACCTTATCAAGCACAATCCTGGTCGAAACCTCGTCGTGTCTGTATACGCTCCGTCCGTGAAGGAGGAGAATTGCTATTTCATCATGCGTTTATTGTGACTAATCTATCCGACAATGTCTCGCCTGAAGTCATATTTTCTCTTTACGGCAAGCGAGGAACAATGGAAAATTTCATCAAAGAAGCGAAAGGTGGCTTTTACTTCGATAAAACAGATAGCCCGCGTTTCTTAGAAAATCATGTCAGAATGATGATCAGTGTCCTTGCATACAACCTCGTTAATTTTTTAAAAAGCATTGGTTTTGATAAAGTGAACCAGGGCATGACGATTCATTCCATCCGGCTGATATTGCTTAAAGTAGCCGGTAAACTTGTTCAGACTGGGAGACAGGTCTATCTCAAACTGTCAAGTTATCATGTGTATCAAACTGAATTTTATAAGGTTTTTGAACGCCTGCGGCGATCCAAACAATGGATTTAGACTAGTTATCACACAAATTTTTTAACCGATTCTTTTTCAAGGGATTCGTCTGCCCTTAAATAGACAAATAATTTTTATTATGATCTTCTTCCGTAGGCATCCTGTTCGAAAACACATTATTTTGGAAGAAAGTATCTGCCTAATTTAAAAATTGGCAATTTGTTCAAAAAAACAGGTTAAATTTAGAGCTATGAATTATTCAGGTGTTTATAGATTAATAATTAAATGATTTTATAAAGACGGAATAGTATATTTTTATACGGGTGAGTATAGAAAATCGATTGAGAAAAATATAATTAATCGTGCAGGAAATTTATCTCTATGTATTAAGAGAGCCACCCATATAGTGAGCCTAGATTAATCGAAATTTGAATAAACTTGAGTTACTTAATAGGTGCAATCAAGTTGATAAAGTGGTACTGTTAAGGTATATATTTGCTAAAAGGTTTAAGTAGTTTCTACCTATTGTGTATACCAGTTTATAACAGTGAAATAAAAAATAAGCTGGGATGGATACACCCAGCTTATTTTTTCGGTTTATTTAGACCAAAGGAAACCTTATTTTCTGTTCCTTTTTTTATCCGTTGAATGTTGTCTTTGTGACGATAAAAAATAAAAGCAGTCACACAGATGGCGATAATAGTTAATAGCCAATCTTGCTTTTCTAAAATAATTGGCGCAATATAAGGGATGAAAAAGGTTGATAAAGTAATAAGCACGGCAGCAATCATACTTGCTAGACTAACCATGCTAGTGAAAAACAAGCAGATGATGAAAATAACTGTCGAATATAAAAAGAAAAGTGGTTGATAACCTAACAGCATTCCCGCACTAGTAGCCACCGCCTTGCCACCTTTAAAGCCAGCAAAGATTGGAAATGTATGACCTAAAATAGCACAAACACCAAACCATAAAGGGTTAATTGTAGTGATATGAAAAATAACAGGTAAGCTAGTAGCCAGTGTTCCTTTTAAAATATCCATTACTAAGACAATGATTCCAGCTTTTTTTCCTAAGACACGAAAGGTATTGGTTGTGCCTAAATTTCCACTACCAAATTGACGGATATCTTTTTTGAAAAAGAGTTTTCCAATCCATACGCCAGAGGGAATAGAACCCAATAAATAAGCAATGACCAATAAAATTATAATTTTCATAATGACCAACTTTCTTAAAAGAACTAGAGCAATTTTAGCATGAATTACGTATTGCAACAATAAAAAAGAACGAAATATTCAAAGGAGGATGCAACATGAGTTTTGAAAACCCAAGTGAACAAGTAATTCAACAATATTTAAAAGAGGCAAAAAACATTGCAGTGATTGGATTGAGTAATAAAGAAGATCGAACTAGCTACAAAATTGCTGAAATTTTACAAGAGCATGGGTATCGTATTTTTCCTGTAAATCCTGTATTAGCAGGTCAAACAATTCTTGGTGAACCTGTATATGCACGTTTGCAAGATATCTCTGAAGAAATCGATATTGTGGATATTTTTAGACGAAGTGAATTTTTACCAGATGTTGCGAAAGATTTTTTAGAAACAAATGCCAAAGTCTACTGGGCACAATTGGGGATTGAAAATGAAGAAGCAGCAAATATGTTGCAAACAGCAGGTCGAACAGCTATTGTAATGAATCGTTGCATTAAAATTGAATTAGCAAAGATGGCGTAAATGCAAGTATGAAAAAAAGTTCTAAGAGAAAGTTTCTTCTTAGAATTTTTTTCTTGTTTTTCACGAATTTTTTGCTTAGTGGAACAAATATGATGTATAATGATTCGAGTAAATTTTGAAAAAGGAGCGCTAGCTTTGGTAAAAAAACAAACCAATGAATACAATGACGCCTCAATCCAAGTTTTAGAAGGATTAGAAGCGGTAAGAAAAAGACCCGGGATGTATATCGGTTCGACAGATGGCCGAGGCTTACATCATTTAGTATATGAAATTTTTGATAATGCTGTCGATGAAGCTCTTTCAGGTTATGGAAAAGAAATTAGTGTAACCATTCATGAAGATAATAGCATTAGTGTTCAAGATAGTGGACGTGGAATGCCCGTGGGAATGCATGCTTCTGGAATCCCGACAGTTGAGGTTATCTTCACTGTCTTACATGCTGGCGGTAAATTTGGACAAGGTGGTTATAAAACATCAGGTGGTTTACATGGTGTGGGTGCCAGTGTGGTAAACGCCTTATCTACTTGGCTAACTGTCACGATTGTTCGTGATGGTGTAGAGTATCAAGAGAAATTTAAAGACGGTGGAAAACCTGACGGAACGCTTAAAAAAATCGGTAAGACCCGAAAACCAAATGGAACCAAGGTTCACTTTTTACCGGATGCCACTATTTTTTCAGTAACGAAATTTTCTTATACAACGTTAGCAGAACGCTTGCGTGAATCGGCATTTTTATTACGTGGTGTAAGCATTACGCTAACGGATCTTCGCGGAGAAGAAAAAGTAGAAGAAACTTTTCTTTATGAAGAAGGGATTAAAGAATTTGTTGATTATTTAAATGAAGAGAAAGATACATTGACGCCAGTTGCGTATTTCTCAGGTGAACGAGAAGGCATCGAAGTAGAAGTTGCTTTCCAATATAATGATGGTTATTCAGAAAATGTCCTATCTTTTGTTAACAATGTACGTACAAAAGATGGCGGGACGCATGAAGTTGGGTTAAAAACTTCTATGACGAAAGCCTTTAATGAATATGCGCGTAAGGTGAATCTATTAAAAGAAAAAGATAAAAATTTAGAAGGTAGCGATTTCCGTGAAGGGCTATCTGCCATTTTATCTGTGCGTATTCCAGAAAACTTGTTGCAATTTGAAGGACAAACCAAAGAAAAATTAGGAACACCAGCAGCGCGTGGCGCAGTAGATTCTGTTTTAGGTGAGCAATTAGGCTTTTATTTACAAGAAAATAGTGAAATGAGTCAAATGCTTGTTCGTAAGGCTATTAAAGCACGAGAAGCACGAGAAGCCGCTCGTAAAGCTCGTGAAGAAAGCCGTACAGGGAAGAAACGTAAGAAAGGTGAATCTCTGCTTTCAGGAAAATTGACACCTGCGCAATCTCGTAATCCTCAGAAAAATGAATTGTATCTTGTCGAAGGAGATTCAGCTGGTGGTTCTGCTAAACAAGGGCGAGACCGCAAATTTCAAGCGATCTTACCTTTGCGTGGAAAAGTAATTAATACTGAAAAAGCTAAAATGCAAGATATTTTAAAAAATGAAGAAATTAATACAATGATTTATACAATCGGTTCAGGTGTCGGTCCGGAGTTTGCAATAGAAGATTGTAACTATGACAAAGTAATTATCATGACTGATGCGGATACTGATGGGGCACATATTCAAGTCTTATTATTGACGTTCTTTTATCGCTATATGAAACCATTAATTGAAGCTGGGAAAGTTTATATCGCTTTACCGCCATTGTATAAAGTGTCTAAAGGTACAGGGAAAAAAGAGATTATTGAATATGCTTGGACCGATGAAGAACTGGACCAAATGATAAAAAAAGTTGGTCGTGGTTACATGATTCAACGTTATAAAGGTCTTGGTGAAATGAATGCTGAACAATTATGGGAAACAACTATGGATCCAGAAACAAGAACGTTAATTCGGGTTCGAATTGATGATGCTGCTAAAGCTGAGCGTCGTGTGACAACGTTAATGGGTGATAAGGTTGAACCGAGACGCAAATGGATTGAATCTCATGTTCAATTTTCATTAGAAGAAGAAGGTAGTATTCTGGAGAAAAAAGAAGATGAACCTGAAATTGAAGTACAATCTATACAAGACGTTCAAGAGTTAAGTTTATTTGATGATTAGGAGGTGATCTCTTGGAACACACAAACAATATTCAAGAATTAACATTGGAAGAAGTCATGGGAGATCGCTTTGGAAGATATTCTAAATATATCATTCAAGAACGAGCATTACCTGATATTCGAGACGGTTTAAAGCCGGTGCAACGTAGGATTTTATTCGCGATGAATAAAGATGGGAATACCCATGAAAAAGGGTTTCGAAAATCTGCTAAATCTGTCGGGAACATTATGGGGAACTACCATCCTCACGGCGATAGCAGTATTTACGAAGCAATGGTTCGGATGAGTCAAGATTGGAAACTACGTGAAATCTTGATTGAAATGCACGGAAACAACGGAAGTATGGATGGAGATCCTCCTGCTGCGATGCGTTACACTGAAGCACGTTTATCACAATTAAGTGGTGAATTATTAAAAGATATTGAAAAAGAAACGGTCGATTTTGTCTGGAACTTTGATGATACCGAAAAGGAACCAACTGTTTTACCAGCAAAATATCCCAATTTACTAGTAAATGGTTCTACCGGTATTTCTGCTGGTTATGCAACAGAAATTCCAACGCATAATTTAGATGAAGTAATTAATGGAACGATTTATTTGATTGATCATCCTCAAGCTTCTTTAGATAAATTGATGGAATTTATTCCAGGTCCAGATTTTCCAACAGGTGGTATTTTACAAGGGAAAGAAGAAATCAAAAAAGCTTATGAAACAGGCAAAGGAAAAGTGATTTTACGTTCGAAAACACGTATTGAAACGATTCGTGGCGGCAAGCAACAAATCATTATTAATGAAATCCCTTATGAAGTAAATAAAGCAACTCTTGTTAAGAAAATGGATGAAATTCGTTTGAATAAAAAAATCGAAGGAATAGCTGAAGTTCGTGATGAAAGCGATCGAACTGGGTTACAAATTGTTGTGGAATTGAAAAAAGATGTGAATGCTCAAGGAATTTTGAATTATTTGTTCAAAAATACGGAGTTACAAATCAACTACAACTTTAATATGGTTGCTATTGATGAAATGCGTCCACAGCAAGTAGGATTAAAACGAATTCTAGAAAGCTATATCAAGCATCGTCGTGGTGTCGTCTTAAAACGCAGTTGCTATGACCTTGCAAAAGCAGAAACTAGACAACATATAGTGGATGGTTTAATTAAAGCCTTGTCAATTTTAGATGCAGTTATTGCAACTATTCGTGGAAGTAAAGATAAAAAAGATGCCAAAAATAACTTGATTATTGAACATCAATTTACAGAAGTACAAGCAGAAGCAATTGTTACGTTACAACTATATCGTTTAACGAATACCGATATCACACAATTAAAAGCAGAAGCAGAAGAACTTGCCGCAATCATTGCTCACCTGCAAAAAATTATTAATAATGAAACTGAATTATTAAAAGTAGTTAAAAAAGAATTGCGTGAAGTTAAAAAACAATATGGTCAGGCGCGATTGACAAGAATTGAAGACGAAATTCAAGAAATCAAAATTGAAACAGAAGTCTTAGTACCTCAAGAAGATGTCGTGATATCTGTTACGCATGAAGGGTATATTAAACGCAGTAGTCTCCGATCTTATGCAGCTTCAAAACCAGAAGAGCTTGGGATGAAAGATGGCGACTATGTTTTATATACCGGACCAGCAAATACACTGGATCATCTATTATTGATTACTAATAAGGGGAATGTGATTTATCGACCGATCCATGAATTACCTGACATGCGCTGGAAAGAAATTGGCGAACACATCTCGCAAACAATTTTGAACTTCTCAGTAGATGAGTCCATTTTAGGTGTATTTACGTATAATGAATTAAATCCATTGAAGAATTTTGTTTTAATTAGTCGAGAAGGATTAATTAAACAAACACGTATGACGGAATTTGAATCGTGGCGAACATATAAGAGTCGTCCGACAACAATTATTAAGTTCAAATCAAAAACAGATGAATTAACAAATGTCTTCTTGGTTAATCAAGAGGAAAATTTAGATGTCTTTTTAGCAAGTGAAAAGTCTTTTGGTCTACGTTATCCATTAACAGAAGTACCTGTTGTGGGACCAAAAGCAGCAGGTGTTAAATCAATGAATCTCAAAGAAGGAGATTCGGTTGTAAATGGTACATTGGTCTATTCTGAAGGGGATACACCAATTGTTATCGTTACACAGCGAGGGGCTGTCAAACGGATGTTAGCCCAAGAATTAACGCAATTAGGTCGTGCGAAACGTGGTTTAATGGTTTTAAGAGAGCTAAAAGCGCATCCGCATCGGATTGTTTATATGGGGAATGGCGAGAATAGACAGCTTCGTCTGCAAAATCAAAAAGGGGAAGAACAACTGATTTCTACAGACAGTTATGCTATAAATGATCGTACTTCAAATGGTTCTTTTGTCATGGATGAAAAACAAGGTGGCGAGGTAACATCAGTTATCGAAATAACAGACCCATCAATTACAAATGACGAAACTGTTGTATAATGAACACTGAAAAGAGACTCTGTATCAATACAGAGTCCCTTTTTTATGGTTTATTGTTCAATTTTTATCAAGTTTAAAAAATGACGTTTGATAAAATAATCACAAAATATAAATGTTGTTAAATCAATGTTTTTGTTAATTTTAATTAAATTTTATATATTTTTGTTAATAAAAATATATGTAAATGCTTGCAAAGTTTCGTTAAAGTGTTATACTGTTCACGTAGAGCTGTTACAATGAACAGGAATTGAGGAGGAACATAAAATGGCATCAGTAACAAACAAAACAGAACGATTAAATACTGCTTGGGAAGGATTTAAAGGCGGACAATGGAAAAAAGAAATTAATACTCGTGATTTTATTCAAGCAAACTACACAGAATACCGCGGAGATGATAGCTTTTTAGAAGGAATTGCCCCTAGCACAGATAAATTATGGACAAAATTACAAGAATTGTTTGAAGTGCAACATCAGCAAAATGGGGTTTATGATATGGATAATAATATCCCATCTACTTTAACCTCACATGCACCAGGCTATCTACTTGAAGAAGAAGAAAAAATTGTTGGTTTGCAAACAGATGTGCCATTGAAACAAGCATTTCAACCATTTGGTGGCATTAACATGGCAAATAATGCGTTAGTTTCAAACGGTTATGAAGCAGATGAAGAAATGACAAAAGTCTTTAGTGAGTGGAGAAAAACACATAATCAAGGCGTTTTTGATGTATATACGCCAGAAATGCGTTTAGCTCGCAAAAACAAAATTATTACAGGTCTACCAGATGCTTATGGTCGTGGTCGAATCATCGGTGACTATCGTCGTGTGGCGTTGTACGGTGTCGATTTCTTAATGGAACAAAAGAAAAAAGATCACGATAATACTGGAAATAAAGTGATGACCGATGACGTTATTCGTTTACGTGAAGAAATTACAGAACAATATCGTGCATTAAATGATCTGAAGAAAATGGCAGCTTCTTATGGATTTGATATTTCTCGCCCAGCTGAAAATGCTCAAGAAGCAATCCAATGGTTATACTTCGGTTACTTAGGCGCCATTAAATCACAAAATGGGGCAGCGATGTCAATTGGACGTATTTCTGCATTCTTAGATATTTATATCCAACGCGATTTAGAACGCGGTGTGATTGCTGAATTTGAAGCTCAAGAAATGATTGATCATTTAATTATGAAATTACGTATGGTGAAATTTGCACGTACACCAGAATACAATCAATTATTCTCAGGTTACCCAATTTGGGCAACGTTATCAATTGCTGGTATGGGTATGGACGGACGTTCACTTGTTACGAAGAGCGATTTCCGTATTTTACACACATTAACAAATATGGGACCATCACCAGAACCAAACTTAACTGTTTTATATTCTTCTCATTTACCAGAAGGCTTCAGAACTTATGCAGCTAAAATTGCAAAAGAAAGTTCTTCTATTCAATTTGAGAATGATGATTTATTACGAACAAACTGGGGATCAGATGACTGTGCAATTGCCTGCTGTGTATCTGCAACAGTTACTGGGAAAGATATGCAATTCTTTGGTGCTCGTGCTAACTTGGCAAAAGCTGTACTGTATGCCATTAATGGTGGTATGGATGAAAAAACAAAAATGCAAGTGGGTCCTAAATATCGCCCAATGACTGGTGAAACTTTGGATTATCATGAATTTATGGAACGCTTCAAAGATATTATGGATTGGTTAGCTGAATTATATGTAAATACATTAAACGTAATTCATTACATGCACGATAAATATGCGTATGAAGCTGCACAATTAGCATTGATGGATTCTGATTTGAAACGTACTTTTGCAACTGGTATTGCAGGGATTTCTCATGCCACAGATAGTGTAATGGCAATTAAACATGGAAATGTTCAAGTAATCCGTGATGAAGATGGCATGGCAATCGATTATGTTCCACAAAATGAATTCCCAACTTATGGTAATGATAATGAAGAAGCTGATGAGATGGCGAACTGGATTTTGGATTATTTCATGACACAAATTAAACGTCAACATACGTACCGTAATTCTCGTCCAACAACTTCATTATTAACAATTACATCTAATGTTGTTTATGGAAAAGCGACTGGAAATACACCAGATGGACGACGTGCAGGTAAACCACTTGCTCCAGGTGCCAACCCAAGTTATCAAGATGGTAAATTCCTAGGTGAGAAAAATGGTCTATTAGCATCATTGAATTCAACTGCTCGTTTGGAATATACACATGCACTAGATGGTATTTCAAATACACAAACCATCAATCCAAATGGTTTAGGAAAAGATGAAGAAACAAGAATTAATAATTTACGCAATGTCATGGATGGTTATTTTGACAAAGGTGGTTACCACTTAAACGTCAATGTATTCACAAATGAATTGCTATTAGATGCACAAAAACATCCAGAAAAATATCCAAACTTAACAATTCGTGTATCTGGTTATGCTGTGAAGTTCCGTGATTTAACACCTGAACAACAAGCAGACGTTATTGCAAGAACATCACATAGTAAATTGTAAGAATAAAAAAATAAGAGAGTGGCGTAGTCACTCTCTTTTGTAAAGAGAGAGGGATTTATATGACGACTCCAGTTATGGGAAGAATACATTCTACAGAAAGCTTTGGAACAGTTGATGGACCAGGTGTCCGCTTTATCGTATTCACTCAAGGATGTCGGATGCGTTGCCAATTTTGCCATAATCCAGATACTTGGAAAATCAATGATCCGAAAGCAGCTTTGCGCTCATCAGATGATGTGTTGGCAGAAGCTGCGAAATACCGTGCGTATTGGGGAGAAAAAGGTGGCATCACTGTAAGTGGTGGTGAGCCGTTGCTTCAAGTAGATTTTCTGATTGATTTGTTTAAAAAAGCAAAAGCACAAGGGATTCATACGACGTTAGATACGTGTGGAAAGCCATTTACTAGAGAAGAACCGTTTTTTAGTAAATTTGAAGAGTTAATGAATTATACAGATTTATTATTGTTTGACATTAAACATATTGATAATGAAGCGCATAAACGATTAACAACTCAAAGCAATGAGAATATTTTAGAAATGGCTAAGTATCTTTCTGAGATTGGGAAACCTGTTTGGATTCGTCATGTATTAGTTCCTCAACGGAGTGATTACGATGAGTTTTTGATTCGCTTAGACGATTTTATCCAAACGTTGAATAACGTCGATAAAGTAGAAGTGTTACCTTATCACACAATGGGTAAATACAAGTGGGACGAATTAGGAATTAAATATCCTTTAGAAGGTATTGAGCCTCCAGGTCAAGACCGAGTGAGCAATGCGAAAGAGTTATTGCATGTTAATCAATATACGGGCTATTTGACTCGGTAATCTATTCATAAGAATGCAACAAAATAATCAACTATCCGAACTATGAAGAACAATCAAGTGGATCCTTATCTAAAAGTTATTAAGGACGACAGAATGTTTCTTGTCATATATAGTTCGGATAGTTTATTTAGATTGGCATCATTTATTATATTCTAAAATAATCCGCGTCTTTTCAAGGAAAGATATGGAAATTTCTGGATGATTTTGCTATGATTAACAATGAATTGAAAGATTGGAGCGAAGTATATGTCAAAAATTTTAGTCTTTGGACACCAAAATCCAGATACAGATGCCATTGGTGCAGCAATTGCTTTTGCAGAATTACAAAAAGCTTTAGGGAAAGATGCGGAAGCAGTCGCATTAGGTACTCCAAGTGAAGAAACACAATATGCCTTGGACCATTTTGAGTTAGCTGCACCTCGTGTTGTAGCAACAGTCGCAAATGAAACAGCTGACGTGATGCTAGTTGACCACAACGAGTTCCAACAAAGTGTGGCAGATATTGCAGATGTCAATATTTTATCTGTAGTTGACCATCACAGAATTGCTAACTTTGAGACAGCAAACCCACTGTATTATCGTGCAGAACCTGTAGGATGTACAAGTACAATCGTATTTAAAATGTACAAGGAAAACAACGTCGAAGTACCAGAAGCGATTGCGGGTATCATGTTGTCTGCAATTGTATCAGATACATTATTGTTTAAGTCTCCTACGTGCACAGAAGAAGATGTTCAAGCGGCGAAAGCTCTAGCAGCCATTGCAAAAGTAGATTTAGAAGCGTATGGACTAGAAATGTTAAAAGCTGGGACAAAATTAAGTGATAAGTCTGTTGAAACACTATTAGATTTAGATGCCAAAAGTTTCCCAATGGGAGATAAAAATGTTCGTATCGCTCAAGTAAATACGGTAGATTTATCAGAAGTATTTGAACGTCAAACAGATTTAGAAGCAGCGATGAGCAGTGCAAATGTAGAGAATAACTATGATTTATTTTTATTAGTGGTAACCAACATTTTAGATAGCGATTCTGAATTGCTAGTTATTGGTGAACCAAAAATTAATGTGGAAAAAGCTTTCAATGTGACATTAGAAAATAATCGTGCTTTTTTACCAGGAGTTGTTTCTCGTAAAAAACAAGTAGTTCCACAATTAACAGAAAGTTTTAATTAAACAAAAAACACTTCGGAAGAGTTGACTCTGCGAAGTGTTTTTTCGTAGGAGACAGAGATGAAAATTATTTATGAAACATCTGATACAGAGTTGGCAGAAATAGTAAGCAGTCCTTTTTTTGTAGAATTAGTCATTTTGCTGGAAGCTGAAATTCCAACCCTGCGACATTTAAAAGAAGTATTTGGGAATAAAGTTGAGAAAAAACTGGAAAAATTGATAAAAAAAGGAATAATTCAGCGTAAAGAACGACGCTATTTTATTGCTTTCCCTATACTCGAAATTGATAATAAATTATTAGATGACTGGGTGGTAACAATTGTAAAAAGTGCATCAGAAAAAAATAAAAGAGAACGCATAGCTTTCTTAGAAGATTTATTTCCTCATGATAATTCCGAAAGAATTTGTGGAATAGAGACATCTATTCCTTTAGCGTATTACGATTCACTTTCTAATGAAAATTTGACAGTAGCTTCGCTTTCCGTCGAAGAATGGCCGCTAACATTGCCGCGTTATTTTAGTAATTTACGAACCAAGCCAATAGAACCAGTCTATAAAGAAGTAGAACAATTAATCGGTGATGTAGATCCAAAGTATTATTTGGATCAAGTTCAGGTGGTTATTGAAAAAATATTGGTACAGCGCAGACGAGTCCGAGAAAGCATTTTTATTGAATCGATGAGAAAGTTTGGTTTAATTCACAAAACAGAACCTTTAGAATTATGCGTACCAGTATATAGCTCAGCGTCTTCATTTGAAATGCAACCTCAATTTAATCAATTATCTGTCATTATGAAGCGAATTATTCTAGCAAAAGTGATGACTGAATTGAATATCACAACAACAACAAGCATTTTTATTAAAGAAGAGCGCTAAGGTGGCGACCCCTAAAAGTTAGAGTTTTTATTATGCAGCTGATTGGCTGGATTGAATTCGGTATTCGACCGGACTCAGTCCAGCCAATTTTACTTTTGATCGTACGTGGTTATACCAGTAGATGTATTCTTTAATTCGTCGTTTTAATTCTTCATAACTGACTAGTTTCTCTCCATAATACATTTCTTGTTTTAATATGCCAAAGAAATTCTCCATCGAAGCATTGTCTGCACACGTTGCTTTACGTGACATACTCTGGAATACATTGTTTTTATTTAATGTTTTTACCCATTTATTATGTTGGTAATGCCAACCTTGATCCGAATGGATAGTTGTACGGTAGGTTGCGTGATTCTTTATTATCTCTATTGTTTCATTTAGTGGCTCCATGACTAAATCTAATGTTGGGCGTTTCTTAATTCCAAACGCAATCACTTCTCCATTATATAGGTCAAGAATAGGGTTTAAATACAACTTTTCTTCCCCTAGACATTTGAATTCCGTAATGTCAGTTACTAGTTTCTGAAATGGGATAGGTGTACTAAACCGACGTGACAATCGATTCTTCACTATTTTTCCAGTAGTTCCTTTATATGAATTGTATTTACGGGATTTTCGCATGAATTTTACACACTTTAATCCTAGCTCTCGCATAATGCGATACACCTTTTTATGATTAATACAGTATCCTAATTTCTTTAACTCGTCTGTAATCCGTTTATATCCATAACGTTCATAAAACGCCTTAAATAGGTGAGTAATGCGTTCTTTTAGTTCGATATCCAGATCTTCTTTTCCGAAGTTCTTGACATGATAGTGATAGGTTGCTTCGGGAATTCCCACAACTAGGATAATATCCTTTAATCGGAACCCTTCTTCTTTAAGTTCGAATGCCCATTTTGCTTGCGCTTTTCGAGTAAGACATTCGGATTTTCCCGAAAAGCTCTCAGCTTTTTTAAATAGGCAATTTCTAATCTCAGTAGTTCATTCTCTCGTTCTAACTCCGTTTCACGTGTGAACTTGTTTTCTTCCTTTTTCGTTTGTTTATTTAGTTTCTTAGTCATAGAAGGTCGCTCCTTTGATTTTGGTTTCAAGCCTTCTATCCCTTGAGAATTAAAATCTTTCATCCAACGATAAATTAATGAAGGATTATTTAATCCGAATTGTTCAGTCGTTTCCTGATAAGAAGCACCTGTGTCTAACATAAATTGTATCGTATTTAATTTAAATTGAACAGGATATACTTCCTTCCTTTTTCTTCGTTTTAATCCCTCCATCCCTTGTGTTTTATAAGCTCTTACCCAATTTTGTAATGGTGTTGCAGAAGGCATATTGTATTTCTTCGCCAATAATTTATAACCAATATTTCCATCCAAATACTCCGTAACAAGCTTTATTTTAAATTCTTCACTATATTTAGCCATAAAAATACCCCCGAAAGTTAGATTTATTACTCTAACTTTCGGGGGTCGGTACCTAAATAAAGCGTTCTTTTTTAATAAAAAGATAATTTTAATTTAATTCTAATGTAAGTGCTTTCTCTTTAAAGTGTTATCTAATCTATAAAAATCACCCAAAATGCATTTATTCTAGTTATTTTTATCAGTAGAGGTTATTCATTGGAAAAAATTTTTTGAGAATATTTTTATTGTTTTGTGAAAATGTTAAGAAAAAATGTTCGTGTTTTAATGTATTTTTTTTGTTTTTGAAATGAAACTATTTTCAATAGCTGTTTTGACAGTGTTTTCATAATATTTATTTGTGAAAAATGAAAGGAAATAAGTTTTAAAATTCATTCTTGAAAAATGAAAATTTTTCCGTAAATAACATTTTTTTATTGAGAATTTTAAATAATATTATTCCTGCGTTATTTTAAATAATGTTGTTAATTTTTATTTTAAAAGATTAAAAATATGATATAATCGTATTAGAAATCAAAAGACAATAGGGTTACATGGCTTTTCGATTTTTTTTATTTTTAGCATTAATAGTTATTTATTTATAAAGCGGTTAGGAGTTTTTGCATGAGTGTGAAAGACAAAAAGTTTTTAGAAGCTGAACAACGATTTTTAACCGGAGAAAATTTTTACGCTCAACATTTATTGGGAGTGCACAAAGAAGGAGAGAACTATATTTTTCGTGTTTGGGCACCAAATGCACAAAAAGTATGGTTAGTTGGCGATTTTAACGAATGGGACGATTCTTTGCCTATGGAAATACGCAAAGTATCAGGGATTTGGGAAGTAGCAACTTCTCTTCCTAAAGAAGGCGAAAAATATAAGTTTAAAATTTGTCAAGCCGATGGAAGGGAGATTATGAAAATCGATCCCTTTGCTATCAGGTTTGAAGAGCGACCTGGTATGGCAGCAGTCTTGCATACGGTTCCAACTAAAACTTGGAAGGATGGTTTATGGCGTGGACGACAAAAAAGACGTAATACATTTAAACGTCCATTAAACATTTACGAAGTCCATGCAAGTTCGTGGAAACAACATTCAGAGGGCACACCATATTCATTTGCTGATTTAAAAGATGAACTCATTCCTTATGTGAAAAAAATGGGGTATACCCATATTGAATTTATGCCATTGATGGAACATCCACTAGGTATGTCTTGGGGGTATCAATTGACCGGTTATTTTGCATTGTCTTCGTATTACGGTACACCAAAAGAATTCCAAGATTTTGTCGAGGAATGTCATTTGAACAATATTGGCGTATTTGTCGATTGGGTTCCAGGTCATTTTTGTATTAATGATGATACATTACCTTATTATGATGGTACACCGACATTTGAGTATGAAGATCCGAACCGAGCGAAAAATAATCGCTGGGGTACTATTTGTTTTGATTTAGGAAAACCACAAGTCCAAAGTTTTTTAATCTCAAGTGCTTTGTTTTGGCTTGAAATGTACCATATTGATGGGATACGTGTAGATGCAGTTTCAAGCATGTTATATCTAGACTACGATGATGGACCTTGGACACCAAATCATGAAGGTGGTAATCGGAATTTTGAAGGATTTTATTTCTTACAAAAATTAAATGCCGTAATTAAACTTGCATATCCCGCAACAATTATGATGGCGGAAGAGAGTAGCTCTGAAACCAAAATTACAGGATTAATCGAAAATGATGCGTTAGGATTTGATTATAAGTGGAATATGGGATGGATGAATGACGTCTTACGTTTTTACGAGATGGACCCATTATTCCGTAAAGATAACTTTCGTTTATTGACATTCTCATTTATGTATATGATGAATGAAAATTATATATTAGCTTTTTCTCATGATGAAGTTGTTCATGGAAAGAAAAGTTTGATGCATAAAATGTGGGGAGATCGGTATAAGCAATTTGCGCATTTACGAAATATGTATACGTATATGATGACGCATCCTGGGAAAAAACTTCTCTTTATGGGAAGCGAATTCGGACAATTTCTCGAATGGAAATATGATGAGCAATTGGAATGGGAAAACTTAGACGATGACATGAACCTCAAAATGCAACACTTTACAAGTACATTGAATCACTTCTATGAAAAAGAGCCTGCCTTATGGGAATTAGAAGACAGTCGTGAAACAATTGAAATTATCGACGCAGATAATTTAGAGGACACGGTCCTTTCTTTTATTCGTAAAGGCAAAACAAAAAAAGATTTCTTGATTGTCGTTTTAAATCTTGCACCGGTAGAACGACATGATTTTGTAATAGGTGTTCCTTATCCAGGTACGTATCAAGAAATACTTAATACAGAAATGGAGGAGTTTGGCGGAACGTGGACTAAAAATAACGATGATATGCAAACGATTGAGAAATCATTTAAGCAATTTGATTATCAAGTTCAAACCGTTTTACCAGCATTAGGCGCACTAATTATTCGTCCGAAAGATGTTAATGTACGAATAAAGAAAAAAGTCAAAAAAGCAACAAAAGTAACTAACGGAATAACAGCAACAAATGAAATACAAGCAAGTAAGTTGAAAGGGGGCAAGGTGAATTCTTCACCGAAAAAATGAAAACAGAAATGGTAGCCATGATTCTTGCGGGAGGGCAAGGTACGCGACTTGGCAAATTAACCAAAAATATGGCTAAACCCGCAGTTCCTTTTGGAGGAAGATATCGTATTATCGATTTTACTTTAAGCAATTGTGCAAATTCAGGAATTAATAATGTAGGTGTAGTCACGCAGTATCAACCTTTGGCGTTAAATCATCATATTGGAAATGGTGCAAGTTGGGGCTTAGACGGAATTAATGCAGGTGCAACTATTTTACAACCTTACTCAAGTTCTGAAGGTAGTAAATGGTTTGAAGGAACAGCGCATGCGATTTATCAAAATATTTCTTATTTAGATCAATTAGATCCACAATATGTCTTAATCCTATCTGGAGACCATATTTACAAGATGGATTATGAAGAAATGCTTGAAAATCATAAACGTAACAATGCTTCTTTATCAGTTGCTGTTATTGAAGTACCAATGAAAGAGGCGTCTCGTTTCGGTATTATGAATACAGATGATAATGATCGTATTATTGAATTTGAAGAAAAACCAGACGAACCAAAGAGTAACCTTGCATCAATGGGGATCTACATTTTCAACTGGGGTCGTTTAAGAAATATTTTAACGACAAGTTATGCAAAAGATAGTTCAATGAATGACTTTGGTAAACACGTTATTCCTGCTTACCTAGATAGCGGTGAAACAGTGGTTGCTTATCGTTTTGATGGATATTGGAAAGACGTGGGTACAATTGATTCTCTATGGGAAGCAAATATGGAATTTTTACGTCCTGACATGGAATTAAATATTCGTGATAAAGCATGGCGTATTTATTCTAAAAACCCAATTTCACCACCACATTTCGTTACGGAAACTGGCTCAGCGAAAAACTCCTTGATTTCTGATGGTTGCTATATTGCAGGGGATGTTAATCACAGTGTCTTATCAGATGATGTACAAGTAAAAGAAGGTGCAAAAATTACAGACAGTATCGTGATGTCTGGTGCAACAATTGGTAAAAATGTATCAATCCACAAAGCAATTATTGGGGAAGATGCGATTATTGGCGATAATGCTGTAATCGATGGAACAGAAGAAATTGCTGTGGTTGGCTATTCTGAAGTGATTGGAGTGACTGTTGATGAGGACTAATAAAATGTGTGCGCTTGTTGGAAATTTGCATCGTTATGATGATTTATTACCATTAACTGCAAATCGTCCACTATCTACTTTACCGTTTGATGGTAAGTATCGTTTACTTGATTTCAATTTATCTAGTATTGCAAATGCAAATATTAAATCATTGTTTATGGTGTTTAATGAAGGTGAAACACAATCCGTATTTGACCATATTGGTGGCGGAAAAGAATGGAGTTTAGATGGTATTCAAAACCGCTTCTTCATTCATATTTATCAAGATTTTATCCGTCGTGCTGACAACAATAGTAGTTATTATGATTTAGTTATTGATTATTTGAAAAAATCAAAATCTGAATATGCGGTATATATGGGTAGTAAAATCTTAGTGAATATTGATTTACGAGCTTTATTACACATTCATCAAGCACATGGCAATGACATGACGGTTGTTTATAAACGTGTACCTAAGAGTCTTTTATATAAAGAAGACATTGTGATTAACTTAGGCGAAGATAACCTGATTGATAAAACTTCTTTAGTGAAAGATACCGAAATACAAGATGTTGTAAATCTATGTGCGGATATTTTTATTATCAAAACAGAAAAATTAATTGAAATTTTACTTGAGAAACAATCTAAAAATATTTTAGGAAATGTTGAAAGTTTCTTACGTGAACGTATTTCAAAAAGTACGTATGCTTATGAATACACAGGCTATTTGAACAATATTTATGATATTCAATCTTATTATCAAGCAAATATGGATATGTTAGATACTCAAAAATTCACGTCGTTATTGTATTCAAGCCAAAAAGTTTATACAAAAATGAAAAATGAAGTACCAACATATTATTCTGAAACATCGATTGTTAATAACAGTCAATTTGCAACAGGATGTATGATTGAAGGTCAAATAGAAGATTCTATTATCGGTCGTGGTAGCGATATTGCAGAAGGTGCAAAAGTTACTGGATCATTAATTTTCCCAAGTAATACAATCAAATCAAATGCAGAAGTTAGCTACGCAATTTTAGATAAAAATATTGTTGTAGAAGAAGGTGTGAAGATTATTGGCACACCAGAAAAACCAATCGTTGTTAAAAAAGGAACGCATGTAACAGCAGATATTATTGGAGGTTAGAAAATGAAACTTCTATTTGCAGCAGCTGAATGCGCCCCGTTTTTTAAAACAGGCGGATTAGGCGATGTAGCAGGTGCACTACCAAAAGAGTTAACGAAAAAAGGTATTGAAACAATAGTTGTCTTACCTTATTTCACTAAGATGCCTCTGAAATATAAAGAGCAATGTGAAGATGTATTGAACTTTACGATCTCTGTTGGATGGCGTAGCCAGTATTGTGGTGTGAAACGTCTGGAACTAAATGGCGTAACGTACTATTTTATTGATAGCTTGTATTACTTTGATCGTGAAAGTTTATACGGTTATTATGATGATGGTGAGCGCTTCGCATTTTTCCAAATGGCAATTATTGAATTGATGGAAAGAATTGATTTTATTCCAGATGTTCTACATGTCAATGATTACCACACAGCAATGATTCCATTTTTATTAAAAGAAAAATATAATTGGATTGAAGCTTATCGCAATATTCATACGGTGCTAACAATCCATAATATCGAATTCCAAGGTCAGTATAGTGGCAACGTCCTGCCAGATTTATTTGGCATGGGAAGAGAACGGTATGATGATGGAACCATTCGGATGGGCGATGCATTAAACTTCATGAAAGCTGGAATTTTATATTCAGATCGTGTAAATACGGTAAGTCCTTCGTATGCCAATGAAATCAAGACTCCAGAGTTTGGTTCTGGACTTGATGTGATTTTGCGTATGGAAAGTGGCAAATTAAGTGGAATTGTAAATGGAATTGATTACGATATCAATAATCCTGAAACAGATCCTGCTTTGGTGAGCGCATACTCTGTGGATGATTTATCCGGTAAGGCAGCGAATAAAGAAGACTTGCAACGTTTAATGGGTCTACGTCCAATTAAAGAGGTACCATTAATTGCAGTTGTTAGTCGTTTGACTTATCAAAAAGGTTTCCATCTAGTATTAGACGAATTAGAAAACTTATTACAGTTTGATGTTCAGTTTGTTCTATTAGGAACAGGCGATCCAGTCTTTGAAAATCGATTCCAATCGATTGCTGAAAGATATCCTGAAAAGTGTTCCGTTAGCATTTCTTTTGATGTTCAGCTTGCTCAAAAAATGTATGCCGGAGCGGACATTTTCTTGATGCCATCTGCATTTGAACCTTGTGGCTTGTCACAAATGATTTCAATGCGTTATGGAACATTACCTGTTGTTCATGAAATTGGTGGTTTACGAGATACCGTTGAACCATTTAATCCGATAGAAGGCACAGGTACAGGATTTGGATTCCAAGATTTTACATCATATAATTTAATGCAGTGTTTACAAAAAGCTATTGATTTATACTATTCTTCACCAGAGGCTTGGGATAAATTACGTCGCAATGCGATGTCAAAAGATTTCAGTTGGGAAACTAGCTGTGACGGATACCTTGCTTTATATGAGAGCATAGTGTAATAAAATAAAAAAAGTTTTAGAAACAGGCAGACTGAGGCGTTGAATTATTCAATGTTTCAGCCTGTTTTTAGAAACAGGGGGTAATGACCATTTTAACAAAGGAAAATTTAAAAGAAGAATTGCGACAACGCATAAGAGAAAGCTATGCAGTAGAATTAGAAGATGCCTCAGCAGATGAGTTGTTTTTTACTTTAGGTAGTTTAGTGAAAGCTATTTATAACGATAACTGGCGGGAAACTTGGAAAAATTATTTAAAGGAAGAACAAAAACAAGCTTATTATTTCTCCATTGAATTTTTACCAGGCAAAATGTTAAAAAGTAACTTGCTAAATTTAGGATTATTAGATTTAGTGCGTGAAACATTGTCAGATTTAGATGTAGACTTGGATGATTTAGCAGATGTTGAAAAAGATATGGCACTTGGAAACGGTGGTTTAGGCCGTTTAGCTTCATGTTTTATGGACTCTATTGCTTCAAGTGGTTTACCTGGAAACGGAAATGGTATTCGTTATGATTACGGCTTGTTTAAACAACAATTTGTTGATGGCTATCAAGTGGAATTACCTGATGAATGGCTAAATAATGGGAATGTATGGGAAATCCGTCGCCCGAGTAAAGCAGTCAATGTACATTTTGCAGGAAATGTTTATTTAAAAGAAAATGAACATGGGCAATTAAAACCTGTTGCAGAAAATGAAATTATCTTACGTGCAGTTCCATATGATACTGGAATGGTAGGTTATCAAAATGGCATTGTAAACACTATGAGTTTATGGAGTGTTGAAATTCCGGCTTCAGAAGAAGGTAAATATAAGAGTATCGAAGAACGACGTGTATATGAAGATTTAACGGCTGTATTGTATCCAGATGATTCAAATGAAAGAGGCCGTATGACTCGCTTGATTCAAGAATATTTCTTTGTTTCAGCAGGGGTACAAAGTATTGTGCGTTATTTCCAAAAATTAAATAAACCTTGGTCTGCATTAAGTGAAAAAGTCGCAATTCATATCAATGATACACATCCAGCATTATGTATTCCAGAATTAATGCGTATTTTAATCGATGAGAATGACGTTAATTGGGAACAAGCATGGGACATTACTGTTAAAGTTATGAGCTATACAAACCATACTATTATGGCAGAAGCTCTAGAAAAATGGCCAGTTTATTTGATGAAACAAATTGTTCCGCGTATGTATCAAATTATTGAAGAAATTGATCGTCGCTATGTTGATTCAATGCGTGGTATCCATCCTGAAGATTTAATTCAACGCACACGTATCATTCAAGGCGATCAAGTACACATGGCTAATTTATCGATTATTGGTAGTCATAGTACCAATGGTGTCGCAAAACTGCATTCTGATCTATTAAAATCAGTTGTGTTACATGATTTCTATTTAGTTTATCCAGACCGTTTTAACAACAAAACAAATGGAATTGCACAGCGTCGTTGGTCACAATTAGCTAATGAGCCTTTATCTCATGTATTAGATGAAACGATTGGTAAAACATGGCGTAAAGATTCGTCTGACTTGAAATTATTGATGAATTATCAAAATAATGAAAAAGTGCTGGGTAAATTAGCTGAAGCTAAGCATCAAAAGAAAGAAGAATTGGCAGAATACATTCAAGAAACAACTGGAATTACTGTATCTCCAAATGCAATTTTTGACGTACAAATCAAACGTCTGCATGCGTATAAACGTCAGTTATTAAACTTAATGCACATTCTAAAATTGTATTTTGACTTGAAAGATAATCCTGAGTTAGATATTCATCCACGTGTGTTTATCTTCGGTGCGAAGGCTGCACCAAGTTATACCTATGCCAAAGCAATCATTAAGACCATTAATGAAGTGGCAAATATGATTAACAACGATGCTTCTATTCAAGATAAAATTAAAATTGTCTTTTTACCAAACTACAATGTTTCCTTAGCAGAACGTATCATTCCAGCAGCAGATGTGAGTGAACAAATCTCATTGGCATCAAAAGAAGCATCTGGTACAAGTAACATGAAGTTAATGTTAAATGGTGCTGTAACAGTAGCAACTTTAGATGGTGCGAATGTAGAAATTCGAGATGCTGTAGGCGATGAAAATATTTGTATTTTTGGGTTAACTGAAGAAGAAGTGTACGCATATTATGAAAATCATGAATATTACTCTCACCAAATCTATGATGAGAACCCGGTAATCCGACGCGTAGTGGATGCCTTTATTGATGGAACTATTCCAAATATTGGGTATGAAGGACGCGAAATTTATGATTCATTACTTCGCTACAATGATGAATATTTCTTGCTGCGTGATTTTGATGATTATTGTCGAGCGCAAGAAAGAATTGATGCAACTTACAAAGATCAATCATTATGGCGTAAAATTAGTCTAGTAAATATTGCAAATGCTGGACGTTTTTCTTCTGATGATACTGTAAGACTATATGCAGAAGATATTTGGCAAATTGAACCAATTTTTGCCCATACAGAAAAAGAGGGAACCAGCAATGTCTTTAATCCGTTTTAATCCTTGGCAAAGCTATCATAAACATCCTTTTGGAGCAGTCAAAGAAAATGGACTCGTGCGATTATCTATTGAGGTAATCGCCGAGGACATTTTACAAGTTTATTTGGTTATGCATAAGGATCATCAACCAGAACAACGAATTTTTATGGAAAAACAAGAAGAAGGCTTTTACTCATATGAGTATTTCTTTAATCAAGGGAAAGGTCTTTATTTCTATCATTTTGAAGTGCATACGAAAGTAAACGATCAAGTGTTTGTTGAATATTATGGTGCAAGTGAACAAGGTGGAGAAGGCCGTTTGTATGATGAACCAGCCACTATTTGGGATTTTCAAATTACTTGCTATAAAGAAGCAGAACGCACACCAGACTGGTATCGTAATGGAATTTTTTATCAAATATTTCCAGATCGTTTTTTCAATGGAAATAAAGATAAAAAAATTAATTCACCCAAACCAAACACGTTTATTTATGCAACTGAAGAGGATGAACCATTATATGTAAAAGGTCCAAATGGCGATATTTTACGTTGGGACTTTTTTGGAGGGAATTTACAAGGAATCATTAAAAAAATTCCGTACTTAAAAGAGCTAGGGATAACAGGAATTTATTTAAACCCTATCTTTGAAGCGTGTAGTAATCACCGCTACGATACATCTGATTACTTTAAAATTGATCCTGTTTTAGGCACGGAGGAAGATTTTAAAGAATTAATTGATATTTTACACATAAATGATATGCATCTTATTTTAGACGGCGTGTTTAGTCATGTTGGACAAAATAGTCGTTATTTCAATGCAAACGGTACTTATGGCACACATGTTGGCGCATTTCAAAATCGTCATAGTGAATATTTTTCTTGGTTTAATTTTATTAATTATCCAAATGAATATGAATCATGGTGGGGAATTAAAGATTTACCAGAAGTCAATAAGCACGACCCAGAGTTCCAAAAGTTTATTTTTGGAGAAGAAAATAGTGTGTTAACGAAATGGAATCAACTGGGTGTTGATGGTTGGCGCTTGGATGTTGCTGACGAATTACCCGATGAGTTTATTGCAGGTATTCGCAAAAACTTAAACAATTATGAAGATCGTGTATTAATTGGCGAAGTATGGGAAGATGCTTCAAATAAAGTATCTTATGATGTACGACGTGAATATATCTTAGGGGATCATTTGCAAGGCGTGATGAACTATCCATTGCGTGATAGTGCCATTGAATTATTGAATGAGACAAGCTCCCCAGAACAAATTGCGAAGTCATTGACAAGACTATATGAAAATTATCCACGGGATATTTTTTACAATAATTTGAATAATATTGGTACTCATGATACGGAGCGTATTTTGACTATGGTTGGCAACCATACAAAAAAATTAGATTTAGCATTTGGGTTTATGTTTTTATCTCCGGGTGTTCCATGTATCTATTATGGCGATGAGGCTGGTTTGACTGGAGCGAAGGATCCTGAAAATCGCAAATTTTTCCCTTGGAGCCAAATCGATCGTGAAATATATGATAATTGTCGGAAATGGGTAGAATATCGTAATAATTATGAAGTATTAATTCATGGTGATTTGAGTTTCTTCTATACAGATGAATTATTTGGTATTTTAAGAAGAGATAAGAATGAATATGTAGCTGTGATAATGAATCCAACTAATTATCCAAAACATGTTAATAAAAAACTACATTTTATTGCAGAAGAAACATCTTTGACCCAAGAAGTGAACCGTCGTTTGGTTGGACGCTCGATTGCTGAAAATAGTTATATTTTAATCAGTAGCAAAGAGAAGAAAGAAAAAATTGAACGTTTCCAAATGAATCAAGAACAATTACAACTTGTATAAACTTACGACAGAGCGCAGACATCTTGTTTGCCTCTGTTTTTTAGGATTAGAGCTGTTGAAGCATGGATATTTATGTTATCATAAAAAAAAACCGTGATAAAAGGAATGAAAGTAATGGCACAATATGAAGAAATTAAACGAAAGCATGCACGTTTTCCAGCTTATTCAGATGAGGCAGGCGTAAAATTGCAGCCTAAGAATAAACGACCTACTTTTAAAAGTGATGATAATTGGATTCTTACAGAAGCAGCGAAGCATTCACACACAGTTTCTGTTGAAAATAATGAAGAACGTTCATTACGTCGTTCACCTCGGGTAAGTCAGGAAAAAGCAGGACAGAGCATTCGTCAACGTGATGAATTAAGTAGGCATCGTCAGAATTTACCCAACTATAATAAAAAGTATCAGCCCGAAGTAACACCAACAGGGAAAAAGCGTTTGTTTGGAGATACAGTTGCGCACAGTACGTATCAGGTGACAGAAAAAAGAGCAGAAACGGTCACGCGTCCATCGATTAACAAAGAAACGACTGAAAAATCGCCATTTGTTCCTAAATATATTCCTACATCAATTATTCAAGACGAATATGCACCTGCAATTTCTGAAGAGGATTTGATGAATTCTATGAAAAAAGACGAGTATCTCTTATTTGATACAGAACCTGCTGCGTATCAAACTCGCAAAGATACCGATCCTGCTGTTCGTAAATTCAATTCCAATTCTTCTGTCAAAATGACTCGCAGTCAATATCGTGCAAATTCAAAGAAAAAGTAGAAAAAATAAGGAAATCTATTTGCATTCATAAAGTATTCGTGTTAAACTACGTAAGTAATACTTTTTGATATGTAACTATAATATGTTTATCTTTATAAAAAATGATACGCACTTCTATTTGCACTTCACTCGTTATTACAAAATAAACACATATGATGTGTAATTTGGAGGTACGTTATGAATAACGGTACAGTAAAATGGTTTAACTCAGATAAAGGTTTTGGCTTTATCACAGCAGAAAATGGAACAGATGTGTTTGCACACTTCTCAGCTATCCAAGGCGAAGGTTTCAAAACTTTAGAAGAAGGTCAAGCAGTAACTTTTGATATTGAAGAAGGTCAACGTGGACCTCAAGCAACAAACATCGTTAAAGGTTAATTATCAAGTCAGCTATCGTTCAGATAGTTGACTTTTTTTGTTTCTAAAAATAAAAAAACTAGCATTGTTACACTAGTTTTCATGAAGAGAGAATAAAGTTATTTATTCTGATAAATTTTTAAAATAGTGTAATTGCCATTTTTGAGTTTGCAAGGCAGTTTGATTTAAATTATGGCACCACACTGGGTAAAATCTCATGGCCATTTTACCATTTTGGTTTGCTGTAGATAAAATCTGTTTTTCTACAGCAATTTCTTTTGGAATAGTAAAAATTCCTTTTTTATTTTCATCATCGATTACTACTGCTAACAGCTCTGGACTATCCTCTGCTTTAAAAGGTGTATTGTTTGCTTGTGCATCCTTTTCCCAAAACGCCACAAAATAGCCTGCTTTTTTTGATGTCTTCTTTGCCAGACGGGTTCTTATGATGATATCCTTTGTTTTTGAGTAGAAGAGACAGCCTTCATACGCTGAATTTTGTTGTTCTAAAGAATAAATTTCAATGTTTCCAAATACTTTTTGTAATATATCAGTTGATTTCATTGAAATATCTCCTTAATTCTCATAAGTTATTTATGGACTTGTTATTAGGATAAGACGAATGTTTATTTTTTACAGGAAGGAAACATCGATAAATATAAAAAAACATCACTATTCCTAGTGATGACAAAATGCGGACGATGGGACTTGAACCCACACGAGCATACGCTCACATGACCCTCAATCATGCTTGTCTGCCATTCCAACACGTCCGCAGTAACAGTTAAAATCTTACTTTTTATTTGGATATTTGTCAATACTACAATTCTTACTTTTTTAGTAAAAATGAATAATAATACTTCCCGTTTTTTCAGAAAATTTGCTATAATAGGTACACTGAAAAAAAGTTCTATGGAAGACGCAGCAATACAGTTCAATATACATTATGTATATTTATGAAAAGAGGGTTCTACTATGAGAAATTTTGAAAAATCTAGCAAACTTGAAGGTGTTAGTTATGACGTGCGTGGGCCTGTGTTAGAAGAAGCAGATCGCATGCAAGAAGAAGGAATCAGTATTTTAAAATTAAATACAGGGAATCCTGCAACATTTGGGTTTGAAGCTCCAAACGAAATTATTCGTGACTTGATTATGAACGTGAGAGAATCAGAAGGGTATTCTGATTCAAAAGGCATTTTTTCAGCACGTAAAGCTATCGAACAATATTGTCAATTGAAAAATTTCCCCAATGTGACTATTAATGATATTTATACTGGAAATGGTGTCAGTGAGTTAATTACAATGTCAATGCAAGGTTTATGTGATAATGGGGATGAAATTTTAGTACCAATGCCTGATTATCCCTTATGGACAGCTTCTATTTCATTAGCTGGTGGCAAACCTGTCCATTATATCTGTGATGAAGAGAGTGAATGGAATCCTGATGTAGCGGATATTCGTTCAAAAATCACTTCTAAAACAAAAGCAATTGTTTTAATCAATCCTAATAATCCTACTGGAGCGGTTTATCCAAAAGAAATTTTAGAACAAATTGTTGAAATTGCCCGTGAATTTGATTTAATTATTTTCTCTGATGAAATTTACGACCGTCTATTGATGGATGGTCATCAACATATTCCTATTGCTACGCTAGCTCCAGATCGTCCAGTCGTAACATTTAGTGGCTTATCTAAATCTCACCGTGTGGCAGGGTTCCGTGTTGGTTGGATGGTTCTTAGTGGAGATAAAAGACATATTAAAGATTATGTTGAAGGCTTAAATATGTTATCTTCGATGCGTTTATGTTCAAATGTGTTGTCACAACAAATTGTTCAAACGGCATTAGGTGGTTATCAAAGTATCGATAAATTATTATTGCCAGGTGGACGTATTTATGAACAACGTGAGTTTATCCATAAAGCAATTAATGATATTCCAGGATTATCTGCTGTGAAACCAAAAGCTGCTTTTTATATGTTCCCTAAAATCGATACGAAACGCTTTAACATTTTAGATGATGAAAAATTTGTTTTAGACTTTCTTCATGAGCATCATATATTGATGGTGCATGGTGGTGGATTTAATTGGCAACAGCCGGATCATTTTAGAATTGTCTATTTGCCAAATGTGGAAGAATTAAAACTAACTGCAGATAAAATGCATGAATTTTTAGCAACTTATAAACAAAAATAAAAAAATGGAGGAGCGAATAATCGCTGCTCCATTTTTATTCGGAAATTTTTTCGCAAACTTTTTTACTAATGACCATACGGCCACTAAATTTATCCATGATTTCTTTAGAAGGTTCGTTAACTTGTATTAAAAATGAATTTTCGTATTCTCGTTCAATAAAGCCAAATAAAGTTAGGTTTTCCCACTTGAATGTTACGTTTGTTTTCGTTTCCATACGTGTCACTCCGATCTAAATAATGAAGAATTCCGAACGTTTTTCGATAAAATCTTCCTTTTTTAACATTATGTGTTAAAATAAATAAAAAATAAAATGCTAATTCGCATATTTTGGAGGAAGTACGATGTCAACATCTGAAACTTTTGGCGAAACAATCAAGCGCTTACGAAAAGAACGTAAAATGACTCAAAAAATGCTAGCTCAAGGGATTTGTGCTCAAAGTGTTTTAAGCCGCATAGAAAATGGCGTAGAAATTCCCAATGTGATGGTTTTACAGAGTATTTGTCAACGATTAAATGTAACTTTGGACCAAGTTTTGCATTCAGAGTCTGAAGAAATACAACGAATTAAATTTTTGTTTAGTCAAGTACACTACTATTTAATTCATCAAGAATATCAAAAAATGGAAGATTTACTAGAAAACTCCCGTTTGATGGATTATCTTTATTTAGATACAGATTTTCAACTTTATTATTACTATTTAGGAAGTTGTGAATATTTTTTATACCAAGCGTATGATGCTTCCATTCAATCTCTGAAAAAGGGATTATCATATACATATAATAAAGGAAATGAAAATAGTTCCTCTATTGAAATTCAATTATTAAGCTGTTTAGGTCGTGTCTTCGGCGATGCAGGGAATATTGAGAAAGCTTCCTTTTATTTGGAAACAAGTTACGAATTAATCGAATTATTACCAACTGAATTAACCAGTTTTGAGTTAACAAAGATATTTTATAATTATGGGAGTTTCTTATTCCAAATGCAAAAATATGAACAAGCACTAGAAGTTTCAGAACAAGGCATTTTATGGGCACAGCAACGTTGCAGTCATTATTATTTGGAAGAACTCTTTTCGTTATCAGGTGTTATTTGCCAAAAAATGAATCTTATAGAAGAATCGAAAGAATATTTATCTTTAGCTACTTATGTATCAAAAATTCGATAAATGGTGTAGACCTTTCTTGACTTCTAAGGAAAATAAGAGTAATTTTAGGGTAGAAAAAATAAAGAGGAGCGAGTCAAATGAGAACTTTTATAAGTGCAGATAAATTTTTCTTGAAATCAATGGTAAAAGGGCCTGGATATTTAGAAATTGTTGGCGAAAAATTTGGAGAGTATACTTCTGAGCTTCCTGAAGAAGAAGTAACGTTGATTGATTATTCGGGCAAATGGATTGCACCGGGACTGGTAGATACGCACATTCATGGTTATATGAATCATGATGTAATGGACAATGATGCAGAAGGTATTAAGGTGATGTCAGATGCATTGTTATCTTGTGGGGTGACATCTTTTCTACCAACAACTTTAACTTCTAGCAAAGAATTATTACGCGATGTGGCTGAAACGATTGGTCGTGTTCACAAGGATGTAACTGGTGCTAAGATTCAAGGAATTTATTTTGAAGGACCATTTTTTACAGAGGAATACAAAGGGGCACAAAATCCATCCTATTTCGGTGATCCTGATATTGATACTTTTCATGAGTGGCAAGAAGCTTCTGGCGGCATAATCAAAAAAATTGCTTTAGCTCCTGAGCGTAAAGGTGTTGAAGAATTCGTTAAGCAAGTAACAGACGAAGGTGTAGTTGTTTCTCTAGGACATAGCAACGGCACATTGGAAGATGCCTCTAAGGCAGTGGAAGCTGGAGCGAGCGTTTTTGTGCATGCGTTTAACGGAATGCGTGGATTGAACCATCGTGAACCTGGTATGGTTGGAGCATTATTAAGTTTGCATGACGTTTTTTCTGAATTGATTTGTGATGGTCATCATGTTCATCCAGCAGCAGCAGAAGTATTGATGGAAAAAGCAGGGCATGATCATGTAGCTTTAATTACAGATTGTATGATGGCTGGTGGAATGCCTGATGGAAATTATATTTTAGGAGAGTTTCCAGTAGTTGTTGAAAATGGAACTGCTCGCTTGCAAGAAGGTAATTTAGCAGGAAGTATTTTAAAACTAAAAGAAGCAATCAAAAATGTCGTTGATTGGGGATTGGCAACACCTGAACAAGCAGTTATGATGGCAAGTTTAGTACCAGCTGTTAGTTGTAAAATTGATGATGTATGTGGCATGATAAAAAAAGGCCGTGCTGCAGACTTCATCGTTCTAAATTCAGATATGACACTTGAAGCTACTTATTTAGACGGTATTAAACGCTTCGATGCATCTAAATAATAAATGAAACAGAGTGAATATTTTTCGCTCTGTTTTTTTATAGTAAGTCGTCATAGTTAAATGATATAATGAATTAAAAGAAACTACTTCATTTAGTGAGATTAGTGCGAATCCCAAGCTCCCAGAAATTCTCTAGGAGATTCGCACCATGAAATATCCTATAAATGAGAAAATGATGAGAGATAAATACGATTATATTCGATTTTAAAAGAAAAATACATATAATTGGGCGATATTCATCAAAAAATAGGAAGGTTTGCTATTTTTTTACTTTTAATCGCCGTTGCAGTCTTCGTGACTGCATGGATTGAAATTTACTCCTTTTAAGATTAATTTTATGACATGTAATGTTGCAGTCTTCGTGACTGCATGGATTGAAATAATTTTGCTAACGCACTTTGTTGATTCGGGTTGAGTTGCAGTCTTCGTGACTGCATGGATTGAAATGACGATGCGCTATCGATGTTACTAATAAACTTAGGTTGCAGTCTTCGTGACTGCATGGATTGAAATTGATTGAATCCCGAGCAATTTTTCATTGTCATTGTTGCAGTCTTCGTGACTGCATGGATTGAAATGGGTCGCTTCAAGGCAATTACTGCTGGGAAAATAGTTGCAGTCTTCGTGACTGCATGGATTGAAATATCAGTCGTTATCATCGCATTAGGCGGTAAAAAGTCGTTGCAGTCTTCGTGACTGCATGGATTGAAATTGATTAGTAGCGACATCGCTTGTTTGACTAGAAAAGTTGCAGTCTTCGTGACTGCATGGATTGAAATGCACGATCAGCAACCATCATGAATTACGCTGGTTGTTGCAGTCTTCGTGACTGCATGGATTGAAATATTTTTCGTGAGCAAATTTTTATTGATGTACTCTTGGTTGCAGTCTTCGTGACTGCAACGAATTGAAATACGTAAACTATCGCCATAATTAGTTTGCTTCTCACGTCGTCGTAGGCTCCATAACGACATCAATTAAATAGGTCATCACTACATATTTTTCCGCAAGCATCTTTTATTAAAAGTCTATCTAATCATACGAACTACCATCTCTAGAAATCCTTTGAGTAATAAATAGTGAACTGGTTAACCAAAATTTATTTAATCAATAATTATTAGGTGAGCTTCAGAATCAAAGTATTGCTTAAAGAAACGAGAATTGAATTGATTCTCGTTTTTTTATATGTAAAAAAACGTCTGTGTTTTTATTTGTTTGTGTTAAACTAAAGAAAAAGGGGGAGGGCAAATGAGTTACATTGAAGTTATTGATGAAGTAAAAAAATATCAGATGGGTGATACGACAATCATGGCAAATGATGGTGTCACTTTTGGTGTTGAAAAAGGTGAAGTAGCTGTGATTTTAGGACCGAGTGGTGCGGGAAAATCAACAGTTTTGAATATATTAGGTGGCATGGATAGTTGTGATAGTGGCCAGATAATCATTGACGGTGTAGATATTGCAAATTATGATGCCAAGCAACTAACAGCATATCGCCGGGATGATGTAGGTTTTGTGTTTCAGTTTTATAATTTGGTTCCTAATTTGACTGCAAAAGAGAATGTAGAATTAGCTGCACAAATTGTGGAAAATGCGTTGGATGCAGAAGCAATTTTAACGCAAGTAGGTTTAGGAAATCGTATGAATAATTTCCCGTCACAATTATCAGGAGGAGAACAACAACGGGTTACAATTGCGCGAGCTTTGGCTAAGAGACCGAAATTGTTGTTATGTGATGAACCCACAGGCGCATTGGATTATGAGACTGGAAAACAGATTTTGCAAATTTTGGAAGATACTGCAAGAAATACAGGAACAACCGTGATAATTATTACTCACAATTCTCAGATTGCTCCAATGGCGGATCGTGTTATTCGTATTAATGATGCAAAAGTTCGTAGTATTGAGCATAATGAAACACCAACACCAATTGCTCATATTGAATGGTAAGGAGGAAGGCAATGAAAAAGACAGCTCTCCTTAAAAGTAGTATTCGGGAAATCAAGCAATCGCCTGCACGCTTTTTTTCTATTTTAGGAATTATCTTTTTGGGTGTCGCTTTTTTTGTAGGCATTGGTGCGACAGGTCCAGATATGATTCAGTCTGCTGATGATTATTATAAAAAGCAGCAGTTATCTGATATCACAGTGTACTCTAGTCTTGGGTTTTCAGAAGAAGATCAAACATACTTAGAAAAACAAAAAAATCTTGAATCGGTAGTTCCACAATATGTATTAGATATGCATTTAGTAGAAAAAAATGAAGTTGTTCGTTTTTATAGTCTAACAGATACAATGAACGTACCTGTGCTGGAATCAGGTAAATTACCAAAAGAAAATGAAATTATTTTGGATACTCGTGCGAAAGAATACTATAAATTAGGAGATACCTTTGAGGTTCAAAAAAGTGATGATTCAGAAAATAATTTAAAGCAACAGCAATATAAAATTGTTGGTTTTGCGACAACACCAGAGTTTATTGATAATGCTAAACGTGGAAATACAAATGTAGGAAATGGTGCTATTGATTATTTTGCGCTTTTACCAGAAGAAGCTTTTCAAATGGATGCCTATTCACGAATGCTGTTGTCATTTAAAAATGTACAAACAGTGACTGCTTATTCTGACGAGTATACGAAACTCATGGGTAAAAATCAAGAACAGTTAGAAGACTGGTTGGAGCCTCGAAAACAAGCTCGCTTAACTGAAATTAAAGAAGCTGCAAATCGTGAATTAGAAAAAAATCGCCAAAAAATTCAAGAAGGCGAAGAACAACTAGAAAAAGCTGAACAGGAATTGAAACAAGCAAAAGAAAAATTGGATCAAGGGCAGACGGAATTAGAAGTAGCACAACAAACCTATGATGAAAAAATAGCTGCTGCGAAAGCTGAAATTCAAACACGAGAGCAACAAATTACTGAAGCAGAAAAAGAACTCGCTGCAAATGAACAAATTTTAAATGAAAGTCAGCGTGAAGTCGATCGTCAATCCGGATCTTTAGATGCATACGAAGCTCAACTTTCTCAATTAGAAGCACAGCGCACTCAGTTAGAAGAAGCTCTTAATCAATTACAAATAGCACAACAAACCTTTAAAGATATTGAGCACTTAACTTCACAGGTCAATGAGGTACCTGAAGAAGAGCTGGATCAATTGTTGGATGATCTGCGAGTGAGTTTACAATTGTTGCTAACACAATTGCCAGAGGATAATGAATGGCTAACTACAGTTCAACAGATTCTTGATGAACTTTCATCGGAATCATTGTTAATGCTTGTTGCAGATATTCGTAGTTTAGGAGGAATGATTGATTCTCAAATTGCTACTCTTGAAGAAAATCTTGCGCAATTAGGAGCTGGAGTGGATGAAATTGCCCAAGGACAGCAACAACTTAAAGAAGGGCAAAGACAATTAGATGAAGGAAAGCAACAAATAGAAGAGGCAAAAAAACAATTAGCAGATGGGAAGCAGCAACTCGCAGAAGGGAAACAAACCCTTGCTGTAGAAGAAGAACGTGGAGCTAATCAATTAGAATCAGCTGAGAAAGAATGGCAAGCTGGTAAAAAGCAATATGATGAGGGCTTAGCAGAATTTACGAAGCAAAAAGAAAAAGAGCTACCAAAACTCAAAGAAGCGACAGAGACATTAGCTTCTGAACAAAAAAAGATCGATGAATTAAAGCCAGCATCCTTTACTTTAATTGATCGTGAAAGTAATCCTGGATACGCTGAATACAAGGAGAATGCGAATCGAATTTCATCAATCGCTACTGTTTTTCCAACGATTTTCTTTTTAATAGCAGCACTGGTTAGTCTAACAACCATGGGACGAATGATTGAAGAAAAACGTGTAGAAATTGGTACATTGAAAGCATTGGGCTATAAAAATGGCGAGATTTCTCAAAAATTTTTGTTGTATTCTTTATCTGCCGGACTTTTAGGAAGTTTATTAGGCTTAGCAGTGGGCTTTTATCTGTTCCCAACAATTATCATTAGCGCTTATGGACAGTTGTACAATATTAAAGAATTTATGACGCCATGGTATGTAGGTTATAGTAGTATTGGTATTGTCGTTGCATTAGTTTGTACAGTGGGCATTTCGTTGGTTGCCTTGCGTGTGGATTTATTCAGTTCGCCTGCTACGTTATTACGTCCGAAAGCGCCAAAAGCAGGAAAACGAATTTTATTGGAATATTTAACGCCATTATGGAAACGCATGAGTTTTATTCAAAAAGTAACGATGCGAAATTTATTTCGCTATAAGTCACGGATGTTTATGACTATTTTTGGTATTGCAGGATGTACAGCGATGATTCTGACAGGTTTTGGTTTACGGGACTCTATTAGTGATGTAGTCCCGATTCAATTTTCAAAAATTTGGCACTATCAAGGAATTGTCACTTTTAAAGAACAACCAACAGAAGTAGCGTATCAAAAGTATTTGGATGAACTTGAACAATTTGATGATTATCAGACACATTTAGCAATTGGTTCGGAAACTTTGACAATGGAGAAAACAGGAATAACTAGTCAAGATGTGACGGTATATGTGCCAGAAAATCTTGAAGCATTGTCTGATTTTGTTTTATTTAACAATCGTCAAACAGGAAAAGAATCTTATTTAACAGATGATGGAGCGATTATAAATGAAAAATTAGCCACTCTTTTTGATTTATCTGAAGGGGATACTTTTACCTTGAAAAATGCTGATAATCAAACTTTTAAAGTGAAAATAGCGGCAATTGTTGAAAATTATGTCGGTCATTTTGCTTATTTAACACCAAAAACTTTTGAAGAAGTTTTTGATAAGCAACCCACGTATAATACAGATTTAGTTGTCTTCAAAGATGAACAAACGAAAAAGCAAGAAAAACAAGTTGCAGAAAAATTGATGGAGCAAGAAGACATCATTAATGTTAGTTTCTTGTCTGATTCATCTACTGCATTAGACGAAACGACAGGAACATTAAATATTGTCGTCTGGGTATTAATTATTTCAGCTGGATTATTAGCGTTTATTGTGCTTTATAATCTGAATAATATTAATATTTCTGAACGGATTCGAGAATTATCAACCATTAAGGTGTTAGGCTTTTATGATAAGGAAGTAACGATGTACATTTATCGTGAGAACATTTTCTTAACGTTCTTTGGTGTTCTTGTAGGCTTAGCAATGGGGATTTTATTACACGGGTATGTTTTACAAACAGTAGAGATGGATATGCTGATGTTTTCGCCAACGATTCATTCAATCAGTTATATATATGCGAGTTGCATTACGATTTTCTTTACGTTAGTTGTAGGAATTGTTATGTATTTGAAGTTGAAAAAAGTTGATATGATTGAAGCGTTAAAATCAAATGAATAAGAGACTGGCATGCCAGTCTCTTATTTTTTGTTTTCAATTTTTTCTTGAATTTCTTGTAGTTGTTTTTGAAGTTCGGCTTCTTTGTTTTTTAATACAACAAGATCTTCTTTTATTTCCTCTTCAGCTTCTGGTTCAGGTGGACGCAAAATGAAATTAAGGCCAATTGCCACAGAAGTACCTATAAATGTGTCGAAAATACGATCTATCGCTACATTGACAGAATCTCCAGGAGCAACACTTAAAGTAATTAACAGAATGGTTGCAATGGCAGAAATAATCCCAGCATTATTATTAATACCATCTGATACAACAATCACTAATGCCACTAGAGCAGGTAAAGCGATAATTTCAACAAGAAAATGTTCAGTAAATCGTTGTTGTAGTAACAAATATAAAATACCTGCAATCCCACCGATAGTATTTCCGAGAACCCGTGATTTACCAAAATTAAAGGTAGTTGTTAAATCTTGACGTAATGAAAAAACAGCTGCTAATGAAGCAATCCACGGTTCGCCACGATTAAAAAATTCGAAAATTAAAATACAAATTAACACAGACAAAGATGATTTGAATGTTCTCATGCCAAGTCGAAAACGGCCAATATGCACAATAATAGCCCCCTTTCATTTAATAATAACGAATCTATAGAGAAAACACAAAAGGTTTAGTATAATTCCTTATGTAGGGAGGAACTTATATGAGAATTGGACTGCGTACGATTAAAACGGCAGTAGCCGCTATTTTATCCATGCTTTTAGCAAATGTATTAAATTTACTTTATGCGCCAGCAGCAGGAATTATTGCAATATTAAGTGTAGGAAATACAAAAAAAGCTTCCTTATACACTGGCTTAGGACGCTTAGCTTCTCTGGCAATTGCGACAGCGATATCTTTTGTATGCTTTCAAGTGATTGGTTATAATGCCATCGCATTTGGTATTTATTTATTATTTTTTATTCCTGTATCGGCTACCTTTCATTTAACAGATGGTATTGTTGTTAATTCAGTATTAGTCACACATTATATGATGGAGCAGTCGTATTCATTACCGCTTTTAATTAATGAACTACTTTTAATGAGTATTGGTGTAGGTTTTGCTTTAGCATTTAATTTGTACATGCCTAATATTGAAAAACAATTAAAAGAAGATCAAGAAAAAATAGAAGACAGTTTTCGTCATATTTTATCAGGTATGGCTGCGATGTTAAATCACCCCTCACGAGATACGCTAAAAAATTCGTGTGATAAGCTATTGATATTTATTCGTGAAGGTCAACGACGAGCACAAATGTACCAAGAAAATCAGTGGCAGGTAGAAGATGCTTATTATGAAGAATATTTCTCTATGCGACGGACGCAAGTTAGAATATTATCAGACATGGTTCAATTACTCGATGGTATTCAAGTAGAAGAGGTGTTGGTAGAGGATTTGAGATTGCTTTTAAATTTCACTGCTGCGACATTTGATGAGGATAATGATGGGAAAGAAATTTTAAAACGTATTGACTTGGTTTATCAAGTGTATCGTTCAAAAACTTTGCCTCGGAATCGTGAAGAGTTTGAAAATCGTGCACGACTCTTCCAATTTCTTCAGTCTTTTAAAAGTTTTATTGAGATTAAAGCTGAGTTTTCAAAATCTATTACTAAACTGAATGAAGAGACAGCCGCTTAAACAAACGGCTGTCTTGCTTTTTACCAAAACCGACGCATATCATCTAAAATACGGATAACATCTGTTGTAAGTGGTAGCGTCCGATTATCGGCTCCCTCAACAGTGTCGATTAGGGTTTGAATTTCATAATTTAACGCTTCAGCAGTATCGCCTGCTTCAATCACTTCTTTGCGGCCGTCACGATAATTAATTTCAGCCTTATCAGCACGCGGGTATTCGTCAACAGTAATGTACGCATGTTCGTAGGCGACAATCCCTTCTTTAGGCATTTTTGCTTGGAAAGCTAGACTAACTGTAGCCATTTCATCTTTTTTATTGCGTAAAACAGTAATTGATTGTTCGTCTACACCTGTTTCAAACGGCAGAACGTTACTGAATAACACATCAGGCGCTTCAGATAAGAAAAAGCGTGCGAAAGATACAGCATAAGTTCCAATGTCTAACAAAGCGCCACCCGCCAACTCTGGACTGAAGAAGCGATTGGTTGGATCAGGATCTTTATAACTACCAAAAGGCGCTTGAATTAGTTTTAATTTACCTAATTTACCACTATCTGCGATTTTCTTTAATTCAAGGTAAAGTGGCATGTTAAAGATGGTCATTGCTTCTTGTAGTACAAGGTTTTTCTCTTTTGCAAGAGCAATTTCTTCGGCCAATTCCTCGCTGTTCATCGTAATTGCTTTTTCACATAAAACATGTTTATTTGCTTGTAATGCGGCCATAATGTAGTGATGATGGACATTATTTGGTACGGCAATATAAACAAAATCAATCGCTTCATCAGCTAATAAATCATCAACTGTTTCATAAACATTCGGAATGGAAAATTTTTCTGCAAATGCTTGCACTTTAGATAATTTTCTAGCTGCGACACCGTAAATTTCACTAGTCTCACTTTTAAAATCTGCTGCAAATTGATGCGCAATATCACCTAGACCGATAATTCCCCAACGATAATTTGTCATTCTATCTTCTCCTTTTACTAATGATATCCTTAGTATAACAGAATTAGTTTAAAATTGAGAAAAGGTAGTAGCGAAAAAGTTTCTTTTATCATAAAATTTGAGTAGAATGGAAGATGGAGGGATTGCTTATGCATGATGTATATATTGAATTGGTTTTAAGTGCTATTTACGAACAATACGGCACTGAAGTGTTATTTTATGAAAATAATTTAGGAATTTCTTCTGAAAAATGGGAGAACTGGAAAAAAGGTATCGATTCTTTAGCACCCGAAGAGAATCAAAAAGTAAAAAATTTGTTTAGTGATTATGAATGGATGTTATTACAAAAGATTTTGCGTCAAACAATTATCTATCCAGAAAAACGTGGCATTGCTGTAAGTGACTATCGAAAAATGAAAACAGCAATTGCTCGCAAGTGGTTAAACATCGGTCTTGGGACGGTTGAAATGATTCAATCAAAAGAGGAAAATAGTTCAAGTCAATACTTAAACTTACGTGTAGGGATTGCCTATGATGAATGGGGCTTTGATGATATTCTCACTTTCCGCTTGCCAGCATATATTCAACAACAATTAGAAAATGAGCAAGTTGCTTTATTAGACTGGGTTAACGAAAACTTAGAAGAAACGTATAATAAGTAAAAGTGAGAGGGGAAAGGTTGTTGAAAAAAATAGTAAAGACGGTTAGTTTGATCATAATAGGTATTATCGTCATTTATGGTATTAATCGTTTTGTTACAAGAAAAGTGGTAATCGAAGATGCTGATTCTTCGGTTATAGCCTCTGAAAAAGAGACGACACAGAAAAAAGAAAAAGAACAAGAAACAAAGCAAGATATACTTCCTGACGGTTCGATTGATGATTGGAATTTAATTCTAGTCGGTCCTGAGCATCCATTAGAAAAAGACATTCCACAAGATAACCTTGTAGAAATTCCTGGAAGCGTGATGCAATTAGATCGCCGTGTCATTGAACCTTATCAGCAACTAACACAAGCTGCAGAACAAGCGGGCTATCCATTAGCGCTAGTGTCTTCCTATCGTTCTGTCTCTTATCAAGAGCAAGTATTTAATGATGCTGTTTATCAGTATATGTCGCAAGGATTATCTGAAAAAGAAGCCATTACAGAGACGAAAAAGACTTCAACTGAACCAGGAAATAGCGAACATCATACCGGATTAGCTATCGACGTGGTAGATACCGATTGGCAACAAAATTATCCACGTGTTTTGTTAGAACCAGCTTACGGCGACGAACCAGGAGCAAAATGGTTGGCAGAGCATGCCAGAGAATATGGATTTATCGTTCGTTATCCTGAAGGAAAAGAAGATATTACTAAAATTACGTATGAGCCATGGCATTTTCGTTATGTTGGTGTAGAGCATGCGAAGTATATCGAAGAAAATCACCTGACACTAGAAGAGTACATTGACTTATTAAAAGAAAAGTAGGGTGTATATGAGTAGAAGAAAGAAAAAAACACTTCGTTTACCTGCCATTTTGATTGGGTTTATTATGATTGGTGGAGCATTTGTTTTTTCGTTACGTAGTTTAACAAATCCAAATTTATCACAAAATATGTATGCATATGAAGAAAATTCAGAGATGACCAAAGAAGAATTTATTTCTCGTTTGTTACCTCATGCCAAAGAATTACAAGAAGGGTATGGGATTTTACCGAGTATTGTTATTGGACAAGCTATTTTAGAATCAAACTGGGGAAACAGTCAATTATCTAAAGAGTATAATAATTTATTTGGCATAAAAGCATACGGAGACCAAAATAAAGTAACACTGGACACGCAAGAATTTGTTAATGAACAATGGATTACCATCAAAGGTGATTTTCGTGTTTATAATTCTTGGGAAGAGTCAATGGATGACCATACCATGCTGTTTGTCAACGGGGTGGATTGGAGTCCTGAAAAATATGAAAAAGTTCTAACTGCTCCAAATTATGAAGTTGCAGCAGATGCTTTGCAAGAAGCAGGTTATGCAACGGATCCAGGGTATGCTGCTAAAATTAAAGAAGTGATTGAAACCTATCAACTTAATCAATACGATTAAAAGGAGCTGTTGTGCGATGAGTGAAAAATTTATTCCGAATATCACCACTGAATTGAGAAAAGACATTGTCAAAGTACCAGAAATAATTGATGAAGCGAGTGGAATTATTATTTTTGGGAAAAAAATTAAATCTATTATTTTTACGACAGATATTGCGATTATTCGCAATACAAATGCAAATGCTGTGATTGCGGTTTATCCATTTACCCCGCATCCAGCTATTACCAAAAGTATTATTGAAGCAGCAGACATTCCAGTTTTTTCTGGAGTGGGTGGTGGTTTAACTCAAGGAACACGAGCTTCTTATATGAGTCTGTTTGCTGAAGCACAAGGTTCAATTGGTGTCGTTTTAAATGGACCTACACCACTGGATACTGTTCAAGCAGTTTGTAATGTGGTAGATATTCCTGTAGTTAGTACAGTGACTAGTAAATATACACTAATTGATGAAAAAATTGAAGCGGGAGTCAAAATTATTAACATCAGCGCAGGAAAAGAAACAGCAGATACTGTCCGTCATTTCCGAAAAATCTATCCAGAATTACCAATTATGGCTACAGGTGGACCAACTGAAGAAAGCATTCGTGAAACAATTGAAGCTGGGGCGAATGCCATTACGTATACGCCACCTTCTAATGGAAAGTTATTCAGTAAGAAGATGGATTTTTATCGTGAAAAAGAACGATCCGAATTTAAAAATCACATTAAAAACGAACAAAAATGAGAAATTCCAAATTTATGATTGAGTTTACTTGTATTTTATTCAATTTATAGGCATAATGATGGTTGTGTTTTTCATAATTAGTTCTTACTTATATATCGTCGTAATAGGTCGACAGTTTCTACCCGATACCGGAATATCGGACTATAGGTAAAAAAGTGTTTGTTTGTGCACCTTTTTTGCTGTATTCGCAAAGAGGTGCTCTTTTTATTTTATTAAAATAAAGGAAAGTGAGTTTGTAAAGATGGAAGAATTAGTTAGTCGTATTCAAAAAGATGGAAATGTTTTAGGAGAAGGTGTGTTAAAAGTCGATAGTTTTGTCACTCACCAAGTTGATCCTGAATTAATGGAAAAAATGGGTGCTCGTTTTGCAGAAGTATTTGCAGAAAGTGGTATCACTAAAGTTGTAACGATCGAAGCATCAGGTATTGCTCCTGCATTATACGCAGCGAAACAATTAAACGTCCCAATGATTTTTGCTCGTAAAGCCAAAAGTTTAACGATGGATGAGGAGTTATTAACTAGTTCTGTTTATTCATTTACAAAACAAGTGACAAGTACTATTTCAATTTCACGTAAATTTTTAAGTAATGAAGACAAAGTATTAATTATTGATGACTTTTTAGCGAATGGTCAAGCAGCAAAAGGGTTGATTGAATTATGTCGCCAAGCAGGTGCACAAGTGGAAGGTGTTGGGATTGTGATTGAAAAATCCTTCCAAGACGGTCGTCAATTGTTAGAAGATATGGGAATTCGTGTTGTATCGTTGGCACGTATTGCATCACTAGCTGATGGGGAGGTAGCCTTCCGTGAAGCAGATGCGTAATCAGACAAATGAAGAGAATGGCAAAGCAGCTCTAGTTGGTTTACAACATTTATTAGCAATGTATGCAGGAGCAGTAGCCGTTCCGCTATTGATTGGTACAGGATTGGGCATGGATGCGCAACAGATGACGTACTTAATTTCAATGGATATTTTCATGTGTGGATTGGCAACCTTGTTACAATTAACTGCAACAAAGTATTTTGGAATTGGGTTACCCGTTATTTTGGGTTGTGCAATCCAAGTAGTTGGACCAGCTATCATGATTGGTTCTCAAGCAGGTATTGGTGCATTATTTGGTTCCATTATTGTCGCAGGTTTATTTTTAATTTTAACGGCTGGAATCTTTTCTAAAATTAGAGTGTTGTTTCCTACAATTGTTACGGGGACCGTTATTACCGTTATTGGTTTGACCTTAATTCCTGTAGCGATTAGTAAAATGGGTGGTGGCGATGTCTCTATGAGTAATTTTGGTGAACCAAGTTACTTAATTCAAGCTTTTGTAACGATTGCACTAATTATTGGCGTTCAAGCCTTTGGTCGCGGATTTATTCGTTCGATTGCCGTCTTGATTGGATTAGCTGGCGGCACGTTATTAGCCTATTTCATGGGGAATGTCAATTTCTCAGCGATTAGTCAAGCACCTGTTTTTCAAATTCCACATCCCTTTTATTTTGGAATGCCTACATTTGACCTTGTATCAATTGTTTTAATGATTATTATTGTGATTGTCTGTATGGTTGAGTCTACAGGAGTTTATTTTGCTTTAGGTGATATTACTGAACAAGAAGTAACTGGCGCAGATTTAAAACGCGGGTATCGTACTGAAGGTTTAGCTATTTTATTAGGCGGAATTTTTAACACATTTCCTCATACAGGATTTTCACAAAACGTTGGTCTAGTTCAGCTTTCAGGAATCAAAACCAAATTACCAATTTATTTTGCTGCTATCTTTTTAATTATTTTAGGTCTATTTCCTAAAATTGGTGCTTTGGCCCAAGTTATTCCAGAACCTGTTTTAGGGGGAGGTATGTTGGTAATGTTTGGCATGGTAGCTGTTGCAGGAATGCGTATGTTAGCAAAAGTGGATTTCAACAATGATAGAAATTTATTAATTGTTGCAGTATCGATTGGTTGTGGTCTAGGATTTAATATGATGCCACAACTATTTGAACGTTTACCACAAACATTACAATTATTTACAAGCAACGGAATTGTTATGAGCAGTTTAACAGCAGTTGTTTTGAACTTGATCTTAAATGGAGTCAAAAACAAAGAATAATTATAGAAATGCGATAGTTGAGAGACTATCGTATTTTTTATGAAAAAGAATAATTTTGTTATATGACGAACAATGGGTAGTTTTTATTTGAAATTATTCGTTAATGTTTTGACTTTGTTTTTTTCGATTGCTAAAATGAAAAAGAATAAATGAGAAGGAGTTTAGAAAATGAAACCTTTAGTTGCTGTTGTTATGGGGAGCACCTCAGATTGGGAAACAATGAAAGGTGCTTGCGATAGTTTAGATGAACTAGGCGTACCGTATGAAAAGAAAGTTGTTTCCGCACACCGTACCCCCGATTTTATGTTTTCTTTTGCTGAGAATGCTCGTGAAAATGGGTTGAAAGTAATTATCGCTGGTGCAGGAGGAGCGGCACATTTACCGGGGATGATTGCAGCGAAAACTACGTTACCAGTAATTGGTGTTCCGGTGCAATCACGAACATTAAATGGGTTAGATTCCTTATTATCAATTGTACAAATGCCAGGTGGGGTACCAGTTGCGACAACAGCAATTGGAAAAGCTGGTGCAATCAACGCAGGAATACTTGCGGCACAGATGCTTTCAATGTATGATTTAAAGGTAGCAGAAAAACTTGCTCAAAAACGTAAACAAATGGAAGAATCAGTAATGGAAAGTAGTGATCAACTTGGTTAAACCTTTGATGCCGGGTGCAACGATTGGAATCGTTGGTGGCGGTCAATTGGGTCGAATGATGACCATAAGTGCAAAACAAATGGGTTTTCGTGTAGGAGTATTAGACCCCATGGAAAACTGTCCGACAGCACAAATTGCTGATTGGCATATTATCGCTGACTACGATGATATTTTAGCGTTAGAAGAAATGGCAAAACGAAGCGATGTTATGACGTATGAATTTGAAAATGTTAGTGTGGAAGCACTAAATGCCATTTTACCGTTTTGCGATGTACCTCAAGGAACCGATTTATTGGCAATTACTCAAGATCGTTTGTTAGAAAAATCTTTTTTAGAGGCAAATAATATTGTCATCGCGCCATATGCTACAATTATTAGTCCTACCGATATTCAAGATGCGATTGAGCATATTGGTTATCCGTGTGTCTTAAAAACAACGCGTGGTGGCTATGACGGTAAAGGTCAATATGTTTTAAAAAGTCGTACAGACCTTGCATCATCAATGAATTTATTACGTGAAGGAACATGTGAATTAGAAGCATGGATTCCCTTTGATAAAGAACTATCAATTATGGTAGCAGGAAATGGTCGAGAATATACCACTTTCCCAGTGGTTGAAAATATTCATCGCAATAATATTTTGCATGAAACTATTGCGCCTGCAAATATTCCTCAAGATGTAGCCAAAGAAGTAGAACGAATTGCCAAAGTCATTGCGAAAGCGTTAGATTTACGCGGTGTCTTAGGAATTGAATTATTTTTAACTAAAACTGGTAGCATCTATGTCAATGAATTAGCACCACGTCCACATAATTCGGGTCACTATTCTATTGAGGCATGTAGTATGAGTCAATTTGACGCGCATATTCGTGGTATTTGTGGCTGGCCATTAGCAGATGCGCATTTATTAAGTAATGCTGTGATGGTCAACATTTTAGGCGAGCATTTAGCAGCAACGTATCAAATGATTGCACGTAAGCCTGACTGGCAATTTCATTATTATGGCAAAAATGAAGCTAAAAAAGGACGAAAGATGGGGCATATTACCATTGTCACTGAAGATGTGCAGCAAACTTTAGAAGAAATCGAAAAAACAAAAATTTGGGATTAAGAGGAGAAAAACTATGTTAGAACGTTATACACGACCTGAAATGGGCAAAATTTGGACAGATGAAAATCGCTATCAAGCGTGGTTAGAAGTGGAAATCTTAGCAGATGAAGCTTGGGCTGAGCTTGGTGAAATCCCAAAAGAAGATGTTGCAAAAATTCGTGAAAATGCCTCATTTGATATTCAACGCATTTTAGAAATTGAAGAACAAACAAGACATGACGTGGTTGCTTTTACGCGTGCCGTTTCAGAAACATTAGGCGATGAAAGTAAGTGGGTACATTATGGTTTAACTTCAACAGATGTCGTGGATACAGCATACGGTTATTTAATGAAACAAGCCAATGATATTTTGCGTCAAGATTTGCAACGTTTAACAGATATTATTGGTGAAAAAGCTAAAGAACATAAACATACAGTAACGATGGGGCGCACGCATGGAGTGCATGCAGAACCAACTACTTTCGGGTTGAAATTAGCTTTGTGGTATTCTGAAATGAAACGCAATATCGAACGTTTCGAACATGCTGCTAAAGGTGTGGAAGCTGGGAAAATTAGTGGTGCAGTAGGAACGTTTGCCAATATACCACCATTTGTTGAAGAATATGTGTGTACAAAATTAGGTATTCGCCCGCAAGAAATTTCTACTCAAGTCTTACCAAGAGACTTACATGCGGAATATTTTTCAGCGATGGCTTTGATTGCAACAAGCATTGAAAAATTTGCAACAGAAATTCGTGGCTTACAAAAATCAGAAACACGTGAAGTAGAAGAGTTTTTTGCAAAAGGACAAAAAGGTTCTTCAGCTATGCCTCATAAACGTAATCCAATTGGTTCTGAAAATATGACTGGTTTAGCACGTGTCGTTCGTGGACATATGATTACTGCATACGAAAATGTTACATTGTGGCATGAACGTGATATTTCCCATTCTTCAGCAGAGCGTATCATTATTCCTGATACAACTATTCTATTAAATTACATGTTAAATCGTTTTGGCAATATCGTGAAAAATTTGACTGTTTTCCCAGAAAATATGAAACGTAACATGGAAGCAACATTTGGTTTGATTTATAGTCAGCGTGTGATGTTAAAATTGATTGATCATGGGATGACACGTGAGCAAGCCTATGACTTAGTTCAACCACATACAGCAAAAGCATGGGATGATCAAACTGCTTTTCGTCCTTTGTTAGAAGCTGATAAAAAAGTAACCCAAGTGTTAACAAAAGAAGATTTAGATGATGCCTTCGATTACAATCATCACTTAAAAAATGTGGATACCATTTTTGAACGTGTTGGTTTAGGCAATAATTAACACAGAAAAATAAACCCGATTTCCAAACTTTTTGGGAATTGGGTTTTTTGCTTTTGGTTATCCGTAAGTTACGAAGCTGATTGTATAAAGCTCTCGTTTCAACACAAGAAAAATTGTTTGAATAAAGTCAATCGATGTTTCTTTAAAATTGTAAAATACTTCGACATGGTATTGACGTTGAAAAAAATGTGATTGATATACTTCACGAATAACAATTTCTTCATTATGGTGATTAGTAAATTGAAAAAGTTGCTTGCAACGACGATAGGGTTTTGTCAAAAAAATCATACGTTCATTCCATGATAGCTTTCGTTTTTGCATTTCAGCATATTGTTGTAAAACTTTCGAAAGATCATAAAACATTTTTTTTCTTTCTGCTAGTGTTAAATATGATACAAAATGTTGAGCCTCTTCATAAAACTCTATCATATACTCATCGTCCTCCTTGAAACCAGACTATCATCTGCCATTATAATAACACCCAAACCGCTTTGTGTAAACGCTTTATTTTTGTAAGTGTTAAATAAAAATATTTTCAATCGTAAAAACACGAACTATTTTAAAAATATAAACGATTAATGTAAAGTTATCGTTGACGGTAGGAAATGGGTATTGTTAGAATAACAGTACACAAAAAGAAGTAGCAGGAAAAAACAAAATGAGGTGTAACATGGAAAAAAGATCATTAGCTTATGAAGGTAAAGCTAAAAAGCTATATGAAACAGACGATGAATCAGTGTTTTTAGTTGAATATCTAGATCAGGCAACTGCATTAAATGGTGCGAAAAAAGACGCTGTTAAAGGCAAAGGGCAAATGAATAATCAAATCACTTCCCAAATTTTTGAAAAACTAACTGTTAAAGGTATTCAAAGTCATTTTATTGAAAAAATATCTAAAACCGAACAATTAGTGAAACGAGTTGAAATGATTCCCTTAGAAATTGTTGTGAGAAATGTGGCTGCTGGGAGCTTTTCAAAACGATTGGATATAACGGAAGGGACCGATTTGCCATTTCCAATCACCGAATTTTATTACAAAGAAGATCGTTTAGATGATCCATTCATCAATGATGACCATGTTGCTTTTTTACAAGTCGCAACGAAAGAAGAAGTACAAAAAATTAAAGAACTTGCATTGCAAGTGAATCATTTGCTGCAAGAATTATTTCTTTCAATTGATATTCGTTTGATTGATTTTAAAATTGAAGTTGGACGTACTGAGGATGGCACTATTTTATTGGCTGATGAAATTTCGCCAGATACCTGCCGTTTATGGGATGTTAACACCAATGATCATTTAGATAAAGATGTTTATCGTCGTGATTTAGGCGATTTAATTCCAGTATATGAAGAAGTATTACAAAGATTAGAAGAAAAAGGAGCGTAATTATGTATTTCGTAAAAGTATTTGTCACATATAAAGAGTCCGTTTTAGATCCTCAAGGGGAAGCAGTGAAAGGTGCAGTTCATCGTTTAGGCTATGATGAAATCGACGAAATTCGTATTGGGAAATATTTTGAAATTAAAGTGGCAAAATCTGATCGTCCAGTTGAAGAGGCGATTGAAGAAATTTGCGATAAATTATTAGCAAATGTCAATATGGAAACCTATCGCTATGAAATTGTAGCAACGGAGGAAGTTTAAACATGAAATTTGCAGTCATTGTTTTTCCAGGTTCAAACTGTGATATGGATATGCTTTGGGCAATCAAGGATGTCATGGGTGCTGAAGCTGAATACGTTCGCCACGATGCAGACTCGCTTGAAGGATTTGATGGTGTCTTGTTACCAGGAGGTTTTTCTTATGGAGACTACTTACGTTGTGGGGCAATCGCTCGTTTTTCTGCAATTATGCAAGAGGTGATTCGTTTTGCGGATGAAGGCAAACCAGTCTTTGGTACTTGTAATGGATTTCAAGTGTTGACAGAAGCTGGATTATTACCGGGAGCTCTTCGCCGTAACGAGTCACTCCATTTTATTTGTAAAACAACGTCTTTAAAAGTTGTTAATAATCAAACAAAATTTACTTCCGAATATGAGCAAGATGAAATTATTCGTATTCCAGTTGCGCATGGCGAAGGAAATTATTACTGTGATGAACAAACGTTAGCATCTTTGGAAGCGAATAATCAAATTGTATTCAAATATGAAGAAAACATTAATGGTAGTCTAAAAAATATTGCCGGAATTTGTAATGAAAAAGGTAATGTATTAGGTATGATGCCACATCCTGAACGTGCGATGGAATCATTGTTAGGGTCAGAAGATGGGAAAAAATTCTTTGCCTCTATTTTGAAAAACTTCGGAAAGGTGTCTGTATAATGATAAAAGTAGAACCAACTCCTCAAGAGATTAAAGAACAACGTATTTATTCACAATGGGGGTTAACCGATGAAGAATATCGAATGATTGAAGAAGATATTTTAGGGCGGATGCCAAATTATACCGAAACAGGACTATTCTCGGTGATGTGGAGCGAACATTGTTCTTATAAAAATTCTAAACCTGTTTTACGCAAATTCCCAACAAGTGGCCCACAAGTGCTTCAAGGTCCAGGAGAAGGAGCCGGAATCGTTGATATTGGTGATGGTCAAGCAGTTGTATTTAAAGCCGAAAGTCACAATCATCCATCGGCGGTTGAACCTTATGAGGGAGCTGCGACTGGTGTCGGTGGGATTATCCGTGACATTTTTAGTATGGGCGCGCGTCCAATTGCTATTTTAGATTCTTTACGCTTTGGTGAGTTAGATAATGAACGGACAAAATATTTATTAGAAGAAGTCGTTGCAGGGATTAGTGGGTATGGAAATTGTATTGGTATTCCTACTGTTGGGGGCGAAGTGCAATTTGATGCTTGTTATGAAGGCAATCCGCTAGTGAATGCAATGTGTGTTGGTTTAATCGACCATAAAGATATTCAAAAAGGTCAAGCAAAAGGTGTCGGTAATGCCATTATGTATGTTGGCGCGAAAACTGGACGTGATGGGATTCATGGGGCGACATTTGCTTCTGAAGAATTTGTCGAAGGAGAAGAGCAACAACGTTCTGCTGTTCAAGTGGGCGATCCATTCATGGAAAAATTATTGTTAGAAGCTTGTTTGGAATTAATTTTAGATCATAGTGATATTCTAGTTGGAATTCAAGATATGGGAGCAGCTGGTTTGGTTTCTTCTAGTTCTGAAATGGCTTCAAAAGCCGGTTCAGGTTTGAAACTTTATTTAGATGATGTACCACAACGTGAAACGGGTATGACTCCTTATGAAATGATGTTATCTGAGTCACAAGAAAGAATGCTGATTTGTGTCCAACAAGGTCATGAAGAGGAAGTCGTTGAGTTATTTGCGAAATATGATTTAGATGCAGTGTCTATTGGAGAAGTAACAGAGGATGGGTTATATCGTCTTTATCATCATGGAGAAGAAGTTGCCAACTTACCAGTAGATGCGTTAGCAGAAGATGCACCAACTTATCACAAAGAACGTCAAGAACCAGCACGTATTCAAGAATTTGCTGCATTAGAAGATTTTGTACCAACGATTGAAAATCCTTCTGAAACATTGCTGGATTTATTGCAACAACCAACAATTGCTTCTAAAAAATCAATTTATGAGACCTATGATTCACAAGTACGTACAAATACAGTCGTTCCACCAGGGAGTGATGCTGCGGTGTTACGAATTCGTGGAACTGAAAAAGCGTTAGCAATGACGACTGATTGTAATAGCCGTTACTTATATTTGAATCCGGAAGTTGGCGGACAAATTGCTGTTGCAGAAGCCGCACGTAATATTGTAGCTAGTGGTGGGAAACCATTAGCAATCACGGATTGTTTAAACTATGGTTCACCAGATAAACCAGAAGGCTTCTGGGAATTATGGACATCAGCGGATGGGATTTCTGAAGCTTGCCGTATATTAGATACGCCGGTTATTTCCGGAAATGTTTCTTTATACAATGAAACCAATGGAAAAGCAATCTATCCAACACCAATGATTGGTATGGTTGGTTTGATTGAAAATCTTGCTCATATTACCACACAAGATTTTAAAAACGCAGATGATTTAATTTATGTGATTGGTGAAACAAAAGCTGATTTTAATGGAAGCGAAATTCAAAAACGACAAGTAGGAAAAATCGAAGGAAAATTAATGGTGTTTGATTTGACTACAGAAAAAACGGTTCAAGATTTTGTGTTAGAAGCGATTCAAGCAGGGCTAATTGCTAGTGCGCATGATAGCGCAGAAGGTGGACTGGCGATTGCTTTAGCTGAAGCAACTTTTAAAAATGAATTGGGCATTGATGTTTCATTAGATATGCCAAAAGAATGGTTGTTCTCAGAAACACAATCACGTTTTGTAGTGAGTGTCAAACCGGAAAATCAAGTAGCATTTGAGGAGTTACTAGGTGATTTAGGCCAATATATCGGAAAAGTTACGACAACTGGTCAATTAAAGATTACTGCTCAAAATGACGAAATTAATGTAGACACACAAGTAGCTAAACGATTATGGGAGGAAGCTATTCCATGTCTTATGAAGTAAAAAGTTTAAACGAAGAGTGTGGCGTTTTCGGTGTGTGGGGACATCGGGATGCGTCCCGCGTAGTTTACTTTGGTCTGCACAGTTTACAGCACCGGGGACAAGAAGGTGCTGGGATTGTTTCAAATGATCAAGGGCGCTTACGTGGACATCGTGATTTAGGGTTGTTATCTGAAGTGTTTTCAGATGAAAATAAATTGACTAAGTTAAAAGGAAATGCCGCAATTGGGCATGTTCGTTATGCAACAGCGGGGAATGGTAGCGTAGATAACATTCAACCATTTTTGTTCAAATTTTATGATAGCCAAATTGCTTTAGCTCATAATGGTAACTTAACGAATGCGAAAACCTTGCGTCGTGAATTAGAGAAAGATGGTGCGATTTTTCACTCTAATTCAGATACTGAAATTTTGATGCATCTCATTCGTAGAAGTCAACAGCCAACGCTTAATGGTCAGTTAAAAGAAGCCTTGAATCAAGTAAAAGGTGGTTTTGCGTACCTGTTAATTACTGAGGATGCTATTGTAGCAGCGCTTGATCCAAATGGCTTTCGACCATTATCAATTGGACAGATGAAAAATGGGGCGTATGTGATTGCTTCGGAAACGTGTGCTTTAGAAGTGAGTGGCGCAGCATTTGTTCGTGATGTCCAACCTGGGGAGTTGGTCATCATTAACGAAGAAGGCATTACGATTGAACAATATACAACAGAAACACAACATGCAATTTGCGCAATGGAATACATTTATTTTGCACGACCGGATTCTAATATTGCTGGAGTCAATGTACATACAGCAAGGAAAGAAATGGGACGACGTTTAGCACAAGAAGCACCTGTTGAAGCAGATATGGTGATAGGTGTACCCAACTCATCTCTGTCTGCTGCTAGTGGTTATGCAGAATATTCAGGTATTCCTTATGAATTAGGATTAGTTAAAAATCAATATGTTGCTCGAACGTTTATTCAGCCAACACAAGAATTACGTGAACAAGGCGTTCGTATGAAGTTGTCAGCAGTTCGTGGTGTTGTTGAAGGAAAACGGGTTATTTTAGTGGACGATTCTATCGTTCGTGGAACGACGAGTCGACGGATTGTGAATTTATTGAAAGAAGCGGGAGCAAAAGAAGTTCATTTACGAATTGCTTCACCACCATTGAAATATCCTTGTTTTTATGGCATTGATATTCAAACTCGTAAAGAACTAATTGCTGCGAATCATTCAATTGAAGAAATTAAAGAGTGTGTCAAATCTGATACCTTGGCTTTTTTGAGTGAACAGGGGTTAATTGATTCTATTGGTTTAACATTTGATGCACCTTATTCTGGACTGTGTATGGCGTATTTTAACGGGGATTATCCAACGCCACTGTATGATTACGAAGAACAATACCAAGCATCATTACAAGAGCAAACATCATTTTTTTAAATGGAGGAAAGCAAGTGACAAACGCATATTCAAAAGCCGGCGTGGATGTAGAAGCGGGTTATGAAGTAGTTGAACGTATTAAAAAACATGTAAAGAAAACAGAGCGCTTAGGTGTTTTAGGTAGTCTAGGTGGTTTTGGTGGCTGTTTTGATTTAAGTACTCTTTCAGTCAAAGAACCTGTTTTAGTATCAGGAACAGACGGTGTAGGAACAAAGTTAATGATTGCTATTCAGACAGATACACATGACACAATTGGTATCGACTGTGTGGCGATGTGTGTGAATGATATTGTTGCTCAAGGAGCAGAACCATTGTATTTTCTCGACTATATTGCAACAGGCAAAAACGTTCCTGAGCGTCTAGAAAAAGTCGTTGCCGGTGTGGCGGATGGGTGCATTCAAGCTGGTGCCGCTTTAATTGGTGGAGAAACAGCTGAAATGCCAGGGATGTATGACGAAAATGATTATGACTTAGCCGGATTTGCAGTTGGCATTGCTGAAAAAAGTCAATTAGTCACAGGCGAAAAAATTCAAGCCGGCGATGTTTTAATTGGTTTGCCATCTTCTGGTGTTCACTCAAATGGTTTTTCACTTGTTAGAAAGATCTTCTTTGAACAACATCAATTAACGTATGATGCACAGCTACCAGAGTTATCACAAACGTTAGGGAAAGAGTTATTAACGCCAACGCGCATTTATGTTCAAGCTATTTTGCCATTAGTCAAAGAAGAATTGGTACACGGTATTGCGCATGTAACAGGTGGCGGGTTTGTTGAAAATTTACCTCGTATGTTGCCTGATGGATTAGCAATAGAAATTCAAGAAAATAGTTGGCCGATTTTACCGATTTTTGATGTGTTATCTTCTTATGGCAATCTCCCAATACATGAAATGTATGAAATTTTTAATATGGGTATTGGAATGGTGGTTGCTGTTGCACCTGAGAATGTAACCAAAGTTCAAACGTTATTGAAAAAACAAGATGAAGCAAGTTATATTATTGGTAAGGTGATTGATCAAGCGGAGCAACCGATTGTTTTTAAAGAGGTAGAAGCATGAAGGTAGCAGTTTTAGCTTCCGGAAATGGTAGTAACTTTGAAGCGATTGCCCAAGCTTTTGTAGATCAACAAATTCAAGGTGAATTAACGTTAGTTTTCTCAGATAAAAAAGATGCGTATGTGTTAGAGCGAGCCAAAAAATATCAAATTCCACGTTTTAGTTTCACGCCGAAAGACTTTGCCTCGAAAAAACAGTATGAAGAAGCATTACGAGATTTATTGCTTGCGAATCAAATTGATTTTGTCGTGTTAGCAGGATATATGCGAATTATTGGAAAAGATTTATTAGCGTCATTTCCTAATAAAATTTTGAATATTCATCCTTCTTTATTACCGAGTTTTCCAGGTTTACATGGAATTAAAGATGCCTATAACTATGGTGTGAAAATTACTGGAATTACCATACATTTCGTAGATGCTGGAGTGGATACAGGCCCAATCGTAGCTCAAGCAGCGGTTGCAATCACTGAAGAAGACACGCTAGAATCGTTGGAAGAAAAAATTCATCAATTAGAACATCATTGGTATCCCAAGGTCATTGCGGAGATTACACAAAAAGGAGTAAATTAAAACATGAAAAAAAGAGCATTAATCAGTGTATCAGATAAAACAGGAATTGAAGAATTTGCTAAAGCATTAGTGGCAAAAGACATCGAAATTATTTCAACGGGCGGTACAAAAAAAGCGTTAGATGAAGCAGGGATTTCGACAATTTCAATTGATGAAGTCACTGGTTTTCCTGAAATGATGGATGGTCGTGTCAAAACATTACATCCCAAAATTCATGGTGGCTTATTAGGGCGTCGTGACTTAGCAACACATATGGATGCGATGGCAGAACATGATATTGCTCCTATTGATTTTGTTGTCGTTAATTTGTATCCATTTAAAGAAACGATTTTAAAACCAGATGTAACCGAAGAAGATGCTATTGAAAATATTGATATTGGTGGACCAAGTATGTTGCGTTCTGCAGCTAAAAATCATGCTTCTGTAACAGTTGTAGTGGATCCAACTGATTATGAAGTAGTTTTAAATGAATTAGATTTGGATGGTCAAACATCAATAGCTACTAGAAAACGTTTGGCAGCGAAAGTTTTTCGTCACACAGCGGCTTATGATGCGTTAATTGCTAACTATTTAACCGAACTAGTGGGCGAAGAGGAACCTGAAAAATTAACATTGACTTATGATTTAAAACAATCTTTGCGTTATGGTGAAAATAGTCACCAAGAAGCAGCTTTTTATGCGGATGCTTTACCAAAAACGTATTCAATTGCTTCTGCAAAACAATTACACGGAAAAGAGTTGTCTTATAATAATATTCGTGATGCGGATGCGGCAATTCGCATTGCACGTGAATACTCTGAACCAACAGTGGTTGCTTTAAAACATATGAACCCATGTGGTATTGGTACAGCAGATACTATTTTTGATGCTTACACAGCAGCTTATGAAGCAGATCAAGTCTCTATTTTTGGAGGGATTGTTGTATTGAACCGTCCGGTAGATGTAGCTACTGCTGAAGCGATGAGTAAAATTTTCTTAGAAATTATTATTGCACCTGCGTTTAAAGAAGAAGCACTAGCAGTTTTAACGAAGAAGAAAAATATTCGTTTAATGACACTAGATTTTTCTGATCAAACATCAATACAAGCAGAAACTGTTTCTGTATTAGGTGGTTTATTAGTACAAGACCAAGATTTAATTGAAGAAAATAGTGCGGATTGGCAAGTCGTAACCAAACGCCAACCAACTGAAACAGAATTAAAAGCGTTGGAATTTGCTTGGAAAGCTGTTAAACACGTGAAATCAAATGCAATCTTATTGGCTAATGACAAGCAAACGGTGGGAATTGGTGCAGGACAAATGAATCGTGTAGGTTCCGTAAAAATTGCGATCGATCAAGCCGAAGCAGCCGGTAAAATTGAAGGTGCTGTTTTAGCGAGTGATGCTTTTTTCCCAATGGGTGATAGTGTGGAATATGCTGCAAAAAAAGGAATTAAAGCGATTATTCAACCTGGTGGCAGTATCAAAGATCAAGAATCAATTGATATGGCAGATAAATATGGCATTACAATGCTGTTTACAGCTGTTCGTCATTTTAGACATTAATCTTTTTTAAAGGAGTAAATGAATGAAAATACTCGTAATTGGCAGTGGTGGTCGTGAGCATGCGATTGCTAAAAAATTACTTTCAGATTCAAATGTATCAACTGTTTTCTGTGCTAAAGGAAATCCTGGAATGAAAAAAGATGGGATTCAGATTGTGGATATTTCTGAAGATAATCATGAAAAATTGATTGAATTTGCGAAAAATCAAGCTGTTGATTGGACGTTCGTTGGCCCAGAAATTCCTTTGCTAAATGGAATTGTTGATGATTTCGAGCAAGCTGGATTACAAATATTTGGTCCTAAAAAAGCTGCAGCCATGATTGAAGGCTCCAAAGAATTTGCCAAGGAATTAATGATAAAAAATCAAATTCCTACAGCAGCCTACCAAAGCTTTTCAGATTTCGATTTGGCCAAGGCTTATGTTTTAGAACAGGGAGCACCCATTGTAATTAAAGCAGATGGGTTAGCTGCTGGAAAAGGCGTTGTTGTTGCAGAAACAATTGATGATGCAATTATGGCTCTCAAAGATATGCTGGAAGACAATAAGTTTGGAGCAAGTGGTGCGAAAGTAGTTATTGAAGAGTTTTTAGCAGGTGAAGAGTTTTCATTATTAGCTTTTGTTCGTGATGAAAAAGTTTACCCAATGGTGATTGCTCAAGATCACAAACGAGCATTTGATGGAGATCGGGGTCCTAATACTGGTGGAATGGGAGCATACTCTCCAGTACCACAAATTCCAGAAACGATGGTGGAACAAGCTGTTCAAGAAGTTCTGCTACCAGCTGCGAAAGGAATGGTGGAACAAGGAACACCTTTCACTGGTATTTTATATGCAGGATTAATTGCAACTGAAGCTGGGCCCAAAGTAATTGAATTTAATGCACGTTTTGGTGATCCTGAAACTCAAGTGGTATTACCTCGTTTAGACAGTAGTTTAGCAACAATTATCACTGAGCTTTTAAAAGGCGAAGAACCTGAAATTAGCTGGAATAATCAAGCAACTTTAGGAGTAGTTGTTGCTGCAGAAGGATATCCAGGTGAGTATGTATCGGGACAACTGCTTCCAGACTTTATTAGTGAAGAATGTCGAGTTTATTATGCGGGTGTAGCAGAAAAAAATGGTTTAGTAAGTGCTGGCGGGCGTGTGTTATTAGTCGAAGCTCAAGCAGAGACTTTACAAGAAGCCCAACAAAAAGTTTATCAAGCATTAGAACAAGTTGAATGGCCATATCTATTTTATCGTCATGATATTGGAAATAAAGCATTTTAAGTGGGAAACTGGATGTAAAATGAACATCCAGTTTTTTATTGATTAAATTTAGTATAGCGTTTGCATTAAACTGTGCTAAAATATAAACGTAAAAGGAGGAATTTTAACTTATGAAAACTGTTAAATTTGGTACAACTAATCTTGATGTTGCAAGTGTCATTCTTGGTTGTATGCGTATTAGTAATGCTGAAGATTCAGTGAAAGTAATTGAGACTGCTGTCGACAATGGTATTACATTTTTTGATCATGCCGATATCTATGGTCGCGGAGAATGCGAGCGTATCTTTGCAGATGCCTTAGCAAACACAGAGATTAAGCGTGATGATTTGTTTATTCAATCAAAATGTGGAATTGTTCCAGGAAAAATGTTTGATTTTTCAAAAGAACATATCATTTCTTCTGTTGAAGGTATTTTACAACGTTTGGATATGGATTATTTAGATGCATTATTATTGCATCGTCCAGATACATTAGTAGAGCCAGAAGAAGTAGCCGCAGCTTTTGATCAGCTTGAACAACAAGGAAAAGTGAAATATTTTGGTGTAAGTAACCAAAAACCAGGGCAAATTGAATTGTTGAAAAAATATGTGAAACAACCTTTAGTTGCTAATCAATTACAATTTGGTATTATGCACACAGGAATGATTGATCAAGGAATTCATGTGAATATGACAGATGCTGGATCAGTTGATCATGATGGAGAAATTCTAGAGTATTCTCGTTTAAATGATATGACCATTCAAGCTTGGTCACCTTATCAATTTGGTTTCTTTGAAGGCGTTTTTATTGGTCATGAAAAATTCCCAGAACTAAATAAAGTTTTAGAAGAAATGGCTGAGAAATATAATACTACGCCAACTGGTATTGCTTCTGCATGGATTTTACGTCACCCAGCAAATATGCAAGTGATTGCTGGAACAATGAACATTCAACGTATTGAAGAGATTGCTAAAGCATCGGAAGTACAAATGTCAAGAGAAGATTGGTATAGCGTGTATATGGCTGCTGGAAATATTTTACCATAAATTAAAAGTGAGAAATCGTTCGTAAAACACGAACGATTTCTCGTTTCTTTTTATAAAACGAAAGAATATAGTTGCTTTATTTAATGATATCAGCTAAATTATTGAAGGCATTAAAAATAAAATACGTATAAAAATATTTAATGTTTCGATAATAAGTGAAGATTTGAGAGGATGTTTTCAATGTTTGATTTAACGGTTTTTGATTACGAAGATGTTCAGTTGATTCCTAATAAATGTATTGTAAATAGTCGTTCAGAATGTGATACAACTGTAAAATTAGGAAAACACGAATTTAAAATGCCAGTAGTTCCAGCAAATATGCAAACAATTATTGATGAAAAAATTGCGGAATTCTTAGCAGAAAATGGCTATTTTTATATTATGCACCGTTTTGAAGAAGAAGCACGTATTCCATTTATTAAAAAAATGAAAGCACGCGATTTGATTTCTTCTATTAGTGTAGGTGTGAAAGACAATGAATATCCATTTGTTGAGGAATTGGCAAAACAAAATTTAATTCCTGATTATATTACAATTGATATCGCACATGGGCATTCAAACTCAGTTATTCGTATGATTCAACATATCAAAAAACATTTACCTGATACATTTGTTATCGCAGGAAACGTGGGTACACCTGAAGCTGTTCGTGAGCTAGAAAATGCTGGAGCAGATGCAACAAAAGTCGGCATTGGACCTGGTAAAGTATGTATTACTAAAATCAAAACTGGTTTTGGTACAGGTGGATGGCAGTTAGCAGCACTAAGATGGTGTGCGAAAGCTGCACGTAAACCAATTATTGCTGATGGTGGGATTCGTACACATGGCGATATCGCGAAATCTGTTCGTTTCGGAGCAACGATGGTTATGATTGGTTCACTGTTTGCAGGACATGAAGAGTCACCAGGTGAAACAAAAGTTGAAGATGGCGTATTCTACAAAGAATACTTTGGTTCAGCTTCTGAATTCCAAAAAGGTGAAAAGAAAAACGTTGAAGGTAAGAAAATTTGGGTAACACATAAAGGCTCATTAAAAGATACATTAGTTGAAATGCAACAAGACTTACAATCTTCTATCTCTTATGCAGGTGGGAAAGATTTAGAAGCAATTCGCAAAGTTGACTATGTAATTGTTAAAAATTCTATCTTTAATGGCGATACAATCTAAAAATAACTTTTTCAAGAAGTAAAATCACTTTGATTTTACTTCTTTTTTCATAGCTTACTGAACAACGGTTTGTTACAATACAACTGAGGTGAATGAAAATGGGAATTAAAGTATTTTCAATATTCGGTACACGACCAGAAGCAATCAAAATGGCTCCGTTAGTTAAAGCGTTAGAAAAAGATGAACGGTTTGATTCTAAAATCGTTGTCACTGCACAACATCGCGAAATGTTAGATCAAGTGATGACCATTTTTGATATTGTTCCTGATTATGATTTGAATATTATGTCCACTGGTCAAACGTTAACTGATATTACAACAAAAGTTCTTTTAGATATGCAGCCAATTTTAAAAGAAGAACAACCTGACATTGTATTGGTTCACGGCGATACAACGACGACATTTGCGGCTGCTACGGCTGCTTTTTATCAACAAGTTAAAATTGGTCATGTGGAAGCAGGGTTACGAACATGGAATAAATATTCGCCATTTCCAGAAGAAGCAAATCGCCAAATGACCGATGCCTTAGCTGATTTGTATTTTGCACCAACTGAACAAAGTAAGGAAAATTTATTGAAAGAAAATCATCCAGAAGACCAGATTTTTATTACAGGAAATACCGCAATTGATGCAATGAAATACACGGTTAAAGAGGACTACGAAAATGCCGATTTAGTTTTGAATCAGCAAAAACAAATAGTTGTCACTATGCATCGTCGCGAAAATTTAGGCGAACCAATGACGCACGTTTTTTCTGCTTTACGTCGTATCGCCAAAGAGTTTCCGGATGTTCGGTTGATTTTTCCGATGCACAAAAATCCGAAAGTACGAATGATTGCTCAAGAATTGTTAGGGAATCTATCCAATGTGCAATTAATTGAACCTTTGGATGTAGTGGACTTTCATAATGTAATTGCACGTAGTTATTTGATTCTCACTGATTCAGGTGGTGTCCAGGAAGAAGCCCCTTCATTAGGCGTTCCTGTCTTAGTATTGCGTGATACGACTGAACGTCCAGAGGGAGTTGCGGCAGGTACTTTGAAATTGATTGGAACAGAAGAAGAAAAAGTTTATGTGGAAACAAAAGAATTGTTGACTAATGCTTCTAGTCATCAACAAATGGCACAAGCAAAAAATCCTTATGGAGATGGAAATGCCAGTGAATATATTTTAGATGCGATGGCAGATTATTTTTCCAAACATTAAATTAGTTGACAGAATGACACCAAATAAGTAGTATGAAGGATGACGAAAGTTTTCGTAAAAAATAAAATAATTGTTAGGTGAGGCTCCTATATGGACATAGGCTACTGCCGCGAAAGGATCGAGAGACCCTTAGTTTGGTATAACAAGAATAATCGTTGAAGGTTATTCATAACGTAGCTGACAAATAATCATTTGTCTACGCCCTATAGTGCTAAAGCTCAACGATGACTATGAATTAGCTACTAAGTAGGCGCATGCTCATTGTTGAGTATGCGTTTTTTATTATGTTGAAAACGTATCTTCACTAGACAGAAAGGAAGGTTTATTATGGATCACCCCGCACCCGAGAGGAATCTAAAAAACTAATTGTCTAGGAATAAACTCCTAGACAAAACTAGGAGGAAGAAAATATGTTGAAACAACCACAAACAAAAGAACAAGAACTAAAAAAATTAGCAATGTTGTCAGATCGAGAGTTATTTATGGAATTACGAACATCCTTAAATGGACTTTCTGCAGAAGATGCCACAAAACGCTTAGAAGAATTTGGTTTAAATCAAATCGATGCAGAGAAACCCACACCAGGATGGTTAATTTTTCTGCACGCTTTTCGCGATCCATTTGTTTTAGTGCTAGCGTTATTAATGATTGTCTCCTTAGCAACGAGAGACTATGAAGCAGCAATTGTCATGGCAGTTATGATTACGGCAAGTGCAACGATTTCTTTTATTCAAGAGTATCGTTCACAAAAGGCGAGTTTAGAATTGAAAGAACTAATCGAAAATACGTGCGCTGTGACACGAAACGGACAAACAAAAGAAATCCCGATGGATGAAGTTGTGCCAGGTGACATTGTTACGTTAGCAACGGGTGATATGATTCCAGCTGACGCGGTATTAATTTGGACGAATGATTTATTTGTTAATCAATCTTCTTTGACTGGTGAGTCAATGCCAATTGAAAAGTTTGTAGACGCAGGAATTCAAGTAAAGCAATCTATTTCAGCTTTAGATATGAACAATTTAGTTTTCATGGGAACAGATGTCTTAAGTGGTCAAGGAAAAGCAATTATTTTAAAAACAGGACAATATACTTTTTTTGGAGATATTGCTAAAAATGCGACCAAGCAACGAGGAAAAACAGCATTTGATACAGGCTTAACTCAAATTAGTAAATTATTATTACGAATGGTTTTTGTGTTATTCCCAATCGTTTTTCTGATTAATGGCTTAACAAAAGGTGACTGGAGCTCAGCGTTTTTCTTCGCTATTGCAGTTGCAGTGGGGTTAACACCTGAAATGTTACCAATGATTGTTACCAGTAATTTAGCAAAAGGTGCCATGACTTTAGCAAAGGAAAAAGTCATTGTTAAGGAACTGCCTTCGATTCAAAATCTAGGAAGCATGGATGTTTTGTGTACAGATAAAACAGGTACAATCACCGAAGACCGTGTCGTGTTAGTTCAACATCTAAATCCGTTAGGTGAAGATGACGAAACAGTCTTGGAAATGGCGTTTTTAAATTCTTCTTATCAAACAGGGTGGAAGAATTTAATGGACATTGCTGTTATCAATTATTTTGATGAAAAAGAAAAAAAGCTACCATTTAAAGAAGTAATTAAAGTAGATGAAATTCCATTTGATTTTTCTCGTCGTCGTTTAACCGTAGTAGTGAATGCAGATAACCATCAATGGATGATTACAAAAGGTGCTGTTGAGGAAATGGAGGAAATTTGTTCTCATGTTATGCTTGATGGTGAGGTACAACCATTAACAGACACGTTGAAAAAACGTCTGCGTCAGGTGAACCGTCGTTTGAATGAAGAAGGGATGCGTGTATTGACTGTCGCCGTCAAAAAAGATGCACATCAAGAAGCAATTTATTCTGTGGCAGATGAACAAGAAATGACATTAATTGGTTTTATGGGATTTCTTGATCCTGCAAAAGAATCCGCAGTCACAGCAATCAAATCACTTCATAATCATGGCGTAGCAGTCAAAGTTTTAACTGGTGACAATGAAGTAGTCGCAGAAAAAGTGTGTCGTGATGTTGGTATTGAAGTAAGTCATGCATTGTTAGGGGCAGATATTGATTCTATGTCTGCAGAAGAGTTAGCAGAAGCTGCGGAAACAACAAATCTTTTCGCAAAATTAAACCCTATGCAAAAATCACGTATTATTCAAGCGTTGCAAGCAGAAGGACATACAGTTGGTTTTATGGGCGATGGAATCAATGATGCACCAGCTTTACGAACAGCAGATGTAGGAATTTCTGTAGATACCGCTGCGGATATTACTAAAGATGCCAGTTCAATTATTTTATTAGAAAAAAGTTTGAACGTGCTAGATAAAGGTGTGGGTGAAGGTAGAAAAGTCTTTAGCAATATGATGAAATATATCAAAATTACTATCAGTTCTAATTTTGGCAATGTGTTTTCAATTTTAGTTGCTAGTGCCTTCCTACCTTTTTTACCTATGCTATCCATTCAATTACTCGTACAAAATCTAATTTATGATATGGCGCAATTAACGATACCTTGGGATTCTGTTGATGAAGAGGAGATTGCTAAGCCAGTTAAATGGCAAGTAGGGGGATTATTAAAATTCACGTTATGTATTGGCCCTGTAAGTAGTGTCTTTGATATTTTAACCTTTTTGATGATGTGGTACATCATTGGTGCAAATACAATAGCAGATCAAGCAGTTTTTCAAACGGGTTGGTTTGTCGTTGGTTTAGTGACTCAAACACTTGTTGTGCATATTGTACGAACAAAAAAAGTGCCGTTCATTCAAAGTCGTGCATCCTTCCCAGTGATTATTGCTAGTTTAATAGCTATTCTTGCGGGTATCTTACTTGTTTTATCGCCTATGAAAGAATATTTTAGCTTTACTGATTTACCAGCAAAGTATTGGTTGGGTTTTATCTGTATTACTATAACTTATCTTTTATCAGTAGAAATTGCTAAACGCTTTTATATTCGATTGACCAAAGAATGGTTATAAAATAAAATGTCTAAAAGGGCAGAGAAACTCTTGTTTTAGAGAGTTTTTCTGCCCTTTATTTGGTGTAATTATTCTCATTTTTTGATGTTTATTTTAGAAGATAAAGATAGAGAAAGCTTAAAAATTCCCTCTAAATTATGTGGGCTGTTTCGTGTGGTATTTTAATCTGTACTAATATAGATTGTTACATATGGGAAACGCTTTACTTTTAAAAAAGCTTTTTTCTGAATGTGATTGATTTCACGAGAAAAAGTTAGTATAATAAGGATTGGCAAGAAACAAAATAAAAGAATTGCAAACTTTTTACTTGTTTTTCTCTTGTAAAAATGATAGCTTATTAACTGTAAATGATTCCGACAAGTGATACAGAAGAGAATCGCTGTTACAATCTATCATATACAAGAATTAACCTAACAAAGAGAGGAAAGTGTGACAAGATGGCAAAGAAAAAAACAATTGACTTTCAAGCACTGCTAGAAAATGTCGATGCTCAATTTCCAACTTATCAGGCATTAGACCAAGATGGAAACATTGTAAACGAAGCTTTAGTACCTGATTTAAGTGATGAGGAATTAGTTGAATTAATGACTCGTATGGTGTGGTCTCGTGTCCTTGACCAACGTTCAACTGCTTTAAACCGCCAAGGTCGCTTAGGTTTCTTTGCTCCAACAGCTGGACAAGAAGCAAGTCAATTAGCAAGTCATTTTGCTTTTGAAAAAGAAGACGTATTATTACCAGGATACCGTGATGTACCTCAATTAATCCAACATGGTTTACCTTTAACTCAAGCTTTCTTATGGTCTCGTGGCCACGTAGCTGGTAACAACTACCCAGAAGATTTGAAAGCTTTACCACCACAAATTATTATCGGTGCACAATATGTTCAAGCAGCTGGTGTTGCTTTAGCATTAAAAATGCGCGGTAAGAAAAATGTAGCATTCACTTATACAGGTGATGGTGGTTCTTCACAAGGTGACTTTTATGAAGGTATTAACTTTGTAGGTGCGTATAAAGCAAACGCAGTATTCTTTATTCAAAACAATGGATTTGCGATTTCTACACCTCGTGACAAACAATCAGCTGCAACAACTTTAGCTCAAAAAGCAGTAGCTGCTGGTATCCCAGGTATCCAAGTTGATGGTATGGATCCATTAGCAATGTACACTGTATCTAAAATGGCTCGTGATTGGTCAGTTGCTGGTAACGGCCCTGTATTAATCGAAGCATTAACTTACCGTTATGGTCCACATACATTATCTGGTGATGATCCAACACGTTACCGTTCTAAAGAGATGGACGATGAATGGACTGCAAAAGATCCATTGGTTCGTTTCCGTAAATATTTAGAAGCTAAAGGACTATGGTCTGAAGCTAAAGAAGAAGAAGTAATTGAAGCAACAAAAGAAGAAATCAAATTAGCGATTGCTGAAGCTGATAAAGTTCCAAAACAAAAAGTTTCTGATTTCTTGAAAAATATGTTTGAAGATCAACCACAAAGCATTAAAGAACAAATTGAAATTTACGAAGCGAAGGAGTCGAAATAATCATGGCACAAAAAACAATGATTCAAGCAATCACTGATGCCCTAGCTTGTGAGTTAGCCAGCGATGAAAACGTAGTGATGTTTGGTGAAGACGTTGGTAAAAACGGTGGAGTATTCCGTGCAACTGAAGGCTTGCAAGAAAAATTTGGTGAAGATCGTGTATTCGATACACCATTAGCAGAATCAGGTATTGCTGGTTTAGCGTTTGGATTAGCCTTAGAAGGATACCGTCCTGTTCCAGAACTACAATTCTTCGGTTTCGTATTTGAAGCAATGGATGAAGTTGTAGCTCAAATGGCACGTACTCGTTACCGTATGGGTGGCACAAGAAACTTGCCAATCACAATCCGTTCACCATTTGGTGGTGGAGTTCATACGCCAGAATTACACTCAGATAACTTAGAAGGATTGATTGCTCAATCTCCTGGTATCCGTGTGGTTATTCCATCAAATCCATATGATGCAAAAGGATTATTAATTTCTGCTATTAGAAGTAACGATCCAGTTGTTTTCTTAGAGCATATGAAACTTTACCGTTCATTCCGTGAAGAAGTGCCAGAAGAATCTTACACAGTACCTTTGGATAAAGCTGCTGTAACACGTGAAGGTACTGACATTTCTATCATCACTTATGGCGCAATGGTTCGTGAAGCAATCAAAGCTGCTGATAACTTAGCAAAAGAAAATATCAGCGTTGAAATTGTTGACTTACGTACAGTAGCTCCTCTTGATATTGAAACTATCATTGCATCTGTTGAAAAAACAGGCCGTGTTGTAGTTGTTCAAGAAGCTCAAAAACAAGCAGGTGTAGCTGCTCAAGTAGTATCTGAAATTTCTGAACGTTCGATCCTTTCTTTAGAAGCTCCAATCGGACGCGTATCTGCTCCAGATACTGTATTCCCATTTGGTCAAGCTGAAAATGCTTGGTTACCTAATGCATCAGATATTGAAGCAAAAGTAAGAGAAATCGCAAACTTCTAAGATCATAAGAGAGGAAGATATCAAACATGGCATTTCAATTTAAATTACCGGATATCGGTGAAGGAATTGCAGAAGGCGAAATCGTTAAATGGTTTGTAAAACCAGGCGATACTATTAATGAAGATGATACTTTATTAGAAGTACAAAATGATAAATCAGTGGAAGAAATTCCATCACCAGTTACAGGAACAGTTAAAAGCATTCTTGTAGAAGAAGGTGTTGTAGCAAACGTTGGTGACGTGTTAGTTGAAATCGACGCACCAGGTTTTGAAGACGAAACTCCAGCAGCTCCTGCTCAAGAACAAACACCAGCAGCTCCAGCAGCATTACCAGAAGCTGGCGGTCAAGGCGTATTCCAATTCAAATTACCAGATATTGGTGAAGGAATTGCAGAAGGCGAAATCGTTAAATGGTTTGTAAAAGCCGGCGATACTATTAATGAAGACGATACTTTATTAGAAGTACAAAATGATAAATCAGTGGAAGAAATTCCATCACCAGTTACAGGAACAGTTGTACGTGTTGTTGTAGCAGAAGGCGTTGTAGCAAATGTTGGTGACGTATTAGTTGAAATCGACGCACCTGGACATAACAATGCACCTGCAGCGGCTCCGTCAGCTCCAGCACCAGAAGCAGCAGCGCCTGCATCTGCACCAGCTGAAGCAGCGGCTCCTACTGGTAAACCAAGCAAAAACGTATTAGCTATGCCATCTGTACGTCAATTTGCTCGTGAAAACGATGTTGATATTACTTTAGTTACACCTTCTGGAAAAGGTGGACGTGTAACAAAAGAAGATATCCAAAGCTTTATCTCTGGTGGTTCATCTGCTCCAGCTCCAGTACAAGAAGCAGCAGCTCCAGCAGAAGAAGCAAAACCAGCTGTGAAAGCTGAAAAAGCAGAACCAGCAAAACCATACCAATCTAACTTGGGCGAATTAGAAACTCGTGAAAAATTAACACCAATGCGTAAAGCAATTTCTAAAGCAATGGTTAACAGCAAACACACTGCTCCACACGTAACTTTACATGATGAAGTAGAAGTTTCTAAACTATGGGATCAACGTAAGAAATTTAAAGACGTTGCTGCCGCTCAAAATACTAAATTAACTTTCTTACCATATGTTGTTAGAGCATTAACTGCAACAATGAAGAAATATCCAGTATTGAACGCATCAATTGATGATGCTTCTCAAGAAGTAGTTTACAAAAACTATTACAACATTGGTATTGCTACTGATACTGCGAACGGTCTATACGTACCAAACGTTAAAGATGCTGATCGTAAAGGTCTATTTGCAATCGCTGATGAAATCAATGCAAAAGCTGCTTTAGCTCATGAAGGTAAATTAGCTGCAGAAGATATGCGTAACGGTACAGTTACAATCAGTAACATTGGTTCAGTTGGTGGAGCTTGGTTCACACCAGTAATCAACTACCCTGAAGTAGCAATTTTAGGTGTAGGTACAATTGCTCAACAACCTGTTGTCAATGCAGAAGGCGAAATCGTAGTAGGTCGTATGATGAAATTATCATTAAGCTTCGACCACCGTATCGTTGATGGCGCAACTGCTCAACAAGCTATGAATAACATCAAACGTTTGTTAGCAGATCCAGAGTTACTATTAATGGAAGGATGATAAACAAATGGTAGTTGGAGATTTTGCCTTAGAATTAGATACAGTAGTAATCGGTGCGGGACCTGGCGGCTATGTAGCTGCCATCCGTGCTGCTCAAATGGGACAAAAAGTAGCGATTATTGAAAGAGAAAACGTTGGTGGCGTATGTCTAAACGTTGGTTGTATTCCTTCAAAAGCGTTAATCGCTGCTGGACATCATTATCAAGAAGCACAACATTCAGAAATGTTTGGTGTGTCTGCAGAGAATGTAACATTAGACTTTGCAAAAACTCAAGAGTGGAAAACAAATGGCGTTGTTAACAAATTAACTTCTGGCGTGGGTATGCTTTTGAAAAAAAATAAAGTAGAAATCATTGAAGGAGAAGCTTTCTTTGTAGATGATCACACTTTACGTGTTATCCATCCTGATTCTGCACAAACGTATGAATTTAAAAATGCGATTGTAGCAACTGGTTCTCGTCCAATTGAAATCCCTGGTTTCAAATTTGCTGGACGCGTAATTGATTCAACTGGTGGTTTAGCATTAACTGAAGTTCCTAAAAAATTAGTGATCATCGGTGGCGGAGTTATCGGTGCTGAACTAGGTGGCGCTTATGCTAACTTGGGTTCGGAAGTAACAATTCTTGAAGGTTCACCACAAATTTTACCTACTTATGAAAAAGATATGGTTAAAATTGTTGAAGCTGAATTCAAGAAAAAAGGCATGACTGTTATTACTAGTGCAATGGCTAAAGAAGCTGTTGACAATGGAGATAGCGTAACTGTTAAATATGCAGTAGATGGCAAAGAAGAAGAAGTCACTGCTGATTACGTAATGGTTACTGTAGGTCGTCGTCCAAACACTGATGACATGGGCTTAGAGCAAGCTGGTGTTGAAATTGGTGAACGTGGTTTAATCAACGTTGACGCACAATGCCGTACAAATGTATCAAATATCTACGCTATTGGTGACATCGTTCCTGGTGCTGCTTTAGCGCATAAAGCAAGCTATGAAGCTAAAATTGCTGCCGAAGCAATTTCAGGTAAAAAAGTAGCAGTTGATTATAAAGCAATGCCAGCTGTGGCCTTTACTGATCCTGAATTAGCTTCAGTAGGTATGACAATTGCAGAAGCAAAAGAAGCTGGAATTGATGCTAAAGCATTTAAATTCCCATTTGCTGGTAACGGTCGTGCATTATCATTAGGTAAAACTGAAGGATTTATCCGTTTAGTTGCTACTACTGAAGGTCACGTTCTTATCGGAGCTCAAGTTGCAGGTATCAGCGCTTCAGATATGGTTTCTGAATTAGCATTAGCTATCGAATCAGGTATGAATGCAGAAGATATCTCATTAACAATCCATCCTCACCCATCATTAGGTGAAATCGTAATGGACGCTTCAGAATTAGCATTAGGTCTACCAATTCACGCTTAAGATGAATAATGAAGAGCTATCGTTTTAGATAGCTCTTTTTTTGTCTGTAATTATAAGTGTAATCATTCTCTAGGCGGATGAATAAATAAAATTATTCAATTATAGTAAAGTTAAATAATTTTATTTTTACAAAGGAGAAAAAAATGAAAAAAAAGCGATTGATGGCAGTAATGGTATTTTGGGTAATATTTTTGTCGGGGTGTCAAGATATTAAAATGTGGTTTAAAGGTTTTGAAGAAAGTTTCAAAGGATTAGAAATGGTGATTCAGACCTATGATGAACAAAGTCAGTTAATTGATCAAATTACTGGTAAATCAATTTTAATTGAACGTGACTCTACTTTTGATACGGATGCTGAAACGAAAGATTCTTCTGTGATTCAAATTACAATTGGTACTAAAGAAATGCACCATGTAGGTTCATCTATGATTATTGCTGAAAAAGGTTTAGAAAATATTTTTGATGATTATGCTCAAACAGTTGATGCTCAAACTATTCAACGAGGTGTACCAGTCATAAATTCATTAGTAAATGATTTTAAAAATTCATTTGTTGGTAAAGAAAAAGTTGTTTTAATTCGTAGTCAAAATGGTACACCATTAGCCACATACGGAGGAAATAATGTTTCGTTGTATAAAACAGATGTCCCCAAAAGTACGGGGTTATTAATTGATGGTCAATACTTATTTGTTTATCGTTGTGATTATACAATTTATGATTTAGCATTATTAGAATAAAACAGTGTTTATTCATCGATTTGAGTGACAAAACCGTAAGAAATTTTTCGGCCTATAGACTGAATAATAATTTCTTTTCTTCTATTAAAATAAAGTTATCAAATGAAAGACGGAGGAAAAGAAAGATGAAATTAATTGCGAAAATCGGAGGAGTTATTTTATTAATGGTGGGAGGCTTATTTGCTTCAACCTTCTATACTAAAAATTCAGCGAATGAGTTTGCGGGGATTTTGGATCAACTAAATCCTCTAGTTAAAGAAGGACACGTGTATGTGAAAACCAAAGCTGCAGATAGTGTGAATGGCTATGGAACAGCATATTATGAACAAATCGCAGTGGATGAAGATGGAAAAACTCGACCGATTGCCTTTAATGGCATTTCAGAATTAAAAGTAGGACATTATTTAAAATTAACTAACAAAGGTGCTCATGTTGAAACGTATGAGGAAGTAGCTAAGGAAGATGTTCCAAAAAACGTATTAGAAAAACTAGAGTAAAAAAGCTGAGAAAATCAGCTTTTTTTCATTTTTAAGACAAGTGTTTTACTCCTAGGATATCTATGATAAACTGAATGAGAAGAGAATAAAGTGAGGGAACTATATGAGAGAGTATCAATATCCTTTGAACCTAGACTGGACCACTGATGAAATGGTCTTAGTCATGAACATGTGGGATGCTTTGGAGCAAGCCTATGAAAAAGGAATACCTACTGAAAAATTTTTAAAGACCCATCAAGCGTTTAAAACAGTTGTTCGCAGTATTGGTGAAGAACGTCGTTTAGGGAGAGAGTTTGAAGAATTATCCGGTTATTCACTGTATCGAACATTGCAAGAAGCAAAAAATAATGCTACTGGTAAATTGAAAATGAAAGGATAACCATCATGCAAATATTAATTAGTGAAATTAAGCATTGGATGACAGAAGCCGGCGAAATGATTAAAACGGCGCTTTTCGATGATGCTTTAACTGTCGATACAAAAAGCGAACGAAAAGATTTAGTAACCAATGTGGATAAAATAGTACAAACTTATTTTGCACAGAAAATTTTAGCTTTTGATCCAAAAGCTAAAATTTTAGGAGAAGAAAATGGACAAGACCATCTGAATAAATGGAATGGTCGAGTGTTTATTATTGATCCAATTGATGGGACAATGAATTTTGTTTTGGAGCGTGAAAATTTTTGTATTATGTTGGCTGTTTACGAAGAAGGTCAAGGAATTTTAGGTTTTATCTATGATGTGATAAAAGGACAACTTCTATGGGGTGGTCGCGATATCGGTGTGTTCTTGAACGAAGAACGTGTGCCTCAACCAGCCAATGTTTCTTTAAAAGACGGTTTATTAGGAATGAATGCAGCAATGTATGCTAGAAACAGTCATAATGCCCAAATTATGGGTGATCGAGCAATGGGCGTACGAATGTCTGGTTGCGCTGGTTTAGAATTAATGGGAATGGCATTAGGGCGTCGAGTTGGCTATGTATCTAATTTAGCACCGTGGGACTATGCTGCTGGTGGCGTGTTAATCGAGGCATTAGGAATGAAAATGAGCCATATTACTGGTAGAAAATTAAAACTAGACGGACGTGAACGATTTTTAGCAGGAACGCCAAGTGCATATGAAGAAATGCTAGCCTTATCGCAACAAAACGATGATTAAGAGATAAAAACTTCAAAGTTAGGTGACGGTAACTTTGAAGTTTTTCTTTTTTTGAAAAAAAACGTTCAACTGAAAACTTTTCACTAGTTTTCAGAAAGATTATTTGTTATAATTACTCGTCAAGTGTAAAGCCAAATTAAAAGGAGCAAATAAAATTGAAACATAGAGAAGATATTAGAAACGTAGCTATTATTGCCCACGTCGACCACGGTAAAACAACATTAGTAGATGAATTATTAAAACAATCCGATACATTGGATGCGCGTACACAATTACAAGAACGTGCAATGGACTCCAATGCCATTGAAAAAGAACGCGGAATCACAATCTTAGCAAAAAATACTGCTGTAGATTATAAAGGAACTCGTATCAACATCATGGATACTCCTGGACACGCGGACTTTGGTGGAGAAGTGGAACGTATCATGAAAATGGTAGACGGTGTAGTATTAGTCGTAGATGCCTACGAAGGAACAATGCCTCAAACACGTTTCGTATTGAAAAAAGCTTTAGAACAACGTGTAACACCAATCGTTGTTGTAAATAAAATCGACAAACCTTCTGCTCGTCCAGAACACGTAGTAGATGAAGTGTTAGAATTATTTATTGAATTAGGCGCAGATGACGATCAATTAGATTTCCCAGTTATTTATGCATCAGCATTAAATGGAACATCTAGTTTATCAGATGACCCTGCCGATCAAGAAAAAACAATGGCACCAATTTTTGATACCATTGTAGAAAACATTCCTGCTCCAGTTGATAACAGTGATGAACCGTTACAATTCCAAGTATCTTTATTAGACTACAATGATTACGTGGGACGTATCGGAATCGGTCGTGTATTCCGTGGAAGAATTAAAGTTGGAGATAGTGTAGCCTTAATGAAATTAGACGGTTCTGTTAAACAATTCCGTGTAACAAAATTATTTGGTTTCTTTGGCTTACAAAAAGTTGAAATTCAAGAAGCACAAGCGGGTGATTTAATTGCCGTTTCTGGTATGGAAGATATCTTCGTAGGGGAAACAGTAACACCAGCTAGCCATCAAGATGCGTTACCAATTTTGCACATTGATGAGCCGACATTACAAATGACATTCTTAGTAAATAACTCTCCTTTTGCTGGTCGTGAAGGTAAATATATCACTTCTCGTAAAATTGAAGAACGTTTAATGTCAGAATTACAAACAGATGTATCTTTGCGTGTTGAACCGATTGGACCTGATTCATGGACTGTTTCTGGTCGTGGTGAATTGCATTTATCAATTTTAATTGAAAATATGCGACGCGAAGGCTATGAATTACAAGTATCACGCCCTGAAGTTATCGAACGTGAAATTGATGGTGTGAAGTGTGAACCATTTGAACGTGTACAAATTGATACACCAGAAGAATATATGGGGTCAGTTATTGAGTCATTAGGTATGCGTAAAGCAGAAATGCAAGATATGATTAATACAGGAAATGGGCAAGTAAGACTTGTCTTCTTAGCACCAGCTCGTGGATTAATTGGTTATACAAATGAATTTTTATCAATGACACGTGGCTATGGAATTATGAACCACACATTCGATCAGTACTTACCAATGATTCCAACTCAAATCGGCGGACGTCATCATGGTGCGTTAGTTTCAATCGATACAGGAAAAGCCACAACGTATTCTATCATGAGTATTGAAGAACGTGGAACTGTCTTTGTTGAACCAACAACGGAAGTATATGAAGGTATGATTGTTGGAGAAAACTCTCGTGAGAATGATTTGACAGTTAATATTACAAAAGCAAAACAAATGACTAACGTTCGTTCGGCTAATAAAGATCAAACGTCAGTAATCAAAAAACCACGTATTTTATCTTTAGAAGAATCTTTAGAATTCTTGAATGATGATGAATATTGTGAAGTAACTCCAGAAAGCATTCGTTTACGTAAACAAATTTTAAACAAGAACGAACGTGAAAAAGCAGCGAAGAAAAAGAAAAAAGCTGAATAATTTTATTAAAAAGAGTCATCGAATAATTTTCGATGGCTTTTTTTGTAAATCTGTGGGAAACTTTAAGAATTAAATAAATAAAAAGTTGATATAGCAATGTTTTGTTTTTTTTAGTTAAAATAGAAAGCGATAGAATGTTTCATATTGTTTGTGTGTTTCACGAACGGAACGTACGTTCATAAAAAAAGCGAATAAATTAAAAAAATATAGTGAATTTTTGTTTGAACTTCTTAAAAAAACAAGATTTATAGAGTTTTTGTTCGTTTTTTTCATTTTTTTGTTAAAACTTCGTGATTTGAAACATCCAATTCTATATAAAGTTGTGCTATAATAATGAAACGAAAGATAGGAGGGAGCGGAAATGGAATCTATTTCTCCAGAACTAGCATTAGAGCTTCTTGTACAAGAAGCGGATCGTATTCGTATGTTAATTCGCAATCAAAAAAATAGCTTATGTATTTCTCAATGTAAAGCTTTTGAAGAAGTTGTAGATACTCAAATGTACGGTTTGTCAAGACAAGTCACATACGCTATTCGCTTGGGAATTGTATCGAATGAAATAGGTCAACAATTATTAAGTGATTTAGAAAAAGATTTGAATCAACTATACAATGAAGTATATGAGGAAACCAGAGCAAATGAAATAGGCAAGGAGGTTTAGAACTTGCCTAAAGAGATAAAAAAACGGCATCTGTTAGACTTAGGCATCCTAATCCCATATCTTATTTTAAGCGTTGTTGGATTAATGATGGTTTACAGTACAACAACCTATGTTATGTTAGAAAGTGGGCAGAATACAACCCGTCAAGCATTGTTACAATTTGCTTTTTGGTTGTTAAGTTTATTTACTATTTTTGTTGTTTACAAAATGAAAACTGATTTTTTAAAAAATAAAAAACTGATACAAATAGTAATGACCATAGTTACTGTATCGTTATTTGTGGTTTTTTTGTTCGATAAGGAAGCGACAAACGGAGCGTATGGATGGATTAAGCTAGGAAGCTTAGGAACCATTCAGCCCGTAGAATTTCTAAAATTTATTGTAATTTGGTTTCTAGCAACTAATTTGGCACAACGACAACAAATGATTCATGAAGATTTTTGGACAAGTGTAAAAGGTTTGCTAGCGGTTATTGGGTTTCAAATTGCTGTTATTCTATTTTACCCTGATTTTGGGAACGCAGCAGTTATTGTATTGTTAGTGATGATTATGTTATTAAGTAGTGGCGTAAATTATCTCTATACATTATATACCGGTATTATTGGCGTAGTAGGCAGTGTTTTAATGGTCACTTTAGTCAATCTTGTCGGAAAATACTTTTTACCAGCACACGTTATTTCTCGTTTTGCAGTTTTCCGTAACCCATTTAGTGATGAGTTTGGAAATGGTCACCAATTAATTCATGGATACTATGCGATGTTTAATGGTGGACTGTTAGGGCGAGGACTTGGTAACAGTATACAGAAAAAAGGATTCCTAAAATTCGCCCACACCGATTTTGCGTTTTCAATTGTTGTGGAAGAATTAGGTCTCATTGTAGCAATCATTATTTTAGGCTTACTATTTTATATGATTGCGCGTATCATATTAATTGGCATTCGTTCGAATGATGCGTTCAATTCTATGATGTGTATAGGAATTGGCTCATTGTTCTTAATTTCAGTATTTATCAACCTAGGTGGAATTACGGGAATTATTCCTTTAACTGGGATTACGTTTCCGTTTATCAGTCAGGGTGGTTCCAGTTTACTGATATTCTCTATCTGTATTGGTTTTGTATTGAATATTAGTGCGGATGAAAAGAAAAAAAATTATCAATTAAATTATTGATATTGAAGTGAAAGAGGAGTGGTTTAATGAAAAAAATTCTTGTTGCTAACCGTGGAGAAATCGCGATTCGAGTATTTCGAGCGTGTGTGGAATTAAAAATAAAAACAGTAGCAATCTATGCAGAGGAAGATGAATATTCTGTTCATCGTTTTAAAGCAGATGAAGCGTATTTAGTCGGTAAAGGCAAACGCCCAATTGATGCTTACTTAGATATTGAAGATATTATTCGTGTTGCAAAAGAATCAGGCGCTGAAGCGATTCATCCAGGTTATGGTTTCTTATCAGAAAACCTAGAATTTTCTAAACGTTGTGAAGAAGAGGGAATTATTTTCATTGGCCCTACACCACATCATTTAGATATTTTTGGTGATAAAATTAAAGCCAAAGAGGCAGCGATTGCAGCAGGTATTCAATCCATTCCTGGGTCAAATGGTCCAGTTGAAACCGTTGAAGGTGTTTTAGAATTCGCCAATAATCATGGCTATCCAGTTATGATTAAAGCAGCTCTTGGCGGAGGCGGACGCGGAATGCGTGTGGCTCATGATGAAAAAGAAGCACGTGATGGTTATGAACGTGCGAAAAGTGAAGCGAAAGCAGCTTTTGGTAGTGATGAAGTATATGTTGAAAAATATATCGGTAATCCAAAGCATATCGAAGTACAAATTTTAGGGGACTCTCATGGAAATGTTGTTCACTTATTTGAGCGCGATTGCTCGGTTCAACGTCGTCACCAAAAAGTTGTAGAAGTTGCTCCATGTGTCTCCTTAAATGATGAACAACGTGCGGCAATCTGTAATGCTGCAGTTCAATTAATGAAACATGTTGATTACGTTAATGCTGGAACAGTAGAATTCTTAGTTGAAGACGATAAATTCTATTTCATCGAAGTAAACCCGCGTGTTCAAGTAGAGCATACAATTACTGAAATGATTACAGACATTGATATCGTAACCACACAAATTTTAATTGCTCAAGGCAAAAACTTACACACAGAAATCGGTATTCCGACTCAAGATAAAATTACTTTTGAAGGTGCAGCCATTCAATGTCGTGTAACTACAGAAGATCCATTAAACGGATTTATGCCAGATACAGGTAAAATTGATACGTATCGTTCACCAGGTGGTTTTGGTGTGCGTTTAGACGTAGGTAATGCGTATGCTGGAGCAGTTGTAACACCGTATTTTGACTCTTTATTAGTAAAAGTCTGTACGCATGGTTCAACATTCCAACAAGCAATTGATAAAATGGAACGTTGCTTGAAAGAATTCCGTATCCGTGGGGTAGAAACAAACATTCCATTTATGCGTAATGTTGTTCGCCACCCACAATTCCGTTCAGGTGATGCAAAAACAATTTTCATCGATACAACACCAGAATTGTTTGAATTCCCACGCACACGTGACCGTGGAAATAAAACAATGAAATATATCGGTGAAATCACAGTGAATGGTTTCCCTGGAATTGAAAAACAAACAAAACGTTTCTTTGATGAACCACGTATGCCTAAAAAATTAGAGCGAGTGGAAAATCTAGTAACTGCTAAAAATATTTTAGATGCAAAAGGTGCAGATGCTGTTGTTGAATGGATTAAAGAACAAAAAAATGTTTTATTAACAGATACAACATTCCGTGATGCGCATCAAAGTTTATTAGCAACGCGTGTTCGTACACATGATTTAGCAAAAATTGCTGGTAAAACAGAAGAAGCAATGCCACAATTATTCTCAAGTGAAATGTGGGGTGGAGCAACATTTGACGTTGCTTATCGTTTCTTAACAGAAGATCCTTGGGAAAGATTACGTATCTTACGTAAGAAAATGCCTAATACGTTATTGCAAATGCTATTCCGTGGTTCAAATGCAGTCGGTTATTCAAATTATCCAGATAATGTCTTAGTTGAATTTATCAATGAAGCAGCACATCAAGGAATTGATGTTTTCCGTATTTTTGATAGCTTAAACTGGATTCCACAAATGGAAAAAAGTATTCAAGCAGTTCGTGATGCAGGTAAGATTGCTGAAGCAACAATTTGTTACACTGGAGACATTAATGATGCTTCTAGACCGAAATATTCATTGCAGTATTATAAAGATATGGCAAAAGAGCTGGAAGCATTAGGTGCACATACGATTGCGATTAAAGATATGGCAGGTTTATTGAAACCACAAGCATCTTATCGATTAATTAGCGAGTTAAAAGATACTGTAGATGTGCCAATTCATTTGCATACACATGATACAAGTGGTAACGGAATTATCACGTATTCTGCAGCAGTAACAGCAGGCGTTGATATTGTCGATGTAGCGATGAGTGCGATGAGTAGCAATACAAGTCAACCAAGCTTGAGTAGTTTATACTATGCTTTAGTTAATGGCAAACGCGTACCGGATATCAATATTGAAAATGTACAAGAATTGAATCATTATTGGGAAGATGTACGTATGTATTATCAACCATTTGAAAATGGCTTGAACGTTCCTCAAACAGAAGTTTATATGCATGAAATGCCTGGTGGACAATATTCTAATTTACAACAACAAGCAAAAGCAGTTGGTTTGGGCGATCGTTGGGATGAAATTAAGAAAATGTACCACAATGTAAATATGATGTTTGGTGATATTGTAAAAGTAACTCCTTCTTCTAAAGTAGTTGGAGATATGGCGCTATTCATGGTTCAAAATAATTTAACAGAAGAAGATATTTATGAAAATGGTGAAACAATTAGCTTCCCAGAATCAGTAATTACTTTCTTCCAAGGTGAATTAGGTCAACCAACTGGCGGCTTCCCAGAAAAATTACAAAAAATTATTATCAAAGACCGTCCTGCTTATACAGACCGTCCGGGTGCTTTAGCAAAACCGGTTGATTTTGAACAAGTAAAAGCAGAACTAGCTGAATTAATCGGCTACGAACCACAACATGATGAAGTATTGAGCTACTTGATGTATCCAGAAATTTTCTTAGCTTATCGCAAAGCTTACGAACAATTTGCTGATATCAAAGTCTTAGATACACCAACCTTCTTTAGTGGTATGCGTACAGGCGAAAAAATCAATGTTGAAATCGAAAAAGGTAAAAACTTGATTATTCGTTTAGATGAGATCGGTGATGCAGATATTGAAGGAAATCGTACGTTGTTCTTTAACTTGAATGGCCAACGTCGTGAAATTTCAGTGAAAGATACTTCAATTAAGAGCACTGTTATTGCTAAGCGCAAAGCTGAGCCAACTAATAAAGAACAAATTGGTGCTACAATGTCTGGTTCGGTTTTACAAGTTTTAGTGAAAAAAGGTGACCAAGTGAAACGTGGAGATACATTGCTAGTTACAGAAGCAATGAAGATGGAAACATCAATTGAAGCACGCTTTGATGGTACAGTTGACCATGTATATGTTACTGAAGGTGAACCAATTTCATCTGGAGATTTATTAATCGAAGTAGCAGAAAAATAACGAAAGGCTGGAATCAGCATGAAACATCGAGGAATATTATTTAGTGTCATTTTCATAGGATGTACATTTCTGTTGTATATGTATCCTGTGTGGTTTCCTCATGTTTCTTCTGATCCGTCTAATAAAAGTGAAATTCGAAGAGATCCACCGGCGACATCTTGGAACTATGAACCAATTGCGACGGATGGGTTTGCCAAATGGATAGGGCAAAAACTAACGGATTTCGAAACGGTTTATGGAGATCCAGAAGAGGTGTATTCTTCTGGATTTTCTTTTGTTATTCATCAATATTTTATAGACGATCAGACATATTTGGAAGTTAACACAGAAGGTAATCGTATTACTAGTATTAAATTTTTAGGAAAAGAAAACACCGATATTGCACCCTTTCAATTTGGTATGACAATGAATGAATTAGCAAAAATTACGATGATTTACCCCAATTTTACGCTTAATCATGACGGGAAGATTATCGCGTTTGAATTGATGGAAGATGATATGAATTATCGACCATTAATCGCTTTTGATAACGGAACTTTCGCAATGTTATTTTTTAGTCAGAAAAAAGGTGAGAGTTCGTTATATAGTGTGATGTACTTGGATAAAGAAACATTATTGCAACTTGAACCGTATCAATTAACTGATGGAGTATCGTCTCGTTTTACTACGGAAGAAGATGCAGATTGGGAGATTATTAATCAAAACAAACAAGAGCAAAGCAAAAACTTATTTCAATTTTTAAGAAATTATGATCGTTTGCCGGAATTTATTTTAGATACTAAAAATCAAATGCTTGGGGAACAAATTTTGGGCTCTTTTTTCTCAAAAACAGAAGATTTCTTAACTACTGAGCGTACCCAGCAATTAAAAAGAATTCAAAGTGGTACCGAAGATGGCCGTTTTACCTTATCTCGCTCTGAAATGGAAGATGTTCTAAAGGAATTTTCAGCAACCACTGCGAGTGTCTATTTAGAATTACCCGTTTATGACCCAACGTTTACTATTTTGACGTGGTATAGCACGCCGTATTTACATACGCGTTTTATGCATCAAGATCCTGAGTCTTTAGGAATTGCCTTTTCAAAAGAGAATGTGGTAGTCTTATTACAGAAATTAGAAAATAAAACAGAGGACAGTGACGCCAATTGATTTACGATGATCAATTTTTTGAAATAGAAGACCAGGTACAAAAATTATTAACGTGTTTGAAACGAAGTCAGACATTTCAAACGTATATTGATAATAAGAAAATTTTATATGAAGATGCAGATGTACAAGGAATAAGAACGGACTTTTTAACTAAAAAAGAATCTTTTGACCGTGTTGCAGCTTATGGAGGGTATGCACCTGATCATCGCGAGAAGCAACGAGCTTTGCGAAAATCAAAGCGTGCATTAGATTTACATCCGCTAGTTGCTGAGTTTCGCTTTTCAGAAACAGAACTGCAAGGAATTTTAGATGAAATGGGTATAAAAATTGCCCATTGTATTTCAGACGATATTAAAGTAGATACAGGAAATCCATTCTTTGAAACAAAATCAAGTTGTGGAGGGAAATGCCATGTCAGTTAACACTGAGGAATTTACGATGCAAAAAAGACGAGGACTGATTGTCTGGGTGTATAGTTTGCGTCAGTTAAAGAACTTAAGACGTTTCGGATTTGTTCATTATGTTTCAAGACGCATGAAATATGTAGTGATGTATGTGAATGAAGAAAATGTTGAAGAGAATCGAGAAAAAATTGAACGCCTTCATTTTGTGCGTAATGTAGACATTTCTCACCGTCCAGATATCGAAATGAACTTCGCCGAAAAAATTGGCACCAAAGCAGCCTTTCAAGTAACCGAAGACAAAGACGATATTGAAGAACGAAATACAACAATTCGCCTAGCCGAAAACGTATAGCAAACAAGGTTGGACTGCAAAGCCCAGCCTATTTGCTGTGAATCACTGCGATTCGCCGACTGTAAGGAGAGCGAGAGCAGCTGATGAACAGCACTAGCAGAGTGAAGCGAGGGTAGTTCCCCTCCTGAATCACTGCGATTCGCCGACTGTAAGGAGAGCGAAAGCAGCTGATGAACAGCACTAGCAGAGTGAAGCGAGGGTAGTTCCCCTCCTGAATCACTGCGATTCGCCGACTGTAAGGAGAGCGAAAGCAGCTGATGAACAGCACTAGCAGAGCGAAGCGAGGGTAGTTCCCCTCCCGAATCACTGCGATTGTCCGACTGTAAGGAGAGCGAGAGCAGCTGATAAATAAAAGAGAATATAGCCGATGAAAGGAACAACCGTATGCGTGTAGTATCAGGAACTTATCGTGGTCGCCGTTTGAAAAGTTTAGATGGTGATAATACACGACCAACCTCTGACAAGGTAAAAGAATCGATTTTTAATATGATTGGTCCGTATTTTGATGGAGGCAAAGTGTTAGATTTATTTGCAGGCAGTGGTGGATTAGCCATTGAAGCAATTTCTAGAGGAATGGAGCACGCTGTTTGTGTTGACCGTAGTTATCCTGCAATGAAAGTGATTCAAGAAAATATTAAAATTACGAAAGAGCCCGAGAAATTTACGACTCTTAAAATGGATGCTAATCAAGCGATACAAAAATTATCTCATGGAGAAAATTCTTTTGATTTGATTTTGTTAGATCCGCCCTATGCAAAACAGCAAATTGTCACGCAATTAGAAAAGATGTTAGATGAAAATCTATTGAATTCAGACTGTTTAGTTGTTTGTGAAACAGATAAGGGTGTTGTTTTGCCAGAGGAACTGCAAACACTTGTCCAAATTAGACATCAGGTGTATGGGATGTCAGCAGTTACTATTTATAGAAATGAGGTCTAAACGAATATGAAAAAAATCGCATTATTTCCAGGAAGTTTTGATCCATTAACGATGGGACATTTAGATACCATTGAGCGAGGGTCTAAAATCTTTGATGAGCTTTATGTGGGGATTTTTGTTAATACCAATAAGCATTCATTTTTTTCAGTAGAAGAAAAAGTGAAATTAGTGAATGATGCAGTAGCACATTTACCAAATGTGACCGTTATTTCTCAAGAAACCGAATTAACAGTCACAACTGCCCAACGCTTAGGCGCGAGTTTTTTATTACGTGGTGTGCGTAATATGAAAGATTATGAATATGAACGTGAAATTATGGAAATGAATCGTCATTTAGACCCAAATTTGGAAACAGTCTTTTTAGTAGCAAAATCTGAATATAGTCATATCAGTTCTAGTTTGATTAAAGAAGTGCTATTATTTGGAGGAGACGTTCAAAAATATCTTCCTAAGAATGTCTATGAAGCGATTAAGAAGCGGTGATTAAAATGAAAAATAGAACCTCTGTCAATTATCTTTTATCTATTGTGGTGGCGTTGACAATTGTGGCAAGTGTCTTTATTCCATTGCCTTATTATATTGAACAGCCCGGCTCGACCATTGATTTAAAAGAACTCGTTACAGTCAACGACCAAAAAGATGATAATCCTGGTTCATTTTCGCTAACGTCAGTAGGGATTCGCCAAGCATCAGTTGTTACAGCAATTAAAGCCAAGTTTGATCCTTTTGAAGATGTCGTTAGTGAAAAAGAACTATTTGGGGAGTCAAGTGGTGCGGAATATGACCGTATTCAACAATATTATATGACTTCATCCCAAAATAATGCGATTGAGCAAGCATTAAAACAAGCGAAACGTCCGTATCATTTCGACTACAAAGGTGTCTATGTGATGGGAATTGAATCCAATTCCAATTTCATCGATAAAATTTCTGTAGGAGACACAGTTACTAAAGTTGATGGTAAAACGTTTAAGAACACCCAAGAATTTATGAGTTATGTTCAAGGGAAAAAAGCCAATGATGAAGTAACGATAACTTATCTTCAAGATGGCGAAGAGAAAGAAGCCACGGCTAAATTAATTACTTTAGAGGCAAATAAAAAAGCTGGGATTGGCATTACTTTAGTCGATCATACAGAAATTCAATCAGATGACAAAATTGATTTCCACGTAGAAAATATTGGAGGTCCTTCTGCGGGATTAATGTTTACTTTAGAAATATATGAACAGTTAGTCGATCAGGATTTGCGTAAAGGGAAAAACATTGCGGGGACTGGAACCATGAATAACGATGGAACCATTGGTCGTATTGGAGGAATCGATAAAAAAGTTGCCAGTGCTAGTAAAGAAGGCGTTGAAATTTTCTTTGCACCTGACGATGAGATTACTGTAGAACAAAAAGCTGCCTATCCCGAATTAAAAACCAACTACGAAGAAGCCGTAGAAGCAATGAAAAAAATTAAATCAGATATGAAAATTGTCCCTGTAAAAACATTACAGGATGCATTAGATTATCTTGAAAAAATGTAAGGGTGAAATCGAAGCAGATATTCTGTTTCGATTTTTTGTTTTCGCAAAAAAGCATAAGATACAAATAGGTTCCTACTTTAAATTATGATATACTTTCGTTAAGGAGCGTGAGAAGTTTGGAAATAAAAAGACAAAAACCAGTAGTTGAAACATATCACTTTGATATGCGTAATCCAGAGCAAGAAGCAGAAACAAAATTAAACGTTGGTTTTGCGCCATTAAAACCACAAGAAAATTATCCAGAAGAAAATACAGTTTTAGGTGCTCGTTTGCAATTTGAAGTGGTCTTCCCAGAGTTTATTATTAGTGGAGCGATTGGACAAATCAATCATATTGTCAATCGTAAAATCACAGGCCCTAATGACCTATCAAAGGTTGAAGCAGATGAATTAGTTGAACCTTTATTTGAAATGCTGCAACGTTTAACATACGAAGTAACAGAAATTGTCACAGATCAACCAGGTATCAAATTAAACTTTAACAATCAAGAAAATGAGGATTGATAGCTATGTTTTCAAATGAGATGCAAGTGATGATTTATGTAGATGATGTTCCCGCAGCAGTTGATTTTTGGACAGAATTGGGATTTATCGTGATTGAAAAACAAGAATTAGACGGAACACTTGTCGTTGAAATTGCAGCGTCAAGTGATGCGCAAACCCATTTTGTTTTATATGATCGTGAATTTATTGAACGTCATTCACCAGAAGTTGCGACAAATTCACCATCAATTATGTTTGTTTCTAATCAAATTGTCGATTTATATAAAAAACTATTATCTATGGATGTTGAAGTTGGCGAATTGATTCAAATGGAAGAACAAATGGTCTTTAATTTTGCAGACCGTGATGGAAATTATTACGCTGTTTCAGGTAAATAAAAAATGATTCATCGTATGTTATTGCGATGAATCATTTTTTTATTTTTGACAATCATTCGCAATAGCACCTGTACGAATGGATTCTTTCATTTCTGCTTTAAATTGTAACCAATAGTGTGTCCATTTCTTCAATGTGCTCACATCCTTATTTTTTAGTATAGCGACTTCCTAAATAAAGCGCAAATAATTATCCATGAATTTGCTTGAAAAAAGGCGTATACTTAAGAAAAGGGGATGAAGAATATGAAACCATATGTTTATGTGATTAGCGATATTCATGGTCAACTTGATTTGTTTAAGAAATTATTAGAAAGCTTTGATCCAGTTCATCATCAACTAGTTTTAATTGGTGACTTAAATGATCGAGGAAAAAAAAGCAAAGAATGTTTTTTATTAGGAAAAGAATTAGTTGAAAAATATGGTGCGATTTATCTTCGAGGGAATCATGAAGAATATTTTTTACAATTTTTGCATGCGCCGGAAGATTGGATGACAGGTTATGTACGTAATGGTGGCAAAGAAACTATTGATAGTTTGCTTCATCCTGGAGCGACAGAGGAGTATTCACCTACGGAAATTGCGATGATGATACGTTCTCGTTACAAAGACTTAGTTGATTTTTTGATGGATCGTCCATTGAGTTTTGAGTGGGGCAAGTATTTATTTGTCCATGCCGGAGTGGATTTAACAAAAAAGGATTGGAAAGAAACCGATCCTCGTGATTTTATTTGGATTCGAGACTCGTTTCATACAGGGAAAAATAATACAGGAAAAACAATTGTCTTTGGTCATACGATCACACCGATGTTACACGGAGATATGAAAACCACAGATTTATGGATTTCTGATCATAAAATCGGAATTGATGGTGGAGCGGTGTTTGGTGGTTCGGTTCATGGAGTGATTTTTGACCAAAAAGGAATTGTTCAAGATATTGAATATCAAAATGTGTCTGGTCCATGGCAACCAGATTTTTAAACGGAGAACGCAGATGGGAACATATCCATCTGTGTTTATTTTATGTTAAACTTAAGAAGATGTTTGAGGAAAGGAATTTAACAAATGAACGATAAAATTATTCAGTTATTGCAAAAAGAACTTACGCAATATCGTGGAAACCAACTAACAAAAGTGTTGGAATTATTAGGAGAAGGAAATACTGTTCCTTTTATTGCTCGTTATCGGAAAGAAATGACTGGCGGATTGGATGAAGTGCAAATTCGTGAGATTGAAGAACGATATACGTATTTAGAAAATTTAGAAAAACGTAAAGAAGAAGTGTTGCGTTTAATTGATGAACAAGAAAAATTAACACCTGAATTAAAAAATTCTATTTTAGTGGCAACAAAGATGCAACAAGTAGAGGATTTATATCGTCCCTATAAACAAAAACGTCGAACAAAAGCTACGATTGCAAAAGAAAATGGTTTAGAACCCCTTGCAACATGGTTATTAGCTTTTCCTAAAGAAGATGTCTATCAAAAAGCACAGAGTTTTGTGAATGAAGCAATTGAAACATCTGAAGAAGCGTTACAAGGTGCCCATGAAATTTTAGCAGAACAATTTGGTGATTCTGCGACATTTCGTACATGGATTCGTAGTTATCTTTTTAATAAAGGAAGCTACGTCAGTAAGGTCAAAGATGCAGATAAAGATGAAAAAGGCGTTTACGAAATGTACTATGATTTTTCTGAACCGATTAATAAAATTGTCTCTCATCGTATCTTAGCCACAAATCGTGGTGAAAAAGAGGACATCTTGAAAGTTTCTCTAGAAGTGGATGAAACGAAAATTTTTGATTATTTTAACCGACAATTAATTCAACAACCACAGTCAACAGCCGCGCCTTTTATTATTGAAGCCTATCAAGACGCGTATAAACGCTTTATTGGTCCAGCAATTGAACGCGAAATTCGCAATGAATTAACTGAAAAAGCAGATGAGCAAGCGATTGCGATTTTTGGTGAGAATTTACGCAATCTATTATTACAACCGCCCTTAAAGGGAAAAGTAGTATTGGGATTTGACCCAGCGTATCGTACAGGATGTAAATTAGCAGTAGTTGATGCAACAGGTAAGCTTTTAGCGATTGAAGTTATCTACCCACATAAACCGGCGGCACCAAATAAACGTCAAGCGGCAGGACCAGCATTGAAGAACTTAATTGAAACTCATCAAGTAGATATGGTTGCCATTGGGAATGGAACCGCTAGTCGCGAATCAGAACAATTTGTTGCGGAACAATTAAAAGACATTGCACGCGAAGTCTTTTATGTGATTGTCAATGAGGCCGGAGCTTCAGTATATTCTGCGAGTGATACTGCTCGTCAAGAATTCCCAGAATTACCAGTAGAAGAGCGTAGCGCAATTAGTATCGCTCGTCGTTTACAAGACCCACTAGCCGAATTAGTGAAGATTGAGCCAAAAGCAGTCGGTGTGGGTCAATATCAGCACGATGTTTCTCAAAAGCGTTTAGGAGAACAATTGGATTTTGTGGTAGAAACCGTAGTAAACCAAGTCGGTGTAGATGTGAATACCGCAAGTCCTCAACTTTTACAACATGTTTCTGGGTTGAATAAGACGACAGCTCAAAATATCGTTAAGTACCGTGAAGAAAACGGTGCTTTTGTGCAACGAAACCAATTAAAAAAAGTTCCACGTTTAGGACCTAAAGCATATGAACAAGCAATTGGATTTTTACGTATTCCAGGTGGAAAAAATATTTTAGATAATACAGGCATTCACCCAGAGAGCTACGCTGTTGCCAAAGATATTTTAGCGTTAGTCGATCTTTCATCAGAGCAATTAGGAACAGAGTCTGCGAAAGAAGCGTTAGCTCAATTGAATGTGATCCAAACTGCGAACGAGTTAACCGTGGGCAACGAAACTGTTTTAGATATTATCAAAGCCTTACTTCAACCAGGAAGAGACATGCGTGATGAAATGCCTGCGCCTCTTTTACGTAAAGATGTGCTTTCCATGGAAGACCTGAAAACAGGAATGGAGTTAAAAGGTACAGTACGTAATGTTATTGATTTTGGTGCCTTTGTTGATATTGGTGTGAAACAAGATGGTTTGGTTCATATTTCTAAATTAAGTAAAACTTTTGTTAAACATCCCAAAGATATTGTATCTGTGGGTGATGTGGTTACGGTTTGGATTGATCAAGTCGATGTCAATAAAGGGCGAATCAGCTTAACCATGCTTGATCCTGGATCGTCTAAATGACACCATTTGAATTGCAAGAATTGGTTGAAAAAATATCGCTTGAATTTTTTGATAAACCTTTTCAACATAAGGCTGTATTTAATGCGCGTCTAAAAACAACAGGTGGTCGGTATCATTTGAATGATCATCACTTAGATTTTAATCCTAAGATGTTAACACAGGGAATGGAAGTATTTATCGGAATTATCAAACATGAGCTTTGTCATTATCATCTACATTTAGCAGGTAAAGGTTATCAGCATAAAGATTGGGAATTTAAAGAATTACTTACTCAAACAGGTGGACTTAGGTTTGCGCCCAGTCCACCTCGAGAAGTAAAAGTTTTGATTTATCAATGCCAAAACTGTGAGAAATGTGTCCAACGACGTCAAAGAATTAATACGGAACGCTACGTGTGTGGCGCTTGTCGTGGGAAGCTCCAATACTTAGATACAACAATTATTTCTTTGGGAAAATGATGAGAGAAAATTAAATCTTGACTATGATAAGTTAAAACTCGTTGCTATTTTCGAAGTTTTGTAAGATAATGTATCCCAGTTAAATATACTTATTAGACGATAAATGAATCTTTATATAGAGAATGTTTTGAGAAAAGAGGACAACAAATTATGACGAATCAAGATAAAAAAATCTATCATTTTGTAGGAATCAAAGGCTCAGGTATGAGCTCTTTAGCACTTGTTTTACATGAAAAAGGGTTGCAAGTACAAGGGTCTGACGTAGAAGAATACTTTTTCACACAACGTGAATTAGAACGTGCGGGTGTTCCTTTATATACGTTTGATGCTGAGAATATTCATGATGGTTTAACAGTCATTGCTGGTAATGCGTTCACAGATGCTCATGAAGAATTAGTGCGTGCACGTGAATTAGGTCTAGAAGTGATTCGTTACCATGATTTTATTAGTAACTTTATTCAACAATTTACAAGTATTGCCGTAACTGGTTCCCATGGAAAAACAAGTACGACAGGATTATTAGCTCACGTATTAACTGGTATTCGTCCAACAAGCTATTTAATTGGTGATGGAACAGGTCATGGTGACCCAAATGCTGAATTATTTGCTTTTGAAGCATGTGAGTATCGTCGTCATTTCTTAGCATACTCACCGGATTATGCAATTATGACAAATATTGATTTTGACCATCCTGATTATTACACAAGTATTGAAGATGTTTTCTCAGCATTTCAAACAATGGCTCATCAAGTGAAAAAAGGAATTTTAGCTTTTGGTGATGATGAGTATTTACGTAAATTAGAAGCAGATGTTCCCATCTATTACTATGGGGTAAATGAAAACGATGATATTCAAGCAAGAAATATTATTCGTACAACAGAAGGTTCTGAATTTGATGTGTATTTCCAAGGTGAATTTATCGGCCACTTTGCTTTGCCAGCTTTTGGTCAACACAATATCAACAATGCGTTGGGTGTGATTGCAACGGCACATTTAGAAGGCTTTAACATGGAGAAAGTTGCCCAAGAAATGTTAACATTTAAAGGGGTAAAACGTCGCTTCAGTGAAAAAATTGTGGCAGATATGACTATCGTTGATGACTATGCACATCATCCAGCCGAAATCAAAGCAACGATTGATGGCGCACGTCAAAAATATCCAGATAAAGAAATTATTGCAGTCTTCCAACCACACACATTCACTCGAACGATTGCATTGATGGACGAATTTGCAGAAGCGTTAGATTTATCAGATAAAGTGTATTTATGTGATATTTTCGGTTCAGCACGTGAAACGCAAGGCGATGTGAAAATTGAAGATTTAGGAGCAAAAATTTCAAAAGGTGGACAAGTTATCAAAGAAGATAATGTGTCGCCATTATTAGATCACGAAAATGCGGTGATCATCTTTATGGGCGCAGGCGATGTTCAAAAATTTGAACAAGCTTATGAAAAATTATTAAGCGGAACAACACGTAACGTATTATAAAAACAAGACGGATGGTAGCTTAGCTATCATTCGTTTTTTTAGAAGTAACGACGCTTGCACTTTTCTGTGCATTTGATAAAATAAGAGAAACTATATATTTTATTTGGAGGTCTGCTATTTTGGATATAGGTAAGCCAAGAAAACTAGGAAAAACCATTGATGAAATTGAGGAGGGTGAATCGTTATCCGTTACAGAATCGATTGAAGATAATCAGCTGTTGTTGTATTTAGGATTAACGAATGATGCTAATCCATTATATATTCAACATGATTATGCACGACAAACAGCGTATGAACGCCCAATTGTTCCGTCAATTATGTTGATGGGGATTGTAACGAGTGCCATTTCAAAACATTTGCCTGGACCAGGGTCACATGTGGTTAATTTTTCTGTGAACTTCGTGGAACCTGTCTACCATTATGAAACATTGACATTTGAATTTGAAGTTATCAAAGTTGATAAAATGAAGGATGTCATTACTATTTCTGTGGAAGCAGTGAATACAGAAAACGATCGCGTATTGGATGCGGTTGTGATGGTTCAACCACCAATTTTAATTGACGAAAGCGAGGAAACAAATGAATAATCATCAAGTTATTGAAGATACATCTGGATTAAATAAATTTTATGCAAAGGTTTATGGAATCTTCGGTTTAGGTCTAGGTATCAGTGCTTTAGCTGCTTTTTTAGGTGGAAGTATTTTTTTAAAACAAACATTAGCGTTTATTCAAAACTTCCCATTAGGCTTAACAGGGATTTGGATTGCTGAAATCATCTTAGTAATTGTATTAAGTGCCAAAGCACAAAAAAATCCATCGTTAACACTGGCAGGATTTATTGTCTATTCCTTACTAAATGGATTAGTTTTATCTATTACTATTTTAGCTTATGGTGTAGAAAATGCAGCAAGAGCTTTTGTTGTAGCTACTATTACATTCCTAGTAATGGCACTGTATGGTGCCTTTACGAAACGTGATTTAAGTGGTATTGGTCGTGCGGGAATTGGTTTACTATTTGGGGTAATCATTGCGACAGTTGTAAACATGTTTTTACAAAGTTCAGGTGTCGATTATTTCTTATCCTATGTTACGGTGTTAATCTTTGTTGGCTTAACAGCCTATGATAATCAACGTATCCGTCACGTCTATTTTGCTTCACAAGGACAAGAGAATTTAGGTTTAGCTGCTTTCATGGCATTGCAACTTTATTTAGACTTTATCAACTTGTTCTTATCACTATTACGAATCTTTTCAAGAGACTAATCAAGCAAACGAACATTGGCAAACCAATGTTCGTTTTTTTGTACTTAAATAATCGCATTCCTTAGATTTCTTTGTTAAAATAAAGAAGAATGTTTCAAGTGAGGAGCCAAAAAAATGACAAAAAATAAATTATTATTAGTGGATGGCAACAGCGTCGCGTTTCGTGCGTTTTTTGCGCTACATAATTCGCTAGAACGCTTTAAAAACAACAATGGATTACACACCAACGCGATTTATGCCTTCAACAATATGTTTGAAAATGTAATGGCTAAAGAGCAGCCAACGCATGTCTTGGTTGCATTTGATGCGGGTAACACTACTTTTCGTAATGCGATGTATGAAGAATACAAAGGTGGGCGTGCAAAAACGCCAGGTGAATTCAAAGAACAGATGCCGTATATTCGTGAATTGATTACAGGCTTGGGTGTCAAGCACTACGAATTGGATAACTATGAAGCCGATGATATTATAGGAACCTTAGCTAATCGTGTGGATGAAGAACAATTTGACGTGGTAATTTTAACAGGTGACCGTGATTTAACCCAATTAGCCACTGAACATATAAAAATCGATATTACAGTAAAAGGCGTCAGTGATCTTGAATCTTATACACCTGAACATATTGCAGAAAAATATGATGGTTTAAAACCTTTACAAATCATCGATATGAAAGGTCTAGCTGGTGATGCCTCGGATAACATTCCTGGAGTGACCAAAATCGGTGAAAAAACTGCAATTAAATTGCTAAAACAATATGAGTCAGTAGAAGGCATTTATGAACATATTGATGAAATGAAAAAAAGCAAAATGAAAGAGAATTTAATCAATGATCGTGAGTTAGCTTTTCTTTCAAAACAATTAGCAACCATCAATACCGATGCCCCTGTTGAGGTGAACGTTGATTCCTTAAAATATGAAGGCAAAGATTTAGATAAATTAGTGCCCTTTTATAAAGAAATGAATTTTAAAACTTTCTTAGAACGTTTAAATATCGTTGATGACCAAGAGATGGATGATATTTTATTTGAAGTGGTAGAAGAAACGACTCCTGAAATGTTTACCTCAGAATCAGCGCTATACGTTGAAATGCTAGGGGATAACTACCACATTGAAGATATTGTGGGGATTGCTTGGGGAACGAAGAAAAAAATCTATGTTGCCAATAACGAAGCTGTATTTGAAGATGCTGCATTCCAAGAATGGCTATTTGACGAAACGAAAAAGAAAAAAGTCTATGATGCCAAGCGTACCCAAGTCGCTTTAAATCGTTATATTGGCTGTCCAAAAGGCTTGTCTTATGATGTTTTATTAGCCGCTTATTTATTAGATACCAATGATAATAGTAATGATATTGCAGCTGTTGCGGCTCATTATGGATATACAGAAATTCAATCAGATGATGTGATTTATGGAAGAGGAGCTAAAAAAGGTCTGCCAGAAGAGGAAGAAGTCTTTTTTGCGCATTTAGCTCGTAAAATTGTTGCGATTGAATGGTTAAGTGAGAAACTAGTTGAAGAGTTGGAAGAAAAAGGGCAAACGCAACTCTTTTATGAGATGGAATTTCCTTTATCGAATATCTTAGCAGAAATGGAAATGACAGGGATCAAAGTGGATGGACAACGTTTGAATCAGATGAAAGGTGAATTTGCTGAACGCTTACAAGAAATTGAACAAAAAATTTATGCACAAGCAGGCGAAGAATTTAATCTGAATTCACCAAAACAGTTAGGCGTTATCCTATTTGAAAAAATGGGTCTACCTGTCATTAAAAAAACAAAAACAGGCTATTCCACAGCGGTTGATGTTTTAGAACAGCTAAAAGAACAAGCTCCTATTGTCGAAGATATTTTAGTTTATCGCCAAATTTCGAAGATTCAGTCAACCTATGTTGAAGGATTATTGAAAATGATTCAAAGCGATGGAAAAATTCATACACGTTATGTACAAACGTTGACACAAACAGGACGTCTAAGCTCAGTCGATCCAAACTTACAAAATATTCCTATTCGTTTAGAAGAAGGTCGTAAGATTCGTGAAGCATTTGTACCAAGAAAAGAAGATTGGGTAATTTATTCTTCCGACTATTCCCAAATTGAACTACGTGTGTTGGCTCATATTTCAGATGACGAGCATTTAAAAGCGGCCTTTTTAGAAGGACAAGATATCCATTCAAGTACAGCGATGCGCGTTTTTGGCATTGAAAAAGCTGAAGACGTCACTCCCAATATGCGTCGCCAAGCCAAAGCAGTTAATTTTGGAATTGTTTATGGCATTTCTGATTATGGATTATCACAAAACTTGGGCATTACTCGAAAAGCTGCTCAACAATATATTGACACTTATTTCGAACGTTATCCAGGTGTGAAAAAATACATGGAGACAGTAGTTCGTGAAGCTAAAGACACCGGCTATGTAGAAACCTTGTATCATCGTCGTCGGTATTTACCAGATATTAATTCACGTAATTTTAATTTACGTTCATTTGCAGAAAGAACGGCCATTAATTCACCAATTCAAGGAAGTGCCGCCGATATTTTAAAAATTGCGATGATTGATTTGAATCGTCGGATGAAAGAAGAAAAATTAGAAGCAGCGATGCTTTTACAAGTACATGATGAATTGGTTTTTGAAGTTCCAGAATATGAGTTAGAAAAATTAAATCAACTTGTAAAAGAAGTGATGGAGACAGCTGTTTCCTTACATGTACCATTAATCACTGACAGCAGTTGGGGAAAAACATGGTATGAAGCAAAATAAAGAGGTGAAAAGCTTTGCCAGAATTGCCAGAAGTAGAAACTGTTCGCAAAGGGCTATTGCATTTAGTTAAGGGAAAAACGATTGAATCTGTCGAAGTTCGCTGGCCACGAATTATTGAATCGCCCGAGATAGAAACTTTCCAAAGAAATTTGGTTAATCAGACGATTGAAGATATTCAGCGTCGAGGGAAATTTTTAATTTTTAAATTCACGAATTTTGATATGATCTCACATTTGCGTATGGAAGGTAAATATGAATTTGACCCTGATATGCAAGATATGCTTGATAAGCATACACATGTCATCTTTAATTTTACGGACCATTCTCGCCTTTTTTATAATGATGTGCGTAAATTTGGACGAATGGTTTTGGTGCCTAAAGATGAGAGTAGCCAATACAAAGGAATTAAACAATTAGGTCCAGAACCTCAACCAGATGTCTTTTATTTGGAAACTTTTCAAGAAAAATTAAAACGATCGGCTAAAGCGATTAAGCCACTTTTATTAGATCAAAAACTAGTCACCGGTTTAGGAAATATTTATGTAGACGAAGCACTATGGGAAGCCCAAATACATCCTGAAACGCCAGCAAATGCATTAAACGAAAGTGAAACAACCCGCTTGCATCAAGCGATTATCGATGTCTTAGCTAGAGCTGTGGAAGCAGGGGGAACGACGATTCGTTCTTACGCTAACGCACTAGGAGAAGCAGGCACTTTTCAAGTATCACTAAATGCTTATGGGCAAACGGATTTACCTTGTCCACGTTGTCAAACACCGATTGTTAAAACAAAAGTCGCCCAACGTGGCACCCATTATTGTCCAACTTGTCAGAAGCGGAAAGGATGAGTGCTGATGGGCATGGTTTTAGGTCTTACAGGCGGTATTGCTACAGGAAAAAGTACCGTTGTGAACATCTTTCGTGCATATGGCTTTCCGATTGTGGATGGGGATGTGATTGCACGAGAGATTGTTGAACCCAAACAAGCAGGTCTACAAGCGATTGTCTCCGTCTTTGGAGAGGATATTTTGTTAGACAATGGTCAGTTAGACCGTAAAAAATTAGGTAATATTATTTTTTCTGATGAAGAAAAACGTCGCCAATTAGATGCGTTATTAGATCCTATTTTACGACAAACAATTACTCAACGTATCCGTGGATATCGAGAGGAACCCTTAGTAATTGCAGATATTCCGCTATTATTTGAAGCCCATTATGAAGATGAAATGGATCAGGTTGCCGTGGTTTATGTTCCTGAAGCTGTTCAATTAGAACGTTTAATAAGACGAGATGACTTAACAAAAGCACAGGCGTTGCAACGAATAGCTAGTCAACTATCAATTGAAGAGAAAAAGCAACGGGCGGATATTGTGTTTGATAACCAAAATTCACTGGAAGAAACAAAAAAGAAAGTTAAAAACTGGTTAAAAGCACAAAAATTTATTTAAAAAGATTAAAAACTCTAGAGTTTTCTAGAGTTTTTTCTTGTCTATTCTGTCAGAAGAACTGATAAACGTGTTATAATATAGAAAGAAATTTAATTTATTCATTCAGTAAATTTAAAATAAATAAAGATAAATGGGGTGGAAATATGCACTGTCCAAAATGTCATCATAATAATTCTCGTGTTATTGATAGCCGTCAAGCCGATGACGGTCGTGCGATTCGCCGTAGACGCGAATGTGAAAACTGCGGCTTTCGTTTTACAACGTTTGAACGATTAGAAGAAACACCTCTGTTAGTCATTAAGAAAAATGGCGCGCGTGAAGAATTTAATCGTGAAAAAGTATTACGTGGTTTAATTCGTTCTGCTGAAAAACGTCCAGTAGCGATGGAGCAAATGGAACAAATTGTCGATCATGTAGAAGCTAGAATTCGTGAGCGAGGCGAAAATGAAATACCTTCAACTTTAATTGGTGAGTATGTTATGGAAGAATTAGTCAATTTAGACGAGATTGCTTATATTCGCTTTGCAAGTGTCTATCGTCAATTTAAAGACATGTCGGTATTCTTAAAGGAACTACAAGACATTGTTGATAAAGCAAAAGAAGCAAATAAGTAATTTAAAGGAGGGGCTTTTGTGAAGACCGCTTGGGATGAAGTCCAACCAAATCATATTTATCAAGTGTTCAAGAGCCTGCCTTTAACAAAAGAAGGCAATGATGGTTTATTATACCTCTACCAACCAATTATTGGTGCACAAGCTTTGGCTCTGTATTATGCATTATTGGGTGATGAGGAAGATTCGTTTGAAAATGACTTTGCGCACATTGATATGTTACATGCATTAAATATCGGTTTGCCAGATTTTTTACATGCTCGTAAACAATTAGAAGGTATGGGATTGCTTTCTGTTTTTATGAAAGAAGATGTAGAGTTTGGTCGAATGTTTTTATATCGCTTAGAAGAACCATTACATCCAGAAGTGTTTTTTAAAGATGAAACATATAGTTTTTTGCTATGGAGTGCAATTGGGGAGCGAAAATTTAATCAAATGGTTGAACGTTTTAAGCCTAAAAAGCTCGATGTCTCTAACTATCAAGAAATTACGTGTCGCTTTAAAGATGTGTATGGCTCAATTAACGAAGAATCATTTATGCGCAAATCATCAAAATTAGAACAAGTGGCACAAGTCTATGATGTGAATAAAAACAATGGTATTCAGCTTGATGCTTCTCAAATTGATTGGGACTTTTTACTTAACTTAGCTGAGAAAAAATATATTTCACGTACAAACTTTACGACATCCTTTAATCATCAATTAGTTCTTTACCAAAATCTCTATGGCTTTGATGAGATGGAATTAGTTGACTTGATGACGGAAGCAGTATCTTTTATTGACGGTAAAGTGAATGAAAAAGAGCTTGCTAAGGTTGTAGCACGTCATACAAAGCAAATACCACAAAAAAAGACAGGGATTTATGTTTCAAAAGATGCTGAAACTCGTCGCTTCAATACATTGCGTCAGTCGGGATTTTCTGAACAAGATATCGGTTTAATTCAGATGAGTGAAGCGACAGCACCAGCTGATTTTTTACAAGCAATCAAGCAAGAAAAGCATAGTTTTGTAGCGGATTCAGAAAGCTGGTTGTTGAAATCATTGATTGAGAAAAGTCCGCTAGCCAATAGCGTCATCAATGTTTTGATGCATTATGTGCTAGTGGTACAAAACAATAGTTCATTACAAGCGAGCTTTGTTAATCGAATTGCAACCAATTGGTCCGAAATGGGAATTAAAAGTCCTGAAGAGGCAATTAAACATGTTCGACAACTGGTTAAAGAATCTAAAGAAGCCAAAGAAAAACGAGAAACCCAACGAACCAATTACCGCAAACCGATTCGTAAAGAAACATTACCTGACTGGGTTGATAATCCAGTTGAAGAAGTGGAAGATTCCGAAAAACAAGCAGCAATTAATCAACGATTGCAAGAATATTTACAACGCAAAGAAGGTGAAAAATGATGGAAGATGTAGGTAAAAACTTAAATCGTCTATTAGATCAAAAAAATTATCGGACACGCTTTGAAGAAATGATGCAAGAAGTTTTACAAGACGTCGATGTGCGTAATTTTTTAGATCTGCATAAAAATCGTTTAACCCAACAAGATATTGAGCGTAGTTATGCAAAACTTTATGAGTTTGTTCAAGAAAAACGTAAATTTGAGTTAAATGATCCAGCCCAAATTGCACCGGGATATGAGCCTCAGTTGATGTTAAATTTTCATTCAGTCGATGTGACGTATATCCCAACTGAAGAATTATTAGCTAGAAGACATCAAGAAGAAGTGCGTAACCGCGTGCAAGCGTTGAATATGCCAAAAGACATCCAAGAAGCTCGTATTGCTACCTATGAAGGAACTGCTGGACGTGGTGAAGCATTAATGGCAGCAATTGATTTTATTGAAGCGTACAAAGAAGAACCAAAAAATTTTCATAAGGGCTTGTACTTAGCCGGCAGTTTTGGTATTGGCAAAACCTATCTTCTAGGGGCAATTGCTCGTGATTTAGCAGAAGCAGGTTTTTCATCGACGCTGTTACATTTCCCTTCATTTGCTGTTGAAATGAAACAAGCAATTGGTAAAGATCAAGTCGCTGAAAAAATGGAAGCTATCAAAAAAGCGCCGATTTTAATGTTAGATGATATTGGTGCGGATGCCATGAGTAGCTGGATTCGGGATGAAGTATTTGGTGTGATTTTGCAATATCGGATGCAGGAACAACTCCCAACGTTTTTCACCTCTAACTTTACCATGTTAGAATTGGAAAAACATCTGTCTGTTACGCAACGTGGTGAAGAAGAACCATTAAAAGCTAAACGTATTATGGAACGTATTCGCTACTTGACCAAAGAGGTTAGCATGAGTGGGCGTAATCGACGAAATCAATAGAGGTGAAACCAAATGAAGAACTGGCTACTAGGTAGTCTTTTAGGATTAAGTTTAGTCTTTGTGGCAGGCTGTGGTACTCAAAATGCTACACCTGAAACAAAAGAAAGTACTGAGAGTAGTGAAATAATGGAATCACGAACTATTTTTACAGGAACATTGACAGAGCATCTTGAAGAATCAGCAATGGAAGATGACAGTGTCTTATTGTTTTTAGAAAATGTGGAATCAATTGAAGACCCTGAAAATATTGTTGACATTTTTATTCAGCATGGGGTCGGTATCAATGTGAAAACCAAAGATATTGCTTATTGGCGGGCGTGGCGCAAAGGAAGTAAAGTAGAAGTAACCTTAAAGGGACTTCCAGCAACCACAGCGTCAATTCCACCACAAGTTGCTGGAAATGCAATTGAAAATATTACCTTATTACCATAAATATTGAGTATTCTCTTGAATATGGTGTTGTGCCATTTTTAAGAGAATTTTTAGTGAGAAAAGAGGAATTTTAATGAACGAACAAGAATTATCACGACGCTTAGCACGTGTTGGTTCGCATGTTCCCCAAGATGCACGATTAGCAGATATTGGTTCAGATCATGCCTATCTACCCGTAGCGTTGATGTTAAAAAATAAAATTACATTCGCGGTAGCCGGTGAAGTTGTTAGGGGGCCTTTTCAATCAGCTGAAAAGCAAGTCCGTAAAAGTGGTTTAACAGATCGGATTGTTGTCCGTTTAGCTGATGGTTTAGAAGCGATTGAAGTGAATGATGAAATTAACGCAATCACCATTGCCGGTATGGGAGGGACATTAATTCGCTCAATTTTAGAAAGTGGTAAAAATAATGGTCGAATGAATGGTACTGAACGTCTCATCCTCCAACCAAATATCGGTGAGAAAACATTACGGGAATGGTTAGCACAAAATGACTATGCAATTATTGAAGAAGAAATTTTAGAAGAAAACAAAAAGACGTATGAAATTATTGTTGCCGAAAAACAGAAACCTACGACCTATACTGAGCAAGAATTATTTTTTGGTCCGAAATTATTAGAAGAAAAAAATGAGGTTTTCTTCCAAAAATGGCAACGTGAACTAACTGCTAAAGAACGTGTGTTAAGTCAATTAGAAAAAGCTGAAGAAAAACCTTTAGAAAAAGTTGAAGAAATAAAAATGCAACTTGCTTGGATTAAGGAGGTTTTGGCATGAGCCTTTCAGCCAAAGAATTTATTCATCGCTTTGAAGAATATTGTCCTTTATGGTTAGCAGAAGAAGGCGATCCAGTCGGTTTACATATTGGAACATTAGACCGTGAGATTCAACGTGTGATGATGACTTTAGATGTTCGTCCAGAAGTTGTGGAAGAAGCAATTGAAAAAAAAATTGACTTGATTATAGCTAAGCATCCGCCTATTTTTCGTCCTATTCAGCGTTTAACTGAAGATGATTTACAAACAAAGATGTATATTGATTTATTACGTCATAACATTTCTGTTTATGCCGCACATACAAACATGGATATCATCGAAGACGGACTAAATGATTGGTTTTGCGAAATGTTGGGTATTCAAGTGACAAATTATTTGAAAAAAACACATGAGATTCACTTTAAAAAATTAGCTGTGTATGTTCCTGTTGAAGCAAGTGCAGCGATGCGTCAAGCGTTAGGTGATGCCGGTGCAGGAACACAAGGGAATTACCATCATACGAGTTATTCGTTGATTGGTACGGGACGTTTTACGCCAACCGAGGCAGCCAATCCAGCGATTGGTTCAGCAAATAAAGCAGAGCAAGTACAAGAAGCCCGAATTGAAGTACTTTACCCTGAGACAATTCAACAACAAGTATTAGCAGCGATGTTTTCTGTTCACCCTTACGAAGAGCCTGCCTATGATATTTTAACGTTGGACAATCCACCACAAACATTTGGATTAGGTCGTGTGGGGAAATTAGCCCAGCCAATGTCGATTGATGCCTTTACACAAAAAGTGAAAGAAGTTTTTCAATTAGATGGTTTGCGGTTGATTGAACCACAGCAACCTAAAAAAATGATTCAAACAATTGCCATTTGTGGTGGTTCAGGTGGTAATTTTTATGGAGATGCATTAAAAGCTGGCGCAGACGTCTATATTACAGGCGATGTTTATTATCATACAGCGCATGATATGCAAACAAATGGGTTGACAGTTATCGATCCTGGTCATAACATTGAAGTTGTCTGTGTACCAAAATTCATAGAAAAAATGGAAGAATGGAAAAAAGAACAGCAATGGGATATCGAATTTATCCCATCTGAAACAAATACCAATCCTTTCCAATTTAGATAAGAGGAGTAATGTCAGATGTACGAAAATTTATTACCACGTTTTTTACGTTATGTAACAACAGAAACACGTTCAAATCCAGAAAGCACTACAACACCTTCAACGCAAACGCAAGTTGCTTTTGCGCATACATTGAAAAATGAGTTAGAAGAATTAGGTTTATTTGATGTCCATTACAATGAAAAAAATGGGTTTGTCCTAGCAACTTTACCAGCAAATACCGATAAAGAAGTGCCAGCAATTGGATTTATCGCACATATGGATACAGCTGATTTTAATGCGGTCAATGTCAATCCACAACTTATAGAAAATTATGACGGTGTGTCTGATATTCCATTGGATAAAGATGGGAAATATGTCTTAACTACCGCAGATTTTCCTAATTTAAAGAATTACACGGGTCAAACATTAATCACTACAGATGGTTCTACCTTGTTAGGTGCAGATGATAAAGCAGGGATAGCAGAAATTATGACAGCAATGGAAATTTTGTTAGCTAATCCATCAATTCCACATGGTGAAATTAAAGTGGCATTCGGTCCTGATGAAGAAATCGGGGTTGGCGCTGATAAGTTTGATGTAGAAGATTTCAACGTTCAATTTGCCTATACGATGGACGGAGGTCCAGTAGGTGAATTACAATACGAAACGTTCAATGCAGCACAAGCAGATATTACTTTTTATGGTAAGAATGTTCATCCTGGTACAGCAAAAGATACCATGATTAATGCACTACAATTAGCAATCGATTTTCAAAATCAATTGCCTGCGGACGAAGTTCCTGAAAAAACAGATGGCTATGAGGGATTCTTCCATTTAATGGGATTATCTGGTTCTGTAGAAGAAGCGAAAATGAGCTACATTATTCGTGACCATAACCGCGAAAAATTTGAAGCACGTAAAAATCTAATTACAGAAATTCAAGAAAAAATGAACCATCCGTTCGATCAAGAACGTGTTGCTGTTCATATGTATGACCAATACTACAACATGAAAGAAGTCATTGAAAAAGATATGAGTATCATTGATGTTGCTGAGCAAGCGATGCATGAATTAGCAATCCAACCAATTATTGAACCAGTACGTGGTGGAACAGATGGCTCAAAAATTTCCTATATGGGAATTCCAACACCAAATATTTTTGCAGGTGGCGAAAATATGCATGGTCGTTTTGAATACGTTTCTTTACAAGCGATGGAAAAAGCAACAGACGTTATTGTCAAAATCGCTGAATTAGTTGCAAAATAACAAAAAAGATAGTAAAGTCGAATTGAACTTTACTATCTTTTTTAGGGGTGAGTAAGATGAAAATCATGGTCATTTATAATGATACGTCTGGTAAAAACGAAGGTGAGCAAATTGCTAATAACTTCAAAAACTTTGTGAAAAATAACAAAGATGTTAAAAAAATTATTTTTCAAGTCACAAATCCAGATGTTGATGAAAAGAAAATTCTTCAAAGTGCAAAAGATCATCAAATCGACACCCTTGTAGTTATTGGCGGCGATGGCACTGTCCATCATGTGGTTCGCATGTTCCAAGAAACGATTGACCAATATCAAGTCGGCTTGATTCCAGGTGGAACAGTTAATAATTTAGCTCGTGTATTAGCTATTCCGTTAGAACAAGATGAGGCTTTTAATGTAATAATTAATCAACACACACGTAAAATCGATTATGCAAAGGTGAACGATGATGTGATGATTTCGACTATGACAGTTGGTATTTTAGCAGATACTGCATCGAAAGTTAGTCAAGAAGAAAAGCAAAAATATGGTCCATTGGCATTTACAAAACGTTTTTTCCGTATCTTATTCAAGCGCCGAAAATATCCACTTTCTATTCAAACAGAAGATGATTTTTGGCAAGGAAAGGCGCATTTAGTGACAATTACTATGACAAATTCAGTTGGTGGATTTACTCAATTTGATGCATCTGCCACACCAGATGATGGACAAATGCATGTGACGATTATTCCGAAATTGCAATTTTTCCGTTTTATTTATAATATTCCACGTATTTTTAAAGGAGAATTTCATAAAATTCCAGGAGTAACTTATTTTTCAGCCAAAGAAGCCACACTAACACCATTGACTGATGAGAAAAAAATTGTTACTCGAACCGATGGAGACCCAACAGATGATTTACCTGTTCACTTACAAGCGATTCATCAAAAATTAGCAGTGTTTACACCTTCAACAAAATAAAGGAAAAGCAGACGATGAGAATTGTCTGCTTTTCTATTGATAAATTCTCATTGTAAGTTATCCTATAGGTATGGAGGTTTATATGTCAGAAATAATTCAAAATCCGGTATGGATGTATTTGATACTGGTCAATGTGTATGTATTTTGTTTAATGGGCTACGATAAGCAGCAAGCAAAAAAAAGACGATGGCGTGTACCAGAAGCAAATCTTTTGTTTTTTGGGATTATTGGTGGAGGTCTAGGTGGTCTACTTGCACGCGCTTTTTTCCATCATAAGACGCGTAAACCTAAATTTTTAGTTTGCTTTCTAGTTGGTGTCGTTTTTGATGGATTAGGTGGCGACCCCTAAAAGTTAGAGTTTTTATTATGCAGCTGATTGGCTGGATTGAATTCGGTATTCGACCGGACTCAGTCCAGCCAATTTTACTTTTGATCGTACGTGGTTATACCAGTAGATGTATTCTTTAATTCGTCGTTTTAATTCTTCATAACTGACTAGTTTCTCTCCATAATACATTTCTTGTTTTAATATGCCAAAGAAATTCTCCATCGAAGCATTGTCTGCACACGTTGCTTTACGTGACATACTCTGGAATACATTGTTTTTATTTAATGTTTTTACCCATTTATTATGTTGGTAATGCCAACCTTGATCCGAATGGATAGTTGTACGGTAGGTTGCGTGATTCTTTATTATCTCTATTGTTTCATTTAGTGGCTCCATGACTAAATCTAATGTTGGGCGTTTCTTAATTCCAAACGCAATCACTTCTCCATTATATAGGTCAAGAATAGGGTTTAAATACAACTTTTCTTCCCCTAGACATTTGAATTCCGTAATGTCAGTTACTAGTTTCTGAAATGGGATAGGTGTACTAAACCGACGTGACAATCGATTCTTCACTATTTTTCCAGTAGTTCCTTTATATGAATTGTATTTACGGGATTTTCGCATGAATTTTACACACTTTAATCCTAGCTCTCGCATAATGCGATACACCTTTTTATGATTAATACAGTATCCTAATTTCTTTAACTCGTCTGTAATCCGTTTATATCCATAACGTTCATAAAACGCCTTAAATAGGTGAGTAATGCGTTCTTTTAGTTCGATATCCAGATCTTCTTTTCCGAAGTTCTTGACATGATAGTGATAGGTTGCTTCGGGAATTCCCACAACTAGGATAATATCCTTTAATCGGAACCCTTCTTCTTTAAGTTCGAATGCCCATTTTGCTTGCGCTTTTCGAGTAAGACATTCGGATTTTCCCGAAAAGCTCTCAGCTTTTTTAAATAGGCAATTTCTAATCTCAGTAGTTCATTCTCTCGTTCTAACTCCGTTTCACGTGTGAACTTGTTTTCTTCCTTTTTCGTTTGTTTATTTAGTTTCTTAGTCATAGAAGGTCGCTCCTTTGATTTTGGTTTCAAGCCTTCTATCCCTTGAGAATTAAAATCTTTCATCCAACGATAAATTAATGAAGGATTATTTAATCCGAATTGTTCAGTCGTTTCCTGATAAGAAGCACCTGTGTCTAACATAAATTGTATCGTATTTAATTTAAATTGAACAGGATATACTTCCTTCCTTTTTCTTCGTTTTAATCCCTCCATCCCTTGTGTTTTATAAGCTCTTACCCAATTTTGTAATGGTGTTGCAGAAGGCATATTGTATTTCTTCGCCAATAATTTATAACCAATATTTCCATCCAAATACTCCGTAACAAGCTTTATTTTAAATTCTTCACTATATTTAGCCATAAAAATACCCCCGAAAGTTAGATTTATTACTCTAACTTTCGGGGGTCGGTACCTTATTGCTCTTTTTTAGTTAGGAGAATGAAATGAAAATAAATGCAAAAGCTAAATTTATCTTAAATATTTTAGCGTTATTACTGATTTTTGGAATCATGTTTTATTTAATTAAAAATTCTTTATCCGACATACTTGCGGAATTAAAAGAAACAACGATTATTGTTTTAGTGGGTGTCGTTTTTTTAGGAATTGCCTATCAATTTTTTGAAGGTTGGTCTATTCGTTCAATTGTGACCGGCTTCTCTAAGAAATTTCGTATTTTTGATGGAATGCTAACGGCTTTTTATGTGGCTTTTTATCGGGTGATTACATTTGGCATGGGGACGTTAATCTCAGAAATTAATTTTTATAATCGTAAAGGATTAAAAGTTTCGCAAGGGATGGGTGTTGCAGCGCTACATATGATTATGTATAAAGGTGCTATTCTAACCTATGCTATCTTTGCATTAATTATCCAATTTTCTCTGTTTTATGAACATGCGCCTAAAATGATTCCATTGATTTTATTGGGCATGGTCATGACAGGTGTGATTATCTCATTCTTTTTAGTTATCTCAATAAGTTTAAAATTACAAGTTGGTTTTGTCATGTTGTGTCATCGTTTCTTAAAGACAAAAAAAATGCGTGATTTTGTTGATCGGTGCAATATTCAAATCTATTCTTTGCGAGAAACTGTTTCTTCTGTTTTAAAAGATCGAACAGCCCTTGTTAAAATTTATTTGTTAAATTTATTGAAATTGAGCATGTGGTATCTCATTCCGTATGTTTGTTTAGTAGACAATCATCCAGATATTGACTTTTTATTAGTCTTTTCCTTGATTAGTTTCACCCTCGTTTTGGCGGGTGTTTTGCCTTCTCCTGCGGGTATCGGAGCATTTGAATTTGTCTATCTCTTTTTATTTAGTCCATTAGTAGGAACCGTGGATGCCGTATCATCTATGTTGTTATATCGCTTTGCATCGTATGTCTTACCATTTTTACTTGGATTTGTTGGTGTATTAGTCGATCGTAAAAATGCTATTTCAAATGAATTAGAAGAATTGAAGGCAGAGAGAAGTGAATAGCGGATGAATGTTGAAGTAGATGAATTATCTGCTTACGTAGAGGACTTACCAGAACTAGCGATTCATTCAAAAGAAATTAAAGAATTAACAGAGACGTTGTTTTTGGTAAGTGACACAGAAATAGAAAAGGTTCAAAAAGCATTTGTTTTTGTTCGAGATAAAATTGCCCATTCTTGGGATGTTCAACAAAATGAAGTCACTAAAACTTCGCTAGAGGTATTACATGCTGGTCATGGAATTTGCTATGCAAAGGCTAATTTATTAGCAGCTATTTTACGGAATGAAACGATTCCCACAGGATTTTGTTACCAACGTTTATTGCTAATGGATAAAGAAACAGGCAAATATTGCATTCATGCGCTTAATGCAGTCTATCTACACTCCAAAAAAAGATGGGTAAAATTAGATGCGCGTGGAAATAAAGAAGGGATTCAGGCAGATTTTGATGGGAAAGTAGAAAAATTGGCGTTTGTTCCTAATTCGGAAGAGGATGAATACACGTATCCAACTATTTATGTGAAACCAAACAGTCAAACGATGATCACTCTGTCTGAAGCTACGAATGCTTGCGAGATGTATTTGAAGGATTTACCTGAAATTATTTAAAATAATTGCCACAACATCCAATTTTTGTTAGGCTTAAATTGAGAAAACCAAAGGGAGTGACGAATATGAAGAAAAAAGATGATGTAAATTATACAGCTCTTGGTGTCGCATTAGGTCCCGCTTTTGGTGTCGTATTTGGTTTATTATTTGATAATTTAGCTCTAGGTATTGCTTTAGGGGTGGCACTTGGCGTTGCCATTGGTGCTGGATTAGATAGTCAGAAAAAGAAAGAGAAGTAAAATGATTTGATAGAAAGCTATTATAGCTTTCTATCTTTTTTTGTATTTAGTTTACATGAGGTTCTATTTTAGTTTACAAATTAAACTAAAATGTATAAATTATAAATAAAGGAGGATTCGATAGGTGACTAACTTATACTTTATAGATAAATTTCGTGGGTTTAACCGATTTTATGCAAATTTATTAGGGAAATTTGATTTTAAATTTTATGGTAAATTATTTACAATTGGTGAAGCAAACGTAATCGCTGAAATTTATAATAATCATGCATTAAGCGCTAAAGATATTAGTGAAAACTTAATGATGAATAAAGGGCAACTAAGTAAAATGTTAAATAAATTTGAAAAAAATGGTCTCGTAGTACGTGTACCAGATAATAATGATAAACGTTCTTTTATTTTATCTCTTACTGAAAAAGGGACACAGATGTATTTAGAACAAACTGAAATTGTGCGTCTAGGATTGAGAGAAGAGTTACTTCCGTATTCTAAACAAGAAATGCAACGATTAGATTGTGCGATGACTATTTTTAAAAATACTTATGAAAAAAACAATCACATCGCAATTGATGAAGGAACCACTCAAGATATTGGTTTTATTGCAGACTTGCATAGTAGATTGTATACAGAGCTAGGGTATCATTATGCCATTCAAACGCATATTTTAACTTCTTTGATACGTTATACGGAGAAACCTCGGTCGGGAAAAATCTGGATTGCGAAAGTCAACGGTATTCGTGTAGGATCGATTGGAATTGTTGAAAATGAGAAAAATAAGTGGGAAATTCATTGGTTTGCTGTAGATTCAAATTATCAGCATTTAGGTTTAGGTAAGCAATTATTAGATACGCTTATGCAATTTATTACAGAAAAACAAGTGCAACACGTTTATTTATGGACGATTAATGAATTAACACAAGCTAGAAATCTATATGCAAGAAGTGGGTTTACTTTAACTGAAGCAGTTCCGACTACCAAATGGAAGAACAAAGAATTAATGGATGAAAAATGGGTATGGCAACATATTTAATAAAAAAGGTGGAAAAAAGATGCAGGTTATTCGTTATAAAGAAAAATATAAACAAGACTTTATTGATTTGAACAAGCGTTGGATTGATAAATTTTTTAAAATCGAACCACATGATTTAGAACAATTAGAAAATGTGGAAACTTATATAGAGCAAGGTGGAATGATTTTTTTCGCGATAGAGGATGATCATGTTTTATCAACGTGTATGGTGACTGAACTGCAACCGAAAGTATGGGAAATTTGTAAATTTGCTACAAACGAAAAATTCCAAGGAAGAGGCGCAGGGAAGATAGTATTTACTGAGGCAATAAATTATGTAAAAGAGCAAGGTGCGAAAAAAATTGTTATCTATTCCAATAAAAATTTGAAAACAGCATTGCATATTTATCAATTGTTTGGCTTTAATGAAGTGCCTGTCGATATAGATGATTATGAACGTTGTGATTATCAAGCAGAATTGTTGTTAAATGAATAAGCTAAATGAATATCTCCTTACTCTAATTAAAGGATTAGATTTTGACAGTATCCTTTTGCATAAGGCTTTAGATAAAAATAAGAAACAACAAGGAAGTTAATTCTTGTATCTTTTGAACGTATAAAAAATTCCTCACCTATCCAAACAGGCGAGGAATTTTTTTAATCTAACAAAGCTAAAATATCCTCTTTGATTTCTGCAGGTTCAACAGTTGGGGAGTAGCGATGTACGACTTGTCCTTTGGTATCGACTAAAAATTTTGTGAAATTCCAATTAATTGCATCAATTTCTGCATCGGGATGAACAGTGTGCATTTTCTCAGCGAAAGCTTGAGCCTCTTTTCCTTCATCTGTCGGTTTATTTTTTCGTAACCATTGATATAAAGGAATGGCTTGTGGACCATTGACATCAATTTTTTCAAATCGTGGGAAGGTAGTGCCATAATTCAGTGAACAGAATTGATTGATTTCTTCACTTGTTCCTGGTGCTTGTTCCATAAATTGATTGCATGGGAAATCAAGAATTTCAAATGGTTGTTCAGCGAGTTCGCTGTATAATTTTTCTAAGGCTTCGTATTGCTTCGTGAACCCACATTTTGTTGCAGTATTCACGATAAGTAGAACTTTTTCTTGATAGTTATTTAATGAAAAATCATTATTTGATTGATCGCTTACTGTGAAATCGTAAATTGTTGTCATAGTATTTCCTCCTTTTGTTTATTCTACTGCAAACGATTTATTTATGCGAATGTTTGATTAGGATTGTCTTGTATTTTGATAAGAGAAGTAGCAATTTTGGTTGTATAGTAAGTGATGTGATAAAATTAATTAAAACGTTTTCGATTTTGGTTTTCAAAGGAGAGAAGGTCTATGAAAAAAATTAATCATCTGTTACAACTCGGTTCGATTTTATTAATGATTGGTTCAATTATTCTATTTGTTATGGTATCGAAATCTGTAAAACAAGTGGGTACAACTAATTTTGACCTTGCAAAGTGGCAAGATGCAGATCTTTTTGTACTAAAATTAGGGTTTAATTGCTTAGTTGCTAGTTTTGCTTTAAGTGTTTCCTCCCTTTTTTTCAGCGTAAAATGGTTAACTAAAAAAGAGAAATAACAGACGAACACCAGTCATCTTGATTCCAAAAGATGGCTGGTGTTCTATTATTGAGACAATAGTTATTCTATGGTAGACTTTGAAAGAAATAAAAATGCAAGGAGATGTCTACTTGGTTTTAGATATTTTAAGTTTATTTATCACCGTATTAGTATCGATTTATTTAGCGCTATTGGTTTCTGTGCTATTGTTAATGTTGTTTTTTCATTTGAAAAGAATGATATTGCAAATGGATGAAGGAAAATGGATTGCCTATTTTAACACAATTAAAGCAAAAGGATTATTTCTGCGAATGCTGTTTTGTTTTTTTATAGCTTTGTTGCTAATTTCTGCCTTTAATACATATGTGTTTTGGCAAGGAAATCTGATGTACGGAGGACTCCTAATTGCCTGTGGTATCTTTCATATTTCATTTAAACTCTATACAAAAAAAGCCGAATATATCGATAAGATGAAAAATCAATTTCCTAAATAGTCAAGAGGTGCAAGATGTTACGTAAAATTGAACGAAAAGACGTTTTGGCTTTGCAACAGTTGAATGCAATGGAATTAGGTTATGCTGTTTCTTTAGAGCTAACAGAAACTATAAATTACAAAAACTAATGAAAGAGAAGCATCATCATTTTTTGCGTGTATATGAAGACGTTAAAACGAAACAAGTAGTTGGTTATGTTCATGCAGAAATCTATGATAATTTATATTCTGAAACAATGTTTAACGTTATGGGATTAGCTGTTTTAGAAACTCACCAACAGCAAGGAATTGGGAAGCAGTTAATGGATGAAGTAGAACTCGAAGCAAAACGACGGAATTATTTGGCTATACGTTTAAATTCTGGTGAAAATCGAAGCAATGCACACCCATTTTATAAAAAATGGGATACCAAGTGAATAAGATGCAAAAACGTTTTATCAAATTTTGTTAACTATACTGTTAGAAAGCTTAGACGATAGCTGTGTCTAAGCTTTTTATTACGTTTTATAATCAGTCAAAAAAACTTTTGACTTTTAAGGGTTATTTTTTGACCTTTACTGACCATAGTCGTATAATAATTCTTGTAAGACAATAAGTCTTAGTCAAATGATGGGAGGAAATGTTATGAATATAGAGAAAATGACGACGACGCTTCAAGGAGCAATTGCCGAAGCACAACAAATTGCAGTGACTCGTCATCATCAAGAAATCGATATAGCCCATTTATGGAAAATCTTTTTACAACCAAATCATTTTGCAAGAAATTTTTATACAGATGCTGGGATTGACGTGGATGCTTTTGAAACAGAAGTTGATCGTGCGTTAGATGAATATCCAAGTATTGAAGGTGGAAATGTTCAATATGGGCAAAGTATGAGCCAAAATTTATACAATTTATTAAATGAAGCGGATAAATTAAGAGAATCTTTTCAAGATGAATTTTTATCAACTGAAATTGTATTACTTGCTTTAATGAAGTTAAAAAATTATCGACTAACAAAATATTTAACCAAACAAGGAATCAATGAAAAAGAATTACGTAAAAATATAGAAGATATGCGAGGAGGGGATCGAGTGACCTCACAAAATCAGGAAGAGCAATACAAAGCATTAGAAAAATATGGTGTTGACTTAGTGCAACAAGTGAAAAATGGCAAGATGGATCCGATTATTGGACGTGATGAAGAAATTCGCGATGTTATTCGTATTTTGTCACGTAAAACAAAAAATAATCCAGTATTAATTGGTGAACCAGGTGTTGGTAAGACGGCCATTGTTGAAGGACTAGCCCAACGTATCGTTCGTAAAGATGTTCCTGAAAACTTAAAAGATAAAACCATTTTCTCATTAGATATGGGAGCATTGATTGCTGGTGCAAAATTCCGTGGTGAATTTGAAGAACGATTAAAAGCTGTTTTACAAGAAGTGAAAAAATCAGATGGTCGCATTATTTTATTCATCGATGAAATTCATAATATTGTGGGTGCTGGTAAAACAGAAGGCAGTATGGATGCTGGCAACTTATTAAAACCTATGTTGGCGCGTGGCGAATTGCATACAATTGGCGCCACTACACTAGATGAATATCGTCAATATATGGAAAAAGACAAAGCCTTAGAACGTCGTTTCCAAAAAGTGTTGGTAAAAGAACCAACTGTTGAGGATACCATTTCTATTTTACGCGGACTAAAAGAACGTTTTGAAATCCATCATAGTGTAAATATTCATGACAATGCGTTAGTCGCTGCGGCAACACTATCCGATCGTTATATTACAGACCGCTTTTTACCAGATAAAGCGATTGATTTAGTAGATGAGGCTTGTGCAACCATTCGTGTGGAAATGAATTCTATGCCAACTGAATTAGACCAAGTGACTCGTCGTTTAATGCAATTAGAAATTGAAGAGGCCGCTCTAAAAAAAGAAACAGACGATGCATCGAAAAAACGTTTAGCTTCTCTCCAAGAAGAATTAGCAGAATTACGTGAAGAAGTTAATGCGATGAAGATGCAATGGGAAACTGAGAAAGAAGAAGTCAATGAAATTTCTAATAAACGTGCTGAAATTGATCGAGCTAAGCACGAATTAGAAGATGCTGAAAATAATTATGACTTAGAACGTGCCGCTGTTTTACGTCATGGAACTATCCCACAATTAGAACGTGAATTAAAAGAATTAGAAAACAAAGATGCTAGCGATCATTTACGCATGGTACAAGAATCAGTGACAGAAAATGAAATTGCAACAGTTGTTGGTCGTCTAACCGGTATTCCTGTAACTAAATTAGTTGAAGGTGAACGCGAGAAATTAATGAAATTAAATGAAACACTTCATCGCCGTGTCATTGGACAAGACGAAGCAGTGAATGCGGTCAGTGATGCGGTTATTCGTTCGCGAGCTGGCTTGCAAGATCCAAATCGTCCATTAGGTTCATTCTTATTCTTGGGACCAACAGGTGTTGGTAAAACGGAATTAGCAAAAGCTTTAGCCGAAAACCTATTTGATTCAGAAGATCATATGGTACGTATTGATATGAGTGAGTACATGGAAAAACATTCTGTGTCTCGTTTAGTCGGAGCGCCTCCAGGTTATGTGGGATTTGAAGAAGGCGGTCAATTAACTGAAGCCGTCCGTCGTAATCCATACACAATTATTTTGTTAGATGAAATTGAAAAAGCCCATCCAGATGTATTTAATATCTTATTACAAGTGTTGGATGATGGTCGTTTGACAGATTCGAAAGGTCGCGTAGTTGATTTTAAAAATACGGTGTTAATTATGACAAGTAATATCGGTTCCCAACTATTACTTGAAGGTGTAACAGCCGATGGAACAATTCCAGAAGCTGTTGAAGAACAAGTAATGGCCATTCTAAAAGGACACTTTAAACCAGAGTTCTTAAATCGAATTGATGATACCATCTTATTTACACCATTAAGTCTTGAAAATGTGAAAGGCATCGTTGATAAGGTAGTTGTCCAATTAGCTAAACGCTTAGTTAATCAAGAAATTTACTTGAGTATTTCTAATGATGCAAAATCTTGGATTGCAGAACAAGCCTATGAGCCAGCTTATGGTGCGCGTCCCTTACGCCGATTTATTACACGCGAAGTCGAAACGCCTCTCGCTAAAGAGATTGTTTCTGGACGTGTGTTACCAAAAACAAACGTCACAATTAGCTTGTTAGATAACCAATTAGTATTCCAAAATGAACCAATCGAAGAATAAAAAATAGACTGAGATTCTTTTTTAGAGTCTCAGTCTATTTTTTACGAATGATAATAAAATGAAAACAAAATCATTAAGGATTGATTAGGGTTGAAAACATTGATATACTTAGATTTGTTTGTTGTTTTATAGAAAAAAGTAGTAGTGGATAAAAAAATAATGGGTCAAAATACGAACGTTCGTTAAAAATAGATATGTTTTTTATGTTTTTTTATTGAAAGCCAGGAACTCATCCCGTATAATCTCTCTGTGCTTAAAACAAAGAGGAGTGTAACAATGAAAAAAAATATTCCATATATGATTTTATTACCAGGAATTATCCTTCTAGTATTTTTCTTAATGGTTCCATTGATTGCGAGTATCTTTCCTACTTTTCTTCCTAAAAATGGAGGTATTGGTAATTACATCGCTTTCTTTCAAGATGAATATAACCGTGGGATTTTTTGGAGAACAATTCGCGTGTCAGGAATTGTGACGATTATTTCGTTAATTTTAGGAATACCAACTGCTTATTTTATTGCTGGTTTACAGAAAAAATGGCGCGGCATTTTAATGGCAATGACTTTGTTTCCTTTATTGACAAACTCGGTTATTCGAAGTTTTGCGTGGATTAACATTTTAGGAAAAAATGGTGTTATTAATAATTTTTTACTGTCAGTAGGTATAATTGACCAACCCCTAAGTTTACTTTACACGGAATTTGCGATTATCATTGGTTCTGTGTATCTATTTTTACCAACTATGATTATGACACTAGTCGGCGTAATGGAAAATATTGAAGGAGAAATGTTGGAAGCTGCAGAAACATTGGGTGCTTCACCATTTATCGCTTTTATCAAAATTGTCTTGCCATTATCCATTCCAGGTGCCATTGTTGGGAGTATTTTAGTATTTACCGGAACACTAACAGCATATACTACACCACAATTGCTTGGTGGAAATCAAAAAATGTTATTAGCGACGTTCCTTTACCAAAAAGCGTCAACGCTAGGTGATTGGAATGCAGTTGCTATTATTGCTTTGATTATGATTGTTACAACGCTAATCGTAATGAAAGGTTTAAATGTAATTGCTAGTCGAATGGATAGGAGAGAAGTGAATCATGCGTAAACAAAAAGGAATGACGATTATTGCAATATTAGTATTTGCCTTTTTATTTCTACCCTTGTTGCTAATCGTTGTGACATCGTTTGGAACAGCTGCGGCGATTCAATTTCCTATCAAAGGATTTACATTGGATTGGTATGGCAATGCACTGCGCTCAGAAACCATGCTAGAGAGTTTTAAATTAAGTTTAATTGTTGGCTTACTTGCAACTATTTTGGCGTTATTAGTCGGTGTTCCTGCTTCTTATGCATTAGCGAGATACACAGTGAAAGGCAAAAATTTGATTAAGAGTTTCTTCTTATCACCTACTGTTATTCCAGGAATTGTTGTCGGCTATACTCTTTTCCAATTTATTGTTGTTGCACTAGGTTTGCCAGTATTTCAAGGGCTATTGATTGGACACTTTTTAATTAGTTTACCTTATATTATTCGTGTCGTAGGTTCAAGTATGGATCAATTGGACTATTCGATGGAAGAAGTTGCTTGGACATTAGGATGTACACGTTTTAGAGCATTTATGCAAATTGTGCTACCAAATGTTTCTTCAGGAATTTTCGCTGCATTCATGTTGGCATTTGTTAACTCATTTAACAATGTTCCTGTATCGATGTTTTTATCTGGTCCAGGAGTGACAATGTTACCAACATCTTTATTAAGTTATATGGAATACAACTACGATCCAACCGTTTCGGCAATTTCAGTTATGTTGATGTTATTGACAATCGGCTTGATGTATCTGATTGAAAAAACGTTAGGCTTAGCGTCTATTGCGTAAAGGAGAGAAAAACGTGTCATTTGTTGAACTAAAAGACATCCGTGTGAGTTATGACGGAAAACAAAATATTTTAGAAGAAATGAATATTTCGATGGAAAAAGGCGAACTTGTTTCTTTATTAGGTCCGAGTGGTTGTGGTAAAACGACAACTTTACGAGTGATTGCAGGTTTAATCAAACCGAATGATGGCGAGTTTATTTTAGATAATGAAAATCTAACAAAAATTCCTGTTCATAAACGTAATTTTGGAATGGTTTTTCAAAGTTATGCATTATTTCCTCATTTAACAATTGCTGAAAATGTTGGTTTCGGTTTAAAATTACGCAAAGAAAGCAAAGAAGTAATCGCAAAACGTGTTGCTGAAATGTTAGCAATCTGTGGTTTAGAAAACCTAGGTGATCGTTATCCTAAACAATTATCTGGTGGTCAACGCCAACGTGTTGCTTTAGCACGTGCGTTAATTATTGAACCAAAATTATTATTATTGGATGAACCATTATCGAATTTGGATGCTAAATTGCGCGTAGCTATGCGTATTGAGATCAAACGAATTCAACAACAGTTAGGAATTACAACTGTATTTGTTACTCATGACCAAGAAGAATGTTTCTCGATTTCCGATAAAGTAGCGATTATGAATAACGGAGTAATTGAGCAATATGATACACCTGAAAACATTTATCGCTTACCAAGAACCCAATTTGTCGCTCAATTTATTGGATTTGAAAATTTCTTTGATGTAACTAAAACGGCAGCTGGTTATCAGACAAAAAATAATACTATTCTTTCTTCAACGATTTCAACTGCAACAGCTGAAAAAGCAGTTGCAACCATTCGTCCCGAAGATATCCAAATCGTCAATGCTGGTGCAGTAAAAGGAACCGTTGTTGTCCGTACATTTTTAGGCAAAAGCCACCAATATGAAGTAGCAACGGAATTAGGTACGTTGTTAGTGAATGGTAGCGATCAACAAGTTTACCAAACTGGTGAAGAAATTCAATTAAACTTCCCAGCTGAAAAATTAGTTATTTTAGAAAGGTGAGAACACAATGAAAAAGTATATGTTCGGTTTATTATTGGTGTCGGGATTAATTTTAGGAGCTTGTGGTAATAGTGAAGCAACCAAAACAGAAGAAACAAAGGGTGGAGAAAGCTCAGGAAGCAACGCATTAGTTGTTTCAACATTTGGTTTAAGTGAAGATATTGTGAAGCAAGATATCATGGCACCATTTGAAAAAGCAAATGATGCAAAGATTACATTAGAAGTTGGAAACAGTGCGGATCGTTTTACAAAATTGAAAAATAATCCAAATGCAGGTGTTGATGTAATTGAGTTAGCACAAAACAACTCAACAGAAGGTAATCAAGACGATATGTTTTTAGAAATTACTGAAGCAGACGTACCAAACTTAGCAAATTTAACAGATAGTGCAAAAGAAGTTTTTGAAAGTGGTTCAGGGGTACCGATTGCTGTTAACAGTATTGGTATTGTCTACGATAAAGAAAAAGTTGGACATGAAATTACTAGTTGGGAAGATTTATGGAGTGAAGACTTAAAAGGTCAAATTTCAATTCCAGATATTACTGTAACAGCTGGTCCATTAATGTTATATGTAGCAAGTGATTATGCAAAACAAGATATCACTGCAGACAATGGTGAAAAAGCTTTTGAAGCATTAAAAGAATTAAAACCAAATGTAGTTAAAACTTATTCAAAATCATCTGATTTAGCGAATATGTTCCAATCAGGCGAAATTTCAGTTGCTGTAGTGGCAGACTTTGCTGTTGATATTATTAAAGGTGCAGCAGAAGATGTCACATATGTTGTCCCTGAATCAGGCACATATGCTAACTTTAATACAGTAAATATTCCAAAAGACACAAAAAACAAAGAATTAGCTTTAAAATTTGTTGACCACCGCATCAGCGAAGAGTCTCAAAAAGCTAAAGCTTTATCTTTAAATGAAGGTCCAGTGAACAAAGATGTTGAATTAACTGATGAAGAAGCAGAAAATAAAACATATGGTGCTGTTGCTGACCGTGCGCAACCAGTAGATTTCAAACTAATTAATGAAAATATGAGTTCTTGGGTAGACCAATGGAACCGTACAATGAATAATTAAAAGAGGGATACAATGAACGCAGATGTGATTATTAAAAATGCTTGGGTCTTTCAAACACCGACTCGAAGCTTTGTGAAACAAAATGTTGCCATCAAAGGGAACAAATTTTATTATATCAGTGCTGCCGACATAGACGATCTTTCTGCAAAAACGATTGAAGCCGAGAATCAATATTTGATTCCCGGCTTAATTGATATTCACATGCATATTGAAAGTTCTATGACGACACCAACGATTTTTTCTGAAACAGTTTTGCGGTATGGTGTGACAACGATTGTAGCAGATGCGCATGAAATGGCGAATGTTTTTGGATTAGAAGGTCTTAAGGAATTTATGGCTGCCAAAACTACTTTGGATATTTTTCATGCGATTCCATCTTCAGTTCCATCAACTACACCGGAATTAGAAACAACAGGTGGCATTATTGGCTTACCTGAAGTGGAGCAATTACTGCAAGATCCACGAGTGATTTGTTTAGGTGAAGCAATGAATTTCAAAGGAATTGCTTATGAACCCGATTCCTTGATTGCTCAAATTATTGATTTATGCAAAAGAATTCGCCCAACGATGCCAATGGAAGGACATATTCCTAAAATTTATGACCAAGAGTTAGCCGATTTCTTATATAGTGGGATTTCATCTGATCATACCCACCAGTTTCCTGAACATCTACTAGACAAAATTCAAGCAGGATTGTTTATCCAATTTCAAAATAAATCCATTACACCAGAAAATATGGCAGTCATTCGCGACAATAATTTATATGATTTTGCTTGCTTAATTACAGATGATGTAATGGCAGACGATCTGTTACAAGGGCACTTAAATGAGAATTTAAAAAAAGCTGTCTCTGCTGGATTGCCCATAGAACAGGCGATTTATATGACAACATACACACCTGCTCGTCGCATGAGTTTATTAGACCGAGGAATGATTGCTCCTGGTCGAGTGGCGGATTTTATTTTATTAGATAACTTGGAAGATTTCTCGATTGCTCAAGTTTATAAAGACGGTCAAAAAGTTTTTGAAAAAGGCGAACCATTTGTTTATCCGCAAGTCATAGAAGAATTTCCACAAGCATACCAGCAAAGTGTTAAATGTCGTCTATTAACAGCGGATGATTTAGTCTTAAAAGTTGAAACAGACAAGGTACAAGTTCGTTGTAATGTCATTCAAAAGCAAGTCATCGGAACTTTTACGGAAAGAGTTACAAAAGAAATTGCTGTTGTAGAAGGAATATTACAAACAGAAAGCGAAAACCTTGGTCATCTACTTGTGATGGAACGCTATGGTAAAAATGGCAACATTGCTCATGCTTTAATGGAGCAACCTTTAAAGCATAAAGGAGCCATTGCTACAACATGGGCGCATGACCATCATAATTTAATGGTGATGGGGAATGATTCAGCATCTATTTTAGTCGCGCAACAAGCTTTGTTAGCACTACAAGGTGGTTATGTAGTTGTCCATGATGGCAAAGTAGTAGCGACTTGTCCGTTGCCAATTGGTGGTATTTTATCGCAAGCACCTGTTGAAGAACTCGGTGCTGATTTACAACAAGTTCGGTTGGCAATGCAGCAACTCGGTTATGAAAATATGAATGAAATTATGTCTTTCTCCACATTATCATTACCTGTTTCACCGGCGATTAAAGTAACAGATAAAGGCATGATGGATACTAAATCACAAACGTTTTATCCATTGGTTTTCCCAGAGGATGGTGTTTTACATGCGACAACTCATTAAAAATGTTCATGTGTTAACGATTGATGACCAAATGACCGAGTTTCCAGAAGGTTATGTTTTAATTGAAGAGGATGCAATTCAAGAAATCGGTGCGATGGATGCAAAATTGCCATCTGCAGATAGGGTCATTGATGGCAAAAATGGCATTTTAATACCAGGCATGATAAATGCGCATACGCACGTAGGAATGATTCCATTTCGTTCTTTGGGAGATGATGTACCAGATCGTTTACGTCGTTTTTTATTTCCATTAGAACAGGTCATGACAAAAGAACTAGCGCAAGCTTCCGCTCAATATGCTGTAGCAGAAATGCTTTTAAGTGGAGTAACAAGTTTTTGTGATATGTATTATTTTGAAGATGCTATTGCTGAATCAGTTGAAAAGATGGGCGCTCGAGCGATTTTAGGTGAAACAATTATTGATATGCCAACATGTGATTTTCAAACGCCTGAAGAAGCACTTATGTGGTGTGAATCGTTTATTGAGAAATGGCAAGGACATCCATTGATTATACCAGCGATTGCTCCTCATGCCACCAATACGAATACACCAGAAGTCTTATCAAAAATTGTAGCATTAGCTAAACGCTATGATGTTCCCATTACAATGCATGTAGCCGAAATGACCTATGAAATGGAAGAATTTGCACAAAGGTACCAGCAAACACCGATTGCTTTTTTAAATGAATTAGGTTATTTTAAACAACAATTTATTATAGCGCATGGTATTTTTACACAAGCGAGTGACTTTGATTTGTTGCAAAGCAAAGCGCAGGCCGTTAAAGTAGCTCATTGTATTGGTGCCAATACAAAATCAGCAAAAGGTGTAGCACCAGTCAAAGATATGCTGAAAAATCACTGGCATGTTGGCTTAGGAACGGATGGTCCAAGTAGTGGCAATACCTTAGATTTATTTACCCAGATGCGAATGTTTGCTAATTTTCATAAAACGCATGAACATGATCGAGGATTATTCCCAGCTAACGAGATTGTTACCTTAGCAACAAAAGGTGGCGCACAAGTCTTAGGATTAGATCATTTGGTGGGGTCAATTGAAGTTGGAAAGAAAGCTGATTTAACATTAATTGAAACAGAATCAGTTAATATGTTTCCTATTTTTGATGCCTATTCAGCCTTGGTTTATTCTGCAAATGCAAGCAATGTCTCAGATGTTTGGGTTAACGGTTGTCAACTAGTCAAAGAGAAGCAATTAGTCGCGCAACAAGTCTCTGATTTGCGCCAACAGTTGGTAGAAAATATGACAGAATTTGTGAAAGAAGCCAAACGTCGTTCAGAAGAAATATAAAAGAAACAACACCGCAAACTTATTCAGATTGCGGTGTTGTTTCTTTTATGGAATCGTCAAGCCAATTGGTCACGATAATTTTTAAGATAGCAGCGATTGGTACAGCAAGGAACATTCCTAAAATCCCTAAGTAGGCACCACCAATAGTAATTGAAATAATGATGATAATCGGATTTAGATTTAATGCACCACTCATAATACGAGGACCGATAATATTTCCATCAATTTGTTGCAAGACAATCAAAGCAAATAATACCGATACCGCATGACTCAATCCACCCGTAAAGAAGGTGATAATTGCTGTAACTACAGACGCAAAGATTGAACCAAAATAAGGAATCATATTACAAATCCCTAATAGCAAACCTAGCGTAATGGCAAATTTGACATTCATCAATAAAAGGACAATTGACGCAGAAACACCAACAATACAAGCGTCAATAAACTGAGAACTAATGAATTTATAAAAAATTTGGTTGGTAGTTTGTATCCAACGTCGACTACTATTAAAGACAGTTTCTGACATGATTTTACTAGATAATTTACCAATAAAATCTAAAATTGAGTCTTTAAACAACAACGTATAGATTGAAATAATGACAGATAAAAAGAAATTAATGACTAACGAAGACAAGCCTTTGGTGAATGCACCTAAAGAAGTTAAGGCTTGCGTCCACTGAAGTAACAATTTATCAGGAGAATAATCCGCTGTTAAATTAGTCAATAACTCTTCTAAACGAATAAATTCAATGACACCTTGGTCTTCTAAATTTGTAGCCAAATCAATTAAATAATTATAAAACGTTGGCAATAACGTCAATAAATCAATCACATTATTGATAATCAATGGTACAAGATAATTTAATGCAATAAAAATTAAATAGATTGCACAGAGATATAAAATCAAGATACTAATACCACGACTTCTTTTTTTGATAAAGGGATGTCTAATTTTTTGACACAATTTCTCAATTCTATTTTGTGCTCCGTTGAGTAAATAAGCAAGGATAAAACCCATGATAAAAGGGGATAGAACATGGAAAAAGTTACGCAACGCATTGACTATAATCTGATAATTAGAGATGAATTTATATCCTAAGATAACGGCCATCAGAAATAAAAACCGAATAATCCAATAATTCCAATCAATTTTGATTTTTCTCAATCAACAACACCTCAATTTCATTGTTTCATTTTCTTTTATTCTAACATAAATGTTTCATGAAAGACGTAAACTTTTTATCTTGGATTATCTGTATGATTTCTCAATAGTAAAATAGCGATTGTTAAACGCATTCTCACTTCTGGGTCCTCTAAAGAAACGTGTAAAATTTGTTCGATTTTTTTTAAACGATAGATGACCGTATTTCGATGTAAAAACAAGGAACTTGCGACTTTATTAATTGCTCGTGAATGATAGAAATAGTGATAGAGTGTTTCTATCAATTCAGCTTTTTCAACAGGATTTTCCAATTGCATTAAAGCAAGTAAATTATCTTCAATATAACTTTCCTGTTCGTTATTAGGAATCAGTTGTAACAATTCAGAAATCACTTTTGGTCGGTATTCAATTAAAGTCCGTTCTGGTGGATTGGTGACGAGTGTCAATGCTTCAGCAGCTTCCGTAAATAAAGTATGGGTCTGAATTAAAGGGAGTTCACTATGAGAATATCCAATCACAACTGTATAGGGTGTTGCAATTTGTTCAGATAAAAATGTTTGCAGGTGATAGAGTCGTTTAAAAGTCATATCTAGAGAGGGAATGAGAAAAACTAATTCTTCGCCATTAATGAATAATTGATAATCCAATTGTTCTTCATCTAAAAACCATTTTAAGTAGTCATGCACTCTGCGCACCATTTTGTAACTAATTAAATAAGAAGTCGTCACTTGCTGAATTGAGACAATGGCACACTTATGCAGTGTGAACGTATCAACTTCTTGTAGGCGTAATTGTTCTACTAGCACCGACGAATCAACTTTTTTTGAGATAATCGAAGTGAATAAATCATTTTTTATTTGACGTTTAGCTTCTTCATTAATTAAAGTACGCAATGTAGAAAAACCGAGTAAGTTTACAATTTGTTGCAATAAAAGAGTCGCTTCTTTATTCCCATTTTCATAATCTAATATACCTAGAAATAACCCATCTGATTGGAAATCTGTATTAATGGGTAATAAAGCGATGGTATGATTATCATAAGTTCCGATAAGCGGTTCAGACAAGTCCAATAGCTTTTGTGTCAATGATGCTTTTAGCGTTTGTCCAATGTATTGCGCATGTTCATCAATATTTTTACTAGTGTAAGTGACGACATAATGTGAATTGATTAAAAATAATTCTTTATTAATAATCATGGAAATTTTTTCTAAAAATAAACTAGTGGGGCCTTCTTCTAAAATAAATGTTGATAATTTACTGGTATGTTCAATAATGCGTGACAAAGCATTTGATTGCGATTCTAACAAGCGATGCAATAAATCACGGACAACAACAGACAAACCAGTATCTTTAGGCAATAATAAAACAGGGAATTGTAATTCATTCGCTACATCTAAGACTTCTTGAGGAATTTTATCAAAATAACGTTGATCTTTAATGCCAATTGCTGCACAATTTCGTTCGTCCATTTCTCTAATTAAACTGGTTAGTGCGGGAATATCCTGATAAAAGTGAAAACCGGTTGTGACTAATAACTGTCCTTCAACTAAAAAGTCGATAATGTCAGGAGCTTCCATCATTCCCACGGTCGTCACTTCTCTAGTTAAATCTGCTTTTTGGTTGGCAACTTGAATATAATGCGTTTCATCTGCATTTAATAAAGAATAAAGCTGCATAAGGACTCCTTTCTTTGTACACTGAGCACTAAAAAAATAAATTTTTGGTATTTTCGTACAAGGTCTCATTGTTTGTATAGAGTTATACTATACAATATATAAAATGGCAAGACATAGTAGAAAGATAAATGAAAGAATTGACTGTTGTTTGACTATTCCACGAGGAAAAATCAGTCACCTTTTCTAGTGAATGATTATTTAAAGGCAAAATAGCTTTTGTTAAAATTAAACAAACAGACAAAGTGGAAAATCGTTTTTTCCGCTTTTTTTTTGAAAGAAACCCTTTTCTTTTGGTTTTTTTTAGTTAAAATAGACAAATAGAGAATTATTCTCATACTTGATGACCAATTCTTTACACAAGGAAATTAGTTATAATATGCTTAATAAAAAAATAGGAGTGTGGGGTTTATGAAAGTATTATCATTTATAAAAAAGTCGACCACAACGCAAATGGTTATTGCGTTAATTGGCGGTATGGTATTTGGAACAGTTGTTGGTGAATGGGCAGGTAATTTAAAATTTATAGGAGATATATTTATCCGTTTAATTCAAATGTCCATTGTTGTCTTAGTTATGGCTTCGGTCATCTCGGCGATTGGCGAAATGGCTCGCCAAAAAGAAGACAGTACCTTTGGAGTGAAGATGGGGGTCAATACTTTTAAATGGATTTTATTTTTCACAGTGGTTGCATCGACATTAGGCTATCTATTGGCGATAATTATCCAACCAGGTAAAGGAATGATGACAGCTGAAAGTTTAACAGTTGAAGTTCCTGAAGCATTAGGTTTTCAAGAAACTGTAACGAATTTTGTTTCAACAAATATTTTTCAGTCAATGGCATCCGCAGATATGATTCCAATTATTATCTTTTCTGTCTTTTTTGGAGCAGGTTTAAATATGCTTGTGAAAAAAACTGGCAATACCTTAGTTTTAGATGGTGTGAAAGAAGTCCATACGATTGTTTTGAATATCATTCAGTTAGCGATGAAAGTTGCGCCAATCGGTGTATTTTGTTTATTAGCAAATGTAGCGGGCACAACTGGATTACAAATTATATTCCCAATGATTAAGTATTTAGGAATTTTATTAATTGGTGTCTTATTAATGATGCTGATTATGTCGGCTGTGGTTGCTGTACGTTGCCAACTAAATCCAATGCTTCTTCCAAAGAAATTTATGGATATGTCAATTGTTGCATTGACCACAACAAGTTCAGCAATTACTTTTCCTACAGCATTAAAAGACTGTGTAGAGAAATTCGGTGTGCGTCGTGATGTAGCTAATTTTACCATGAGTGTCGGAATGACCATGGGAAGCGCAGGAGCGGCTATGTGTTATGTTGTCATGATTTTATTTATGCAACAAAGTGCAGGCATCGAGTTACCACTCTTGAAATTGTTAATCGGTATTGGTTTATCAATTATGTTAACTTTAGGAACAATCACTGTTCCTGGAAGTGCAGCTGTTGTTGCGACATTTTTAGCAACATCTTTAGGCTTACCATTGGAATCAATTGCTTTGTTAATCGGTGTCGATTGGTTTGCAGGAATGTTTAGAACATTCTTAAATGTAAATAATGATGTATTTGTTTCTTTATTGGTTGCAAACAGTGTGGATGCTTTGGACAAAGATGTTTATAACAATAAGAAAACCGTTTCTATTGGTAAAGTGGAAGAATAAAAAGAAAGGCAATGAATAAGAAATTATTCATTGCCTTTCTTTTTAGCTCAGCGAAAATATTCAGTATATTTTTTAAGAAGTAAGTAGTCTTTTTCTACAGTAGAATTAATATTCACTTTGTCACCAAAGAGGCTGCGTTTTGAGTTTTCCATCACGCGATGATGAATATTATTGTCGATTAAATATTCGATTTCATCTTCCCGAATGTCGGCACTATCATCAGCTATACGCATTTGGCTGTAGTTAAAGCGAAGGTGAGCAGCATCGTTAACTACTTTTTTAAATTCAAGACGATCAACTTTCATTGCAGGACCTCCTATTTTATTTATATACGATAGCTCAAAATTCTAAATATTACAAATGATACATAGTAATTTTATACAATTTTAATCTTTAAATCCAATAAAGGGGCTATTTATATAACTTTTTTTTGTATATAAAAAAATTATTAGAAAAATAAAATAACAAAGTAGAAGGTTTTTATGTGTTATTCATTTAGTTAAAAAATCTTGCAAACAATCAGCTAACAAAATATAGTTCAACATATTTCATAAAAAATGTTTACTTAAAATGTAATTGTAAATAACAAATTGGACAAATTTTTATATCTCGATGTTTTTAGACTTTAAATTATCTAAACATTCTGTTAGATAATTTTGATTGTGTTCAATATAAATTGGTTTGGATAGTGTTTCAACGTCCAAAGATTTATAAGGCGCACATTTTAATCCTCTGTAAAGAGGATTACGCCATAAATCTGTGGGACGATAATCTCTGCGAACCATTTCATCCATAACTAGTTGATGGTATTGATATAATTTATAGGGTGAGTAGTCAAAAACATAGTTAACCGTAGCATGTCTTTTTCCCCAACCTTTACCTCTTAATGCACAACATTCTCTGTGTTGACCTAATAATTGTTGTCTAGGCAAACGAGAAATCAAATCTTCATGCCATAATCTCACAATATCACACCTCGTCATATAAGTTTATCTTTTTATAATATCATTTCAAGCATTTTTGTAAAACATAATTTGGCATATGATATAATTAATTGTAAAACAGATGTTAATTTTTAGTGTAAAGGAGAGTTTATTATGCTTATTTCAGGTACATTATGGATTATATTTTCTTTTCTTTTATTAGTGACAAATCAAATATATAGTGAACTATTTTATCATGCGCCACATCCATTAATAGTCATGCTTGCAGTGCTTGCAGTGCTTGCTTTAATGATTGGTATCTTCTTTTATTATGAATATTATTCTGGAAAAAAGAAGAATGAACTATAACTAAACAAAAATATCTAGAAAATTCAGCGTGTCTTACTAAAACATAAGCTCTTTTCATTATTCTCCTTAACGGATTCGAACCATCGTTGCCAGAATTTGTAGTAGGGGGGATAAAGATTAAAACATCAATGGTTTTGTTGAATGATTAAAAAAACGTTTTGAACTCAAATCTTTAAAGCGCTCAAATAATTAGTGAATCCTTTTTTAATAATGAAAAATCTAATATGCAAAATTTTTGTTTATCTAGATCTATTAACGTTGAAATTGTCAAAAATTCAGATATAGAAATATTTTAAATAGTAAGAAAAGATTCATAAGGGGATTATTATTCTAAAAAATTAACTGAATATACTCCCTATTCTATATTTCTCCCAATTGAAAGAATGGGGAAGAATAAAGAAAAAAGGGTTTAGCAATTTTTCTAAGCCCTTGATATATCTACTGGTTGTTACAAATCGTATAGCAGTCGCGATAGTTATGTCGCAGTAGTTTGATAAAGCACTAAGTAGAGTAAAACGGAGTAATCGCATTATCGGTTACTCCGTTTTTTATTATCTTATTTTTCTTTTCTTAACTAACTGGCTCCCAATATAGCCTCCTGTGAAAATTCCTACAGTTATCCACCATCGAAATTGCATTCCTGTAATCTTCGACAATGTAAAAGAAATTAATAGACCCGCAGCTATTATTAAAATTAACTTTAGTAGTTCTTTTAAAAAATTAGATTTCATTAAAAATTGATTCTCCCATTGTTAGGTACCTTGTGTTTGTGGCAAGATAGACGTACATACAATTGCAGCGCAAAAGTACATAACTCCGCAAGCAGCTTAGGGTAAAATAAAAAGCCATTGCGGGCGTCCTGAAATTCCTCTAAAGTTATAGTTCCGACACTGTAACTGGAGGTAAGAAAGGGAATGCTCGCAATGACCGATATTAATACTATCAGAAATCTACGAAACAATCACGATAAATCTATTCAACACATAGCTGACGAATTGGAAATCAACTGGCGCACCGCAAAAAAGTATGCAGATGAGGATCTTTTACCTGAGCCGAAGGTCCGAAAGAAAACGGGCATGATGTATGTGGAACACTGGGGAGGCATCGTTGCTCTCTGGCTTTCTGAAGATTCTAAGCTCCCGAAGAAGAAGCGTAGGACCGTTGACTTTATGACTAAAGAATTGAAGAACCAGGGGTTCCCCGGTTCGTATCGCACGGTTTGTGATTTCGTTAGGGACTGGAAAGCCACTCACTACGTTGAAGCCAATGAAGATCAAGGCTTTGAGCGTTTGGAACATCCTCCGGCGGAAGCGCAGCTGGATTTTGGCACCATGGAGGTCTGCCATGAAGGAGCCTTTAAGGATATCAAAGCACTCGTGATGTCTTTTCCTTATAGTAACGGCGGATTTGCGGTGGCATTACCAGCGGAGAATCAAGAGTGTCTACTTGAAGGAATGAAGGAGCTATTCCGACAAGTTGGCGGCGTCCCACGAAAAATTCGCATTGATAATATGTCTACGGCAGTAACGCAAGTAAAGTCGAAGACGGAACCAGCAGTGTTAACGGATGGGTTTCTGCAGTTCGCTACGCATTATGGGTTTGAGACACAGGTGTGCAACCCTAGAAGCGGAAATGAAAAAGGCAGCGTAGAAAATAAAGTCGGCTATGTTCGCTACAACTTCTTTCCGGCCACTCCAATCATGAAGGACTTCGCAAGCTTTAATGAGGCATTGGCGGTTCAATTAGCGAAAGACAGGGAACGCGTTCATTATGAGAAACATGTACTTATCAGTGAACTCTGGCTTGAGGAAAAAGCGGATCTTTTGGCATTGCCCGATGTCGCATATCCAGTCTTCAAGGAAATCGAAGTAAAAGCCAATAAGTACAACGAAATCAAGCTGGATGGCGAGCGAATCCATGTTCCTCGCGCCCGGAACCATTCCATCATCTACGGGCTGCTTCGCTTTGACTCCTATCAACTGGTTAGCACGGATGGTGAAATTATCGCTGAAGGCCCCCGGCCCTACATGATGAAGAAACGAGCGATTGACTGGCAAGCAATACTACTCGATTGGCGGCGCAAATTGCGTGCGATGCATTACTCTCGTTACTGGAAATATCTACCCGAACGCATCAAGCTCTATCTCAGCCATCCCGATTGGAAAGAACAGGCAAAGCGTGTAGATCAGCTTCTCGTTTTTCTCGTCACCAACGATATGTTAGGTATTGATCAGAACTTCTACGACCTTATCGGTTCTTCGAAAGAAACGGATGCCTATGATGTGGATTGGAATGACTATGATGCATTTCTCAAGTCATCTAATGGGGAGGCGGCGAGTTGATGGAAACCGATCGTTTAGAAGAGGTTTGTAAGCAGTTGCGGCTCTCTCATATTCCTAGAGTCATTGGAACGGAGGGCTTTGAAACCAAAGAAGATTGGTTGCTATTCCTGTTAGAGAATGAATTGAAGTGCCGGGAAGAACTAAAGACAGCTCGGCTCTTCAAACAGGCCAAATTCCCTGTACGCCGGACTTTAGACAACTACGACTGGCATGATCATATCACGCTGCCAAATCCGACCACAAAGGAAGAGTTAATCAGCCTCTCCTTTATCCGCCAAAAAGAAAACGCCGTTTTCGTGGGTACCCCAGGAACTGGTAAGACGCATTTAGCTTGTGCTCTTGGCCAAATGGCCACGCATGCTGGTGTTGAAACACGCTTCTGGCGAGTCTCTGAATTGGTGGGAGAATTGGAACGTCAATGGAAGAACAACACGTTGGAGACCTTCAAGCACCGCTTTGACAAGGTGAAGTTGGTTATCCTAGATGAGATGGGCTATGTGCCGTTCACTAAGGAAGGTGCCGAGTTGCTCTTCCAGCTGATCAGTGATTGGTATGAAACGAAAAGTATCATCATCACCAGTAATTTGGAGTTCAGCCAATGGAATAAGGTGTTTATCGATACACGTTTGACGGCGGCATTGGTGGACCGCTTAATTCATCACGCACACATTTTAAGCTTCACCGGAGAGAGCTTCCGGCTCAAAAACGCTCTATCAAGACCAAAATAATCAGAGAAAAATTTCAGGCGCAAAGGTGTGTACTTTTTCTTTGCAATATTGTGTAGGAAGGTCTTGCAAAACACACCTTGTCTTGTTGATCCCATTTTTGTGCAATATAAGAAGTTCCTGGTGATAGTAAATTCATTGCGTAGTCAAATGCTACACTATTTAAGAACCAACTACCAAAAAATTTGCCTGCTGCTACTCTAATTGCATTTTTTGCTTCGTGTTTGCCGACTGTTGCTAAAGCAGTCGCTAAGCCACCTGTACCTACACCTAGAGCTACGGCTATAGCAGTATCAATCGCAGCACCCATTTGATTAACAGTAATTCCTTGCCAACTTGACCTTGCAGCTAACATTCCTTTTTCCTGTATTGGTTCAAGGGAATAGTCACCTCTCATTTGTTTATAGATGCCTTCACGCAAATATTCTCTAGATAGTGTAGGATATTTAGACGCTAACTCATTAGTCAAAACTTCAACAGCTTCTTCTGATAATTGCTTTGGACTATAATCGAAATTCGAGATATTTTATCAAAACAAGAAAGAGAATATTTTTTACTGAAACATCCAGCGATGATGTCAAACAAAGAATGCGCGAAAAAGATGGAGATTAAAGAAGGTACAGTTAAATCAATGTCACAACGTATAAGAACTGAAATTGAAAATTATTTTATACAACCTACACAAACGGCATTATTTTATTTTGAAGAATAAAAAAAGAAGTCCAGACTGTAGACAAAGTCCACATTTTGGATGCAATCTACAGTCTGAAAGGAGTAGCCATATTGGTTACTCCTTTTTACATATATCAATTATCAGTTATTTAAGTAATTTTAAACCCAGAGTAAATAGCATAGAAATAAATGTAACAGCGTATAGAGCTTTAGAAATTACATAACCAGAATCTAATGACTCGCCATCAAATATTAATAAACTTGGATTAAAAACCAATGCTATCGCCAATATCATAGATATAACGATACAAATATATCCCCATTTCTTGATAATAGATCACTCCTCAATGAAATTTTTAATAGTTAATTAATGCGTACTCCCCATAAGAAGGTATTTTTACTGTGTAATCATTAGTGAAATCCCATCTTCTGTGCGCATGATTATATACATATCTTTTTCCTTTCTCTACATTATATTTTACACGATATCCCAGATATACGCGTTTATTTTTTCCAACATTTAGAGTATATCCAATTGAGTTTTTAACTGAGCCTGAAACTTTAACATTAATTCCCTGAACTTTCCCTGATACTTCTGCACTAAATGTTGTCGCTTTAGTTGAAGATATTGATCCTCCTTTTTCTCCAGTTTTTAAGTTATCCGAAACTCGTCTATAGCCGGACCATTGTGTTGACGTTGTAACATTGTCTTTTTTATACATAATTGGCATGGCCCCAGAGAAGGTAGTCATAGGGTTGTCTGTTGTCTCGTAAGGTAATGATTGTTGGTTTTCTTCATCATATTCAAAAATAAGTTCGTCATCAGATAAGACTATTATATCTTTTTCATCCACAATATTGTACGCCGACACTTCAGCATTAATATCTGAACTTTCAGTGGCGAAAATAGTCATTGGTATTAAACATAGACCTAAAACACTACTACTTAGTAAAATAGTTCCATAATTTGAAAAATTTCTTTTTATTTTTTTTAACATAATAAATTACCCCCGATTTTTTATTATGTACGCGCATACATTACATTGATAACCATATCATTAATTTATAATTAGCAACCATTTTTGTCCTAAATGTCGTAAATTCATGCCTGAACGTAGTAAATAACTCAAATAATGTTACTTTGCTATAGAAGGATGGTACTTAAAACAGAAATATTCTTTGTTATTTCTTTTAAATAAAATACGATAAAAATAGTAGAAACGACATATCCTTAATTAGGTATGTCGTTTCTATCACTTTTTCTGTGAATGTAAGATAGAGGAACATCTACGATATATCTAGCAGTAAATTGTTTAGTATCTTTGTCAAAGATGATTTCATGTTTTATATCAAAATTAATCTTATTTTCAGTATGATTTATGACGAGCAGTCCATATAAATCCACTGTCAATTTATCTTTATCATCTAGTTTTTCATACTTTTTATCAAACTCATCATCAACTTGACCTCTGAATAAATTGAAACTCATTGCTATACTGCCACCTTTCTTAACGAGATTACACAATATTTTTTTACAATAAATTGGTTTCTATTATTATAGTCACCGGCAACAACTATTTCGCAATCTTCTAAAGCTTCATACATAAAATTGAGACTATTTGTCGCAAGCAAACAATTAACATCGTCAACATTAAATCGCACAAGAGGGGAGATTGATAATTTTAATACTTTTATTTTACTAACAGTACCTTTGATTGTTTGCATAGAGATCACTCCTTATTCAAACTCAATTTCCGATAATTCCGTATCTAACATGTCAAATACTTCTTCAGATTCCATAGATGCTGTCCAAGTTTCGACAGGCTTATAACAATTGACGCTGGGGCAGTTTTTTAAAGTACGTACTTTATCAAAAATATTTCTAGAAACTGTATTCCACATGCTATTGACAGTTCGTTCTATTTTTCTTTCGTCCCAACGTTTGTCTTTGGCACGTTTTTTATTTTTTTCGTTTTGATATTCAGTTGCTTTTACTAAAAATGCTTTGTATCCAGATAGTTTGCTTTCTAACAAATCTTTAAACATAAATATATTCATACAATCACTCCTAAATTGGCTCATGAAATAATTGTACGAACATTTGTTCTCTTTGTAAAGCGAACAAAACTTTAAATTGATGGTATAATAATTTTAAGAATACAGATTTAGAGGTGTTGCATTAAATGGAGCAATATAAAGAACTGATACAAAAATTGGTAGATAGAGAAATAGATGAGGTAAAAATTGAAAGAGAAAACGTCATGTATTTCATCGAAGCTTGGAGAGAAAGAGAAGATAGAAAATATGTTGTTGGCGAAGCGATGCAGGGTGGGAATGTGATTTATCGTTATGATCCAACAGCATTATAAAAAAAGAAGGCTCCTAAATCGGGCCTTCTTTTTTGTTTTTGCCAACATCCGTTTCAATGTTGGCAAAATGTTGGCAAAACTCTTTAAAATAGTAATTATTTACCATTTAAAAACTAGTAAAACGTTGATATAACTTACTTTACATCATCATCCATTTTAAGAACTGCCATGAAGGCGTCCTGTGGAACTTCGACTGAACCGATTTGTTTCATTCGTTTTTTACCTTCTTTTTGTTTCTCAAGTAATTTACGCTTACGAGAAACGTCACCGCCGTAACATTTTGCCAAAACGTTTTTACGTAGGGCTTTAATATCTGAACGAGCAACAATTTTTTGTCCAATAGCTGCTTGGACCGGAACTTCAAACTGTTGGCGAGGGATCAGTTTTTTCAACTTCTCAACGATAGCCTTCCCGCGTTCAAAGGCAAAATCACGATGGACGATGAAGCTTAGAGCATCCACTTTTTCGCTATTTAATAAAATATCCATCTTCACAAGACGACTTGCGCGATAACCTGACATTTCATAATCTAAAGAAGCGTAACCTTTTGTACTTGATTTTAGTTTATCAAAGAAATCAAAAACGATCTCTGATAAAGGAATTTCGTAAATAACATTTACACGATAATCGTCTAAATAATCCATGGTTACAAAATCGCCACGCTTGCGTTGTGCTAATTCCATTACTGCACCTACATAATCATTAGGGACCATAATTTGTGCTTTGACATAGGGTTCTTCAACGCTGTCAATGGTTACTGGTTCTGGAAATTCCGCAGGGTTATCGACAATGACGGTAGAGCCATCTGTTTTATTCACATGATAAATTACCGAAGGAGCAGTTGTGATTAATTCTAAGTTGAATTCACGTTCTAAACGTTCTTGGATAACATCCATATGCAATAATCCTAAAAATCCGCAGCGGAAACCAAAGCCTAACGCTTGAGATGTCTCTGGTTCGAATTGTAATGCGGCATCATTTAATTGTAGTTTTTCTAAAGCTTCACGTAAATCATTGTAACGAGAAGTATCGATAGGGTAAAGACCACAATAAACCATAGGATTCATTTGACGATAGCCTTCAAGGGCTTCTGTTGCTGGATTATTAGCTAAAGTAATTGTGTCACCTACACGTGTGTCTTGGACCGTTTTAATTGCTGCTGTAACATAACCAACATCACCGACCATTAAATAATCACGTTGAATGGCTTTTGGTGAGAAAACACCAACTTCAGTTACATCAAATGTTTTACCATTGCTCATCATTTTAATTTTATCACCTGGACGAATGACACCATCCATCACACGAATGTTCAAAACAACTCCACGGTAAGCATCGTAAACCGAATCAAAGATTAATGCTTTTAGCGGTGCTTCCAAATCGCCTTGTGGTTGGGGAACATATTCAACAATTTGTTCTAAAATATCTTCTATACCAATGCCTGCTTTTGCACTAGCTAAGACTGCTTCACTAGCATCGATACCGATAACATCTTCAATTTCTTTACGGACACGTTCTGGATCAGCAGCCGGTAAATCAATTTTGTTAATAACAGGTAAGATTTCTAAATCGTTATCTAAAGCTAAATAAACATTTGCTAGGGTTTGTGCTTCAATTCCTTGTGCGGCATCAACGACTAAGACAGCTCCTTCACAGGCAGCTAAACTTCTTGATACTTCATAGGTGAAATCGACGTGTCCTGGCGTATCAATTAAGTGAAAAATATACGTTTCACCATCTTTGGAAGTGAAGTTTAACTCAACAGCATTCAACTTAATTGTAATTCCACGTTCTCTTTCTAAATCCATGGAATCAAGGAGTTGCGCTTGCATTTCGCGTGAACTTACAGTATTCGTTTTTTCTAAAATACGGTCAGCTAAAGTCGATTTTCCGTGGTCAATATGTGCGATAATGGAAAAATTACGAATCTTTTTTTGACGCTTTTTCATTTCTTCTAAATTATGCATGGATAAATTCCTCATTTCTTATAGTCAGCTTTTATATTATACCAACGAAAGTAATAGATTTAAAGAGTTTTGTTATACCTTAAACAGACAAAATTTCTTTGAGTTTGTTATACTATAAAAAACAAGAGATGGAGTTGGAATTATGGATAAACCTTTCAATCATAATTTACGGATTCGCCCTGTCGAAGAAAAAGACGTGGCGCAATTTAATGAATTACTGAGTTATGTCTTTCAAGTGACAAAATCAGACATTGAAGAAAGTGGCTTTGAAAATAAACGAGAAATGATTAAATCGAAAAAACCAATCTTGGAGTTGTCAAAGGTATTTGGATGGTTTAATAACGAGCAATTAGTTTCGCAAATAGCGATTTACCCTTGTGAAGTAAATATTCATGGGACGCTTTATAAAATGGGAGGCGTGACCGGTGTGGGGACCTATCCTGAGTATGCTGGTCATGGATTGATGAATGAATTAATTCGGGTATCCTTAGAGAATATGCGTGCAAATCAACAATGGATTTCCTATTTATATCCGTATAGCATTCCTTATTATCGTCGTAAAGGATGGGAAATCATGTCAGATAAATTGACGTTTAAAATCCGAGACACGCAATTGCCTAAAACAGTGGATGTACCTGGCATGGTAGAACGTCAAGAAGTCGATCACGAAGATGTTTATAAAGTATACAATCAATTTGCGAAAGAAAATCATGGTGCCTTACAACGGACAAAATTTAATTGGGAAGAATATTGGCGTTATGAGAATGAAGAACAGCGCACAGCAGCGATTTATTATGGTGTAGATGGTGAACCTAAAGGTGTTTTGTTCTATTGGATTGCCGAGGAAGTCTTTCACATTAAAGAAATGTTTTATTTGAATCAAGAAGCTCGGAATGGTTTATGGAATTTTATCACGGCGCATTTTTCAATGGTTTATTGGATTCAAGGGAACATCTATAAAAATGAGCCTCTAGCTTTCTTATTAGAAGACGGTCAAATCCGTGAGACGATTGAACCTTATTTTATGGCAAGAATTGTTGATGTTGAAGAATTTCTAAAGGTGTTTCCTTTCAAACCTTTCAGAAAAAACTTCCATTTTGTGGTCAGCGATCCGTTAGCTCAATGGAATAATGGTATCTTTGGTTTAATATGGGAAAACGAACAGTTGCAGGTAGTCAGAGAAGCTGTGGGAGAGCCGGTTTATCTCGATATTCAAACATTGACTTGCTTATTAATGAATTACCGTCGCGCTGCTTACTTGGCTCGCATTGAACGGATTGAGACGGATAAAGAAACGTTACGAACGTTAGAACGCATCATCCCTGATATGGCGGCGTATTTCAGTGATGATTTTTAAAAAAATGACAATTTTGGAGGAAAAATGATGAATATTTATTTTGCAGCACCAATGTTTGCGAAAAGTGATTTAGTCTATAATGCGTATTTAGTAAAAACAATTCGAGACAGCTATCCTGAAGTTGCTATCTATTTGCCTCAAGAAAATGAAGCAATTAATGATAAAACAGCTTATGCAGATAGTAAAATGATTGCCTTAGCGGATACCGAAAAAGTTTTAGAGAGTCAGTTGATGATTGCTTTATTAGATGGTATTACAATTGATGCGGGAGTGGCTTCAGAGATTGGAGTTGCCTATGCAAAAAATATTCCTATTTTAGGATTGTACACAGACACTCGACAACAGGGCGGTGAACATCCTAAAAAATTAGCTGCGTTACAAACAGCAGGAGAAAATCAGTTTCATTACTTAAATTTATATACTGTAGGATTGATTAAACTAAATGGTGAAATTTATTCGACTGAAGAAGCACTGTTAAAAGGTTTGGCTGCATATATAGAAAATAGTGAGGTATCCAAATGACATTTGAAACTAAATTAAGACGAGGATTGTTAGTTGTTGGTTTGCTTACGTTGGCATTTAATATTGGCGAGTTGGTTTTAGGTATTGTTCCACCGCTAGCTGCCTTAATTACTATTATGGAATGTCTCATGGGAATTGGATTAATTTACGGTCCGCAGTTTTTAAAAAGATTTTTCAAAATAGTTTTTCCACCATCAATTGTTTATTTTTACTGGTTCTTTTTATTAATTTCAGTCTTTGTGGGAACTTGTTTGCATATGATGGATATTGTTCCATTTTGGGATAAAATTTTGCATATGACTAGCCCAATGATTTTGACAGCAGTTGGTTATGGAATCGTCTGCACATTATTAGGTAGTCTGGATAATGAAGTGAGTGATATTTCACCATGGGTTTTCTTATTATTTGGTTTTTCATTTGCTGGTGTATGTGGCATTTTTTGGGAATTCTGGGAATGGTCATGGGACGCAGTGGGGAATATGAATTTACAACGTTACATGACAATTGATGGCGTGGAATTTGTCGGACGTGCTGCTTTGTCTGATACGATGGGTGATTTGTTAATCAATACGATTGGCGCAGTGATTATGGGCGTATTCTCTTGGAATCAGTATCGTAAAAATGCAAAATATTTTGAAGGGTATCAAATTCAGATTCTAAAATAAGAAGAATGGCCAGTCTTTTAAAAGACTGGTTATTTTGTCTACTGTGGATTAAAAAGTGAACATGACAATTAATGGGCAGTTAAAACTTTTTTCGTTACAATAGAAGTAGTATTGAAAAGGAGGAGACACGGTATGACAGAACCAGTTTTAAAAGACCCAAGAAAGATGTACCATTCAGGAAAGTTTTCGAAACAGGATCAAGACACTCCAGCCTTAGAAGAAGACATGGTTATTCAACCTGATTGTGGAGAAAAAAGTTACCAGGGAAATAATCGGTTAGAAAATCGGCGAGTATTAATTACAGGAGCAGATTCCGGTATTGGACGAGCTGTTGCGATTGCATTTGCGAGAGAAGGTGCCGACATTGCACTTCATTTTTTACCTGGAGAAGAAAAAGATGCAAATGAAGTTGCTAAATACGTCAAAGAAGCAGGAAGAAAAGTCGTTTTACTGCCCTATGATTTACGTGACGAACAAGCACCGCATGAAATTGTCAAGCAGGCAGTGAAAGAATTAGGTGGTTTAGACACGTTGGTTTTAAATGCTGCGCAACAATTTGCTCGCAAATCAATTAGTGAATTGGCTATTCAACAAGTTAGAGATACTTTTACAGTCAACATTATTTCGATGTTTGCTTTAGTAAAAGAAGCAGAACCACATTTGCCTGCAGGAGGAGCAATTATTACGACGACTTCGGTGCAAGCGACTGATCCGAGTGATAACTTATTAGACTATGCTGCAACTAAAGCTTCTATCAGCAATTTTACAGTTAATTTAGCAACCCAATTTGCTAAAAAAGGAATTCGAGTTAATGGTGTTGCCCCTGGCCCAATTTGGACGCCATTGCAATTAGATGAAGGTCAGCTCCCAGGTGCACTACCTGAGTTTGGACAGGATTCTTTATTAGAGCGTGCGGGCCAACCAGTAGAATTAGCTCCAGTATATGTCTTTTTAGCCTCAAATGAAGCTAGTTATGTAACAGCTCAAATCTATGGTGTAACTGGTGGAACTGCGATAAATTTATAAAAATAATAAACGAAGGTCTGACGAGTCAGACCTTCGTTTTATTTTGGTGTTTGATTATTGTGTAACCGTTGTTCTGCCATCGCAAGTTTTACAATGGGATCTTCTTCAATTGGAACTTTGTCCAAATGTTCATCGACTTCCTCTTCTTCGGATACTTGAGGTTCTTCATCCAAGTTATATTCTTTTTCAAGTTCATCGATTTTTTCAAAAGGATTATGTTCTTTACGTTCTTCTGCTAGTTTTTTTAATTTATCTTCAGGGTTCGTCATAGTAAATTCCTCCTTTTCTTTCATCATAACAAAATAGTAGATGGATGACAAAAGAAAGGGTTTTCGTTTATTTGAAATAGTTCTTATTTTTCAAGTAAATACCAGTAAAAATAGTTAGAATAACGGTTAAGAGCATGACAATTCCAAAACCTAAAGAAGATTTCTCCCAAGGTAAACCGCCTGTATTCATTCCCCAAATACCAGCGATAACAGTAGGAATCGTCAAGACTAAAGCTGCTGATTCTAAATATTTCATCAAATGATTTAAGTTGTTATCAATCATACTGGCAAAAAGACTGCCGATTGTATTGATTAAATCATGATAAATTTCGACTAACTTTAATGCTTGTTTTTGCCGTAGCTTGACATCGTGAATTAAAGCTGGATCATTTACTTTTTCAAGTAATTTTTCATCTTTCCAAAGCTTATCTAACATTTGATTTTGATCAGCAAGTGTATGATCGATAAAAATAATTGCGCGATCAACATCAGCTAATTGGAATAAGCGCTTACTATCGGTTGTTTGCCGGGCAGCAGTGTCTAATTCATCAATTTCTGTTTTTAATTCTTTTAGACCAGCAATAAAATGACGATAACTTACTAAAAGAGAGGTGAGAAGGACTTGCTCAAACGAATAAAAGGAACGATTATCTTTCAGTAAATGTTGAATAAACAGACTATTCTTGCCAATATAAGTAATCAATAAGTCATCTGATAGAATAAAAGAAATTGGCTCAATCCGTTCTTCGATATTTTGTTGTTTGGAAGAAAGGTTTAATAATACAACTGAAACAGGATTGGTTAACTTGGTATCTTTCAAATGTTCAATACGAGAGACTTCACCAGAATCATCCGCACCAATAAAAATATCGTCTGGTAATGAAAAATCTGTTAAAAGTTTTTCAACGGTTTCTTGTTCTTTTTGGTCAAGAATCAACCAATTATGATTATCGAGCGTTCCTTTTTGTAAACCTTGTTCTTTATCAATTGTATAATAGGCTAACATCCACTCACCTCATTTAGTTTTTGTTACTGTAAGCATACCATATTTTTTCTATTAGATAGGATGCACAGCTTTTGATTCTACGTTATACTAAAAAAATAGAATGAGAAAGGAATATATCTATGAAAAATGAACAAAGCACTTTTTTTTCAACCTATGAAATTGCGTATTTAGCGATGACTGTAGCTGCCTGTGTGGTGGGCCGAATGTTATTTCAATTTATTCCTAATATCCAACCAATGACAGCTATTTTTTTAATTCTAACCTACCAATTAGGTGTATCACGGGGATTGGTAGTAAATGTTTTATCGTTACTTATCACTAACCTATATATGGGAATGGGGATATGGACAATTTCGCAAATTCTTTCATTTAGTGTGGTCATTGGATGTATGGGATTATTATGTCGCTGGCCTACGTTTCGTAAAAAGCGCAGTTTACAAGTGATTTTTAGTGTTTTGGCAGGATTTTTATATGGTTTGGTGATTGCGATGATTGATGTCCAAATCTATGGAATGCCACAATTTTGGCCGTATTATCTTGCAGGACTTTATTTTGATTTACTGCATGGACTAGGCAATGGTATGTTTTATCTTTTATTAGCACCAATTTTTCAGCAATTATTTTATCACATAAAAAAGAAGGCATAGCTACGCCTTCTTTTTTTGTGTATCTGTCAATAATTCTAATGTTTCGGTTAATTCTAAAAGAACTTCTTCGTCGGCTTCAGTTTCTTTCATTGCTTGCAACTGTGACAGGTATTGTTCAGGATTTCGTTGCGTTAATTGTCCAATTGCCCATACAGCTGTTCCACGAATAACAGGACGTTGATCGTCTAAACATTTGACAATATCAGGAAGAGCTTCACGACCACCAAGATTGGCAAGAGCAATTAAAGCATTGCGTTGCAACGGTTTTTTTCCACGCCATGATCCAGCTAAATGACCAAATTGTGCTTTAAATTGTTTATTAGAAATCGAAAGCATAGGTGTTAATTTTGGAAATACTTCGTCAGGTTTAGGTTCCATTTCTTTGTGGAAATGAAAATCTTTTCCTTTATTATAGGGGCAAACGAGCTGACAAATATCACAACCGTAAATTGTGTTGCGAATTTTACGACGATATTCTTTAGGCATCATCCCTTTTGTTTGTGTTTGATAAGAGAGGCATTTTTTTGCATTCATACGTCCATCACCTAATAATGCTCCAGTAGGGCAACCTGTAATACAGCGCGTACAATCACCACAACCATTTGGCACAGGTGTATCTGGTTCAAATTGAATATTAGTAATAATCTCTCCTAAATAAACAAAAGAACCATATTCTTCTGTAATTAATAAACCATTTTTTCCGATAAAACCTAAACCAGCTCGTTGGGCAACCGCAACGTCGACTAATTCACCAGTATCTACTTGTGGTGCAAATCGCCAATGGGCTTCTTCTTGTTCGCAAGTAGCTTCTGTTTTAATGTACTCGATTAAACGTTCCAAACGATCCTTTAGAATATTATGGTAATCAATTCCCCAAGAGGCACGTGCAAATTGACCACGTTTTTCATCACGAGGAACTTCTTCATGAATACGTGTAGGATAAGCCAAAGCAATGGCAATGATACTTTGAGGATTTTCAAAAGTTTTTTCGGGATAGATTCGTTCATCAATTACTTGATGTTCAAAACCAGATGTATGACCTACTTCTCGTTGCTCAATTAAAGAGTCTTTTAAATATTCAAATGGTTCAGCTGTTGTAAAACCAATTTTATCAATGCCAATCTTTTTACTTTCGGCAATAATTTTTTCTTTTAAGGTTAACATCAAAAACACTCCATTATGTTCATTATCTGCACTAACTATAACACAAATTGTTAGATTCTATCCTTGAAAAACACATTGTTTACGCTAAAATTGCTTCGTATACTAACAATGAGGAGGAAAACACATGAAAAATTTTGATTTATTAGAAAAATTATCTTTTGAACGTGTTGCTGGCTCAAAAGAAGAATATCAAGCGATGGCTATTATCAAAGAAGAAGTGGAGAAATATGGCGTGCAAGTCGAGATTGAACCATTTTCAATTGATTTTGCAGAAGAAGTGACTGCGACATTTGAAGTTTTAACCCCAACAAATGAACTATTTGAAGTAACGGGTGTTGGTATGGCTGGCAGTGGTGAGTTAGAAGCAGAGTTTCTTTATATTGATGCCTTAGATTCAGTTAGTTTAGCGCAGGCTAAAGATAAAATTGTCTTATTTAATGGCGGCATTACTTATGCCTCTTATAAAAAAATTATTGAAGCTCAAGTCGCTGGTTTTATTACGTTTAATGGAGATTGTTACGATGACCAGACAGATGTTGAAGAGCGCTATTTACGTCCGCAACTCCAAGAATTGGGAAAAATTCCTGGAGTTACGATGAGTATTCGTGATGCTGAACGGCTAGTTCGGATGAATCCGCAAAGGGTTAAAATGAGTATTACGAGTCGAGAAAGTACGCGAACATCACATAATATTGTGGCAACCATTCCTGGTGACAGTCAGGAAATAATCGCGTTTACTGCTCATTATGATTCAGTTCGTCATTCAAAAGGTGTTTATGACAATGCAACGGGTGTTTTGGCAGTCTTTGATTTTTTCACTCATTTTGTCAAAACAAAACCTAAACGCACCTTGAAGTTTATCTGGTGTGGGGCAGAAGAACGTGGGCTTTGTGGATCAACAGCCTATGTAAAAGCGCATCAAGAAGAGTTATCTGACTATCGGTTAGTGATTAATATTGATATGTTAGGAGCAGTTTTAGGGCATGACGTAGCATGCGCAACTGCAACTGAAGCGATGATTCATTATGTTGATTTTGTAGCGAACGAATTAGGACATGGGATTAAAATTAGTCAAGGCGTCTATCCAAGTGATTCGACTCCTTTTGCAGATGGTGGTGTGCCTGCATTAACGTTTGCTAGAGGTGCCGCACCAGGAGGCCCCGTGATTCATTCAAAAAAAGATGTAGTGGATTTTCTCAGTATAGATTCTTTTAATAAAAGTGTGGCGTTTATCATTGCATTTGCTTCACGAATTATTGATGCAAAAGTGATGCCCATTCCACAAGAGATTTCAGAAAAAATGAAAGAAGAGCTGGATATCTATTTATTAAGAAAAGAGAAATGAAAAGAAAATAAAACTTTTTCATAAAAAATTTGATTCGATGTAGTCTATTTTCCTAAAAAATGATAAAATAATTAAAATAAATTTTTTCTAAGGGAGAGCAATGTATGACTTTATTATATAAAAGCACGCGAGACGCAGGGAACATCGTATCAGCTTCGCAAGCAATTCTACAAGGATTAGCGACAGATGGCGGTTTATACGTGCCAACAGAACTACCAAAACTTACATTAGATTTTGATGAATTAGCAAAACAAAGTTACCAAGAAGTCGCTTTTACCATTATGAGCGCATTTTATCCTGATTTTACAGAAGAAGAATTACGTCACTGTATTCATTCAGCCTATGATGAAAAATTTGATGATGCAGCCATTGCGCCTGTTGTCAAAAAAGGAAACGATTATTATTTAGAATTGTTTCACGGTTCAACTATTGCGTTTAAAGATATGGCGTTATCAATTTTACCGTATTTAATGACAACTTCTGCCAAGAAAAATGGCGTTGATTCAGAAATCGTTATTTTGACGGCTACTTCTGGTGATACAGGTAAAGCAGCTATGGCTGGTTTTGCTGATGTTCCTGGTACAAAAATTATTGTTTTTTATCCAAGAGACGGTGTCAGCAAAATTCAAGAAAAACAAATGGTTACTCAAAAAGGTGACAATACGTATGTGGTGGCGATTGATGGCAATTTTGATGATGCGCAATCAACAGTTAAAGCGTTGTTTAACGATGAAGCTTTAAAACAAAAATTAGCAGAAAACGGTAAGCAATTTTCTTCTGCCAATTCAATTAATATTGGCCGTTTGATTCCACAAGTTGTTTATTATGTATATGCCTATGCACAATTAGTGAAAGCTGAAGAAATTAAAAATGGGGATCAAATCAATGTTTCTGTTCCTACGGGGAATTTCGGAAATATTTTAGCAGGTTATTATGCGAAACAGTTAGGTGTACCGTTTAATCAATTAATTTGTGCCTCAAATCCTAATAAAGTGTTAACTGATTTCTTCCAAACAGGTGTTTATGACCGCAACCGTCCATTCTTTGTTACATCTTCACCATCAATGGATATTTTAATTTCAAGCAACTTAGAACGTTTGATTTTCCACCTAACTGGCGATGATGTGACTAAAACCAAAGAATTAATGGACCAATTAAGTTCAGCAGGTTCATATGAAATAACGCCAGAAATGAAAGCAAAATTAGCAGATTTTTACGGTGATTTTGCTACGGAAGAAGAAACAAAACAAGCGATTGAAAAAGTATACCAAGCAGCAAATTACGTGATTGATCCGCATACGGCTGTAGCAGCTGGGGTTTTAGAAAAATATCAAGCACAATCTGATTTACCAGCATTAGTTGTTTCAACAGCTAGTCCATATAAATTCCCACGTGTAGTTGTTGAAGCTTTAACGAACACGGTAACAGATAAAGATGACTTTGAACTAGTTCATGAATTAAATGGATTATCCAATGTAGCAATTCCAAAAGCAGTAACTGAGCTTAATGATGCGCCGATTCGTCATAATCGTGTCATTGCAGCAGGAGATATGAAAGCTTGCGTGGAAGACCTCTTAGGCGTGAATTAACCAATTAAAAATAACTATCCGAACAATAGAGCATATCATTCTTATGCTCTATTGTTCGGATAGTTTGTTTTGCGTCAACTGCATTTATTTTTTCTTCATAACAGTCATGATAGTAAGTGGCACAGTTAATACAATATAACCAATAATACTAACGACCAGCATATATACCCATTGATTTGTAATAGGAAATACATTTGCCAATAAGATTGCGACAACAATTGAAGCAAAATAGCAAATAAATAACTGAATAAAACGTTTTGTAGACATTTAAAAACCTTCTATCTTTACTAGGATGGTTTTATTGTATCGAATAATCTTTTAAAATTCTACTTTATTTTCCATTTCAACTCATAAATTAAAGCTAGTATTAAATGTCAGCAATGAGAGACAATTTTAGTTGAATTATCGTGAGTACATCTGTGTGCATTGCTTAAACTTCTTACTTTTGTAAATCAGCTGGAATGAACCAATAATTATCTTGATTTTTTCCTTTTAAAAAATCTGCAAATTCATCAGATTTATAGGCAGCAACAATATCTTTTGCCCATTGTTCATTCGCATTCTTTTTATCCACAGTGACCACTAATTCATATTCTTTTAAAATATCTTCGCTTAATAAACTATTTTCAGCAGGAATTTCAGCACTATACACAATGCTTCCAGGAATTACGCCAAAATCAATATCTTGCAGGCTTCGAGGAATTTGAGCAGAATCCATAGCAACAATATCTAAATCTAAGGGGTTTTCTTTAATATTGCTGGTTGTTGCCGCTACTGGTTCAATTGTTTCATCCAGTTTAATCCACCCTGCTTTTTCTAATAGTAGTAATGCTCGAGCAGTGTTGGATGCATCTTCAGGAATAGCTATTGTGTCGCCTTCTTCAACTTGCTTCAAGCTATCTTTGCGTCCACCAAAAAGCCCAGCAGGAACTGTTGGAATAGAGACCAATCCGACTAAATTCGCCTCACTGTTTTCATTAAAGTTTTCTAGATAAGCTGTGTGCTGGTCCACATTGACATCAATTTCACCTTCATTTAGTGCAACATCTGCTTGTAAAAGAGCATCAAAAGCTGTTTCAGTTACTTGATAACCTTCTTTTTCTAAGATTGGTTTGATACCTTCTAAAAACAACTCACTGTAAGGTCCCGGAGAGGTTCCAACACGAATATTGGTGTTTTCAGTTTTATTTGTATTGCCACATCCCGATAATAAAAGCACTGTTCCAACTAACCCGACAATCCCACTTAATACTGATTTTTTCATTTAATTTCCTCCTTGTGTAATAAAAAAATCCCTAGAAGAATTCATTCTTCTAAGGATGTACGGCTGACATGTTACCACCTTGATTTATGCGCATTTCACAATCGCGCAACTCATGAAGTAAAGGTTCTTACTTCTGCTTGATAACGGAAGCATCCGCTTGCGACTATCATGGATGAGTCATCGCAATCACTCCAAAGTCATGTTCACACCTACATTTTCATCTCTTCTCAGCTACCGAGACTCTCTGTTGGAAAAAGGATAGGTGTTACTCTCTTTATCAACGTGTTTGTTGATTTGATTTGAATCATAACAAAGGAAAAATAACATGTCAACGGAGATAAGTTTAAATAGCAAGGGTTTCAGAGTTATGATAGCTTTTAGTTATCGTAAAAAAAGACTATCGAATAAACAAATAATCTTTCAAGCTATTTCGGAAATCAGAGAAAGGCGTATGAGCTATACAATAAATCAATCAAGCAATAATGTACGTAAATCTTTCTGCATACTTTTTGAAATATGCAATGTATTAGTTAAGTAATTGTCCATACTGCCAAATTCGTTAGCAACAGTCTGATAAAATGTATCTAAAAATTCCGTCTCAACATTTAGTGCGACATCTAGCGCATCAGTTACTTCTTTAGAAGCACCATTGTCTTTGGCAAGTTGAATAATTTCTTGATTTTCTTTGACACGTAAGGTATTTGTTTCTAAATAATCTTGATAAATAGTGGATTGGGGGATATCTAATATTTCTAACAACAAAGCGGCAGATACACCTGTCCGATCTTTTCCTGCAAAACAATGAAATAAGAAACTATTTTTTTCTGAGACACTTAAGGCAGCTTCAATCATTTTTGAAAAACCAGCTTGAGCACCAGGATTTATCGTCATTGTATGATAAATTTCATGCATGTATTCACGCGCTCGTTCGGCAGAGCCAATTTTAATAAAATCTCCTAAACTTGCACCTTCATCAGTGATATTTTGGAAAATATCAATATGAACATAATCTATGTTATTAAATACTTTGTCTGGTCGTTCACTCACTTCTTCAAGAGAGCGCAAGTCTACAATTTTCGCCAATTGATAGGCAGTGATTAATTGCTCTTGGTCATGCGGTGAAATACGTGATAATTCACCTGATCGTAATAATTTTTTTGGTAAAATAGTTTGACCTTGACGATTGGTTAGGCCACCTAAATCTCGAAAATTTGTAATGGTTTCCATTTAAAGCACTCCTTTATGTCGTTTTATCACCCAATATAGAGTAGTTTAACATATTTTTGAAAAGGATTGAGCTAAAAATAATTTTGAATATTTATTAAAAAACAATTATAATAAAGATGTTTACAATGTATTGAAATTTGAAAGGACGTGGAAAAATGGTTGGAAAATTCCCAGAAAACTTCTTGTGGGGTGGCGCTACAGCTGCAAATCAGTATGAAGGTGCGTATGATGCAGATGGAAAAGGCTGGTCAGTTCAAGACGTAACGCCAAAGGGTGGGTTCGGAATAGTTACTGATGAACCGACAGAAGATAATTTAAAATTAGTTGGAATTGATTTTTATAATCGCTATAAAGAAGATATTAAACTATTTGCAGAAATGGGCTTTAAAGTATACCGTACGTCTATTGCATGGTCTCGCATTTTTCCGAAAGGTGACGAAAGTGAACCAAATGAAGCTGGTTTAGCATTTTATGATAAAGTGTTTGATGAGTGCTTAAAATATGGGATTGAACCATTAGTGACAATTTCACATTATGAAACACCCTTACACTTAGCTCGTGAATATGATGGGTGGACTAATCGTAAATTGATTGATTTTTATGAAACCTATGTGCGTACCATTTTTGCGCGTTATAAAGATAAAGTAAATTATTGGTTGACGTTTAACGAAATTAATTCTGTTTTGCATGCGCCTTTTATGAGTGGAGGGATTGCAACTCCGCCAGAGGAATTATCACAACAAGATTTATATCAAGCGATTCATCATGAATTAGTAGCTAGTGCGTTGGCAACGAAAATTGGTCATGAAATTAACCCTAATTTCCAAATTGGTTGTATGGTTTTAGCAATGCCTACGTATCCAATGACGCCTAATCCAGATGACGTTGTAGCAAAATTAGAAGCGGATCGTCAAAATTATTTATTCTCAGATATCCATGTACGTGGGAAATATCCGAACTATATTAAAAAATATTTTGCAGATAATAATATTGAAATTCAATTTGCTGAAGGTGATAAAGAACTATTAGCAGAACATACTGTTGATTTTATTTCATTTAGTTATTATATGAGTATTACAGCAACAGCAACTCCAGAAAAATACGAACGTGGACGTGGAAATATTTTAGGTGGTTTCCCAAATCCTTATTTAGAAGCTTCAGAGTGGGGGTGGCAAATTGATCCTAAAGGTTTATATATTATCTTAAATGAATTTTATGATCGCTATCAAATACCATTGTTTATTGTTGAAAATGGTTTAGGGGCTGTTGACGAATTAGTTGAAGGACCAGATGGTGAATTAACCGTGATTGATGATTATCGCATTGATTATATGAACGACCATTTAGTGCAAGTTGGTAAAGCAATTGAAGAGGGCGTAGAAGTAATGGGTTATACTTCATGGGGATGTATTGACTTAGTCAGCGCATCAACTGCACAAATGTCAAAACGTTATGGCTTTATTTATGTAGATCGTAACGATGATGGTTCAGGTTCGTTGAATCGTTATAAGAAGAAAAGTTTTAATTGGTACAAAGAAGTTATCGAAACAAATGGTGGAAGTTTGAAAGAAAAATAATAAACAAAACACTTTCTGATGAATAAACAGGAAGTGTTTTTCAATCGTTAGGAGAGAAGTATACATGACAAAAAAACTATTTGAATCTATTGAAATTCGTAATCTAACACTAAAAAATCGGATTGTAATGTCTCCAATGTGTATGTATTCAGCAAAAGATGGAGAAGTGACACCTTGGCATGTGACTCACTACGCTTCACGTGCAGTCGGGCAAGTGGGCTTAATTATTTTAGAAGCTACAGCAGTGAAACCAGAAGGCCGTATTAGTGTGAATGATTTAGGAATTTGGTCAGATAAGCAAATTGAAGGATTAAAAAAAATTACTAGTGCTGTTAAAGCAAGTGGTGCAGCTGTGGGAATTCAATTAGCTCATGCGGGTAGAAAAGCGGAACTACCAGAAGCAATCTTTGCACCTTCAGCAATTGCTTTTGATGAACAGTCAAAAACACCCCAAGAGATGTCGTTAGCAGATATTGAAAATGTCATTGAAGCTTTTCGTCAAGCTGCAATTCGTGCTAAACAAGCAGATTTTGATATGATAGAAATCCATGCAGCACATGGCTATTTAATCAACCAATTTTTATCGCCTTTAGCAAATCACCGTCAAGATAAATATGGTGGATCTTTAGAAAATCGTTATCGTTTATTAAAAGAAGTTATTTCTGCTGTTCGTGAGGTTTGGGATAAAGCAATTTTTGTGCGTATATCTGCTCATGATTATGTGACAGGTGGTATGACACCTGCTGATTATGTACCTGTTGCTAAATGGTTAAAAGAACAAGAGGTAGATTTAATCGATGTTAGTTCAGGAGCTGTTGTGTTAGCGACAATTGATGTTTATCCAGGTTATCAAGTTCCTTTTGCAGAATTGGTTCGGAAAGAAGCTGGAATACGAACTGGTGCTGTGGGTCTTATTCAAACAGGTATTCAAGCAGAAGAAATTTTAAAAAATGAACGTGCCGATTTAATTTTTTTAGGTAGAGAGTTACTTCGTGATCCTTATTGGGCATACCATGCTGCTAAAGAATTACGTACAGAAATCGAGGCACCCGAACAATACCGTCGTGGTTGGTTATTTTAAAAAAGCTTGTCAGCCGTTTTGGCTGACAAGCTTTTTTTATTATTCTACCGTCACAGATTTAGCTAAGTTACGTGGTTTATCGACATCGTAACCACGTTGTAAAGTAGCGAAATAAGCAATTAATTGTGTTGGAATAACAGAAACTAAAGAAGTTAATAATGGGTGTACATTCGGTAAAACTAATTGGTCCGTTGGTCTTGCCAAGTCTTCGCTAGCAATCACAACAGTTTTTGCTCCACGACTTTCAACTTCTTTTAGATTTCCACGAGTATGAGCGCCTGTATGCGCTTCTGTGATTACGCCGATAACTGGTGTATCATCTTCAATCAAAGCGATTGTTCCGTGTTTCAATTCACCTGCTGCAAAACCTTCTGCTTGGATATATGAAATTTCTTTTAATTTTAAAGAAGCCTCGCAAGAAACGTAGTAATCATTGCCACGACCAATATAAAAAGCGTTGCGTGTTCCTGTTAAATAATCTTCTGTCAATTGCGAAATGACAGCTTTTTCACTAATCATTGTTTCCATCGCAGAAGCAACTAATGCTAGTTCGTGGAATACGTCAAATTCTTTGGCAGCTGCGATTTGTTTCACTTCACCAATCCCTTTGGCAAATAGAGCTAAAACAGCGATTTGACCAGTATAAGCTTTGGTTGAAGCTACAGCAATTTCTGGACCAGCATGTAGTAACAACGTATATTTTGCTTCACGTGAAAGAGTTGAACCTGCCACGTTAGTAATTGTCAATGAAGGGTGATTCAAACGGTTAATTTGGACCAACACTTGACGACTGTCTGCTGTTTCACCACTTTGCGTTAAGAAAATAAAGAATGGTTTTTGTGACAACAATGGCATGTTGTAGCCAAATTCACTTGATAAATGTACTTCAACAGGGATTTCTGTTGTTTTTTCAATCAGTTGTTTGGCAGCTAAACCAGCATTGTAACTTGTACCGCAAGCAACGATGTAAATACGATCGCTGGTGATGACTTCATCAACTAGTTCTTGATCTAATTTGATTGCACCATTTTCTGCTTGATATTCTTGGACAAGACGACGCATAACAGCCGGTTGTTCGTCAATTTCTTTCAACATGTAATAAGGATAAGTTCCTTTTTCAATATCTGTTAAATCCAATTGTGCTTCATAAGATTCGCGATAAACATTGTTGCCTTTTTCGTCTTCAATTTGAATGCCGTCAGCAGTTACAGTAACCATTTCACCATCAACGATTTCAACAAAATGACTTGTTTGATCTAGCATTGCTAAAGCATCGCTACAAATAACATTGAAGCCATCACCAAGACCAATTAATAGTGGGCTTTTATTTTTGGCAACATAGATTGTTTCGCCATCTTCTTTATCGACTAAAGCAAAAGCATATGAACCTTGAATGATTGTCAATGCTTTTTGGAATGCTTCTTTTGTTGAAAGTTGTTCGTTTTCCATTAAAGCTGCAACTAAATGAACAGCGATTTCCGTATCTGTTTCACCATAAAAAGTGTCATCTGTTAAGTACATTTGACGAATTTCTTCAAAGTTTTCAATGACGCCGTTATGAACAAGAACTAGACGACCATTTTGAGAAGTGTGAGGATGAGCATTTTCTTCAGATGGTTTGCCATGTGTTGCCCAACGTGTATGGCCAATACCAATCGTTCCGTTTACTTCTTCTGTCATTTTTTCTTCTAAGTTTTTAATACGACCTTGTGCTTTAATTAAATGATTGTTTTGTTCATCAGCTACAAATAGACCTGCTGAGTCATAGCCACGATATTCTAAACGTTCCAATCCGTTAATAATAATTTTTTCTGCATGTTCTTTTCCTACGATTCCTACGATTCCGCACATAATGAGTTTCCTACTTTCTTTTTGTCATTATGTATTTCTAACTGCGTGACAAGTTTTTTGTGAAGGCTTCACAGCCTTTTTTTGTACTTGTCTGTAGAGTGCAGACCCTAGAGCCACCCGCCGAATATTCGATAAGCTCTATCCTCGTCATCTATCAAATTTTTTTAATAGATCTGGCGCTTAAAATTGGTATAGTCTATATTTATTTGTTTATTTTTAGAAATACATTGGTAATCATATACATAATCACGTTATAAGTCAACAAAAAAATTAATAAAATTAAATTGGTCTAATTTAATTATTGGAAAAATAGAGAAAAATAGGTTTTCCCTATCAAAATTTTAGTGAATTCGATACAATGATAGAGAAAGAGGGGATAGTATGTCAGAAGTTCAAGCGATGACTTTTAAAGAACTAAAAGAAATTGTACAACAATTGGAAAATGCTAACGTATCTGATGAGACAAAAGTCATGTTAGACACAGGATGGGACAGTTTGCAAGAAATTTTACCGCAATCTATTCAAATGAAAGAAGCGCGTTCATTTAAAGTGCAAGATGTTTTAACAGAAGAATTTTTTGGTGGCTATGCATTGATTGAAAAAGCGGAGAAAATGAATGCAGATGGACCAATCGAACAGGTAATTGTGATTGAAAATTTATATTGATAAAGGAGACTGTCAATGAATACAAGGAGATGGGTAGCGGTAGCAATTGCCGTTGGATTATTTATTTGTTCAGGAATTGCTGTATTGATACAACCGAAACAAGAAGAATCGGATGCACTAAGTGGTTTAAATGCATTGCTTTATGGAACAAATGAACTAACGGAATATGTAGTTGAGCCTGGAGATGAGCAACAGCGCATTGCACATTTGTACGTAGAAGGTGAAATTTCTGATACTGGTAGCAGTTTGTTTGCAACAGAAGGATATAACCATCAAGTCTTTTTGGAACAGTTAAAACAAATTCAATATGATCCAACGATTGCCGGCGTGTTATTAGAAGTAAACTCACCAGGTGGAGGCGTTTATCAAAGTGCAGAAATTGCTAAAGAAATTCGCAAAATTCAAGAACTAGAGGTGCCGATTTATGTAACGATGACGCAAATGGCTGCAAGTGGCGGTTATTACATTTCTGCTTCAGCAGATAAAATCTTTGCTACCGATGAAACAGTGACAGGGTCGATTGGGGTCATTATGAGTGGAGTTAATTATGCGGGTTTGTTTGAAAAACTGGGAATTGAAGATGCCACATATAAAAGCGGTGCGTTAAAAGATGTCGGTTCTGGTGCACGAAAAGCAACAGCAGAAGATAAGGAAGTGTTACAAACGTTTGTAAATAACTCGTATAATCGTTTTGTAAAAGTTGTCTCAGAAGGTCGTCAAATGCCGGAAGATCAAGTGCGCAAAATTGCGGATGGTCGTATTTATGATGGGCAACAGGCATTGGATAATGGTTTAGTGGATGCGATAGGTTTTCCAGAAGAAGCACTTGAAGCATTACGAACAGAGCAACAACTAGAAAATGCTGCATTAATTGAATACGAACTTTCAGCAACCGGTTTTGCAAATACTTGGTTTGGTTCGAAATTAGCGGAAGTTCAAGGATTAAAACCATCCGAAAGTAGCCGAGTATTAACAATCCTTGAAAGTATCGGCACACCAGATGCGCCAAAACCTTTATATTACTATGGAGGTGAATAACATGAAGCCATTAGAAAAAAAGCAATCAACCACATCAGATCATCCCGATGACTTTTATCAACAAGTGCTTACATCGTTTAAAGAAAAAGAATACACAGAAGAAGAAATTAAACAAAAGCAAACTGCGTGGCAACGATTGGTTGAGCCTCCCAAAGAATCATTAATCAATGACTTTCCTACGTATTTTTATGCGGGATTTTGGATTCGTCTATGGGCATTTTTAATCGATATTCTTTGTATTGCTGCCATTACTGAAATCTTAATTAACGTTATTTTTCGGGCATTACATTTATCGATGTCTTCTTCGTTATTTAGTCTGTATGGTTTATTGAGTATTAGTATTTACTTGGCTTACTTTACGCTATTAACGAAACTAAATCATGGTCAGACTGTTGGTAAGATGATTTTTGGTATTCGAGTCATTGGTTTGAAAGAAGAAGAATTATCTTGGCAAACAGTTTTGATTCGTGAAGTTGCTTGTCGTTTCATTTTACAAGCCAATCCATTTTTATATTTAGGTTATTTACCTGCCGCTTTTACGAAACGTAAACAGCATGTGGGTGATTATTTAACGGATACAAGCGTTGTTACATTAAATATGATTAAAGCATTTAATAAGCAGGTTCAAATTTAAACAACTGTATAATCAATAGAAGAAAAAGATATCCGAACTATTATCAGAGACCACCATTAAGTAAGGTGAATTTGCGATGAGAAGCAAACTCTTAATAGTTCGGATATTTCATTATTCATTTACTAGATGACACAGATTACTTATTTTTTAGAAAGAAGGCAAGAAAATGTCAGAGATTTTATCCTTTCTTAATGAGGTTGAACGCCTATGGGCAAATGGAAATAAAAAATTTGAACAACAAGAATTTTTAGCAGCTAAACAGTTATTTGAACAATTGTATCAATTAGAGCCGACTTTTCAACACTGCCAAAAATTAGTGGAAACTTTGCAACATTTAGGCGAATTTACTCAAGCGTTAGACCAAGCCGAAGATTACTTAGAAAATTTCTTGAATAATCCAAGCAGTTTTGAAATGTATTTGCGCTTACTGATGTTAGATGGTCAGTATCTAGCAGTCCATAGTTGGTTACACCAAACTGTGTTATCTTTTGATGAGCTGAAACAAGATTTACAAAAACTAGAATTTGCGCAAGAATTAATTGGTGCCAACGATCGAGTGCTAAAAAGAAGACAATTACAAGAATGGGAAAGTACAGGTTATCCAGTACCACAAAAAGCTTGGAATGAATGGCTAAAAAACAGTTCAGCTGCTGATTTTTTACGATTATGCCAAGAATTTCTTCCTACCGCTAAAAATCCGTTTATTATTCCTAAATTAGTAGAAGAATTAGTGAAAATCGGAGCAGATGGAGAAGTGATGATTCGTGGACAAATAGTACATCTGTCTGAATTAACTTTATTAGAAAAAACACCAACCTTACAACAAGTGCATAAATTGTTAAAACAAAAACAATTAAAAGATGTTCAATTAGAAGAAATGATCATTGCTGAAATCCATGCACATTTTGCCTTGCTGTATCCTTTTTTACCTAATGAATCAGAAGTTTTAGCATGGGTAGATAGTTATTTATTAGAATATAAAAGTCTCTTTGGGGATGAATCAGCTGGGGAACAATTGCAAAACTATGAAAGAATTCAGCAAAAAAAACAAGAACTCAGAGAAATTTATCAAAAATTGCTGTAGAAACATTGGAAGTTGCATTCAAAATGTTTACATTTTTCAAGGCATAGTGTACTATTTAAAGGTATGCATGAAACTATTTCATATGTAAATTTATTTGTTAATTCGGAGGGAAATACATGACTGCAAAATGGGAAAAAACAGGCACCAATAATGGTGAATTAACTTTTTCAATTGCTCAAGAAGAAATTCAAAAAGGCCTAACAACAGCCTTTAATCGTGTGAAAGGAAATCTTAACGTACCAGGATTCCGTAAAGGTAAAGTATCTCGTACAGTATTTAACCGTATGTACGGTGAAGAAGCATTATATGAAGATGCTTTAAACGCTGTATTACCAGAAGCTTATGAAGCTGCTGTAAAAGAAGCTGGAATTGATCCAGTTGCTCAACCAAAAATCGATGTTGAAAGCATGGAAAAAGGCGAAGCATGGGTAATCAAAGCTGAAGTAACAGTTAAACCTGAAGTAAAATTAGGTGACTACAAAAATCTAACTGTTGAAAAACAAGAACGTGAAGTAACTGACGAAGATGTAGATGCTCGTCTAAAACGCGAACAAGAACAACAAGCTGAATTAGTAATCAAAGAAGATGCTGCTGTTGAAGGCGATACAGTAGTAATTGACTTTGAAGGTTTCTTAGGCGATGAAGCTTTTGAAGGTGGAAAAGGCGAAAACTATTCACTTGAATTAGGTTCTGGTTCATTCATTCCAGGATTTGAAGAACAATTAGTTGGTAAAAAAGCTGGCGACAACACAGAAGTAACTGTGACTTTCCCAGAAGATTACCAAGCAGAAGATTTAGCTGGCAAAGAAGCTGTCTTCAAAGTAACTGTTCATGAAGTAAAAGGCAAAGAAGTACCAGAATTAGACGATGAATTTGCAAAAGATGTTGACGATAGCGTTGAAACTTTAGCAGAATTAAAAGAAAAATTCCGTGCTGAAATCCAAGAAAATAAAGAAAAAGCTGCAAAAGAAGCAGTTGAAGAAGCAGCAATTCGTCAAGCGGTTGAAAATGCTGAAATCGTTGAATTACCACACGTAATGGTTCACGATGAAGTTCACCGTGCAATGGATGAATTCTTAAACAACATGCAACGCCAAGGGATTAACCCAGAAATGTACTATCAATTAACTGGTTCTACTGAAGCTGACTTGCATAAACAATTTGAAGGCGAAGCAGATACTCGCGTGAAAACAAACCTTGTAATTGAAGCTATCGTTGCTGCTGAAGGCTTAGAAGCTACTGAAGAAGAAGTTGAAGCAGAAATCAAAGAGTTAGCAGAAAGCTACAACATGCCAGAAGCTCAAGTACGTCGTGTACTTACAGAAGACATGTTAAAACATGACATCAACATGAAGAAAGCTGTAGATTTAATCACTTCTACTGCTGTTGAAGCATAATTTTAAATTAAAGACGACTTGGTTATTATCCAAGTCGTCTTTTTTATTAGTCAATGTTTACTAAATGAATGAGCGAGGACGGATTAGCTGAAACTAATTTTTGAAGACAGCTAGGCTTTAATGCAGAGATATCATCTTTAGAAATCCAACTGATAAGCTCTTCTTCAGATTCGCTCGCATAATTTTCTTTAGTTGGAATTGTTCCACGATAGATATAGAGAAATTCATGGTATTGCTGTTTTTCTTGCTGAAAAAAATTTTCAATAATTGCCCAAAGTTGTGCATCTATTAATTGTTCACCCGTTTCTTCAAATAGTTCACGATAAATGCCTGCTAGTGTTGTTTCAGAAAATTTAAGGCGACCGCCGGGTAGCGAAATAGTGCCATCAGGATAAGTAGCCACGAGTAACTGATTTTCTTGTTCAATCCATGCGGCAACACGGATAGTTAGTTTTCCTTCTGGCATTTCAAGCGTTAAATCATTCATCAAAACCCTCCTTTTAAATATACTATTTCTATCCTATCTTTAAATAAATTAAAACACAATATTTCTTTGTTTTTACAAAAGCATGGAACGGATTGCTTTTCATCGTTTTGTTACGGTATAATTCTAAAGTGATAGTTATTTTTATTTAGTTTAGAGGAGTGTGTAAACATCAAATTTAAAAAAATTGGAATAATTTTCTTTTTGCTTGTCATTAGCGTTATCTTTGGTAGCTATCTTTGGAAAAGCTTAAATGTACTAGAGATGCAGGTAACGCAAGTAACGACGAGTGAAACAAGTATTTTTAGTCGTGAAGAAACCTTAGAAACAACCATCCAATCTTCCAGTAGTTCTCAAGAATATATACTCAATGACACAGAGCTGCTTGCTAGTGCTGATAAGGTTGCGTATGGGGTCTATTATTTTAACGACAAAAAAGAATTGTCTCATGCTAAAGAAGAAGCATTTATCGCTGCAAGTGTAATTAAAGTATTTATTATGGAGTATGTCTATACCCATCTAGAACAAACGATGGAGATTGCTGGCTATTCTGTGGATGAACTAGTTCGTTTAATGATTCAAAATAGTGACAATCAAGCAACCAATATCTTGATTGATTTTATTGGGCTGGATACATTAAATGAATTCTTTACTATTAATTACACATCGACTCAATTACAAAGAAAAATGTTAGACGAAGATGCACGAGCACAAGGGTTAGAAAATTATACCTCAGTTAAAGATGTTTTGACCTTTTTAGAAACTATCTATCTTCATCGAGACCAGTTTCCTTATTCAGAAATGTTGCAACTATTATTAGGACAAACGATTCGGACCAAAATACCGAGTAAATTTCCTGAAGAAGTATTAATTGCAAATAAAACTGGTGAGCTTGAAAACGTGGAAAATGATGTAGCTTTGATTCTAGATGATGAAAATCCGTTGGCTATTGTTATTTTAACAGAAGACGTTCATGGCAATGGTATCGTACGTGAAGCAATTGGTAGCTTTGCGTTAGAAGCCTGGCATGATAAATAAAAGGAAGTGTAAAAAATGAAGTACTGTCCGAGTTGTGGCAAAGAATTACTTGAAGGAGCAAATTTTTGCGGTCAATGTGGAACAAAGATAGAAAAAGAAATTCCGAAAGAAGTGCCGTTAACTAAAGAAGAACCCCCAAAAACGCCTGTCGAACCAGTCGTTGCGAAAAAAATTTCACCAGTCAAAGCAGAACGATCAGAAATCATTAAGAAGAAGAGACCAAATCCCTTGATTATTACCCTGCTTTTAATTATTTTTGGAATTGGTTTAGCTATATGGTTTTTATTATCTGTTTTTACAACCAAACCAGAAGCAACTATAACTGAAGCGACGGATATTTCAACTACCGAGACAACCAGTCTTTCTACAACCGCAAGTACAATTGTTTCAACAACGGCTAGTTCAGAAGAACCTTTGAGTGCTAAATATGATGATATTCTTGAAAATGCGCAACGTTTAGCTGATGAAGGGAATTATTCAGAATCTGAATTAGAATTAAGTACGATTCCAGAAGAAGTTCTAGCGCGTTCAGAATATGCTTCAGTTAAAAAAGTTGTAGATGAAATTCATGCTCAAAATCAACCAGCAATTGAAGCTGCAAAAGCGAAAGAAGAAGCAGAACAGAAAAAAGCAGAACAAGAACAAAAAGCGAAAGAAGAGCAAGCAAAAAAAGAAAAAGCCAACAAAAAAGAAGAGAAAAGTGATCCGGTGTTTGTCGGAGATTTTGCTTCATGGGCAACTAGCTATGGATTTTACTTTGCGCAAGAAAAACAAAATCAAAGTTCGCTAACGATTGGCACAGATGGTCGAGTAACGAAAGATGCTCAAACTGGTAAAGCAACCGTTGAGAATTATAGTGGTGATACACTAAGTTATGAGACCAATGAACAAAAGCCGACTAAAATTCCTGCAATGAAAACCGTTCACCCTAACGTGAGAATTACCATTAAATGGGACAATGGTGGGAGCCAAGTCTTGTATGGTTATACCTCATTTACTGGACGTCTTGTTCTAACCGATGGCGTTTCTAAAGGAAATGGTATTAATGAAGTGTGGATTACCAATTAAAGAAAAGTCTAGGCGATAGAAAAATCGCTTAGACTTTTTATTTATACGTATTTATTATCAGAAAATTTTTACATTAAGAAAGCTTAATTCTCAAGGCTTAAAGGCTTTTTCTTTCTAAGGAACTATGCTAAAATGGATAAAGACTGTTAAAGTCAGAAATGTTTTTTTCCAGTCGGAAAGAAAAAATCAAGGGGTGAACACCATGTACGACAATACTAACGGAAATGAACCGATACGCTGCTCTTTTTGTGGCAAAGCACAAGAAGAAGTGAAGAAAATCGTAGCTGGTCCTGGTGTCTACATTTGTGATGAATGCATTGAATTATGTAAAGAAATCATTGACGAAGAGTTCTACGAAGAAGCGATTCGTGAATTTATGGAAGTACCAAAACCAAAAGAAATTCTTGATGTCTTAAATGAATACGTGATTGGACAAGATCGTGCGAAGCGTGCATTAGCTGTTGCGGTTTACAACCATTATAAACGCGTAAATGTAGAAAAAACAGAAGAAGACGATGTGGAACTACAAAAAAGTAATATCTGTCTTATCGGACCAACTGGATCTGGTAAAACATTTTTAGCTCAAACACTAGCAAGAAGTTTAAACGTGCCTTTTGCAATTGCAGATGCAACCAGTTTAACAGAAGCTGGCTATGTTGGTGAAGATGTTGAAAATATCTTGTTGAAATTATTACAAGCCGCAGATTATAATGTAGAACGTGCAGAAAAGGGCATTATTTACATTGATGAAATCGATAAAATTGCGCGTAAAAGTGAAAATGTATCGATTACACGTGATGTTTCTGGTGAAGGTGTGCAACAAGCGTTACTTAAAATCTTGGAAGGAACAACCGCAAGCGTTCCTCCTCAAGGTGGCAGAAAACATCCACATCAAGAGATGATTCAAATTGATACTACGAATATTCTCTTTATTGTAGGCGGAGCATTTGATGGAATTGAAACAATTGTTAAAAACCGCATGGGTGAAAAAACAATTGGTTTTGGTTCAAACAATCAAAAAATTGCCGAGGATGAGAGTGTTATGAAACATATCATCCCTGAAGACTTATTGAAATTCGGATTAATCCCAGAATTTATCGGTCGCTTACCAGTGATGGCTGCTTTAGATAAATTGACGACGGATGATTTGGTTCATATTTTGACAGAACCTAAAAATGCTTTAGTGAAACAATATAAGAAGTTAATGTCATTAGATGATACAGAGCTTGAATTTGAAGCGGGAGCATTAAAAGCTATCGCTCAAAAAGCTATTGAACGCAATACAGGTGCTCGTGGCTTACGTTCAATTATTGAAGACATTATGATGGATGTTATGTTTGAAGCACCATCAAAAGCTGAAATTGAAAAAGTAACGATTACTGAAGCAGCAGCTAAAGGTGAAGCAGAACCATTAATCAGTTATAAAGAAGAAAAAAAAGCAGGGTAAGGCAATAAACCGGATAGTGATTTTCCTATCCGGTTTCCTGTTTTTACGAAAGGAAGAATCACATGAAAGTTCATTCAGCTGATATTGTTATAAGTGCTGTTGCTCCAGCGCAATATCCAGAAACAGAATTACCTGAGATTGCTTTAGCCGGGCGTTCGAATGTAGGGAAATCCTCTTTCATTAATACATTAATTAATAGAAAAAACTTAGCACGAACTTCGTCAAAACCAGGGAAAACACAAACCTTGAATTTTTATTTAATTGAAAATTCATTACATTTTGTAGACGTACCTGGATATGGTTATGCAAAAGTTTCTAAAACAGAGCGTGCAAAATGGGGAAAAATGATTGAAACGTATTTAACTCAACGTGAACAATTGCGAGCAGTCGTATCGCTAATTGACTTGCGTCATGCGCCAACACAAGAGGATATTCAAATGTATCAATTCTTAAAATACTACGAGATCCCTGTGATTGTGGTTGCAACAAAAGCGGATAAAATTCCTCGTGGAAAATGGAATAAACATGAAAGTGTCATCAAAAAAGCCCTAGATTTTGATAAAACAGATAAATTTATTCTTTTTTCATCAGTTACGAAACAAGGAAAAGAAGAAGCATGGCAAGCCATTGAAGAAGCAATCAAATAAAGAAGTGTTACATTCAGAAACAATCTGTTTGTAACACTTCTTTTTATTTATCTTTTTCGTCAGTTTCTTTTTTCTTAGGTGTCGGGTTTAAGAAACGTTCAATATCTGGTTTCTTTTCTTCTTTTTTTTCGTCTGGAAAAAAGGCGAATTCTTCAAATTTTTTATCTAAAGAATCATCTCGTTGGAATTTTAAACTCATGCTGTCACCTCCACTATAGAAAGTTTAGCATGAAAAGTCTGAAGATACACGTAAAAAATCTTTTTCACTCTACTGAAAGAAAACACATATGTTACAATAAATGTGAAGGAAACATCCAGGGGGTGATTAAATGCAACTGACAGAGAAAATGTATTGTTACATACAAGCTGTACCGCCAAAAGGAAAGCGGTATCAAGAGTGGATTAGGAATGGTTTATCATTTGGTCGGATTGTATTTAATCCGTTATATATTGAATTTAACCAGCAAATCTTACCTTTTTCAGTAAAGACTCAAGATAAATTGATTGATGCAGCAATGCTTGGAGATAATTTTATCTTGCGCATTCATGATCAATGGAGTGAGACAGTTATTCAACGGCATAATGAGGTGTTATTTGAGCGTCATTATTTTACAAAAGAACAATTTGAACAAAATCGGCCGATGATTTTTGATTATGTCAAGTTACGAATGGAAAAAGCTACGTTTGCATATATTCGTTCCTACGATGAGTTTTTATATCACAATATTGAACAGCCTAATTATCGTAAAATAATTGAATCTGAAGAAGAAATGGCGCATTATCCGAAAAAGAAAAATACCCAAGGCGAAGTGATTATTGATGGGAATTATTTTGCTGGATTTGATATTTTTCATGTCGGTTTTTGTCTAACGTCTTGTTGGCAGATGTATTTTAGTCCTTCATACAGCGAGATTTTACCTCTAAACTTGATTAGAGAGGTACAGCAAGTTGATAGGGTAGAGGAATTAGCAACTGGAACGATTTTAGTGGAGCTATATAAAGATCCCTATCGTTGGAATACGCCGGCGAATTTACATTTTCAGCGCATGTTTCGGAATCAACTAGGCATTGATCAATTGAGTTGGTTAAACGGAGTAGGTGTATTACGCGAACCCTTTGTGGAATATCGCACGTCTTTTAATTTATTACAAATCATTCAATATCAAAATGATTTTTTACAGCCAGTTCCTAAGAGTCAATCCACACATTTTGTTACTCGTATGTATAATCCACTGACAAAAGAAGAACAGGTTAGTCGAATAAAAGGAACCTTAAATACTCAGGCTTATTTCCCATTGATTAATGAACGACAGCGAAAGATGAAGACAGTTATTACGTTGTTTGTTGATCAGACAATTGACGAAGGATTAGAAGCATACGAATTTTATTTGCGTCAATATTTAGCCATTAATTTGGATGATAAAAAGTATAAATCTTATACGCCAATTATTACCTTTTTTTTACCAGATGAATATGTGACAAAAATTCCTTTAGCAAAACTAAAAGAACGCATGTCCGATGTTTTATTTAGCAAAGAAAAAATGGGCAGAAAGAAAAGTGTATTTTCTGTCAAAAAAGGCGAGGTTCAGCTGCAAGTAGAACTTTTGCCTTTAAGTACTATTTATCCAATAGAAAAAGCGTCAAGTACGTAACATGTACTTGACGCTTCTTTTTATTTTTCGATTGGTTTTCTTAAAATACCTAATAAGATACCAGATACCACAGCACCGATAGCCACGAATGCTAAGTATAATAATGGATTTGATAACAATGGAACTACGAAGATACCACCATGAGGAGCCATCAAGCGAATACCGAATGCACCGACTAATCCACCAGTTAATGCTGAACCAACAATGAAACTTGGAATTGCACGTAATGGGTCAGCAGCTGCAAATGGAATTGCGCCTTCTGTTACGAATGATAGACCCATAACAATGTTTGTTAAACCAGCTTCATTTTCTTGTTTTGTAAATTTATTTTTAAATAAACGAGTTGCAACAAAGATTGCTAATGGTGGAACCATACCACCTGCCATAACAGCCGCCATCACGATACTACCGCCTTGTGCCACTGTTGCAGCAATTGTACCAGTACCGAATACATAAGCTGCTTTGTTAATTGGTCCACCTAAGTCAGCCGCCATCATACCTGCTAATAAGGCACCTAATAACGCAGCATTTGCACCATCTAAACTTTGTAGGAAACCATTTAAACCATCATTGATAGCTTTCATAGGAACATTGACTAATAACATGATGAATCCAGTAATTAATAATCCAAAGAAAGGATAGAACAAGATTGTTTTAATACCATCTAATGACTTTGGCAATCCTTTTAATAGTTTGCGTAGGAAAACAATCACATATCCGGCAATGAAACCACCTAGTAAAGCGCCTAAGAACCCAGCACCACCAGCATTTGCTAAAGCACCGGCAGCAAAACCAGCAACTAATCCAGGACGGTCACCGATACTCATTGCAATAAAACCAGCTAAGACCGGTAACATAAAGCCAAATGCAGCCCCACCAATTTGGTTAAACCATGCAGCTGCTTGGTTATAAGAACCTAATTGTCCTAAAGCATCATTAGGAACACCGATAAATTGATCAACCATGAATGAAATGGCGATTAAAATCCCACCAGCGATAACGAATGGTAACATATGAGAAACACCATTCATTAAGTTTTTGTAGATTTCTTGTCCGATAGAACCTTTTTCGCTTGATTCTTCAGAAGATGCACTACCGTCACCATGATAAATTGGAGCAGAACCACTTAAGGCAAGATTGATTAGTTCTTCTGTTTTACGAATACCATCACCAACTGGACGGTTAACTAAATGTTTGCCATCAAAACGAGCCATCTCAACTTTTTTATCCGCAGCAACGATGACACCAGTTGCACGTTCAATATCTTGAGTTGTTAAACGATTTTTAATGCCCTCAGAACCATTTGTTTCAACTTTAATATCGACACCTAATTCTTTTGCTTTTTTCTTCAAAGAATCTTCAGCCATATAGGTATGAGCAATACCAGTCGGGCAAGCTGTTACAGCTACGATAAATGGACGATCACTTGTTGTTTCAATTGTTGCTTCAGCCGCTTGTTCCGCCGCTTTTTCTTCCGCTTCTGCTTTTTCCGCTTCGGCAAAAGTTGCTTGAACTTCTTCAGGTGTTTTAGCAACTTTTAGTTTTGCAACAAAATCAGGGTTGATTAATTGACGAGATAGGGCAGCTAAAGCTTGTAAATGAGTGTCATTTGCGCCTTCTGGAGCGGCAATCATAAAGAACAGATAAGTTGGTTGACCATCTAATGCTTCATAATCGACTCCTTTACTACTTTTGGCAAACAATACTGTCGCTTCTTTAACAGCCGCATTTTTTGCATGAGGCATAGCAATGCCATCGCCTAAGCCTGTTGAAGTTTGTGCTTCACGAGCGAGAATTCCTTCTTTATAAGTTTCAATGTCAGAAATTCTGCCTGCATCGTACATTTTTTGAATCATTTCATCGATAGCACCTTTTTTATCAGTTGCTTGTAAATCCATGATCATCGCATCTTTGATTAATAAGTCATTGATTTGCATGTTATAGACCTCCTATAATTTTGTGATTTCTACTTCTGGAAGTAGTTCCTGAATAAAGGCAGCTTCAGCTAAGTCATCTGAAAAAGCAGTGGCACTACCACAAGCAACACCCCATTTGAACGCTTCAACCGAATCTTGTGTTTTTGCATATTGCCCGATAAAACCTGCAATCATCGAATCACCAGCGCCCACAGAATTTTTTAATTCACGTTTTAAAACATTTGATTGGTAAGTGCCATCTTCTGTAATTAAAAGAGCGCCATCACCAGCCATTGAAATTAAAACGTTTTTTGCGCCTTCTGCTAATAATTTTTTCCCATGCTCGATAATATCATCGATGGATTCAAATGTTGTGTGGTATAAATCAGCTAATTCATGATTATTAGGTTTTACTAGTAATGGACGGTGTTTCAATGCTTGTAAGAGATCATCGCCCGTTGTATCAATCACAAATTCTGCGCCTTTTTCTTCAATTAATTGAATCAATTCTTGATAGAATCCTTTGCGCAAGCCTGCTGGAGTACTTCCTGAAAGAACGACAATATCACCAGAAGAAACAAGGGATAACGCGTCTTTCAAGTTTTGAATTTCTTCATCAGAGAGAGCAGGACCTAATCCATTAATCTCAGTTTCTTCTTCGGCTTTTAGCTTGACATTAATCCGTGTATCTTCTTTCACTGGTGTAAATTGGCAATCAATGCCTTCTTGTTCCATCCAGTTTTCAATGAAAGAACCTGTAAATCCTCCTAAAAATCCTAACGCAGTAGAAGTCGAATCAATTCTTTGTAAAATACGAGAAACATTGATTCCTTTTCCACCAGGAAGTTTGAAGTCTTGTGACATACGATTGACATCGCCCATTTTTAAATCCTTTACATGAACAATATAATCAATCGAAGGGTTTAAAGTCATTGTGTAAATCATGATTTTACCTCCATAATTTTAGTTTGCAGTTGAAATTTACGATAAATATCTTTTGGACATTCATTTGTAATAATTTCAGCTGCTTTTAATGATGCAACTTGGGTAAAGGTTGTCTGTTGAAATTTGGAGCAATCCAACAAAACAAAAGCAATTTGACTTTGTGACATAGCAATTTTCTTAACGACAGCCTCTTCTGGATCAGGAGTGGTGAAACCAGCTTCTAAATGGGCACCGTTCATTCCCATAAATGCTTTACTAAAATGAAATTGCTTTAATTGCCGCAATGTTTCATAACCTAGGGTCGCATTTGTAGAAAGTTTGATTGCACCGCCGAGAATAATTGTTTCAATTTCTCGATCAACTAAAAGAGAGGCGTGTTTCACGGAATTGGTCACAACTTTTATAGATAAATCATTTGGAATAAATGGAATCATTTCGATTGTTGTTGTGCCCGCGTCCAAGTAAATAACGTCTTCTTTTGTGATTAAGCTTGCTGCCGCTTTTGCGATAGCAAGTTTCTCGGTATGAAACTGTTGCTGTTTCTCATTCATCGTGGCTTCAAAATTCAACCGGGGTCGTTTTTTTGCACCGCCGTGGATACGAGTGAGCAATCCTTGGTTTTCCAGATTTTGTAAATCTCGACGAATGGTAGACTCCGATGCTTTGAGGGGGAGTAGAAGTTCATTAATCGTAACAATGTCATTTTCTTCCACTTTTGTTAAGATATGTTGATATCTCTCTTCTGTAAGCATTTTCATTCACCTCTTCATCGAGTATTTTAACATGCCTATTTGCTTAAATCAATCAAAATCAGTAGAAAACATTCAAAATAAATCATTTTATGAAAACAAGCTATTATTTGACAAATAAATAGAAAATTTGCTTAATGAAGATATGGGAGGTCATCATATGAAAAACAAAACAATTTTACAAGGTTTCGAATGGGATTTACCTGCTGATGCCACACATTGGCAAACAATTCAAAAAAAAGCAAAAGAATTACATGACTTAGGTTTTACAGCTGTGTGGTTACCACCAGCATACAAAGCATCATCAGGGATTAAAGATGTAGGATATGGTGTCTATGACCATTATGATCTAGGAGAATTTGATCAAAAGGATACAGTTCCTACAAAATATGGAACAAAAGACGAATATCTTCAGGCGATTCAAGCTTTACATGAAAATGAATTGGAAGTATATGCAGATATTGTTTTTAATCATTTGATGGGCGCTGATGAAACAGAAACGGTGCCTGCCGTTCAATACAATACAGAGAATCGAACAGAAGCAGTCAGCGGTGAAGAAGAAATTGAAGCGTGGACAAAATTTACGTATCCTGGTCGAAAAGGTACGTACAACGATTATGTTTGGACGTGGAAAAATTTTTCTGGTGTTGATTATGATGCACGTACCAAAGAACACGCAATTTATAATTTTGCCGATAAAGGTTGGGATGAAGAAGTCGATAAAGAAGATGGCAATTTCGACTATTTAATGGGCTGCGATTTAGATATGGAAAACCCTGAAACAGTTGAGCAGTTGGATAAATGGGGAAAATGGTATCAAGAATTAACCAATGTTGATGGGTACCGTTTAGACGCCGTGAAACATATTCAATTTGATTATTATGTAGATTGGTTAATCAATCGTCGTGAAGAAAAAGGTAAAAGCCTTTTTGTTGTCGGTGAATATTGGTCGAACGATTTGGAAAAATTAGAAACCTATCTTGATTCGTCAGGAAATTTAATTTATTTATTTGATGTACCGCTACATTTTAATTTTTATGAAGCAGCAAATTCCAATGGTGAATTCGATATGACGCAAATTTTTAATCATACGCTTGTTGATTCTCGTGAGGATTTTGCAGTTACTTTTGTCGATAATCATGATACGCAAAAAGGGCAAAGCTTAGAATCGTGGATTGACGGTTGGTTTAAAGTACATGCCTATACTTTAACGCTTCTTCGTAAACAAGGAATACCGGTTGTGTTCTGGGGAGATTTATATGGTATTCCTGCGCAAGATATTCAACCAGTTGGGGATGATTTACATGCTTTGTTAAGACTGCGAAATGAAACAGATTTTGGGAATCAAATTGATTATTTTGATAATCCAGACTGTATTGGTTGGGTTTTAACAGGCGACTTTGAAGATCCTGCTTCAGGTATAGCTGTTGTTATGACGAATGGTAAAGGCAGTGAGAAAGAAATGACGGTTAGTGCGATTCATCGCGACAAAACATTTGTCGATGTCTTAGGAAATAATGAAACGAAAGTTGTCCTTGATGAAAATGGCAAAGGTGTCTTTCCAGTAAATGATGGACAGGTTTCTGTCTATGTCCAAGAAGAGGTTGCTAACCAATTGCGATAAATATAAGCTGACTATTTTCAAAAGAAATAGTCAGTTTTTTTGTAAATTTTCTTGGAAATCATGTTGTTCGGTTTTATGAAATGACGGATAATGCTATAATTGAGAGGATTGATAAAGAAAGGATGTTTGTCGAATGTCATCCAAAGAAAGACTATTAAATGGAATGAATCCCAAACAAAAAGAAGCGGTTGTCTGCACAGAAGGACCGCTCTTATTAATGGCTGGTGCCGGAAGTGGAAAAACGCGTGTGCTAACACATCGCATTGCGTATTTAATTGAAGAAAAAGGAATGAATCCTTGGAATATTTTAGCCATTACCTTTACCAATAAAGCAGCCAAAGAGATGAAAGAACGTGTGAAAGATTTATTAGGTAGAGAAGGCGAAGACGTTTGGGTATCAACCTTTCACTCAATGTGCGTCCGAATTTTACGACGGGATGTTGATCATATAGGCTACTCCCGCAATTTTACTATTATTGACTCATCAGAACAATTAACCTTGATGAAACGAGTATTAAAAGAGTTAAATATTGATCCGAAAAAATATGACCCTCGTTCTATTTTAGGGGCAATCTCGAATGCGAAAAATGCGTTACAAACACCTGCTGATTATCAAGATTTACAAGGTGATTTTTTTGAACAAATTGTTGGACGTTGTTATGAAGTTTATCAAAAAGAATTACGTCAAAATCAATGTATGGACTTTGACGATTTAATTATGAACACCATTCGTTTATTCAGAGAAAACCCAGATGCGTTAGCCTTTTATCAAAATAAATTCCAATATATTCATGTAGATGAATATCAAGATACCAACCACGCGCAATATACTTTAGTTAATATGCTAGCAGCGCGGTTTAAAAATTTGTGTGTTGTCGGTGATGCCGATCAAAGTATTTATGGTTGGCGTGGCGCTGATATGCAAAATATTTTGGACTTTGAAAAAGACTACCCAGAAGCTGAGGTCATTTTGCTAGAACAAAACTATCGCTCAACAAAAACAATTTTAGAAGCAGCGAACCAAGTCATTCAAAATAATCGCAATCGTCGCGATAAAAATTTGTGGACAGAAAATCAAGAAGGACCACGTATCAAATATTATCGTGGACAAACAGAACGTGATGAAGGACAGTTTGTTATACGCGAAATACAAAATCAAATTGCCAATGAAGGCCGCGATTATGGCGATTTTGCAGTGCTGTATCGGACGAATGCCCAATCTCGTGCTGTCGAAGATATTTTGGTTAAATCTAACATTCCTTATACGATGGTGGGAGGACATAAATTCTACGATCGGAAAGAAATTAAAGATATTTTAGCCTATCTAAGTGCCATTGCGAATCCGGATGATTCACTTAGCTTAGAACGAATTATTAATGTACCGAAACGAGGAGTTGGACCAGGTTCTTTAGATAAGTTGCGACAGTTTGCTGAATTACATGGGTTTCCATTATTAGAAGCTGCCCAAAATATTGAATTGAGTACTGTTACTGGAAAAGCAGCTAAGGAACTTGGTAAGTTTGGCCAAATTATGGCAGAATTTCATCAAATGATTCCATATTTAACCATTACTGAATTAACTGAAGAAGTTTTAGAGAAAAGTGGCTATAAGGATGAATTACGTATTCAAAATACATTGGAATCACAAGCTCGTTTAGAAAATTTGGAAGAATTCTTAACAGTTACCAAAGAATTTGATAAACAATACGAAAATCGTTCTGAAGAAGAAGGCGATGCACCGGAAGATAAGTTATCTATTTTCTTAAACGATTTAGCATTATTTTCAGATTTAGATAATTATGAAGAAGAAACAACGCAAGTGACTTTAATGACCTTGCATGCGGCAAAAGGTTTAGAATTTCCTGTGGTATTTTTAGTCGGAATGGAAGAAAATTTATTCCCGCTTTCTCGTTCATTAATGGAAGAAAGTGAATTAGAAGAAGAACGTCGTCTGGCGTATGTAGGCATTACTCGAGCGGAAGAAAAGCTTTACTTCACCAACGCATTTTCGCGTACCTTATATGGCCGTACCCAATACAATCAGCCTTCTCGCTTTGTAGCAGAAATTGAATCAGATTTAGTGGAGGGGACAAGTGCACGAGCAGCCCAACCTGTGCAAATGAATGGCTCTCGAGGAACATTTAATCCGAAAGTATTTAAACCTGTGTATCAGCAAGCTCAACCAACTAAACCAGCTGTTTCTACGAAAAAAGAAACCGGTGGCGATGCGGGAAATTGGAAAGCTGGCGATAAGGTTAGTCATAAAAAATGGGGAACTGGAACTGTTGTGCGTGTGAGCGGTACTGCAAAAGACATGGAATTAGACGTGGCATTTGCACAGCAAGGAGTAAAACGTTTATTGGCGGCATTTGCCCCAATTGAAAAAATATAAGTAAAGGAGCACAATTAAATGGCAGAGTCTTTAGTTGCGCAAAGAATGGACGAATTAAAAACACAATTAAATCAATATGCATATGAATATTACGTGAAAGATCAACCCACTATCGAGGATCACTTATATGATGCTCTTTATCGAGAATTAGTTGAATTAGAAGCTCAACATCCTGAGTTAGTCACAGAAGACTCCCCCACACAACGAGTTGGTGGAATTGTTTTAGAAGGATTTGAAAAAGCAGTTCACGATATTCCATTGTATAGTTTAAATGATGTGTTTAGTAAAGAAGAAATTTTAGCCTTTGACCAACGTGTTCAAAAAGCTGTTGGTCATCCTGTTACTTATACATGTGAGTTGAAAATTGATGGTTTGTCTATTTCATTACGGTATGAAGAGGGCAAATTTGTGCGCGGTGCTACCCGTGGTGATGGTAGTGTGGGTGAAAATATTACAGAAAACTTAAAAACAGTTAAATCGATTCCAATGACACTACGCGAACCAATCACACTAGAAGTTCGTGGAGAATGTTATATGCCCAAAGCTTCTTTTTTACGTTTAAATCAAGAGCGTGAGGAAGCAGGTCTGGATGTTTTTGCCAATCCACGTAATGCGGCTGCCGGAAGTTTGCGTCAATTGGATTCTGGTGTAACAGCGAAACGTAATTTAAGTACTTTTTTATATGCTGTAGCCGATGTTGCGCCACTGGAAGCAGAAACGCAACACGACATGTTAGCGGAATTAGATCAACTGGGATTTCGTATTAATACAGAGAGTCGTTTATGTCAAACAATTGATGAGGTTTGGGTGTACATTGAAGAACTACACGAATATCGGACCGAACTACCTTACGAGATTGATGGCGTGGTTATTAAGGTCAATGACTTCCATTTACAAGAAGAATTAGGCTTTACGGTTAAAGCACCGCGTTGGGCTGCTGCGTATAAGTTTCCACCAGAAGAAGCCCAAACAATCATTGAAGATATTGAATGGACAATCGGTCGAACAGGAGTTGTGACACCAACTGCAGTAATGACTCCGGTTCGTGTAGCAGGTACGACAGTTAGTCGAGCAAGTTTGCATAATAGTGATTACATTGAAATGAAAGATATTCGTTTGCGTGATACGGTCATTATTTATAAAGCAGGCGATATTATTCCGGAAGTGGCACAAGTCGTTTTGGATAAGCGACCAGAAGACAGTGAACCTTATCCAATCCCAAGTCATTGTCCAATTTGTGACAGTGAATTAATTCATTTAGATGAAGAAGTGGCATTGCGTTGTATCAATCCCAAATGTCCTGCTCAAATCAAAGAAGGGTTAAGTCATTTTGTTTCGCGAAATGCGATGAACATTGAAGGCTTAGGTCCTCGCGTATTAGCGCAAATGTTTGACAAAGAATTAGTCCAAGATGTGGCTGACTTGTACTTTTTAAAAGAAGAAGACTTATTGACTTTAGATAAAATCAAAGAAAAATCAGCAAATAACATCTTGTCGGCAATTGAAGCAAGTAAGACCAATTCAGCCGAGCGTTTAGTTTTTGGTTTAGGCATTCGACATGTTGGCTCGAAAGCTGCCAAAATTTTAATGGAACATTTTGAAACCCTTCGAAAATTAAGTCAAGCCAATGAAGAAGAAATTTTGAACTTGCATAGTATGGGAAGTACCATTGCCGATAGCGTCGTAACCTATTTTGAGAATAATGAAGTTCACGAATTGTTGAACGAATTGGAAGCTGCAGGTGTTAATTTTGATTATTTAGGTCGAACAACGAGTCAAATAGCTGCAGTAGAATCACCATTTAAAGATAAAACAGTTGTTTTGACAGGAAAACTAACAACATACACCCGTCAAGATGCCAAAGAAAAAATAGAGAATCTTGGTGGAAAAGTGACTGGTAGTGTGTCAAAGAAAACAGATATTGTCGTTGCAGGTGAAGAAGCAGGAAGCAAATTAACAAAAGCTGAAAGTTTAGGTGTCACCGTCTGGAATGAAGCCCAAATGATTGAAGCAATTGAAGGAAGTAGTTCAAGAGAGGCATAGCCGATTGCGAGTAGTTTGACCATTCAATTGGCTAATCTTTTAAGAGTAGGATGCAAATGTTGACAACTCAACCAAATTCCCAATATTATAGATAAAGCAGAAATGACCATTCTAAATGAAGCGATAACTTTCCTCAGTGAAATTAATCGGATTTACTGAGGAAAGTTGAACTGTTTTTGCGTAGAGAAAAAATAAATCAGTTTATATGTTTTCAATTAAACAGAAAACATTCATGATAGTTATTTATTGATTTTCAATAAAGTGATACAATACAGTGAAAACAACATGCTCAATGGAAGCATGGAAACTAAAAGGAGGACATTATGGCGATTAGTGAAGAACAAGTAAAACATGTTGCCAAGTTAGCAAAATTATCTTTTTCAGATGATGAGCTACAAGACTTTACCGTACAATTAGGAAAAATTATTGATATGGTGGAAACATTAGGAGAAGTGGATACAGAAGGCGTACCATTTACTTCAAATATTGTAGATACAATCAACGTATTGAGAAAAGATGAAGCAGCTGAAGGTTGGAATCGCGATGAGTTAATGCGCAATGTTCCAGAATCAGAAAATGGCTTTATTAAAGTGCCTGCAATCATCGACAATGGGGAGGCAGGAGCATAATGACAAAATTATACGATAAAAGTCTAGAAGAATTACATTCTTTATTGGTTTCTAAAGAAATCACTGCAACCGACTTAACACAAGCGACATTAGATCGTATTAAAGAAACAGAATCTCAAGTTGACTCATTTATTACAATCAGCGAAGAAAAAGCATTAGAATTAGCAAAAGCCATTGATCTAAAAGGAGTATCAGAAGAAGCGATTTTAGCTGGTATTCCAATCGGGATTAAAGATAATATTGTAACTCGCGATATTTTAACAACAGCAGCTTCTAAAATGCTTTATAATTTCGATCCAATTTATGATGCAACGGTTATGGATAAAGTGTATCAAGCTGATATGATTCCAGTTGGTAAATTAAACATGGATGAATTTGCCATGGGCGGAAGTTCAGAAACTTCTTACTTCAAGAAAACTAAAAACGCTTGGGATCATACCAAAGTTCCTGGTGGCTCATCAGGCGGTTCCGCAGCAGCCGTTGCTTCTGGTCAAGTTCCTGTGGCTTTAGGAACAGATACAGGAGGTTCTATTCGCCAACCCGCTTCATTTAATGGAATCGTTGGTATGAAGCCAACGTATGGTCGTGTTTCACGTTTTGGTTTAATCGCTTTTGCCTCTTCATTAGACCAAATTGGTCCATTGACTCGTAATGTTAAAGATAACGCCTTAGCATTGAACGCTATTAGTGGTTATGATCCAAAAGATGGTACTTCAGCTGGGGTTAGTGTTCCTGATTTTACAGCTGGCTTAACTGGCGATATCAAAGGAATGAAAATTGCTTTACCAAAAGAATATTTAGGTGAAGGTGTAGATGCTGATGTAAAAGCGGCCATCCTTAAAGCTGCAGATACTTTCCGCGAATTAGGAGCAACCGTTGAAGAAGTGAGTTTACCACATTCAAAATATGGGGTAGCCGTGTACTACATTATTGCCTCTTCGGAAGCAAGTTCAAACTTACAACGCTTTGATGGTATTCGTTATGGATACCGCTCAGAAAATGTTAATAGCTTAGATGATGTTTATGTAAACTCTCGTAGTGAAGGTTTTGGCACGGAAGTAAAACGTCGTATCATGTTGGGAACATTCTCATTAAGTGCTGGTTATTATGATGCTTACTTCAAAAAAGCAGGTCAAGTGCGTACGTTGATCAAACAAGATTTCGATAAAGTCTTTGCTGATTATGATTTAATCATGGGCCCATCATCACCAAACGTTGCGTATGGTATTGGTGAAAACATTAATGACCCAATTAAAATGTACATGAGTGATATTTTAACGATTCCAGTAAACTTAGCTGGTTTACCAGGAATGTCATTACCAGCTGGTTTCTCAGAAGGTTTACCAATTGGTCTACAATTAATCGGTAAACATTTTGATGAAAACACGATGTATAAAGCAGCGTATGCCTTTGAGCAAGCGACTGATTTCCATACAAAAAAACCAGTGATTTTAGGAGGAAATAGCTAATGAACTTCGAAACAGTCATTGGGCTTGAAGTCCACGTAGAATTAAAAACAAACTCAAAAATTTTCTCTCCTGCTCCAGCACATTTTGGAGCAGAACCAAATAGCAATACCCACATCGTTGACTGGGGTTATCCAGGTGTATTACCTGTAATGAATAAAACTGCATTAGAATTTGGAATGAAAGCAGCCCTGGCATTAAACTGTGAAATCTCAAAAGATACCCATTTTGACCGTAAAAATTACTTCTATCCAGATAATCCCAAAGCGTACCAAATTTCTCAATTTGATCAACCAATTGGACATGACGGTTGGATTGAAATTGAAGTAGAAGGCAAAAAGAAAAAAATCCGTATCGAACGTGTGCATTTAGAAGAAGATGCGGGAAAAAACATGCACGGAATTGGTGGTTATTCTCACGTTGATTTAAACCGTCAAGGAACACCATTAATTGAGATTGTTTCTGAAGCAGATATGCGTTCTCCAGAGGAAGCCTATGCATATTTAGAAGCATTACGTTCAATCATCTTATTTACAGAAGTATCTGATGTGAAGATGGAAGAAGGTTCAATGCGTTGTGATGCGAATATCTCTTTACGCCCTTATGGACAAGAAGAATTTGGAACAAAAACAGAGTTGAAAAATTTAAACTCAATGAACTTTGTTAAAAAAGGACTAGCATTTGAAGAAAAACGCCAAGCAAAAGTATTACTTTCGGGTGGCGAAATTCAACAAGAAACACGCCGTTTTGATGAAACAACGAACAAAACTGCTTTAATGCGTGTGAAAGAAGGTTCTTCAGATTATCGTTACTTCCCAGAACCAGATATTCCTCGTTTTGCGATTGATGACGAATGGATTGAACGTGTATGTGAAACATTACCAGAAATGCCACAATCTCGTCGTGCGCGTTATATGAACGATTTAGGTTTACCAGAATACGATGCCATGGTCTTGACATTAACAAAAGAAATGTCTGATTTCTTTGATCAAACTGTTGCAGCTGGAGCAGATGCGAAACAAGCATCTAACTGGTTAATGGGTGAAGTTTCCGCTTATTTAAATAGTGAAAAACTAGAATTAGCCGAAACAAAATTAACACCAAGTAATTTAGCAGGTATGATTACACTAGTCGCAGATGGAACAATTAGTTCTAAAATTGCGAAGAAAGTCTTCCGCGAATTGATTACAAATGGTGGCGAGGCAAAAGAAGTTGTTGAAGCAAAAGGTTTAGTTCAATTATCAGATCCTGCACAATTACTACCAATCATTAATGAAGTATTAGACAACAACCAACAATCTGTTGATGACTTTAAAAATGGAAAAGATCGTGCAGTTGGTTTCTTAGTCGGTCAAATTATGAAAGCAACCAAAGGGCAAGCAAACCCAGGCGTTGTTAATAAATTGTTAAAAGAAGAATTAACAAAACGATAAGAGGGAATGTTATGAAAAGAGCACGCGTCATTTATAACCCCACTTCAGGAAAAGAATTGGTAAAAAAAAGTCTAGCAGATATATTAGATGTTTTAGAAAAAGCTGGTTATGAGGCAAGTGCATTTGCAACAACCCCCACTCCATTTTCTGCTAGAGACGAAGCAAGAAGAGCTGGAGAAGCTGGTTTTGATTTAGTTGTTGCTGCTGGAGGAGATGGGACCATTAACGAGGTCGTTAATGGAATCGCTCCTTTGGAAAAACGTCCCAAAATGGCGATTATTCCTGGAGGCACGACGAATGATTACGCCCGAGCGTTAAAGATACCAAGAGACAATATTAAAGCTGCGACAGAAGTTATCTTAAAAAAACAGACAGTTAAAATGGATATTGGAAAGACACCAAGCTCGTATTTTATTAATATCGCAGCTGGTGGTCACTTGACTGAACTGACTTATGATGTTCCTTCTGAGCTAAAAAGTATTTTTGGCTATTTAGCGTATTTAGCTAAAGGTGCCGAATTATTACCACGTATTAAACCAATTAATATGCATTTTAAATACGATACTGGTGAATACAATGGCAATGCGTCTATGTTTTTCCTTGGCTTAACGAATTCTGTGGGTGGTTTTGAACAAATTGTTCCAGATGCAAAATTAGATGATGGTAAATTTTCATTAATTATTGTTAAAACAGCAAATATTTTTGAAATTGTTCATCTAGTTGGTTTAATGTTGAATAAAGGGAAACACGTCAATGATTCCAGAATTATTTATACCAAGACATCGTATTTAGAAGTTTCAACCTCTGATACGGATGAAAGACTAATGATTAATTTGGATGGTGAGTATGGTGGCGATGCGCCAATGCAATTTGAAAACTTACATCAGCATATTGAATTTTATGCAAATGTCGATCAAATTCCAGATGAATCTGTCACTGGGACCATTGATCCATTTGATGTGATTAGCAAAGAATTAATTCTTGAAGTTGAACGTTTGAACGACGAAGATATTGACGGTGATGGCCAGATCGCAGACGAAAAAGAATAGATTATTTACCTTTAAAACTAGAACGTTTTTGAGAATGTTCTAGTTTTTTAAGGTTATTAGTAAGTGTAGAAAAGCTTAAACATTAAGGAGAAAAAGAATGAAACAATATCCAGTAACGAAAAATCAACAAATCGAAGCAACAATCATCGATTTATCACATGAAGGAATGGGCATCGCAAAAGTTGATGGCTATCCTATTTTTATTGAAAATGCTCTGCCAGAAGAAGAAGTGCGAGTAAAGATTTTAAAAGTTGGCAATAAATTTGGTTTTGGTAAAGTCATGGAAATTTTAAAACCTAGTCCAGATCGTCAAACAGTTGAAAATGAGGATTTGCTACGAACAGGGATTGCGCCATTAAGTCATTTACGTTATGAAAAACAATTAGAATTTAAACAACAACAAGTCCAAAATGTTTTAACTAAAGTTGCTAAAATGCCTGAAATTAATGTTTTACCAACTTTAGGAATGGAAGCACCTTATGCTTATCGCAATAAAGCGCAAATTCCAGTTCGGAAAATCGATGGTCAATTAGCTACAGGTTTTTATCGTAAAAACAGTCATCAATTAGTTTCAATCGAAGACTTTTTTATTCAAGACCCAGCAATTGATGCGGCAATAGTTACTGTCCGCAACATTTTACAACGTTTCAATATCAAAGCGTATAACGAAGAATTTAACGAAGGTTTTATGCGACATATCGTAATTCGTCGTGGTCATTATTCTCATGAAATGATGGTTGTTTTAGTAACGCGAAAAGCTAAGTTCTTTAAAGGAAAAGAAATCGCTCAAGTCATTCATGACGAATTACCAGAAGTTGTTTCAGTTATCCAAAATGTCAATGAAGAAAAAACAAACGTGATTTTAGGTAAAGAAGAAAAAGTCTTATTTGGAAAAGGTCATATTGAAGATGAATTATTAGGGAAAAAATTCCAGATTTCTGCTAAATCTTTCTACCAAGTAAACACGAAACAAACAGAAGTTCTTTACCAAAAAGCAATTGAATTAGCTGATTTACAAGCAACAGATGTAGTGATTGACGCTTATGCTGGAATCGGCACCATTGGTTTATCAATTGCCGATAAAGTAGACCACGTGTATGGAATGGAAACAATTAGCGAAGCAGTCGATGATGCACGTGATAATGCCAAATTAAATGACATTGACAATGCAACCTATCTAGTTGGACGTGCAGAAAAAGTGATGCCACAATGGGCAAAAGAAGACATCGCACCAAATGTCATCTTTGTAGATCCACCACGCAAAGGCTTAGATCAAACCTTCATCCAAGCAGCTTGCGATATGAAACCAGAAAAAATCATTTATATCTCTTGCAATCCAGCTACAATGGCGCGTGATTTAACACACTTTGCAGAATTAGGTTATACGACTGATACCGTACAACCGGTAGATTTATTCCCTCAAACGACGCATGTGGAGACTGTTGTGTTGTTGCAACCGAAAAGCTAATAGAAATCCTTAATTTCAAGCTATCTTATAAGCATGCTAACTTCATTCTGAGGGCGGAAAAGTAAGAAATAAAGTGCTTAAAGACCACTACAGAGTTTCTGTAATGGTCGACCTACTAAGTGGTGATACAACAAAAATTGAATTCTATATGTATTGGAGAAAGACGTTCATTTTAGAGCGTCTTTTTTTATTTTTCTCAACAAAAAATATAAGTAAACAAAAGAACAGGAGAAAATCATGAATATTTTTCAATTTAGTAGCGAATATAATCAACGCCAGCCACCAAGTAAAACAAATGATGGTTCCATTCTTCGTTATAAGAAAAATAAAGTTTATGAATCCATTACACAAGAATTTAGACAAAATGAATCATTAACTTATGAAGCGAGAGGAATGTTGATTAGTATCGCTTCTTATCTGCCCAATTTTAAGTTTTACAAGCGTGAATTATATAATCATTCTAAATTAAGTAGTCGTCGAAGAATCGATTAATCATGGGAAGAATTAATCGAATAAGGCTACATTTTATAATTCAGAAAATGATCAGGTAAAATTTTTTTCTTTTCCTATCTTTTTTCGTTAGAGCGGTATGAAACAAATGATTTAATTGAAATTTTTGAAGAAGCCTATCAATTTGATTATCTTTTTTACCATCGATTAATTTGCAAAAAAGAAAAACGAACTATCGAAAATTACCAACAATTATTTACGACATTTGTCCCATTAAAAGAAATCAATTCATGAAATCAACGATTTTTCTAATTTTCAATATGAACAGTCCAAAATGGACAGTTCATATCGTACAAGTAATAAATCAACTACAGAAACAAACAATACGAAAGATTATGGGACAGAAAAGAATGATACGCGACTAGACAAGGAACAATCTTTGTTAAATTCATTAGACCAGTTCTTAAAGATAACCTTTCTCGATTCAGAATCGCTTCAACTGATTGCAGATAATTCAAAGGATGGACAAGAAGTTCAGAAAACTATCGACATCTTGTATCAATCAAAAAAATGTACTCAAGATCATTTAGCTGGATTGACGATTGTGGGGGAATATTTAATTTTGGATGAACCTACATCAGAATTAGATGAACGTAATATGCAAAGAATGCAAAGTTTGATTAATAAATATAGTATTCAAGGGATTACTATATTTATTAATCAAACTTTGAGTTTATTTCAAAGATGAAATGTAGAATGATATTGATTTATATAATTAGAAAAACTTTCATATATCCTAAATAATAGTAATGTAGTTTAATGAATACTTGCTTCTAATGACCAGTCAATGGCGCCATTTTTAATCGCATCAGCTTCTATTAAATCAGCAAGAGTGATTTTTTCTAATTCTTTAGAAAATGCTTGTTCACCGTTGTTAATAGTATCTATAACTAATTGTTCACTTTTAAGAGTATGTTTCTTATTCGGAAAAATGCTTCGTGCGAGATGGGTCAAAGAATATTTTATTACTTGATCATTTTCAATGGCATTCATTACATCTAAAAGTGTAATCTCTTGAATAGGTTTCTTTAATTTAAATCCACCATCTTTGCTAGCATTAGAATCAATCAAATCTTTTACAACTAATTTTCTAAGCACTTTTTTTAATGATGAATCTGACACATCTAATATTTTGCTCATTAAACTACTTTTTAATGGCTTATGTTCTTTTTGTGTTGCTAGTAATAGCAGAACATAAATCCCCTGCTCAAAATTTTTACTGATTCTCATGCTGTTAACCTTCTTACTCTAGAATATTATTGACTAAGTTTTGGGCTACCAACTCTACATGTATAGGACGCATATTTTTTGAAAAAATTTCAAGAAATTTAAATAGAGGTACTGTTTTAGAAAGTATATCTTTTCGATTACCACCATATACAAGAGTAGGTTCAACAAAACCCAATTTAATATTACTTTGTTTAAGCGTTTCAATCAACTCTTTCTTTGTTGTTAAAAAATATTTTGGTCCTAAAAGCCCTCCAATAAACCCCATTGCAGCAATGTTTTTTTCTTCTGCAATTCTTTTCATAATTAGAGCTGGTTGAGTATTGATTTTATCAGATATGCGGGGGTCTTTTTCTGGTCTACCAACAAAATCAACGATATAGTCGATCTTTTCAGGCAGAATAGAAATTAATTCTTGATAGTTTGAGACATCTGCTTTCAAGTTTATAATATTGTTTCCAAGCAATTCATTATTTCCTGATCGTGAAACAACATAGAAATATGCTTTATTATCTTTTTTCATCCATTTCTTAGTAGTGGCTCTTCCAATATATCCATTCCCACCTAATAATACAATATTTGTCATATAAATTCTCCATTCTTTTAATCTGTAGAAATTATATATCTATAGATAAAAAAAGTCAACGGTATTGGTGTTGATGAAGCATTACTTTATCATAATGCTTCATCAAATCCGTTAGCATATACTGGACTTTTCAGAAGCAAAAAACATAAAATTTTAGGCCCTGTTTCCAGTTATTTAATTGAGCATCCAAAAGAGGTGATTTTAGTGGATACTGGTTGGCATTCTAATGTAAGGGAAATCAATTTAAATTTTTAGGCTTCCGAGTAATAGCTAGTCAAGCTTATTTACCTCATGGTTGGGCGATAAATGAACGATTAGAACAATTAGGATATAAAAGATTATGATATCCTAATTCATTTAGATACAGATCATGCTGGTGGCATTGATTTAGTAAAAAATGCAAAGTGTTTTTTAGTTAACGAAAAAGAAATTTATAAAGCATCTAATAATAAAATTAGATATCTCTCAAAACTGTGGGACAATATATTTTTGGAAAAATTCACAACAAGTTACAATTCTGCGATAATTAATAAACCGTTCTTTGATTTATTTCAGGATTTCAGGATGGTAGTATTTTATTGGTTAATACATCAGGACATAGTGCGGGCTTAACATCTGTATTAATTACAAATCAAACAAATAAGTTCGTATTATTAGCAAGTGATGTTGGTTATGCAAAAGACTCACTGATTGATTTTAGAATACCTAGTATTTTAGAAAATAAACAAGAGGCAATTGAGTCTCTTGCATGGGTTAATGAAATGTCACATTTAAAAAATTGTAAAATGATTTTATTTAATCATGATATAGCCATTCATCAACAAGAAATTATGCTATAGAATAACTTATCAGTATTCGTATAGCAATTATTCTTAAAATATTAAAAATTGTTTTTGTGAACAATGGGTATTTATGGACTAAAATAGGCAGATAAAATAATTACTTAATGGTATTTTTAAGAAACTTGATAACACATAAAGTTTGTAAGTATACCTTGGAATAAATATTTTTGTTTATTTGTTTGTCTAACATTAAATTAATTAAGAAGGGTAATTCTTAATGTTTTCTTTTTTTATTTCAAAATATTCTGTATAACTTTTGTTTGAAAATTAAAAATCACAGTTATTTATGTGTTTTGGATGTCTTTTAAGGAAAACTATACTCATGATAGGTAATTTACTTCTTGTTTATAATATTGTCTAATAGCAGTTAAATTGATATGATGAAGCTGTTAAGTAATAAAATTAATTGTAAATTTTTATGTCTATGAAAAAATTTTATGTAAGATAAGAAGTCAGAATGGGAGGATATTAATGAGAAGGCAGAAAAAAATTATAGAATTAATTAAAACTATGGAAAATGGAATTGATACCCAAACTATTTCAGAAAAACTAAATATTTCTCGCGAGAATGTTTCCCGTATTCTTAATCAACTAGTAAAAGAAGGAAAAGTAATCAAGAAAAAAGGCAAGCCAGTTATTTATCATTTAGCAGAAGCGCAAAAAATTTATTTACAAGAGTTTGAAAGAAAAAATCCTTCTTTAAAAAAAGCAATCAATCAAGCAAAATCAAGTATTCTATATCCTCCAAATGGAATTAATACCTTAGTTATTGGAGAAACTGGTGTGGGGAAATCTTATTTTGCACAATTGATGCATCAGTTTGCTATCGAGACAGAAACGTTAGCTGCAACATCACCTTTTATTTTGTTTAATTGTGCAGACTATGCCAAAAATCCAGAACTTTTGATGGGAACATTATTCGGAGTAAAAAAAGGGGCTTACACAGGTGCTGACAATGACAAAAAAGGTTTAATCGAACTAGCAGACAAAGGGATGATCTTTCTCGACGAGATTCATAACTTGCCTCAAGAAGGACAGGAAATTCTATTTACATTTATTGATAAAGGAACCTATCGGCGTTTGGGCGAAAGTGATACGCAAAGAAATTCAAATGTGAGAATTATCGGCGCAACGAGCGAGCCTATTGTTTCTGCTTTAGTTGCACCTTTTAGACGAAGAATGCCTATGGTTATTGAGATTCCCAGTTTATCCAAAAGAACTGACGAAGAACGTGCAAATTTGATTCAGCTATTTTTTGAAAATGAAGCTAAAAATCTAAAACAGGAAATTTATATTTCAAAAAATGTATTGGTCTCTTTACTGTTCTACGAATGTCCTCATAATATCGGTCAGTTACAATCAGATATTCAGCTTCTCTGCGCAAAAGCCTACACAGATTTTTTAATCGAGCAAAAATCAAAAATCGAAATTAAATCTGAAGACCTGCCAAAAAATATTGCTTATGGTCTGTGGAATAAGACTGAGCATCGTTCAATTCGTACCCAGTCTGACTTTTTCTCGAAAAAAATGTTGCGTTTTTCTCCAGACAAAAGTATTGATTCTAGCCAAAACACAATCTATGAACTTTTAAAACATACTGTTTCAGAATTAACAAACGAGCAAGTAGCTAACGATAAAATGAAACAAATTGTCGAACAAGAGATTAGCGAGTATTTCTCAAAATTTGCAGACTCTAAAGAACATCCGGAAATATTAGCCTTAGAAAATATTATTGATCCGACTCGAATGAAAACTATTAATGAGGTTGTGTCCTATATATTATCAGAACTATCTTTAAACTGGGATCAAAATATTACGATGGGTTTTATTTTGCATCTGCATCATTTGATAGAAAGATTCAAAAATAACCCTACTTTTACTGAAGAAGAAATCAATTTAGACTATCAAATCAATTATCGCAAAGAATTTCTTGTAGCAATGCACTGTCTTCAAATGATTGGATTTACCGAAAAGATCCAGTTACCTTATAGTGAAGCCAACAATATCGTTTCCTTTTTTATTAACAGTAAAGAAACAAAAGAAAGGGAATATCTTAATAAAGTCCAAATAGTCGTCATTGCGCATGGTGATTCTACAGCCACATCAATGGCTAATACTGTAAATCAGTTATTAAAAACTGATTCAGTTATTGGAATTGATGCCCCTTTAAATCAGAAGCCTTTGGAGATAATGAATTTAGCGAGTAGTCATTTAGCTGCTATAAATCACGGAGAGGATATTCTATGTTTAGTCGATATGGGATCATTTTTACAAATTGATAAAAGACTGGCAACGGACTTAAATGTCAATGTCTTTTCGCTTCCTCTAGTTAGCACGATACATGTACTGGAAGCCACCAGAAAATCATTACTTGGGAACGAACTGAGAACTATTTATAATGATCTACTAAAAGTTAATTTTGATTTCTTTGGGTGTGGCGAATTATCCACATCAGATGAGATAAAGAGCACTAATACAAGCCTAAATATGTCTGATAAACCTTTGGCCATTTTGACTTGCTGTCTAACTGGTCATGGGACTGCCATTTATTTAAAGAATATTCTTGATCGACATTTTTCAGAAAAATATGCCTTTGTGGAGATTATTTCACTACAATTATCAGATAAAAAAACTGAAAAACAGGAAATCTCAAAGCTTGCAGAAAAGTATGAAATCATTGCGATTGTCTCAACTTTTTCTGTTGATTATCCTTGTCCGCAACTTAATGTCAATGATGTTATTAGTGGCAATGGTATTGATCAGCTGCAGGAACTTATTCAGAATACGTCGATTGGTTTCCAAATTCGCAAATCTTTGAAAACTGAGTTAAAAAATGTCGATGGAGGGGATTTGTTTGACGATATTGTCAATCTAAATATAGCTGTTCAAGAAGCTTTAAATGTAAAATTAAATCAGCATGAATCAATTGGTGTCATCATGCATACAGCAATACTTATTGATAATATCAAAATAAATAAACATTATAATTCTAATAGGTTTATAGATTACATGAAATATCAGAGTGAATTAACTTTAATTAAAGAAATATTTTATCCAATTGAAAAAAAGTATCAAATTCATTTATCAAATCAAGAATACTACCCATTGTTGGAGTATTATTTACATTTAAGATAGGATGTGTGTCATATTCATATGACACACATCCTTTTTTTAGACACGCATATTTGTTATTGTTGTTTTGACGATTATTTAAAAATTGGCATACAATTTGCTTATAGTATTTTAGGAGGGATGATAATGGATAATGAAATGATGATTATGCAACTCATTGCAAAAGGAGGAGATGCACGTAGCTCTGCAATGAGAGCAATTTCTTTAGCTCGCAAAAGTAAAATTGAGGATGCCAGAGTGAAACTTAAAGAAGGACGTGGATATGTTAATGACGCCCACCATATTCAAACAAGCCTTATTCAAAAAGAAGCAAGTGGAGAAAAACAAGAAATTAGTTTACTTTTGATACATGCTCAAGATCATTTGATGAATGCAATGACAGTATTGGATATGGCGGAAGAATTTGTTAATTTATATCAAGAAAGGAATTAAGAAAATGAAAAAAATATTATTAGTTTGTGCAGCAGGAATGTCTACTAGCCTATTAGTTAATAAAATGAAAGAAGAAGCGAAGAAGCAAGCATTAGATATTCAAATACAAGCAGTAGCAAAAGAAAAATTAAGTGAAAATATTGAAGGGACGGACGTGCTCTTACTTGGACCGCAAATTGGGTATCTTGTAGATGATTTTAAAGAAGAATATGGGCATTTAGAAATTCCTATTAAAGTGATTAACTCAATTGATTATGGAATGATGAATGGTAAAAAAATTCTTGAGGAATCTTTATAGAGGGAGTGAAGAAAATGGATGCTTTAATGCAGACGATGAACAAAAAGTTGGCACCAATTGCCAAAGCATTTGATACCAATAGGTACTTAGACGCAATTAAGAATGGTTTTTATGGAGTTATGCCATTTTTAATTTTAGGTTCATTTCTTTTAATCTTTAGTAATTTACCTATTACTGGTTATCCTGAGTTTATGTCATCTACTTTTGGGTCTCAATGGGATCGCGTATTTACAATTCCATATGAAGCAACGATGAGTATCATGACATTATATGTGATAATGGGTTCTGCTAAATCATTAGCAAAATATTATAAAATAAACGAATTAAACGGTTCAATTGCAGGTGTAGTTGCTTTTATTATTTTAACACCATTTTTGACTTCTGGAGAAGAACTAGGAATTCCGACCGGTGCTTTTGGGGCATCTGGATTATTTTTAGGTTTAATTACTTCCATTGTAACTGTTGAAATTTTACGATTAATTGAAGGGAAAAACATTACAATTAAAATGCCAGCTAGTGTTCCCGCAAATATTTCTAGCTCATTTACTTCATTAATCCCTTCTTTTTTTGTAATTGTAATATTTACAATCATTCGATTAGTCTTTGAAGCTACTAACTTTGGAACAGCACAAAATTTCATTTATGAAATGTTACAAGCACCGTTAACTCATGTGGGTAGCTCATTACCTGCGATGATTTTGATTAATTTATTTGCTTGTATTTTATGGGCATTTGGTATACACGGAACAGTGATTATCGGTGCTATTATGGACCCTATTTGGTTATCATTGACTGCTGAAAATGCAGCAGCCTATGCAAAGGGTGATATGATTCCTAACATTATCAATACAGAATTTCAATCCAACTTTGTTCAATTAGGTGGAGCAGGATGTACTTTAGGTTTAGTGCTATGTATGGTTCTAGTTGCAAGATCCAAGCAATATAAAACGTTAGGAAAACTAGCGATTATTCCAAGTTTTTTCAATATCAATGAACCCGTTATTTTTGGTACACCTATTATTTTGAATCCGTTAATGCTAATTCCTTTTGTTATTTCTACTCTAGTTGCATTATTGGGTACTTACTTTGCAATGGCATCTGGTTTAGTACCTCTTACAAATGGTGCAAACTTACCTTGGACAATTCCTCCAATTATTTCAGGCTTTCTATTGTCAGGATGGAGAGGATCAGCATTACAAATTGTTACAACTTTAGCTACAACAGTAGTGTGGTATCCATTCTTTAAACTTTCAGATAATAAAGCTTTAACATTAGAAACATCGAATGAAAGTGGTGAGTAATATGAGAGAAAACGAAAAAAAATTTCCTAATAATTTTTTATGGGGAGGTGCTATAGCAGCTAATCAAGCAGAAGGAGCTTTTGATGAAGATGGAAAAGGATTATCAATAGCAGATTTTCACGCTTATAAAAATAAACAAGGTACAGATGATCGGTTGGAACATGCGACATTAAGTGTTTCAGATAGTATGTTTGATACTGTGCCAGGAACGTATTATCCAAAACGTACAGGTATTGATTTTTATCATAAATACCGAGAGGATATCCAATTGTTTAAGGAATTGGGTCTGCAGTGTTTTAGGACATCGTTTAATTGGACAAGAATTTTTCCTACTGGTGTGGAAGATACTCCTAATGAACTTGGATTAAAATTTTATGACGATTTAATTGATAATCTATTAGCAAATGGAATCGAACCAGTGATGACTATTTCTCACTATGAAATGCCAGTTTATTTAGTGGAAAAATATGGAGGATGGTTATCACGAGAAACTATTTTTGCTTATGAAAAATTATGCGAAGTTCTATTTGAAAGATATCATGATAAAGTAAAGTATTGGATTACTTTCAATCAAATAAATTTATTATCTTTTAATTCCTTAGGATTTAAAGATAGCCAAACAAATAACATTTTGGAAACGACTTATCAGTCTGTGCATCATCAATTTGTTGCACAAGCCAAAGCTAAAAAAATTGCTAAAAAATATGGGGACAACGTTTTGATAGGAACAATGCTGAGCGATAAAATCGCTCATCCAGCAACATGTAAACCTGAAGATGTATTGTTTAGCTATAAAAAGAATCAAATGGAATACTTTTTTGGCGATATTGCAATGCGTGGGGAATATCCAGGATATGCAAAACGATTTTTTAGAGATAATGAATTAAACATTGAGATTACAGACGAAGATACTCAATTATTGAAAGAAAATACAATGGATTATCTATCTTTTAGTTACTATTATACGAAAATCAACGATTCTGAAAAAAATAGTTTTAGACCGATGGATAAATCAAAAAACCCATATTTAAAAGCAAGTGAATGGGGATGGGAAATAGATCCAATAGGATTACGAACAGCATTAAATCAATACTACGATCGCTATCAATGTCCACTCTTCTTAACCGAAAATGGAATCGGTGCCACAGATATACTAGAATCAGATGGAAATATTCATGATTCTTATCGAATAGATTATTTGAAAAAGCATTTTGAACAAATGCTTGAAGCAATTGAAGACGGTGTTGATCTTATTGGTTACTGTTTATGGTCTCCTATTGATATTGTTAGTTGCTCTTCTGCAGAAATGATTAAGCGATACGGAGTTATTTATGTAGATTTAGATAATGAGGGCAATGGAACCTTAAAAAGAGTAAAAAAAGATAGCTTTTACTGGTATCAGCAAGTGATACAAAAAAATGGCGAGAATCTACAAATTTAACTTTTTTAGTAAAAGAAGATTATAGTACAATCTAAAATAGAAAGTTAATTGAATTCAAATAACCTAATCTTCAATAATTATTGAAGATTAGGTTATTTAATTATTCGTAAATAAATTCAACCGGATTACGATTTTTATAAGTTCCCAGTATTTTTCGGCAATTTTTTCGGGAGAAAAATGATTATTTTGACACAATTCCACCAGCAATTGTAATTGTGTCAATAAATATGCCTGAATCTTTTAATTCCTCGGATAAAGTGAAAGTTAAATTTCTCAAAACCGCTTTTCCCAGAGATACAGCAGCATAATCTACAGAGGGATAAATAGCTGTTCTTCCACCTGTAAAAATAATTGTTCTTTCTTTTTGACTCTTTTGATCAGGGATCACTAGTTGTGAACAATACAAAGCACTTAATTATATCAATTTGTAATTGATTATAAAAATTTCAGGTAAAATTACTTCAATGTATTTTCCATATCCTAACAAGACATTATATCCCCATTCGTTGTCATGTAATGGATAGATAACCTCATAAATGTCATTATCAATTTTTTTAATAGAATTATTCCCTACTAATTCTATAAATCTATCAATCACTATTTTATTTATGTAGAGAGTAACAGAAATTTTGTCTTTATTTACCCATGTTCCACCATCATAAGGTACAGGAGTGAACTCTCTCTTTTCAAAGACCTCATGAAACACTATACCAGATATTCTAGCTATTTTATAAACACTAAATCGCTTTCTATTGTTATCATACGCATCTAAATACCAACTTCTATCTTTATAAACGATTCGATAGGGTTCACAATTTCTTTTTGATGACTCCCCTTTAGAATTGATATACTCAAAAGTAATCCTTATATTTTTTCTGATTGAATTAAGCAATTGAAATACAATTTTACGCAGTTCCAAGTTTCCTTGGGATAAAGATAAGTCAATTTCAAAGTCTGAATGTAATTTTGTTTTGTTTAGTTTTAGTATAGCATTAAATGTTGAATTATCTCCTAAGACTTGATATCTACTCTTTAAGCTAGTTTCTATAGAGCTTAGTTCTATAGTAGTTAATGGAGGTTTGTCTGACTTGAAATTTTCCATCATAAAAATTCCACCATTTTTTCCTTGTGCTACATACAATGGGATTCCCGCTAGTGTCAAATCGTCTATATCTCTCATTATAGTTCTAACACTCACGTTGAATAAAGAGGCTAATTCTTTAGCGGTTGTTTTTTGTTTATCAATCAAATAAGAGATTATTCCCATGTGTCGGTCAATTTTCATAAAACACCTCCCAAACATGTCATACAGTTGTCATATTAACACTGATATGATTGTATCATAAAATGAAAAGGAGAGAATTTATTATGAGAAATCAAAAAAGAAATTCATTTAAGTTAGTTGGAAGAAGTGTATTAATTAAAGGACAAAAAGTTCATGAGCCATCTTACTCAGAACAAAAAACAGAATTTTATACTCAATTGTTCGAAGAAGGAATGATAAAGAATCTTATGCCTTATTCGTCAGATAAAAAAGGTTATGCTCTTATAATTCCTCATGATAAAGGAATTCAATATTATGCAGGAGTGATATCAGAAACGAAAATTGACGGTTATGAATTAGTAGAAGTTCCAGAGCAAAATTATTATGTTACTGAAGCTAGTAGCGACAAATCAAGAGTACTATTTGATCAGCTAGAAGATTCTTATTTTAAAAATGGCATTCATGAGAGTATAGCGTATAATAATGGAATAATCTTGGAAGTTTTATTAAATGGGAATCCTCAAAATGCGGAAGTAGAGCTTTGGATTCCGGTAAAATAATTCTACCAGTATATTTTACCAATAGAATATTGCAATAATCCTTATACTTTTACAGTTAAACAATTTTGATAGTATTCATTATGAAATTTTATAATGAATACGTACATAAGTATTGATTCTGTACAACTTTCATAAGTATAATAACATCTATCAGATAAGTAGGTGACTAGTATGAAAATCATTGATTTATCCACCCCATTATTTACAAATATGACAGTTTTTCAAGGAGATCCAGCAGTGAAAATTGAGGTCATCCATACGCATGACAATGAAACGTGGGAGCTACGACATCTAAGCATGGGGTCACATACAGGAACGCATGTTGATGCATTTTCGCATATGCATGAGGGAGCAGAAAATTTAGATGAGATACCTCTTGAAAACTTTTATGGAGAAGCCCAAGTCGTTAGTATAAATCAGATATGGCCTCAGAAAACAGGATTGTTTTTTATGGAAGAAGTGGGCACAGAAGAAGTAAATAGAATTGTAGCCTCGAATCCAAAATTCATTGGTGGAAACATCACAGAAGAATTGGAACGTGCTTTATTAGGTAAAAAAATCATTACTTATACGGGATTAGTTAATTTAGAAAGTTTACCGAAAGGAAGTAATTTTATGTTCTATGGCTTCCCTCTAAAAATACAATCAGGAGATGGGTCCCCAGTCAGAGCGATTGCGATGGTAGAAGATTAACTGATAACAATAGTGTAGAAATCTTGTAGAAAAACGACTATTAACGTATGCTAACTAGAGAACATAATTTTTTATAGCGAGGAGAATGACATTGAAACTTATTTCATGGAATATTGATTCATTAAATGCGGCATTAACAAGTGATTCTGCCAGAGCAGTATTATCACGAGGGGTAATGGATACGATTATCAATTTGGATCCAACAGTTATTGCGATTCAAGAAACAAAACTATCTGCTAAAGGTCCGACAAAAAAACATATCGAAATTTTAAAGGAAAACTTTCCTGAATACCAAATAGTATGGAGAAGTTCCCAAGAACCGGCAAGAAAAAGTTATGCAGGTACAATGTTTTTATATAAAAATCATTTAGAACCAAAACTGCATTTTCCTGAAATTGGTGCGCCAAGTACGATGGATTCAGAGGGGCGGATTATTACCCTTGAGTTCGATCAATTTTATTTAACACAAGTGTATACACCGAATTCTGGAAATGAATTAGTTCGTTTGAAAGAAAGACAAATTTGGGACGAAAAATATGCTGCATATTTAGCTTCTTTAGACAAAGAAAAAATTGTTTTAGCGACGGGCGATTTTAATGTGGCACATAAAGAGATTGATTTAGCTCATCCGGATAGAAATCGTCTTTCAGCTGGTTTCACAGATGAAGAACGCCAAGGTTTCTCAAACCTGTTGTCATTAGGTTTCACAGATACATTTCGTTATTTGCATGGAGATGTAACTGGTCAGTACAGTTGGTGGAATCAGCGAGTAAAAACAAGTAAAATTAACAATTCTGGTTGGAGAATCGACTATTGGTTAGTCAGTGATCGTGGAGCAGATAAAGTAGTTACTTCTGAAATGATTGATTCAGGAGTACGACAAGATCACACACCACTATTACTCGAAATTGCTTTAGACTGATTGAAAAAAATTTGATGAACGTTTAATCATGAGGAGGAATACGATGATTAATAAAGAAAGAGCAATCAATAAATTTTTAGAACTTGTTCAAATTGATAGTGTTAGCTACCATGAACGTGGTGTGGCTGATTATTTGATTAACTATTTTAGTGAATTAGGTTATGAAGTTCTTGAAGATAAACTATCAAATGAAAAAGTTCCCTTATCAAATGCAGGAAATGTGATTGTTAAAATACCTGGGAAGGGTGCTTTAGCCAATCAAGAAACATTGATTCTTGAAGCTCATATGGATACCGTGGAACCTGGAAATGGGATAAAACCTTCTATTACAGAAGACGGGAAATATGTTGTTTCTGATGGTACGACTATTCTTGGTGCAGATGACAAGGCGGGGATTGCTCAAATACTAGAAGTTGAAGCAGTTTTGCGTGAGAATGACTTGTCACATCCTCCCTTAGAGTTTTTATTTACAATCTGTGAAGAAGTAGGTATTTTGGGTGCTTTTGCAGTTGATACAGAATTATTAGCAGGAAAAGTTGCGTTTGTTTTAGATGGAAAAGGCGGACCAGGAACAGCTATTATTGGTGGACCAGATTATTATGATGTTTCTGGAAAAATTATTGGTAAAGCCGCTCATGCTGGGATAGCGCCGGATTCAGGTATTTCATCTATCCAAGTGATGGCAGAGGCAATTTCAAATATGAATCTTTTGAAGATTGATGAAAATACAACAACAAATATCGGAAAAGTAATTTGTGACTATCCAACAAATGTTGTTCCTGAGATTACAACATTTGCCATGGAAATACGAAGTCTTGATCATGAGAGTGGTAAAAAACAGTTAAATCACGTTATTGAAACGCTTCAAAAAGCAGCAGATAAATTTGACGCGAAGTTAGAATATGACGTCGATCAAAGCTTATATGCATATCATCATGAAGACGATAATCCGGTAATTAAACGTTTTAAAGAAATGTGCAAACGGCATAATCTTAACTATCAAGGACTAGTAATGCGTGGAGGTACAGATGTTAGCGGTCTGACTTTTAATGGTATTGATGCCATTGTCCTAGCAGCAGGTGGAACAAATGGACACGAGCTACAAGAGCGCTTAATTATTGATGAGTTCTTAGAAAATATCCAACAAGTCATTTGGCTTGTTACGGAATAATTAGAAGATAAAAAATAATCTCGTAACCGTAAATACGTTATGAGATTATTTTTTTATAGATGGTTTCATGAAATTAAATGAATTACTTAGGAAATGGCTGGTCGGTTCTTCTTTTTTTAGATGTTCAAACGAATTTATAGAGAAAATACTCCATAGAGACTGTTCAAGCAGATAGAGATACTAATTACATAAGACCATGCATTGATAGTTTTTCAATGAGAAAATATCTTGACAAAACATACGAATAAGTGGTTATAATATACACGAACATACGTTTGTTTTACGAGGTGAGAAGTATGAAATTTGGAAAGAATCCTGAATTTAATTATGCTAAAGAACCTTCGAGAGATATTTTGTGTATTGATTGTAAATCTTTTTATAGTTCGGTGGAATGTGTAGAACGTGGTCTAAATCCGATTAAAGCGAAGTTAGTTGTAATGAGTTATCCGAGTGATAGTTTAACAGAAAGAGGCAGTGGGTTAATATTAGCTAGTAGTCCAAAAGCTAAAGAAGCTTATGGTATTACGAACGTTTCAAGAGCTAGAGATTTGCCTTTTCCTTATCCAGATGATCTTGTAATTGCACCCCCAAGAATGGCTTTATACATGCGCAAAAATATGGAGATTAATAATATCTATAAAAAATATGCAGACGAAGCAAACCATCATGTATACAGTGTGGATGAATCATTTATTGATGTTACTGATGGGTTAAAAATGTACGATGTATCGAGTGCTTATGAACTGGCACGATTGATTCAATTGGATGTTCATGAACAGATGGGATTGTACACAGCGATTGGTATTGGCGATAACCCTTTATTAGCTAAACTTGCGCTAGATAATGAAAGCAAACACAACAGCGATATGAAAGCTGAATGGCGTTATGCATCAGTGCCTAAAACTGTTTGGAAAATTGCATCTTTAGAAGAGATGTGGGGGATTGGTAGACGAACAGCTATGAAGTTACGAAAAATGGGGATTAAAACAGTAGATGATTTGGCACATAGTAATTATTATCAATTAAAAGAAAAAATGGGAATTTTAGGAACGCAACTGTACGCTCATAGTTGGGGAATTGATCGGAGTTTTTTAGGTCAAACGTATCAGCCAAAAAGTAAGTCTATCGGAAACTCGCAAGTGCTTCCACGAGATTACACACAAAAAAAACAGCTTGAAGTAGTTATCAAAGAAATGGCTGACCAATTAGGAACTCGTTTACGTCGAGAAGGGGCAAAAGCACAACTTGTTTCTTTATGGGTTGGTTTCAGTTTAGGCTACACAGATTGGACGGGTAAAGGTGGCTTTCATCAGCAAGTTCGTATACCTGCGACAAATACAACAAAAGAGTTAGTAACTTGTCTATTAACCATTTTTGAGAAATATTATAAAAATCAAGATGTTCGCAATATAAGTGTGAATTGCAGTGATTTAATCTATACAACTTCTTTGCAACTCAACTTATTTGAAAAACCAGAACAACAAGAACGTCAAATAAAAACTGATTTAGTCGTAGATACGATTCGTCATAAATTTGGATTTGGTTCTATCGTTCATGCGCATTCATTATTAGAAGGAGGTCGTGCTATTGCACGTTCTAATCTGGTTGGGGGACACGCAGGAGGTTTGGCAGGTATTGAAGGAGTGAATACACATGATAGTCAATCAAAAACGAACGAAAAAGGAATTTCATGAATACAATGACTATCATGATCGTCCATTTGGTTTAAAATGGGGCACAGCTTTTGCAATGGAAGAGTTGATGACCAGTATTCATACAAACGAAGAATTTGCTGTAAAGGACAATCAACCTTTGGAACAAATGTCTCAAGAAGAGATTGACTTGTTGTTAGTTGAATCATTCACCTATTCGAAAGAAGTGGAGATTCAGCTAAATAGCAGGGATGAATTTGGACGTCTTTTAGACAATGTTACGGGTTTCTTTTTAGGTGAAGTGTCTGACGATTATCTTATCATGGATAATCAAAAAATATTTTGGGAAGATGTTCGGCATATTCACATTAAAAATCCAGAAAAATGGTTTGAAGTTGACGTATTTACAAATGATTCTCAAAAGAAAGAAGTCTTAACTAAAGAATACGTAGAATATATTGTTGATGACAGCTATCAGCCTTTTTTTGAAGAACTTGATTAAATAGTGTGATAAGTTTTTTTCAACCATTTATACTTACTGAAAATTCTGTTTAATTGGGAAACAAAGATAAATCCAAATAAGAGGTTATATGTACATAGCCTCTTATTTGGATTTATTATTCAGACTGGTATATCCCATGTAAGTATAAATAGATTCTTTTAGAGAAATCTTCACTTCTATCCGTGCTATCTAAATATGCTGCCATCAATATAAATAATTGGCTTACTGCAAAATCAATATCCACTGAATGTCGTAGATGATTTTTATTTTCTTGTAGTAGCTGGATAAACGGAGATTTATACGACTTTAAAAACAATTGATACAGTTTCATAGAAGTTTCTGTAGATACTGTATGCTGTATATCATGCATCATTACAAATAAATTAAAAGGATGCTTGGCTTTTAAAAATTCAACCATATCTAATAATTTTATCTCTAAGGTAGAATTTGATGCGTTTGCAATTTTTTTTAAGTTAATCTCTACGTCATTTGATAAACGCAACATAACTTGATAGTAAATATCTTCCTTTTTTTTAAAGTGATAGTAAATTGTCGGTTGTGTTACGCCCAAAATTTGTGTGATTTGTCTGGTAGATGTAGCTTGATATCCTTGAGTCATAAACAGCTGTTCGGCTACATCTAAAATTTCTTCATACATAAAATCACCTGAATTCTTAATTCTACATGTTTCCTTTTAATGCATGAATTAACTCAATCTTTCTACGAGTACTAACCACGTGTTTCTTTTCATAAATATTATAGTGATTTCTTCTAATTTCAGGGAGTAATTCTTTGTAAATCATAAGTGCACTTAAGAGTGCGTGACGTGCGTCATTTGCAATAAAAGGAATCATTTCTAAGGATTCATTATACAGTTTTTCTGCTTTTTTTGCTAGTGCTTCCCAAAGATTAATAAAATTGTCTGATATAATTTGTTTTTCTAAATGTGTTGTTGTAATTTGGTAACGAAGCATATCTTCTTTCGGAAGATAAATTCTACCTAAACGATAATCTTCGCCAATATCTCGCAAAATATTTGTCAGCTGCATTGCTTCGCCTAATTTTTTTGCGGGTGTGATAATTTTAGTTGGGGTAGGAGATAGCACAGGTAGAAGCATTAATCCTACACTACCAGCTACATAATAGGCATAATCTAATAGTTCTTGTTGTGTTTTTGGTTGTTGAAAATTCAAATCCATTCGTTGCCCTATTAACATATCATAAAAGGGGCGGATATCCATTGGAAATTCACTAAAAACGGCCTCTAAAGCTAGCCACATTGGATGATTGGGAACTGATCCAGCTTCAAATAATTCTAATTCTTGAAAAAGTTGTTGTAATTTTTGAGCATCTTTCTCTTCGTCTACTATATCATCAGCTAATCGACAGAATGTATAAATGGCATAAATACTTTGAGCTTTCTTTTTTGGTAGTTGAGAAAAAGCTGCATAGAAAGACTTTGAATGTTGTTTGATAGTTTGTTCGCAAATTTTAAATGCTTGTTTGCGGTCTTCAAAAATATTTTGCTGATTAAGTTTCATCTCTAACTAACTCCTCTACTGCAAGTTTTGCACTTTGCATAACAATGGGAACACCGGCTCCTGGATGGGTACTACTACCACAAAAATAAAGATTGTTAGCATAATTAAATTTGTTATGCGGACGATAGTAATTACTTTGAGCTAATGTTGGTTTTAAACCAAATGTTGCACCATAATAGGCATTGAAATTTTTTTCAAATTCTTTTGGCGTATAATAGGTTTCCATGACAATATGCTCATCAATGTCTTTAAATACCGAACGCTCCTTTATTAATTCAATCATTCGATTACGGAATAATTGTATACTATCTTCTGACCAGTCTTGATATTTAGATAGTTCTGGCACTGGTACTAAAACATATAAGCCTTCTTGATTTTCTGGAGCCAACGTATCATCCATTAAAGATGGACGATACAAATAAAATGATGGGTCATCGGGTAAGATGCCATCTTCAAATAAATCATCAATATTTTTTTTGAAATCATCTGCAAAATAGATACTATGCAATGTATTGTCGGGATACTTCTTATCTAACCCTAAGTAAAGCAAAAAGCAGGAGCAAGAATAATCCATATTAGCAATTTTTTTATTCGTATATTTTCCGCGTTGCTTTTCATTTGGAATCAAATGTTGCATAGCATAAGGAAAATCAGCACCGCAAACGATGGAATCTGCTTCAATAAAATGGTCAGCCACTTTAACTCCTATTGCTGTTTTATTTTCAATAACTATCTCATCAATAGGTTCCCCATAATGACAAACACCTCCAAGTTTTTTAAATAATTGATTCATTGAAGTTGCTAAGGTATACATACCACCCTTAATAAAATAAACTCCATAAAATAACTCAATCATAGGAATAATTGTATATAAAGAGGGACCTTGGTAAGGTGAAACACCAATATATAAAGTTTGAAACGCCAAAGTTTTTCTTAAACGCTCGTCTTTAACAAATTTTGAAATAGACGAATAAGCATCACTAAATGTTTTCAAGCGTAGACCTGCATATAACGACTTTGGATTGTAAAAATCCCAAAAATTTCGAAAGGACCGTGTAATAAAATGCTTTTTGGCAATCAAATATCTTTGATAAATACTTGCTAAAAAAGCAAAGTAACCTTTTGCGTCCTCCTCGGATATAGATTCTAATGATTGCGTTAATTCTACTAAATCGTTAGAAAAAGCTAACGGATCTTCATTGCGAAAGAATAATTTCAACATAGGATCTACTTTTTCCATCGGAATATAGTGATCGGGATTTTCTCCACAAAATTCAAAAATTTCGCGATAAATTTCAGGCATCATCACAATGGTTGGTCCAACATCAAACGTAAAGCCACCTTGTTTGATTTGATTCATTTTCCCACCAGGTTGATGTTCTTTTTCGTATAGATGAACATTGTATCCTAATTTTTGTAAACGAACTGCAGCAGAGAGGCCTGCTACGCCAGCTCCTATAACGATTATTTTTTTCATAGTTTTTCCCTTCTGGTTAATACACCATCTTTCATAATAAACACACGGTCACAAAAGTCAGTCATTCTTAAATCATGCGTGACCATGATGGTGGCTTTTTGTTTTTGTTTCGTTTCGTTCGCCAGTATTTCTACTACTTCGTATGCTTTTTCTGTATCCAAACTGGCTGTTGGTTCATCTGCTAAGATAATAGAAGGATCATGATACAATGCACGAGCAATTGCCACTCGTTGCCGTTCACCTCCAGATAATTCTTCAGGGTATTTATTAACTAATTTTTCAATACCTAAATCTTGAAATAATTGATTTTCTGTATATTTTTTTTTGCGAACTTTGTCTACTAAAACTAATTGATCTTGTACTGTTAAAAAAGGTATCAAGTTTGAAGCTTGTAAAATAAAACCAATTTCTTTAAATCGTATTTTTGCACGTTCTTTTTCTTTTTTATCACTAAAAGATTGATTGTTAATTAATACTTGTCCTTTACTAGGAGATTGTAATCCGCCCGCAATCGTTAGAAAAGTACTTTTTCCTGATCCTGATGGACCAATTATCGCAACAAATTCACCTTTTTCAACAGAAAAATTGGTTTCTTTTAAAGCTTCGATTGTATTTGCTCCATCTTTAAAAATTTTTTTCACTTGCTGAAATTCAATTTCACTCATATTTTCACTCCTATCCAATAGCTTTTAAAGGATCAATTTTTACTACTGCTCGCACAGAAAAGAAGGCACCTAAGATAGCAAAGAGTACCATTAAACTACTAATTGCTGCTAAAAAACTACTATTTGTTTCAAAAGGTACTTGAGCTGGTAGGAGATAAGACGTGCCAGTAGTAGCCAATAATCCTATTCCTACACCTAAAAATGCTAATATAAATGTCTGTGAAATGACTGATCTAGCAATATACGTACTCGAAATTCCTTGTGCTTTCATCACCCCGAAAATATCTGTTTTTTGCATCGTTAAAACATAAATAAAAATGCCGATTACAATGGCAGCAATGATAATTAAAAAACCAATCATAAAACCAAATGTTAGCACTTGTGCGTTATAGCCAGGCAAATTATTGATAAATGTAGCAATAGATATTTTCTCTAAGTTATCAGGCAGATTGCTGACTTTACCTTTCGTTACAATTGCGTTAATTGGTACATCTTCGGACTGATTTCCGTTTTCAAAACGAATTTCTTGGTATGTCTCCATAGAAATATAGAAGACTGGTGCAACATTGAATTTAGCATTTTCTATAAACCCAACTATTGTTAATTCTGTATTACTTCCAGATACCTTTAATTGATCGCCAATCTGTAAACCATATTGCTTTCTTAGACTGTCATCAACGACTGATTCATTTTTTGTTTCAAACATTCTTCCTGTTTCAATTTTAGGAACTAAAAATTGGTCAGGTGAAATGCCAAAAAAGATAGTGTTAATTGTCTCTTTTGTTCCTTTTTTTGAAACGACAGCAGGGAGTTGTGCAAGAATCGCTTTTTCTTCTGCGTTGACTTCCTCGTAAGTTTTGATAGGAAACATTGACATATTTAAATTATCGTTAGCGTCTTCGGCAATTAAAATATTATCTGCTTTCCACTGGTCTACTGCGTTTCGATTATCTTGTGCTAATCCGTATGCTAAGCCAGTCAAAAAAAAGACAAGATAGGCGATTAAAAACATGACACCTATCACTAAAAAATAACGTAACTTGGAATGCTTAATTTCTCTTAGAGCTAAAAACATCAAATTCTCCTTTCTACTTATCAGTTGATAAGTAGATTCTAGCACAAATATAATTAGATAGTAAATTATCTGCTTTTTATTAAAAAGATAGAGATTTATTTTGTTTATTACTGTTATTTTTTTACCTCGTAAAATAGTTAGTAAGAAAGATTGACTCTGTTATACTTAATAAGTACTTGTTTCTAGAAAAGTTGGGAAAATGGTTATAAATCCTTTGATATTATGTAGAACGTAATAATAGAATTCATTCTTTTTCTAATTGTAAAAAGAGGATTAAAGAAAATAATGGAGGATTAATTACGATGAAAAATGTAATTTTATTAGATAATTATTTGAAGGAAAAGAGGATGTAACATTTAAAAAAAGTGATGGAATGATACCCTAAAGGAGTTAGATAAAATAAATCTCACAAAATTAAAGAAAAAAGACTAAATAACTGAAGTAGTTACTTAGTCTGCACTAGCTAGTAAGAATTTTCGATAATAACTTTTAAAAATTCAAACAGCGATAATCTAATTTTTGCACTGTTGTATTAAGAATAAAAGTATGATAGCTCCAAGAAAGTATCTCTTGATAATCAGCGTTTTTTCGATGCGAATTTTTTAGTGATTTAATCACTAACAGTATTTTCTGAAAGAATTCCCTGCTCTAAAAGCGCATGCTTTCTTTTTAAATTGACAAGATTTTTTTTAAATTCTTTCGCATATAAAATTGAAAAAATAGTATCTAATAGATATTGAAAGGCAATTTGCGAAGAAAACGTGCCTATTTTTAAAAAATCATATTCATTTTGACTGATACCAATAGAAAGAGTGGCTAAATCATTGAGTTCTGAATGAGGATTACCAGTTAATAGGATTGAAGGAATTCGTTTTTCTTTGAAATAAGTAAGAATTTTAAAATGCTGAGTTGATTTGGCCCCATAAGTAACAAACAACGCACAATCTGTACTATTAAGATTTGCTGCAGTCCATGCTTCATCTGCATACTCATCAGCTACAATTAAAAACTTATTTATTTTAATCATTTTATTTTGAAAGCTGCGGGCACGAATTTGAGAATCGCCTTTAGCAAAGAGAAAAATACGGTTCGCTTTTGTTAACATATCAGCTACTTCTTCTAAAACTGCTCCATTCACTTGAAATTGCGTTAATTTGATGGTTTCAATTGTTAAATCGGCCATCTTTTTAGCAATTTGATCTGGAGAATCATTTGGTTCGAATGGAAAATTCACATCCACTTGCTCTTGTGTGTAGAGTTTACTATAAGCGGCTTCAGATAGTGCAATTTTAAAATCTCTAAAACCTTTAAAGTCTAGTTTTTTAGCTAATCTGACGACAGCAGAATGTGAGGTATAGGTTTGTTTGGCAATTTTTTTTATGTCGATAGTAGGAATTTGTGTTAGATTTTCTAAAATATAGTCGGCAATTTTTTGTTCGTTACTAGTGAAATTTTCTTGATTTGTTAACTGTTCAATGATTAACATCGCAGTAACCTCCTTCTATAAAACTATCATATACTATTTTTTCTATTCATTCATGGCAATATTTCTTTAGATGAACAAATTGTTCACTAAATATATATAAAAGTCCAATTTTTATGAAAGTTTTGACCAATTAATTGAGAAGAACTTTTAAAGCATAGAAGACCTAGATATACTACATATATATTCTATAAGAAACAGTGAAAGTGGAGGAAGACAATGAAATTAGCTATATTTGGCTCCGGGATGATTGTACAAGATTTTTTAACAATAGCAAAGGAAATACCTCATTTAGAACTGCACTCAATTTTAGGAACAGAGCGTTCATTACCGAAAATCAAAGAATTAGCAAAACAATACGGCATTCAGACATTCTATACAGATGTTGACAAAAATTTATTAGATGATGAAGTAGATACGGTTTATATTGCCTTACCAAACCATCTGCATTATTCATTTGCTAAAAAAGCTTTAGAAAATGGCAAACATGTTATTTGTGAGAAACCTTTTACGTTAACACTTGCTCAATTAATTGAGTTAGAGCAACTAGCTAAGCGTAAAAATTTAATCTTAATCGAAGCGATAACCAATCAATATTTATCAAACTATCAAGAAATCAAAGAAAACTTAGCTTCAATTGGTGAGATTAAATTAATAGAATGTAACTATTCACAATATTCTTCTAGATATGACTCGTTTAAACAAGGCATTATTTTGCCAGCATTTGATCCGCAAATGGGCGGAGGCGCGTTGATGGATATCAATATTTATAACATTCATTTTGTTGTGGGAATAATGGGAAAACCTAAAAAAGTAACCTATTTTGCCAATAGTGAACGACAAGTTGATACTTCTGGTGTCTTAATTTTAGACTATCCGCATACGAAAGCGGTATGTATCGGAGCGAAAGATTCTTGGACACCGTCTAAATCAGTCATACAAGGGACGAAAGGCATCATTACTGTAGAAAGTCCTGCAAATACGGTAGAAAATTATAAAGTGACACAACGAGATCAAGTCTCGCAACTAATGAATAAGAACAAACATAACCATCGAATGGTGGAAGAATTTTTACATTTTGTCAAAATAATAGAGAAAAATGATTTTGATGAAGCTAACAAACGGATGGAACATTCAAAAATTGTCATGCAAGTAGTTGAAGAAGCGCAAGCTAGTTTGAAATCTGAAGTATAAGGAGGAAAAAGATGCAGAATATTCTTATTATCGGGGGAACAGGAACGATTTCTTTACCGACAACCTTGAAGTTATCTGAAAATCCACAAAATAGAGTGACAGTTATCAATAGAGGATCAAAAAATGATCAGTTACCTTCAAATATAACAGTAGTCAAAGGTGACATTAACAAGCCTGATGAAATTCAAGAATGGTTAGCCGATAAACATTTTGACTCGATTATTAATTTTGTTATTTTTAATCCAGAGTCTGCCCAAAAAAATAGTCAACTTTTTAAAGAGCACACCAATCAATTTGTCTATATTAGCACAGTTGCTGCTCTCAATCATCAGAATAATTGTCTTGTGAACGAGGAGTCTACTTATGGCAATGAATTTTCCAACTATGGGAAAAATAAAGCTGCAGCAGAAGCACTTTTTTTAGAGGAATTTCATACCAATAATTTCCCGATTACGATTGTTCGACCAACTCAAACGTATTCAGAAGATAGAATTCCCCTCAGTATTAAAGGGAAGAATTGTTGGAGTGTGGTGCAACGAATGATTGCAGGAAAAGAAGTAATTGTTCATGGAGAAGGACAATCTGTTTGGGCAAGTACGCATGCGTCCGATTTTGCGGAAGGAATTTATCCTATAATAGGTAACACACAAACGATTGGTGAAATTTATCAGATTATGAATCCTGAACCGCATACTTGGGATATGGTGTATCAATATTTAGCCGATGAATTAGCAGTTGAGTATAAACCTATCTATATACCAACTGATTTTCTAAAAGAATCTACACGTTATAACTTTTCTGAAAGCATTCAAGGAGATAAAAGATGGTCCAATATATTTGATATTTCTAAATTGCTCTCAATAAATCCAACCTTTACATGCAAGATATCTTTAAAAGAAGGCTTGCAAAAATATTTAGAGCATATGGATGCACATCCTGAATTAAAAGAAGTAGATGAAGAATTTGACAGCTGGTGTGAAGAAACAATTACCAACTTTAAAGTGGTAAAAGAAAAATTTTTAACTTCTTTTGATTAGTGGAGTGATTGATTACTCTTATCCATACGAAAATAATTGACTTCAAATAAGATAACCAAAAAGCTAAACGATAAAAAAATTCGTTTAGCTTTTTGGTTTAATTAGATGTACAGCATTCAATCAATTCTTTAGTGAAGGAATCGAAAGAAGTGATTTGACTCAATTTCTGTATATTGTTTTCTTCGGAACAAATCATGGCTAAATTATCAAAAATTTCTCTAAAAACATGTCGATTCAAGTAATTAATTGATATCAAAAAAATAAGAGTGACTCGGTTATCATGCCATTGTATGCCGTTGGGATTAGCAACAATTGAAATACAAGTTTGTTTTGCATTCATAGTCAAAGAATGCGGAATTGCCACAGCTCCGTATGCGGTAGATGAAAGTTCCTCTCTGGCCATTACTTGTGAAAAAAAGGATTCATCTACCATACCGTCAGCCTCCATTTTTTTACATAATTGTTGTAATAATTCATCAAAGGCTAAATTTTCGGTCGTGTATAAAAAGTGTTCTTTACTAGCTATGGATAGAAAATTTTTGGAGAAAATATCTTTGCGTTTTTGCTGTTTGATGTCAAATATTTTTTCTGTAATTTGCTGTCTGTTTTCTAAAGTAAAAAAAGGATTAATGATGACATAAGGTATAGTGACTACTTGTTTTAATTTTACGGCAGAAATAATCAGCTCTGTATCAATAAACTGCAATTCTTTTTCATTTGTAAGAATATTTTGGATATCTAAATCATCAGCAAAGTTTTTTTGTAATTTTTCTAAGACTTGAATATTCATATTATAGTAAAGAGGAACTAAAACGACACATTTTATTTTTGTCGTTCGCTGTTTTTGTACTTCCAAAGCATAACCTAAATGAAAGGCGATATAAGCAATTTCATCTTCATTAATAGTGTAAGCCAATTCTTCTTGAATCATGTGGGAGACTTGAACCGCACAATCATAAATGAGCGGACATTCTTTTTTTAATGTTTCCGTCATTGGATTTCTAATTGTATAGTCATTGTTTAATCGATAAAGTAAATTTTTCATATGCAAAGCAAAACGAATATAAAATTCAGGCTCTGTATTATCAATAAAATACAATTCACGCACTTTAGTTAAAATTTTTTCTACTAAATTTAAACAGCGTTCGTCTATAATTCGTTTTAACTCTTCAATCGAAATTTGTGTAAAATTGATGTTTGTTCCATTGGCAGCAATCAATAACGAGAGATCTCTTATTTCTTCTTTAGAAAAATAAATATCGTAGTGTAAAGAAACATTTTCAGCGATTTTCTCCGCGATTTCAAGAATAGATATAGGAATAGATTGAGAAGAAATCATCTCTGATTTAGGAAATTGAAAATTATTTTTCATTCGATCGATTGCTATTGCCAAATGAATAACTATATTTGTTAACGCATAATCATTCGTAAAAAAGGCGTCATTAGAAAAAATTTCTGCCACAATTTCTTTAATGTAGTCCAAATCAAAATCAGAAAAACTTTCCTGCAATTTGGTAATATCTCCAAAATTATTATCTAATTCGGCCAACAAAGTTGTATGGATTAGTTGGCGTTTAGCTTTTTCTGTACCTAAAAGCTGTAAGGTATTCTTAGTATATTTGATTTCAAGCGAGTGACTAGAGCATTTCTTTTTCAACAGCTTTATATCATTTAATAATGTTGATTCACTAATAAATAACTCTTCAGTCAATTCGTATATCGAAATTGGTTGTTCAATGGAAATAAGTTTCAATAATAAATAAGAAATTCTCTCTGCTCGTGTTTCAGGAACATTCACTTCGGTATTATCCAAGAATGCTGCCAACTTATTAGAATTTACTCGATACCCTTTATTGGATGAAACGACTATTTGTGGTGCTAATAGTTGGATATCTGCTACATAAGATTTAATCGTTCTCTTAGACAACGCGAATTGAGCAGCTAATTGATTAGAAGAGACCCAAGTATGTTGTTCATTTATATATTGTAAAAGTTTGATATATCTTGTTTTCAATTAACATCCTTCTTTCTTTCACCCCTATGGTGCAAAAAAATATTTGTTTCACCTTGGATAATTTCTTATAGTATACCTATAAATGATAGCGTTATCAATAAAAGGATAGAAAGAGGAATTGCAATGAAAAAAATGAATGTCTTATTAGTTTGTGGATCAGGTGCAAGTTCAGGTTTTATGGCGGCTAATATTCGTAAGGCTGTTTCTTCACAAGGTTTAGATATCAAGATTACAGCTAGAGGAGAAAGTGAAATTGAAAACTACATTGATGAGATTGATGCGTTGATGGTTGGTCCGCATCTAGCTTATATTCTTGATGAGGTGGAGGAGTACATTGGAGACGCACCAGTCAAAGTTATTTTAATGAAACCAGAGTACTATGCTACATTGAATGGCGAGCAAGCATTAACACATCTACTAGAAGAAATGAAATAAGGATGGAGGAAGAAATATGAAACCATTTATTAATTGGCTTGAGGGGAGTTTTACTCCTCGAATGAATAAAATTAATCATAATACATGGATTGTTACTTTAAAAGATTCTATCATGCAAGCTTTACCATTGATTTTTTTAGGTTCGTTATTTGCAATGTTAGCTATTTTAAATGATTATTTTCCTAGTTTACCTAATTTTTGGGTATTGTATGGTTGGACAATGGGAATGATTTCTTTAATTATTTCATTTTTAATTCCATTTAACTTGATGGAGAAAAAAAGATTGAGAAAACAACGAATCAATGCGGGTATGTCAGGAGTGATTTTGTTTTTAATTATTATTTCGCCACAGGTAATCGCAGATGGTCAACCTGGATTTTCCCATAGTGCATTAGGTGCTGGAGGAATGTTTGTTGCGATTATCTCAGGACTATTTGCAGGGTTTGTTTTAAATATGTTTGGTAAGTTCTCGTTCTTTAAAGAAGAATCTGTTATCCCAGATTTTGTTAGAGCTTGGTTTGATGCAATGTTACCAATTGGCATTGTAATCATTGTAGGTTGGTTGTTAGTCGATTTGCTTAAATTTGACGTTTATAATTCAATATTGGCTATTTTTATGCCATTGCAAAATGTTGTCGAAACACCTTGGGGCTTCTCATTAATGATGTTTATTGTGTGTTTCCTCTATTCTTTAGGGATTTCTACTTGGGTGTTGACACCTGTAATAAATCCAGTGTTATTGACTGCGATTCAAGCAAATATAGACGGTACTTCACAAAATCTAGTAACTGATCCAACAATTTATTCTGCTTATTTATGGATTGGTGGGATTGGTTGTACAATGCCCTTGGTCTTTATGTTGATTCGTTCGAAGTCAAAGAAATTAAAAGCCTTAGGAACAGCATCTATTTTACCAACATTTTTTAACATTAATGAACCGATTGTATTTGGAGCCATTGCATGGAATCCGTTGTTAATGATTCCAATGTGGTTACAAGGAATTATTTTACCCCTAGTTGTATGGTTCTTTACTAAAGTTATCGCATTTGCACCGATACCTATGATTAATTTTCAAATGTGGTATTGTCCATTTCCTATCTCGACTTGGTTAACTACAGGAAGTATCTCAGGGATTTTGTTAATGCTGATCATATTTGTTATTTCAGCAGCAATATGGTATCCATTTTTCAAAACGTATGAGAAACAAGAATGTGAAAAAGAATTGAAAGAAATTTAATTAATTTAGAGGTGAGAGATATGGTAAGTGAAGGTACTGTTCAAAAAGCAATGCAGATTATTTTATTCTCTGGCGATGCAAGAAAAAACTGTATGGAAGCATTAAAAGCGATAGAAGTGAGTGATTTTGTTTTAGCTAAAGCTAAAATGCAGGCAGCTAATGAACAAATTGTGCAAGCGCATCGCGTGCAGACGGATGCGATTTCGGCTGAGACTTCTGGAGAAGCGGGTGAGTATTCTGTTTTGTTTGCTCATGCCCAAGATACATTAATGACAATCTATAGCGAAATTAATATAGCGAAACGAATGATACAAATTTTTGAAACGTATGAAGAACGTATTCAGCGATTAGAGAAGAAGATGGAAGGTAGGGAAAATAATGAATAAAATACCTAATGGATTTCCGAAAGACTTTTTATGGGGAGGAGCCATTGCAGCAAATCAAGCGGAAGGTGCTTGGGATGTTGACGGCAAAGGATGGTGTGTTGCTGATATTAATGAGTTTGTACCAGATGTTGCCTTAGATAAAAAGAACAATATGGAAATAACAAGTGAATATATTAAAACAGCGATGTCTAGTAATGACCGCATATTCCCTAAACGAAAAGGTATTGATTTTTACCATACGTATAAAGAAGATTTAAAACTACTTTCAGAATTAGGGTTAAAAACATTCCGAACATCCATTAATTGGTCACGTATATTTCCTAATGGAGTGGAAGAAGAGCCGAATGAAGCGGGGCTAAAATTTTATGATGATTTATTTGATGAAATTATTCATAATGGGATGGAACCAATGATTACAATGTCTCATTATGAAATTCCTATTCACTTAACAACTGAATATTCAGGGTGGTATTCAAGAGAAGTCATCGATTTTTTTGTTAAATACGGAAAAGTATTGTTAGATCGATATCATGAAAAAGTTAAAAAATGGATTATTGTGAATCAAATTAATTTAATTATTCATGAATCGTTTAATCATTTAGGAATTGCTGAAGATAAAGTAGATGATTTACTTTCGGCTAAATATCAAGGTGTGCACAATGAGATGGTAGCAAGTGCTCTGATTACTAAATATGCTCACGAAAATTATCCTGATAATGAAATTGGTATGATGCTTTGCGGTGGTCCTTCTTACGCAGCATCCAGTAAAGCGACCGATGTATTGGCAACATTAAAATTAAATCAAATGGAATATTTTTATGCAGATGTCTTACTTCGTGGCTATTATCCCGGCTATGCGTTTCGTTATTTTGCTGATAAAGGGATTCAAGTTGAATTTGGAGAAGGCGATGAAGAAGCATTAAAAAATACGGCTGATTTTATGTCATTTTCGTATTACTACACACAAATTGTCGATCAAGATTCTTATGACAAAGATTTAGGACCTCATCGTAACAAAGAGTTGCCAGCAAATCCTTGGGGGTGGACGATTGACCCAATTGGACTTCGAATTCTATTGAATGAATTTTATGATCGTTATCAATGTCCAATTTATATTACTGAAAATGGGATTGGCTATTTTGATAAATTAGAAGATGGCCAAATTCATGACGACTATCGAATTGATTATCTTAGAATGCACATCGCAGAGATGAAAGAGGCAATTAAAGATGGTGTCGATTTACGAGGCTACTATGCTTGGGGACCGATTGATATTGTTAGTTGTTCTTCCAGTGAAATGAGTAAAAGATATGGATTTATTTATGTAGATATCGATGATTACGGTAATGGGAGTGGCAAACGTTTGAAAAAAGATAGTTTTGAGTGGTATCAAAAAGTTATTTCTAGTAATGGAGAAAATTTAGAATAAAAAGATAAGGCAACAACGAACTTGATTAAAAGTCGTTGTTGCTTTTTAGTTTGTTATAAAAGCGGACAACTGCTTGACTATTTTATATATATGCACTGATTATTACTAAAAAAATTTATTGTTAGGAATGTTGATATAACTAGGTTTCTAAAATGATTATGATAGTTATGTTAAATAATGTGAAGTTTTTTCACATCAAATAGGTTTACTTGATGAGTAAATTATGATAATATTCAGAAAATTAAATAAATGAAACGGTGGTTCGTTATGAGAACCATTTTAGAGGAGGGACCTAAAATTTTAAGTAGTGTACAGCTTTCATTACAAGTAATGAAATGTTTTACCGTTGAAAAACCGGTATGGGGTATTAGGGAACTAGCGCGTGAGCTTGATCAAAGTCATACGAAAATTTTCAGAATATTAGAGACAATGAAAGAAGAAGGTTTTGCGGTTCAAAATCCTGAAACGAAAAAATATAGTTTAGGAACTCCCTATATTGAGTTAGGTAACTTAGTGAAGAAACAGTTTAATGTGGAAGAAGAGTTGCGTCCATGTATGATTGAACTTCGAGATGCGTTAGATGAATCGATATTTTTCACTGTTATCAATCAGCGCCAGGGGAAAACTCTGATTGCTGTCGATTCACAACAAGGTGTCAAATTTACGGCATTTGAAGGAAGTTCAGAACCTTTATATGCAGGAGCTTCTTATCGAGCAATTTTGGCATATCAGAGTCCAGAATTTATTCAAGAAGTATTGTCAGAAGAAATGTTTCCTTATACAGAAAAGACGATTTTAGATAAAGAAGTCCATTATGAAAAATTGGCAGAAATCAGAAAGCAAGGCTATGCCATTTCTTATGGGGAATATACACGAGATGTTTGTGCTATTGCCTTTCCAATTAGAGATGCAAGTTCAGAAGTTCGGGCATCTTTAACCATTTCTGGTCCCCTTTATCGAATTTCAGAGGAAAAACAACAGGACGCATTGAACATAGGTAAGGTCACTCAGGGCAAGATTGAACATATTTTAAAACGATCCAATATCTATTTTTAAGAAAAGAAAGAGGGAGTACAAATGAAAAAGAATTTTAAAGCATTGATGCTTTGCTTTGCAGCAACAGCGCTATTGGCGGCATGTGGTGGCGGTAAAGATTCAGGAACAGAAGCAAGCAAGGGCACAAACACACTTGATCGACCATTTGTCTATGTAGCACAGCAAGTGGTAGGGTCAATTGATCCTGCAAAAGTAATTGATGAAACAGAAATTATTGCGGCAGTCAATTTATATGATCCTTTATTCTATCCCGATACGGCTAATGGCAAAATGGATCCAGTGCCACATCTAGCTTCAGAATATGAAGTATCAGAGGATGGTTTGGTGTATACGGTGAAATTAAGAGATGATGTAACCTTCCATTCAGGAAATCCATTTACAGCAGATGATGTAGTGTATACAATGCAGCGTATGTTGGCGATAGGTCAAGGAAATTCTTGGTTGTGGAACAATGTATTAGATGCTGAAAATGTGAAGAAAATTGATGATTATACCGTTGAATTTACCTTAAACAATGCGTATGCGCCATTTATCTCTTCAATGACACAATTATTTATTGTGGATAGTAAACTGTTAGAAGAAAATACCACAGGCGATGATTACGGACAAGCTTATTTAGAAAATAATGAGGCTGGTTCAGGACCTTATACATTGTCAAAATGGGATCGTGAATCACAAATCGATTATAAAGCGTATGAAGATTATTGGAAAGGTTGGAAAGACAATCAATACAAAGATGTTCAAATGAAAATTATTACAGAAGAAGCAACTGTTAAAACATTGCTTGTTTCTGGACAAGCAGATATGGTTCATCAATGGTTGAATGTTTCAGCCTATAAAGAATTTGAAAGCAATGACAAACTAGTCGTTCAAAAAGATCCAAGTGCAAAACTTCAACATATTCCAATGAATATGCAAAAAGCACCAACTGATGATGAGAATGTTCGTAAAGCAATCGCAGCGGCATTTGATTATGATTCAGCGAACAAGGATATTTTAGGAGATTCAACACAAGCAGTTGGTCCAGTTCCAATTGTTGTTACTGGAAACAATCCTGATGTGACAGTCTTTAAACAAGATTTGGAACAAGCGAAAGAATACTTAGCTGCTTCTAAATACGCAGGACAAGATATTTCAGTAGACTTTATGATTATGGGTGAAAATCCAGAGCAACGTCAATTTGGACAACTGGTATCAGATAATTTATCGAAAATTGGGATTAAAGTAAATATTGTAAATGCAACATGGCCACAAATTACTGAAGCGGCTACTTCGGCTGAAAAAACACCAAACTTAACTTTAATTTCTGATTCATTGAAATATCCTCATGTAGATAGCCACACTTATGGTATTTATCATCCTTCTACACAAGGGAGCTTCCGTACAATGAGTTGGTATGATGATGAAGAAACGACAAATATTTTGGATGAAGCAAGAAAAGAGATTGATATAGATAAACAACTTGAGCTATATAAGAAAGCACAAGAAATTATTACAGCAAAAGCACCATCAATTTATGTAGCGAATCCTACACATAATATTGCTTATGCAAATTATGTTGATGGCTATACTTTTGTTGGATTGATGGGTTATGATATTGCCTTTTACAATTTGAGCATGAAATAAGAAAGTTGAGACAGAAAGGTTTTTTATCAGTTACCTATGATAAAAGCATTCTGTCTCCCTTTCTTTTCACTACTATGGGAGGAGCAGATTAGATGGGACGATTTATAGGAAAAAGAATTCTTGGCTTAATTCCAACAATACTAGGATTGATTTTGCTTATCTTTTTATTATCAAGAATTATGCCCGGAGATTCTGTTCGATTGGCATTAGGGCCTGAAGCAACGCAAGAACAGATTGTGGCAATGGAAAATCAATTAGGGTTACATGATCCACTGCCGGTACAATTTTTTAATTACATTAAAGGATTATTTGTCGGAGATATGGGGTTGTCTTTACGCTCCGGTCGTAATGTTTGGTTGGATATTAAAGACACCTTTCCAGCGACTTTTGAATTATCTTTAGTCTCAATGATTATTTCAGTAGCAGTAGGAATTCCTTTAGGTATTTATTCTGCGGTGAAGAATAATAAAATTTCTGACCACATTATTCGTATTGTCTCTTTATCAGGAATTGCGTTGCCACGTTTTTGGTTAGCAATTTTATTGCAATTGATTTTTTCTTATTGGTTAGGCATTTTTCCAGTTATTGGTCGAGGTAATGTTGCGGTTGAGTCGATTACAGGCTTACGTTTGTTAGATAGTTTGCTTACAGGGAATTTTGCGGGTTTCACAGATAGTTTTATTCATATTTTATTACCTGCTATTGCTTTATCGATTGCAACTGCTGCTCAGATTATTCGAATGACACGTACAAATATGATCGATCAAATGAACAAAGATTATGTGTTAGCTGCGGAGTCTTATGGCTTGCCAGAAAATCTAGTGTATCAACGATATATGTTGAAAAATGCGTTCATCTCGGTATTGACAACAGTCGGAATGCAGTTTGGATCATTGATTGGGAATGCATTTCTTGTAGAAGCTGTGTTCGGTTGGCCAGGAATGGCACAATATGCCATTCAAGGAATCTTGTATAAAGATTACAACGCAATCATTGGTGTGACATTGGTTATTGGTTTGTTCTTCGTCTTAATTAATGTCATTGTTGATTTACTTTATGGATTCTTTGATCCAAAAATTAAATTAGATGCGTAATAAATGAAAAAACAATAGGAGGTTCATATGGAAGCAAATGTAAAAGAAAGAAAAGCTCCTGGGAAAATCCGGAAACTCCTAAAAAATAAATTGACGCTTGTTGGATTGATTATTGTAGCATTAGTAGTCTTTGCTGCGATTTTTGCAGATTTTATCGCTCCTCATCCAAGCGATGTCACTGGTTCGATTGATTTTTCATTAATGAATCAACCGCCTAGTAGTCAATATATTTTTGGGACAGATGAAGCAGGAAGAGATATTTTTAGTCGTGTATTATTTGGTGCACGTTATTCTTTAATCATGGGTGTGGTTGTTTTAACTGTGGCGATTGGGATTGGTGTCCCGTTAGGCTTAATTGCTGGATTTTGGGGTGGAAAAGTTAATGCTGTCATCATGCGTTTGACAGACATTTTTTTATCAATTCCATCAATTATCTTAGCGATGGCTGTGGCAGCAATTATGGAACCCTCTTTATTTAACTCAATGGTAGCTATCTCTTTTGGTTGGTGGCCATGGTTTACACGATTAGTTCAAGCAGAAACGTTAAAGATAAAAAATGAACAATTTATTTTAGCTTCAGAAGGAATAGGTGCTAGTAAATGGCGCATCGCCTTTATTGAAATTTTACCAAACTGTTTATCTACAATTATCGTTAAAGCCTCTACAGATATTGGATTTGTTATTCTGACTGGTGCGAGTTTAGGGTTTTTAGGGTTAGGTGCACAACCACCCGCTCCTGAATGGGGAACAATGGTGGCTGAAGGGCGAGTTTATTTGCCGACAATGTGGTGGCAAACAACATTTCCTGGTTTAGCAATTTTAGTAACAGTGCTAGGATTCAATCTTTTAGGCGATGGATTAAGAGACTTCTTCGACGTAAGAGTAGACTAAGGGGGAGTAAACATGACAACAGAGAATTTATTAGAAATCAAAAACTTATCAATAAGTTTTAAAAATGGACCAGAAGAGGTGCCAACATTACACAATATCAATATTTCTTTAAAACCTGGCGAATTGGTCACCATTGTTGGTGAATCTGGCAGTGGCAAAACAATCACGGTTCGTTCCATTTTAGGATTACTTAAAACGCCACCAACACTCTATACAGGTGGCAGTATCCTTTATAAAGGAAAAGATTTGTTGAAGAATAAGAAAAAAGATTGGCGTGAGATTCGAGGAAAAGAAATTTCGATGGTCTTTCAAGATCCAATGACAGCATTAAACCCTGTGTTTACCATTGGTGAGCAGATGATGAATGTTTATTTATATCAAGGGAAAAAACGCGCCCGCCGTTGGTTTGGTAAACCTTCAAAAGAAGAAAAACAAGCAGCTCGAGAACGGGCAATTGAGTTACTTAATAAAATGAGTTTGCCTGATCCAGAAGGGTTGTTGGAGCGTTATCCTTTTGAACTTAGCGGTGGGATGCGTCAACGTATAGTAATTGCGCTTGCACTTATCCATACACCTAAGCTATTAATTGCTGATGAACCAGGGACAGCTTTAGATGTAACGGTTCAAAATAGTATCAATAAAGAATTACAGCGTTTAGTCAAAGAAGAAGGAATCTCGATGTTGTACATTACACATAATTTGGGTGTCGCTAAAGAAATGGGTGAACGAACTTACGTCATGCAGTATGGAAAAGTTGTTGAAGAAGGCAATACAGAAGATGTCTTCTTACGACCAAAAGAAACCTATACGAAAGATTTATTAGCGGCGTTGCCAAAACTTGTTTAGGAAAGGAGACAAGCTAGTGGATAATCAACCAATTTTAGAAGTTCAAGGATTGAAAAAAGAATTTATCGTCAAAACGAAAAATCGTGGAGAAAAGAAAATCGTTCATGCTGTGAATGATATCTCTTTTACGATGAAACGTGGTTCTACATTGGCGGTGGTAGGTGAATCAGGAAGCGGAAAAACGACATTAGCAAAAATGATTATGCGTTTTGAGAGCATTACGGCTGGAAAAATTCTTTTCAATGGAACCGATATTAGCCAAATTAAAGGAAAAGAGGCTATTAAAGCTTTTCATAAACAAATACAAATGGTTCATCAGGATCCCACATCTTCTTTAAATCCAAGTAAGACTATTCGCCAAATTATCGAAGAACCTTTACTTGTGCATAAATATGGAGATGCAAAGCAGCGATTAGAGAAAGTCAGAGAATTGATTCAAGTGGTAGAATTACCCTTGGACTTTTTAGATCGCTATCCTCATATGTTAAGCGGAGGTCAAAAGCAACGGGTGGGAATTGCGCGAGCGATAGCTTTAGATTCTGAATTGATTATTTTAGACGAACCCACATCTGCACTGGATGTTTCTGTGCAAGCAAAGATTATTCATTTGCTAGAAGAATTACAGGAAAAATATCAGCTTTCGTATTTATTCATCACTCATGACTTAGCCTTGGTGAAAAACTTTTCTGATGATGTCATTGTCATGCAATTAGGAAACCTAGTTGAGCAAGGCAATGTGGAAGAAATTTTTTACCACGCCCAAGAAACCTATACGAAAAAATTATTAAAATCAATTCCTGTAGTTGAACCAGCGGAACAAGAATATTTAGATAGTATTGTGATTTAAGATCGTTTGGCTAAATCGATTAAGGAGTTAATCGATTGAAAAATGAACTACCATAACACAAAGTAAGTAGGAGGTTGACATGGTTTTAAAAATAGATGAATCAAAAATTGAAGCACTTGCCATTGGTGGTCTGATTTTAGGTGGTGGCGGTGGTGGTGGTATGGCCCACGGAATTGAAAACGCACAAAGTTCTTTAGCGGATGGGCATACACCAGAAGTGATTGCAGTGGAAGACTTACCAGAAAATGCCACAGTGTTGACAATTTCCGCTGTAGGAGCTCCTTCTGCAACTGAACAATATGTCGTTGTAGAAAATTATGTAGAAATCGTCGACCTTTTAGAAAAAAATTATGGCCTTAAAGTGGATGCTTTAATTACCAATGAAATGGGTGGCGGTTCTAGTTTTAACGCTTTTATCCCAGCCGCTTTGAAAGGAATACCAATGGTGGATGCCTCTTGCAATGGACGAGCACATCCATTGGGAACGATGGGGGCGATGGGATTAGCTGAAACACCAGGATATGTGACTCAGCAATCAGCTGTTGGTGGAAATCCGACAACTAATAAAGCAGTCCAATTAGTCACACAAGGTTCAGTTAATGCCACATCAACTTTAGTTCGGCAAGCAGCAGTCGAAGCAGGGGGACTAGTCGTTGTTGCGAGAAATCCTGTTAGTAAAGAATTTATTTTAAAAAATGCTGCGTTGAATACCTTAACGCAATCGTATGAAGTTGGAAATGCTTTTTTACAAGGAACGACACCATTGGAAAAAGTAGAAAATGCCGCTAATTATCTTGGTGGAACTATCGTATGCCAAGGCAAGGTGCAAGATTTTGAACTAACTATGTCTGGTGGTTTAGATATAGGGAAATTCACGGTTCAAGAACAAGAGGATAACTATGTATTGTATATTTGGAACGAATATATGGCATTAGATAAAAATGGCCAACGTACCAGTACATTCCCTGATTTATTGATGTCTTTTGACCAAGCAACAGGCTTACCGATTACTACAGCTGAATTAAAAGCAGAGCAAGAAATTTTTGTCCTGCAAGTGCCTTACCAAAAATTGGCTTTAGGAGCAGGTATGTATGAAGCCTCTGGTTATGAACGGATTGAACAAACCTTAGGCATTGAAATTTTACCCTATGTTCAAGATATCATCCAAAAAGCATAAGGAAGCGATTCGATGAAAAAAATTGTATTTGTCACAATCGGTGAAGCACCACGTTTGGATATTGCTGATTCGTTTGCTACATTTTTTCAAAAGTCTGCAAACGTCAAACAAGATGGATTGTTAAATGGCTTAACTATGACAGGGGCAGAAAATTTATTGTCTCCACAAGGCAATGAAGAAGTCGTTGTTAGCACTTTTTGCAATGGACAGAGTATTCGCATGTCAAAAGAAAAAGTACAAACGCGAATGCAACAAAAAATTGACGATTTGGAAACCCAAGGAGTCGACGTGATTGTCGTATTGTGTACCGCTGAGTTTGAAAAACTAACTACTAAAAAAGCTATTTTAGTTGAACCTGAGCGAATTTTATTACCGTATATTCAGCAAAAATTTGGCAAACAACAACTGGGAGTAATGCTTCCGCTTGCACTTCAAATAGAAGCAGCAGGGAAGAAATGGCAAACCAATCAATTAAATCCGATTTTTGCTGTTGCTTCACCTTATGACTTTTCAGAAGAGACATTTGCAAAGGCAGGAAATTATTTGCAAAAAGCTGGTGCTGAAGCAATTATTCTAGATTGTATGGGCTATAGTCGATACATGAGTGACTTTGTGATTCAGGTAACCGGACTGCCGGTATATCAAAGTAACGAATTACTATTTGAATATGTTCAACATACATTTTAAACCAGGTTGTATTCATACAAAAAGGAGGAGCAACATGTTAAAACAAGTGATGGAAATCATTGATTTATTAGATGATCCTAAAATTACTGGAGAAAAGGCGTTGCAGGCGTTTCAAGGAATTGAAGGAATTACTGCTACTAGCACGACTCTTCAAGGAGCAGAAGGGTCAACGGACTTTGTAAAGATCTTCATTGAAGGTTCCGATGGAAAAAGTACAGGTGGAACCGCTCCAACATTAGGAATTATTGGTCGGTTAGGTGGCATTGCCGCCCATCCAAGCCGAATTGGATTAGTTTCTGATGCCGACGGAGCTATTGGTGCTTTAGCTTCAGCATTAAAATTGACGGACATGTATCAAAAAGGCAATCAAGTAGCCGGTGATATTATCGTGACAACGCATATTTGTCCAGATGCACCAACTCAACCACATGAACCCGTGGATTTTATGGGTTCTCCTGTTGAAATGTCCGATATGAATGAATACGAGATTTTACCAGAAATGGATGCGATTATCTCGATTGATGCAACAAAAGGCAACAACGTGATTAATCATCGTGGTTTTGCTATTTCACCAACGGTTAAAGAAGGCTATATTTTACGGATCTCGGATGATTTACTTCGTTTAATGAGTATGACGACAGGTCAGGCACCTGTTACATTCCCTATTACAATGCAAGACATCACACCTTATGGTAACGATGTGTATCATATCAATAGTATCTTGCAACCAGCCATTGCTACGAATGCACCAGTAGTTGGATTAGCTTTAACAGCTGAATCAGCAGTTCCTGGTTGTGGCACAGGAGCTAATCATGAAATTGATATTGCAGGAGCGGTACGTTTTGTATTGGAAGTAGCCAAAGAATTTACTCAAGGAAAATGTTATTTCTATGACGAAACAGAATTTGCTCGTTTAGAAAAATTATATGGAAAGATGACTATTTTACAAACATTAGGTCAAGAATAGCTAGTCGTCAGTTTTTTTCATTTTGAAAACCATTCAGTTCAGATAAATAACTTTAAAAATTTTGTTTATATACAAGATTTTTAAAGTTATTTTTGTTGTGTTAAAATAAGTCTATTTGATTGAGAGCTTTCTTGCAATTAGTTGTAAAAGAGGATAATCTATTCTTGAAAACGATTTAACACACACATGGAACCATCACAGAATGACTATCATGAACTTAGCTAAAATATAGGAGAAAAAATATGACCTTAAAAGAACAAGTACAGAATCTTAGTGACTCACAAAGGTGCTTACGTCAAGTGCAAAACCAATTAAGTCAGCAGACAGCATTGATGAAAAAAGAAGAGAACCAACTATTTATTTTTGAGCTTCGTGACTATGTAGATAGTTTATCTCTCGTAACAGATTATGTGGAAAAAACAACGCCTAGGTCAGTTGAATCAACCGCAATTTCGGTGTTATTAAGTGAGCAAAATCAATTCATTCGAACACTAATTCATAACATACAACAGTTAGAGGCAGAAGATGGCGATTTTTTTGGTCAAAAAGAAGGCGAACTCCGACGCACCTTGATTGGATTACAGGGGATTTTAGAGTTGAATGAACTGTTACTACAAGATAATTTGATTTTTCAAAAACAGCTTACCGATGCTAGTGCTGAATTAACATCTGTAGCTGAAGAAACAAAGGGCGGTTTTTTTCAACGTTTCTTTGGAAAGAAAGGAGGATGATAGATGTTAACGTATCGTCAACTATTGATTTTGTCTTATATTTCCAGTATAGAAGATGGCATTCACGCGTCTTTTTTAATGCAAGCATTACATATTTCGGAAAAAACATTAAAAAAAGAAATCAGAGAAATTAATCAGATTCTTCCGATTAAGGAACAGATTGAATATTCAGCTAGAAGAGGTTATTGGCTTTCGCTCGTTAGTTCAGAAACCCAAGAATTAATTGAAGCGTCTTTTCAAAATAATTTAGAAGAATACATCGATAAAGACCGAACGAATCAAATTTTGATGATTTTATTGTATGAAAAAGATTATATCAGCATGGAAACGTTGGCGAATCGCTTGTTTCTTTCAAAATCAATGTTAAATCGACATATGGATAAATCATGGCGTTTGCGAAAATATATTGAAGTATCACCAGTCAAAGGGTTAAAAATTCCGTGGAGTGAACGACAAAAAAGAAACTTTTTAGCGAAATATTTCTTTTTAAATACAAGTACGTTACCCTTATTAAATGAAAAAATCGATTTGGAAAAGCTTATGCAAAAGTTGTATTATATTTTGCAAACATTAATGGTAGAACATCATTATTATGTATCGGGCTTAGCTTTTACGACGTTTTATCACTATTTATTGATTACGATTATTCGTCAACAGCAAGGTTTTACGTTAGAAGATGAAGCAAGTCCCTTACCTGTATCCAATCTGATGAATGAAATCGCACTTACCTTCCAAAAAGAGTTACAAGTTGTTTTAACAGAAGCGGATTTATGGAGTTGTCAAAGTAAATTAAATGAATTGAATGTGTTAGATACTGACCGAGAAGTTGTTTACAACGAGCAATTGAAGCAGCAACTTCAACGTTTCTGTCAAACACTATTAGACGAGTTTGGTATTCGAGTGGAGATGAGTGAGAAACAAGAAGAAAGCTTTGTGTTACACATGCACAAATTGAAAATTCGAAAAGAGAATGATAATGACGTGGCTAATTTTGAAAAACGAATGATTAACACGAGTTATCCGCTTACTGCTCAGTTAATTCGTGATTACTTTTTGCCGATCTTTCAATTAGATATACCAGAGTCTGAAATTTCTTACATTATTCCATATTTTGCCGGCTTTATAGAAGAAAAACCTGAGGAACAAGACATCTTATATATAAGTGATAGTACCCCAAGTTTAATTCATGATAGCTTGCGAAAATTGGAACAGTTGCCCTTAGATGTTAAGATTTCATGGAAGGTGTATCCACAATATTATTATGAAGCGCATAAATCAGAATTACAAAAAGATGTGCTGATGGTATTGACTACAGAATTACCGATTGTTGTCAAAAATTCTAAAGCGTTATTGCTTTCAAAAATACTTGTCGATACTGATTTAGAATTGGTAAAGCTTTATTTATCAGGCTGTTTAAATAAAGAACGACAAAGAAGATTAGCAGCAAACGAAAAAAAATACCTTTTACCGATTACCCAAGTGACAGAAAAGAAAGCGTTGTTTGAGATTCTTCAAAAAGAAGAACTGGGTAATTATCACGTGTATGATTTAGTTATGGATAAAAATGTCGGCTATTTTGCGGCATTTACTCAAAAAAGTAGCATTCATGTCTATACATTGACCCATCCTGTTTTTTACAAAGATCATTTTTTGAAAAAAATTGTTGTGGCGAATTATTGTGTCCAAGATAAAAATTTACATTCTTTTTTTGAAGTTGTACGTCCACTTTTACTTGAAACGTAGCCGTTCACTCTTTTTCCATTTTTTTTGGAAAAAGAGTGAATGGTTCTTTTTTTTGTCGTGCTTTATTATACATATAAAGAAACTGTTTTCATTTGGAAAATCAATCAGATGGATAGTTAGAGGTAGTCGTTAAAAACTACTTTAATAAAAAGCAGGAGGAATACAAATGTATCATAAGCGAATCAAACAATTTCCAGAGGACTTCTTATTTGGTGCAGCCACATCTGCTTTTCAAGTAGAAGGAGCAGCTGATATAGACGGTCGCGGAGTAGCGGTTCATGATTTACAACCTAAAAAAGAAGGCATTACTGATTTCTCAGTTGCCAGCGATCATTACCATCATTACAAAGAAGATATTGCCCTAATGAAAGAATTAGGATTAAAAGCATATCGTCTTTCTCTTTCATGGGTTAGAATCATGCCTGATGGAAAAAATGTTAATCCAAAAGGAATCGAATTTTATGATCGATTACTTCAAGAAGTTGTGGATAATGACATGGAACCAATTGTCACAATTTATCACTTTGAATACCCACAAGCGTTAGTAGATGCTTATGGTGGTTGGACTTCAAGAGAAGCGATTGAAGATTTTGAAAAATTTGCGGCGGTTTTATTTGAGAATTTCGGCGATCGAGTGAACTATTGGTTAACTATTAACGAACAAGATCACTTGTTAAAAATTCCAAGTCGCCTAGGTTTTCCAGAAGAGATAGATGGCAAAGAATATTTAAAACTAGCTGAGCAAGTCAACTACAATATGTGTGTCGCAACAGCACGAGTGATTAAACTTTGTCACGAAGTTTTACCGCATGCACAAATCGGTCCAGTTATCAATCCAATGTATGGTATCCCAAATAGCAATAAACCAGAAGATGTGATTGCAACTATGGAATTTAATGAATTGTCTACTTTCTATATTACTGAATTACACTGTCGTGGACGTTTTTCTCCAATTCATTGGAAATATATGGAAGATCGCGATGTAGTACCAGAAATTTTTGAAGAAGATTTAGAATTGATGAAAGCGAATAAACCAGATTTTCTAGGTATGAATTATTACTTAAATCAAACAGTAGCAGCAAGTCAACAAGATGCAATTGCGTACCATGAAAAATCTGTTTTTATCGTAGAAGAACCAGGTGTTTACACAGTAACAGATAATCCGAATATTGTTCAAACAGACTGGGGCTGGAATATTTGTCCAGAAGGAATGAAATTGGCAATTATGGATTTTTATAATCGTTATCAATTACCAGTGTTAATTACAGAAAATGGGCTAGGTGCACATGATGAATTGAAGGATGAACAAGTGGAAGATGATTATCGCATTGAGTACATTCATAATCATTTAGCACAAATTAAAGATTGTATTGGTTTAGGATATCCTGTAATTGGTTATTGTGCATGGTCATTTATTGATTTGGTAAGTGGTCGTGAAGGAATGGATAAACGATATGGATTTATTTATGTGAATCGTGATAATGACGATTTAAAAGATATGCGTAGAATTAAAAAGAAAAGTTTTTATTGGTATCAAACGATTATTGAAGAGAGAGGCGAATCACTGTGAATAATCAAGACCTAGCAAAAGAAATATTAAAACTCATCGGTGGCAAAGAGAATGTAAGTACAGCCACCCATTGTGCTACACGTTTAAGAGTTAACTTGAAAAATGATAAGAAAGCTGACTTAACAGCATTGGATAAACTACCGGATGTGATTCGTGCTCAATTTAGTAGTGGACAATTACAAGTTGTTTTAGGTGGCAAAGTGGCGGCAGTGTACAAAGAATTTCAAGAAATGCTACCAGAAAACGGTGGTGACAGCGAAGAACCAACTGAAAAGAAAAAATTATCATTTGGCCTACTGATTGAAACAATTGCGGGAATTTTTAGTCCAACCTTACCAATCTTGATTGGTTGTGGTATGGTTCAATCTGTCAATGCTATTTTAACTAGTTTTCAATTAGTTTCACCAGACTCAGATATCGTTAAATTGTTGCAAATGACTGGTGATTTAATTTTCTACTTCTTACCATTCTTCCTAGCGGTAAGTGCGGCTAAAAAATTCAAAACAAATGAATATATGGCTATTGCGTTAGCAGCTGCATATATGTACCCAACCATTCAAAATGGTGCGTTACAAGCAGCAGAAACTGGAATTCGTGCGTTAGATTTCTTTGGGTTACCATTGTTGTTCGTTAATTATAAATCAACAGTTTTCCCAATCATTATTGCTGTATGGATTATGAGTTATATTAGTAAATGGATTGAAAAAGCTATCCCAGATATGTTGAAAATTTTATTAGCACCACTTTTGACATTATTAATCATGGTTCCATTACAATTAGGTGCTTTAGGTCCAATTGGTTCTTATTTAGGTATTTATATTGCGCAAGGTGTGAATTGGTTATATAACACCGGTGGATTCGTTGGAGCCTTCTTACTTGGAGCAATGCGTCCTGTACTGGTTATGTTTGGGATGCACTATGCAATTACGCCAATCATGGTACAAGAAGTTGCAGAGACTGGAAAAACAGTCATCATTCCAGCTTTATTAGCAGGAAACCTAGCCCAAGCAGGTGCAGCATTTGCGGTTGCTTTCAAATTGAAAAACAAAGTAGAAAAAACGGGCGCATTCACAGCTGCAACTACAGCATTTTTAGGAATTACAGAACCGGCAATGTATGGATATAATTTAAAATATAAAAAACCTTTTTATGCAGCCTTACTTTCTGCCGGGGTTGCGGCAGCATACATGAGTATTTTCAAAGCGTATAGCAATGCGGTTGCACTTCCAGGAATTTTAGCAGTATCTACTTACACGGCAACAAGCTTCATTCATATTATCATTGGCGTAGTTATTGCTGTTGTAGGTGCATTTGTTTTAACAATGATTTTAGGAATTGGAAACCAAGAAGAAGTTGTAGCTACTGAAACAGCAACTACTGAAACAGCAACTACTGAAACAGCAACTACAACAACTACTGTAGATACAAACAATGATGTAGTGGCTACAGAAGTTCAAGAAATTTATGTACCAATTCCAGGATCGCGTATTGATTTAAGCGAAGTACCAGATGAAATGTTTTCCCAAAAATTATTAGGTGATGGTTTTGCCGTTCGTCCAACAGAAGGAAAAGTTTATGCACCATTTGATGGAACAGTGGAAATGATTTTTGATACGTATCATGCAATTGGCTTGAAATCAACGACAGGTACTGAATTATTGATTCATATTGGTATTGATACGGTTAATTTAAAAGGTGAAGGATTTACACCCAAAGTCAAAGCAGGCGATCCAATCAAAACAGGTGATTTATTAATGGAATTTGATATTAATAAAATCATAGACAGTGGTTATACAATTGAAACCCCTGTTATTGTAACCAATGGCATGGCATTTACCGTAAAAGACTAATAAGAAAAAGCTTATTTCCCAAGATAGAGGAAATAAGCTTTTTTATACTACTGATAATTTAATTTTTTGTGACAACCACCACAACATTTTGGATACCTTCTTCATCATTGGGAGAGAGGTGATGAAGAAGCTTGTTACCATTAGATTCACGTTCATCGTTGATTACTTTTCGATCATCTTCTAATTCTAAAGTGGTTAAAGTTCTACTATCAAGAAGAGTTCTTCTAAATCAAGGTCAGATGTACTACTAAAAGTTGAACTGTTTTCGCTTTCTACTATTTATTTAGAGCAACGTCTACTTTTTGTATGCGAATAATTACAAAGAATTCTATATTTGGGAGACTGTATTTACACCAAATAAATTGAGTAAAGAATTAGAAAAAGCCATGTTTTCATCAGTTGAAGTATATGCAGATATATGTGGAGAAAAATGGACGGAAGATTCAGAGACAGCTTGTTTTGTTGCGAAAAAATAATTAATTATTCGATTCCGTATAAAACAATGCAGTCACTGGCTCATAAAATTATTGATGAATTAGAACGTATTTAAGAATAAGAACTGTACAATATAAGATTAAACAATCCGCACGATAGCGTGAGCTGATGCCGCCAATTAACCAGAATTAGCGCTCCTCACACGATATCGTGCGGATTGTTTTGTTTAGATTTGATTTATGTGAATGTTTTTTTAGTAATTTTTATTCCAATCATCTTTTATTTGTTGCCGTTTTTGTTTCGTTCTTTTTTTATAGTAGTCTTTATCAATAACTGCTTTTATTGGTTTTTTCGGAGAGTACACGATTTTAAGGCTGGTTCCAACTTTCCAACCTAAGAGACTAGCAAATTGTGATTCAGATCGACCAGTTGTGTAAGTAGGCGTATAGCGATTTCCTTGCTTGTCGTGATATTCTAGCTTGTATTGTTTTTGACGAAACCCACCATAACCGCCTTCAGTCGTATTGTAACTAACATTGGTGAGCCGTTCTTTTCTAATAATAGCCGTTGTAGGAATGTATTTTTTTCTGATTAAAAAGAAAAACGTTTCTTTGATAGATAAAACATCAGTAATAATGAGTAAAGCAAAAATAAAACCAATTGTCCAAACGATAAAATATGTCACCAAGAACTCACTTTGTTTTGCTTCTTCTAAAAGATTGTAATGGATCAATATCGAAGGAATAAGTGAAGTCACCACAGAGATTGCTAACGTAATTAGTGTTTTTTTCATAATCTATCCTTTCTAACTGAATTGTTTCATTATTACTTGTTGTAAATCATCCCTTTATTCTTATAGTACAGGAGTTTTTTGTGAATACAAGTATTTAGCAGTTTTGACAACGGAAGGCTTGGGTTTGATTGGTGAAGATTGCGATAAATCATCTTACTAAAAAAATAAATAGAGAAACTTTGTTAGTTTTGTCTTGCTGATTATATTTTAATTATATTTATCTTTTAAAGTAACTTTAGGAGGAGATAAATATGGAATTTTCAATTGAAACAAAGCAATTAACGAAATCATTTAAAGGAACCCCTGTTTTAATGGATGTTTCTATTAAAGTACCAAAGGGCTGTGTGTATGGATTATTAGGACCCAATGGGGCAGGGAAATCAACGTTATTAAAAACTTTGACTGGTGTATTAAAGCCAAATTCCGGAGAGATTTTATATCAAGGAGTTCATTGGAAACACCACCATTTACAAAATATCGGTGCAATGATTGAAGGACCCGCAATCTATCCTAATTTGACAGCTTCCGAAAATCTAAAGGTTTTAGCTACGTTATTAGCTATCAATGATGAAAGAATTGAAGAAGTTCTAAAAATCGTTGGTCTTCAAGACACTGGTAAAAAACTAGTTAAACATTTTTCGCTAGGTATGAAACAGCGCTTGGGCTTAGCGTTAGCTTTATTAAATAAACCCGAAGTATTAATTTTAGATGAACCAACTAATGGATTAGATCCTATAGGCATTCAAGAATTAAGAGAATTTATTCGTGATTTGTCTCAACAAGGAATGACTATTATTTTGTCTAGTCACATTTTAAGTGAAGTGCAACAATTGGCAGATAAAATAGGAATTATTTGTAAAGGGTATCTAAGTTATGAAGGACTAAATAATCAAAAACAAGATGATTTAGAAAAACTCTTTTTAGATATTATTCAAAAGGAAAGAAGGGGAAAACATGTTAAATGAGCTGACAGTAGAATGGTTAAAGGAAAAACGCACAGCTAATCAAAAATTTCTTTTTGTTATTCCTGTTATATTTGTTTTTTTTAGTTTTTTTATGACGCTATTGATGGGAGAAAACCCAATAAATAAAAGTTATTTAGTTGCAACAGGGTTTAATTGGTATCCAACAATGATATTGCCAGTTGTTTTATCTCTATTAGTAGGAAATATCTTGACCAAAGAGAAGGAAATTAATCAAATTTTTTATCGTTCACTAGGGCGTAATCCTTGGTTACAAATAATAGCTAAAAATATTGTTGTTTTATTTGAAGTAATGATTATTTTGATTATTTCTAGTATATTGTTTTTCTTAGTAGGACGTTTTATCCTAAAGGAATACATTGTGGGGATAGAGATTATTGAAGCAACACTGACCCTTTTTATAGGGTGTTTACCGATTATTGGGCTATCTTTTGTATTAAATCAATTTTTTCCACGAGTAGTAACTGTTTTAGTGAATTTTTTATGTGGTATTTGTGCGGCAATTTTTGCAATTACGCCTATTTGGTGGCTCTTTCCATGGGATTATATGCTAAGGATGCTTTGTCCAGTTTTAGGCATTCATCCTAATGGCACTTTTTTATCAGAAAATGATTCATTAAGAAATCCTCAAATAGTTGGAGTAGGGATTATTGTGTCGCTGGTTGTTTACTTACTTATTTTTTTAATTCAATTGCTAGTGGAGAGGAAGAAACTCAATGGTTAAATTAATGTATGGACACTGGTTAAAAACCAAACGTACCTCTATTCGTTTATTGAGTTTTTTTTTACCAGTATTTTATAGTATAAGCTTATATTTCTATTTTTTTATTGGTGCAAAAAAAGAATTTAATGAATATCAGGAATTTAATGCTTTTTTCCTATTTTTTGTGATATCTGCCTTGTTTTCTTTAAGTTTTTTTATTCCTTTATTTTGCAAATTAGATAAAGAGGCAAGTTTTTTTGGAAATGAATTACGAATTGGTGTTTCTCGTAGTAAGTTGTTTCTTAGTAAATATTTTCTTGTTTTAAGCCTAGTAACAGGTATTGAAGTGATTGGATTTAGTGTATTTTCAGTTCTGCAATTCATTTTATCACATCACCAACTGGATCTTTCTTTAACTATATATTTTTTATTAGCTAATTTAGTAAGTTTGATGCCCATGACACTTATTTATTTCTTTTTGGCACTCACTTTAAATGAAGCAGGGAGTATTGTTGCCGGGATTATCTTTACTTTGTCAGGTATTCTATTGGGAACAACAGATTTAGGTGGTCATTTATGGCATTATATGCCTTGGGTTTGGGGAGTTAGACTGTCCTATGAAATTATTCCCCAATATGTTTCTATGAACAAATCTACACAATATTGGCAAATTCTTTGTAGTTGCATATTACTTAGTGTGATTTTGTTAATTTTAGTGTTGCTTTGGTATAATCGTTGGGAAGGCAAATCAGTTTTGGAGGAATAGTTATGGAAGTTTTAGTTGTAGATGATGATCTTGATTTGTTACAGTTGGTAAAACAGACCCTAGAACCGATGTATTGTGTCACTACAAAGAATCAAGTTAGCACAATTGATCCAAATGATTTGAAATATTTTGACTTAATTTTGTTAGATGTCATGCTACCAGAGATATCTGGTTTTGAATTTTTACGTCGCTATCGAGAACTAATAGACGCTCCAGTTCTTTTTTTAACAGCAAAAGATTTTGAAGAAGATAAATTAGAAGGATTTGCTTCTGGTGGGGACGATTACATTACAAAACCTTTTTCGATTAAAGAACTACGAGCAAGAGTGGATGCTCATATGCGTAGAGAAAAGAGAGAGAAACGTCAGCGTTTAGTTGACGAAGATATCTCTTGTGATTTAATTGCAAAAAAATTTTATATCAAGGATGAATCTATAGAATTGACATCATCAGAGTATGAACTCTGTTTATTATTGTTTCGCTATAAAGGACAAGTATTTTCAAAAGAAGATATCTATTTATCCGTGTATGGATTAGATGCGGTTGGTGATAGTCAGACCACCATTACAGAAAGAGTCAAACAAATTCGAAATAAATTTCAAAGAAAGCAGCTTAATCCAATCCAAACAGTTTGGGGGGTGGGATATAAATGGGGCGTCGTTCGTCTTTAGGAAAAGTTATTGTTCGATATTCGTTATTAGAGTTATTTTATACCTTCTTTTTAATTCTATTCTTTTTTATCATCATTGATTTATCAATAAATATGGGGATTTTTTATCGCGCAGATTATGCGCAATCACAGGTTAAAGTAGTAAAAGAAAGAATGCAGAAAAAAGATTGGAACATAGAAGAATTACCTTATTATTTTGACTATCAGGTCATAGAAAATGGTCATAATCAACAAACAATTCCTTCAAAGTATAATACCTATATTGAACGTGCTAAGATAGATGGTAAGAGTCGAACAGGTGATTTCGTCGCGCCATATTATTTTGAATATGAAAAAAATGCTTATCGAGAAGTTGTTTTAAGTTATCAAATGTCGCTGATTTTTACTAATAAAACACTCTATCAATTAGTTCCAAATGCGGAAATGCTTTCTAGCTTGTTCTTTATTGGTCTTTGGGTGATGGGTTTTTTAGGTTTTGTTCGGCAGTGTGTTAGAAGAATACAACATGAATTTATGAAAGTTACTCGTACGAATGAAGCAATTCGTCAAATGAATCTAGATTATAGGAGAGAATACAGCTCTTATAAGGAAATCCAAGGCATATTAGATTCTCTAGATTCAATGAGTCAGGAATTAAAAAAATCTTTAACAAAACAGTGGCAGTCTCAACAAAAACAAAAAGAGCTTGTACAGTCAGTTACTCATGATATACGTACACCAATTACGTTAATTAAAGGACATTTAGAGCTTTTAAAAGAAGAGTTGGATGAGAAAGAATACCCAAGTTTATATTCTTTGGGGAAAGGTGTCTATCGTTTAGAACAATATATCGACCAGTTAAAAAAAATCAGTTTATTTTCGACTGAAAAAAAACATTCTGTGAATACAAAGGTATTAGAAGAATGGATTGAATTAGCAGAAGACTTAGCTCACCATACGAATCATTCAATTTGTATCAAGCAACAAGATACCAGTGCTATTTTTATTGATAAAGAGCAAGTGACAAGAGCGTTACAAAATGTAATTGTTAATAGTCTGGAACATTCTGCTTCAGAAACTACTTTATTTCTTATCTTTAAAGATGATCCGGATTATTATCGAATTATTATTGAAGATGAAGGTACAGGTTTTAGCAAAGAAGCATTAATTCATGCTACAGAACGTTTCTATACGACTAAAACAACACAAAAATATCGAGGATTAGGATTATCAATTACACAAGAAATTCTTTTAAATTATCAAGGATTCCTATCTATTAAAAATACTGAAAATGGGGCAAGTGTTACTTTGAAATTAAAAAAATAGAGAAAGTTATTGCATTTTTTATCCGTTTGTTATTTCTAACTATAGAGTAACAAGGAGAGAAATAAGATGCCGAGTTATCTATTGCCTATTTTTGACAGTGGTATCGGTCTCGTAGGCAACATTGCATAAACAATAGAACCAAATTCTTGCTATAAATGAAAAAATTTTACTGGAAGAAACTCACTTAAACAAGATTGAAAAGTTTTACTAATCTAGTGAGTACGATGAACTTTGTGCTCATCATTGATTTTATGAAGAACATCCATTAGAATTACAGTAACTTATAAGAAAGGGGAGGTTATGTGAAGTTTAGTAATGAAAACTTAAGGTGGACCAATCAACCTAAAGAATACGAAATAGCTGATAATCGCATTTCAATTACAACTGAACCGCACACTGATTTTTGGCAACGAACATTTTATGGGTTTCGGAATGATAACGCACCTGCTTTACAACTAGACACTGAGGAAGAATATTTTTCTTTTACTGTAAAAACTCGTTTTAATACCCAAACAAGATTTGATCAATGTGGAATTATCGTCTATCTAGATTCTGATAATTGGTTAAAAGCTTCATCAGAGTACAAAAATAATGAAACCCAACGTTTAGGAAGTGTCGTTACAAACTTAGGTTATTCTGACTGGGCAACGATGGATATTTCTTCAAAAATAGATACAATTTGGTATCGACTTAGTAGAAGAAAAGCCGACTATCGTTTAGATTATTCATTAGATGGTGTGGAATTTAAGCAGATGCGTATTTGTCATTTGCATCAAGGAAAACAAAAAATTTCATTCGGCATCTATGCTTGTAGTCCGGAACAATCATCATTTCAAGCAGTATTTTCAGAATTTGAAATTACAGAGTGCCTTTGGAAGGCGCATGTATAATTTTTTGCGAAGTTTTTAAACTTTATTCATAAAGTTAGCTTTTATTATTTATAGACAAGGAGAGAAGTAGAATGCATATAGAACATGTGGCAATTTGGACAAAGGATTTAGAGAAAATGAAAGAATTTTATATGAATTATTTTAAAGCGCAACCTAGTGAACGTTACCATAATAAGAAAACAGGCTTTCAATCCTATTTTTTAACTTTTGAAACGGGAAGTAGAATAGAATTAACAACGAAAAATTTTCTATCTGATCGGAGCGTAGATACATTAGGATATACCCATATCGCCATTTCAGTTGGTAGTAAGCAGAATGTGGATGATTTTGTTGAACGCTTTTTAGAAGATGGTTATCCATTATTAAATGGACCTCGTACAACTGGAGATGGTTATTATGAAGCTGTTGTTCAAGATCCAGAAGGAAATTTAATTGAATTAACAGTATAAAATAGATGATAACTAAAAGAAGCTGTGACAACAATGAAAATTGTTTGTCACAGCTTCTTTTTAACGATACATTCAATTTCAACATCGGCTTCCAAAGGTAATTCAAGTACAGCTACGCAGGTTCTTGCTGGATAAGGGGCTGTAAATTGCTTTTCATAGACGGCATTCATTTCAGCGAAATATTTCATGCCAGTTAAATAGACATTCACCTTTACGACATCATCTAAACTAACACCAGCTTCTGTCATCACATCTTGTAAATGTGCGAAACACTTGTGAGTTTGGGTGGTAATGTCCAACTTCTTGCCATCATAATCAAGTGCATTATAGGCTGTTTGCCCTGAAAAAAATAAATAGTCTCCAGCATCAACAGCATGCGAATACGGTCCGGATGAAGTTACTTGTTTTCCTGTAATAATTTTTCTAGTCAAAAAAATCCCTCCTTATGAAAACGATTTTACCATAGTTTTGTTTTATATCAAAGGTTATAGAATATTGCTTGTATATGACTATTTCATAAGTAATGTCTTTTGCTAATCACTTTTCACTTCATTTTTTTCAGACCTGACTGAAATTATCGACCAATAATAGGTGATAATTCCACCTATAATTAAGCTATCAAGAAAAGAGGGGGAATATTTCATGAAGTGGTATCAATTAGAAAATCAAGAAATCATGAAACAAATTAAGACAAAAGAAACGGGTTTGTCTACAACAGAACGTAAGAAGCGTTTAGTCGAAAACGGCTCTAATAAAATGGCAGAACGAAAGCAGTTAAAAACATGGCAGAAAATTTTAAAGCATTTTACAGATTTACTGATGCTGATTCTATTGGCAGCTGCAATTTTAAAATTTGTAACAGGCGAATATGTCGAAGGCGGGATTATCTTTTTAGTCGTTGTCGTAAATGGTTTAGTTGGCTATTGGCAAGAGCGTAAAGCAGAAGAGTCATTGGATGGTTTGAAGCAAATGATGAGTCAAGAAGCGGTCATTTTAATTGATGGAATGAAGCAAAGTGTTTCAACTGAAGAATTAGTTCAAGGCGATATAGTGGCATTAAAAGCTGGCGATGTTGTACCAGCAGATCTTCGTTTACTTGAAGTCCATGAGTTATTAATTGAAGAATCCATTTTAACAGGTGAGTCAGAGGCTGCAGAAAAAGCTACCTTGGTATTAACAGAAGAGGCTCCTGCAGGTGATCAAAAAAATATGGCTTTTTCAGGAACCTTGGTTCAAGCAGGTTCGGCACTTGGAATTGTGGTTGAAACGGGTGATACAACAGAAATTGGAAAAATAAATCAAGCGTTACAAGCTGTTAAGCAGCAAACAACGCCTTTAGTGAGAAAGATTCATCAATTGAACCAACAAATTTTCCGAGGCATCATGGTTTTAGTTGTATTTCTCTTATTCTTTACGACATTACACTATGGGATGGAATGGCAATTAATCTTTTCAGCAATGATTGCATTAATTGTAGCGATGATTCCAGAAGGCTTGCCAGCTGTTTTAACCATGATTTTGTCAATGGGTGTGAAGGAGATGTCTGAAGAAAATGCGATTATTAAGAGTATGCCTTCTGTTGAAACATTAGGTTCCATGACGGTCATTTGTTCAGATAAAACGGGCACTTTAACTAAAAATGAAATGACGGTAGTCAATATTGCTGCCCAGCATGACGAGCGTATTTTAGAAATTATGAACAACTGTCAGGAATTAAAGTTATCAGATAATCAAAAAACTTCTGAGTTAAAAGGAAATCCGACCGAATTGGCTTTGCTACATTATGTAGAGGAGCAGACTCCCAAAGCAACGTTAAAAACAATTCAAAGCAAAATACCATTTAGCTCTAGTTATAAATATATGGCGACGCTACATCCAGAAGGGGAGCAAGCAATCATTTTTGTCAAAGGAGCACCAGAAGTTTTGCTGGATAAAACGAATTTAAGTAAAGAAGAGCGAAATAACTGGCAAGAACAAGCAATGTCCTTTGCCCAACAAGGTCAACGAGTATTAGGGTTCGCCTTTAAAAAAGTGGCACAGCATCAAGAATTAACCCACGAAGAACTGAAAGAATTAACTTTTGCTGGCTTAGTAGGTATTATTGATCCACCAAAAGAAAGCGCCATTCAAGCGGTCAAAGAATGTCAAACAGCAGGGATTGCAGTGAAGATGATTACGGGTGATCATAAAGATACTGCTCAAGCAATAGGTAAAGAAATTGGTTTGAAGCATACATCTGTTGTTTTAGAAGGAATTGAAATTGATCAATTAAGTGAAAAAGAATTAGCAGAGCAAGTACAAAAAGTAGATATCTTTGCTAGAACGACACCTGAACACAAACTGAGAATTGTAAGTGCGTTACAAGCCAATGGGGAAATCGTTGGTATGACAGGCGATGGTGTAAATGATGCTCCGGCACTAAAAAAAGCCGATATAGGAATCGCTATGGGAATTAAAGGAAGCGAAGTCAGTAAACAAGCAGCAGATATGGTATTAGCAGATGATAATTTCCATACAATTGCTAAAGCAGTAAAAGAAGGACGCAAGATTTTTGATAATTTAAAGAAGACCATTAACTTCTTTTTACCAACTGCGTTAGCTCAAGGTCTAGTGGTAATTTTCGCACTCTTAATGAACCATCCCTTGCCGTTGACACCAATTCAAATTTTATGGGTAAACATGGTTACGACTATCACACTTTCATATGCGTTAGGTTTCGAAAAAGCTGGCAAAGATATTATGAATCGTCCGCCGAGAACTGCTGATGAGAGCATCTTACCTGGCTATAGTTTGTTTAGAGTCATATATGTTTCATTATTAATTATGATTCCAGCTTACGTTTTGGCTATGCAATTTGAGGGTCAAGCACTACAGCAGACAATTCTATTACAAAATATTGTATTAGCCCAAGCTGTTTACATGATTAATTGTCGTGAATTAACTAATCCTTCAATTAATAAAGGCTTATTCCAAAATCGACCACTCTTTCTTTCATTAGGAATTTTGACACTTTTACAAGCAACGGTTTTGTTTGTCCCACTTATGCAACAATGGATTGGAACAACTACCTTAACTAGCAGTCAACACATGATTATTTTTGCGAATGTTGCGTTACTCTTCCTAATTGTTGAAATCGAAAAAGCTCTGACGAAACGAATTACGCATCGGCAGAGCCAGATATCCAAGGAGCTTAAGTAAACTATAAATAGTGTTCTAAAGTGAGCTCGGTTAATTGCCGTAGCTCATTTTTTGTGGGTATGGTTGAAATGTAGAGATGTTTTACAGGAACAAAGTCTAAAGGAACATTCGAAACAATAATATCCTGTTTTTCAAATAGTGTTTGTTCTATTTGTGAAACTTCCAGATTTGTTAGGTGCACTCTACGACCTAGCAAATCGGTTAATTCTTGTTGTAAAAAAGCTTTCCATGCAGGTTCGCCTTGAAAAATAAAATAGACGGTCATCATTTGTGGTTGATTAGCAAACAAAGCTTGTTGTTCTAACAATGAAATGAGATTCAATAAATACGTAGGGTCATCTAATTGAATAATTGGCTGAAGAATGGGTAAAATTTCAGCATCACTTTGATAACGTTCACTGTCTTTTCGTTCTGTAAGTAATTCATGGTATTCTAATTGGAATTGTTCAGATAACCATGTTGATTCACTATATTTTAATAGAAGTAGTAATAGATTTTCTGCTAATGAGGATTGTTGTAAAGAAATCTGCGTTTGCTTGGTCACTTGCTCGGTGAGTTTATCAGCCACTGCCATTAATACAGGATAATGTTTGGCTAGTGCAATCGCGTCACCAAAAGAATTATTATAATTCCAGCTTTCTAGAAAACAAAAAAAAGCAAAAAAACTTTCATCTTCACGTAGATAAATACCTTCTTTTTCGTATAAATCCTTTAAGGGTTGCTTATACAGTTGGTACAAATAATCGTCTTCTTCAAAAGGAAACTTGTCAATTCGACAATTGACTTTCATTCGAATCGTGTTAATAAAAAACCAACATGTGCCAAAAATATGCTCTGTTTCAACGGCTAAAGAAGATTGATTTATCTGCTTTAAATAATGATAATAATGTTCTTCATGAATAGCATAATTTTCAAAAAAATAATTATTATGAGTAAAAGGTAATAACAACCGATGAAAAAAGATTCGAATCGCACTTTCATTCCCTAAAAGCTGTGCGGTTTTTGTTGTTAGCTTAATTTTAATATGATAGGTCTGTAAATAGCGATTCATCTTATTTGTATGTCGTCGAAGTGTTTCCAAAGAAAGCCCATTTTCTTGGAGAAAGTTTGCTGTAGTTAATTCCTTAGTAAAAAAAAGAGCTTTGATAAATTGAACACTAATCGATTGTGGCAAAAATAAGGTCCATAAATCATTAGTTAATTGTCTTTTTTTGTTTATTAATTGAATACCTTGGCTACTCGAATCAATTTGCCAGCCATTGGGTAATTGTTCTCGAATCAGTTGTAAATCAGAAAAAATTGTACGTTCAGTGGTTTTGATTTGTCGCGCTAGCTCTTTAACAGTAATGTTGGGATGATTGAGTAATTGCTCCAATAAGGAAACTTGGCGCTGAATATCTTTTTCAGTAATAATCTTTTTGACTAATGAATACACAGATACACATCCTTTCTACTGTAAGCATACGGCTCTTTTTAAAAAGGGTCAATTCATAACTAAAACGAGAGGTTATTAGCTTTGAAACTTTTAAAAGACTCTAAATATAGATGGGATTCTATATAAAAGGAAGGGAATTTAAATCCATCGCAAAAAAACTTTTAAAAGTTTTTTAGAAGGGTCTAACTATCAAAAAAACGAATTCGTCTGTTTTAATGGTTATTGGGAAGATTTTTCAATTCATTCCAATCTAAAATTTTGTCAGACCATAATTCCAATTGATGTAGTTTTTCTGAATCGACTTTTCTTCTGCTCATTAAATAAATGTCTTTACCGCTATTTAATCGAGGGGTAGTTAAATTTTTTCTTTCGGACTGGATATAAATAATGGATTCTTTTTTTCCACCAACTAGTGACCAATTGCCACCACCTAATAAAATTTGCAAGCTATGATCATTTGATATATTAACAAAGCCTGTATATTTTGTAAGGTTTACGAAAGGTTTGGCTGTTTTAAAATGGATTTTATATTCGACATCTTCAGGTAGGGTCCACGTTTCGTTTGTCTCAGAATTTATGATGGTTTCTTTTGGTAATATTATTTTTTCTACTTTGGTTATCTCGATATCAGATGCTTGCAAAAATGGTTGGTCAATGAGTACAAAGAAAATAAATCCTCCAAGCATAACACCTAATAAAACCAAGCCGAGAATAATACTAGTTAATTTAATGCGCTTTTTTAACTTCGTATCAAAATTTAATTCATCAAGCATTTTGGTATCTTCTTTCAACAAGTAATCTAGTGGTAATTCAAACCATTCACTCATTTTAACAACTTGATCTAAATCAGGATAACTTTTACCATTCTCCCATTTGGATACGAGCTGTCTGGTAACAAAAAATTCTTGAGCCAATTGCTCTTGTGTCAGGTCTCGCTTTAAGCGTTCGTCTTTAATAATTTTTCCGATTTTCATTTCTTCACCTAGCTATTATTTTCTCCTTTTAAGTATAGCAAACTCCTATTTTTTTCTCGCTAAATTTGAGTATTTTTCCTCGCAACAATATCGAACATGTTGATTTAATAGGATGTTTCCTTTTATTGCTTTATAAATAATTGGCATTCACCTAAGCTGTGTTTGAGGTGATAGAATGAACTTTTTTTTGAAAAATAGGCGATTAATTGGCTATCTAGGTGCTATTTGTTTATTATTTGGGCCCCAGATATTTTCGCAACAAGTTATATTAGGTTCAGATAGTCTTTTTCATTTTAATCGCTTTTATGATACTGCGATGCAAATGAAAGAACAAAATTGGCAGTATTTTATTTCGATGTATGGATTTCATGAATCAGGAAGAATTGTCAATGCGTTATATGGTCCGCTGATTGCGTACTTTCAGGGAGGCTTATTATTACTAACTGGAACATGGTTTCGTTATCAGCTTAGTAGTAATTTGTTGCTTGCTTTTTTGGCTTTTTTTTCAATGAATCAATTGTTAAAGCACTACCAAATTGATCAATACTTTCGTTACCCAATTAGTTTCTTTTTTGTGACGACCTATGCTATTCAATATTGGGTCCTTCGGCAAGGGTTTAGCAGTTGGGGGATAGCGTTATTGCCAATATGTTTAATTCCGATGAAAGAATTAATTGATAAGCGACGTTTGCCAATTGTAACAGTCGGATTGAGTGTAGCTGCCATGGTTCAGACACATTTGTTTACGAGCTTACTGTTAGTTAGCATCTATTTTCTAGTATTTATCTATGTATGGATAATGTCTAATCAGAAAATAATGTTATTCAAACAGCTAGCAAGTAGCATGATTGTGTGTGGCATTTTTTCAATGAATATTTGGTTGGTGCTGTATCAGCTCTATACTGATAATCAATTGGTTGCACCTTTTGTTAATAAAGAAATATATTTGAGTACTATCAATTATCAAAGTGCTTACTGGTTGTTGACCCCGATAAGCTTTTTGGGCGTGATATTTTGGCTAATCAAAGAAACAAGCGTGTATCGAAAAAAATTACCGAAACCGACCTTGTTTATTGGAGGTATTTCTTTAGTATATTTGCTTTTCTCCACTAATTTGATTCCTTGGAAACTACTTTCTGAGCAATCATTTAAAATCATTGAACTCATTCAATTTCCGTTTCGCTTTTTTATGCCGTTTATCGTTTTATGTGGTCTTTATTGGGGATTAATCCAGCAAAAAACACAAAAAAGGAATAAAAAAGTTGAAAAAGGCGTAGTAATTATTAGTATAATACAGACGATTTTGGTGAGTAGTTTTCACTTATTTATGCAGTATCAACAATCGCCAGCAACTTATTTAGGAAAACATGCCCGATTCACAGGAGCAGTGGTAGAAGAGGTGGTCGATAGTTTCCATTCCCATAATCTATCCGAATTGTTACAATTGGTTAACAAGTCTACGCCAGATTATGTTCCCATTTATCAAAAAACTGCTGACAATAAGTATGAACTGTATCGCCAAGAAATCATTGAAGCAAAAGGGTTTGATAAAAAGGTAAAGGATAGAAAATTAATCATTGAATGGTTTTCTTTGGAAGAAGAAACTATGGTTCCGATTGTCGCTTATAAGGGAACCGAACTAAACTTTAACCAAACAAAGTTAGAAATAGCAGATGTAACATTCAGCCCGATTGGTGCCCCAATTCTTCTTTCTCAAAAAGGCCTCAATCATTTAGAAGTAACTTATCCAGCTACTAAAAACTATAACTATTTATTTATAGTAGTGGTTGTTTTGTGGTTGGGCGTAGGAGGTTATCTAGGTGTTGAAAAGCTTAGAAAAATGTATGTTGGAAGAAGTGATTAGCTGATACTATCAAAGAGAGGTGCAAAAAAATGTCAAATACTATCTATCAAATAACAACTAATCCAAGACAGGAAAGTCAATTATTAGTCAATCCTAAACTGTTTGAAGATGAGAAGGGAAGAGTTGCAGCAGTGGCTATTCCCACAAATTGTATTCAAACAGGGATGTATCATCACTTGGAAGACATTAAATATTTCATGCTAAAAGCAGCCTTTATCTTTACTTTAGGAAATTTAGACGAAACGAGTTATTTTGAATTAGGAATCGCAAGTGCTTTAAAGAAAAAAATTTATGTTGTTTCAAAAAATAAAAAACTTTCAGCAACTGATTTAAAACTTTATATGAGTGATATCGATATAAAATTCATCAGTCCAGATGCGTTTATTGAATTACTTAATACAATCGAATAAGCAAAAGCAACCATAGCTAGTTCGCAGAGCTATGGCTTGTTTGTTAAGGCAACGCTTATTTTTCCCTGAATCTAAAACTTCTTTAATACAAGCTTTCAATCTTGAGTATTTAATGTATAATGTTATTCGTTTATGATTATTTATTCATAGAATATGTAGGAGGATTAGGATGAAGAAAGGCAAAACAGATTTAACAAAACTAAAAACACCGCATACATATGTCATTATTTTTTGTGTCGTTATTTTTGCATGGTTGCTCACGTTTTTAGTTCCTGCTGGGAAATTCAGCACAAAAGAAATTCAATATGAGGATGCAAGTGGCGATGTAGCTTCGAGAACCGTTTTAGAACAGGACTCTTTTCGGTATGCGTATAATTTAAACACTCAATTTGTATTTAATCAGCTAGAAGAATTAGTGGATAATCCTGAAGCTTTAGATACATTAGGTGTAGAAAAAGAGCAATTAGAAGCTGTTTTAACGGAAGGTGAAAAAAATCTTTCGCAAGAAAAACTAGACGAGATTGCTTTAACAGATGATGCACTTTATGAAGAATATGGCGATGCGATTTATGACACTTCTGAAAAGTTGCATAAAACAGCTAAAATTTGGGGAACCGACGATTTTGGTGGATTTGGTTTCTTGAATTTTATCTTTGAAGGGTTAGTGTCAGGTGATAAATATGGTTCGGCAGTTGGAATTGTTGCATTAATTTTAGTAGTTGGTGGAGCATTTGGGATTATCATGCGAACGGGAGCGATTGACGCAGGGATTTATGCGTTTATCAATCGCACGAAAGGATTAGAACGATTAGCTTTGCCGTTATTATTCTTTGCGTTTTCATTTGGTGGTGCTACATTCGGGATGGCAGAAGAAGTTATTCCCTTCTCGATGATTATGGTACCATTTGTAATTGCTTTAGGATATGATTCGATTGTCGCTGTCACTGTGACTTACGTTGCTTCACAAGTCGGAAATGCAACTTCTTGGATGAGTCCATTTAGTGTTGCGGTAGCACAAGGAATTGCAGGGATACCTGTTTTATCTGGTGCCACTTTCCGTTTGATTATGTGGGGTGTAGTGACCGCTTTAGCTGCGGCTTATTTGATGGTTTATGCTGAAAAAATTCGTAAAAATCCAGAGTCTTCAATTGTTTACAAGTCAGATGCGTATTTTCGCAAACACATTGAAAATAATGTGAATGAAAGCAATGAATTTAAATTAGGACACAAGGTGATTTTACTTGAAATGTTAGTTGTTTTAATTTGGATTGTTTGGGGTGTCACACAAAAAGGCTATTACATTCCAGAAATTGCTTCTCAATTCTTTGTGATGGGTTTATTAGCAGGTATTTTTGCTGTAATTTTCAAAGTAAACGATATGGGCATCAATGATATTGCGACCTCTTTCCAAAGTGGTGCAGCAGATTTAGCTGGTACAGCAGTGGTTGTAGGGATGGCAAAAGGAATTTTATTAGTGTTAGGTGGAGCGGATGCAAGTCAATATTCTACTTTGAATACTGTTCTTCATAGTATTGGTTCTGCATTAACAGGTGTTCCGGCAGTTGTTGGAGCATGGGCTATGTACATTTTCCAAAGTTTATTTAACTTAGTTGTTACTTCAAACTCTGGTCAAGCAGCCTTAACTATGCCGATTATGGCACCTTTAGCGGATTTATTAGGAATTTCTCGACAAATTGCTGTATTAGCGTATCAATTAGGTTCAGGATTTATGGATGCTTTTACTCCTGTTTCTGCAAGTTTAATTGGTGTGTTAGGAGTTGCACGTATTGATTGGATTAAATGGGCAAAATTCCAAATCAAGATGCAAGGATTTTTATTTATCTTAGGTTCAATTTTCATTGTGATTGCTGTTATGATTGGTTTACAGTAAGGAGGATTTTTGTATGTTGAAAATTATACGTCAAGCGCACGTATATGCACCCGATGATTTAGGAATCAAAGACGTGCTTTATACAGAAAATAAAATTTTAGCAATAGATAATCAGATTGATTTGCAAGTCACTGGTTGCAAAGTAGAAGAAATCGATGGTCGTAACAAGATCTTGACTCCAGGTTTTATTGACGGACATTTTCACATTTTAGGTGGCGGTGGTGAAGGTGGGTTTCAAAACCGGACACCAGAAGTCACTTTAACACAATTGACGACAGCCGGAGTCACTTCAGTTGTTGGGTGTCTAGGAACCGATGGTGAAGGACGCGACATGACCGCTTTAATCAGCAAAGCACGCGGTTTGGAAGCAGAAGGGATTTCGACTTACGTTTATGTCGGTTCTTATCGTTTGCCTGTTAAAACCGTGACGGGCTCAATTATTAAAGACTTTTTAACAATTGACAAAATTATTGGGATTGGCGAAATTGCTATTTCTGATCATCGCTCTTCACAGCCTTCTTTTGAAGAATTTACTCGTGCCGCAGCCGACGCTCGTGTTGGTGGCATGCTTTCAGGAAAAGCAGGGATTATTAATGTTCATTTAGGTGATGGAAAAGATCGATTGAAGCTTATTGAAGAAACCGTGAATCATACAGAAATTCCAATGAGCCAGTTTTGGCCAACTCATGCCAATCGGACACCGGAAGTATTTGAGACTTGTGTAGCTTATGCCAAACGTGGAGGCTACATTGATTTTACTGGTAGTGAAGATCCTGATTTTTGGGAAGAAACCGATGGCGAAGTTCGCTTTAGTAAAGGCTTAAAACGTCTATTAGACGAAGGTGTTTCTCACGAATGTTTTACGATGACCTCGGATGGTCAAGGAAGCTTACCTTATTTTAATGAAAAACGTGAATTCATTGGTCTAGGAGTGGGTAGTTCCAAATCACTTCTAATTAATATTCAAGAAGCAGTTTTGAAAGAAAATATTCCATTAGAAATCGCAATTCGTGCCATTACAAAAAATCCAGCCGACATTTTAAAACTCGACAATAAAGGATACATTGCCGTTGGAAAAGACGCTGATTTTTGCTTGTTAAATCAAGACTCTTTAACTATTGATACCGTGATTGCGAAAGGACAAACAATGGTTAAAAATAACGAAGTAGTAGTTTATGGTACCTTTGAAAGAAGACTTAATTAAATAAAACCATCCTCGGCGTAGCTAATACTGCACCGAGGATGGTTTTATTTCAAATGACACATCACTTGGTTTACCATTTCTAATGGTAGTGAGTACCTACATACTTCAAATAAAAAAGTAGCTATATTAGCTGAATCATTAGAAAATACAACGAAATTATCAGAAGAAAAAGAGTTGATTTTCTATAAAAAAGGTCTTAAATTTTTAGACTATTTATTAGTAGACATATTAAAAGACTAAAGTCGCTATAAATTATCCAAAATAGTTGAAGAGAAGCATTGGATATATGCTCTTTTTCATCTGCTAGTGAGCGTGTTTTTTACTACGATTTTTTGAGAATTAGATAAAATTATTTGAAATAAATTTTTTGCATTGTTGAATGCAATTGGGGTAAAACTGTGTAATAAGTGTATTGACATCGCTTACTAAAAATAGTATCTTTCTTTTAGGATAGTTATTATTTAGTTAAGCTAAACCTAAACGACAATTTTTCATTGTGTTGTCGTTTAGGTTTTTTTGTCCCTTTAAGTGCAACTAAATAAAAAAGCAGGGAAAAAATGAATGATTTTGTTGAAGTGGTTACGAACAAAATCCAACTATTTCTGAAGTAAATACCCAGATTATTTTACTATCATTGTGTCTGGATATGTGTAAGTAATGAGAGCTAGACTTTTATAAAGAGAGGAGCATTGGAAATCTGCCTAATGGAAACGGCTAGGGTCGTTACATTTAAGAATAACTAAAATAAAAAAAAGTAAAGGAGCAAGAATTTATGAGTTTTCCAAAGAATTTTTTATGGGGTAGCGCAACAGCTGCCAACCAATGTGAAGGAGCATGGGATGTTGATGGAAAGGGTGATTCAATCAGTGATCATAGTCGTGCAGGTAGTCGTGAAACAGCCGCTGCCCGTCCATTTGACTTAGTCCTTGATACGGATAAATACTACTATCCAAGTCATACGGGAATTGACTCTTATCATCGCTACAAAGAAGACATTGCTTTATTTGCCGAAATGGGTTTTAAAGTGTACCGTCTATCAATCGCATGGACAAGAATTTTTCCAAATGGAGATGAAGAAACTCCGAATGAAGCAGGACTTCAATATTATGATGATTTATTTGATGAATTGCACAAATATGGCATTGAACCATTAGTAACAATCTCACACTTTGAGTTACCATTTCAGTTAGGAATCAATTATGATGGTTTCTTGGATAAACGACTAATTGATTTTTATGAACGTTATGCAACCACTTTGTTTGAACGTTATAAAGATAAAGTAAAATATTGGTTGACTTTCAATGAAATTAATTTTGGTGTAATGGAGCATGGAAAACGAATTAATGGCTTGTTCTCACGTGATTACACAGAAGCTGAACAATATCAAGCGTTGCATAATGTCTTTTTAGCTTCTGCTAAAGCAGTCATTGCTGGACATAAAATTAATCCAGATTTTAAAATTGGTTGTATGCTAGCGTATATTACAATGTATCCCAAAACTTGTCGTCCGGCAGATGTGTTAAAAACACAACAAATGAACGATCAGTTAAATTATTTTTGTGGCGATGTACAAGTTAAAGGTGCGTATCCATACTATATAAAAAACTATTTTGAAAAGAACAACATTCAAGTTGATATCACCAAAGAAGATGAAGCATTATTAAAAGAAGGAACAGTAGACTATTATACATTTAGTTACTATATGAGTATTTGTGTAGCAGAAGATATTGCTGAGCGTGATGATACATCAGGTGGGAATTTATTTGGTGGCGTTTCAAATGAATATCTGGAAACAAGTGACTGGGGCTGGCAAATTGACCCAGTAGGTTTGCGTTATACTTTAAATCAATTGTATTCGCGTTATGAAGTGCCTTTGATGGTTGTAGAAAACGGATTAGGTGCCTTTGATGAAGTAGAAGCTGATGGAACAATTAACGATGATTATCGAATTGAGTATTTCAGACAACATATTGTTGAAATGGGTAAAGCAATTGATGATGGTGTGGATTTAATTGGCTATACACCATGGGGCTGTATTGATTTAATTAGTGCAGGTACAGGTGAAATGAGTAAACGTTACGGATTCATTTACGTTGATCGTGATGATGAAGGGAACGGAACTTTAGATAGAAGTCGTAAAAAATCATTCTATTGGTATAAAAAAGTGATTGAGACAAACGGTGAAAATTTAGAGAATAACTAAATCATTTAGTTTAAAAAAATCAATCGAATCAAAACGGTTTGGGACAAACAAGTTTGTTTATCCCAAATTGTTTTTTGTTTATTCGTTCTCTTTAAGGTATTATAATGAATAAAGTGAAAGTTATTTAGCAAAAACTATCTGCTATAATAGTTTTTAGAATGAAACAAGCACGAAATAGAACAAATAGAGAAATGGAGAATGAACATGTCTTTTTTTGGAAAGATAGATTTTAATGAGTTGTCTGAAACCGACCGTGCTATTTACCATTACATGTCGAGTGAGATAGATAAAATTCCATATATGAGAGTGAGAGAAATTGCTAACGAATCACATACATCAGCTTCTTCTGTGATGCGTTTCATTCGAAAAATAGGTTATGAAAGCTTTAGTGAATTTCGAACACAATTTAAAGCGCCACAAGTAGAAAGCTCACAGCTGATGAGTGGTAGATCATCATTAAGTGAAGAAAATTTTCCTAAAAATATTGAAGCGAAGATTTGGCAAATAGCTGAAAAAATTACTGATTGTGAGAATATTATTTTTTTCGGTATTGGTGCATCCGGCTCTATTTGTGAATATGCGGCACGAAGATTTGCAACAATTGGTTTTAATAGTTATCCATTAACGGATTCAACCTACCCAATTTTTGCTAAGCTAAGAAATACATCAGATAATATGTTAATCGCATTATCTATCACAGGTACAACCGTGGAGATTGTCGAAGTTGTTAATGGATTTAGAAATCAACCGGATTGTACGACCGTTGCGATCACAAGTGATGTGAACAGTACCTTAGCAAAAATGACTGATTTTGTCTTGGACTACCATATAGACATTTACCGATTGAATAAGTATGAAGACTTAACCAGTCAAATTCCGTGTCTATTTTTGATTGAGACCTTAACCAAAGCAGTTACACATTTATTAGAAAGCAAGTCATAGACATTTGTTTTTCATACAAGTTGAAAAAATAATAAGCAAACATCATTTTGGTACGTTGTGTACCATCATGATGTTTTTTTCTATTTGATGAAACAGTCACCAAGAAGTGAAAGGTATATAGTTTTTGAAAACGATTTTAACTATACTGGACATATCTTAAATTGATAAAGGAGAAAAGTATATGACTAAAACTTTACCAAATAATTTTTTGTGGGGTGGAGCAGTTGCTGCCCATCAAATCGAAGGGGCATGGAATGTCGAAGGCAAAGGGGTTAGTATTGCTGATGTGATGACTGCGGGAGCAAATGGTGTTTCGCGTCGAATTACAGACGGTGTATTAGAAGGCGAAAATTATCCGAACCACGAAGCGATTGATTTTTACCATCATTATAAAGAAGATATTCAATTATTTAAAGAAATGGGTCTAAAAGTATTACGTACGTCAATTAACTGGACAAGAATTTTTCCAAATGGCGATGAAAAAGAACCAAATGAAGCCGGATTAGCTTTTTACGATGATTTGTTTGATGAATTGAAAAAAAATGGGATTGAACCAGTAATTACGTTGTCTCATTTTGAGATTCCGTTTCATTTATATAAAGAATATGGTGGTTTTCGTAATAAAAAATTGATTGACTTTTTTGTTCATTATGCAAAAACAGTCATGACAAGATATAAAGATAAAGTAAAATATTGGATGACATTCAATGAAATTAACAATCAAGCGGATGGTCAACATGAGTTACACACCTGGACTAATTCAGCCATTTTATTTAAAGAAGGCGAACCTAGAGAAGAGATTGTTTTTCAAGCAGCGATTAATGAATTGATTGCTAGTGCAAAGGTCGTTGCTTTGGGACATAGAATTAATCCTGAGTTTCAAATTGGTTGTATGATGGCATATGTGCCTATTTATCCAGCATCTAGCAAACCAGAAGATCAAATGGCAGCATTAAAAGTAATGGAACGTCGCTTCTTCTACAGTGATGTCCATGCTCGTGGAACGATTCCTACGTATACTAAAAAATATTGGGAAAATAAAGGTTACCAAATCGATATCAGTCCAGAAGAAGAAGAAGCGTTGAAAGCTGGTACAGTAGATTATATTGGGTTCAGTTATTATATGTCTGGTGCAGTGACAACCGTTGCCGAAAAAGAAGGTTATGAGATAGCTGATTTCGACCAAGCTAAAATGGTTACTAATAACTATGTGAAAGCAAGTGATTGGGGCTGGCAAATTGATCCAGTTGGCTTGCGTTATATCTTGAATGTTGTTTACGAACGCTATCAATTACCAATGTTCATTGTAGAAAATGGATTTGGTGCGTATGACCAACTGACAGAAGATGGTAAAATTCATGATCCTTATCGTGTTGCTTATATTAAAGCGCATGTCGAACAAATGAAACTTGCAGTGGTAGAAGATGGTGTTAATTTAATTGGTTATACACCATGGGGCATTATTGACATCGTTAGCTTTGGAACAGGAGAAATGGAAAAGCGTTATGGCTTTATCTATGTTGATAAAGATAATCAAGGAAAAGGCACACTTGAGCGTAAGAAAAAAGATTCTTTTGATTGGTACCAACAAGTGATTGCTACAAATGGAGAGGTATTATAAAAAATGGAACAAACAGCCTTAGTAGAGCTATTACAGAAAATGACAGTAAGTGAGAAGATTAGCCAATTAGTGCAACTGACATCTGATTTCTTTTCGGTAGAAGGAGAAGGCGAAATTACTGGACCTATGCAAGAATGGAATCTACCAGCTGAAAAACTTTTTCAAATTGGTTCGGTTTTAGGAACACATACTGCGGAACAAGTCAAAAAACTTCAAATGACTTATTTAGAGAAGAGTCGTCTAAAAATTCCATTACTCTTTATGGCGGATGTCATTCATGGTTATGAAACCATTTATCCTATTCCGCTAGCGCTAGCTGCTTCTTTCGATGAGGTTCTCATCGAAGAAGTAGCTCGTTTATCTGCAAAAGAAGCGACAGCAGCAGGAATTCAAGTAACCTTTTCGCCAATGGCAGACCATGTGAAGGATGCTCGTTGGGGAAGAGTAATGGAAAGCAATGGCGAAGATCCGACATTATCAGCAGTTTTGACCAAAGCGTATGTTAAAGGGTATCAAGGAAATGATTTAGCAAACGACAAGCAACGCTTAGCAGCATGTGTCAAGCACTTTATTGGATATGGCGCAGCAGAAGGCGGTCGTGACTATCACACAGTAGATTTTTCTGATATTGAAATGTATCAAAATTATCTTCCGTCATTCAAGGCTGCTATTAAAGCAGGTGCCGAATTAGTCATGACTGCTTTTAACACCGTTCATGGAATTCCAGCTAGTGGAAATCAGCAATTATTACAAGATGTTTTGCGAAAAGAGTTAGACTTTGATGGCGTCGTAATTTCTGACTGGGCAGCTGTTGCTGAATTAATGGCACATCGCGTAGCTGCTGACAAAGCAGAAGCTGCTCGTTTCGCCTTTGAAGCAGGTGTTGAGATGGATATGATGAGTGACTGTTATTTGTTAAACTTGGAAGATTCTATTCAAACACCGACACAACATCAACAATTAGACGAAGCTGTGTTGCGTATCTTAACTCTGAAAAACAAATTGGGGTTATTTGAAGATCCGTATCGTGGATTAATGGACTCAACGATGGAAACAAAAGAAACAACTAACCAATTCCGAGATTTGGCACGAAAAAGTGTACATCAAACAACTGTGTTATTAAAAAACGAGCAACTATTACCCATAAAACAACAACAGAAAGTCGCTTTAATTGGTCCTAAAGCAACCTCTCAAGATATTTTAGGGGCATGGTCTTGGATGGGCAAAACAGAACAAGCTATTTCATTGGCAGAGGGATTAGCAGCAAAAAATCTTAATTTGTCGACTTTATCAATGCCAGATGGTGCTGTTGTATCAGAAGAGATGATTCAAGAAGCTATTGCTTTAGCAAAACAAAATGAAATCGTTGTATTAGCTTTAGGTGAAACGAGTGAAGAATCTGGTGAAGCAGCAAGCCTAGCTTATCTTGAACTTTCTCGCAATCAAGAACGCCTCATTCATGAAGTCGCTAAGGTGAATACCAATATTATACTTGTTCTATTTAATGGTCGTCCGTTAGTCTTAAAAAATGTTGTCAATCAAGCCAAAGCAATCGTGGAAGCTTGGTTTCCTGGTTCAGAAGGCGGTCATGGATTAGCAGATATTTTGATGGGAGAAGTCGATCCGCAAGGCAGGTTACCAATGAGTTTTCCGGCAGCTGTGGGGCAAGTCCCAATCACCTATGCTCAATTATCAACAGGACGTCCAATGAATGAACAAAACAAAAATCAAAAATATATTTCGCGTTATATGGATGAAACCAATGAAGCACTATTTCCATTTGGCCATGGTCTATCTTATAGTCAATTTGAATTAAAGCAAGTATCGAACACAGATGTTTTCAATGGAGAGGGAACAGTTGAAATCACTTGTAAGCTTAAAAATAACAGTGCACAGGCAGGGAACACAATTGTTCAATTATATCTTCAAGATTGTGTTGCGCAAGTGGCACGTCCAATGAAAGAATTAAAAAAATGGCAAGCACTTTCGTTGGAAGCTTATGAAGAAAAGACTGTGCGCTTTCAGTTGACGATGGACGATTTCGCGTATATTGGTCCGAAGTTAGTATCGCAAGTAGACGAAGGTGAATTTAAAGTATATATTGGGTTAGATAGTCATGATTGCCCAATTGAACAGACAATATTTTATCAAAAATTGGTACGTAGTGTACCAACATGATTCTAGTATCAAAGTAACGGTACACGAACCGAAACACCAGAAATCTATTGAATGAGAAAGCGCTTTTAATTATGATGGATTTGTTATAACAGTAGTAAATAACGAACTGTTTAAAAATTGAAACATTTAGTAAAGCGACAAGCTTTACTAAAAAGTTTCAGTCACAGAATTTGGTAGAAATGAGTGAAGAAGATGTATATTGGTATCGATATAGGTGGTACAACAATTAAGTATGGTTTGGTTGATGAATCTGGGAAGGTATCGAATCGAGATTCGATTTCTACAAGTAGTGATAAAAAAACTATTATTCAAGAAATAATTCAAATTATTCGAAATTTTCAATCAGAAATCCCATCTATTAAAGGTGTAGGTATCAGTGCTCCTGGAATTGTCAAAAAAAATGGGTTGATGACTACAGCAGGTGCCATTAAATCACTATATGGAACGAATTTAAAAACAGAGATTGAGGCAGTTGTTCAATTACCAGTCACTGTAGAAAATGATGCCAATGCTGCTGCTATTGCAGAAAAGTGGATTGGCAATGCACAAGGTGTTGAAAATTACTTATGCTTGGTATTAGGAACCGGAATCGGTGGCGGAATCGTGATTAATGGTGATGTTTATCGTGGTGGACATGGTATGGCAGGCGAATTTGGCTGGATGTTAATTGATGAATTACCTCAAGAAAATCTTGAGACAGTTTCCTTAAACCAAAGAGCAGCTGTTGTTGGAGGTTTATGTCTGCAATATAATCATCAAATGAAAAAAGAATTTCTGGGCTTTGAAGAGATATATGATGCAAAACAAATTTTTGCAGAAGAGAAAACAAATCCAATTGCTAAAAAAGTCATTAGTCATTTTTTTAAAGATTTATCGGTAGGATTAATGAACTTACTTAGTTGTTTTGATCCAGAGGTTATTTTGATTGGAGGTGCTATAAGCGCAAATGAGGGATTTTTTAGCCGTTTGCAAGAGGAATTAAATCGTTTGGAAGAACAACATTATAGCATTGCTTATTTAAAAGATTCAATTATTGCACCAATTAAGCAGGCAAAATTAAAAAATGATGCAGGGCTGATTGGGGCTGTTTACCAAGTACATCAAATAATTGAAAGAACATAGCATTATACGGGGGGATTACTTTGGAAGTAAAAACTAGCAAAAAAAAGAACAAATTAACTAAATGGATACAAAGCTTCTTCGATCAATGGGAGCTGCAAACAATGGTTTGGCCAGGCGTTATTTTTATGATTATCTTTAACTTTATACCTATTTATGGATTGACGATGGCATTCAAACGTTACACAGTGATTGATACGATGGATACTGCTCCTTGGGTCGGTTGGGAAAATTTTCAGATTATCATGAAAGACCAATTCTTTTGGGAATCAGTGGTTAATACGTTAGGGATTAGCTTCTTAAAATTAGCAATAGGCTTTGTGTTACCAATTATATTAGCAATCTTAATTTTTGAATTACGACAAGGTCCATTTAAAAAGATTGTCCAAACTATTTCTTATATGCCTTATTTTTTATCTTGGATTGTATTAGGTGGGATGATTATTAACTGGTTGTCTACTACAGGATTATTAAATTCGATTTTAGCTGGTTTAGGATTTGCAGTTAAAAATGAAAATTATCTATTATCAGCGAATAAATACTGGTGGATTGCCGTATTATCTGATATTTGGAAGAATACTGGTTGGGGAACAATTCTTTACCTAGCAACTTTAGCTAAGATTGACCCATCATATTATGAAGCTGCTAAAATTGATGGTGCTTCTCGCATGCAACAAATGATGAAAATCACGCTACCAATGTTAAAAGGAATTATTAGCTTGAACTTAATTCTAACAATTAGTGGATTGCTAGGGTCAAACCTAGATCAAACGATGGTCTTAATGAATAATCAGAACCAAGCGAAAGCAGAAGTTATCAATTCTTATGTGTTCAGAATGGGGATTGCTCAAGGAGATTTCTCTTACGCTACAGCAGTAGGGTTAGGTGTTTCAGTTGTTTCAGTTATTTTACTCGTTCTTTCAAATCAATTTACCAAAAGAATGAACGATAACCAATCTGTGTTATAGAAAAGAGGATAAAAAATGGAAAGAAAAATTATGAAAAAAGACGTAGATAGTCGATTGTTTGACATCTTTAATGTTGTCATCTTATCTATCTTCACTTTATTGATTGTTATTCCTCTTTGGAACGTAATCGTCTCTTCTTTTGCATCTGGTCAAGTATTAGCTAAAGGAGATTTTGTCTTTTGGCCATCTGAATTGTCATTAGAAAATTATCGAGCTGTTTTTCGTGATAGTAGTATTTGGCGTGCTTTTGTCATCTCTATCTTAAAAACGGTCATTGGTGTGGTAACACATGTTTTTTTCTGTGCAATGATGGCATATGCAATGAGTAAGGCTAATTTGAAAGGTCGTAAGTTATATTCAGCAATGGGTATTACCACGATGTTCTTTTCAGGTGGGATGATTCCTACATACCTATTATTACGTGAATTAGGTATGTTGAATAGTTTTTGGGTTTATATTATTCCTGCATTGTTAAGCTACTATGATGTTATTATTTTAATGAACTTCTTTCGTAGCGTACCAGATTCATTGGAAGAATCTGCAATGATTGATGGTGCTGGTCACTGGCGAATTTTCTTACAGATTTTCCTACCATTATCAAAACCAGCATTAGCAACAATTGCTTTGTTTAATGGTGTCAATCAGTGGAATGACTTTATGACAGCCCGCCTATATATTACCGATAAAACATTGTATCCTTTACAAATGAAGCTATACGAGATTATCGTACAGTCACAAACACAAGGGATGCAAAACATCGGAACAGCAGTAGCCGAAAGTACGACAAAAGGAGTGCAACTTGCAACAATTGTTGTCACTACAATTCCAATTTTGGTTATCTACCCTCTACTTCAAAAGCATTTTATTGCAGGTATGATGGTTGGAGCGGTAAAAGAATAAATTATTTATGAAAAGGGGAAAAATAATGAACAAAAAATTACTAGGTAGTTTAACAATTGCTAGTTCAGTCTTATTGTTAGCAGCATGTGGCGGTGGTGACAAAAATGGGCAAAAGGAAGCAGCTGATGTAGATATTTCTGATCGTTACGAATTGGATGCAGAAACACCTGCTTGGAAATTAGACTCAAAAGAAGAGCCAACAGAATTAACTTGGTATGTTAATGCCGATTGGTGGAATGATGAGTGGGGCAATGACCTTGTTACAAAACAAATGGAAAAAGATTTAAACGTTAAAATTAAATTTATTAAAGGTGACGATACCAACTTAAATACGATGTTTTCTAGTAATGATATGGCGGATATCGTAACAATTTTCGACTCAAATTCGCAAGTAGCGCAAAAAGCTGATACTTGGGCATATTCATTAAACGATTTATCTGAAAAATATGACCCTTATTGGAATGAAGTAGCTGCTGAAGATACGATGAATTGGTTCCAATTAAATGATGGAAAAACATATGGTTATCCAGATTACTCAAATACTGCGGCAGATTATGAAAGCAACTTAATTCCTGCCAATACAAACTTCTTGATTCGCAAGGACGTCTATGAAGCAATTGGCTCACCTAGCCTTAGCACACCAGAAGAATTCCAAGAAGGAATGAAAGAAATCAAGGAAAAATATCCTGAGTTAATTCCATTTGGCTTCAACGCGTTTGGTGATGGGGCAGGTTCATTGGGGGATGTTTTCCAAGACTATTTAGGTGTTGATTTAGAAACAGAAGACGGCGAATTTTATAACCGTAACTTAGATGATGAATATGTTAGTTGGTTACGTACATTACGCGGCGTGCATGCAGATGGTAATATTTCCGATGATAGTTTTTCTGATGATGGTACCGCTTTTGAAGAAAAAGTGAAATCTGGACAATATGCAACAATTATGGCAAGTGGTACTGCGCAAATGAGTGGCTTTTTACAAGGCTGGTTAACTGAAAACCCAGACGGTCAATATATTGCAATTGATGGTCCGAAAAGCAGTGAAGGGAAAGAACCTAAGTTAAATCAAAGTGGAATTACTGGTTGGATGATTAACTACATCAGCAAATCAGCAAAAGATCCTGCGAAAGCTATGCAAATCTTTACTTACTTACAAAGTGAAGAAGGAAATATTTTAACAACGTTTGGTATTGAAGGAGAAACATTTGAATACGATGCAGATGGAAAAATTGCGTTATTACCTGAAGTTCAAGAAATGAAAGACAATGATGCCGATCGTTACAAAAAAGAATATCGTTTGAGTGAATTTATCTTCTTTGGTCATGATAAATATCAAACATTAGCAAGTGATAGCACCCAAACGCCAGCATTGATTCAACCACGTGAATGGGGTGAAGGCAAGCTTTACCCACACTTTATTTTAGAAAATATTAACCCTGATTCAGGATCACCAGAAGCACGTAGTTTATCAGGAATTGATACAAACTGGTATACAACATTAGTAAGTTTAATTAGAGCATCATCAGATGAAGAATTTGATAAAATATTAGAAGACCATAAAGCATTCTTAGACCAAAATGGCTGGGAAGATATTGTAAAAATCCGTAACGAAAAAATACAAAAAAATAAAGAAAAATTGAATTTAAACTAATAGAAATGAGGCAATACTAATGAAAAAAATATTTCACATAGATGGAGAGGTCTACTACTTTTTAACAAAAATATACAATCTATTAGTGATTAATCTATTAGTGATTATTTTTAGTTTGCCGATTGTCACGATAGGGAGTGCTATGAGTGCTGCCTATCGTGTATTAATAGATGATGAAGAGCAAAAAAGTGGCGTTGTCATTAAAAAATATGTAACTTACTTTAAATCATATGTCTATCAAGGTTCATTGCTGATTTTAGGTAGTGCCATTGTGTTAGTACTTGTTGTTTTTAGCATATCGCAGACCATAAATACACCCTTTCAATTTTTGTGTTTAGTCATAGGGGCGTTTGTCAGTATTGTAATCATGAATCTGTTCATAACAGTTGCTTATCGTTCCATGAGCTTCAAAGAAATTTTAGCAATGGCTCTAGGAATAAGTATGAAATATACAGGTTATTTTTGTTTAACAATTAGCAGCTTTGCGGTGAGTTTATTGATTCCTATTTTTTTACCAAAATTAGCATTTATTTGGTTTTTTTATGGCATTAGTCTACCTATGTTTTTTCAAACGAAAATCTACTTATATTGCGTTGAACGCTTTAAAGCACGAATCGTAACCAACGGAGGGAAATAATGACCATTCGATTTTTTAGAACGACAAATGAAAAGCATTTATTTGAAGAAATACCAATTGTTTCTTCAGAAGAAATATCTGAAACAATAGCAATCTCTCAACGTGTTTATAGTCAAACAATTGATGGATTTGGTGCATCTTTTACCGATTCGTCAGCCTTTTTAGTTGATAAAATTTTAGATGATCAACAAAAAGAGGAAGCGATGACACAACTGTTTGATCCAGAAAAAGGCATTGGTTTATCTTTAATTAGAAATCCAATGGGGGCTTCAGATTATGCTCGTTCAATTTACAGCTATGATGATCAATTCGAACGACATCAAGATTTGACTCTAAATGATTTTTCCATAGACCATGATAAAGAGAGTATTCTTCCTTTAACAAAATGGGCTAAAAAATTAAATCCTGAACTAAAATTATTCGCTAGTCCATGGAGTGCACCAGGTTGGATGAAGGACACTGACAAAATGGTAACAGGCAAGTTATTAAAAGAAAATTACAGTGTTTATGCGGATTATTTTGTACGTTTTCTAGAAGCATATCGTGAAGAAGACATGGAAGTTTATGCTGTCACACCACAAAATGAACCATTGTATGAGCCAGTGAACTATCCAGGGATGTTTTTCCCAGCAGATGAACAAGCAGTATTTGTGCGTGATTATTTGAAACCAGCATTGGAAGAAGCTAATTTAACGACAAAAATTTTTGGTTATGACCATAATTGGGATCGTATAGATTATGCTTTTGATTTATTGGATAACGCAGAAGAAGCTTTTGATGGCATTGCTTGGCATTGGTATGGAGGAAATCCCATCAGTCAATCACGAGTAGTTCAAGCCTTTGGAGAAAAAGAAGTTCACTTTACAGAAGGTTCAGGTGGAGAGTGGATTCCAGCTTTTGAACCAGCTTTCAGTAATTTAATGCGCACAGGAATAGAAGTATTACGGAATTACTCAAAATCATTTATTTTATGGAATATTGCGTTAGATGAGTACAATGGGCCAACCGTACCTGGTTTTGGTCGTAGCACATGTCGGGGGTTATTACGTATTAATCAAGAAACCCAAGCAATGGAATATACACTTGATTATTATGGATTAGCACACTTCAGTAAGTATATTCGTCCTAACGCGAAACGAATTGTTACTACTCAAACAGAAGCTGTATATAATGTTGCCTTTGAAAATTCAGATGGTACAGTTGTTTGGGTACTATTTAATGATTCAGAAGAAGAGAAGACAATTCGCTTAGTTGAAGGAAAGCAAGTTGTTGCAACGGTTCAATTGCCTAGTAAAGCAGCAGGTACAGTTATCCAAAAATAGAGAGCAGCAACTTTAGAAAAAATAGGATAATCAAATGAACCATCAGAAAAATTTCATTCTTTTGATGGTTCATTTTTTATTAAAAAATTGTATGGAATGTAGAGGATATAATTTATCTTATCCTTTTCTTTTTTATGAGGCGTAGAGTGTCCAAATAATACAGTGAATCATCACTACAAAAATCATTACAGCAAAAGTTACTGTTCCAGAAGCTGTTTATACTGAAACAACCGAGGAAATTTGAAGAGATATTAGTAGCTGTGGAAACTGTAATAGAAAATGAACAAGGCTTGAAATGAAGGCTTTAGATGATTTAATAACTGCTCAAGCTGCATTGGAAACAGTTGAATTTCTTGAAGAAATTACAGAAACAGCAAAAATAGAAGCAGATAAAATACAATTAGCACAACGTATCTCTGAAACAAGCAATAAAAAAGCAGCTGTAGAACAACTACAACTTGCTTCAGAAAGTCTACATGAAATAACTGATTAATAAAAAACAGATGTTTTTTATAGACTATCTGTTTTTTGCAATAAATTATGCTGTTGGCGAAATAGTATGCAGAAAATCAGTAAATAGAGCCAAATCTGCTGGATGATAATATTTTTTTATCTGACGAATCTGTGGCGGCCCATATAATTCCATCATATATTTAGGTCCAATGTAAGTGCCTGATGGAAAATCTTGGGTGCTAGCTAAAATAGCAGATTGTGCACCTTGTGCGGGTGATTGGGCAAGTATATCAGTGACACGCCGGATGACTTGCTTTTGCCAGCCAGCTATTCGTCCATTAAAGATATCTGTATTTGTATATCCCGGATGAGTTGCAAGTACTTGCCAATTTGCATATTCTCTGGCAAATAATTCAGTAAGTAATAAATCTGCATATTTACTCTGTCCATAAGCTTCTGAGGAGAGTTCTCCTGTGAGAGTTTGTATGTTTAATCGCTTATGATGTCCAACGACACTACTGGTAAAGACACATTTAGGATGATTGGCTTTTTCTAATAAAGGCGCTAATTTTTTTGTTAGCAGGTAGGGTCCTAGTGTATTAGTTACCCACACATTGCTAAAAGATTGTTTGAGAAAAGGAATTTGATGCCCAACATTATCAAATATTCCAGCATTATTCATCAAGACGTCAATTTGTTGATGGTCCTGTTTGACTGTTTCTACAAATAAATCAATCGATTGTTCTGAGCATAAATCTAGAGCAAGCACCTCGTAGCTACCTGAAAGTTTTTTGGCTACCTGTTTCCCTTGAGTGACATCTCGACAAGTAATAATCAGATGTGTGTTACGTGTAGATAAAGCTTGAGCAATTTCGTAGCCCAATCCACGATTGCCACCAGTCACAATAATCGTTTGCATAATTTCCCTCTTTTCATTTTCAAGCGACGACCTTTCGTATATCTCTATCATAAACAAGTCTATTCGTGAATTCAATGAAACAAAAAAATTAATCAAAATGCTTGACTTCAAGTCCACTCTAACGATTATAGTAAAATAAAAAAGGTGTGGATGATTGATGTGTGAGGTAGTGATTTTAACAGGAGCTGGTCAAATTGGGATGGCGATTGCTAGAAGAATTGGTTATGGAAAGAAAATTCTAGTGGCAGATAAACATCTATCTAATGCTAATGTAATTGTCAAGACAATGTATGAAGCAGGGTTTGACGTTGAAGCTTGGGAAACCGATATTTCGTCAAGAAAATCTATTCAAGAATTAATAAAAAAAGCGCAAAGCTACGGCGAAATTTCTACATTGATTAATGCTGCAGGCGTTTCGCCTAGTCAAGCGTCGATTGAAACTATTTTGACTGTTGATTTATATGGAACAGCTATTTTATTAGAAGAAATAGGTAAAGTCATCAAAAAAAATGGTGTTGGTGTGACCATCTCAAGTCAATCCGGTCATCGACTGCCAGAATTAGGTGAAGTAAAAAATCACCAATTAGCAGTCACACCTACTGAAGAACTCTTACAATTAGAGTTTCTACAACCAACGATGATTCGTGATTCACTGCATGCTTATCAGTTAGCGAAACGTTGCAATGTCAAACGGGTGATGGCTGAAGCAATCAAATGGGGAGCAAAAGGCGCACGAATTAATTCAATCTCACCAGGAATTATTATAACTCCTTTGGCAATGGATGAACTGAACGGTGAAAGAGGAGACTTTTACAAAGAAATGTTTGCCAATAGCCCTGCACGTAGACCTGGGACAGCTGATGAAGTAGCGAATGTAGCGGAATTGTTAATGAGTGACAAAGGTGTATTTATTACAGGAGCTGACTTTTTAATTGACGGTGGAGCAACAGCAACGTATTTTTATGGATAGCTTTTTATGAACAAAGGGTGATAATAAAAAGAAATTTACGATTAATTAAAGGGGAACATAATGTATTTATTTCAACAAATTGAAGAAACTATTTTTAATTATAATGATAGTCGAAAAATAATTGGTGAATTTATCTTGGAAAGTGCGGAAAAAATCAGTGAGATACCTATGGAAAAAATTGCGCAAGAAACGTATACGTCTAAAGCTAGTCTGGTTCGCTTTGCCAAGAAATTAGGTTATTCGGGTTGGAGAGAATTTGTTTTAGCTTTTAGAGAAGAAGTTATTTATGAACAAAAATATACTGGTGAAATCAATCCGAATATTCCATTTAACAAAGAAGACGACTATATGCAAATTGCGCGTAATATTAAAACCTTACAAACCGAAGCATTAGAAGACACCTTTAATCAATTAGATAAGAGTACACTTTTTAAAGCAACACAAATTCTTCTTCAAGCGGATACAATCATGTTTTTTTGTATTAGTCCGTATATTTATTTAGCAGATATTTTTAGAAGGAAGATGCTGACAATTGGCAAACACATTATTGTTACCAATCCGTTAGAAGCATCGATTGCTACTCAATCATTAACAGAAAAAGATTGCGCTATTATTATCTCTTATTCAGGAACGAATGACACAATTGATCCATTATCACATATTAAAGATTTGAAAGAAAATAATGTTTCTCTGATTGGACTAACGAGTGGAGGAGAAAATACGTTAAGAAAGAATGCTAATGTGACATTTACGATTTCCTCAAGAGAAAAGCTATATAGTAAAATTGCTAATTTTTCTACAGAAGAATCGATTAATTATATTCTGAATACATTGTTTTCTTGCTATTTTAATCAAAATTATGAAGAGAACTTAAAAAATAAAATTGCTACAACCATTAAGATTGAATCAAAAAAACGATTTACTCATTTAAAAAATATTCAAGAATAAAACAATGATTATTTCACATTGTTTTATTTTTTTTGCCAAATTTCAGTGTTTTGATGAAATAGTGTTTCGTCTTTACTTTTTTACTTTAAAATAAATTGAATGCGCTTTATTTTTTTGGTATTTTCTGTTTGTTGATATCAATGTTTTACTGATTTTTTTAGAACAAGTAGTTGTTAGTTGAATGAACTTATAGAGAGGAAAAAGCACATGAGTAAAAAATATGAAAATTTGGCAAAAGAAATTGTCGAATTAGTCGGTGGAAAAGACAATGTTAGCAATGCTGTTCATTGCCAAACCAGATTGCGTTTTACATTAAGAGAGGACACTAAAGCAAAGCGTCAAGCGCTGAAAAATACAGATGGCGTATTAGATATTGTCGAAAAAGGAGGACAATTTCAAGTCGTTATTGGGATGCATGTTGCAGAAGTGTATGAAGAAGTAGAAAAAATTGTTGGTATTCCTACAGAGTCTGCAGGTGGAGAAACTGGAAAGAAGCCCAATCCTTTAAATCTATTTGTTGAATTTATTACATCTATTTTTCAACCTATTTTACCAGTAATTGCTGGTTCAGGAATGATCAAAGCTGTATTGGCTATTTTAAGCGTGACGAAATTAGTAGCAGCTGATTCGCAAACGTATGTCATTATCAATATGATGGCTGATGCCATGTTTTATTTCTTACCATTCCTACTAGCCAGTACCACTGCTAGAAGATTAAAAGCTAATCCAGCCATCGCGATGGGCTTAGCTGGCGTATTGTTGCATCCAACATTAATTGCTTTAGTGACAGCAGGCGAACCAGTTCATATTTTTGGTGCACCCATGACCTTAGTTAGTTACGGAACATCGATGTTTCCAATTGTATTAATTGTTTTGTGTCAATCTTATATTGAACGATTTATGAACAAGATTACTCCAAATTCAATTAAATTAATCATCGTTCCCATGGTCACAATATTAGTGACAGGTTTCTTAGGTTTAACTGTACTTGGTCCAGTGGGTTCATTTATTGGACAAATTTTCTTAACCTTCTTTAATTTTATCAGTCAATATGGTCCATGGGTCTTACCATTTATTTTAGCAACATTTTGGCCGATTTTTGTGATGTTTGGCATTCATCCAACGATTGCAACGATTTCACCCATTCAATTTGCATCGGTTGGCTATGAAACCAATATTGGACCAGGTGCAATGGTAAGTAATATTTCTCAAGGAACTGCTGCATTAGTTGCTGGTTTCCGAATGAATAAAGGGAAAGATAGACAACTAGCTTTATCAACGGGTTTTACAGCACTAATGGGAATCACAGAACCAGTTATTTATGGTGTGAACTTACCTAAAAAATATCCATTGATTGGAGGAATGATTGGTTCAGCTGCGGGTGGTTTATATGCTGGACTCAATCATGTTGCTCGTTATGGTGTAGGTCACTCAGGAATCCCTGCAATTCCATTATATTTGGGAGAAGATATTCGTAATCTCTACAATATTTTAATTGCAATTGTGATTACTATGATTGTTTCAGCTACGGCAACATTCATTTTAAGTACACGCTTTGAGAAAAAAGGTGCAAATCTAGAAGAAAAAGTGCTGGTTGTTGAAGAAAAAGAAGTTGTTTTGGAAGATACATTTGTAGGTAGTCCACTTAATGGAGAGATTTTGCCTTTAAGCGCTGTGAAAGATGAAGCTTTCTCGTCTGAAGCGTTAGGTAAAGGATTTGCAATTCAACCAAGTAATGGACGCGTAGTTGCCCCTTTTGATGGTGAAGTAGTAACAATATTCCCTTCAAAACATGCGATTGGTTTAGTTTCAAATGCAGGTGTTGAAGTCTTAATTCATGTTGGTTTAGATACCGTGCAATTAAATGGTGAACACTTTGAAGCTTATGTTCAGACAGGCGATAAAGTGAAAAAAGGCCAATTATTAGTTGATTTTGAATTAGATAAATTAGAAGAAAAAGGATTTGTCACACAAGTTCCCGTTGTTGTGACGAATACACATCAATACGCATCAGTTGAAGTCATTAAACAAGGGAAAGTAACAGAAGATACAGATGTCTTAAGAGTTCAAGTATAACGTATAGAGTGATTGAGAATAGGACGTATTCTTTATTTCTCAATCATTCTATTTAGAACACAAAAAGTTTTTGACTATAAATGTTGCAACAAACTATATAAATTTGGAGTGAATGAAATGACTGGATTAAGCAAAGATTTCCTTTGGGGAGGAGCCACAGCTGCGAATCAAGCGGAAGGTGGTGCTCTCGAAGATGGCAGAAAATTAGCAAATATTGACATGCTGCCAACGGGACCAGATCGTAAAAAAATTGCGGCTGGTGATATGGAAATGTTGGAATGGAAAGAGGGCTATTTCTATCCGGCCAAAGAAGCCATTGATATGTACCATCGTTATATGGAAGATATCAAATTATTTGCAGAAATGGGCTTCAAAGTTTATCGTATGTCACTATCGTGGTCAAGGATTTTTCCAGATGGAGATAATGATGAACCAAATGAGGAAGGGCTACAATTTTACGAAGATATTTTTAAAGAGTTAAAGAAATATGATATTGAACCGTTAGTAACGATTGCTCATTTTGATGTGCCATTAAATTTAATTAAAACATATGGCTCATGGCGTAATCGAAAAATGATTGATTTTTACACGCGTTATGCAGAAACAGTCTTGAAACGTTATAAAGGATTAGTAAACTATTGGTTAACTATTAATGAAATTAATATTTTGCTACACTCGCCATTTGTTGGTGGAGGGATTATTTTTCAAGAAGATGAGAATCGTGAACAAGTAAAGTATCAAGCAGCACATCATCAGCTCGTTGCTAGTGCGTTAGCAACTAAAATTGCCCATGAAGTTGATCCAAAAAATCAAGTCGGTTGTATGCTAGCTGGAGGGAATCATTATCCATATACCTGTCGTCCAGAAGATTATTTTGAAGCAATTACTCGTGATCGTGAAGGCTATTTCTTTATTGATGTGCAAGCACGCGGGAAATACCCTAACTATGCGTTGAAACGATTTGAACGCGAAGGAATGGTGATTGAAATGCAATCAGAGGACAAAGACATCTTAGCTGCAGCACCAGTCGATTTTGTTTCGTTCTCATATTATTCCTCACGTACTGTTAGTGCTTATGCAGAAGATTATGAGCAAACAACAGGGAATATATTTGCAACAATTAAAAATCCTAACTTAAAATCATCTGAATGGGGCTGGCAAATTGATCCTCTAGGACTAAGAAATGCCTTGAATCAAATGTATGATCGTTATCAAAAGCCATTATTTATCGTAGAAAACGGCTTAGGAGCGGTAGACATTCCAGATGAAAATGGGTATGTTGATGATGAATATCGAATTGATTATTTACGTCAACATATTGAAGCCTTTAAAGATGCTGTAGAAATTGATGGTGTTGAACTATTAGGATATACCACTTGGGGCTGTGTCGATTTAGTCGCTGCAAGCACCGGTCAAATGAGTAAACGTTACGGATTTATTTACGTTGATCGAGATGACGAAGGAAAAGGTACTTTAAATCGTACCAAGAAAAAATCCTTTGAATGGTATAAAAAGGTAATTGCTACGAATGGTGAAGATTTAACTAGTTAATAAAAAAGGTTGTCACTAATCAATTAAAATGATTGGAGCAACCTTTTTTGTGTCTGATAAAAATGTAATAATGATTCAAGATAACAAAAGGTTTGTTGCAGTTATAATGTATAGTAAATTTTTAACACCTCAGCAAAAATTTGACCGTTGCAACGGTCAATAAATGGTGAAGCGTTTTCTAAAAAATAAGTTATGATGATTATAACAAGGAGGGGTGGCTGTGAGTTCAAAAAATAATCGTGAACAACAACTGTTGCTGTTTCTTTCAAAAAAACAAGAGTATGTTACAGCTGATAGTCTTGCAAGAGTTCTTGATCTTTCACAAAAAACGATTTATCGCTTGATAAAAAAGATTAATGAAACCTATCAAGAAGGACCATTAATTGTATCTGAAAAAGGAAAGGGGTATAGGCTAGACTACGAAAAATATATCAATTACCAAAGAAGAAGCAGAAATACACTAGACAACTTTTCACCGAATGAACGACGGAAACATGTGATGGAACAATTGTTACTTTCATCACCAACACCAATTAATATTCGCCAACTATTCGAAAAATACTTTGTAGGAGATTCCGTTATTTTTAGAGATGAACAAATAATGAGCGAAGAACTTAAAAAGTATGATTTGATTTTAGAAAGAAAAAATAGAACATTAACTATTTTAGGAAAAGAAGTAAATATTCGTAAGGCAATTAAAGATAGCATTGAAATTCTTAATATTATTGATTTAGATGATTTAAAACATAATCAAGAGTTGAATTTTAACAAATATGACGTTTTGTTTGTTTTAGATCAAATACGAGGCATTGAGAAAAAATTGGATATTACAATTCCCTATCCATACAACATCAATATTTTTTCACATCTCTATATTTTGTTAAATCGGGCAAGAAAAGGCTCTTCTCAACTAGCTAATGATGAGATTTCCCAAGAAGAACTTAGAAGAATGGAAGAAAATGAAATTTTGTATAGTGTTGCAAAAAGTAGCGTCAATAATATCGAAAAGTACTTAAATATCATTTTACCAGATATTGAAAGCTACTTTATTTATCAGTATTTAGTTTCTTCTAGGATGCAAGGGAATTTTACAAGATCAACCACATTTTCTATAGAAGTTATTCAAGTAACTAAACTTTATATTGAAGAAATGAGCAGTAGATTAGGGATTGAAATTGAAAATGAAACTATTTTTGTCGATCTTGCGAATCATATTAAACCAATGCTAAATCGATTGGAACACAAAATTAGAATAAAAAATAGTCTTTTGGGACAAATTAAGGCAACTTATGAGCAAATATTCGCTTATGTTCAAGAAGTTTCTTATCTAGTAAGTCAAACGTTTGATTTACCTATCATAAATGATGATGAAAATGGCTTCATTACATTGTATTTTGCAAAATTTATCGAATTAAGTCAAAATCAGCAACCAATAAAAACATTAATTATGTGTACAACAGGTATCGGCACCTCTGAATTATTGCGCGCCAAGGTTGCTAAAAAATTTCCAGAGCTAGAAATTATTGATGTTATTGCATCTCGAAATGCTAAAAATTTCAAAGATAAATATGCAGATATTGAATTAATTTTAAGCACGATTGCCATTTCTGAAGAAATAGCTATTGATTATTTATTGGTAAGCGCCATGTTTACGATGGATGATCAAAAGCGAGTGCAAGGAAAGATTGAGGAGATATATTATGGACACTAATTTATATCGTCAAGTTTTTTTTAATAGTCCGTTACAAAATAAAGAAGAAGTGTATCACTTTATTTCAAAGGAAATATGTCCTGCCGATAGTTCAGTGCAATACGAAATAATGAAACAATTAAAAGAACGAGAAGCTGTAGGGAGTATGCAAATTTCTGAACACGTCCTTTTGCCACATATCGAAAGTGAATTTGTTGAGACGAGTAAAATAGTATTCATTCGTTTAGCTGAACCTATTTTATTTTGGGACCTAAAAACCACAGATATCCAACTATTAATCGTTATTCTATTGAAAAAAAATGAAGTAAATGAAGTAAAGAAACAATTAGCTTCATTTACTAGAACACTAGCAGATGAGGAATATCTTGATAATTTATTGGTAAGCGATGAAAACGAATTTAAAAGGAAAGTAAAATTATAGGAGGAAATCATATGAAAATAGTAGGGGTTGCTGCATGTACCGTTGGAATTGCCCATACGTATATTGCACAAGAAAAATTAGAAAATGCAGCGAAAAAAGCGGGACATGAAATGGCTGTAGAAACACAAGGAACGATTGGTGTTGAGAATGAACTAACACCTGAACAAATTGCCGCTGCAGACATCGTCATTCTAGCTGTGGATGTAAAAATTTCAGGACGTGAACGTTTTGATGGAAAACGAATTATTCAAGTACCAACAGAAGTGGCTGTCAAATCGCCTAGTAAATTAATTGAAAAAGCTGTCGAAGTTGTGAATCAAAAATAAACAAAGGTGGAGTGAGTTTCATGGAAGTAAAAGAAATTATTGATTTAAAAACCGTAAAAACACATATGCAGGCTAAAAGTAAGGATGAAGCGTTAACGGAATTAGCTAATCTTTTATTAGAGAGTGGATATATTACTGATATTCCTAGTTTTATTAAAGATATTTATGCACGCGAAGCAGAAGGACAAACAGGTATTGGAAATTACATTGCGATTCCTCATGGTAAAAGCGCGGCTGTTAAAAAGATTGGCGTTGCGATTGGTATTAATGACACAGAAATCCCATGGGAAACTTTGGATGGCAAAGGTGTTAAAGGAATTATTTTATTTGCTGTAGGAAATGACAACGATGGGGCTCAAAATCATTTGAAATTGTTATCTTTATTTGCACGAAAATTAGGTAATGATGAAGTGGTCGAAAATCTGTTGCAGGCAAAAACAGCAGCAGAAGTAAAAGCAGCTTTTGGTAATTAAATAAAGAGGAGGAAATCATATGAAAATAGTAGGGGTTGCTGCATGTACCGTTGGAATTGCCCATACGTATATTGCACAAGAAAAATTAGAAAATGCAGCGAAAAAAGCGGGACATGAAATGGCTGTAGAAACACAAGGAACGATTGGTGTTGAGAATGAACTAACACCTGAACAAATTGCCGCTGCAGACATCGTCATTCTAGCTGTGGATGTAAAAATTTCAGGACGTGAACGTTTTGATGGTAAACGGATTATTCAAGTACCAACAGAAGTGGCTGTCAAATCACCTAGTAAATTAATTGAAAAAGCTGTCGAAGTTGTTGAACAAAGTGTATAGGAGGAAGGATAATGGAAAAAATCAAAGCATTAAATCTTAAAGGGCATTTGTTAACAGCAATCTCTTATTTGATTCCAATTGTGTGTGGAGCAGGTTTTCTAATTGCTATTGGAATGGGATTCGGTGGTACTAGCCAAGGGCAATTGGTACTAGGAGAATTTACGATTTGGGATGCATTAGCAACGATGGGTGGTGCAGGTTTAGGGCTGTTACCAGTTGTTATTGCAACAGGAATTTCTTATTCAATTGCCGCTAAACCGGGAATTGCGCCAGGTTTCATTGTCGGATTAACAGCCAATGCTATTGGTGCAGGATTTATTGGTGGGATCATTGGTGGTTTCATCGCAGGTTATCTAGTTGGATTTATTTTAAAATATTTCAAAGTTCCTAAATGGGCGAAAGGGTTAATGCCTACTTTAATTATTCCATTCTTTGCTTCGATTATTGGCGGATTAATTATGGTTTATATTATTGGTGCACCGATTACTGCCTTTACAGATATGTTAACAGGATTTCTTAATGGCTTAGGCTCATCTTCATTACTAGTATTTGGTGCAGTTATTGGTTTATTAAGTGGTGTCGATTATGGTGGTCCTATCAATAAAACAGTTTTTGCGTTTGTTTTAACGATGCAAGCAGAAGGGTTGAATGGTCCGATTACGGCTTTGCAATTAGTGAATACAGCTACGCCAATCGGTTTTGGTCTAGCGTTTTTCATTGCGAAGTTATTTAGAAAAAATATCTATACAACATTAGAAGTTGAGACATTGAAATCAGCCGTACCAATGGGCGTTATCAATATTGTGGAAGGTGTTATTCCTATTGTAATGAATGACATTGTTCGTTGCTTAATTGCTACAGCCATTGGTGGTGCAGCAGGTGGTGCCACAACTATGATTTTAGGCGCAGATGCAACAGTTCCATTTGGTGGTGTCTTAATGCTGCCAACGATGTCGCGTCCTTGGACAGGTGCTGTTGCAATATTGGTGAATGTAGTAGTAACAGCAGTTGTGTTAGCAGTAATAAAAAAAGACGTGCCAGCAGAAGCAGCAGATGTACAAATGGAGCTTGAAGAAGAAGAAATTGATTTAGATGATATTCAAATTTTTTAAGAGTAACAGAAGTAGAAGGGAAGAATTATTTTGAATAAAGTAGAATTTTCACCGTCATTAATGACAATGGATTTAGACAAATTTAAAGAACAAATTACTTTTTTAAACAATCATGTAGATTCGTATCATATTGATATTATGGATGGACACTATGTTCCCAATATTACTTTATCTCCTTGGTTTATTGAAGAAGTTCGTAAAATTAGTGATTTACCAATGTCGGCTCATCTAATGGTTAAAGATCAAAGCTTTTGGGTGCAACAATTAATTGATATGAAGTGCGAATGGATTTGTATGCATGCTGAATTATTAGATGGTTTAGCTTTTCGTCTAATTGATCAAATTCATGATGCTGGTTTAAAAGCAGGAGTTGTTTTAAATCCAGAAACACCGATTGAAGCTATTTTCCCGTATATTGAATTAGTTGATAAAATCACTATCATGACGATTGACCCAGGATTTGCTGGACAACGTTTTATTGAAAGTACGTTAGATAAAATTGTTGATTTAAGAAAATTACGTGAAGAAAAAGGTTATCAGTATCTAATTGAAATGGATGGTTCTTCAAATAGAAAATCATTTAAGCGTATTGATGCTGCAGGGCCAGATGTTTATATTGTGGGACGAAGCGGGTTATTTGGATTAGATGAAAGTATTGAAAAATCTTGGGAAATCATGAGCAAAGATTATAAAGATATGACTGGAAAAGTGATTTCATAAATAAAAAATAAAAGAGGCTGAGATAGTAAATTCAAGCCTCTTTTCTGGAGGTAAATGCAATGTTTGATAAAATTGATCAACTTGGTGTTGATACGCTACGTACATTAAGTATTGATGCGGTACAAAAAGCAAATTCGGGACATCCAGGACTACCAATGGGGGCTGCTCCAATGGCCTACGCATTATGGACAAAACATTTGAAAGTAAATCCAAAAACTTCTCGCAATTGGGTCGATCGTGATCTTTTTGTGCTTTCGGCAGGACATGGTTCAGCGTTGTTATATAGCTTATTGCATTGCGCAGGTTATGATGTAACGACCGATGATTTGAAAAACTTCCGTCAATGGGATAGCCGTACACCAGGGCATCCAGAAGTTGGCCATACAGATGGCGTCGAAGCAACGACTGGACCACTGGGACAAGGGATTGCCATGGCAGTCGGAATGGCAATGGCTGAAGCTCATTTAGCTGCAACTTATAATCGTGACCAATTCAACGTGGTGGATCATTATACTTATGCTCTTTGTGGTGACGGTGATTTGATGGAGGGTGTTTCTCAAGAAGCGGCATCAATGGCTGGTCACATGAAATTAGATAAATTAATTGTATTATATGATTCAAATGATATTTCCTTAGACGGACCAACTTCTAAAGCCTTCACTGAAAACGTCGGACAACGTTTTGAAGCTTACGGTTGGCAACATATTTTAGTAGAAGAAGGAACAGATTTAGAAGTGATTTCTAAAGCGATTGAAGAAGCGCAAGCAGAAACAGACAAACCAACACTGATTGAAGTGAAAACAGTTATCGGTTTTGGTGCACCAAATGCTGGTACCTCTTCTGTACACGGTGCACCGTTAGGAGTAGAAGGCATTCAAGCAGCGAAAAAAGCGTACGGCTGGGACTATCCTGAATTTTCTGTACCTGAAGAAGTTGCAGCACGTTTTAAAGAAACAATGGTCGACAAAGGTGCTGAGTATGAAGCCGCTTGGAATGAATTATTTGCAGCATACGAAACCGCTTATCCAGAATTAGCCAACCAATTCAACCAAGCTTTTGCCGGAGAATTGCCAGAAAATTGGGAAGCAGGATTACCAACTTATGAAGTGGGATCAAGTCAAGCTAGCCGTGTGTCAAGTAAAGACATGATTCAAGCGTTATCAAAAGCTGTCCCTAGTTTATGGGGTGGTTCAGCCGATCTATCTGCCTCAAACAATACGATGGTCGCTGCTGAAAAAGATTTCGAACCCGGACAATACGAAGGGCGTAATATTTGGTTTGGTGTTCGTGAATTCGCGATGGCAGCTGCGATGAACGGGATTCAATTACATGGTGGCACACGTGTTTATGGCGGAACATTCTTCGTTTTCGTTGATTACTTACGTCCAGCGGTACGTTTGTCAGCGATTCAAAATATTCCCGTTACTTACGTGTTAACACACGACTCTGTAGCAGTTGGGGAAGATGGACCAACCCATGAACCAGTAGAACAATTATCTAGCTTACGTAGTATGCCAAATGTGCAAGTGATTCGTCCAGCGGATGGGAATGAAACACGTGCCGCTTGGAAATTAGCCATGACATCAGCGGATAAACCAACTGTTTTAGTATTAAGTCGCCAAAACTTACCAGTCATTGAAGGAACAAAAGAAAATACCGATGAAAATGTAGCCAAAGGTGGGTATGTGATTTCGGCTCAAAAAGGTGACAAACCGGAAGGAATCTTAATTGCGACTGGTTCAGAAGTGAACTTAGCTGTGGAAGCACAAAAAGTGCTAGCTGACGAAGGCATTGATGTTTCTGTGGTATCTCTACCAAGTTTCGATTTGTTTGACGCACAATCAGATGAGTACAAAGCTTCTGTTTTAGTTCCAGGCGTGAAAAAACGTGTAGCAATTGAAGCAGGTTCCTCATTTGGTTGGGCAAAATATGTGAAATGCCATGGAAAAACCATTACGATTGATCATTTTGGTGCATCTGCCCCTGGTGATAAAGTCTTAGCTGAATTTGGCTTCACTGTTGAAAATGTTGTAAATACATTTAAATCAATTTAAAATAAAAAAACAGGTGTATTCAAAATTTTGAATACACCTGTTTAAATTTATTTAGCATTTTCACCAACTGGCAAAAAATCAGGCAACTGATGTGCATGTTTATCTAACATAATTTGTTCAGATGTAATTCCTTGTTCCTGTAATACAGCAATTGTTTGTACAAGAAATTCATCACTACCTACTACATAATACAGTCCAGTTTTATCTGTGGCTAATTCTTTTACTTGCTCATAATAGGCTGGACGGTTGTTTACGAATTCTGCATGGAAATTTTTATCTGGATTTGTATGGAAGATATCTGTAAATAAATAATCACCAGAAGAATCAATATTTAAAGAATGGATTTGGGCTACTTGATCTGTATCTGCAAGATAATCTAAAACAAGAGGACGAAAAGTAGCGATACCAACGCCCGCTGAAAGAAGATAAATATTTTTATTTTCTCTTTTTAAGGGGACGTGTGTATGCGTTTTAAAAAGAGCAACTTCTTCGCCAACAGTAATATGTTTCAAAATAGTTTTAAATTCTGAAGCTTGTTCTTTAATACGAGTGGTAATACCAACGCCTTGTTCATTTGGTAATGTAGAGATTGACATATGACGTACGAGACTACGATTTGGTTTTTCTCCAATATTAAATCCTTTTAATGCTAGATGTAGATGTGATCCTTCCTGCCAAGTATAATCTTTCGGGCAATCTAATAGGAATGTTTTTACTTCGGGCGTTTCTTCAATAATTTGATTAATTTTTGTCCAATAAATTTGCATTAGTTCGTCTCCTTTGCTTGTTCAGTTTTTCCATAAAGCCAGTGTAAGGCGCTGATAAAATGTGGGCTAAAGAAATAGACATCGTGTGTGCCTTCTGGATGAGTTTCTAATAATAATTGAGAAGGTGGAAAGCCTTCTTTTTTTAACGCATTATACGCTTGGTTAGTGTAAGCAACCATGTGTTTTTGCGCACTGTCACGATAGATTCCTTCCAATGCGCCTACATAAAGATACATTTGATGTTTTTCACGAGAGATTGCTGGTTTTTGATAGTTATTTTCTAAGCGAGTTATTGTTTCACCTTGCAGATATCGTAAAACATCTTCATACCAAAATGATGCAGATAAAATAATATATTTATGAAATGTTTCAGGATAATAATAAGAAGCAAAAACAGAAACTAAACCTCCAAATGAACAGCCAGCAATCGCTGTGTATTCAGGGATTGGGTTTGTTGCATAGGTTGTATCGATAAATGGTTTGATTTTATGCACTAACGTATGTAGATACTCTTTTGCTTTACCACCAGGTGTTGGTTGATTAGGGAAAAGAGGAGCCATTGTCCATGGTGTATAGTCATCATTTCGGTCAATTGGATCAATTCCTACAATAATTATTGGTTCTATTTTTTCAGTAATAATTAAATGGTCAATATAATTTAATGCCTGTTTTGCAGCATTGCCACCATCGTGCATATAAATTGTGGGATATTTTTTTGTTTCATCATAATCCGTCGGTAAGACAATAGTCACATGATACTCATGGATTTTTTCAGTTTTAATTTGTATCAATCGAATACCTCCTATGCTATTCGTTTTCAATTTACCCTTGATAAAAATAATTTCTTTCAGGTATAATTGATAATGAGAATCGTTCTTGATTAAAATTGTAATACAAAAAAATAAAAAAAGAAAGGGCCAAATAAATCATTAATCATTGAACAATCATGATTTTGAGGAAAGAGCATGAAAAAATTAAGTATTTATTTTGTATTAATTGGATTAGTTGTTTTATTATTTTTTACAATTGTAATTGGTGTGAGTGTAGGAACATTACGAATACCTTTTGAGCAAACCTATACGATTTTTGTTGAAAAACTATTGAATCTAGAACCAACTAATGTAACTTATTCTGGTGTTGTCTGGAAAATCCGCATGCCACGTGTTTTGATGGGAGTTGTTGTGGGCGCAGGATTATCTCTTTGCGGTATTATCATGCAAGCGGTGGTTCAAAATCCTTTAGCAGAGCCGTTTTTATTAGGAATTTCGGCTGGTGGTTATTTAGGGGCAACTATGTTTATTATTTTAGGTAGTGGAATTTTGGGAATAGTCAGTGGCTTTGGCTTAGCTTTTACAGCATTTATCGGCGCATTGAGTGCAGCGATTTGTGTATTGTTTCTGTCTTCCTTTAGAAGCAGTATGACGACTACAAAATTGATTTTATCGGGAACGATTGTCAATGCGTTGTTTACAGCGATTGCGAACTTCATTATCGTTTTTTCAGGAACAGATAATACCATTGCTCGTGTAACGTACTGGACGATGGGTTCGTTATCTTCGGCGAAATGGGACAATCTATTGCTGCCAGCAACTGCAGTTTGCCTAGTGACTATTTATTTTTCAACACAATATCGTACCCTCAATGCGATGTTGCAAGGAGAAGAAATTGCCATAACGTTAGGAATTCGTTTGAATTTTTATCGGAAAGTATATACGATTTTAGTCGCACTCTTAACAGGTATTTTAGTGGCTACTTGTGGAATTATTGGTTTTGTTGGTTTAGTCATCCCTCACATTTCCAGAGCTTTAGTAGGGCCGGACCATCGAAAATTAATTCCAGTCGCGGTTTTAATCGGGAGTACCTTTTTAGTTGCAGTGGATATTTTAGCTAGAACATTGATTGAAAACAATGAATTGCCAATTGGAATTTTTACAGCGATTGTTGGAGCGCCTTTTTTTGCGTTTATTATCATTCGTAAAGATTACCAATTCAAAGAATGAGGGATAAATGAATGGATTTAACAGTTGAAAATATAGAAGTTTTTCTAGGCACTAAAAAAATTATCAACGGTATTGATTTACAAGTGGCAAATCATTCTTTTACCGCTTTGCTTGGTCCAAATGGGAGTGGCAAATCTACGTTATTAAAGTCAGTGTACCGTGTTTTAGAACCTAAAAGTGGAACGATTTATTTAGATGATTTAAAACTGAAACAAATACCTACCAAAGAAATTGCCCAGCGGATGTCTGTAGTTTCTCAATTTCAAAGTAATAGTTTTGATTTCACTGTGAAGGAAATTGTGTTGATGGGACGGACGCCACATCTACGAGCATTAGAAAAAGAAAGTTCTTTGGATTACCAACTGGTGGATGAAGCTTTAGAAAAAACTGGATTATATGACTTAAAGGATCGAACCATTTCAAAACTATCTGGAGGAGAAAAGCAACGAGTCTCACTGGCGCGAGCGATTGTTCAAAATCCGACATTGATGATTTTAGATGAACCTAGTAATCATTTAGATATCAAATATCAACTAGAAATTCTTCGAGTAATTAAGAAACTTGGAGTGAATGCACTAGCAGCGTTACATGATATTTCATTAGCTGCTCAATTTTGTGATTATATTTATTTTATTAAGGAAGGAGAAATTAAATATCATGGGAGCCCTAAGGAAGTGATAACCAAAGAAATTATTAAAGATATTTATGAAGTTGATTGTGAGGTTTATGAAGACTCAAAAACGCACAATATATTGATAAGTTATTACACATCATAAAAAAGGAGAGAATACAATGAACAAACGAATATTAGGTATTACGACAGCTACATTCGCCACCTTATTTTTATTAACAGCTTGCAGTCCAAAAGAGGAAGGAAGCACTGAAACAACTACATCTACAACTGCGGTACAGACTGAATCAAACGAAACTGTTTATCCATTAGAGATTGAAGTGACTGATTCAGAAGGAAACACACATATCCAAACATTTGAACAAGCACCAGAGCGTATTGTGACAAATAATTTGTCTTCGATTGAAATTTTATTAGAATTAGGTTTGAAAGATAAAATTGTGGGTATTACCCAACCAGATAATGAAGTCACGGGTGAATTTGCAGATGATGTGAAAGATTTAGATGTTATCGGGGATAAAATGACTGTTTCAAAAGAAACGATTGCAGGTTATACACCGGATATTGTTGTCGGACGAGAAATGGCTTTTAATGATGAATCGATTGGTTCTGTAGCAACGTTAAATGATTTAGGTATTCAAACCTATATTCAAACAGCAAGTAGCATGACCTCTAATCCACCATTAACCAATGTAATTGACGATGTTTTAGCATTAGGAAAAATCTTTAATGTGAATGAGCGTGCAGAAGAATACGCGAAAGAACTTGAAACACGTTATCAAACCGTAGTGGAGAAGGTACAAGCTCAAGAAGGCGATGAAACACTAACCCTATTGCCGATTGTTGCATATGATGCTTCAAAATCTTCGTTTGCAGTTTTTAATATTTCTGGGGGACTACAAAGTGATTTATTGAAACAATTAAATGTTAAACCTGCAGTTGAAGGCAGTGTTGCTGATCCATCCTTAGAAACTATCATTAATACAAATCCAGATATTATTTTATATGTAACGGCTGATCGTAATGCAGATTTGGATGCCAATGCAGTAGAAAGCATCAAAAACGAACCGCTGCTTAAAGAAGTCAATGCAGTGAAAGAAAATCGTATCTATACAACAACTTATGATGATTTTATGGATTATGGTGTGCGTATTTTTGATACTCTTGAAATGCTAGGCGATCATTTATATGGAGAAAATAAATAACAACTATCAAAAAACAACAATCTTGATTAACTATGAAGGGATCTCTCAAAGTTAGATTTTTTAGTCTAACTTTGGAGGATTTCTTCAATAAGATTGTTGTTTTTTTGTCATGTATTTTCGTTTATACTAGATGAAATAATTTAATTTATACTGTTTTCTATAAAGTGTATGATTCGTCTTTATTAAAGAAAGAACAAAAAGTAAATAGTTAACTCCATATTAATTGTTGGGTTCGTATCTCATTTATTTCTAGATACGAATCTAACGATTTTTTGTTATTTTTTTATAATCATATTGATTGCTTGTTCCAATTTTTTTGCTTGTTCTTCAGGGTCGTTTTCGGGAGAGACAAAACAATTTTTAAGATTTTCTGCAACGATCATGCCCATTACACGGTCAATACTAGAACGTACGGCACTTAATTGAGTCATAACATCGATACATTCTTTGTCTTCTTCAATCATTTTTTGAATTCCTCGTATTTGTCCTTCCGTTCTCCTTAAGCGATGAATGACTTTCTTTTTATCTTCTTCCATAAATATCTCCACCTTTAAAAAGTATATTTTCTTTAATATACCTCTTATGGGTATTATGGTCAAATGTGAAATGTTAGAAAAAATAGTTGACAATCAGTTATAACCGTAGTTTAATATACCCCATAAGGTATAAAAGAGAGGTGATAATCTATGTTTAAACATATTTTCAGGAAAATTCCATCTGTTAGTATTTTTGAATTAACACAAGATATAGCAAGAAATAACTTGGTTTTAGATGTCAGAACACCAAGTGAATACCGCGCAGGGCATATTCCGTTTTCTAAAAATATTCCTTTAAAAAAGATAGATACCTATCAGGGTAGTAATCAAACAATCTATGTTATTTGTCAATCAGGTGTGAGAAGTCGTCAAGCAACTAAAAAATTACGAAAAAAAGGGTATGATGCAATCAATGTTCGTGGTGGAATGAATCAATGGTCAGGAAAAGTAAAGGAAGGAAAATAAAATGAAAATTATTATTATTGGAGGCGTTGCTGGTGGAATGTCAGCAGCAACCCGTTTACGTCGTTTGATGGAAGATGCTGAAATTATTGTATTAGAGAAAGGTCCGTTTGTTTCTTTTGCAAACTGCGGTTTACCTTATTATGTATCTGGTGAGATTGCTGAAAGAGAGCAGCTTGTCGTACAAATGCCTGAAGCATTGAAAGATCGATTTAATCTTGATGTGCGTCCGTTTCATGAAGTAACGGCTATCTCGCCAGAAAATCATACGGTAACAATCCGTACAAAGAACCAGGAAATAGTTGAAACTTATGATAAATTAATTTTATCTCCGGGAGCAAGACCTTTTATTCCACCCATTGAAGGTTTAAAAGAGGCGCAAAATGTATACAGTTTAAGAAATATTCCAGATTTAGATAAAATCATGGAGAATCTAACCGGACAAACCAAACATGCTGTCATTATTGGTGCTGGATTTATTGGTTTAGAAATGGCAGAAAACCTACAAAGACGTGGATTACATGTAACAATTGTTGAGAAAGCATCGCAAGTTTTACCAACACTGGATGAAGAAATGGCCGCTTTCGTTGAAAAAGAATTACGTCGTCAAGGGATAACGGTCATCACTTCTCAAGCAGCTACTCTCTTTGAGGAAGCTGGCAAAAGCATCACTTTAGAAAATGGACAAAAGCTAATATCAGATTTAACGTTATTGTCAGTTGGTGTGCAACCAGAGAATCATTTAGCACTTGAGGCTGGTTTGGCAACAGGTTTGCGTGGTGGTATTCTGGTGAATGAAGCGTATCAAACAAGTGCCCCGGACATTTATGCAGTTGGCGATGCAATTATCGTTCGTCAACAAATTACAGGAGAAGAAGCTTTAATTTCACTGGCTTCTCCAGCAAATCGTCAAGGTAGACAAGTAGCAGATGTCATTGCAGGAATGGCGCGCCAGAATCAAGGCAGTATTGGAACTGCAATTGTTCGTGTGTTTGATTTAGTTGCTGCTTCAACAGGCTTAAGTGAACGTGTTGCTAAATTGGCTCAATTACCGCTAGCAGTGGTACATGTTAGTGGAAAAGACCATGCTGGATATTTTCCAGGAGCTACTGAACTTACATTGAAACTAATTTTTAATCCTCAGACCGGAGAAATTTATGGTGCTCAAGGAATTGGTGAAAAAGGTGTAGATAAACGAATAGATATTTTAGCAACAGCAATTAAAGCCAAGATGACTATTTTTGATTTACCTGAGTTAGAATTGACCTATGCACCACCTTTTGGTTCTGCGAAAGATCCGGTTAATATGTTGGGATATGCAGCTATGAATCTTGCGGAAGGCTTAAGTGAATCTGTTCAATGGTATGAATTAGCAGACGAATTAGCTAAGGGAAAAATCTTGTTGGATGTGCGCACTGCTGATGAGTTGAGTCGAGGAAAATTTAACATAGGTTTAGGCTTGCATATACCTCTCAATGAGTTACGTCATCAATTAGCGCAACTAGATATAAATAAAGAATATATTGTTAGTTGTCAAAGTGGCTTACGCAGCTATCTGGCAGAGCGGATTTTAAAACAGCATGGGTTTAAAGCGAAAAATCTAGATGGTGCCTTTGCTCTTTATCAAGTAGTCAAGCCGGAGGAAGTAAGTTATGTATAATTCAATTGGGATAAATGAATTCGAACAATTAACTAAACGAAAACAGCTCTCAATTCTTGATGTTCGTGAAGTAGATGAATTTCAAAGAGGTCATATTCCTACTGCAGAAAATCTTCCATTAAGTCAATTAGGAAGTGGAAAACTTTCATTAAAAAAAGAAGAAACGTATTATGTAATCTGTCAAGCAGGTGCCCGTTCGGAAAGAGCTTGTCAATTGTTAGGAGAAACATATCATGTGACGAATGTCATGGGCGGCATGTCTGCATGGCGTGGAGACACAGTGATAAAAGATTATTAAATTGTAAAAATAGTGGTTGTTAAAGGTGAAAAACAAAGGGCACGATTTACTTTGCCCTTTGTTTTGTCGTATAAAATAAGTGGTTTCCAAGCAAAAAACCACTATACAATAAAAGTGTCAGTAAACAAATAATAGAAAAATCACGTATGACGTTGTATGAAACAGTAGTCATTCCTTTAATAAATACATGACTTAATATATAGAAAAAGCTGATTAAGGAAAGTTGTTTAAAAATGCCCCCTAATTGTTTGCGATGGAAAATAAGCCAGCCAATTCCACCAATAATCATTAATAAGCATGAAAAAATTAAATAATAAGCTAGTACTAATCGAGGTAAAGTCATCATACCGCCATCTGGAAAAATATTTTCTCCGTAGATTAATTGATCTGTTTGGTTGCTTCCTGGATAATAATAAACAGCTGTCACTTTTTCACCATTAGGATTAACAATCGTATTTTTTCTTTCTTTTGACTTCCAAAAATGATGCCAACTATTGTTCCAAGTGGTTAGATGATAGATATAACCTGAGCCATCGGGAGCTCTCTGACGATTCAGATGATAATCTGCTAGTGAATCATCAAATTGAACAACGACTAAGTCATTTTCTGTGGTTGAAACGAGTATTTTCTCTTGATTATAGGGTAAATACTGAGGAGAAGTTAAAAAGCTTATAGAAATAGTCGCAATTATCAATGTAAGTATGGTAGAAAAAATGCCAATCTGCCACTTATTCTTTTGAATCTTTTTTTGCGCATGAAGCAGGGGTGCAGTATTTGTTTCTATGGGAACTGTAATTGCGCTCTTTAATAATTCCAGTTCTTTTTGGCATTCAGGACATGTTTTAAGATGTGATTCAACAAGTAATTGAGAATCTTTACTTAACATATTTTCTACATATAAAGGTAATAAATCTTTTATCATATCACAAGTAACCATCAATATTCTTCCCTCATTTCTTCAATAATTTTTTTTCTAGCACGATGAAAAGTGACACAAGCCCAATTGCTTGTTTTACCAAACAACTTACCAATCTGCTGAAAATTTAATTCCGCAAATATCCGTAAATAAAATACTTCTTTGTATGGTTCTGGAAGTTGTTGAATTGCATAGATAATCATCTCGGATTTCTCTTGTAATAATAAGTTTTGTTCAATGTTTATACTGGATTTTGTAGTGATTTCATCAATATCGATAAAGATTTTATGTTTTCTAGCGTAAGAAAAATAAGTGTTTTTGGCAATTTGAAACAACCAAGTTTTGACATCACTCTCTCCTTTAAAAGAATCTAGAGATTGCATGACTTTGAAGAAAGTTTCAGATGTTAAATCTTCTGCAAGATGTTCTTCTCCACAAAGACGATATAAAAAGCGATAAATATCGTTAAAATACACTGCATAGATTTCTTCAAGCTCTTTCACTTTTTCACCTCCTACTTATTAGACGCAAAAATATTTGAATTCTTACCAATATATTAAAGGTTTAAAGATTCTTAATAAATAAAAAGAGACAAAATAATTATTATATCTTGTCTCTTAATAGCTTAATAGTATTCAATTTTATTGCAATAAGTCTGCCATAGTCGGGGTGATTAAGTCAACTAGTCTATCGACAGAAATGATTATTCCTTTATGAAGTTCTCCAGCAGAAATGGCGATTTCTTTAAAACGATAGATACTTTCATCGAATAAAAATACATAATCGGGTGAATGCAAAAAAATACCGATTGGCGTATTGGCACCGTGAGGATAACCCGTCAATTCAAAAGCGATTTCAACGGGTGGCAAACCTATTTTACGATTTCCAGTAAGTTTTGCTGTTTTTTTGTAATCTAAGCGCTGATTTAAGGGGATGAGGGCAATTACAGGACCGGTTTTGTTTCCTTTTAAGACTAATGTTTTAAAAATGGGTGTTTTTGCTGGGTCAAGTTCTTCAGAAAAGAAATAAGGTTCAAAAGGAATATTTTTTGAGAGTAAATAGGTTTCTACTTCGGTTTTTGTCATTTTTTTTACCTTCTTATTGTTATATTTGATTTTTTATAAATGAATAACTAGTTTTCTTCACTAAACAGTGACTATGCCTTATAGTTTACACGACTATTTTGAATTTTCACACTGCTAGACTTTGAATGATGAATGAACTAATTGCAGGAATTAAAAAAATATTGCTATAATAGCGAAGATTTATCAAATTAAGTAAAGAATTCTTGAAAAAGTTATCGTAGGCAGTTATGATGGGAAGCGTACTATTTTATGTAGTCGTGCAAATAAAGGCGGTGGAAACAATGAATTCAAAAGAAAAAATGCTAGAATTAATTAAAAAGAAACAAGGTGGCGGCAAAGCAAAACAAATGGAAACGCCCAAAAATGATCGTAAAAATATGCGTAAAGGCCCTAAGATTTTTAATAAATAATTCAAAGTAAAAATATCCGATTTATATAGAATAAAGTGATTAATTTTAGTAGTTTTGTGTCACGAAACTACTAGAATGTAGGAACCGACTCTATCTGATTCGGATATTTTATTGTTCATTCAATCTACACTATAGGTGATATGATATACTTGTCATAAAGGAGAGAAACTATGACAAAAAATTTAATTGCCATTGATATGGATGGTACGTTATTAAATGAAAAACAACAAATTTCTCCAGAAAATAGAGAAGCAATCAAACAGCGATCGAAGGAAGATTTAGTTTATATTTGTTCAGGAAGAGATTTCTTTGATATTTGTACTATTTTAGAAAGAAGTAATCTGCAAATTCCTGTGGCTTCATTAAACGGTTCATTTATTCTGGATGGAGAAACTAAAATCTTTTCAAATCCCTTTACCAAAGCTGAAGTATTCGCAATATTTCAATATATTGAGGAACTACCTTTTAAATTATTTACCAATAAAGGGACATATAATGCGCCATCTTACATGGATCGAATGCGTAAATTTTTCAAAAAATATGGTGAATCAGTCAATAAAGAAAAAGAAACCAACAATTTAAACTATTTAATTGCTTATGAAAAAAGTACGGATTCCAAAGAATATACAGAAAAACTATTTGATGATGAGGAATTAGAAGTTTATAAGATTGCGATTTATCTGCCTGAAAGTACATTTAGTCAAAATTTTTATCAGAAAATCAAAAAGGAATTTCAATTACCTATTACATCATCGGGTCTGAATGATTATGAATTATTGCCTTTAGGAGTAGATAAAGGGAAAACATATGATATAATGATGGCTTATTTTGGAGTGCCTGCTGCAAAGAAAGTTGCGATTGGGGATAGTCCGAATGATTTACCGATGATGACTGTTGCCGATTTATCTTTTGCTGTAGAAAATGCTAGTGAAGAAGTCAAAGCTGTATGTTCTCACGTAGTACCATCCAATGATGATCATGGAGTAGCATACGTTTTAAATAATATCAATTTATTTTAAAAATAAAAGGTTGTTAACCAGTTTGGTTAGCAACCTTTTTAGCTATTATATGAACTACTTTATGATTATTTTTGCAATTTCGTCATTTATTGCTACAGGTGCGGATTCTTTTAATTCAATCGAATCGATATTCTCTTTGGATAAAGCAACAAAGACGATATCGGTAATTTTATTGTGCTGCAAAATATAAGGTAAATCCATAATTGCAAGGACATCACCTACACGGATTTTTTGGTGTTGTTTTATAAATGATTTAAAACCATGTCCGTTCAAATCTACCGTACCAATACCCATATGCAATAGGTAGTCATTTTCATGTTCATCTCTGATACCAATTGCATGTTTAGTTGGAAAGACACTAACAATTTCTCCATTGATAGGTGCGCAAACCTTACCATTAGTTGGCGTAATAGCAAAACCATCACCTAAAGTTTTAGTAGAGTACACCTTATCAATAACGTCATTTAAACATTTTAATTTACCTGTTGCGGGAGCGAATAGTGAGATATGTGTTTTTGTATGATCAAAAGTAATATCCACTTGCTGGGGAAGCTGTGCACTTGGAAAAAACGATAACGACGAAATAAATTCTTTTGCGATAAACTTCAAATGCAAGAAAATTGTACGTTTCATTATTTTCACTAACCTCTCTTTTATAGTGCTTTAATCAGTTTACATCTTTTAATCTAGTTAACCATAATTATTTTCGAACGTCAACAATTTTAGTTTCATATGAAACTTAAAATAGTTATTTAAGAAAATTTAAAATTGAATCAAGAAAGAAAAAAGTAGAAAATTGTATAGGAATAATAAGTATGATAAGCTAAATTAAAAGCGAGGGATCGTAATGGCAAGAGAAGAAGAAATTATTTCTATCGTAAGTAAAAATAAAAAAATAGAAGTGAATCAACTAGCGGAACTGTTGAACGTATCACGAGTAACTATTCGTAAAGATTTAGATAAGCTCGAAAATCGAGGAATTCTTCATCGACAACATGGCTTTGCGGTCTTAAATAATCAAGATGATTTGAATTATCGTTTGGCGTATAATTATGATTTAAAACGAAAAATTGCTAGAGAAGCTGCAAAATTAATTAACAATGGTGAAACAGTGATGATTGAATCGGGTTCTACTTGTGCCTTATTGGCAGAAGAACTAGCCTTTAACAAAAACGATGTCACGATTATCACTAATTCTTGCTTTATTGCTTCCTATATTAGAAAAGCTGAATCGGTTAAAGTGATATTGCTTGGAGGCGAATATCAAAAAGATTCGCAAGTCAATGTTGGACCGTTAGTGAAGAAGGTCATTACTGAATTTCGCATTGATAAATTATTTGTAGGAATTGATGGGTTTGATGCACAAAGAGGTTTTACAGGTAGTAATATTAATCGTTGTGATACTGCCAATGCGATGATGACTGTAGCGAATCAGACCATTGTTTTGACTGATTCAAGCAAGTTTAATCAAATGGGTGTAGTCTCGGGATTTTCTTTTGAAGATATTTCGAAAATTTACACAGATAATGGAATTTCTGAAGCTCATGCAAAATTTCTAGTGGAAAAAAAGATTGAATTAGTGACTGTTTAAGAAAAAGAGACAAGAGAAACTCTCTCAGTGTTTAAACAAGTAACTAAAAATTAGTTTGAATAACTTAAAAAGGACGTGGAATTATGGGAATGTTAGTCAATGGAAAATGGACGCAAGACAATCGTTATGCTAATGAAAAAGGGGAATTCATTCGCAAAGATTCACAATTTCGCAATTGGATTACATCAGATGGTAGTGCTGGACCAACTGGAGAAGGAGGTTTTCAAGCAGAACCGAATCGTTATCATCTATACGTTTCGTATGCTTGTCCTTGGGCATCTCGCACTTTAATGTTTCGCAACTTAAAAGGCTTAGAAGATATGATTTCATTATCAGTTGTTAATCCATTAATGCTTAAAAATGGCTGGACGTTTGAGGAAGCAGAGGGCGTCATCTCTGATCCAATTTTTGATGCAAAATTTCTCTATGAAATTTATGCTCAGGTTGACCCAGAGTATAGTGGTCGTGTGACTGTTCCAGTATTATATGACAAAAAACAAAATAAGATTGTTAGTAACGAATCTGCGGAGATTATTCGTATGTTCAATAGTGCGTTTGATAATGTTGGTGCAACCCCAGGAAATTATCTGCCTGAAGCTAAACTAGCACAAATTGATGCGTGGAATGAGAAGATTTACCATGACATTAATAATGGTGTTTATAAAGCAGGTTTTGCTACAAAACAAGAAGTTTACGAACAAACAGTAATAAAATTATTTAAACGCTTGGATGAAATTGAGGAAGTTTTAGAAAATCAACGCTTTTTGATTAGTGATGAACCTACTGAAGCAGATTGGCGTTTATTTCCAACTTTAGTACGTTTTGATTCAGTCTATGTTGGACATTTTAAATGTAATTTACGACAAATTAGAGAGTACAAAAACTTGTGGCGTTATACAAGAGAATTATATAATTGGCCGAAAATTGCTCAAACTGTTAATATGTCGCATATTAAACAGCATTATTATATTAGCCACGACTTTATCAATCCGACACAAATTGTACCAAAAGGACCAGAAATAGATTTTCGATTAGATTAATGAATAAACACGCATGTCATTTTTGTCATGTGTGTTTTTAGTTCAGTCGATACAAAGGAGTCTCACTAATGAAAACAATAATAAGTTGTTTGTTTTTTATTTTATTAACTGGCTGTGCTAGTTTCCTTAATCAACCTGAATCACAAGAAATTTATGTTGCTACTAACGGTTATCATGGGAACGGTTCTTTTGAACATCCCTATCGTACGATTCAAGAAGCGGTAGATGTAGCTCAAGCTGGCGATACGATTTATATTCGTGGTGGAAGTTATCATGAAAAAATTATTATCAAAAATTCTGGTAAAAAGAATCAACCAATAACATTAGGAAACTATCAACAAGAAACTGTAGTAATTGATGGCAGTCAGCAAAAAACGACCAAAGAGTTAGACGGCTTATTGATTATTAAAAACCAACAATATATAACTCTTGATGGTCTATCATTTGTAAATTTTTCTTCGGATAATGAAAATGTTCCAACCGGTGTGCTTCTTACAGGGACTAGTCATCACATAATCGTCAATCAGTGTCGAATTTCGAATATTACGACGAAAAATCCTAATCCTGAACAAGCGAATGCGCATGCTTTGGCTGTTTATGGGACAGATAGCGTACAAGCTATACACCATATAGAAATTACTAATTGTGAAATTTCCCAAAATATTTTAGGATTAAGCGAAACAGTCGTGCTAAATGGAAATGTAGAAAACTTTAACATCGCTCGCAATAAAATTCATGACAATGATAACATCGGCATTGATATGATTGGTTTTGAAGGAACGGCTAGTCAAAATGATTTTGCTAGAGATGGTTTTTGTGAAGAGAATGAACTTTGGAACAATTCGACCACCAACAATCCTTCTTACAATGAAGCTTCTGCGGCAAGTATTTATGTAGATGGTGGGCGGAATATTGTGATTCAACGTAATGTGATTTGGGCCTCAGATATTGGAGTCGAAGCAGCGAGTGAACACCAAAATAAAACAACCAAGCAGATTGTGATTCGAAATAATCTGATTTATGATTGCTTAGAAATAGCCGGTATTGCCTTTGGAGGTTATGACGAACAAAAAGGGAGTGCCACCGAAATTAAAATTTACAATAATACGTTAGTCAATAACGCAGCTCATATTTTCGTGCAAGAGCATGCGCAAGTTACGTCCAATGAAATTATCAATAATATCTTCTATTTAGGGGAAGCTTATGAAGGTGATTTAACTCAGATTAAACATACACCAAACTTTTATCAACAGCCTAAATTTGTGGATGAAAAGAAGCATAATTTTCATTTGCGTAAAGATTCATCCGCTCGTAATACAGGTATCATTAGTCAATGGGTAGGAGACGATGATTTAGATGGAAATTCACGCATAAACGACAAAAAAATAAATTTTGGTGCGTATCAGTAATGCTTGCTATTTGAAAAAGAAGAACATTGACGTTAAAATAACTCCTAACATTTATAAGGAGGAAAAGCATGGATATTTTAGAACGGTTCACCAGTCATACATCAGTGCGTTCATTTCAAGAAAAACAATTATCTGAACAATTAAAAAAACAATTAATACAAGCCGCTCAAAGTGGCTCATCGTCTAATTTCGTACAGGCATATTCGATTATTGAAGTTAGAAATCAAGAGAAACTAACAGAAGTAGAAGCTATCGCTAATTTTAAAGGTTATGGTGCAGAACATGGCGTGTTTTATCTTTTTGTTGCTGACTTAAATCGTAACTATCAAATTGCTAGCCACACTAATAACAATTTAGAAGCATTTTCTTCAATGGAATCTTTGTTGGTTTCAGTCGTTGATACAACAATTGCTGCCCAAAATATGGCTTTATTTGCAGAGTCACAAGACTTGGGAATTTGCTATATTGGTGGTATTCGTAATGATCTATTTCGAATAGCTGAATTATTCGCGTTACCTAAGCTTACAATTCCGTTATTTGGTTTAATTATCGGGTATCCAAACATAAAAAATGAAGTAAAACCGCGTCTTTTCCAAGAAGAAATTGTTAAAATTGATGAGTATCAGGAAATGGACCCATTAACTTTACAAAGATACGATGACGTGATGAACAGTTATTATCAAGAACGGACCAATCATGCACAACAAGCAAATTGGAGTGAGAAAGTTCAAGAACACTTCAAGATTAATCGTCGTCCAGAAGTGATTCATTTTTTAAAACACCAAGGATTTGATTTTTTTGAAAAAAATAATTAGAGAGACTTGACGATAGACGTAATCTATTTTATGATTAAGTTCAATAAATCGTACAGATAACACATCTACTTATCATAGATGTGTCGAAAGAGAGGCGGTTTCTATTCATTTAGAAACTGACTCTCTTTTTTTGTTTGAAATTGGAGGAGAAAGCGTATATGCAAGAAAAAAATATCAAACTATTACCAGCAATTATTGCCACGGGAATGCTGTCATTTGCAGGTGTTTTAATTGAAACGGCAATGAATGTTACATTCCCAACACTAATTAACGAATTTGGAATAACGACTGGACAAGTTCAGTGGGTGACAACTATTTATTTACTTGTTATTTCAATATTTGTTCCTTTTTCTAATTATTTGTTAAAGACTATGTCGATTCGTAAATTATTTGTGATTGCCAATCTCTTATTTATTGCGGGCCTTTTAATTGATTTCTTAGCGATGAACTTCCCAATATTATTAGTTGGGCGTTTTTTACAAGGGATGAGTACGGGGATTGCGTTACCATTAATGTTCTATATTATATTAACGTTTAGTTCACCCGAAAAGCGTGGCACAATGATGGGAATTGGAACCATGACAACTTCCATTGCACCTGCATTAGGTCCAACCTATGGGGGGATTTTAACTGCTCATTTATCTTGGCATTATATCTTTTTATTATTAGTTCCAATTTTGGCAATTTCCCTTGTTATGGGAATAATCGCTATTCCTGAATCCAAACCACAAGGAAATAGTCGCTTAGATGTTTTAGGATTATTGGGAGTAACGTTATTGTTCACCGGATTTTTAATGTTTCTTAATCAGATTCATCAATGGCAAGCCTTCATTTGGTTACTGATGGGTATCATTGGTTTAGCTTTATTTTATTATCAATCAAAACACGCGAAAGAACCTCTTGTGGAGTTAGGTATCTTAAAGCAACAACAATTTCGAGTATTTTTAATGGGCTTTTTGGTTTGTCAGGCATTGTTATTAGGTGTTTCTTTTGTTTTACCGAATTTTGTACAGATTGTATTAGGTGAAGATGCTTTTGTGGCGGGGTTATTAATGTTACCAGGAGCGTCAGTCGGAGCGATTTTGGCACCCATCTCTGGTAATTTATTGGATCGTTTTGGTAGTAAAAAACCAATACTGATTGGTTTAGTCTTTGCGATAATTGGTTGGACTGGTTTAACTATATTATTGAAGCAACCACTGTTACTCTCGCTTGTCGTGGGGCATGTCGTTTATATGATTGGTATTGGTTTATGCTATAGTAATATGATGACAACTGGTATGAATCAATTAAAACGTAGTGAATACGGCGATGGCAATACTATTTTTAATACGCTGCAACAATTTTCTGGTGCGGTTTCGACAGCCGTTGTGGCCACCATTATCGGGATTTTCCAACAAAACGGAACGAATATAGTTGATTCAACGATCAAAGGTTCACAAATAGCAATGTTTGTATTGTTAGTGTTATTAGTGGGAGCATTTATCCGTTGTGTCACTTATTTCACAAAATAAGTTAAGTTTTTAAGCATAATTTCTTTCGAGAAATTATGCTTTTTTTTATTTATGCGCTTGACATTGTGTGTTTATGCGCTTATTTTATAAATGAGAATCATTCTCATTGTCTTTTTGCTATTGATTAGATTTGAAGAAAGGAGTCTTATGAAAAATAAAGAGGTAGGTCACAATTTTTTAGCACGCTTAGGAAAAACCAAATTACGTCCTGGTGGAATAGAAGCAACAAATTGGTTAATCGAGCAGGCACAACTTAATGCGGATTCACAAATATTGGAAGTTGCTTGTAATATGGGAACCACCATGATTTATTTGGCTAAAACATATCAGTGTCAGGTAATTGGCTTAGATCAAAGTCAACAAGCATTAGAAAAAGCACGCCACAATATTGCTAAAGAACACCTAGAAAAAAAGTTATCAGTGGTTCAAGGAAATGCGTTAAAATTGCCCTTTGAAGATCAAAGTTTTGATGTGGTAATTAACGAAGCAATGTTAACGATGCTTGTTGGCAAAGCAAAAGATAAAGCCATCAAAGAATATTTCCGTGTTTTAAAACCCAATGGCGTATTATTAACGCATGATGTCTGTTTGTTAAATACAGATAAGCGGATAGAAATTTTAACTGGCTTACGGGATACGATTCATGTGAAGGTAGAACCATTAACTGTTGAAGAGTGGGATAAAAAATTTGTAGACAATGGATTTCATGTTACACAAAAATATGGAAAAATGTCATTAATGGATCCAATAGGTATGATACGAGATGAAGGTTTTTCTGGCGCGTTTAAAATCATAAGAAATGGTTTGAAGAAAGAAAATAAGGAGCAATTCAAAAAAATGTTTGTCTTTTTTAGAAATCATAAGAAAGAAATTGGTTATATTGCAACCGTTAGTCAAAAGAAGGGGGAAAATAACGATGTTTAAATACGAAGGGAATGGAACAATTCGTCATATTTTTGAGTCAGAGCAACAAGTGGTGACGAATTTAGTATTAGAAAAAGGCAAAGAGATTCCAACGCATGATTCACCTTATACAGTAGTTGTAGTTCCTGTTAAAGGAAAGATTATTTTTTCCGGTATCAATTTTAGAGAAGAGATTTATCCTGGAGCGATCATACGTATGTCACCTAAAGAACCACATAGTTTGTATGCTTTAGAAGATAGCGAATTAATGGTGATTAAATCTCAATTAGTAGAATAAGCACGAGAGAAATAATCTGTCAGTTGATAGATTATTTTTTTAGGTAAAATAAGTAACTATTATCGCAAATGTAATATTTTTTTGAAAATTATCAGACAACTAACAAGCCAAGTTGACTATGATACAATGGTTCTATGAGGTGAGAAAATGATTATTATTAGAGAAGCAGAAATAGTTGATGTTCCACAATTGTTAGCATTATATCAAGAATTGATTCCAATTAAATTGTCACCAAAAGAAGCCGAACAGACGACATTAAAATTAATCAACGATAAAAATTATTTTTTAGTAGTGGCTAAAGAGGAGGACGAAGTATTAGGTACCGCATTAGGAATTTGCTGTCAAGCTGTCACGGTTCCTTTTTTAGTTATTGAAGATGTGATTGTCAAAGAAGACACAAGAGGCAAAGGCATTGGTCGTAAGTTGATGGCAGCATTGGATGAATTTGCGATAGGGAGTAATTGTGCGTATGCTATTTTGGTTTCTTCAGGACATCGAACCGTTGCTCATCAATTTTATGAGAATGTAGGATTTGCAGAAGATGTTAGTGGGTTTCGAAAATCATATATAGACATGTAAAAGCTGATGAGTAAATCATCGGCTTTTTTCTGTAAAACTTTCTCTTTGTTTCATCCTAGTTAGATGTGTGAATGTTTTTATCTATGAGGTTAAAATTAGAAAATAATGTGTTTTTATTGTGTTTATTGTCATTTTTGTTAACTTATTTTTTGAAAGTAAGTATAAGTGATTAGAAATTTCTATCGCTTGGCTCGTTGACTTTACGAATAAGGAAAGCTATTCTTTTGCTAATTAAGTAATAGAAGTTGCGTAGATAAGATAAGTACATGCAGGCATCATTAGGTAGAGAACTCTGGTTGGTGAAAAAGAGGAATGATAAATCATGGAAAATGGTCTTTGAGCTTTTGATTGCGAGTCTAAACGATAAACAGTCAACGGAGGATGTTCGTTATCACATCCATTCATGTTTGCATGCATGGTCAAGTGATTCTTTGAATAATCAAAGGATAAATGAAGGTGGTACCGCGATTATTTCGTCCTTCCAGAAAGTGATTTCTGGAAGGACTTTTTCATTCGAACGGAGGGAGAAAAGTGACTTCGCAACAATTTGTGCATAATTTTTTAACAGTAGAAATTTCTACAGAAGCGATTCAATTAGCGAAACAAGCTTTCGTTGATTATATGTCTTCTTCTTTATTGGCAAAACATTCACCTGAACTTATTCAGTTGAAAACAGCCTATCAGGAACAGCTGTCAGGCAATTGTTTATTGCTTGGAGACACTACTGCTGCCACTGCTTCTTTTTCAGCATTATATAATGGCTTTCAAGCACATTTATTAGATATTGATGATACTCATGGAAGCGTTCGAGGTCATCCCAGTGCGGTCATTTTTTCTGCTCTACTGACAGAGTTAGAAAACTATACTGGGAAAGAAATAGTAGAAGCTTATGTGATTGGACTTGAAATTATGGCTCGTCTAGGACTAGCTATTAACCCACATCACTATTTGCATGGTTGGCATAATACTGGGACATTAGGAGGGCTTGCGGCAACAGGAGCATTAGCCCGTTTAAAAAAACTATCAGAAGAACAGACATTAACGGCAATGAGTATTGCCACAAGTCAAGCAGCAGGGCTACAAATGCAATTTGGAACGCCAATTAAACCACTACATGCTGGTTTGGCGGCAAAACAAGCAGTAGAATCAATTCGACTAGCCAGTGCTGGTCTTTCAGCTAAGCAAGATTTTTTATTTGCCAAGCGTGGTTTTTTCTCTGTTTATGCAGAGGAAATTAAGCAAGGAGCCTTATTCGAAAACTGGGGAAAGACATGGCAAATTGTATCTCCTGGTTTGTGGTTTAAGCAATATCCTTTTTGTTCAGCAGCTATGGCGGGAGCAGATGCGGCACAAGCGTTGTATCAAAAATATCAGTTAACAGCTGAACAAATTAAACAAGTTGAAGTTAGTTTCTTTTATGGTAAAGATCAAGCCTTAGTCAATCGAGATCCTTTGACTGGAGAAGAAGGACGTTTTTCGATTGAATACATTGTTTGGTTAGGAATAACTGGACAGGAGTATTCTCTAGAAAAATTTTCTACCAAAACACTAACAGAAATAACACGACAAGAACTTCGTAAAGTTAGACGATACTATATTGATGAGCCAACTGCTCCATATACGAGAGTAGTGGTTACTTTAAAAAATGGGCAACAAGTATCCCAAAACATCACCACACCCAAAGGTTCACCTGACAATCCGTTGACTTTCACTGAACAACAGCGGAAATTTTATCAGACAGTGACGGGAACTCGGGCAAATTTAATAGAACAAACACTTATGAACTTTGAAACGAAACATGGCAAGGAATTAAAAGCTCTTTTACAAGAAAAAGATTAAACGGAGGCGAAGCAACGCATGGGGTCACATGTTATTGATTTAGTCATGTTGCGAAATAATTTCGGGACAGAAGAAATGCGGAAAGTATGGGACGATAAAAATCGTTTGCAACAACACTTAAAAATTGAAGCAGCGTTAGCACAAGCAGAAGGTGAATTGGGCATTATTCCTATAGAAGCTGCTGAAAAAATACGTGCAGTTGTAACGGTAGAAAAATATACAGTTGAAGAAATTGCTGCCGAAGCTGCTAAAATTAAACATTCATTTATGGCAACCATTAATGCCATTCAAAATCAAGCAGGGGAAGCAGGGGAATTTGTTCACTATGGCGCAACTACTCAAGATATCGTTGATACAGGGGCAATGCTACAGCTGAAAGAATCCTATGAAATTATTTTACGTGATATACAAGCAATTACGGAAAAATTAGCAGAACTAGCTAAAAAGTATCAATACACAACAATGGTAGGTCGGACTCATGGCATGCAGGCATTGCCAACCACATTTGGTTATAAATTAGCTGTCTGGTTAGATGAGTTTGGACGTCATCAAGAACGATTGCAAGAAATAAAAGAGCGCGTTTTTGTAGGAAACATAAATGGAGCGATTGGTTCGTATGCTTCTTTTGGACCAAAAGGAACAGAAATTGAGCGTCGTACTTTAGACATTTTAGGTTTAGGTACACCTGTCATTAGTTGGCAATCTGCTCGTGATCGTTTTTCTGAATATGCTTCAGTGATTGCTTTAATTAGTGGCACGTTAGGGAAAATTGGCAATGAGTTTTATAACTTAATGCGTACAGAAATTAACGAATTAGAAGAGGGTTTTTCTAAAGGGAAAATTGGTTCGTCTACGATGCCGCATAAAAGAAATCCTGCAGCTTTTGAAGGTCTTGCTAGCTTAACTCCAGCAGTCTTAAAAAGTGTTGCGCTGATCCATGAATCCATGCACGTTGAGCATGAAAGAGATGCGATGAGTTGGCGACTAGAATGGATTGCATTACCAGAAATCAATAGTTATATTGCGGCTCAATTGGCTAACTTTAAAGTTATTTTAAATGATCTTCGTGTCAATGAACAAGGCATGAAAGACAATCTTGAACGACAACAAGGCCTATTGCTTTCGGAAAAAGTTATGTTTGAAGTTGGCAAAAAACTAGGAAAACAAACAGCGCATCATGTTGTTTATGAATGTTCAATGAAAGCTTTTGAAGAACAAAAATCATTTTTGGATGTATTGTTGGAGCAACCAGAAATCACTGCAACGTATAGTAAAGAAGAAATTTCAGAATGGTTAGTAGCTGAAAATTATATTGGTTTAGCTGCAGAAAAAGTGGATGAAGTCATTAATCATCTAAAAGAAAAAAGGTTGTTGGAACAGTAATGAGTTTACGTCTATTAACGAAAGCAGATTTAGAAAGTTATCATTTTGTACTTCATCATGGTTACCAACAGACCAAAGAATTTCCTATTTCATTTGAAGCTGCTGATTATAGCAAAGAAGATAGTTTGAAGTGGCTAGAAGCTCATCCGACATATGGTTGGTTTGATGAAGAGTTGACCAGTGTTCTTTCTCTAAGAATGCCTTGGGGAGCTGAACCAGGCCCCTATGGTGTGCCACATATCGGTCATTTTACAACCCATCCTAATTACAGTGGCAAAGGGTATGGGAGACAGCTTTATCAGCAAGTTGAACAAGAAATCTTAAAAAAGCAGTTACGAACACCCTTTGTTACATTAGGAACCGCTGCATCGCATCCTTGGTTAAATGAGATGTATCAGCGTTTTGGCTTTCATGAAATTGCACGAAAGCAATTAACAGGTAAACAACATATTACAATCTATTATCAAAAAGACTTATAAAGGAGTGGCATAAAATGAAAAAATTAAACATTACATTAGTTGCATTAGCGGGGTTAGGGATTTTAAGTGCATGTGGGGATCAAGAAACGAATTCATCGGCTTCAAGTGATTCCGCAGTATCAGAAAAAGTGCTTAAAGTTGGTTCAACTGGACAAAGTTTTCCAAATGGCTATAAAGAAGGCGATAAATTAGTCGGCTTTGATGTGGAATTAGCGGAAAAAATTGCCGAAAATCTAGGTTACAAAATCGAATGGGTGACTACTGATTTTAGTGGTTTAATGGCCCAATTAGAATCAGGTCGTATTGATACGGTAGCCAATGCAGTAGCAATCACTGAAGAACGTTCAGAGCAATATAACTTTGCAGTTCCATATAGCTTCTATGGTGTGCAATTAGTGACTAACACAGAGAACGAAGACATTAATACACCTGAAGATTTAAAAGGCAAAACGGTTTCTGGTGTTTTAGGATCAAATAATGTTAAAAACTTAGAAAAATTTGATACGAATAAAGAAATCACGATTCGTACGTATGAAACTCGTGATGGCGCTCAACAAGATGCTGTGAATAATCGTGTAGATGGGTATGTAAATTCTCGTCCGATTTTAGCTGCAGAAATCAAAAAGAGTGATTTGCCTTTAAAATTTGTCGGTGATCCAATTGTGTATGAGGATATCAGCTTCCCATTTTCAAAAACTGAAGAAGGCGAAAAATTAGCGGACGAATTTTCAAAAGAGATTGAAGCCTTGAAAGAATCCGGTGAATTAAAAAAATTATCAGAAAAATACTTTGATGAAGATATTACTGTAAAAACCAACGAATAAGGAGTTGCTTTATGAATTTTGATATCGCGTATATGTTTGAGATAGTTCCGTCTATCTTGAAATTTGTACCAACGACGCTTTTTCTATCGGTTGTCTCAATGTTTTTTGCGATAATTATCGGATTAATCGTTGCTTTAATTAAGCGTAGTCAATTACCGATATTACCCCAACTAGCTTCTTTATATATTTCCTTATTCCGCGGAATGCCTACCTTGGTTCAATTGTTCATCATTTATTATGGTTTACCACAATTGTTCCCTTCAATGACTAATTTGGAAGCTAGTCAAGCGGCAATCATTGGTCTTAGTTTAAAAGAAAGTTCTTATTTAGCTGAAATTTTCCGAGCAGGCTTGGCTTCAGTGGATAAAGGACAATTGGAAGCTGGTTTATCTGTGGGCATGAAAAAAGTGGCAATTTATCGTCGAATTATTTTGCCACAAGCAACGATTAATGCTTTACCAGCAACAGGTAATACCTTTATTTCCTTGATTAAAGAAAGTTCGTTGGCATTTACGTTAGGAATTACTGAATTATTTGCTGAAGGAAAAATGATTGCTGCATCTACTTTACGCTTTTTCGAAACCTATTTAGTCGTCGGATTAATTTATTGGTTATTGATTTTAATTTACGCGTATATCCAAAAATTAATTGAAGCGAAATTAAATGTGCCCTATAGGAGGTAAGATATATGATTAAAGTAGAAGCCTTAGAAAAAAGCTTTGGTTCAAAAAAAGTTTTGAAAAATATTGCTTTAGACATTCAAAAAGGTGAAGTTGTTGCTATTATCGGCCCTTCTGGATCAGGAAAATCAACCCTTTTAAGATGTCTGAATTTATTAGAGCAACCAGATTCAGGTACGATTACGATTGGTGAGGTAACATTAGATACGAACAACTTTACTAAGAAAGAAGAGTACCAACTACGCCAACAAACGGCGATGGTTTTTCAAAATTATAATTTATTTCGGAATAAAACAGCATTAGAAAATGTCACAGAATCACTGATCGCCAACAAGAAAATGTCTAAGAAGGAAGCTGAAACGTATGGACTCTCCTTATTAAACCGAGTGGGCTTATCGGCGCAGGCCAAACAATACCCAGTCACCTTATCAGGTGGACAACAACAACGTGTGAGTATTGCACGTGCCTTAGCAGTTAAACCACATGCGTTATTATTTGATGAACCAACCTCCGCTTTAGATCCAGAGTTAGTTGGTGAAGTATTACAAGTTATTCGTGAATTGGCCACACAAGAAACGACTATGGTGATTGTTACACACGAGATGCAATTTGCAAAAGAAGTCGCTAATCGAGTAGTGTTTATGGAAGATGGCGAGATTTTACATGAAGGAACAGCCGAAGAAGTACTTTCTTCAACCAATAATGTACGAATGAATCAATTCTTAAATAGTATTAATTAAAGGAGCGATAACGTGGTAGACTTACAAGAACTAGAAACTTTTTTAATTGAATATCGACGCAATATGCATCGTCATCCTGAATTGTCGCATCAAGAATATCAAACGACAGAAAATATCCGTCAATTATTATTGTCTCATGGAGTGACAATTATTGATACACCGTTAGAAACAGGTTTAATTGCTCAAATAGAAGGAGCCGAAGCTGGACCAACAATTGCTTTACGAGCAGATATCGATGCATTGCCGATTGTTGAACAGTCCGGTGTGCCTTTTGTTTCTGAAAATAATGGCGTCATGCACGCTTGTGGGCATGATTTCCATACATCCGTTATTTTAGGAGCGACCATTTTATTAAATCAACAAAAAGAACAACTAAAAGGAAATGTGTTAGTCATTTTCCAAGCAGCAGAAGAAGTTGCCCAAGGAGCTGCTAAAGTGTTAGCAACGGGTGTACTTGATGAAGTGGAAGCAGTTTTTGGCTTTCATAATGACCCATCCTTACCTGTTGGAACATTAGGAACTAAGGTAGGCGAATTAACGGCAGCAGTTGATCGTTTCGAAATTATAGTTAAAGCAGAAGGAGCCCACGGTGCGAAACCTCATGAAGGGGTGGATCCTTTAATCGTTTTGGCACAAGTCATTCAAGCTTTTCAACCGATTATTAGTCGCAATTTAGCACCAGACTCACATGCTGTTTTGAGTATTACGCAAGTGCACAGTGGTGAAACTTGGAATGTAATTCCTGAAAGTGCCTATTTAGAAGGAACTGTTCGTAATTTTAGCGCAGAAAACCGTGAAAAAGTTGAACAACGGATTCGTAAAATTTTAGAAGGAATTGCTTTAGCTAATGAAATTGAGATTGAATTAGTTTGGCATGCTAGTTGTCCTTCTGTAACCAACGATGAAAAATGGACGGCTGTTTCTTTGGAAGTAGCAGAATCAGTAGGTTATGACACGCGTATTGTTAAAGAATCAGCAATTGGTGAAGATTTTGCCTATTATCAAGAAAAAATTCCTGGTTCTTTTGTAATGATTGGATCAGGTGGTCCTTATGAATTGCATCATCCGAAATTTAAAGTGGACGATACAGCATTATTCCCAGCAGTAAAATATTTTGAAGCACTTGTTTTGAATGTTTTAAAATAAACGATTGACTCATTCTTCAATTGAGTTAAACTAAATCATAGTGTGGTATAAGTAATGGAATCTTCTTGTCTTTCGATAGATGAGAAGATTCATCTTGCTTTAGTATAAACAACTGAGCCAGTTTATATGACTCAATGAGTGGGAGAGTGAAAATGGAAGAATTATTTACGATTTTTAGTATTTTAGTATTAGGTTATGCATTTGGTAGTATTAGTTTTTGGGGAATTCGTTTAGGTAGTTCAGGTGTGTTATTAATCGCCTTGGTTTTCGGTCATTTTGGTCATGAGATTTCAGAAATTATTCGTAATATTGGTTTGATTTTTTTTGTTACGTCTGTAGGTTATACAGCAGGACCAGTATTTTTTAGAAACTTTAAGCAAAAAGCTTGGGTGTATATTTTATTAGGCCTATTGACCGTTTTAGCAGGGGTATTAAGCTGTCTATTATTTTTACAATTATTTCACTTGCCAACAGCATTAGCTTTGGGATTATATACTGGAGCAATCACCAGTACACCAGGGCTAGCGGCAGCATTAGAAGCAACCAAAGATCATCTAGCATCGATTGGTTATGGAATTGCTTACCCGTTTGCAGTTATTGGAAAAGTAATTGCCATTCAAATGATTCCTAAAATTTTAAGAACAGATATGAAGGCTGAAAGAGAAAAACTAGCCGAAAATCTAAAACCTCCGAAAGAAACCAAACGAGAAAATCGAAAGTTTATTCAAATAGATCAAATTGGGTTCTTTTCCTTTTCGTTAGCTGTTTTATTAGGTTTAGTAATTGGAGCAATTGCTATTCCATTGCCTGGAGGTGCAACGTTCTCACTGGGTATCTCAGGAGGTCCATTGTTGGCTGGGTTAATTTTAGGCCATTTTCGTTTTGTTGGACGTGTATCGATTACTGTTCCTCAAAACACATTGAATGTGATGCGTGAATTTGGTTTGATGTTCTTTTTAATGGGAGCAGGAACGAGTGCGGGTGTCGGATTTGTCGAAACCTTGCAAAAATATGGAGTCATCTTATTCTTATTAGGTGCGATTATGACCTTAGTACCAATTATTGTTGGTTATTTTATTGCACGTAAAGTCTTTAAATTAGATTTGTTACTGGCTTTGGGTGCAGTTTGTGGCGGGTTAACAAGCACACCAGCACTAGGAGTTTTAATTTCTTCTTCTGGAACCGATGAAGTGGCAGTTCCGTATGCTTCAACGTATCCAATTGCCTTAATTACTATTGTATTAGCTACACAAATGATTGGTGTTTTCTTATGATAAACAAAAAGCCTGTGATATAAGATAAAATAAAACGATTCGACCGATAGAGTAGTATATCGGTCGAATCGTTTACTGTTTAAAAGACTTATATCATAGGCCCTTTTTTATACAATTTTTACTTTCATTCCCACAAGTGAGTTTTCATAGAACCATTGTGCATCAGGCACAGAAAGACGTACGCAACCGTGTGAGTTCGCTTTATGACCTAATTCTTCAGCTTCTTCTATAATATATTCACCAGATTTATCGATAGGAACGCTATGGAATAAATAGATTCCGTGATCTTTGAAAGAAACATAATAATTTGCACCTTCGCCAGAATCGGCGTTAAAAAACGTTTCACCTTTTTCTGGTTCGATAACAAATTCACCTTTGGGAGTAGGTGTTTCCTCAGCACCAGTTGAGCAATACATTGTATATATCGTTTGGCCATCTCGTTGAATAAAGACCCGTTGTTTTTGTGTATTAACTAATAAGACATCGCTATTTTTTAAGGTAGGATAGGGTTTATCTTCAGAAGAGCGTTGCCAATCAATTTTTTCGACTTGTTCTTGTTTTTGAGTCGTTGTCTCAGAGGTGGTTGTTTCTGTTGTCTCGATGGAAGTCGTTGCCACCGCAACTTTTTCTACTTCTTTTGCATAGATAATTTGCTCAGGTACTACCTTGTGTTTATTAAATAAAACAAAGACATTACATGCAATTAATACTAATAAGATAGAAAAAACGCCAATTAATTTTTTCATTATCTACGCTCCTTTCATTATGAGATAAATACAATTCTATTTTACTCGAAGGAGCCGAAGTTCGCAAAGGCAATTTCTTTAACAATTTCAGAAGCAACTCGGCTACCTGAACTTGCGGCGTGAACTAATTGTTCAGCAAATGCAACATGGCTATCACCAGCTGCGTAGATATTAGGATAGGAAGTTTTACCCGTTTCATCGGTAGCAATTCGGCCAAATTCATTTAAGGCTAATGGAATTTCCCGAAGAAAAGAAATATTTAAGTTGAATTTAGGTATGACAAAACCACCAGCAACTTGCTTTTCTTCCCCATTCTCTAAAGACAGGTGACACGTGTTGTTTTTTTTCTCGATAGTGATTATTTTTTGTTCTATTAAGGTAATTTTTTTAGCCTTTAATTTAGCTTTGATTTTTTCATTTACAGATAAGCCATTTGTAAAGAGCGTTAATTCGTTACTCCAGTGAAAAATCATTGCGGCAAAATGGAGAATCATTTCTTCTTGTTCAACGATTACACCTAAAGATTTATCTTTCATTTCCCAACCATCACAAAATGGGCAATTGAAAAATGATTGACCATATACATTAGTCAGACCAGAAATTTCAGGTAATGTTTCCTTTAAACCAGTGGCTAAGAGGAGTCGACTAGCTGTAAATGTTTGGCTTTTAGTTGTAACATTAAAAATTTGATTCTGCTCATCAATGGTTTCAACACGATCTATCACTGTGTGAATCGTCGAATAATACGATAAATCATTCAAGGCTCGTTTTTTTATTTCAGAAGGTGCCAAACGATCATTAGTGATAAAGCCATGTGCTTCATGAGTTACCTTGTTTCGGGCATTGTTATCATCAATTACTAAAACCTTTAGTTTTGCTCTGCCTAATACTAAGGCAGCACTTAAGCCAGCAGGGCCTCCGCCAACAATAATACAATCATATAACATTTTTAATAAGCTCCTTTATCTATATCATCTAATTAAATAGCGTATTGAATAACATATAAACACTCAAACTGATTAAAAAGAGTGCAAATAGAGTTTTTACTTTTCTTTCAGGTAATTTAAGCATCAATTGAACACCAATTTTTGCTGTGGGGATAGATAGCAGTGCTAGAATAAGCACTGTCGGTAAGTGGATATAACCCAAAGAGTAGGGAGGTAAATTTGTTTGAGAAAGACCACTAAAAATAAAGCCTAACGAAGCAAATGTGGTTAAAAAGACGCCACAAAACGATGCTGTGCCAATTGCCTTTTTCAAAGAAAGACCAGTTTTATTCAAATAAGTGATGATTAAACCCGACCCAGAAATACTACCTAAAGTTGCAATTGTTCCGATAGAAAGAGCATAGAGGAGATCTTTTAATTTACTTGTTTGTTGACTGTCAACTGCTGTTTTTTTTCTTTGTAAAAGCATTTTACCACCTAGATAAATTAAAAAAATTGAAAAAGCTATTTTTAAAAAGTTTGGATTAATTGATGTTACAAATTGACTAACGAGTAATGTAGTCAATAATAAAATTGGTAAGAATAAACGAATCCGTTTAAAATCGATATTTTGATTCTTGTAATGCGTATAGGCTGAAGCGCTGGTACTAATAATCATAGTAGCAAAAGCAGTTCCCATCGCCATAAATATTACATGGGTTTGAGGAACGTGAATCATTGGGAGAAAAATTAAGAGCGCAGGGACGATAATACCACCACCACCTAAACCAAACATACCAGAGACTAAACCTACGAAAAAACCTAAAAAAAGAACACCAATCAAATAGCTGAGCATTCATCACACCTCATTTCATTTTTAGAAGTATTTAAAAAGAGTTATTAAAGATATATTATATCTCTAATCATTGGATAAAAGAAAGAGAAACACTTTTAGTTTCTCTTTCTTTTATCCAAAAACAGCTTTTTTTTGCTGAACAATGGACACCAAACATTGATTTTTTAAATAATCTTCCATCAAGTCTTCTGCTTGATACATGATATTTTTTACAACACATTTTGGATTATCATGTACATAACATTCGAAAATTGATTGTTTTCCTTCAATCGCTTGAATAATATCTAGAAAAGAAATGGATTCCCAATCATTTCGAATAGAATAACCACCATTAGCACCTGAAATAGCTTTAACTAAGCCTTCCTTAGACAGTTTAGTCAATATCTTTGATAGATAAGTGGGTGAGATAGTTTGATATTCAGCTAATTCCACGACACTAATAGGTGGTTCTTGATGTTTTTCGGCTAATAAAACCATGGTGTGGAGCGCATAGTCGGTAGCTTTTGAATATTTCATAACTGTTCCCTCTTTTTGATTAACGACTTTATATATCTATAATAGCGACTAAATAAGTAAATTGTCAAGCTCTAAAATGATTCTCCTAAGATTGTCGCGAATTTGTAGTTGCTTTTTTTGTATGAAAGAATATAATTGGTAATGAGAATCATTCTCAATTGAAGTTGTTGCGATTATTCTAACGACTTTAATAGTGTATCGAAATATTTGTTACATTACTCACGAGAGCTAGGAGGGTATAGCATGGAAACCAAGAGAAAAACAAATATTGCGTTTATTTTAAAAGAAGCGGATTCACAAAAGTACAAAATGTATTTATCAGTTTTTTTTAGTGTCGTTTCTGGTTTATGTAAGATTTTCCCCTATATTTTGTTGCAAGTTATTATTGTAGAGTTGTTGTCTGCCAGTCCAGATAAAGAAAAAATTCAGCTGTATATATTTATTTGTTTTGGAACCGTGGGTATTAATATTTTATTTTTAGCATTAGGATTAGCCTTTTCACATATTGCCGCTTTTTCTATTTTATTTAAAATTAGGGAAAATGCGATTGACCATATGGGAAAACTAGGTTTAGGTTTTTTTCAAGAACGTTCATCAGGGCAAATAAAAAAAGCATTGGATGAAGATATTGAAAAGCTAGAATTATTTATTGCTCATCAAATTCCTGACTTGGCAGAATCGATTATTACACCGTTAGTCGTTATTATTTATTTGATGCAAATTAATTTTTGGTTGGCACTTATTTTATTCATTCCTTTTCTTCTTTCTTTGCTATTACAAGCTTGGATTTTTAAAGGATACGAAGAAACAATGACGAATTATAATCAAGTATTGAAAATTATGCATGGAACAATTGTAGAATATATTCATGGAATGCGCGTGTTTAAAGCTTTTAATTTAAGTGCTACTAACTTTAAGAAATATACACGAACGGTAGATGAATATTTAAAATATTGGATTAAAATTTGTGATGATACCATTAAAAGCTATACGATAGGTTTAACAATTATTGACACCTCGGGATTATTATTAACTATTCCAGTAGGTGGATTGCTATATTTATCAGGAAAATTAGATTTTTCTGGTTTTGTGATGTTTTTATTACTGTCTACGGTATTTTTAACAGCTTTTTTGAAGATTTTATCGATGGGTGGGAATTTAGCACGATTGTTAACGGGAGCCGATAATATTAGAGAGATGATGGAAGTTCCTGCTTTAACCAATGGAGACGAATATTTAGAGGATGCTATAGGAGAAGTGGCGTTCCAAAAAGTAACTTTTGCATATGATGAAAAAAACGTTTTGGAAAATCTCTCATTTACTTTAAAACCAAATACAGTAACTGCTTTAGTCGGACCTTCAGGATCAGGAAAAACAACAGTAGGAATGTTACTGGGGCGTTTTTGGGATATTTCGCAAGGAAGTATTACAATTGATGGCAAAGAGCTACAAGCACTTGCGTTGGACTCATTGATGGAAAAAACAGCTTTTGTTTTTCAAGACGTTTTTATGCTGAATGACACGATTCTAAATAACATTCGTTTGGGGATGGATAAAACGGAAGAAGAAGTTTTTGTTGCGTGTCAAAAAGCTCAAATACATGATTTCATTTTAACTTTGCCAAATGGCTATGGCACGGTTATTGGAGAGAAATCAGGCATTAAATTATCTGGTGGTGAGAAACAACGAATTGCTATTGCTAGAGCGTTATTAAAAGATGCTCAAATTGTGATATTAGATGAAGTGACAGCATATTCTGATATTGAAAATGAAAAAAATATCCAATTAGCATTAAGGAATCTTTTGTTAAATCGTACGGGATTAATTATTGCTCATCGTCTCTATACTATTCAAAACGTAGATCAAATTTTAGTTTTAGATGAGGGGCAGTTGGTGGAACAAGGAACACATCGAGAATTACTCGCTAAAGAAGGTCTTTACCAACGATTGTGGCAAAAAGGAGGAAAAGGCGCATGATAAAAGAAATCAAACGATTGATAGGTGAAGCCGATTACCGTTTATTTTTAAAAGCTGTGAAATTGTTAGTGGCCGATGCCTTGTTTCATGCAGTTATTTATAGCATGTTATTTCTAGTTTTATTGGACTTGGTAAATGATTCGTTAACCTCTGTTAAGATTAGTTCCTATACAGTCATTACTTTTGTCATGATGATTGTGCGTTTTTTTGTTTTAAATAAAGGTTATTATGCAGCACAAGCTGATGGTGCGCGAATTGTGGCTCATTTACGAATTAAAATGGGAGATTATATTCGCAAGTTAAACATGGGATTTTTCAATAAAAATAATATTGGTGAGCTAACAAATACCCTCACAAATGATTTAAATGATTTCGAAACATTGATTACGCACATGGTGTCTGATTTTATCAAATATTTCATTCTAACGATTTATCTAGCAGTTTGTTTGCTTTTTATTAACCCAATGATTAGCTGGCTCCAAATGTTGTCAGTTATCCTCACTTATTTTATTTTGAAATTAGGCCGAAAACAGTTGAAAAAAGTAACGATTAACTCAAAAAAAGTGCGTTCAGGTATGTTATCTAATATTATCGAATACGTCAATGGAATTAGTGTATTTAAATCGTATAATATGATGGGTAGTCAATTTGAACGTTTAAATAAAAGCTTATCAGAAGTAAAAAAAGAATCAATCAAAGTTGAATTATCTGCAATTCCGTATATTTTACCTGTTCAAGTGATTCTCATGCTTTCTTTCCCACTATCTGCTTATCTAGCAACGCAACAATTTTTTAATAATCAACTATCAATGAATGAATTATTGATTTATTTAGTAGCTTCTATTTCATTTATGAATGTAGCGATTAGTTGGGCGGTGTTGTCTTTAGAATCTGCATATTATCAAACAGCTGTACAAAAGTTATTGAACATCCTTGATTTGCCAGAAATTTCCTATGAAACGACTACTTTTGAACCAAGTGATTATGCAATTCGTTTTCAAGATGTGGCTTTTGGTTATCTTGCGGATAAAGCGGTTCTTGAAGAATTAAATTTTGAAGTAAAACAAGGGGAGATGGTCGCTTTAATCGGCGCTTCTGGTTCGGGAAAATCGACTGTTTTAAATCTACTTGCTCGATTTTGGGATCCAACACGTGGAGAAATTTTGATAGGTAATCAAGATATCAAAACAATTTATCCAGATTCGTTATTAAGTAAAATTAGTATGGTATTTCAAGATGTGTATTTATTACAAGATACTATTTTTGAAAATATTCGCATTGGTAATCCTAAGGCAACGGTAGAAGAAGTAATCCAAGCAGCTCAAATGGCGAATTGTCATGAATTCATTCGTACCTTACCGGATGGTTATGAGACCATGTTACATGAAGGAGGAGCGGGTCTTTCAGGTGGAGAAAAACAACGAATATCAATTGCTCGCGCCTTTTTAAAAGATGCACCGATTATTTTATTAGATGAAGCAACGGCGTCTTTAGACATAGATAACGAAGCGATTGTTCAGCAATCAATTCAACAATTGGTTACGAATAAAACCGTAATGGTCATTGCTCATCGCCTAAACACTATCCGTAAAGCGTCAAAAATCATTTTGTTGGAAAATGGCCGGATTATTGAAGCTGGTTCACATGACGATTTATTGAAGCAACAAGGAAAATATTATCAAATGTTCCAGACAATGCATGCGGCTTCTGAATGGAGTTTATAACAACAAAGAACTCGACTATTTGCAAATAGTCGAGTTCTTTGTTGTTTTTTTAATAGTATTCCCCTTGACGATAGTCCCAAGAGTTGAATTGTTCTGATAAATACATCATGATTTTATCAATATCCAAACCTTTACGAATAACAATCGGTGCAGGAGAGATTGAGCGTTCAGTTCCTTGTTCCGGAACCAAGTTACCATCTTTATCTACAAATGATACCATTACCCCTTGTTCGTAACGAGTTTCAATTGTTTTATCTGGTTGAATGGATGCGACATAATCGTTACCTTCGATGATTAAATCAGCTTCATTTTCAATTTGTTCACCAATACCTTCGACAAGACCGCGATTTCCTTTTCCTGAAGGATTTGCAGAACTTGCAAATAATAATGTTTTATCTTTCGCCCAAAGTTCTTGTGCGATTTGTTCACCAGGTACACCGAATTTTAATACAAAACAGCTTGTTCCACGTGTATCTGTCATTAATTCGTCAGAACCATCATTTGGAATGTATTGTTTTCCAGATTCTTTCCAAGGAAGGATTGCGCCAAAAAGAACATCTTCTTCCCAACATTTTTTATAAACAGCAGCCATTTCTTCGTTCATATCAGCTAGTTCAAAAAGTTGTTCAAGTGAGCCACATAATACGACTCCAGGTTTATTTCTTTTACGATTTTTTGCAGAGAATTTTCTTTCTAATCCGGCTTTATCTGCTACAGTGATGATGTAGCCAACTTTTGTTGGACAAACAACCACTTTGCCTCCGCTTTGTAGTAAATCAATGGCCTCTTGTGTAGGGGCACCTGTCCATGAAATGTATTTATCTTGACTCATGTAATCCAATCCTTCCTTAACTAACATTTTCTTATGCTCTTAATGAGTAATATTCAGAAAATTTTGATTTTTCTAAGTGTATCAAATGATAGTATATCTTACACGGATAGTCAAGAGGGATTTCACAAAATGTTCCTAATTAAAATAGAAGAGGTTATTCTAATTAGGCAAAAGGACAAAATATTCTAAATATATTGCAATTATTCAATGAATAGCTATAATTGACGTTGAGAATCATTCTCAATTGAAAGGGGAGCGTTTATGAGTAAAAAGAAAAAACAGCCTTCTGTATTGAAGAAATTACAACCTTTTTTAGGGAAGCGCAAGTTGTTTATTTATAGTTCAATGGTAATGTCTATTTTGGCTGCACTTTTTGGTTTAGTACCATATGGTATTGTTTATTTATTTTCTGTTGAAATTTTAGAAAGACCAGCAGATAATCCTAATATTTTTATTTTATATGCAGGAATTGCATTTTTAGCAATTATTTTAAAAGGCATTTGTTATAAATTATCGAGTGATTTTGCCCACCAAGCGGCGTTTGATATTTTATATGATATTCGTATCACTTTAGCAGAGAAGTTGACCAAATTACCTTTGGGCTATTTTGATACGCATGATACAGGAAAAATTAAAGTTACGATGAATGAAGATGTAGAGCAACTAGAAGAAGGCATTGCTCATTTAATTCCAGACATTACGACGGGCGTTTCGATACCACTTTTGACGTTCTTGGCCATGTTTATTTTAGATTGGCGCATGGCAATGGCAGCATTATTGATTATTCCATTGTTGGGTCTTTTTTATGCGAATGTCATGAAAAAAATGAAGCCGTTAGTTCCGAAACAAATTGAGGTAGGCGGTTTAATCACTAATGCTGTTTTACGTTATGTTTATGGAATGAAAGTTATTCGTGTGTTCTCACAATCAGAAAAAGCCTTTGAAGAATATGCCACTGTTGTAAAAAAAGCCGCAGATTTAAGTGTTGAAATTGAAAAAGAAACGCTTGAGGGGAAAACAATTTTTGCAGCTGTCGCTCAAATGCCGTTATTAATTGTGATTCCAATGGGTGTTTGGTTATACAGTGCAGGTGAAATTTCACTGTCTTTATTTGTTTTATTTATCATGTTAACGATTGGAATTGGCAATACATTGGTTAAGGCATTTCGTTCGAATGGTCAAGTATCTTTTCGTTTAGCTGGTGTCACACGTAAAATTACAGCAATGTTAGATGAGCCAGAATTAACCCAACCAACACAGGCGGTACAACCACAAGAAGCAACGATTACTTTTGAAAATGTATCCTTTGCTTATAATGAAGAACGTGATGTATTAAGGAATGTTACTTTTACTGTACCAGAAGGAACCTTGACCGCTCTTGTTGGAGAATCGGGAGCTGGTAAAACTACGATTGCTCGTTTAGTGCCACGTTTTTGGGATGCAACAAGCGGACAAGTCAGCATTGGTGGAGTAGATGTTAGAAATATCGGCAGTCAAGATTTAATGAATTTCGTTTCTTATGTTTTTCAAGATGTTTATTTATTTGAAGGAACCATCATGGACAACATTCGCATGGGACGACCAGAAGCAACAGACGAAGAAGTGATTGCTGCCGCTAAACAAGCCTATTGTCATCATTTTATTATGCAATTAGAAGACGGCTATCAAACAGTAGTCGGAGATGGTGGTGGAAAACTAAGTGGCGGACAACGCCAACGAATCAGTATTGTTCGAGCTTTTTTGAAACAAGCACCTATTTTAGTCTTAGATGAAGCAACCGCTTTAATTGATGCTGAAAATGAAGCCTATATTCAAGATGCGATCAATAAATTGATGCACCCTGTAAATGGACAACCGAAAACAATTATTATGATTGCTCATCGTTTGCATACTATTGTAAAAGCAGATCAAATCCTGGTTATTGAAGATGGACAAATTGCGGCCAAAGGCACACATCAAGAGTTGTTAGCTACTCATGCTTCCTATCAAACACAGTGGGAAGCTTACCGTGGCGAAGGTAATGCATTATTATCTAAAGTCGAGACAACCGATAAACCACTTCCTTTCAAAGCAAAATTACTGACGAAAATTTCTGAGGAAAATAAAATAGAAGATGAAGCCTATCGTCATTTAAGTGAATATTCAGTGTATAAACAATCGCTAGTTGTTGCTGGAAGTTCAGAAAATAAAAAAGAACTAAAAGAAGGGTATCGTCGGACTTTTATTGAGAGTTTCTTTATCAGTATTCCTTTAATTGTAGTTGCGTATATTGTTTATTTGCTCTTTACAGATAGTGTGACGGATGTCTGGAAAGTAGTTGGCGGCATGTTCCTTGCGTTGCTTTTACAAGGACTAACGTATTACTATTCCAACCGGATTATGTTTTTGATTTATTATAAGATGACAGCAAGTATTCGACTATATTTGGGAAGACGTTTAAAAAATTTACCGTTAGGATATTTTTCAAAACAAGATGCTGCTTTATTAGAAATGAACGTCAAACAAGATGCGATGTTTTTAGGATTTACGCCAGCCATCGTCATTGGGATTATCAAAGGTGTTATTACGCCAGTTATGACATTGCTGGTATTAGCATGGATTGATTGGACGTTAGCACTTATTGCTATCGCAGGAATTCCCATGTGTTTATTCATAACAAAGCTAGCCGACCAACAGCTACAAAAAGTGATGAATCGACTACAAACTGCTCGAAAACAAGCCAATCGTCGTATTCTTGATTTCATTCGTGGTATTTCAGTTATTCGCTCGTTTGGTTTAGCTGGTAGTAAATTATTAGGTTATCAAGAAACAATGGATGAATTTCGTAAGAGTAGCATTCAGTTAAATAAAAAATTATCACCGTATACGGCCTTAAATGTTATCATGTTTGAAATAGGTTATGTCATTGTTTTGGTTGTCGGTGGGCTAAAATATACAGCAGGAACAATTGATGGGGTGTCGTTAATTTGTTTCTTAATTTTGACGGCTGCATTGTATGAGACTTTACCAATCATGGATTATGTGGTGTATAAACGTCTAATGAAGACGACATTAGATAGTCTTGATGATGTCATTCAAGAAGAAGATTTACCACAACCAGAAATTGGTCAAGAAAAATTACCAGCAACATTTGGCGTAACGTTAGAAAACATTTCTTTTGGCTATACGAATCAAGAGATTTTACACAAGCTTAATCTAACGATTCCTGAAAATGGTATTACAGCGCTTGTAGGACCCTCTGGAGGTGGGAAAACAACCACATTGAATCTGATTGCACGTTTTTATGATATCGCGTCAGGGAGCATTAAAATAGGAAATGTGGATATTCGAGACATGCGTCATGATACTTTGATGCAACATATTAGTTTTGTTTTTCAAGATGTGTATTTGATGCCAGATACGATTATGAATAATTTGAAATTTGGCAATCCACATGCTAGTTTTGAAGAAGTGGTAGCGGCTGCTAAGTTGGCATGTTGTGATGAATTTATCATGGAGTTTCCAGAAGGATATGATACTCAAATTAGTGATGGGGGTGCAAACTTATCCGGTGGTCAGAAGCAACGGATTAGTATTGCTCGAGCGTTGCTTAAAGATGCACCGATTGTTTTATTAGATGAAGCAACGGCAAGTGTTGATCCAGAGAATGAATTATATATCCGTGAAGCGTTACAAGTACTAGCGCAACATAAAACAGTTATTATGGTGGCGCATCGCTTGCATACCATTCGCAACGCAACAAAAATTGCCGTAATTGAAGATGGGAACGTTGTGGAATCAGGGTCCCATGAAGAATTATTTACTAAAAATGGTCGCTATAAACAATTTTGGCAAGAACGTCAACGAGCAGAACAATGGCAAGTTGAGATATAGAAAAATGCCTCGTCCTAAAAGTTTTAGGGTGAGGCATCTTTTTTAGTTTGTTTCAATTAATGAAGCTTTGACATCTTCAATAATTTTAGTGTTAGCAATTGGGCCATTATACAACCAGCTAGAGTCACCATCGAATTCATGAACATGGTCATTTTTAACAGCTTTTAAGTTTTTCCAAATATCTTCTTGGAATAAAGGGGCTGACGTATCACTATTAATTAAGAAAATTGAATCAGCATCAAGTTCTGCTAATTTTTCTAAAGAAACAGGATTCCAGTCAGCAGTGGCTTCTTTAGAAACTTCTTCAACAAGAGTCGGTTTATCTAAACCTAAATCTCCATATAATACTGCACCGCTTGAACGTCCCTCTGTTACCATAAAGATTGAATTATTGACTACCCATAAAACGGCAACGGATTGATCTTTTACTTGGTCGTCTAGTTCTTTTTTCGTATTCTCTGCTAAGGTTTCATATTCATCTACTACTTCGTTAGCTAAGTCCTCTTTATTCAAAACAGTAGCAATGTCAGCTAATTGGTCGCGCCAATTGACATCTTCGCCGTTTTTAACAACATAAGTAGGAGCAATTTTTGCGTACTCTGCATATTTACCACCTTCAACAGTTGAAGAAGAGCTAATTAATAATAAATCAGGTTCAAAGCCAAGAACTTCTTCGTAAGGTAAAGAAAAATCAATCGTTGGGATGTCTTTTAATTCATCTTGTAAATAGGTTTGAATACTAGAATCATTGACTGTCCATTGGGCAACAGGAATTGTATCTAAGGCAACTAGATAATCTTCTAGATAGCTAGCGATGATTCGTTCTGGTTTAGCAGGAATCGTCACTTCATTTCCTAAGGTATCTGTTAAAACACGGTCTTTAGCTACGCTTGAAGTGGTAGTCGATTCGCCAGTGTTTTGATTATTGGTATTTCCACAAGCACCTAACAATAAAAGACTACTTAAAGCTAATGCAGCTCCTACTAATTTTCTTCTTTTTTGCATAATGTTTCCTCCTAAAAAAATATCACGATAATGATAATCATTATCAATTAAAAAGCGGGAAAAGTCAATATAGATCTTTTTATATCAAGCAATTTTGTGAAAGAAAGAATTGCAAAACCTAAGAGGCTAACCTATAATAAATCCAATGAGAATGATTCTCATTGAATAGCTGGCTTTGAAGTAGATATAAGGGATGAAGAAAATGGGAATTTTAGTAGCAGAACAACTATCCACTGGTTATGGTGAATATTTAATTAGTGAAAATTTAAATTATACGTTTCGTGAAGGGACAATTACCAATATTATTGGGCCTAATGGCTGTGGTAAATCAACTTTTTTAAAAACTTTGGCACGAGTGTTACCCAATCAAGGAGGCACGGTTTTATTAAATAGTAAAGCACTAAATCAATACAGTAGTAAAGAAATCGCAAAAGAATTAGCGATGTTAGCACAAACTTCTGAAGCCCAAATTGATTTATCGGTATTTGATGTTGTTTCTTATGGGCGTTATCCATATCAAAAAGGATGGGGAAGTTTATCTGGAGAGGATCAGCAGATTATTCAATGGGCTTTGGAAATTACAGGGTTAACGGAATTAGCTAGACAATCCGTCATTACCTTATCTGGTGGACAGCGTCAAAGAGTTTGGATTGCGATGGCTCTTGTTCAAGACACAGATATTGTGATTTTAGATGAACCAACCACTTATTTAGATCCTGCACATCAACTGGAAGTATTAAACGTCTTAAAAGAGATTAACCAAACGAAAGGTAAGACGATTATTATGACGAGTCATGATATTAATTTATCTTCACGTTTTTCAGACAGTATTCTTGCGATGAAAGATGGCAAGATTTTGAAGGAAGGAACACCAGAAGAAGTGATTACGCCCGCTGTTCTGAAAGAAGTCTTTCAAATTGATGCTGAAATTATAATTCATCCAAAAACGCAACGACCATTGATTCTCTCTTACGAAGTATTAAAAATGGGGAACGCTTATGAATAATACAAAAATATACAATATTTGGGTAATAGGTAGTCTAATGTTTTTATTTTTAATTGCTAGTATGATGGTGTCATTGGTGATAGGCGCAGTGAGCATTCCTCTGCAAACATTTATCGATGCGTGGTTAAATTTTGATAAAAGTAATCAACTACATCAGGTATTAATGAATGTTCGTTTGCCGAGAATTTTAGGCGCCGCAATTGTCGGAACAAGCTTAGCCATTAGTGGTGCATTAATGCAAGGAATAACGCAAAATCCATTAGCTGACTCGGGTTTATTAGGAATTAATGCAGGAGCTGGTTTAGGATTGGCTGTGATGTTTGCATTTTTCCCAGATACTAGCTATCGGTTTATTTTAGTTGCTTGTTTCATGGGTGCTGCAATTAGTGTAGGTGTCATCTATTTAATTACTAGCTCAAATAAACAGGTAATGACTTCGTTGCGCTTAACTTTAGCAGGTGCGGGGATTAGCGCGCTGTTTATTGCAGCAAGTCAAGCAATTGCACTACAGTTTAATTTGAGTCAAGATATTACATTTTGGTCAATTGGCGGAATTAGTGCGATTTCTTGGAGCCAATTACGTTTAATCACGCCATTTTTTCTGTTGGCATTATTATTGGCGATAATTAATAGTCCAGCCATTACTATTTTGCGATTTGGTGATGACACAGCCATTAGTTTAGGGAAGAAACCTCAACGAACACGGATTGTTGCTTCAATTATTGTCTTAGTATTATCGGGGCTATCAGTAGCAGTTGTGGGTTCAATTAGTTTTGTTGGTTTAATCGTACCGCATGTATTACGCTATTTTGTCGGAGAAAACTATCGCTATTTAATTCCATTATCGGGATTAGGGGGAGCTTTATTAGTTGTTTGGGCCGATTTAATTGCCCGCTCAGTCAATCCGCCTTTTGAAACGCCGTTTGGAATTATCACAGCGCTAATTGGCATTCCGTTCTTTTTGTATCTCTCAAGAAAGGGTGGACTGCGTTTATGAAAAAAAGATATATTTTTCCTATACTGCTTCTTTTAATTGTTCTATTAGTGTTATTTGCATTGACTCATGGCAAATTAGCTTTAACTTGGAGTGAAATCTGGGAAATTATGCGTGGTGGAACGTCTGCTAAACGTTTATTATTAGTTGATTTTCGTTTGCCACGGATTGTTTTAGCTATTTTAGCTGGAGCTGCATTGGCAGTCGGTGGGGCAGTACTACAGAGTACAACCCAAAATCCATTGGCAGACTCAGGGATTTTAGGCATCAATGCTGGTGCAGGTCTATTTGTTTTGCTGTTTATCAGTTTTGTCCAATCGACGACCGTAACAATCTTTTTGTTGCCATTGATTGCCTTAGTGGGTGCGTTGTTGACAGCTGTTATTATCTTTGCTTTTGCTTATAAAAAAAGAATCGGTATTATGCCAGTAAGATTAGTATTAACAGGGGTAGTCGTTGGCACAGGAATTTCTGCCTTAACATTATTGTTAGTTACAAAACTTGATAGCGAGAATTATCGATTTGTAACAATGTGGCAGGCAGGTAGTATTTGGGGCAGCAATTGGTTTTTTGTGTGTGCGTTATTACCATGGCTCTTGATTTTAGTACCATGGTTTGTCTTTAAGCATCGCGAATTAGATATTCTACAATTTGGCGATGCCACTGCAATTTCTTTAGGCATTAATATTCAAAAAGAAAGGATAAAATTGATTGTTGCAGCAGTTGCTTTAACTGGTGCCGCAGTGTCTGTGACGGGAGGTATTGGATTTTTAGGGTTGATTGCTCCTCATATTGCCAAGCGATTAGGCTTTAAAAAGCATTGGCAATTACTACCAATAGCAGCTATAATCGGCAGTTTATTGTTATTATTGAGCGATACCATTGGTCGTTTGTCACCTGGTAGTGGTGAAATTCCTGCTGGAACAGTCGTTGCTATCATTGGTGCGCCTTACTTTTTATTTTTATTATTAAAGGAATCTACGTGATAACAAACAGCATGTACCATTGTTGTACATGCTGTTTTTATTATGCGCTGATGTTTTTGAAAATTTCACAAGCAAAAGCTCTGCTTAAATTTATTTAATATGATATAACGAATAACGGTAACACATATAATTAATTTTTTAGGGAGGATACACATGATTACAGAAAAGGTGGAAACCTTAGATGGATGGTATTGCTTGCATCTTGTTTTTCAAATGAATTGGGCAGCATGGCAAAAAGAAACAAATGAAACAAAGCAAGCAGCAATCAACGAATTGTCTGAGTTAGTGAACGAATGGCAAGAAATTGAGGATGCACAAAAAGGCAGTCATTATTTGTGGAATGTGACCGGTCACAAGGGTGATTTTGGTTTTATGCTGTTGCGACCAGAATTAAAAGAACTCAATGCTGCTGAAAACGCATGGCATAGTTTGGCAATCTATCAATACCTACAACCAGTTCACAGCTATGTTTCCGTAATTGAACTTGGCACATATAGTGGAATGCCAAAAACAGAGACAGCTTGGGCAAGAACAAATAAAAATCTTTATCCAGAATTACCGAAAGAAGAGTATATCTGTTTTTATCCGATGAACAAAGTCCGTTCAGGCGATGTCAACTGGTATACGTTATCTTATGACCAAAGACGTGAGCTAATGAAAGAACATGGATTAATTGGTCGTAAATATGCAGGGAAAATTCGTCAATTTATCACAGGATCAATTGGTTTTGATGATCATGAATGGGGCGTAACTTTATTTGCCGAAGATCCATTAGAATTTAAAAAAATTATTTATGAAATGCGCTTTTCAGAAGCCAGCAGTGTATATTCTGATTTTCCATATTTTATGGTCGGAACGTCATTAAATACAACACAACAATTACAAACATATTTAGGGTTGCTTTAGGAGGATTTGTTCAATGGAGTTACGTGCCACAAAATCAGAAAGATGGTTTGCCCCATTATTAGTTATTAGTTTATTTATCACACAATTAGATTCGGGAATTATTAGTACTAATTTATCTTCAATGGCTAGAGGATTAATGTTAACACCTGCTGAAAAAAGTTGGATTGTTTCTATTTATACATTAGGTTTATTATTTGCTACGCCTGTTATGGGAAGTATGATCGACCGTTTTGGTTATCGTATGGTCTTTTTAACAGAATTAGCGTTTTATTTCGTTGGTGTATTAGGGATTGCTTTAAGTCAATCGTTCCCAATGTTACTAGTCTTTCGTGCGCTGCAAGCTTTTGGTAGTAGTTCGCTATTAACGTTGACACTTTCTTTGGTTTTTGCCAAGACAGAAAGGAAAATTGGTGGAAGAGTTGGGAATATCGGGGCATTAGTTGCCTTATCGACAATTGTCGCACCTATTATCAGTGTAGTTAGTTTAGCCAAAACCCATGATTGGCGTAATATTTATTTTGTTATGGCATGTTTAATTGCGATTATTTTCTTACTTGCATTCTTCATTGTGCCAAAAGTAACAAACTCAGAAACAAAATCGTTTGATATCAAAGGAAACAGTTTGTTTGTATTAGCTTTACTAGCATTTAATTTATTATTAACAAGAGGGTTTTCTCGTGGTCATATCGTAGAATTAGTTGTTTATGCAGCAATTTTAATTATCGCTAGCACTTTATTTATGAAGGTAGAAACAGCACGAGAAAATGAAAAATTAGCTGTACTATTTTCACGAAAATTATGGCAAGTACCTGCGTATCGTACAAGTTTACTTGGAGGAATTACAACAGGTTTAGTGATGTCTTTATTTGCTTTCTTACCGTCATTTATTGAAATGACATTCCATCTTGATGCAAGAAAAGCAGGATCATTAATGACAGTAATGGCTGTAGGAACTTTTATTGGTTCGAAAATTGCGGGAATTTGGACAGATAGAAAAGGGGCAACACATTCTACAACAGGCACAATGATGCTAGTTTTTATTAGCTTAGTTACTATGTACTTCTCGGTTGTTTCGTTTAAAATGTTCTTGATTGCACTGTTGTTCTTTGGTATTGCGATTGGGGCATTAATGACTGTTCCGTTACAAGTATTAGTGGTAGAAGCTTCGCCTAGAGATCGTAATGCTTCTTTGAGTTTATTATCGGTTTGTAAAAAATTAGGTATGACAATTGGTATTACCATAATCGGTGTCTTGGCACATGCGACTGGTTCGCTTGGTTTTTCCCAAATGTTAATTGGTTTAATGGTTGTCACACTAATTTTTATTTTTTATATGAGAAAGAAGGCATAATTTGTCATGCAAAAACAAGCAGTTTTACTAATGAGTTATGGGACACCAAACAATACAGAAGAAATTTGGGATTATTATACCCATATTCGTCATGGGAAAGAACCTTCCCAAGAACTTTATGATGAATTAGCTGGTCGTTATGAAGAAATTGGTGGAGTTTCACCCTTAGCTCGTATCACAGAGGCGCAACGTTTAGCTGTTGAGGAAAAATTAAATGCGACTAGCGCAGTAGAGTATCATGTGTTTACTGGTTTACGTCATATTCGTCCATTTATTGAAGATGCAGTGGCAGATATTGTAGCGCAAGGATTTCAAACGATTCATGGAATGGTACTAGCACCACATGATTCTAGTTTTATTAAGCAATATCATGATCGTGTTGAAAAAGAATTGGAAGTTTATCCAGAAATTTCCTATACAGCACATCGTCACTTTTGGCAACATGAAGGATTTCAAGTATTTTGGGCTAACCAAATTCAAGCAGCATTGAATTCTGAGAAAAAGCAGAAATTTTTGTTCACGGCACATAGTTTGCCTGAGCGTCTATTGCTAAATGGCGATCCGTATGTTGATGAAATAACCGGTGCCGCTAAAGCAATTGCGCAACGTGTAGCAGGTTCATTGGACTTTGGTCATGCGTGGCAAAGTGCTGGACGTACAGCGGATAAATGGATTGGTCCACGTGTTGAAGATGTGACCGAAGAATTGTTAAAAGAAGGTTATGAAGAGATTATTTACCTACCATTTGGTTTTGTTGCAGATAATTTAGAAACACTCTATGATAATGATATTGAGTGTAAAGAATTAGTAGAAGAATTAGATGGAGAGTACCGTCGCTTAGATATGCCGAATACTCATCCCGATTTTATTAACGGTTTAGCAGCAGAAATTCTTTCAAATTAAATAAAAATGAAGAGCACTCAAAATTTAGGTTAACATTTTGGGTGCTCTTCGTTATAGATATGAAGAATTTTTAAAAGTGACGATACAAACCGACAACTAGCCCTAAAATTTTAACACTTGGTAAAATAATTGGTTCCATATAATCATTTTCCGGTTGTAATCGAATATAAGTTTTTTCTTTATAAAATCTTTTACAAGTTGCTTCATCTTCATCAGTCATAGCAATAACAATATCGCCATTTCCAGCAATGTCTTGTTTTCTTACAATTACTTGATCACCATCTAGAATGCCAGCATTAATCATGCTTTCGCCGCGAATGGTTAACATAAATAATTGGCCACTATCTTCAACTAGATTAGGAGGGATTGGGAAAAAATCAGAAGCCTCTTCTACTGCTAAAATGGGTTCACCAGCAGTTACTACACCTAACAAAGGGATTTTTTGTTGTTGAGCACCGATTGTTTCTAAGCCCAGTGTGGTTAATTCAATGGCTCGAGGTTTTGTAGGGTCTCTTTGGATTAAGCCTTTTTTTTCTAAACGTGATAAATGACCATGAACAGTTGATGTAGAGGAAAGTTGCACAGCTTCACCAATTTCTCTCACTGTAGGTGGATACCCTTTTTCACTGACTCGAGTATGAATAAATTTTAAAACTTCAAGTTGTCGGTTTTCTGTACGTTTTGCCAAAACGAACACCTTCTTTCCTTTATTTGAATCATTATAAAATGAAAAATATGACTAGTTTTATTAAACGTAGTGTAACATATGCTCTGAAAAAAATCAAACAAACGTTCGGTTTCTGTTTTGATTGTTTTTTTTGATTGTTTTGTATAAGATGGAAAAGAAAGGAGCTTGATATCATGTTATCCAAAGAAAAATTAGATAGAATTAATGAGTTAGCTAAAAAGAAAAAAACAGAAGGACTTACTGAAAAGGAACAAGCAGAACAGCAAACATTAAGACGAGAGTATATTACAGCTTTTCGTGGTGGGATGAAGCACCATATTGAAGGGATGAAAGTAGTCGATCCAGAAGGCAATGATGTGACGCCGGAAAAACTAAAACAAATTCAAAAAGCGAAAGGTTTACACAATAGAAAGTAAAATAAAAGATACCGATGCAAAAAGTATTGATAATTGCAGAGGTATCTTTTATAATAGATATGTAATATAGGTAAAAAAAACCTAAATAGGAGGCGTTAGTATTGTTTGATAAAATTGATCAACTTGGTGTTGATACGCTACGTACATTAAGTATTGATGCGGTACAAAAAGCAAATTCGGGACATCCAGGACTACCAATGGGGGCTGCTCCAATGGCCTACGCATTATGGACAAAACATTTGAAAGTAAATCCAAAAACTTCTCGTAATTGGGTCGATCGTGATCGTTTTGTGCTTTCGGCAGGACATGGTTCAGCGTTATTATATAGCTTATTGCATTGCGCAGGTTATGATGTAACGACCGATGATTTGAAAAACTTCCGTCAATGGGATAGCCGTACACCAGGGCATCCAGAAGTTGGCCATACAGATGGCGTCGAAGCAACGACTGGACCACTGGGACAAGGGATTGCCATGGCAGTCGGAATGGCAATGGCTGAAGCTCATTTAGCTGCTACTTACAATCGTGAGAAATTTAACGTGATTGATCATTACACCTATGGACTTTGTGGAGATGGTGATTTAATGGAAGGTGTTTCTCAAGAAGCAGCTTCAATGGCAGGTCATATGAAATTAGGAAAATTAATTGTATTATATGATTCAAATGATATTTCCTTAGATGGTCCAACATCAAAAGCGTTCACAGAAAATGTCGGACAACGTTTTGAAGCTTACGGTTGGCAACATATCCTTGTAGAAGAAGGAACAGATTTAGAAGCGATTTCTAAAGCGATTGAAGAAGCGCAAGCAGAAACAGAGAAACCAACCTTGATTGAAGTGAAAACTGTCATCGGGTTTGGCGCACCAAATGCAGGTACCTCTTCTGTTCATGGTGCACCGTTAGGAGCAGAAGGCATTCAAGCAGCGAAAAAAGCGTACGGCTGGGACTATCCTGAATTTTCTGTACCTGAAGAAGTTGCAGCACGTTTTAAAGAAACAATGGTCGACAAAGGTGCTGAGTATGAAGCAGCTTGGAATGAATTATTTGCAGCATACGAAACCGCTTATCCAGAATTAGCCAACCAATTCAACCAAGCTTTTGCCGGAGAATTGCCAGAAAATTGGGAAGCAGAATTACCAACTTATGAAGTGGGATCAAGTCAAGCTAGCCGTGTGTCAAGTAAAGACATGATTCAAGCGTTATCAAAAGCTGTCCCTAGTTTATGGGGTGGTTCAGCCGATCTATCTGCCTCAAACAATACGATGGTCGCTGCTGAAAAAGATTTCGAACCCGGACAATACGAAGGCCGTAATATTTGGTTTGGTGTTCGTGAATTTGCGATGGCAGCTGCGATGAACGGGATTCAATTACATGGAGGCACACGTGTTTATGGCGGAACGTTCTTTGTTTTCGTTGATTACTTACGTCCAGCGGTACGTTTGTCAGCGATTCAAAATATTCCCGTTACTTACGTGTTAACACACGACTCTGTAGCAGTTGGGGAAGATGGACCAACCCATGAACCAGTAGAACAATTATCTAGCTTACGTAGTATGCCAAATGTGCAAGTGATTCGTCCAGCGGATGGGAATGAAACACGTGCCGCTTGGAAATTAGCCATGACATCAGCGGATAAACCAACTGTTTTAGTATTAAGTCGTCAAAACTTACCAGTCATTGAAGGGACAAAAGAAAATGCCGATGAAAATGTAGCCAAAGGTGGGTATGTCATTTCGGCTCAAAAAGGAGACAAACCAGAAGGTATTTTAATTGCGACTGGTTCAGAAGTCAACTTAGCTGTGGAAGCACAAAAAGTGCTAGCTGAAGAAGGAATTGACGTATCGGTTGTTTCTTTACCAAGTTTTGATTTGTTTGACGAACAATCAGATGAGTACAAAGCTTCTGTTTTAGTTCCAGGCGTGAAAAAACGTGTGGCAATTGAAGCAGGTTCCTCATTTGGTTGGGCAAAATATGTGAAGTGCCATGGAAAAACCATTACGATTGATCATTTTGGTGCATCTGCCCCTGGTGATAAAGTCTTAGCTGAATTTGGCTTCACTGTTGAAAATGTTGTAAATACATTTAAATCAATTTAATAAAAAAGAGGGCAGATTCGCCCTCTTTTTTTGTTTTATGGAGAAATATTATACATCTTATTGAAAGTTTTTTTAAAAACTTTTTGTAATGTGGAAGTTGATAAATCAGACTTTATGTTCGTTTTTTTTAAAAGACTTGAACAAAAAAATTGTTTTCATTGGCATTTTGTCATACAATGGCTTTATCATTAGATTGTATGGTTTTTTTCATATAGTTTTCGAAAAGCTTTTTAGGAGGATGTTATGACTTACAAAACACGTAGTGAGCGCCATCAAAAAATACAAAGGAAATATACTTTAAATCGAAAAGCAGTATTACCTTTATTAGGCACAGGATTAGTGTTAGCTCCGACTACTATGGCAATGGTTCCTCAGCAAGTGGAAGCACAAGAATATGCTACTGAAAATGGGGCGCAAGGGTTAATCAACCAGATTGGTGCAACTGCTCAACAAATTGCAGCAAGCAACGATTTATATGCATCTGTAATGATTGCTCAAGCTTTATTAGAAAGTGGCAATGGAACATCACTGTTATCTTCAGCTCCACATTACAATTTGTTTGGTATTAAAGCGTATGGTTCTGAACCATCTATTTGGTTAGGAACACAAGAATACATTAATGGGCAATGGGTCTCTATGAATGAACCATTTAGAGTATATGGCTCTTATTGGGAATCTCTACAAGATCATGCCGCATTATTAAGAAGTACAAGCTATTCCACAGGCGTTTCTAATTATAGTGGTACATGGAAAAGTCAAACTACTAGTTTTTACGATGCTACAGCATATTTGACTGGTCGTTATGCTACAGACCCAACATATAACCAAAAATTGAATTGGTTAATTGAAACATATAATTTAACTAGCTTTGATACTCCTTCACAAGTAGTAACTACTTATGTAGAACCTGAACAAACTGGTTATGTAACTGAGACAGCTACCGCAGAAACTGGTTATACAGAAACAGCGTATACTGAACCAGCTTATGCAAGTAGTGGCACGCATACTGTGGTTGCAGGAGATACATTATGGGACATTGCAAATGCTTATGGTACTTCTGTAGATCAATTAATGGCTAATAATGGATTGACTGATGGACTAATTGTCGTAGGACAACAATTAGTTGTTTAATTCTTAGGTGAACAATAAAAACAATCATAACAATTTAAGAGGAGCCTTTCGCTCCCCTTAAATTGTTTTTTTGTTTAGCTAATAAGATTAAAAAATGATAGATGCTAGCTATCACTATCGATAAATTGATGATTTGTATTTTTATTGTTCTTAAAAGAATTTGCTATCAAGTCATGAATTCGCTACAATGAGTTATAAATAAAGGAGGAGAGTCGAAATGAGTGAGATTTATCAATCGATTACAGAACTTGTTGGCAATACCCCTATCGTAAAATTAAATAATATTGTACCTGAAGGAGCAGCGGATATTTATGTGAAGCTGGAATCATTTAACCCAGGTAGCAGTGTCAAAGATCGTATTTCTTTAAGTATGATTGAGCAAGCAGAAAAAGATGGTCTTCTAAAAGCTGGCGATACAATTATCGAACCAACGTCTGGTAATACAGGTATTGGTTTAGCAATGATTGGAGCGGCCAAAGGGTATCGTGTGGTGTTAGTGATGCCAGAAACAATGAGTATTGAACGACGTAAACTAATGCAAGCATATGGAGCAGAATTACTTCTTACTCCAGGCACAGAAGGTATTTCTGGATCTATTAACAAAGCGAAAGAATTAGCAGCTGAAAATGGCTATTTTATGCCATTACAATTTGATAATCCAGCAAATCCAGCAATTCACGAAGCAACTACTGGTAAAGAAATTATTCAAGCATTTGGCGAACAAGGATTAGATGCTTTTGTTGCTGGAATTGGGACAGGTGGAACAATTACAGGAGCTGGTCGTGCATTAAAAGATGCGTATCAAGAAATTAAAATTTATGGCGTTGAACCAGCGGAATCAGCAATTTTGAGCGGAAACCAGCCAGGGCCACATAAAATTCAAGGAATCGGGACAGGTTTTGTACCTGCTGTTTTAGATGTGGAAATATTTGATGAGGTTTTGGCAGTCTCAAGTGATGATGCCATAGCAACCGCTCGTGAAGTTGGCGTGACAGAAGGTATTCTTGTCGGGATTTCATCAGGAGCCGCTATCAATGCGGCATTACGTGTCGCTCAAGCACTAGGAGCAGGTAAAAAAGTTTTAGCGATTGTTCCTGATAATGGTGAACGGTACTTATCAACGGCATTATATCAGTTTGATGAAGCTTAATTGTTGGATAAAAATAGAAACCTATTCTTGTTGGCGCAAGAATAGGTTTTTTTGATATAAATTGCTAGAAAAAAAGAGAGAGTCATAGTATGATAAAAAAAGATAGAAGAATGGAGGGAATCCTGTGACGACTTTTGATGATGCATTGAACCATTTAAAAGAAGAAAATATTCGCATCACACCACAACGGATCGCCATTTTAGAATTTTTAGCAAATGCCAAAACTCATCCAACTGCTGAAGATATTTATCAAGCAATTGCTGTGAAATTTCCTGGTATGAGTGTTGCAACTGTTTATAATAATTTACGATTATTTACAGAAATCGGCTTTGTTAAAGAAATGAATTATGGTGACGCTTCTAGTCGTTTTGATTTTCATACAGATCCTCATTATCATGCTATTTGCAAACAATGCGGAAAAATTGCAGATTTTCATTATCCAGGACTTGAAGACGTTGAGATGGCTGCTCAACAATTGACTGGTTATACAATTAGTTCACATCGTTTAGAAGTTTATGGAGTGTGTCCTGATTGTCAAAAAGGAGGAAATAATTAAATATGCGTATTATTCAAACGAACAAAGCACCTCAAGCAATTGGCCCATATGTTCAAGGTCGTATTGCTAATGGATTTTTATTTGCATCTGGTCAGGTACCATTGAATCCAGAAAACGGTGAGGTTGTGGGTACAACAATTCAAGAACAAACAACTCAAGTACTAAAAAATATTTCAGCAATTTTAGAAGAAGCAGGAATTACTGCCGATCATATTGTGAAAACAACTTGCTTTTTAAAAAACATGGATGACTTCGTGGCATTTAATGAAGTATATAGCACTTTATTTAATGAAGCATTACCTGCTCGTTCAGCAGTTGAAGTAGCACGTCTTCCAAAAGATGTATTAGTAGAGATCGAAATTATTGCTTCTGTGACTGAAGCTTAAGGACATGGAGCTGTTTCTATTTTTTAGAGACAGCTTTTTTATATGATAACTTATTAAAAGAAGGGATTTTATATGCTTTCATTACAAGAATATTTAAATAATGGACAAACGACTTTGTCCAATCTGCTAGTGGATAATTATCGTCGATTAGGGATGTCTAACGATGAATTTCTGTTATGGGTTCAATTATATCGTTATCACGAAGCAGGGGATGTTTTTCCTGATTTAGCACCTATTGCAGCTAATATGGGGTATTCACAAAACGAGTTGTATCTTTTGTTAAATCAATTAGTGCAAAAAAAATTATTAGTCATTGATTCGAAAAAAGATTTGAATGGTAGAATGAATGATTATTATGAGTTTAATGTTATTTTTGAAAAACTTGAACTTTTACAAAAACAGCAAAAGCAAGAGGTTGAAACACAAACATTTGAGAAGCAAGTGCAGTCTGTTTATCAAATGTTTGAATCAGAATTCGGGCGTGCGTTGTCACCTATTGAATATCAACGAATTGGCCAATGGATTGAAGAAGATCGTTATCATCCTGAATTGATTCAATTGGCGTTAAAAGAAGCTGTTTTGAATCAAGCGTACAGCTTAAATTATATTGATCGTATTTTACTTTCATGGGAACGGAAAAATATTACTTCGAAAATGCAAGTCGAAGAAGAACAAAAACGTCGTAAAAGACAGATGCTACAAAAAGAAACGCCAACAGCTGCACGACAATTACCTCGTGTATCTATGCATAATTGGCTAGAAGAGGAATAGACATGATTAGCAAAGAGAAAACGATGATTGCATTAAATAAAATGTACGAAATGTTTCCTGATGCGCATTGTGAGTTAAATTACGAAACACCTTTTCAATTAGTTATTGCGGTCGCTTTGAGTGCGCAAGCAACCGATGTTTCCGTTAATAAAGCAACTCCAGCATTATTTGAAGCATTCCCAACTCCTGAAGCATTAGCCGCAGCATCAATTGATGAGATTATTGATAAAATTCGTACGATAGGATTATATCGTATGAAAGCTAAGAATATTAAAGCATGTGCTGAACAAATTTTAGAGCGTTTCGATGGTCAGGTACCTCAGACACGAGAAGAATTAGTAAGCTTACCCGGCGTTGGACGAAAAACGGCAAATGTAGTTTTGGGAGAAGCGTTTGGGATTCCAGCATTTGCAGTAGATACGCATGTGGAGAGAATTGCGAAGCGTTTACGCATTTGTAAATTAGATGCGAATGTTTTAGAAGTAGAAGCAACTTTAATGAAAAAAGTACCAAAGGAGTTATGGGTAAAAACACACCATACCATGATTTTCTTTGGACGCTACCACTGTACAGCACGAGCTCCGAAATGTGAAGTATGTCCGTTATTAGATATGTGTCAAGAAGGTAAAACACGAATGAAGAAAAAATAAAAGACTTAACTATTTCTCTAACAAGAGGTAAATAGTTAAGTCTTTTTTCTATTGACTTGTTCCGGGTGTTTCTGTAGGTGTTGAGGTAACAGGTGGTGTTGTTTCGACTGGTACTGATGATACAGGTGGTTCTTCTGAAGACGGTATCGGTACACTTGACTCAGGTTCTGGCGTCGTTTCAGAAGGCGTCGTTTCGACTGGTGTACTACTTTCAGTAGGTTCTGTTTCAGGTACCGTTTCAATCACAGAAGACGACGTTTCCGGAACAGATTCAACGGTTGATTCGATCGTTGATTCAGACGTAGAACTTGACTCAGTTTTCTTAGAGCTTTCAGTTGTTGGCTTAGGTTCTTCTGATTGAGTGGTTTCAATCACTTCTTTAGAAGATGGCGTTGTTTTAACTGAAGACGGTGTTGTCTGACTTTCTATGGCATCTTTTAGATAGAGTTCATTCCCAACTCTCACTAAACCATCCGGCATTTCCCAATCTTTATTTTCTATTGATGCTGAAACAAATTGCATTAAGTTACGATACACATCTGTGGCAACTTGGGATGATTCGCTAGTGACGGGTGTTAATTTATCTTCATAACCAGTCCAAACAGCTAAAGAATAATGCGGTGTGTAACCAACAAAACTAATGTCTGGAGAAGGTGAGTTCACTGGTCCTACTTGAGCAATCTCGCTATCTGTATAGTTTGAAGTTCCTGTTTTCCCAGCCTGATATAAACCAGAAATCGCAGCATTTGTGCCTGTGCCATCTGTAATAACATCTTTTAGAATGTCAGTAATCATATAGGCAGTCGTGTCTTTCATTGCTTGTGAGCCTTCTGGATGGAAGGCATCAACTTCTTCTGTGCCATCTTGATAAACAATTTTATTTACATATTGTGGTTCATAATACGTACCACCGTTAGCAAAAGCAGCATATGCGGCAGCCATCTTAAGACTGGATACACCGTATTTTGTCCCTTCTTGAACACTTGTATTACTAGAAATCGCATTAGATTGTTCTAAAGTATCATATTGAATGCCTAAACCTTCAAGGAATTTTTCAATATTTTCTGTACCGACTTCTGCGAAAAGTTTTGCAGCTGGAACGTTACGTGACAAAGCTAAGGCTTTTCGCAAGGTCATCGTACCCATATATTGATTATCCCAGTTGTTAATACTGATGTCGGTACCTTCATATTTGTAAGGCTCATCAACAATTGTTTTTCCTGTTGAATAATCTAAATATTCAAAAGCAGGACCGTAATCAACGAGTGGTTTGACAGTTGAGCCAAAATCACGTCCAGTATTTACTGCATAGTTGGATCCCCAAACGACACCTTCTTCAACATTACGACCGCCAAGTTGTGCAGTTACTTTGCCAGTTTCTGCATCAATTAGAGTAGCGGCTACTTGCATTTCATCATCAGGGTATTGAACGTATTGATCGCTGTTAACAATATCAAATAAACGTTTTTGCGCAGGTAAATCAATATTTGTATAAATATCTAAACCATTTTGCATACTGTCTTTACCGACTTTTTCTTCGACTTCAGCCAAGACTTCTTTTAAATAATTATCATAATAACGCCAATCATTTTCTGATTCTGTAAGTTCTTGTAATCCATCATCGATTGGTGTTGCGACTGCTTCATCGTATTCTTGTTGAGAGAGTTTTTCATTATCTAACATAGTCATTAAGACGGTGTCACGTCGTTGTTTCGCAGCTTCTGGATTGACATAGGGATCGTAATAGTTTGGTGCATTTGGCATACCAGCAATCAAAGCAGTTTGTGCAGTTGAAAGTTCGTCTAAAGGTTTACCATAGAAGATTTCAGAAGCTGTTTCCATTCCATAGACACCGTTAGACATATACACTTTGTTGATATAATACGTTAAAATTTCTTGCTTTGATTTTTCTTGTTCTAATTGAACTGCCATCCAAGCTTCTTGTGCTTTTCGGCGTAAATTTTGATCCTCTACTTTTGTTGAGAAGTAAGATAGCTTAATCAATTGTTGGGTTAAAGTACTCCCACCTTGTTTCCCACCATTAATCAAATTGGAAACAGCTGAACCGATAATACGAACAGGGTCAACACCAATATGATTATAAAAACGACGGTCTTCCACTGAAACAATGGCGTCTTCTAATTTTTTAGGGATTTCGGTTGCAGAAATTGTTTCACGTCGTTCAATTCCAAAATCCTGAAATGCTTCGCCGTTTGCAGCAAAGAATTGGATGGAATTGGCGGATTCAAGTTCTGCATCTGTTAATTCTGGTGCATCTTTAGCATAATACCAAAATAGTCCCATACCTGATAAAATACCAATGCAAGCAAGAAAGACCAGTCCTATGATTACTTTTAAGAAAATAGAACCAAATGATTTCTTTTTCTTTTTCTTGGGTGTTTTCTGCTTGCTAGATTTAGGTGCCTTGGTACTATGGCGTGAAGCGCGGGAATTTTGTTTATTTGCCATAACTAATTTTTCTCCTTTTCTTGTAAATAGTGGTTTACAGCTTCTAGATATGGGATACGCGGGGCAATTCTTGGTTGAATTTCAATCCCAATTTCTTCAATTAATGAAAGAGATAATGATTTCTTTGCTGTATGTTGCGAATCCCAATAATGAATAAGATGCTGACTATCAAGAAAAAAACAACGTTCTAGCGTTGAGAACCATAATAATACGAAACAAATGCCATTTTGTTTCAAACAATTTCTCATATGAATAATCTGATGCTCGTGGAAATTTTTTAACGGAAACGAGGTTTTATTTTTCGTTTCTTTCGCTTCAAAATCAAGATAATATCCTTGATAAACGCCATTATAATCTGTCGTAGAGGCTTCTTTAAAGTACGCTTCTTTAATTACAGCAGCGCTTCGACGAGGATAATCTACGTGAACAATTTGAACAGGGGTAGGTTTTTTATGAATAACAGCTTGTCCACGATTGAGATAATAGTCATTACTTACATTGATAGCTTCTTCAAATCGCATGCCACGATTTGCAAAATTGGTTGTTTTTTCTTTTGCTTGCATTTTTTGTTTCATCGTTCCATCATAGGATATAGGATGGCCATTGGGGTATCGAAAAACCATAATATTCACACTCCTAGGGCACATTATACCAAAAAGAGAAAAAGAAAGAAAAGGGAAGTGTGTGAAAAGAATGCAAACAATGGTTGTTTCCGGTTATCGAAGCTTTGAATTGGGCGTTTTTCAAGAGAAAGACCCAAAAATTAAAGTTATTAAGAAAGTTCTAAAAACAACGATTCAACAATATATTGAAGAAGGTTTAGAGTGGATTTTGATTGGTGGGAATTTAGGTGTTGAGGTTTGGGCAGGGCAAGTCGTGATTGAATTGCAAAAAGAATATTCGGAATTAAAACTAGGAATTATTTTTCCTTTTGAGGAATTTGGAAACAATTGGAATGAAACGAATCAGCAAGTGTTAACTGAATTAAAGACGCAAGCAAACTATGTCAATGCCGTTAGTCACCACCCGTACCAACATCCAGGACAATTAAAAAATCATTCACACTTTTTATTAACCCATGCAGGCGGGCTAATCCTAGTGTACGATGATGAATATCCTGGCAAGACGCAGTTTTTATTAAAAGAAGCACAAGAATACGCTACTGAAAATGCCTTTATCATTCATCAAGTTACTATGGATGATTTACAAAACACTTTTTTTGAAGACGATAGTGTTTGATTTATTCGGTTTTTTTGGATAGAATAGAAAAGAAGAGCTAAAACTAGCGGAATCTAAATTAATGAGGTGTAAATATGGCAGATTTAACATACAGTCCAACAGATATTTTACAACAAGAATTCAAAACGAAAATGCGTGGGTATGATCCTGTTGAAGTGGATGAATTTTTAGATGGTATCATCAAAGATTATGAAACATACAATCAAGAGATTTTAGCATTACAAGAGGAAAATGATCGTTTACATGCAAAAATCGCACAATTAAGTAAGACACAAGAAATTAAAGCAACACGTACGCAGACCGAAGCACCAAAAAGCCAAACTGTAACTAATTTTGATATTCTAAAACGTTTATCAAATCTTGAAAAAGAAGTGTTTGGTAAAAAATTAGATCAAGAAATCCCAGTTGTTGCGACAACTAAAGTAGTCAATGAAAACTATACACAAACAAAAAATGATGACGACGATTTAGAGAAAACACGTCAATTTTAATTAAAACAGTCATAAACTCTGTGATTTTCAGATAATCGCGGTTTGAGTTAGATCAAGCTGAGGAAAGTCCATGCTCGCACAAGCTGCGATGCTTGTAGTGTTCGTGCCTAGCGAAACCATAAGCTAGGGTACTTTATAATTAGAGTAACGGCAGGAAAAAACGGCTAAGGCTTTTTGCTATGCCCAAGTATCCTTGAAAGTGCCACAGTGACGAAGCAACAAGGGAAACTTTGTTGGTGGAACGCGGTAAACCCCTCGAGCGAGCAACCCAAACAATGGTAGGGGCGCTTTTTGTAACGGAAATGAACGGGACAATGAGGCAATTTTTATTGCAGATAGATGATTATCCAAATTATTTTGCTCCCTGTAAAATAATTGGACAAAACATGGCTTATAGAAAATCACAGTTAATCAGGGAATCCTTCCATATGGGAGGTTTTTTTTATCACTATTTATGAAAAAATTATGAAAATAACAAACGAAATTACAAGGAGTAGATTATGAAAGAAAAAACCTTTGAGCTAGTAGCTACAGCGGCAAGTGGTTTAGAAGCATTAGTTGGAAAAGAGTTACGTAACTTAGGGATTGAATGTCAAGTTGAAAATGGCCGGGCTCGTTTCAAAGGCACAGTGGAAACGATTGCTAAGGCTAATTTATGGTTGCGCACAGCTGATCGTATTAAAATTGTTGTTGGCGAATTTGATGCCTATAGTTTTGATGAATTATTTGAAAAAGTAAAAGCTTTGCCATGGGAAGACTATCTACCATTGGATGCTGAGTTCCCAGTTGCTGGAAAATCAATCAAGTCAAAATTATATAGTACGCCGGATTGTCAAGCTATTACAAAAAAAGCAATCGTTAATCGTTTGCGTGAATATTATCATCGTCCTGCTAGTGTGCCATTGGCTGAAACAGGCGCTTTGTTTAAATTAGAAGTTGCTTTATTAAAAGACCATGTGATGGTAACCTTAGATACAACTGGTCCTAGTTTATTTAAACGAGGATACCGTTTGGAAAAAGGGGGAGCACCGCTAAAAGAAAATATGGCAGCAGCTTTAGTACAATTGACTAATTGGCATACGGATCGTCCATTTGTTGATCCTGTATGTGGTTCAGGAACGATTTGTATTGAAGCAGCACTTATTGGACATAACATTGCGCCAGGGTTTAATCGTGAATTTGCTTGTGAAGCATGGGATTGGTTCCCAGCAGAAACTTTTGAGAAGGTGCGAGCTGAAGCAGATGCAGCAGCAGACTATGACGTTGAATTAGATATTATGGGAATGGACATTAATGGTCGAATGATTGACATCGCTCGTGCTAACGCTGAAGAAATCGGTTTAGGTGATTCAATTACTTTCAAACAACAAGCTTTGAAAGATTTTAAAACAGAAAAAGAATATGGCGTTATCTTAGCCAATCCGCCTTATGGTGAACGTCTAGGTGAAGAAGAGAGCGTCCGTCAATTATACAAAGAGATGGGTGAAGTTTTCCGACCTTTAAAAACATGGAGCAAATATATTTTAACAAGTGATTTATTGTTTGAAGAATTCTATGGTGAGAAAGCAACCAAAAAACGTAAGCTATATAACGGTGCGTTAAGAACGGACTTATTCCAATATTGGGGAACAAGACCTCCAAGAAAACCAAGAATTGAGGAATAAAAGGAGCTTATGTCATGCAGGAACAGGAATTTTTACAAGAATTAAAAGAAATTGATTTGTTACAGCAAGCTTTAGCTATTTTAGAGTGGGATTCACAAACAGGGATGCCTGATAATGCCAATGATTATCGTAGTGAGGTGACAAGTTATTTATATGGTCAATATTTTGAAAAAAAAGTCGGACCAAAAATAGCAGAAGCGATTACTTATTTTGACAATCATCCAGAAGAATTATCAGAAGTAGGTGCTGCTGCATTCCAAGTAGTGAAGGAAGAATATGAGCTAAATCATGCTGTTCCTAATGAATTGATGACTGAATATTCACGGGCAACGTCAAAAGCGCATAGTGCTTGGCAAAAGTCCCGTGCACAGAAAGATTTTAAGCTATTTCGTGATGCTCTAGCAGAAAATATTCGTTTAACGAAGGCACTCATTCCTTATTGGCAAAAAGAGGAAAAAACAGCCTATGATGTTTTGTTAAATCAGTATGAACCTAACATGACGACTGCCATTTTAGATCAAGTGTTTGCTGAAGTTCGTGATGGAATTATTCAAATTCGTCAAACGTTATTAGAAAATGGGCAAGAACCTCGTGTTGATTTTCTTGCGCGTAAGATGCCTGAAGCACAACAACGTAAGTTTATTAGTAAAGTAATTCAAGAACTGGGTTACGATATGGACCGCGGTCGTTTAGATAATACGATTCATCCGTTTGCTACGGGAATTAATCATCGTGATGTACGATTAACGACTCGTTGGAATGAACATGATTTTTCGATGGGGATTTTCGGAGTGATTCATGAAGCAGGTCATGGGATGTATGAACAAAATATTGATGAAAAATTTGAATATACCCCTGTACATGAAGGTGCTTCTATGGGGATTCATGAATCTCAATCCTTGTTTAACGAAATCATTATTGGAAGTAATCAGGCTTTTTGGCAAAAACAATATCCCTATTTCCAAGAATGTGCAGAAGGAACATTTGATGATATTTCATTTGACGAATTTTATAAAGCGTTAAAACGAACTCAAGCTAGTTTAATTCGAATTGAAGCAGATAGTTTGACCTATGTGTTGCATATTATTATTCGTTATGAAATAGAAAAAATGATTTTTAATGATAATGTTTCAGTGGATGAATTGCCACAAATTTGGAATGATAAATACGAAGAATATTTGGGAATTCGTCCAGAAAATGACTTGGAAGGTATTTTGCAAGACGTGCATTGGTCTGGCGGTAGTTTTGGTTACTTCCCGTCGTATGCATTAGGTTACATGTATGCGGCGCAATTGTATCATGCGATGCAAAAAGAGCTAGATGTTGATCAAGTATTAGCTTCTGAGGACTACACGCCTATTAAAAATTGGTTAACAGAGCATATTCATCGTTTTGGTGCGTCTAAAAAACCAAATCAATTAATTTTAGAAGCTACAAATGAGCCGTTAAATCCAACCTACTTATTAGATTATTTACGGACAATTTATTATACTGTTTATCAAGTCAACGAATAGAACGTGAGGTTGTGACATAAATAAACTATTCAAACTATATAGAGATTGTTTCTGCAATCCGACAGGTTGTTGTCGCAAATTTACGCGCCTCTTATTTTATATAGTTCGAATAGTTTTTCCTTGTCTTTATTTATGTTACCGCCTCATTTTTACGAAAGGATAGATTATGAAACGATTGTCACAAGTTATTACCTATACAAAAGAAAAACTGGCACATGAACAAACAGGACATGATTTTTTACATGTTCAACGAGTAGCACATCTTGCTGATTTTATCATTGAACAAGACAAGTTAGCTGTCAATCGGGAAGTAGTATTAAGTAGTGCTTATTTACATGATGTGATTGATGATAAAGTGGTTGTAGATGTTGCCCGAGAAATTGATGAATTAACCCAATTTCTGCTATCAATTGATTTTTCATCAGCAAGGGTTCAAGAAATTTTAGCCATTATTCAAAATCTATCCTTTTCAAAAGAAGTAGAATCGGGAAAACAACTCCTGTCTTTGGAAGGGCAAATCGTACAAGATGCGGATCGCTTAGAAGCATTAGGTGCAATTGGAATCTTGCGTACTGCCTACTATGGTGGCGGACATAATCATCCTATTCATAATCCGGAATTGCCCCCGCAAGTATTTACTTCAAAAGTAGATTATCGTAAAGGAACAACGGTGATTAATCATTTTTATGAGAAATTATTTTTATTACCAGAAAAGATGAACACGCAAGCTGGAAAAAAAGAAGCGAATCGACGGAAGAAATTTATGGAAGACTTTTTAACAGAGTTTTATCAAGAATGGAATATTTAGACAATTTTAATCTTTTGTGCGTATATTTTCCATTTTTTAGGAGTTTTCTTATAATGAAAGAGAAGGGGGCGCGACGAGCAAATGTTTTTTCAGCATAGTTTAAAACCAAAAGAATTATCTAAAGTGATTACGAATGTTAAAGAATGCTTTTTTGTTATCTCAGCAAAACTCGAAACACGCAATTATCACGTGGCCGTTTACAAGTATAATGGGGAATATTTCGTTTTAAGTGACGCACGTATTTTTGAACAAGTTGAAGGGCTCTGTGAAGAAAGACAAGGGGACGAAGAAGAATTATTACCTTATATTGAAGAAGCGATGGAAGATAATTTATATTCCATAGTACATGAAAATTATGTGCGTTTGGATTTGGATATTTTAGCTCATGTAGACCAACCGAGTAAAATTAATGCACACTACTACGAATTTATTGATGTATAACAAAAAGCAGGATGAATTGCTTAATTAACTAGCCATTTATCCTGCTTTTTCATGAAATAAATTATTTTGTACGTAGACGAAAATCTTTGATATGTTGGTAACCTCGATAAGCATTTAAAAAGATTAACAATAATCCTAATGCAATAGGGATTGCCAATAAATATAAAGGATAGCCATATGTTTGCTCAATAACTTTTTGAGAAGTTGTTTGTAGCTCAGTAAATGCTTGTTGAATTACTTGGAAACTAAACACAGTTAGAAAAGACGCAATGATGAATAATGCAAATTCAAGATAGGGTATCTGCGAGTTTTTTCTAAAAATGGCAAACCCAATGTATAAGATTAAAAGAAAGATAGGGACACCAAAAGCAAAAAAACTATTTAACATAGAGAACACCTCCTAATCCTATGATACTGCAAAATAAATTGTTTGAAAAATATTTACGAAAAAAAGTATAAAGAATTGAGGTGGAAGCTATATCTGCATATATCGAACCCATTAAGATTGCCGTGCTAGTCTTTCCATTTTTAGCACTAGCTATTTCTGCAATTTTCTTTATCATTCAATATCGCCGTTACGGTCGTTTTGTTGTATCACGTGCTCTTATTTTATATTCATTTATTTTTTATTTACTTTGTGCTTATTTTTTAGTGATATTACCGTTACCATCCATTGAGGAAGTTGCTAAATTAACAGGCCCATCAATGGAGTTGACTTTAGGAGCATCTGTACAAAATTTTTTAAAAGAGACGGTATTAGACATTCACCGTCCACAAACGTATCTAGCAGCTATGAAACAATCGGTTTTTTTGGAACCGGTCTTTAATGTATTGCTAACTTTGCCTTTTGGAATTTATTTGCGTTATTACTTTAAAAAATCATTCAAACAAACGGTACTATTAACGTTTTGTCTGTCCTTATTTTTTGAATTGACGCAATTAACAGGTTTGTATTTTATTTATCCTCGTTCCTATCGATTGTTTGATGTCAACGACTTGTTGCACAATACTCTTGGTGGCATATTAGGTTATTTCATTACACCGATTTTCACTTTCTTATTGCCAACTAGAGAAGAAATCGATGGGCGTTCTTACGCAAAAGGAACCGAAGTTACGTATATTCGCCGAGGTGTTGCGTGGGGAATTGATTGGCTTTTTATAGGATTTTTAACGACGCTCATCACGATTGTTTTACGTCTATTTACAAATGATTATACGATTACGTTAGACAACAATTTAATTGTTTATTTTGTCCAAATTTTTCTTTATTTTATCTGTTTACCATATCTAACAAATGGGCAAACACTGGGTAAAAAGATTGTTCGAATTCGTGTAATTGGTGACGATACGACAAGGCTTTCATTCAAAGCCTTATTTCAGCGATATGGTTTACTTTATATGATATATTTTGCCTTGAGTCGCATTAGTTTAGCATTAGTTCCAGGAATTCAAAGCGATGATTATTTTCAAATCGTAGTTTCTGTGCTATTGTCTTTAATGATTTTTGCTATTCAAGCAATGTTTGTTATTAATATTAGTTGGGCGATTATTAGAAAAAATCGTCGACTATTCTACGAAAAAATTAGCCACACATATACGATTAGTACGATTAAAAAGAGATCAGCATAGGATTATCCAAAGCAATATGCTATACTTTGAAAGATTCTAAAAGGAAAGAAGGTGCTAAAATGTCATTCAAACGATTTGCATTTCAGCCATTTATTTATCAAGCTTTAGAGGATAAAAAATTCTCGGAGCCAACCGAAGTACAGGAAAAATTAATTCCTGTTATTAAAAAAGGAAAAAGTGTTGTTGGACAATCACAAACAGGAAGCGGAAAAACGCATACGTTTTTACTTCCTTTAATGGATAAAATTGATCCTTCAAAAGATGAAGTTCAAATAGTAATTACAGCGCCAAGTCGTGAATTAGCCACACAAATTTATCAAGCGGCTAAACAAATTGCTCAATTTTCAATACCCGAAATTCGAGTGACCAATTTTGTTGGCGGAACAGACAAACAGCGTCAGTTAGATCGTTTAAAAAATCAACAACCACATGTGGTTATCGGAACGCCTGGACGTATTTTAGATATGATGAATGAACAAGCTTTATCGGTTCATACAGCATTGGCATTTGTTGTTGATGAAGCAGATATGACATTAGATATGGGCTTCTTAGCAGAAGTTGATCAAATCGCTGGACGTTTGCCGGATAAACTACAAATGTTAGTCTTTTCAGCGACGATTCCTGAAAAACTACGCCCATTCTTAAAAAAATATATGGAAAATCCATTAATTGAAGAAATTCGCCCGCAAGCAGTTATTTCTGAAACAATTGACAACTGGTTAATTTCAACCAAAGGAAAAAATACCAATGCTTTAATTTATGACTTGTTAACAACGGGGCATCCGTATTTGGCCATCGTATTTGCAAATACAAAAATGCGTGTTGATGAAATTACAGAATATTTACGTGAACAAGGATTAAGAGTGGCGAAAATCCATGGAGATATTACACCTCGTGAACGCAAACGAGTAATGCGTCAAGTACAAAATCTGGAATATCAATATGTCGTAGCAACCGATTTAGCTGCACGTGGAATTGATATTGAAGGTGTATCACATGTAATTAATGCAGAAGTACCAGAAGATTTAGATTTCTTTATCCATCGTGTTGGGCGTACAGGGCGTAATCAACTTTCTGGAACGGCGATTACTTTGTATGAGCCAAGTGATGAACAAGCTATCACTGAAATTGAAGCGCTAGGAGTAACGTTTAAACCTAAAGAAATTAAACAAGGTGAAATCGTGGATACTTATGATCGTAACCGTCGTAAAAAACGTGAAAAAAGCCGTGACGAACTTGATCCAACATTAATCGGTTTAGTGAAGAAGAAAAAGAAAAAAATCAAACCTGGATATAAGAAGAAAATCCAATGGGAAATTGATAAGAGTAATAAAGCAAAACGTAAAATTGAGCGTCGCCAACAAACCCGTACTGCTAGAAAAAATAAAAAAAGCTCAAATAACTAAATAAAAAATCGGTTATGCATCGTGCATAGCCGATTTTTTATTTAGTTAATCGTTTTCGCATAGTCACACATAAGATACCATCTTCTTCAAATGGTTCAGATATGCGTTGATACGCTAATTTTTCATAAAAAGCAATCGCTGTTATTTCGGCGGATAGAAGCGCATAGTGATAGCCGTCTTTCAGCGCTTGTTCTTCAAAACGTTGCAGTAATTGTTTACCAAGCCCGCGCTTGCGATGTGTTTTGGCAACACAAAAACGGTCCGGTTGAATCGTATCGTGCGAATAAGCTTGATAACGAATGGTCGCAACAGGAATAGTACGTTCAAATAAAACAAAATAATTTGGTTGTTGCGCATCAATTTCATCAAACTCCCAGTGAGGAGGAATGTTTTGTTCTTCAACGAAGACTTGATAACGTAAATGGAAAGACGCTGCTTGTAACCAAGCGTCACTGCCATAATACAAGGCAAAGTTGATTGAAAGGGCCTGTTGCCATTCAGATAGACGTTCAGTCATTCGGCCATTATTTGCGCCACTGGTAGATAGGCAATTTATGACGGTTAAGTCAGTGAACAAGCGGTGAATTTGAATTTCTTCAGCCGCTTTTTTGCCATTAGCAATAATTTTCTTAATCGGCGCATCAGCCAATAAGGATGAAAAATCATTTATAGTGGTTTCTTGGAATTGATGGTCCATACTACCTGTCCGATGAAAACTGCCATATACATCCCATAAACCTATTCCATACGCTTTTAATATGCGCAATCGCTCGGTATATTTTTGAGGATCACGGACACCAAGCGCCTGGAAAAGCACACGCCAAAATTGATTGCCTTTGTTGGCATAATATTGTTGCGCTACCAAAGATTGCTGACTGGGCGCACTACCAACAATTAAAATTTCGGTATGTTCATCATAAAATGGAGGCAAACCTTGGTTCATTCTAGTCACCTGCTTTCATTTAGTGCTATACTGATTGTAACAAATATGGATTGGAAAAGGGGAGAAGAATGTGCATCTCTTTGAAGCCTTAGAGTGGAGTAATTGGAAAAATTTATCCATCGAAGTCAAAAATCAAGTGATTAATCAAGTACTTATGTATTTTGTAAGTCCATTAAAACGAATCTCTGATGTGGAATACAAAGAATTTGAATTAGCAGGAGTGAAGTGTGGTACCTTTGAATGTTCAATTGATGGTGAACGTTTTGTTTTGGTTCCTGGAAGTAAAGAAGTTATTTTAGGTTGGGATTTAGGAATACAAGGCTTGCCTGTAACTGTATGGGATACCAAAGTAGAACAACATGATTCGCATTTTAAAACGATTGTACAAAATTATGGATTGGAAAACGCCGAAGATTGGGATATTTTTGTTAATGAATCAACTAGTGCGTTAAGAAAGGTTTCAATATCACCAATGCTCGTTCAAAAAGATGCGCTACCTGCTGGAACAAAATTTATCGGGCAATTGGATACCATCACTGGTGAATTTCAAGGCTTGGTGGAAAAATTCACACCGATTGAAGAAAAATTGCGCCAACATTTCAAACAGCCGACTAATTTTGAAGAGAGTTTAATGTGGCAGTTACCAACACAAATCTTTGAAAAAGATTCATTTTATGCCTTATTAAATCCTACTGATGAAACTTATCGTATTTATCGTCATCAAACTTGTACATTAACGACACTGCGCCAGTATCTCCATCAACAGATGTTTGACCTGCTTGATGAAAATCAATGGGAATATGCTGTTGGCGCAGGAACACGTAAATTATTTCGCTGGGGAATGGAATTAGACGAAAAAGTTAATTACTATGGTAAACAAGTCACGAAAAAAATGCATCAAGAAAACATGTTTGGTTTATTTTTTGATGTAAGTCGCACGCGATGGGAAATTACAGATTCCAATCGTTTGAAATTAGAAAAGCAAAAAGATGTGGGGATTTCACTGCTTGATAAACTACCCTTATCTTCGTATTATCGCTCACGAAAAATTTTAGCTGAAGATGAAATCTTAGACCCGTGTGACTTTTTATATCGTAAAGTGATTGTCATCGCACACCAATAAAATATAATTGACTTTTTCAGAAAGTTTGCATATACTTTGTGAGGAGAAGGATATGGTCATAAGCTACGCACTTCACAGAAAACTTTTCATAGCTGAGAGAAAAGTAAGGCTACTTGTGGTTGCTCCCTTTAGATGAATTGATAGAAATATCAACGCAACTCAGCGTTATCGAGTTTAAGAGGTAATGATATGACATCATTGCAAACAAGGTGGTACCGCGTGTAAACGTCCTTGTCTTGCAAGATGTCTTTTTGTTTGCTTCAAAGAGATAAGGAGAGAAAAAAGATGAAACAATTAACTAGTGCAGAAGTACGTCAAATGTTTTTAGATTTCTTCAAATCAAAAGGACATTCAGTAGAACCAAGTGCATCACTTGTTCCTGTAGACGATCCAACTTTATTATGGATTAACTCAGGGGTGGCAACGCTAAAGAAATATTTTGATGGATCAATTGTTCCTGAAAATCCCCGCATCACAAATGCACAAAAATCAATTCGTACGAACGATATTGAAAATGTGGGACGCACCGCTCGTCACCATACCATGTTTGAAATGTTGGGAAACTTTTCAATCGGTGATTATTTCAAAAAAGAAGCTATTCACTGGGCATGGGAATTTTTAACATCACCAGAATGGATTGGTTTCGACCCTGAAAAATTATATGTAACGGTTTATCCAAAAGATACAGAAGCAAAACGCATTTGGCTAGAAGAAGTTGGCTTGTCAGCAGACCATGTTGTTGAAGTGGAAGATAATTTCTGGGATATTGGAGCTGGTCCAAGTGGTCCAGATAGTGAGATTTTCTATGATCGTGGCGAAGAGTTTAACGACTTAGCAGCAGATGACCCAGAAAATTATCCTGGTGGCGAAAATGAGCGTTATTTGGAAATCTGGAATTTGGTCTTTTCAGAATTTAACCATAAACCAGATGACACATATGAGCCATTACCTCATAAAAATATTGATACGGGTATGGGCTTAGAACGGATGGTTTCAATTATTCAAGATGCACCAACCAATTTTGAAACAGATTTATTCTTACCGATTATTCATGCTATTGAAGAAATCAGTGGCGCAGTGAAATATGGCGAAAATCCAGTAACTGATGTGTCATTTAAAGTAATTGCGGACCATATTCGCGCCTTATCATTTGCGATTGGTGATGGCGCATTACCTTCAAATGAAGGACGTGGGTACGTTTTACGTCGTTTATTACGTCGCGCAGTTATGCATGGACAAAAATTACAAATTCAAGATTCGTTCTTATATAAATTGGTACCAGTTGTCGGTGAAATTATGGAAAGCTATTATCCAGAAGTTTTAGAAAAACAAGCATTCATTGAGAAAGTTATTCGTACAGAAGAAGAACGTTTCCATGAAACAATTAATGAAGGTCTAGCTATTTTAGATCAAGTTATCGCTCAAGTGAAAGCAGATGACACGGATACATTGAACGGAAAAGACATCTTCAAATTATATGATACGTACGGTTTCCCAGTAGAATTAACTGAAGAAGTAGCTGAAGAAGCTGGTTTGAAAGTCGACCATGCTGGTTTTGAAAAAGAAATGAATGCACAACGCGAACGTGCCCGTGCAGCTCGTAGCAATGAGCTTTCAATGGGCGAACAATCTGCTTTATTAACAGATATTAAAGTGGATAGTACCTATGTTGGTTATGAACGTTTACAAGCAGAAAGTCAATTGTTGGTGATTGTTCAAGAAGATAGTTTAGTTTCTGAAACATCTGCTGGTCAAGCACAATTAATTTTTGCTGAAACACCATTCTATGCAGAAATGGGTGGACAAATTGCGGATACTGGTTCTATTTTAGATGAACATGGAACATTGGTTGCTACTGTAGAAAATGTGAAAAAAGCACCAAATGGCCAATTTTTACATCATGTAGAAATAAAAGAAGCGATTACAGAAGGTGTAAACTATTCATTAGTCGTAGATGTGGCACGTCATAATCGTATCATTAAAAACCATACAGCAACTCACTTGTTGCATAAAGCGTTAAAAGAAATTCTCGGTTCACATGCAAACCAAGCAGGGTCATTAGTAACTCCAGGACATTTACGTTTTGACTTTACTCATTTTGGTCAAGTAACAACCGAAGAATTGCAACAAATGGAACAAATTGTGAATGAAAAAATCTGGGCTGCATTACCTGTTGTGACCGTTGAAACAGATATTGATACTGCAAAATCAATGGGTGCTATGGCATTGTTTGGTGAAAAATATGGACATGATGTGCGTGTAGTAAATATCGCTGATTGGTCAATTGAATTGTGTGGTGGAAATCACGTAATTAATACAGAAGATATTGGTATTTTCAAAATCGTTTCTGAGTCAGGGATTGGTGCAGGTGTACGTCGTATTGAAGCTGTAACAAGCAAAGAAGCTTATGAATTGTTGCATCAGGAAGAACTACGTTTACGTGGAATTGCGCAAATTGTGAAAGCACCACAATTGAAAGAAACGGTTTCTCGTGTAGAACAATTGCAAACACAATTACGTGAAGTACAAAAAGAAAATGAAGCATTAGCAAGTAAATTAGCCAATCAACAAGCTGGTGATATTTTCAAAGACGTAAAAGAAAGCAATGGCTTGACGTATATTGCTGCTCAAGTGAATGTAAAAGACATGAATCAATTACGCCAATTAGCCGATCAGTGGAAGCAAAAAGCCACTTCAGAAGTATTGGTTCTAGCAACTGTTGCTAACGAAAAAGTAAACTTATTAGCTGCAGTTAATCCAGATGGGTTGGAAAAAGGTCTAAAAGCTGGTGATTTAATCAAAGCAATCGCTCCAAAAGTAGGCGGTGGCGGTGGTGGACGCCCAGATATGGCTCAAGCTGGTGGTAAAAATCCAGAAGGTATTCCAGCAGCCTTAGCTGAAGTAGCAACTTGGTTAGCAAATAAATAAAATAAATACCTTATGTTTTGATGGAAATCAGAACATAAGGTTCTTTTTATGCCAATCGTGTTAAATTGTCGTTCTTTTCGTGAATTTTTACTATTTCATTTGGCGAAAATGGGGGTTTCAAGGTAAAATAACAACAAGTGTATTGAAAAGGGGTTCTTTGAGAATGTTGAATTTTTTGTTAAAAAAAATTGAGAAGGAAAATAAAGAGACTCAAAGGACAAAAGTAGGCCAACTAGCAGGTGTTTTAGGTCTACTTTCAAATTTAGTTCTGTTTATTGGGAAATTTTTAATAGGTTTTGCGGCAGGGTCAGTTTCCATTATGGCTGATGCGATGAACAGTTTATCGGATACTATCTCATCAGTACTAACGTTAATAGGTTTCAAAGTAGCCGCTAAACCGGCAGACAGTGAGCATCCTTATGGGCATGAGCGCTTTGAATATATTAGTGGTTTACTCATCTCATTAATTATTGCATTGGTTGGTTTTCAATTTTTAAAATCTTCTTTTGAAAAAATTTTGAATCCTGAACCAATTAAATTATCATTGGCATTATTCATTGTCTTAATTGCTTCGATTGTTATTAAGGTCTTGCAAGGAAGAATGTACCTTACTTTATCGAAAAAAATTGACTCACAAACGTTAAAGGCTACTAGCAAGGATAGCTTAAATGACGTCTACACAACACTTGCTGTTTTAGTTTCAGCATTGTTTGAGTGGGCAACAAATTTACGAATCGATGGTTATGTTGGATTTTTATTGGCACTATATATTTTGTATAGTGGATATACGATGGTCAAAGATTTTATTAATGAATTATTAGGAAGTCGTCCAACAGATAAAGAGATTCAAGAGATGGAAAAGAAATTATCCTCCTATGGTTCGATTTTAGGTTATCATGACTTATTGGTTCATGACTATGGACCTCAAAAACGATTTGCTTCCGTTCATATTGAAGTGGACGCGGGGATGACCTTAACCAAAGCGCACCATATTATTGATGAAATTGAAAAAGACTTTCATAATAAATTGGATGTCGAACTAGTGTGCCATTTAGATCCTGTAAATATTCGCGATGCAAATTATATTGCTATTTTTCATCGTATGCGTTCCATTGTGTTACAAATTGATGAAAAATTACGAATGCATGATTTTCGTTTGAAAAGTGAACAAATTTTACAGTTTGATTTAGTCATACCTGATGATTTTCATTTAACTGATACGGAATTAATAGACTTGCTTCAACAGGCAGTCCATGAGAAAATTGGTATGTACGGGTTAGATGTAACGTTAGATCATAATTATTTATTATAAGGAGAATAAGATGGAATTTACAATGGATATGGCAATTGCCTATCAAGTAGTGTGGGGACTAATCGTGATTAATACGATTGGGGCGTTTATAACCGTTTTTCGAAAACCACGATCAATTGCCAGTGTGCTGGCATGGATGATGACATTGGTCTTTCTTCCAGGTGTTGGCTTTATTTTATATGCTTTTTGTGGAAGAGGAATCGACGGAGAAATCATTTATCGCTTTAGCGAAGGTCATCAAAATAGAATTGCCGAGATAAACGAAATTATTGAAGAAAACAATCGTTATTTTCATCAAACAGTGAAAACAAAAGAATCTGAACTATTAAAAAATTATTTTAGAAACATGGAAGAATCACCACTAACCAAAGGGAATGCCGTCACTTTTTATACAGATGGTAAAGAGAAATTTGATGCGTTGTTTGAAGATATACGTCATGCCAAAGATAACGTTCATGTTGAATATTATGCTTTTTTCGATGATAAAATTGGAAATCGTTTTTTAGACCTCCTCGTTGAAAAAGCAAAAGAGGGCGTAGAAGTGCGTGTGGTTTTCGATCCTTGGGGTGGAAAAACCAATGAAAAATTTTTCCGTCCATTACTGAAAGTTGGTGGGAAAGTGGCTCCATTTATCACTTCACGTAATTTAATTCGTAAAACAAGACTGAATTATCACTTACATCGCAAAATTGTGGTAATTGATGGTATGATTGGCTGGACGGGTGGCTTTAACGTAGGGGACCAATATCTTGAAGAAACGAAAAAGTTCGGTTATTGGCGTGATACTCATGCTCGAATTGTAGGAACAGCTTCATTTACGTTGCAAGAAGTTTTTATTCGTGATTGGAATGCGTCTATTTTGAAAGAAGAAGATGTGTTAGAATACGAAGATCGCTATTTTGTGGTACCACCTATTGAGCAAGCGGGAAATGTGAGTATGCAAGTTGTTGCTGATGGTCCAGAAACCGAAGAGCAAGTTTTAAAAGGTGGCTTTACTAAAATGTTGTTAGCTGCAGAAAAACGTGTGTGGTTACAAACGCCGTATTTAATTCCAGACGATGCAATGATTAATGCCTTTTTAGTTGCGGTTCGTTCTGGTGTGGATGTCCGAGTGATGATTCCTTCAATGCCAGACCATCCTTTTATTTATCGTGCAACACAGTATTATGCGAACTATTTACAACGTCGAGGAGTTAAAATTTATATTTACGAAGGTGGCTTTATTCATGCAAAAACGATTGTCATGGATGATACAATTGCAGCTTTTGGTACGACCAACCAAGACATTCGTAGCTATGCATTAAACTTTGAAGTGAGCGCCTTTGCTTATAATCGCGAAGTTGCGGAAGAGTTAGCAGAAATCTTTGAGGAAGATATGAAACAGTCAAGTTTATTAACTGATCGAATGATTAAAGAACAATCTTATTGGCTACGATTTAAGCAAAACTTCTCACGCTTACTTTCGCCGATTTTGTAGTTTTAACGCTTTTTGTAATCCTTGTCGTGCTAAATTATCAGCCCCTTTGTTTTTACTTTCCGGAATCCACTGTAATATTAGCAAAGGGAAATATGGTAGTTTTTCTTGAATATTGTGTAAATAATCTTGGAAATCTGAATTATTCGTATAGTTTTTATCAACAGTTTGCGCTAAAATCTTACTATCGGTGTAAACCATAATCGTTTGGGTTTGGTAGTTGTTCGCCAATAAATAATCTAATAAGGCGCAAAAACTCGCAAATTCTGCTTGATGATTACTTAATTTTGGTAAAGCAAATGATTCCTGGATATATAATTGTTCTCCTGTGAGCATAAATCCACCGCCACTAGGTCCAGGGTTTCCTTTAGTTGCTGCATCAATATAGGCTTTAATCATGAACAAAACTCCTTCTTGGTTAGTGCTCCAACTTTATTATACGCATTGATGATTCATGTGGAAAGGGGAAAAGAATGAAATACAAGATTCGTTGGCAATTAGAACATGCCTTGGCAGTTATTTATTGGTCAATTGCATTAATTGCATTATTTTTTAGTTTGATTTTTGCTTTAGAAAAAGCAGAAATTCATTTTAAGAGTTTCCTATTTCTACTTTTGTTTTTGCTATTAGTTTATCTATCGCGAAAGCGCTGGCTAATGATAGATAACAAAGGTGTTCAAGTGACCTATGCGCGTTTTTGGAAAAATGAGACTTTTGCTTATCAAGATATTAAGCAATTTCGTTTTTTAGAAAATAAAATTGAAATAGAATTACCAAAACAAACCCTTGAATTTAGGGTGAATAGAAAAATGTTGCCATTATTTAAAGAAGAGAGTAAACAGATTATTCCCATTCAGCTACAAAAAGAAGGTTAGGAGCTTAGGCTTTTAACCTTCTTTAAATTTAAGATGCTTTTTACGACAAGTTTAGTTATAATAAATGGAAAAAAGGTTTAAAAAAGGAGTTTATGTATGAAGTCAGATATTGAAATTGCTCAGGAAATAGAATTAAAACCAATTCAAGAAATTGCTAAAAAGGTGAAGCTTACAGAAGATGATTTAGAATTATATGGTAAATATAAAGCAAAAATTGATATTACTAAGTTAAATAACAATGCTGATTTAGGAAAGTTAATTTTAGTCACAGCAATTAATCCCACGCCAGCTGGGGAAGGTAAATCAACTATTTCGATTGGTTTAGCAGATGGTTTAAATCAAATTAATAAAAATGCGGTCATTGCTTTACGCGAACCTTCATTAGGCCCAGTCATGGGAATGAAAGGTGGCGCAACAGGTGGCGGTTATGCGCAAGTTTTACCAATGGAAGATATTAACTTACATTTTACAGGCGATATGCACGCAATTACGACAGCCAACAATGCGCTTTCTGCTTTGATTGATAACCATATTCATCAAGGAAATCAATTAAATATTGATCCAAGAAGATTAATTTGGAAACGAGTTGTTGACTTAAACGATCGTGCGTTACGTCAAGTTGTAGTAGGACTAGGTGGTCCACTTCAAGGTGTTCCAAGAGAAGATGGATTTGATATTACTGTAGCAAGCGAAATTATGGCAATATTATGTTTAGCAACAGATATTCATAACTTAAAAGAGCGCTTAAGTCAGATTTTAATTGGCTATACTTACCAAAGAGAACCTGTGACAGTAGGTGATTTGAAAATCGAAGGTGCGTTAGCGTTGCTACTGAAAGATGCCATTAAACCTAATTTGGTTCAAACTATTGAAGGGACACCTGCTATTGTCCATGGTGGACCATTTGCCAATATTGCACATGGTTGTAATAGCGTGATTGCTACTAAAACGGCTTTAAGCCTAGGTGATTATGTTGTAACAGAAGCAGGCTTTGGTGCCGACTTAGGTGCTGAAAAATTTTTAGACATCAAAGTACCTAATCTAGGAAAAGCGCCCGATGCGGTAGTAATTGTAGCAACTATTCGAGCATTAAAAATGCATGGTGGCGTTACAAAAACAGATTTAGGTCAAGAGAATGTAGAAGCCGTTATTAAAGGTTTTGCAAATCTACAACGTCACATTCAAAACATTCAACACTACGGCTTACCAGTTGTAGTAGCAATTAATGAATTTATCACTGACACAGAAGCCGAGTTTTTACAATTAGAAGCATTGTGTCAACAAGAAAATGTGACCATCCGTCGTGCGTCTGTTTGGGCAAATGGAGGTCTTGGTGGAAAAGACTTAGCAGAAGCCGTCGTGGACGCTATTGAAACGAAAGAAGCGAACTATCAACGTTTATATGAAGACTCATTGTCTATTGAGGAAAAAGTGAAAACAATCGTTTCTAAGATTTATGGTGGGAAAGATGTGTCATTTGGTGCGAAAGCACAAACCCAATTAAAAACTTTTGCGCAACAAGGCTGGGACAATTTACCAGTTTGTATGGCAAAAACGCAATACTCATTTTCTGATAATCCTACATTATTAGGAGCACCAACTGATTTTACTGTGACTATCCGTGAGTTTGTTCCAAAACTAGGAGCTGGTTTTATCGTTGCCTTGACGGGCGATGTTATGACGATGCCTGGATTACCAAAACAACCTGCAGCATTGAATATGGATATTGATGAAAATGGTCGTGCAATCGGTCTATTTTAAAAAAGGGGGAACAGTCTAGCTGTTCCTCTTCTTTTGTAAAAAAACTTTTAAAAGTTTTTTGATATGGATTATTGTAGTTAACTATTCATCATGTATAGGAGTTTTTTTAAAGTCTTTTTAAGGAGGGAGCTTGAAATGACAACTTTATATGAGAAAGATTTTGCTATTTTTGATAGAAAACAATTTGCGTTTAAACAATTAAAAGAAACCCATACAGAAGAAGAGCTTTCACAGGTAAAAGCATCTTTTAAAGATGTTTGGGACAAATGGAAACACCTGCAGCAAAACATCTATCAAGAACTTGCTTCTAATTATTTTGCACAGCCCAAAGTTGAAAGTTGGACAAATGGTTGGAATCTTCGCTCGCATTATTGGAGTGCCTATCGAGGAGCGCATAGACAAAACGAGAATGCGTGTATCGGTGTTTTGTTGAACAAAAAACAATTACAAGTTTATTTGATGTTTCAAGAATATAAAAGTGAGACACGTCAAGGAACAAAAGAGCAATACAATCAACTATTAGCGTATTTACCAAAATGGAGTGAACAAGTGGATGTGAGCGATTATTATATTTGGCCTCAGCAAGAACATGAGTTGACGGACCATTTACCTTTGAAAAATTATTTAGCGGATGCGCAGGTTCAGCAGAGATTTCAAGATGAAGTGAACCAACAAACCTTTCAATTGGGCAAACTTTTTTTCCGCGCAGAACTGCCCGATGTTGAAGGACAAATCATCCAGGTTTTTAATGAGTTGACACAACTTTATCGTTTATTAGAAGAAATAACGGATTAACTTCAAGCAGAATTTTTCTTTTTTGAACAAATTCGTTATAATAAATGAATAAGTGATTCCACTCTAGACATTTCTACGCTATACTAAGAAAGTCTATGGATAGGTAGTTGAAGGAGGATTTTCATGGGTGAAGCGGCAGATGTATTTTTAAGTAGTTTCAATCGTATTGAAAAATGGCTGAAAGATGAACTTGGTAATCCGAAAAATATGGGCTTTAGTCAAATGGTGCGCAAACTTTCTAACCGCCCTGATTTACCAATAAAAAAATATGAAAATGATTTACTTCAAATTTCACAGTTGCGTAATGCAATTGTACACGAGAAAATTGGTGAGAATTTTGTTATTGCTGAACCAAATCAATGGTTAGTCAATCGTATTCGGAAAATTGAGATGGATTTGCTTCAACCGGAATTAGTTTTGCCGCGTTTTGCCAAACATGTCACTGGTTTTGAACAAGACATTTCGATTCGAGAATTATTACAAATCGTTGCTAAAAAACGTTACTCACAGTTCCCCTTATATAACCAAGGACATTTTGAAGGGTTGATTACTTTAAAAGCGTTGGGATATTGGTTTGCAAAAGAAAGTCTAAAAGGTGATATTCAAATAGACAATCGAACAGCCAAAGACTTAATTATCAAAGATGGTAAACCGACGAACTATACATTTGTTTCACAATATACTTCGATTAATGAAATTGAACGAATGTTTCATGATAATGGCATGTTGGATTCAATTTTGATTACTAAAGACGGAAATCCTAATGGGCGTTTATTAGGGATTATTCGTCCACGAGATATTTTTAAACTATAAGAAAAGAGTTGAAAAAATTGTTAGCTTTTTATTTTCTATTAAGTGCGATTATTATTGGACTGGATCAATGGGTGAAATTTTGGATTGTCTCTAACTTTGCTTTAGGTGACGCCCAATCTATTATCCCTAATATTCTTTCCTTTACGTACGTTCAAAATACAGGTGCTGCTTGGAGTATTTTTGAAGGACAAATGGGCTTTTTTACAGTCATTACGCTAATTGCAGTGGCAGTAGTAACGTATTTAATGATTCGTTACCGTAACGAAAACAAATTATTTATCCTCGGTTTATCCTTCGTGTTAGCAGGAGCTTTAGGGAATTTTATTGACCGTATACGCTTAGGATATGTGGTAGATATGTTCCAAACTGATTTTATGAACTTTCCGATTTTCAATGTGGCAGATATGGCTTTATGCATCGGAGTAGGTTTAATTTTTATTTATACAATTTTCGATGAAAAGATGAAAGGAAAGTAAAATGACACAATTAGAAGTAACAATTACGGATGAAAAAGGTCGTTTAGACAAAGTATTGGCAGAGAAGTTAACAGATTATAGCCGTTCACAAGTCCAACAATGGCTAAAAGAAGATGCAGTGACTTTGGACAATCAACCAGTTAAAGCCAACTATAAAGTGAAAGCAGGGAATCATTTTACTATTACGATTCCTGAACCAGTTACTTTAGATTTAGTAGCAGAAGATATCCCATTAGATATTGTGTATCAAGATGAAGACGTTGCAGTGATTAATAAACCTCAAGGAATGGTTGTTCATCCTTCTGCGGGACATCCTAACGGCACACTAGTTAACGCATTGTTATATCATTTAAAAGATTTATCCAGTATTAATGATGTAGTACGCCCTGGGATTGTTCATCGGATTGATAAGGATACATCGGGCTTATTAATGGTTGCCAAAAATGATGCGGCTCATGAATCTCTTGCAAAGCAATTAAAAGACAAAACCTCTTTACGAAAATATATTGCTTTGGTGCATGGAAATATTTCTCATGAAAAAGGAACCATCAATGCACCAATTGGTCGATCTAAAACGAATCGCAAAATGCAAGCAGTCATTGAAGAAGGGAAACCTGCAGTGACGCATTTTACAGTTTTAGAACGCTTTGGTGATTTCACTTTAGTTGAATTGCAATTAGAAACTGGAAGAACCCACCAAATTCGTGTGCATATGCAATATATCGGTTTTCCTGTAGCTGGTGACCCAATCTACGGTCCGAAAAAAACATTAAAAGGCAACGGCCAATTTCTTCATGCAAAATTACTAGGGTTTACTCATCCTAGAACAAACCAACAAATGGTCTTTGAAGCACCTTTACCAGAGATTTTTGAAAAAAATTTAAAAAAACTACGTGAAAAGGTTTGATTTTTTCTCTCAACAAAGGTATAGTTGTCTTTAAGAAAAATAACAAAACTTAAAATGATCCTTTAAGTTAGTCCCGTGAGGCTAAGAAGGAAGTGAGCAAATAGATTCGTTATCTGCGGATAAACGAAATACTATTTGAAGAGACGAAGTGTGTCTTTTTATAGGACGCGTGTATAGTTGAACCTTCACTCCTGCCTTATTCGGGCAGGAGTTTTTTTATGTTTTAAATTCTAGGGAGGATGACATATGTCAAAAAAAGAAGTCATTGATGCAGTGACAATGAAACGCGCGTTAACTCGTATCACGTATGAGATTATTGAGAGAAATCGTGGGATCGAGAATGTGGTATTAGTCGGAATCAAAACTAGAGGCATTTACATTGCTCAACGCATCGCCCAACGTCTACAACAATTAGAAAATGTAGAAGTGCCTGTTGGTGAACTAGATATTACCTTATATAGAGACGATCATAAAGAAGTTGGCGAAGCAGAATTGCATTCTTCTGATATTCCGGTTTCTTTAGAAGGCAAAGAAGTTATCTTGGTCGATGATGTATTATATACAGGACGAACAATTCGCGCAGCCTTGGATGCTGTAATGGATTATGGACGTCCGAAACGTATCTCGCTAGCTGTTTTAGTTGATAGAGGACACCGCGAATTACCGATTCGCGCAGATTTTGTTGGTAAGAACATTCCAACAGCCTTAACTGAAGAAATTATTGTAGAAATGGAAGAAACGGATGGAGCCGATCGAATTTTAATCGATCGTGAGGAGGCGTAACATGAAGGATAAGACCTTTAGAAATCCTGAGGCGGTTCTTGATATTCAAGATAAACCAGCTGTCTTACCATGGATAGGATTAAGTTTACAGCATTTGTTTACCATGTTTGGTGCGACAGTTTTAGTTCCTAAATTAGTGGGACTAGATCCAGGTATTGCGCTGGTGAGTTCAGGAATAGGTACCATTGTCTACTTAATGATTACAAAAGGGAAAATTCCTGCTTATCTAGGAAGTAGCTTTGCTTTTATAGCTGCGATGAAAATGCTCCTAGAAACAAAAGGCTACGGCGCGATTGCTCAAGGTGCAATTACTACTGGAGTTGTTTATTTTATTGTTTCGATGATTGTCAAACGCAGTGGAACAGATTGGTTAAATAAAATTTTACCACCGATTGTTGTTGGTCCAGTAGTAATGGTTATTGGTTTAGGATTAGCTAGTAATGCTGCTAATAGCGCCATGTTCAATGAAGCTGGAAAATATGATTTCAAATATGTAGTAGTTGCTTTATTGACATTGGCTTTAACGATTTTTTTCAACATGTGGTTCAAAGGATTCTTAGGATTAATTCCAATTTTACTAGGAATCATTAGTGGGTATGTACTTGCTCTAGCATTCGGGATTGTGGATGTTAGTATTATCCAACAAGCACCGTGGGTTGGCTTACCGAATTTTGAAATTCCGTTCGTCCAATATACACCGACCTTAGAAATCGGAGCGATAATTACGATGGCACCAATTGCGTTTGTAACAATGACTGAACATATTGGTCATTTAATGGTTTTAAATAAATTAACTAAACGTAACTTTTTTGAAGACCCAGGCTTGCATAAAACGTTGGCCGGTGATGGTGCCGCTCAAATCGTCGCTGGACTAATCGGCGGTCCACCAGTAACAAGTTATGGCGAAAACATTGGTGTACTTGCGATTACACGTGTTCACAGCGTGTTTGTCATTGGCGGTGCTGCAGTGTTTGCTATCGCACTTGGCTTTGTTGGCAAGGTTAGTGCAGTCATCTTAAGTATCCCTGGACCAGTTATTTCTGGTATCAGTTTTGTCTTGTTCGGGGTTATCGCCGCTAGCGGGTTGAAAATTTTAATTGAAAATCAAATTGATTTTGACCGAAAGAAAAATTTATTAATTGCCTCCGTTATATTAGTAACAGGAATCGGTGGTTTAGTAGTTGAAGCAGGTGCCTTCACATTATCAGCGATGGCACTGGCAACCGTCTTAGGAATAGTTCTTAATTTAATTTTACCAAATACAGCACGCAACGAAGAAAAGTAGGGGGCAAAAGGAATGATTATCAAATCAGAACGAGTTAGTTTAAAACATTTATTAACAGTGGAAGCATTAACAGATCAAGAAGTGATGGGACTAATTCGTCGCGGACAGGAGTTCAAACGCGGAGCGAAATGGACACCTGCAAAAGATCAGTACTTTGTAACTAACTTATTTTTTGAAAATAGTACACGAACACATAAAAGTTTTGAAATAGCAGAGAAGAAACTAGGCGTCGATGTGATTGAATTCGATACAGATAAAAGTTCAGTACAAAAAGGGGAAACCTTATACGATACGGTTTTAACCATGTCAGCTATTGGCGTGGATGCTGCCGTAATTCGACATGGAGATGAAAATTACTATGATGAATTAATCCAAAGTCGTACGATTCAATGTAGCATTATTAATGGCGGCGATGGTAGCGGTCAACATCCAACCCAATGTCTATTAGATTTACTAACTATCTATGAAGAGTTTGGTTCTTTTGAAAACTTAAAAGTAGCTATTGTTGGGGATATTACCCATTCACGAGTAGCGAAATCGAATATGCAAATGTTAAAACGTTTAGGGGCACAAGTATTTTTCTCAGGACCTGAAACATGGTATGATCAATCCTTTGAAGTTTATGGACACTATATGCCCTTAGATGAGTTGATAGAAGAAGTCGATGTTATGATGTTATTACGTGTGCAACATGAACGTCATGATGAACACGAAAGTTTTTCAAAAGAAGAATATCATCAACAGTATGGACTAACAATCGAACGTGCTGCTAAAATGAAAGAAAAAGCAATTATTATGCACCCTGCCCCAGTTAATCGCGATGTCGAAATTGCGGATTCATTAGTTGAAAGCTATAAATCAAGAATTGTTACACAAATGTCAAACGGTGTCTTTGTTCGTATGGCAATTTTGGAAGCTATTTTAGAAGGTAAATCATAAGGAGGAATTTAAATGAATACATTAATTAAAAACGGGAAAATTATTTCCCACGACAATCAATTAACACCTGTGTCAGTTTGGATTAAAGATGGCAGAATCCATGCTGTTGGTGAGGACTTTACTAATGAATCATTTGATCAAATTGTTGATGCAAAAGGCCAATTGATTACACCAGGTTTGGTCGATGTTCATGTTCATTTTAGAGAACCAGGGTTTACCTATAAAGAAACGATTGAGACAGGTAGTAAGGCAGCGGCACGTGGTGGTTTTACAACTGTTTGTGCAATGCCCAATCTTGATCCAGTACCAGATACTGTTGAAAAATTCAATCAAGTACAAGCGATTATCGATCGCGATGCAGTAGTGAAAGTTTTACAATATGCACCAATTACTGAAGAATTACGTAGTGAAACGCTAGTTGACCAAGTCGGTTTGAAAAAGGCAGGTGCTTTTGCCTTTACTAATGACGGTGTGGGTGTTCAAACAGCTGGTACCATGTATCTTGCGATGAAAGAAGCTGCGAAAAATAACATGGCAATTGTGGCTCACACAGAAGATGAATCACTATTATTTGGCGGGGTAATGCATGCAGGAAAACGTTCAGAAGAATTAGGATTACCAGGGATTATAAGTGTAACAGAATCATCACAGATTGCTCGCGATTTGTTATTGGCTGAAGAAACTGGCGTACATTATCACGTCTGCCATGTGTCTACTAAAGAGAGTGTTCGTGTTATCCGTGAAGCGAAAAAAGCTGGTGTACATGTAACTGCTGAAGTTTGCCCACATCACTTAGTGTTAATCGATGAAGATATTCCAGAAGATAATGGTTTTTGGAAAATGAACCCCCCTTTACGTGCGAATGAAGATCAAAAGGCGTTAATTGAAGGCTTATTAGATGGCACAATTGATTGTATTTCAACAGACCACGCGCCACATGGCTTAGAAGAAAAGTGTCAAACATTCTTAAAATCACCATTCGGTATTGTTGGTTCAGAATATGCTTTCCAAATGGTTTACACCCACTTTGTTAAAACAGGTATCTTTACTTTAGAACAAGTTATTGACTGGATGGCAGTTAAACCAGCAGAAATTTTTGGTTTAGAAGCAACTGGACGATTAACAATCGGAGCGCCTGCTGACTTAGCAGTCTTTGATTTAGATACAGAATATATCGTTGACGACAAACAATTCTTATCAAAATCTGTTAATACACCATTTGTAGGATGGAAATTGTACGGAGATACTTTATTCACTTTTGTGGATGGAAAACTTGTATGGCAAAAGGACGGTAAATAATCATGAAGCGTTGGCTGATCTTAGAAGATGGAACCTATTTTGAAGGCGAAGGATTTGGCGCCGAAGTAAATGTTTATGGAGAAGTTGTTTTTACAACAAGTATGACCGGATATCAAGAAACGATTACCGATCAAAGTTTCAATGGACAAATTATTACTTTTACGTATCCAATGGTTGGAAACTACGGTGTCAATCGTGATGATTACGAATCAATTGCACCAACTTGTAAAGGTGTTGTTGTAAAAGAGCATGCGCGCCGAGCAAGCAATTGGAGAAATCAAATGGCATTAGACGAGTTTTTAAAACGTAAAGGAATTCCAGGGATTTCTGGAATTGATACACGTGCACTAACTCGTAAAATTCGTCAACATGGAACGATGAAAGCAAGCATCGTTGATAGTGGCGACGAGTTCAGTCACGCATATGATCAATTAAAAGCAGCAGTATTACCAACAAACCAAGTGGAACAAGTCTCTACAATGAAGCCTTATCCAAGTCCTGGAACAGGTCACAATGTGGTAGTAATTGACTTTGGTTTGAAACACAGTATTATGCGCGAACTATCAAAACGCAATTGTAATTTGACGGTTTTGCCTTATAATACGACAGCCGAAGAAATTTTAGAATTATCTCCAGATGGCGTAATGTTAACAAATGGTCCTGGTGATCCTAAAAGTGTTCCTGAAGCCATTGAAATGATTCAGGGAATTCAAGGGAAAGTACCAATTTTCGGGATTTGCTTAGGTCACCAACTATTTTCTCTCGCCAATGGTGCAGACACTTATAAAATGAAGTTTGGTCATCGAGGATTAAATCATCCAGTCCGTGAGATTGCAACTGGACGAATTGATTTTACTTCTCAAAATCATGGCTATGCTGTAGATGAACAATCTGTTGACACAGAAAAACTAATTGTAACTCATGTGGAAGTAAACGATGGGACTATTGAAGGTGTTCGTCACCGAGACTATCCAGCATTTAGCGTGCAATATCATCCAGACGCAGCACCTGGTCCGCATGACGCAGTACACTTATTTGATGAATTTTTAGAAATGATGGATGCATGGAAGGAGCAGAACTAAATTGCCAAAACGTACAGATATTAAAAAAATTATGGTTATCGGTTCTGGACCAATTGTCATTGGACAAGCCGCAGAATTTGATTATGCAGGAACACAAGCCTGTCTTGCATTAAGAGAAGAAGGGTACGAAGTTATTTTAGTTAACTCCAACCCAGCGACAATTATGACGGATAAAGAAATTGCTGATAAAGTGTATATTGAACCAATCACATTCGAATTTGTTTCAAGAATTTTAAGAAAAGAGCAACCAGACGCTATTTTACCGACATTAGGCGGGCAAACAGGACTAAATATGGCGATGGAACTTGCTAAATCAGGTATCTTGGAAGAATTAGATATCGAATTACTTGGAACAAAACTTTCAGCGATTGATCAAGCGGAAGATCGTGATTTATTCAAACAGTTAATGGAAGAATTAAATCAACCAATTCCTGAATCAGTCATTGTAACAACTGTTGAAGAGGCTGTTGATTTTGCCAATGAAATTGGATACCCAATTATTGTACGTCCAGCATTCACGTTAGGCGGAACTGGTGGCGGTATGTGTGCTAACGAAGAAGAATTACGCCATATCGCAGAAAATGGGTTAAAACTTTCACCAGTAACCCAATGTTTGATTGAACGTAGTATTGCAGGGTTCAAAGAAATTGAATATGAAGTCATGCGCGACTCTGCTGATAATGCGATTGTAGTGTGTAACATGGAAAACTTCGATCCAGTGGGGATTCATACGGGTGATTCGATTGTTTTTGCTCCAAGTCAAACATTGTCTGATTATGAATATCAAATGTTACGTGATGCCTCTCTATCAATTATTCGTGCTTTGAAAATTGAAGGTGGTTGTAATGTTCAGCTAGCCTTGGATCCACATAGTTTTAACTATTATGTCATTGAAGTAAATCCGCGTGTTTCTCGTTCATCGGCTTTGGCAAGTAAAGCTACAGGTTATCCAATTGCAAAATTAGCGGCTAAAATTGCAGTGGGCTTAACATTAGATGAAATGAAAAATCCAGTGACTGAAACCACGTATGCTGAATTCGAACCAGCATTAGACTATGTTGTAGCTAAAATCCCTCGTTGGCCATTTGATAAGTTTGAATCTGGTGAACGTATTTTGGGAACACAAATGAAGGCGACAGGGGAAGTCATGTCTATTGGCCGTAATATTGAAGAGGCCTTGCTGAAAGCTGTGCGTTCGCTAGAAATTGGTAGTCACCACCTAGAAATTTCTGAGTTTTCAGAAGTTTCAGATGAAGTTTTAACTGAAAAAATAATAAAAGCACAAGATGATCGTTTGTTCTACTTAGCAGAAGCGATTCGTCGTGGATACACCATTGAAGAATTAGCAGATTTAACAAAAATCGATAGTTTCTTTTTAGATAAATTATTACACATTATTGAAATTGAACAGGCCTTACAACAAAAACCAAATGATTTAGAAACCTTAAAAACAGCGAAACAAAACGGCTTTACAGATCGCAAAATTGCCGAACTTTGGCAAACTGAAGCGGTTGAAATCCGTCAGTTACGTACAGAAAAGGGTATTTTGCCAGTTTACAAAATGGTAGATACTTGTGCAGCTGAATTTGAATCTGCAACACCGTATTTCTATAGCACGTATGAGTTTGAAAATGAAAGTATTCGAAGTGAAAAAGCTTCGGTTCTAGTATTAGGTTCAGGACCCATCCGAATTGGTCAAGGCGTAGAGTTTGATTATGCCACAGTGCATTCAGTAAAAGCCATTCAAGCCGCTGGTTATGAAGCAGTTATTATGAATAGCAACCCAGAAACAGTCTCTACTGACTTTTCAATTTCTGATAAATTATACTTTGAGCCGTTAACTTTAGAAGATGTGTTGAATGTGATTGACCTTGAAAAACCAGTGGGAGTTATTGTCCAATTCGGTGGACAAACTGCTATTAACCTAGCGGAACCACTTGTTAAAGCTGGTGTGAAAATTTTAGGAACTAGTATTGAGGATCTTGATCGCGCTGAAAATCGTGATTTATTTGAACATGCCTTAAAAGAGTTAGATATTCCACAACCACCAGGTGATACAGCAACAAATGCGCAAGAAGCAGTAGTAATTGCAGCGCGTATCGGGTATCCTGTTCTTGTACGACCAAGTTATGTCTTAGGTGGACGTGCAATGGAAATTGTAGAAAATCAAAGTGATTTAGAAGATTATATGAAACATGCCGTAAAAGCTTCACCAGAACACCCAGTTTTAGTCGATCGATACTTAATTGGGAAAGAATGTGAAGTCGATGCGATTTGTGATGGTCAAACAGTCTTAATTCCAGGTATCATGGAACATATTGAGCGTGCAGGAGTTCACTCAGGCGACTCAATGGCCGTTTACCCACCACAAAATCTATCAGATGAAATTATTGCAACGATTGAAGACTATACAAAACGTTTAGCATTAGGCTTGAATTGTGTCGGTATGATGAATATTCAGTTCGTTATCCATGATAACCAAGTGTATGTTATTGAAGTTAATCCACGTGCTAGCCGTACCGTTCCTTTCTTGAGTAAAGTAACGGGTATTCCAATGGCACAGGTAGCAACCAAAGCTATTTTAGGCGAAAGTTTAACGGAATTAGGTTATGAAGATGGCTTGTATCCAACGACAAATGAAGTTCACGTGAAAGCACCGGTCTTCTCATTTACAAAACTATTAAAAGTAGACACTTATTTAGGCCCTGAAATGAAATCAACAGGAGAGGTTATGGGGTCTGACAATAATTTGGAAAAAGCCTTGTATAAAGCATTTGAAGCGTCAGGTTTACACATTCCAAAATTTGGCTCAGTATTATTTACGATTGCTGATGAAACGAAGGAAGAGGCACTAGATTTAGCCAAACGTTTTGCAGATATTGGCTTTAGCTTAACTGCAACTAGTGGGACGGCTACCTATTTCGAGGAACACGGTTTACATGTAAAACAAGTTGCGAAAATTACTGAAACAAATGAAGAAACGGTCTTAGATAAAATCCGTAATGGAAATACGCAAGCAGTAATTAATACAATGGATAAAAATCGCCAAGATGCGTCTCAAGATGGCTTTATGATTCGTCGTGAAGCGGTTGAACATGGGGTACCGTTATTTACTTCGTTAGATACGGCAGATGCCATTTTAAAAGTGATGGAGTCGCGCGCCTTTTCAACTAAAGCGATTTAAAACAGAAGGGAAAATCAGCACATGAAACAGGAGTTAATGGAAATTACTGCACAACGATTATTAGCACCACGAATTTATGAAATGACTTTAAAAGGGGCACTGGTTGAACAGATGGAAGTTCCTGGTCAATTTTTACATCTTCGTGTACCACAAAATGATTTGTTGTTACGCAGACCAATTAGTATCAATGATATCAATCATGAAGAAGGAACTTGTCGCATTATTTATCGGGTAGAAGGTGATGGCACACGAGTATTTTCTGAAATGAAAGTAGGAGATAAACTTGATGTAATGGGGCCTTTAGGCAATGGTTTCCAACTTTCTGAACTTCATGCAGGAGATACAGCATTTATCGTAGGTGGAGGAATCGGAATTCCTCCACTTTACGAGCTGTCTAAGCAATTAATCGCAAAAGGTGTCACACCTGTTCATTTTTTAGGCTTTGCTTCAAAAGAAGTAATGTATTATGAAGAAGAATTTTTGGCATTAGGTGACACGTATATTGCCACAGACGATGGTAGTTATGGAACGCATGGACATGTCGGGCATTTATTAGCACAGATGATGGAACAACCCAATGCTGTTTTTTCTTGTGGTGCAAATGGGATGTTACGTGCCGTGGAAAGTCGTTATTTAGGTAAGATAGCGAACGTCCAATTATCCTTAGAAGCAAGAATGGCATGTGGAATGGGTGCTTGTTATGCCTGTGTTTGTCATTTACAAGAAGATGAAAGTGGTCAGAAAAGTGTGAAAATTTGTGATGAAGGACCTATCTTCCCAGCTGGAAAGGTGGTATTATAATGTCCAACCCCCTAGCTATCCGTTTACCTGGTTTGGAACTAACCAATCCAATTATGCCCGCAAGTGGCTGTTTTGGCTTTGGAAAAGAATATGATACGTATTATAATATTGATAAACTAGGTGCTGTTATGATTAAAGCAACAACTCCTGAAATTCGTTTTGGAAATCCGACACCGCGTATTGCGGAAACGCCTAGTGGAATGCTTAATGCAATCGGATTACAAAATCCTGGATTAGAAACTGTGATGACGGAAATTTTACCTGATTTGCAAATCAAACATCCAGATTTACCGATTATTGCGAATGTCGCAGGTTCTAGCCAACAAGATTATGTTGAAGTATGTCGTGAAATATCCAAAGCACCAAATGTCAAAGCGATTGAATTAAATGTTTCTTGTCCGAATGTAAAGCATGGTGGTATCACATTTGGAACTGATCCAGATGTAGCATATGAATTAACAAAGGCAGTTAAAGCTGTTTCTCAAGTGCCTATTTATGTCAAATTATCACCAAATGTAACCGATATTGTCCCCATCGCTAAAGCTATTGAAAATGGTGGAGCCGATGGTTTTACGATGATTAATACATTGTTAGGCATGCGTATTGATTTGAAAACACGTAAGCCAATTTTAGCAAATCAAACAGGTGGTTTATCTGGACCAGCAATCAAACCAGTGGCCATTCGTTTAATTAATCAAGTTGCTAATGTATCAACACTGCCAATTATCGGAATGGGTGGTGTGATGACGGTGGATGACGTGTTAGAAATGTATCTAGCAGGAGCCAGTGCAGTTGGTGTAGGGACGGCAAACTTTACGGATCCGTATATTTGTCCAAAATTAATTGATGAATTACCAAAACGAATGGCCGAACTGGGAATTTCATCACTAGAAACATTAATTAAAGAAGTGAGAGAGGGCAGAAATCAATGATCGAAAGACCAATTATTGCTTTAGATTTTCCATCAAAAAAAGAAATTGAAAGCTTTTTAGCCAAATTTCCTGCTGACGAAAAATTATTTGTCAAAGTAGGTATGGAGATTTTTTATCAAGAAGGGCCAGCAATTGTACGCTGGTTAAAAGACTTAGGTCATGATATTTTCCTAGATTTAAAATTGCATGACATTCCCAATACAGTTGAGCATGCAATGAAGGGATTAGCAAAATTAGGTGTAACAATCACCAATGTTCATGCGGCTGGTGGAATCGAAATGATGGCAGCAGCTAAACGTGGCCTAGCTAGTGGAACAAAATCTGGCGAGCCTGTTCCGCAACTAATTGCAGTGACGCAATTAACCTCAACTGGGGAGGAACAAATGCAAAAAGAACAATTAATCTCAGCAACATTGGAAGAAAGTGTGTTAAATTATGCGAAATGTGCTGAAAAAGCTGGACTTGACGGTGTGGTTTGTTCTGCACTAGAAGCTGCGAAAATTCATGAAGCAACTTCTGACGAATTTATGTGTTTAACACCTGGTATTCGTCCAAGTGGAGCGGCTGTAGGAGATCAAAAACGCGTGGTTACACCAGCATTAGCACGAGAAATTGGTTCAAGTGTAATTGTTGTTGGTCGACCAATTACCCAAGCAGATGATCCAGTAGCAGCATATCATGCTATTAAAAATGAATGGAATGGAGAAAAATAATTAATGACAACAATTGAAACGACAATCGCAAAAGACTTATTAGATATTGAAGCAGTATTCTTAAACCCTAATGACCCATTTACTTGGGCAAGTGGGATTAAAAGCCCAATTTATTGTGATAACCGCATTACAATGAGTTATCCAAAAGTTCGTAAAGCAATTGCACAAGGATTAGCTGATAAAATTAAAGCGACGTATCCAAATGTTGAAGTAATTGCCGGAACCGCAACTGCTGGGATCCCTCATGCAGCTTGGGTAGCAGATATTTTAGATTTACCAATGGTTTATATTCGCAGCAAAGCAAAAGACCATGGTAAAGGCAACCAAATTGAAGGCCGTATTACAGAAGGTCAAAAAATGGTTGTTATTGAAGATTTAATTTCAACAGGTGGTAGTGTTTTAGAAGCTTGTGAAGCAGCGAAACGTGAAGGTGCAGATGTTGTAGGTGTTTCAGCTATCTTTACTTATGAATTACCAAAAGGTGTAGCGAATTTCGAAAAAGCTGGAATTGCTTTAACAACGTTAACAAACTATTCTACTTTAATCGAAGCTGCATTAGCTTCAAACTACATTAAAGAAGATGATGTAGAATTATTAAAAGCTTGGAAACAAGACCCAGAAAACTGGAATAAATAAGAAAACAAATAAGAATAGTTGGAAAATCGCGCTTAAGTAGAATATTAAGTGCGATTTTAGCCTATAAAGGAAAGTGAAGATCAATGATGGGGTTATCTGAATTCCCCGTATTAGTCAGTTTTATTTCAATTTTTATTTCGATAGGTATGCTTTTATATTCGTTGAAATATCGAAAAGCAGAAAATTCGTATTTTTTTATTTTATTGTCTCTACAATTATTTCTTTATATATTTGGTTATTTCTTAGAATTGGTGTCAGATAACTTCTATGAAGCCTTTTACAGCGTTCGTATGCAGTATATGGGATTTCCATTCATTCTATCAAATAGTTATTTATTTTTAAGAGATATTTTTGGGCAAAAAAAAGTTACGAAGTTTCAGTTGTTTATTTTGTTTATTTTTCCCATGATAAGCTCTATAGGAATGCAAACATATCCGTATCAACGTCTTTTTTACGAAGATGTACAGTATGTTTCGAATACTATTATTGCAAACGCGCAAATCACACCAGGACCACTGTACCACATTCATGTTGTCTATCAATATTGTGTTACAGTTTGTATTTTAGGCTTATTATTTGAAGCGTTTTTTGGCGACAATTCTTTAATGAAAAAACAAAGTGTGCCTTTATTAATTGGTTTTTCTTTACCAATTTTTACCTCAGTCATTTATGTGATGGCTGAAACAGATAAGGTGCGTTTTGATTATACGCCTTTAGCGACACTTGTTACGATTGTCATGTTGATTTATTCTTCGAACAGTCATAATCTTTTACGAGTCATGCCTATTGTTAAAGATCAAGTGATTGATACAATGGCAGATGGATTTATCGTATTTAATAAGAAAAAACACTATATTGATGCGAATACTTCTGCGAAACACATTTTTCCAGAATTAAATAAAGTGAGTGCAGGAGAAAGTATTCCACTCTTAGAACAGCTCTTAACCAATAAACAAATCGTCGTTTTTGTTGATGAGATTGAACACATTTATGAAGTCTCGCAAATTCAAGAAATTACCAATTTTAAACAAGGCGGATATTATATTGTATTACATGATGTTACAGAAAAAGAACAATTACTAAAGGAATTACACGTACAAGCGACGATGGATTACTTAACAGATATTTATAATCGAAGAGCATTTTTTGACAAGGCAGAGCAATTACTGATAAAAAATCAAGAAGATACAGGAAATATAGCATTACTTTTGGATATTGATAATTTCAAACAGATTAATGATCGTTATGGACATCCCTGTGGAGATAAAATATTGCAAATTTTATCTTATGAAATGCGTCAAAGTATGCAAGGATTTCAGCAGGCTGTGTTCGGTCGATATGGAGGGGAAGAATTTTCTTTTTTATTCACTTCGATTGATATTGAACAAGCAAAAGTAATAGCTGAAATGCTTCGACAAAAAATTTCTGAAACTGATTTTACATGGGTAAATCAAAAAATTGAAGTCACAGTTAGCATTGGTATTAGTGTTTCCAATGAAAAAGAAAAAATATCATTAGAAGACTTACTTTTACAAGCAGATGTGGCATTATACGAAGCTAAAACAAAAGGACGAAATCAAGTTTGTTTGTATAAAAATACACAAGAAATGCACATAAATTCAAGTGCAAAATGATTTTCTTTTTATTTGAAATTTGCTAGCATAAAAAAATGAGTGATTATAACACTCATTAAAGGAGGAAATTCATTGAAGAAAAAAAGGAATATGGACGTGGAATGGAGCTACTCTGGAGCTAATGGTCCAGAACATTGGCACACCTTATGTGATTGGTACGCTGAAGGAGCGAAATATCCTTATCAATCACCAATTCATCTGATTCATGATGAAACACAAGACATTGGCGATGAAATTCTTTCTTTCCACTATAAAAAAGAAAAATTTACCGAAAAAGAATTCAAAAACACTATCCATTTTGTACCCTACAACACAGAAAGTTATGTTGTTTTCAAAGGCGTCGAATATCATTTGACAGATATTCATTTCCATATGCCTAGCGAACATGTCATTGATGACACACAAACAGAATTAGAATTTCATTTAGTGCATACAAATGCAAACCAAGAAAACTTAGTAGTAGGAGTCTTGTTTAATTTAACAGACAAATTAAATTGGATTTGTAACGATCAAGATGATAGTATCTGGGATTTTGATCATCATATCCAATGGTTCGATCCATCAATTTTCTTACCAGAAAAACACAGTCATTTCCATTATGTAGGCTCGTTAACAACGCCTCCAACCAAAGGACCTGTGAATTGGTTTGTCTTTGATACAATCGGAGAGATGAGCCGCTTGTTTATTGAAGAGTTTCGTGAAGAAGTGTTAGAAAACAATAATCGTCCGCTACAAAATAAAAAAGATCGTCCGATTTACTACAGTAAATAAAGAGAAGAAACAGTCATTAAGTTGGCTGTTTCTTTTTTTTAGAAGGAAAGAAACTATTATCGCATACGCGATATAGAAATAAAGAGAATTAATACATACAAATCGCCTATTCGAACTATTATTGCATTTAAAATAATCCTATCAAAATCAATCCACCCTCACCAAATTTAGCAAAAATTGCACTTCAATAAAACCCACCCAGCAACAACATCAACAAACATCCTTCAGATTCTAAATACGTAAAAAAACCTCTCATTACACATCGTAATAAGAGGTAATAGCTATTTTTTCAATTTTAGTACATTTTCTTCATATGGAGTGACATAATAAGTCGTTTGATTTTCATAAATCACATAACCAGGTTTGGCACCATTTGGTTTACGAATATGTTTCACTTGAACGAAATCAACGGGAACTTGTGCTGAATAACGATATTTTGAGTAATAAGCTGCGATTTCGGCAGCTTCTAAAATTGTTGTTTCGGATGGTTCATTGCTACGAATAATGACATGTGATCCAGGAATATCTTTTGCATGTAACCAATAATCGGTTTTACGCGCAGTACGTAAAGTTAATTGGTCATTTTGTAAATTATTTTTCCCAACTAGAATTTCTGTACCATCCGAAGATAGAAAGTGTTCAGGTTGTGATTTTTTCTCTTTTTTCCTTGTTTTCAGATTGCGATTTTTTAAATAGCCTTGCTCAACTAACTCTTCACGAATCACATGAATATCCATAGGTCCTGCTAATTCCAGTTGCGATAAAATCGATTCTAAATAAGTTAATTCTTCTTTGGTCTCACGGATTTGTTCTCCGATTAATTTTACAGCATTACGTAATTTTTGGTAACGTTGAAAATATTTTTGGGCATTTTGATTGGGTGTTAATGCTGGATCAAGTGCAATTTCTATTAAACGGTTCTCGTCATAATAGTTTTCTAATTGAACAGCAGTAGCACCTCTAGGAACTTGCGTCATAAATGTGGTTAGCAGTTCGCCTTTTTGACGAAATTCTTCAGCATTTTCTGAATCGGCAAGTGTTTGTTGTCGTTTTTTTAATTTTAATTGGTTTCGTTTGTATTCATTTTCAACTTTTTTTAACAGCTCACTGCCTTGTTGTTTGACTCGATCACGCTCAGCTTTTTCATGGTAAAAAGCATCTAAGAGTGTGCTTAAAGAAGGATACGTTGTCAGTTCAATACCATGTAAAGAAGGATAAAGAATCGGTGTGAAGAATTCTTTTTGTTCGGTTTGAATATAGGTTGGTACTGGCGCTTGCAACTCGTTAAAAAATGCTTGCCATACTGGAAGTTTTTCATTAGGTTTTTCGTTTAAACGAGCGGCTAATTCGTCAGCAGTATCTTTTCCTAATCCTTGGAACCGTTGCTGTAAAGCTTTGCCATTTAGTTCAGGAAGTGTAGATAGCTTTTCAAAAATTTGCGTATCGCTGGCTGTAAATGGATTTAAGGTATCTTGCTTAGGAGGAGCGATATATTCCGCACCAGGCAGCAATGAACGATAGGTGTTATGTGCACTACCGATATGCTTAATCGCATCTAAAATTTTACCAGTCTCTTTATTTAAGAGTAAGACTGTGCTATGGCGTCCCATTAGCTCCACAACTAAAACAATTTGCTGCAAATCACCTAATTCATCTCGTTTTTTAAAATTAAAATGTAATACACGATCATTATCCAACTGTTCAATTTGTTCTAAAATAGCACCGTCTAAATATTTACGAAGCATCATAACAAAATTAGGTGGAGTGTCTGGATTTAAGTAGTTCATCGAAGTTAATTGAACACGTGCATAATTTGGATGAGCTGATAATAACAATTTATGATTTTTTCCTTTTGAACGAATGATTAAGACGATTTCATTCTCATAGGGTTGTTGAATTTTATTGATTCTTCCATGAATCAGTTCTTCGGATAACTCTTTTACCATTAAATGGGTAAATACACCATCAAAAGACATCGTTTATCCCTCATTTCTTAAATAGTCTTTCTCCATTATAGCTAAAATACTTCAGAAAACAAAGAGGAAGATAGCGTGAGGAAAATTCAAAAAATATTAGAAAAAAACAAGTGATTTAGGAACTTACTTGACGATTGTGTTGTTTAATTGCTAGTATTTTAGTATAGTTAAAAGATAATTTACTAAAGCGGGTGTATCCATTGAAAACGATTAAAATGATAGCAGAAACGATCTTGTTCCAACTGCAAGAATCATGGATAGAATTTGGCTATGCAGTCAATGCCAATCGTAAGAAAACTCTTATCCGAATAGTGATTACGGCAGTTTTAATGGGCGCATTAACCTTAGCCATGCTGACAGCAAGTCCTATGATTCGGAAAGCGCAAATCGATCAACTGATTATTAATGAATTACCAACAGAACAAATTATTCCTTTTTCTTATGAGCAAGGCGATCGAGAAATTAAGAATAAAGCAGCTATTTCAGTCATGTTCACTAAACCTAATGGCGAACAATACGATGACGTGATGGCTTTGTTGAGTGAAAAAGGCGATGAATTGAATCGGAAATTTTATTATTATCCTATTGTTTATGATGCAGACGTATTGAAACAGCAATACAATGTAGAGCCAGACAAAGTTACGTTTATTTTCTTTCAAAATGGTGTTGAAAAAAATCGTTTTACGCTGGATTCGCTAGAAGATGCCGAACAAGACTTGGTTCCTGAATTAAATCGTTTGCCAATGTTTAATATTCAAGCTGCAGAAAAAGAAGAGAATTAAAATAAAAAGCTAATTTACTAGTTGACGGATACTAAAGATTACGGTATTCTAATTTCAACATTACTAAAGGAGGAAGTATTCATGAAACTATTTTACGCGTATCAACCAAAAACATGGCAAAACTGGCGTAGATAGTTGTATTAGTGGATGCTTTAATCCATAGATACAACTTTTTAGAGAACATTCTAAAGTGTGTATCTATGTCGGTAAATGAACTTGTAAATATCGCCGCATAGAGGAATAAATCTGTGTGGCTTTTTTGTTGAAGCAATTGCCACGCGCAATTGCTTTTTTTACTTTTAAAAATGTATAACAAAATAGAAATGGGGAGAAAAAATGAAAAATAAAGGGTTAATTGCAACATTAATTGTCATTTTTGTCGTTTTAATTGGCACATTTGCTTTCCAATATGGAAAAGCAAGTGCAGAAAAACCAAAAGGAGCAGACAACTCGGAAAACAAAATTGTCGGAATTTTGCAATTTGTTAGTCATCCCGCACTTGATGCTATTCGTGATGGCATCGAGGATTCTTTAAAAGAGGCGGGTTATATCGAAGGTGAAAATCTAACGATAGAATATCAAAATGGTCAAGCCGATCAAAGCAAGTTAGCGACGATGAGTGAACAACTTGTCAATAAGAAGTCAGATGTTATTGTAGGTATTGCCACACCAGCTGCTCAAGCATTAGCAAATGCCACACAAGATATCCCAATTGTTTTAGGGGCAGTTACTGACCCAGTCGGTGCTAACCTTGTTGCAAATATCGAACGCCCAGGTGGCAATATCACGGGTGTTTCAGACAAAGCACCCGCAGATGAACAAATTCGTTTAGGAAAAGAATTGATGCCCGATGCTAAGACGGTGGGTATGCTGTATTCCTCAACCGAAGACAATTCTAAATATCAAGTGGAAGAAGCCGCTCAAGCAGCTAAAGAATTAGGGCTAGAAGTCAAAACGTATCCAATTCCATCCACAAATGAAATTACACAAACCGTGCAAGTAATGAGCAATGCCGTTGATTTCATCTATATTCCACTCGATAACACTATTGCCAATGCGATGCCAACAGTTGTCGGTGAAGCTAACAAGAAAAAAGTACCGATTATTACGTCAGTTGATACGATGGTTGAACAAGGCGGATTAGGAACTATTGGAATTGACCAATATACTTTAGGTAGAAAAACTGGAGAAATGGTGGTTTCGATTTTAGAAGGAGCAGATCCGGCCACTACACCAATCTACACATTTAAACAAGGGGATGTCATTTTAAATGAAAAACAAGCTGAATTTTTAGGAATTAACATTCCCAAAGAATTAAGAGAACAAGCAAAATTTGTTGGAGGTGACGAAGAATGATTATTTCTTCTATTGGACAAGGGTTATTATGGGGTGTTTTAGGTTTAGGAATTTTTATGACCTATCGAATTTTAAATTTTCCAGATATGACAACGGAAGGATCGTTTCCTTTAGGAGGAGCAGTATGTGTGGCAGCCATTGTTCAAGGTATTCCGCCAATTATTGCAACTTTTCTAGGTGTTTTAGCTGGCATGTGTGCAGGGTTGGTGACTGGTTTGTTATATACGAAAGGAAAAATACCAGTCATTTTATCAGGGATTCTGGTCATGTCTGCTTTGAATTCGGTGATGTTGTTTGTCATGCAGACCCCTAACTTATCACTATTAAATCAACCACGAATTTTAGACTTTTTTACAAAATTAAATCTACCAAATCATTACGACACGGTTTTTGTTGGTCTCATTGTCATTTTCTTATTAATTGCTTGTCTGGTATATTTCTTTAATACTGATTTTGGACAAGCGTATATCGCAACTGGAGATAACGAATACATGGCCCGTTCTATGGGGATTAAAACGGATCGTATGAAAATTATTGGCTTAGTCTTATCCAATGGCGTCATCGCTTTAGCTGGGGCATTGATTGCTCAAAATGACGGTTATGCCGATGTAAGTAAAGGAACTGGGGTTATCGTTATCGGTCTGGCATCAATTATTATCGGAGAAGTTTTATATGGTGAATTAACTTTTACAGAACGTTTAATTGCCATTGTAGTTGGAAGTATTATCTATCAATTGCTCATCTTGTTAGTTATTCGTTTAGGGTTTGATACGACTTACTTGAAAATTTTCTCAGCAATCGTGTTAACGATGTGTCTATTAATTCCACAATTTAAACAAGCGTTACATCTTAAAACTGGTTTTGAAAGAGAGGAAAAATAATGGCTATTTTAGAATTAAAAAATGGAACAAAAATTGTTAATAATGGTCCTAGCGAACAAAAAGTTCTACTAAACAATGTGAACCTCTCAATTAATCAAGGCGAATTTATCACAGTTTTAGGTGGAAATGGAGCAGGAAAAAGCACGTTGTTTAATAGCATCTCTGGCACAATCCCATTAACTAAAGGACAACTATTTATTCATGATCAAGAGGTGACGAATTTTTCAGAAGAACGTCGTGCCCAGTACATTTCACGTGTTTTCCAAGACCCTAAGATGGGAACCGCACCACGGATGAGTGTGGCAGAAAACTTATTGTTAGCAAAAAATCGTGGACAAAAACGAGGCTTAAAATTACGTCAACTTAAACAAAATCGTGAGTTGTTCTATTCTTTATGTGCTGAAATCGGAAATGGACTAGAAAATCATTTGGAAACACCTGCTGGTAATCTTTCAGGGGGACAACGACAAGCGTTAAGTTTATTGATGGCAACTATTCAAACCCCCGAATTACTTTTACTGGATGAACATACTGCAGCATTGGATCCTAAGACGTCTAAACAATTAATGGAAATTACTGCTCGCCGTGTCGAAGAGCAACAGTTAACTTGTTTAATGATTACTCATCGCATGGAAGATGCATTGAAATATGGGAATCGAATGATTGTCTTGCAAAAAGGTGAAATTGTTAAAGACTTAAATGCAGAAGAAAAAGCTAAATTAACCTTACCGGACTTGTTGCAATTCTTCGAAGAAATTGTGTAACAGAACAAAAATTAGACAAATTTTAATTTTACTGTTGACAGATTCTAATTAAAACCATATACTAAATTCAATCTTACATCAGTTTGGAGCGATTTTTTATGAAAAATACACGACAACCAAAACTGAATAATTACTACTTTAGCTATTTTAGATAGGTTTGTATTCATGAAACCATGGGTACAAACAGACAGTTTGTATCTATGATGGCTAGAGCGATTCGTATTGATTTTAAGCCACGTAGATCAGGGAAAATCTATGGTGGCTAAGTATAAATTTTCATACTTTTTTTGAGTATTAAAATGTCCACTAGTAGATTTTTCAGCCTACTAGTGGACATTTTTTATTGTAAGGAGGAAGCAAGTGGAAAAAACAGCAATTAGTGGCTATACTCGTTTAGTTGGTTTTTTAGCTAGTCCAGCTAAACACAGTATTTCTCCCAAAATGCATAATTTAGCTTTTAAAGAAACAAATACCGATGCAGTTTATCTTGCTTTCGATGTATCAAAAGACGAATTGGAACACGGCATACAAGCGATTCGAACCTTTGATATGTTAGGAGCAAACGTCTCAATGCCTCACAAAATTGCCGCCGTTTCTCATATGGATGAATTAACAGAAGCTGCCGAGCTAATTGGGGCGATCAATACCATTATTCATCGTGAAGGTAAATTAATTGGGCATAATACGGATGGTATTGGTTTTTGTGAAAGCTTACGAGAAAATCAGGTACTCATCAAAAATGAAACCATGACGTTACTCGGCGCAGGGGGAGCAGCAACCGCAATGATTTGCCAAGCGGCTCTTGACGGGATGAAAACCATCCATATTTTTAGTCGTAAAAGCCCACGCTATGAACGGATGCAAGAAAAAATCAAAGAAATTACTGCAAAAACCAATTGTGTGATTACGCTAACAGAACTAAGTGATCAAAATAAATTAGCAACGGCTTTAGCACAATCAAGTTTATTAGTAAATGCGACAAGTGTTGGAATGTCAGACGATACATCGCCAATTAGCGACACATCGTTGCTGCGTAAAGACTTAACCGTCTATGATGCTATTTATAATCCACGCGAAACGTATTTATTAAAACAAGCCAAAACAGCGGGTGCTAAAACCATTAACGGTTTAGGAATGCTTGTGTACCAAGGTGCCGCTGCATTTGAATGTTGGACAGGCAAAAAAATGCCTGTGGAACAAATTAAACCAATTATTGAAAATAGTTAACATTAAAAAGACAAATGAAAGAAGGATAAACAAATGATCGTAATTATGAAACCAGGTGCAACACAAGAGCAAGTAGATGTCGTTATTAAGCGTATTAAAGATAGTGGCTTAGATGTCCAAATTAACCAAGGGAGTGAACAAGTTGTATTAGGTTTAATCGGAGATACACGCAACATTCAAGATGTCGCTTTCCGTAGCTACCAAGGTGTCGATAAAACAGTACGTATCAGTAATACGTACAAATTAACTTCTCGTGAATTCCACCCACAAGATACAGTTGTTGATGTGGATGGAGTAAAAATTGGGGATGGTAGCTTTGTAACAATGGCTGGTCCATGTTCCATCGAAGGTTTAGACCAAATCCGTGAAACAGCTCGTATGGCCAAAGCTGGTGGTGCAAAAATTTTACGTGGCGGAGCTTACAAACCACGTACATCTCCATACGCTTTCCAAGGTTTAGAAGAAGAAGGCTTAAAATACATTCGCCAAGCTGCCGATGAATACGATATGAAAGTCATTACTGAAGTGATGGATGAAGCACATATTGATGTTGTTGCAAAATACAGTGACATTATCCAAATTGGTGCGCGTAACATGCAAAACTTCAAATTATTAGCGGCTGTTGGCCAAACAGGAAAACCAATTGGCTTGAAACGTGGAATTTCTGGAACCATTGATGAATGGTTAAATGCAGCAGAATACATTGCTATTTCAGAAAAAAGCCCAGTTATTTTCATTGAACGTGGAATTCGTACGTACGAAACAGCTACCCGCAATACGTTTGACTTAAGTGCTGTTCCAATCATGAAAAAATTAAGCCATTTTCCAGTTATTGTTGACCCAAGCCATGGTACAGGTGTCTGGGATTTAGTTCCACCAATGGCACGTGCCGGCGTTGCTGCAGGAGCAGATGGAATGATTGTTGAAATCCATCCAGATCCAGCGAATGCTTGGTCAGATGGTCCACAATCATTAAACGAGAAAAACTACTTGAAAATGATGAAAGAAGTCGATGTTATTTTCAATGCGATGAAACAAATTCGTGAAATGTAAAAATAATTAACTTAAGGGATGTGTCAAGAAATGCTAAGGGTAAATTTAACCAATCATCAATATGATATTCAAATTGAACGTCATTTGCTAAAAAAATGTGGACAATGGGTACAAACTTTATGGAAACCACAGCGAATCGCAGTGATTACTGATAGCAATGTTGCCCCACTTTACGGTAAAATGGTAACAGAGTCACTTGAAGCCTGTGATTTTCAAGTAAGCCTCTTTGTTGTACCAGCCGGTGAGCAAAGTAAGTCATTAGAACAAGCAGCAAACTTATATGATTTATTAGCAGAAGATGGGTTCACACGTAGCGATGGCATCATCGCATTGGGTGGCGGCGTTATCGGTGATTTAGTCGGTTTTGTTGCTTCCACATACATGCGTGGCTTACATTTCTTGCAAATTCCAACTACTTTAGTCTCACAGGTCGATTCAAGTATTGGAGGCAAAACAGCCGTCAATACGAAAAATGCAAAAAATTTGGTGGGAACTTTTTCCCAACCCGATGGCGTGTTAATTGATCCAGAAGTATTAAATACCCTAGATGACCGCCGCCTGCGTGAAGGTATTGCTGAAATTATTAAATCTGCTGCAATTGCAGATGAAAATCTTTGGGATTTATTAGCTTCGATGAAAGATGAGTTTGAATTACTTGAACGTGCAGAAGAAGTGATTATTCCTTCATTAAAGGTGAAGCGCACAGTCGTTGAAGAAGACGAATTTGATAATGGTAGCCGTTTGACCTTGAATTTTGGTCATACAATCGGTCATGGAATCGAAAATACTGCAGGTTATGGTGTTGTCAGCCATGGGGAAGGTGTTGCTGTCGGAATGGTAATGATTTCAAAACACGCCGAAGCAATTGGTGAAATGCTTCCAGGTACCACAGAACAATTAATTCAAATGATTGAGAAATTCCATTTGCCAACACAGCTAGAAATCGACTCACAAGCTGTTTATCAAGCGATTACGCATGATAAAAAAGCACGAGGCTCGCAATTAAAGATTATTTTACTTGAAAAAATTGGCCAAGCAAAAATTGTGTCAATTCCAATTGAAACGATGAAAGATTACTTACAATAGGGGGAACTTATATGCGTTATATTACAGCAGGAGAATCACATGGACCAGAACTAACAGCAATTATTGAAGGACTACCAGCAGGAATGCCTTTGTCCGCAGAAGATATTAATCATGAATTAGCACGTCGTCAAGCCGGTTATGGTCGTGGAGGCCGCATGTTAATCGAAACAGACCAAGTACGTATCACTTCTGGTGTTCGTCACGGCAAAACACTTGGCTCACCAGTGACAATGGTTGTTGAAAACAAAGACTGGAAAAACTGGACCAAAGTCATGAGTATTGAAGAAGTGGAAGAAAAACAAAAAAAATTACGTCGTGTTGCCCGTCCAAGACCAGGACATGCAGATTTAGTAGGTGGTATGAAATATCATCATGATGATTTACGTAATGTTTTGGAGCGCTCTTCTGCTCGTGAAACAACGATGCGTGTTGCTATTGGTGCAGTTGCGAAAAAAATCTTATCTGAACTAGGAATCGAAGTAGTTGGCCATGTTACGATGCTTGGTGGCATTAAAGCAACAATTCCAGAAGGGATTACGGTCAGTGAAGTAAAAGCTATTTCCGAAGCTTCGGATGTTCGTGTTGTGGATCCAACAGTCGAAAGCGACATTCGTCAATTGATTGATCAAACCAAACGTAATGGTGATACTATCGGTGGTGTTGTTGAAGTTTTAGTTGGTGGTGTACCAGCAGGACTTGGAAGTTACGTACAATGGGATAAAAAATTAGATGCCAAAATTGCACAAGCAGTAGTCAGCATTAACGCCTTTAAAGGTGCTGAATTCGGTGTTGGGTTTGAAGCTGGTGTCTTACCTGGTTCAAAAGTGATGGATGAAATTTTATGGAACGAAGAAGATGGCTACACACGTCGCAGTAATAATTTAGGTGGTTTTGAAGGTGGAATGACAAATGGTGAGCCGATTGTTGTCCGTGGGGTAATGAAACCAATCCCGACATTATACAAACCATTACAAAGTGTAGATATGGATACAAAACAACCGTATAAAGCTAGTGTAGAACGCTCGGATAGTACTGCTGTGCCAGCAGCTAGTGTAGTTGCTGAAAGTGTAGTTGCAACAGTTGTGGCAAATGAAATTTTAGAAAAATTTTCTAGCGATTCATTTGAAGAGTTGGTTCAAGCTGTCAAAGAATACCGTGAATACTTGAAAAATTACTAAGATGTTGGGGAGGTAGGCATGAAACAAAATGTATTAATCATTGGTTTAGGTTTAATCGGTGCGTCATTAGCTATTGCTATTAAAAAAGAACATCCCGATGTGCAATTGATTGGTTGGGATTACTTTGAAGAAACACGTATGATTGCCAAAAATCAAAAAATCGTAGACGAAATTCCAACTACGTTTGAAGAAGGAGCACTTAAAGCAGATATTATTTTATTAGCTGTTCCAATTAAAACGTCGTTAACTTATTTAAAAGAATTAGCCAAACTTCCATTAAAATCAACGGTCCTTGTAACCGATGCAGGCAGTACGAAACAGGAAATTATGCTGCTTGCAGAGCAACTGCCCTTTGATTTTATCGGTGGACATCCAATGGCCGGTTCGCATAAATCAGGTGTGTCAGCCGCTGATGGGAATCTTTTTGAAAATGCCTACTATATTTTTACTGTCCCACAAGATGAACAAGTAGCCAAACGGGTAGCTGAATTACAAGAGTTGTTCCAAGGTGCTCGTGCCAAGTATGTCATATTGACTGCTGATGAACACGACCAAATTACAGGTATGTTATCGCATTTGCCACATATTATTGCGTCTGGATTAGTCAATCAAGCCGATGTTTTTAATCAATTACACCCACGCGCTAAACAATTAGCTGCAGGTGGTTTTCGAGATATTACACGAATTGCTTCTGCTGATCCACAAATGTGGACGGATATTTTGTTAAGCAATCGGGAAGCCTTGCTTTCATTAATGGTCACTTGGCAAGAACAAATGACAGAAATTTCTGACTGGTTAAAAGCAGGCGATCGTACGAAAATTTTTGAGTTTTTTGAAAATGCGAAAGATACACGTGATAGCTTACCCGTTCATAGTAATGGGGCGATTCCGGCTTTTTATGATTTAATGGTGGATGTTCCAGACCGTCCAGGGGTAATTGCTGAAATCACGAGTATTTTAGGACAGGCCGAGCTTTCTGTTATTAATATTAAGATTTTAGAGACACGAGAAGACATTATCGGCGTCTTACAGTTAACCTTTAAAAATCAAGGCGATTTACTTGCCGGTAAACAATGTATTGAAGAGAAGACCGACTATCCTTGTCGTCTGAAATAGGAGGAAACTATGAAATTATCACAGGCAAATCAATTAAAAGGGACGTTACGGGTTCCAGCAGATAAATCAATCTCACATCGCAGTATCATGTTTGGGGCGTTAGCAAGTGGAAGAACGACCGTGAAAAATTTTCTACGTGCGGAAGACTGTATGAGTACGCTTCATGCCTTTCAAGCCCTAGGTGTACCAATTGCGGACGACGGCGAAACAATTACGATTGATGGGCAAGGGTTTGACGGTTTAAAACCAACAGATTCGCCAATTGATATTGGAAATTCTGGGACAACGATTCGTTTAATGATGGGTATCTTAGCAGGTTCTGGGTTTAAAACTACGTTATTTGGTGATGACTCTTTAAATAAACGTCCCATGAACCGTGTGATGTTGCCATTGTGTGAAATGAATGCTCAAATGCACGGAGACAATGATTCTGAATTTCCGCCAATTACAATTGAAGGCGTGGATGAGCTACAGCCAATTAATTATGTGATGCCGATGGCGAGTGCGCAAGTTAAATCAGCGATTATTTTTGCTGCTATGCAAGCAAATGGCACTTCAACTATTCTAGAAAAAGAAGTATCACGCAACCACACAGAAGAAATGATTCGTCAATTTGGTGGCGAAATTAATGTTTCTGGCAAAGAAATTTCAATCACAGGTCCACAAACATTAACCGGTCAAGCTGTAACAGTTCCTGGAGATATTTCTTCTGCAGCATTTTTCTTAGTTGCGGGTGCAATCACACCAAATAGCGAAATTACCTTAACAAACGTAGGGATTAATCCCACACGTACAGGAATTGTGGATGTTTTAACGGATATGGGAGCTGATTTAGAAATATTAAATGAAGATACAAAAAATCAAGCAGCAGATATGGTGATTCGTACCTCTCATTTAAAAGCCACAACGATTGAAGGAGATTTAATCCCTCGTTTAATTGATGAACTACCAGTAATTGCGTTATTAGCAACTCAGGCGCAAGGAACAACGGTAATTAAAGACGCTGAAGAGCTAAAAGTTAAAGAAACCAATCGTATCGATGCAACAGCTGACCAATTACGCAAAATGGGCGCTGATATTACAGCAACAGAAGACGGTCTAATCATTAACGGTCCAACACCATTGCATGGTGCAACCGTTTCTAGTCTAGGCGATCACCGTATTGGTATGATGTTGCAGGTTGCTGCATTAATTAGCGAAGGGGATGTTGAATTAGAACGCCCAGAAGCGGTGGCTATCTCTTATCCAGCCTTTTTTGATGATGTTCAATCGTTAATTCAAGGAGGCGCAAAATAAAATGAATCAAATTGTTTTGATTGGTTTTATGGGTGCGGGTAAAACAACTGTCGGAAATCTTTTAGCTGAAAAACTGAATAGTCAGCAATATGATTTTGATCAACTTATCGTAGAAAAAATCGGTATGAGTATTGCCGATTATTTTGAACAATATGGCGATGTAGCCTTTCGTGAAATTGAAACAACTGTTTTAGCTGAAGTTGACGCGTTAGACGGTATTCTGTCAACGGGTGGCGGGATTGTTTTAAAAGCAGAAAATCGTGAATTACTCAAAAAAATGGCGAATGTGGTCTATTTAAAAGCTGACTTAACAGAATTAATTCAACGAGTAACGCAAGATGAAGAGAATATCCGTCCGCTAGCAGATTCAAAAACGCCGCAAGAAATTGAAGCTATCTATCGTCCAAGAGTGCCTTTATATGAAGAAAGTGCACAAATTATTATTGAAACTACAGGTAAAACGCCGCAAGAAATCGTCACAGAAATTTTGAAACAAGTAGGTGAGTAAATGAAAGTTGGTTATTTAGGACCTAAAAATTCCTTTACCTTCCAAGCAGCAAGTACCATCGCAGACGAAACAGAACTTGTCGCATATCCGTCTATTCCTTTTTGTATTCAAGCTTTAGAAGAACATCAAATTAGTTTTGCAGTAGTTCCTATTGAAAATTCATTGGAAGGTTCAGTTCATGCCAGTGTGGATCGCATTTTCCATCAAGATAAGCTGTTTGTTGCCGGAGAAATTGTCTTACCGATTCGACAACAATTATTAGGCTATTCCAATGAACAACCAATTACTAAAATCCTTTCGCACCCGCAAGCTCTTGCGCAGTCGCAACGCTTTTTAGAAACGAACTATCCCTTGACTCCGTTGGAAGCAGTAGCATCGACCACCTTTGCAGCAGAATATGTCGCAAATCATCCAGAAGAACAAGTTGCTGCTATTGCTTCGGAAAAAGCAGCAAGTGAATATGGATTAAACATTTTAGCACATGGTATTCAAGATAATGCTTTAAATCAAACACGTTTTTGGATATTAACTGCTACGAAAGGTGAAACGTTAGATACCTTAGGAAAACCGGCTCGCAACACCTTATTTATTACGTTACCAGATAATTTACCCGGAGCTTTGCATAAGGTCTTGTCTTGTTTTGCGTGGCGAAATATCGATTTGAGTAAAATTGAGTCGCGTCCTTTAAAAACAAGTTTAGGTGAATATTTCTTTATCGTTGATTTAACTTTGGAAGATAATCAAGCTTTAATTAAAAATGCAATTGAAGAAATTGAGCTTTTAAATGGACGTACCAGAAACATCGGGAGTTATCCTGTAAAAATCATTCAGTAACCTATGCTTTTGGCATAGGTTTTTTTGTAGAAAAAGGTTAAGTTTTCTTATTTTAATTTGCTTTATTGTAAGGGTCATGTATGCTATAAGAGAATATATCTTTGGAGGAACAAATTATGAGTCGAATGGATCGTCATAAAAAACAAAAATCAACAGAACAAATTTTTGCTCGTAAAACGATTGAAAAACAAACAGACTGGGAAGAAGATTGGGAGGACGTTGAGAGTGGGAATAAGCTACCACCTAGTGCACCTCCACCTAAATCAAGCTTTTTTAAAAAGAAGCCCAAAAAACAAAAAAAACATCGCTTTGTCCGATGTTTGATTACCTTTTTAATTGTATGTATTGGGTATTCGGGTATTTCATTTTTTGTCGGGCAACTAGTCGCTAAAAGTGATAGTGCTTCTGTCCAACCAGAAACCTTTAACGGAATGACCGCAGCAGACGGGAGTCACAATATTCTATTGATAGGAAATGACAGTCGTGAAGGAGAAACAGCACGTGCTGATACGATTATGGTCTTGCAATTAGATGGACCTGCCAAGAAACCTAAACTTATTTCTTTCATGCGCGATACTCTTGTGACTATTCCTGGTGTAGGCGATAATAAAATTAATGCTGCGTATGCCTATGGAGGAGCAGAATTAGTCCGAACAACGTTATCACAAAATTTTGGTATTGAAACTAGCTATTATACAACAGTTGATTTCCAGACATTCGAAAAAGTGATTGATACTCTTTTTCCAAGCGGTGTAAAAATTGATGCCGAAAAAGACATGAGTAAAAATTTAGAAGTAGCCATTAAACAAGGTCCACAAAAAATGGATGGCTTGACCCTTTTACAATATGCTCGGTTTAGAATGGATGAAGAAGGGGACTTTGGTCGCGTTCGTCGTCAGCAACAAGTGATGAACGCCGTATTTAGTCAATTAAAAAATCCTATTTCTTTATTAAAATTGCCTTATGCAGCTGGGAAAGTCATGGGATATGCGTCAACAGATTTATCGATGGGCTTTTTATTGAAAAATACCTTGTCGATTGCTAAAGGAGCGGCTGGTGTCGATCGTTTAAGTGTTCCTGTTGAAGGCTCATGGTCTTATGGTGAAACCTATGAAGCAGGTAGTGTATTAGTCGTTGATACTGAGATGAATCGTCAAGCTATTCAACAGTTTCTGTCAAAATAATTAGAAGCACTTTTAAAAACGGATAGGTTTATGCTATATTAGTACTAACGTTTGAAAATTGTTTGAAACGAGGATAGAAAATGAAATTAGCAATTGTTACAGATAGTACGGCATTTTTACCTGAACGCATTCAAAAACATTCTGATTTATTCGTTATCCCAATCCCTGTTATTTTAGATGGGAAAATTTATAACGAAGGAATCGATATTGAAGCAGAGGAATATTATGGATTACTAAAAAACAGCAAGGAATTTCCAACAACTTCACAACCGGCATTAGGCGAAGCTCTTGAACTATATGAAAGTATCGCTGCAAAAGGTTATGATACCATTATTAGTATTCATTTATCTTCGGGTATTTCAGGATTTGTTCATAATTTGCACACAATTGAAGAGGCCATTGATGGTGTGAAAATAGTCCCTTATGATTCGAAAATTACGAGTATGCCCATGGGCCATATGGTGGAAGCAGCTCTTGACTTAGCCGATCAAGGTAAAAGTTTAGAAGCTATTTTAACTCATTTAGATGTCATTCGTGACAATACCTATGCGTATTTAATTATTGATGATTTAAATAATTTAGTGCGTGGTGGACGTCTAACCAATGGGGCAGCAGCTATTGCGGGGCTTCTAAAAATCAAACCAATATTAACTTTTGAAAATGGAAAAATTGTATTATTTGAAAAAATTCGTTCCAGTAAGAAGGCTTTCAATCGTGCTGAAGAAATAATTGGCCAACATAAACAGGAAATCAATCGTCCTTTAAAATTATATGTTATTCATGCGAATAATCCAGAAATGGCTTTAGAAGAACAAAAAAAATTACAAGAACGTTATCCCGATGTATCAGTTGAAATTGGTTATTTCGGACCAGTTATCGGCACTCATTTAGGAGAAAAAGCAATTGGTTTAGCGATTTCTGCGCAATAATTGAAAAACTCGTGCATAGGTACGAGTTTTTTTTTGCCTGAGAAAACCATAATAAAATTATGTAAACTTATATTCGATGAGCTTTAATCTAGACGAATTGACTTTTTCTTGGAATAATAAACGCATCAACTATTTATCAGGAGGCGGTAGCAGATGCTTTGTCAATTTTGTCATGCGATTTCCTCGCATAATTACTTAAAAACCACCGCTCACTTTTATGTCGTCTACGATATCGATCCTATCCAACAAGGCCATTTGTTAATCATCTCTAAAGAACATTATACGAATTTACGGAGTCTTCCGAGACATAGCTTATATGAATTAATTGAGTTAGAACAAGAACTAACAGAATTATTAGAAACTCATTTTGATATTCAAGGAGTATCGATTCTGCAAAATAACGGAAAAGTGATGGATGAGGGGACTCATTTTCATGTCCATGTTGTCCCGCGTTACCCAAACGATGCTTTTTGGGATAATCAATACGTACCACAGCAGCCACTTTCACTGACAAAATTAACGAACTTATTAGGAGGAATAGTGTGAAACTAATTTTAATTCGACATGGCGAATCGACTTATAATAAATTTAATCGTGAGAATCCACAAAAACGCGTCTTTACCGGACAATTCGATACCCCTTTAACAGATATGGGTCGCCAACAAGCATTGCAATTACAACAATTTCAAGAATTGAGAACGATTGAAACGGTCTATGCATCTACGCTATCTCGTGCTTTTGAAACTGCTCAGTTAGCAACAAATAGAAAGGATATCTTGCTTGATGAGCGTTTGAAAGAGCGATCGTTAGGCGAACTAGAAGGACAGTCATTAGCTGACTTAACTGATTTTTGTGCCACATTACCACAAGATTTCACTCATAGTTTTCACACGAAAGCACCAGGAGGCGAAAGTTATACGGATGTTCTGCAACGAATGCATGCTTTTTTTAGTGATTATTGGCATGATGAAATGGCTGTATTCTCACATCAAGGTTGTATCCGTACGATTATGATGCATCTGATGAATTTAACGGAAGCCGAAACATTACGCTTACAGATCCCCAATTGCTATCCAATTGTCTTAGAAGGCGAGCGCGTAGGGGAATTCATTCAAAAAACGAGCAACTCGTAGAGTTACTCGTTTTTTTTGTTCACCATTAATGTACATTTACCGGTTGCTATTAATGTTTCTGCTAAATAAATCTCTGCGTGCCAAAATTGTAAACGTCCGCCTACTTTTTCTGGGGAAGCGATAACTTGGATCTTGCCTGACTGTACAGTATTAAGATGGCTGATTTGTAAATCAACACCTACCGCAAATCCATCTGTAAGGTGCTGATTAGCACCCAGACTACAAGCAGTTTCAATCAAGACACCACTTACACCGCCATGCAAATAACCAAATGGCTGTTTATGGATTGCTGCTACTTCTAAAGATAAAATAACTTTTTCTTTTGTTACTTGCTCTGTGTGTATTGCTAAATGCTCTAATAAATTCATTCTCTTACTCCTTCGTTTTGTTTAGTATAGCGCAGAGTGAAAAAATTGGCTAGCTGCTTTTTATTAAGCATAAACTCTCTCTTTTTTTGCTATCTTACTGTATAATGAGTAAGTGATGCAATAAAGGAGGAATTAAATCCATGAGAGAATGGCAAACAATTAAAGAATACGATGAAATTCTTTTTGAACAATACGAAAAAGTGGCAAAAATAACAATTAATCGTCCAGAAAGACACAATGCATTTACGCCTAAAACAGTAGCGGAAATGATTGAGGCGTTTAACATTAGTCGTGATCGACAAGATATTGGTGTAATTATCTTAACGGGTGCTGGCGATAAAGCCTTTTGTTCTGGTGGTGACCAAAAAGTCCGTGGACATGGTGGCTATGTTGGCGAAGATCAAGTTCCTCGTCTCAACGTTTTAGATTTACAACGTTTAATCCGAGTTATTCCTAAACCGGTCATTGCGATGGTTAAAGGCTGGTCTATTGGTGGCGGAAATGTCCTTCAATTAGTGTGTGACATTACTATCGCCGCAGATAATGCTAAATTTGGTCAAACTGGTCCGAATGTTGGTAGTTTCGATGGTGGTTATGGCTCTGGTTATTTGGCACGTGTTGTTGGACATAAAAAAGCCAAAGAAGTTTGGTTTATGACAAAACAATATACGGCAGAAGAAGCCCTAGCAATGAATTGGATTAACACTGTTGTTCCTTTAGAAGAAGTAGAAGATGTGACAATGGAATGGGCAGGAGAAATGTTGAAGAAGAGTCCATTAGCTTTACGTATGATTAAGGCAGCGATGAATGCAGATACTGACGGCTTAGCCGGTATTCAACAATTAGCAGGGGATGCAACATTATTGTATTATACAATGGATGAAGCTAAAGAAGGTCGCGACGCCTTCAAAGAAAAACGTGAACCTGATTTTGATCAGTTCCCTAAATTCCCATAATGAGACCAAATAGTTGGTTACAGCGACAAGCGCAATTTTATCCAGAAAGACCAGCTTTTTATTGGAAAGATAAAAGCTGGTCTTTTCATGCGTTAAATCAAGACGTCCAAGGGTACGCGCAGTATTTTCAACAACATCTTCCTAAAAATTGCTCACGTGTCGCAATTTTTAGTAGCAATTCTCAGGAGATGTATTTGACGATTTTAGCACTTTGGGAATTAGGAATTGAGATTCAATTGTTAAATACTCGTTTAACAGATGAGGAAATTACCTTTCAATTACAAGATGCTGACACACAAGTGGTGATTAGCGAAAAACCACTTACGATTGCGATGTCTTTAGCTTTTCCAAACGAAATTCCATCGGTTCAACCAAACAATTTCGTTGATTACGGGTATCAAGCGACTGCTACTGCATCAATCATGTATACTTCAGGAACAACAGGCAAACCAAAAGGAGTTCCCCAAACTTTTGCACATCATCACGCAAGCGCAATAGCCACACAAGAAAATATGCAGATTGCAGCCAATGATTGTTGGCTGTGTCCTACAACCTTATATCATATTAGTGGTTTATCTGTTTTGCTACGTTCGTTAGTGTTAGGGATGAGTGTACGTTTGTATGAAAAATATGAGGTTGAAAAATTAGTTCATGATATTCGTGAAGAGCGTGGAACAATTGCCTCTGTAGTCAGCAAAATGTTGATGGAGCTATTACCTTTATTACCTGAATGTCCTACTTCGTTTCGTCACTTTTTATTAGGTGGAGGTCCGATTTCCAAAGAAGTATTACAACAATCGGAAGCACAACGGTTTTCAGTCATTCAATCGTTTGGTATGACAGAAACTTGTTCTCAGGTTATCGCCTTACCTCCTGAAAAAGCGAGCCAAAAGCTTGGTTCAGCTGGACTTCCTTTGAAAAATGTCGAATTGAAGATTGAAAAGGGAGAGATTTTATTAAAAGGTCCTAGTATTGTGTCCTCTTATTTGAATCAGCATACAAGTATGGATGAGGAGAACTGGTTTCATACAGGTGATTTAGGTTATCTGGATGAAGAAGGTTATTTATATGTGCTCAGTCGGATGAGTGAATTAATTATCTCTGGTGGTGAAAACATTTATCCAGCAGAAATTGAGTACGCTTTGATGCAGCATCCACAAATCAAAGAAGCGATTGTCGTTGGAACAGAAGATCCAACGTGGGGGCAAGTCCCTGTCGCCTATCTAGTGATAAATGATTCCTTACAAGCACGGACTATCCCTTCCTATTTAACAGGATTAGCAAAATATAAACATCCAAAAGCTTATTTTATCGTTTCGAGCATTCCTAAAACGGCTAGTGGGAAACCACTAAAACGAAAATTTCTAACAGAAGAAAGAGTGAACTATATTGTGTACCAACTTACATGAGCAACTAGCAGCTATTCAAACAGAATATATTAGTTATTCTTATCCGATTGCATCAGTTGCTTTAGAAGATTTATTTGCCAAAAGTGATGCGTATCAAGGAACACGTTTCTTTTGGCAATCAGCAGATAAAAAAGTAGTCTTTCTAGGGTTAGGTCAGTTGGAAATTTTATATGGTAAAACAGTTGAAGAAATTCGTGCGTTTCAAACGAATTTTTTTGAGAACTGTACGATTTTGCCAACAGAAGTCTATCAAGAACCGCTTTTATTTGGTGGATTTGCATTTGATTTAAATGGAAAATCCGCCCCATTTTGGCAAGAATTAGAACAAGGCTCTTTTCAAGTCCCAACTATCTTATTTAGCCAACAAGAAAAACAGCTATTCGCGACGTTAACCGTTCGCAATCAAAAAGAAGTGGCGCAAACTTTTGCAAAACTAGAGCAGCAAGTTGAAAACCTCTTAGCAGCACCACTTCCTAAAATGATATCAACACCACTTCAAGAGCAGGAATTAGGCGTTCCTGAATGGTTAGCCTTAGTCAACAAAAGTGTCTCTGCGATTCATGCAGGCAAACTAAAAAAAGTCGTGTTGTCTCGTCAAATGAAGGTCACTACACAAGGCACGTTTCATTTAGCAGCTATTTTAAAAAATCTATTATCGCAACAACCAAATACGTATGTCTTTTTATTAGAAGGGGCTACAAGAACGTTTATTGGTGCAACGCCTGAACGATTAATTGAAGGAACACCCGATTATTTTGCTACAGCAAGTGTAGCGGGTTCGATTAGACGGGGAGCAACAGAGACAGAAGATGAGCAACTGGGACAATCGTTACTAACCGATCCAAAGAATTCTCATGAACATGGTTTAGTCGTCAATCGAATTGAACAAGAGTTAGCTCCTTTTATTGATGAACTAACGTTAGGCCCTCGCCGACTGTTAAAAAATAGAGATATTCAACATATTTATTTACCATTATTTGGTAAACGAAAAAAAGAGGTTTATTTGCTACAGTGTATTCAAGCCTTACATCCAACTCCTGCATTAGGGGGCGAACCTAGACAAGCCGCCATGCAGTGGTTAGCCAAACATGAAGCAGCTGGTCGTGGACTATACGGTGCCCCGATTGGTTGGTTAAGCTTAAAAGAAGATATTGGCGAATTTGCAGTAGGCATTCGTTCGGGTGTTTTTAGTCAGGATGAAGGTTTGTTGTATGCAGGTTGTGGTATTGTAGGAGAATCCATCCCTGAAGAAGAAGAAAAAGAAACACGGATTAAATTCCAACCGATGTTGCGAGGAGTGAAAGGTATTGAGTCACCAAAAAACGATGACTAGCTATTTATTAGCGTTTATTGCAGGATTAAAAACAGCAGGGATTAAACAAGTAGTGATTAGTCCCGGTTCTCGTTCGACCCCACTAGCATTATTATTGCATCGGGATACAGAGTTAACTTGTTTTATTGATGTCGATGAACGATCAGCTGGTTTTTTTGCCTTAGGGTTAATCAAAGCTTCTAAAGAACCTGTTGCATTGGTTTGTACTTCTGGAACAGCTGCGGCGAATTATTATCCAGCGATTTGTGAAGCAGATGCAACCAATTTGCCATTAGTTGTCTTAACAACAGATCGGCCACCAGAACTACGAAATGTCGGTGCACCTCAAGCAATGGATCAGCAACAACTTTATGCTAGTCATGTAAAACAATTTACAGAAATGACGGTTCCAGAAGATAGTGAAGAATTGTTACGATATAGTCATTGGCAAGGATTAACCAATAGCTTACATGCGCAACAAGCTCCAAAAGGTCCTGTGCATGTAAACTTACCACTACGTGAACCATTATTACCTGATTTGAAGCTAAAAGCACCTGAATTTCTAAACTCAATGATTCTTCCAAGTCAACGTATCGTCGATTTAAGTGAGTTAATGCCTTTTTTCACTAAAAAAGGGTTAATTATTGTGGGAGAACAACACACTACCCAAGAAGCAAAACGTTATCTAGAATTAGCTGCTTTATTGAATTGGCCCATTGTAGGTGATCCGTTAACCAATTTAGCAACTTGTCAGTCATCACCGTATTATTTGAAACAAGCGGATTTGATCTTTAGTCAAACAACGTTAGAACCAGAAGTTATTCTGCGTTTTGGACGTTTGCCAGTAACCAAAAATGTTTTATTGTATTTACAAAAATTAACGGCACCAACAATTTTTGTGGAAGAAACTTTATCTTGGCAAGATCAATTACAAACGACCAATTATTTTATTGAAGCGACAATTGATGAGCTATTGACAAGCATAAAGAAGAGGACATTTCAGCCAATAGCTACGCAATGGGTAACTTCATGGCAAGTGCAACAAACCATTGCAACAACAACTTTAACAAAACAAGCGCTGTTAACTGAATTCAATGAATCTGCTGCAACGGTGGCGTTAGTCGAGCAGTTAAAAAACAGTCAATTATTTGTGGCCAACAGTAATGCGATTCGTTTTGTCGATCGATTGACTGCAGTGAATGCCAATAATGTGACCATTCATGGAAATCGTGGCGTCAACGGAATTGATGGTTTAATTTCTACTACAGCAGGAATTGCTGCCAATCAAGCTCAACCTACCTTTTTATTAATTGGCGATTTAGCTTTCTTCCATGATATGAATGGCTTACAGATGATGAAACACTACCAACTCCCTGTAACAATTGTTTTGTTAAATAATAATGGGGGTGGCATTTTTTCATTTTTATCGCAAAACCAACTACAACCAGAAGACTTTGAACCGCTATTTGGTACACCTCTAAATATGGATTTTCAGCATGTAGCAAAATTATATGGGGCGGTTTATCATCAACCTAAAACATTAGCAGCATTCGAACAATTAATTAGCGAGGCACAACAACAGCCGATTTTCCAAATTATTGAAGTCTGTGGTACACAAAAAGAACCCGTTAATTTATGGCAACAAATTTGTCAGCAGTATCAAACGGCACTAGGTGAGCAAGATGGTTAATTACTTTTATCAATGGTTTACCCCTTATCAAGCGCACCGACCGACAATTATTTGTTTACACGGTTTTACAGGGACGTCGAATACCTTTCGATCCTTAACATTTTCAGCAGAGTATAACTACTTAGGGATTGATTTGATTGGTCATGGCAACAGTAGTGTCTTTGTCCATCCCGATGAGTACCAAATGGAGCAGGTCGTTAATAAATTGCAATCACTCGTGCAGCAACTAGATATTTCGACCTATTATTTAGTAGGTTATTCGATGGGTGGACGTGTGGCATTAGCTTGGGGATTGCAAGATACAAATGTTCAAGGGATTGTTTTAGAAAGTGCTTCTCCAGGATTAGCCAGCCAAGAAGAAAGAAACCAGCGAATAGCAAGCGATAATAAACTTGCACGACGTTTATTAACAGAATCGCTAATCGAATTTGTTGATTTTTGGCAAGAGTTGCCCTTATTCGCCTCGCAAAAACAGTTGCCAGCATCTACTCAAGCCACGATTCGTGCTGAACGAATGAGTCAACAGGCATATGGTTTAGCGATGAGTCTCTATATGATGGGGACCGGCCAACAGCCGAGCTATTGGCAATACTTAGAGACTACTACGCCAATGCTTTTAATTACTGGTGAATGGGATCAAAAATTTCAACAAATTGCATATAACATGCGCAAAAAAAATCCAAGCATACAAATTCAGGAAGTATCTGGTGCTGGTCATTGTGTGCATATTGAACAACCTGCAGCCTATTGTCAGATTGTCGAAGATTGGTTAAAGGAGAATGCTAAATGAAGATTGTTGAAGTGAAACATGTACAATTACGCTTACCATTGAAATCTCCATTTGTAACAAGTTACGGCGTTTTAAAGGAGAAAGCCCTTGATTTATATCTTTTATATGATGAAGCTGGCAATCAAGGAATTGGTGAACTGGTATCTTTTGAAGTACCTGATTATATTGAAGAGACTATTGAAAACTCCCGCCACGTTATTCACAATTTTTTATTCCCTTTATTAGGACAGACTGACATTTACCATCCGAAAGACGTTTGGCAATTATTTCAAGGAATTCAAGGTAACTATATGGCTAAATCGGCATTAGAAACAGCGGTATGGGATTTATATGCGAAACGCCAGAAGCGATCATTGGTGACTTATTTTGAGGAAACACGCCAAGTCCTTCCAGTGGGTGTAAGCATCGGAATCCAGCCGTCTATCTCACAGTTACTAAAGATCGTTCAAGACTATGTGGCACAAGGGTACCAGCGGATTAAGTTAAAAATTAAACCAAATCAAGATTACGAACCATTGACAGCTATTCGGCAACAGTTTCCTGAGTTATTGTTGATGGCGGATGCTAATTCAGCTTATTCTTGGGAAGATTTACCTTTGCTTCAAAGAATAGATACGTTAAACTTAGCGATGATTGAGCAACCTTTTCATCAACGAGATTTTGTTATGCATCAGCAATTACAAAAAAGATTACACACACCAATTTGCTTGGATGAAAATATTCGTAGTTTAGAAGATGTACAGACAGCGTACGCTTTGGGCAGTTGTCGAAGCATTAATTTAAAAATTCCTCGTGTGGGTGGAATTACAGAGGCGTTACGTATCGTTGATTTCTGCAAAGAAAAAGGGCTCATTGTGTGGCTAGGTGGCATGTTTGAATCGGGAGTTGGACGGGCGTTAAACCTTCAATTTGCTAGCCAATCAATTTTCCAATTTCCTGGCGATATTTCCGGTTCAGATCGGTATTACTATGAGGATATCATTATGAATCCAGCAAAAGTCGTGGCTGGAACATTGAAGGTTCCCAAAGGCGAGGGGATTGGTGTAAAATTAGATTGGACAACAATCGAACGTTATACGTATTCTTCAAATAAATTCTTATTGTAATCTTAGAGAAAAGAGGGGAGAGCGATGATTCAACTCGTATTCTTACGTGGTGTGATGCCTTCTGGTAAAAATAGAGTCCCAATGAAACAATTGCAAGAGTTGCTTCAAGAAAATGGCTATCCTAATGCACGAACATACCTGCACACGGGAAATATTATTCTTACGTCTGAAAAGAATCCTAATGAATTAGCAAAACATATTTATCAACTGATTCTAACAAATATTGGGCCAGATTTAGGTGTTCTAGTACGAACGCCTGAAGCCGTTCAACAAATATTGATAAATAATCCTTTTCAACAGCCGGAAGATGAATTAAAACGTGTTTTTTTCAGTATGCTTAGTCATAGTCCAACAAAAGAAGCTGTACAGGTTGTCCAAGAAAAAATTAAAGAAACGACGGAACGTTTAATCGTTTCTGGAGATACAGCCTATATGTATATTCCAGGTAGTGCTGCTAGAAGTAAACTGAGTAACATCACATTAGAAAAGTCGTGGAAACTAGTAGCGACGACGCGTAATTTTAATACTTTATCCAAAGTGTTAGCGATTGCTGAAACTTTCAAGTAGAATACGTAATATGAAATAACATGATTTCTTCTTCATTTGAATGAGAAATCATGTTATTTTTTTGTTGACAGATTGTTTATATAATGATAAAGTAACTACATTAAATCGTAATTATTACGATTTACAGATTAAAAGGAGTGAATGAAATGGCCGTACCAGCAAGAAAAACATCCAAAGCAAAGAAACGATTACGTCGTACACATCAAAAGGTTACTAAACCTGAAATTGCTTATGATGAAACAATAGGCGATTATCGTCGTAGTCATCGGGTATCGTTAAAAGGATATTATAAAGGGAAAAAAGTGATTGAATAAGAGGTGAATGAAATGAAAATAGTTTATCCGCCACTCGTTGAACAAAGTGTGACTTATCATGCTACTCAACACATCAGTAAAGCAGATATGTATCGTTCGATGGTCGAGAAAGGAATCATTACAGAAAATGGCTTGCCAACTGAATACGCATTGGAAAATGGTTGGATTAAGGATTTTTATGAAAAAGAAAATTTATCGTTTGATGAATTTCTAGCTATCTATCCAATTTTTGAAGAATACGATCAAGAGTTGTTTAAATTAGTAGATGGCTTTTGGGAGATTCCAATTACATTGAAAGAAGAACTCTTACAAGCTTTAGCTTCTGAGAATGTTAATTACGATGAAAAAATACAGATAGAAGAATATCTAGCAGATCGATAATCAACTAATACGGCTGGATATCTATTAACCATTTTACCTAAATAGGAGAGACAAATATGAGACAAAATATTATTTTAGAGTGTGTGGAAACGAAGGAACGAATTTATCTAACGAGCAAAAATAAACGCAATACACCAGATCGTTTAGAATTAAAAAAATATTCACCAAAACTAAGAAGAAAAGCTCTTTTTAGAGAAACAAAATAAGGCTAAGCAGATGTATCTTTCAGATATGTCTGCTTTTTGTAGACGAAAATATTTTTTATTGAGATAATCGCTTTATTACATCAATGAGGAGCGATAACTAATGAAAAAAGTTTTAGTTTTTAGTAGCATTACTGGTGGTGGAAAAACGACCTTGATTCAAAAATTAGCTGTAAGAATAGAAAACTGTGTCGTGATTTCATTTGATGATTATAGCATTGATGCATTGCCTTCAGCGCCACCATTAGATACACCGATAGAAGACGCGATCAATCAATATGAACTGCAACAGTTGATGGATGATTTTCTTAATATTCCGGATGAAACAGAAATTGTATTAATTGATTTTCCTTTTGGTAATCGTCATGAAGTATTGGCGCCATATATTGACACCACATTTTACATTCAAACGCCTTTAGATATTGCTCTTGCTCGACAAATTTTGCGTGATTTTTCGGCTAAAACGCAGAAAGAGATTTTAGAATGGGCAGCAACATATTTGAATTTTGCTAGACCTATTTTTGTCAATCATGAAGCTTATGTATCTGAAACAGCAGATATTATCCTAGAGGGTACAGCTTCGATTGAAGACAATGTACAAATTGTCTTAGAATCTTTAGAGGAAAATGCATGATAACTGTAAGGAAATTAGATTTAAATGATTTAAGTCAATTTATTGATTTACGATTAAAAGTTTTAAAAGAGGTTCCTGAAGCATTTGCATCAGCTTATCAAAAAGAGTGTGATTTACAAGAAGAAGTTTTCGCTAATCGATTAAAAATCACTGATAATCAGTTTACGATAGGCGCCTTGGATAATAACGATCTTAGTTGTGTAGCCGCTTTTTTTAGAGAGACAAGAGAGAAGAGCAAACATAAAGGAAATGTCGTCGCTGTGTATTGTTTACCTGAATATCGTAAAAAGAAAATTGCAACGATAGTTATGGAAACCTTAATCACAGAAGTCCGAAAAATACCAGACCTGATTGTATTGAATTTGAGTGTCGTATCTGAAAATAATCGAGCAAAGCAATTTTATGAGAAATTAGGATTTGTTGTCTATGGTAAAGAACCCAAAGCATTGTTTGATGGCCAAAACTATTTTGATGAGTATTTATTACAGTTATCCCTATACATAATAGTAATTTAAACACAGATGAAGAATAATTTTTCATCTGTGTTTTTTCGTTCATTGGATTAGATAGAAATTCATATTAATATTTTGAAAAGCTCTTAGAATGCGTTTCTAACGCACGTTATTTATTGATTGCTTTTTGAAGTTATTTTGCAATCTTATTCACTATTTGTATGATTTTCATGAATAAGAATTATTGATTTTATTGATTTTCTTAAAAATATTTATTTTAATTCCTTATTATGTTAATATAATATAAAAATAATGAATAGTTGATTTGGAGGGATTTTATGCCGTATAATGTTGAACCATTACGTACGAAAATAGAAATAGATGATTTTTTATTTTGCTTACGACGAACAGCAAATCCAGAAAGAGATTCTTTTCTTTTTTTGTTAGGAATTAATACCGGATTAAGAATGTCAGACATCGTAAAACTGCAAGTAAAAACCATTCGCTATTCAGCACGCCCGGTTATTATCGAACAAAAAACAGGCAAAAGGAAAATTCTCTATTTAGATAATATGCAAGAATTGATTGGAAAATATATTGATGGACGTGAAGACGACGAATTTCTATTTCCGTCTAAAAAGGGTGGGCATCTAACAGTTAATGCTGTATACAAAATATTTCAAAGCGTTGCAAACACCTTAGATAGAGAAGATATTGGCACGCATACACTTAGAAAGACGTTTGGTTATCACTACTACAAGAAAACTAGAGATGTTGCTACTTTAATGGAATTGTTTAATCACAGCAGCGAACGCGTGACTAAAAAGTATATAGGAATCAACGCAGACGAAATTGGGAACTCTTTAGAAGGATTTCATTTAGGGTTTTGATCTTCAAAAATATTAGTTTATTATATATTAATTATGTAAATTTATTTGTTATGTAAACTGTTTTTTCTTTTTTTAAAGCTATTTTATAATAATTTGAATATTATAGTTATTCGGATAAATAACTAATATGCAGTTAAAGAATCTATGTAAAATGATCAAAAACCACTCATGAAGAAAAATAATTCCATGAGTGGTTTTTGATATATAAATTTTGAAACTATGAAATTAAATATGACTGTATAGCAATAATTTGAATATAATTTATAATGTTAAATTTGAATCTATGAATGTTTATTGGAGAAATAACTATTGAATAGATGAATAGATACTGGGATAATGAAAATAAAATAATTATTATTTTTAAATAACTGTAAATAAAAATAACGAATAAAGATGTAAACACATAGATTGTTAGTTAATAATCAACAAAAGAGAGGCTAAAATTGTAAAATTATTAGCTTATTCACTACTTAAATTTCCGATATAACTTTGTATAATATATATTATGTAAACTAAAATATATATTTTTTTAATGATATTTGAAATGAATGTTTTTAATCCTTTAAACTCATTGGTCCTCCCCTAGTTTCAAATGACTTTGTACATAATACACGAAATCAAATTTCCACTTTTAATATCCGATGCACCAATATAAAATCAGCAAACATAGATACATATTTATATAGTTTTGATATTTCTCTAGTTGTAATCCAATAGACATTTTTAAGCCAGTTAAATTATAAATCAAATTTGCAACTCTCTAAAAAGCACCCAATAAATTGAATGCTTTTTTAAATTGCTAAATTAAATTGGGCATATAATCTGGTAGTTTGTAATAAAATTGAAGTTGCTCTCCAATATCTATCAAACGTTGCTCACAATCAAAATCGGAAATAATTTGAACAGCAATAGGTAAATTTGTTTTATCAGATAAGGCTATTGGGATAGTAATGACCGGCAAACCGGCGTTGGAAAAAGGTTTGTTAAACTTAGGAGAGCCTGTACTTTTAAGCCCTTCTGGTGCAGTTTCTGGAGTAGCAGGCGTAATTATTAAATCTATATCAGAAAAAATCTTTACAAATTCTTTCTGATATTCATATCTCATTTCTTGGGCTTCTAAATAATCATGAGCAGAATAAGATAAACCTTCTTCAATATCAGTTCTTAGCTCTGTGCTAAATAATTCTCTCTTTTTATTGAAATAAGAAGAATGATAAAAAGCTGTTTCAGAATCTACAACAACGCTATGTGCAGCGTTTGCTTTTTCAAAAAGTGCAGGCATTTTTATAGAGATAATCTCGTGCCCCATATCTCTTAATTTCTCCATAACTTTTTGAAAATTATCCATAATATCGATAGTAGCCATAAAATAATCATCAGTTAAAACTGCTATTTTAAATTTTTTTGATAGATTACCATTTGTCAAATGTAAAACTTTATTTTTATAAGGATAAGTGTATTGATCTTTAATATCAAAACCTGCTATCTCGTTGTAAATATATTTTAAATCTTTTACATTTTTAGTAAAGATACCTATGCAATCAATACTCCAACTAGCTGGGATTATTCCAGATTTACTAATTTGTCCAAAAGTTGGTTTAAGAGCGACTACTCCACTATATGAAGCTGGTCTGATTACTGATCCTGAAGTTTGAGTTCCTAGAGCAAACATTACCATCTCTGAAGCTACAGAGGCTGCAGAGCCAGAACTTGAACCACCAGGGGTATGTGATAAATTCCAAGGATTCTTAGTACTTGGCGCGCCACCACCACTTGCAAATTCAGCAGTTGTAGTTTTTCCAATCAAAGCAGCACCAGCTCTATTTAATCTGTTAATAACTGTTGCATTTTTAGTTGCTATATTACCTTTTAAAATTTTTGATCCAGCTTCTAAAGGCAATCCTTCAACTTGAACTAAATCTTTAACACCATAAGGAATTCCCAATAATGGACATTGATTAACTTGGTTCCTCAACAGAACATTTATTTCATCGATTACGCTATATTCCTCTTTAAGAAATGAAAAAGCATTAATTATAGGTTCAACAACTGCTATTCTTTTATAATACGAATGTACCAAATCAGTAGGAGTCATTTGCTTTAATTCAATCATTTTTCTGACTTCTTCTATTGAATTATCTTTTATTGTAGTCATCTAATCAACTCCAATCATCTTTTGTGCCAATGGTAGTTTTTAAAAATTTATAACTAACATATCATTTTCGTCAAATTCCCAAGAATCAGCATATGCAACTTCCCAATAGTATCCATCTGGATCTTGAAAATATCCACTGTACCCACCCCATTCAACTACTTGTGGTTCTTTTACAATTACTCCATCAATTTCTTTTACACGCAAAAACAAATCATCCACTTCTTGCTTTGATTTCATATTACAAGCTAGTGTTATACCCGAGAATTTATATTGATTAATTTCTGGTGGATTATCTGCGTTGATATCTTTCACTAGTTCTTCAATTGGAAACAATTCTAATTTAGTTCCTTGATTATTAAAAAAGACAATCCCCGCATCTTCTTTCGCTTGAGTTTGAAAGCCAATATTTTTATAAAATAATAAAGATTTTTCTAAATCTTTAACACCTAAGCATATTAAATTAATTCTATTCATTGTCAAAACTCCTTTTGATAGATTATTTTGCATCCAATTTTGCTGCGACTTTATTGAGCTACCAGTTAAATGTTTTTAAATAATGTGATACAAAGAATCTGATCTTCCTCATAAATATCGCCTATTTGAATATAACCTAGTTTTTCATAAAATCTTGCAGCTGTTATTTCAGCATGGATTAGAATTTTTTTATAATTTTGGGAAACAGCTAAATTTTCTAGACTTTGCAACACTTTTTTACCACACTGTTGTCCTCGATACTCTTTTAAAGTAGCAACACGTCCAATGCGCATAATTTCTGTACTTTCTTTAATAGAACGAGCTGTAGCAACTGGTTTATTTTTATCAAAAAGTACAGCATAAGTCGTTTGACACGTATCATTTTGATCGAATTCTTCTTCTAAAGATAGCTTTCTTTCAAGAACAAAAACTTCCATTCGAACATACAAATTAGAGGCTAGTAAAGATGGTGTGTTCCCTACTTCAATTTTCCAATTGTTCATAATTTTTCTTCTCCATATGTTTCATAAATTTTGTTTACTTATGTCCAATAATATAAATATTATACTGAGCGTTTTTTGTAAATGAAGTTATTGATCATCGTAAAAAGTTATAACTATTCCTAAAAATAAAATGTAGTCATCTAACTACATTTGTTCTTCAAATCTCGATACATCACATACATATTTGAGAAACTATTATCTTTCATACGAAATCCATTTCTAATAGTACCGACTATCTCAAATCCATGATTAATATATGTTTTAATCGCAGCATAGTTTGTGGACACAACAGCATTAAATTGCATGCCTAAAAATCCTAATTCTTTAGATTGAATCAACGACTGCCCAACCATATGATTAAAAATCCCTTTACCTCGAAATTTCTTATCTATTACATAACTTGCATTTGCCACATGCGCACACCTTCCAATATTATTGGGATGAATCACAAAGAAACCTGCTAACTCTCCGTTTAGCCAGACACAAGTCACTAAAGATTGTTCTCGTAAATAATTATCAAAACTAGCTTTTGAATAATATTCTTCTCCAGGAAAAGCATTTCCGTCCAATAATACTGCATTCCACATATCGGTCATTTGTTTTAAATGTTCCTGCTTATATGCTGAAAATAAAATAGTCATCATTTCACTCCTATGAATTTAATGATATAATAATATCATCAAAAAAAGAATATTTATAGCAAAATTTCTGCGTAATTATAACAAAATATCGTCAAAAGGTGATTTAAATGACTATTTTATATGAAAAAAATCAATACAATGACCCTCGCTTCCCCTTTGAAATCTATCAAACGGATATGACTGGAACTATTCCTCAAGGGCGTGGCTTTAATGACTTACACTGGCATGAGGAATTACAGTTTACACTTATAAAAAAAGGAAAGATTTCGATTCAAATAAATGGTGAGGATCTTATACTTCAAGAAAATGAAGGTATATTTATAAATAGTGGCGTCCTTCATCAAATGATTGAAATGGAAACAAATTCGAAGTATCATAGCATCAATTTTCCAAAAGAATTATTGGGATTTTCTCCTAATAGTAGAATAGAAATAAATTATGTAAACCCGTATACAGAAAAGTTAGTCCTTCCTTACCTAACACTTCATTTGGACAGTTCTTGGCAAAATAGAATCCTTGCTAACTTATTAGAAATAGAAGAAATTTATTTAACGATTCAAGAAAGAGACTTTGCGTGGCAGTATCAGATTTCAATTTTACTTGTAGAGTCTTGGTTGATCCTTATCCGAGCAATCAAAGAGATTCCAAACAAAGAAATTTCAACTAAATCTTATCTGCATTATGAACGGATGCAAATCATGCTTCAATTTATCAATGAACACTATTTTGAAGATACCTCATTAAATGACATTGCTGAAAGTACCAATATCAGTATCTCTGAATGTACACGTACGTTTAAAAAATTTACACACACTACACCATATAACTACTTGATTAATTACCGAATTAAGAGAAGTTTAGATTTGCTATTAAAGGAAGATTCGTCTATTTCAGAAATAGCTTTAAAGGTAGGGTTTAATCAATCAAGTCACTTTATCAAAGCATTTAAAAAACAATTTGGTTACCCACCAAAACAATATAAAGATTTTTATTAGAAAATAGTAACCAGCTACATTCAGAGACAGGAGTGATGGAGCTGGTTAAAGTTATTCAAAAGTACTTCTCGTAAATGGCCGTCCAAGTCTATAAAATCTGCATAATATCTCCAATTTTGTTTCTTTTCACTCTCTCTTTTTAATGCTCAATAAACTCCGTGACAAATGACATATCACTTAATCTACGAATTCTCTTTTTTCTACCCTCATCATACAAAAAAGATACACCGCCTGCTTGACCGTAGAAATCCATTGTATTTAATGTTTCCTTTTCAAGACCTAACCATACGGCATTGAAAACACTAAGACAGTCACCGTGGGAAACTAAAATAAAATTTTCCTGTTCGGATTTATCAATTTCATGGACAATCGGTACTAGACGTTCCCATAATTCGCTGCGAGATTCAGCAGATGGGATGAGACGATCGTAAACTGTTTCTTCGGGAATTAAGCGGTCTTGAAACCACTTCACCGATTTTCCAACAGCTTCTCCTAAATTTCTTTCACGTAATTCTTCCCTCAAATGAAGTTCTATTTCCAAACTTTTTGCAAGATAACTTGCTGTTTGTTGCGCTCTTTTTAAATCAGAGCTGTACAGTAGCCATTTTTGAGAAGCGATGGTTGGTGCCAGTCTCTCAGCAAGTCGTTTGGCTTGTTGATGCCCTTTTTCTGATAATTCCCAATCTGTCCAAGAGCCAATCATACCATTGGAGTGATGAATGGATTCCGTGTGTTGAATGGTAATAATGGTTTTCATAGTTTCTCCTCTTTTATATGCTATCAACTTTGCAGTAGTAACTTATTTTTTAGAAATCGAATAATAATTCATGACATTTTTTTCAATAAATCCACAAGATTGATAGAGAGATAGCGCATTTTCGTTAATAGTGTCAACTTGTAAGAATACGTTCTTGATTCCCAAAGTTAATAGTTTTTCGATGGTTTGCATTAATAATTCACGCCCATATCCTTGTCTACGAAAACTAGGATATATTTCTAAGCCGTAAATTCCTCCAAGTTCCCCCACTACTTCGATACGAACTTGACCGACCACTGTATCTCCTATTCGCCCATTAAAAAGATGTTTTTGAGTGTCGATTTCTTTTAGCTCTAAATGATAATTATTCATAGGAACAAATAAATGACTATTTAAGTACATGTCATATTCAGCATGATGATACGCTGCTTGCTTCTTTTCGATAAACTGAATACCTGTGTTTGAATCTTTGGGGCAAATAAACAATAATTCTTTGGCTGGTCGTTTATTAAATTCAGCTTGAACAAGATTGTATAATTGAGTAAAAATACCTTGATTCCGAAAATTAGGATAAACCATTCCAGTAGCTTCTAATACTTCGTTATCAAAATCGCAAATGCCAAGATAACCAATTAAGTTGTTATTTATAAAATATAAAAATTCATTGATTTTCTGATTATTTTCATGAGACATACTATTCTTTAATTTATAATCTAGTTCTAGTTTATACGAATCAACTTCCTCATTCTGAAGGCAAATTGTTTCTAACTCTTTAATTTTCTGATAAAGTTGTACATCTATTGTTTGACGTAAAATAATTTGGGGATTTTCCATGAATACCTCCCTTTATTCCTGAATCTGATAGTCCTGATGAAGCAAGACTTTCTTAGCCTCTTCAAAATCAGCGGTTTTAACTAAAATATAATCGGTATTAAATGTTGATAGGGCAAATATACTGATTGACTGTTCAGCTAAGATAGTTGCTAATTTAGCTAAAATTCCTACTAAGCTAAAATCCAAAACTCCGTCAATTTTAAAAACTTTCCAATAATCTTCACGATTTAATGTAGAAACCGTGATAGCTTTCGTGGGTAAAACAACAGAAATTTCATCTGCAGTTTGTCCAATAAAAAGTGGTGAGATTGCCAAATCAATCATTGATATGTCGGATACTTGAATGACTGAGAATTCTTCTGATAAAACAGTTAATAACAAGATAAATCAGCTCCTTTTTTGACTTTAAAAATATAATGTGGCATATCTATGCCTTTATAATGTTTCGTAACACGTTTAAATACTGTCATACCATTACGAATAGCCACATTCATTGATGATAGATTGGTATCACGTACAATCGATACTACCTCTTCTGCTTTTAGTACTTCAAATGCATAGGTTTTAACTGCTTGCACAGCTTCACTCATATAGCCCTTGTGCCACTCATTAGATATTAAATGATAACCGATTTCTAAATAAGTTGTGTCATCAATGGTTTGATCGGTTAATCCGCACTCACCAATAACCTTCCCATCTGATTTTCTTTCAATTGCCCAAAGACCATATCCTTTATCATGATATAAAGCGAAGTTCCAAGATAGCCAATCCATGATTTTTTGGTCATTAAATCCACCTTCATAAGCATACATTACTTCATCAGAACCTAAAAATGTTTTTAAAATGGTCTCTTCTCCGGCACGCCATTCTCGTAAACGTAAACGGTTGGTTTCTAAAATCATTTATTCAACTCCTTTATTCACTCTACTACTTCTTATTTCACTTTATTTTGACGATTTCAAAAAGAAAAGTGTTCTATTGCTGAATTTCTTCTTCACCAAAAACGATTATCAATATATTGATTGTAACTTATTTCCATTTGCAATGCGAAAACATTTCATGACGTATCACAATTTTTGAAATCTACAAAGCTTGTTTATTAGCTTGATGAAATTTTTCTTGTAGAATCACCTCTCGTATAATAATTACAAATGTCAGGTCAAAAAAAACAGCTAGTTTTTCAACTAGTCTGTTTAAATGGTTCAATATGAATATCGGTATCAAATACATGAAATTCTTCATATAAAATCGTTTCAATTTCATCCGCGATGGCGTGACTTTTTTCGACTGTTAGATTTTTATCTACCTTTATAACAACATCTAAAAAGATATTTGCGCCATAATAACGACCACGAATGGACACCAGTTCATCTACGCCAGCAACTTGTTTCACTGCTTCCGAATATTCCGCTAACAAGTCTTCTTCAAAACCGTCTGATAGCGAAAAAGCACTTTCTCTAAAAATATCGACAGCTGTTTTTAGAATTAAACAAGCAACCACGACTGCAGTTAAGCTATCTAACCAACCTAAATTGAAGGAAGCAGCAAAAATAGCAATAGATGTTCCTATACTGGTCCAGGCATCACTTCGATTGTCTTTTGCAGCAGCTAATAGTGCAGAGCTACGTACCTTTTCGGATAATTTTTTATTGTATAGGTAGACACCATACATGATAACTGCAGAAACTACACCAACAATTGCGGCACTACTATCAGGGCTATGCATGTCATTTTTCAAAATGGCTTGTATCGATGAATAAAGCACCTCTAATCCAATCAATAGCATGATAAAAGAGGTTATCAAACTAGCAACATTTTCAGCTTTCCAATGGCCATACGTATGATCTTTGTCTGCGGGTTTGCGAGCAATTCGTAACCCAATGAATACGACGATTGAGGCAATAATATCGGTAGAATTGTTTAATCCATCCGCAATAAGTGCTTTAGAATTAGCGAAATTTCCGACAATTAATTTTAGTACAGTGACAATAATATAGGAAACGATGCTAAGAATTGCACCGGTTTCAGCTTTTTTGAGGTCTTGTTGTCTATCTTTGTGCATGATTATCCCTCCATTAATATGAGTGCTCTTATCATACAAAAAATTTTCTGAAAAAAGGTGAACATTTGAGAAATGTAATGTTTTTGGTAGCACATATAACCTAGGTTTCAGTGCACCAAAAAATGGAATCAGTAACCCTTAAAAATAACTTGTTAGTAACAATCAACAACGTTTATCTACACGTAATATTTCATTTATTATATACTCAATAAATGAGTAGAGAACAAATGAATCGAGTAATGTGAATGCTTGAGTGATATGGTTGGAAGGAATTTTTTGTATTATCTGACATGAAAAAAATCCTCATTATGCACGGGAAACGAGGATTTTCTACAATTACTCCATGGTATCTTGTAAAGGAATTGCTTCTGCTACATCTTCTAGGCGCTCTTTTGCCTTCTTTTTATTCTGTGCCAATTGTTTATCATAGTCATCTTGTAAAGCTAACAAGCGACTATATACTGTGTTCATACTACGACTGGATGCTAAAGATAAGGCATAAATAAACGATACGGGCAGTGATTCAATGCGACGATCTCGATGAATCCAAGAAGCAACAGTTGATTGCTTGAAACCATGCATCTCGCACAATCTATCTAATGAAACACCTAAGTCACGAATAACAAAAACATTGATTGGATGGGGGTAGACATAAGTATTGATTGTCATATTTGATTTGCCTCCTTTTTATGTATATCGTGAACGCAATAATAGTAATTATCCTTATCATAGCACCCTTTTTTAACGAAAGCCAATTTTTTAGACAAAAAAGGAATGAGCAACGATTCGTCTTCTCATTCCTTTTATTTGTGTAAATTAAATATGTTCCACAATTTGATATTCCTCGCGATCTGTTAACTGGTCGAAATCCGTTTTGTTAAATAAAATATACTCGCCGTCACGATTTTTCTGTACAATAACAAATTTTTCATTCGTTCCACGATATTTTTCGATTTGCGCGGTTTCATATAAACTTTTCAAATCAACATTTGAAGAAATTGCATTACCTTTATTGAAAAAAATCGATTCTTCCATCACTACTGCCCCTTTCTTATTTAAAAAATGTCACATACACAATATAGCCAACAATGACAATCCCAATCATAATTAAGGTATCTTTCCAACTATTTTGATGATACTGATCACCATGATTGCCAGTCATGAAACGATTGAGGTTCCCACCTACATCAAAAATTGGATGTTGTTTTTTAATGTCTTTCTTCATCTCCTTTGCCTCCATTCTGTAGAGTTATTACTTATAATATAATTATAGCACAGCTTTTTCTAATTTCATTTCCACATGCGGTGTGCCTTCAAAAATAAAGGTTTCTCCAATAATTTCAAATCCAAATTTTTTATAAAAGGATACTACCTGTTCTTGCGATTCAATCACAATTTCTTGTCCTTTAAAATACGTTTGACACGTTTCTAAAATATGTGTCATTAACTCTTTCCCTTGACCAGTTCCACGTAAAGTTTTTTGAATCACAACTCTCCCAAACGTCACATGATCTTCAAGGTTAAATACTCTGGCATAAGCCTCGACTCCCTGTTCAGTTTGATAAAATACGTGATAAGCAACTTTATCGTAGTCATCTACTTCATGATAAATTCGTGTTTGTTCCACGACAAATGTATCAATCCTTAAACGTAAAACCTCTAACAATTCCTCACTAGTCAATTCTTTTAAGCCTTTCACTTTCCACATAGCAGTTCCTCTTTTCTAAATAATCCTGTAAAATAGTGAACAACAAGCATAAAGGAGTTTCATTATGAATGATATTGCACTATTTCGATTAATTGGTTCGATTTCCAGACAAGCAACAACGGATATGAATCAATATGCGGCTACTTATCAATTAGATAATAATTTATTTTTGTATGTAATTCGTATTGTAGAAAATGAAGGTATCTCTCAGTCTGAATTAGCACAACTAGTCAAAATTGATAAAACCACACTCAGTCGTGCATTAAAAAAACTAGAGATTGAAAATTATTTAATTAGAAAAACCAATCCTATGAATAAAAAATTTAATCAACTCTTCCCTACCCCAAAAGCACAAGAAATTTATCAGACATTACATACGCTTGAAAGCCACTATATTCAGCAAGCATTACAACAATTGACTTTGGAAGAAAAACAACTACTCAATCAATTATTACAAAAAATAAACCTAACTAATTAATGTTGGGTTTATTTTACCACATACAGTTGCAAATGCAACTGTATCTAAAAAAACAAACATATCTATGAAATTATAGATATGTTTGTTTTTGGCTTATTTTGCTTGTAAAGCTAATATCTTTTCAATTGTTGATAAGACACCATTTTCATCATTCGAAGTGGTTACAAATGCTGCCGCTTTTTTTGTTTCTTCAAAAGCATTACGCATCGCAAAACTATATGTCGCAGCTTGCATCAGTTCAACATCATTTAATCCATCGCCAAAGGTCATTGTTTCTGCTTCTGTGACATTTAAGAGCTGTTGCAATTCTTTTACTGTTGTTCCTTTATGCACACCGTAATTTGAAATATCAATCCACGCGGCTTCTGAAGCAACAATATACGTCTCATTCTTAAATTCCTCCAATTCTAAGACACTATCAAAACAACGTAATTTCGGATCATAGATCGTAATTTTAACAAAATCTTCTTCGATTTTTTGTAAATCAGCCAATGTTTTTACAACAGCATACGAACCACGCACTTTTTTTGCTTCTTTTTCTGGAACAGAGTCTTGAATAAATGCTGCAGTTGGTGTACAAGCGATAATCACGTGATCTGAAGCAATTGTAGCTAACTTAGCAATCATTCGACGCCCCAATTGATTCGGAAGAAGTGATTCATAGACATACTGACCTTCATGTTTGATACGAGTCGCACTATCACCTAAAATCCAAATATCTTTGGTTTCATCGCCAAAAAGTTCTTCCACTCGCTCACATTGTTTTCCAGTACATGCAGCAAAATAAACATCCTGCTCGTTCATTTGTTGTCGCACTTTTTTGTAATAAGCTTTGTCGAATTCTCCTTTATTATTTAAAAAAGTTCCATCTAAATCGGTAATAATTAATTTAATCATCGCTATCCTCTTCTTTTTGTTAAACTTATTAATTAAGTATATTAATTATAATAAAACTTGTCAATAAGATTTCTGTCAACGTTTTACTTTTCCGTGAATCTATATTATATTGAAGCTATTATTAATTAACTTATTTAATTAAATTGGAGGCTAACAATGTCTAAAAACAAAAATCTAATTAGAGATAAAAACTTAGCAATCCTCAAATCCTTTCTTTTTCAAAAAGGTACAGCCTTAAAAGCTGAGATGGCTAAGGAAACCGGAATTAGCGTTGTGACAATCAATACCTTAGTCAAAGAATTAGTTGCAGAAAATATTATCATCGAAGGCGAAATGGTTCAACCACCTTTGGGACGCCCTGCCATTTGTTATCATTTCAATTATGACTTGAGCCATTTTCTATTGCTTAGTATCCAAGAACAACGAATCCATGCGAAACGCTCCTTATGTATCGTTGGAAAAATTGTCAATTTAGCGGGAGATGTCAAATATGACGCAAGATTTGATTTTACCGATATCTCAATGGAATTTTTTATAGAGAAACTCACCCATTTTACCCACTTAGGTTTTGATTTAACTAAAATCGGTTTATCTTTTCCCGGAAAAATTTATAATGGCGTTGTTCTGTCTAGCTGGGAAAGTTTATTCGATCATTGGGAATTTGAAAGCGAATGGTCCAAGCATTCCTCAATCCCCTTATTGGTTCAAAATGACGCGCATTTATTAACCGTGGGCACTACAATTCAGCAAAAGTTAAGTAAACTAGAAACTATTGTAGGTATTTTTTATCCCGAAAATAGTATGCCAGGAATTACCATTTATGCGAACGACGGACTGATTGAAGGTGGTCATAATTTAGCAGGAGAAGCAAAATTCCTTCCCCACCTCATTGACGCGGCTACGCCAGATACTACTGCAGCATTTATGACCAGTTTGTTAGAAATTCTAGCCATCTATAATGCCGTGCTTGCTCCAGATACCTTTATCATCTCTGCGGATTCAGTTGAAGAAGCGACTATTCGCCAAGCAATCCAGCAATCCACTCTTTTAGCGAAACAAATCAATCAACCCAACTTACTCTTTGTAGAAGATTTTCAGACGGCCTTGACTTATGGCCTACGTTGGTTAGTAACTTCGGAGAGTATTTATCAACTATAACGGGGCTATGAACACGTCTATTAACAATAAAAACTATCCGAACGATAAGTGTCTGCGAATTCACCAGAATTAGTGTTCCTCACTTGCTATCGTTCGAATAGTTTTTGTTTTTATATGATGTCTTTAGTTCCTAAGTATTGCCCAACGGTAAACGGGCACTTCCCATTTTAATGCCTTCATTCTCACTGATGGCTTGCTTGAGTGCAGGTAGTACGCTCTCACTAAATAATTCATCTAGTGCTTCTTGATGACAAAAAGGACTGTTTTTTCCGGCTAATAATTCTTGAAACCATTGTTCCATTTCTTTTGGATAGAGATTGCCACCAATGGAAGATAGTCTGGTAAAGCCTAACGTAATTTTTTCAGCTAGATTCGCTTCACCACCTGCATAGAAATAAAAGCTACGATTTTTAGGGAGATGAAACTGCGAAATTCGTTGATACACGCCGGCTTCTTTCAATCCAATAAGTTGAGGAATGGTCATTAACTCATTCATCGTTGCAACAGCAAGATCAAAACCCGTTCGTTTAGGATTATTATATAGAATAATTGGTTTTTGAATGATTTTTGCTATTGCTAAAACATAAGCTTTTGCTTCTTGCTGGGTTGGTAAAATATAAGGTGGAAAACCTAACAATACGCCCGCAATTTTTGTTGAATGAGCAATTGCTTGAGCCAATAGTTCTGCCTCTTTTTGACGAATGCTGGCGACACCAAACAGAATTTCAAAAGATTCAGGGAAAACAGTCTGTTCAATGCCTTCAATTAAAGCTAATTTTTCTTCCAGAGTAAGACTGTGCTGTTCTCCAGTTGAACCACAAATTAAAACGGAAGACACTCCTTGTCTTTGGAGGTGAGACACATGTTGAATTGTTGCGGAAACATTTAATTCTTCATCTTTGAAAAAAGCCGTTGGAACAGCTATGTGATACGCACATTGTAAATTTGTTTTCATTATCTTAACTCCTTTATGAAATGAAAATATCCGCTATTGCAAACAAAGTTGCATACCCGGCTAATTTAGTCCGATCACCCGCATAAGTACCGTATAAAATACCTCCTCTTGCAGATGCTTGATAAGCAATGATTGTCTCAGTCTGCAATTTTTTTGCCCAATAAGGAACAATATGACAATGCCCACTCCCACATACAGAATCTTCGGCGATATTTAATTTTGGCGCAAAGGTTCGAGAAACACAGGTATATTCTCCCTCGCTTTTAGCTGTCACATGCAATAATAATCCGTCTAATGCAGCAATTTTTTCTTGATTTGGAGTGACACAGTAAACATCTTCTGCTGTATCAAGAATACACAACAAATCTCTGCCCAGATACACTGCTGTTGGTTGACAACCTATTGCCGCAACCAGTTCATCTGTAATCGTAACTTCTTCCAAATCAAATGAAGGAAAGCTGATTTCAAAACGTTCCTCTTGCTGACTAACAGCGATGTCGCCACTCATCGTGTGAAAAATCAACTCTGCCGTATGCTCATAGAAATTGGCAATTACATAGGCTGCTGCCAATGTTGCATGACCACACAAATCAATTTCGCCATTTAACGAAAACCAACGCAAATGATAGTGACCCGCTTTTTTTACAACAAATGCTGTTTCAGATAAATTATTTTCTAAGGCAATTGCTTGTAGATGGCTATCAGATAACCAAGTATCCAGAATACACACAGCAGCTGGATTGCCTTTAAATACTTCTTGAGTAAAGGCATCGACAATATATTGTTTCATCTCGTTGGCTCCTTATAAGTTAATAACGATTGTATCTACATACACAGCAGTTCCTGATATGGCTATCTGTAATTGGTCGTCACCAGTTACATGCACGACTACCTGACCATCTCGATTCATTTCTATCCCTTGTTCTACGAAAATAGTCTGTGGTGATGTCTGTTTTTTGACATATGTTTGATAATACGCACCCAGCACGCCTGAAGCTGTCCCTGTGACGGGGTCTTCCACCGTTCCTGAATAAGGTGAAGAAAAATGGCGTGCGTGTAAATCGTTGTCTGAATGGACTGTTTCAAAGCAAAATGGATGAATCGATGTTGTAGGAATTTCAGTTAATATTTCAGGAAATTGTTGATTATTTGGAACCATTTGTTGAAAGCTGGCTAATTCCTTGATTGGAACTACGAGTGTCCAAATTCCTGTATTACCATAAACAATCGGATAGCGTGAATCAATCGCAGTTTCAGTTAAACCCAATCCCTTAGCTAAAAGTGCCGTTGATCCATTGAATTTTCGGAATTTTGGCGTAGTCTGCTGCATGGTGACAACTAATTGTTCTTTTTCAACTGTTGCTTGAATGGGTAAAACGCCAGCTTTTGTTTCAATTGTAAATTTTTTTGCCGCGAACCGATTATGACGATACAAACTGTAGACTGCGCCGATTGTACCATGTCCGCATAAATTCATTTCATGTCCAGGAGTAAAATAACGGAATTGAAAATCCGCAATTTCTGACTGGCAAACAAATGCAGTTTCATTAAAGCCGACAGTTGCAGCAATTTTCAACATTTCTGCCTCTGTATAGTCATCACCATTGAGTACCACACCCGCAGGATTCCCTTTATTTGGTAATGAACTGAATGCATCAATATGTTCCACTTGAATTTTCATCGAAAAACCTCCTTTGCGTGTTGTCATTTATTATACTAGAAAAAAACGCGTATCTTCAATCCTAGATACGCGTTTATAATTAGTTTATTAAATCGATTTTTTGGTCGATGGTATAAACAATCATGCCACCAACAGTCATCGAAAGTAGTTCTCCTACACCGATAATTAACCAGTTATAGAAAAAGGGTAAGCCATATAAAAGGGTTAATTGTCCAGCTACAGTAAACATAGATACTGCAAAAACAATGGCGGTCATCACCATTTTATATTTCATAGTTTGAATTCGTTTCGTTGCATAAACACTTACAAGTAATACCAAAAACGTACCGACACTCCCAACAACAACATCTACTAAGCCATTCGGTGAAGAGAAGTTAGCAATCGCAACGCCTAATGTTACCGCCCAAATATAGCGTTTATTATACAATGCGAAGTAATTAAACATCTCTGATAATCGAATTTGTACAGCACCAAAACTGATAACGGATAATCCGACCGTTACAACGACGTATAAACTCGTAACTAGTGCCATTTTTGCTATTTCTTGTGTTGTCCAATGAGTAACTGAACGTGTTTTTTCTTTATTCATGTCTTTTCTCCTTTGCAAGGACGTGCCTTGGTAAATAACTGCGACCAAAGGATTGAAGTGTCGCAGTGTGGAAAACCACTATTATTCATGATAATGAAAAATGTTCAGTTTGCAAGGCTTTTATTTTAATAGCCAGCCTCCGTCAATTGGTAAAATTGTTCCTTGCATGTAACGAGCTTGCTCACTTGCTAAAAAGAGCGTAACAGCGGCAACTTCTTCTGGTTGAGCCCAACGTTTCATGGGTGTTTCTTCTGCTACCCATTTTGCCATCGCACCATCTCCAGCAAAATCAGCAGCATTCATTGGTGTTTGAATTGCTCCTGGTGCCAGACCATTGACATGGATTCCTTTTCCAGCGTAATCTAACGCTAATTGTTTCGTAAAGCCAGCCACGGCATGTTTTGCTGACGTATAAGCAATACCACCGCCACCACCAACAAAACTCGCCACCGATGCCATATTAATAACAGTACCTGACGCTTTTTTAACCATTTGAGGTAAAATTTCTTTTGTAATCACAAACATGCTTGTCAAATTAGTCGCTAAAACTTTTTGCCATAAATCAAGCTCGGTTTCCTCAATTGTTTGATAGTCATCTAAAATTCCGGCAGTATTCAAAAGAATATCCACGTCACCAAAAGAATTCTGACAAGCTAAAACGGCTTCTTGACAAATTTCAGCCTGGCTTAAATCACCTGAAAATGATTTGAAATGACTATGGTCGGTTAAATTGCTAAAATCATGCTGAATATCTACACCAAAAACCAAACTTCCAGCTTCTAAGAATGCTTTAGCTTGTGCATAACCAATACCGGAAGCCGCACCTGTAACAAACACTACTTTATTTTGAAATTCGCTCATTCTTCAACGACTTTCCAATCATCCGCCAAAATATCACAAACGGTTGGTGCAAAGCTCGAAAAGCCTTCATCGGATGTTTTAATTAAAAAATAAGGCGTGACTGGACAACCCTCATATTCTTCTCCTGAAACAAGCGTGACGTATAATTCGAATCCACCCCAGCCTTCACGAATAATTTTTTTGCCTTGCTTTAACTTTGGTAAAATTTCTTCAAATGTCATTAGTATCCCTCCATTTTCTCTCCTAGTTGTAACATAAAACAGACTAGAAAACCATCCTCGCTTTCTAGTCTGTTTGATCTTTTCTTTACGTATCTTCTTCTTTTACGTTCTTTTTAAATAACCATAAATCTTTCGTCATTCCAATAATAAGCAACAGTAAAACAACGATATATATCTTATTACCTAAATATATGGCTCGGCCAAACACAAGAACTACTGCAATTAGAAGCAAGAAATAGATGATTTTCAATATCAAATACGTTTTTTTATTCATTAACGCCACCTCTTTCTACTATTTGATATTTTATCTCAATTTCCGTTGACAAAAACGAAAAACAAAAATATTATTATAGTATCAATTGTATCATATTTATCAAATAATTTTCGTTTAAATATAAAAATAGTATCAAAGGAGACCCTATGCAAAACTATCGTGAAATTCCAGTAACGCCAAATTTAGAAGAACAATTTGATTATCCGGTTAACAACTTTTTATATGACTGTTGGGTGGATGACTATAGTGAATTAAAAGATGATACATTAAATTGTCATTGGCACGATTCGTTTGAATTTGGCTATGTACTGTCAGGCTCATTTGATTATTTTATCAATGGTACCCATTTTAAGTTAAAAAAAGGAGATGGTTTTTTTATCAATGCTCGCGTCTTACATATGGCTATTGCTGACAATCAAGAAAAAGAGAATCAAATTTTTGGTTTTTTATTTCCCCATACGTTATTAACGCAAGGCTCACCTCAATTGTTTGAAAAATATTTTCAAACAATTATTGAAAGTTCGATTCAAGGGTTTCATCTACAACCCACAACGGTTAGTCAAAAACAATTACTTCACAGTATTCAAAGCGGGCAACGCTTAACACCCAATATGCCTTATTTTGAATTAGAAGCGATTACTCAAGCAAGTAAAGTTTGGAAATTAGTTGTGGAGTATGTGGATACACAAAATCCTATGATTCAGGCACCTCATCGTTCAAAAGAACAAGAAACCAAGGCGATTTTATCTTACATTTATCAAAATTATGCAAATAAGTTTACCATTGATGAATTATGTAAACAAATTGGGATTAGTCGTTCAGAATGTTTTCGTTGTTTTAAAAAATTTACCAATAAAAAACCGATGGAATACATTAACGAATATCGTTTGTTTCAAGCAAGCAAACTATTAAAACTGTCAACACTATCAATTGAAGAAATTACCAAAAAATGTGGTTTTTCTACTTCAAGTTATTTCGGAAAACAATTTAAAGAATTATACGGCGTCACCCCTCTGCATTATCGTAAAAACAATAAATTAAAAACTTACTTTTAAAGGAGAACAAGATGTATTCATTACTACTCGCCATTATTTATATTGCTTTTATCAGCTTAGGTTTACCTGATTCCTTAATCGGATCAGCTTGGCCAGTCATGCACCAAGAACTGCAGGTTTCAGTGTCCTATGCTGGGATTATTACTATGACCATCGCTGGTGGAACAATTGTTTCCAGTCTGTTTTCGGATAAATTAACACGTAAATTTGGGGCAGGTCTCGTCACTGCATTAAGCGTGTTAATAACTGCAATTGCACTATTCGGTTTTTCTATTTCTACTCACTTCTTAGCATTAGTGTTTTGGGCGATTCCTTATGGCCTAGGTGCTGGTGCTGTGGATGCAGCATTAAATAACTATGTTGCCTTGCATTATACTTCTCGTCATATGAATTGGCTGCATTGCTTCTGGGGTGTCGGAGCAGCGATTAGTCCATATATCATGAGTTTTTATTTAACAAACGGACAATCATGGAATAACGGTTATCGAACAATTGGTATCTTACAGCTGATTTTAACTGCCGTATTATTTTTCAGCCTACCACTCTGGAAACGACAAAAAGATACTTATACTAGTGATTCGACAACAAAAGCGTTAAGTTTTAGTGAAATATTAAAACTCAAAGGAATTTGGGCTATTTTAATTGCTTTTTTTGCTTATTCAGCCGTTGAACAAACAACCGGGTTATGGGCAAGCACCTTTCTAGTAACGGCCAAACATATTCATCCGGATATCGCTGCTCGTTTTGCTGCCTTTTTCTTTTTAGGGATTACTTTTGGTCGGTTCATTTGTGGATTTATTGCTGACCGTTTAGGGGACAAACAATTAATTCGTGTAGGCACAGGGATTATTCTAATTGGTCTACTTTTTATCCTTTTACCAAGTAGCCAAACATTTTGGGCATTATCTGGATTAATTATTGTTGGCGTCGGTTGTGCTCCGATTTATCCATCGATTATCCATGCGACACCTACTAATTTTGGTAAGGAGTATTCACAATCCGTCATCGGTATTCAAATGGCATTTGCTTATGTTGGAACAACTTTTGTCCCGCCATTTTTTGGTTGGTTAGCGTCAGTTACCTCTCTTGCCATTTATCCATTTTTCCTAGCCTTCTTCGCTTTATTAATGCTTTTTAGTACCGAACGATTAAATCAACTATTAAAGGGGTAAATAATGATGATCAAAGCAATTGCTGTAGATATGGACGGAACTTTTTTAGATACAACGAGTCGCTATGATGTTCAACGCTTTGAACGGATTTATCATCAATTATGTAAAAAACAAATCAAATTCATCGTAGCTAGCGGGAATCAATATTATCAATTAAAATCTTTTTTTCCTGGAAAAGATGCTGAGATTGTGTATGTTGCAGAGAACGGAGCAATTATTGGGGAAAATCAAAACTTACAGAGTGTCAGTCAGTTTTCATCGACCTTTGTTCAAACACTTCTGTCGGTATTATTAACGAATGATTATACGTTAGAATTTATCGTATGTGGCGTAAAAAGCGCTTATCTGTTGTCTTCAGCTAGTCAACAGTTCAAAGAGTTCGCTAAGAAGTATTATTATCACTTAACAGAGGTGTCTTCATTTAATACGCTACCTGATGATGTCTTTGTAAAAATCGCTTTGGATGTGGAAGTTGAGAAGACGAACAGCGTGGTAAAGCAATTAAATGTACAATTTGATGGACAGTTAGTAGCAGTAGCTAGTGGTCATGGAAGTATTGACATTATTATTCCCGATATTACAAAAGGTAGCACAATTGCAAAATTATTAAAAAAATGGCAGATAATGCCTGATGAGCTTTTAGCATTTGGAGATGCCAACAACGATTTAGAAATGCTTGGTTTAACTAAGCACAGTTATGCGATGGAACAAAGTAGCCCTCAAGTTAAAAGAACGGCAACATACCAAGCTCCTTCTAACAATAATTCTGGCGTACTTGCTGTCATTGAAACTTATCTCGATTAAACAAAAAAAACCCGAACGTCTTTTTTGCTTTAGCCTAGCAAAAGTGTACCGTTCGGGTTTGTTTTAATGATTGTTTCGTCTAGTTGGGCGCTTTACGCCAAAATTTAGTTTCATTAGCTTTATCTTCTATATTGAATTGAATCATTTCTCGTAACAATTCATAATGTACTTCTTGTTCCCATGTAATCCGAAAAGTATTCTCTGTATGCGCATAACCAACTATGTCTAGTTTATCTGCGAATTTTTGAATACCTGCAACTTCAGGTGAAACTGTGATATGTTTTTTTGTATGTTTAAAAGCAATAATAAACGTACCATGGTCAGTAAACATCGGTTGTCCCCAACCGAATTTTATTTGAAGTTGAGGAAATTCAGAAGTAAGCCAATCGAATAATTCTTGAAGTTTTTGACGCTTTGTATCATCGGTTACTGCGGCAACATATTCAGATAAGTTACTCATCGCTAACGCCTCCTTTTAGGCTTTTTTATTTAGCTTCGCTTGTAATTCTTTGTCATAATTGCGTGTAGCAGGAATGATAAAAGTCACGATTCCACAGAGTAATGTACCAATCCCTGCTAAGAGAAACATTTTTTCTACTCCAATTTTATCGGCTAAAGGACCAGCAAAAATTAAACCAACTGGACCAGTAATACTCATCAGTGAATTAAGAACTCCTAAAATCCGACCTAAATATTTAGGATCATAACTTTGTTGAATCATTGCCATGAGTAGCGTATTAAAATACGGCGTAGCAAATCCTGCTAAGGCATTTAAGATAATGAAGAAAATAAACCCTTGCTTTGTAGCTGGTAAGATACCACTTAATCCAATTGTGATACCAATAACAACATAGGCTAATAACACAGGTTTCATTCGATCTTTCCAGTTCCCAGCAATCCCGATTAACGCCCCACCTGCTAACATTCCAATAGCATAAATCATTTCAATTAAACCGGCATCTCCTACTGAACGATTAAAATATTCCATCGTCATTAACGGATACATACTTGCAGCAGGCATGAAAATTAAGGTAAATGCTGAACCAATTAACGTAATCCACCATAGACCTTTATTAGCCATTAACTGTTGCAAACCAAATTTAGTATCTGTTAATAGATGAACTTTTTCTCCTTGTGACACGACTTTAGGAATCGTTACAAAAATTAGTAAGCCGATTCCAAAAATAGCACCTAACACATCTAATAATATCAATTGATTCATAGGAACAATCGCAAATAAGAAAGCACCTAATGCAGGAGCGATAATAAAATTAGCAGATTGAACCATCCCTAACTGCCCATTAACTTTGGTTAATTCCTCTTCAGGAACCATCATTGGTAAAATAGATTGAATGGTTGGCATTTGGAACGTTTGCGCGATTGAACGCACTAATAGAGAAATAAATACTAACCACAATGGAAACTCTGCTGAAAATGTTCCCACTAAGGATAAAACCAAGGCGATAATTGCCACAATTCCATCCGTTACTATCAACAATGTTTTTTTGTTCCAGCGGTCAATTAAAGGACCCACAAAAGGACTGAGTATAACCATCGGCAACATCCCTAAAATAGTTGCAAAACTTAAAACTGTGGCTGAACCAGTCAATTCAGTTAAATACCAAATAATAGAATATTGGACAATCATACTGGTAATTCCTGATAGAAATTGCCCACTTAAAAATAAATAAAAATTTCTACGCCAATGCGCTAGTGAAAACTCAGTTTCTTTCATTTTATACTCCTTTTAAACAACAGAACTATTTTTCTTCTGTCATCTCTTTCATTTTAATGACAATTGCTTGTGCCACTTCTTCGACTTTTTGAGGCTGCAATTGTTTAATTGGTTGTGAAATGATGGGGACTTTTTTGGCTAAGTGAATCATTTTCGCTTGTATCGTAGTCAGTTTACGCTGTTTCCCATACATAAAGCTTGGACGAACCAATAACGCATGAGGAAAATAAGATAAAACAATCGATTCAGCTCTCGCTTTTGAGTGAAAATAACGTTTTAAGAAAAGAGTCGTAAAACGGTTCGCTGAAATATAAACAAAATAAGGAACCTTCATTTTTTGTGCTTCATCAGCAGTTATTTTAGCTGGTTCAATATTGAAACGCTCGTACGTTAAGCCTTTTTTACGATTTTCAACTAACAAACCAATCGCATCAATCACAATATCGGCGTCTTTAAGCACATGGCGCCAGCCGTTTGGTTGAAAAACGTCTCCTTTTACCCATTCAATAGTTGACAGCCATTCTTCGTCCAATGCTGGTTGCCCATGACGTGAGACACTGATTACATGATAATCCTCACGAGCAGCTTTGATAATTTCACGACCTAAAAAACCACTACCTCCAAAAATAACTAATTTCTTCATTGTTTTCGCCCTCCTTTTATCTTTATACTAGCAAAATCAAAGGGAAAATGACACTTTTAGGAAAGATTGTATCAGTTGAAATGTGTTGTTACACGCTCATTTTGTCTTTATGTTTTTCCACATTATTACTCAGTAAAAAGCAAATGGTCCAATAATCAATTTTATGAGTTCCCTTATAACTACCTATAATAGTTGATTATCTCCCATCTAAATAACGACTCATCAATTCCAAATGATGCATAACAGCTGCTTTACGCATCACACCCATCCCAGGGAATTTTTCTTTCGCTGCATTTTCTAACAATAATTCCAGCCCCTTTGTTGGTTGATTGTCACATAACTGAGGCATCCATTGATCAACTTCCATCATGAGTGCTAAAAATTTTTCCTTTTGCGAAGGTAATTCTTCTGGTGATAAAAAATGATGGATGCGCAATTGATCCTTTGCAAAATAGACAAGGTGCAAACTCAAAATAGGTGTGGGATAGCCATGTTCATAATAGATGCGACTATCTATTGAAAAATCGCTAAAGCCCACAAAGCCTTTCTTCTGATAAGTTTGATGTGTCACTGAAAAAAGTTCATCCATTTGTTCTTGATAAAAATGCGTTCTTGGCAAACGGGTAAAGGCATCTTCTGATAAAATCCGTTGCCCTTTGACTCTCTGTAATAAACGAAATTCTTCTGGTACTAACACTTTTGCTTGGTAATTGTTCCATTCACTTGCTAGAGCAGGTGCTGCTTGATTAATAATTATCATTTCTGAAGGAGTCTCTACGGTTTCTAATGGTTGATCTAATAGATACGCTTTTTCATTAGGAAGTTGGCGCAATGTTTCTAAACCATTTTCAGTAGCAAAAGCCCCCACTTGTGGATTTTGAATAATATAAAAAGGGTGCGCCATTTGTTGACTTGTGTCTATTAATTTTGTAAAAGCAGTCGTTTTTTTTACTGGTTCGATAATTGGCTGAATTCGCTTTGACAAACGATTTTCTTCCAACAACGTGCGTAATGCAATCAAATCAAATTGTTTGCCACGAAAATAAGGATAATACATTACTTTTCCTCCAACCAGCGATTTTCAAGTTCAAAATAAGCAGCACGTGTCGCCTCTAGTTCCTCTTTTAAAGATTCTATTGCTTGCGATTGTGTCTCTTCAATAAAACGGTCGTAATAGTTCACTCCGCCCCCAAACAAATCGTATTCTGGCTGTCTACGTTTGAGCTCTTTAAATAATTGTTCAGTACCAAATACTCGCAAGCCACGAGCTGTTTTTTTTGCTTTGCCTACTTCTCGTGCTTGCGAGGCGATTAAGCGATAAAGCAACTCTTGTTCATTGACTTGTAATTCTTGACGTTGCGGTTTTTTAGCGGTCGTAAAGTACCCTGGTACCCCAATCTCTTCATTGATATACGAATGAAAAACTAATACACCAATCTGACTGGGGATTTCATCTTGGACTGCTAAATACAATTTTTCAGGTAACACAAAATAATTATAATGACCGACAAACGATAACTTTGCTTTTGAACGAAAATCTGCTTTACTAACTTTTAGCTCATAACAACGCCATTCAAACTGATTGGCGACATCTAAACGGCAACTTAGTGTATCGACAATCCCTTGATCATCAGGCATTGTGACCTCTTCAATAACAATATCACCATTTTCTCGACAGGAATAATACAAACTTTCTTCCATTTGAATGGTTAAGGGTGTCTTCATAATCGTTCTCCTTATTTTATGTTAATTACAGAATAGAACATACGTTCACTTTTTGCAAGTGGAACTTAAAGATATATCGGCTTTTATTACACTAGCTTTCCATTTTTGAGTTCCCACACTTCATCCGCTAATTCAATAAAATGTGGATCGTGCGATGTGAAGAGCACAGTCCCTGTGTATTCTTTTAGAAACATCTCTAGTGCTTGAATGGTTGTTAAGTCAATAAAATTTGTAGGTTCATCCAATATTAATAGATTGGATGGTCGTGTAAATAATTGAGCAATCGCAACACGTGTCGCTTCGCCGCCACTTAATACGGATAGTGGTTTGAATACTTCATCTTGTGAAAAACCTAAATGATGTAGCAATGAACGGACAGTACTTTCAGGCCAATCTGTTTCTGTCATTAATTCAAGTAATAACGACCGTTGACTAGACAATTGATAGTCCATTTGACGATACGTCTCTATTTTTACTTTTGGTGATAAAACAATACTTGAATGACCATCTAAAATTGCTTGTAATAAAGTGGACTTACCGGCACCATTTGACCCCACAACAGCTACTTTTTTCCCTAAAGGCAATTGAAAGTCCACTTCATCTAAAATACGTTTTTGATCATAAGTTACTGTTAGTTTCTCAATGCGTAGCGGATATGGATTATGAATTTCAGCTGTCTCGTGTTTCGGAAACTTAATGCTTGTCTCTCGCTCCAAGCCTTGAACTTCTTTTAATTGTTCCAAGCGAGATGTCATGGCTTTGGCTTGTTTATAAAGATTTTTTTGAACGGTATCTTTTTGTTTTGAAGAAGACAGTCGATCTGGTCGAACATTTTGTTTTTTCTTTTTATCTGAAATTTTTCCGGCTTGTTCTGCTTTTTGTTTTTTCTCTTGAATACCTTTTGTTAATCGTTACATTTCTTTTTGATACTCTTGGTGTGCACGCTCTTGACTGTTTTTTTCATGTTCTTTTTGTTGCAGATAGGCATCGTAGTTCCCTTTGTATTCTGTAATTTTGCCATCTTTTATTTCCCAAATTTTTTCAGCCAATTCATTTAAAAAGAAACGGTCATGACTAATAAACAACAACGTACCGTAATAATAACGCAATTCTTCAATTAATTGCTGTTTTCCACGCTGATCCAAATGAGTTGTTGGCTCATCCAATAACATCCCTGATTGATAAGTTGAAAGCAATTGCGTTAAACGATATTTCGTCATCTCACCCCCACTTAAATTTTGGACATCCGTCGTGGGCACTGTAAAGCGACTTAATAATGCACCGTCTAAATCAGTTATTGATTCTTCTACCACATCATCCATTTGAGCATAGTACTGAAAATCGATACTTGTCTGAATTGTTCCTTTGGTAGGAGTCAATTGATGCGCAATTAATTTCATTAAACTTGTTTTCCCAGAACCATTTTCTCCGATAATACCAATTTTTTCATTCATATAAACGTTTAATTCAGGAACGATTACAATCTCTTTTCCTGAATAAATTAACTCTAAGTCTTTGATTTGAATAGTTTGTTCTTCCATGGTTTGATCCTTCCTGTTGTAACGAACAGGGATTCCATGTAACTTTTCTATTTAATTAAAAAATGGACACAAAAAAGGGATAGTCTTATACTATCCCTACGTTCATTTTATCTATGTGTATCTACTTAAAAAGTGCACACTTCACCCATGAATTTCGTTACAAGACTTTTGAATTTGTATTAAATTAACGATTCAAAAGTAAAAAACGTAATCTCATAGATGCAGTCACCTTTCATTCCCCTTTACTTGGTTGATAAAAGTAGAATACCATGCTTTTTTATTCTTATCAATGCTTTTGTCTTTGTTCGGCTTGTCTGCGTAATTGTTTTTGTGCTTTTTTTGAGCCACGATCAATATCTCGATTAAATTTCCGCTCATGATACTCAACAAATAATTGTTCCAAATCATAACCTTGTGGGTATAATTCGCTTGCTGGGACAGCTAGTTTCAAGCGTTTAAGCGAAACAGAAATCAGCTGTTTTTCAATAAGTATTTTAGCAGAATATTCATCTTGGTACTCATAAAACAATCCGTACTGCTCATGCTCATTGCTCCAGACACGATCGCCTTTATGAAACTCTATTTGTGTACTACTTGTTTCGGTTGCTTTTCGTTGATACACGATTTTTTTTGTCGCATAATCCTTATTGTGCAGATATTTTTTTGCTTGTGTTAGCACTTTAGAATCAATCGCCATTTTTTGAGCAATCCAAAAGGCGTTACTCTCCCCGACTTGATTAAGTAATAAACGATATTGCGGAGTCAATGTTTCTGAATCGAATGCCATCGCTGCCGTTTGGAAATCTTCATGTTGTAACGCAAAATCTTTTATTTCACCATAATGCGTCGTTGCTACAATTGTTCCACCTTGCTGATACATGGACTCCATCGCTGCAATTGCTAAGGCCGCTCCTTCATTGGGTTCTGTGCCACTGCCAATTTCATCAAGTAAAATCAACGTTTGCCTAGACGTATGACGTAGAATTTCGCTAATATTTTTCATATGTCCTGAAAACGTACTTAACGAATTTTCGAGACTTTGTTGGTCGCCAATATCGATAAAAATCTTTTTAAACAGTCCAATTGATGAACTGCCATTATGATTGACACAAACACCAAAATAAGTCAGCAAACACACCAACGCAATGGTTTTTAAGACTACGGTTTTCCCACCAGCATTAGGACCAGTAATAATTAAACCGCGCATTGTTCCAATTTCTAAACTTAAAGGTACTGGATTTGTCAATAATGGATGTTTGACACCATCAAAATGCAGTGTCTCTTCTTCATTAATCGTTACTCGTTTTCCGCCAATACTTTGACTATATTTCGCTTTTGCAAAAATACTGTCCAATTCAACGATAATATCCATACAGTAGCTAATTACATCAGCTTCTTCAGCTAGCATCCCGGTTAAAGATGCGAGTACCTGATAGACAATTGCCGTTTCTTCACTTTTCGCGAAAATCAATTGGTCATTTAATTTTCGCAAACTTTCGGGTTCAATAAATACGGTTGTCCCACGATTGGACCGTTCAATAATCTCACCAGCAATTTTAGACTGAAAAGTTGTTTTAATTGGTAATGTATAACGGTCTTCTTTTTTTACAACTAAACGATCTTGCAACCAACCGTTAGTTAATGCGTGTTTTAAGATTTTGGCACATTTTTTCTCAAGTTCATTTTCTAGTTTCATGATTTTTCCACGAATCTTTTTTAACTCACGCGAGGCTTCGGATTTCACCCGATTACCGGCAATAGCTTCGTAAATAGCATCAATGATGTGATGAAAATCCGTTAAGTCTTTCGTATAGCTTCTTAATAATGGTGTTTGGTACTGATTTTTCTCAAAAAAGCGTGCAATCAGACGAAACGATCGTAAAAAATCCCCGTATTCTGTTAATTCACTGGCTTCTAAAATAGCACCTTTTTCAATTTTAGTCGTCAAATGTTTAATTTGACTCAATCCCATAAATGGTACATGTTGGCCGGATGCCAAAATTAACATCGCTTCATTCGTTTCTGTTAAACGTTTTTGAACGGTTTGATAATTGGTCGCCGGTTCTTTGCCAGCTAATAATTCTTTTGCATAGTCACTAATACAACGCTGAATAATCTGTTCTTTGATTAAATTAAATTCGGTTGCTTGAAATAAGGTTTTATTCATGTGAGTATTCCTTTCTACTATCAAAAGATACCTTGAAAAAAACAGAGTGATCTACTCGTTTTCAAATATTCGTTATACAAAAAGCATAAAAAAAGGCAATAGGAAGCCCTATTACCTTGTCGTATCATTCGTTGATTCAATAGGTATCTTTAGGCATGACAAATAAACCTAGCATATTTTTGGTTTATTTGTATTCAATTGCTTAATTAGATACCTTGCACACTCACAAAAAGTCCCTCTTTCAGAAAACGAGTTTTTACAAGTTGAATTATAACAAGTCCTTTAAACTCTGTAAAGTTTTTAAGGGTTTAATTCTTGAAATACCTGCCATAAATGATCGCAGTCTTCGCGGTGACCAATTTCTTCCATATCAAAAGCTGTTTTATCACTACCATCTAAATAATTTCGTAGATGCATATCAGAGAACCCGTATTTTGCAGCATCATCGCGCGTGTTACTGTAATATACTTTTTTGATATTGGCCCACATCATGACGCCTACACACATTGGACAAGGTTCACAGGTCGCATAAATTTCACAATCTGATAAATCCATCGTATTTAACTTTTTACATGCTTCTCGCACGGCGACCATTTCGGCATGCGCAGATGGATCGGTATCGCGCATCATCGTATTGCCAACCGCTGCTACAATTTCTCCATTGCGAACAATCGTTGCCCCAAACGGTCCTCCGTCACCACGCTTCATTCCTTCAAGTGTCGCTTTGGTTGCTAATTGAAAGTATTTATTCATTTTTCTCGCTCCTTAGATATTTTATTTATTTTTATCGATAAAAGTTAACAGTGTATATAAAACAAACGAACTAATTAATCCTGAAAAGAATGCAAAATCATTAATCATTTTTAATAAACTAACATTAGGGAAAAAGGCTCCTACCATCGAAAGAGTAAAACTAATTGCTAAGACAATTACGGCACGGCGATTGTATTTCATACTTAGCGTACTGTTTTCAGCTGCATAAATCTCTTGCAAATTCAACTGCCCTTTTTTATTGATAAAGAAATCTGACAACATAATACCTGCAATCGGTCCAAACATTGACCCAATGAAACTATAAAATAAGAATAAGTTATTAATAATTTTCCAAGGAAGGATTAAAACACCAATGATACCAGTTACAATCCCACCTGTTTTGACATTGAATAAGTTAGGTGCTAAAGAGGTTAATTGTAAACCTGCTGGGAACAAATTACCAAATACGACAAAAGCAGTCGCTCCTAAATTCAAAGCCATAATTAAAACAATTACCGCAAGTGAGCTGTCCATTTGATCAATAGCCATGACGATATCAAAATTTTGCATTTCCGGAAAAGCAATTGCTGTACCTGCAAATAAACTTACACAAGTGATGGCAAATAAAATGTAAGAAAAACTAAAACCTAATGGTAAACCAATAATCATTGACTTTAAATCTTTTGCTCGTTGTGTAAAGTCTCCAATATTAACAATCGGACCCGCCCAGTTAGAGACTAATGCGCTCACACAAGCGATAAATAAAGCAGTGTTGAATTGTGCATTTGCAGGTGCATAATTCATGACGTTCTCCATACCACCCGCAATATTAATCGCCCATACAGCAGCACCAATAATAAATAGATACACTATCGGAGACGCATATGTGCCTAATTTATCAATAACTTTTGTTCCACCCATAAATAAACCAACTGTTATCACCCATACAAGGACAAAACTAATCGCAGTATAAATGGGTAACCCTAGGAATGTAGCTTCTCCACCAATGGATGTATAACCTGGAAAAATCCGATTAAATATGACATCCATCGCCCGAGCAGTAACAAAGCTTTGCGTTCCAAAAAAGACAACACCAGCAATTAATCCTCTTGCTAAAGCTGGAATAATGAACCCCTTCACTCCAAAGACGGACCGTAAAACCATGGTAAACGGGATCCCATATTTCGCCGAAGCAATCCCGTTAATGACATAAAAGAACGAAACAATCACTGCTGAAGTCATCACCGCAGCAAGAACTTGTTTGGAGTTTAAACCAAGCATAAAAAATCCAGCAACAGTCATATAAGACAAAATGTTGTGAACAGAGCCCATCCATAATGTCGTGAACTGCATAATTCCCCAATCACGCTCTTCTTGATTTTTTGGGCGTAACTCTTCTGCTACAGTAGTAAAATCAACTGATTCTTCAATAAATGGATCTTGGTTGTTTATCGTAATATTTTCAGCCATTGTGGTTATCCTCCATTTTTTTCTATCAATTTTTGTGATTGTGCAGCATGTTCACTAAATAATGAATTCGCTGGTTGGAGCTTGTCTGCTTCAATCATTACCTCATACGCTGCATGATGTTTACCTAAACTACGAAGACTATTTGCTTTATGGAACAAATAATCTACTCGATTGGGTGCTTGTTTCAGCAATTCGTCCATAATTAGAATTGCCTCTTGATGGCGACCAATTTCTCTTAAGTAATTTGATTTATGATAGATAAAAAAGGATCGATTGCCTTTTTGTGCTCCTTTATCAAAGAAAGCGATTACTTGTTTTTGATCACCTATTTTTTTATAAAGATTTGCTAAATAATAAGCAAATTGGGCATCTTGTTGAAAACCTTTCGCATAATAATACCGAGCAGCATCCAATTGATTCAAACATTCATAGCTAAAACCTAAATAATACAATTGCTCTAAAGATTCATCCATCTTAAGCAATTTTTGGATACTTTGATAACAGTTATTTGCGCGAATGAGTGTTTTAATTTCAGTAAAGGGACTTGTGGGATACGCTGCATTTAATAAACACTCAATCGTTTCTTTTTTGAATTCTGTCGCATACTCACAAGCATCTTTTTGATCGAAATCTTTAATCGAGATATCCGCTTGAGAAGTAACTAATTCTTCGACGATATCTCGATAAAGAAAGCCATCATCGCCTAATACAACAGCTTCTAAAAGTGCAGTCCAACCAAGACGATTCACATGATTGACTGGCACTCCAGCATCTAGGGCTTGCTGAACGACACGAATAAACCCCTTCTCACTAGATGGTAGCAAAGCTGAACCTCCAAAACGATTTACTTGAGTTAAATCTGGTGAATAGCACAGAAGTAGCTGAAACATTTCAGAAAAACCATTAGCTGCTGCTGCAATAAAAGGTGACAGCATTGTATGATCTTTTGTATTAGGACTAAACCCCTTGTTTAATAAAACCGCAGCAATTGCTACTTGGTTAGTTGCTACTGCTAAATGAAGAGGAGTTTGTCCCTCTTCATTTACAGAGTGTACATCAATGGCGTGTGTTGATAATTCATCCAACACGGCATCTAGTTGCTTTTGTTTAATGCTATCAAAAATTGTTTTTGTCATCTGATTCCACCACACTTAAAATTTTTCGCTTAACTTAACAATGGCCTTTTGAAAGGCTTCTACCGGTGGATAGGTAATACCGGCACCAATCATCCCAATTCCCGCTTCCTTATGAGCAATCGCTGTATTAATTACGGGTAAAGTATTTGTTTGCATCACTTTTAGAATATCAATCCCTGTTGGAATCCCCATAAAGTTAAGTGCTGGAATGGTAACATTGGGATTTTCTCCTGTCGTAATAGCTTCCATCGACAAAGAATAATTTGTCGCATCTGCTACCGTACCGCCCACTAATGCCACAATTGCCGGTGCTGCCGCCATTGAAAAACCACCTAAACCAAATGTTTCAGTGATTGCACTATCGCCGATGTCTAAGCCTGAATCTTCTTCTGTATACCCAGCAAACATTGGCCCGATAACTTTTTGAGACGGACCGACAAACCATTCTTTAGGATCAGTACTTGCTAGGCGAATCCCAAACTCTGTTCCATTTCGCGCCATTGTTGTCACAACTGAGCTATACTCTTCAACACCCACAGCCGCATCTAAAGCTGCCTTACAAAATGCCATCCATGTTGGCCCAGAGAAATAATCACTGCTTGCGACAAAGTCAAACACATCTTTTTGATCCGCTACTGAAAAATCAGTCTGAATAATACCTGGAGTTAACGCTTGAATGAGTAGCGTTGTGCCTGCAACATTTCGATTGTGTAACTCATCGCCCATATGCAATGCTTGTGAAACCAGTAAGCGTAAATCAATCCCTCCTTCTAAATACGTCATAGCCTCTGCCAAGATAGGACCGAATACATCACGCATCCAAATCAAACGTTCAATCACCGAATCGTCATTGGCACCCATTCTTAAAATTTTAGATAATTGTTCACTCAAATTAGTATATGCAACGTTGCCATACGTTTTATTTTCAACTATATGCACATACATTGATGCAGAAGTAACACCTGCCATTGAACCTACAGTATTATGTTCGTGACACGGACTAAATTCAATTTGTCCTGATTGTGCCACTTTTTGGGCTTCTTCTAAATTTTCAGCAAAACCTTCAAATACAATCGCTCCTAAAACTGCTCCTTGCATAGGACCATTCATTTTCTCCCAAGTAATCGGGGGTCCCGCATGCAAAATCATATTTTTCTTCATCCCAGGAACAACATCAATTGCTTTGGCGTATCCAGTTAAATAAATACTTGATGAAGTAATGATTTCAAACACTCGTTGGTTAGCTTGCTGAATTTTTTCTAGATTTTCAGGCTTCTCAAGGATTGTCAACGCTTGTAAAACTGCTTCATTTCCTAATCCAGGTGGCGCCCAATCTAATTGAATACTTGTTCCTCCCTGAGTTTGAATATCTTCAGTAAATTTTTCTAAACCAACATTAACAACAGTTAATTCTTCGGTAAATAATGGATTCATTTTACTCGTCCTTTCCAACAAATTCGCGGGCTAAAAGAGCCGCATTCTGCATACTACTTGCATATGTTGCGCCTGTATGTTCCAGTTTAGCTAATTGTTCATCAAGATTTTGCGTATCACGATCCGTTCCTAATACATAGCCAATTACTTCTAAATATCGTCCTTCTTTCTCAGCTTGTTGTTTCGCTTGGCGAATTTCTTCTGCCATGATACCAACAGGATCTTGATGCGCGCCATATCCCAAGACAAAATCAAGCAAAATCACACCGACCTCTGGATTTCGAGCTTCTTTTCTAAACTGCTCCATACGATTACTTGGGTCAATCATTGGATGCGGTCGACCATCTGTATATTCATCAGCACCAAAATCAATATAAATATGGCCATCACTTGAGTTTTCATTTACTTGGTTTTCTGGATTTTTTGCAATGTTGCTATACACATTTGCATATTTTTGTTTCGTAATATAATAAGCTTCCGCTGCTAAAGTTCCACCTGTAAATAATCCACGAATATATTTTTGTTCAGGTGCTAATTTCTGTCTGACTTCTTCAATCAAAGGAATGTTTAAAGGATGTAAATCTAAATTAGATGTAGAAATACCCGCTAACTCAACTGCTTTCAAGGCAGTATTTTTGGACATCGATTCAAAATAAATGTTTCCATCTACTCGTTGTTCCATTTCACCCACAAACCAAACGACGACTGGTTTATTAATTGTTTTGACTTTAGCAACAATTTTTTCTTGTACCTTTTTTGCAGGTGGTTTGGAAATCAAAACAATCACTTCCGTATCCGGATCTTGTGCCAATAAATCGATACCTGCTAACATCATTTTCCCACCAATTTCAGCAGTTAAATCACGTCCACCTGTTCCCATCAATTGTGAGATACCGCCACCAAATTCATGAATACGTACAGAAATTTCTTGTGAACCTGTACCAGAAGCTCCAATAATTCCAATATTTCCTCTTCGTACATTATTTGCAAAACCTAAGCCAATATTATTAATAATTGCTGTTCCACAATCAGGACCCATCATTAAAAGTCCTTTTTCGTTCGCTAAGTCTTTTAACATTTTTTCGTCGGCAACTGACACATTATCGCTAAACATCATGACATTTAGGTTATTGTTTAAAGCTTGCAAGGCTTCTCTGGTCGCATAATGGCCGTTCACAGAAATTAAAGCTAGATTGGCTTTTTCATTTTGAACAGCTTCTTGAATCGTATGATATACACGTTTGACGTTGGTCGTTGTGACTTTTTCTTTTTTAGTTAACAGTTCTTCAACTTTAGCTAAAACAGCTTGTGCTTCCTCTTCATTGGTAATTTTCATCGTAATCACTAAATCACTCGCCTGTGCTTGTTCTACCACCTCATTGGATAAGTCTGCATTCCGCATTACTTCTTTGTTCATATCCGTCGCCATTGCAACGATTGCCTGTGAAACATGTTCGATTTGATTAGCTTTGGTAGACAATGCCATCAATGAAACAGAATCAATGTAGCGATTTTTTAATACTTTTACTACTAAGTTCTTCATTTAGGTTCTCCTCACTTTTATAGCTAACTGTTTATTTTATACAATTATCATAAAATAGGCCTTTTTAACTAAAAACACTTTATTTTATGAACTTATATCTATATAATAACGATAATGTAATCGCTTTAATATGTACTATTTGATTGAAAATACCTTCATTCATTTGTACACAATATACAACTAAATTTTTTGGAGGTATTATAAATTATGGATATCACTGCTTTTCTAAAACTACCTATGTTTGAAGATTTTAAACTTTTAGCTGGTGAATCAGGAATCACTAATAAAATTACTGGTGTAAATATTTTAGATAATCCTAAAGCGACAGATTGGTTGTCTCCAGGTGAATTAATTGTGACTTCTGGTTATTTTTTCAAAGAAAGTCCCGAAGCGCTCAGTCATTTTTTAAAAAGCTTTAGTCGTTTGAATATCGCAGCAGTCTGTATCAAACCAAAAATTTATTTAAATCCCCTTCCAAAAAAATTAATCGAATTATGCGATGAATTAGCCATTCCGTTAATTGAAATTCCTTATGGTGTTGCTTTTTCAAAAATCATGCACACAGTAATGAATTTACTTGCTGATTCAGCGAGTGAGACTGCCCAAATGGCATTGGATATTAATTCAAAATTTATGGAATACGGGTTGCAAGGTGAAGGTATTGATTATCTGAAACAGAAATTAGAAAGTTTTTTAGGGAACCCGCTTATTATCACCAATGCAGATTGGAGCCTTTTAGCAAATAAACCAGCCAGTGCCTTTTATCCCTATCTTAGACAGCAAAAATCGACGGCTTTTTTTAACCAAACTTTGCTTTCAAGTATTCCAACAAATGTATCTCAATTAAAACATCCAACACATTTTGTTTTTAAAGATGGTGTCAACGGCGTTTTATTACCGATATTTTTTAACGAAGTGACTTATGGCTATATTATTGTCTTACCTAACCAGCGCCCCCTTTCGCAAAAAGATTATATCGTTTTAGAAAATGCTTCGATTGCAATCGCATTAAAAATCGTTCATCAAGCTGAAAAAGAACGCATCAATAATAAAGTGCTACGTGATTTTTATCGAGAATTATTATTTGGTACGAAAACAATTGAAGAATTACGTTCGTTTGACATTGAATTCGACTATGATCTTGCATATGTTGTCTTCATCCTGTCCATTGAAACGCCAAGCAAAAGCAATGATTTGTTACAGCAAAAATACGACGAAGACTTGCTGATGCGAACCATTTTAAATGCTGTAAATCACTATCAAACAACCTCCCATTTTGATTTACATGTGTTTAAACAGGGACAACAAGTCATTGGTTTAGTAGGGCATCGCGATGAAGTAATGTCAAATGAAACTCAACAACATAAATTTTTCACTGAATTTCATCAGTATTTGCTCTCTTTTTTAGCCAACGATGCCCATGTAACTATCTTTATTGGCTCTGTGCAAAAACTTGCTGAATTAAATCAAAGTTATCAAGAAGCCAAACAAATGATTGCGTATCAAACACACACTCAGAATCGGTTATATTTTGCTAAAGAATTTTATTTAGAGAATTTTCTTTATCGACATATTAATCAGCCTGATGCTAACAATTTAATTGAACATTATTTATCTCCATTACTTACCTATGATTGTGAAACAGATAGTCATTTAATTGAGACATTGGATGTCTATTTGCAGCAACAGCAAAATTTAGCTGCAACGTCTCGTTTATTGTTCATTCATCGGAATACGCTGCTTTATCGTATCGAAAAAATCGAAAATTTATTGGGATGTTCACTGACTACACCAGCAACAGCGTTCAATCTAACATTTGCTTTAAAATTGTACAAACAGTATCCCAAAGCATAAAAAAACGAGGTGTAGTCACCTCGTTTTTCGTTTCAATAAATACCAACAAGTTACCACACTTGTAAAAGGTAATATTACTGCAACACCCACTCCCGACAATAAAATAATTGCGAGTTCATCAACAAATGCTTTTGAATGAATCATTTCTTGCCAAGGAATTTTTAAATCTTGATACCAAAAAATCAATGCTAAACTACTACTAATAAAAGCAAAAAGTAAGGTGTTAATTGTCGAATTCAAAATACTTTTCACGACAGCCATGCTTGATTGAAATAAACGGGAGAAATCGATGGTGCCTTCACGTCGATGATAAAGCTCTGTTGTCGCACTAGCAATTGCCATGCTTCCATCTATTAACGCACCAGAAACACCAATAAATAAAACGGAGACACTTAATTCAGAAAAACGAATTGGAATCTCCAAATTCATCACTGCTAATTCTTCCATTTCTTGTGCAGGAAAGCCATGAACAGCTAAGCTTTGGATCAACGGAATAAAAACAATGCCTAATACCACCAAAAATAGTAACATACTATAAAAAGCAGCTTTCGTTTTTTCATTCCAACCATTGACATACGCTAATGTAATCAAACTATTGCCTAAAATATATAATAAGCTTATAAGATAAACCGAAAATTCTTGATTTAAAAAGAAAATCAGCAATAAAAATAATAGTAAATTCATAAATAAGCCACTTAATACATAAAAAGAAGATTTCCCTATAATAACTCCCATACACAGGATAAATAAAATCAATAAAACACCTAAAACGCTCATTGAATTCTCCTCCTTCCAATTGCAAAGAAGAATAATGAAATCGGAATAGATAATAGAATACCAAAACCACCACATAATACGCGTACTGCTTCTAACGATAACAACATGTTGATTGTTTGGCCAAATGACCAGCCGTTAAATAAATACAATAAAATGACCGGAATCGCACTACTGAAATAAGAACAAATCAATACATTAATCATTGTGCCACTAATATCATTTCCAACGGTTTTTCCCGATTGTATTAATTGTTTGAGGGTCACTTTATTATTGCGTAATTCAATTTCCTCTAACGTTGAAATAACAGTGACTACCGTATCCAAGGATGCACCGATTGCGCCAATTAATAAACTTGCTAAGTAGATTGGACGATATGGTCTTGTCAATACACCCATATCTTCAAAACGTAGGCCTTTATCTTGTAATATCGCCATTGTAAAATAACAAATACCGAATGCCGTTAAAATAGTGACAATCGTCGCTACAAATTTTTGTAGACTATTTTTTTGAATCCCATCAATGAGAAATAAGGTAATCGCTACCGAAAAAAACATGTAAACCATTGTCATAGGAATCAACGAAAGCGATGCGTGCTCTCGATAGAACCAAATCGTGAAAAAAAGAGCACTACTATTTAACAATGCACTAATAAACGTTGTTAAACCAGTCTTACCTCCTACAAATAATAAAGTTAATAACAATAAACTAACCATAAAGAAAACAAAACCATCTCGCTTTTTTTCCACCACTTCATTACCTTGATAAAAAACTTGATTGCCTTTTTTTAAATGCACACTTTCAATTTCATTTTCTTGATAGGGAGAAACTAGTGCTATTTCCTTCCCCTTTGCTGCGCCATTCACGCCAATTGCTTGAATAAGTTGTTGATTATCTTTAATTTCTATTTTTTGTATTTTTGCTAAGGGTTGCTGATACCAATTTCCACTGTAGTTTTGAATGAATAAACTACCAAAAATGCAGATCAGCGTAGTTATTATTCCTAAAGTTATTTTTCGCTTCATGTCGACCTCCTTCTCCCCATTTTTAAGCATAAAACAAAATATGGATTTGAACAACCATTCAATTTTTTAAATTTTCATTATAATAGTCGTAGAATTTATCTAGAAAACACGTTGTCGATTCTTATTTCATTCGTTTCCAAAAAACTTTCATGCTATACTTACAAAAAAATAATTAGAAAGTTGAAGGTTTTCGTATGAAAAAAGTGATTCACACACATGGACTAGCTATTCTTGTTATTTTTCTAGTCTCCTTGATTCTTATTCTCCCACAATTGATTACAAAAGGTATGGTTTTAGGCTCAGATGCAGTGTTTCATTATAATCGTTTTTATGATGCCGCAATGCAAATGAAAGAAGGAAATTTTCAACATTTTATCTCAATGTATGGATTTCAACAATCCGGTCGTATCGTTAATGCGCTATACGGTCCCTTAATTGCTTACATCCAAGGGTTGTTAGTCTTAATTAGCCCTTCATGGTTTGGCTATCAAGTGGTCTCTCGATTCATGATTTTTGTACTTTCAGGCATTTCTATGTACACTTTTTTGAATAAAGCTCATATTCGCTCTTCACTGAGCTGCGCTGGGGCTATTTTTTATTTAACAACATTTTCAATTCAATATTGGACAATGCGTCAAGGATTTTCTAGTTGGGGCGCCGCCATTTTACCACTATGTTTAGTACCAATAGTCGATATGGCTGAAAAAAAAGAGTTTAATTGGTTAGAATTAGGCATTTTGACAGCTCTTATGTTTCAAACACATGTTTTTACAAGTCTAATTTTAATCTTAATTTATCTTCCATTTTTCTGCTATGCCTTTATTAAAAATCCGAAAAAAAGCCATCTACTAAAAAAATTGGCTTGTTCGATTGGTTTGTTCTTCTTGTTGACCTTAGCTATTTGGGTTAGCTTTTATATGATTTATAGTACGAATACTATTGCTGATCCATTTATTAATCAGCATATGAACCGTAGTGCGATTACTAGCAAGGGACGCTATTGGCTAACAACCCCCATCTTTTTAGTTGTATTACTATTTGGACAATTACTTACTAGTGTCTTATTATGGAAAAAATATCCACCATTCATTCGATTATGCAGTGGAACGATGTTATTTTTTCTCATCCTATCCACTAATATCGTTCCTTGGAATCAATTACAAGGAAAAGAGTTGCTGATAGTTGATTTAATTCAGTTTCCATTTCGTTTTTTCGTTCCAGTTACCATCTTTCTACTCTTATTAGCGTGCTACACTTTTCAATCTTACGGGAAGAAAAATTTATTTAGCATGGCTATTCTTACTACCATTTTAGCTTTCAGTCTTGGACAAGTGATGCTGAAAGCCCAAGAGCCAATGAATGAATGGAATACTGAAAAACGCATGGTGCAAACTGGAAGAAAGCATTTATTTATTCAAACAACGGACAAAAAAGAATTAAAAAAAGCTGTTCATTCTTCAGACTTTACAACGCTTTTGACATTGGTAGAAAAATCAACACCTGATTATTTACCAATTTATCAGCAAAATCATAAAAATAATTATCGCCAATATGAACAGCATATCCTAGCAATTAATCACCAGTTTAAAAAATATGTGAAGAATCATAAGCTTTATGTCGAGTGGAATGCCAATCAAGCTGCAAAAGTAAAAGTTCCTATTGTTAAATATGCACGAACGGAACTTACTTTAAATGGCAAAAAATTAACCGATAAAGATATCGTCTTAACTAAAATTGGGTCTATCACCGTCAAACAGCAAGTAGGGAAAAATAGGTTGTCCGTCACATTTAGAGGTAGTCAGCAAATTATCTTTCCAATTGTTTTTTCGATGTTTTCCTGGATTATTGCTTTGTATATTCTTTTTAAAACAAAAATAGGTGAGAAATCATTATGATTTCCCACCTATTTTTTATTATTGGCGAATCAAGTAATCAAACGCGCCTAAAGCTGCAGTTGCTCCAGCACCCATTGAAATAATAATTTGTTTATAGATACTATCTGTACAGTCTCCTGCAGCAAATACACCTTCTAAACTTGTCATTCCATGGTTGTCAACAATAATTTCGCCACGTTCATTTAAAGCTACCTCAGAATCACGTAACCAGGCAGTATTCGGAACTAATCCAATTTGGACAAAGACACCTTCTAAAGCTATATGGTGTTCTTCATTCGTATCACGATCAACATATGAAATACCATTGACTTGGTCGGTACCTGTAATTTCTTTCGTTGCTACGTTTTTAAGAACAGTCACGTTTGGTAAAGAATTTACACGATCTTGCAAGACTTGATCGGCTTTTAATTCTGGTAAAAATTCTAAAACATACACGTGTTTTGCTAAACCAGCTAAGTCAATTGCTGCTTCAATACCGGAATTCCCACCGCCAATTACAGCAACATCTTTTCCTGTAAATAAAGGACCATCACAGTGCGGGCAATTAGTTACACCTTTTGTACGGAATTCTTCTTCTCCTGGTACATTTACATTTCTCCAAGCAGCACCAACAGATAAGATGGCAGATTTTGCTTTAAGAACCGCCCCATTTTCTAGTTCAACTTCAATCAAATCGTTTTTACGGATTGATTTGGCACGTTGATTTTTCATGATGTCAACATTGTATTGATTCACATGTTCTTCAACTTGAGCCATTAAGCGAGGACCTTCTGTATAAGGTGTACCAATCATATTTTCAATCCCAACAGTATCCATGACTTGTCCACCATAAGTTTCAACAATCATTCCTGTATTAATACCTTTACGAGCAGCATAAATTGCTGAACTGTTTCCAGCAGGACCACCACCGACCACTAAAACATCAAATACGTCCTTATCTGCGAATTCATCCGCACTTGTTGGTCCAGCAGCTAATTCCACTAATTGTTCAATTGTCATACGACCACTAGCAAATTCCACATCATCTAAAAGAACAGTTGGAACTGCCATGATTTTTTTCGCTTCAACTTCCTCTTGGAACATGCCACCTTCAATCATCGTATGAGAAATGTTTGGATTCAATACAGACATGATATTCAATGCTTGAACCACATCCGGACAGTTATGACAAGTTAAGCTGACATATGTTTCAAAGTGTAATTTTTTATCAATTGCTTGAATACGTTTCGCAATCGTATCATCCACTTTTGGTGCACGGCCAGCTACTTGTAATAAAGCAAGGATAAACGAGGTAAATTCATGTCCTAGCGGCAAACCAGCAAACTCCACACGGCTTTCTTGTCCTGGTTGGGCTAAAGCAAAACTAGGCGTACGTGAAAGCGTCACTGCTTCAATGGATAATTTAGGAGACATATCAGCGATTTCTTCTAAAAATTCTTTAACTTTTGTTGAATTTTCATCGTCGCCTAGACTTGCTTTAAAAACAATATCTGATTCCAATAGTTCTAAATATTGCGCAAGTTGTCCTTTAATTTCGTTATCTAATGCCATAATACCCTCCTTAAATTTTACCTACTAAATCTAGGCTAGGTTTCAGCGTTTCTGCTCCTTCTTTCCATTTCGCAGGACAAACTTCGCCTGGATGTGTCCGAACATATTGCGCTGCACGAACTTTATCAATTAAGCTACTTGCGTCACGGCCAATGCCATCTGCGTTGATTTCTACGGCTTGAACAACACCATCTGGGTCAATCAAGAATGTACCACGTTGAGCTAAACCTTGCTCATCCAATACATCAAAACCTTTAGAAATAACATGTGATGGATCACCAATCATAATATATTCGATTTTACCAATCGCATCTGAATGATCATGCCAAGCTTTATGAGTAAAGTGTGTATCTGTTGAAACAGAATAAACTTCTACATCTAAGCTTTGTAAAGTTGCATATTGTTCTTGTAAATCTTCTAATTCAGTTGGGCATACAAACGTGAAGTCTGCTGGATAAAAACAGACAATATTCCATTTCCCTTTAAAATCTTCTGATGAAACTTCGATGAATTCACCTTTATGATAAGCATTTGCGTTAAATTCTACAATCTCTTTTCCGATTAATGACATGATACGTCCTCCAATTAGAATAATTATTTGAGAATACTCTCTATTAATAACTATATAGAAAGTCAGAAATAAGGTCAATGCTTTTGCTTAAATTATTTTGAATAATTCTAATCTAATAAAAAGTGTTTGATAATACTCATTTATCATCCTTATTATACTTAGTTTTCATGCTGTTTTTCATAAAATTTCTTATTGATAACAATTGTACAACTAAATACTAGCAGCATTTATTATTCTCAATTAACTTTATACATTCTCAATTAGCTAAGAATCAAATAAAAACTGGAAATCTTCATGATTTCCAGTTTTTTATTATTTATGTCTTTTAAATGTTTCGCTAACCAGGCTATAAAAAATCCCAGCAACTACAAAGATAATCCAACTACTCTCCCAGCCAGTAAGGTTAGACCAAAATAGATAGAACAAGAAGACCAGTGGCCAATAAAACTTTCTCATAGTAATCATCAACGGAGCAGCCGCACCATAAGAATGTTTTGTTGCACGAGGGCCAGGATGGTCTTCATCAGACACAAAATATTGTCCATTGGTCATTTTTTTAAAGCCGTTTCTGACAATACTAGTATAAATGATTAAGAAAGCTCCTACGCCTCCTGTAGCAAAGAAAGCACTAACCCCCAATTCTGCTGAGTAAACGATGCTTGCAAAAAAGAAAAGAGTTGGGATTGATAACACGCATAAACCAATTCCTAATGATAAGCCCATTCGAAAACTTTTATCATAATTCTCTAATTGGAAAAACGCTTCTTTATGCACATCTCTTGCTAAGGGTCGATCATCCAATTTTCGTTTTTCCCGAACGTATTTCATTGACCCCGAAATAATAAAACCAATCCCAACTGCTACCAAAATAGCAAAGCCGAAGAGACCTAGAAATGCAAAAATTTCTGAAAAACCTATAAACATAATTGACGCCATCGACAGCGCTAATAATAAAATACCTAATGATAATTCAAAAGCGAATCTTCTCGTAACCGCCCAAAAATCAAATGCTTCATCTAAAGTCACTGACTCCACATCATCATAGCTCTCATACTCTTCTTCTTGTTCCAATTCTAATTCTGCTAGAATTTCATCAATTGAGCCGAATTCACTAATGACTGCGCCAATTGCTTCATGTTCACTTTTTCCTTCTGCGATTAATTCATGATAGTGATCTTCCATAATTGCCAACAAATCTTCTTTGGCTTTTTTTGTTTCTGGTGTAATCGGTACTGTTAAGAATAAGCTATCTAAATATTCCTTAATAATTTTCATTTTCAGTTCCCCCTTCTAAAAACTCGTCTACTACGAATTTCGTTTGCTCCCACTCTTGCTGTTTCAAATCTAAAAAATTTTTTCCTTTTTCGGTAATACGATAATAGGTTCTTTTTTTTCCATGTGTTAATTCACCAGGATAAGCCTCAATAAATGCTTGTTTTCCCAAACGTGTGAACGCAGAATACAATGTCGTTTCTTTAATGACATATAAATCATTGCTTCTTGCACGAATCTGTTTAGAAATCGCATAACCGTAGGAATCTCCTTCTTTTAGAATGGATAAAATGATCACGTCATTGTATCCACGAATACCATCGCTTGTAATCATTTCATCCCTCCTTGCATTACTTCATCTGTCATAGTAATTATACCTCTAATTACTACGACAGGTAAAGTAAAATTAGCAAGTTGCAGAAATATCGGTCTAGAGTCGTAGATAGATTAGGCAGTCCTTGTTCGTTTTTACTAGTGGGGTGTTAGTTATTCCTTGTATGTGTTTATTGAGTTTTTTTATTATTTAAAATGCAATAATAGTTGTGCATAAATTTATTGCCGATATCCTTTTTAAATTTATTCAAGTTTACAAGTGACATAAAAAAAGAGTTGTGACTTTTTTATCACACTCTTCTTTTTCTAAAATTCGTTTATATATTAGCTATGCGTTTCTTTTATTGTATTGATGTGTAAGCTTATATTTAATGCTTTTTCAATTAAATTCGTTTCTTCCTCGCTTATTTTCCCAATTTTCCATTTCAATAAATCCTTATTCACTGTACGAATCTGCTCAAGCATAACATAACTCGTTTTTCTCAAACCTGAATTTACGGAATTAATTTTAACATGTGTTGGCAGTGGTTTATTTTTAGTCGTAAGAAAGGCTACAATAGTGGTCCCAGAGTGTATGTTTCCAATATCATTTTGCAATATGATTACTGGTCGAATACCATTTTGTTCTCCAGGTATCATTCTTTCTTTCAAATCAATATAGTAAATTTCTCCTCTTCTAATTGTTTTATTCATTTAATTTCTCCTTACATTTGATCGTTTATTAGCTAGTATTTCTAAATATAGCCTCGTGCCTGTATGATTTTATGGCCAATAACACGCCCTATGGCTTTTGCCGTAATATTAGATGATGGCAATAACATGAAATATAATGCATCTATAAAATTAATTTGATCTCCATCATACATTTTTGGTCCACTTCCGCCAACTAAGTCTGATGATTGAATGGTAAATGTTTCATATATATTTGATATATTTTTCAATATAATTAAACTAGTCATTAATTTAGTTAACGAGGCTTGTTGTAATAACTGACTTTCATTCAATCCGTAATAACCATATGTGGGCAGCTTATCAAGATTAGTCCAAAATAATGGATTATTAGGAAGTAACACACCTGCTAACGAAACTGCTGTGAATGTTTCTGTCGGGATATAATAATGAGGATTCTCCATTTTTTTAAGGATGACATCTAGCAATTTTTTTGTATCCTCATATCTCGAAGTCGTAGTACTAGATTTCATGACAATAGATACAAATGTAAAAGTACCGTCCTTAACTTGGGCTAAGATACTTGCATTGTTAACAGCAGCACCTAATGTACCTGACTTTCCTCCTAATAATAAATACGCGTTTTCTAATGCTGGGTTAGTTACAGTGGTCTTTACCTTAATAGTTCGAGGAGTTTCTCCTTTTATAGTAACGCTATATTTCTTAGCTCCCCAAATTTTCACTATTTGTTCTGATCCAACTGCTTGTAATGTCAAACGTAGCATATCTTGGGCATTAGATAATTGTCCTTTTCTAGATAAACCATTAGCATTTTGAAAAACTGTATCGTTCATCTTCCACAATTTGCATTTTTTATTCATTTCTTGAATAAACACTTGTTCAGCTTGAACGTCAGTAGCGGTAATTATCCGTTAATTAGTAATAGTATTTATTTTTTTATCGAACCTCTTTAATATCTCTGTATTGCTCATTGTAATTCCATTATTCATTAAGGGTAGTTTTAAATTATAAAAATCAGCTGCAGATGGTTCATTCCCTTCTCCGTAAATCTCCGTTAAATCAATTAGATATGCCTTTTTAGCGTAACCAGTTAAATTAGCCGCATTAATTGAGCCATAATACACACCTAAAGTATAGTTTTTTGTTGCTTTGAAACTGGTATATAAACACTCCCAACCAACTGTATTTCTATCTATGCTCAAGTTAATTGCATTGCTACTTACAAAGCGTCCATTTGCTTGTAATCCCATTCTTCCAGCAACATGATCAGTTACATGAACTTCAACTTGCATATAATAAACATGGTTCTGTTTCCACGAAGTCATTTGTACTAATTGATGGCTTCCCATACCTCGTGCCACTAAAATCGAATCATTTTCTTTTGTTTTGACAGTGGGTTTACCAGCATTTATAGTCCAACCAGTTAGCTCATTTTCTAATAATGGATTAATTAATACACTCTCAATTATTTTATTATAATTGTCTTTTTTTAAATTTAGGGTCATGATAGTTGCTCTCCTCTTGATTGAACTGTTTTAAAATTATTTAGATTATTATTTAATATGCAATAATAGTTGAAAATAATAAAAAATACCTAGGTTTTATATAATTTATAGCAAAAAAAATCCTATAAATAAAGTCTATAATAAATATATCAAATAATTTTAACAATTATAATGGAATAGCATTTAATTCGAATTCATATTTATTAATGACTTACTTTTTACAAAGCAAATTAAAACTGATTATCCGTGAAAAATAAATTTGCTTCCTTTTCTTCAAACCTCTATACTATTTTTAAAGAAATAAACAAGGAGGAAAACTATGAAATTAGAAGATGTATTAATTTTATTAGGGTTATTGGGTTGCATCTATGGAATTGTGTTGTTCATTCGATCGTTTTTCAAAAAAACACCGAAAAAACCGGGGATTCTTATTTTTATAGGTAGTTTTCTAATTATGTTGTCAGGTGGTGCCTTGATGAACACTTACGAGGAAAAAGAGAAAAATTCGAGGACAACATTTTCTCAAGAAAGTACGACTTTTTCTTTTTCTGAATCAACTTATAATGAACCAGTAAGTAGTGAACCAACATCTGATAATAATGTTTCTAGAGAATTTACAAATGCGTTAGAGAGTGCTAAAAATTATTTAAAATTTACTAATTTATCAAAAGAAGGATTATACAACCAATTAATTTTTGATAAATACCCAGAAGAAGCAGCAAAATATGCAACAGAAACCATTCAAGCTGATTGGAAAGAACATGCAATAGGCTCCGCTAATAACTACCTTACTTATTCTGCTTTTTCTCAAGAAAGTTTATCATCACAATTAACGTTTGATAAATATACCGAAGATGAAATACGTTATGCTTTAGAAAATATTGAAGTAAACTGGGAAGAACAAACCCTTCAATCTGCCAGACAATTACAATCCTTTACCCCACTTTCCAATCAAGCATTATACGATCAATTAATTTTTTCTGGTTTTACTGAAGAACAAGCTGATTATGCCTTAAAAAATTTATCTGAATAAAACGATACGCATGATCATAAAAAATATGGTCATGCGTATTTTATTTTTATATCTCGTATGCAATAATAGTTTTTAAAGATATTTACTTGCTTCTCGGATACTTAACGCAGATAATCCTTCACGATGCTCGTTGATAAATTTTTTCACCCATTCAGGATTTACTTTTGAATAATCTCGCAAACTCCAACCAATAGCTTTGTTGATAAAAAATTCAGATTGATTCAAGTTATTTTCCAAAATCAGTTGCAACAATTCTGTATCTGTTTCATGTTTTCGTAACAACTGATGATCAATGGCTATTCTTCTTAACCAAAAATCTTCAGATATACTCCATTGAATTAAAATTGCTTTGGTTTCTGGATAGTTGCTTGCTATTTCTCCCATTAATTTATCTAAGCCATCAATCGTATCCCACCAAGATTTAGTTTGAGCTAATTGTTGAATTGACGAAATATCTGCTGGAGTTAACTTTTTCTTGAGAACAGTCAAATAACCAATCGCAACATACTGCAATTCGCGATAAGGACAGGCCCAGCAGTCAAAAACAAACTTCCAGTCAATAGCTTGTCCTTTGGTTGCCTTATAAAAATCTTTGCAAATTAATTTGCGATCGGTTGCCGAAATACCTAAAAAAGTAAATTGATTGCGCATATATGCAGCCATTTTCTCAGCTTTTTTAGAATCAGCGACTTCTAATAATTGTTCTGCTATTTTTTCAAACATTACGCCACCATCTTTTCTTAGTAAAAATTTTCTTAGTAAAAATTTTCTTAGTAAAAAATTCTGCAACTATCCTAATTTTTATCGTAAATTCTTCATATTTTCTGGTTATATTTAATACATACCAAAACAACCCTAACACTTTTTCATTTTTCTCCTCCCGCTAATTCCCCATTAGCGGGTATTTTTTCGTTTATTTTTTAATCGTTCTTTTTGTTTCCGACGTCTTTCTTGAAATGCAAGTTCGCGTTGTAATTTTACATAATTCAACAACCGAGATTCTGCTAATTCCCCAGATTGAATCGCAGCTTTTACGGCACAGCCATTTTCTGATCCGTGACGACAATCATTAAACCGACAAGCAGCCGAAAGTTCAATAATATCTTGAAAGGTGCTATCTAATTCACTGTTTTCAAATAATTGGAATTCTCTCATTCCAGGAGTATCGATGATATAACCACCCGTTGGTAAAGAAATTAATTCTCGATGTGTGGTAGTATGTCGTCCTTTACTATCCTCTAATCGAATATCTGCAACAAGCATTTTTTCTGTCTGCAGTAGTCGATTCACTAAAGTTGATTTTCCAACACCAGATGAACCAACAAACGCTCCAGTTTTTCCAAACTTTAGGTAATCCGCAATCTTTTTAATCCCTTCATTCGTACCAAATCCCGTAACGATAATATTTGTTGTTAGTTCATACAGTGGAACTAAATAATAATCCAAAGTAGAACAACAATCGGCTTTCGTTAATATGACAACTATTTCGACATTCGTTTGTTTAGCTACGAAATAACGTTCTAATCGTCGTAAATTAAACTCATCATTCAAACTGGTCACAACAAATAAATAATCGATGTTGCTTGCGATTAGTTGCTCATCAGATTGACTCCCCGCAATCTTTCTAGAAAATTTTGATTTTCGTGGTTCTATTTGCTGAATCATTCCTTTTTGATAATCTAGCAATTGAAATTCAACCCAATCACCGACTGTTGGTAAACCTATTCCATCTTTTGTTTGTGCAAACAATTTCCCTGACAGTTGTGCCAACACTTCTTCTTTTTCTGTAAGTAATCGATAATAACTGCCATAGACAGCTATTACGCGACCACGTTGTATATTAGTTTCCATTCTTTTTCCACCTATTCTTTGTTTAATTGCAAATAAAAAACTCTATGACCCGCTAATTGCAAAATCATAGAGTACTTATTTTTAAACGTAGAATAATTGACAAATTATCGGTTTAAGAAAAAGTGTTTGCAATTTAGCTTCGGTTGATTATGTATATTTAACATTGCACGCACCTTCTCTCTAATTAATAGGATAAGAGTAACACAACTCTTACTTATTCTCAATTTTTTTTAGAGCGTTTTCAAAAAAAACAACTATAAAAAACTTCTAGTTCTTTTTAATCAAAGAATCTAGAAGTCTTTTTATTATTTTATTCTAAGGCTTTTTTCACGTCATCCAACATGATTTGTACAGACTCTAAACCAGAACCTGATAAATACCATACTTGTGGGTCCAACGCGATAACTTTGCCATTTTTACCAGCATTCGTTTCTTTAACCAAGTCATTATCGGCTACGTTATTTTGAGAAGTATCGCCACCGATTGCTTTTGTATGTTCAACAACAAAAATAACATCTGGATTTTTCTCTAATACATATTCCGTTGAGAACGATTCTCATTCTCCTGAATTAGTTTATTAAAAATTTAAAAATAAAAGAATTGCTGAAACAACAATTCTTTTATTTCTTTAACGTTTTATGACTCCTTCTAAAGCTAAATCATTTAGAAAATGTAATGGTGTCGATAGTTTGGGATTAAAATAAAAGTCCATCGTTACCAACTGATTCAATGTTGTTTCCATCGTAACTAAGGTTGACAAGGTATTAATAATTTCTAATGTTCGTTTAGAGTTTGTCATCAATTGTCCGCCCATTAATTGTTTTGTTTCCACGTCATAGACAAGTTTAATCGTTAATTCAAAACAGTCATCTAGTTGAAATAATGCTTCCTTAGTGAATGTTTTCGTAACTGATGCAACATCTAGTCCATAATAAGGTGCTTCTTCTTCATTAATGCCACAACTTGCCAAATACGTATCAAATAATTGACTGACAATCGTTCGTTGTACTTTTGGAAAAGGAATTTTTTCTTCTAATAAAATATTTGATGCTGCAATCATCCCTGTACGATAAGCATTCGTAACTAACGGGATATAAATAGGCATAGCTGAATGATTGAAGTAAACCGAAACTAAATCGCCGACTGCATAGATGAAAGGATCCGATGTTTCTAAAAATTCATTGGTGTCTATCGTACCATCCATATTAATATCTAAAATATCTGTTACTAATTCAACATTTGGACGAGGATTAATCGCATAAACTGCTGCTTCAACATCAACTGTTTGTCCATTTGCTAAGATGACTCCAGTGACCGCTTGATCTTCTGTCATTGTAATTTCCCGAACATCACTATTTAATAAAATATGAACATTTTCAGGAAGTTTCTGCAATAATTCATGCGTAATTTCTTCATCAAAATAGCGAAATAATACGCTATCCATCCGATCAATTAAATAAATTTCTTTATTGTATTTACTTAATGATTCAGCCAATTCAAACCCGATTAACCCTGCACCAATAATCGCAACTTTTTTAGCATCCATTAAGGTATCTAAGGCTGTTTTTGATTGCATTAATGTCTTAAAATTCGTCATTGTTGCTTCTGTTTCCGATGAAAAATCGGTATGATATTGACTAGAGCCCATCGCTAAAACCAAATAATCATAAGTTACTGTATCCGTTAAATGAATATTGCCATTATCTGTCGTAAAATCGACTGATTTGTTTTTTTCATCAATAGCAACCACGCGACTATTAATTAATACGTTAATTTGTTCTACCAATAATTGACTTGGCGTAACTGTCCGTGCATCTTCTAGCTTATCAATAAATCCTTCTAAATAAAGGTTTAGACTACTGCCAATGTACCCTAACACATTGGAACGCTCGATAATAACCACTTCAACCGTTTCATCAATTTTTTTCAAGTGTCTCGCTGCAGCAATTCCTGCATGCGAACCGCCAATAATTACCACTCGCAAAACTTCTCCACTCCTGTTCATAGCAATTCTTGAATCGCTTGTTTTAATCGATTAACTTCAAATAAAGAAACTCGTCCACTAAAAAGGTACAGTTCTTCATACGTATATTGTGAGACGTCCGTATACTCTGAAGCAATCAGTAACGAATATACGCGCTGTTTCGCTTTTTTCACTCTTACAGAGGGTACACTTGCTAAATGCTGTTGAATAAATTGATAGATTTCTTCTGATTGTAATGAATCATCCACAGCAATACCAACAAGTAATTCTTTTTGTTGTCTTCTCTGATAAATGTCTACTACCAATCCATATGCTTGATCTAACATGCGCCACTGCGAATTTGAAATATCTTTTGATAATTCGTCCTCAATAATCGACATACAGGCAGACATTTTGGTTGCATCATAATCAGATAATAATAATAAATCGTTTTCTTCAGTGTCGATCCATCCTTTTGAAAAAGCTATCTTAACATGCAGCTCAAGTAAAAAGACATCAAAGGAAGACACATCGCTATCTTCAACTATTTCTTGATAGATTTTTTTATTTAATGCTAAAAATTTAGCAATAAATGGTGATTGTGTTAACCATTTTTTATCTGAAGGCAGTAAATCTTCTGATAAAATGAAAAAATACAAATAGATTGATTCTTCATCTGATCCCTGGAAGGCAAAACGACTCAAATAACGAGCTAAGATATTTTTTAATTCTTGATAAAACACATCTTGTTCAATCGCATGAATAGTTTCCTTATCTAAGCGGTGCTTCTGTTCTCCACGATAATCAAAGCGACTATGCATAATTCCTAGCCATACCAACAATTTCCAATATTGCTCTTTTGTGAAAGCCAAATGGAAATGCTTTTCAATAACTTGTATCAAATTCTGGATGGTAGGATTACGAAACTTTTTTTGCAATTGCGTAAAAGGTATACTCGACCAAAAAAAGTAATAATAAAACACACGAATTTGAAGCTCATCGCCAACCATTTTCTTATTACGAAATTGAATCTCAAACTCCTCTAACTGCTGATTGATTGATTTCAACCTTCGAAATAAAGAAGCTTCACTTACTTGTAAATCAAGTGCCATTTTAGTGATAGACACTTTTTTATGTTGAAAAACAAATAATAGAATTTGATAATCTAAAGCTTGTTCTAAATAAGAATAAACGAATTTTTTTACAGAAAATTCATTGGCTAATTGCACACTTAAATATTCATTATCTAATCTCACGAGTTTCGATTCTTCATCGAATAATTCTAAGGCTGTTTCTAGTGATCGAATTTCTTTTTGTAATGTTGGCACAGAAACGTCTAATTCTTGTTCTAAATCCTTGATTCGTACTGCACCATCACTTTTTATTATCCGTTGAAAAATTGTCATTTGTACTTGTTGATGTTTATCCATCAACTCAGTTAATTTCATTGAATCACCTCAACTCTATTCAACTTCATTGTAACGATAGTAACCGTTTTTCATTTGCGCCACATAATTCTCTTTGCTCCAAACACCTCGTTTTTCTTCTTGTGCTTTTTGCTGAGCTGATAACAATTCATTTACGAAACTATCGCCACCTGCATTAACATAACGAACAATCCCTAGTCCATTTTCTAATAAAAGCTCTTGCAATGAATTTTCTCCGACATATACATAAGCTAAAAAGCGTCCATAATTATCCACGACTTCTCCCTTGTCAAAAACAAGAGAAATATTGTTATTTACTAATTGTTCTTTAGTAAACTCACTTGCTTCCTTGCCATAAGGTTGCACCGCTGTATCTTTTTTGACACTTTCAGGTGTATCAACCATTAATAAGCGTAATTTGTGTTCCACACCATCTTTTGTATAAAAAGCAAAAGTATCCCCATCCACACTACGTAAAGATGACACACTGATTTTTTCAAATCGTGGTGGGTTTTCTAAATCAATCTCGTCAATCGCCTGAACAGTTTCTTCAGCAATTGTAGTAGTTGTGGTTGTTTGTTCTTGTTTGGGCTCGTTTGTTTCCAAAAATTCACTTGGATTTAACCATTGCCATACTCCGACAATTACTACAATGAGTACGGTTAAAAAGCTGGTTATTTTTTTCTTCATTGTTGCAACTTCCTTTATATTTCGATTATCAACAACTCAAAAGTAATTGTTGTCTCATTGATTTTTTCTGTTGTTTCTTTAAATAAGTCATCGGCTAAGGTTTGAATTTTTGCAATTGGAAAATCAATAGAAAAGTAATCTACAAAAAATTCTTTCGAAATTTTTTCTTTCGACGTATAAGTGAACGTCTGGGTACAATGTGGTTTACTTAACCAAGTTTTGTACATTTCCATCCATTGCCATTCTTCATCAGGAGTTTCCAATAAAGAAAACATAGTATCCTTTTCTTCAATCACGCGTAGAAGACAAACATACTTATTTGCTATACGTATCATTTCTTTAAGTTCATTTGGCGTGGTAAGAGCCGGATTCATTGCAGAAAAGACAAGATCATAACTCTGTTTTGGGGTTTGCTTCAAAAATGATTCTTGATCATCATGAAGAAGACATAGATTAGGATAGTTGTATTTACTTTTTGTAATTTCTAGCATTTTTTCAGAAAAGTCTACTAGTGTATATTGCTCCACATGTTCAATTATTTCTGGAATATATTTGCCTACCCCACCCGCCAAATCCAAAAAAGTATGCGTAGGCAATATTTTTTTGGCTAATAAAAAACTAGACACATCTTTTTGAATGCTCACTTGCGATTCCTCTTGAATCTCAGCGTATTCTTCTGCAAAATCATCCCAAAATAGACGCGCCTCTTCTAAATTTCTCATCGTGACTCCTTTATAAAAATAAAAATATCCGAACTATATATGATTAGAATACTTGTTAAATCACAAGAACCGCCTCTCTATAGTACGGATATCTAGTTAACTACGGACAATTAAAGGCACTAAGAATGGATAATTGGTAAAGAAATCCAAAATTGAGCGTCGACGATTATTTGAATCAATAAATAATCGCGTTTTACCTTTCTCAGAAAAAATATCCACTGTTTGGCTTTGATTTAGTTTTACTTGGTAATGGTAATCATCGAATTTATCAAAATCATATTCAGTAGATTCCATGCTAATGATGAAAATATCATCTAAAACTTTAGTATCTACTACCAAATCACTGGTAAATTCTCGTTTTAATGCACGTGTGTTATCTAATAAGCTTGGCGCAACATCAAAACCAAGTTCTTTAAACCATGCTAACAGTTGATTTAAATCATAGTTAATTAATGATAATTGATTATGCGAGAAAATTTTGTCTTTATGCCACAAATGAATAAGCTTTAATACTTGTTTTTCATCCACTTCGACCGTCATATCTTTGGGATGAATCAGAATAAGTGGCATATAGGCAGCTTCAAAACGAGTATCTACTGTTTCCATCTTAAAGCTTAATTCTAAGTCATTATTTTTATCTAGTTCATATGCCACGTCAAAATGCTTGCTTTTCCAAACATTTTCTCGATCTGTTTGCGTTAAGCCAATAGTTTTTAACGGTTTTAGCAATTCATAAGAAAAATAAGCTAGTAAGTTTGTTTTTGCAGTTTTAGAAATCGGCACCTTTGGCATAATAAATTGGCAATAAGCATCCAATAATTCTACAAAGCTACTTTCCAGTAATGCCTTACGCATGTATAAATCGGCAAGCTCATCTTCTCGTTCTGAAATGAGTTGCATAATTGCTTGGTGATCTTTTTCCTTCAAGCTATAATAATTATCTTTTTTGGGTGATTTATCAGCAGTTGGAGAGTTTCGTGTAACTTTTTTCTTTGATTTACTCATTTATCTAGCTCTCCTTTCTTAGGTGATAAATAATCGGCAAGAAATTGCTGAATTTGCTCATTCATTTCTTTCATTGAACCAAAATACTGATTAATAAAACGATACTCTTTAGTCACAACTGCGCGTTTTAAGCGAGTTTCCTCGTAAGTACGCATTAGTTGTTCTTTTTGTTGATTGGATTTATTTTTATTTTGAATAAATGGTAGCCATTCCGTTTTTTTCTTATTAATTTCGGCAATTTGTTTGTTTAACTGTTCCACTTCTTCTTCGGTTTTTGCACGATTGAAAAAGCTTTTACTGTTAGAAAGTTCTTCTTTTTTAGCAGATAAATCTTGCGCTTCTTTTTCTAAATTTTTAAGCTCTTCTTCCGCTGCAATAATCTTAGCATCCAAGTTATCAATTTGTTTTTCAATCACTTCTAATAATTCTCGATTGTCGGGACGATAATGTTGCCACTCATCATCAATTTTTGGTAACACAAAAATTTCTGGAATACTCGCATCAAAACCAATTGTTGCTCGTTCACGGTAGTACGTCCCGATTTTATAATAATAAATAGTCGGCGAAATCTTTTCGACATATTCCATAAATGGAAAACGCTCAACAAACTTATCATGTAGCTTCGTAGATAAAAGTTCATCAATTTCGTGATTTTGATTTGAAGTTTCTTTTAATTCTTTATGCAATTTCCCTTTATAAATCCGATAAATCTCAGGAATATTTTCAGTCTCAATCGCTGCTTCAAAATCATGTAAATCTTTTAGCATAGAAACAATATTCTTCGAAGCAACTTTTTTAACTTTATTAAAGTCTTGGTACTTATTAGAAGTTTCTCGATGATCTGTTTCTTCTAGTACTTCCTCAGACATAACAATGCCCTCCTCTAAATTTTCTCTATTATAGTTTATCATTTTTACTAGAAAAATGGGGATGAAAACCTCTCTTTTTGTTTTTTATTTAAATTTTTTTCGTAAATTTCTCAGGATTAAAAACTCTTTTTGGCTCAGTATATAATTAATTTAACTTACTAAGCTTAACGCTCACTTAATACCTAATATTAAGTAAACAAAAAAGACATCGAGTAATTTCGATGTCTTTGATGGTAAACATTCATCGTTTATTTAGATAATATCATGGGTTTTAAAGCGAATTTGACGATTCTCGTCTCTTTTTAAAATCGTTTCTTCTTTTAAATAATTGAATTTTAATTCTTCTAACTCTGGATTTTCTAGCATTGATTCATAGCCTTCAAAAATATCTTTAATGTATTGTTTGTAAGCTTGCTTTTTTTTTAAACGTTTTTTCATAAACGACACCGTCCTTTTCGTACATATCTTATCAAGTCTTGTTTTACGTGACAAGCATTATCGCTAATTTTCATCTAAAAATAATGAACTATTTAGGCGTAATATAACTTACACCACTAGATAGTGCAATTTCATTTGGAATGATACGATAATTTAAGTACGAAATGTCTCCTTCAGAAATTAAAATACTATCTTCTCCAACCGCTTCTACGAAGGCAACATGTCCATATAATGGATGATACCCTGCCACTCCTTGTTTAAAGCTAATTACATCACCAGCTTTTGGTGTTGAAGAAACCTTGTATCCTGTTCTTTGTCCAGTAGTTCCCCAATCAGCACCATTTCCCATATAATCGCCGACAGTCCCACCTAATTGATGTACACGATTAAAGGCGTACCAAGTACATTGATCAGAGCCGTATGAACCCGATGTATTGTAATTGACTCCATTATACTTAGGATATTTTACTAAATGACGATAAGATTCTGGTATGCCAGAAAAATCTTGAATAGTCGCATTACTAAAGTTTAAATCCATCGATGTTTTTGCTTCATCGTATTGGGTTAAATTATACACAGCAATAATTGAATTTAATTTATTATTATAAAATGTATCTGTCGCATATTTTCCTGTTAATTCAGTTGTCGCTTGTAAATAATTTTTGGCTTCCGAACGCCAAACTTTTTTGTAGAAAGAAGTGTTCCCACTAATTCCACCTCGAAGCAACTGTACGTAATCTTCCAAGGATTCTTTATAGCTCGGATACACACGGAATGCCGAATTGATTTGATATAATTGACCACTACCGTTATCTTCATTTGTTGCAAGAGTAACTGATGAACCATTGTGGCTACCTTTGACTCCAAATAAATTATAATAAGGGCTCGTTGATAAACCACTTGTTCCTGAACCACTTTCTAAAATTGCTTGGGCAATCATAACTGAAGCAAACACATCGTATTTCAATCCTAATTCTCGAGCTGATTCACCAATTGATTCAATAAAACGTTGCGTTGCTGCATTTGCTCTAAAGTCAAAAGAAGCCGCGTAACCTTTAATCAACTCTTTTCCATGGTCAGTTAGCCGATTATTTTCAGAAAAATGAATTGCTGTTGTTGGTTGTTCTTTATAAATATTAGCAGATTGGCCAACGGTCGCTGATTCCTTTTCTTCCTCTGTTTGGAGTTTAAAGACTCCTACGCCTGGAATAATTTCTTTTTCAGCTTTTTTCTCTTCTTTTTTATCGTTGGCATCTTTTTCAGTTTTTTCCTCTTTTGCATCCTCATCAGAATGTAAGGCTATTTGTTTCTTACTGAACTCTTCATCAGCCATAATAAAACGGTCTTGACCAAGATAAATCGCTACTTGAGTGACTTTTTTATTTGTTTCCCACAAGAAAATATCACCTGGTACCGCGTCCTTAACAGCAATTTCGGTTCCTGAATGACGAATATCTTCGTAGCTATTTCCTAATTTTTGACCGAATACTTTATCATAAATATAAATTGGTAAATGAAGATTGTCAAAAGCATCTGGTCCTTTTGCATCCTGCTTATATTCTGCTTGTAATTGTGATAATGCTTCAACAACTAGAGCGGCAGAACGTTGATCTTTGAATGAATCTAATAACGGTAACTCATAACCATTTAAATCAGAAGACGAAATGTCTGTTGTTACTAATCGATTATCTAAAGAAGTTTCAGAACCAGAAGTACTTGGTCCAATAAATAATGGCGTATTAGGTGTAACTGGATTAGATTGGACAACATTATTTGTCACTTGATTTTTTTGTTCTTGCGTAGTTGGTGTTGATTCTTTTGGTTGTTGGTTATTTTGTTGTTGTGTTTTTTGTCTATTCGGTTGCTTCTTATCGCTTATTGGTACTTTAGGTTTTTTATTTCCGCTATTTTCTTTACTACTATTTCCGCTATTATTGCTGTTAGAACTTGATTCTGATGTACTTGACTCTGTTGTTTCTGAAGAAGTTGTTTGGCTACTTGAATCAGGTTCTTTTGATTCCTGAGTTGGTGTTGTTGTTTCTTCTGGAACTTCAGGTATAGATGATTCCGTAGTTTCAGGTTGTTCTATCTCATTTTCAGAACTTGTTTCAGTTGTGGATTCTTCTGTTGTTGTACTTTCCTCAGAGGTCGATCCTTCAAAAGAACTAGAACTAGTTGTCTCTTCAGATTCAACTATTGATTCTGAAGATTCTAATATATTAGTAGTTTCTTCTATACTTGTATCGTTTATTTCTTCCATTGAGCTTGTCTCAGTACTAGAAGGTTGCTCACTACTGCTGATTGTTGCTGTGACGTCAGACAAAACTGGCGCAGTGTTAGACATCAAAAGAAGCGCAATACTGAACGCAGCTAAAGCACGTTTTAATTTCAAATTATTTTTCATAAGCGTTCCTTTCGTAATGTTTATTTTTTTATTATATTAAATTTATTATAAAATAAATCCCCCGTTTTTTAAAGCGTTTCACTAATAAGTACGTAAAAAGAAAAGGAAATATCCCCAATCAGGGATTTTCCTATCTTTTTTATCCCAATTTTTGATATGCGTATCTTTTTCCATCTGGAATAGGGAAATAAACAATTCCTCGATAATGAAAACCAGTTGCTAAAATTGCTCTCTGCATGCCAATGTTTAACTCATGTGTGTCAATTCGCACATCACGAACTCCTTGCTTATGTCCCTCATTGACTAAGTGGATCAGCAATGACTTTGCTAAGCCTTTTCCGGATGACTGTTTAGCTACAGCGATACGATGGATGGAGAGGTAAGAAGCATGGCCTTCCCACTGACCATCTTGAATCGCAGTGTAAACTGGATCAACACCTGGAATTAAAGCTCCCATGGCTAAAATAGATACGTCTTCTAAAACAAACATTACCTTTGCTTCAATATCATTGCGCAATTTTTCTTCATTGGGTCCATAGCCATTTTGCCATTGAGGAGAGCCTTGCTGGCAAAGAATTTGGATGGCATCTTGAACAATTTCCATTAACGCAGGAAGATCTTCTAACGTTGCCTGTCTAAATTTCATTCATTTGCCTCTTAGTCAGTAATAGATTTTAACTTACCTCGAAATTCATCGATGGTTGTATATCCTTTTGCTTGCATAATTTCTTCTAGTTCTTTAGTAATTCGATCAAAAATTGCTGGTCCTTCTTTATGCAATTCAGTACCAATTTGTAACATTGTTGCACCACACAACAAATGTTCAAATGCATCTTGACCTGTACGAATCCCACCAGTACCAATAATTTTAATACTTGGATTTAAGCGTGTATAAAAAGCACGCACATTTGCTAAAGCAGTTGGTTTAACATACTCTCCACCAATTCCTCCAAAACCATCTTTAGGTTTAATCACTACTGATTCATTTTCTGTATCTATATATAAACCATTTCCAATAGAATTAATTGAATTAACATAAGTTAGAGGAAACTTATTTAAAATTGTCGCCATTTCATCAAAATGGGCCAAATCAAAATATGGCGGTAATTTTACCCCTAAAGGTTTTGTGAAGAAAGAAAAAACTTTTGTTAAAATTTCTTCTGTTAATGGGAAATCGTATGCTACTTGTGGTTTGCCTGGTACATTTGGACAAGAGAGGTTCAATTCTGTTATGCCATTAAAATCACTTGCTTGGATGATTTCTAACATCTCAATATTTTCAGTAACACTCATTCCAGCAATTGAAAAGAATATTGGTGTATCAAATCTATCTTGACGATCTATTGCGTAGTCTAAATAATATTGTAAGCCTAAATTAGGCAACCCCATAGAATTGATACTGCCTAATGGAACATCATAATAACGTGGAGAAGGATTTCCTTCGCGTAATTGTAGTGTTGAACTTTTAGTAATAAAAGCACCCGCAGTAGAATGAGCTAATTCATCCAATTCTTCAACTGTCATACAATGAATACCTGACGCATTCATCAACGGATTTTCAAAATTATAATCAACAAAGTTTGTTTGTAACATCGTATATTTATTCCCCTTTCTTTTTCTCTCATTAGTGTAGCTTTTTGTTGGTACAAAAGCAATAGCTAGTGAGTAATCCCATTTTATTTTTTCATAATAATATACGAAAAAAATTATAGATTTATTTTTAATTTATCCAAACAGTTTCACTTTTTATAAAATAGATTTTGTCATTATGATCTTCTTTTATTAGATACGCATTTTTTTTAATTTCATTGATTTCTTTTTGAGAATAACTATTTTCTTTCAAACAGTTCCTCAGCTCTTTTTCGGTAAAAGTAGATACCATAAAACCTTGTTTCCATTCAAATTCTTTACTCTTTTCAGTCTGTAACTTGAATGGTAGTTTTTCAATCTTGCTTAATCCTTCAAAAGAATTATCATAAGGATGGACAAATTGATCCACCGCAACAACAACTTGTGACTGCATAAATCCTTTTTCAAATACCCAAATTTTCAAGTAATAATGTTTATTTAATGAGTCTAGTTCTTTCTGCCAACAATCATATATCTGTATTAAACAATCGATGATTAATTTTTTATACCAACTTGGCAAAGAATACTGATTGACAGAATAAAAAGGATAAATCCAGACTTTAACATAATCTCTAGCATCAAGTTTCAGGTTTTCTTTATCTAAATGTAAATTTCTGTTTTTCCAATATACAACAGCTCGTTTCCTTCTTTTCCAACCTCTGATTTTCTTCTGCCTAGAACCCAACTAATATTTCCTTTCTCATATATCTGTTTTTAATGTGTATACAGTATATACTTTCCCATAAGTTAAGAAAATCTATTACATTTATAATTTAGACATATCTCATGTATTGTATAAAAATCTATATGTATTTTCTTAACCATCATATTTATGAGTATCATTCTATGGTTCCAATTTACATAAAAGTCTTTTAAGCATAGAAAAAGAACCTCCTCCTTTAGATTTTATGGCTTAATCCAAAGAAAACGGTTCTTTAATTGTGGTACACTTTTAATAACAACTTCATTGATATTCTAATTATAAAAAATCATTTATACCAACCCTAACGAATCCCCAACGCAATTCGTGCATAACGGCTCATCTTATCGGTTGTCCAGGCTGAAGGGAATTATTTTTTGTTATTTTACATTTTAGAAACTTCTATAAATCAACATTTTAATATCATAAGTATACTATTTGATCGTTTTTAAACCAACACATAATACTGATAATACGATTATTTTCTTTAATCTGAACCCAAAAAAATAACAAAGAAAAACTAGTATTTTTTATGGTTTATGCATATCATAGTTGTAATACTAAATAATTAGTTAGGAAGTGTCTTAATGCATTAAAGAAGATTTAATTATTTTAGGAAATGGTTTTGATTTATCATGTGATCTGAAATCTAGTTATGGAGATTTTTATTCAGATAGAATTGATTTTACCACTGAGCAATCACTTGATTCTATACGACGTACATTTGAACATTTATATAGCCATAATTTATTGTATATTAATAGCCCTTGTACTCTAGTAGAAAATTCCTTTGATCTAAATCCTATTTTTGAAGCTACCTCTATACTTGATAATAATATAAGTGACTTAACTTTTTGGGATATAGTATTTTTCTATTCTAAATTAACCAATGCAAGCGAATGGCATTTAATAGAACAGAGAATACATGATTTTCTGGTTCCTTTAGATAATGTAGATTCAATTATAACTATGATGAGTTCTGACCATACTAATTTTAGATTAACTAAACTATCACCGACCACTCACATGAACGAGATAACAGCTGCAGGAATGATAAAACTTGCTATGGCTATTGCAAAGAAATATTTTCCAAAAGAAAGATACGCTGATAAAACTAATGAAGAATTTCTTTTAAATGAATTAAAACAGCTTGAAAAAGATTTCAATGTATATTTAGATAACAATGTTATTAGTAACGGAACTTCATATATTGATAAACAAGTGAACTTATTACGCAATATCATTCATTTAATAATAAACAAGCAAGCATTCTCACTTTTAATTATACGTCTATTCCTGTAAATGACAAAAATCAAAGAATTGAAAATGTTCATGGTAGTTTAAAAAATCACGATATAATTTTTGGAATTGATCAAAAAAATATTGATTTTAATGATTATGCATATAAGTACACCAAAACTTTTAGGCAAATGATTTCTAATAATCATAAAAATAGGAAAGAGACGATATTGCCTAACAAAGATAAAATAGATTGTATTAAATTCTTTGGTCATTCCTTGAGTAGTTTGGATTATTCATATTTTCAATCTATTTTTGATTATTATGGTATATATTCTTCCTCTGTGACTTTAATTTTCTACTACAAGCCTTATGAAAGAATGACCCGTGAAAAATTATAATTGCAACAATCTGAACTTGTAACTAATATGTTAAAAGAATATGCTATAACATTAGATAATGATAATCATGGCGAAAACTTGATTCATAAACTTTTATTAGAACAACGTTTAATAATAACAGAACTTGCGGTTTAGTTTTTTTGTATTATTTTTGAACAAATATTAGTTTATGACTGCTTTATAGAATCAAATATAGAGATAGTTGGTGTCACAAAACTATTTATAATTTTGGAGGTACTCAAATGGAAATATTAATTACAGATGCAGCGAATTTGGATTTTATCAAACTAACTAAAGTGCTGGATGAAAATTTAAATGGGATTAGCGCTGATCGACCGGAAGAAGAAAGAAATAAGTATGCCTCATTTAATGAACTATCAAATATAACTAAAGCCTTTGTATTGTATGATAAAGAAATTGCCATTGGATGCGCTGCATTTAAAAAATATGCAGCGAATACAGTTGAAGTGAAGAGAGTTTTTGTTAGTGAAAAATATCGTGGGAAAGGCTTATCGAAAATTATGTTGTTCGAACTTGAGAAGCAAGTGAGAAAAGATGGATTTAACCGACTTATTTTAGAGACTGGTAAAAACAATCGAGCAGCAGTGAACATGTATAAATCAATGAACTATCGAGAGATTGATAACTTTCCTCCATATACTGACATGGCAGATTCAGTTTGTTTAAGTAAAGATTTGTCTTAAAGGTGTCATGAATTGGCACCTTTGAATGCTAGGCTATAGAAGAATAAAAAAAGAAAGGAAGTATTTATGAAAAATTTATTTTTAGTATCCTCATTTGAAGAAGTTTCTACCGAGTTACGTTCATTTAATAGAGATTTGGTAGAAAAGACAGTTACGTTTATTCCTACAGCTAGCAACGTAGAAAAGGTAACCTTTTATGTTGAATCTGGTCAAAAAGCTTTAGAAAAGATGGGATTAATAGTGGATCACCTAGACGTATCTACTGCCAAACTAGGAGAAATCAAGAAGAAGTTACAAGAAAACGATTGTATTTATGTCACAGGTGGGAATAGTTTCTTTCTACTACAGGAATTAAAGAAATCTGGTGCGGATCAAGTTATCATTGAAGAAATACAAAAAGGAAAGATTTATATTGGTGAATCTGCTGGAGCAATTGTTCTTTCTGAAACAATTGAATATGTAAGAACAATGGATGATCCTAAAAAGGCCTCAAGTCTAAATTCTTTTTCGGGGCTAAATGTAGTTGATTTTTATACACTACCACACTACAAAGATATTCCATTTAGTGAAGTGACTATAGACATAGAAAAACAATATAAAGAACAATTAAACTTCTGCTTTATTAAGAATAATGAAGGGATTATTGTTGAAGGCAATCATAAGCGAATTGTTAAAACAGTTTAATTAAAAAGGTAACTGAACAACTAAATGGTACTCATTCAATAAGGGTATCATTTAATTGTTCAGTTGGAACTACAATAGAATCAAAAATAGCCGTAGAAAAAAATTTTTTTCAGATTCAAGTTGTTTGATAGAACAACAGGACAACCGTATCGTATTCGGTTCATTGCTTGCGTAGTTTCCATAGTCGCCTTGTATCCCGTTGCACCACCATATCAGCGCTTAGTTTCTTGCCCCTTTGTCCAAGGAAAACAAAATTGCTTTGTTGATATTCATTCCATTCTTCAAAATAATTACTTTTTGCTCTGTCGTATTTTAATTTTTGTTTTAAAATAATAGGGGATACAAAAAACAACTCTGTCCTTTCCGCCCTTACCGTTTTTGATAAAATAGAGTTTTTGCTAAAATTATCATCTCGTAAATTCCGTAACTCCGCCAAGCGGATGCCCGTATCAGCTAAAAGCATAATCATCAAAAGAATACCTTCATCAACAAATAGTTTTCTTTTCCTCTCGTTTTGCTCATATTCCAGCGAGTTGCTTTGATTTTATTTTTTTGATATCGTCATCCGACCATGCAAAAACTAATACTTCTGGTTCTTTCATTTTGGGAACTCTTAACATAGGCTTTTTGTAATATTGGATGTATTCTTCTCCTTCAATATAGTTAAAATAGGCGCTGATTGCCTTTCTGTAAGTATTGACATATGCCGCTTTATTTCCTTGTTCAAAAACATAGACAAGGAAGCTTTTAACATGATTCGGCTGGATTTCATCTACATAATTAATGTTAAAGTTGCTATAAGTATGTTTTAAAAATCGCCCTACAAAACCTTGATTTCTTTTAATTGTCCCTTGTGTCAGTCCTCTTGATTTTTCAGATAGTTCTAGCTCCTTTAAAGCTGTAAAAATATCAATTTTGTACAAAAAAATAAGACCCCCTTATAAACCAATAAATTTAAAGTTGTGATTTATAAAAGAATCTTATTAAACAATGTTATTTTAATTCATTGGGATTACTGATAGAATGTGATATTTTCTTAAAAGTTTTCGGCTCCAAATCGTCCACAAACCTTATTATACCAACCCTAACGAATCCCCAAAGCAATCCGTGCATAACGACTCATTTTATCAGTCGTCCATGCTGAAGGGAATTTAACGCCGTGTATATTTCAATAAACTATAGCACTTTTTAGCTATTTACCAAGAATTATAACAGTAACCTCTTTTTAAAGCAATGGAGGAGTGCAGATAATTCCATACGTATCCTAAAAAATTTAGTAGGTATCCGTTACAACAGTAGCCCCACTATTATGCAAGCTGTGAAGCAACAATAAAATAACAGAACCCCCTTGCTTATTCACTCTGGAAAAAGTCAATGTTCCATAGTTTAACCATATATAAAGTTAACTAAAATTTCTGGTAAGCTTAAAACAAAGTAAATGATTGGCAACCAGATGGCACAGATTACACTATAGTAAACAATGTAAACAAGGGCTTTTCTTAGTTGGTACTCTGTCTTACTTATTCTGATAGTTTTCTTGCTCTCATTCATCATACTGCTTGACCTTCTACAAATTTGCGGAAATCTTCTTTTGCTCTCTTACACTTCAGTCTTAGGGCAGTGTCTGAAGCAGTTAAACCAGTGATGTTTCTTATGCTATTATATTTTTCTTTAGATGAAATAAAATGCAAGGTTTCATGTGCAATAAGCGTTGCGTTGAGTGCTTTCTTACTACTCTGCTTTCCATATTCCTGTAGTAAGAAAAGAATTTCACTGCCTTCAGCTTGAAGCATTTCTTCACTAGCTGATAAATCTTCTTTATTCCACAGGATGTCTTCTTGTGTTCCAAAGTCATTCATGATAGTAGTTACAAGTTGAATGTTACAGTCACGCTTTTTGCTCAGTGAAAACCTGATTGCAGAGAGTCTATTGTTCTCTAAAATTGCTCTATAGTATGTCCTGAACGATGCACTGCCTTCACAGTAATTCTCAACTGCCAATAAAAGAGAGTCATCCATCATTGCTATGATGTCACTCTGAGTAATTGCTGAAGGCAAACTTTTGCGTAAGTAAATTTCATTTATTCTTCTTTCTGCTGCAAAGTGTTTAAATATTTCTGTAAATATACTTGTATCGCCTGCTTGATATTTTGCCACCATTTCATTTAGTTTGATTTCCGTAATGCTGTTAGTCATGTTTTTCTCTCCTTCTGCTTGCTTTATACGTCATACATGTAAACATTTATACACAGTATATTGCATATATTTTTATGCGAAATATTGTACATTTTTACTTGCATATCTCTGCAGAAAAAGCTAAACTTGTTAACAGATTGAGTAAACAAAGATATAGTTTAACTTTTTCCACTTAGACAGAGTTGCCGCTCTGTCTATTTTATTTTACACAAAAATGGTTTTTAAGACCATATTTACACTTGAGTATAAATGGTCTTTAAGACCATGTCAATATAAAAATGAGGTGAGAGTTATGAATACCATTAATAAATTCAAACAAGCCAGAGTAAATGCTTCAATGACTCAAAAGAAAGCAGCTGAACAACTTCAAATAAATGTAAGAACCCTTGCAAGTTATGAGTCTGGAAGACTGCTCCCACCACTAGACAAAATAGAAGCATTGGCAAAGTTGTACAACGTACCTGTTACTTATCTTGTGGCTGATCCATCTTCAGAAATGGACTCCGTTAAACAGTGGCTTATCAGCTTATCTAAAAATGAACTAACAGAACTTCAGTCATTCATTAACAACTGTATTGAAAATGCTTCAGAATAGATAGCTGTAAATAAGGTTCAAAGTTGTTTCAACTTTAGAACAGAGTCACTACAGCCATTCTTCATAGGCAATTACCTTTTAAATACTCTGAAATGTGCTTAGAATGCGTCTATGGCACACTTACTGTCAGTTTAATTCCTATGTAACATCAGAAAGAGCAGTATTAACTGCTGATTCTGTAAGCAACAGTTAATACTCCTGAGTTATTTTTTACTATGTATTTTTTTCAACAGCTAAGGGCGCATCAAAATCAAGGGGTGTCCCCCTGTGGGTGGGGTGTCTTCTTTTTTGAGTTCAAATAACAGCTACTGCCCTAAGCTTCCACTACTTAGGATATAAGAATGACTGTTCTTCTCATTAATCATGTAAAATAATCTTATACATTTGACTGTCAATTATTCACTAAATTTTTGATATTAAATTCTAAAAACGTTATTTTATTAAATATACATTATCAAGTATCAGTATATAGTTTACATAAACTACATAAATACATTGAAACAACAGCAAAATGCTGATTTATAAACAACTAAGAATAATTAACTTGATATAATCATGATTATGTAAACTGAATATTCTTACTTAAAAAATGCATACTGAAGATAAAAAAGAATAGGTCTGTAATGCATTAATTCTGCATTACAGACCAAAGTTCTTCTAGTTAAATAACATGAAATAACCATGAAAAGTAACTGTATTAAATTATTTTTAGTGCCATACAAGGCAAGGCGTTCCTTGACTCTTGCAGAACTATCACTGTATTCTCTCTATAACAGAATACCTCTAAAAACCTTTATACAACAGTATTCACAGCGTATTTGACTTTCAAAATGACTTCAAAGAGTGCGTAAGAAAAATATAATCAGAGGATGACAGAGTGTCACATTTAACTGTCATAGATTAATCATCCCACCTTCTCTTCCCTTTTGACCCAGCTCTTCTGTCTGCTTCACGTACCAACTCTTGACCAATTTTTCTGATGTCACTTTCCTTGCGTACTACCATAGATTGAACAGTTATATTAATATCATTGCTGGCTGCTGAAGCACCAGCTTCTTCTTCTTTGTCTATCATAAGTGAACTGAAGTTTCCTAACGTAGGATGGATATTATTTGATGAAGGTAACGCTGTTGCTGTAGCAAAGTTAGCGCCTGCACTGAAGATACTTCCAGCCATTACTGCTTTCTTAATGTTATCAGCAACTTCAGTTGCCGCATCTAGTGGGCTGTCTCCCTCTTTGTCAATACCTATTTCCCAACCAAGCATCATATTTTTACCAATCATGTCACGCATCCATCTGGAAGGGCTGTGAATGCCTAGCGCACCTTTAATTTTACCTTTAATATTAGAAGCAACATCACTTATTGCACGCCCAACTGCCCCAACCATGTTGCGAATACCATTGACAAGACCTTGAATGATATTCTTGCCTATCCCAAACAGATTTATGCTTCTTAAACTAGTGAACACATTTCTCACAGTGTTGACTGTATTTCTAACGCTACTTGTTAACATATTCCAAGCATTTTTAGCACCATTCACCATGCTAGATACAATTGAAAGAGTTGTGGACTTCACACTATTCCAAGCATTTGAAGAAGCATTTTTAATACTAGAAAAAAGGTTTGATATGAAGGATTTAAAATTGTTCCAAGTATTTTTAATGGTATTTACAGTAGCAGAAACAATGGAACTTATAGATGACTTAATGCCATTCCATACTGATGAAGCTATCTGTTTAATTCCATTCCAAACATTGGATAACGCTGTTTTTAACATCCCAAACTGTGCAGATACAAAAGCTTTTATGACTGTTACGACACCTGTTATAACTGATTTAATTCCATTCCAAATAGAGCTAGCTGCTGATTTAATATTGTTCCATATTTGTGAAAGGTGAGTCTTCAATGACTTGAAATCACCTGTAATCAAGTCTATGAGTAACAATATAGGTGCTAGAATTACATTCTTAACTAGTTCCCATGTGGCTGAAGCTATCTGTTTAATACCATCCCAAATAGTAGATAGTCCATTTTTAGCGTTATCCCAGCTGTTCATTAAAACTGAAATGAAAGGCTGGACTATTCCCATTATGATGCTACTGAAACTTGTCCATGCAGTGGAAGCAACAGCTGTAATTAAATTCCAAGTAGTGGCAAGAAATGACTTGAAAGCTTCCCATGATTGCATTAAAGAGGTTAATGCAATGTTTACGCCACCTTTAATAGACTCCCACAGTCCATTAAAGAAAATAATTACATTATCCCAAGCAGATAGAACTGATTCTTTAGTTGAAACAAACGCTTGTTTTATACTTTCCCAGATACTGATGATTGCTGTTCTAAAACCTTCATTTGTTTTCCAAAGGTATACAATTCCAGCGATAAGACCAGCAACAACAGCAATTACTAAAGCAATTGGATTGGCTAACATGACAGCATTAAAAGCAGCCATAGCGCCTTTTACAGCAATTAATGCAGTCTTCAATGTATTGAATGCTGTTACAGCTGTTGTGATTATTTTAAATACTGCAAAACCAGTACCCAGTGCAATCACAACTGCGCCAAAAGCTTCTACAACAGATTTATTGTTATTAATCCATGAACTAAACTTCTCTAACGCTGGAACAACTACAGTCAGCATTTTATCTGCAATTCCTTTCAGTACCCCCTCAAAAATTGAACCAACTTTGCTAATGATAGTCCCTATAGAACCTAGGTTCAAACTTTTAAGAGCTTCATCTACTGCTGAAATAATTGAAGCCACACCACGCACAACAGCAGTTCTCATATTTGATAAACCTGTTCCAATTCCATCAGTGGAATCTCTGGCAATCTGCTGAAGGGATTTTAAGCCACCTCCACCGTTTACATTTAAGTCAATTAGGGCATCTTGAAACTTTTCTACGGAGATACTTCCAGAAGAAAGTCCGTCTTTTAGCTCACCCGTTGTTATTCCCATCTGCTTTCCTAAGGCATTCAACGCGGGACCCAGTCCACTATTTATCATGCTGTTCCACGTGGCGCCATCAATTTTTCCATTACTGAAAGCTTGGCTCAACTGAACAACAGCATTCTGGACTTGGGCAGTTGTGCCACCAAAGCCCAAGATGCCATTATTCAATGAACTGAAAATCTTCTCAGACTTTCCTAAATCACCTGTGCTACTGGCTATTAATTGCACTCCTTGCACTGCTTCATCTAAGGGCGTTGGTAATCCTGTGATGCTTTTATTCAGGTTATCCATTGCTGCTTTTGTTTCTTTTGCACTGAAACCCATATTACTGAATACCCTGTCACTGTTGTTCAGTGTATCCACTCTTTTAACAGCAGCACCAATAGAGCCAGTTACCATAGTAATGGCAGCATTAACTGCTTTGAAACCTCCCACAGTTCCCACAAACTTACCAATTTTACTAACAAGTCCTCCCGTTGACTTTGTAGACTTGTTCATTTCACCTGAAACACCTTTAATTGTTGCTTGCGTTTCAGCCATGCTGCTCTTGAATTCACTCAGGTCAGCACTTATTTTAAATTTTATTTCTGAAACTGCTATATTCTCACTTCCTATATATTTATATACAAAAAAAGAACAGCCCTACGGCTGCCCTAATTATCGTAATTCTGTTTTACGTGGTGGCTCTTTTAAAATGTCTAATGCTGCTTTAACAGCGCGTTGCATCTTCTTAATTGGCACATCCTCCAATAAATGTGAAACTTCATTCACTTTTAATTCAGAATCATAATGCCAAAGACCTGCCGTAATCAAGAAATACAATTCCAATCTGTTTAAACTGTAAGGGTCTATCTCATGAAAATGTGTTACAGAATCAATAAAACCAAGTTTAACCATTGAAAGCACGCTACCCACGCTGTAACCAATGGGAACATATTCTTCATTAATGTATACGCATTTATCTTTGTACCGCATTTAGTCCACCACCTTTCTTTTTTGCTCTCTCTCTCTCTTAGAGACTTATTGCAGCTGCTACTGATTCACTCAATAACAGCTGCAATACATGTCTAACATATAACTATGTGCTGGAATCAAGCAGTTTTATCTTTCTGTTTAATTCCATAACTTTCCATTAAGTCTTCAATAGAAGTCTCAGTTTCCTCTTTGAAGTAGTTCCTAGCATCATTACCAGTCATTTCTGCCTTTGTGACGCCTGTAGCTGTGAAGATCAATTGGATTAATTTAGTTTTAGCTGTCGCTGAAGTTGAATCATCTGTAAGCATTTTTTTCGCTTCAGCAACAGCTACAGGCATAAGTAAAAGAGCATTATCCTTGCTGTGCTTAACAATAGCTTTTTGAATTGCAGGCTCTCTTTTCTTCCTGTAGAAAGTTGACTGTGAAATGCCAAGCCCATCTGCAATTTCTTGATTGGTCTTGTTGGTGTACTCTTGCGCCAAAACTTCATCAATGATTTTCTGGTCTAACTCAGTAAGACTTCCTGAAGTCGAAAACTTTACAATTGGATTACTCATAATGCCACCTTATTTCTTTGTGGAAGTGTATTCCAAGATGTTCCCATGTAAGCAGAAGCACCACCAGCATAATAACAAAATTTTTCATCTTCTGTGGGAGTAGGGTAGCCAAAATATTTGCCTGCACAGTCTCTAAAGACTGGGTTATTTCTATCTGTCCTGATATAGCTATCAGTGGCTGTGACGTGGTTACCTAGCGCTTTTGTGCGTTGAATTAACTCACCCAGCTCACCATGAACAACAGGAACAAAACTGTCAATCTCATGAGTATTTGTTTTAGTCTCATAAGTAGTTTCAATATAAACAAGCTTCTTGCGTTGGTCTGTAATCAATGGTTCAATGTCTTCTGAAACAAGTGTTGTAATATCAGCGCCTAGCTTCCCTCTATACCATTTTTCTAGTAAGGAGAGTTCACTTTTAATAGTAGTCACTGCTCTCTTAGGTTTCGCGTCAAAGGCTTTACTGAGTTCCGCAACAATTCCATCAAAGCCAAATCCAAATACTTGAACTTCTACTGCAGCCAAGGCTTCATTCAGTTCTGCTTCTAGTTCATTTTTTCGTTGAATATACTTAGCTTCTGTCGCTTCCATACTTGCTAGTCGCTTTTTAGCACGCGTTACTGTGTCAACATCTGGCTTTAACTCATCAATATCAATAATTTCAGATAAGCTTGGATGCTGTTTTTTTCTTAATTTATCAAACATTAGTGTCCCCCTATGTCTAGTTGCTATGTTGAGAGCTTAAAGTTCTGTAAATTATCTTTGCAGAACTTGCTCAAGTGTGTAAATTCCTTAGAATATCAGCTAGTTAAGCGTTGCATTTACTTCATTTTCAATAAATTCTTGATAAAATCCAGCTAAAGAAGCTGGAAACTTCTCAGATTTATCTTCCAATAGTTCTAAAGCTTGTGAAGCTTCACTTAACTTTCTTCTCCGTTCAATGTCATCCTCAATTACAGATGCGCGAAGTTCTGCTTCTCCTATAGCTCTAGAAAACTCATAATGTGAAATAATAGGAGTGGATTCTTCATTCAAAACAGATAAGACCATATCCAATGGGGCTGAAACAATCTGGCTGTAGTAGTCTTTAATTCCTGTTTCTAGTGTTTTGGTGGCTTCTTCTCTGAGGGCAAAGCCTTCTGATAATTTTTGTTGTGCAGAAAAACTCAAGTTCTAATCACTCCATCTGTTTTTATAGTTTTTGAAATTGCTGTTTCAAGTCATCAGCAAAATAGGTAACATGTGTAGGTGCTTCAAATTCTTCAATGATTTTTTTCGCTTCCGCAACTTCTGCTAGTTTTCTTTGCGCAAGGCTATAATTAAGCTCTGCATGTGAGTTGATATATATTTCTGTTTGCGTGGCTTTTGCTATTTCTTCCCAGTGCTTCTCAGCTTCTTCTAAGAAAATTTTGAACTCTGGTGTGGACACAGTAGCATATAAAGAATTACTTGAACCTCCAGTAACTTGCCCTCTTTTTTCATCTGTAAACTGTCTTGCCGCTGCCATAGGATGTTCCGTTACTCCCTCTTTAAGTGACTGTCGTAAATTCTTCTCTGCTTCTTCTGAAGCAAGCTTATCTTCAAAAAAGCTCTTAATATTGTGAAAAGCGTTACTACCGTAGCCACGCTGTTTAGTGTTGTTTTCTGTGTTATTTGTGTTCATTTGTTTTCCCCTTGCTCTCTTTCTAGTTCCTTTAAGGCTTTCAATAATGCTGGCTGTGAAATGCCTTTAATTAGACAATACAATTGTCTGGTCATCATGTTTCCATAAGTCTCACGTAAATGCAAAAACTCTTTAGCACAATCCTTAGAAGTAGGTTTTCTTTGAATTATACTTCTAAAAAACTCTTCTCTAACATTCATTTTTGCTGTCTCCTTCCTAGACATCCTTTAGTTCCTGTGTGAATTTTGGTCTGGCGTTGCCGTGGATTCTGTCGTAAGATTTTATATCAAGAATAACTCCTCTTGAAGCAAATTCAACGCGACCCCTACTAACAAATTGACGTGGTGAAAGAAAGCTGTTTGTCTCTTTCTTCTTATTTGCTTTCATGCTTTTCATGTAGTGAATCATGCAAACATCTGCCATCATTTCCAGATTCCCAGGGCTTGGAAATCTGCCAAATTTTTTAAAGAAATCCTCTGTTACTTTTTCTGTGAACTTGATCATCGTAGATTGTCTTGGTAAATCCTCCAGCTTGGTTCGCCAAATTTCAGAATACAGATAATTATTTAATGCAGTATTTGCTTCTTGATAATTTTCATAATCAGTTAGACCAAAACTAAATTTCTTCAATGCAACTTCCCTCTCTGTCTTTACTTCTTTTTCTCTAGGTATTAGACAGGGTACATAAACAAAATATTAGCTTTTTTTAAACTTTTTTATCTTTTTTTCAACTTTTTTATCTTTTTATTTGAACTTTTTAATTTATTGCATTAAGAACAGCGTTAATATAGGCTGTCCTGCTCCAATAAATGCAGAGTTAAATGCTGAAGGTCATAGAGTAAAAATGTACTGTAACTGTAATTCTATATATTACTGTTATTACTGTATTACTGTTTATAAAGACTTCCTGCGCCACTCATCCCACTCAGCCACACTCAGAAATATTCCAGAATCAATTCTAAGCTCAGAATCACAGTAAGTGACTGTAGAAAAACAGACTCTACTGTTTGAATAAGGTAAATACATCCTAAACTGTTTGATGTCTGATTATTTACAGTAAGTGACTGTAGAAAAAGAGTAACAATGGAATTGAATAAATTTACAGGAAGATACTCAATAGAAAAGTGATAGCTGTTTAGACAGAGAGAAAGAGTTGCATTTGAGGGAGCTAAAGTAAAAATGTTTGACTCTAAGTATACTGTTATATAAATAAATAAAAGATATAAAGATATAAACAATATCTTAGAGTAAAAGAATTTAACAATAACTAAGTAAAAGTATTTAACATTAGAGACTGTTTATTGCTGTTAAAAGAACTAATAGTTGCTAAAGCAACTGTAGCATTGTCCTGCTACTTGTTTTTTTAACAGTAATAAATAATTCTAATTAAACAGTAACAGTAACAGGAGTAATAACAGCATATTCTGCAATGACAGTATTATTTATATACACTGTTGTTCATTAAAAAAAGTATATATAGTTTTTTAATATGACCAGTGGCTGTAAGCCACAGCTGCTTTAGCAGCTATATGCCCTTCAGTCTTTTGATAGAATAATAGATACTTTAACGCAATCAATTTTGCTATAATCCTTGTCATATCAAGCCTTACAGCAATTATTGCTTTTTCAAAAAGTTCTACCTGTTTTAAGGGTGGATATTGGTATATAAGCATTTTCAGTTTCAAAAAGTTCCACCTGTTTTGAACTGCCATTCTAATTCAAAGAAAAAAAGCAGCATTACGCTGCAAATTCTTCTTCTCTGTTCTCCTGTGAAATAAATTCAGCAAGAACAGCTTCTGATGTGATGCCAGCTACTTTAGTAGCAATTTCAGGGTTCAATCTAAACATCACATTATTCCCTGCCCTGATTCTGGAGAAGGCTGAAATATCCCCATATCTTAGTTCACGTAAATGCTTTGATGCTTGTTTTACTGATAGATTGGTTACCTCTGCTATATCTACGACTCTTAAATTTATTGGAGGTTCAATATTGGGATTTCTAAATGGATTTCGCACAATTAAATTAGAAATCTTGTCAATATAGGGCAATAATTTAGCAATGAAAGCCACTCCACTTGCTCCATGTTCAAAATAAAGCTCTTGAATGGTGTCATTAAATGTTTTGATAGTCTTTTCTTCACCATTTTCTGAGTGCTTCCCTCTATAAAAGAACTCTTCACTCATTTTCATTGCTGGATACTCTTTTCCCTTAACAGTAATAACCACTGATTCAAGTAAGCCATGCTGTTTCAAGTCCTTCAAGACTCTTCTAGCTGTCGAACTACTGATTTCTAAAAGTGAGTAAAGTTCTTCCTCACTAATTGGAACTTTTGAGTGTTTTCGTGGATAGATTACATTGTCATAGTGCATATATAAAGATAAAACTATAGCATATCCAAGGGTTCTATTTTGTATTCCTTTTAACTGAGTCCACGCTTCCAATTTCACATTGAAAAATGAACGCTTATCTGCTCTTACAGCATATTGAACTGCTTTGTTCTCATAAAACTCTAATTCTCTGCGCTTTATCCATGGAATAACCTCTAGTATTTCCCCCGTTTCTGGATTAGTATTGATACTGTGATAAATTTTACCTACTTCATACAATGTCATAACAGCCATCCTTTCTTTCTTGAATTAAATTATCTGTATATATATATGTAATTGCTGTTTAGGCAGTAATATGTTCATTTTCAGCAAAAGCAGAAAATAAAAAAAGACTCACAGGAAATTATGTGAAGTCTCCTTTGATAATCTGTTAATTTTCTTAGTTCTGTTGCGCCTATTCAACAGGATACGCATGATTTCTCTCAGTTAAGCTGTATTACGCTGTATTACAGCTTTAAAAGCCTTTCTAGTGTTAATGTATGCCAATGAACTTCAACTCTGTAAACACAGTGTATACAGCTTAAAACAGCCCTTAAAATTGATTGTAGAAATTGATGCCATTATTCTACATATCTGCCTTCCTGCTGAGTACACACTATAACAGACCATCTAAACTGTTATAACCAACAAACTATAACAGCCATGAACATCTGTACTAATCAGTGTTTCAAGTGTAAATGAAGAAGCTTTAACTGTGTGTCACTGTCTTAGGTAAGTCTTGTGGCACAGAATTAAATTTAAGCTCAGAAATCCCCTGTTGCTTAGTGGATAAATAGGAACAAAACTTGCTTTAAGGTAAATACATCTAAAACAGATATATCAACAAAAACACAGTAACTTTAGTGTAGAAAAAGAGTAATACTTAATGAATGTAATTCTCAGAAAATGGTTCACTAGATTCAAACTGAAATACAACTTCTTTACTTTCCTTTTCTTCTTTGACACATTAAGCACCTACCTCAAATAAACTCTTTAGTATTATGGTATCACTTTAGATTATTGTTGTATAGCGCTTACTTGAGTACAGTCTCCACCTTAAACCCAACTATCAGGAGTTGTTTAACCTTGTTTCACAAGGTTTTGGGCATTCTTCACCCTACAAAGACTGAAATTTTTACCAAACAACCTAAATAGGCTTTCTTATTTTGGTATAAACTTAAACATGACTTAGCTATCACTGTACCCTTTAGACCCTTGCTGTAAAGTTTGTTTTGTTGGTTATCATATAACCCAGTTTTTTCTGGTAGTTAAACTTAAAAAAATACTACAATTACACAGCAAGCAGTTCATGCCTCACACACAGATTCCTCCCTTGCCTTTTCTGCAGGTGGTAGCAATCACCACTCACTTCTACCTGTAATACTGCAATCCACAACAGGCATACTCTTTTTTTCTGTAGCGGTCAGAGTCAGACCTCTGTTTCTGTTGGTCAAAGCTGCGAAACTTCCTTGAAAGACAGCTTACTAACATAATCCTTGATTAACAGCACTTTAGATGCTATAATACTTGTGTTGAACAGGGTTTCTGCTAGTTTATTTAGTTAGATAACTCCTATGACTCCTTCACTGTTACCTCAGTGAAGGAGTTTTTTTTATTGCGATCAAACATCTTGAACCTTTTGAATAATTGACAGAATATTATTAATAACGGTTAAGCAAAAGTACATAACCTTAGTAAAGTGGCTTTTTCTTCTTCAGATAACTCCAAACCTTTCAAACTTGTTAAAAGATTGCTGTAGCGCTTTTGTTGCCATTTAGGTTCATTGGCATCCTTATCCTTGAATGATGTTTTCATTAGATTCACTTTCCTTTCTGTAAAATTAAAGGTTCATTAAAGGACTTCTGTTCAGTCCTTCTTCAATAATCTGCTCTGATAGCATACTTTTCAGATAATGTTCCGTTGTTTTGATTGATGAATGCCCTAGCAGGCGTTGCAACGTATACAAATCTGTACCATTGGCAAGCATTGACTGCGTGAAGTAGTGCCTGAATGTGTGGGGACTCATTCTAATAGTTGGATCACAGCCTGCTGCAATCCCTATAGCTCTAATTTGTCTTTCTGCCATATCATTAGAATATTGTCCCCCTAAACGCGTGAGAAACACATAATCAGACCGCTTAACAGTGTCCCTAATAGAGAAATACTTTTGTTTTACTCTGTCGTATCTTAATTTCTGTTTATAAACAATTGGTGACGTAAAAACTGCACGCTGCTTTTTTCCTTTGGCATCTAAAACAAGAATTACATCACGCCCAAAAGTTGCATCTGTTAATTTTCTTAGTTCAGAAATTCTCAAACCAGTATCAGCAAGCAACATTACCATCAGTTTGTTTCTCTCTGCCACAAACAGAGAAGCTACTCCCTGTGAATACTTAACTTTCTTTCTCCAATTTGTTGCATCCTGTGTGGTGTATTGAATCATCTTCTTCACATCCTCATTTGACCATGCGCGAATAAGTTTCTGCGGCTCTTTCATCCATTTCACGCGTAGACAAGGATTATTAACATGCTGAATGAACTCTTCACCTTCACAAAATACAAAGAAAGCTCTGATACTTCTTAGAAATACATTTACATAGGACTCTGCGCTACCTTGTTCATACTTAAAGACTAAAAACTTACGAATATGAATTGTTTTAACTTTAGCAAGTGTCTCTATACTGTAAGTTTCTTTCAGATACCTGAAAAACATTTTTAAATTCTTAGTATTCTTGTTAATTGTCTTAGAGGAAAGACCTCTTGCTTTATCTGTAAGTTCCATTTCCTCAAGTAATTCCGTTAATTCTGAGTACACAAAAAACCACCTTTCAGCAATTACTGCTAAAAAGTGGCTCTATAGTTTATTGAAATATACTGTTAAATACTTACGTACCCGTAAACTTTATAGTGGCTGATATAGGCTGAAGGATACCAGATAAAACAGCTATTTACTGCTAGAATTATCTGTCTAACCTCCTGTAAACACTGGAAAAAATCATTTATCTCAACCCTAACGAATCCCCAAAGCAATCCGTGCATACCGACTCATCTTATCCGTCGTCCATGCTGGATACCAAACCAATTTGACTTCGATTTTTTGCACTTCAGGTACATCTTCTAATGCGTCATGAATATTCTCAGTCAATACGTCTGCTAATGGGCAGCCCATGGTTGTTAAAGTCATTTTGATAATAGCTTCGCCAGTTTCACCATCAAATTCGATTTCATATATTAAGCCTAAATTGACAATATCGATTCCTAATTCTGGGTCAATAACTGTTTCTAAGGCAGTTAGAATGCGGTCTTTAATTTCTTCAATTTCTTGCTCTGTTCTTAGTTCGCTCATCTTACATCCCCCCTGTTGATTCTATAGAAATAATACCGTGTTTCTTGGTATTTGTAAATAAATGAACTTATCCTTGAGGGAATTCAATATTAAATGATGATATAATAAACATTGTAATACTAAAATATTATTTCAAGAATGGAGTCTAAAAATGAAAAAAGTAGTTAAAAGTAATTTGTTGGTAGCAATATTACTAATCTTTTTAGTAGGTTGTACTAAAAAAGTAACCACAGAAGATTTAAAAGCGAATGATTGGCTCATAGAATCAGCTAATCAAGAGGAACCCAATATGATTGCGTCTTTTTCTAATCATGTGATGACTATAAAAATAGACAGTGGTGGTCTAGCATCCAGTGCGGAAAATGAATGGGAAGCTTTGGGTGAGGAATTTGCAAAAAATTTAATAGATAATTTGGACTTCAAATTAGAATATACCTTAAAAAATAATGTCATGACTATACAAGATATTGAAGATGAGAGCAATAATACGGAATTTACAGTAACCAGAGAAGATAAGAATATTGTATTTACACCTAAAAAAGACGCTAGCTCTGAAACCTTACTACTCAAACCTTATGCAAAAACCGAAAAGGGTACCACAGAGACTAGCTCTATTTCGTCTGCTAGTCGCTCTACTTCTGTCTCAACTGAATCGGAACTCACAGAAGAAACTACTTCCAACAGTACGCTATTCACGTCAGAAGAAACACGTTCTGTTCAAGTCACATTAGCTGATTTCATTGGTGGTTGGGGACTGCCTTAATCAGACACTTTATTTTTTATTGCCGCTGACGGTTCCTTTACTACTGGCGGGATTGATGGGGGTACTCCTTCTTACCCAAGCTATTCTTTTAGTACTACACCAGATGGTAAATCCATGATGAGTCTCATCCATGAAAAGGAAAATACAACGGATCTAATTTTAGAAACCGATGGCACCCTAACGATTGAAGGAGCAACATATATCTACCTAGGCAATTACACTCTAGACGAATTCCGAGCTAAAAAAGCAGCTGAAGATCAAGCTCTTATAGAGGAACAAGAACACGTACATTCAGAAAATGTTACTTCCTCTGATGCACCCGCTAATTCTTTTGAAGCAATCGAAAGCGCCAAAAGTTTTATGGCTGATGGCGGTGATAGTTCACAATTTGATAATTACACATTTAGTGACGATGCAGGAGTAATGGCCGATGCTTCGGGCAGACCTTATTATTCAATTCGTGTCAGACAAAATGGTGGGAATGGAATGAATTCTATGGCAATTGGCGTGATTACAGTATATGCTGATACTGGCGAATGTAGTTGGCAATAAACAACTATAAAAATCTAAACATCTATTACAGAATTACCAAAAAATTGATATAATTATAGATAATAGTTATGAACTATTAATCCAGTTTATAAGGAGGAAAATAATGGCAAAAGATGCTAGTTTTGATGTAGTCTCAGAAATGAATATGGAAGAAGTTAAAAATGCGATTCAAATGACATTGAAAGAATTGAAAAATCGCTTTGATTTTAAAGGGGCAACTGTAGATATTACGTTTGATAATCAAAAATTGACTATCGTAGGCGACGATGATTTTAAGTTAGAACAAATTAAAGATGTTTTGTTAGGAAAGTTAGTCAAACGTGGCGTACCTATTAAAAATATCCACTTTTCAGAAACAGAACACGCACTAGGAGCAAAATCACGTCAACATGCTGAACTAATTAGTGGGATTGATAAAGAAAATGCCAAAAAAGTAACTACAGCAATTAAAAATGCGAAATTAAAAGTAAAAGCTCAAATTCAAGACGATCAAATTCGTGTTACCGGAAAAAGTCGTGACGATTTGCAAGAAGTTATTCAATTATTACGCAAATTAGATTTACCAATTGAGCTTCAATTTACCAATTACAGATAAACATTTAGACCACGATAGCAGTCAAAACAAAAATATCCGAACCATAGAAAGTGAGAAATGCTACTTCAGCAATCACCTTCTAGTTCGGATATTTTACTTGTATACTGCATTATGTCAAAGACCTGTGTTAGCTATTAGATTACTTTAAGTGTTTTTGATGAAAAGCAAAATGCTCACCAATAAATGTCGCAATCGTAAAGTAACTATGGTCGTATCCATCAACTTTTTGATAACGAACATTCACTTTTCTCTTTTCTGTTGCTTCTAAAAAAGCTTGCTCATTTAATTGTTCTTCGTAAAAATTATCTGCAGTTCCTTGAGTAATATAAATGGGTGGCACAACATCGCCGTTAGCGATTAATGCCGTTGCGTCCCAATTCTCCCATTCTTTTTTATCGGTACCTAAATACGCTGTAAAAGCTTTGTTACCCCATGGTGTATTTAGCGGATTGCTAATCGGTGCAAATGCTGAAATCGCAGCAAAGCGTTGGGGATTCTTCAATCCAAGGATTAAAGCTCCATGACCTCCCATTGAATGTCCCATAATACTTTCACGTCCAGAAAAATTCGGTACTAAGTCATAAACAATTGATGGTAATTCTTTGGTTAAATAGTCATACATTTGATAATGCGTCTGCCAAGGTTTTTGCGTAGCATTGAGATAGAAACTCGCTCCTTGTCCTAAATCCCAGTTATCATCGTCTGCAACAGCTTCCCCTCGAGGCGAAGTGTCTGGAATAGCAACTGCAACCTTGTATTGATCTGCATATTGTTGAAATTGTCCTTTTTGACTAAAATTATCGTCGGTACAGGTTAAACCAGATAACCACCAAACAATTGGAATTTGCTGATTATCAGCTACTTGAGGTAAAAATACACTAAAGACCATTTCGCAATTCAATCTATTTGAGAAGTGGCGGTATTTCGTTTGATCTCCATTAAAAATCTTATGTGTTTCCACTGTTTGAATCGTCATAGACTCACTCTCCATAAGTTAAAATTGTACGAATTGATTCTCCTTCATGTAATAAATCAAATGCTTTATTAATTTCAGTGAAATCTAAATGTCCAGAAATAAATGATTCCAAATCAATTTCGCCATTCATAAATTCTTTGACCATTGTTGGTAGTTCGCTACGACCTTTTACACCACCAAATGCAGAGCCACGCCAAACACGACCAGTTACTAATTGAAATGGACGTGTGCTAATTTCCTGTCCAGCACCAGCAACACCAATAATAATACTTTCGCCCCAGCCTTTGTGACATGCTTCCAATGCCGAACGCATCACATGAACATTGCCAATACATTCAAAACTATAATCGACTCCTCCATCAGTCATCTCAATCAATACATCTTGAATCGGACGGTCATAATCTTTGGGATTAACAAAATCTGTCGCGCCCATTTTTTTAGCTAGTTCCCATTTTTCGGGATTCAAGTCAATCGCAATGATTCGTTGAGCATTGGCTTTTTTCAATCCTTGAATAACAGCTAATCCAATTGCACCTAATCCAAATACTGCTGCAACAGCACCTTCTTCTACTTTTGCTGTATTTTTAACAGCGCCTAATCCAGTTGTGACACCACATCCAAATAAAGCCACTTTATCTAAAGGTGCTTCTTCATCAATTTTTACCACATTAATTTCATTTACAACAGTGTATTCACTGAATGTACTTGTTCCCATGTAATGATAAATGGGTTCGCCATTATATGAAAAACGTGTCGTCCCATCAGGCATCAGACCTTTTCCTTGAGTTTCACGTACAGCAGAGCACAGATTTGTTTTACCTGACTTACAGAATTTACATTCACCACATTCAGCTGTGTATAATGGAATAACATGATCGCCAGGTTTTACAGAAGTTACTTCATCACCTACAGCGACTACTACGCCTGCTCCTTCATGTCCTAAAACGGCTGGAAAAACGCCTTCTGGATCATCTCCAGATAAGGTAAAAGCATCCGTGTGGCAAACTGAAGTATATAAAATCTTCACCATCACTTCCTTAGCTTTTGGTTCTTCCACGTCAATTTCAACTATTTCTAAAGGTTTTCCTGGTGCAAACGCAACAGCTGCTTTACTTTTCATCTTCATTCCTTCTTTCAAGTTAATGTTTACAATTAATAGTATACATCATATAATACAAGACGTTAATACTGACAAATTTGTCACTTAAAAGGAGTACGTTGATGTTTCACTATAATGAAAAAGAATTTTATAATACGAAAGATTTAGCCATGTATGCTGTAGGAGGAAAATATAAAATAGCCATTGTCTGGGCTTTTTTAGAACACGGAACATTACGACTTAGTGAATTAACCAAAATCCTACCAGATATTAATCAACGAATGATTATTCGTCAACTACGAGAATTAGAAAGAGATCAAATTATTCACCGAACAATTTATCCAGTCGTCCCACCAAAAGTGGACTACGAATTAACAGAAATTGGGAACGAACTTTCAACAATTGTTCAGGAGATTTGTAAATGGGGAGATAAATATTGGTTAGCGCTCAATGAAAAAACCAGCAATCAAAATTAATTGCTGGTTTTTTGCCAAAATGTACGTAGTTCCTTTACTAAATCCTGTGGACGATAACACACAGTCGGTTGCCAATGTGGTGGAAATAATTGGCGATAACGCAGTGTATTGAAGCGTTGGTCAAGTAACAAAACTACACCTACATCTGTTAAATCACGGATAACACGTCCCGCTGCTTGTAAAACCTTATTCATTCCTGGTAATTGATACGCATATTCAAATCCTGAATCGGTGTGCTCATCAAAATATTCACGAATTAGTTCTTGCTCATGATTAATTTGTGGTAATCCAACCCCAACAATTGCACTACCTATTAGGCGCGTTCCTTTTAGATCGATACCTTCAGAGAAAATTCCTCCTAAAACACAAAAGCCAACCAATGTTTCTGCAGGATTAGCAACAAACTTTGCTAAAAATTGTTCTCTTTCTTCTTCATTCATCTCAGTATCTTGGACAATCGTTTGAACAGTTGGAAAAAGTTCTTTAAATAGTTGGTAAGTGTCATCAAGATATTTATATGACGGAAAAAAGACCAGATAATTTCCAGTTTTTTCTTGAACCATTGTAGCAATTGCTTCAACAATGTTTGGCAAACTATTTTGGCGTTGCTTATAGGTGGTTTGAATATAGTTTGTCAAACAAATTTTCTGATTTTCAATAGGAAAAGGACTCGTTAAGCGATATCGTAAAGCATCGCTTCCTCCTCCTAACATTTCTTGATAATAGTTTAGAGGACTAAAACTCGCTGAAAATAAAATACTCGCACTTCCCTTTTCTAACATTTTTTCCAAAAATGGAGCGGGTTCAATACAAAATTGACGAATACGCATGTCGTATGCATTTATTTCAACGGTTGTCTCATAATGATCATCATAAAATTCACTGATTTTTAGAAAATGCAAACAATCAAAATAAACTGTTAAAAGTTTTTCTTGTGCTGGATGTTCAGAATGTGCTGCTAACCACTCTTTGCTTAACTCACTAAACTTAAATAGTTGATTTAATAAGCTTTCAACTGGAGGTGCTTGATGATGAAATGTCCAATTGTCTTCTTTGGCAATTTGTTCCATAGCGGCAAATTCTTTGTCAATTTTATTTAACACTCGACGAATCTTTTTAAAGTCTTTTGGTAATTGCTCTTTTATTTGTTTAAACGCAGAACGAGTAATCGTTGCTGAATACATCTCACGTGAACGACTGACTAAATTATGTGCTTCATCTACTAAAAAATAATATTTTTCTTCTGGTTCCTCAAAAAAACGTCGCAAATAAACAGTTGGATCAAACAAATAATTATAGTCCCCTACAATCACATCACAAAACAAGCTAACATCTAAAGACAATTCAAAGGGACATAACCGGTGCTTTTTGGCATATTCTTCAATAACTGGACGGGTAAATTGATTTTCGTGATGTAATAAATCCCATAAGCCTTCATTAATACGATTGTAATACCCATCTGCATACGGACAATCATCTGGATTACATTTGCGCTCATCTAAAAAACAAATTTTATCTTTGGCTGTTAATGTGACACTTTTCGTTTCAGCACCAACATCAGCTAATGCTTTAAGTGCATCTTCAGCAACTTGACGAGTAATCGTTTTAGCAGTTAAATAAAAAATTCGGTCTGCCCGTTCTTCTCCTAAAGCTTTGAATGCTGGAAAAAGAGTGGAAATTGTCTTTCCTGTCCCAGTAGGTGCTTCTACAAACAGGCGTTGCTGATTACGTAAGGTTTTATATGCAGCAACGGCTAATTCTCGCTGTCCTTTTCGATACGAATCATACGGAAATGCTAACGCTTGAAGCGTAGAGGTTCTTAAGCGACGCCAATCTTCTTGGAAAAGTAACCATTTGTGGTATTCTATCAACAGCTCTTCAAAAAAACTTTTTAAAAACTCAAAAGTATACTCTCTTTTTTGACGGGTAATTAGTTCTTCTGTTGTTTGAAAATAAGTTAATTGTACTGAAATCTTATCAAGTTCTTCTTGCAAACTATAGAGATAGGCATACACCATTCCTTGATAAAAAAATAGTTCAATTTGGTCTTCACTTAAGTCTTCAAATTGAACTTCTGATGTTTTGATTTCATCTACAATCCAACGATTTTCTTGGAAAAAGATGCCATCAGCCCGACCTTCGACACTAATCTCATCCCCATTCACTAAAGCTTCAGTTTTTAAAAAGACTTCTTTTTGATATTCCTCTCCTGCTGCTTTTTGCAATTTACGATGGATTCGTGCGCCCTCTTGTGCTGTATGGTTACTGGTTTTACGATTATCAATGCTTCCTTTTCGTAAAATAAATTCAACCAATTTACGAACAGAAATCTTTCCTCGTTTCATCTTGTCACCTTCTTCAACCTACTATTATAGCGATTTCCTGGTAAATGTATAGCGAACAAAACGAACTTTAAAAAGACCTTTTATTTTTTGCTCATAAAATCTTTCAATAACTCTAAAAAATGTCGAAATGGCGTCGTATCAATTCCCATTTTTTTATAATTTTCTAAAATAGACTGTAATTCTAACCACAAATAGCCAACATACAGGACGTATAACATCACAATTCCTGTAAAACCGGGCAATAAAAATGCCACTGGTAAAAAGAAAACTAAAAGCATCATGCTAGCTATTTTTCGCAAGATACCGTTAATTCCTATTTTTGAAGTGATTTCTTGCTTAATTTTTGCTGCAATAATCCCACTAAAAAAATCCACAATCATAGCTCCTGCTAAAATCGATAACAAATACAAAATTTGTTGTTCTTTTAACTGATTTATCCATTCATCTATCATATTTTTCTCTCCTTTCAATCATACAAACGAAAAAAGAAGAAAAAATGTAAAAGAAATTTTGCGAAAAACAAAATTTCTTTTACATTTATTGCGTCATATCATATTGAACAGTATAAATTACATTATTTTCGTCACGAACACACGTTTTATCGTCTTGTTCAAAATAGAAATTTTTTTCAAAATCGCCATTGTGTAAACGAATTTGCTTTTTGTTTACAAATAATTCTACTTGTTTAAAAGTCTCCTCATAAACTTCATAAGGATCCTCTTCCCAATTAGTAAGTAAAAATGTTTTTTCAAAATCATGATGAACGGTTTCTGGTGTTCCCTCGTTCGTTGGTACATATTGCTTTACTACAGTCAACGTACCTTGACTAAAATCGTATACTCCTTGATTTTGTGGAAAACCATTGTTATCTACTTGCATCAATAAGACATTTTTTGGTGTCTCTTCATCTAAAGCAGGTAAACTTTCAACAACTAATGTATCTGCTGAATTGATGACTTCTGGAGATGATTGACAGGCAGCTCCTAATAAACAGAGCATCGCCATATATGTTAGTAAAAGAAGCTTCTTCAAACGTCATCCCCCTCACTTAATTAATATCTACATGTAGTATAACAAAGAGCCGTTTTAAAAAAATTCAAAACCAATCATTTTTCATTCAATTTTTAAATTACCGCCTTTCTTTTAATCAGATTCTAGAAGCTTTCTCAGATTTGAAGAAAATTCCCTTCTAAAAACAAGGATATTTTTTTGTTAGAAGTCATAATTTACGTTATACTTATACCTGATAACACTCAGATGAGGAGGTTTTTTATGAAAATTACACGTATTATAACAGGACGTATTGAAGAAAATTGTTACTTGGTTTGGCAAGCAGATACTCTTTTAATCATCGATCCAGGTGCTGATGCAGAGATTATTGCGGAGCAAATAAAAAAGACAGCTGCAACACCTGTAGCTATTTTATTGACCCACACCCATCACGATCATATCGGTGCGGTAGATCAATTACGTGATTTATATCAAATTCCTGTTTATGTACATCCTTTAGAAAAAGATTGGTTGCAAGACCCTGTTTTAAATTTATCGGGGGGGCAAAATATCACTGCACGTCCAGCAGAATATGAACTAGCATTAAAAGAGTATACAATTGGTGGAATCACCTTTAATGTTCGTGCAACTCCTGGGCATTCCATTGGTAGTGTTAGCTTTGTCTTTGATGACTTTGTCGTTTCTGGGGATGCGCTGTTTCGTGGAAGCATTGGACGAACAGATTTATACACTGGTAACCTAGAACAATTATTAACGAGTATTACTACGCAACTCTTTACTTTACCAGACGAATTACCTGTTTATCCTGGGCATGGCGATGCTACAACAATTGAACGTGAAAAACAAACAAATCCATTTTTTAAAAACAGATAGGAGCGAAAATTATGACAAAAACAGAGCTTTATATTGTTAGACATGGAAAAACAATGTTCAATACCCTCCAACGTGTACAAGGCTGGTGCGATACGCCGTTAACTAAAATAGGTGTTGAACGGATTCAGTACTTGGGACTGGGTTTACGCGACATCGATTTCTCAGAGGCCGTTTCAAGTGATAGTGGACGTGCAATTGAAACGATGCGTATTCTTTTGAGTGAACATCCTGATGGTCCCGTACTGCCCTATCGAGTAGATAAACGGATTCGTGAATGGTGTTTTGGCTCATTAGAAGGTGCGTATGATGCCGAAATGTGGGGCGTCATTCCACGTGTCTTAAATTTCAAAAATTATGATGAAATGATTGATCGTGATACTACCTTTAAAGAAATTTGCGAGGCAGTCTACAATGCCGACACCGCAAACTGGGCAGAAACTTATGACGAATTAAGTACACGTGTCTTAAATGGCTTTGAAGATATTGCGCATCGTGTTGAAAAAAATGGTGGTGGCAAAGCGTTAGTTGTTTCTCACGGCTTAACCATTGCTTTCTTATTAAATTTAGTCCGCGAAGAAAACAATGTTCGAATGGATTTAGACAACGGATCTGTTACACGCCTAGTATATGAGAATGGCGCGTTTAATTGCGAAGAGATAGGTTCCACAGAGTATATTGAAAAAGGCATCGAAATTTCTAAAAATTTATTAAGCTAAGAAATTTTCATTTTTTAAAATACTGATAAATCAACTTTAAAAACAGCAGACATTTTTTGTTTGCTGCTTTTTTTGAAAAAAAGTTGGTAATCTTTTTTAGAAACGGTATACTTATCAATGTCATTATGAAATGAAAGGAATGAAAAAATGTTTTTCGAAAATATTATTAAAGCAATTATTTTGGGTATTATCGAAGGAATTACCGAATGGTTGCCAATTAGTAGCACGGGGCATTTAATCTTAGCGGATGAGTTTATTAAGCTCAACGCTTCTGAAGCCTTTATGACAATGTTTAATGTGGTCATTCAATTAGGAGCAATTTTAGCGGTTGTCGTTCTTTATTTTAATAAACTCAATCCATTTTCTCCGTCTAAGACAACTGAACAGAATCGCGAGACTTGGTCTTTGTGGTTTAAAGTAATTGTAGCGATTATTCCATCGGTCATTATCGGATTGCCTTTAGATGATTGGTTAGAAGAAAACTTCCATAGCTTTTTACCAGTTGCAATTATGTTAATCGTTTATGGGATTGCCTTTATTGTGGTTGAAAAACGCAATAAATCAAAAACACCAAAGATTACTGATTTAACACAAATTACGTATCAATTTGCCTTACTTATTGGTATGTTCCAAGTTCTTGCATTAATTCCTGGAACTTCTCGTTCAGGGGCAACCATTTTAGGAGGTATCCTAATTGGCGCCTCTCGCTTCGTTTCAGCTGAGTTCTCCTTTTTCTTAGGTATTCCAACGATGTTTGGTGCAAGCTTGCTAAAAATCGTTAAATTCGTCGCTGGTGGTAATTCATTTGATATGAATGGTATTATCATCTTACTTGTTGGTACAGTCGTATCATTTATCGTCTCAATTATTGCCATTAAATTCTTAATGAACTACATCAAGAAAAATGATTTTACTGCATTTGGTTGGTATCGAATCATTCTTGGTATTATCTTAATTGGCTATTGGGCATTTGTGATGTAAAAAAAAGAGATGCTGCTTTTATGCAGACATCTCTTTTTTTTACGTATTTTTAATAATCAAACCATCGATGATATCAACAGCTTCTTCACTTGCATTTAAAATAGATTCAAAACGATCATAAATCTCTTTCCATTTTATGATTTCTAAAACATTTGTCTCTTCACTAAATAGTTGTTTTTTCAAATTACTAAACAACAAATCGCCTTCTGATTCAACATCATTTACTTCGACAATCATATTTTTTAGAGTTTTAGAATTTTTAAACTTCGGAAATTCTAACATCGCTGTATGAACGCCACGAGCTGCTTTATTCACTAAGCTAGCAAAATGCTCTGTCTCTGGGCGCATTTCTGTAATCACTAAATTTTCAAATAAATACGTCATACCATTGATACCATCGATAATGTCATCTAAACATTCAGAAATAATCAAAATATCTTCACGGTCAATCGGTGTAATAAACGCATCGTATAATTCGTTTGTTAATTCATCAATCATACGGTCGTTTTCTTTTTCCAAGTGATGAATTTCTTCAGCTTTTGTCTCAAATGTGCTAACAGAATAATTATTTATAATATCTTCTAAAATTTCTGCTGCTTTGTGTGAATTTTCTGCTAAAAGTTCCATTGTATTAAAATAGTTGTATTGTTTTTTTCTTGCCATGTTTTTCTCTCCTTAAAAAATTGCAACAAACAGTTTCGCCATCACATATGCAATAACTCCACATCCTGGGAAAGTCATTACCCACGCAAAAACCATTTCTTTGACGATCCGCCAATCGACACTTGATAAACGTCGAGATGCACCGACACCCATAATTGCAGTTGTTTTTGTATGTGTTGTTGAAACAGGGATTCCAAAAATAGAAGCTAAGAACAAGCAAATTGCTGCACTTAAGTCCGCAGAAAATCCTTGGTATGTTTCTAATTTAACCATGTCCATTCCGACTGATTTAATGATACGCATACCACCTACTGATGTTCCAATTCCCATTGTGATTGAACATAACGCCATCACCCAAATAGGGATAACAAATCCATTCCCTGTTTTTTCAGCTAAGTTATTATAAAATAATCCTAGCATAAATACACCCATAAATTTTTGTCCATCTTGTGCGCCATGCAAAAAAGCGTTTGCCGCTGCTGCACTTGCTTGGCCCCACGTGAAAAATTTATTCGCTTTTCTTCTTGGTACATCACGGAAAATCAACACAAGTAATTTTGTGATTAAATAACCGCCTCCAAATCCTAGGACAGTTGAAACAACCAAGCCAATAAGAACTTTTGTCCATTCTTGTCCATTGACAGCATTGAAACCGCCTAATGCCATAGCTGAACCAGTTAACCCAGCAATCAATGCATGTGATTCACTAGTTGGAATACCAAAATACCACGCAGCAACTGCCCAAACGACAATAGAAAATAGCGAAGCTGCGAGCGCTACTTGGGCTGCTTGAATTCCTTGAGAGTCAAATGAAACAATATTACTAATTGTTTCTGCTACTTGTGCATTAAAGAATGTCATTACTAACGCACCTAAAAAGTTCATTACTACCGCAATACCAATCGCCACATTCGGTCTTAAGACACGTGTCGAAACTGCAGTCGCAATTGCATTCGGGGCATCTGTCCATCCGTTTACAAAGATTACACCCATTACAAGTGTAATGGTAATAACTAATGCAATGCTCAAAATTTACACCACCATTTCGTTTTTCGTTGTCATCATAGCATAAAACTAACATTAGATGGAAGCAATTTTTTAAAGAAAGGTTTCTTTTGTATAAAAAAAGTAAATTTTGAAAACAAAAGCTATTTTTTTCGTAAATTCTTTGTAAAATTCACTATTTTTTGTGTTAAGTAAAATTTCTTTACAACTTGTTATTGCATTGCTCCCTTTGTTTATGTATAATGACTAGTGTTGATTTATACGTTTTTCGTATAATAACTTTTTATTCGGAGGTGAAACAAATGCCAAACATTGAATCTGCAATCAAACGTGTGCGTACAAGCGAAATTGCTAACGCTAAAAATTCATCTCAATTGAGCACAATGCGTACAGCAATCAAAAAATTTGATCAAGCTGTTGAAGCCGGTGCTGATAACGTAGATGCGTTATTTAAAGATGCTGTCAAAGCAATCGATATGGCTGAGTCAAAAGGATTAATCCATAAAAACAAAGCTGGCCGTGACAAATCTCGTCTAAGCAAAAAAATCGCTAAATAATTAAAAAAAAGAGGGTAAGCGTAAAGCTTCTCCTCTTTTTTTATTTTCCGTGTAATCGATGAGCTGTTTTCAAAACAAACAATTGGAATAAAAACTCTTTTTCCATGCGTCCACTTTTTATTAAGTAATCATTTTCAATTAGCTCATCATAAAGATGTGCTAAATCTTTTTGATTCAGTTTTTTTGCTTGTTGCATCGCAAGTTTTACCCGATATGGATGCACTTTTAAGGTCTCTGCAATATTTCCTTGTTGATAACCAATTTTCATTAAAATTGCCGTTTGCAGTAACAAACGAATCTGACTAATTAAAATTGCATTGATTTTAATCGTCTCTTCTCCTTGAATATATAAGTCATCATACAAACGTAAAGCCGCTTCGGTTTTTCCTTGTAATACATAATTTGTTAAGTCAAAAACATTATCTTCTAAGGATTTAGGGACAAGTTGTTCCACAGCTTGTTTTGAAATTCTTTTTTGTTCTCCTGCATATAAGCGAAGTTTCTCTAACTCTTGCATGGCTTTGGATAAACGCATATCTGTTAAACGGATAAACAATTCAAACGCATCTCGTGCCATCACTAACTCGTCATTATCCAACGTCTGTTGCAAATAACGACGAACCTCTGCTTCTTTCATTGGTTGAACATCGATGACTGTTGCTGCTTTTTTTAGCTGTTTGGTAATTTTTTTACGCTCATCTAATTTTTCATAGGCGGCAAAAAAGACAACAATCGATGTGTCGTTTGGGTCTTTAAGATATTCTAATAAACCTTCAATATTATGTTCAGGTGCATTGCTCTTTTTTTCTGCAGTTAGAAAAAAAGGATTGTCAACAAATATCAAACGGTAGTCTCCAAAAAAAGGCGTCGATTGTGCCTCATCCAATACCATGTCTAAGGAATCTTGTTCTAAGTCAAATTGTGCAAAGTTCAAGTCATCTTGGTCAACATTCAAACTCTCTAAAAAAACATCTCGAATTTGTTGTTGTAAAAAATCTTCCGTTCCTAGGACAACATAGAGTGATTGGAATTTTTGTGAGCGAATCTCTTGTAGGGCTTGTTGGGTATTCATCTATTTTCCTCTCCAATCTTTCATTGGTTATCCTACCATGAAGCAATCTTAAATGCTAGTATTCTTTCGCTAACCACACCGTTGGCTCTTGTTCTTTTATTCCCCATAAATAGCGAATCATTCCCGATTGATCCGTTCTAAAAACACGAACCTGATTTTCAGCCAACGTCTCCAGTACTTCTGGATGTGGATGATTAAACCGGTTATTTTTACCACTCGAAATAATCCCCTGTTTCAATTGGATTTTTTTAATAAATTGATTATCTGTTGATGTTTTGCTGCCGTGATGACCTAATTTCATAACATCGACAGTTAAATTTGGATAGTCTTTCAAGAGTTTTCGTTCCCCATCTTTGCCTAAATCTCCTGTCATTAAAAAACGCATACCTCGAATCGTAGTAGTTAATACGAGCGAATCTTCATTTTCACCTTTACCGTATTTAGGAGCTAATACTTGTAACGGCAGACGCTTTCCGATGACTTCATTCATCTCTACTTCTCGAATTTTGGTACTCTCGGGTAGTTGCTTAGCTAAGCGCTGAATACTGGGATGCTGGAGGCTTCCTTTACCAATATACACCCATTTTACTGGAATTTTCTCGATAACCTTTGCAGCGTCTCCAAGATGATCTGCATCGCCATGTGTAAGAAATAACCCATCTATTTGACGCACACCTTCTCCTTTTAAAAAAGGTAATAAGGTATACTCTGCTCCTGCACGATATGTTCGTTGTTGCCATTCTTCTTGTTCAAAGGATAGTCTGCCTCCTGTATCAATAACATATACTTCCTGATTGAATAGGCTTTGAATAACTGTACTATCCCCTTGCCCCACATCCACAAATGAAATAGACGTTTTAAATGAACCGAACTGAATGACTATCAAAACAAGCATAGGGATAAAAATTAACCACTTTTTGCGATGATAATAAAGGAATAAACTCCCGAATAAAGTGACAATTACACTTATTATCGCCGGCTGTCCAGTCACCCAAACCATAGATTTGGTTAAACTTAACAAACTTTCAAATGCCTGAATAACAATAAGCAAAAGATTCGTTAATCCCTCTACGGGTATTCCCACTAGTGCCAGTCCACAAATTAACAAACTAAACGGCAAAAATAAATTAAAAAACGGCCCACAAATTGTCGTTAATACGCCACCCAGTAAAGGTATCTCAAAGAAAAAATACATAAAAATCGGGGCTGCTAAAACAGAAATCACTTGAGATCGCCATAGTTGAGTAACGAAGCGATTATCTTTGGCATCTTGAATCAAAATAAACCATGACATCCCAAGCGATAAGATGCCTGAAAGTTGTAATAACGTTTTAGGATCCAATACCAATAATAAAAATAACACCATACTAAATCGATCCATACTAGACAAATAAAATTGTTTCTCTTTAAAAAATAAATTCAACAGATACAACAAAGAAGCTCGCAATACACTCACTTCTTGTCCAAATAAAAAAATACCAAAGAAAATACCCAAACAACTAATAAAACTAAATTCATTAAATGTCAATCGACTACGACGTAAGAGCCGTAAAAACCAACCATAAAATAAATACACATGCGTACCGGAAATAGTAAAAAAATGTAGAATTCCACTGCTACTATAAATATCCTGAATTTCATGGAAATCACGGCTTTTGTATCCCACTAGTAATGCTAAAAAATAAGTGGAAACTTTTTCAGGAAAATTTTCTTCTAACCAATCAATACAACTCGCTCGAATCTGACGCAAGACTGAAAAACCTGATGCTTCTTTTTCAGAAAGAATCTCTTCAATTTCGAAAACACCTAATTGATTAGTAGAGAAATAAAACCATTGTGCATCAAATCCATGTTGATTCCGTTGTCGTTCTATTTCTCGAAAAGACCCTCGAACGTTTATAATTTTTGACCAGTTTTTCCGAATTTGCCACTGTTCTTTTTCTTGTTTGCTAGAAACTTTATATTGGCCTTTAATTTCCCCTTGATCAGTCGTCGCTTCAAAGTTAACTAAATCGCCATTTAACTGAATCGTATCTGGAAAAATCTGAACGTCTGTCACTAGCTCTTTTTCAATAGGAACTGGAGGTAATTTTGTTTGTTGCCCTCTCAATAATACAAAAAAGCTGCAAAAAACAGCGAGTAACACTAATGTTACTTGTTTTTTACAGCAAATTATACCTAGAAAATAACACCCTATTATTAAAAAAAGAGGTTGATCTAATAACCACGCATGCAGAAAGCTAACCATACATATTAAAGGAAATATCAATTGGTTCTTCCAAACATACTTGTGACTATTGGTCATCCAATTCACCAAAAGAAAGTTTCTCAAAATATTTCGGTTCCAATTGCACCTGTTCGACTTCGACCCCAACGTGTTTAATTAATTCCATTGCATATTCGTTATTGCGATAATCATTTAAATAATAGATTTTTTTTACCCCAGCTTGCAAAATAGCTTTTGTACAAGGCAAACACGGAAAATGCGTCACGTAAATTTCAGCACCTTCTGTAGAAATACCTAATTTAGCACATTGTAACAACGCATTCATTTCTGCATGAATCGTCCGAATACAATGGCCATCTACTATATAACAACCATCATCAATACAATGATGATCGCCACTAACCGAACCATTATAGCCACCAGCAATAATCCGTCGATCTTTAACTAACGTAGCCCCCACCTCTAAACGCGTACAAGTACTGCGTAGCGATAACAGAACCGATTGTGCCATAAAATATTGGTTCCATGGGATACGTTCGTAAGATTTATTTAAATCATTATTTGTATTTCTATTTTTTTCTTTCATCTATAAACTCCTTTAAATAATGATTGATTGACTTAGTCACTTAATTGTATATTTCTAATTTAAATTAATTTTATCTTTAAATAGCTTTTTTGTTTACCTTTTAAGAGGTAGTTTCAAATTTTTTAAAGAAACAACCCCGCTTTTGAAATGTGTACGCTAACTATTATAAAAATAAAAGTGCGATTGCAATAATAGATACTATATACTTAAATGAATGTTACCACAATTGCATCGAGTTTTGTTGAAAATTTTGCATATAGAGCTATCTCAAATTATATTTTCTTTTGTTTTCTGATCAAAAAGTTCTAAAAAACTATAAATACAATTTTGGAATCAATTTCCTTTTCTCATTCCGATTAATCATTTAATGCTGTAAAAAACTATAGAATTTTCAAAGAACAACATAGTTCTACTTTATAAATACGTATTAATTTGAAATAAATTTTATGGAATTTAAGTTATAGATAAAATACAAAAAGAATCAATTACTTTAATTAGCAGTTAAGGTTATACCTTCTAATAAAAATTGTATTGGACCCGTTTAAAATATCGTATTCATAGCTGATTTTTGCAATGGCTTTAATTTGTTGATTGCTCAGTTGATTCAAGTAAATATCAGCATCTTTGTAGCGAACATTGCCAATAATTTGATTTGGTTTCTCGTTGCGTAATTTTTTCATGGATTTTTTGAAGGTTGCATATGCAAGATTTTCATCGATTGATCAAAGCTTGGAAAGACAAATTCAAGAATTTGAAAAACTAGGTGCAGAAAAAATATTTATATAGAAAAAATCTGGAGCAACTGTCGAACAGCATCCAATTTTTAAAGAAGCATTAGATTTGAGAGAGTCTGATATTTTTATGGCCGAAGCAATTGGCAACCCAGTACTCGATCACTTTATCAAAGATTTGATCATTCAGATTTTAGCTACGATTGCAGAGCAAGAACGAACGGAATCTAAAAGACGGCAAGCTCAAGGAATTAAGATTGCCAAGGAGAAAGGAATTTATAATGGGCGTCCCAAATTATATTAAGAAAGAATGAGAGATCCTCAAAAAAGGGCACTTTATCGTCAAATTGTAGAAAAACTAGTAATGGTGATTTCTATTTCAGAAATATCTAAAGAGTTGGGAATCACTAGACAAACCATTTATAGAATAAAAAAAGAACTGGAGAATTAAATATCTCTAGTTCTTATTTTCGTATGAATTTTTATGCCTAAACGTTTTTCTACATATTTTTTTCGGTTTTTTATTTGATTCATCATTATATTATTAGTGTTTGGAGATATACTGTCAAATTTTATTTGTGCCTGTTTAGCGTATGAAATAAAATTACTAAGTTTCCCTTTATTATCACCAATATCTGTGTAAAGCTTGTATATTTTTTTACGATAAGGAATCTTATCTAATCCTTTCTTTCTTTTTGTTTTATGAGCCCTATTAATAAGTTTTTTAGCATTGCGATAAAATTTGTAGGTACTTTTTCCGCGCATTTGTACAGTTTTTCCATCGAAAGTAAATCCTAAATAGTCTAAACTACTTTTTTTATTATTGTCTAGTAGTTTGATTTGTTTATCCTTATAGAAGTACATTTCGGTCTTATCCTTATGAAGATTGATTTTATTATCTTCAGCCAAGCTTCTAACTTGCTGTTCAATTGATTCAAATTCTTCCTTTTTAACATTCTTTTTTGGAATAATCAAAATAAAATCGTCAGAATATCTTCTGTAAATTCCTAAGTATTCGTTGGCCGTTTTTTGTAACGCCAAGTCAAAATCAATTGTATAAACATTTGCTAATACAGCACTAATTGCTGTTCCCTGGGGTATTCCTTTAATCGAATCAGGATTTGTTTTAGTCGTGTGTACTTTTTGAAATTTTCTAAAATCACTCAATTGATTAAAGTAGCTTTTTCTTCCTGATTTCTTTATTTGTTTATCGGTTCCGAACAAATCAATAAGTAATTGTTTTTCATAATAGCCATATTTAGTTACAGAATTAAAAACATTGAACCAATCTTTACTTAATATTGTTACACCCAATACTGTGGCCAATCTTTGTTTCAATAATGAATGTTGCAAGCTATCAAAAAAATGAGTGAAATCACCTACTAAAATATATGCTTCTTCAAATTCTACAATACTATTTATAACCTCTGCTGCAAAATCAATATTAGATTGCCCTTTTCTGTTATTTCTATACGCTGTTACACAATCATCAATATTCATATTAAAGCAATAGTTATTGTATTTTGGATTTAATAGTTCATCAGCATAGAACTTATAAATAAAATTATCCCAATGCCCAGCATACATTATTTTTCGTTTTTTTTCTTTGATGGGTCTGCTATTTTTTTCCAAGTTTCTTTCACCAATGTATTTCTCAAAAGAATCTACATAATGAATCAACGGCAAAAAACTATGTCTAGCAATCCTTTTAGGATTAGTAACATAGTTTTCTGCATTCTCAATCTTCACTCTATGATCAAAATGCAAATATGTTTTTGTTTTATATTTATTAGAGCCTAACATATTCGCACCTCTTTTTTGGAGCTGAAAGGAACAGCAGATCTGATTTCTGACATATGTCCCTTCCGGCAGCATGAGCCGTATGTACTGCTATATCGGCCATTTTTATTAGCAGCAAATCAGCAGATTCAACTAATCTGTTATAATGTTATTGACTGGTTCATGAAAGGAGAAATTCAAGTGAATATATCTTTATCACTAGTTCTTAACCTATCAATCATGTTAATTCAAGAAGTATTAATAATTCTTGATATTAACTCAAAGCTACACTTACCTGAAGATTTCAAGCAGTCTTTGCTTGCAAGTCTGAAACATTATATTCTGTCACCAATTACATAACAAGCACTTATAGTTTAACATAAATTATATTAAAAAGAGCAATCTTTTTACAAGGTTTCTCTTTTTTACTTTAATGTACCTTACATTTTTTACTATGTACTAATATAACTATTTTTGATGCTCCATAATTAGTTCTTTTCATTTACGAATTTGAGTTCTCAAATTTGTAAATAGTACAACTTTATTTATATGAATCCATTAAGCTCTTTGCAGATTTAAGAAGGTGTCCCATAAAAGGAATATCCTTAGATTTTGAACGAGGATTTGTATGATAATGCATATAGTATCCAGATTTACCTTTACCTCTTTCTGGTCCAGTAGGAGTTTTCCCCCTTTTTTTAATAAAGAAGCTGAACTAGCAACTGTTTTTGCTTTATATTTAGTAATTGACCACACATCTCCATTAGCTGCCATTCTAGAAATTGCTGCTTTCTAACTGCATTGTTGCGGGATTAATTTTACCTACCACTTGTTTAGATTCGAGAAGTAAATAAATTCAGTCATTTGTACAGGTGTATGATAGTGTGACGTTTGAGCGAAGTAGATATTTTGTGTATTGCGCTAAAGTAGTGCCTGTAATTAATATAGTTCGTAAAACTTTATTAGCATAAGATAAAGAAAAAAGAGGAAATATCCGACGTGATAAGCGTCGAATACTTCCTCTTTTCTAATCCTATCCGACTTTTTTGAGTAAACAATTAATTTTGATTACAAGAATTCTTTGAGGATATCAGTTACATTATCTCTTTGAGTCAGAGATAATTTTATTAATGAATCACAATCAATGCCTTCAATAGGTTCTTTATAGTATCCTTGAAAAAAATCTACTAAATCATCTGTTACGTCAGTTCTATTTGGTCTTTTTTTTGACATTTTTTTTGAATACTCTGCACTACAATCTAAAACTATAGCTACAACGTTGATATCTGTATCTATATCTTTCAAATATTCATAAGTATTTTTTCTATTAATAATATTTAAATTTGTAGAGTCATAAACTACATTTCTTGTTTTTAGTGCATGAAGACTTACTAAATTCATAACTGAAAATATAAATTCATGATTATCTTTAAATTCAGTAAAAATATTACGATATTCGTCTGATGAAACTAAAAAAGCACCTTCTTTTTCTAGTTTTTTTGAAATAGTGGTTTTACCAGAACCAGGTATACCGACTAACAAAAATAAATTATTAAGCATAATTATCCCCCTTCAATTTGTTATTTTTAATTTTTGATAAAGCCCATCAGAAGTTTCTTTTTTTCTTTAGATAGCTCTGGCCATGCAACGATATTATCATGAAAATTTCTCGGAATAAGATGGAAATGAACATGTCGAATTGACTGTCCCACACTTTCACCGCTAGCCATTAAAATATTTACTCCTGTATATCCACAGCTGTTTATTATATGGTTATTAATTTTTAGTAAAGTCTTTTGTAGTTCAATAAAATTTTCATCAGTAATATCATTTAAATCTGTGCAATGATCTTTTGGTATAATTAATATATGCCCATTTACATCTGCGAATTTTTATGTCATTTTAGAAAAGTGATCGTAATTTTATTAGAGCATAATAACCTTTAGGGAAAACCCAAAAGCACACAATATATCCATTTTTTTGTGCTTTTAACCTACTTGCTTCTCTTTCGGAAAAGGTCAATAGTTATAACGAAGTGACTCTCACTGCCTCTCAGAAGAAAGAAAATACTTACAAAGATTCATTGTGTAAAATAGTTTTCGTATTAAATTCCAGGTATTTTCTAAGTAAAAATTACACCTTTTCCCATTAAGGACATACTAATAGCGGCCGTGTTAGGAACAATTTAATTCAATCATTTTCTTTGATAAATCCCTTTGTTTAATCATTCCAATACGTTCATTGTACGTATTATGTTTATCAAAAAACTACGCTACACGATACTTCAAGCATAAAAGCTAGGTTATCATGTAGCGTAGGTTGCTATTTATGAAAATATTTGGAATTTGAATAATTCTTTCATAATCCTATTTCACACAACGGAATCCTAAATTATTCGCAGCAGACATACCTGAATTCCCATTACGAGCTGCAATCCGATACCTTTTACAGTATGAATAATGACAGAGGAAAGAACCTCCTCGTGTTGCGTAATAGGTATCATCCACTTGTTGGTATGTTTGCCAAATTTCTTCACTCGTTGTTGTTTGAAACTTCTCCAAATCAATTCGTGCTGGATTGCTACACCATTCCCAGACATTGCCAACCGCTTGATACATCCCTAGTCCATTCGGCTCGTACCATTTGGCTGGTGCTGTATTCATAAAACCATCGTCTTTTGTATTCGTTCGCGGAAAATCCCCTTGCCAAATATTCGCTCGATGTTTACCAGCTAAGATAAATTCTTCATCGCCCCATGGATACCGCTCATTATTTGTCCCACCTTTAGCTGCAATTTCCCATTCTACTTCACTTGGCAAACGTTTGCCCGCCCAGTTACAATAAACAATCGCATCGTTACGTGAGACTTGTACGACAGGATGATCCATCCGCATTTCAATCATTGAATCTGGACCTTCTGGATGACGCCAATCAGCACCTGCTACAGCGTACCACCATGCCATATTGGGAATTAATTGACTTTTCATTCGTGTTTCTTCACTCAAAAAATAGTGAAAGACAAAAGACCAACCAAAACGTTCAGCCTCAGTTACGTAACCCGTTGCCTCAATAAATTTAGCAAATTCAGCATTCGTTACGGTCGTTTCATCCATCCAAAAGGTTGGAACTGCAACCGTTAGACGAGGTCCTTCATTATCTGCTTCAAATCCGTCTGCGTGATCTGTTCCTATGATATAACTTCCACCAGGTATTTTAATCATGCTTGTCACTCCTTATAGTAGCTGAAAACTATTGTAACAATTAATCAACAAGACACAAATAATAACTAATTGGAACACCGTTGTTACTTTTTTTTCAGATAGCACGTTGCTTAACTTCGCTCCTAACAGCCCACCGATGATCGCAGCAGGTACAATATATATCAACATAGTTAAATCGAAATCACCAAAACCGGTAGACACTCCCATCGTCACTAATTTGGATAGTTGGGAGAAGAAAATTGTACAAATCGAGTACATCGTTGCTTCTTTTATAGGAATCGAGAACATTAACATTAGTAAAGAAACATTAATCGGTCCTCCACCAATACCAAGCAGACTAGCAAAAAAACCTAAAATCAGACCACAAACTAAATACCAAAAACTATGGCTTAATTGGAAATTTTTCCAATCGTATTTTGTATAGAAAAAAGCAAATAAGAGTGTAATTATCGTCAAAATAATTTGAATCATCTGAACGGCATCATCATTTGAAAAAATTCGTAAGAAATAATCAAACGCGCTATTACCAAGAATTCCGCCTAATACTGCACCTGCGGATACCCAGACAACAATCTTCCAATTAATTTTTCGCCCACTCGTTAGTTGGCGACTTGTCGAAACAATCGACATCGTAAAAACAGCAACCGACGAATAGAACGAAATCGCCACCACTGTGTGCGCTCCAATAAAATCAAAAATCGGCTTAATTAAGACACCACCACCCATGCCAGAAACAGCGCCAACTGTATTTGCTAGTATAATCACCAAAAAATAAATGATTCCAATAATCATGCATGAACCGCCTGTAATGTCTCTAAAATTCCATCTATTTTTGGAACAAATTCTTTTAACAGATGTGCATAACCACAAAAATCACGTTCATCTACATACATAGCATCTTTCATTCGCTTACAGCCACCGTGACACATTTTTAAAAATGGACAGGTTTGACATTTTTCAGGTAGGGGGGCTTTTTCACAACGAAATTTTTTAGAAACATCTTGCGAAAATAATTCTCGTAATGTTTGTTCTTGAATATAGCCCATGCGGTACTCGTCCAAGACATAAAAATCACAAGGATAGACACTCCCATCCGCTTCAATAACATACTGCACCTGACAATTTCCTAAAATACCACACGCTGTTACTTGTCGGCGAACCAATAAATTCACGATATCATCAAATAGCTTGATACTTATGTAATTCCCCTGCTGAAGTTCAGTGAACCACAATTGAAAGATTTGATGATAAAAACTTGCAAAACGCTTAGGTGTCAAAGCATAGCTATTTCGCTCCAATGCGTCTAAATCATCCAGACACGGAATAAATTGAACATAACCAATCTGTTGTTCTTTAAGAAATCGAAACACTTTCTTCGCTTCTTTCGCCAACGGATTTGTTAATACGCAAAGGACATTGTAATCAATTTCGTAACGATCAAACAGCGCCTTTGTTTGAAGAACACGCTGAAACGTTCCTCGACCTCTAGGATCCACTCGATTCAAGTCATGATAGAGGGGATGTCCATCAATTGACAACCCCACTAAAAAATTATGTTCTTTAAAAAATACACACCATTTCTCATTAATCACTATACCATTCGTCTGTATCGCATAATGGACATGCACACGTCTGACTTGTTTTTCAATCAACTCAGTTATGTTTTGGAAATAGGATAATCCTGCTAACGTTGGTTCTCCTCCTTGAAACGCCAACGTTAACTCATCGCCATCTTCTAAATCTTCGTAAATATTCGCGATCATTTGCTCGGCAATATCTGCTTTCATTTTCCCATAAGAACGTACTTCACGCAATGAACTAACATTAGCATAAAAACAATACTTGCATCGTAAATTACAAAGTGCTGAAGCTGGTTTGATTAACACGGAAATATGTTTCAAGATATATCCCTACTTTCTTCTATATTTTTTCACCGTTCATCACAATTACTTCTTTATACCAATCAAATGATTTTTTCTTCGAACGATTCAATGTCCCATTTTCTTGATTATCTAAATCGACATAAAAAAAACCATAACATTTGCTCATTTCCCTGTTGATGCGCTGACTAAATCGATACAGCCCTATGGTTACCCCATCAATTCAATACCATCTTCGATTACTTCAATGTGTCAACGCAAATAGTCAATTAGGTACATTCTTTGATTTCATCTAAACATGCATATTACCTACAATAATCGCAAGCGTCCTGTAATGAAATCAGATGCCATTTTTGATTCAACCGTTTACAAAGCTAACATTAAATATCGCAGTTAAAAATGCAATGTACGATTTTTCCAATGGCCATAAGTTTTCGCTAAATTTAAAGGTAATTCATAGTGAGAAATCGTAATCACTGATTCAATCTCATATTTCAAATACTCGTCAATCAAGGTATCATAAAACGTTAGTCATACTTCATTCGGTGTTAATTCATCACCATTTGGAAAACTACTTGACCAAGCGATTGAGAAACGATAGCACTTAAAGCCCATATCCGCAAATAACGCAATGTCTTCTTTAAAATGATGCTAATGATCAATTCCAGTTTGTCATAATCTAGTGACCAGTCAAATTCTTCACTACTTAAAATTGCTAGACGCTTACGCCCCCCGGCAGCACATCGTCTACAGACAAACCTTCGCTATCTACGTTATAGGCTCTTTCTAATTGATTGGAAGTTGTTGCACCATCCCATAAGAAATTCTTGAGAAATTTACCCATTGTTCTCCACATTTCAGTTGTTTATTTGAATTATTATTAACGTTTATCACGCTTCATAGGTACATAATCTGTTGTTTCCATATAAAACTGTGTCACTCGATTTTTCATTTTTTGAACTAAATCCTGGTACTCATCTAAAACAGCTAAATTATTAATTTCCATCGGATCTTCGATAGTATTATACAATTCATCTGTTTCATATAGACGCATCGTGTATTTAAAATCTCCCATTTTACACATGACTGCTTTTGTATGCTCCGGACCTTCACTATATTGTGTTGCTAGTCGTGGCCAGTAAGGAGATTCTGGTCCATGACCTAATTCCATCGCCTGTTTCTCACCATGAATACGTCCCCCTTCACAGAAGACCGCATCTTTATGCTCTTCGTCACCAGCTACCACATGCAATAGTGACTTTCCAAACTGTGTATACGATAAGTCTATTTCTGCCATTTCTGCAATCGTTGCCGGTAAATCCAGCAATTCAACTTGTGCTTTGGAAATACGTGGCTCTACTACTATTCCTTTTGCAGGCTTAATCAATAATGGTACATTCGAAATCGGATCTTCAAAACAGTTTTGAACTTTTTCCGTAATCGTATAATCTCCTGTATAATCACCATGATCACTATAAATAATCAAATTCGTATCGTCATATAAGCCAAACTCTTTCAATTTTTCTTTAATCAATCCTACTTGATGATCAAAACGAGAAACCATCGCTAAATAAGTTCCTCTCAATTCATCAAAACGCTCTTCTGACCAATCGTTTAACTCTTGTCGTTCATTAATACCATATAGCATCGAAGCCTTGTTTGGAACTTCTTGAATATTTGGACGACGAGGTGGTAGCTTACTTCGATCAATATTTGAATACCATGGGTCTTCACACGCATATGGTGGATGTGGAAATGAAATAGTACAATAAACGAAGAACGGTTTATCTGAAGATTCTTTACGACGACGTTCAATGTACTCCAATGCTTTTTCTACACAATTCCAATCTGTTTTTCCATATCCTTCTCCATCTGGTAATTTCCCCATATAAAAAGAGTAATAAGTATCTCCTGATAACATTTTATCGTATAACTTTTTACTATCTTCATTCATATCAACAGAGTGATCCATTTGACTATTTTCAGCATCGCGTGTGTTTTCATTTTTCACACCATCATAATACTCGTCACAGTATTCTGTTTTAGGCCGATCCGCGGGAACAACATCATTCCGACCAATCCAAATCACTTCATATCCATTATTTTTCATTTCCTTTAAAATGTTAGGTTCGTCTTCACGTTGTAAATAATGCATTGTTCGATGCCCACTCACATGTGGATACAACCCTGTTAAAAAACTATTTCTAGAAGGAACACATACTGGATTTTGACAGTATGCATTCTCAAAAGAGACACCCTCCGAAACTAAATCATCTAAATTAGGTGTGATAGATGCTGGATTTCCCATGTGTGCCAATGCGTCATTTCTCATTTGATCTGCTACAAATAGAAAAATATTCTTTTTACTCATCAATTGTCCCTCCTAAGCTATTACTGTTAATAAATTATCTTCATGACTGACAGATGAAACTTCAACATTCACAATTTCTAAATATTTTTTAGAATTCGTAATTATAATCGGTGTTTGCAATGAATACCCTGCAGCTGTAATCGCATCAATGTCAAATGTTACTAGTAATTGACCTTTTCTCACTGTATCACCTTGTTTCACAGCTGGATTAAAGTATTTTCCTTGTAGATTCACTGTATCCATACCAATATGAATCAATATTTCAATACCTTCATTTGTTGTTAAACCAAGAGCATGGTATGTCGGAAACAACGTTGTCACCTCGCCATCTGCTGGTGCGTAGACTTTCCCTTCAGTTGGCAAAATTGCTACTCCTTGACCAAGTAAACCTGTCGAAAAGGCAGCATCAGATACTTTACTTAACGGTATCACTTCACCTTTAATTGGTGTATCCAGTTCATATAAAACTGTTTGACCTAAGGTTTCATTAATAGAAACACTCTCTTTTTCAGTAACTTCGTCTGTTTCTTCATCCAATTTTGGATTATAAGAATAGAAATAAGTAATTAAGAATCCTACGACAAATGCAACTGCACAAGCAATAGTAAATCCAATAAAACTGTTGTCAAAACCAACTTCAGGGTTGATAAACCTTGGTAAGGCAAAGATCCCTGTTCCACCATTAATGTACACTCGTGTTTTGAAAATCCCCATAATTGCACCAGCAATGGCAACTGCTACTGAAGTAGTATAGAAAACTTTCTTTCTAGCCAATGTTACACCATATAATGCTGGTTCAGTAATCCCGAATACTGCTGACAAAGCTGCAGGAAAAGCGATTTCTTTTAGTTTTTTGTTCTTGGTTTTGAAGAAAACTGCAAACGTTACGCCAGCCATTGCCAAAGGTGTTGCAAGACCAGCCATCATAACTACGTCATATCCTAGAGTTGCATAGTTGTTCAATGCAATTGGAACAAATCCCCAATGCAGACCAAACATAATAAAGACTTGCCAAAAGCCACCAATCACAGTTCCTGCAATGATTGGACTGAAATCATTTGCTGCTGATAATATTTGTCCAATAAACAAACCCGCCCAAGTTGTAATAGGACCTACAATTAAAAATACTAAGGGTACTGTAATAATTAATGTTAGAAAAGAAACAAAGAAACTACGCACCATACGAGGAATAACTCTTGTAAAAAAAGCCTCAAATTTAGCAGCTAAATAAGTTCCTGCAATGATAGGAATAACACTTGAGGCATAGTTCATCAAAATAACTGGTAATCCCAAAAATTTGATATAGACTGGGGATTCAATGACTGTTCCTTGAAATAAAGTGAATAACGCTTCCCCTCCAGCACTACTTGCTGCAACAACTGATGGATACACTAATGCAGCACCAATAGCCATACCAATAAATGGCTTTCCTCCAAATTTATTCGATGCTGTATAACCTAAGAATAATGGAAAGAAATAAAAGAGACCGTCACCAGTAGCATTCAAAATTAGATATGTTCCTGATACTTTGTCAATTAATTCAAAAGCTGCTAGTAAAGCTAATAAGCCTTTGATCATACCGGCAGCCATCAAAACATTAATAACTGGGGTAAATACACCAGATACAATATCAATGAAATTATTTAAAATCCCTTTCGGCTTATCTACATCGTCTTGTGAAGTTGATGCATTTTGAATTCCAGCTAACTCTACAAATTCTTTATATACTTCTGCAACATGATTTCCAATGACTATTTGATACTGACCACCACTTTGTACAACCGTTACAACACCTGAAATCTTTTTAATAGTCTCTGTGTTTGCTTTCGATTCATCTTTTAATTTAAAACGCAAACGAGTCATACAATGTGCTAAACCATTAATATTTTCTTTTCCCCCAATATTTTCTAATATTTGTTCATTTAATTCTTTATAATCCATCACAATTATCCTCTCCAATAATTTCTATAAAATAAAAAACAAGACTAAACAAAGTTGTCTCACAACAACTTCGTCAAGTCTTGCCTGCATGACCAGTAACACCTTGAATTATTTCTCTATTAATTTTTGTACATGTAGCGTTAAATATAATTGTTCTTCATCGATTAATTCTTTTTCTAAATACCTGCCAATCAGCAAGGTTGTTTCATATGCTTCTGGATATTTCTCAATCACATGAACCAATAACGGATTACTAGAATTTTCAGTTATACGTGTTTCCAATCGTTTAAAGAAAAATCTTAAATGTGTCACAAACCGTTCGAATGATAAACTCTTTTCATCAACATCCACGTGGTTATGCATCCTAATAATAGCTAAAATATCTCGGATCTTTTGGGTCAATGATTGAATGTTTTCAACTTGCTCGTCACTATTTAATTGTGCATTAATAAAGTGCATAGCAATATTACTTGCTTCAGAATCATCTAGTGTTGTTTTAAATTTTTGATTAATCAATTGAACCGCATGTTCTCCCACCAAAAATTCATTTGGGTAAAACTTACGAATTTCCCAAAACAATTGATTATTCAAATGTAGCCCTTCTTTTTGCAGTCTCACAGTGTTAAAAAGGTGATCTGTTAATGAAATATAAATAGAATCGCTCAACTCATACGTGATTTTTTGTTTCCCATATTTGATAATATCATCTGCTAACGTCGCATATTCGACAGGCATATCCTGTAACAAATTCATCAAACGTTTTGTTGATTGCTTCTGCAACACAAAAACCCGCTCAATTTTCTTCTCATCTGCTTCTTGTCCAGGCTTTGTCTTAAAGCCAATGCCTGTCCCAATCCAGATATAATCTTTTGACCCTTCACCTACCAACACTGAATTATTGTTCAGTATCTTTTTAATTTTCAAACAAGATTTCACCTCCTAAAAAAAAGGCCATACCTTAACACACACGTAATTCTAATACGTGCATCCTAAGGTATAGCCTGCTTTACCAGTAACTACCCATTCAATTGACTATATGATATACTAATAAACAAAAAAAAGCAAGCGGTTTCTAAAATTTAATATAGAAAATTATCTACATGCGTCTTCTATATTCTTTGCTAGTTCCTCTTAGCAAAGAAATAATGTATAGATATAAAACTCGATTTCTTTATCGATTCAGCAATCCTCGGATACTCCACTACTATGATGAAATTGGACTGTTTCAACCGAACAGCAAAGACGAGAACGGGCACCGTTATTATTCCCTTGATCAACTTTTGGATCTCGGATTCATCCTGTCATTGAAAGAACTTTCGATGCCCTTAAAAGATATCCAAACAGTGCTTACCGGTGATGCAGAAATCATGAGAAAACTGTTGAAATCCAAGCGTCAAACCATCGATGAAAAAATCCAACAGATGACCAACATCAAAAAAATCATCGAACGAAAAGTAGCGGATTTACGGTTGGTTGCAGAAAAACTTCCCCTTTTTCCTTGATTGAACAGCAAAAAGAATATTTATCCATGCGGCAGCAGCTTACCGGAGATAATCAGCCAAGCTTACGATCTTTTGATGGCACAGCCTTACCTTTTTTCAAATAACGAATCAGGAAAATCCGCAACTAGCCTCGTTTGTTAAACCAGCAGGACACTATTTGATTGCGATTTATCAAGGTGATGATGAAAGATTGAAGCAGTTTTATCACAAAGTCAAACAGCTGATCGCCAATCATGAGTGAAAAATCGATAACTACTTTTATGAACGTTCGCTCCACGAAACGATCCTTAACAACAAGGTCGCCTATTTGACAGAGCTTCAAGTACGTATTTTACCAGAGGCGTAACTGTTCGCTTGGCAAATTCAATGAACGAAAAAAATACCTGTACGATAATTTGGAAATAGTCCAACAATTTGATTCCATTGTTCAACACTCAATTCATATCGCCGGGATTATGCCATTCTTTATCAGGCTCCATTCGTTTTTATTAGAGCATACCATATTTCTGTTAAGTTTTCAGACACATCCTAGTATCAGATATATTTGGTCCCCTTCTTGTAGAATGTTTGGTGTAATTCATTATTTTTATGTTTTAAGTGGATTTCGAATATTAGATTTGAACTACAATACTGACTACTATATATCAAACAAACTGACTTAAGCGTCTCTAGTTTAAACGATTTAAATAGCTTCGTAACTCAGATTTTACTGGTTCTCTAATGATACTGTATCCATGTCTCCAACATTTCCATTAGTAATCTCTTACATTTATTAACTGTCATAAATTCCTGATAACTCACTTCCCATTTCTTTTCTGACTGGAGATTCTTCATTATCTCATAAATGTCTTCTAAAATACTCACCGCATGACGATAGTTTGTTCTCTTTCCTTGCCTAGCATAGTAATCGGCTTTTTCCCAATAAAGAGCAAGTACTTCTTGAGGATATTACTTCACTACTTTGTATCATTTCGCGGATAAAAAAATCCCTTACACCAGCTTCCCAACGCCGTCAAAATTATATACTTCCTTTATAGTCCAAAAACAAACCACGCATCTTGAGACACCTGGCTTGTTTTTTATCCTAATGCATAATTTTTTCATAAATCCATATAGCGTAGTGTTTCTACTTAAAAGGTATAATCCTCTTCGTCCATCGCCTCCACACTACCCATTAAATAACCCGCACCAACTTGGGAAAAGAAATCATGATTGGCGGTTTCGGTTGAGATTCCATTCATGACAATTGGGTTAATGTCTTCGATTGTCGCTTGTTCAAATCTTGCTGGAAAGCCCATATTTTGTAAAGATTTATTAGCATTGTATCGAACAAACTGTTTGACTTCCTCTGCTAAACCGATTGGTGCATAGATTTCTTCTGTAAAAAGAAATTCATTTTCTAGTAAATCATCCAGTAATTCATCCATCCAGACTTTAAACGTAGTCTGCTCTTCTGTGGAAAGTTGCTTAAAACTTAGTTGGAACTTATACCCTAAATACGTTCCATGAACCGATTCATCTCGAATGACTAATTTAATGATTTCTGATAGATTAGCTAATTTATTTTGACCCCGATACCAAAGAGGTAGGAAGAAATTATTGTAGTATAGAATTCCTTCCAAATAGACACTTGCCACTTTCTTTTTCAAATGATCTTCCTTTTTATAGATCTCATTGATTCGTTTTACTTTATACTGCATTCGAGGATCATTATTCATCCATGCAAACGTTTCTTGCGTCACTGCTTTTTCATTCAAAGACGTTAAAATAGTGCCGTAGCTTTTGGCATGGATTGATTCCATTAGTAAAAAATTATTAATAACCGCCATTTCTTTATGGGTCAATGCATCTTCTCGCATCACATTGACCCCTTCTTCAGACTGAAGGGTGTCTAACAAGGCCAACCCACCTACCACTTTATTTAAGATGCTTTTCTCTATTGCGGACAAGGTATGCCAATCTTTCAGATCATTAGACACCGGTACTCGCGTATCTAGCCAAAATTGAGCTGTAGCTTTGTTCCATACATATTCATCAAATTCATCTTCAATGACATTCCAGTTGACTGTTTCTACCATTGCTCATCCTCCTATCCTTTTTTTAAAATTCGTAATCTTCATTATTCATCGCTTCTGTTTGATTACTTAATATTTGTCGCGCCTCTTTTCGTAAATCATCAATGTTTGTTAACCAGCTATCTAGTTTACTTCCTATCATTTGAGGTAATTCAAAGAAAACCGTTTCTGAAGATCCAACTAGTTGAAAGAAATAATTAGTTGCATAGTGAACCAATTCTTTAGCAATCTCGCTTTCCGTGCTGTATCGACAAATCAGTTTTTCTTCAAGAGGCAAGATTTTTTCTACCAATTCAACGACCCATTCCATTACGGCAACTTGTTCTACTACAGGCAATTCTTGATAAGCTAATTGAAATTTATACCCAATATAGGCGCAATAAATCCCGCCTCCTCGTAAGATGTTACCAATTAATTGATTGGTTTGAACAAGTTGAGTTTCTACTAAGATGGGGGATAATCTACCATAAGCTAGAACTGTCTCACCTAACAAGAAAGCCACTTTTTTTTGCAATTCACTGCCTGATTGATAGACTTCATCGATGATAGTCAATTCCAACGCTAATTCTACTTGGCGGTCAGCAAAGGCATAGTATTCAGCCGTTTGATCTTCTGTTAAAAAGGCTCGAAAGAAAGTGGTCATGGCCTTTGTATGAACAGATTCCATAAACGTCGTGATATTTAAGACAGCTTCTTCTTGTTGGGTTTGAATTCCTCTTCTCAGACTGGGGGCACCATATTCTGACTGCAAGGCATAATTTAACGACAAACTAGCCATCATCTTGTTCAAGTTTTCCTTTTTTCTTTTTGCTAGGTTTTCCCATACGAAAAGATCTTCTTTTAAAGGTAAACGTGTATCCAACCAGAAATTGTTGGTTAATTTTTCCCAGGTATATTGATCTAAGGTATCTTGAAGTTCGTCCCAATTGACGGCTTTGTAGTATAAAAAGTTCATTGTATTCTTTCCTTTGTTTCAGCTATCTATTATTGTTAAATCATACAAGCTGTACATTCATTGGCTGTATGAATCTCATCATCTTCGGTAAATGTACGAACGTAATACAACGACTTAATTCCTTTGGTCCAGGCATAATTACGTAAGCGATTTAAGTCCCTCGTGGTCATTAGGGATGTCCCTTGATTCTTCCACTCATAGAGCCCTTCTGGTAAAACCGACCGCATAAATAAGGTTAAACTCATCCCTTGATCAATATGTTTTTGTGCAACTGCGTAGGTATCAATGATTCTTCGTTGATCCAAATCATAAGCTGACGTATAAAATGGCAAGGTCTGATCACTTAAAAGCGGTGCTGGATAAAAGATAGAACCCACATTACTTTCTTGACGTTGCTCGACTAATTGTGTTATTGGATGAAGAGACGCACTGGTTTCGTTGATATATGAAATCGATCCATTTGGTGCAATTGCTAATCGATTGCGATGATATAAACCATCCTTAGCAACAGCTTCTTTTAATGCTTGCCAATCAGCTTTAGTTGGTAAATGAATTGCTGCAAATAATTCTTTATTTTTAGCCTCTTTCAATTCAAAATCCATGGCCAAATAGGTGTCAAAATAGTCTCCATTAGCATAAGTCGGTTGTTCAATGGGAAATCGAGTGTCTTATCTGATTCACATCAAAGAAATGGCTATACAGATGAAAAAAGAGAATATTCCTGTAAAAATGATTATGGAAGAATTAGGAATTAAGAACAAAACACAAATTGAAACGTGGTGGCGTTGGTATCGTAATGGTGATAATCACCGACTGGTTTAGCTGGTTGGAAAACAGTATTCTTATGGAAAAGGTCCAGAAGATCAATCAAATGAACAACAGCTCAAAAATGAAAATAAATTTTTAAAAATGCACATTGAGGTGCTAAAAAAGTACAAAGAATTGGAAAGAATGTGGAGCCAGAAATATTTGTAAAATTAGTCAAAAAAATGAAAGGAAAATTAACCATTACTGCATTGTGTCAGCTTTTCGAAGTTTCGCGAGCTACCTATTATCGTTGGACTCATCGGAAATACTTCGGGAAATTAACTGCCCTTGAAGAAGCTGTTCGTTGCCTCTATATAAAAAGCCGAGCAATGATACAATAAATGTACGAATCACTCAGCTTTTTTCATCTAAAATATTATTTTGAATTTTATCTATACATATGAGAGTACTTTACAAAAAGTAGTAACTATGGTTTCCTGTAATCACCTTATCTCCCATTATTGACATTCCGTTATCAAATTCTATATATAAATTTTTTTCTTGCAATATTAATCGACTATCTTTCACGTTGTCCTTTAAAAAATCTCTTATCTTCCTATTTGAAACCGGATAGCTAATTCTATCAATCTTCGTACTTCCATTAGGATGAGTATATTTAATGGGGCGTGGATTCGTAGAAAAGTGACTCATAAAAAATGGATACTCAAAATCGTCTGGAAAAAACACTTGATAGTTTAATTTTCTATTATTTGTATCAATTCTTCTAGTTCTCAATAATTGACCTTTGCCATCTAATTGTTTAATTACATATTTTAATTCTTTTTTCGATCCTTCTAAACAAATATCTTGTAATCCTTCAGGCCCATTTTCCCAGGTATTCACTCGTTGAATAAATTGTTTATTTATAAAAATTGAAAATATTTTTTTTGCATACGTAGGTAAACCAGTATTCTCCAATAACTCTAAGTATCCTCCTTGAGAAAAATAAATCAATGCATTGTACGGTTTGTTTTTTCTACCATATTCTACTTTAAAACCAAATCTTCTAAATTTTTTTACTGCTGCATCCAAATTATTTACTTTATAAATAATATGTCCTACAAACATTTTCACACCTCGATTCATTACATTATTTTTCCAATTGATAAATTGCTAAACGATTGTTCATTTGCTTAATTATCGGTAACACAGAAAACAGCCAGCCTAGCAATGAATATTTTCGCATGACAGCGTTGAAACTCTCTTCTTTTATTAACTTCAAATAGGGATACAAGTGAGTTAGTTCATGGCCATTTTTCGTTCCCCATTTGATTTGAGCCTGAGTATGCCTTAGAGCATCATGATACTTAGCATTTTCAATAAAAAAAGAGGACATTAACTCGGTTATTAAAATATAGTTTTCAAATCTACTGGAAAGAAGGTGAAATAAATGAATGATTTCTTCTGTATTAAAATACATTAATAACCCTTCAGCTATAATAATTATTTTGCCTCTTTTTATGATTCGTTTTAACCAATCAGAATCCAATACTGAAGAAGAAACTATAACTTCTCTTCTTCTAGGTTCAAAAAAATTTTTCCTTAATGCAATTGCATCTGGCAAATCGATGTTATACCACATAATTCTCCCGTTATCCACTCTAGAAAAACGATCATCTAAACCACACCCTAAGTTCAAGAAAGTCGCTGTCGGAAATTGCTTAACATAATATTCTACTTCTTGATCAAACATAATTGTTCTCGCGACAACACCTTCATGACTCATAAACTTATCATATTTATAAATATCAATGTCCATCGCTTTAGTAATACTTACAGCTTTAAAATCACTTAATCTAGCATTGTTTCGTCGTGTCTCATTTGCTCTAATACTAAGCGGTATCAACATCGTTTCTTGAACACTTCCTAAATCAATGGGCATCTTCTCTCCTCCTTTTTAAAATAAATTTTCTATCTTCATTTACAATTCCTCTTTCAAACGAAATAACCAAAGTTTACATAAACGATTTATTCTGCGTATAGTAAACAAAAATTTTCCTGTGTAGATAGGATCTTCAATATCTAACAGTATTTCCTTATCAGATATACTCGTAAACAAGTAAATTTTTTCTGTAACATCTGAGGCATACTGAACATTTAATTCATAAAAAATGTCTTGATCCATCGCTAGAATATAGTCATACTCATCCAATTTTTTTCTTCCTATAAAAGTAGCGTGATACTTACTGGCATCACAACCAAACCATTTCAAATATCTACTGATTTTAGGATGGATTTTTTTACCATGCGTGCGTTTCAATAAACCTGCAGACTCAACCTTAATTGTATGAATATTGGCTTCATTAAGCATTTTTTTCAATAAATATTGACCTGCTGGTGAACGGCAAATGTTTCCTTTACAAACAAAGAGTACTTTCATCTAATCACTCGTTTCAGCACTTAGTAAATTTAATTGTTCTTTATAATGCATTCCTTTTGTCGTTAAACAAAGAATATTCTCCGTCACTTCTATATACTCTTTTTGCACTAATTTTCTGATGAATTTTTCTACTTTTGTTTCACTCCAATTAAGCTTATCACTAAGTTCTTCTTTGTTCTGTTCCTTTTCTTCAGCTAAATAAACCAATAGTAAATTCATCTGATAGCGTTTTTTCAATTGAAGATGTTTCATTTGCTTTCCAATTAATCCATTTGGGTAAAAAATAAAAGTTAACAAAAAAGTGACGAACGCTAGAGTAGCGCTCATACCTGTCATTGAGACATCAAAGTGTATCGCAAGCCAATAACCCAGCAAGCTATTTCCAATACCATATATCATAGACAATAAAATCATAATATATAATCGTTTAGATAATAAATAGGCGCTTAAAACAGGTGCGACCATGAAAGAAATAACTAAGATTGATCCTACTGCATTAAAAGCGACTACCGTAGTAATTGAAACCAGTGTCATTAATACAAAATGAAGGAGCGATACAGCAATACCAATAGACGCAGCATATTGTCCATCAAATGTGGAAACTTTCAATTGATTGTAAAAAAGAATGATAAATAAAAAATTGATAAGAAAAACAACGGACATTTCAACAAAAGTTCGAGGGAACGTCATTCCGAAAACAGTGACTGTATTTAATGAAGCAAAAATCACTTCTCCACTAAGAACGACATCAATATCTAAATGGACATTACGCGCAAACTTCGAAATAATAATGATGGCAATCGCAAAGAGTAACGGAAAAACCAAACCTGTTGCAGCGTCATTTTTTAAATTAAATTTTTTTACCAATGCTTCAATTGCATACACTGTGAATACACCGAATAAGGCAGCTCCTAGAAATAGGAACGGAGAATCTAAATCATGCGCAACGAAATACCCAGCAACAATACCAAGTAATACAGTGTGGGAGATGGCATCTGAAACCATTGCTAAATTTCTTAAAACTAAAAATACACCTACCAAACTACAAGACATAGCTGTGATAATTAAAACTGACAATGCACCCATCATTTTACACCCTTTCTCTTACGTAAAGATCCTGCAATAAAACCTTTTGGTGAAAAAAGAATGGAAAAAATAGCAACTATGGACATCATAAGAATAATCATTGGCCCGGTCGGCATATTTTTTACGGTTGAACTAATATAAGTTCCAACAAATGCGGAACCTCCACCAACTATTCCTGCAATAAGTAAAACAATAGGGAATCGATTGCTCCACTGTAAACCAGTGATAGCTGGAGCAATAAGCATACTACTAATCAAAATCGCTCCTACTGCTTTTAGCCCAACCGAAATCAAGACCATCGACATAATTAAAATCAACCAATTTAAAAAGGAGGCTTTAATCCCCACTGACCGAGCAAATTGCTCATCAAAAACAAAAATTTTTATTTCTTTATAAAATAGTAATAACAACGAAATGGAAATAATCGCTGCCAAAATAATTAAATAAACATCATTTCTCATCAAGTAAGCAGCTTGTCCAAAAATATAATTCTGCAATCCAGCTTGAGAAGCATTGGAATACTGTGGATTTCCTTGAATATAGCTTTTTAATACCATTCCCAATCCAAAGAAAGAAGATAAAACTAAAGCGAGGATACTATCCATTTCTATTTTTGAATTCTTACCAATCAATTGAATGGAAAAAAAGGCAATAATACCTGAGAACAATGCACCTAATGCTAAAATAATTGGATTTCGTTGTTGAAACAACATAAAACTAATAACAATTCCAGCAAATGACGAATGTCCAATGGCATCACCAATTAAACTTTGACCTTTCAATACACTAATTGTCCCAACCATGCCTGAAGCGATGGCCAAAATTACGGTTCCTGCTGCAACTACTAAAAAAGAGTAGTTTGTTAAGATATTAATATCCATAAATCTCACCTATCTTACTACCATATGCCTGATTAATTTTTTCTTCTAAAAAAGCCTCTCTCAAAGAGCCAGTCGATACAAGCTCTTTATTTAAAATAATGACGTGATCAAAGTACTCTTTAACAGTTGATAAATCATGGTGTACGACAATAATCGTTTTCCCTTGCGCTTGAAAGTCATTCAGAATTTCAATAATCAATTTCTCGGTCTTAATATCTACCCCTTGCATCGGTTCATCCAAAAAATAGATTTCTGCATCTTGGCAAATAGCACGAGCTAAAAAGACGCGTTGCCGTTGCCCACCAGACAATTGCGAGATTTGACGATCTTTAAAGTCTTCCATCCCAACTTGTTTTAACGAAGCTAAAGCCTGTTCCTTGTCTTTTTTGTTAGCTCGTTTCAGCATGCCACTATACACATAGCGCCCCATCAATACTACATCAAAAACTGTTGTTGGAAAATCCCAATGAACGCTGCTTGATTGAGGCACATAGGCAATTTTTTTATAAATTTTTTGATAATCTTTTCCTAAAATCTTGGTTTCACCTGAAATTGGCTTAAGCAATCCTAAAATTCCTTTGATTAAGGTTGACTTTCCTGCTCCATTAGGACCAACAATAGCTGTTTTGCTATTGTTGGCAATGGATAAATTGATATTCCATAAGACAGGACTGTCATGATACGCCATATTCAGATTTTTGACTTCTACTACATTTGACATGACATCACCTTCTTTTATTTCAGATTTTCAACAATTAAATCAACATTATGTTTATACATATCAATATACGTGTCGCCAGCTTCGCCAATAGGTGCTAATGAATCAGAGAATAATTCTTGACCATGCCCACTAACAACTTTGACAGTACCACCTTTAGCCTCGACATCTTCTTTCAATCTTTCCATACGTGCTGGGTCTGTTGTCGATTCTGCAAACACTGCTTTTACTTTGTGTTCCACAATAAAGTCAACGGTTTCTGAAATATCCGCATTAGATGCTTCTGATTCAGTGCTGACACCTTGAGGAGCAATAACCTCTATACCATAGCTTCTTGCAAAATAGTTAAATGCATCATGTGGTGTAATTAAATAGCGTTCACTTTCAGGGATTTCTTGAATTTCATCTGCAATATATGTGTCCAATTCATTTAATTCTTTTTTGTAATCCGTAGCTTTATCTTTGACCGACTCGTCATTTAACAAAGTAGCTAATTCATCTGCTGCCACATCAACCGCTTTTTGATATAACTGAATATCAAACCAGAAATGAGGATCAACTACTTCTTCGCCATCTTCTTGCATCATATTGATATCTGAATCAGAAAAATCTTTTGCAATAGCTGTACCTGTATTTTCTAACGCATCCACCATTTGTCCTTCAAAATGTAATCCGTGGTAAAGAACTAAATCTGCAGAAGTTAATTTATCTAAATCACTTGGAGCAGCAACGTATAAATGTGGATCTTCCCCTGCCGGTATAATTTGTTGAATCTCAACTTTATCTCCTGCTAGTTGTGCAACCATATCCTGTAAAAAAGATGTTGTGACAGTTACCACTGGTTTTCCTGAATCATTATCACTATCACTTCCAATCGTTTCAGTACCTCCATTACTACAAGCTACTAAAAATCCCAACGACATTACCGTCACTAACAAACCAACAAATTTCTTCATAAAAATCTCTCCATTCTGTTACATATGAGAATAATTCTCATTTGTAATTTATAATTTATTACCTATTGGCTATAATTTACTATAAATTTTAGGTGTGTGTCAACATATTTTTAGGCAAGCCATAAAAATATGTTTTTAATTATAATCAAGTGAGATTCAAAAACAGTTCAAGCTTGTTAAAGAAAAGTTGATTATCAATATGTTCTAAATGATTAAGTAAATCCATTATTTCTTCTTCAGTACATTCCAAATGATGTTCGAAAAAAATACGTAATAATCTTTGTTTTCTTTGTAACTGTTCCACCTTTTTTAATCCATATTTAGTTAATTGAACACCTTTATATGGGAAATACTTTACTAATTTATCATTGGCTAACTTTTGAAACATTTCGGTGACTGAAGAATTGGATAGGCTTAAATGTTTGGCAATTTTGTTATTTCCGACTAACTCTATTTGACCATTGTAATAATAAATCAATTTTAAATACTCTTCTTTTTCTGCTGATAAAGAATTCATTCCAACTCACCTCTTTAATTTTTAAGGTTATCCTTAAAAATAGTTTAAAACAACCTACACATAATTGTAAACAGTTTCATAAAACGAAAATTTGAAGTACTATGTAAAAATTCTGATTTATTAGGTATTTTGATAAAAAAATTTTTTTGTATATATTTTAAATTGTAGTATGCAAGCTTTATGGAATAATACCTCTCTCCTGCTTGGTTTATTTTTTTCGATTGTCTGTATAATCCACCTTTAATCACTTTAAATTTTCTTGGTATAAAAGCTAATCAATAGACCTTTTGTATCATAATCTAGAAGTTTACTTTGATCGAATTCTCTGGGAGTCGATTAGAACTGTTTCGTTATAATTCAGTCGATGGGAATCCAGAGTTAAAAAAAGTATTAGAAGAAGATCAAATATATTTTAAATTAAATTCTTATTACTAATGGCGCACAACAAGTTCTACATCTTCTAGCCTTAACATTAAATGAGTCAGAATCATCAATTGGAACTTGATGAATTAGAAAAAGTATTAGATGAAATCAGCCTAAATATCTCTGTTTAATGACCAGACTCCATAATCCATTAAGTACCACAATGTCAAATTTTGAAAAACAAACTATTCTAGAGGGTAGAAGAATGTAATTTTTATATTATTGAGAAAAGTAAAGCTTTTTAAAAGCAATACTTAAATAACTCTATTACCTTCACCTCTCTTGCGTAGTATTCTTTCCATCATTGATTTATAATAGCTATTGAATGATTGACAGGAATACTTCCATTTTGTAAATATTATAATTCTGATAAAAAATCGTAACTAAAAGGAGCATACATATGAAAAGACATGTATTTGATTGTATGGAAGGCTGTCCAGTTGAAAGTACTCTACAAATCATTTCGGGAAAATGGAAAAGTGTAATTCTTTTTCATTTTCCCTAAATGATGTTTGTCGTTTTGGTGAATTACAAAAACTCATTCCTGATTGTTCAAAAAGAATGCTAGCATTACATCTAAATGAATTAGAACTCGATAAAATCATTGACAAAACAGTCTATCCAGTAATGCCTCCAAAAACAAAATATCGACTGTCAGAATTTAGAAAACACTTATTCCCTTAATCAATGAAATGGTTACATGGGGAGAAATGTATAATACATTACAAAAGCAAAAAAAGTTTTAGTAAGCATCTATGTATAAGTTAAGTAAATGAAAAAAGAAGACAGCAGCTTTATTTTGTCTACAATCTGAGAGTATGGACTTAAGTCATACTCTCAAATGAAAATAGTGATAATACCTTTACATCAAGCGACATGGTAACTCTTCTTTAGTAAGGTTATATGGATACAAGAATGGGGGTTACATATGTGGAGATTGCAGTGGTAGAAAATCTAAAAAAAGGATTAGAAGATTCAATTTTGTAGATTTAGATATAATGAAAATCATCAAAAAAACTTATTGAACCACCTTTAATTAAGGGCTCAATAAGCTACTTTCATTTTTAACTGTATTTTCTGAAAATATATTAGGTATCTTAAAAAAAGTTCACATAGCTTTAATTAACTGATAATTACCATCAATTTATTAATTAAACACTTTCTTATAAAATTAGTGACAAAATACCATCTGATAATAAAGCTCTCCTATTTTAATCAGTTCTGGCCATAGTAGGCATTTACACCATGTTTTCGATAATAATGTTTATCGAGTAGATAACTATCAATTGCTGTAATTGTTGGTTTTAATTGTTCAGTTCCCAAAGCCATTGAAGCTACTTCATCTAGAATTACACTATTTTGCACTGCTTTCTCTACCGTTTCTCCCCATGTAAATGGGCCATGTCCATAGACAATCACCGCTGGGCAAGCAAGTGGCTCTATATTTCTTTTTTTAAAAGTTTCGACAATTACTTTGCCTGTCTCTTTTTCGTATTCACTTTCAATTTCTTCGCGTGTGAGCTGACGTGTACAAGGAATTGATCCATAAAATGTATCGGCATGAGTTGTCCCATAGGCAGGAATGTCCCGGCGTGCTTGTGCCCATTTAACAGCATTGGTTGAATGTGTATGCACAATTGCCCCAATCTTTTCAAAACTTTTATAAAGAACTACATGTGTTGCCAAATCAGATGATGGATTGAGGCTCTCTTTCTCTAACAGATTTCCATTCAAGTCGGTAACAACCATTTCCTCTGCACACATTGTATCATATGATACGCCACTGGGTTTGATGACAATAACTCCCAATTTACGATTAATCTCACTAACATTTCCCCAAGTTAATTTTATAAGTCCTTCTTTTGGTAACGTTAAATTTGCCTCAAATACGCGTTGCTTCATTTCTAAAATGATTTGTTCTCTATTCAAAATATCCAACCTCCTTTAACTTAGGAATTAGAAAGGCTTTGGCTTTTTCAATTTCTTCCGCAGGCCGTTCACTACTTTCACTCCACATTTCAATCACAAATGAACCATTGTAATTTAATCGCTTTAAAGTTCGCAAACATCCATCAAAATCAACGCATCCTTCACCAAAAGGCACTTCTTTAAATTTTCCTGGGAAATCTTTTGTTACTGCTAACGTATCTTTCAAATGAATCTGTGTAATCTCAGCAATCCCTTTTTCCAATTCATGGGAAGGGTTATTTTCTGGCCATGCCGAAAGATTCCCCAGATCTGGATAAACTTGTAAATATGGAGAAGGAATTTGTTCTTTGATTTCTAAATATTTAGAAATTGAAGAAATAAAGGAATCATCCATGATTTCAATTGTCAATATAACACCTTTTTCAGAAGCTAGTGCAACAGCTTCTTGTAAGTTTTGGATAAAATATTCACGACTACTGACCGTTTTTTCTTCATAATATACATCGTAACCTGCTAATTGAATACTACGTACGCCTAAATCCGATGCTAAATCAATTGCTTTAATCATGATTTCTCTAGCTATTGCACGTATTTCTGGGTCTTTAGAACCAAAAGGAAAACGACGATGACCACTTAAACAAATCGATAATATTTTTACCTCTGTTTGATAGATGGCTGTGATGATTTCTTGACGCTCTGTTTTTGTCCAATCTAATCTAGCCAAACGTGTATCTGTTTCATCAATCGACATCTCAACAAAATCAAAACCTAATTTTTTTGCGAATTCCAATCGCTCCAACCAACCGATGTCTTTAGGGGTTGCTTTTTCATACAAACCAAGCAAACTCATACTGTCTTACCCCCAAATTCGTTTAATCTCTGCTTTGAAATCTAAAGCAGCTTTTTTTGGATCTGAAGCTGCAGTAATTCCACGTCCAGTAATAAACGTATGCACATCAATTCCTTCAAAGAGCTTCAGTGTTTCTACACTCAAACCACCTGTAACGGATACCTTCATCCCCATATCGATTAGTTTTTTTACACGTTTTAAATCTTTTTCTCCCCACGTTTCACCTGCAAATAATGCATCACGACTTTGATGATAAATGGCTTGTGTAATTCCCGCATCCAACCACTGTTGTGCATTTTCATAAGTCCAATCTCCGTATAATTCGACTTGAATTTCTTCGATTTCCTTAGCTGCTGCAATCATCGTAGGAATCGTTGCTGAACAGATACACGTCATCCAGTTAGCACCGGCTTCAGAACAATTTTTAGCAACTGTTCCACCCGCATCTGCACATTTTGTATCAGCAACAATTTTTTTATCTGGATATAATGCACGAAAACATTTAACTGCATCCTCTCCAACTTGAAGCATCAATATTGTTCCAGCTTCAATAATATCAACTACATCACCTACTTTTGTTATATCTGCTAGTGCAGTAGGTAAATCTGAATGATCGCAGGCAATTTGTAAATTAGGTAAACTCATTACTATTCTGCTCCTTTCTTAATAGTAACAACGGCGAAATTTTATTTTTCGCCGTTGTCTCAGCATTTTTATTTAAGAAATCTTTCTTTCAAGTCACTTTCATTCACACGTTCTGTAATCTCTTTTGGTGACATGACATTTTTAACACCAATAACAGTTACACCTTTTTCTTTAGCAGAATCAAACATACTCACAAAATTCATTGGTGTGAAAACAACATCATAACTTTTAGCAGTACTCTTACCTTCAGAAATAGCACAGTGATGGATATTCGTAATACGAAATCCCTCTGCTTTCAACGCTTTCTCCACACTTCTCATCATCATTAAACTTGTTCCTGAACCATTTGCACATGATACTAATACTCGCATTTTTTATTCCTCCATCTATTTTATTTTTTATGAATTTGCTTTTTCTTGTTCCAAATACGCATCGTAATCATCCACTTTTAAGAAATAACCTTTTGGATCGGCACGATATTGAATCTGTGGTATAGCTAGTAAAATAATTACTACTAATGCAACACCAATAAATCCTAAGAACTTCATTAATACTGTAAAGAATGGCCATACCGTTGCCCAATCAAGCATGCCGAGATAACCGCCATATGGTGCTAAACCTACCCAAGTTGCAATCAAAGCTGAACCAGCAATTTGAATGATTCCTGAAATGAACGGGAAGATAATAGCAGCTTTAATCCCTCCACGATTATTGGCAAACACTGCAATCGCTGCGTTATCAAAAAACAACGGAATAAATCCAGCAATAACGACTGTTGGTGATTTAATTAAAATCAAAAGTAAAATTGTGATAAATTGACCTAACGCACCAAATAAGAAACCAATTGTTACAGCATTAGGAGAGCCAAAACCGAACGTTGCGGCGATATCAATTCCTGGAACAGCACCTGGTAAAATTGTATTGGAAATTCCTTGGAATGACTCGGTCAGTTCCGATACAAAGTTTCGAACACCTAATTGCAAAATTGCTAAATACACTGCAAACATTAGCGATGTTTCTAATATATAAAATAAGAAACTTTGACCTTCAACCATAAAACCAGCATCAATTAAGTAATTTTGTCCCAATGTCAACAGGATAATACCAAAGAAGAAAATCATTAATACTGATGTAGCAACCATATTTTCATTGAATATCGATAAAAATCCTGGCAATTCAACATCTTCTAATTTACGATTACTTTTATTCTTCTTAAAGCGCTCTGATAAACGAGCAAAGAAATATAAGCCAAACATTTGTTGATGCGCAATTGCAAAGCCAGCCCCTTCTGTTAAATCTTGACAAATCCCTACTGTCAAATTCGAACCGACTGCCCAATAGCATCCTAAAATTAATCCCATCACTAGTAAAACTTCAATTCTACCTAATTCAGGAAAACAAAATAATAATAACCAAAATGCAGTTGCAGCTTGTTGTACTTGTACATTACCTGTTGTAAATACAGCACGTAATTTCGTATATTTTTTAAAACGAACCAATAAGATATTAAACACAAAAGCAATCAGCAATAGTAGCATCGTATCCCCGAAAGTACGTCCAAATGTTTCTTCAATTCCTGCAGTCACTGCGTTTTGCCCAAAATATGGATCAGTAACCATCGCATCTAAATTGAAGCGTTCTTTTAACCCAACTAAAATTGGTCGAAAATTATTTACCAGCCCACCAGAGCCAACTGATAAAATTAAATATCCGACAGTAGCCTTCAAGAAGCCCGCAACACTTTCATACAATGGCTTTTTCAAAAGAATATATCCAAGTAACACAATAAAACCAATTAGAAATGCTGGTTTTGTTAGAATATTTTGTGCAAAATAATCCCAAATACCTAACAAAAAATTCAGTAATGCATCCATTTATCTCCCTCTTTTCTAAAAAATTACATTCCGTGTTTTTCCATGATTCTTTCAAAATCTCTAAGTGTTTCAATTGTCAACAAATCTGGTACCATATCCTCCATCATTAAAAGTTCAGATAAATTCGCAATATTTTTCATATGTGAATCAGCATCTTTAGCAGCTAGTGTGAAAAATAATTTAGCATCTTTTTCGGGATTGCCTTCCTCAAAAGAAACTCGTTTTTGCATGATTGTAAAACCAATTCCTGTCCCAAGAACCCCTGCACTTTCAGCAGAAGAATGTGGCATTGCTACATCTGGAATAATGACAATGTACGGTCCATATTCATGACAATCTCGAATAATATCTTCAATATATTGATCAGTAATCAAATGATGTTCCTTTAAAATCTCACCACTAAATCGAATAGCTTCTTCCCAATTTTTGGGTTGCTTATCCATAATTTTGATTAATTGGTTGTCATAAAAGTAACGAAGCATAGAAATTCTCCTTTCTTCTTTTATTTCTATAAGAACGATGGAAATGGTGTATCATTTTCAATCGTAAAGACATCATCAAAACCACGATAGAAATTAAACTCCATATCATTTTTATTTGTTGGATAAATAAATTGACCACCGACTTGCCAAATGTACGGTTTAAATTGATATTTCAAACGATCTTTTTTTAACTTCCAAATTTCAGTTATTTCTTTAGGATCTGCCATAAAATTTGCCCAAATATCATAGTGTACGGGAATGACTACTTTAGCATTTAATGATTCAGCCATGCGTAACATATCTACTGAAGTTACTTTATCTGTAATTCCACGAGGATTTTCACCATATGCACCTAAACACACGTCAATAGTATGTTCGTTACCATGCTTTGCAAACATGTTGGAATAATGAGAATCCCCAGCATGGTAGATATTCCCACCTGATGTTTCAAATAAATAATTGACTGCAATCAAGTCCATATTTTTTGGCATTTTTCCACTTAACAATACATTAGGATCTGATTCAGTCACTAATGCAGTTCGGTCAAAAGCTTCTAATGCTACAATAGTAATATCTTGTATTTGTACTTTATCGTTTGGTTTTACGATAATCGTCTTTTCTTTGGGAATCCCCCATTTCAACCAAGTATTGACTACTTCTAGCGGACCAATAAATTTGGCTTTTGGACAATTCTGATGCACAGCTGCTGCAGTATTAATATCTAAATGATCAGAATGAATATGCGTGACTACTAATGCATCAACATCTTTCACTGCAAAAGGATCAATTACAAATGGTTGGGTACGTAAGTTGGGTTGCATATTTTGTACACCACTCATGCGCATCATTTGATGACCTTTTTTCATCATGCCATTCCCATGTGTTTGTTTCCCAGTTCCAGTCCAAAGGTCACATAAAATGTTGGTTGTACCCGCACTTTTTAACCAAATTCCCGTACACCCTAACCACCACATTGAAACAGTTCCTTCTTTAACTACCGTACGCTCAATCTCTTCATTTAGATACGTTCCCCATTCAGGAAACGTAGATAAAATCCAACTTTCTCTTGTTACATTATCAACATGTGCCATAAACTTACTTCCTCCACTTTGTTTTATTTTACAATTTGAGTTTAACATTTTATCAAACGCTTTCAACATATTTTTATGTTAATTAACAAAATTATATGTTTATTTACGTTTTTTTTTTAGAAAAACCACTTATTAATCTTTTTTTAACGTTAAATAAACATATAAAATGTTAACGGATGTTTTTTTATGTTATAATGCTTTCGAGGTGAGAAAAATGTTTAAAAAGAGCTATACATGGGGTATTTATTTAATTTTTATTGGTTATGTCATCTATTTAGGTATCACTACAGAGATGCTTATAGCTAAAATTACTTTTATCACAATTGGTAGTTTAGTAATAAGTATTTCTTGCTACTATGAGTATCTAAAAACTATTTATGAAAAAATGATTACTTCTTTAACTATGGAAACAGATATTTTATTAGCTAAAAAATATCGCCAACAATTGCTGGAAAAAGATAAATTTAAAGGTTTTAAAAATTCTGTAATTTTATTTGATTCCTTGCTTTTAATAGATGAAGGAAACTATCAAGAATGTCTAAACCATATGGAAAAACATCAACGATTTTTCCGTTCCACGATTGATTATCTTTTTATCTACTACCATCATTCATTAATATGCTATTATTTCCTAAGAGATAATAAACGCGCTACTAATCAACTAAAAAAATTAGCTGATTTCAAAAAAATGAAACAAAAAAGATACAGTCCCTTATTTTCATGGGAAGAAATTGACGGTATTCGTTATGCCTTAGCAGGACGAAATAAAAAAAGTATCACCCAGTTTAAGAAAGTCGCAGTCAAACAATTAAATTTACGTGAACAAGCTTATTTGTATTTTATGATTGCTGATTGTTATAAGGAATTAGCTGACTTGTCTCATTATGGGAAATATAGAAAAAAAGCAGAAGAAGTTGGGAATACCCTGTCTTTAGCAAGGAGTAGTGGAAATGAAGCGATCCAATGAAGAAGTTCAAGCACGAAGAAATCAACTATTAGAGCGAATTAAAGAATTGAAAATAACTGATGCCAAAACACTTAGTCAAGAATTTACAGTATCTGAGATGACTATTCGTAGAGACTGTACAGTTTTAAGTGAAATGAATCAAATCAAGATATCTTTTGGTAAGATTGAAATTCAAAATGCTGAAATGTATGACCAAGACAATGCAGATTCTATGGCACACATCAAAGCTCGTCTAGCAAAAGAAGCGGCTACATTTATTTCTGATCACGACACAGTTTTCATCAATACCAGTAGCACTGCCATTCAATCACTGTCATATACTACTGATAAAACAATCAATGTACTGACAAATAACACAAAAATTATCCATATGAACCATCATCCTCAATCAACGATTATTCTTAGCGGTGGCGAAATTCGCTACCCCAAAGAAGCTTTATTCGGTGATATTGCGATGGAATCTTTTAGCAATGCCCGATCAGACGTAACTATTATCGGATGTAGTGGTTTAGATTTAAAAACGGGTATTTCTACATCAGTCATTCATGAAGCACGAATTAATACTAAAATGATTGAAAATTCAGGTAAGTTAATTTTAGTTGCTGATTATCGTAAAATTGGCAAATCATCAAATTTTACAATTGGTAATATCACGGACATTGATGTATTGATTACTGATATTTATTCTGATAAAAAAGTGCTTGATGAGATAGAAAAACTTGGAGTCCAAATTATTCAATTGCCATTTTAACTATCTAAAAGCTTGAGACATATTAAATTAATAAATATGTCTCAAGCTTTCTATAGAATGAAATAGTATATTCAAATCATTTCTATTTGAATATTAATTTTTTTGTTGCTGTTATACCCTACCTTTGTATTCGTTTTCAATTATTATAAAAAAGACTGTATACAAAATATAGACTTTGTATACAGTCTAAAACTGCCTAACCATCTATTGGTCAGGCAGTTTCTATTTACTCTACTACTTGTATAATAAAGCTTTCATATGGACGTAAAGCATCTGTCACTGTTTCTCTTTCTTTATTTTGAATGACAAAGCGATAGACCTGCACATCATCAAAAAGCTCTGCCACATCATGTGTATATTCTGATAGGTTTGCAACCACTAACCATTTTTGTTCATCCAGCTGACGTTCATAAGCAAAAATTGCTGGATGTTCAGGGAGTAACAATCTATACGTTCCCTCTTTCAAGATTTCTTCTTGATGACGCAACGCAATCAATTTTTGATAGTAGCGGAAAATAGATTTCTCTGAGGTAAGATCTTTTTCTACATTTATTTCTGTATAATCTGGATTTACTTTAAACCACGGATCTGCTTCTGAGAACCCAGCATTTTTTTTATTATTCCATTGCATAGGTGTACGTGCATTGTCACGACTCACCTTGTGTACCGCATCCAAAAAATCCTTTTTTGAAATCGTCTGTTGATCTTCTACAAAATGTTCATAATTACCACGCAGCTCAATATCTACATACTCTTCCAATTCAAATTTCGGATTGGTCATCCCAATTTCTTCCCCTTGGTAAACATAAGGCGTGCCTTGTTGCCCGTGAAGAATTGTCGCATAAGCAGTCGCTGATTCATAATGATAGTCCCTATCATTCCCCCATCTAGAAACAATTCTTGCACGGTCATGGTTGGCAAAATACAAAGCGTTCCATCCACGATCACGTAAGTTCTCCTGCCATTCACTCATGATGTTCTTCAGTGCCACAATATCAGGGGCTTGCAGTGCCCACCGACCGTTCACGTCTCCTTTTTTACGATCAATATGCATATGTTCAAAGGTAAAGACCATATCCAACTCTTCTCGTTTTGGATCCACTAATAAATGGGCATTCGATGCTTTAGCAGCGGGTGCCTCCCCTACACTCATCATATCTAGGGGGGTCAGCACACGTTGGTTCATTTCATGAATAAATTCATGCATACGTGGCCCGTTATGTTGATTGTTCTTCGCAAACGGAATTTCATTATCTGGAAAATCCAAATCTTTTGAAATAGATGTAATCACGTCCATACGCCAACCATCAATTCCTTTTTTCTTCCAATAATGCATCATTTCATAAATTGTTTCACGAACTTTGGGATTTTCCCAATTCAAATCTGGTTGTTCTTTCGCATAATAGTGTAGATAGTATTGCTGACGAGACTCATCCCAAGTCCAAGCAGGTCCACCAAAACTAGAACCCCAGTTGTTGGGTACCTCACGGTTTGGTCCAGCATCTTTCCACATATAAAAATCACTATATGGATTGTCTTTTGACTTCCGGCTTTCTTGGAACCAAACACATTGATCCGATGTATGATTTGCCACAAAATCCATAATAATTTTAATCTCTTGTGCATGAGCCGCAGCAATCAAATCATCCATATCTTCATTTGATCCAAACATTGGATCAATTTGATAATAATCTGCAATATCATAGCCATTGTCAATTTGAGGAGACAGGTACACTGGACTAATCCAAATCGCATCAATCCCTAATTCTTTTAGATACGGTAACTTTTCTTGAATTCCTTTTAAATCTCCAATACCGTCATTGTTTGTGTCTTTAAAACTTTTCGGATACACTTGATAAATAACTGCATCTTTCCACCATGTACTTCGCATCATATTTCCTTTCCTGTTCTAGGCAATTCCTAAGAGTGCCAAAACAATTCCTAAAATAATCATTCCAAAAATCAATACGTTGATACTTACAATTTTCTTCTTCAATAGGTAAAAGCTAAATAAGGTAATCACCAACGGAATAAGACCTACAAAAATTTGATCAAGCATCTCTTGAATATTCATGACTACTTCGCCATCCATTGTCATATTCCAGACAATTTCAAGATTGACCATTTGACTCGTCATCGCACCAACCATCGCAAGACCGACAATACTTGCTGCTTTTGTTAAAATATTAATCAAGCCATTTTCATACAGGCTAGAAATATAAGAAGAACCTAGAGAATAGCCTAATTGTCCACCTTTAAAACGTAAAATTTGTACTGGTAAATTGAAAAGTAACAAAAACACAATCGGTGCAAAGACATTGCCTGCCTGTGCCAATCCTACAGCAATCCCGGCAGATAACGTGCGTAAGACACCCCAGAAAACAGAATCTCCGATACCTGCTAAAGGTCCCATCAAACTTGTTTTAATTGCATTGATAGATTCTTCATTAAAGTCTTCTTTTTCACTGTTTTCTTTCTCCATAGAAGCCACAATTCCCAAAATAAAAGGATACATCGCTACGTTGGTATTAAAGTAAGACATTTGACGCACCATCGCTTCTTTTCTTCCCTCTTCGTTCCCTTTATAGAAGGTATCCAAGAATGGTTGCACTGCATAAGAAAAACCTGAAGCCCCTTGTTTAGAAGGAGTAACTGCTGCATACAGTGTAAATGAACGCCAGTACAATTGTTTCAATAATTTCTTTTCATTGGTTGTTTGTGATGTTTGATTCGTCATTTTTCCCATCCTCCTGCTTATTTGAAAAATTCATCCACTTCAATATCCGCTTTATTTTTTGAAGTAGAAGGTCCTGTTGGCGCTGTGCTCAATTGCTTTTTGATTTCTTTCAAGTCTAAGTCACGACTTGCACTCACAATTGCAATAATTAAAGCAATTACAGCCACCGCAATCAGTGGTGTTTGGAAGTAAGCAATCAAAATAAAACCTAAGAAGTAATAAACCGCCACACCCTTGTCCCATAAAATATTCAAAAGCATAGCCATTCCCACAGCAGGCAATAGATTTCCAGCAATACTTAACCCATGAACAATCACTTCAGGTATTTGCTCTAGCACGCGTTGTGTAGCCGTTGAACCAAATAAAATAGCAAAAAATGGAATCAATGAATATATGAACCACTGCAATCCCCACAAACCAAAGTGCAAACGGGCAATTCCTTTACTGTTTCCTTCTTTTGCCATTGCATCGAATTTCGCTGCAAATGGTCCTACAACAGCAACGTACAATAAAGTTTTGACTTGTAAACCAATAATTCCTAGTGGGACAGCAATTGGAATAGCCACTTCAACACCAGCATTCATATTGATGGCAAAAGCTGTCGCAAGTGCTGCTGCTAATCCAGGTTCAGCGGAGCTTGCTCCACCAATATTAATCACACCCATAAAAATAGTTTCTAACGCTGCTCCAATTAATAATCCTGTTTCGATATCTCCAAGTAATAAACCTAATAATGGACCAATGACAATCGGACGCCCCAACATTGTAAATCCTAAAAGTTCTTGACCACCTACCGTCAGGAAAACGATAAGTGCCACAATAATAGCTTCTATTAACATATATTTTTCTCCTCTACTTAATAAATGATGTTGCTAATTCTTTTCTATCAGATGGTACATTTTGTAAAGCAGTCTCTGGATAAATTTTAACCAATTCAACAAGACTTTCCTTTTCTTTAGCAGTCAACATAACAAATTGTGTTAACGTTTCTTTTTTACCTTCTACTGATTTTCCAACATTTCCAATATTGATGTATTTCATATTTGGCACTTTCTCTGCAAGTCTTAGCGCATCTCCTACTGTACGAACTAAAACCAACAATCGTTTCGATTGTGCACGAGGATCTTTCAAAATAGTAGCTATATCATCAATCGAACGAATCAACACATTGATTCCTGCTGGTACAGCCATTTTTAATGCCATTTGTTGTGTTTCATTTTTTGCGACCTCATCATTAGCAACTAAAATCCCATGTAAATTTAACTCTCTTGACCAAACCATCGCAATTTGTCCATGAATCAATCGCTCATCCACGCGCAAGGTTGTTGGTAACGTTCCAGTAAATGCCACTACTTCTTCAACCGATTCATTTGCTGTTTCTTGTGTAGCAATCGGTGCTTCTTCTTTTATTTCTTCCGGTGCACCAACAAACGTCATCGCATTTTTTCCATTTTCAACCAACGCTTGAATAATTTCTTTTGTATAAACCTCTGCACCAAAAATCACTTCAATCACTACAGGTAGATTAAATCCTGCTACAATGAAGACATTTTCTTTTCCTTGTGCTGCCACTGTCATCTTCTGATTCACACTACCGCCAAACATATCCGTAAAAATCACCGCTTGATCGTCTTCTTTCAAATCAGCAAAAAATACTTCGATTTGCTTCTCAATCTCCAGCTCACCTTCTACGTATGCACACATATAAGTTACATCTAATTCTCTTCCTACAAATAATTCCAATGTGCTTTGAATCCCTTGTGCCATCTTTGTATGTGAAGCGATTACAAACTTTTTCATAAGCTCCTCCTTTTTTGGAACGTTCCAAAAAATATTTTTAAAAATACAAATATGGAACTCGCTATTTTTGGAACGTTCCAAATTTGTATCTTTACTATAAAATAAAATGTAACCCTTGTCAAAGGTTTTTTTATCAAAAAAACTCTGATACAGGCTACTTCATCTGTGTCAGAGTTTCCTTTATAATCTGCTACATTCTTCGGGTCGTGATACCTTCAAGGTAATCAACAGGTAAATATTGGGTCTGATAGACTTTCTTTTCCTTATTTTGTAAGATTAACTGTAAACTATGAACACTTTGTTGGACAATCTCTGAAATCGGTTGACGAATGGATGAAACAAAGCGTTGTTGTTCAGGATACATCCGTCCTCCATCAAAACCAATAATTTGTATGTCCTTTGGTATTTCATACTTCGCACTTTCTAAAATATTTAAGCAAAAATCTGCGTATTGATCGGCAACTGCAAAAATACCGTCATAAGGAAAACCTTTCCGTGCTAAACCTCCAATATAGTCCGCTAGCTCTGGATAAAATTCTTCTTCATGTGTTCTTGAATCAAAAAGTGTGTACGATACACCTTCTTGTTCACAATAATCAATAACCCCCGTTACTCGTTGCCCATAATTGACTTCTGTTTTATAAGTACTTCTCGTAATCACTAACAGATTTTTTGATCCCTTCTCCACTAACTTTTGTGCAGCTAATTTACCACCACTATAATTATCAGCTGAGATACAAGGAATTGTTTCTGACAACCTTTTTTCAATCGAGACAATCGGTAATTCAGTCATTATATACGGTGCCAAATCACTATAAGAAATGGTGATAATTCCTGCCACTTTCTGTTCCTTCGCCATTTGAATATACTCTAGTTCTTCTTTAATTTCATTGTTGGAATTGCACAGCAACATCTTGAAATTTTCTTCTCGTAACGCTTGCTGCATCTTATGTGTTAATTCCGCAAAGAAAGGGGTTCGTGTCGACGGAATAATAAAAACAACTAAATTCGAACGATTCATTTTCAATTCTCTTGCCATTATATTGGGGATATAATTCAATTGCTCAATAGCCGATTGAATTTTTTTTTGAGAGCTTTCTTTTACCTTCACTCCATTAACATAGTTCGAGACTGTTCCTCGTGAAACTCCTGCTAATTTCGCTACATCATTCATTGTCGGCATCACATTTCTCTCCTCTGCTCCATATTCTTCTTATTATCATACAACAAGCTATTCGTTCTTTCTAGAAAAAAGTCATTCTACTATTGTGCTCACTAACAGACGCATTTTTAGTAAAGTAAAAAAGACATAGTGTAACCTTTAATTAAAACATTTCAGTAATATCTTACTTTTAAATTTATTTGATCCATCTTTCGTGCAAATGGATATATATCAATATACTTATTCCCAGGACTATCGCTTGTAATAATGAGTCTTGCCCATTTAATAAAAATCCATAAATAATAAGTGATGTAGCTCATGGTACCTGAACTGCGGTATATAACGAAACAATTTCTGTATACAATGCAGAATAAGTCAATAAACTTGAAACAAAGGGGGGGAAAATAAACGAAATAGCCATAACAGGATTCCTTACAATTGGCGTTGCAAAAATAACTGGCTCATTGATACCAAAAATCGTAAGCACTAATGATAGTCTTCCTAACTGATAGAATCCATATCAATTGTTATCCATAGTAATTAAGTATTAATTTAAGTTATCAGATGAAGCATTCGTTTCTGTAATTTTTTTAGTTCTCAAATCTAAGACTTAGCTGATGAGGATGTAGACATCCATAAAATTATTTCTTATACTTTTTGATTGAAATTCAATTTTAAATATTTTAAGAAGGTACTCCAAAACCCATTAAAACAATCGTATAGTCAAACACATTATTTGAAATTCCAATGCTGTCTACACAATCTTTTTCAATTTAGTTAACGTGCTTTCATATCCCAAACTAATTACAATCAATAGTTGCCGAATATATTGATTACCAATAAATTACAATCATTTGATAAAACCAATCAAAAAAAACCAAAAAGTGGTTCCCTTAACAAGTGTTAAGAGAGCCACTTTTTGTCTAGTTTTAGTACACATCTATGGAATCTACTCAGATAAATAGTTGTTTAATCTACAGATTTTAAGGCTTCCAACATGTCTACTTTTTTCAACCGACTATTAATGACAAATGCCAATATGGTTGTGACCACTGCGATAATCAGCGCTGGAACAATAAAGCTGATTGCCGCTAATGAAGGGTTAAACATCACGTCATCTGGTGGAACGACCGTAATAATATACTGATGCAACAGTCTTCCGATTCCAAATCCTGTGATAATACCCAAGATTGTTAATAAGATCGTCTCACGATAAATATAAAGCGTGACTTCTTTTTCGTAAAATCCGAGTACTTTAATTGTTGAAAGTTCACGCATTCGTTCTGAAACATTGATATTCGTCAAATTGTACAAAATAACCACGCCTAACAATGCTGCAATAAGAATTAAGACAGTCATGATCTTATCTAGTGAGTGCACAATGGTTTCAATTTGGTTGGTCAGTGTTGTATTTTGAACAACACCGGTTACCCCATCTAAAGTAATAAACTTAGAAGATTGTTCTTTCGTATTTTCAGTGGAATTGTCTTTTAGGTTTACAAGATAGGCATTTGTTTCGAATGGTGTTCCAAAAATGGATTCGTAACTTTCTTTATTTGCAAAAGCAAAGTGTCCCATATAAATTTCCGCAATTCCAGTGACTTTCATTTCTCTTTCGGTGTTGGTGCTGTCTTCTAATGCTACAGTATCTCCAACTTTTAAATCTAGAAGTGTTGCTAAACGTTCAGAGATAATTACGCCATCGTCTGGCAATGACAAGGAATCCTTGCTTTTTCTATTTATTAGGTTGATATAATCTGAAAAATTTTCGTCTTCTTCTGGAACAATTAATTTTATCTCTTGTGTATCTTTATTTGCTCCTGCAACTTTTGTTAACTCTTCGTAGTGAATGGCTTCATTTTGAGCTACTTCATCAGAGTGCAGCATATCGTTGATTTTTTGTTCTTGCTCATCTGAAACATAATCATTTTGGGCAACAATCATATTATAGTGAATCAAGTCACCAAATTGTCGCTCGTTAATGCCACCAATAGAATGCTGTACGCTAAATCCAGCAAATAAGAGTGCCACTGCGCCAGCAACACCAAAAATGGTCATCATCATTCTTTGTTTATAACGGAAAATGTTTCTCGCCGTCACTTTATGAGTGAAACTCATTTGACTCCAAATAGGCTTGATTCGTTCTAATAGAATTCTTGAACCGGCTGTAGGTGGCTTCGGTAGCAAGAGTTGTGCAGGTTTTTCTTTTAACTCTTTGGAAGCCGCAATAAACGCAGGAAGAACGGAACTCAATAGAGCAAGTAGGATAGCGACTAATGAAATGCCCCAGTAGAAATGTAATTCTATGTTTGGAACGGTAAATCCTGCATGATAGGCATTATTTACAATTAGCGGCAAGAGTGTATGCCCTAAAATAATCCCTAAAATTGTTCCTGAAAGACTAGAAGTCATCCCATAAAACACAAATTTCTTTAGAACATCTTTATTTTCGTACCCCAATGCTTTTAATGTTCCTGATTTGATTCTCTCTTCATCTACAAATCGAGCCATAGTAGTCAACGTAACCAATGCCGCCACAAAATAAAGGAAAATAGGGAAAACATTGGCTAAGGAATCGACAATTTGAGAAACGCTACTATAAATTTTATAGCCTTCCCCACCTGGCATTTCTCGACGGCTATTCAATGAATAGGTTGGTACGGACAAGTGATCAATCATTTCTTGGGCTTTATCAAGTTCTTCTTGTTTGTCTGCAATTTCTTTTTCTGCTTCTTCTTTTTTCGATAGAAACTCTTTGTTCTTTTCCTCGTATTCGTTTTGGTTTTCAGCGAGTGTTTGTTTAGCCTCTTCTATCTGTTGTTCTCCCGCACTTTTTTCTTCAGCAAGCGTGTTTTTGGCTGTTTCTAGCTCGTCTACTTTATTGGCTAACTCATTTTGTGCTTGCGCTAATCTAGAAGCAGTAGCTTGGTATTCTTCAGACTTACTATCTAAGGTAGATGCGCCTTCATACCATTCATTTAAACCTACATAATAGGCATTTAAATTTTGATTGTACGTTGCTACACCAGAATTGTATTGATTTAATCCGTTTTGATATTCTGTTTCTTTTTGGTTCAAGAGTACTTCTTTTTGAGCTAGTTCATTTTGTGCTTGTTGCAATTGATTTTTTGAATTTGCAATCGTTTGTTTTTGTCTGTCTAGCTCTGCTTTTGCGTTTGAAAGCTCTGTAGAAGCGGCATTTAACTCATTTTGTGCACTGGCTAACTCTTGTTCAATCGGGTCTAGTTGGCTTTTTGCATTAGCTAATTCTGCTCTTTTACTCTCTACTTCATTTTGACCGGTTGCTATTTGGTCTAAACCTGGGTTGTATGTCGATTCGATAAATGTATTGTACTCATTTTGTAGCGTACTCAAGTCTTGATTGACACCTTCAAGTTTAGCCGATAGCTCAGCCGTTTCTTCTTCTGTTAGGTCAGGGTTTGTGAGTGCTTGTTCCACTTCACTTTTAGCAGCTGTTAAGCGTTGAATGTTTGCTTCATATTGCTGTTTTCCTGACTCTAATTCTTGGCGTTTTGCGTCTAAATTGGCTTGAGCTACTTCAACTTGCTCTACGCCTGCGTTGTATTCTTGTTGTTTTTGATTGAAACGATTACGTGCGGTTTCGTATTCATTGTTTTTTGCATTGTATTCTTGTTGTTTTTCTGAGAAAACTTGTTCTGCTGCTGCAATTTGACTTTCTGCTATTGCAATCTTTGCTTGATTTTCATTAGTTTTTCCGTAACCATTTGCAATTTGTTGGCGCCCAGTTGCTAATGAATTCGCTGCTGTCGTTAATTCCGCATCGGCATTATTCAATAATCCTCGTGCTTGCTCTAATTGGCTTTTGGCACTTTGTAGTTGATTCCATTTCTCATCTAATGTCGCTTGACCATTGTTTAATTGCTCTTTGGCTGCAGATAGTTGTTTTTCTCCGTCAGCAATAGTTGCTTGTGCATCTGCAATTTGGTTTTCACCGTCACTGATTTGTTGATTGGCATCCGCAACTTTAGAAGCTAATTCTTCTTGCGCTTCATCAATTTGTTCGCCACCAGAGGCTAATTTTTCTTTCGCAGCTTCTAACTGTTTTTCAGTATCTTCTAATTGTTTTTTCGCATCATCAATTTGTTTTTGACCGTCATCAATTTGTTTTTGATATTCTTCTTTAATCGTTGTTAAACGGATATCCGGTTGATCTTTTAGCAGTTCATCCAAATTATCTTTATGTGTTTGCAGTAAATCTGTATATTGATCAGAATAAGGATCTACATTGTTTAAGTCCTCAAATGTTACACGAGCTAACATATAGATTTCAGAGTCAAAAGCACTTTCAGGAACCACGGCGTAACCTTCTAATGATCCTGTTCCTGCTGTTGAGACCCCTTGGTTAATACTGGATAGAATTTCACCTGAGTAGACAAATCCAACGATTTCAAATTTATGTCTTTTTAAAATAGTTTCTCCTGAGATGTCTTCATCTTCTGTAAATTCAATGGTATCCCCAATTTTGTATTGATCTACATATTTGTTATCAAGAGCGATTTCCTCTGCCTTTTCAGGTAGTTTTCCTTCTATAATTTGATAATCAGAAATTTGTTCGCCTTTAGAAAACACTCTAATACTCAAATTGGTCTCTTTAATGACCATGTCTTTTAAATATCCATACTCTACAGAATCGATGCCGGTTGCCTGATTAATTACCTCAACGTCATTGTCATCAATTCCCAATGTTCCTATAATCGTTAAATCGGATACATTCAATTCATCAAAATAATTTTCCCCAGTAGCACGCATATTCGGTCCAGTCACTTTCAATCCGACAAGTGCAAAGGAACCAATCAGCATTAATCCCATAATAGAGAAGAAGCGTCCTTTTGATTTAGAAATTGATTTGAAAATATCTTTCCATAACATTTTTTTCACTTTACTCACCTACCATTCAAGATCTGAAATTTTACTTGGTGAAGGATTGATGTCCACACTTTGAACCGTTGCATCTCTCATTCGAACCACACGATCTGCAATAGGAGCAATGGCACCGTTATGTGTAACAATAATTACCGTTGCACCTTTGACTCTACTCATGTCTTGCAAAATTTGTAGTACTTGCTTCCCTGTTTGGTAATCAAGTGCGCCTGTAGGTTCGTCACAAAGTAAAATTTTTGGATTTTTTGCTACAGCTCTAGCAATCGCAACCCTTTGTTGTTCCCCGCCAGATAATTGAGCTGGGAAGTTATCTATTCGTTCGCCTAGTCCAACTTCCTTTAATACTTCTACTGGATCAGAAGCATCTTTCACAATCTCTGAGGCTAATTCAACATTTTCTTTGGATGTTAAATTGGGTACTAAATTATAGAATTGGAATACAAATCCGACGTCTTCACGACGATATTTTGTTAATTGTTTTGAATTGTAATCAGAAATATCATTTCCATCGATAATAATTTGTCCTTCATCATTTGTATCCATGCCACCTAATATATTTAACATGGTTGATTTACCAGCACCAGAAGCACCTAGAATGATGACTAACTCACCTTTTTCTACTTCAAATGACACATTATTGTTCGCTACAATTTCTGTATTTCCCATGTGATAACGTTTATAGCTGTTAATAACTTCGATATAACTCATAATCCTCTTCCTTCCTTTAAATGAACAACGTGTTGATTTAAACTCATGGCTAGTATATAATTAACCCCAAGCAATGGCAATAAACACTTTTTACAAATGTGTTTATTTTACAAGAAAGGTGAGAAAAAATGAGAAGAAATACACAAACAAAAGATAAAATAAAAGAAGCCTTTATCAACTTAATCAACGAAAAAGGATTAGAAGGGATGACCGTTAGTGATATTGCTCGACAGTGTAATATTAATCGAGGAACCTTTTATCTTCATTATGTAGACAAATATGATTTGATGGAAAAATTAGAAATGGAAGCAATTTATAATCTTAAACAAATTTTACTATTGGATAAAAATCCGAAAAATCTTGAAGATCCACTTCAACTCATTCCTTATGAATCCATCCTTCAAGCCTTGATTTATGTGAAAAATGATTTTAGCTTAATTCAAGCGTTAGCAAGTGAAGGAGGAGATCCTCATTTTATGCAAATGGTTAAAGATATACTTAATGAGTTGATTCATTCAAAATTAAATTTGTCAAAAAGTCTACAATTTTCAAAAAAAGAACTGCCTGATGATTATGCCAAAGAAATTTTATTATCTAGTATTGCTGGAATCATTCATTTATGGATAAAAAAAGGCGGGCTAGAAACGCCTGAAGAAATTGCAATGATGATTACAAAGGCAAAAAAAGTCTCTCCATATGAATTACTATTATAAAAGTTATACAGGAACTGAAACAGCAATCGCGGTAGACAAAGAAAGAACATTTACGAGAAATGACTCTTTTCATTAATAAAGCGCAAAAAAAGCACTTATAGTACAATCAATAAGAGCTTTTTTCGTTAGCATAACAACAATTAATATTTTAAGAATTATTTTCTTAAAATCCCAATGCACCTTAACAATCCCACGAAAAATATCAAAATCAATTTTAGTGGGAATACTCGGTGGAACCATCACCTGCTGTAAAAGAATCCTTTATCAAACAGGGTTTTCAATAAATCCATTTTTTCCATCAAAATCATTGGTAGACTTTTTTAATTGGGGATTCATTCCCAAAAGTTATAAATGAAGAAAAAATACCTGAACTTAAGTTGCCTGCGAACTTATTTTTAAATCAAGAAGTTCAACAAATAAAAAAACAAGCATCTGCCAAAGCAGTCTACTTGTCTATTTTATCTTTTATATTACAAATATCGTGAAAAAGATTGCTCTTATGCTATACTTTTTCCAGGTTTTCAGTTGGAAAGAACTTATTAATCAAATAAAAACATAAGGTGCCAACTAAAATAATACAGATAGCTAGGTAAAAACCATAGACTTTTGAACCTGTTTTATCTGAAATAAAGCCTGTGACTGTAGGAACGAGAACTGAAGCGGTCATTCCAAAGAAATTGAACACACCATAAGTTGTTGCGATATTTTTTCTTGGAGCAAATTGTCCTAACCAAGAAATAATAATTGGTTCGACTGCTAATTTTCCAAAAAAACCATACAAAATAAAACCTATGATTAGTAATGTTTGTCTGCCCTCAGTTATTGGTGACAACGTGAATAATAAAATAGTTGCCGCCAAAAGCTCTAAAATAATAATAAATCGTTCTTTGTATTGCGGCATTTCATCTGCTAAACGACTAAAAATTAATGCTCCCGGAATTGCCACAAAAAAGACCATTGCTGAAATAATTCCTACAAAATTGTTGGGAACTCCACGTTCGGTTTCTAAAAAATTGGGTAACCATGTATCAATTAAATAATATGTATATAATGTTGAAAAATACAAGATATACGCTGCAACCATTTGCGGCTTAAAAAATTCTTTAATGGATACTTTTTTTGACTGACCTTTTGAAATTGTTCTTTCTTTTATTTCTTCTGGTCGGATATATTTAGTAAAAATAACTAGCATCACAATAATCAAAAACATCGGAAGTAAAAAAATAGCTTGCCATGGAATAATACGTCCACCTACTAAAATATTAGATGAAATCAAGCCTATTCCACACCCCAATGCTGTGCCACTATTCACAATAGCTGTTGCGATACTGCGTTTTTTTGGAGGAACAAATTCATTTGTTAAGGAATATGCAACACCATAATAGGTTCCACATCCCAGTCCAGATAACACACTTCCTAAATATACCACGGGTAGTGTTGTTGCTGTCGTTACAAGCAATGTACCAAAACCGAAAATAATAAATCCTGGAATAAGAATCTTCTTTCGCCCTAATTTATCGACTAATATCCCTGATGGAATTTGCATACACGCATAACCTAAAAAATAATAACTAGAAATATAACCAATTTGTGCATCGCTTGCTCCACCAAAAAATTCTTTAATGATTGGATAAATCGGAGGATATGCGTCTCGATAAATCCAGATAACTACCCAGCCAGCAGTCAAAATGAATAAAATTTGTTTCCAATAAGGAACTGTTTTTTTTAGTGCTTCTTTTTCCAAATTACATCCCCCCATGAACATATTAGAAAATTTTTCTAAAAAACTCTCAGATTACCTAGAAACAATTGCCTATGAAAAATTGTTCGAATAATTTCATGGTTGTTCAAACAGTTTAAACTTGTCATTTGAAATTTGATAAGCTTCTAACAAATAATTCTTCCTCCTTTACATTCTTTTACTCTTCTTTCAAATTTCTATTTAATTGTAATCGCATCGGATATTTCAATCATTAATCAAATGAAACATATTTTATTTATTAATTTGTCCGTTTTGAACAAAGGTATTTTTTATAAATTTATGAAAAATCGTCCATCATCATCGAATATTTGCTTTTCTAATGAGAAAGTTTCCCTTATTTACAGATGTTTATCTTTATTGAATCATTATTTTAATTATGCTAAGATTTAAACAAAAAATATTTTGATATTAAGTCTTGTTGACTTTGTATAATGGAGGGTTTTCCTTGACTACTTTAAAAGAAATTCTAGCTATTCCAAGATTTAGCGAATTGAGTCTTCTTAATAATCACGCCAATTTGGACCGCCCGTTGGATACAGTGGAAGTCTTCGAAACACCCGATATGCATAGATTCATTCAAAAAAATACCCTATTGATTACAACAGGTATGGTTTATCAAAATCAACCTGAAAAATTATGCGAACTAATTAGTACATTATCGGAATTACCTGCAACTGGATTAGCAATTAAATTAGGTCGCTTTGTAGAAACACTTGATTCACAAGTCCTTGATTTAGCAGATCAATTAGAATTTCCTCTCATCCAAATCCCTATCCATATGACGCTTGGAGATATTTCTCAAAAATTATTGGGCTATATTTGGGATGAACAAACGGAGCAAATTTTTTATTCTTTAGAAATTCAACAACATTTTCTTCAATTACTCGTTCGAAATGTACCCCTAGAAAAACTTTTAGATGAATTGAGTGTTATGCTAAAACAGTCTATGCTACTTGTTGACCCATTAGGAGATATTCGGTATTCAAATCTTCAGTATTCTACTTTTGATTTATTTTCTGAAGATGGACAAAAATTTTTATCACTCTTAAAAAGATTGCAAAAGGAAAAACAGGAAAAACAATTTTTATTCACTTTCGAACAAGAAGAAAAATTGGTTAGTGTTTTGCCAATAGAAACAGAACGTTATTTTCCCTATGTATTGGTGCTTTTTGAAACAGATCCACTGCCGTATCCTTTTTCTAAATTTGCGATTAAGCAAGCACTCAATGTTTTATCACTAGCTGTTCACAAAGAATTGGCATTACAAACACAACAACAAACGGAAAGAAAAACAGTTCTTCAATATTTTTTAACACAATCAGATGCAAAAAATGATGACTGGGTAGAATACAAAAAACATTTTCCTAAATTAACCTCTGCTTATTATCGAATTGTGACAATGGAAGCGACTATCTCTTCAAAAAAGTATTTTCACAAACAAAGTATATTATTGTTAATTGAGGATTATTTGCTTAAAAAAATGAAAGACATGCACCAATCTATTTTATTATTTCCAACTAATGAACCTACACAATGGATTTTACTTTTACAAGAAAAAGTCGATTTTTTACCCCTCTTAGAAGAAATCCATCATTTTGTGGTTGATTATTTAAAAACAGATACTCACTTTGGGATTGGTGATCCGGTTAATGATATTGATCTTATTAGTTTTTCGCATAAAGAAAGTCTTTATGCTTTAAAAGAAAATAATGGTGATACTTATCTCTCATTTAATAAAATTAAAAGTATCAAATATATTGCTAAAAATACGCCAGAAGATGATATACAATATTTTTGCCTTTCTGTCTTGAAACATCTCGCGTATCCTAAGAATGAAAGTGACATAGACTTGCGTCAAACTTTAAAAACTTATCTGGACAATCAATGCGAAATCACAAAAACTGCCGAAAAATTATTTGTGCATCGGAATACAGTTAAATATCGCATAAAAAAATGTGAAGCGATTTTTCATGCACCTATCCATTCAGAAGAACTCTCGCTGCAATTGCGTGTGGCACTTTATCTGTCTGAAATGAAACAACATATTTAAGGATGATCTGGTTACCAACTAATGCTAATTACATTAAAAAAGTGCATTCTTTGTATGAGAACGCACTTTTTTCCAGTTATGATAATTTTCACTTTATGACTATTTTTTACATATGAATGGGTAAACCTAAGCCTATCTCGGACACATCCATAATTGTTTCTGAAAGAGTTGGATGTCCATGGATGGTTAATGCAATATCTTCCAAGGTCAAGCAAGATTCGATTGCCAAAGTGAGTTCTGCAATCAAATCGCTAGCACCTACACCAACTATTTGTCCGCCCATAACCAATCCTGTTTCTTTTTCAAAAATTAAGCGCACAAATCCTTCAGTTGCATTTAGTGACAAGGCTCGGCCATTCGCTTTCATAGGAAAGACAGCCCTACTAACTTGTTTGCCAGCCGCTTTAGCTTCTGCTAAAGTCCAACCTACGCTTGCAACTTCTGGGTCGGTAAAACAAATTGCTGGAATGACTCGATAATCTTTAGCGACATTTTTACCACAGATCACTTCAGCAGCAACTTTCGCCTCGTAACTAGCTTTGTGTGCTAGCGCTGGTCCTTCAATAACATCTCCTATAGCATAAATATGCGATTGTTTAGTCTGATACTGATTATTGACTGGAATTAGACCTATATCATTTACTGCAAGACCAGCTTTATCTAATCCAAGATTGGCTGTATTGGCACGACGACCAACTGTGACCATCACATAATCTGCAGACACATGATTTTTTTGATTATTGACTGTATAATGTACGTTTACTTGTGAACCATCGTCAATCGCTGATTGAGCGATCGCATTAGTCACCACTTTAATTCCTTTTTTCTTGAAGGATGTTTCGACAACTTGAATCAAATCCTTTTCATAAGTTGGTAATAGCTGTGATGAACCTTCTAGAATTGTTACATCTGCACCTAAATTGGCATATGCGCCTCCTAGCTCTGAACCAATAACTCCACCACCGATAATCACCAATTTTTTTGGTACTTCTTTTAAAGAAAGACCTCCTGTTGAATCAATTATTCGTCCACCAAAGGAAAAACCAGGTATCTCAATTGGTTGACTACCAGTAGCAATAATCGCTTGTTGAAAATCGATGACTTCTTCTTGTTCATTCGTGCTTACAGACACTTGTTTTGGTGAAATAAATTTTGCCATCCCTTCAATAATTTTCACATTATTTTTTTGCAACAACATTCGGATTCCTGAAGTCAACACACGTACAACTTTTTCATCTTTCCATTTTTGTGTTGTTGCAAAATCCAATTCAGTCTGACTATTTTTAATGCCCAAATAAGTAGCGTGTAAGGACTCTTGGTAAATATGTCCAGCATGAATCAAAGCTTTAGATGGGATACAACCAACATTTAAGCAAACGCCACCAATGTGTTTTCCTTCCACGATTGTAACTTGTTGCCCCAGTTGCGCTGCCCGAATTGCGGCTACATATCCACCAGGTCCAGAACCAATGACCAATGTTTCTGTTTTCTTTCCCATTTTTTGACCTCACTTTTCTATAACAATAAGCCTAGTGGATTTTCAAGAAGTGTAACAATCTGACTTAGGAAAGCCGCAGCAGGAGCTCCGTCGATGACTCGATGATCGAACGACAAATTCAGGTTGATCTTGGATTGATTGCTTATTTCTCCACTAGTTGCATCTTGAACTAACTGTTCATACATACCGCCTATTCCTAAAATTGCCACTTCTGGTGCATTGATGATAGGATTGAAGGTTTTAACTTTGCTTCGTCCCAATGAACTAATTGTGAAAGTTCCACCTCTCATCTCTGATGGAGATAGTTGGTTGTTACGAGCTTTTGTTGTCTTTTCTTTAACTGCTTTTGTTAATTCACTTAACCCCATTTGATCCGCCTGCTTGATGACAGGAACAACGAGCCCCTCTTCAATTGCCACTGCGATCCCTAAATTCACATGTTTATGGAATTGGATACCTTCTTCTAAACCATGAGCATTGAAGATTGGATAAGTTTTTAAAGCAATCATTGCTGCTCTAGCAATGATTTCTAAATACGACAGACGTTCATTCACTTGTTCTTCAATCATTGGCAACAGCTGTCTGCGTATTTCAATGGATTGTGTCATGTCTACTTCCGCTGTCATCGTTACATGTGGAATTGTTGATTTGCTAGCCACCATCCGATTAGCAATTATTTGACGCATACTACTCCAAGGAACTAATTCCCCTTCGACAACTGTAACTTCCGCAGCGGATGTCATGGTCGTTCTATCTGGTATCTGATATTTTTTAACATCTAGCGCTTGAATCCGCCCGTTCGGACCAGTTCCATGAATTACTGCTAAGTCCAATTTTTTTTCACGAGCCATTCGTCTAGCGGCTGGAGTCGCTCTTACATTTTTATGGTGATCTGAGTCTACAGTTGATTCTGAAGTTAATTCTTCTGATTGTTCTTTTATCTCTTCAGTTAATGTCACTTGTGATGGCGCTATTTGTTGTCCTGGCATATCTTCAGGAACTTCTTCACCAGCTTCTCCAATATAAGCAATAACTGCATTGACAGATGCACTCTCTCCATCTTCTATATAACGTTTTAACAAAATACCTTCTTCGTAAGCTTCGACTTCGATAGCAATTTTATCAGTCATCACTTCAAAAATTGCTTCACCAATCTCAACAGGTTCTCCCACATTTTTCAACCAGACAGTGATTGTTCCTTCAGACATAGTTGAACTTAATTTCGGCATTAAGACTTCGTGTGCCATTCTTTCTCCTCCTAATTATGCGACATTAAGTTACGGCAAGCCTCTACAATGTTTTCAACTTGTGGTACTGCTTTTTTCTCTAACTCAGGATGATAAGGCATTGGGATTTCTGCACCAGCCAACCGTACAAGTGGGGCGTCTAGGAAATCAAATGATTCATTTTCGACAATTACACTAGCTAGTTCAGCACTAAAACCACTACGTTTAACTGCTTCAGTTACAATGACTGCCTTACCGGTTTTAATTACCGATTGAATAATTGTCTCTTTATCCAATGGTACCAATGTTCGTGGATCCACAACCTCAATATTAATGTCCTCTTTAGATAAAACTTCGGCTGCCTCCAAAGCTTTATGTACCATAATTCCAGTTGCAATTACTGTAATGTCGGTACCAACTTTTTTGATATCAGCAACTCCGATTGGAATCACGTATTTACCTTCTGGAACATCACTCATTGTTCGGTAACACAATTTGTGTTCATAAAACATCACAGGATTGTCATCTATAATTGCAGCATGTAAGAGACCTTTAGCATCATAAGCTGTTGCTGGTTGAATGACTTTCAATCCAGGAATGTGAGCTGTCCAGTTTTCTAAACTTTGAGAATGTTGAGCGGCAGCTCCAGTACCTGAACCACCTGGAGTCCGCATTACTAAAGGAATTTTTGCTTTTCCTCCATACATATAACGGATTTTAGCTGCTTGATTAACAATTTGATCTAGAGCAATTGTAATAAAATCTGAAAATTGAAGTTCAAAAATTGGACGCATGCCCGTCATAGCAGCTCCCACAGCTGTGCCAGCGATGGCTGATTCAGAGATTGGTGTTGAACGTATGCGTTCTTCTCCAAATTCTTCAACCATACCACGACTAACACCAAATGCTCCCCCATAAACTCCGATATCTTCGCCTAACATAAATACTTCTTCATTTTCACGCATTGCTTCAGAAAGAGCTTCTCTTACTGCATCTGCATACGTAATTTCTCTCATATCGTTGTTCCTCCTACTCTGCGTATACGTCTTCGTACATGGTTTCAACAGCTACTACTGGACTTTTTTCACCAAATTTCACTGCATCCTCAATTGCTTGTTTCGCTTTTTTTCGAATTTCGTCTGCTTCTTCTTCGGTAAATACACCGGCTGCAATAAACCTATCTTTCGCTCGACGAATTGGGTCCTTTTCTTTGCGCCAATTCTCTTCTTCTTCTTTTGTACGATATTTCTTCGCATCTGATTTCGAATGCCCTTTCCAACGATAGGTCAAAGCTTCAATTAAAGTTGGGCCTTCTCCTCGACGGGCTTTTTCAACTGCTTGATGGGTCGTCTCTATAACGCTCATCAAATCATTACCGTCAATGGTCACTCCTTCGATTCCGTAGGCTTGCGCACGATCTGACAACTGCTTGACACGAGTCATCTTTTTCACAGAACCACTCATGCCATATTGATTATTTTCAATAAAGAAAATCACTGGTAGATCCCAGATAGCTGCCAAATTAACAGCCTCATGGAAACTCCCTTCGTTCGTTGAACCATCACCAGCATAAGCCAAAGCAACTCGATTCCAGCCTTTCATTTTAGCAGTTAATCCAGCTCCAACAGCAATTGGAAATCCACCACCCACAATCCCATTGGCACCTAAATTACCAGTATCAAGATCAGCAATATGCATCGAACCACCTTTTCCTTTATTGGTGCCTGTAGTTCGTCCAAATAATTCAGCCATCATTGCATTGACATCTGTTCCTTTGGCTATCGTCTGTCCGTGACCGCGATGTGTGGCAGTAATCCAATCAGTTTTTCGAAGAACTGCGCCACTACCAGCAGCGGTAGCTTCTTGACCAACTGCTAAATGAGTTGTTCCATGAATTAGCCCTTGTGCAAACAATTGATCTACTTTTTCATCAAAAAAACGGATTTCCCACATCACCCTATAAATGTTCTTCAAATCTTCATCTGTTAAGCCAGCACTATTTGGTATTGAAATTGTCATTTGTTCTCCTTCTCTCTTTTATAAATCAGTAAATTTTAAAGAGCTTCAATCAAACTGTCACAACAGTTTTCTCTGCCGAAACTTGTAATAAATGGTGTACCGTCAATCACAGGAACATTCGGTTGAATGCTTAACTGTCCAATTGATACCACAGCATCTATTTCTGGTTCAATAGTCGTAACCTCATAAATACTTTTCCCAATCACAGCCACTTCCAAGCCTTTTTCTGTTAAGTAATGTTGAATGAACTCAACAGCAGCTTTTCTTTTATTGTCTGAAGTGCCTGATGCTACTAAAATCGTTTTCATTATATCTCTCCTTTTAATACGTTCTTCCACCGTCAGCTAAGATAATCTGCCCATGAATATAACTGCTTTCTGGGCTTGCTAAAAAGACCGCAAGATTAGCAATATCTTCTGGTTGACCGATACGATTGATGGGAATCTTCTTAAGTAATTCTTTTCTACTTTCTTCATTAGGATATAAATGATCCAATATTTCTGTTTGAATCACACGAGGAGCAATTGCATTGACATTAACCCCTTTTGGTCCCAATTCTTTAGATACAGTTCGCATTAATCCATGTTGACCAGCTTTGGAAGAAGCGTAATGAGCGCCTCCTCCAGTTCCCGTAATTGCTGATCCAGATGTGATAAAGATAATTTTCCCCTTATTTGTTAAAAAATCTTCGTAAAATGCTTTCAATGTATAAAAAGAGCCATGAAGATTGATTTTGATTACACGCTCCCACTCATCTATACTAATTTCATCAATCGTACGAAGATAACTAATTCCAGCATTAATGATTAGCACATCAATTCGTGAGAAGCGCTCAATCACTTGATTTCTAACATTTATCAAATCTTCTGCGTTCGAGACATCTGCTTTGACAAAAAATGAGGAAACGTGATATTTCCGACTAATTTCCTCAGCAGTTTCTTCACCTGCTTGTTCATTAAAATCCACAATTACTGGATTATATCCCTGTTTTGCAAAAGTAACAGCAATTGATTTCCCTATACCCTTAGCCGAACCAGTGATAACGACCACTTGATTTTTATCGTCTTGCACACCTGTCACATCCTTATTTTAGAATTTCAACAATTTTTTGAACATCCTCTTCAATCCCAATACCTGTTAGGAAAGACAATGCACGAATAACAGGAATGCTGTCACTTTCATAAGAAGTTGTTGTTACCACTAGATCAGCATTTCCAACTTTTGAAGGTAATTCTGAAACTTTGCATTGTTCTACTGTTGCTGGAATATTATTTTTCGCTAATTCTTCTTGAACTCTCATGCTAACCACTGTTGATGTAGCTACTCCTGTACCGCATGCAATTAAAATGTGTTTTTTATTCATATAAACCGTCTCCTGTCATCTAATGTTTTTATTCTTTGGTTTCAAATTGTTTTTTGATATCATTACGTGTCCAGAACCATAGACCTCCATAAAGTAGCAACGCAATTACACCTGCTGCAAAGGCAGGAACATTACTTGGATCAATCAATTTCAGCATAATCCATAATGTAATATGTGAACTCATATCAATACCTGAAATCATTGTTGCACCTTCTGGAAAAGCAAAACCAACAGCATGTGCCAATGTGGTTGTTAAGGCGCCTAAGTTTGTTGCAATAAAGAACACAATACAAAGAGAAACAATCGCATTAAGTAGTCCACGGAAAATATTCCCTTTTGAAGCTGCGACTGACCAAATAACGGTAAATGGTAAAACAGCTAAATCAGCAAATGGCAACAAACGATTAAACGGTAAGATAGCTGCTAATAAAATAGTAATCGGTACCATAAGTAGTGCTACTGTAATGATTGCCGGATGAGCAGTTACTACAGCTGCATCTAAACCGATATAAACTTTTTTTCCTGGGAATCGTTTTTGAATGAACGATTTCGCTGCATCTGCAATTGGAGATAACCCTTCCATTAACAGAGCTACCATTCTTGGCATCAAAATCATAACTGCTGACATTTGAATACCTAACTGAATAATTTCTTTTGAATCATAGCCCGCAAGAAAACCCATTCCTAAACCTAAAACTAAACCAATCATCATAGGTTCCCCAAAAAGTCCTAATTTATCTTTCAATGTTCCAGCATTGATATTAATTTTATTGATACCTGGAATTTTATCCCAAATTTTATTTAACGCATAAGTAATTGGTGCAAAGTTAACCGTCTCACCATGTGGTAGTGAAATTCCTGGTAAGCCGAAAAACTTTTCAACTGCTGGGGCAGTCCAGTCAGCAAGTTTGAAAACAACATATGCATTTACTAATGTTGCAACAATGGCAATCACGATAGAATCTGTCGCATAGTAGACCATCGCACCTGGAAAAATTAAATGCCAGTAATTCCATAAATCAACATCCATTGTTTTGGTTTGATTCAAGCTCAATAAGATAATATTGAAAATAAAGATAATTGGAATTAAAATTACAGCAATTGGTGTCGCAAATGTGATTGCCGCTGCAATTGGCCAACCAACATCTAAAATATCTAAAGACAAACCTAGACGTTCAATCATTGCTTGTGATGCAGTACCTATAGAATCGGAAAGTAATCCAATAACCAAATTTAACCCAGTAAATCCAATCCCTACTGTCAAACCTGCGCGAAATGACTTACTAATCGATTGACCTAAAATCAATCCAAAAATTGTAAGAATCAATGGCAACATTGCTGCTGCTCCTAAGTCCAACACATAGTTGACAGCACCTTTAATTATTTCTAACATACGTTTTTCCTCCTTTTAAATGATTGTGCCTAATAATTTTTCTATTTCTTCTATTTTTTCTCCTTTTTTTAATAACATTAATTTTTCTGAGTCTTGGCAAAGAGCAATGAGTTTTTGTAACATAAACACTTGATTTTCAGGTTTTTTAATTGCAAGCATAAAAACAATCTCAACATTCACATATTCGTTATTAGTAGCCATAATTTCAAACTCTACTGGAGTTTCTAGCACCCCTACCAAAAACCCCTCTGTTTCTACATGAACACAATCCGTATGCGGAATTGCAATATGAATTCCTCCTGTGGGTAAGCCTGTGGGAAATTCTCTTTCACGTTCGATTACTGCATCTTGATAACTTTCTTTGACAAATTTCTTTTGAATCAACACTGTACTCATCTGTTTCAGTAATTGTTCTTGATTGGTTTCATCAAAAACGTAATATAGATATTTTTTTGTTTCATCGTTTAATATTTTTTTCATAAGTCAACCCCATCACTTTATTTTCCATTTTTCTCATTTCTAATAGCATGCCACTTTCTGTCTTTTGCTGATCCATCCTAAAAAGAAAATCTTCATTCGCTAGGATTTCAGTAAAGTAATATAAACACTTACCTATTGATGTTTCTTCTGGAATACTAAAAGCAATGATATATTGCACTGGATCATTTTCCGGATGTCCAAAATGAACAGCTTCTTTTAACTTTATAAAACTTGCGCCAATTTTAATTGCACCATCAGAAGCATCTGCATGTGGAATTGCTACTCCAGGTGAAATCACAATGTAGGAACCGTTCTCTTCAATGACTTTTATCATACCTTCAATATATCGTTCTTCAATCAATTCACTTTTTAGTAATAGTTTACCTGCTTCGCTAATTGCTTCTCGCCAGTCATTCACTTCTACTTTAAATGCAATACGTTCCATCGAAAGCAAATCAGATAAACGTTTCACTTCAGTTTCCTCCAGCTCTAATTGAGTAATTGATGGAGAATACAATGCTTCAATATCTTTCAAAAATTCGTCCTGTTCTTCTTTTTCTACGTACTTATCCATAAGAGAAAGTAACGTTTGAAACATATCTCGGCTTTGATGACTGATTTCTTGGTCAATAATTTCTCTTGGTTTGATTTGATAAATCGCTTTTTGAATTTTAATAATGTCTTTTTCCATTAAAATTGGATTAATTAAAACAACTGGTGAATAAGAAAATTGGAGAGGTACTGTCGTAATAATTAAATCTTGATTTGTGGGATTATTTTTTCTTAACATATGCGTTGAATCAATTGAAATGATGTCAATATTTGGAAAAGTTGCTGTCAACTTAGCTTTAATCAATTGTGCCGTCCCACGTCCTGAGTTACAGACAACTCTGACTTTCAACGATTTATTCTTTGTGGCAACATCATTTGTTTCAAATATTGCCATTATATACATGACAACAAAAGAGATTTCATCAAGGGTTAATGATGCCTGCAAATAGTCTTCAATTTTCTGTAAATACTTTTTCACTAATGGAAAAATCGCAGAATATGATTGATAAATTTCATCGAATAAGACATTTCGAACATTGATATTTGCTTTAACGCGATAAATCAATAATTTTAGATGATTTTCAAGTAAATCAAATAGTTCACTGTTCAAGTAATACTTGATATTCAATTCTTTCGAAATATTGAAAATAAATTCAGTGATCATAATTTGCATTTCAATCGAATCAATTTTTCGACCATTATTTTTGATATAGCTTTTACTGCGCAAAATAGAAACAAGTGATGCAATTTCTTTATCTGAAATTTTCTGATTATATTTAAGTTCTAATTCTTTTGCTAAACTCAAAGCAAAATTGTATTTAGAACTTGACTTCACATCAACACCATCTTCTAGCGTTTGGATGGAAAAGCCTAGTTGTAGTCTTTCAATCATAATCAGCAAATAACAAACAACTTCTTGATAGGCAAAGTCAGAAAGTTGCACTTGATGTTGTTTTTCAACCTCCAATAATAGCTTACCAATTTCTTGATAACGCGCTTTTTTATCAATAATGTCTAATAATAAGTTCTGAAAAATATTATCTTCAAATCCCATTGCATAATCATATTCTTGGTCAAACAAACCATTTGATATAATCAGTTTCATCATTGCTGCTCTAATGCCTTTCTCGTCGCCAATCACTTTGTACCCTTTTCCAGTGAATGAACTTAAAGATAATTGATTTTGTTCAAACCATTTTTTTAACTCTTCAATATCACTAACTAAGGTGTTACGACTAACTAAAACATATTCCGATAGATAATACGTGGTGATATAATCGCTACTTGTCACTAAAATTAAAGCTAAAATCGTCCGTCGTTCATTTTGACATAAACGATAGTTCTGAAAATTAGAATACGCTTTCAAAACTGATTTCAAATCAATTTCTTCCGCCATTCTTAGGAATCCTGTTTCATCAATAATTAATTTAGTTGCATGCTTTTTCTCTAAATAAAAATTGATTTCTTTGATATCATTTCGAATTGTTTGTTCTGAAACGTTAAATAGTTCTGCATATCTTTGTAAGGTTTCACTTTTTGCTCTAAGTATATCTAATAAAATTTTATTGATTCTTCTATTCAATGCAACCACCTCTACATTTCTAATTATCGCTATATTCATATTTTTCACAAGACCAATCATTTTGATATCGCTTTCAAAAGAATTGTGATAGTGAAAAGATACCTGTCATGCTAAACTAACTACTATAATTCAATACAACCTCTAATACAAGAAAAAATAACAATAAGAACTTATGAAATAGAAAGGAACTTAATTATGAAAGCTTTACGTAAATTAGCGGAAGGCTACAACCAAATGGCTTTAGTTGAGGTAAATGAAGTCTTTCCATCGGATGGTGAGCTGAAGCTTCGAGTTATCTATACAGGGATTTGCGGTTCTGACATCCATGGTTTTAAAGGAGAGTATAACAAAAAAATCCCTTTAACATTAGGTCATGAATTTGTTGGGGAAGTAGTTGATATAGGACATTCTTCTTCATTATATAAAGTAGGAGATATTGTCGTTAGCGAAACAACTTTTGAAACTTGTGAAAAATGCAGCTATTGCAATGAACAGGAATATAATCTTTGTTCTGATCGAAAGGGTCTTGGCACACAGGTAGACGGTAGCTTTGCCGATTTTGTTCTTGTAAAAGAAAAACGATGCCATCTTATTCCTAAAGAGATTGACAACAAGATAGCTGCAATGTTGGAGCCACTTGCATGTTGTATTCATGCCGTCAAAGAAAAGACAATAATCTCTCCTAACGAAAAAATTGTTGTATTTGGACCTGGTCCAATAGGTATTCTTCTTGCCACAGTGTTAGTTTCACTAAATATTGAGGTTTTATTAGTAGGAACAGCGAGAGATGAAAAACGATTAGCTTTGGCTAAAGAATTAGGTATTGCTCACACGCTGATTGTGCAAAAGGATGATGTTGAAGCGTTCGTTCAGACTTGGACGAACGGAATCGGTGCAGATCAAATTTTTGAATGTTCAGGGAGTATTCATGCTGTTCATCAAGCGATGCAAATTATTAAAAAGAAAGGAACGATTATTCAAGAAGGACTTTTCGCTACCACAATGAATGAGATTAATATGGATGATTTAATTCATAAAGAAATCTGCTATGTTGGTTCACGCACGCAAAAACCCAGCTCTTGGAAATCAGCAATCCAATGGCTAGTAGATACAAATATGGATTTGTCTCCTATTGTAACTGCCATCCTTCCACTTGATGAATGGGAAGCTGCGTTTCGTTTAGCTATGAATGGCGAAGAATTAAAAATACTGATGAAACCTTAATCGATACATCCTGTCAGCGATTATGCTGATGTTCATCAATTGATACACATCAATATAAAATAAGTTCAATCTTCTTTCATTACAAAGATTGAGCTTATTTTGTCTTCTTCCCAGCAATCGTATCCCACAAACAAGCTTTACCTTGATAAAGTATCCAATAACTTATGGAATGCAGCAATCCCTTTAAATTGATTCAAAAGAACACGGTTGACTTCTTCTAAAGCTTTGTTTGCTATTTCTCTTGTTTGCGTGATATTATTTTTTTCTACCTCTTCCAGTACTGCTCGTACAGTATTTAAAGAAAAGACTGTACGTTGAACGGTTCGGATGATGTAAATTTTTCTAATATCGTTAATAGTGAATTGGCGAAAATTACTATCAGAGTTTCTCTTAGCGTTGATCAGTCCTTCTTTTTCCCAGTGACGGATAGCCGATGTTGAAACTCCTGCTTCTTTAGCCACTTCACCAATTGAAAAGACTGTTTTATTTTTATATTTTGGAATAGAAGCTAATACGTCAGGTTCGAGAATTTCAATCGTATATTCGATTCTCTCTTTTTCAGAATACAATGTGACTTGTTTTTTATTAATTTCCCAGATAGCCGAAATAATATCGCCAGAAATCACCATCGGAAAAATAGTTTTTATGAAATCTGTGCCAAAACCAGGCATCATTTCTCTAATACACGTGAAGTATGATTGATGAATCGTGGTATAAATACGATAGCCATTATTTTGACGCTCTACTTTCGGAATAATTCCCCATGATTCATAGTGTCTCAAAGCACTCGTACTAATATTTAATTGTTTTGCAATGTCAGTTCCTCTCAAAGTGATTCCTCCTTTGCTAAATTATAAATAAACTTTAAAGTACATGACAGCTTTATGTTTACTAAATGCTTATTATAATGGATTCCTTATTAAAAACCTTAGCATTTGCATGAATTTGCTAAACTATATTTAGAATGGAGGAATTTATTATGAGTCAAATTAAAATTCAAAAAGTTGTCCCAGCATTACCCGCTGTAAATCTCAAAGAAACAATCGCATTCTACAAGAATTTAGGCTTTACCAATATCTATGAGAACAATATACGTTCAAACGGATATGCAGTGATGGTAAATGATTATTTGGAATTTCATATCTATACGTATAAGAAATTAGAAATTCCTACTCCGACAAATACGTATCTTTATCAAGTAAACAATGTCGATGCGTTGCACACAATGTTAGCGACACAATATAAGGAAGCAGTAGGAAAAAAACTTCCACGAACAGGACTACCTAGAATGGGCGTACCAAAAAGTCTAAATTTTGATAGAAGATTTAGTTTAACGGATATGAATGGCAATAATTTCATTTTTTTGGAGGTATTTGAACAAAAGAATGAGCATCATATAAAAACACGATTTGAAAAATTATATTGGGAAAGCAATACGCTCGCCTATTCTCACGAGAGTCCTATTGAAGCGAAAAAAATGTTAGAAACTGCAATAAAAAGACATAATTTGCAAAACGAACAACCTTCCATCATATTTCAAGCTTATGTACTTCTTGTCGACTGTTCCTTTCTTTTAGGAAACATTGAGAAAGCTAAGATTTATTACCAAGAAGCAACTAATTGGTTAGAAAAAGTCACAGCTCCTACAGATGAATATTTTGCAGACGCCATAATTCAATATGAAAAATATTCAAGTTTGCAAGAAATAAACGAAGTTAGTTAAAGAAATGATTGATGGTATTAAATAAAGAACTTCCGGTTAGCTGTTTTAAACACAGTTAATCGGAAGTTCTTTAGTCATCGATCATAGATGCTTAACTCACAAAATTTCTTTCAACAAATCTAGCAACGATTCTTTTTCTGTTACAATATAATCTGGAATAATTGTTCCAACAGGTTGTGGATGTTGTCGTCGATTACTCCAAATTGTTTTCCAGCCTACCGCTTTTGCCCCTACCATATCATTTTGAAAAGAATCTCCAACATAATACGTTTTTTCTTTATTTAAGTTCAGCTTTTCTTCCACCAAGTGAAAAATTTTCGGATCAGGTTTAGCTAATTCAACAATGGAAGAAATAAATATCTGTTCTTTTGGAATCCATTTTTCCAAATTTAACTGTTGGATTTTTCTTTTTTGATGTTCTTTTGGCCCATTAGTAATGATTCCTAAGGTTATTCCTTTTTCTAAACAAAAATCCAAGGCATTTTTCATATCTGGCGTAAGTTCAATTTTCTGTTGATATTCTTGATATGTTTTTTGAAAACTATCTGCTTGGCTATCAGTAATTTCATGACTGTAATAAGCTAACGCCTTACCGATGCGATATCTATGCATTTTGGTCATACTCATTTCGCCATTTTCCGTTAAATGAAAAACTTCATCGCTGTATTTCCGGCTTAAAACATATAACTTTTCAACTGACACATTGGGAAAATTAAAATGTTCTTGATACGCTTGCTTGAATGGTTCTAACTGATCATACAATGTATCGTCTACATCAAATAAGATTGCTGTCATAACGAACTCCTTTATAATTAAGTCTGAAGAAGAGAAGATTTCTTATTATTCATAATAAATCAGTTTTCTCTTCTTGAAAAGAATAATTTGTTGCAACAAATGATTGAGATAACTCAGAAATCTTTTGTTTGCATTCAAAAAATTTTAAGACATTCCTCTAATTATCGCTACTAATTATAGTTTATTCTACGCTTTTGACCTGTTCTTCTTGTTCTAATTGTTCTTTATTGTATACTCGTAATCTATAGAAGAACATTAATGTACAAACAATTAATACACCAACCGCTAAAGCAATTAGAAATCCCCAAACATTTTCGATTAACGGCCACATATAAAAGCCATAAATCCCTCCTGGAAATACTGAAGCACCTAGTGAAAAGCCAATTGCTCCTGCTACAGCCGTACCAATCATGCTTATTGGAATAATTACTGGATATAAGATGATGAACGGTAATACTGCTTCTGAAATTCCTAAAAATCCTAATATTAAACAAGAAAGAGCACCTTGCTTTAATTGGGGATCGAAAATTTCTTTTTTCGTAAAAATTCTTGCAAAATAAGGAGACAATCCTAAACCTATCGGAGCGACAAGAGCACCCAGAACCAATGCTATATACGAATATCCTGTATCAAAATATAATTGTTTTCCTATAGTACCAGCCATTTTATTTACTGGACCACCAAAATCAAAGGCACGAGCTGCACCCAATCCGGCAGAAAGTAATGCGCCACCTTCTGTACCAATCGAAGTGATTAACCATTGACTGAGACTGGAAAACCCAATACCGATATAGGCAATAACAAATTTACTTGCCAATAAAACGATAATTGAGCCTAAAAGCGGAAGTAAAAATAACGTTTTTACACCAATATATTTTCGATTAATTTTAATGGATTTATTAAGCCATAAAATACTATAACCTGCCACATATCCTGCTAAAATCGCGCCAAGAAAACCTGTTACCATTTGAACAACTAACAATCCACCTAAGAATCCCGGAGCTAATCCTGGTCTATCAGCAATACCGAAAGAAATATATCCAGCGAATACAGGATACATAATAGTAAACATTAATGAGCCTGCATTATAACACCACGTAATAAAATCTAATATAGGACTTCCTTGTGCAGCCAAAACTTCTTCTGTAAAAACACTAACATCAAAAAAACTGAGCCTAATAAAGATGTGACTCCCATAGTTACACCAGCAATAATAATTAAAGGCATCATATAAGAAATACCTGTCATTAAATTCTTTTGCAACTCTTTAAGAATAGGTTTTAATTTGGCCCCCATATCAATTTCTTCCTTCAAAATATTCATCTAAAATACGATCAATTTTTCCAATCGCATCTTGTAAAGATACTTCAATGATTTTATCTTCAAAACCTTCAAACCGCTCTTCTTCACGAATGGTGACAGCGGCAGTAAAAATAATTAAATCTGCACTTTCAATATCTGCTTTAGTAAGTTTATTTTCTATCCCAATAGATCCTTGCGTTTCCATTTTAACGATACCATTACGCTTTTTTACAGCGTTCTCAACTGAATCTGCTGCCATATAGGTATGTGCAATCCCAGTTGGACATGCAGAAATTCCGATAACCTTCATTTTAACTCCTCCTATTTTGAAAAAAATTAACAATTGAGTCTAATTCCATGAACTGACTCAATTTTTGTTTCGAATTAGCAATTTCAATAATTATGGTTAATATATTTTTAGCTTGGTGTAAGTCTTTTTCATTCATACAAAGCAAAAAAATTAATTTTGCTTTGCCATTCCCCCATTCTATAGGGGTTGTATTACGAATAATTAATATTTGTGTTTTTTTCACTAATTTTGGTGATGGATGGGGAACTGCTATGCCATTAACAAACGCTGTCGAACTAATCTGTTCACGTTTCATTAAGTTTTCATACGTATTCCCTATTGTCAACTCATGTTTTTCGGTTTCTGTTGCTAGAAAGAGTAATACTTCTTCTTTAGTTAAGAAATTACTTGTTTCATATAACAATGCTCCCTCTAAAAAATGCCTTCCAATAGACTTAGAAGAATTTCCTGACAATAATTTTTGTTCAGATTGTAATAAAGATTTGGAATAATAGTTTTTTATTTGAGATAAATCTTCATCAGAAATAAATGGCGATACGTAGAAAACAGGGACAGTGTCAATTTTGACTTTAACTGTTGAAACAATAAAATCAATCCTTGATAAATCAATATCTTTAGCCTCTTCCAATGAACTAACTTCCATAATGTCTAGCGGAGGTAAGTAACGCCGAATTTTTAAAGCTAACAATTGAGAGGATGCTACGCCATTTAAACAAATAATTAGCACACGTTTTATCCGATGATTTTTTTCAATTGAAACTTGAAAATGAATCGTTAAAAATGCAATTTCATCGTCAGGTATCACTAATCCCATAGATGTTTGAAGGTCACTTACAACCAATGCAACAAGATGAAAAATAATGGGATAATCTTTTTTGATTGTCTCCAACATCGGATTTTTAAAATGAATTTTCCGTTTGACTCTATATAGCATTGGCTCAACATGAGCAAGTAATTGTTTATTTAAAACGTCATCTTGGCTAAAATCAATAGAGCTAACATCACTCATTCTAACAATAAGTTGTTGAACGATTTCTTTCACTTGTTTCTGATATACCTGCTTATTATCAGAAACATTTATTCCATAACCAATGAACAGATGATTCATATAAAATATATCTGCTTCAGTAAATATGATAGATAATTTTTCTCCTACCAAGTTCAAATATTCTTTCATTGCAGCGTAAGATTCCAACTGTAAAACTAATGTTGAATTCATAAAAGTATCTTCAACATGATGCTCTTGTTGGATTCTATGAATCATCACGACCAATTTAGTGAGCAATTCTCGGTAATAGATAACATTAAATTGTGATATATTCAGCTCTAGTACGTCATTTAACATGTCCATACAACTATTGACTGCTCTCTCACCAAATGATTGCTTTAAAAATTGGATATGATTATCCGATGAAACATAAGATTCACTTGTATTTTTAGATCTTTCAAAGATTAGCTTTGTATAACTAAATTGAAGTTGAGATTCTGAACCAGTAACATAACTACCTTGTGAACCAGAGTAAAAGGTACATCCTGCTTTATCTGAGAAGAATAATTTTATTTTTTCAAACAATTGGGCAACAGAGGAATTACTGATATAATACGTTGCAGCCAATGATTCATACGTGACTTTTTTCCCTTTTAACAGCGTTTCAATATTTTCCAAAAATCGGCTTTCAACTTCAGTAATTTCAAAACTAGTCGCTTCATAATCAATAAGTTCTTGAATTCTACATGTATCTTTATAATTGATAGTCACTTTGATCCCTTTCCCCTGTTTTTTAAGTAGTGGAATTTGATTCGTGATTAAAAACTGCTCAACTATTTTTAAATCATTGAATACCGTTCTTCTTGAAATGTTGAGTCTTTCAGCAATTTGATTTACTGCTTCATAATCTTTATTAGCACACAATATTTTGAGTAATTTTATTTGTCTAGAATTCATATTTTTACTCCTTAAAAAGAAAACGTTTCCTATTACTAATATAACTACTAGCTATATAAATAAACACCACATTTGATTGCATCAACATAGTGCAAACAATTTGCATAGATCGAATCAAATGAAGTGTTTTTTACTTATATACAAGTCTTTGAACAACAGATAATAATTCATCGGGCGAATGTACAATATAATCGGATAAAGATTCTTTTTCTTCTCTATACCCTCGATAGTTCACCCAAATCGTATGCCATCCTACTGATTTTGGTCCTACAATATCATTTTGATAATTATCACCTATATAATAAAAATGTTGCTTATTTATTGGAAAATCTAATTTTTTCTCAAATTGTTCAAAAATAAATTTTTCCGGCTTAGAAATCCCTACCTTTTCAGAAATAAACATGCGATTTTGTGGGAACCATTTATCCAAATTCAACATAGTGATTTTTTTAGATTGCTTTTTTATCGTACCGTTAGTAATAATTCCGATAATTTGCTGTTCATTCACCAATAAATCTAAAAGTTCTTCCATTTTTGGAAATAATTGAATCTCATTTTGATAATCTTCAAAGTCCAATTGAAATTGAATGGCTTGTTCTTCTGTAATTTGAATATTGTAATCTTGTAGTGCACGCTGAATGCGAAATATTTGCATCGCTTTCAATTTCTTCTTATCAAAGCCTTCTGAAAAAGCTTCATCTCCGTATTCTTTCATTAATTGATAAAGAGCAGGAATATTCAATTGTTTTTCATTAATAACTAAATTATTCAATGCTCTTCCAAATGCGTGTTGTTGATCGTACATTGTATCATCAATATCAAAAACGAATATTTTTTTCATTGCTTCTTCTCCTTGTCATTTTTAATAAATTTACCTGGAGGAAGCTCAAGATAATACTGAACTTTCTCCAGGTAATCAAACAAACTATTTACTTTATTAATTTTCAATCATGTCAATTCGATTTTGATGACGTTTCCCTTGAAACGTTGCATCCAACCATGCATCCACAATCATTTGAGCTAGACCGTCGCCTGTTACACGTTGGCCTAAGCAAATAATGTTGGCATTGTTGTGTTCTTTTGTTGCCTTCGCTGAAAATACATCGCCAACAACTGCAGCTCGAATACCTTTGTTTCGGTTAGCAGCAATGCTCATGCCAATTCCTGTTCCACAAATCAAAATACCGCAATCGACTGCTTCTGTTAAAATAGCATTTGCAACTTTTTGTGCATAATTTGGATAGTCTACACTAACCATAGCGGCAGTCGTACCAAAGTCTTCATAATCTATATCCCTTTCAGATAAATGTGCTTTGAGAAGCTCTTTTAATTCAAATCCTCCATGATCCGAAGCAATTGCAATTTTCATTATCTGTCTCCTTAATTAATAGTAGCGAAGGCATCTATTATAGTGAATTGTAGGTGTCTACTACGTGTTCAACCGTAAATCCGTATTTTTCAATAACGGTATCTCCAGGTGCACTAGCTCCAAAACGATCAATGCCAATAATTTTCCCTGTAAAACCTACATATCTTTCCCATCCAAAACTTGCGCCCATTTCAATTGATACTCGTTTCAATACATCAGAGGGCAATACTGTTTCTTTATAAGCTTTATCTTGTTGTTCAAATAAATCAAAGCTTGGTAGAGACACTACCGAAACATCTTTTCCCTCTGCTAAAAGTTTACGTTGTGCTTCAATAGCTAAATTTACTTCTGAACCAGTCGCAATTAAAATGCCTTCAGGTTTTTCTCCTTGTGATGGAGAAATGACATACCCACCTTTAGGAACACCTTCTGTCGCCAGTTCGATGGTACCTGGAATAACAGGTAAATTTTGACGGCTTAAGACTAAAACAGTGGGTGTATCTTTGGAAGAAATAGCTACTTTCCAAGCTGCGACAGTTTCATTTCCATCAGCTGGACGAATGACATGGATATCGGGCATGCAACGTAAACTTGCTAATTGTTCAACAGGTTCATGTGTAGGTCCATCTTCGCCAACAGCCACAGAATCATGCGTCAGAACATAGGTTACAGGTAATTTTTGTAGAGCACTTAGGCGAACTGCTGCACGTAAGTAATCAACAAAAACAAAGAACGTTCCACCATATATTTTACTTCCGCCATGAAGTTGAATACCATTCATCGCAGCGGCCATCGCAAACTCACGGACACCAAACCAAATGTTTCTTCCTGCATAATTTTCTGGAGAAAAATCAGTTTCAGCTGATACCATTGTATTATTAGAAGCTGATAAATCTGCTGATCCACCCCATAGTGTAGGAATATTTTGTGACAATACTTGAATAATCTCTTTACTTGTCACACGACTCGCCGCACTTGTACCAACTTCATAAGCGGGTAGATTTTCTGTCCAATCTTTAGGTAATTCATTATTAAAGGCTTCCAAATATTGTCTAGCTAATTTAGGATATTCTTTCTCATAGTTTGCAAAAAGAGCTTGCCATTCGCGTTCTTCTTTTTCACCTCGGCAAACAATTTGCTCAATAAAATGACTACGAACTTCCTTAGAGACAGTGAAGGCTTCCTCTGAATTAACACCATAAAAAGATTTGACTTTCTTTGTATCTTCTTGCCCTAGAGGTGAACCATGAACTTTCGATGTGCCTTGATTAACTGACCCGTAACCAATGACTGTTTTTACTTCAATTAATGTTGGTTTATCTGATTTTCGTGCTGTTTCAATGGCTGTATAAATTTCATCTAAGTCATTTCCATCTTTAACAAAAAGATGCTCCCAACCATAGGCTTCAAACCTTTGTCCTACATTTTCAGTAAAGGCTTTTGACGTTGGTCCGTCTAAAGAAATATCATTTGAATCATATAAAACAATTAATTTATTCAACTTCATATGACCGGCCATTGATGCTGCTTCTTGAGAAACACCTTCCATCAAATCACCGTCTCCACACAATGCATAGGTATAATGATCCATAATCGGATAATTTTCCTGATTGTAAGTCGCAGAAAGATGGGCTTCCGCAATTGCCATTCCAACAGCCATTGCGATTCCTTGCCCAAGTGGTCCAGTCGTTGCTTCCACACCATCTGTATGTGTGACTTCTGGATGACCAGGTGTTAAGGAATCCCATTGACGAAACTGCTTTAAGTCATCAATGGATACGTTATAACCAGATAAGTGTAATAAACTATATAATAGAGCCGATCCATGACCTGCTGATAAAACAAAGCGATCACGATTCGTCCATTTTTTAGAAGTTGTCGGATTAATTTTTAAGAATTTAATCCACAAAACATAAGCCATTGGAGCAGCACCCATTGGTAAACCCGGATGTCCCGAATTTGCTTTTTCAACGGCATCAATACTTAATGTTCGAATGGCATTGATAGATTTTTGATCTATTGCTGTAAACATATTTATCCTCTTTTCTTAAAAAGGATAGCTAACCTTGCGATTAGCTATCCTTCTCACTCTATTTATTAAATGCTTCCCAGTCTTTTAAAAATGTTTCAATTCCCTGATCAGTTAAAGGGTGTCCCCATAACTTAGGAAATAAATTGCCTGGGATTGTTGCAATATGAGCGCCTAGTTTAGCTACTGTTTCAACATGTGGTAAGTTACGAATACTTGCTGCGATAATCTCTGTATCAAAGCCATAAAAATCAATGATATTTCGTAAATTAGCAATCAACTCATACGCATCTGTCCCTATATCTTCCAATCGACCAACAAATGGACTAATGTAAGTTGCACCTGCCTTCATCGCCATCAAACCTTGAGCAACAGTAAAAATCAATGTCACATTCGTTTTGATTCCTTCATGAGAAAGAACATGAACTGCTCGCAAACCTTCTTCTGTCATTGGGATTTTCACTACAACATTGTCTGCCCATTTTGCAATGACTCTTGCTTCTTTAATCATTTCATCAGCAGTCAAACCAGTTACTTCTGCACTGACGGGACCATCGATAGTTGAACAAATTTCTTTAATAACTTCTTCAAAATCACGGCCTTCTTTTGAAATAATAGTAGGATTTGTTGTAACACCGTCTACTAAGCCCAAGGTATTAATTTTTTTAATTTCAGCAACATTTGCAGTGTCTAAGAAAAATTTCATTCTTCTTCCTATCCCTTCTTATTTAGAAACATTTTTAATTCGAGTAGTAACACCTTTTAAATTGTAGCATTCTGCATAGTCACGAATTGGACGTTTGATATGGTCTACTACGTAACGTTGACCATCAATATTGTATTCTTTCAAGTTAGCATACAATTTTTCAATTTCAGCTTTTACTTCATCATCATTAAACGTATAATGACCAGCAATATCTAAAATTTCTGCTTGTAATTGATCATCACCAGAATCTAAGATTTGCTCAACCGTCAATTCTTTTTGTTCGCCAACCATCCATTTTCTCCAACGTTCACTCTTAATCGCATGAATTAATAATGTTTCACGGGTATTAGAAGCTTCTTTCACTAGTCCATTTTCTACTAAACGTGCTTCTACAGCTGCAAGGTTTAAATAAGCACGTGTTTCTTCTGTACCGTATTGAGGTGCGACATTTGTTGCTGTAATTTCAGAAGGAATATGTTCTAATAATGTTATATCATCTAAATAGTCCCCGTTGTGTTCTTTCAAACCAACACCATATTGTTTCGCCATTTGTGCTAAATCATAAGCATTCTTGAAGTTGAATGTTCCAACTTGTTCTGTTTTACGTGTTAACGTTCCTGTTTGTCCAACAATAAATGTTGGCATTGGTAAACCACGTTTTTCTAATTCATCTTTTAATCGTAAAATAAATGTTTCATAAGTTTCTGTTGAAGTTAAACCACCATTTGTTTCTTCTGTTCCTACTTCATAACCAATTTCAGGCAAGTTACGTGCTTTACGTTCTTTTTCACAGAATTCAATCAAATCAACAGTTCTTTCTAAAACAGTATCTAATGGAATGACTTTTCCAACTTCAAATGGATCTTTAGTAGGATCAATCATTAATAAATCAAAACCTGCTTCAATATCTGCTGTATATGATTTTTGTCCTAGTTCCATTGCCAATTCTGTTGGTAGATGGTCATTACGTTCTTGATCACGTTGCCAAGGACCTCCATGATCACGGCATAAATAGTACAAATTGTCATAACCGATTTCTTCTGCAACTTCTTCAACTGCTTTTGCAAATGTGAATTGATTCCATCCGTTTACATAACCGCCGCCTAATTCGTCTGCATCTACTTGATTTCGGCTAGCAATAAACATTACAGGATAGTCATCTTCGTGTGATAATTCCAATGTTGCTTGAACACAGTTTTTAGACATTGGACCAATGCCAAGTAACGTTGCACTTTCACCCGTTTTTTGTAATTCTAATAAACCTTCGACGACTGTTTTGATTGGTAATTTTTCCATTCTCTACCATCTCCAATTTCTATTTTTTTATGACTTTTCATACATCAGCTATTACTTTTTTAGTATAAAATTGTTTTTGAATACTGAATATTACAAATTCCTTCAACAAGTTTCACAGGTGTTTTGTATAGTTGTTGCAATTGAATAAGTTAATAAAACAATCTTCAACAAAATCACGCTCATTATCTCCAAAAACAACAATCGTTTCTTTGTGAAATTAAATAACATTTGTAATAATAAATCAGCACTTAACTACGAAACATCTTTTGTTCTGATGTCAATAAAGCTATGCTCGCTACTTGGTACCTTTCAATTTGAGTGTCACGATATGCTTGTCCTATCTTAATGTTAATTTATTTACTGGAAAGGAACTTCTGCCTATCGGTCAACAAGTTGTCACATGGAATAATGTATTCTCTTTTTGATATATTTGGGAGTCAATGTAAATTTGACTCCCCTTATCAGTGACATACCTAGTTGTAATAAAATGCTCTTTCGTTCGAACTGTTTTTTCAATCAGATGTGTAACAACATTACTTTACACATGGTTAGTTAGACTAACTTTTTAAATACGAATTAGTTTTCTTCAACAGTATCAATATTTGGTTTTGTAAAATGCAGAATGGCCACTGAAACAAAGACACCGATAAACATTGAGAGCGTATACCATAATTTACCGTTAACTACAGGTAAGATAATTAAGCCACCATGTGGAACTAAGGCTTCAACTCCATTGGCCATCCCTAAACCACCTGCGATTGCACTACCAATTACAATTGCTGGAAGTACGCGCTTAATATCTTTAACGGCAAATGGAATTGCACCTTCTGTAATTCCAATTAAGCCCATAAAGAAAGCCGAAATCCCTAAATCTTTATCTGCAGTTGTATATTTTTTACGATCAATGAAAGTAGAGATAGCCATCGCTAATGGTGGAACTGCACAAGCGATTCGATGCGCACCATTTGGTTCATAAACGCCTTCTGCCATCAGAGCAATTGTGAATGCTGTCGCTGTTTTATTAATCGGTCCACCCATGTCAAAAGCCGTCATTGCGCCAAGAATCATTCCTAAAATAATGGCACTACTTCCTTGCATTTTACCTAAAACATCAACTAACCAGTCCATGCCGGCTCCAATCGGCACAGCGATAACATAAATATAAAGTAGCCCTAAGACAAAAGTTGTAATAACCGGTACAATTAATATTGGCATAATTGTACGAATCGTAGCCGGCACTTTCCATGTTTTAATCCAACGAACAAAATAACCAGTTGCTACACCTAGTATCATTGCGCCTAAAAATCCTGTTTTTACTTGACTTTCACCAATTGGATTATTGGCGATGTATCCCAAAATCATGCCGGGTACTAAAGCTGGTTTGCCAGCTAATGAATTAGCAATGTATCCAGATAATAGTGGAATCATCATCGCAAAGCCTGCAGACCCCATGTCCAAAATATTTTTCATGAATGGATTAGTAACTTCCATCCCTGCATCCGTTGCTTCACCAGTCGCTAAAGAGATTGCTAAAAAGATACCTCCGACGACAACTGCCGGCAACATGAAGGACACACCTGTGTTAAATGCTTTTTGTACATCTTTAAAGAAATTATTTTGTTTCTTATTCATCTATTATCGACTCCTTAATTTAGTGAAGAACTATAGTTTTTCAGCGCGATCAATTACTTCTGTAATCTTTTTAATTGCTTCACCAGGATCAACGGTAAGTACTTTGCCTTCACTCTCTTTTTCTTCAAAACGATCCTCACCTTCAATACCGATTGCTACTGCTAAGATAACTACATCAGCTGCATCAATTTCGTCTTGCTCTAATTCATTTTCAATTCCCATACTTCCTTGTGTTTCAACTTTTACCTCGTATCCACGTTTTTTACATTCTTTCTCAATTGCTTCTTGCGCCATATACGTATGGGCGATTCCTGTTGGACATGCTGTGATTGCTACTACTTTCATTTATAATTCCTCCTTAAATTTCAATTGAACTTAATTGTTCAAAGACACCCGTTTTATTTTTTTGGTTCAATAATTTATCTCTGAATTCCTCATCTAAAAGTCGTTTACTTAATTGAGAGATAAATTTTAAATGTAAGTTATTTTCACTATTTTCTGGAACACCAATTAGAAAAATCAAGCGAACCATTTCTTCACTTTTTTCTGTCCAGCGAACTTCTTGTTCTGCTCTAACAAAAGCAATAAAGGGATGGCTTACTGCGTCCGTTTTTCCATGTGGAATGGCAATGGAATAACCTATGGCAGTAGGAACTTCTTGTTCTCTTTTTTTGACTGCGTTATAAAGATTTTCTTTATCACTGACATATCCTTTTTCCTGTGCATTATCGACAATAAGTTGAATGATTTCATCTTGACTACTAACTTCTTTATCTAAAAAAATTAAGTCTTCGGAAATTACATTCTTGTTACTTTCTGGTTTTTCCACATTTACTCACTCCCTAAGTTTTTCAATATATCCTTTTTAGAAAAATTCCCTCTCATTTCTTTAAGCATGTTCGAATCATCAACTATGTTGTAAATGTCAGCTAAAATTCGCCTTGTTTGCGAGGTATCTTTTTTCGCAATACAAATTAAGAAAATAATATCAACATAGTACTTTTCCCATTTGAATTTCTTCTTGTTTTTTACAATCACAATCACAGTTTGATGAACATGTATCGGATTTCCATGAGGAACTGCTGTACCAGAAGGAAGATCGGTTCCGCCTAATTTTTCTCGTTGAAAAAGATTTTCTACAAACTCTGATGTTACAAATTGTTTGTTTACCAATTCTGATCCAATCGTATTGAATACTTCTTCTTTAGACGAGAAATCTGTATCCATATAAATAAAATCTGGTTGAATAAATTTTTTTAAATGATGCGACGCTAATAAAGGATTTATTTTATTGATGTTACTTGGCTGATAGCCAGACTTTTTAATTTTTTCGATATCATTATCTGTTAAAAATGGTGAAACAAATAATATGTTTTTCTCGGGAATTTCTATTTTGATTGTTGAAATAACTAAATCAAATTGATGAACATCAATATGTTCTAATTCTGCGACTGATGCAACTTCAATTGTATCCAGAGACGGTAAAATATTTTTAATTCGATTCATTAACAATTCCGACGTGGCGATACCCATCTGACAAATCACCAAAATTTTACGATTAATTTTTGCTCGTTCAATGGCTGATTGAAAATATATTGTTAAAAATGCAATTTCGTCTTCATTAAATGAAATACCTAAAATTTTCTCGTATTCACTTAAAACTACCCAAATAACATTAAAGGTTAAAGAAAATTCTGTCTTTATTTGTTCTGTAAAAGGGTTATCGGTTTTATTGTTTGAACGCAAGCGATAAATCATCGGTGGAATATGATTAATTAATTGTTCTTCTAATTTCTTATCATTTGAAAAATCAATGGATAATGCTTCCGACACTTGCGTCAACAACTCACGAACAACAACGCTATCAATGCTCTCTTCTGGTAAAGATTCAAAACGATTCGATATAAGATGTTGAGAGAAAAATTTTACATCTTCATTTGTATATGAAAAATTTAAACGTAATGCAGCTTTGTGCAATAGACGAACAGCACTTTCTTCAAAAAATAATGTATATTCAGCATTTTCAGTTTCTTCATTTTCTTGAATGTGATGTCCATTTAAACTGCGATAAACTAAAATAATAAAAATGTTCAATACGTTTTGTACGTAATAATCAGAAATTGCATTGCTATTATCTCGTACATAGTTATATAAAATATTGGTACATACTGAGATAATTTTGTCCCCATAATACGGAGCAAGAACATTCATTTTCATTGGAATCGTATCTTCATAATAAAAATCTGAATTGCTAATAATATAACGATTAAATTGTAGACAAGCTTTTTGAATATCTAATTCACTTCCTGAAATTCTGGTACCATGCACATCACTAGCTAATTCAATGTTAGAACCAGCCCGAAGAATTCGCATAATATATTCAAAGTCTTTGCTAATGGATGTTTTACTTACCATATACATCTCAGATAAATGATTAAAACTGACATCTCGTTCTTCAAAAAGCAGTATTTTCATAATATCTATCCGTCTTGTAACCGTGTCGTACAAATCAGTCACTTCATCAGTCTCTTTTTGATACTCCTGTTCCTTTAATTCCCTTAATACAACTCCAACCCCTCTCTTTTTTTCAAAGTACTTACCTAAACTTTGAATATAATCTTCTAACTGGTTCAACTCGGAATGAATGGTTCGTTTTGAGACGCCTAATTTATTTGCAATAAATTGAACCGTTAAAAAATCATCTCTTGATTCTAGTAGTTCAAGTAATTCCTTTTGTCGTTTTGTTAACATATGATACGCACATCCTAACTTAAAAAAACTTCATTTTTGTTAGCGTTATCATGAATACATTTTTATTATAGGCTGATAACTGAATACTGAATATTACATTTCATTGCAACAAGTTTTGAGTAGAATTGTTCACTTGTTGCAACTCATAAAATTATAGAATAAGTGCCAGTACCTTCGTCAGATACTGGCAATTGATTAATTTAGATATTTTTCTTTGACTATTTTGATACCTTAATCCTCTTATTTTTGTCATTTAATATACGGTTTGATTATAGTAAACATATACATAGTTTTAAAGTCTCACTTTTAGTTTCTAAATCAAATAGATAAAAAATTCATTATTTTTAATAGTATTAAACACCTTAAAAATACATTATAATTAAATTATGAAGCATTAATTAATTGGAGGAGGAAGTGTCATGACAAAGAAATGGGGAATTTTTTATTTATATTTATTGCTGTTTTTCTTATTCTTTACTTTTGGTCAATTTATGCAAGTTTTCTTCACATATTTTATTAATGAGATGCAGAGCAATGCTGGTGCTTCATTTACTGGATGGACTTTAATTTATGGGCGAGCCATGCTTTATCTAGCAGCTACTCAGTTGATTATGCTTCCATTAAGTGGTTTTCTGACGGATTGGTTGGGAAATATTCGTATAATAAAATGGGGAGCTCTCCTTACTTTCATTTTTGGTGTTCTTAATTTGGGCCTTTTTATTCGTGAAATGAATAGCCCAGTAATTATTTATTTAGTTAGTATTGGTTTCGCAATCGTTTGGTCTCTAATCGTTCCAGGATTATATTCTGTCATTCCTAAATTGGTAGCACAAGAAAATTTAATTCGAGCAAACAGTCTGGTTCAATTAATCAATCAACTGGTTTTACTGAGTATTCCCAGTTTAGCGCTGTCACTATTTTTTTATCAACCACTGTTCATTTACCTAAGTATTGTATTAATAATTGTGACCTTATTGGGCGTTGTTAATTTTATTATCGAACGGAAGACTAACCAAGATGATTTGCTTTCCAATAAGGTATCTTCAAGTCCTGGCGAACAGACCAGTAACGCTATTCAAGTGATTTTATTATTGCTAGTAAGCGCAGTCGTCAACCTACCTATTTCTGGATTACAGCAATTTGTTTTACCAATTGTGTCACAGCTAAATGCAGGAAATGTTTCGACGGAAATGCTTAATTTATTATTATCTTTATTGGGAATTGGGGTAGTAATCGGAGTAATTATAGCCTTTTTCGTTAAATTTAAAGCAAGTAAAAAAGAGTTGTTAACGATCATGCTATGCTTAGGACTTGCCTTTGCTCTAGTTGGATTAATCAATAATATATGGCTACTTGGAATGATTTTATTGATAGTTGGCCTGTTGTGGGGAATTTTGAATATTCTACTCCTTACAAAATTACACCGCGTTGCTTTACTTGAAAATATGGGAATCATCATGAGTTTGTTTCTTCTACCATCTGTCTTACAACCTTTTGTGTTAATGTTAGCAGGGGGCATCCTAGAAAAATCAGGGACTTCTCTTCTATTTATCATTTGTGGTGTGCTTATTGCCGTGATAGCTGGGATTGTATCGTTCTTTTTAAAAGATGTATCTAAAATTACTCCTTCTTAAATTCAGATAATAGATGGAATAAACATTTAAAGTTTTTTTGAAACTCATACTAAAAAATAAGTAGGTGATAAGTTTTCCTTATTCCCTACTTATTTTTCTCTTACTACAGCTTTATATCAACCACTTATTCATTTTCACCATGGATAATAAAAAATGATTCCTGCAAAACCGCTTAAAATCAATAACATAATCGGATTTATTCGGTATTTTCTCAATAAAAATAAGGAAATAATGGTAATGCACAATGCCGTCAAACTAAACGCAGAATTTTGATCTTTCAAAGACATGGTTCCAAATAATGCAAGTAAAATCATCAATACTGCTGCAGAAATAATCAGTCCCAAAGAGGCTGATTTTAATGCTGTGATGACATAATGGAAAAATTTATTTTCTTTATTTTTAAGATACCATTGATAAAAAATCATTGAGATAAGACAGCCACTAATGACACAACTTACAGTTGCTACGATTGCACCTGGTATCCCCAATACGCGTAAGCCAACAAATGTAGCAGTGTTTACTGCTAATGGTCCTGGTGTCATTTGCGAAATGGTAATAATATCGCTATATTCTTGTATTGTTAACCACTCCATTTTTTCTACTACTTCCATTTGAATTAATGGAATAATAGCGTATCCACCACCAATGCTTAAAAGACCAATCTTAAGAAATGTATAAAACAATGCAAACATATCTGCTCTCCTTTACTTTTTATATAGGGCATAGCCAATTGAGGTTGCAATGCAAATAAGCAGTATCCAAATAACCGAGACATGAAAGAAATAATTCGCAACAAAAGACAACGGAATCCATAACATGAAAAACCAGTTTTTTTCTTGCGTAATTGTTTGTGTCATATTAATAATAAAATCAATAATCATCGCAACTACTGCGGCCTCCATCCCTTTTAGAACAGCCGCAATTAACATATTTTGACGAAAACTCACATAAAACATTGAGATAACTGATAATAAAAGTAAGGGGGGCAATAATGTTGCTACCGCTGCTACAAAAGCCCCTTTCAATCCTTTTAAATGATAACCTGTCAATACTGATAAATTCACTGCGATAGCTCCAGGAGAGGATTGAGCAATTGCTGCCATATCAAGCACTTCTTGATTTTTAAGCAGTTTATTTTCTTTCACAAAATATTGCTGAATCATTGGAACAACTACATAACCTCCTCCAAAAGTAAACGCACTAATAAAAAACATTCTAGTAAATATAAGACGAAAAATTTTACTTGATTTCATTTACTCCTCCTCTAGTTTGAAATTTTTTAAATTAACCTACATTATAACATTTAATTCGGTCCTTTTGGTAGACTAGAAACATTTTCAAGGATAATCAAAACCAAGGCGTACGAACCATTTACTTGTAACTAAACGGTTCGTACGCCTTGGTTGATGTAGTGAATTTTTTGACAGCAATTTTTTCTAAGACAACAAGAAAGAAAAAAAATTTACTCTTGCCATCCTTTAGGTGACCATAATTCACCATCTAATCTGCTTTGTAATTGCTCTTTTCTTTTCTGCTGTTCTATAATCAATTCTTTTAATCCTAACAGAAAAGCTTTTTGTTTGTAATCACGACTCTCTGAAAATAACTGATCTAATTGTTCGTTAATCCACTGTAATTCCATAGCTACTCCTTTCTAACTTGTGCCATCAAGATACATTTGGATTTCATCAAGTTCCATCCGTGTATCTATGATAAATTCTTCTATTTGTTCAAGAATAAATCCGCTATTTTCGGGTAAATATGTCTCATTTAATTGAGATAATTGCTCTAAATACCACCGCTCTTTGGCACGTAAGGAATCAAAATCATGTATGGCCAAATATTGTTGATAGCCGATAAGTAAGCGCATCTTCTCCTGTTCGTTCATATATTGAAATTGATAAATCAAAAATGGTTTTAAAAAAGTCATTTGTAGCTTTTTCGCCATTGCTTGATAAGGGGTTGTTAAGGCACTGATAGTAAACCCTTCTCTTCCACCTACTTGATATTCTTTTTCGGCAGCACCAATAATTAAAACCAAACCCAATTCCTTCCCTTTGAGTGCAGTGCCTCGAGGTCCATAAGCAAAGCCTTCTGCCAACACATCATCTAACCATTGTTTTAACATAGCTGGAGATGAATACCAGTAGAAAGGAAATTGGAGAATAATACGATCGTGTTCCTTTAGTAAACGTTGCTCTTGTTTTGTATCAATTTTCCCATCTGGATAAATTGTTTCTAAGTGATGATACGTCAGTGCTTCAGATTGAGGAAAAGAGTCTTTCAAATATTTTTGACTGCTAGAACCTGAGATGTCTGGATGCGAAACGATAACGAGTGTCTTCATTCTTTTCCCTCCTTATACCCACTATTAAAATATAGATTAGTTAATTTGAAAAGTAAATTGTTCCAGAAATTCTTCACGTTACGTACAAAAAAACCTATCTTTGAATAAAAAATCAAAGATAGGTTTAAGTTAATTTATTGAACTTCTGAAGTCGTTTCTTGTGTTTCTGTTGTAGTTTCACTTAAAGTATTCGTTAAGTACTCAGAAATAGTGCTTACTTCTGAATTTAATGTTTCAGAATCAATGAAATCAGATGCTTGTTCAGCTAATAACGTTTGATATTGTTCTAAAACATCACTCGCAAAATGACTGTCGATAATGGAAGCTGTATATTCAGATTTCTTTTCTTCAATTAATTCGCTAAATGAACTATTCTCTCTAAAACGAGTAGCTAAGGTATTTTCTCCTATGCCTTTCATCCCTTCGCCATTCGGTCGTCCACCTTCCAATGGTTCAGTGGGCATTTCGCCATTTTCAAAGTCTGCGGGTGGTTCAAACCCTTCACCATCTTCAAAATTTCCATTTTCTGGAAGTTCAAGTCGTTCTGTTCCAGAGAAATCTTCCGGATTAAACTCCCCTTCCGGACGATTCCCCATCATGCCACTGACTAAAGATAAATTTTGATCCCAAGCAACAACCGTCATTTTCGAGGTTTCATAATCGTAATAAAGATACGAATTATTTCCTGGTCCATCAATATCATCTTCATTACCGACTAAATCTTGCATAGCCAAATAAGTTGCAAATGCATCGACATCTAGATAGTCTTCCAACTGTTCAGCAAACTCTTCATCCGTTGCATTGTTAATAAATTCAAGGAAGGTAGTTAATGGTGTAAAGTCATCTTGTCCATATTTTTGTTCAAAAACACCGTCATAATCACTAACTTCAGTTCCTCGATAAGAATAATCGCCACCAGACTCCGCTTTATATAATACACCTTCTGTTCCAAAGTGTTCTTCTGTCCATAAATCATCATCCGGTACATCAATCACTAAACGTAATTTTGCCTCAGAACCATTGATAGAAAAACTTGAAAAGGTACTTTCTTCTGTTTGAACACCCGCTTCATTTAACATCGCTAAAGCTACAGCTTCATTTAACGATGATTCTGTATTATTCCCTCGAATGACAAAGCGTGAACGTCCCATATATTCTTGGTCGTCCACATATTTGTCTAAACGAATAACCCAGGGTAATTCTTCAACCTTAATTTCTTCTGAAGATTGATTAGAAATTGTTCGTAAAGTTGAATTTCCCTTTAATTTTAAACCGACACTTTCAAAAGTGGTTCCATCAATTGTAACTGATGCTTCAATCCATTCTTTCGTTCCATCAGTTTGATAGGATTCAATTAAGCTTGCTAATTCATTTTCATCCACATCAATGCTGATTGAATGAACTATTTCATTAGTAAAAAAGCTAGCATCCGTTCCTTCTTCGGTTGAACTATCTTCGACTACACTACTTGTCGTGGTTGTGAGTGTATCTGTTGTACTCGTTGCACTTGTATCTGTGCATGCTGTGAGCGTAGCTAAAAGAAACATAGAGCTAATTATCGCATAGCGAGTTTTTTTTCTTTGCATGATTAAAACTCCTTTTTTAATAAGTTGATAATAAAAGAATACCTTCGCTAGCTTAAATGAACCTTAAACTACAAATTCAGCTTTAATTTAGAAATGATTAACATAGGAATTAGCTGTCGTTATCTGACAAATAAGAAGAGAAGCAGTTGATTAAACCTAAATCAACTGCTTCTCTTCTTTCTGAATACGTTTGCATTTCCATTTATTTCTTGATCCATCTGACATTAATCATTTTATTTAATGATTGTTTGTTAAGACTTCTTGTGATTGTTCTAAATCTTTTTTTCGAACGAGAAATCGATTGAATTCTTTGTCTACAATAATAACAGTATTTTGTAAAATTTTTTCTATTTTTCCATTCACGTACTCTTCATTTGGATCTTTTGCTTCGATGAATTTTCCAATTTTAATTTCTGCCATTTATATTCACTTCTTTCTTTTCTATTGCGATAATTAGTTATTGGCAGTTTATCATATTAATCGGTCGTTAAACTATTTATAGCTCAAACGTTGCTTTTTTTGCCCTGAACGTCGTAAAACGATTAAATAAATCATCTATTTATGTCATAAAACACAAAAATCAACGTTTCATTGTCTAATTATCCCAAGTTAAAATGTTCAAAATTTAAGTATTTATTATTAAAAAATAGACTTCAAAGATTAACACGTCTTTGAAGTCTATTTGATTTAATTTTCTAAAAGATATATCCTGGTTTGTAAATCTAAGAGCCTTTAGCATCGCAATTTCTGCTCAATCTTTCGCAACAACTAAGCTCATAAACAAGCGACTAATTAAACCAGTAATAAATAAGGCTACTAAAAAATCTTAACTGTATTTCTTGTTAAGATTGTGATGCAAAACCTTTTCAAAAGCAAACAAATAACGCCGACTCATCAATCATTAGAGACGAGTCGGCGTATATCTATTTTGTTAAACATATATTTTAGCGATTAACTGTTACTGTTTTAGTTGTTTCAACTGTCACGCGACCATTTTTGATAACGAAAAGACGAGTTGGTAAATCAATAATCGCATCATTGACAACTTTCGTATCTAATAAAACCATGTCTGCTTGATTACCGACTTCAATCCCATAATCTTTCAACCCAATTGCTCGTGCTGGATTCGTTGTAATCATTGGCAAGACAGTTGGTAAATCATCTGCCCCACCTAAATGAGCAACTGGAATAGCTAACATTGCTGTTTGCATTACATCACCTGTACCATAAGGGGTGAAGGCATTACGAATATTATTCGTCGCAATACACATATTTACACCACCATCACGTAATTTACGAATTGGTGTAACAGCTCTGCGGACATTGTATTCATCCGAGCGTGCGCCTAAGTGTAAGTCAGTTGCTGGTAAAGCCATCACACTAATATCAGCTTCTGCCATTAATTCGATAATTGGTCGCAATTCAACCTCTGGCAAAGCATGTAGAGCAGTTAGATGTCCCACTGATACACGTCCTTGATATCCTTCTGCAATGGTTTTCTTACACAAATATTCAATAGATAAATTGTCTGCTTCATCCGCAAAATCTTGGTGTAAATCAATGTCTTTTCCATACTTTTTAGCAATTTCAAAGACTAAATCAATATGGTCATTAGCTGGAGCATCGTTATAAGGAATTCCTCCAACTACATCCGCACCCATTTCCATGGCTTGATACATCATTTCTTCTGTACCAGGTGCTTTAAAAATCCCTTCTTGAGGAAATGCGACAACTTGAATGTCTACTAAATCTTTATATTCTTCTTTTAATTGCAAAATAGTTTCAAAACCAGTAAATCCTTGAGCCGGATCAAATTCTGAATGTGTACGAATAGTCGTTACGCCACTAGTGATAATCATTTCTAAGGCTTGTTTTGCACGACTGTACACATCTTCTTTAGTAAAGGTTGGTTTCAATTCTGCTGTGACTTTGATAGCTTCTTGTAACGTACCTGATTTATTAGGTTTGCGGCTGGCAATTAAAGCTTTATCCAAATGAATGTGACTTTCAATTAGACCTGGAATCAATACGCGTCCTTCTGCTTGAATTTCTTTAGCAGCACTGCCTTCGATAGCGTCGGCAATTTCAATGATTTTCCCATCTTGAACGGCAATATCCTTTAACTCCTCATTATCTTGTAGACGAGCTTGTCTAATAATTAAATCCATAATACGTCCCTACTTTCTTTTATTTGATACCTTATTTAACTAAAACAATTTGAATTAAAACAACTTACAAAATGAATCGTTATCTTTATGCAAAGATAAATGAGATGATTAATAAAATCACTGATGCAAGACTAATCCATTTCACATTTCCTTTAACGATATCCAAAATTGGTGTTTGGAATCCTGAAGATAATGCTTGCATTGTAATATTTACAAAACTCATTTGACTACCTAAACCGACACCCATAGTTACAAAACCTAGAGCAACAACTGGGAAACCTAATGAAACGGCAACTGGTAATACTAACGTCAATACTGATCCAACGTAAGCACCTGCTGGAATTCCAATTAAAATACCTGTCAATACTGCAACTGGGATAACAATTGCTGTCGGTGCATTATTGGCAACGCCTGCAATAACTGAGAATGTTCCAGTTGCTGCAATAACGTTGATGAATCCTAAGAAAATACCTACTTGGAATAAACGAGTTAAGATATAAGATGAACCATCAACCATCGCTGTTACTGATTCATTCATGTCAAACTTAGTACATAGATAGATCAACGCAAGAGTCACTACCATATAAGTTAATGGCGTGAAGATTGCTATACCTACTAAATTATTCACTACTGGACCAAAGATTACGGCAAATAATAAGAAAATTGCTGGAATGGTTATTTTAAATAGTTGACCATTCGACATATTGCTATACTCATCATCAGCTGCTTCTTTAAAACCAATTCCACGACGTTTTGTTCCCCAATAAGCTAAGACTAATGCTAAAATTACAAAGAATAACCAGTATGGACGCATTGTTGTCACATATTCTGCTGCATCAATGCCAGCCAATTGTGAAGTGATACTTGTTTCTAAGGATGCTGGTGACGTAGTAAATGATACGGCAGCTGCTAAAGACATTGCAGCAATTAATTCAGGTACTACACCTACTGCCGCAAAAGCTAGTGGTGCAATGACCATCGCACTACCACCACCGATACCTGACATATAGGTTGCAGCCGCTAATAAAATAACGATAAATACTGAGACAAATTCAACTTTGCCTTTCGTTCCTCGTTTAGCTAAAGCTAAGGCAGCTGAGTAACCACCAGATTTAAACACGGCCATTGCTATTGCTGAGTTAATAATTGGAACAGTGATTCCTAACATTGTTGGAATCGCATCAAGTATCTGCTGGTTTACATCCGCTAAACTAATACCTCCAATGATAACTGCTAAGATTCCCCCAACTAAGCCTGCAATAATCATATCTACCTTTAAAAACAATAAGACTAATACCACAATCAGTGGAATCAATGTAAGAATTGCAGCAAAACCTGTTGGCGCTTGGACTTCTAACTCTTGTGCAAACACTGCTGTTGGTAATAATAAGTTTAATACTACTGCCAACAAACCTGCTTTGAATACTTTTGTGAAATTCATTTGTTGTCCTCCTTGACTTCCTATTTGATAGGTTGATACTTGTGAGAGTTACTTTTCCTTGTACTCTCCGTTAACACTACGTTTTTACCTTAATTTTATCCCTCCCAATTTATGTGTCCTCTTCTTTTAGTGATAGACACATACTAAAATTAGTAAAAATAATTCTCGCTTTCTTTTCAACTAATGGATAATTTCTCTTTTATAGATTATGATAGAAATAGAGAATTATTTCTGAGTTTCGTTTAGTTATTAACTAAACATGCTTATACTAATATTTTAAATCATTTGAAGGCGGATTCAATTAGGAATATTTCCAATGAATGTTGCGTTTGATTGGATAAAATAGATAGTCGGAGGATTTTAACGATGTTAACAGTAGAAGATTTACTACATTTAGATGAATTAAAAGGAGTCACCCTCTTAGCTGGTGAAAAAAATATCAAAAATCAAATTTTACAAGTGAATATTATGGAAAATCCGGATGCCTTTGATTGGCTGACACCTGGAGAAATGTTATTGACAACAGGATTTATTTTTAAAGATGATGAAGCAATGCAAAAGCGACTAATTCGCGACCTAGCTAAAATGAATTGTTCCGCTCTTGGTTTTAAATTACAACGTTATTTCGATGAAATTCCTGAATCAATGGTTAAATTGGCGAATAAAGTCAATCTTCCTATTTTATCTATTCCTTATGATTACAATTTCACAGAGATTATCTCAATTATTAACCAAAATCATAAATTTAATCAAGGAATGGTCAGCTCATTAGAAGTTTCGATGCACAATAAAATGTATCGAATTTTAGAAGCAGGAAATGGGAGTAAACATGTGATTCAAAAACTATCTGAATCCATCCAAAATCCCGTTGCATTGTTGGATCAGAATTTTAATCCTACCTTTTATTCTGACCTTCCCAATAATCCAATCCGAATTTCCAATATCTTAAAAAAACCGCAAAATGTTCAATATATCCAGCAATTTTTAAGTGAGCGAATCAATTCATCCTTGCGCTTTTATCAAGACCCTATAAATTTAGACTTTAACTTCGGTCAAGAAACAGTGCCTATTCGAATTTTCCCAATTAAAAAGAACACCATCATTATTTCTTATTTAATTATTTGGAATACCATGCATGAATTAGGACCGTTGGATATTATTGAACTAAAAGTTGCTGCACAATATTTATTATTACAACTACAATTGGAAGATTCGTTAAATATTGAAAGCTATCAAAAGCGGAATGAAATGTTTTTTGAAATCATCCGTAACAAATATCAGAATGAAGATGATTTAATGCAATTTATTAAATACTATCAGCTAAAAACTGATGCTATTTATTCTATCGCTATTCTTTCAACTAATACTGTCGCTCATTCTAATCGTCAAATGATGAATTTAAGTACACGACTGAATCAAATGTTGATTGGCTATCGTCAGAAAATGATTTGTATTGAATACAGTAATTCATTTATTTTATTAATACAAGACCCACCTGCCGATGAAAAAGAATATTTAAAAACGATGAATACCATTGGAAAATCCTTATTAAATCAATTAGCAAAAGAATCTAATGTACCCGATATTACCATGGTAATTGGACCTACTGTACCCAATATCAAGCAGATATATGTCTCTTTCCAACAAGCGTTACAGACATTAGATATTTATAATAGCGATGCTTCTTTGGATTCTTCTAATCGGATTATTTCTTATGATGATGTTTTTTTAAAACATATCATCCGAGATCATTTGTCAGTTGATGGCTTGCATAAAATTACCGAACGTTTTATTACGCCATTAAGACAATTTGATAGTTTAAATAAAAGTGAATATTTAAAAACCCTTCAAGCTTATTATCAAGCAAACCGAAATATTACCAAAGCTGCTGAAAATTTATTTATTCATCGGAATACCTTGCTACATCGTCTAAGTAAGATTGAAGAAATCTTAAATATTAGTTTCGATACTCCTGGTGATAATCTACAACTAGAGTTTGTCATCTATATTTTTCCGCTTTTATAAAAAACAGCAGTTGAAATCTGGTAAGCCAAATTTCAACTGCTGTTTAGTTTTTATGTGAGTTCAACTCTTTGATTGTGTGAATGGTTTACATGGATATTTTCATTGTAAAATTGTGCCTATATATTATAAAGTTTGGCCTATTCTCCAGATTTTTCTATTTAAAATGTTAAATCATTTGTAAAATTCATATTCAGACTTAGGATCCATTGCTGTTGGTTCATCTAAAATAATAATTGGACTTCCTTTAAAATCAGCTCATGCTAAAGCAATTTTTTGTACTTCTCCCCCAGAAGGTTCAAAACCATTTTGCTCCAAAAGAGGAATAATTTCAGAATCTAGTAAAACCTTACTTTGTTCAAATGCAATATTTTCTTTTAACTCAAAATTATTCAATCAGCCTTCTACTTTCACTTATACTAAATTTTTAATTTGTTCAATTTTATCAATTTGTTCCCATGGCAAAAAAATATCCTTCCTTCCAAAATGTCCATAACTCGAAGTTTTTTTGTAAATAGGTCTTCTCAAATCCAACATTTTTATGATTCCTGATGGAGTTAAATCAAAGAGTTGTCTAATAATCTGAACTAATTTACTTTCTGAAACATTCGAAGTCCCGAAACTATCTACACTTATAGAGACTGGCTCTGCCCTACCAATAGCATAAGATAATTGAATTTCCATTTTATCTGCAAGACCTGCTGCTACCATATTTTTAGCGATATATCTTGCTGCATAACTGGCTGACCGATCTACTTTGGAAGGATCTTTACCAGAAAATGCACCGCCTCCATGTCGGGCATAACCACCGTATGTATCTACAATGATTTTTCTTCCAGTTAATCCTGCGTCCGCCTGTGGTCCTCCAATAACAAATTTACCTGTAGGATTAATGAAATAGTTTGTTCGTTCATCTAACAGATCAGATGGTAAAACAGGCTTAATAACCAAATTAATGATGTCAGATTTTAATAGTTTATAGTCAACTTCTTCATCATGTTGCGTACTAATAACCACAGTATCAATTCGATGAACGGTGCCATCTGAATTGTATTCAATCGTTACTTGGCTTTTTCCGTCTGGCCCCAAGTAATTCAACTCATTTGTTTTTCTAACTTCGGATAAACGTAATGTAAGTTGATGGCTCAATGCAATAGATAAAGGCATATATTCTGGCGTTTCATTTGTGGCAAACCCAAATACCAATCCTTGATCTCCTGCGCCCAATTCATTCTCTTCTTCATTTGTGCGACTTATCTTCCCTACTCCTTGAGCAATATCTGGAGATTGTTCATCAAGTGCGACCAAAACGGAGACAGTATCAGCAGTAAATCCGTATTTCATCTTGCAATAACCCACATCACGGATAGTTTGTCGAACAATTTTTTGTATATCTACATAAGCATTGGTTGTAATTTCACCAAACACAAGAACGAGTCCAGTTGTTACTGCTACTTCACAAGCGACTCTTGCTAAAGGGTCTTGTTCTAGAATGGCATCTAAAATAGCATCACTGATTTGGTCTGCTAACTTATCTGGATGACCTTCTGTTACAGATTCTGATGTAAATAAATAACTACTCAATCCATTCACTTTCTTTCTCAAACGATTAAAAGTTTTTTTGGTAAAGTAAATTCTTTTTATAAGAAGAATTTACTCTCTCTATTTCTAAAATATTTCCCTAATAACATGGAAAATAAATTTACACAAAAGCTTAAAGTAGTCAGTGTGACAAACTCATTTTGATCTAATAAAATCATCGTAAAAAAAACAATCAATTGAATGAATAAAACTTTTTGTAACCTATTTTTAAATATTTCTTTTTCAATGTTGTCTAAAGGTTTGTTTTTATTGTCAACTGGACCAATTAAATCAATTAATAGACAAGATACTAGTAATAGAAAGATATTGACAACTAAATTAAAAGGATAAAGCTCATTTATCCAGACTATCAGCTGAATAATCATTACTGAAAAAAACAGACAGAAATTATCTTTTTTTAGATGTACACCTCCTGCGTAACTTCTTACAGGAACGCAAAATAGTACAATAACCAGAACTTCTTTTAAAGACTGGCTCATAATTCCTAATAAAATAATTGATACTATACTAACAAAATATTTAAAAAGAAGAGTGAATCCAAACAGATAAATGCTTTTTTCTTCTTCGCCAATGATTTTTTCTTGTATCAAATAATTCGTAATGCTACTTATTGCTTTTCTCATATCTTAAAACCGTCTCAATTTTTTCATTTCATTCGGTAATTTCTCTTGCCCTAAGATAATTACGCAAGAAAAATTTACAGTTGATGAAGCAGTAATCAATCCTAAACTTTTAACAAGATCCAACAAACTTCTTTTATTCATTTTCATTCTCTCCTTTATAATCCCATAATATTATTTGTACACAGTACTTATCCTCCTCAAGAATTTGTCTGTAAATACCACTATTTTTCTCAACACTTTGTTTAATATTTTTAATTCCGATTCCTTCTTTTATTTTAGCTAAATCAAAATTTATCTGGACAGAGTTTTTGATGTCAATAAATAAGCTTTCATCATAATATTTTAACTTTAAAAAGATTTGTGGAAACGTTTCTTCGCTAAGTTCCCTACAAGCATGAATCGCATTATCAAGTAAATTGCCAATAATGGCTATAAGTATTTCGTTATCTATAACTAAATCTTCAGGTACTAAACATTCTACATGGGTAGAAATCCCTTGAGACTTTGCATAACCAATTTTATGCAAAAGTAAATAATTTAATTCCTGATTCGGTGTATAGCTCTCTAACATTTTTCTTTCTACGTCAGAGACTTCTTCTTGAATAGTTGTAATAAAATTTAATGCTTTTGAGTATTTCTTTTCTTCGATATAGCTCGCGAGTACTAAAACGCTATTTTTCAGATCATGCCGCATTGATTGAAGCTGATTTTGAGAGATGATAGCGTTGTTTAACTGTTCTTTTTGTCTTTCCAAATTCTGTTGTAGTTTTTGATATTCCACTTCTTTTTCTTTTTCTACATTCATCCTGTTGTATAGAATGAATATGGAAAAATTCAAAAATAAAATTTGAAAAATAAATATTATTGAAAAAAAGAATAAACTATTTTTATAATTGATAACATAAGAAAACAACATATAACAAACTAGTAAAATTACTGATAAAAGCGGGGAAATAATAGTAATGGTTTTAGTCAATTGAATTTTCTGAAAGATTTTTTTGTTAGAAAGTATAATTATAATGAATACAATAGCTATTTCTATCGCCAATTTAAGAACATTTCCAAATTCCAAAAATAATCTATCTGATGTACTTAATATAAAAGTAAGAATAAAAGCGGAGATACTCTCACTTAAAAGGGCAATTAGAGCATATATTCCTATAGAAGCAACTCGATAAGCAAAACGCATATAAAAGCTGTAACTAATAAATAATAAAAAAAGAATATAGGAACTTAGATTTAATAATGCCGTTATTAAATCTGAAAAGTGAAATAGATAAGTTAAATAGATTCCAAGATTAGGAAAAATGATGCCCAAATATGGTAAATACTTCTTTTCTTTTTCTTTGGCCATTATTGAAAAAAATTTAGTTATTATCCAAACATCAAGAATCGAGGTAATAAGCAATAAAAAAATTGTCATACGCCTAGTTTCCCTCCCATAAATCGCATAATTTCTTCTCGAACTTGAGTTCTGAATTTTCTGCTAATTTGAAGAGTAACAGTCTCGTCTTTATCCATATGTGAAATAGATAAAATAACTTTGTCACTTGAAGTTCGTTTCAAATAATTCAAATTAATAACAAAAGAAGTATGAATTTGAATGAAATTTTTATTCAATTTTTCTAATAATTCCTGGGTCGATAGGATAAATCTATCTGTATTTTCTTTTGTTCGAATCATTACATATCTTCCTTGTTTTTCAAAATAGATAATATTTTTTAAAGAAACAATAATTTGGCTATTTCTTTTGACATAACAGAATTTATCAATTCTGTTCTCAATAAAATTAAGAATTCGATCCATTACTTGATATAAGACTTCCCGATTTATTGGTTTTAACAAGTAATCAAAGGTATTGACTTGAAAGACTTCTTTCATATAATTCACATGAGAAGTAATAAAAATGATATACGCATCGAAATCTCTTTTTCTAATTTCATGAGCAACTTCTAACCCATCGTTTTCGGGCATTTCAACATCTAATAAATAGATATCGTATTTTGTTGTTTTAACTGATTCAATTAATTTATTACTTTTGTTAAAACAATCACATTCAAAGTTACAATCCGGATAGTCTCTTAAATAGTTTTCAAGTGCACTAGTTACCATAGGCACATCATCACAGATAGCAATTTTCAATTTCTCCATAGAATCTCCTACTTTCACGATTGGGATATTTTTATAAAGAAATCATTGCTCATATATTCTTACTATAATATAAATTAGTTCAGAAGTTTTCATTATGTAACATTCTACCAACTAACTGTCATAATCAACAATATCATTCTTTATAGTACTATTTTATCATGCGGAGATTGAAGTAACTAGTTGGTTAACAAATTGTTTTAAAACCTCCTCATCCTCTTCCTCCATATCTAAATCTACTTTGACACTTTCAGCACCTTTTATTGCTCCGGATTGTTCAAATGCTTTTTCAAAATCATCAATAGATTGACAATAATACTCTTCATAAAGAGTATCCCCCGAACCACACACACCAAAAATTTTGTCAGAAAAACCTAATCCAAGTATAGAATCATATACAGGAACAATTTCTTCTGGTAATTCTCCTTCTCCATAAGTATAAGTGCCTATAATACAAATATCAGAATCTATAAATTCAGTTTCATCATAATCGTCACAATGTACAAGAGAAACAGTTATTTCTTTTTTTTCTAATAATTCAGTGACATATTCAACAATTTCTTCCGTATTTCCTGTCAAACTTGCATATACTATTGTAGCTTGAACCATTTTTTCGCTCCTTACTTTTTATTTATTAGATGGTTAACAAATCAAGAGAGGTATCACGCTACACTCTCTTGAAGTTCTTGTTATTCAGTTTTGAGTAAGTTTTGCTCGTAATTTTTCTTCTATTCCTGCTAACTTTGCATAAGTAAAAAATCGTCTTTTTGCATCATTTACAGTTTTTTGAAAAAGTATTTCTGCTTTTGTGGGATCTACTTTAATAAGGGAGGAGAATCGATCTTGTTTTTTCATAAAGTGAATCATACGATGAAAATCTGGTTTTTTATAATCCAATATCATCGGTATCTTGTTTTGCGATATTAACAAAGGATTGTAGCGATACAACGACCAATACCCTGTTGCAACAGCTTCTTCCGCTGAATTTAAAGCTTGTGACATTCCACCGTGAATTCCTTGTGTAATACAAGGAGTATACGCAATAATAAGTGAAGGACCTTTGAATTTTTCAGCTTCTTCAAAAGCTTTCAACGTTTGCATCATATTGGCACCTGCTGAAATTTGAGCGACATAAACATCCCCATAACTCATTGCCATCAAGCCGAGGTCTTTTTTTCCAATTGATTTTCCGCTAGAAGAGAACTTGGCTATTGCAGCAGTCGGTGTTGCTTTTGATGTTTGTCCACCTGTATTCGCATAAACTTCATTATCCATAACCAGTATGTTTACATCTTCCCCGCTAGCAATTACGTGGTCAATTCCTCCATATCCAATGTCATAGGCCCAGCCATCGCCACCAATAATCCATTGACTAGGTTTAACAAATAAATCACTTTTACTGATTAATAAGTCAATCTTAGAATCATTGGTTCTTTCCATTTCAAGTCTATGCAACAAGTCATGTGCTCGCTGTTTGGTTCCTTCTGTGTCATTCCTTTTTACCAACCATTCTTGAATCACTTGTTTTAAGTCATCAGAAATAGTGCTTTGCTTACTTAACATTTGCAGTTCGCCGGCTAAGTCGTCTCTTCTTTTCTTCATTGCTAAATGCATTCCATAGCCAAATTCTGCATTATCTTCGAATAATGAATTTGACCAAGCTGGACCGGTGCCATCTGAATTGGTTGTATACGGACTGATTGGTGATGCTGCTCCCCAAATAGAAGAGCATCCTGTTGCATTCGCAATCATCATTCGACTCCCAAATAGTTGTGTCAACAATTTAACATAGGGCGTTTCTCCACACCCCGCACAAGCACCAGAGAACTCTAGCAAAGGCTTTTTAAATTGTGTACTCTTTACACTTGTCCGCTTGGAACTAACTTCTTTTTCCTTAAGTGTCATTGCAAAAGCCCAATTCATTGCTTCTTTCTTCATTTCCTCATAAGGTTTCATTACTAAAGCTTTTTTTCTAGCAGGACAACCCGCCACACATAGCCCACATCCTGTACAATCTTCTACTGACACTTGAATACGATAATTTAATCCATCCTGTCCTTTCATTTTACGCGTAATGAATCCTTCCGGTGCTCCATCAGCTTCTTCATCATCAGCAAGAAATGGACGAATGGCTGCATGTGGACAGACAAAGGCGCATTCATTACACATCGTGCAATGTTCAGCTATCCATTCTGGTACTTCTAATCCTATGCCTCTTTTTTCATACGCTGCTGTACCTAGAGGAATGTTTCCTTCTGTCATCTTGTTCGCTATTAAATCTTTTACAGTTAACGAATCTCCTTGTTGTTTCGCTATTGGTTGTGCAATTTTATAAATAAATTTAGGTAAGTGTTTATCTTCTACGTTCTGCTCTTCTTTTTGTTCTTTTTCTATCCAATCGCTAGAAAGAGTAATTTTATTAATATTAGCGATTGTTTGATCTACAGCAGCTATATTTCTTTCAAGAATTTCCTGGGTGGCTTTTTGATAATTCATCTCAATCGATTGTTTTATATAGTTGCTCGCCTTTTCAAAGGGTATGATTTTTGACAAATAAAAAAAGGCTGTTTGCATGATAATATTAATCTTATTCCCAAGTCCTAAACGATTGGCTAATCCTGTCGCATCAATGGTGTAAAATTCTGCTTCTTTTTGAATAAGCTCTGTTTTTAGTTTCCGAGGTAACTTTCTTTGTAACTCTTCGGTACTCCATCTTGTATTTAAAAGAAAAATTCCTTTTGGTTTTAACTCTTTTAATAACTCGTATTTATTTACATAAGCTGTCGTATTGCATGAAACGAAATCTGCATGTTCAATTAAGTAGGTTGATCGTATAGGCTCATCGTCAAACCTTAGATGACTTGTCGTTAGCCCACCAGATTTTTTCGAGTCATAAACAAAATAGCCTTGTACATACTTGTCTGTGTGATTTCCGATAATTTTAACTGTAGACTTGCTCGCACTTACGGTACCATCTGATCCAAATCCCCAAAACTTTGCTTGATAGGTACTGGTAGGCGTTAAGTCTCTCACTTCCTGGGTAGGAAGCGAGAGATAGGTCATATCATCGGTAATACCTATCGTAAAGTTATCTTTTACTTTTTCTTTGGGTAATCGCAATTGGTTGTATACCGCTACTATTTGACTAGGAGTGACATCTTTTGATCCTAGTCCGTATCGGCCACCAATAATAACAGGCCTTTGTTCACTATCATAAAAGGTATTTTTAATATCCAATAGTAAAGATTCCCCACCTGCTCCAGGTTCTTTACTTCGATCTAATACAGCTATTTTCTTTACAGTTTTTGGTAAGACTTCTTTTATTTTTTTATAGGAAATGGCCGATAAAGATGAATATTCAAGTGTCCGATTTTTCTACCTGAGTTGTTTAACTCTTCGACTACTTGTTGAATAGTATTTGAAACAGAACCCATAGAGATAATAAGTTCTTTAGCATCTGGTACACCATAATAATCAATAAGATTATATTGAGTTCCTTGAATAGAATTAATCTGTTGCATATAGTATTCAATAGTCTCAGGAATTTCCATATATTTTTTATTAATTGTTTCTCTTTGTTGAAAATGAATATCCGGGTTTTGATTAGTCCCACTGACTGTTGGATGGTTAGGATTCATACTTTTTTTTCGGAATTGCTCCAATTCATGTTTTGGTAAAAGAGCTGCCAATGATTCATAAGAAATCGGCTCAATTTTTTGCAATTCGTGACTTGTTCGAAAGCCATCAAAAAAATTTAATACTGGCATACTTAATTTAATTGCTGCTAAGTGTGCCACTGCTGAGAGATTCATAACTTCTTGAACACTACTCTCGGCTAGAAGAATAAAACCGGTTTGTCTGACAGCCATAATATCACTATGATCTCCAAAAATGCTGAGGGCATTTGTGGTTAGTGCTCGACTGGATACATGAAACACAGCTGGTAAAAATTCTCCAGCTAGTTTATACATTACAGGAACCATGAGCAATAATCCTTGAGATGCAGTATAAGTCGTTGCTAAAGCACCCGTTTTTAGTGCACCATGCAAAGTCCCTGCTGCACCTGCTTCTGATTGCATTTCAGTAACCTGAACTGTATTCCCTAAAATATTTAGTTTGCCTTCTGTGGACCATTTATCAATTAATTCAGCCATTGTAGAACTAGGAGTTATTGGATAAATGGAAGCTACTTCAGTAAAGGCATAAGAAATATAAGCAGCAGCTTCATTCCCATCCATTATTTTTTTCACAATAGGTCATCCCTTCTATTTTTCTATTATTTATCAATAAATTAAAATAAGCTTATATTTTAATTTATTATATAGCTTTTTATCTATTAGATTTTCAAATGTAATAAAAAGCACTATTTATGTCACAAACAACTATTTAATATTTCCCAAAAATTCTGTACTATTGTAGTATAACGAGAAATTAGATAAAATAGCTTTCGAAATTGTGATTAGATGATTATAAATAAAATTATAGAGGTGAGAAAATGGCAGATTTCAAAAAAAAAAATGGTAAGTCGAACATATTTATAATTACTATATTTAGCGGTTTAAAAATATATTATATTCCAAAACCTGAATATAAAAAAACGATTGCAATGCTCACTGTAAATTTTGGTTCTACTGATACTGAATGTATAACTACAGAAGGAATAAAAATAAATTTCCCTTATGGTACTGCACATTTTTTAGAACATAAATTATTTGAAAAAGAGGATGCAGACTTATTTTCAACATTTTATTCAAATAACGCAATTCCTAGTGCTTTTACTTCATACACAAAAACTTCTTACTTATTTTCAACTCAAAGTAATATTTTTGATAATCTACATAGCTTATTGGAGCTAATTCAAACTCCGTATTTTTCCGATCAAAGCTTGAAAAAAGAAAGAAAAATTATTAAACAAGAAATTAGAATGTACAATGATCAGGTTGAGAATAACTTATTATTAGAAATACTATACAATATGTATGGTATTCACCCTATAAGTAGCCAAATATGTGGGACTGAAAAAAGTATAGAAAACATAACAGCCGAAACTTTATACAGAGCCTTTGATAATTTTTATCATCCAAAAAATATGTATTTATTAGTTACAGGGAGGATAGATATTCATAAACTTATAGAGCTTGTTGAAATAAAACAAAAAAATTCTCAAAAGCATACTAAAACCTATAGTAAAAAACTACTAGTGAATTCTCCCAAGATGAAACATTTAGATTCAATTAAAATGGATATAACTCAAGAATATTTTATAATTGGGTTTAAAGGAAATAAAAGTCTTCCAGAAGACTATCTTCAAATCTATAAATACAAGGTTTCAATACAACTTTTATTGGAAATTCTTTTGGGGCAGTTTTCAACATCTGTTGAAATCTTAAATCATTCTAGAATGATTACCAAGAATTTAGTTTTTGATTTTTGTTTAGACGAACCATTCCATTTTGCAACAATTTTAAGCAGTAGCAAAGATGCAAATAAAGTGGTAGATTATCTATACAACATCTTTATTACTTTTGATAAAAATTCAGATCTAAATGAGATATCATTGAATTTAGCCAAAAAAAAATTATTAGGTAACTTTTTGAGTGTTCAAAACTCTCTTGATGAATTATGTATTAAATTTCAGGACAATCTTTATGGAGAGTATACTTATTTAGACATGGACTCTATTATAGAACTTATTAATTTGCAAGATTTAATATCTTGGGGAAAAACTTTATTCACACCAGATAATTTTAATACCTTCTATATATATCCACTGCATTAGTTTCTTGAAAATTCATTGTAGATTAATTAAATTTATAAAGTTATAAAATATTACTATACTACTATGGCTAAAATCGGAGTCATAAATTACCGTTTACTTATCTTCTGACAAAAAATATTAAAAATAAGTGTACTAGAAAAATTATAAGTAATTTTCTAGTGCGCTTATTTTTAATGTAGTTTATTAATTCTTGATAAGATAAGAGTTTCTTGATTTTAATACTCCACTAAGCATGAATATGTGAATGTAAATTTTAGACTCATTGTTTCGTTCCATTATTTTATTAAAAACAAATTTCGAAATCACAAAAATATTCTTTAAAAAAATTATTAAAAATATGAACACTCAAAGCAAAATTCACTGACCTTCTAGAAAAAGACTTGTGTGTAATTCTATTTTATTAGCTATTTCGGCTATTGAAGAAGAATTAATTGAATCTATTTCACTATTGAATTCATCTATGTTCCAATCCGTATTTCTATACTTTTTAAAAAGATATGAATTTTCTAAATTTGAAGCTATATCATCATCTAATAAAGCATGTTGAAATTTAACAATTTCTTTTGCTTTTTTGAGATCTCCTATTGAAAATTTTTCAGATTGTATTAATTTTAACTCCTCAAGAATTATTTTCTCAAGTTTAGCTTTAATATTTTTAGAAATCCCTGTTTGTAAGACTATCAATCCTTTAAAAGGATCGATATTAGTAAAAATATAATATGCCCAGCTTTCACGTGTTCTAATTCTATAAGATAATCTTGAATTAGGAGTCGATCCAAATAAAGCATTAAATACTAAAAGTTCAAAATAATCTGAATCTATAAAGTAGGTATAAGTATTAAAAATCATAATCAGCTTTGATTGAATATTTTTTTGTATTTCCTTTTTATTAAGAACTAAACTACAATTGTTATTAGGAACTATAACGTTTTTTATACCATCATCTTTAATTCTAGGTTTAAAAGGAAATAACTTACATAATTCAAATATTTTTTGTGAATTTATATTACCTGTTACTAAAAAATCTATTTGATTTTCATTTAAAATTTGATAGTAATACTCAGATAAAATATTTTGATTAACGTCCTTCAAAGCATTCAAATCTCCATAACTAGTTAAAGAATTATATTCTGAATTTTCATAATATAATTCTTGAGCTCGAAATAAAGGATATATTTCCTTGTTATCATATACTCCTCTCAATTCGTTATTAAGTCTGTGAAACTCTGATAGTATATATTCTTTTTTTAACTCATTATTTAATAATTTATTATCAAAAATTATATCTATCAGCATTTTTACTGCTTTTGCTATAATCTCTTCATTTTCGATACAATCAATAACTACATTTATCCAGTGCTTTTTACCATGTATGCCAGTATAAATAGATAGTTGTGTATTATCTAATTCAGTAAATTTTCTCAAGATATCTTTCTTTGTAGAATATTTATTATTAGTTTGTTCAAGCAAGTTTCCAATTATTGTTCTATATGCAGCAGTAGTTGTATCTAAATCTGACGAAAAACGTAAAATAAACAGTACTTTATTAAATTTTTTAGTTGGTAGATAGTATAATTTTACTCCTTTATTAATTTCTAACATTTATACCTAGTCTCCTTTCAAAATAGCTTTATTTAGATACTACTATTTTTTATTTTTCAATATTCTGATTGAGACTGCTACTGAACAAAATAATATTATAATGCTTCCGAAAAAAACCAATAATAAATTTAAATGTAAAAATTTAGAATTAGTAATCCTACTTACAAAAAAATTAATTATTGGAATACTTCCCATTGAGAATACAAGCAATATGACAGAGAGTAAATATTTATTAATATCGATATCCCATTTATAAGTCGCTGGCATGTAAATACCCAATATTATAATACTAAAAGAGAGTCCAAAAAAAATTATCAATAATAAATTCCCTGGAAACCAATTATTAAAAATTAAGCTTATAGGAATAAAAAAAACTGTGCATGCTAAAAATATTAATAGGCAAAATAGGTACCTAGAAATGACTAACTCTTTTTTTGTATAGATTGATACTAAAAGAAAATACGCTTTAGGAGCTTTTGCTTCTTCCAATGCCAAATAGAAATATGATATTAACCACGTATACAAAGAACCGGACATAAAAGCTGTTATAGTTGCAGAGGATCCAAATGTTGTATTTGAAAATCCAAACGCTATAAATACTGGTATTAGTATTGCTAGACCAATACATGTGTATAAATTCCTACCTAAAAGTAAACAATCTTTCTTTATCAAAACTGTAGTTCTTTTCAGCATACTTATTCACCTCCTTTTCGAAGTAAATCTAATAGCTTTCCTTTAAATGTAGTTTCGTTTTTTAATCTTGGAAGATTCAAAAATGCAGATTTTGTATTCTCGAATATAACTTTTCCGTTATTTAATATCAACAAATAATCTGCAATATTTTCTACATCACTTGATAAATGTGTTGAAAATATCACAGTTTTATTACTGTTTAATACTTCTGTTTTAATAAACTCAAGTATCTCTTCTCTAAATATCATGTCCAATCCATTTGTTGGTTCATCCATAATATATAATTCTGCTTCATGAGAAAAAGCTAAAGCCAAGGCAAATTTCATTTTCATTCCCTTTGATAACTTATCAATATTTTGATCTAAATCCAACCCAAATTTATTAATATAGTTTTTGAACAATTCCGGATCCCATTTTGAATATCCGATAGAAATTATTTCAGTCATTTGTTTTAAAGACAATTGTTCAAAAAAGAATCCGTCATCAAAAACGCATGCTATTCTATCTTTTATATTAATTTCTGATTTATGAATATCTTGTCCAAAAATATGAATACTTCCATTATCTGGATAATAAACATTTAATAAGCACTTAATTAATAAGGTTTTACCAGAACCATTACTTCCAATTAAAGCCACCACTGATCCTCTCGGAATATCAAATGAAATATTATCTAATTTAAATTCTCCAATTTTCAACTCTAGATTAGCTACATTAATTATATTAGAATTCATTGAGGTACCTCCATATTAATTGTGTAAGAACAAATAAAATTTTCAAAATGTTGTATCTATAAATTTCTCACTTTCTTCAATTATGATACTTTCTAAGTTATTATTTTTTGCCCAATTGCAAATTTTTTGACCTGTGTTGAATAATTCAATATTTTTTTTGATAGCTCTAATTTGACAACGACTGCAAAACCCTAAAAATTCACAATCTTTGCAAGATTCTAAATCTTCACTAGGCCATATTACATCCTGCATTTTTTTAAAGTTTGTTCCATTACATATACTTTCCCATGTGTTTTCCAAAACATTTCCAAAAGGCATTAGTTCACTATTACAAGAAACACAGGTTCGAACTTCTCCCGTAGGATCTATACATATAGAGTCTTTACATGCCCCGCAATTATCTTTTTTCCTAACTTCTTCTATATTAATTTTACTGGTATGATTTGGAAATTTACTTTGGATTTTTCGAGACATATTTGATGAATCTAAAACAAATTTACTAAGTTCTTCGTCAGTATATTTCCATGAATTAATGTAATCCTTGCCTCTTCCTAAGGGAAGAATGCTACTTAATCCAAAATTTTGTACATTAAGTTCTTCTATTGCAAATCTAGCAGTTTCTTCCAGAGTAGATAAATTATATGGTGTCATCATTGTACTAGTTCGAACCTTAAATCCTCTTTCTGAGCACATTTTTATGTTTCGTTTCGTTCTTTTGGCTGATCCTTTTAGACCCCTGAATGTATCATGTATATCTTCATCATATGACTCTAAGGGAATTTGAATGCTAATTCGTTCTTTATAAGGTTCAAGAATATTAAGAAATTTTTTTGTTATCATAGTACCATTTGTTAAGAAAGAAACTGAACCAAAATATTCACATGATAATTTGACTATTTCAGAAATGTTATTATTCATTAATAACTCTCCACCAGTTAATTCGATATTGTAAATCCCATTATTATATAATGTTTTCAATAATTTTTTTGTATTCTCTAAGTCTAGTTCTTGTTCTTGCGGATTAAGAGTACAACTCCTATAACAGTGCAAACATTTCTCGTTACATTTTGTAGTAGTCTCAAATGAAGCATTTATTGGGGAAAAATAGTTTTCATTTCCAGAAGTAATTATTTTTCGATTATAGCTTTCATTCGAGAGAAATATATCTCCGTGCGAATAAGCATGAACTATAAATTCAACTACTCCTTCTTGAATATTTTTAACTGCAGAAGAAAATCTTTTTGACAATATTTCAACTATATCAACTATTGTATTTTGTCCGTTACATAGCAATAATAAATTACGTGCATCTAAATTGATTTCTCTTAATTCCTTTACTTTAATTCCTTGCAAATACCCTCCGGATGGAATTATGTGAAGTTTATAATTCTCAGATAAGATTGGATATAGCTTTTGATTAACCATAAATTTTCACCTCTTAATTTAAATTAGAAATATATATGTGATGAGCAACAGTAAAAAGTATACCCGAGTAATAAAGAATCTGTAGTGAAAATTATAATAGACTTTCAATAAAGATTTGCTAAATCTAGAAACATTCTCGTTATTCCTCGGGTATGCCAGGGTAAAAAACTTACGTCAATATACTTCTAACCTGCTTGTAAGAAAGTGGCTGTTAATAATGCAGCAAGACCTGTAGGATTAACTAATGCAATACAACCGCCTACACAAGTTGTACATACAGAACAGGTTTGCACGCTGCGCTTCTGCATGTAGCTTGGATTAAATGTTCTTGTTTCCATTGTCCATGCTCCTTTCTAAATTTTTTAAATATCAATTTCTTCTTCACAAATAAAATACATACCAATCTATATTTAGTAGATAAAATATTTAGAGTGAAGCGTTAGAAATTAAAATTTCTTAAATAATTTAAATTCATCATTAAGATATCACACCATATATTTTTAAAATTACTTATTATTTTGTTGTATTTTTAATCATAGAATAATATGTATTTGATCAATTAGTCTTATTGTGTAATAGTCTCCAGTATAGTTGTAACAAAGAACGCTCTACTCCTTATGTTTTTGACCATAATAAAATGATTCTAAGCTTCTTTTATTAAATAACAATGACATCTTAATTATGGTTTCACTTTTTCACCGTAAAATATCAATCAAATCTTTTTTCGCAGCCTCAGATGCCGGCATCACAGAAAATAGAATTCCGATACCACTGGAAACACCTACTGCTAATAAAATCGTAAACAAATCAATAGAAACAGTGACGTTAATGAATGATCCAATTAAATAAGCGCAGCCAATACCAATAAGATATCCAATTAAGCCGCCAACTAAAGTTAAAGTAACCCCCTCTAATAAAAATTGTAAACGAATGGACTGCTGTGTTGCGCCTAGCGCTCGTCGAATACCAATCTCTTTTGTTCGTTCTGAAACAGAAATATACATCATATTCATGACCCCCACTCCAGCAATAATCAATGAAATCCCGGCAACGCATGAAATAAACAAAGTAATTGTGCTTAAAATTTGACTAATACCATCACTTAATAACGCGGTATCAAATACAACATACTCACCAAATTCCTTCATCGACCCTTTTTCTTCTAAACGATTGATGACTTCTGTCGTTACAGTGGCAGGTATCGTATTTTCTTCTAAGGTAACCATCAAAGCCATACTCGATTCTTGTGTTGTAAAGTATCTAGTATATACATTTGGAGGCAATTCAATATTGGTTTCAGGTAGTGAAAATATATTCTCTATTTCACTTCCTTGATAAATACCAATAATCTTAAAAATATATCCTTCGATTTCGATGCCTTTATCTAATGCTTTTTCTTCTGTTTCATATAATTGTGTAGCTGTGACAGAATCAATTACCGCTACATTATTTTTAATCTCATTATCAAATTTAGTCAGACCCCTTCCTAAGATTAAAGTTTTTGTTGTTTTCTCTATCAAAGAAAGCTGTTTCGTCTCTTTTTTTCCTCCAATAAAAATATCTTTGTAAATAAGATTTTCATTCTGCTTTGGATATTCAGCAGATTGTACACCTTGTATTTGTTCAATTTGCATACGATCCATGTCATTGAAAAAATTAAGATTATTTCCATCAATTGAACCATTATTAGGCGTAAAACTTACTTGTATTTCAACTAAATCCTCATCAGTATTACTTAAATTTTTAAGTGTATCTTTTTCAAACCCACGTCCGATTGCCAGAATTGCGATAACAGCAGCGATTCCAATAATAATTCCAAACATCGTCAATAAGCTTCGTTTACGGTTTTTAAATACGGAACGAATAGAAGTACGCCAATTTACATAAATTCTCATTGATTCAACTCCCTATCTTCCATAATTTTTCCATCACGAATCTGAATTAAACGCGTACAATATGATATATTTTCAGGATCATGAGTAACAAGAATAATGGTAGCATGATTTTTTTGATTTAATTCAGCAAATAATTGCATAATTTCCTGAGATGTATGAGTATCTAGCGCTCCTGTCGGTTCATCTGCAATAATAAATTTAGGATTATTAATAATCGCTCGTGCAATTGCAACACGTTGCTGCTGCCCACCAGATAGCTGTTTGGGATATTTTTCAGCTTTATCTTTTAATCCTACCATTGCCAATACTTCGATCACTTTTTTCTTTGTTTGACGAAAATGATAGCCATTATATAACAACGGCAATTCGACATTTTCAAAGACTGTATAGTTTTCAATTAAACTAAAGTTCTGAAAAACAAATCCTACCATTTGATTCCTTATTTTTGATATGGCATCATCTGACCACTGAGTAAAAGATTCACCTTCAAACAAATATTTTCCTTCAAACGACGTATCAATAAACCCTAACAAATTAATCAAGGTAGATTTTCCTGAACCTGATGGCCCCATAATAGCAACCATCTCTCCTTCATTGATTTGCAAATCAATACTTTGCAAAACGTGAATGGTATCCTCTTCATTTTGGTAATATTTATTAACTCCTTTTAAATCAATCATCTAGTTCACCATCACTTCTTGACCATCTTTTAATGAATCATCAGGATTTTCAATAATCTGATCTTTTTCTTTTAATCCTTCTAGAACAATAAACAAATCATCTTTTCTTTCAAAGGTTACACGTGTTTTTTTTGTTTTTCCATTTTCAACTATATAAACAATCTCTTGACCATTTTTTGAAATAATGGAGCTTTTAGGAATGCGCAACTCATCTAATTCCACGCTAATTTGACAATTATAGCCATAATGAGACGTTTCTTCCGGTTTTACCTTAAATGAGTACGTAGCAATACTCGCTTGTGTTACGTCAGCATTTATTTCTGCAGTGTCTGGCAAGGGATTAATTTCTGAAATTGTTCCTGCTATTTTTGAATTATCATGTAGAAAATTAATGCTTACCGTCATATCTTTATTTAATCGTTCATAATCATATTCGGTTACTTTCCCTACAATGACCATTTCTTTACTGACAACTTGAATCAATGGGATGGAAGGATTTGTTTTTCCTTCTTCATTGATACTTACTATACCTGCATTTTGACTAAAAATATTAGTTATTTCCTTATTCTGAGTATTTTCAATGATTGAATTTGCGCCATTTAAATCTATATAAGCAGTATCCAATACTTGTTGCGCTTGAATAATGACCTCTTCCTGTGCAGAGATAGCCTCCTGATACTGCTCTTTTTTAGCCTGTTCTTCTAATTTAACTTGCTGACCTTCAGCTGTCTCACTATTAGCATTATCGTAACTAGCCGTTGCTTCATCTAATCGATTTTGTAGTTCTTGTTTTTTTATATAAGCATTATCTAAGTTTTGCTGCGCATTATGAACAGCTAGATTCAATTTTTCTAACGTTTGCTCCTGTTCAACCAATTGGTCCTGTATAGTGGGATTCTCGTAAGAAAAAAGTAAGGTATTCTCTTTAATTTCTTGGTCATTATTTACAAAAAGCTCGGCTATTTCACCTTTTGATTGATCATAATAAAATGACTGTATTTTTTCTGCAACCACAGTCCCCTTCAATATCAATGGACTTGTTTGTTCTATTGTAATTATTTGGTACTTATTTTCTTGTTGCTTAGGAGTTTTATTATAACTATAAAAAAAAGCACCCATAATCCCTACTACTCCAACTATTCCCGCAATAATACTAAAAATAATTTGTTGTCTTTTCGTTACTTTTTTTCGTTTCCTCATATTGAATCCTCAGAATCTGCTTTAAATAAATGAATCAGTACCATTATTGCTGGTATCGCTAATAATAATTGAAAAACTATCCCAATGCCGCTCATTAATTTTGTCATACTTTCAAACCCGCTAATCTCAATAGTTGGTAAAAATAAGAACGAATAAATCATCCCAAATACCATCCATGTCAAATACATATAGTATGGTGCTTTACCGGCTAATTTTCCTTCTTTTAACTTCCGATGTGCTAAAAATAATAAAACTACAATAATCAGAGAAATACCAAAATCAAGTAATGCATAAACTTTCGATTGTAAACTATTTACTTGGCCGTATAGCTGCGTAGCCTGACTTCCTAGGAGCTCTTCTGTGTAAATTGCTGGATCTGGATTTAAAGCTGTAGGTAAATTCACAAGAGAGAATATTATCCCGATTGTGCATATCACTAACAGAACGATATTCCATGTCTTAGCTTTCTTTAACTGAGTTTGATTGTTTTTCATTGTCTTTCCCTCCGCTTACATAAAATTTAATACTTATTAATAAATCACTCTACTTTTTTCTAATCAGAAAATATGCAACAAGAAAACCTAAAACAAGCGTGATTAAGTATATAATAACCGCGCTTGGTATAGTCAAACGGTTCCTAAAAATAATGATTAATACCTCAGTTACAATGCCACCAATTATCCATAATTTTCCTGTTACGTCATTTACTAGTGTTCTCTGATTTTTGAAAACAATATATAATGAATTATTCCATAGTCTATATTTGTGTAAAATAAATAACCAGCCACCAAAAATTAATAGACAACTAGGAATACTTAAGAAAAGTATATGCAACATAGTTTCTGACATGAAATTCTCCCTCCCTCTTTACTATTAATAAAGTAGTATTAAGTAATTATTTCTCAGTTATAAAGTATGCCATCTAACTAACTTATTCAAAACGAATTTTATCACAATCTCCTATAGTTAAAACTTCGATGTCATAATATGCAGTTTAAATGTAACAAATAACCCTCTGAAAATATTGACAAAAAAACATTGTGTACTTATTCACTTTATCCCTTGACATAACCTATAACTAGGTCGTAATCTTATGATAATGATTCTCATTTATACAATGTATACCTTTTATTAGAAGGAGGAAGTATCCATGAATCAATTAGTAAGTCAACCATTAAATATAGTTTATCAAGTTCAAAAAATCACAGGCGATTCAAAAACAAGAAATTATTTACAACAATTAGGTGTGCGTACTTCAAACAAAGTTGCACTAATCAAATTGGACAAACAAGCTGGAATTCTTTCGTTAAGAAATAGTCGCTTAGCTGTTTCTAGAGAACTTTTAGAAAACATTTGGGTAGATACGATTCGTTTGAATCAAAATTGGGTATCTTTAGATCAATTAGAGGTTGGAGAATCTGGTGCAGTCGTAAGTATATATGGTAAAGATGCTATTCGACGTCGCTTAATGGATATGGGAGTCACAAAGAATATCCCCATTGTCATAAAAAAAGTCGCCCCTCTTGGCGATCCGATAGAAGTGACTATTCGAAATTATGAACTAACATTAAGAAAAGAGGAAGCTACATTAATTCTAGTATCAAAGGAGGAGAATTTATGAATCCCTATCATTTTGCTCTTGCTGGCAATCCCAATAGTGGAAAAACAACCGTCTTCAACTATTTAACTGGTTCCTCACAACGAGTGGGCAATTGGCCGGGCGTGACTATTGAACGTAAATCTGGACACTTCCGTAAAAATAAACAAATCGTTTTACAAGATTTACCTGGTACCTACTCTCTTTCCCCTTATACACCTGAAGAAATTATTACTAGAGACTATTTATCTGAACAAAGACCAAATGTAATTCTAAATATTGTAGATGGTAGTAATTTAGAACGTAATTTATATTTGACTACACAGCTTTTAGAAATAGGCCTACCCGTTGTAGTTGGAATAAACATGATGGATATCGTCAAAAAAAGTGGCCGAAAATTGAACTTAGACAAATTGTCCTATAGTCTAGGTGTTTCAGTTGTAGGTATGAGTGCTTTGAAGAAAAATGGAATAGAAATTTTAATTGAAAAAGGAATATCAGTTGCCAATGAACAAGCACCTGTAGCCCCTATTTATGATGATCGCGTTGAAAGTGCTATACATGAAATTATGGATGTTTTAGGGTCAAACGTTTCAAAAGAACAAGCACGATGGTACGCGATTAAACTTTTTGAAAAAGATCCTATTATTCAAGAAAAACTATCATTAAATGAAGCTCAGGAAAAAGAAATCGCTGAGATTATTCACATTATTGAAATGCTTTTTGATGATACAAGTGATGCGATTTTGATTAATGAGCGTTACGAATTTATTTCTCGTTTGATTTCTTTATGTCTGCTTCAAGAACAAGAATTTCAAGAGAACATTAGTGACAAAATTGATCGAGTTGTGACGAATCGCTTTTTAGCTTTACCTATTTTTGCACTTGTTTTATGGAGTATTTATTATCTTTCCATTCAAACAATCGGAACTTTAGGGACTGATTGGATAAACGAAGAATTATTTGGGACTTTAATACCTGATTTTACCCAAAAATTGTTGACTTCTTGGGCTATTGCGCCATGGCTTCAAGCGTTAATATTAGATGGAATTATAGCTGGTATTGGGGCTGTATTAGGTTTTCTTCCACAAATTTTAGTTTTATTTTTCTGCTTATCTATCCTAGAAGATTGTGGGTATATGGCACGTATTGCTTTTGTTATGGATCGAATTTTTCGAAAGTTTGGTCTATCAGGAAAATCGTTTATTCCAATGTTAATTGCAACAGGGTGTGGAGTGCCTGGTGTCATGGCAAGTCGAACAATTGAAAATGAAAAAGATCGTCGATTAACTGTTATGATTACAACATTTATGCCTTGTTCGGCTAAATTGCCAATTATTGCTTTGATTGCAGGTGCTTTTTTCCCACATAGTAGTTGGATTGCACCGTCTGCTTACTTCATTGGTGTTGCTGCTATTGTTTTGTCAGGAATTGCTTTAAAGAAAACTTTTTTATTTGCTGGTGATCCTGCTCCATTTATTATGGAATTACCCACTTACCATTTTCCACAATTCAAAAATGTTTTCCATCAAACTTTTGCTCGAGGTAGCTCTTTTGTAAAAAAAGCTGGAACAATCATTTTCGTTTCTTGTATCTTTATTTGGTTTACTTCGCATTACAGTTTCTCTTTACAGCCTGTTCAAGAAAGTCAGAGTATGTTAGTCGCATTTGGACAGCTTATTGCCCCACTTTTTGCACCATTGGGATGGGGAAACTGGCAAGGAACAGTCGCAACAATCGCTGGTTTAGTTGCAAAAGAAAATGTTATTGGTACGTTTGGTATTCTGTATGGTAATCTCAATTCTATTTTTGAAAATGGAAATGAAATCTGGCCTCTATTACACAACGACTTTACTGCACTTTCTGCTTATTCTTTTTTACTGTTCAATCTTTTGTGTGCACCTTGTTTTGCGGCAATAGGTGCCATCCATCGCGAAATGGCGAATAGCAAATGGACATGGATTGCTATTGGTTACCAATGTGGATTAGCTTATCTTGTCAGCTTTGTCCTCTATCAATTTGGTCATATCTTTGTAGAGCATGCACCTATTGCATTTAGTACTTTTATCGCCGGTTTTGTTTTAGTTGGAATGGTTTATAGTTTGATACGAAATCCTAAAGAACATACTCAACTACTCCCAACACCTATTTTGAAAGAAGGGAAATAATGACTACTATACTTTTATCTATATTCATTTTTGGACTTGCAGGTTGGATTATTTATAAACAGGTTAAAGGGCACGGACATTGCGAAGATTGCTCTACGAATTGTTCGATAAAAAAAACTCGTATTTTTTAAATATGCTAGTAAAGCAAGTATTTCTTGATAAACTACTCAAGTTATACTTGCTTTACTAATCTTTCTTCAAACAGTTATTATCAATACAAGGAGGCGAATTATATGACAAATCAACCCTTTAGCACTAAAGAACTAGGCAAAACTATTGGGACTTACAGAAAAGAAAAAAATTTAACTCAAAGTGAATTAGCTGAAGCACTATATGTCAGTCATCAGGCGGTTTCCTCTTGGGAAAATGGATTGACTTCTCCAGATATTGCAAAATTATCGGAGCTAGCCAAAATTTTTCAGCTAACTATTGATGAATTATTGAATAATGAGCAGTTAGTAGCAACAGTTACTAAAGTTGCAAACCATGATTCACTGCGAGAAGAAGAATTAATGCGTATTACGGCAATTGTTAAACCTGATGAATTGAATAAGATTATTGAAGAAATAGAAGAGCCTCACTTCGATATCGAAATTTTACTAGCCTTAGCACCTTTTATTGACAAAAATAACTTATTTAGCTATATCAAAGCACCATTTACCAACATATCATTAGCTGATCTCGTTGAACTTGCGCCATTCTTAGATACACGACAACTTTCGCAAATTATCGATTATGAATTATTCAAAGAAGGTTATTCTATGAAAGCAGTAGCGGAGCTTGCTCCTTTTTTAAATGAAGCAACTCTCATTCAATTAATACAAAAATGTTCCTACCACTACTCAACCAAGGATATTTTAGATATAGCGCCTTTCCTAAGCCCAGAAGCTTTATCCCAACTTATGTAAGATAAAGAGTTCACTTCTTAACGCTCTTTCTCCTTATGGTTTGAAAGTAATTTTAAAGAAATGTAAACGAACCTCCAACACCTAAATGTCGGAGGTTCGAATTATCTACATATAATAAAATTCACTGCTTATCATGCATTATGACCAAAACAATTTTTTCTGTACTATATTTCTCTTTAATCGTTTTGAAAATGTATTTTGCATTTTCATAGTCAAGACTCTAAATATATGGTTTCACTGAAAATTTCTTACTTTAGTTATAGTTAATTTTTTCAATTAAATAATTAAACTAAAATCATGATTAATAATCTCGATTAAACGAAATTCATTTTCATCAAATTCAAACTTTAATACACAGCAATTTCCGAGCGGTTTTTTTTGGTCAACTTCACTTGTATGTGCCCAATAACGCATAAACTGACGACAAGCCGCACCATGTGAAACTGCTAAAATAGTTTCATGAGTTTCGTTTGACATAAATTCAAAAATCGATTGTGCAACACGTTCTCGAAAGGCCATTTCAGCCTCTCCACCAAAAGGAACAAAGAAGTCACCATAAGGTAATGCCGGATTTAAAAATTCTGGCTCGCCTTCGAAACGACCAAAGTTCCATTCTTTTAAGCCTTTTAATCGAGTATAGGGTAAATCAGTAATTTGTTCTAACGTATCTGATGCACGCTCGGATGTTGAACAATACGCACTTTGGATCTCAATTTGATTTTCTTTAAAATAATGTCCAGCAATTTGAGCTTGTTTGATTCCCAACTCAGTTAATGGTGCATCACACCAGCCTTGGATTTTGTGTAATTGATTAAACAGCGTTTGACCATGTCGCATTAGATAAAGTATTTTCACATTCATTCTCCTTCTAACTATTTAATTTACGTCCTGCCATCCAACGAATCATTGCTGGATCAGCATGCGAAAAGAATTGACTTTCTCCTTGCTCTAAAGTAGCAATTTGTTTCTTTTCTTCATCTGATAAGTTGAAGTCAAATACATTAAAGTTTTCACGCATTCTTTCTGGTTTAACTGACTTAGCTAAAACCACAACTTCTTGTTCCACTAACCAGCGAATAATCACTTGGGCGACAGATTTATTGTGTTTTTTAGCAATTGTTTTTAAAATTTCATTATTAAAAATATCATGTTTTCCTTCTGCAAAAGGTGCCCATGCTTCTGGAAGGATATTCGCTTGTTTTAACAATTTAATTGTTTCTGTTTGTTGATGAAATGGATTAATTTCAATTTGATTGATTTGTGGTACTACTTTGTTGAATAAAGACAAATCTACTGCCCGATCGACAGAAAAATTAGAAATGCCAATCGCTCGAACTCTTCCTTCTTGCTGTAATTCTTGCATCGCTCGCCAAGCGCCATACACATCATTAAATGGTTGATGAATTAACAACAAGTCTACGTAATCCAATTGCAAACGTTCTAGTGACTGTTGAAAGGAAGCATACACACCTTCATAAGAAACATTTTCGACCCATATTTTAGTTGTAATAAATAATTCCGCCCTAGCAATATCAGCTTTTTTGATTCCTCTACCGACTGCTTCTTCATTCAAATACGATTGGGCAGTGTCAATATGACGATAACCTGTTTGAATAGCTTGAAAAACAGCTTCCTCTGCTTCTTGCGGATCGGTAATTTGATACGTTCCAAAACCTAAAATAGGAATTTCAATTCCATTATTCATCGTTAATACGTGTTCCATACTTCTTCCTCCTTCAAAATAACATTACATTTATTTTAAAGTATGAAGTGGACTTTATAGCAAGCGTTTTTATAATTTTACTTTCCAAAGTTCTTCTGTAGTTACAGCGGTTAACTCTCCTGTTTGAAATTTAGCCAAATGTTCATCATACGTTTCAATTTTGTAATTAAGTAACTTACGTACACGTTGTAGCTCTGCTATTTTTTCATCAATTTCTTGCAATTGATCTCTTAATACTTGTTTTTGTTGTTTGCGCTCTTCGCCTTGCTTTTGTGACAATCGAGAAAACTCTTGTAAAGATTCAATTGATAACCCTGCGTTACGTAAACTTTTCATTAAATAAATCCAATTTAAGGTAGACTTTGTATAAATTCGATAGCCGTTCTCATCCCTTTCAATCGGGGGAATAATCCCAATTTTTTCATAATAACGGATAGTCGATATTGAGATATCAAATAATTCTGCTACATCTTTACTACTTAGCACGTAATCCTCTCCTTTTTATATACTTCCTTATATTTTAGCATTTAATAAATTAAAAACTAGTTTGGAAATCCAAACTAGTTTTATTGCTAATAAACACGTGCAATATGCAGAGTTAGATACAACAATTCATCACTATTCACTGACACATTAAGTTCATTTTCTACGTATTCTTTTACTTTTTGTGCGGCCTGGAATTCTCGATTTAAACGAACTTTTACTGAATTTAATAAAAAATCATCTTTAGCAGGCAATTCTTCTCTCTTTAACATACGTCCAATAAAAAATTGTAAATGTGTCACAAAACGCAGATACAAGAATGACTCTTTGTCGACTTCTTTTTCTGGAAAAAGATATCCTAATAACATTAGAATATCTTTTAACATACGAATAGATAAAATAGTTTCTTCCATATTTGCAAGACTATCTTGCGCATTGACGATATGAAACGCAATGTTTCCAGCTTCTTCTTCAGGTAAGGTTATCTTTAATTCTAAATTCAAGCGTTCGACAGCATAACGACCAATCGTAAATTCTTTAGGATAGTATCTTTGAATTTCTACAAGTAATTTATTTTGAAATACAATTCCCTTGACACTACGTTCAATCGCGTAATTGATATGATCTAACAATGTAAAAAACAAATTTTTATTTAGCTTATTTTCATATTGTTTATTAGTATAATCAACAATTTCTTTCACTACTAGTAGCAAATTTTCAGGAATATCCTCAAACAATTGAATGTAATCTGATTTTAATGTTTGAGAAATTGAATCCAATTTAAATACTTTTTCTATTTTTTCTTCAGGAACACAGTCACCTTTTTTTAATGAAAAACCTAACCCTTTTCCCATTAGAATAACCTCAACTCCCTCATCATTCCGACTAAGAATCAGGCTATTATTCAATGCTTTAATGACTTCCATCTCATTCGCCTTCCTATCTACTACAAGCCATTACGAGCAATCACTTGTTGATACCAATAAAAACTATCTTTTTTTATCCGTTGTAATTCTTTTAATTCTTGATCTGTGCGATCGATATAAATAAAACCGTAACGCTTGTTAAATCCTTGATGTGTGCTTACAACGTCAATAGCCGACCATGGTAAATATCCTAAAACATCCACACCATCTGTAATTGCTTCTTGAATTGCATAGATATGTTGGCTTAAATAGTTGATACGCTCTTGATCACGAACAGAACCGTCGTCTTCAAGTCTATCAGGAGCACCATAACCATTTTCAGTTATTAAAATAGGCAAATTATACCGATCATATAATTTACGTAAAGTTAATCGTAAGCCAGTGGGGTCAACTACCCAACCGTAGGGCGTTTTCCCGACATAAGGATTTTCTGCTGCTCGATAAACCCCTTCTTCACCTAACATAATCTGTTGATCACCAGCGCGCGCAGAAACGTCTGACCCATCATTTTTGCTTGCAGCAATAGTTGCTGTAGAATAATAATTAACTGCAATAAAATCGGGTTCTCCTGCTTGTAAAGAGGTAAAGTCATCTGGTGTAACCTGTGGATACCATTGTCGATCATATAAATACTTTTCAAATAAATAATTATATCTTCCTCTGACAGCCGCATCCAGAAATGACCAGCCACGTAAAGTTTCCCAATTATGAGCCGCAATTGCATCATCAGGTGCAGCGGTTGCTTGATACATCGCAGTTAAATTAATCGCAGGGCCGATTTTTCCTGGTAAGTTTAAATCATGATACAATTTAAAAGTTTTTGCTTGTGCTACCAATACATGATGATTCATCTGAAATAATTCTTTCTTACTAGGTAATTCACCGTTTTCGGGAATCCCGATTGCACCTGGATGTAAAATCATGGTATTTTGCTCATTAATCGTTAACTAATAATTGACTTTATCGCCATAGGCTTCAAATAAGATTTTAGCATAAATTAAGAAGGCATCACATGTTTTCGGATTTTTCCAACCGCCTTTTTCTTCTAAAAAATATGGTAAATCAAAATGATACATTGTAACAACTGGTTCAATTCCTTGCTTTAAACATTCATTAATCACATTTTGATAAAAAGCAATACCTTCTTCGTTTAACTCTTGGGTCTCCACATTTATAATGCGAGTCCAAGCAATTGAAAAACGAAAAGCTTTCAATCTTAATTCTGCAAATAATTGAATATCTTCTTTATAATGATGATAGAAATCTGATGCTACTTCAAAATTAGCAACATCTTCTGGATGAAGATATTTATCAATAATCGATAATATTTTTCCATCTATATTGTAAGCACCCTCGGCTTGATAAGCACTAATTGAAGCTCCCCATAAAAAATTATCGGGGAATTTTTCTAAAGTTTTATATTGCATAAACGTTTCCTCCTAATTAATTGTCATGAGTTCTTCTGCTGATAAAGCAGGACCTACCTTTTCTTGAATAGTAAACTTATCACTGTTCGTAACAATTAAAATAACCGTGTCATCGTATCCTTTTTCTTTGATTTTTTTGAAATCAATTGCCATTAATTCCTGACCAACAGATACATAGTCCCCTTCTTTAACAAATAGCTCAAAAGGTGCTCCTTTTAAATTCACGGTATCAATTCCTACATGAATTAATATTTCTACACCTTCTGAAGAAATCAATCCAATCGCATGTTTTGATTCTAAAATTGTTAAAACTGTTCCTTCAATGGGTGATACAATGATATTCTCTTCTGGTTGAATCCCTACACCTTTTCCTAACAATCCTTTTGAAAATACATTATCATTGATTTCTGATAAAGGGATGACGTTCCCCTTGATGGGATTTTTTATCGTCATGTTCACATTTTCTAGTAATTGTTCATTGCTTTCTGCTTCAGTTATTGGGTCTTCAAATCCCATTAAATAAGCAATAATGAATGTTGCACTGAATGAAATAAGACAAGTGATAATAGCATGAACGATATTCATTGGATTTTCTCCAATAAAAGCTGGCAAAGCAGCCAGACCTGGTGAAACAAAGGCATAACGGACTAATCCTGATAAACCTGCATATAGTCCCCCTATTGCTCCACCAATCATAGAAGCAATCAGTGGTTTTTTTAGTTTCAAAGTTACACCATATAAAGAAGGCTCTGTAATCCCCATTAAAGCGGTAATCCCTGCTGAAGTAGCTAATTGTTTTAATTCTTTGTTTTTTGTTTTAAAAGCTACAGCAAAAGTGGCACCAGATTGCGCAATATTAGATGCTAGCATTCCTGGTCCATTGACCATTTCTGAGCCATTTTTACTTAATTGCATTGTTGCAATTGGGGTCATTGCCCAAGCTGTTCCAGTTACTACTAAGAAGGGCTGAAGTCCGCCCATTAAAAATGGAATTAACCAAGCTGCCTTATCATTAATCCAAGAAGCACCGGTAGCGACTAAATCATTTAGTAAGGTTCCAAAAGGCCCAATAACTACTAAAGCTAATGGTCCCATAATCAAAAACACTAACATTGGTTTAGTAAAAAACTTAATAAACGATGGCGAAATCCACTCTGCAAAGCGTTCTACATACGACATAATCCATACTGTAAAAATAATCGGTAATACTGAACCAGCGTAGTCTGCTGCTAATACGGGAATTCCTAAGAAATGTACAGGATCTCCTGTTGAAAAAAGCTGTGAAATATTTGGATGTAGCAAAATTCCTGCAACAGTCACTGCTAAAATTGGACTCACTTCAAACTTAATCGATGCTCCATAAGCCAAAAGTACAGGCATAAAATAAAAAGCAGCATCTGCAACTGTATTTAAAATAATATATGTTTGACTTGTATCAGATAACACACCTGTTAACGTCAGTACAGCTAAAATCGCTTTTACCATCCCAGCACCAGTAATTGCTGGAATCATGGGTGTAAAAGTCGTCGAAATAACGCTAATAATTCTTGAAATCAGGCCTTCTTTCTCCCTCGTAGTATCCTTCTGCACTTTGGTTGTTCCTACTATTTTTTGAATTTCTTTAAAAGCAGTTTGTACTTCATTGCCAATAATAACTTGGTATTGACCACCACTATCAACAACACTTATCACGCCTGATGTCTTTTCTAATTGTTGGGTTTTTGCTTTATTTTTATCTTTTAATTCAAAACGCAAGCGAGTCGCGCAATGCGTCAAACTAACTACATTTTCTTTCCCACCTACTAATTCTAAAACTTTTCTACCTACTTCTTTGTAATCCATCTTCTTTACTCCTTTCAAATAAAAAAGACCAAAACAAACGAGCCCCATCGAAATGAAGTTTACGTTTGTCTTGGTCTTGCCTGCATAATCAGTAACACGCCAATAACATTATTTGCCAATTCATACTACCACACAATGAAAAGGATTTCAAATATAATTTTTAATTTATTACTTATAAGCTTTCAATGTTGAACACTAGCAATTCTTTCGTTTGATTAAACGTAATAAGAATGATCTGTTTCATTTCTTTCTAATACCATAATAATTATTCTTTTCACCAATATGAAGGTCAAATAAATCAGTAACCGTTGTTACACCGCCACATACACCAATATTTAAAATTAGCTTTGCATAAAATACTGAAATTGGTTTTTCCTTAACCAAAACAAGCTTCAAATTATTTTATTGTGCTTTGTAAAATGTTTTTCAATTTAATTTAGAATCTTTAATTCCATATGAAAATGAGTTTTCAATTAATTCATTTCTAATTCCCTTGTAGCAATAGTTCTTATTTTCATGAATACTCTTCCTAGAAAAACTAGAGGATTACCCAAAAGTAATTCTCTAGCATAAATAACTATGACAATTTATACAAACGTGCTTCAAAAGGACGCAATTTTGAAAAATCATAATCCAAATAATTGGATAGCACGAGTTTATTGTCCGTCAATTCATCTAATGAAACAAAATCTTGTTCTTCTTTACTTAAATTCACTACAATTGCATAATGCTCTTGTTCATTTTTACGTTCATAGTGAAAAACGGGTGCTGCTTCGGTTTCAATATAGTGGAAGGCACCACTAACAAACACAGGATATTTTTTTCTCAATTGAATTAACTCTTTGTAAAAATTAAACACAGAATTCGCGTCTTCTTGTTCTAATTTTACATTAACAGAACCTTTGTTTTGATTCATTTTTAACCAAGGTTTCGTTTCAGAAAAACCTGCAAACTCAGAGCCATCCCATTGCATAGGGGTCCGAGCGTTATCGCGAGTCACCGCTGATATTTGTTCCAACGCTTGTGTTTCTGAATAACCATGGGTGATTAATTGATGATACATATAGATAGTATCTGTTGCATTGACTTCATCAATTGAATCAAAAGTGGTATTTGTCATACCAATTTCTTGTCCTTGATAGATAAAGGGAGTTCCTTGTAACAGCATAAAGGCCATCGCTAAAGCTTTTCCAGAAATCGTTCGATACATTGGGCTATCGTCGCCATACACAGATATACTTCTTGGTAAATCGTGATTTTCCATATATAACGCATTCCAGCCTTTATCTTTGGCACAGGCTTCTTGCCATCGAACTAAAGCTTCTTTAAATTGTTTAAACGGTTGTTCAACATTTGCTGTTCGCCATAATCCAGTATGTTCAAACTCAAAAATCATATTAAAGTAACCATCTCTGCCTACCCAAACTTCGGCTTCATCTGCAGTAACTCCAGATGCTTCACCGACTGTCATTAAGTTATGTTTTTTAAAGATTGTATTTAATTCACTCAAATATTCTCCAATGCCTTCTACATTTTGAAATGCTTTGAATGGACGTTTCGAATCGTTGTTTGGTTGGTCCCATTTTTCTTTTTTTATATGTGAAATGGCATCAATGCGGAAACCATCAATTCCTTGATTTGCCCACCATTCAATCATTTCAACTATTTTTTTCTTCATTGCTGGTGAATCCCAATTCAAATCGGGTTGTTCTTTTGCAAAAGTATGGAAATAATATTCTTCTCTTACTTCATCGTATGTCCATACAGAGCCACCGAAAATAGACTGCCAATCATTCGGCTCCTTGCCATTAACGGGTTCGTGCCAAATATAGAAATCACGGTAATCTGGATCGTTTTGTCGAGATTTCTCAAACCAACTATGTTGATTCGATGTGTGATTAATCACTAAATCCATAATAATTTTTATCTCTAATTGTTTTGCTTCGTTTACAAGTTCTTTAAACTCTTCCATCGTACCAAAATCACTAGAAATTGCGCAATAATCTGAAATATCATACCCATTGTCAAAATTAGGTGAAGCGTAAATAGGCGTAATCCAAATAAAATCGATCCCTAACTCTTTCAAATAACCTAATTTTTCCCGAATACCATTGATATCACCAATTCCATCATTATTCGAATCTTTAAAACTTCTTGGATAAATTTGATAGCCAACTGCTTCTTTCCACCATGTACTCATTGTGTCCCTCCGATATAATCTATTACGTGTCTATTATAACTTTTTCTCTTTCTTTAAGATACCTATGAATGATATATGTTATCCTTATTATATGACAACTATTAGAAAAGGTGAAAAAAATGAACGAACGTCTTTTTATTTTAATCGTGATTGTAGGAATTTTTCTGCTCATTATTGGCATGGAATATTATCAACGTGTGAAACTAAAACAGCGCGTCAAAAATCAATGGGGGAAAATTCCTCTTCAGCCAAGATTTGATAAAGAAGAAAGTTTAAAAAGCGCCTGGCAACAAGAACGTTCTTTTAAAAAATGGGACAGTGAAATTGATGATATCACTTGGTATGATTTAGATATGTTTCAAGTATTTGAATTGATTAATGCTACTTATTCTAGTGTTGGTTCAGAAGCTCTGTATCAACAATTGCGGAATTATCATTGGCAACAAGATACTGAAATTGAGAAACTCATCGCATATTATCAAGAGTTTCCTCACGAGCGTGAAAAAATCCAATACGCTTTTGCGCAATTAGGAAAACAAGATCATAATTTTTCCAAACATTATCTTTCTAACCAAGAAAAAAAAGCATTAGGATCTCTGCCTGTATTTATTTTATTAGGTATCTTACCTTTTATTGGGTTATTCTTTTTTTTCATTGGACAATCTACTGGTCTTGTTTTAACTATTGGTAGCTTGGTCTTTAACACCATTTTTTATCAGATTAAAAAAGCCCAATTAGATATTGAGCTCAATAGTATGCGCTATTTAATCCAAACCATCGCTACTGGTAAGAAAATTGCGAAAATCAGCCAGCCTTTACAAGGTGACTTACATGCGACTTTAAAAAATCTAAAGAGCATCCTCTATTTTGGCGTTTCTTTTCGTTCAAAAGGTAATTCAGAAACAGAAGTGCTTTTCGATTATTTAAATACAATGTTTATGCTACCTTTTATCTCCTATTCATTTGTTATTCGCCGAATTCGTCATTATCAAAAAGATGCGATTCGTCTTTGGGAAATCTTAGGAAAATTAGAAGTGGCAGCAGCGGTTTTAAATTTCCGCTCATTTATGCCAGTCACTTGTCAGCCAACATTTAAAAATGGACAGGTTACTGCGGAAAATATCTATCATCCATTATTAGAGAAGGCTGTAATGAATCCCGTTGATTGGCAACAAACAACCTTAGTGACTGGCTCAAATGCTTCGGGTAAATCGACTTATGTGAAAAGTATTGCGATTAGTTGTATTTTGGCACAAACTATTCAAACAGCCATTGCGGAAAAATTTGTTATGCAACCTGGACATGTGCTAACTTCAATGGCTGTCGAAGATAATATTTCTGAAGGTGACAGCTATTTTGTTGCTGAAATAAAATCTGTAAAACGCTTATTAGATAAAGTTGCCACAAAGGAACATTGCTACTGTTTTATTGATGAAATTTTAAAAGGAACGAATACCGTGGAACGAATTGCTGCATCCTCAAGTATTGTCGCTTGGTTAAGTCAGACGAACAGTCTTTCAATGGTTGCTACACATGACATCGAATTGACTGAAATGCTAAAGACAACTTGCGAAAATAGCCATTTTTCAGAACAAATTGACGAAGATGAAGGTATTTCTTTTGATTATCGTGTAAAAAAAGGGGCTGCTAAAACTCGAAATGCTATTGCTTTATTAAGTGTGTTGGGGTATCCAGATATTATTGTTACCAACGCAAAACATGCTGCTCAACATTTTGATGAACAGCGAACGTGGTTAGACCTCAACTAAAGAATGGACACTCAAGTAAAACGACTTAGCTTGAGTGTCCGTTTTTCTTATTTCCATAAAACATCCATAAATAATTGATCTTGCTGTCTCCAAGTCATTTCATTATGTCCGCCATTTTTTTGGATGTGAATATAACTTGTTCCTCCAATAGCCACCAGACAATCATTAAAATACCCCACATCGTCTAATGCACTTTCGTGGCCGGCAATTTCACGCTCACCAAAACTAAAATAAACACGTGTATCTGGAGAAATTGTATGACGAGTCCATTCTTCTTTTAATTGATTCATACATAAAGAAATGGATGGTGACAAACAAGCAGCCTTAGAAAAATAATGATTATAGGCTACTACACTATAAAAAGCCATTAACCCTCCCATTGAACTGCCACCAATTGCGGTCGCCTCTCGAAAAGGATACGTACGATAGTTTTCATCAATAAATGGTTTCAACTCATGAACAACCCAATCCATTAACTCATCACCGTAGCCATTCATTGCTCCAAAAAAGCTAGTTTCAATAGAATATGGACAATATTCATCTAAACGTTCATTACCATTATGACTACATTCAATTCCCACTATCATCATCGGTTTATCATATTGGTCTAGAAAGTCTTCTAAGCCCCAAGAAGTTCCATACGTTGCATCTTGATCATTAAATAAATTATGACCATCATACATATACATGACCGGATAGCGCTCTTCACTGTCCAGATAATCATTTGGTAAATAAACATGGATTTTTTTCGTTGTCTTTTTTAATGGAAAATAGTATTCAAATTTTTCTATCATCTTATTTCCCCCTTTTTCAAATTTTAACATGCTTTTATTTAGCTGTCTTTGGAAATGTCCGGTAATAGCGTTCTTTCTAAGAAAAACGCGTTTGCGATAATAGTTTTTGAATTAGCAAAAAAACTAACGCTAGAAACAATTATTCTAGCGTTAGTTGATACAACTTATCATCATCTTCTTCACCATTTCCACGACCATCTAAGTTATTTGTCACAAAATAAAGCGTATCTTCTTCCACTAAGACATCACGAATTCTTCCATACCCTTCAAGGAAAGAACGCATTTCTTTCGTCTCTAGATTCACTTCAAAGATAGCACTTCCTCGTAATCCGGCAACATATAATTTATCTTGCCATACAGACATTCCTGAGGGTGCCCAGGTTGTATTTGCTCCTGAGGTAAATAGAGGAACTTCCATCCCAGCTTGTTCATCTTGGCCTTCAATAATTGGCCAACCATAATTCTTACCAGCTTCAATGTGGTTAATTTCATCATTGGCACTATTTCCATGTTCACTCGCATACATTGTATCATCTGATGTCCAAGCAAGACCTTGAGGATTACGGTGGCCGTAACTATAAATATAACTTTCTGTATAAGGATTATCTGCAGGAATCGTTCCATCAAGATTTACTCGTAAAATGGTACCTGCTAACGAATCTAAAGATTGAACATTTTCTAGTTGATGCGCATCACCTACAGTCACATATAATTTCCCATCTGGTCCAATTGCTAATCGTCCACCGTCATGATAATTGCCACCTGGAAGTCCATCCAGCAATACCCTACTCTCTTCCCATTGACTGTCGTTTAAACGTAATTTTACCAGTTTATTGAATGTACCTGCTTGAGTTACATACGTATAATATGCAAAGGCTTCTTGTGACTCTTCAAAATCAGTCGCTAATAAAAATCCCAGTAAACCCGCTTCGGAAACATCAGATAACTCGTCCCTTAAATGAACTGTTTGTCGTTGTACTTTTCCATCCGTAATTTTGGCAATCGTTCCTGAACGTTCACTGATATAAAAGCTATTGTCATATTTTTGAATGGACCATGGTACCTCTAACTCCGTTGCTAAGATAACGACTTCTGCTTGTTCCACTTGTACAGTCGCTGAATCTTCCACGATCGGTTGCTCAGTTGAAGAACAAGCTGTTAACAAAACTAACCAAACACTACTTAAAATTATTAGCCGCTTCATTGTTTGACCCCCTTCTTGATAAATTTCAAAAAAGTAGTTAGAAATCGTTTTTCTACCTACTTTGTCCAACATTTGTCTATTCACGAATGACCAAAACAAAAAATTTTGCTTGCTTTTCTTTATCATACCAATAGTATCGTATGATTGCACGATTTACCTTGTGTATGCTTGTTTTTTATAACGTAACCAAACACCATTTTCTCCGACTTTTTCTATTTTGCTAAGCTCATAGTTTTGTTTGAAAATCTCATTAGTCATTGGTGTTTCCACTAAAGATGTCGCTGCAAACGTTCCTTCAATAGTTGGAATAATTAGTAAACTCCATTCATCAATCAATTCTTCTTGTGCAAAAAAACCATTAATAATCCCGCCACCAGCTATTAAGAAAGTGTCAATCTTAAAATAATCTGATAACTTATCTAAAGCTACTTTTAAAGATAATGGTTTATCTTTTCCTGCAAAAATATAAGAAATCTGTTTTTCTTGCAAATAACCTAAATATTCATCAGAAACAGCTTCGCTCAAAATAGCGACAATATGATCGCCTTTTCTTTCAGGATATTCTTCACCAATTTGATTGCTCGGCCAACCGATTTTCCCATCAGGATCAATAGCAATTGCATAACTTTTTGCTGATGGATCGGCCAAATAATCTTCACGTGATGAAATCATTGGTCGCTGGCTGGAATATTCAATCGGTTGGTCATTAGTGATATCTTGTTGAAAGGTAACTCGTCCGCATATCCAATTATTTAGATTAAAACGCATGAGTAATTCATCATATATTTTTCCATAAGGTGAAAAATTTTCAGTTCCTAAATACGCTCCTGCTATTTTCCCATCCATAGACATCGCCATATGGCAAATAACTTTATAGGACATTAAACAACGCCTCCTTAACGATTATTATTTATGATACCGTTTAACCTTGTGTTTAAGTCAAGTAACAAAGCAAACGATTCTAAAAAAATCGTTTGCTTTGTTTTTTTCTAATTCTTCACTATTTGTTTCGATAATTTTTTGATACGAATAGAAAGAATCTTTCTCACTACGATTTAACGTTCACAACACCTTCATTAACTTTATCTAAGCGTTTTTCCATTTCTCCAGTACCGAAGCTCACAATGTCAATAATTCCCCAAGTAGTGTCACTCATTAAATCTACCCCATCAATGGTAATAGCTTTGAGCATCGATTGACTATTCCCAATCACTCGCTTCGATATAAGGATTTTGCGATATTTTCGCATTCGGAGTTTCTGGTACATTATAGGAAACAAAGAAATCAATGATCTTTTTGCTTTTGGTACTATAGTAAGTCAAGAGATTATTCTTATCTTTTTGCAAAAAAGCGGACACAACCAGCATCATAGCGATTTTTTCACAAAAAAATTGACTTAACCTTTAGTTTAAGCAGTACACTGATTTTAGGAGGCGATTTATTATGAAAAAACATACACTACTACATCTCTTACTCTTAGGATTTTTAACAAGTTGTGCTTCACATGAAAAAACCACCCGTCACACTAATACTAATATAAGTCCAGCTTCTTCAGATAATACTTCTGTAGAAATGACTGAAACGAATACGGCTATTTCAATTACTATTAATGAGCAAACGTTTGCAGGCACGTTAATAAGTAGTCCAACTACGACTGCTTTCAAAAAATTATTGCCGTTAGATATGACTATGACTGAATTAAATGGCAATGAAAAATATTATCATCTCCCGCAAAAGCTTCCTACCAATCCAGAATCAATTCAGACCATCCAGGCGGGTGATTTAATGTTGTTTGGGTCAGATACGTTGGTACTTTTTTATGAAGACTTTTCAACATCTTATTCGTATACACCTCTAGGAAACATCGCTAACCCGAGTGATTTAAAAGAAGCCTTAGGAAGAGGAGATAGCCCAATAACAATCACACTTACTAAATAGAACAATCGCTTTGTGAAGGAACAAAACGATTGTATTTGATGCTATTCATTTTTAGGAATCAAACGCACGGTTGCTTCTCTAGCAGTTCCAATCATCGGTGCTAGATACGGACTTTCGGCGTATTTTTGGCGATATCCTTCATCGACATGGTTATTGGTTATTTCATCTGTAGGAAATTCAAAACGAACTTCTTTTTCAACGCCACCGACTGAAAGATGACCATGACCTTCTCGTTTAGCTGATTGATACCAACGAGCATTTCTGCCAAAATAGCCTCGACAATATAGCTCATTCCCTGCTTGTACCACCCAAATCCAGGCTGGTTTATGCATCGTTCCATCTGAATTAGGAATTGATAGATATAAATTTTCATCTTTGGCAATTGCTGCTAGTTCTTCTTTGGTCCATTGTGACATATTTTTCACTCCTTTTATTCTGTTGTTTGTTCTGGCGTTACAAACTTTCCGTCTTCATAGTCTTGAATTTTTTGATTTAGACGATTTAGCGTAGTTCCCATTTCATTATATTTTTTTAAGAGAATATTACGTTCTTCTATTAATAATTGTTTTCTTTCAGAAATCGTATCATTGCCGAGTTGATATAATTCTGTATATCTCATTAATGAATCCACAGATAATCCCGAATCACGCATACACTTGATAAATTCAATCCAATCAAGATCGGTTTGTTGATAGTTTCTAATGCCTCCTTTAGTTCGTTTGACAGGAGGAATAATTCCTACGCGTTCATAATACCTTAAGGTGACTGCAGTTAAGCCAAAATATTTGGCTGCTTCTGAAATATTCAATCAACTTGCTCCTTTCTTAAATAGAATGAATTGCCTCTGAAATCAGTTGTTCTCCGTTTATTACATCAAAGGCTTTTCCGAATGTATTTTTTTTATCTAAAATTGAAACAATTACTTCTGCTACATCTTCACGAGCAATTGATTCAAACGGTACGTCTCTGCCAACTTGGATTTTTCCAGTGCCTGTATGATTGGTTAATCGTCCTGGTCGCAAAATTGTATAATCTAGTTTACTGAGTTCTAACCAGCAATCGGCATAATATTTCGCCGCACTATAATATGAACCTTTTTTGACTTCCTGTGGGACCTCATCGTCATGCCATTTGTGAACGCCAATGGCACTAACCATTACAAATCGTTTCACGCCCGAACGTTCTGTTGCTTCAATCATCTTAATTGCCCCATCTAAATCAATCAGAAGAGTTTTATCTGCACCAGTATGTCCCCCAGAGCCCGCTGAAAATACAATGGCTTCTGCTTGCACTTCTACAATCTGTGCAGCCAATTGGGTAATCGACTGTTCTAAATCCCCCAACACTGTTTGAATTTTTTGTGTTGAAAATTGTTCGATTTGTTCACTACTTCTAATCATTGCAATCGGCGTATGTCCAGATTGTTGTAATCTATCCACTAATAATTTCCCGATTTGTCCATTGGCACCAATAACTAATACTCTCATATTAAACATCCTTTCTCACTGTTTGTTCCATGATTACCATAAAGCTAAACTTTGTTTGCTAGTTGGTTTACAAAATACTTGATCGATTTGAGCGTATTCCTGTTGCGTCAATGAAATGTCTCCTGCTTGAAGGTTCTCTAACATGTGCTCCACCTTACTGGCTTTAGGAATAGCAATTGTATGATTATCTCGGATACTCCAAGCTAAAAATAATTGGGGGATACTTATCTGGTGACGTTCAACAATTTCTTGTAAGACCATTTTTTGTTGGCGATTGATGCCAGAAAAATCACCCTTAACAATCGGAGAGTAGGCAATCATCGTCATTTGCTGTTTTTGCATATAGGGAAGTAAATCATATTCAATGCCACGGTCAAACAAATTATATTTGACTTGATTGGCGATACATTCTTGTCCGTGTGGTAACTGGGTCATTTTTTGCAAATCCCTCGTATCAAAATTAGAGACACCCCACGCTCGAATTTTGCCCGCTTTCTTAGCTTTTTCCATTGCTTCCATCGTATCTTCTATAGGAACGGCACCTTGCCAATGCAATAAATACAAATCTAAGTAATCAACTGCTAATCGCTGCAAAGATTTTTCTAAACTTTGTGGGAGCTGTTTTTTTGAAGCATTTTCAGGCAAAATTTTTGAAATTAAATAAAGTGACTCGCGTGAAAAATGATGAATAGCTTCGCCAACTAACTGCTCAGACAAACCCTTCCCATACATTTCAGCTGTATCAATGACTTGCGCGCCAGCCTCAATTCCCCTTTGAATTGCTGTAATTTCTTTGTCTCTATCAATTGTGTGATTGCCAATGTTCCAAGTACCTATTCCGATAGGATGGACTTTTTTCCCCGCAAGCGTTACTTTTTGTGTCATTGATGTTCCTCCTATTTTCAAAACGAATATGCCTTTTTTATATGTTAAACCTTAACCTTTAGTTTAAGTCAAGTCTTTTAAATCAAAACAGAGAGACAAACGATGCTGTCTCTCTGTTTTAACTAATTATTTTCTAAATCTTCACCATTTGATGCAATAACTTTTTTATACCAATTAAATGATTTTTTCTTTTGACGATTGAAACTTCCATTCCCTTCATCATCCAAATCGACGTAAATGAAACCATAACGTTTACTCATCTCACCGGTGGAAGCTGCAACTAAATCAATGCAACCCCATGGTGTGTAGCCCATCAAATCGACACCATCTTCTACAGCCTCTTTCATTGTTTGAATATGCTTAGCTAAATACTCAATTCGATAGTCATCATTGATTGCTCCCTTTTCGTCGATTGTGTCTTTGGCACCTAACCCGTTTTCTACAATAAATAAAGGTACTTGATAACGGTCCCAAAGATCATTTAATGAAATACGTAAACCTAAAGGATCAATCTGCCAGCCCCATTCACTCGCTTCTAGAAATGGATTACGCACTCCCTCCATTAAGTTACCTGCTGCCGGATCTGTTTCTTCAGCACTTGTTTCGTTAATTGCCATACTCATATAATAGCTAAAGCCGATGTAGTCTACAGTATTGTCACGTAGTAGCTCTTCATCCCCTTCTTCCATGACAGGCATAGTCGCATTGTAGGTTTTTAACAATTGCTTGATATACGTAGGGTAATAACCACGAACTTGGACATCACTGGTAAAATAATCAAACGCACGTTGTTTCAATTGAGAAGCAAATTGATTCTCTGGATTACTATCGAATGCATATAAAGGCGCATAAATTTGCATACAACCGATTTGAATATCTTCCCTTACGCTTTTTCCAATTTTTACAGCTAAGGCACTTGCAACAAATTGATGATGCCACGCTTGAAAACGATTCGTATAATCATCTGAACCTGTTGAAGGGATTAACCCTTGAGATAATGCGGGAAACTCTATCGCAGAATTAATTTCATTAAAAGTCATCCAATATTTTACTTTGTGTGCATAACGCTCAAGAATCACTTTGGCATAGCGTTCAAAAAAAGCAACTAACTGTCGATTTTTCCAGCCACCATATTCTTTGGCTAGATGTAGTGGCATTTCATAGTGAGAAATAGTAATCACCGGCTCAATACCATAGCTTAAACATTCATCAATCAGCGCATCATAAAACGCTAAGCCTTTTTCGTTTGGTTCCAACTCATCTCCTTTAGGAAAAATACGACTCCAAGCAATTGAAAAGCGATATGCTTTGAAACCCATCTCAGCAAATAATGTAATATCTTCTTTAAAACGATGGTAATGATCAATCCCAACATGATTCGGATAACGATAGTTCGTTAGTTCAACATCCCAATTGAAATTTGGTGATGAAATAATCGACATTCGTTCACGTCCACCTGGCATTGCATCTGCAACCGACAAACCTTTACCATCAACATCATAAGCTCCTTCACATTGATTGGCAGCTGTCGCACCGCCCCATAAAAAGTCTTTTTTAAAAACCATTTTTCTAACCTCCCAAATAATCATTTCATCCTTATCGTATCACTTGACCTACAGATTAAGTCAATCTCTATTTGCTAAAATAAATCATCTTGACTTCACCTGTAGATTAACCTGTAAGATAAAACTACAGATGAAAGGAGCGAAATAATTTGAAAGACAATAAAAATCTACTCATTCTCATTTTGACGATTGGTGTATTTGGTATCATGAATACAGAAATGGGAATTATCGGGATTCTCCCGCTAATTGCTCAAGAATTCCATGTAAGCGTACCTACGGCTGGTTTATTAGTCAGTGGTTTTGCCTTGGTTGTTGCAATTGCCGGACCCACAATGCCGTTATTATTTTCCAAAGTAAATAGGAAAACTGTGATGGTACTTGCTTTAACAATTTTTACAGCAAGCAATATTTTCTCCATGTTTGCACCGAATTTTACATTGTTGCTTCTAGCAAGAATTATTCCTGCAGCATTTCACCCAATTTATGTTTCAATGGCCCTAACTGTCGCTGGAACCTCTGTTGAACGAAGCGAGTCAGCAAGAGCCGTTGCGAAAGTTTTTATTGGTGTTTCTGCTGGCATGGTTCTTGGTGTCCCCGTCACAAGTTTTATCGCAACTGAATTTTCTTTTGCAATGTCGATGTTGTTTTTTGCCGTTGTAAATGGCATTATGTTACTTGCTACTTTGCTATTTGTACCCTCAATGCCCGTTACAGAAGTATTGTCTTATGGAAAACAAGTGAGTGTTTTGAAAAAGCCGTTAATGTTAGTTGCAATTATTTTAGTCATTCTTTTGAATGGTGCATTATTTGGCTTCTACAGTTATCTTTCTGACTTCTTAGAAAATGTCACGTATTTATCTACACGGATGATTAGTTTTGTCCTCTTAATTTATGGGTTAACTAATATTTTAGGAAATATCATCGCAGGTCGTGTGCTTACTACCAACGCTAACAAAACCATTTTCATTATTCCCTTTGCTTTAATAACGACTTATGTCTTACTTTTTTTAACTGGTACCCTTTCTGGCATAACTGTTTTATTAATAACAATTCTTGGCATTATCGCTGGAATTATCGCTAATATTAATCAATATGTTATTGCTGAGGCTGGACCAGAAGCGCCAGATTTTTCAAACGGACTATTTCTAACCGCTGCTAATCTTGGAACAACATTTGGACCAATTATCTGTGGAATCTTCATCAGTCAATTTGGAACTATCTATTCTTTGTTTGGCGCCATTATTTTCGCCATTTTAAGTATTTTTGTTATTATCCTTAGAAATAAAATAGCGACTACTGCTTAAAAAACATCACAAAAACACGAATGAGTTGGTTGGATAACACCGTCCACTCATTCGTGTTTTTAATTATGCGTGTTGTGTGGTTAGTACTTTTTCATCTACTGAATTAGCCACTGGTGCAGGTGGAGTTATTTCTTCTGTATAAACAAATAGATTAATGACAAAAGTTACTACCATTCCGACACTACACCCTGCAACCATCCAAAGTAAATTTTGAATATTATCTGTAATATAAATAGGAAAAGCAAAAATCCCAGCACTTGCTGCAAAGGAATAGGCATAAGCACCCCCAAGTCCTGCAATTGCTGCACCAATAAAACTACCTATAGTTGCACCAATCATTGGTTTTTTAAATCTTAAATTTATCCCAAACATTGCTGGTTCAGTTACACCTGCCGTAATCGCTGTAATTGCACAAGTAGCTGCTGAAGATTTAATTGCTGCTGACTTTGATTTCACTGCTACAGCTGCTGCAGCTGCCCCTTGATTTAAATTAGCAATAATAATTGCTGTTAAAGCAATTGGTTCATACCCTAATGTCGCAAAAGATTGAACTAAATAAGGTGTGATTGCTGAATGCATCCCCGTTAATACCATGAATGGCCATGCAGCTGCTAAAATTGCTACTCCTAAAAATCCAACTGTATCATATAACCACATTACTGCTGCAGAGAAATAAACTCCTAAAATCGCTCCTACTGGTGCAATCAAGCATAACGTCAATGGAATCATAATTAGTAATGTTACTAGTGGTTCTAGAACTGCTCGAATTGCTACAGGAGAGTATTTGACAACTTGTTTTTCAACCTGACTCATTACAAAGACAGCAATAATTGTAGGGAAAATTGTACTTGTATATGAAGCATTATAAACTGGGATACTTAAAAAATTTAACTCTCCTTCAACTAAAGCATTAATAAAATTAGGATGGATTAACATTGCACCTAGCATCATACCTAATCCCATATTCCCACCAAATTTTCTAGCTGCAGTTGCTCCTACAAAAACGGGTAAGAAATAAAAACCAGCATCTCCTGCAAAATCTAAAATAATATACGTACCGCTTTCAGTACTAATAGCATTGGTTAAACTTAAAACTAATGTGACAATTTTTAACATACCTGAACCAATTAACACTGGTAAAAGTGGCGAAATACAATCTGCAAAGGCATCAAATATCATACCGATTCCAAATTTTTTCTTAACTGGAGTTACCTCATTTTGTTCTGTTTCTTGTAATTGCTTTTTATCTCCTGAAAGACCTGTCTTATTAATAATTGCTTGGTAGGCATCTCCAACATTTTGTCCAATAATAACTTGATATTGTTCACCCGACCACTGAGCACCAATCACTCCTGCTAATTGACCAATTTCATCTTCTTTAACAGCTGCTCGATCTTTTACATTGAATCTCAAACGAGTCATACAATGTGTAAAAAAAGCAATATTCTCTTTTCCACCTAAATCATCTATTATTTTTTCAGCTAAATCATTAAATTCATTTTTTTTATTCATAATTATCCTCCATAAAATTTATTTAGAATCTTCACGTGCACATAAACGATTAATATGCAATATTAGATACAGTAATTCTTCATCCGAAACACGCCAATGAATGGTGCTTTCAAGAAAGTATTTCATTTTAATGGCACATTGATGGGCTTTAGGATATTCTATTTTAATGCTTGTAAAAACCCTGTTATTATCACTTTGAATGAGCGCATTTCCTTCTCTACGTTTAAGCAAATATTGAATATGAGAAACAAATCTTGCATAGTTCATTCCATCATGGTTTATTGACAAATTAAAATTTTGTTCAATAATTTCTGTTAATTTTTTTATAATAAACCGCTCATCAAAGACATATGCCTTATCAGCATCGGTATTATTTATACTGTTAATAAAATGCATTGCAATGCCAATTGCTTCTTCTTTAGGTAAAAAGACATTTAGTTGAGCATTAATCAAAGCTATAGCTTTTGTACTTACTTCCAATTCTTTTTTATAAAATTGCTTAAAATCATAGTAGACTGGCATCTTTATTTGAATCTTCTTTTTATATCTCTCGACAGCAAAACTAATATGATCTGCCAAAGCAAAAATACTTACTGAGGGAATTTCACTAGATATTTCTATTTGTGCCATTTCAACAATTTTTTCTGTTAAAACAAATATTTCTTCAGATAGTTCATTTAACAAATGTATATATTGATTATTTACACCGTAATATGTCCGCTTAACATTGCTTAAATCATTTAAAATATACGGTGTTTTAGGAAAACCAATTCCGGTGCCAAAAGCAATTAATTCGGTGCCATTACTATCTAAACAAATTGCAAAATTATTATTTATTTTTTTAATAACTTCTAGCACATTTCCACTCCTTCTTAGAGTAACCTCAAGTTTCTTTTATAGATGAGAGTTTTTTGCTATTAGTTACTAATAGTCCAACATTTACATCAAATGACAAAAATAAAACGCTATCATTTAAGAAGCTAAAAGCTATCCTTTCTCTTATTAATTTGGAAAATATTTTAATCACCTTTCTCTCAAAAAAAAGTCTCCTATAAGTACATACCAAAAAAAGCTGTTATCGCTTTTTCGGGTAATGCCTCATAAGAGTAACAATCCCTATTTTATTTCTAAATAACTAGTCTGATTTCACTTTAACATTCAAGTTATTTTTCGGACCTCCTTTCTTTCAGACTATTCTTCTAGATAATACTCCTTAATCTACAGGTTAAGTCAACGTAAAATTCACTCTTTTTATCATGTATAAAATAAAAGAACTATAGTTTATAATCTACAGTTCTTAATTTCTTCTATCTCACATAGCTTGATTGTGAAATTGGCTTGAATCTTTGTTAAGTTCAGAGATTTTATGATTTAAACGTTCAATTGTTTGACCTAATTCATAATATTGCTCAATTAATTTGGAACGCTCATTGACTAATAACTTTTTCTTAGATTCTTGATTGTTTTGTGACAGATTATCAATTTCTGTATATCTAAGAAGCGCCTCAATCGATAATCCTGCACTTCTTAAACAAGTAATCATTTTTAATTTTTTGATATCTTCATAAGAGTAGCTTCGAACACCACCATTTTTTCGTTTTACAGGTGGTATTAACCCCATACGCTCATAGTATCGTAAGGTAACTGGTGTAACGCCTATAATTTTTGCTACTTCGGAAATTCCCATGATTAATGTCCTCCTATTAAACTAGTCCTTTATCAGCTTAAAAATATTTTGCTCAGCTGTTCAAGATAATCATAAGATGTTAGAATAGAAATATCAAATACCTATATTGAATACATATATATAACTAAAAAGCATAGGAGATATACATGGAATTTAGATTGTTAAGATATTTTATTGCCGTAGCCGATCAACAAACAATTTCAGGCGCTGCCAGACAGCTCCATCTTTCACAGCCCACGCTTTCAAGGCAATTAAGTGAGTTGGAAGAAGAATTAGGCGTAAAATTATTTATTCGAGGAAACAGAAGAATTTCCCTCACCAATGAAGGCATGTATTTGTTATCGAAAGCTCGAGAAATTGTTAGCTTAGCCGAAAAAACCGAAGCAAACTTCAAAAATTCAACAAAAACAATTAGTGGTGAAATTCATCTAGGTAGTGGCGAATCTGATGCTATCAGAATTATTGCACAATCGGTTAAAAATGTGACCGATCAACATCAAGATGTGCAATTTCATTTATATAGTGGAAATGCCGAAGCAATTTTTGAAAAATTAGAAAATGGTTTACTAGATTTTGGAATTATTGTTGATCCCCCCGTTGATAAAAATGCTTATGATTATTTGCAACTTCCTATTAAAGACACTTGGGGCGTTTTAATGCACAGAGACAGTGACTTGTCCTTAAAAAAAGTAATCTCACCTGAAGATTTGACCAATCAACCATTAATTTTATCCCAGCAATCGATTATCTACAATGAATTATCGGGATGGTTTGGAAAGAATATCAAAAACCTAGATATTCGCTGCACCTATAATTTAATTTATAATGCAGCAAAAATGGTGGAAGCAAACGTAGGATACGCTATTTGCTTAGATAAACTGATTGATACCTACAGTAATCCTACTGTTTGTTTTAGACCGTTATATCCCAATTTGACTGCTAATTTGTATTTAATATGGAAAAAGCATCAGGTATTTTCTAAAGCTTCTTCCACTTTTTTAAAACAGCTTCGAAGTGATATTGAAAAATATACGATTATTGAAAAATAAAATTCACCGAGTAAATTGATAATTTCAAATTTACTCGGTGAATATGTTATGCTATTGAGCCTCTTTTTGATTATATGTCAGAAGCAATTTCAATGGTTTTTATTACTTTAGCTGGAACACCACCAACAATTGTATTAGGAGAAACATTTTTTGAAACCACGGCTCCTGCAGCAATAATTGAATGATCTCCAATAGTCACTCCGGGAAGAATGGTCGCATTTGAACCAATCCAAACGTTCTTGCCGATAATAATAGGTGCCGGGTACAACGTTGTCCTGTCTTCCGGTTGAATCCCATGATTTAAAGTGGCAAGCACAACGTTATGACCAATCAGGGTATGATCTCCTATAAAAATTCCGCCTTGATCTTGAAAATTACAGCCCGCATTTATAAACACATTTTTCCCCAATGTGATATTTTTGCCTGAATCAGTGTAAAAAGGTGGGAAAATACTCAATGTTTCATCCACTACTTTGCCAGTTAATTCGGAAATAAATTGACGTATTTCTTGACTAGAATAATAATCTCTATTCATTTTTGTTGTAATTTTTCTCGCTTCATTGCTAAGATATGATAGCATTTTTTGTTGCTCAGTTCCTGGTCGAATAAGCTTCCCATCAGCTACATAGTCGTTAAATTCTTGAATCTTCATATTTACCTCCGTTGGTTTAGACACTTTGAGAAGTTGGGCGAATAATCATATTGCTTACAGACATTCTATCAGGCGTATCAATTGCAAATAAAACAGCTTGGGCAATATCTTCAGATGTTAAACCATTTTCTTTTTGGTCTTCGTGTAAAGCTAATGCAACTTTTTTGTCACTAATTGTATGATATAATTCTGTTGCTACAGCTCCGGGTGAAATGATGGTTGATTTAATATTGTTTAATCGTTGTTCTTGACGTAGTCCCTCCATGATGGCACGTACAGCAAATTTAGTTCCACAATAAACAGCTGAGTCTGGATAGACAACATGTCCAGCAACTGAATCAGTTGAAATAATGTGTCCACTTTTCTGCTTAATCATAGTAGGCAAAACAGCTGAAATACCATTCAATACACCCATAATATTAATATCTAACATTTGTTGCCATTCCTCACGGCGATTTTCACTTAGCGCGCCAGTCGGCATAACTCCTGCGTTATTATATAAGACATCAATTCGCCCGTATTTTTCTAACGCAAAATCTGCTACTTTTTGAACATCCTCTATCTTTCTTACATCTGCTTTTAAATAATCAATTGCCGCTTCAGGTATACTTTCTTTCAATGCTTTCAAACGTTCTTCTCTTCTCGCAGCAATAATTAATTTTGCACCATGTTCTGCAAGTAAAGTCGTAGTGGCTTCACCGATTCCACTAGATGCGCCCATAATAATAATTACTTTTTCCGCTATTTTTTTCATCTTATCTTGTCCTCTCTTATTAGGTTTAAAATTAGTGTAGCACTTAAACTTAAGGTTAAGTCAACACGTATGATTCATTATAAAAAGAGCAATTGTTTAATAAACAAAAAAAGCTAGAGTCTACTCTAACTTTTTAAAGGAATCTTAGATTAAATTGTTTTGGTATCAATGACAAAACGATACCTAACATCCGAACGAAGCACCCGTTCGTAGGCTTCATCAATCTTGTCTGCAGAAATCAACTCAATTTCTGGCATGATCTGATGTTCTCCACAAAAATCAAGCATTTCTTGCGTTTCTTTAATACTGCCAATTGCCGAACCTGCAAATGAACGACGTGCAGAAATTAAACGACTGATGTGTAACGAAGCTGCATCTGCTGGTGCGCCAACATTGACCAGCGTGCCATCTAACTTCAGAAGATTTAAGTAACTATCATAATCCAAAACTGCACTCACAGTGTTAATAATTAAGTCGAACGAATTTTTTAATTGACTAAACGTTTCTGAATCAGAGGTTGCATAATAAGCGTGCGCACCAAAGTTTAAACCGTCTTCTTTTTTACTTAACGTTTGTGATAAAACAGTGACATTCGCCTCCATCGCACTCGCAATCTTTACTGCCATATGTCCCAAACCACCTAATCCAACTACTGCCACATTTTTTCCTGCTGCGTGCCAATGATTTAATGGCGAATAGGTCGTAATCCCTGCACATAATAAGGGAGCTGCTTTTTCTAAAGGGATTGATTCTGGAATGCGTACAACAAATGCTTCTGTTACCACAATATGAGAAGCATAACCACCTTGCGTATAGTGACCATATTTATCAATAGCTGCATACGTACCTGTGTGACCATGGGTACTGCTCTTCGCCTTCTTTGCATTGTTGACATTCTCCACAAGAATCAACCATACAGCCCACTCCTACGCGATCACCTACTTGATATTTCTTGACACTAGAACCGACCGCAGATACAATCCCTGCAATTTCATGTCCCGGGACCAGTGGATACGCCACTTCGCCCCATTCTCCTCTTACAGTATGAATATCGGAATGACAAATTCCAGCATATTTAATTTCAATTAATACGTCATCATTTTGTAATTCTCGCCGTTCAATTCGTGTCGTTTGAAAATTATCTTCGGGTCCAAATACGGCTTTTGCATTTACCTGATACATTCAAAATACCTCCTTAGTAACGAATCAATGACGATTTTATAGTTTTCCACTAAATACTGGAAAATCACTGTATTCGCCATAATTCTCTAAACCAATCTTTTTCAAAGCTTCTAAATCTTCTGCGGTAATTTCAAAATCGACCGAAGCATTGCTACGAATGTGCTCGATATTTTCTGATTTAGGTAATGGCAGAAGTCCTAATTGTAAACAATAACGAATACATAATTGTGGTACAGAAACCTCATATTTTTTCGCCATTTCCATTACTTCTTGATGTTTTAAAATTTCACCATGTGCAACTGGTGAATAAGCTTCTACTAAAATATTATTTTCTTGGCAATAGTTAATCAACGGTAGTGGCGTCTTGCCGACATGCGTTAAGATTTGATTCACCATTGGCTTGATTGTCCCATTTTCAATCAGATTCTCAATATCCACTTGATCAAAATTAGACACACCAATCGCGCGTAATTTTCCTGACTGATAAGCCTCTTCTAGAGCTTTCCACGCCTGCAAGTTCCCTTCAAAAAAGTGTTTGCCATTACGAAATTCGCTCCAAGGTTGTGGACTATGAATAATCATTAAATCAATATAATCAAGTGCCATTTTTTCTAATGATTCATCAATTGCCTTGACTGCTTCATCATAATCTTTAATTTCTGCGGCTAATTTTGTAGTAACAAAAATTTCTTCTCGTGCAACAGTTGACTGACGAACACCTTCTCCAACACCACGCTCATTCCCATAAGCCTGAGCAGTATCGATATGACGATAGCCAATAGCCAACGCTTCTTTAACAATCGTCGCAACGTTTGTATCGTCAATCATCCATGTTCCTAGACCTAATTTAGGAATTGTTACCTCATTTGATAGTGTATAACTTTCATTTAATACCATGATTCATTCCTCCAATATTTGTTAGGATAATTCTACTATACAACTTCACCTTGACTTTAAGTCAACAAAAAAATAAACCCATCATACTGATAGGCTTATCTCTGATTTTTTCAACTTTTATAACAATGTACAGCTAAACGAACGAAAATAGTTTATTCAACTTCCAGATTTAAACTGGTACTATGCGCAGGCTGTGTGCGATTTTTTGGATTAATGTAATGTAAGGCATTATTTACGGCAGTGGGTGCTTCCCCAAATCCTGTCGCAATTAAATTGACTTTGCCGTCATACAACGTGATATCCCCGCAACAATAAACACCTTCCATCGAGCTACGCATATCCGAACGAACCGGAATCCCTTGACGAGAACTCGTAATGCCCCAGTCTTTTAAATTTAACGAAGAGGAGAAACCGTAATTCACGATTAAATAATCCACAGATAAACGAACGGTCTCGTCACTTTTCGGTTCTTGAAGGTAAATCTCTTCTAACATTCGTTCTCCCACGACATCTTTAATGATATAAGGGGTCATAATGTTAACGGAGGATTGTTTTAATTGATTGACGCTATGTTCATGCGCGCGAAACTCTGAGCGACGATGAATCAAAGAGACTTCGGCAGCAATTGGGGCTAACATCAACGCCCAATCAATCGCAGAATCACCGCCACCAGCAATGGCGACTTTTTTCCCAGCGTATTTCATCAAATCCGGAACATAATAATCAATGCCGTAGTTTTCAAAATTTTCAGCATTCGGTACGGTTAATTTTCGTGGTTGGAACGAGCCGTTGCCTAAGGCTAAAATAACCGCACGTGAATAATGCGTTCGTTTATTCGTCGTTACTTCAATGATGCCGTCTTCTTGGCGCTCAATTTTTAAGACTTGTTCTTCTAAGCAATAGCGTTGATTAAACGTAATAATTTGTTTTTCCAATTTTTGTACCAAATCACCCGCTTTAATTTTAGGGTATCCCGGAATATCATAAATGTATTTTTCAGGATACAAGGTGGACAGTTGACCACCGAGTTGCGGTAAGGTGTCAATAATTTTCGTTTTGGCATTGCGCATTCCAGCATAAAAGGCAGCGAACATCCCCGCCGGACCTGCGCCAACAATTGTAATATCGTAAATAGTCAATGTTCGTTTCCTCTCATAATTTTTTATTTAAAAACTTGTGGGAAATTCTCCCATTTTTCGTTGATGATACAATAATGGCAAGACGTCTTCATGAGTAATATCTATAACTTCACCAATCAAAACTAGATGATCACCAGCATCGATACGTTTATATAATTTGCATTGTAACGCTGCTGCCACATTTTCCAAAACAGGTACCTGATGCTCTGATTGATACCAATCACATTTTTGAAAACGGACCTCTGTTTGCTCACGATTTGCAAATAACAAAGCGATTTCTTTTTGATGATGCGCTAAGATATTAATAGTAAAGCGGTCGACTTCTTGAAATGTTTTATAATTGGAAGACTCTTTCCCAATAGACCATAAAACTAATAATGGATCAACGGATACTGAGGCAAATGAATTAACTGTTAAACCAATCGGCTCATTCTTTCCATCAAAAGTCGTTACCACTGTGACTCCTGTAGGATAATTTGCCATCACTTCCTTAAACGAATGAACTGTCATTTATCTATAACCTACTTCCCTAGCTATTTTACGAATCCTTTTTATTAATAAACAAGATAAGAGGCGCTTGGCATCTTATCTTGTTTAAAAGTTTAATTTAATGCTGCTTCGTATTTTTCAGAAACTGTATCCCAGTCAATAATTTTAAAGAAATTTGTTACATATTCAGGTCGTCTGTTTTGATAATTCAAATAATACGCATGTTCCCAAACATCCAAGCCTATAAGGGACGTTTTGCCTTCTGAAATTGGATTGTCTTGATTTGGTGTACTTGTAATAGCCAATTTATCTTCATTTAAAACTAACCAAGCCCAACCAGAACCAAATCTACCAGTCGCAGCTTTAGCAAATTCTTCTTGGAATTTATCAAAGTCGCCGAAAGTTTGATCAATTGCTTCTGCTAATTTTCCAGTTGGCAGATTGTTTTCTTTTGGTGCTGTTAATGTTTCCCAAAAGAAGGAATGATTAAAATGACCTCCGCCATTGTTACGAACTGCCGTTTGAATAGCTTCAGGTAGTTCATCTAAATGAGTTAATAAGTCCTCTAAAGATTTATCAGCTAATTCCGCATGACCTCCAAGAGCCGCATTTAGATTATTTACATACGTTTGATGGTGTTTCCCATAATGAATTTCCATCGTTGTTTGATCAATTACTGGTTCTAAAGCATCAAAAGCGTATTTTAATTCTGGTAATGAAAATGTAGTCATTTAAATTCCTCCAAACAATTTATACTTTATAAACCTTTTAGTTTAGAAAGTATATTAAGTTTAAAGCAAGTAAGTAGTAAAAGTCAATCACTTTATTCACAAATTCTTACTTGCTTTTTATCTTTTCTTCTTCAAATACAATCATGAAATGACAATGGTTTTCACCATCTGCTTTACATTGCGTTCGCTCAACTCTTGATGTACCTAAGACATCTTTGAACATGGCTGTCTCACAATGACAGGCTTGTTTAAAATTTTTAGCAACTTCAAAAATTGGACAATGATGTTCAATTAGTTCAAATTTATTTTGTGTGACTTGAATAACATCTGCCATATAACCTTTTTCTGCTTGAATATCTCGTAATATTTGAACTTTTTCAGTATTGGTTTGCGCTTGTTCCATATAGGGAATGTATTTATTTGCTAAACGTTTCCCACGATTTTCAAATAATTGATTAATCAGTTGATCGCCTTGCATATCATGTAAATCATTTAAAAAATCGACTGTTAAATTATCGTAATTTTTCGGGAATAGGCTATCCGCTTTACTAGATAATGAGAAAAATTGAACAGGACGCCCCATAGGTTGCTTCTCTTCTGAAATTTTGAGAAAAGCATCTCGATCCAAAGCATTTAAATGTTTACGAACAGCCATTTCGGTAATTTCCAGTTCTTGTGCTAACTGATTAACGGTCATGCTAGTTCGTTTTTTTAATAAATCTAGGATTTTCTCTTTTGTTGTTAGACGAGAATTGTTCATTTCTTCACCTCCATACCATTTCATCATAACACAAGAATATGGATTAAAAAAATGAGAAGTAATGCTTGTTAGTTATAAAAAAATACTGACTTCTTGACAGTTACTTTGCCTTATCTAGCACTTATGTTCTTCCAGTTTTGTGTAATATTCTTTCATTTCTGTTTCCCACTTCTGTTTGTCCTTTTCAGTAATATTACGAATAACCTTAGCAGGATTCCCTCCAACAATTGTATTTTCTGGCACATCTTTAGTCACTACCGCGCCTGCACCTACAATTGAATTTTTACCAATGGTTACACCGGGTAGTATCGTTGCGTTTGCTCCAATCCATACATTATCTTCCACTTTGATGGGTAAGCCAAATTCCAAATCTTTTATCCGTACAGTTGGATCAGTCGGATGCCCCGCAGTGTAAAAACCTGCACGCGGTCCAACCATAACATTGTCTCCAAAAATAATTTTATTGACATCCAAGAAGACACAATCCATATTGGCATAAAAATTTTCACCAATTTCCACGTGGCGACCGTAATCTACATATAAAGGTGGATTCACATAGAAAAATCCCCCTGTTTTACCAAATAATTTTCTTTCAAGTGCCACGATTGCTTCTTTATTTTCAATTGGTTCCTGATTAATTTGTTGTGCTAGTTTTTTCCCTGCTAACGAGCCATTTTCAGGGAAAATATTTGGTGCAAAATACAATTTTCCTGCTAACATTTGTTCATAATCAAAATCTTTTTCCATTATCTTTTCTCCTTGCTTATTAAATAATTTAAGCCTAAGTGTACAAGACCATTTAAATAATCTTCTTGAAAGGTCTTTGCTAAACGAATTTCTGGTAGTTCAAAATAAGGAAAAATCGTTTTTAAACGCGTTCTAATTTCCTGAAGAACGATTTCAGAAAATTGTGTAACATTCGTATAAACTACAATTTGTGTCGGATCGTACATACTGATAATTGTTTGTAAGACTTCTTCGATTTGTTTCTCTAAACTCACAAAGTCTTTAGGGAAAACGCCTTGATGCTCTAATGGCAAATGCTTTATTTCACCACTTAGTCCATGTTTGCCATGGAAAATTTTACCATTGATGACAATTCCTGCACCCGGTGGATAATTTTCTGGATAATACAATGATACAAAAATATCTTGTGTTGCTTGATTCAAAGAATGGCTCAATGTTGCTGCATTAATATCATTTTCAATTAAGACTGCCAAAGAAAATTCATCTTCCATTAATTGTCGGAAGTTCAAATTATATAATGGTTCAAAATCCATAATTTGTAACTTACCTTCTAATTCTGCACCTGGAATACCAAATACTAGGAGTTCAATTGCCGGATATTCGTTTAAGATTTGGTGGATTTTTTGTTTTAGTGGTTCTAAGGCTAATTCGTCAGCAGTTAATAACCACTGATTAATGATCTCCCCAAACAAATTATGCACAAAAAGATGTCCTGCCATGTCGGTTCCTGCTTCTGCAAACTGCAAAATTAATAGTTGTTTAACATTAGGATTATAACGATAGACTGTTGCACGTCGCCCTCCTGTTACTACTGCTTCTTCTTGAGTAAGCACTTCGCCAGATTCTTTTAAATCTATTAATAATTTATTAATACTGACCACACTTAAACCCGTTCGTTCAGAAAGTTCTTTTGAAGAAAAACTAGCCCCGCTACGAAAAATTTGTCGAAGTATTTCCAAATTATGATATTTTACATTTGTCGGTTTATGTGCTTTCAATGCCTTTCCTCCTTATAAAAAATCATAAAATATTTAACTGTTTTAAAGCAAATTCAATACCATCTGATTCGTGATCATAGGTAATAAAGGTAGCTGCTTCTTTCACTTGTTCGTTGGCATTTCCCATCGCAATTGCATGTGTAACTACTTCAAACATACTAATATCGTTATTACCATCACCAAAAGCATACGTATTTGTTTCATCCAACAATTCTAAACGCTGCAATAGTTCTTCAATTCCAGCTTTCTTCGAACGATTTTTATTTACAATTGCCATTGAAAATGGACTATCTCGGTAAAAAGTTAACGTCTCATCAAAACGTTCTTGTAATAAGCGATCATTTTTCACTTTTTCACTAAATAAATACAACATGTTAATATCTGCATTTTGATGGAAATTTGGATCAATTTCTGGTAACGGAGCGTTATCTAATTCGTATAACTTTTCAGTCGCCTCATCAATAAAATTAATACGATAGTCAAAAGGTGTATAACAAGCCACAGGATGCCCTAAATTTCCTGCGAAAGCTAATACATCAGCCATCAATTGTTTTTCAATTTGATGATTTGCAAAAACTTCGCCTTCAATGACCACATATTGTCCATTCAAGCTGACATAAGAATGAATCGCTGTTCCTTTGGTAATCTCTTCAATTTCGATAGGCGACCGTCCACTAGCAATCACCGTTAGATAATTTTTTTCTTCTAGCTGTGTTAATAATTTTAAATTATTTTCGCTTATTTTTGATTGTTTATTTAATAGTGTCCCATCTAAATCAAAAAAAATAACGCCTTGATATTTTTTCATCTTATCACTCCTATCAACTTAAGTTTATAAATATTGTTTATAAACTTAGTAAAATTTTTATCCCTAATTAATACGGGTATCTAGTTGCATTTTAAAATAAAACCCAAAAGAAAGCAATAAGAAAAACGAATGTCTCTTTTTTTGAGACATTCGTTTGATTACGAGCGCTGTAAGAAATTTAACAATATGCTCTTCATATTTTTACCAAATACAATTCCAAGAAATACTAAGGCACCCGCTAAGGAAATACAACTCACTAAAATAACTGAATGCATTTTGCTATTGATTGTCAGCACCTGAGATAAACCAAGGAATAACATGATACAGCTAATCTCCATTGCGAAGGTTGCTTGTAAAACTTTTAAGTAGTATGTACGAGCATATTTTAATGGATGAATCGCAAAAGTCCGCGTAATGAAGCGATATGCTCCCACAACCGAAAACATTAAACTTAAAATTGAGGCTAATGACATTCCAGTTCCTTCAAAAAAATAGATGCAAGGAACTTGTAAAATCAATTTGAAGACAAGCACTTGTGTCGTAAAATAAATAGCTTTGCGGTGGGCATTTAGTGCTTGTAAAATCGACAATAATACCGTAAAAAGACCAGTTAAAAAGGTTGCTGCTATAGCTAATGCCAAATACATACTACCCGCTAAATTATAACCAAAAAAGATTGTATTTAATGGAATCGATAATAAAATCATGCCGACTGATGAAGGTAATAATACAGTTAGTGATAAACGTAATGTATCTGAAACTCCTGTCAGTAAATCTTCTTTGTTCCTTAACGTACTTAATAATGGCAATGAGGTCACAGTAATTGAACCAATAATCGAAAGTAACAAAGGAGTCAGTTTATTGGGATTCGCTGATGCAAAAGTATACAATGTCTCTAATTGTGTTTGATTGAAAATCGGTTTCAGAAACTGAATAATAGGTTTTAGTGACACTTGATCAATTAATTGCATTAACGAAACAACCGATCCCACATATACAAACGGTAGTGACTCTTTGATAATATCGATGGTCACTTCTTTTGACTTTCGTAAATAATGCAATGGTAAAATAAAGAAATCTCGCAAACGAAATAACCCTTCTTTTTTACCTAAAGCGACTAAATACAAAATAGCGACAATCCCACCAACGCAAGAAGCAAAGGTACTAATCACAACCGCTGATAAAATATCACCACCTGCAATAACGCGAATATAATAGGTTCCACCAACGATAACTACTACTCGAACGAACTGCTCAACTACTTGAGAAATTCCAAAAGGCATGATTAAGTTTGACCCTTGAAAATATCCTCGAATAGCACTTAATATTGGAATGATTAGCAAGGACGGACACAAACTACGAATCGCATAAATTGCTGCTTCTTGATTAGCAACTGGACTAATCTTGCTTAAAACAGGTGCAAACAAAAACATTAAAATCGCTGATACGATACCAATAACTTCCATAACTGCTAAGGCACTTCGAAAGAGTTCTCTTGGCTTTTCTTGATTTTTTTGATGACTTAGTTCTGCTATTTTTTTGGCAATCCCACTGGGAAATCCTGCAGTACCCAAAGATAAAAATAACGCATAAGGTAAGTATGCTACATTGTATAGCGCTTGCGCTTGGTGCTGTTCCTGATAATTCCCCATGAACATTAACCACGGAATCAAGTAAACAATTCCTAATATTTTACAAATCATATTAGCGGCAGATAGCCAAAACGTTCCCGATAATAATTTATTTTTCAAAGTTATTCTCTTCTTTCTCTCAACTGAATTAACTTTATCCAACTTTGAGTTATCGTGCAAATTTATTTGTAAAATAACTATGAAAATTTAACATTTTCTTATATTGTGATTGATTCTTTTAATTTTTCAACTGTCTTTTCACCAAAGCCGTTCACTTCTTTTAATTCTTCGATTGTTTTAAACTGCCCATTTTCATCTCGATAGTCGATAATCGCTTGCGCTTTTGCAGGACCGATGCCTGTAAGTGTTTGTAATTCTGTGAGGTCTGCTGTATTAATATTAACTAAGGATGATTCTTTACTCGTATTGCCTTCATTGGTTACGGATGGTATAGATAATTCCTTGGCCTCTTCTTTATTAGGAACATAAATCATTTGCTGATCCGTTAATTTTTCTGCTAAATTCAATTGACGTTCTTCTGCTTTATCCGTAAATCCACCAGCTAACAGTACAATTTCTTCTACCCGAGCGCCCGGTTCTAGTTCATAAACGCCCGGCTTTTTTACTTCACCTTTAATATCGATGACCATTTTCGCTGAACTCGAACTAGATGTTATTTCTACGGGAGGAGTTTCTGACTGTTCCATTGGTAATTCCTCCCAATCAGAAACGGTGGCTTTTTTGGGAACAAAGATATAAATAACACTGATTGCAACAATAATAACTACAAAAACTGGAAGATATTTTTTATATTTTTCTACTCTACTCATCCAATCACACCTTTCATTATCTAGATACGAAAAAAGCGCTACTTTCTTTTTTGAAAGTAGCACTTTTTTAAATAAATTGATTCATTTCTTTTACTGAATGAACGGTGTAATTGGCATCAATATCTTCTAATAGGTTTTCTAAATCATAAAAAATAGACTGAATACCGGCATTTCTGCCTGCGTCAACATCCATTGTGCGGTCACCAATCATTACGGTCTTATCTGGTATCATCTGATATTTATCAACTAGATAATTTAAAGAAGCCGGATTTGGTTTTCTCGGAAAATTATTTTCAGGTCCGACAATTTCTTCAACTAAATGAAGCATTCCTTCTCGTTCTAATAATTCTTGCGTGGATGCTACTAAGCGATGGGTTAAAATATAATTTTTCTTCCCTTTTGCGACGATTGCTTCTAAGACTTCTTTCGTGCCTGGATAAGAGACTGGAATCCGTGGATCTTTTGCCTCGTAGCCTTTATAAATCTTCGTAAATTCATCAAAATCTAAATGGTATTTTTCAGCAATAGCCGCTGATGATTTCTCTTTCAAAATTTGATAGATTTCTCGACGATTTGCTTGGATACCATAATCGTTTAATGTTGACATAAACCCTTCTAATATCACTGGATACGAATCATACAAAGTGCCGTCAAAATCCCAAATATACTCTTCAAACATAAACTACAAAACTCCTCTAATTCTTAAATGAATGGATTGGTGCTGGAATACGTCCCCCACGTTGAATAAAATCAGTTGATTTCGCTGGATTTGTCTTCATTACCGGAGCTGTTCCTAACAATCCGCCAAATTCGATCATATCTCCTACTTTTGCACCACTCGCAGGAATAATACGAACTGCAGTTGTTTTGTGATTAATGACACCAATCGCAGCTTCATCAGCAATCATTGCAGCAATTGTTTCTGCAGGTGTATCACCAGGAATAGCAATCATATCTAACCCAACGGAACAAATAGCTGTCATTGCTTCTAATTTTTCAAGATTTAATAAACCATTTTCAACCGCTTTAATCATACCGGCATCTTCAGAAACTGGAATGAATGCGCCTGATAAACCACCTACATGATTACATGCCATCACGCCACCTTTTTTCACTGCATCATTTAACAGTGCCAAAGCGGCGGTTGTGCCATGTGTTCCGACTGATTCCAAACCCATTTCTTCTAAAATCAATGCCACACTATCGCCAACAGCTGGTGTAGGTGCCAGAGAAAGATCGACAATTCCAAAAGGTACATTTAATCGTTCAGACGCTACACGTCCAACCAATTGACCCATGCGTGTAATCTTGAAGGCTGTTTTCTTCACTGTTTCAGCAACAATATCAAAAGATTCGCCCTTAACTTTTTCTAAAGCACGTTTCACTACACCAGGTCCACTAACGCCGACATTAATGACACAATCGGCTTCACCAACACCATGAAAAGCCCCGGCCATAAACGGATTATCTTCTACCGCATTTGCAAAAACAACTAATTTCGCACAACCCATATCAGACGCTTCCGCAGTGTTTTTAATTGTTTCTCCCATTAACTTAACCGCATCCATATTAATTCCAGTTTTCGTTGAACCAATATTGACAGATGAACAAACAAAAGAAGTTTCAGCTAAAGCTTGAGGAATCGATTCAATTAAGGCACGGTCTGCACCTTGATAACCTTTTTCAACTAAGGCACTATATCCACCAATAAAGTTTACTCCTACCGTTTGTGCAGCACGATCCAATGTTTTAGCAAATTTCACACATTCTTCTGCTGTTGCACGTGAAGCAGAAGCCACAATCGCAATTGGTGTGACTGAGATACGTTTGTTAATGATCGGAATACCATATTCCATTTCAATCGCTTCGCCAACTTTTACTAAATCTTTGGCGCGTGTGGTAATTTTTTGATAAATTTTTTCGCAGGCTGCATCTACATCAGCATCCATACAATCTAATAAAGAGATCCCCATTGTAATTGTACGAATATCTAAATTTTCTTCTTCGACCATGCGAATCGTTTCTAGTATTTGATTTGTTTCCATGATTTGCCTCCTGATTATAATTTGTGCATCGCTTCAAAAATTTCTTCATTTTGAATACTAATTTTAACACCTAAAGCTTCGCCAATCTTTGATAATTCTTGACGTGTATGCTCAAAATCAGTTTGCTTATCCATTTCTAACATCATCATCATTGTAAAATATTCTTGCATAATTGTTTGTGTTACATCAACAATATTTATTTCTAATTCAGATAGTTTTTGACTAACTCCTGCAATAATTCCTACTTTATCTTTACCAATAACCGTTAAAATAGCTCTCATCAACGATTCCTCCTTGAATTTTTTTCTATTATAGCATACCTTTCGTTTCCTCACGATAGCTACTATCAAAATAAATGTAAATATTTTCAGAATATTTACAAAAAAAAGCAAGAAATCCCTCAAGAATTTCTTGCTTTTTATTTAATGACTTGATGATTAATCTAAAATTGTTACTTGAACTGTACGACGACCCCAAGCAATACATTCTGCGTAAGTTGAGAAATGTACATCAACGATATTTCCTTGGATTGCGCCACCTGTATCACTAGCAATTGCTTCTCCGTAACCTTCAACATACAATCTTGTACCTAATGGAATAACATTTGGGTCAACCGCAACAGCCATTGGGTTTGATAATAAGTTTTGACCAGTTGCAGTAACAGTTCCACCACCTAAAGTGTCAGCTGGATCTGAACTATATGCAGTAGATTCCATTGTTAATGTACGACCAGAAGGACTTTGTGTTGTTTGTTCAGGTTGTGCTTCTGTTTGAGTATCTGCTTGCACTTCTGCAACTGCAGGTTCAGTAGCTTCAGTAGTTGTAGCAGGCGCTGATACTTCAGCAGAACCATCTGTGTTAATTTTTAATTGTTGACCATCAAAAATAATATCTGGATTTGAAATATTATTGTCTTGAGCAATTTTATTTACATAGCTTGTATCTCCAAAGTATTGGATAGAAATGTTCGACAATGTATCGTGTGAACGTACTGTATGTTCTACTTGATCAGCGTTTACTGTTAAAGAAAAACCTGCGATACTTAAAAATGAGGCACTACCTAGTAAAATTTGTTTGAATTGTTTCATTATATATAGACTCCCTTAAATCAAAATTTTGTATTGCCGAAGCAACTGGATAAATCTTACCAAGAGTTGCGACTCTTTAGGTAACAAAAAAGTGACGAAATGTTTCAATTTGATGTATCTTCACTTTTTTTGTCATTTAATTTAATTTTTTCCACAATAAATGTTGATTTAATAAGGAATCATTTTTAGAAATTAGTTACTTTTTGTAATAAAAAAAAATTAAAAAAACTAAAAAATTGGTATGCTCCAAAAAATAAAACGCTTTTTTAATTGGATTGTTACAAAATATCATCTTTTATGACAATTTAACAGTGGGAAATCTTTTCTAAAATCACTTCATTTCTTTATATTTAATCGATAAAAAAACTTTTTCTTCTATTAATAAAGAAAAAAAATGCGTCTTCCGGGTGGAAAACGCATTTTTTTAGAAAATTAACTTTTCAATTCGATCAAAAGCTTCTTTTAATTGTTCTAAATCTTGAGTCACGGCCAAACGTACATGAGTGTCACCAGTTTTATGTCCAAAAGCTTTTCCTGGAATCATTAAGACGTTGGTTTCTTTTAAGACTTTCTCAACAAATGCCACTGAGGTTAGTTGAGTTTTTTCAATATTAATGAAAGCATACATCGTTCCTTTAATTTCCCCTAATGAAAGAAATGGTAACGCATCCACACGCTTTTTGACGTATTCTAAACGCTCTTGAAAGACGTTAACTACTTTAGGAACTAACTCCTCTGAATGCTTGAGTGCATAAATTCCTGCTTGTTGCGAAATTGCAGGAGCAGAAAAAGTAACATTTTCATTAATTTGACGGACAACATCATTCACATAGGCTGGTGCAATCATATACCCAATTCGCCAACCAGTCATCGCAAATGCTTTAGAAAAACCACTAAACGTAATGGTGTGCTCTGGAGCAAAAGTTGCCATCGGAGTAAAGTCTTCATAAAAACTCAATTCTTCATAAATTTCATCCGAAAGAATAAACAAGTCCTTAGCAATTGCCAACTCAGCAATCCCTTTAAATGTTTCTTTCGAAAATACTGCCCCTGTTGGATTGTTAGGTGAATTAATTAAAATCGCTTTTGTTTTATCCGTAATGGCTTGTTCTAAAATAGTTAAATCAATTTGAAACCCATCTTTTTCATACGTAGGAATAAAAACAGGAATTCCTCCAGCTGCTTCAACTTGTTCTTTATAGGGAGAAAAATACGGTTCATGAATAATTACTTCATCGCCTGGATCTATAATTGCTAACAAAGCTAAATACGTTCCGTGCATCGCACCAACTGTTGCGCGCACTTGATTCAGTTCAAAGGTCAGTCCATATCGGTTTTGATAGTGATCAACCACTGCTTGTAAAAACTCGCGACTCCCATCAGAAGCCGTATATTTTGTATGCCCTAATTTCGCATCGCTAAAAGCCGCTTCAATAATCGTTTGATCTGTAATTAAGTCTGGATCACCAATTGATAAATCGATTAAATCGGTTTTACTTTTGGCCAACATTGCAATATCCATTAGGAGGTTTTCTGTTGGTTGTTGATATTTTTTTGCAATTTTTGATGCATTCATTTTTTGCATCTCCTTTGGTTATAACACTTTATTTAAGAAACTTTGCGTCCGTGGATTCTGCGGATTGCCAAAAATTTCTTCAGGTGTTCCTTGTTCTTGAATAATGCCTTCATCCATAAAAATGACACGATCAGCTACTTCTCTTGCAAAACCCATTTCATGAGTTACAACAACCATGGTCATTCCGTTTTCGGCTAGATTTTTCATAACTGATAATACCTCGCCCACCATTTCTGGATCAAGTGCTGAGGTTGGTTCATCAAAAAGCATAACATCAGGGTCCATCGCTAATGCACGGGCAATCGCTACTCGTTGTTGTTGCCCACCTGAAAGATTTGCTGGATAGCTACTGTTTTTTTCTTTTAAACCAACTTGTTCTAATAATCTCAAAGCATTTTCTTTTGCTTTTTGTGGATTTTCTTTTTTTACTTTAATTGGGCTAATCGTTAAGTTTTCGACTACCGTTTTATGAGGAAATAGATTAAAACTTTGAAAAACCATCCCCATTTTTTGACGTAATTGATCAATATTAGTGCCTTTATCCAGAATATTAATCCCTTCAAATTCAATACGCCCATCAGTAGGTTGCTCTAATAAATTTAAACAACGTAAAAATGTACTTTTTCCGCTTCCTGAAGGACCAATAATCACCACAACTTCGCCGGCGTTAACGGTCAAATCGATGCCTTTTAATACCTCATTTTCACCATATGTCTTGTGTAAGTTTTCAATGTTAATCACTTGTGTTCATTCTCCTTTCAGCAACACCTAATAAACGAGAAAGTGTAAAGGTTAAAACAAAATAAATTAAGGAAACAATCACGTAAGGTAAGAATGGTTTGAAACTTGCACCTTGTACATTTCCCGCTTGGAAAATTAGTTCCGAAACACCAATAACCGAAACAACAGAAGATTCTTTAATAACTGTCACAAACTCATTTCCAAGTGCCGGTAAAATGTTTTTAATTGCTTGTGGGAAAATAATAAATCGCATCGCTTGCGTTTGATTCATTCCTAAAGAACGTGCTGCTTCTAATTGTCCTTTATTCACGGCTGTAATTCCCGCACGAATGATTTCAGCTACATATGCCCCACTATTTAAAGCTAAAGCAATACAACCAGCTGCCAAACGAGACATATCAACGCCCAGAATTCCGGTACCAAAATAAACGATAAAAATTTGAACCAATAACGGTGTGCCTCTTACATATTCAATGTAAATCGTTGCTAAAATGCGAACGAATTTCGACTTAGCTAATTTCATTAAAGCTAGAAATGCGCCTAAAATTGTTCCGAACAACACGCCAATTAAGGCTAAGAAAATTGTATACCCAGCACCATTCACATAAAATTTATAATATTTGGCAAAAAAACCTTGCTCATCATGAAACATTAGTTCATTGGCTTCTTTTTTATATTCTTCTAACAAGCCTTCATCTTTAATTTCTTTAATAGAAGTATTGATACTTTCTAGTAACACAGGTGCATTTTTAGGAACTGCTACTGCGGTATCCTTGTCACCATCTTTAAACTCAACATCAGCAAATACCAAATCAGGATTACGATCGACATAAGCTTCTGCTACCGGACCTTCTAAAATTGCGGCATCTACTTTCTCATTTTTCAAATTCATAATAACATCTGGAATTTTTTGTAGAGAAGTTGGGACTGAGCCAACTAATTCATTTTGTGCTAAAGCTTCTTGTGTCGTTTGCTTTTGCACTCCTACAGGAACACCTTCAAAATCGAGTGTATTCTTATACTTATCAGCATCGTCTTTACGGACAATCACTCGTTGCTTCATTGTCATATACGTATCAGAAAAATCCACTTCTTTTAAGCGCTCTTCGGTAACGGCCATTCCAGAAATAATCAAATCGATTTTCCCTGTTTTTAACGCACCTAATAGCGCATCAAAACCGAGTTCTTCAATATGAAGTTTAACCCCCATATCATCAGCTATTTTTTGTGCAATTGAAATATCAAAGCCAACAATCGTATCTTTTCCATCAATCTCTGCATGGAATTCATACGGAGCATAATCTGCGGATAATCCGACAATTAATTCTCCTTTTTGCTGAATCTTTTCATAATATGGATCGGTTGTCTCTGCTAATACGGTTTTAAATGGAATAAATTGAATAAATAGCATCAAAACTGGCAACAAAAACAACCCAATTTTTTTTATCTTGCTCACAATTAGTTCTCTCCTTTTTCTAGTTTGAAAGATGTATTTTTATACATCTTTGCAACTTTTTTATGATAACATAGAACCTAATAAAGGAAAAGTCCTTTATAAGACCTTCTCTTCATTTTCTAACCTTCAAATAAAGAACACAAATTAATGAGTTTTTACCTTTAATATCATTAGAAAAGGATGTAAAATAGTGGATGGTATAACAAATAATATTGATAGGAGGATATTACCATTGACGGATGACAAGAGACCGCTCTTAGAACCGATTCCTTTTAATTTTTTTGAAGAACAATTCCATTCTTACAAGCAATTATCAGGGATACTCGCGCAGCAACCTTATGTATCAGATTATGCAGCATTTATCTCAATGAATCATCTTTCTCCTATCTCCACTCTCTTTATTGATGCGAATCAGCGTATTCTGTATATCAATGACGCAGGTTTGCATCAAGCAAATGTGAGTAGAGAAGAAGTCCTTGGTCAAAAATTGGAAAAAGTTTTGCCAGTACATCTCAATGAAACTGATTTCCAACAAATTTGGAATGATGGAACCGCTACAAACGGTTGGAATGGAACAATTGATTACCAGCACACTTCCGGTGAAAGCCGAACACAATGGCTAAAATTTGTCCATTTTACGGCACCCAACGGAAAATTAGCGTATTATGGAATTTACTTTATAGATAACGTTTCTATCAGAAATACGGATGAAGTGACGAATCACTTACCATACCTTGATTCGGTCACTCATTTACCAAATTTTAATCAATTTTCCTATGATATCCATCAAATTGAGCAAACCGCCCTTCCTCCAGAGTGTGCGGTAGCCTTATTCCGTTGTAGCAATCTTGCTGAAATTGCAGTTCTTTATTCGAAAGAAGTTCGGAAAGTGGTTGTTTTTGAAATGGTCAACAGAATTCAAGCAATGTTGCCAGAAAATTATAAACTTTATCGTTTGTCTCGTGAAATTTTCGGTGTTTTTACCAATCCTTTGGCTGACATGAACTCATTCCAACAATTATTAGAAACAATTCGCAACAAGCTTTTGGAACCAGTGATTACTACCGAACAAACTGTTTTTATGAATATCGAGATTGGTGTCAGTTCCTTTCCTGAAGAAACCACGAGTCTTTGTACACTTCTTGAAGATGCTGAAATTGGTTTAAGTCAGCATGAGAACAGTAAAATTGTCTATTATTCTAAAAAAATGACACAAGATTTCGTAATGAGTTTAAAAACAGTGGCTCGACTCACACCAGCAATTGCCAAGGATGAATTAGAAATGTATTATCAACCCCTGTTCAATCATGACAATGAAATTACTGGAGCAGAAGCTCTTCTTCGTTGGCATGATAGTGAGTTAGGCTATATACCACCAAACACACTGATTAAACACGCCGAAAAACATGGTCATATATCTGAATTAACCTATTGGATTTTCGAACGAGTATTCAAAGATAAATTATATGAAACACTTCCGAATATTTCTATCAATATTGATGTAACACAGATTGAACAGCCGAACTTTTTCCAAATGATTCAAACGTTAGTAAACAAACACAACGTTGATGCGCAGTCCATCATATTTGAAATAACTGAACATCAAGCAGTAGAAAATTCAGAAATTGGGTTAAAAGTGATGAATCAATTAAAAGCGTTGGGTTTTAGAATTGCATTAGACGATTTTGGTGTCGGTCACTCTGCCCTAGCATTACTTGGAACGCTTCCTGTAGACATTGTGAAAGTAGATGCCTCATTCATTACAAACCAAACGATTGAAACTACTAAAGGCATTATCGCCAAACATATTGTGGCTTTATCTAAAAACCTACAATTAAAAACGTGTTGTGAAGGCATTGAAACCGAAAATGAAGCAAAACTAGCTAAAACAATTAACTCTGATTACATGCAAGGATATTTATTTAGTTACCCTCTAACCGTCACTAAGTTTAAGCAATTTATCAAAGACTACATTATTAGTGATGAATAAAAATACAATAGTATAATGGAAAGAAGTGAATCAAAACGATGCAACAATTAATTGTTCGTGGAGCACCCCAAGAATATGAATGTCGGGTCGGTGCATGGCAAAATTTAGAAGATCATTTATTAAAACGAAACATAAATAGCGTGTTAATTCTTCATGGAAAAGACTCTTGGGAAGCAGCTAAAACTTATTTCCCTCAACTAACAGCAGTTACTGCTCATTTTGAATATTATGGTGGCGATTGCACTGATGAAAAAACAACTTTTTTCAGTCAACTGATTCATCAAAAAAACATTGAAGGAATTGTTGCAGTAGGTGGTGGTAAAGTAGCCGATTTAGGAAAAGCAATTGCCAACAAAACGCAAGTCCCTATCTGCATTTTACCAACTTTGGCAGCGACATGTGCTGCTTATACCCCCTTAAGTGTCGTTTATTTTGAAGATGGCGCGATGGATCGATATGACGTATTCAACCGTGCCAATGCATTAGTTTTAGTTGAGCCGGAAGTAATTTTACATTCCCCAATTGAATTAATGGTCGCAGGAATTGGCGATACACTAGCAAAATGGTACGAAGCTGAACCAATTATTGCACAACTTGCTGTTAAACCAATCGAAATTCAAGTAGCTGAATTTGCTGCTAAAAAATGTCGCGATGTTTTATTAACAGACAGTGCCGATGCGTTACTAGCGATGAAAAATCAAACTTTGACACCAGCATTTTTAAATGTTTTAGAAACAAATATTTTGCTTGCTGGGATGGTTGGCGGTTATGGTGATGATTTTGGTAGAACTTCTGGTGCGCATTCGCTTCATGATGCGTTAACTATTTTACCGGATAGTCATAAGCACCTACATGGCAATAAAGTTGCATATTGCATTTTAGTGCAACTGGTTATTGAGAATAAATTCGCTGAAATTGAGCAATTATTACCTTTTTATCAACAACTAAATTTACCAATTTCATTAAAAGCGATGAATCTTCACTTAACAGATGAAGATTATCAACGTATTGCTGAACGTGCATCCTTACCAGGAGAAACGATTCACTTACTAAAAGAGACGATTACACCTGAAGTAATTGTTTCAGCAATGAAAAAACTAGAAGCCATCACAAATTAAAATTTTAAAAAACATCAGAACGATATTGAGCACTCTCATTTCTATCGTTCCGATGTTTTTTATTTAAAGGAGCAAGAAATCAAATGGTCATTGACCATCCCAACTGATTGCATAAAAGCATACACACTTGTTGGTCCTAAAAATTTAAATCCTGCTTGTTTTAATTCCTTACTTATTGTCTTAGCTAACTCTGTAGATGCTGGAACTTCGTGAGTATTTTGCCATTGATTAATGATAGGTTCTTCGACAAATTGCCATATAAAAATATCAAAGCTTCCATATTTTTCTTGAATTTTTAAATAAGCTTGTGCGTTATTGATGAGTGCTTCAATCTTTTTTCGGTGACGAATCACGCCTGGATTAGCCAATAATGCTAAAATTTTATCTTCTTGATAATCGGCAATTTTATGATAGTCAAAAGAATCAAACGCCTCTCGCATGCTTTCCCTTTTTTTCAAAATAGTGGACCAGCTCAAGCCTGCTTGCATGCTCTCTAATACTAACATTTCAAATAATTTTGCTTCATCGTGTAATGGTTTCCCCCATTCATAATCATGATAAAGCTGTTCTAATTCATTCGTTGCCCAATCGCATCGCTTCATTAATTTTTACCTTCTTTTCATTTTTCAATTTCCTGAATAGCTGGTACAACTGTTCGCAAAAAGTTGTCTTCACTAATTGTGTTAAATTTGAAAATCATGCCTTGACTACCACCCGTAGAGATAACTGTTACATGAGTTGCATCCATATCAGAGACAACAGTTAAATGCAAACTTACTCGATTATCACCTAACCATCCATAACGTTCATACGCATGAATTGCCACCTTAGTATCTCCAACTTGAAATTCAGTGCTTTCTTCTAAGGAACAAGTACTACTGCCGTTCACAATTGTCGTACTAAGGAACGTCAACACTTCTTCAAATGTGCCATTTACATCTGCTTCATAGATTGCCATGTTCATCCACCTCATGTTCTTAATTTATGCACTAGCTAAAGCTTTCTAATCATTTTATTTATAGTTAATCGATTCCTACTTTTTGGCTTCGACGCTCCATTAATACGGTATCTCGCCAAACACCAAAACGATCTTTACCGATTTTTTCACGATAACCTACTTGACGAAAACCACACTTTTCATGTAGTAGAATACTTCCGCTATTATTCGCAAAAATATCAGCTTCCAACATCCAAAAACCTTTTTCTTCAGATAAAATTATCAAGTTTTCCAATAAACGTGTTGCTACCCCTTTTCCTTGATAGTCTTGATCGATATAGATACTAACTTCTGCTACACCATAATATTCTGGAATTTTTTCATACGCTTGTTTTAAAGAAGTCCATCCAATCACTCGTTCACCATCTAATGCCACTAATCGGCCAATTGGCAGACGTTCGTCATCAAATTCTTCATAACTCAACGTTTCAATATCAAAAGTAGCTAAATTCGTTTCCATTCCTTGTCGATAAATAGCATAGACTTGAGACCAATCCGTCGCGGTCATTTCTCTTAATTCAATCTTCATCAAAAAACTCCTTTCATTTCTATTTTCTTATAGATAGTAAACGATTGCAACTATTCTATGAGGCATTCCGACATTTTAGAACGTACGTTTGCTTACGTAAGAAAATATGCTATAATTTAACTAAAAGAAAATAGGTGATGATGATGATGAAAACAAATCTAGAACGAGTCTATAAAATGACTTTTGCCAGTGTGTATCCAATGTATATTACAAAAGTTGAAAAAAAAGGCCGTTCAAAAGCTGAACTAGATACCATAATTGAATGGCTCACAGGATTTGATTCAACTACTTTACAACAACTGATTGACGAGCAAGTCACTTTTGAAGAGTTTTTTAAACGTGCGACATTAAATGAAAATGTTTCTTTAATTACTGGAGTGATTTGTGGCGTACGAATTGAAGAGATTGAAGACCCGTTAATGAAACAAATTCGTTATTTAGATAAAGTTGTAGATGAATTAGCAAAAGGTAAAAAAATGGAAAAAATTATGCGCTAGAGGTGAGACCATCACCTCTTTTTATTTTTCCATTCCTTGGCCAAAAGACCATAGATTAACGTATCTGTCCATTCACCTTTGTTCCAAAAGTCTTCTTTAAAGTCGCCTTCTTTTCGCATACCCAAACGTAAGCAAACATTTTCTGATGCTTGATTACGTTTATCTAATATTGCTTGAATGCGATGAATGTTGTGTTGTTGGAATAACTGAGTAATTACAGTTTGCAGTGCTTCAGTTGCGAAGCCTTGTCCACCATATTCAGGGTGAAACGTATAGCCAATTTCAACCGTTTCTCGCATTTCTGTGTAAAATACTGTAAGATCACCAATAATCGTTCCTTGATAGTTAACGGCCAAATGCAAACTATTTTCTGTAGACAATGTCTGGTCCTTTATTTTTTTCATGAAGGATGCTTTGGCATTTTCTTTCGTCCATGGTTCATGCAACAAATAACGACATACATCAATCCGTTGATAAATCTCAAAGGTTTCATCAAAATCCTCCATAATAAATGGTCGGATTGTTAAACGTTCTGTTTGTAAGTTCATTTTTTCCCTCCTTTTTATTAGTATAACAAAGAACTATCCTTTCTACTCAGCTCAATGGTATAATAAACAAAAAAGAGGTGATGAATATGAATTTCGCACAAAAAAGTCGTGCACGATTAAGAAATATGTCGTTAGCAATCACTCGTTTTTGGTTTTCAATCATTGTTTTTATTTTAACTACGGGAACTGTGATGTTTGCTATTGAGACAGAAACTGATTTGAGCAAAGAAATTTTAACCTTAGTTATGGCTGGGTTATTAGGCATTGCGGTTCGCTTAATTTGCGAACGACTTTCCAATCGACCCTTCCAAATTCCGTTGTTGCTTTATGCAAATGTTCTTTTATTCTCCGTTGGTTACTATCTCTACCTATACTACACTGACTTCTATTTATATTTAACAGGCGTTCGTAGTGGGATTTTAGTATTTATTATTTGTATGAGCATCATTTGGATTCCTTCCATTAAGCGTGATGAATTTGCTTTTTCTCGTAGTTTTATGGTCTTTGTAAAGGCTCAATTTGTAGCCATACTCTTTTCACTCGTTTTAATGCTTGGGCTGTACGCAATTGTTGGCGCATATAGCTTTCTGATTCAAACAGTTGATTACACTATTTACGCCCACATTGGTGCACTGACATGGTTTGGTTTCTTCACATTGTATTTCTTATCGTTAATTCCCCATTTTCCAACTAATATTGAATCAGCTGATGATAATTATTTACGAGCAGCTATGGTTCCAAGATTCTTAGAAATTCTGCTTTCTTATATTGTCATCCCAATTATTATCGCATATACCTTGATTCTATTGCTTTATATTATACAAAATATCACCGGAGATTTTTGGAATAACAGTCTCTTAGAACCGCTTTTAGTTAGTTATGTTGTAGCTGGTTGGTTTACTTTATTCTTAATTGATACTCTCGAAAACAAAACGGTACGATTATTTAAGAAATTATTCCCGCCTCTGCTATTTATCGTAACAGCTTTACAAGGAGCCTCTTCATTTATTAAGTTCCAGCAACTAGGTATTACGGATGGTCGCTATTTTATTTTATTGTTCGTTATTTTTTCAACACTTTCAAGTTTGATTTATTTATTTTGGCATAGAAAAATGTCATGGATTCCTGGTCTATTGATTTTTTTATCCATCATTTCAATTTTACCGTACATCGATGCTGTTTCGATTGGAACGTATAGTCAAACTCAACAACTCGAAACAACACTCAATCGAAATGATATGTTAGCAAATAATACGATTCAACCCAATAGCAAGTTATCAACAGCTGATAAAAAACGAATTGTTGAAAGTTATAACTATTTACAAAAAGTTGACGAGTTAGATAAATTACCTTATTTTGATACAAATTATTTAAGTAGTCGTGAATTCGCAGAAGTTTTTGGATTTGATCGTTATTCTTTAGATACCCCTACACCTAACCAAGGTTATCCGCAAGCAAAAAATGTTTATATCGATATGGATCAAGAACAAGGTCTGCAATTGGATGTATCAAACGCTAATTTATTTTTACCATTCTCTGTTTACGATGGTAAAATTGCACAAGCAGGTGATACCAATGAGTTGACGATCACCTATCAAGATCAAGAGTATCAATTAGTTTGGGAAGAAGATGCCGAGAAGAAATTAACCTTGGTACTTAAAGATCAAGAACAAACATTAGCTTCTTATGATTTGCGCTTCTTACGTGAAATCGAAAAATTGAATGTTTCCAATGAAAATGTCACCTTGCCACCAGAAGAATTAACGTTCAGTGAACAATTTGATAATTTGACATTAACCTTATATGTAACCCGTTTATTTGTAGAAGAAGAACGAAATATTGACGGTGATTTTTATCTACTACTTTCGTTTACTCAATAAAGATAACTTCGCAAGAACTCTTTCTTGCGAAGTTTTTCTATTTCAAAAGGAGAGGAACTATGTTTAACATTGCTCGTATTTTTGAACGTCATCAGTTGTTCATCACTGACTATTATGAAATTTCCTCAGGCTTCTCAAACACAAAAAAATATCTATTAACTAGTGGGGATAAAAAATATTTATTAAAAATTTATCCTCTAGCTAAATTTGAACGTTTGCAACAGCAACAAGTTTTCTTGAAACAACATCAAAAAAATCATGTACATTGTCAGACACCTATTTTTTGCGATACGTTTGAACGTGAACAACTCTGTTACTTCATTTTCAACTATCTTTCGGGAATTACGTTAGCAGAACTTCTTCCGACAGTCACTCGAACGAAACAATATGAATTAGGTATTCAAGCAGGTCGAGAACTAAAGAAAATTCATTTACTCCCCTCGCCTGAATTTGATTGGTATCAAACACGTTACCAAAAATATCAACTGAAGAAAAAGCAATGCGCGGCATTAAATTTACATTTTTATCATCAAAAAGAAATCGAAACCTTTATCGAAGAAAATTTTTATTTGTTAAAAAATAGCACGATATGTTTTCAACACGATGATTTCCACCCACAAAATTTGCTTTATCATCAACAAAAAGTTTTTGTTCTAGATTTTGATTCATTCGATTGGGGTGATCCATGGGAAGAATTTTTTAAGCTTCCCAAATATACAACGCCGGTTAGCGTTGCCTTTGCTACAGGACAACTCATAGGCTATTTCGATGGACACATTCCACAAAACTTTTGGAAAAAATATCACTTATTTGTAGCATTAAATTGTCACGCCAGTCAGCTTGGTGGGTATCACTTTGGAAATTGTGTCGCCGTCCAAGAGCGAACCAAATACATTATCCAAACACATTCTTTTTCTGATGATCCTCCTGCATGGTTTCAACGAAACAACACCAATTAGTTTCTACTAATTGGTGTTGTTTTATTTTATCCATTTTTTTGTTACAAAATATGCCCAAACAATTTGACCGATTAATGAAAAAATAAAAGATACCCCCACAATGATTAATACAATTTCTTTTATTTCTTCCGTTAACGTAAGTTCAATTCCTTCTAGTTTTTGTATTTCTAGAAAGAAAACACTTAAAACCAAACTGACCAATACAATACAAACAATAATAAAAAGCGCTCCCATTCCACTCCTCCCTTCATTTCTTTTATTCTAACAAGTTTTCTAACAAGAAGAAATAAAAAAAATGAAAAATACCGATTCAATTAAAATCTTATTTTTTTGCTTTTTCTTCTTTACAAACCGAACAAATATTCGTATAATATAAATACAAACATTCGTTCGTATTTATTGAAGAGGTGAGAAAAAAATGAAAGCAATCCGTCGTTTTGGTTTAATGTTAACAATTCTCTTAATTGGTATTATTATTGGTAATTTTGGTATGTTAACAGCAATTTTAATTGTATGTCCTCTCTTTACTTTTTGGTTAATTCTTTGGGATGATAAAAAATTCCGTCAAGCTGAACGCAAACACTATCAAGAGCAAGAAGAATACTATTCTTCTGAATATTATCATTATGAATAAAAATAGCGTAAGAGCATCTCTTACGCTATTTTTATTAGTATTCCATTAATGTTAAAATGTCATAACCTTCAATTTTATCGCGCCCATGTAAATCCATCAACTCAATTAAGAACGCACAACCAACTACTACGCCTCCTAATTTTTCGATTAATTCAATCGTTGCTTTAATTGTTCCACCAGTTGCTAAAAGATCATCGCAAATCAAGACACGTTGTCCAGGTTTGATTGCATCTGCATGTAGCGTTAAAGTATCGCTACCATATTCTAAATCGTAGGACACTTCAATCGTTTCGCGAGGCAATTTCCCAGGTTTACGTACTGGAGCAAAACCGACACCTAATTCATAAGCTACCGGACAACCGACGATAAATCCACGGGCTTCTGGTCCTACGACCATGTCAATTTGTTGCTCTTTTGCATAGTCAACAATTTCTTTAGTCGCTGCTCGATAGGCATCTCCATCAGCCATTAAGGGTGAGATATCTCGGAAAATAATTCCTTTTGATGGATAGTCTGGAATGCTGGCAATGTAATCTTTTAAATTCATATTTTTTCCTCCTAGATTGATAGCCAATCTTTTAATGTTGTTAAATCACTCAATAATAAAAATTCTTCTATTTTAATTTGTTTGGCTCGTTCTTGATAGATAAGACTTTCTGTCAATGCGTGATTGACAGGATGATCAACTTTACGCATAACGCCATCCGTTATTGCAACAAAACCCAATTCAGAAAACACTTGAATCATAAAAACAAGTAATTTTTGAGGGATTTTTAAATAATCGGCTACAATTGACAATTTGTAACGAACATCCACTTTATCTTGCGCTGCAATAAACTTGAATAGCCGAGCATACTGATCACGTGAGCCTAAGCCATCTAAATATGCTTCATCTTCTGCTTGACACAAAATATACACTCGAGAGACTTGTAGGTCATTCACCGTTTCTTTCATCAGAGGTAATTCAGTTGGACAATCTAAAAAAACGACTTGTTCCACTTCAGATTGAACAGGTGTGTCATCAGTAATGACGGTTACACTTTGATGAAGTTTCTTTTCCCATTTTTTAGCTGTCTTTTCAGAAAAGCTAATAAACAAAGTAGGTTCAGTAAACTGTAATGCTTGTTGATATTTTTTGGCACGATAATCAAATACTTGTAAGGCATTAATTTGATAGTCTTCTAACATTAATTGAGGAATTCGTTTACCATTCCACTCATTAATCGATAGTTGCCCCACTACGTTTAAATCATCGCTTCGAAATTCTAATGCTTGTGCTCCGAAGCCAAAACCAACACCATCTAACTGATTAATTGTATCTGTTAAAGTAAATTTTAAATGCTGGTTATTAGCACCAATTGTTCGACTATTGCTAACTGCAACTTTTTCAAATAAGAAATTCGGCAGTGGATTATCCATTCCAAAAGGCGCTAATAATTTCAATGATTCAATAAACTCAACAGAAACTTCTTCAACTGCCAATTTAGAATCAATTGTCAAACTCACGCCACCTGTTAATTGATGTTCCTCCATATAGCGATTCATTTGTTCTTGTAAAATTGCAATATTATCAATTTCTAAGCTCAATCCAACCGCTGCATGATGCCCACCAAAACTAGTCATCCATTGACGCATCCCATTAAGCATTTCATATAGATTTACTGATTCCACGCTACGTCCAGAACCTTTAGCAATACCGTCTTCTTTTTTTGTTAAGACAATTGTTGGTTTTCCAGTTGCTCGTAAAATTTTCCCAGCAACAATTCCCAATACACCCTCATGCCAATTTTCCCCAGCAATTAGGTGAAGCTTATCTTCTGGTCGTATCATAGCCATTGCTTCTTCTGTAATGACTTCTACTAAATCTTTCCGACGTGTATTAATTCGATCTAGACGCCCTGCTAATTCTTCCGCTTCCTCATCATCAAACGTGGTCATTAAAGTTACGGCAGGATTAGGGTCTTCTAAGCGACCAATGGCATTCAATCTGGGACCAATTGAAAAACCAATGCTCGTCTCATCTAATTTATCGGCTGAAACACCACTGATCTCTAATAGTTTCTCTAACCCAATCCGTTCAGTCTGTCTCATAGATTGCAAACCAAATGAAACCAATGTACGATTTTCATCAGTCAAAGAAACCATATCAGCAATTGTCCCAATCGACACTAAATCTAAAAATTCAATGGGAACTTCTTCTAATAATGCACAGGCAACTTTAAATGAGACACCGACACCCGCTAAATCACCAAATGGGTAAGCGCCTTCTGGATGTCGTGGATGAATAACGGCATAAGCTTCGGGCAACTCATCCGGTAATTCATGATGATCCGTCACGATAACATCTACTCCTTGGCTGTTTGCATAAGCAATTGCTTCGTGTCCAGAAACGCCATTATCCACTGTAACAATCAATTGGATACCCTCTGCTATTTTTTGTTCATAAACTGCTTGATTTGGTCCATAACCATCCTTGAATCGATTTGGTAAATAAAACTCAACGTCAGCACCTAAATTTTCTAACGTCTCTTTCATAATTGTCGTACTAGTAATTCCATCTGCATCATAATCGCCATAGACTAGAATACGTTCTTCATTGACAATCGCTTGCTGAATTCGTTCAACTGCCTTTTCCATCTCATAAAAAAGAAATGGATCATGCAATTGTTCTAAGGAAGGCGTTAAAAATGTTTCTAAGGATTCAGCAGTTTGCAAACCACGATTCCAAAAAAGTTGTCCCAACGAACGAGGGATTTTCTTTTCTTCTAATACTTGGATAAATGTTTCGGGCAATGCTTTTTCTGAAGGTAATTGCCATTGAAAACTTGCTTGTTTCACCTAATCACTCCTAACCAAGTTATAATATCACACGCTAATAACAAAAAGAAGTACTATGCTGTAAATAAAGGGCTTTGTTTAACTTTTTTAATTTAAAAAGTACCAAGAAAAAACAAAAAATACCACTGATATAGTATTCAATTGGTACTCAAAATTAGGCAAGCATACATAAGTTTTTTAGAGTAAAAAAACGTATCTTAATGGTTAAATAAACTTTTAAACAACATAAAAATCAACTGATTTGATTGGCTATTTTATAATATTGTCAGATCGTAATGGTAAGTTACATTACCGTGAAGTGCTGTCTCTCCTACTACAAATTTTCTGTTTTCTCTCTTACATAATTTTTATTTATATAGGTGATGATCATTTTTTTATATCCAATGATACCAACAACTATTGTTATAGTGGGAAAAATAAGATCATATATAGTTGTTTCATTAAATCTTAGTACTGGTGAAATGACTAATAAAATTATATTTCTTTAAAATAAGAATCCAATTTTATAACCTTAATAAATTTCAGTATTCCTTATTAAGTTATTAATTTAGAAGCAGAAAAAGGTTTGGATAAATAAAACCCTTGTTGTAAACAAATTACATTATCTAGTAAATATTTATGAATGTTAATATTCTCTACACCTTCAACAACAAAATCTATTCCTAATTTATTCGCAATTTCACTCCAGAAATTAATCAAACAGGATATATCCTTTTGAGGTAATTTTTCCAATGAAATATATGAAAATTTAATCATATCTATTTTATCTAATAGTGGTCGAATATTCTTAAATGAATAGATTCCTGTACTAACATCATCCAATGCAACCGAAAACTGCATTTTTTTTATTTCTATAATTTTATCTGTCAAAAATATATCCAGTTTACACGCAATAGAAGGCTTCGTATCGTCTTCTGTAATCTCAATCAGGATACGATTACTATAATGTTGTAAATTCTTAAACATTAAGAATGTTTCCGTATAAAACAATTGCTGAGGATGAATATTGATACTAATACTTATTTCGCTGTTTAATTCAAGTAATGACAAAATTTTATTTTTGTACCATTGTAGTAACTGAGTATGCTGTTTTTTACATTTAATAATTTGATGGAAAATTTCTATGGGGAAAGTATTTTTTTCTGTACTTCTTAATAATAATTCATAACAAACAACTTTTCGATTTTCTTTCTCAATTTTAAATATTGGTTGCATATCAAAGTATAATATAGAAAATATCGACGATAAATTTTTGTCTTTTAAATTAGTCATTCCATCTTCTCCTCTATGTTTTCTTATAATTTTTGCAACAAATCTATTTTAACATTAAAATAATTACATACTTGTCATAAATAACAAGAAAAAAATACTAGAAAGAGTGATACTATGTTTTTACATCTTTTTTATGTAGCAATTTATTCGATATTAGTTATAAGTTTACTAATATCATACGATATCTTTATAAAAAATTTTAAAAAATTAAACTTATATTTTACCTTTAAAGTTCTTATTGGAAGTGTACTTTTTATTTCTCAAGTGTATTTTATTATATCCTTCTCGCTCAATAGCATAGGTTATATCGCATATGAATATTCAATCCCAATATTTATTTATTATTTTGGTTCATTAAAAGAAAAATTCTTTTTAATTGTACTAGTTCCAATTATTTTAATTACTTTCTTTTACTTAATAGATATTAATAATCTAACGGCTACTCTGTATGTTATCGGTTTAAATAGTTTAATTTTAACCATTGTATATCTTTTAAAAAATTATTTTCACAAAAAAAATAATCATAATTTATTTTATATATTTTCTGTTCTGATAACCCTTTTATCCCCAATCATCAACTCTCTTATATTTTTCAAACGAGAAGTAAGTATTGGAGATTCTATATCCTTAAGTGTAGGTGCAGTAGCTATTATTGTTCTTTGGAAATATTATATTCATAATCAAACAAAATTTTTAGAAAATATTAATACAAAAATCATTGAACGAAACTACGATGAATTAACTCAATTGAAAAATCTTAGAAGTCTCAATGAAGATATCTTAAAACTGGCTTCTAATGAAAATCAAGATTTAGTATTCGCTATGATTGATATAGATTATTTCAAAAAAATAAATGATCAATATGGGCATCAGATAGGTAATAAATCGTTGATTTTCTTTTCAAATAAACTCATTTCCTTCCTTTACCAGCATATGAATTCTTATTTAGTTGAAGTTTATCGTTACGGAGGAGAAGAATTTTTAGTTATCTTTAAGGAAAATAATGTAGATTCTGTAAAAGAAGTTTTAGAAGACTTTCAGTTAGTTTTAGGTGAAGAAAATATGTATTTAGAAAATGCAAAGAAACTCATATTTTCTTTTTCAGCAGGAATATCAGAAGTTAAACTAAGCTCAGATATTTCAGAAGTAATTAATCAAGCTGATAAAGCTCTTTACAAAGCAAAACAAGAAGGTCGAGGACGGGTTTTCGTTTATTGAAATTTAAACTGTCGTGTAAAATTTTTTAATGCTAAGTATCCTATGCTGATACTTTAAATATGCAATTAGTAAAAATAACTGTATATATCTGCAATGGTTAAATAACAAGATTAATTGATATGGGGATATGATATAAATAATAATAGTTTTACATTATAAAAGATTACATGAAACTTGTTAGCCAAGAAAACCTAATTCAAAAGTTTAACCAACTAAAACTATACTTTTGTAATAATAATAACCTCCTATTTGCAAGAGGTAAAAAAAGAAAGTTCTAGATAAACAACGGGGGACTGCACTAAATTTATATCTAGGCTCTTTTTTGCACAGTATGATATTATTACATCGTATTTTTTTATGATTTAGCAACTTATATATTTTTATTTAGTTTCGAAAATAAAACAATACCAAAATAGTATATCCGTAATTTATTAGGTTAATTTGTAAATATAAGTAATAAGATTTATTACGTTTAGGACAAAATTGGTGATAGCGTAAAATATCTTGTGTAAATAGATATTTAGGGTAGAAAAAAAGAAAGTCCATTCTGTAAAATTAAAGTTACCACAACCGAAATTTTATAGGAGGACTTTCTCATGCCCAATTTTACTACAGAAATTATGGAAACACTAATCAATAAAGGTGATTTAGATGAATTATTTCGATGTCATTTAGAATTAGCTGTTAATTCATTATTGCAGGCTGAATTAACAGCTTTTCTTGATTATGAAAAATATGATCGTGCTGGGTTCAATTCAGGTAATTCCCGTAATGGGAATTATTCACGTTCATTCAGAACAGAGTATGGAGAATTAAATTTGGTGATTCCTAGAGATAGAAATGGTAAGTTTTCTCAACAAACTTTACCTGCTTATAAAAGAACCAATGACTCTTTAGAAACCACTATTATTCAGCTATTTCAAAAAGGAATTACTATGTCTGAAATCTCTGAATTGATTGAAAAAATGTACGGGCATCACTATACGCCACAAACCATTTCAAATATGACTAAAATAGTTTCTGAAGATATTATTGCCTTTAAAGAAAGGTCCCTAGAATCCAGATACTCTGTCATTTTTATGGATGCTACTCACATTCCTTTAAAAAGACAAACTGTTTCAAAAGAAGCAGTTTATATTGTAATTGGCATTCGATTAGATGGAACCAAAGAGGTTCTTGGGTTTAGTCTTGCTCCAACTGAATCTGCTTATGTTTGGAAAGAGATTCTTCAAGACCTAAAATACCGTGGTTTAAAAGAGGTTTTATTAGTCGTAACTGATGGTTTAAGTGGCATTAACGATAGTATTCATAGTGTTTATCCAAATGCTCAATTTCAACAATGTTGTGTCCATATATCTAGAAATATCGCTCATAAGGTTCGTGTTAGTGATCGACAAGAAATTTGTAGCGATTTCAAATTAGTTTATCAAGCAAGTTCAAAAGAAGAAGCAAATAATCAAATAAGGTTTATGATAGATAAATGGAAAAAGCAGTATCCACGAGTGGTTAAATTGCTCATGAATCCTGCTATATTAACCTTTTATAATTTTCCTCCGTCAATCAGAAGAACTATTTATTCAACTAATTTGATTGAAGGTTTTAACAAACAATTAAAGAAATATACCAAAAGAAAAGAGCAATTTCCTAATGAAGAATCTCTGGAGAGATTTCTAGTATCTCAATTCAACAACTATAATCAAAAGTTTCTATGCCGAGTTCATAAAGGTTTTAAAGAAATACATGATACATTAGAATCAATGTTTTAACTTGATCAACAGAATGGGCTTTTCCATTTACACATAATTCTTGACGCAACCAAATTGGTTTTTATTCTATTAATTAATATATAATTATTTTGTTAAAAAATAGTGTAATCAAAGTATCTATAGCCCACATTTGTTTTGAAACATATGATTGCTTAGCTTGATATTATTTTCTAACTATTTTTTATTTAAGGAATTTTTTATGAAGAAGACAGTTATTATATTATTGTCCATCGCAGAGACTGGCACTTCTTTGCAACCAAGTACCAATAATGTTATTACAAGTGGAAAAATGTCGCTTCTAAGATGATTAACAGCAAGATATATAAATCAATATATGTTTAAAACTGAAACAGGAAACGTTGATCTTATGGTTATAACTCATTTTTCAAGATCTACAGGACAAGGACCTGTCACTGTAAATAAAGTAGAAGTTAAGTATACAAATACTTCGAATGGAACACCTTATTTTTCATCTCTTTTCTTAGACAAAAGAGATGGTAGTAAAATGGTAGTCACTTAAAAAAAAAATTAAACTACTGATGTATCAACATCGCCCACAACCAAGTTATTCTATAATACAACAACGCTAGTAAAAAAAAGTTATCATATTCAAAAAGGTTGCGTATCTACAACTCTTAAAATAATTAACAATACTTACATTTTATAGTTCAGGTCTTAGTTATTCGAATGATATGACTTCATAATAACTGTATGTTACACTGATAAAAATGTTTATTTTATGTATGAAGGGAGATTTTTAATGAGCATTGACATTAAAATGTTGGCAATGATTTTTGCAATCAATTTTGTCTATGTCACATTAAGTACAATTCGCTTACTACTAACAATGAAAGGCTATCGCTTCATTGCCCCTGTCGTAAGTATGTTTGAAATTATTATTTATGTGGTGGGTTTATCTCTAGTATTAGATAGTTTAGACAATCCGATTAATTTAATTGTCTATGCGTTAGGTTTTGCAATTGGGATTGGCGTAGGGATTAAGATTGAAGATAAAATGGCATTGGGCTACACGATGGTCACTGCTATTTTACCAAGCACTTCAAAGGAAGAAGATACCTTACCAAGTATTTTACGAAGCGAAGGATACGGTGTGACAGTTAGTTATGGGGAAGGTTTGGAAGGTCCCCGAATGGTCTTAGAAATTCTTTCTCCGCGTAATAAAGAGAAACAACTTTATCAAAAAATTAAAGAAGTTGAAAGTCGCGCCTTCATTATCAGCTATGAACCAAAACAAATTTCTGGTGGTTTTTGGACAAAAAAAGTGCATCGCCGCATGAAAAAATCACCTCAAAAAAACAATCCCCTTTAATAAAAAGAGGGTTGTTTTTTTTATTGGTTTTGTGATTCTTGCGTTTCTTCTGGTAAGGTCGGTTCGACTTCATTTGGATAAACCGTTTGTGTTGCTTCAAATTCAGCTAATTTATTATTATACTCACGTTCAAGTTCTTCTTTTTTTTGTGCAGTTTTTGCTTCGATATTTTTATTCAAATCGTCAATTTCGTGTTTTAATTGCTTAATCTCACGGCGCTGTTGCCACATAGTTCCAGTTGTAACTAAAGAGATAATAATTGCGCCTAAAAAAGCTGAACCGATAATCACAATAATTAAGGGTGCCGATAAAGTAGAGAAACCAAAATTTATCGGTACTGGCATATTATTTAATACTGCAAAAATGACAATAACTAAAGTTAAGATTAAACCAATAATAATGCGCCACTGATTTTTCATATGTTTCCCTCCTTATTTCTTATTAAACAAGCCACCTGCTAAATAGTCTCCCACATGAGGAAACAGTTGATAAAAGCGTGCTGCAACTTCCATTGCTACAGGACGATTGATTTCGCGTTTTGGTCGTAGCATTTGTTTAACAATAGTTTTGGCTAATTTTTGGGCATCTAAAATCATGGAACTAACATTTTCTAAATAATCGCCTGATGGATCGGCTTTATCAAAAAATTCGGTTGCAATCGGTCCTGGATTCACTGTCGTTACAAAAATATTAAAAGGTTTTAATTCCAAACGCAGGGCATTTGAAAACCCTAATACTGCAAACTTTGTTGCGGAATAAACTGCTGATTTAGGCGTTGCCATCTTTCCTGCCATAGAAGCGATGTTGATAATATGTCCGGATTGTTGGTCTAACATTTCAATGGCGATTTTTTGCGTCAATAACATCATGCCTAAAACATTTACTTCAAACATATTTCGTGTAACTTCCATATCAAAAGAAACAAACTCTTCAAATTGGCCAAAACCAGCATTATTAACTAGAACATCAACGGTACCGACCTCTTCTTTTAGTTTTTCCATCAAACTTTCGATGTTATCCGGATTGGCAACATCTACTTGAAAAGCATAGGCTTCTTTTTGACTAATTTCCATACAGCGTTCTTTCACTTGCCCAATTAAATTAATGCGACGAGCACAAACAACAACAATAGCTCCTTGTTTAGCTGCCTCGTAACAAATTTGCTCTCCTAAGCCTGTAGATGCCCCTGTTACTAAAACGACTTTATTCTCTAAACTCATGATTACGCCTCTCTTTCTTTAAAAGGAATTGGCAAAATATAAAAATCTTTCGCTACTCGGACATGCGGGAAAATTTCTTCTGCTTCTGCTTTTAAATCCAACACATCATTTGCTAAGTAGCGTGCGCTAATATGCGTTAACATTAATTTGCCAACATTTGCTTCTTTGGCAACTGTTGCCGCTTGTTGGGTTGTAGAATGATAGTGCGCTTTCGCCATATTCATTTCATCTTTTTTATACGTACTTTCATGAACAAGCACATCTGCCTCTCGTGCTAACTCAATGGAATGTTGCGTGAAACGTGTATCCCCTAAAATTGTTACAACACGACCTTTTTTAGGCTCCCCCACAAATTGTTTGCCATCAAGAATCGTGCCATCTGGTAACGTAACTACTTCACCACGTTTGATTTTCCCATAAATTGGCCCAGGTTTAATACCTAAATCATTTAATTTATCGACTTGTAATTCTCCTTGATGATCAGCTTCCACCATTCGAAAACCGTAACTATCGATACCATGATCTAATTTTTTACAAGAAACTTCAAACTGATCATCTTTAAACACAATACCTTCTTTCACCTCAATAAAATGAAGCGGATAACCTAAACGTGTTTTAGAAATTTTTAATGCCGTTCTTACAAACTGCTCGGTTCCTTCTGGTCCATAAATTTCCAATGGACTTAATGGCTCATCGCCTCCTTGAAATGAACGACTACTAATTAAGCCAGGTAGCCCAAAAATATGATCTCCATGTAAATGCGTAATAAAAATTTTTTTGATTTTTCGAGGGCGAATCGTTGTATGCAGAATTTGCATTTGAGTACCTTCACCACAGTCAAATAACCACACTTCATTCCGCTCTTCCAGTAATTTTAAAGCAATACTTGTTACATTTCGGTGCTTTGCTGGCACACCAGCACCAGTTCCTAAAAATTCTAGTTCCATAGTTACCCTTACTTTCTTTTGTTTTCTCGCTCAACTGGAACGAATTAGTCATTGGAATGTTTTTCTTCCCAAATTTTTTGAGCGTTTTCTTTTGTTGCTGCTGCTTCTACTTCTTGCGCCTTTTTAATTTCCATTTCTACTTCATCTAAATCAAATCGTGAAATTTCACCGCTTAATTCATACATCACAATGTTATTTAATGGACGATTGTCTTCTTCATCGGCAATTAAAATTAATCCGGTATCCCCTTCGCCAATCTTATTGCCAACAAATTCAAAGATAGTCTGCGCGACACGAATTTCTTGCGCATCTTTAGAAGCACCAAAGAGACTACCACCAAACCAGCCCAACATCATTCCCAATGGACCACCTAAAATACCAACTAACATTCCAATTAGTCCTCCTTTAGATGTTTTATTTGTACCTGTGAAATCTAGAAAATCCTCTACTTTAAATTGATGGTCGCCCTCACTTGAATGGGTAATAACCGCCATTTGCTCACCTACAATTTCTTTCCCAAGATGTAATTTTTTGATTTCTGAAAAAGCTTGATATGCTTGTGAACTGATTTCAAAATTTAATACAATCACTCGTTTTGTCATGATGATTTCCTCACTTTCTATTTTTATTAATTGTATCAATAATTTAAACGTTTGGAAACGAATTATACCTTGAATCCTAAAAAAAGAAACTAGCTGAAAAAGCTAGTTTCCATTGTTTTATTCCACAAATTCGAATTCAAATTCACCAATACGAACAATATCACCATCTTTGGCTCCACGTGCACGCAACGCTTCATCAACGCCCATACCACGTAATTGACGTGCAAAACGCATAACTGTTTCATCATGATCGAAGTTAGTCATCTTGAATAGTTTTTCTAATTTCTCACCAGACAAGACCCAAGTTGCATCGGCATCACGATCAATTGAAAAGGCTGGTTCATCTGAAACAAATCCATATTGCACCACATCTTCTTCAATTTCTTCTTCATATAACGGAAACTCAGGTGTAACGTCTAGTAAATCTGCAGTAGCACTTAATAAAGGTTCTAAGCCTTGACGAGTGACCCCAGAAATTGGAAAGACGGGAATTGGATCAGCAAATTCATCTTCTTGTTCCTTCGCTAATTCTGCTTTGAATTTTTTCAAATTCTCTTCTGCATCAGGCATATCCATTTTATTAGCGACGATAATTTGCGGACGTTCTAATAAACGTAAGTTATGAGACGCTAATTCGTTATTAATCGCCACATAATCTTCATAGGGATCTCTGCCTTCCATACCACTCATATCAATCACATGCAAAATAACACGTGTACGCTCAATATGACGTAAGAATTGCGTGCCTAATCCCACACCTTGAGAAGCACCTTCAATTAAACCTGGCAAGTCTGCCGCAACAAAACTGCGACCATCAGGCATATTTACCATCCCTAAATTAGGAACTAAAGTGGTGAAATGATACGCACCGATTTTAGGACGTGCAGCTGAAATAACAGAAAGTAAGGTAGATTTACCGACAGACGGAAAACCAACTAATCCAACATCTGCTAAAACTTTCAACTCTAATTCAATCTTGCGTTCTTGTCCGGGTTCACCATTTTCAGCCATTTCTGGCGCTGGATTGCGCGGTGTTGCAAAACGAGTATTTCCGCGACCGCCACGACCACCATGAGCGACTACTAAGGTTTGTCCATGTTCTAACAAATCTCCTAATAATGCGCCTGTCTCAGCATCGCGAACGGTTGTCCCTTCAGGAACTTTTACATACATATCTTCTGAACCGCGACCGTGCATGCCTTTACTCATTCCATTTTCACCAGGTTGTGCTTTAAAATGACGATTAAAACGAAAATCCATTAATGTACGTAATCCTTCATCAACTACTAATACAACATTTCCTCCGCGTCCACCATCACCGCCGGCAGGTCCACCATCTGGAACATATTTCTCTCTTCTAAATGCAACCATTCCGTCTCCACCTTTACCAGCTTTTACGTCGATGGTTACTTGATCTAAAAACATGGACATGTAATTTTGTCCTCCATTCTATTTACTCATACTCTTGTGTATCAAAGCCTTTATTATTGTACCTAGCTAACAGCCGTTTGTCTATCTTTTCGCTACGTTTCTTTCGTTTCATTCATTTTTTTCTAAAAAATCATGAACTTTCTCTTTATATAACTTTTTATTGGTAGAAAATGCTTTAGCATGACCAGCATCAGGAACAATCCATTTTTCTTTTGGTGCATTGGTTGCTTGATAGACGGTATCTAACATTGAAAATGGTACAAATTTATCGGCGTCACCGTGAATAAATAAAATTGGACGAGTATTTTTCGCCAATTGTTTGGTAGCATCGCCTTCACCAAAGAAATAGCCTGCTCTCATCTTCGTCATTAAGCTTGTTGCCGGTATTAATGGGAATGCAGGCAAATTGAACATATCTTTTAATTGATACGCTAATTCGGCATTAATTGATGAATAACCGCAATCTTCAATAATCGATACGACATTTTTAGGTAATTCTTCTCCACTGACCATCATCACCGTAGCAGCGCCCATACTTAATCCATAGAGCGTAATGGTTTCATCCTCGCCATTTTCTGCAAGAACGCGATCAATCCATTGTAAATAATCTTTTCTTTCGTGCCAGCCAAAGCCAATGTAATGACCTTCGCTTTCTCCATGACCACGTGCATCAGGAACTAATACATTGTACCCAAAGTCGTGATACATTTTAGCATATTCACTCATTGTCTCTGCATTGCCCATATAACCATGAGCAATAATCGCTGTCTTATGGTTATTTTTTTCAGCAGGAATATAAATAGCAGATAATTTCAAGCCATCTTGTGCATCCAGTGACCAACGTGTTCGATTTTTTTCATCAGAATACCAGCGTTTCGCTTCTTCCGTTTCCACTTTACTTGTTCCAGGTGTTTCATTATCTAAAAAATCTTTTTCTGAAGGAACAACTGCATAATTGTAAAAATAATTTGCTGCCCAACCCAAACCAACAACTGCTACTATTGCAAGTATTCCCGCTATCCATACAAAAATTTTCATACCTGACCTCCTCTATCCTACAAGAGTACAGTATAAAGAAAAAGACGCATTTCAACAACCATTTACATATTGCTTGAACTCTGTTATTTTTCTATAAAAAAAATCTCGCAAAAATGCGAGATTTAACGATTTATTTTACTTCGCTTAATTTAAAGTTTGACCATGGTTTCAAGAAATCCAACAAGAACAACTCATCTTCTGAAATATGACCAACCACATTGACGCGTCCATCATTTTTCATTTCTTTCAATGCAATTTGTGTTTCGCCTTTATATTGTCCATATTTTTCATTATCAATTAAAACATCGCCACGAACGATATCGCGTGTCGTGTGTGCTGGAAATTCCTTATCTTTATAATAAACACGTGTCATAGTTGAACGTAACATATATTCTGAACGATCGCCACGATAACTGTGTAAATTATCAAATAAACAAATGCGTTCATTTTCAGTAATCTCGTCTTCAACAACCACTTTTAATGTTGGATATGGAGCATAAAAAGCATCTGCCATCGCTTTTAACTCACCTTCTGAAGCATACGCATTCCCTACTAAAATATCATCTATTAAACCAGTTAACATTAAATGTTTCACTTGAGTTGCAATTTCTAATTCACGATGGTCTTCTAATGAGCATAACCCATCTTGTGTCGGCCAAGGACCAAACGTTGCTGCACTTGAATTGACAAACGCCATTGTATTTAAGTTATATTGACGAAATTGTTCAGAGCATGCAACAAAATGATTGTAACCTAATCCTGAATAGCGATGTGGATAAAAATTATGTGAACCTAATAAATTTTCTATGTTTGGTGAGTAAGACATAATGTTATCTACATATTTTGTCCCCCCACTCATATTAATTTCAATTTTAATATTATAAGGATTACGTGTCATACGTGCTTCTTCGGCTCCTGTAAAGCCAATATCTAAACGTACGCCATACGCACCCATTTCATGGAAAAATGATAGGTCATCATACGAAATTTCTAGTTGCTCAAATAAGCTAGGGTTAATATCAACCATGACTTCCATCTCTAAGCTATTTGCATAATCGACAACTTTTTTAAATTCTGCGAGTACTTTTTCTTTGTCGTCCGTAATTTGTAGCAAACTTGTAAATACACGTTTAAAGCCATATTTATGTGCTAAATCTAAATATGCTTGATCTTTCTCAAATGTTGAACGTTCTGGATAAATCGAAACACCTAACTTTCCCATTATTGAAAATCCTCCTAAAAATAAAAAACATTTTTTGTATCCTCTAACATTATAATTGCTCTAGACCAAAAATGCAAACCCTTTCTCGTTCTTCTATTTTTAAATTTACTATAGAAAAACTAGGAAAAAAAATAGTTATTTGTTATGATAAACAAGACGTTATAAGAAAGGAATTCCACTATGAAAAATAAAAAACGTGTACTTTTATTTACAACATTCGCTAGCATCGCTTTATTAGCAGCTTGCAATAGTACTACCGCAACAAAAGACTCGACAGCTGCATCTTCCACAACAACGGAAACATCCGTTGATTTGAATCAATTAGATTTACCGCAATTAGATAAAGAAGTCAAAGAAAATGAAGACTTGGTTGAATTAGTCACTACAGAAGGAAAAATAAAAATTAAATTATTCCCTGAATATGCACCAAAAGCAGTTGAGAACTTTATGACTCATGCCAAAGATGGTTACTACGACGGAACTGTCTTCCATCGTGTCATGGAAGACTTCATGATTCAAGGTGGCGACCCTGAAGGTACAGGTATGGGTGGTGAAAGTATCTGGGGAGACGGTTTTGAAGTAGAAATTTCTCCTAACCTTTACCATATTCGTGGCGCCTTATCTATGGCCCGAGCACAAGCACTAGATAGCCAAGGCAGTCAATTCTTTATCGTACAAAATGATCAAGATATGTCTGATGGCCTAGCTATTCAATTTACGCCAGAAAAAATCATAGATGCTTATAAAAACGGAGGGACTCCTAGCTTAGACAGCAACTATACAGTTTTTGGTCAAGTCATTGATGGCATGGATGTTGTTGATAAAATTGCCAAGGCAGAAGTTGAAGCCGGTGAAACAGGTGAAGAATCTACTCCGGTCAAACCAGTCAAAGTTGAAAAAATTAATATCTTACAAGAAGCAAAATAAAAAAATAGAGAAATTCCATTGACGGAATTTCTCTATTTTTATTTTATTGGCGTTGTTCTCCAACTATGAAAGTAAATTCACATTCAGCAACTTTCTTGCCTTCTACTGTAGCAATCGCATCTGCGGTACCTACTGAACCTTTTACTTTAGTAATTTCAAAAGATAATTTAATCGTATCTCCTGGAACAACTTTTTGGCGGAATTTCGCTTTGTTAATGCCTCCAATGTAAGCTGTACGTCCTAAAAACTCTTCTGATTTCAAAATTAAAATTGAACCAGCTTGAGCTAAAGTTTCTAAAATCAATGCGCCAGGCATTACAGGATTACCAGGAAAATGTCCTTGGAAGAAATCTTCGTTAATGGTTACATTTTTTGTAGCAATAATTTTTTTACCAGGATCAATTGAATCTACATAGTCTATATAAATAATTGGATAACGATTAGGAATTAACTCCATCACTTCTACTTCAGTTAATAATTTTTCCATTTTGAGTCCTCATTTCCTTTTTTCAAAATTTTAGTTATTTTGATTATCAAAGTATCATATTTTCAGTAATTTGGCAACTTTAGAATTAATTCAGTAAATTTAGTTTGACAATCAAACAATTTTATCTAATAATAAGTAATCATGGTGTAATGATGCCATGAATTGAAATGGAATGTATTTATTATGTATTTATTATAAGGAGTGGAATTATGAGTTTCTTAACTGGTAAAAAAATTGTCGTAATGGGCGTCGCAAATAAACGTAGTATCGCTTGGGGTTGTGCTCAAGCATTACGTGACCAAGGTGCAGAAGTAATCTACACTTATCAAAACGACCGTATGAAAAAACCTTTGGAAAAATTATTAGAAGGCGGCGAATTTCTAGTTGAATTAGATGTTGCCAGTGATGAAAGTATCGCTAAGGCATTTGATGAAATTAAAGAATATGCTGGCGAAATCCACGGTGTTGTTCATGCAGTTGCGTATGCTAACAAAGAAGATTTACAAGGTGATGTAACAGATATCTCCCGTCAAGGTTATTCTTTAGCACAAGATATCAGCAGCTATTCATTAATCGCTGTTACTCACTACGCAAAACCAATTTTAGCTGAAAATAGCGGAATCGTTACCTTAACTTATTTAGGTGCTGAACGTGCAGTACCAAATTACAACATGATGGGTATTGCTAAGGCAGCTTTAGAAGCAGCTGTTCGTTATTTAGCTGCTGAGCTTTCACCACAAAAAATTCGTGTGAATGCTATTTCTGCAGGTGCAATTAAAACATTAGCAGTAACAGGCGTTAAAGATTATCAAAAACTAATCCAATTATCTGAAGACCGCACACCCGATCATGTAGGTGTAACGATTGAAGAAGTTGGAAATGTTTGTGCCTTTTTAGTGAGTCCTCTATCTGCTGGAATTATTGGTGAAACAATTTTCGTTGATAAAGGCGTGCATTTATCTTAATTTTTTATTTATCCTAAATTAATTCATTCCTTTTTTGACTATCCCTTGTTACAATAAAGAACAGTAACATTGGAGGGATGCTCGTGTATTTTCTTTTAGGAACCGTTGGGACAGCAGATTCAACGGTAGATTCATCTGATATAAGTATCATTGAACCTGCTGCTCAACAATTAAATGCAATTCAACGGTGGTGGCTCAGTCTTAATTGGGAAGCTATTACAGGACTAATCATTCAAAAAGCAATTACCATTCTTTTTATTATTGTCTTGTTTAGTATTTTAGTTCGTGTAGCTGACTTTTTAGTTGACCGTACCTTCACCTCTTACAGTAAAAAGAAAACTAATGAAGTTCGAATGACGACGTTACATACTTTGATTCGAAACGTTATTCATTACACATTAGGTTTCTTCTTTATTTATGCGCTATTATCGACCATCGGTATTCCAGTTGGTTCATTGCTCGCTGGGGCCGGAATTGCTGGTTTGGCAATTGGTCTTGGTGCACAAGGTTTTATGAATGATATTATCACAGGTTTTTTCATTATTACCGAACAACAAATTGATGTTGGTGATTATATTAAGTTAAATGATTTAGCAATCGAAGGAACAGTTACCTCTGTTGGTCTACGTACATTACAGTTGCAATCTTCAGACGGGACGGTTCATTTTGTTCCCAACCGTAACATAACAACCATCAGCAATACGTCTCGTGCAAATATGCGCGTATTAGTAGATGTACGGATTGATCCATCAGAAGATATAGTTGGTATCCAAGCTGCAATCGAACGCGCCAATCAACAAATTGTTCAAAAATATACAGAAGTTATTCAAACACCTCCTGTGATTTTTGGTATTGTTGATTTAGGCAACAGCAACTATGCCATTCGTACAACAATGTATGTCAGCAATGGTCGTCAACATAAAATTCAAGAAGAGTTATTAAGTGCTTCTATTCATGAAGTATCACAAGCGGGATTTACGATTCCAAATTCACCAGTAGTTGCAGCTAAATAAAAAAGAGAGAAAAGGTACCGACCCCCGAAAGTTAGAGTAATAAATCTAACTTTCGGGGGTATTTTTATGGCTAAATATAGTGAAGAATTTAAAATAAAGCTTGTTACGGAGTATTTGGATGGAAATATTGGTTATAAATTATTGGCGAAGAAATACAATATGCCTTCTGCAACACCATTACAAAATTGGGTAAGAGCTTATAAAACACAAGGGATGGAGGGATTAAAACGAAGAAAAAGGAAGGAAGTATATCCTGTTCAATTTAAATTAAATACGATACAATTTATGTTAGACACAGGTGCTTCTTATCAGGAAACGACTGAACAATTCGGATTAAATAATCCTTCATTAATTTATCGTTGGATGAAAGATTTTAATTCTCAAGGGATAGAAGGCTTGAAACCAAAATCAAAGGAGCGACCTTCTATGACTAAGAAACTAAATAAACAAACGAAAAAGGAAGAAAACAAGTTCACACGTGAAACGGAGTTAGAACGAGAGAATGAACTACTGAGATTAGAAATTGCCTATTTAAAAAAGCTGAGAGCTTTTCGGGAAAATCCGAATGTCTTACTCGAAAAGCGCAAGCAAAATGGGCATTCGAACTTAAAGAAGAAGGGTTCCGATTAAAGGATATTATCCTAGTTGTGGGAATTCCCGAAGCAACCTATCACTATCATGTCAAGAACTTCGGAAAAGAAGATCTGGATATCGAACTAAAAGAACGCATTACTCACCTATTTAAGGCGTTTTATGAACGTTATGGATATAAACGGATTACAGACGAGTTAAAGAAATTAGGATACTGTATTAATCATAAAAAGGTGTATCGCATTATGCGAGAGCTAGGATTAAAGTGTGTAAAATTCATGCGAAAATCCCGTAAATACAATTCATATAAAGGAACTACTGGAAAAATAGTGAAGAATCGATTGTCACGTCGGTTTAGTACACCTATCCCATTTCAGAAACTAGTAACTGACATTACGGAATTCAAATGTCTAGGGGAAGAAAAGTTGTATTTAAACCCTATTCTTGACCTATATAATGGAGAAGTGATTGCGTTTGGAATTAAGAAACGCCCAACATTAGATTTAGTCATGGAGCCACTAAATGAAACAATAGAGATAATAAAGAATCACGCAACCTACCGTACAACTATCCATTCGGATCAAGGTTGGCATTACCAACATAATAAATGGGTAAAAACATTAAATAAAAACAATGTATTCCAGAGTATGTCACGTAAAGCAACGTGTGCAGACAATGCTTCGATGGAGAATTTCTTTGGCATATTAAAACAAGAAATGTATTATGGAGAGAAACTAGTCAGTTATGAAGAATTAAAACGACGAATTAAAGAATACATCTACTGGTATAACCACGTACGATCAAAAGTAAAATTGGCTGGACTGAGTCCGGTCGAATACCGAATTCAATCCAGCCAATCAGCTGCATAATAAAAACTCTAACTTTTAGGGGTCGCCACCAAATCAACAATGATTTTCTCTCTTTTTTTAACTAATTAATTTTTCTTTTACAGTTTCTTTCATACTAACTGTGTATCGTTTTTCTAATTCATGAACTAAATGATTCACGGCTTTTAAGATTTCTTTTCTAGTTATAATTCCTTCAAACACGTTGTCTTCACTCACAACAGGCAAAAAAGAACCTTGTACTAGTAAATGTAAAATATCTTCTAAATCATCTTTATTTTGAATTCTAGGCACATTTACTTCCATGACATCTGCCACAGTTAACCCTTCTAATTGATCTGTGTCGAATCCTGTTAATCCCATCATTTTGTCTATTATGTTTGCTAAACTGATTAAGCCAACTAAATGATCTTCTGAATCCAAGACTGGAATCTTTGCATAACCGACTTTAGATAACACTAGTAATGCGTGTTCTAAAGGATGGCTATATAATACGGTCGCTACATTATCAGCAGGCACAAGAAAAGTTTCTTGATTCTCCATCAACAAAGCTTCAGTGTATTTACCAATCAAATGAATACCTCCATTTCGCTATTACATTACTCCTTATTTTACCTCAAAATACAAAAAGAAAGCGAGAAAATCGCTTTCTTTAAAAATTTATAACTTTTATTTTTTAAAGACAAAAGATAGTTCTGAAACAGCTTGAAATTCACGGTCATAATATTGAACGTAATAGGCTTCAGGCGTACTATCGATAATCGCATAACTTTTTACTTGAATCGGTCCTCGAGGTTGTGAAATGCTTCCAGGATTTAAAAATAGACGTTGCCCTACTTTTTCACAACCAATTTGGTGCGTATGCCCAAACAAAACGACTGATGCATCGACTGCTTGTGCTTCTAAGCCTAAATGAGTAATACCAAAACGCACATCTGATAAATGACCATGTGTCATATATACTCGATCAACACCTGTATCTACTAGTTGGCTTTTTTTATACTTAGGGTCATAGTCACAATTACCAGTAACTACATAAGCCTGCTGCCATAATTCATCATCTACGGGTAACTCAGAATCGCCACAATGGAATATATAATCTACTTTTCCCTGGTAATGGGCAAAGAGATCTGCTAAAATTTTACGATCTCCATGGTTATCACTAACTACTAAATATTTCAAATTAACCCTCTCCTTCTAACCATTCTTTCCATTGCAACTGTAATTTTTCAATTGCTTGTCCACGATGACTATTTTTATTTTTTTCTTCACTAGAAATTTCAGCAGCTGTTTTATCAGTTTTATCAACAATAAATAATGGGTCATAGCCAAAACCATTTTCGCCTCTAGGAATACGGCCAATTCGACCTGGCCATTCAGCTTCAACAACTAGGCTCTCTCTTTTAGGTGCCGCTAATACTAACGTACAATGAAATTGTGCTGTTCGTTCTTCATCAGGAATATCGGTTAATTCATATAATAATTTAGCATTATTTGACGCATCGCTTTTGTGTTCACCAGCAAAGCGTGCAGAATAGATCCCTGGCATCCCTCCTAAAGCATCAACTTTCAAACCAGAATCATCTGCTAAAACTGGACATTGTAAAATATTCGCAATTGTTTCAGCTTTCAACCGGGCGTTTTCTTCAAAGGTACTCCCTGTTTCCGCAACGTCTGGTAAGTCTGGAAAATCTTTTAGCGTTTTAATTTGATAACCTTCTTTAGCAAACATTTCAGCAAATTCTTTCGCTTTCCCTAAATTGCCTGTCGCAATCATAATCGTTTTGTCTACAATTCGAGCGCGATTTTCTTCGTTTGCATAAAGAGTATTTTTTTGTGCAGCAATCAATTCTTCAATTGCGGTTTTTCCATAAACCAGCATCTCATTTAATTGTTCACCATCGAAAGTAGCTTCTTCACCTGTTCCTTGGATTTCAACAAAACGGCCAGATTCTGTCATGACTAAATTCATATCCACTTGTGCAGCACTATCTTCTACATAATCTAAGTCCACTGCGCAAGTTTCATCAGGTAAAATTCCGACACTAATTGCGGCTAGATGTTCTTTAATCGGGTCTTCTTTTAAAGCGTTTGTTTGTAATAATTTATTAACAGCTAAACGTAATGCCACAAAAGCACCTGTAATGCTTGCTGTTCGGGTTCCTCCATCCGCTTGCACAACGTCACAATCGACTACAATGCTACGTTCTCCCAATTTTTCTAAATCGATGACAGCACGTAATGAACGTCCAATAAGACGTTGAATTTCCATCGTACGTCCAGTTAACTTTCCTTTTGAACTTTCACGACGATTTCTTGAATTCGTTGCACGTGGCAACATACTATATTCTGCTGTTACCCAACCTGTTCCTGTATTTCGTAAAAATGGTGGTACCGATTCTTCAATTGTTGCTGAGCAGATTACTTCTGTATCACCAAACGAAATGACTACAGAACCTTCTGGATGTTTGTAAACATGCGTTTTAATTGTAATAGGACGCAAACGTTGCGGTCCTCTGCCATCGTGTCGCATTTATTCTGTTCCTCCTAATTCAATATGTTGTGAATAAACATTTGCTGATTTTAACCATTCTTTAGCAATACCATCAAACATGATTGTAGAACCTGTTGTATAAAATGAAAATTCGGGTTGTGAATTGACATTGGTATTTGCAATATCAAAATAATCTAATAACATACTTACTTCACCAATCGTTTCTGCCCCTGAATCAATCAGTTTGACATTACTGCCCATAATATTTTGAATAATTGGACGTAGTAAAGGATAATGTGTACAGCCTAAAATCAATGTATCTAATTTTTTATGGTGTAAAGGCAGTAGCGTCTCTGCGACAATTTTTTTAGCTACCGAAGATTGAAATTGATTGCTTTCAACAATCGGTACAAATTTAGGACAAGCGAGGCTAGTAACTGATGCTTCTGGAACTTTCGTTTTAATGGCTTGTTCATAAGAACTACTTTTAATAGTTCCCACTGTTCCAATAATCCCAATGTTACGATTTTTTGTTGCTTTTACAGCTGCTCTTGTCCCCGGTAAAATAACGCCCACTACCGGAATATCCAATTGCGCTTTAATCTCTTCTAAAGCAACAGCGGTTGCCGTATTACATGCAATAACAAGCATTTTTATATTTTTTTCCAATAAAAATTTAGTCATTTGCCATGTATATTCTACGACTTGTTTTGCAGGACGAGGACCATACGGACAACGAGCAGTATCTCCTAGATAAATAATATTCTCATTTGGTAACTGCTTCATTGCTTCTTTGACGACTGTTAATCCTCCAACGCCCGAGTCAATAAAGCCAATAGGTTGTGTATTTGTCATTTCTTTCCATCCTTTGTTTCTCTTAGACAGAGTCTGTTTCTTTATTTTGTACTTTTTTGACTTTTTTTTCAAGTTTTCTCTTCGAAAAGCAAAAATAACCCGCCCAATGAGCGGATTATTTTTTAATAGTTATATTTTCTAGTTTCCAAATATTTAGATAACAAGGACAATACATAACAAATAGCAAAATAGCTTAAAGTCATTGCCACAAACATTGGAATAACATAATTCGTATTTTGTCCATAAATGATTCGTGCGTGATGTGTCAATTCAGGAAGTGAAATAATGACAGCTAAAGATGTATCTTTCACTAATGAAATTAATTGACTCACGATTGCTGGAATCATTGAACGAAAAGCTTGTGGTAATACAATGGTACGCATCGTTTCAACATAAGTTAAGCCTGTTGAAAGCCCCGCTTCCATTTGGCCTTTTGGTACTGCATTTAGCCCTGCACGGAAAATTTCTGATAACATTGCTGATTCAAAAATCGTTAAAGCAACGACAGCTGACCAAAAAATGTTAAAGCGAATCCCAATTTGTGGTAAAGCAAAATACGTAAAGAAGATAATTAACAGTAATGGTAAATTACGAATAATGTCCACAAGTACACCTAAAACTCTGGAAAAGAATGGGATATTGGCAAAACGCAATGTCCCCATTAACCCACCAATTAAAAAACTAAACACAATCGATAGCACGGAAACCGCAACGGTAATCTGTAAGCCATCTAATAAAAATCGTAAATTTACGAATGAAAATGCACCGATAAAATCCATTGTTGTCTCCTTTCTATCCTCTTACTGCCCAGCGTTTTTCTAAATAAGCCATTAAATATGATAGTGGCAATGTTAAAATCAAATAAAAAATCCCTACAATAATATATGTTTCAAACGTAATAAAGGTGGCATTGGCTACTAAATCTCCTTGATACATCAAGTCTAAGCCCGCTACCATTGCTAGAATAGAAGAATTTTTTATTAAATTGATAAATTGACCACCTAATGGAGGAATAACAATCTTGAAGGCTTGTGGCAATACGATATAACGCATCGTTTCACTGTAAGTAAAACCAGATGATAAACCTGCTTCCATTTGGCCTTTTGGTACGGTTTGGATTCCGGAACGAACCGTTTCAGCAATAAAGGCTGACGTATAAATCGTTAAACCAATGGTACCTGCTTGAAAACCATCAAATGGCATGCCGTATAATGGCAGCACTACATAGAAAAACATCACAATAATTAATAATGGAATATTTCTAAAAAACTCAACATAAGCTTTTGCTAAATTGCGAATAATTTTATTTTCAGATAACTGAAAAATCGCCATTAATGTTCCGATTATTAAACTAAAAATTAACGCGAGTACACTAGAAAGGATCGTATATTTAAATCCTTCAAAAAACAAATCTGCATTTGCTTGAAACAACTCAATCATCGTATCCCCTCCTATTTCACTTTTCCAGTATCGTCATTTGGGAACCATTTTTCATAAATTTCATCATATGTTCCGTCTTCATGCATTTCTTCTAAGGCATCGTTCACTGCTTGAAGGAAATTTTCTTGTCCTTTGTTAATGGCAATTCCGTAAGGTTCTTCTGTAAATGTTCCACCAACTAATTCATAATCAGGATTTTCACTGGACATCCCTAACAAAATCGCATTGTCTGTTGTCATGGCATCGCCTTGACCAGCTTGTAATGCGGTAAATGCTTCAGCATAGTTTTCTAATTCTAAAATATTGGCATTCGGTGAAGCTTTGCGAATATTCACCGCCGAAGTTGATCCTTTCACTGCTAATACCGTAGTTGTTTCATCTAAAGAATCCACACTGGTAATAGAGCTACCTTTTTTGACCAATAATGATTGGCCGGCATCAAAATAAACATCTGAAAAGTCTACTTGTTTTTTACGTTCTTCTGAAATTGTCATTGTTGCGATAATGGCGTCTATATTCCCATTTTTTAATAACGGAATTCGTGTTTTAGAGGTTACTTCAACAAAAGTTGCACGACCATCACGACCTAAAATCTTATCCGTAATTGCTTTAGCAATATCAATATCAAAACCTTTCACTTCACGAGAAGGAATATCCATTAAACCAAATAAGCGAGTATCATTTTTTACGCCCCAAATAATTTCATTTGATTCTTTACTTGTTTCCAAAATATCCAAGTCGGCAACATTCCCTGACTTACAGCCAGATAAACTAAAGACTGCCGCTACTAGAACTAGTAAGGAAAAAAAAGTTTTTTTAATCATCGCTTTTCCTCCTAATGGTTAATTACTTTACTAATAAATTGTTGCGCACGTTCCTCTTGTGGATTTTCAAAGAATTCTTTGACATTACGACTATCCTCTAACACTTGTCCGTCAGCCATAAAAATAACACGATCTGCTACTTCTCGCGCAAAGCCCATCTCATGTGTAACAACGATCATTGACATGCCTTCATGTGCAATTTTTTTCATAACATCCAATACATCTCCAATCATTTCTGGGTCAAGTGCGGATGTAGGTTCATCAAATAGCAACATTTCAGGTTGCATCGCTAATCCTCGTGCAATTGCTACACGTTGCTGTTGTCCTCCTGAAAGCATTGATGGATAGGAATCTTTTTTATCTAACATCCCTACACGATCTAAGATTTTTTCAGCACGCTCTGTTGCTTCAGTTTCATGTAACTTTAAGACTTTAATTGGTGCCAACGTAATATTTTCTAACACCGTTTTATTAGGATAAAGATTAAAATGTTGGAAAACCATTCCAATGTTACGACGAATTTCAGTTAATTTTGTTTCTTTACTACGAATATCTTTATCATTAATTAAAAGATTTCCCGAAGAAATTGTTTCTAAGCCATTAATTGTACGTAACATCGTGCTTTTTCCAGAGCCTGATGGTCCGATAACTACGACAACTTCCCCTTTTTCGAATTCCAAATTAATGTTTTTCAACGCATGAAATTTTCCGTAGTATTTCTCAACGTTTTTAAATTCAATCATTGACATTCTTTCACGCTCCTATATTTAGTATGATGAGCCTACTTTAATTATGGGCTAATAAATATTATAAGCTTGAAATTTCAATTTTGTAAAGTTTTTTATAAGAAAAGCATGGATCTTTGTAAAATTCAGGATTTTTCTTACATTGACATGTGAGAAAAATCCAATAAAATCCTAAAGATTCTCGTCATAAATCATTGTTTATTTTCTCGAAAAAAGGTAAGATGACTTAGAGACTATAAAAAGAAAAGGTGAAGAATTTGAATACTATCCTTACAGGGGATCGCCCAACTGGTCGTTTACATCTTGGACATTATGTTGGTTCATTAAAAACGCGCGTTGAGATGCAAGCTGATCCAACCAATAAATTATATGTAATGATTGCAGACGTTCAAGCATTAACGGATAATGCAAAAACACCCGAAAAAGTATCTTCAAATATTTTAGAAGTTGCTTTAGACTATCTAGCAGTTGGTTTAGATCCAGCGAAAACAACACTTTTTATCCAATCACAAATCCCACAAATTGCTGAATTAACCATGTTTTATTTGAATTTGGTAAGTGTTGCTCGTGTACGACGTAACCCAACAGTCAAAACAGAAATCGAGCAAAAAAACTTTGGTGAAGGTGTTCCAACTGGCTTTTTTATCTATCCAGTATCTCAAGCAGCAGATATTACGGCTTTTAAAGCAAATTTAGTTCCTGTTGGTGAAGACCAAAAACCAATGTTAGAACAAACGCAAGAAATTGTGCATAGTTTTAACTCTACTTATAGTGATGTTTTAGTTCAACCAAAAGGTGTCTTCCCACCAAAAGGTATGGGGCGTTTACCTGGGATTGATGGAAACGGAAAAATGAGTAAGTCTTTAGGTAACGGGATTTATTTATCTGATACAGCTGATGTTGTTCAAAAGAAAGTGATGAGTATGTACACTGATCCAAATCATATTCACGTACAAGACCCTGGTCAAGTGGAAGGAAACATGGTGTTTACTTATCTAGATGTTTTTGGTAAGGATAAAGAATATATCCAAGAATTAAAAGACCATTACCGTCGTGGTGGTTTAGGTGATGTCAAAATTAAACGTTACTTAATCGAGGTTTTAGAAGAAGAATTAGCACCCATTCGTGCACGTCGCGAAGAGTTTGCTAAGGATCCTGCCGCTGTCATGGAAATTCTACGACAAGGTAGCGCTCAAGCAGAACAAGTTGCTGCTCAAACATTAGCAGAAGTAAAAACTGCTATGGGTATTAATTACTTTGGTTAACTCAAAAAAGGAAACGACACAAACGGTCGTTTCCTTTTTATTTGGATTCAATCCCCTTATCTAAGGTAACAATTTCATCTACTAATGCTAAATCATTGTCCTTGTGGGTAACCATTATGACAATTTTTTGAGGGAATAATGTCTTGACTTCATTCATTAGCAGTTTCTCTGTTTGACTATCTAAGGCAGAAGTTGCTTCATCTAATAAAATAACCTCGACGTTTGAAAAAAACAAACGAGCAAATGCTAGTCGTTGCTTTTCTCCACCAGATAAATTTATCCCATTAGCACCAATTTTTGTCGTTAATTTATCTGGCAGCTTTTGATAGAACGCTGTCAATTGACATTTTGCTAAAACGTCTTCAATTTCTTGTTCATCAACTAGCCGATCTAATACAATATTTTCTCGTAACGTTCCTTCAAAAATTGGTGCTTCTTGCGATAAATAAAAAACTCGCTCATAAATAGAAGCGATATTGCATTTGGCTAGCACCCAATGATTAATTTTTACCATCCCTTCTGTTGGTTGAAATAAACCTAATAATAGTTTAAGAACGGTAGACTTTCCTGAGCCACTCTTTCCAATCAATCCATAGATTTTATTTTTTTCAAATCGCATTGAAATATCTGACAGCAAGCTTTTTTCGCCAATTGAGAAAGAAACATTTTCCAAAGAAAGAGCGTGAATTTCTTCCTGCCAAACGTCTGCCTTTGTTAATTTTGGATCATCTTTCTCTCTCAGAATTGCAAGTAAGCGAGAATAAGCTAATTTATCCAAGCGATATTGTACAAACAACACATTAAAAATCGCAATCGGTTGATAAATTTTATCCATATAAGCTAATAAAGCAATAAAACTCCCCATCGTTAACGATAGTTTTTGGGTAAAAAACAAAACAACCACCACTATTTTTAGCAACACCACACTGATTGCAAAACACGTAAAAAAAGATTCGTGGATTAATGCCATTTTAGTTGTGACATTGGTTGCTTTTTCAGCGGTTTCCTTATAAGCTGCTATTTCTTTAGGGTACTTTCGATTGATTCGAAAGACTAACAAATCAGTGATACCTCTGACTAACTTCGTATTCAATTCCTCTTCAAATGTTAGAGTTGATTCTTTTAAAGCTTGGAGTAATTTTAACAATAGTTTGGTAAATAAAAAGATCACCAGATATCCTAATAAAATAAAAGGAATTAATTTTTTATCAATAAAGGTGATAAAAAATAGGGTAAATACAATTTCTGGTAACAATTCTCTAAATAACTGACAATAAAATTGTAAATAAATCGTGCGTCCTGCCGTGGCTCCGACCTCGATTTTTTGTAGTAATTCTCCAGAACTATATTGTAAATACGTTAAATAATCGATGATAGACATTTTTTCCAAAGCTTGTTGCTTTAAAAAATAGAAAATCCCTTGCTGCAATTGATTAAACGGATATTCCGAAAGATAAGCCATTAATGGACTCAAAAATAATGTACTTGCATAACCGACCATTAACAACAATGGCTGTGCTAATACTCGATCAACTAATTGTTGTAGAAAATAGACATTACTTGCTTGGCAGAAAGCCACACCAATGCCTAACAGAATATACAAACTGAATTTTTTTTGAAATGTTTTAATAATTTTTTTATTCACAGCGATATCTCCTCATTATTAAAATTCATAATGACGATATAGCTGAAATACGATAGGAAAGCATACTCGATATAGGGCCTATCAAATCAGCTATATCGAGTAGTTACCTCGGAACTTTCTCATCGGATTCACTTCCTTATGTTTACTTATTAAACAAATCATACCATATTGCATTCTTTAAATAAAAAAATCAGCAATCTGGATAAGAATGCTGATTTTTAATAATTAGCGAATTACCGCTTCAAATTTTTCTGTTAAAGCTTTTGTTACTTTTTCCATTGCTCGATTAATTTCTTCATCAGTTAATGTCGCTTCTGGATTCACAAAAGTTAAGCTATATGCCAATGATTTGTGACCTGCTTCAATATTTTTTCCTTGATAAACGTCGAAAAGTTCCACATTTGTTAAGAACTTACCAGCAGCTTGATTGATTTCTTGAACAATTTCTTGATTAGAAATTTCTTCTTTCACTAATAGCGCAATATCTCTAGAAACTGCTGGGAATTTAGATACTGGTTGATAAATTAATTTGCCTGCATCATTTGCTAATAACGCTTCTAAATTTAATTCAGCAACATAGGTTTCTGGAACATCATAGGCTTTTGCCACAGAAGGATGAACTTGACCGATAAAACCGATTTTTGCTTCACCCAAATAAATTGTAGCTGTGCGACCTGGATGCATCTCTTTCATGGCACTTGTTTTTTCATATCTGATAACATCTTCTACTGATAACATTGCAAATAGATTATCTAACACACCTTTTGCATGATAAAAATCAACTTTTTCGCCTTTTCCTTGCCAATCTTTCGTTGTCCATTCACCAGATAAAGCAAAAGCGATATGTGTTTCTTCAATCGGTAAAGCTGTTGTCGTATCTTCATTTCGATAGAAAACGTGACCTACCTCGTATAGAGCCAATTGCGTATTTTTACGTGCCACATTATATGCAACATCATCTAATAAACCGCTAATTAGATTTAAGCGTAATACAGAACGATCCTCTGTCATTGGCCAATCCAAGCGAGTTGGTTGACTTTCTTTTAACATAAATTGCTTTGATTTTGTTTCTGTAGTTAATGCATAGCTGATTGCTTCACTTAAACCGTTACCTTCAAATAAACTACGAACCTTACGCGTTAAACGTTGCTCACGTGTCAACGCCCCTGCAACAGTTTCACCACTTGGTAACGTTGATGGTAAATTATTGTAGCCATAGATACGCGCTACTTCTTCAATAATATCCGCTTCAATTGAAATATCCCAACGACGTGGAGGAACAACAACAATATAATTCTCATCCTTTTCGCTATAGGCAAAACCTAATGCTTCAAAAATATCACTTACTTGAGCGACTGTTAGCTTAGTCCCCAAGTAGTTGTTAATGCGTGATAATGTGATTGCCACTTCCACATCCTCAGCGATTACTTCAGAACCCTTCACTGCACCATTTAATACTTCTCCACCAGCAAGACTCGCAATCATTGCGGCTGCTACATCACAGGCTTGGTCAACAGTTGCTTTGTTGATACCTTTTTCAAAACGTGAAGAAGACTCGCTACGCAAATTAAATTGTTTTGATGTACGACGAACAGATAATGGATCAAATAAAGCCGCTTCTAATGCCACTGTCGTTGTTTGATTGTCAATTTCTGAATCTAATCCACCCATCACACCAGCTAAAGCTACTGGCACTTGACCATTTGTAATAACAATGTTTTCTTTGGTTAATTGCCGAGTAACGCCATCTAATGTTACCAATTCTTCTTTTTCATGCGCACGGCGAACAAGAATTTCTTGACTCCCTAATTTAGCGTAATCAAATGCATGTAATGGTTGACCAAATAATAACAAGATATAGTTTGTTACATCAACAACGTTATTGATTGGGCGAATACCCGCGTTCATCAATACATTTTGTAGCCATTGTGGACTTGGAGCAATTTTTACATTTTCAATAACACGAATTTGATAAGACGGCGCATCTGTTGTGTCTTCAACTTTAACAGAAATTTTTTCGTGAGCTGGTTGTGCGACTTCATGTAACTCTTCATCTTTGAAGTTTGGCACTTGATTGTAAATCGCTCCAACTTCATAAGCAACACCACGCATACTTAACGCATCTGCACGGTTTGGTGTAATAGATAATTCAATAATCGCATCATCCATATTTAAATATGGAAAGACCTCTTCACCAGGAATTGCATCTTCTGGTAAATATTGAATCCCTTCTGAATATTCTTTAGGAATGACACTATCCGAATAACCAATTTCTTCTAATGAACAAATCATGCCATTAGATACTTGGCCACGCATTTTTCCTTTTTTAATTTTTACATTGCCAGCAATACGTGAATTTGGTAAAGCAACAATTACTTTAATGCCTGCTTTAACATTTGGTGCACCACACACAATTTGTGAGAGCTCCTCTTCGCCGATATTGACTTGACAGATGTGTAAATGATCGGAGTCTGGGTGATCGACACATTCTACTACTTCACCAACAACGATTTTTTTTAATCCTTCTGCTGGCACTTCTACTGCTTCAACTTCGATTCCGGTTACAGACATTTTATCTGCTAGTTCTTGTGCTGAAACCATTGATAAATCGAGATATTCATTTAACCATTTATATGAAACTAACATTTGTTTTATTCCCCCTTGAACTGACGAATGAATCGCGTATCATTTTGATAGAAGTTACGAATATCATTGACACCATAACGTAACATTGCAATTCGATCAGGCCCTAATCCAAAAGCAAAACCTGAATATTTTTCTGAATCAATGCCAGACATTTCTAGAACGTTCGGATGTACCATACCAGCACCTAATATTTCAATCCAGCCAGTATGTTTGCAGACATTACAGCCTTTACCACCACATTTAAAACAACTTACATCTACTTCAACAGAAGGTTCTGTAAATGGGAAGTAGCTTGGACGTAAGCGAATTTCGCGTTCTGCACCAAACATTCTTTGCATCAAGGCTTCTAATGTTCCTTTTAAATCTCCCATTGTTACATGTTCATCAATGACTAATCCTTCAATTTGATGGAACTGATGACTATGTGTGGCATCATCTGTATCACGACGGAAAACTTTCCCTGGTGAAATCATGCGTAATGGACCTTTTGAAAAATCATGTTGTTCCATGGTACGTGCTTGCACAGGTGAAGTATGCGTACGAATTAAAATTTCATCAGTAATATAAAACGTATCTTGCATATCACGAGCTGGATGATCTTTTGGTAAATTCATTCGCTCAAAATTATAATGGTCCTGCTCGACTTCAAATCCTTCAATCACTTGATAACCCATTCCTACAAAGATATCTTCAATTTCTTCCATAATTTGCGTTAACACATGACGCGTCCCTTGTACCATTTGTTTTCCTGGTAAAGTCACGTCAATGCTTTCTTCTGCTAAAGCTCTATTCATAGCAGCTTCTTCAAGGGCAACTTTTTTCTCTTCAATTTTGCCAGTTAATGCATCACGAATTTCGTTTGCAAAACTCCCGATTTTTGGGCGTTCTTCAGCCGAAAGATCTTTCATTCCACGTAGAACTTCTGTAATGGGGCCTTTTTTCCCCAATGTTTCCACTCGAATTTGATTTAAATGATTTAAATCTTCTACTGCTTCAATTTTTTCAATTGTTGCTGTTTTTAATGCTTCCAGTTTTTCCTGTAAAGACATTTTATTGCCTCCTTTAAATATAGTAATTCAAGAAATTTGGTGTCGTTACGAGCGAACAAAAAGAGACCTCGCTCCCAAAAAAGGAACGAGGTCTCGTGTTACCATCCTACTTCGCGTAAAATAACGCGCACTCAATTCATTAACGATAATGACTACCGGCTTAGTTTTTTCACTAAGCAAGCTCCGGAAGTGAATTTCATTTTTCGAATACAGTCATTGCTTTCAGTCTATGGCAAATCTCCCTGGTCTGTTTCATCCAAATTACTCGTTTCCATCTTCGCTTATTACGTATCCAATTGTTTTTTAGTTTACTAGATATTGAAATAGAAATCAACTACATTCTTCTTCAGTTACCCAATCATGGCTCCAATGTTTTACGGATTCCAAGGCATTTGCTAAGGCAACACCTTTTTCGGTTAATTGGTATAAGCTGTCCGCTTTATCTACAATACATTCTCGTTCCAATTCTCGCAAACGCTCTGTTAAGACACGATCGCTTAACATTGGAATTTTTTTTGCAAGATCGACAAATCGTTGTTCACCATCTTGAAGTAACACATCAATGATTAAGCCATTCCACTTTTTCCCTAGAATTGAAAAAGCTTTTTCAAATTTTGGACAAAGTGTATAGTTTGTTTTACTTGTTTCCATCATTGGCACTCACCTCTTCTCAACATATTATACCACAATGCAGGTGATTTTTACTGTTTCCAGAACTTATAAGTTTTTCATAGGCAAAATTGTTTGACCATTTAACAATACCAGATAGGTTTCAGTAACAGGTTTTTTTAGCGATTGTTGTAATGCTTCTTTATATAATCGTAATTGTCCTTGATATTGCTGTTGAATTTTCTCTTCATTATTTGCGTACACTGCATCTGTTTTGAAATCGTACAATATAATATAATCGTCTAATTCAATGTACCCATCAATGATCCCATGTACCAATAGTTCAGCACCGGGTTCTTCAAAATCTAAAAATACTGTCTGAGCATCTTTTAACATCGAAAATGGTTGTTCGCGATGAACGTTGTTAGCATGCTGAACTAAAGACTTTCCTAAATTAGTTTGATAAAACCAGACAATAGCATCAATATCAATTTTTTCTGCCACAGCTTTTTCTAAATAATTGTTTGTCACTAATTCAGTCAACTTATCTTGAATGCTCTCTTTGGTTGGTATTGCTGTTAAAGGTAATAGCTGCAGTAGCGTATGCGTCGCACTGCCAATTGCTGTTGGTTCAATTTTTTCTTTTTGCAAAAATTTGGGCTTAGCTAGTTCATCCGAAGCATAGCGGAAATGTTGTTTACGGCTTTGTTCAAACGTACTCTCCCAATCTAATTTGGCAATATCCTGTTCATCGGGATCATTATAGATTCGCTTCATCTCAGATACAGATTGATAGCTTGTTGTCATTGTTGATTTTTCTAAAGGATACGTAAATGCGAGACGACGTTGAAATTCGGCTGTTTCTTCACTCGCTTGTATCGCTAATTGCTCTGGTTTAATTGGTTCTGCCAAAACTTTGGGTAGTTGCTCCAAAAGCTCTGCTTGGTTCCACCAGTGAATTTGGAAGTTCGCATCATGACGGACAGTTCGAACGGCATCAATGTTGTCATAAACTTTTTGCATATCAGGATGCCGCATTAAGGTTAAGCCAATCCAGTTCATCAAGTTGCCTTTCCCACTTAAACGTAAAGATGAATCAAGAACTAGATTTTCTTGGGTTAAGGCTCGACTCCAATTCTTAAAAGCATCTTCTTTCGTTTTATAAGAACCAACTAGATACAATTTTTGCTCCGCACGAGTAAAGGCAACATACAATTTACGCATTTCTTCTGACAATGCTTTTTGAATTCGTACTTGCTTAATTGCTTGGTAAGGTAACGTATCAAAACGAATCCGTTCTTCATTGATAAACTGAATACCTGCACCTAATCGTTCCTCAAAAATATACCAGGAATTAAAATCTTGATAATTAAATTGCTTCGTTGTATCCAATAAGAAAACAATCGGAAACTCTAATCCTTTACTGGCATGAACCGTCATTACTCTCACAGCATCTTCAGTTGAAATAGCTAAAGGTTCTGCTAAATCTTTGTCTTTTTCCTGCATTTTTTCAATAAATCGGATAAATTGATATAACCCTCTGAAACTACTTTGTTCATAACTTTCTGCGCGGTTAGCTAAAGCAACTAAATTAGCATAACGTTGACGTCCAGATGGCAATCCAATCACATAATCCAGATAGGCCGTCTCTTCATAAATTGACCAAATAAGTTCTGAAAGTGAACGGCGACGTGCCATTTCACGCCAGACATCCAATTGTGCAAGAAATTTTTGGACTTGTTGCGCTAATTCAGTGTCTTTTACTGCATACAATTGCACAGCTTCTAGATAGTCTCCATTTTTTTTCATTAAACGGATTTCCGCTAATTCTTCTTCATTTAAACCTACAATTGGCGACCTTAAAACAGCGACTAGCGGAATATCTTGATACGGATTGTCAATAATTTGCAAAAGGGCAATCATTGTTTGGACTTCCGTCGCTTGAAAATAATTTTGAGCATCATTTACTTCTAATGGAATATCAAATTTTTTAAAAATATCCATGATAACTAAATTATTTTTACGAGTTGGGGTTAACAATACAATATCCTTATAGCTAACAGGGCGCTTAGCTTTCATTTTTTTATCGTAAATTTCAAATTGTTGCTGAATTAATTCTTTGACTTTTAAGGCAACAAGATGTAATTCACCTTCTGTTTTATCATCCACAACATCTGCGTCTTCTTCAACACCTTTTTCAAATAACAACAGCTCTGTTTGAAATTGGTTGCTTTCTGGAAACGCTGGGAAACCAGGAATCAATTTTGCCGCATCATCATAAGGAATTTGTCCTACTTCTTCATCCATTAATTGTTGGAAAACTAAATTTGTAAACTGCAACACCTCTGAACGTGAGCGGAAATTTTCAGCTAAAATGATACGACGTCCACCCTCGGCTTTTTCAAAAGCCAAATATTTATCAATAAATAAAGTTGGATCAGCTAAGCGAAAAGCATAGATGGATTGTTTGACATCCCCTACCATGAACATATTTCCTTGAGTATCGTCAGGTTCACGTACCCAGTATAAAATAGCTTCTTGTAGACGATTGACATCTTGGTATTCATCTACTAATACTTCTTCAAATTTTTGTCGATAATAAGCTGATGCCTCGCTACCTTGGCCTTCACCTCGTAAAATCGCCAAAGTAAAATGCTCTAAATCATTAAAATCTAATACACCTTTATCCAATTTTCTTTGCTGGAAATTTTCCATAAAACGTTGAGTTAAATTGCCCATTTCTTCCACAATTGGACGTGCTTGTTCCATTAATGCCAACATTTCTTCTGGCGCATACGCAAAAAATTGTTTAACCGATTCTACTAATTCTTTGGCTGTTTGTCGTTGAATTTTTACTGGTTCTGATAATTCTTTTTGTTCTTCTTTACGAAACGCAGGATAACGCCCAAACGACAAGCCTTCAATTTGTGCATAGGCTAAATCTAAGGTATCTTCTTGAAAATAACTTAATAACCGTTGTGCTTGTGCTAATTCATCAGCTACTAATGTTGCAGCTTTTTCAATAAGTGCATCAATTTGCGCAAGTTGTAACCCAATTTCTAAACGCTGAATTGCCGCTTCTAAAGTATGAATAATCGCAGGTTTTAATTGACTTTTATACAGCTGATTTTGTGTTAAACCATCTTCTGTTTGATAATTGTCTGCTAAATTTGTCAACCATTTTGTTGGATTTGGGTTTGCACGAGCAAATGTATAGAGTGACATCACTAGATCAGTCACACCTTCATCTGAACGATCACTTGAAAAGTTTTCCGTCAACCGATAAAATGATTCATCTTTTGCTTCATAACAAGCATCACGCAATTCTTCCCATACCTCTTCTTTTAATAAAATGCTTTCCGTTTCATCTGTCAACATTCGAAACACTGGATCTAAATCAATTAAAAAATAAAAACGGCGAATAACCGTTAAACAAAATGCATGTAACGTAGAAATATTCGCCATAGGTAACAGTGTCAATTGTCTGACAAAATGTTTTCTTTTTTCGCTGTCACTTTCTTTATTTACAGCGTCTTGTAAGGCTACTTGAATACGTTCTTTCATTTCTCTAGCAGCTGCTTCAGTAAAAGTAACAATCAATAACTCATCGATATTGCTCCCGCTTTTTAATTTTTCAATCACTCGGCGAACTAACACAGTGGTTTTACCTGACCCTGCTGAAGCAGAAATCAATAGATTATCCCCTTTATCAAAAATGGATTGCCATTGCGTATCGGTAAAAGTTTCGTTGCTAGGTTTCAAAGGGATCTTAATCATTTTCTTCCTCCCTCATTCGTTCAATAATTTCTTCTTTTGACAATTGTTTCATACGATGATACTCATTTTCTTGTAACATCACATCAAACGTGCAAATACTGCGAAACGGGCAATGCTGACATGCACGTTTTTTATCTTTCATTTTATAAGATGGATTTAACGCAATTTCTCCTGAAAGAATTCGATTACCACCATCAATCATTTTTTTTCGATTATGTTGAATCAGATAATTGATTTCTTCTTCTGTATAAAATTTGTCTTTACTTTGAGTAATTTTTTGGATTGTTTCATTTTTATCTTTACGAATTGGAAATAATGCTGAGTTTTTTGATTTCGTTAATGTCTCATCATAGATTGGAAAAACTTCTGCATCGTCAACAAATAAGCCATCATATTTGTATTGCTTTAATCGTTCGTCATCGGTAGCTTTTTGATGATCCATGACTGGATTATGCACATGGAAATAATAGGCTCCGGCAATTTTAGCGTCGTCTCTACCAATTAATTCTACCGCATCAGTTAAAGCAACATCTAAATACGTCACTAATTGCATCGCCAATCCATAATATGCTTCCGTTAAATCAAATTCACGACTGCTAGATTTATAATCCACAACAGATAACCATGGTTGTCCGTCAACAATCGCTGTATCAATTCGATCAATTTTTCCTCGTAAATGTAATTGTCCGCCAGAATTCAACGGTAATTGTAACCCAGGAATTCCACGTTTCCCTGCAATTTGACCAAATAATACTTCGGTTTGTACAGGAGACAATTGTGTTTTTTCTCCCTGCTTATGCAACGCCCAGGTCACACGTTGAATTGTTTTGCTTAATTGATGACGAATAAAATTCATTCGTGCAGAACGATTCAACAAATTGTAACGAATTTCTCCAAAAATTTCTTTTAACACATGATCCACAAAATGATCCCGTTCTGTGGCAGTCAGTTGACTTAGTGAAATATTTTCTTCAATTAAAACAGTTAAAAAACGATCTAATGCATCATGGAAAAATTCTCCTGTAATAGCCGGATTTAATCCGTAAATATCTCGTTCATTCAAACGTAAACCATAATCAACAAAATAGCGATATTCACATTGATAAAAAGTCTCCATGCGTGAAATTGAACTATGAATTTCTGTCCCATACAAAGCAAGTGCCGTTTCTTGCGGTAAAGAAACTGGGACATTGCGATGACTTTGACTAGCAAATACCCGTTCTGCTAATTGTTTATTCTCACCACGTAATTGTTTTTCCATCCAACGCCAAACATTTGGTAAATTGATTTTTACGTCTTGCGTTTGACGATATAAGCTATTTAATTGGCGAATTAAACTTCGATACGTTCCAACATAATACGCTGGATTGCTTTCTAACGTTAAACTTTGTCGGTTTTGTAACTCAATTCCTGTCCCCTCAACTAAACGAACCAAATAAGGAGACATTTTAATATTCTGTTGCGTATCATGATTAGCTGCGTACGTCATATAGAGCTTATCAGAAGCCGATAACAATACATTATATGCAACAAAAGGTTCATTTCGTAACGTCTCACCTACATGGTCGCGTAAATATTGATCTTCTTTTAACACAGCATTTAGCTGAGCCCGTTCTTCGCTCGAAAGTAAGGTTTTATTTTCAATTTTTCTAGGAAACGTAGTCTCATCCAGACCGATGGCAAACGTAATTTTAGCTTGCATGGGTCTTGCCAAATCTAACGGATTAATTTTTACTTGATCAATCGCTGTAGGAATTTTACCAAATGTCAAATTAGCTAATCCACTAGATAAAATTTCTTCAAACAAGTCAAAATTAAACGCATCTTCACCATAAATTTCAGAGAATTCATCTAATAAATCCATTAAAGATGACCATGTTTGCTCATGATTACGAGCTTGTTCAAGGTGACCCCGTTCAATTTCTTGATTGCGCCAATGGATGAGTTGTTCCTCAATCCCCTGTTGAATTAAAAATTGATAAAAAATCTCAAGCGCTTCATATGTTGTTTTAGCAGCTTTAATTTTTTTAAAGAAAGCTGCAATATCACGACGAAAAGCTCGGCGAATTTGATTTGTTTGCTCTTCAACCGAGACTGTGTCTGCTAATTGTTTCTCTTCAAAATTGTATTCAATTAACTGCCAGTCCTCCGCTTTCAACCAATCATTCCCTTGGAAGTGATGGGATAACGCCTTATTTTCAGTAATGTCTACAGCATGACGAAATTGGTTTCGTGCTTGCTGCCAGTCTTCACTTCCTACTCGCATCTCTTGAGGAATATACAGTTCTGTTCGTAAAAATCGAAAAATATCAGACAAACGATAATAATACTTATCCAAAGCAAACAATGCATGAATAAACTCTACTAAGGGATGTTGCTCCATTTTACGGTCTTCATCTAAATAATACGGTATTGCTAATTCATCAAAAACAATAGGAATTAATGAATAATAAATCTCTGGGTTTAATGTGACTAATTGGATATCACGATAACGAATCGGTTGAGGACTCTCTGCTGAAGCAGCAACTAATCGGCGAATCTCCACTCCGATTTGGCGCAGTTCTTCTTCAGGCGTTTCTGCTTTCCAAATTTCTAAAAAACTTTTTAAAGTTTTTTTGCTTGTAATAATTATTTCATTTGTTCGCCAATAATTTTCTATTACTGAGTAACCAGTCGCTTCTTCTAATAAAGTAGCTTTTTTATCAAACAGCACTGGTATTTGATACATTTGAGCAAAGTTTTTTAAAAGACTATACGTTTGTTGTGCTTCAAAAAACAAGTCCATTGCGTCTGATTCTTTATGGACATTATCAATATATATATCTACACAAAGATGACTTTGTTGCATTAACACTTGTAATAATGCTTGTTCTTGTGCTGAAAAATTTGCAAAGCCACTAACGATAAAAAGACTTTTCTTTAAATTAGGCAAGTCTGTATTTGAAGAGAATTCACCACTATGAGTTAAATAGCGTGTTAACATCGGTATCGGCTGTTCAATTTGTAGTTGGCGCTGAAGCAATTCTTCTTCATAAACAGTAAAAATTAATTGAACTTCTTTCATTTTCAATTCAAAATCTGTATTCTCACTACCAAATTGTAACTCTTCTGCATGAATATTCCCTAATTGAAATTCTTTATATAACTCAATTAATTGCGAAATAAATCCAGACTTATTAATTTCCCCTCGAAAAATCGTCAATTGCTCTGTCAATGATTCTAATACCTTCCGCATAATCATTGCAGAGCCAACTTCAGAAATCATTGTCCCACCAAACTGACCAGTCCGTTGTAAGAAATACCATGCTAATCGATTAAAACTATAGACTTGTCCACGAATAGAAGTAAATTCTTCTACATGTTGTTGTCTCTTCAATTGTGAAAGTAATTCTTGTTCACGTTCAAATTTATTATAGTTAGGCACTAGAAAAAAAACATCTTGTTGCGGATTAGCTAACCATTCACTTGCAATATCAATAATTGCTTGCTGATGATTGGTATTGCCACCGCCTGTTATAAATTGCAAGCTCAAGTGAGTCCCTCCTTTGTTCTATTGATAGTATTGTAACTATTGTAACAATTATTCTTAAGATATTGTATATAAACAAACTTGTTTCTCATTAAATTATACTTTATCATATTTTAACATACATCTCTTTTTAATCAAACATACGTTCGCTAATATACTAATAAATAAATTTTTTTATAAAAAGTTTAAGCAAATTTATTTACTAACTTTTAGTAAGATGATATAGTAACTCTTGTAATTAAGAAAACAAAGGTGGAATATAACATGACAAACTTTTTAAACGCATTACAAAATCGTCGTTCAATCTATGCAATCGGACGTAACGTTTCTTTATCTGAAACAGAAATTGAAGAATTAATCAAAGACGCTGTAAAAGCTAGCCCAAGTGCTTTTAACGCTCAATCAACACGTGCAGTTATTTTATTTGGTGACGCACATGAAAAATTATGGGATTTAACAGAAGCTGCTTTAGAACCATTAACTCCAGCAGAAGCTTTTGAAGGAACAAAACAAAAATTAGCTAGCTTCAAAGCTGGTTTCGGTACAGTTTTATTCTTCTACAATCAAGATACAGTAACAAACTTACAAGAACAATTTGCTTTATATGCTGATAACTTCCCAGTATGGGCAGAACAATCAAACGGAATTGCTACTGCAAATACTTGGACAGCATTAGCAGAAGCTGGTATTGGCGCTAGTCTTCAACATTACAATCCAGTAATTGATGAAGCTGTTGCAAAAGAATGGAACATTCCTGCTAACTGGAAATTACGTTCTCAATTAGTATTCGGTTCAAAAGAAGCTGAAGCTGGTGAAAAAGAATATTTAGCTGACGAAGAACGTTTCCGCGTTTTTAAATAATAATAAAAAGAGCTAGTGGTGATAGACCGCTAGCTCTTTTCATCTTGCGTAATAACGTCAATAGGTGTCCCCTCTTTTAAATTCTTCTTTAAAAAATTCGCAATTTCTTCGATTGAAGCACTAAATTTCATTAAAGGTCCTCGTAATCCTCGCTTAAAAAAATTAATCCGTACCACTTTTTCTTTAGTATCTTGAAATAAAACAACCCGATCAATTTCTGTAAATTTAATTCCTCGATTATCTAGTGAGTGAGTAACAAAACGATCTTCTGTCATTCCGCGTCCATTAATCAAATAACTCAAAATCAATAAAGCAGCAAATAACCCTCTAATTTTTTCGTCAAGTGTTTCTGCAAAAAATTGCGAAACAGCAATAAATCCTGCAACTGCTAATGGTGCCACAATTGAAAATATGGACTTACGCTTTGCTACAAATACTAATTCTTTTTTCAATAAAAATAAATAAGCATATAATATTATGGTAAAAGCACCAAATAATCCTGTAAATATATCCATTATATTCTCCTAGTCTTTTCTTTTAGTTTAACAGAGGTTAAGAAACTCTACCAAATGAATTTCCTTAATTTTAGCAAATAATTTTCTATTTTAACAAAACTTCGCTAAAATAAAGAAAACAAAGAAAATGAGGTGGCATTATGAATAAAATTATTCAACAGTTTCAAAGATATGCCTTATTACGTAGCGTGCTTTATATTTTAACGGGTGGATTCGCCATTATGTATCCAAAGCAATTCACTCAAGGCATCATTTATTTAGTCGCGGGTTATATCGCAATTTTAGGAATAAGTAATCTTTGGAATGCCTATCAAGAAAAACGACGTTCAGGATATGTTGGTTTTGAGATGATTGTTGGCGTGTTGTTTTTAGTAGCCGCAGCAGCTGTATTGGCTCTTGCTAAACCAATTTTTACCATTCTGACTGTTTTCTTAGGAATTTTGATAGTTCTAAACGGTCTTTTACGAATTGTTCAAGGATTTAATTTGAAAAGTCTAAACCAAGGTTACTGGCCATGGCTCTTATATGGTGCATTGTTAGTCGTGGGTGGATTATTATTAATGTTTAATGCAGTTGCTAGCATTATGACTCTTTTTGGCAGCCTGTTAATTTTTATGGGTATCTCCGAAATTATTGGTTATATCCAGATCAAACGGAATCTATCTTAAAAACAACATTGAAATAATGTGGAAATTTTCTAATAAATATAGTATATTTAGCTTACATCATAAACACAGGAGGTTATTTCATGAAAAAAATTTATCAAGAACAATCACATCCTAATGATGTCCCTGTGATTTTTTCTTATGATGCTGCTGGCCAAATCACTGGTAAACTTTCAGTGAATGAATGGAAAAAGCAAAAACAACAGGCAAAATTACTTGAAGAATTAGAAATTAAACTGTATCGTGAAGCTATTACGTATTATAGCAATAATGAGCTAGAAAAAGCTGAAGATTTATTGCTGTATTTAATTGCTTGTACAGATTACACTCATTATGAATACGTTGAACGATTAGCTAATATTTACCGTAAGCAACAACGCTTTACTAAAGAAAAAGATTTGTTAATTATTACGCGTAAAAATCTTGGTTCTGTTGAATTTTCTGAAGGTATTGTCCGACGAATCAATAAACGTATGAAAAAATTAGATGAAACTTCTTTTTCTGGATTACCTATTTTTAACTAAACGAGAAACACATATCTCTATGGTATGTGTTTTTTTACGCTTTTTTTTAAAAAAATACCTTATTTGTTTATTAAAGAAAGCGTTTTATGTTAAGATTTAAGTAACTTATTTACATGTCACATTTTAGGAGGGAGACGATGAAGAAAAAAGTAACTGGCGGCTTTTCATTAAGCCCCCCATTAAAAGCATTGAAAAAGAAATTAGAAATCCAGCAACAAACTGTTTCTGTCTTTGAACCCAATATGGTTTTTATACCTCTATCTCAACATATTGGTGCCCCTGCTCAACCAATTGTTAGCCCTGGCGATTACGTTAAACAAGGGCAAGTCATTGGTGAATCTGATGCGTTTGTATCTGCAAAGGTTCATGCTAGTATATCTGGTACAGTCTTAGATATTACCGAATGGCCGAATCAAAATAACCAGACCACGCAAACCATTGTCATTGAAAATGATTTTAACTATGACAATGATTTCCTTTCAACCCCTTTTTCTTGGGAAGAAGCTTCGAATGATTTAATTAAGAAAAAAATTCAACAAGCTGGCATCGCAGGTAAAGGCGGTGCAACGTTCCCAACACATGTCAAATTTGCAATCGATGATAACAAAAAAATTGATACATTAATTTTAAATGGTGCAGAATGTGAGCCCTTTTTAAGTAGCGATGCTTTATTAATGGAACAAGCTGCTTCAAAAATTATTGAAGGTGCTCTAATTGCCCGTAAATTACTTCATGATCCTTTAATTATTATTGGAATTGAAGACGATAAACCTCTTGCTATTGCTGCTATGAAAAAAACAACCACCTCTTATCCTTTTATTCAAGTCAAAGTATTACCAACTGTTTATCCAACAGGAGGAGAAAAACAATTAGTCGAAGTTCTTTTAGACAGAGAAGTCCCTTTAGGAAAATTAACTGCTGACATTGGCGTCGTCTTAATGAACGTTGCCACTAGCTTTGCACTATATGAGGCAGTTTGCTGGAATAAACCGTTAATTAACCGCTACACTACGGTGACTGGAGACGTTCAACAGCCACAGGTTATTCAAAGTCCAATTGGCACCTTAACTGGTGAATTAATTGATTTTGCAGGTGGCTTCCAAGGCGCACCTAGTAAAGTTATTCTAGGTGGACCAATGATGGGTAGAACAGTGACTACTTTACGCGTGCCAACAACCAAGGGGAGCAACGGCATTTTGGTTTTTAATGAAGACAATGACTGGTTATTCACTGAAAACCCTTGTATTCGTTGTAACAAATGCGTGGAGGCTTGTCCGATGCGCCTGATGCCTTTGAGTATTGATCAATATTTTAGAGCCGGTGACTATGACAAATGTGATGAATTATTAGCAGAAGCCTGCATCAGTTGTGGCGCCTGTACGTTTGTTTGTCCTGCTAGGCGTAACTTGGCGGCTACTATTACTGAAGCAAAAAATAAAGTTAGCGCCTTGAAAAAGGAGGCGTTGCAAAATGCCTGATTATTATCAAGAATCTGAAAGTGAAAAGCTTTTTCAACAAACATCAAAATTTCCAAAAACCCAACCAAATCCGCATATCCGCGGAAATCAAGAAACTCAAACTATCATGTTAATGGTTATTTTAGCTCTATTGCCCGCTATCTTGTTCTCTGGATATCTTTTTGGTTGGACTGTCTATTTAAATTATTTACTCGCCATGTTGACAGGTATTTGTGTCGAATTTCTTTGGTTTAAATGGATTAAGCGTAGGTATCAATGGGATTATAGTGCCGTTTTAACAGCTTTATTACTCGGAATGAATTTGCCCCCTTCTGCTCCATGGTATTTTCCAATCATTGGCACGACTTTTGCCATTATCGTTATTAAAGAATTTTTTGGAGGATTAGGGTACAACTTTATCAACCCAGCATTAGGAGGACGAGCTTTTTTAGTGGCTCTTTTCTATCAACAAATGTTCACAATTAGTTGGCCTGATCCGCCGTTTAATAAACTTTCACCACAACCATTCGATCCCACAATTGATACCTTGTCAGGAGCAACTCCTTTAGCCGTTATGCGAGCTGGGGAAACCCTTTCTTTAGACGAACTAAATGCAGCCTTCTTTGGTTTTATCGGAGGCCGCGCAGGAGAAACAAGTGCATTTCTTCTTTTATTAGGTGGCATTTTTCTAATATACAAAAAAATTATTGGTTTTCACATTCCATTGATTGTTTTAGGGACGATTGGACTTGGCGCATTTATTTTAGGGCCTACTGGTTTATTTACTGGTTCTTGGCAAAATATCATCGGACATATCATCAGTGGTGGCGCCATTTTAGGAGCATTTTTTATGGCAACCGACTATGCTTCGACCCCATCAACCAAAATGGGCGAAATAATCTTTGCTTTTGGCGTAGGTCTCCTAGTAGTTGTTTTCAGATTCTTTGGATTGACGAATGAAGGCGTCAGTTATGGTATCTTAATTATGAACTGTTTTACGCCAGCAATTGATCGCCTACTGCGTTTACGTGTATTAGGTGAAGGAAAACAAAGTCCCTTTAATTTAAAAATAAATGCGTAAGGAGGGTTGTTAGATGATTATTGCTAACCGTTTAGTTTTTTTTCTTGCAGTGTTAATCACTTTTTATGTTTGTGAAAAATATCCATCAACTATGCAAAAGAAACAGCCTCTTATTATTAAGCGTATCCTTTACATCGCAAGTTTAATTAGTTTCAGCTATATAATTAGTGGTATTCTTTTTGAGACCTTCATTCCTTATATACACTATGGTAATACACCAATTACACAGTCAATTACTGTCGCAAGCTTTAGTTTAATCATCACCTATCTAAGCTTTTTTGCCCCTAAACATCAAAAATTTTTGAATACTGAGTTAAAGAAAATGATGATTGTTGTGCAACTATTATTATCCCTTTCAACCTTTACACTCATCGATCCACACTATTTAATTAAGGAAGTCATTATTTACGGCTGTATGTATTTGTTTTTTGTTGTTTGTTTTGCAGGTGTTAAAGATCGAATGAGTATTGCGCCTATTCCGGAATTTATTAAAGGATTACCGCTTGATTTGTTGACCCTCTTTTTATTTTTATTAAGTTTTTCATTCCTAAATGGAGTCTTTTTCGATCAACTATTTTAAAAAAAAGGAACGTCAATAGCTGACGTTCCTTTTCGTTTATTTTATAAATGCACGTACGATATAAAAAATTCCAGTTAACATTAAGTAGAAACCTACTAAAAATGATAAAGTTAGCATTGAAACAATTGGATCAAAAAATAAAGAAATTCCAATAAAAATTCCAATAATATTTAAAATCAGAGAAAACCAATAATAAGCCGTACTTACTAAACGCACTTCATTTAATGTGACTAAATTACGTATTGAATCAATCACAAACCATAACGCAAAGACGTAAGCAAGAGCCATTACTCCTACATACAGGTTAAACATTAAAACAATTCCCAAAATCACCTCTAAAATTCCTAAAGTTAATAAAGCTGTTGCCTTAAACCCTGTGAATTGTTTTACTCTGTTGCGGATAAAAATGCTAGTAAGACCATTAATAATTGCTGTAATAGCTAAATAAATAACAAGTGCTTTTAGGCTACTACCTGGGTTTTGGAAAGCCATTAATGAGACAATAACAAATATAATCCCTAAAATTAAGCTACTCCAATCAAAATGTTTTTCTTCATACATCATGCTTCGCTCCTTAAAATTAATAGTTAAAAAGAAGAATCTCTCTCCTTTTCTATCCTACTATTTTTTTGTTTTTTTGGTCAAAGCATATCCAAAGAAGTTAAAATGCTATAAGATTTTAATTCGCTTTTCTAATAATAAGGTAGTTTAAAAAAAACGATTAATCACTGGAAATGTCCATTTTTTGGTAAATGTTTGCGGTACATACTGGGTTTCATAGCTTCCTTCTTGATTTTCCGCATATAAGGTTTGACTTGCTAGATAATGGCTGACGGTTCCTTGATAAATTAATTGAGGGTTTAAAGAAGCAACTAAATCATCTGGTGTAACGAGATAAATTGGTTTATGAAATTCTACCCTGCCACTCTCTTGTAAAATATAGGCTAAAAATTGTGAACAAAAAAAGGCGTTCTCGCGTTCCCACTCTTGACGTAACGCAATTCCTATTAAACCTATAAAATTATAACGATAATCAGTTCGGTTTAGTTCAAATTCCGTGATCTTTTCTTGCATCCGTTCAAAGTGTTCTTCAGACATTTCTAAATGATACACCTGACAACGGGAACGTAAGAAAAAATCCTGATATAAATTTTCCTTAACAAAACCACCCTTAAATGGATTATTAACTTTTTCACGACCAAAACTGTAAACATTATCTAATTGTTTATCTAAAGCAATAGATGAATGATTGTAATTTTTTCTAGTAAATATTTTAATGCAGTTAGTCAATACTGTTCCAGTATCTGTTAATACAATATATACACTTTTCATTTCGTTTCTCCTTCTCAACAAAAAAAGGCTTGTGCCCTTCTGCACTTCATTATAGCACATAAAAACAGCTTTTCTCATACTTTTCTCATAAGACTAAAGACTGATTTTAAAGAAAAAAGAGACTGTGACATCAGCCTCTTTCATAGTATCTATAGATGACTCTGCAATCCCGTAGGTTCTCGGCGTAAATCCATCGTCACTCAGTTGATATAGTTCAGATATTTTTTACTTGTGTCATTCCTCTTTTGAAAGGTTTATTCAATTTCCATGCCAAGGACTTTATTAATTCTTTCTCATTTTCAGTGATTTTTTCATTGCTATAAATCGATTGTTCATAATGAGAAGTTAATAATACGAATTCACCATTTAAGCCTGAGAATGCTTCTTCGGCTTGTTCTGCATATTGTTGCAATGGTTGTTCTTTAGGACGTGGAAGTTGTCTCTCTAATTTAGCTAATAGTAATGGGTACGTTTTTAAAAGCGGTTGCTTACTTATCCTCAATAATAATAAGATAAGTACATAAAAATGCCAATACCAAATCGTAATCAACACGATAGCTAACAATAACCATTTTAGCCAATTCCAAATCGGTCCAAAACGAAATGCTTGGTTATTTTGTTCAGCTTCGACAGACTCTACAGTCGTTTCTTGTTCGCTACTTGTAGAAATGCTTGTTGAAGACTCACTTGTTTCTATACTTTCTGAACTCGTCGTTTCAGTTGTTTCTACCAATTCTTCTGTCAAAGGCTGACTAAAAGAAGGCGTGGGTTCAAATGGTAACCAGCCATAACCTTCGAAATACACTTCTACCCAAGAATGAGCATCTTGATTTCGAACAGTATAGGTCTGGTAAGTTTCATTGGTTTCTGTTACGGTTCCTGGAGCGAATCCTTTCACCCAACGAGTAGGAATTCCCACGCTTCTCAGTAAAACAGACATTGCTGTTGAAAAGTTATCACAATAACCAACTTGCGAGTCAAATAAGAAATGATCCACATAATCTTGATTTTCTGGTGGGACCTTTGCATCTAATTTTGAATATCGGAAGTCAGACGAGGTTTTTAAATACTCTTGAACAGCCATTACTTTGTCAAACATCGTTTCTTGATTAGCAACCAACTCATTCGCTAAATCACGAACTCTTTGGGGTAACTGTTCGGGTAATTGCAAATAGTCAATCGTATTCGTTGGTAAACTTATGGAAACTTCAGATAACTCTGCTGCAGAGTAATTTAAATCTTGCCAATCAATACGTACACTGTTACCTAATAAATCGACACGATCACTTTCCTCATACAGATAAAAAGTTGTTTGCCCTGAAGTTAATTGAATTTGTTTTTCTCCATAAGGTAACGGCAAATATTGATTATTATTACGATTCTGAAAAGTTAGATTAATCGTTTCATTTTCAGCCAATTCTCCTTGATAATCACGTGCCGAGACGGCTATTTCGGAAGCATATAATAAACTTTGACGAGTTACGTTTTCTTCAGATGGCTCCCAGCCTTTTCCTGTATAGATATTTTTACTATCTACTCGCCAATAATGTGCCTGCTGTTGATCTGCTTCAAATAAAATCGTTCGATCATCTAGTAAGGGACCGCCTAATGACGTGTCATCTTCACTAAATCCAGTCCGTGATAAACCATTTCCCGGACCATTTCCTTGTCCATTTTGTTCAAAATAACGATAAAATCCTTGCTCATTCAATTGATTTCTAATGGAAGAACTCACTTCTAGCAAACGATTCTCTAATTGAGTTTTAGGAAGCGTTACAGCACTCAAAAATAGAAGACCAATCACCATTGTTCCAAGAATGATTGCTTGACGGTCTTTTAAATAAACAACAAGCCGAAAGAATAATGCGTTACATAAAACGAACAAAATAACTAGACTTAAATCTAAATGATTGTAGATAACTAAGAGTAATAAATACCCTACGACAATTAGCGTACTCAAATAAATACGCATATACTCAATTTGCAATTCAATTAGTAAAATCATCAATAATAAAATGATGGTTAATGCAATGGCTGGTGGAATAAAAGAAATTTCACCGCTAGAAAATCCCAAATAATTTTCTTTTAAGGTTTGTACAAAAAGGCTAACCCATTCTTTAGAAAAAGTCTGTCCAAGTGGCATAAAAAGATATGCTGCACCACTTCCAGCTAGACAATACACAGGAAACTTTAACCAACGATAAGGAATAATTCCCGCAATCAAACAAAACAGTCCTACTATCATGCCCGCTAATGGATAATTACCTAAGCGATAAATCGATAAGAACTGAATAAAAAAAAGAAAAAAAGTAATAAATGTTAGCAACATGGGGACCAGTTTTTCTTTTAGCTGCTGAATCATAAGGCCACCTCAATTCCTAACGTTTTCATTAACTCTTTATAAGTATAGACAGTAACTTGATTATCTTGTTGCAAGGAAGCAATTTGTTGTTCTAAATCCTCAGAATATTTGGGTGTAAAAAGAAAAATTCTCTTTTGATGAAAATCTGGCAAAGATTGAGATGCTTTTAACGGCTGAATCAGTGCATATTGCCTTAAGTCATTTTCAGCAAAAGCATCTGATTTTTTTCCTAACAATACGGCTGGTATTTGAGGAAATTGTCGCTGCAAGGAATAGAATACACTCAACATCTCTTCAAAATAAAAACTATCTTGTCCATAAAAGATAAAAATCCATTCAGAAGTTTGAAATTGTTGATATTCTCGATAAATTAATTCCTGTTGACGGCTTGATGCCTTCCAATCAATTTGTTTCAAAGCATCTCCTGCTCTATAAGGACGATAATTTTTCACCGTAAAACTTGGTTCACCATAAGAACTCCGTTGCAATATCTGTTGGAAATAAGAAATGGCTGTTTCGGCTGAATTTGAAAACTCTGGTAACACAAAACTTGTCATGTTCAATTCGAGAGTTTTCTTTTTTTGAAACCAACCAAAAAAATCTCGACTGATTACTTGAACAGGCAGTTTTTGATAATATCCTCGTTGTTCAGGTGACCAACTAACCTGCACGTTTTTTTGAGTATTAAAAAAATAAAAGAAAATAGACTGTTTAAAAAAGACACTAGATATTTCGGTTTGAAATAAAATTAATGGATATTGTCTTCGTTTGGTGATTTCTAACGTAAGTTCTGCCTGTTCTCCTAGATGTATCATAAGTTGTTCACTAGTAGTTAATTGTAACCTTCGTAAAGAGCCTAATATGCTTATCAATTCAATAAGGATAAGTAAGCTAGCAAATAACAACAAAGTCCAGCCCGTTTCATTGGTAAAAATCAACGCATAAATCACAATGAAAAAATAAGCCAAACTTAACATCAACGCATTACCCCAGTTTTTGATTTGTTTCATTCACTCACCTCCGAATAGGTACCGGAACACGTTCAATAATTTGCTGTAATATCGCGATTCTTTCTTCTTCACTGTTTCGATTTTTTAATTGAATGCGATGACCAAAAACAGCTGGTAAAATCTTTTGCAAGTCTTCAGGAATGACATATTGCCGGCCTTCCGTTAAGGCATATGCTTTCGCTCCACGAATAAAAGCGACACTTCCTCGCGGGCTAACTCCTAATGTCACACCTTGATGATTACGACTCGCTTGAATTAATTGCAACGCATATTTTGCAACATTTTCTTGAATGAAAACAGTATCGACTAATGCTTTCAAGTCATCCACTTCTTGTTCTGTCAAAATACGACGGATATTCGGCTCTTGCTGTTTACCAGTCATTAAAGTTAACTCATCTTGAAAAGACGGATAACCTATTTTTAAACGAAATAAAAAGCGATCAAGTTGCGCTTCGGGTAATGGATAAGTTCCCTCATATTCAATCGGATTTTGAGTCGCTAAAACAAAAAAATGGGGCGACAAAGTATACGTTTGATTATCAATGGTCACTTTTCCTTCTGACATTGCTTCTAATAAAGCGGCTTGTGTACGTGGACTGGTGCGATTAATTTCATCAGCTAACAAAACTGTAGTAAAAATAGGGCCTTGGCGAAACTCAAACTGATTGGTTTGGCTATTAAAAATAGAGACCCCTAAAATATCACTGGGAAATAAATCAGGAGTAAATTGAATTCGAGAAAATTTCCCATGAATAGCCTGAGCTAAGGTTTTAATCATTAATGTTTTTCCTACTCCTGGAATATCTTCAAATAAAACATGTCCACCAGCTAATAAAGAAGCGATGGTTAATTGGATAACTTCTCGTTTCCCTAAGATAACCTTTTCAACCTCGGCAATTAATTCAGGTATTTTTTTCGTTAATTCTTCGCTCATCTTCTTCCTCCTTTTAACTAAACTTAATGATTTCTGAATTTTCTTGCTATTTTTTATAAAAAATGAGAGAAAAATCAGGACGATTTCTCTCTCGTTTTTTTACAAACCGATTTCGCTGCGTACAATATCCGCAATCTTATCGACATAATAATTTACTTTTTCATCTGTTGGCGCTTCAGCCATGACACGCAATAATGGTTCTGTTCCTGAAGGTCGAACCAAAATACGACCTTCGCCATTCATTTCTGCTTCGGCTTCATCAATGACTGCTTTGATTGCAGGGACGTCCATCGCACCATTTTTATTTGAGACACGAATATTCACTAATTTTTGTGGATAAATGGTGACTTCATCAGCTAATTCTGATAGTTTTTTGCCTGTTTGTTTCATGATACTCAATAATTGAATCCCAGATAACATCCCATCACCTGTCGTATTAAAGTCCAAGAAGACCATATGTCCAGATTGTTCGCCACCGAAGTTGTAATCATTTTTACGCATTTCTTCGACAACATAACGATCTCCAACTTGTGTAATGACATCTTTTAAGCCGATTTCTTCGACTGCTTTATGGAAACCTAAGTTACTCATGACAGTTGTGACAATCGTGTCTTGTTTTAATCGTTTTTGTTGTGCCAAATATTTCGCACAAATATACATGATTTTATCTCCGTCTACGATTTGGCCACGTTCATCTACTGCAATGATGCGATCACCGTCACCGTCAAATGCTAAACCAGCATCTGCGCCTTTTTCCACAACAAATTCTGCAAGTTTCTCTGGATGCGTAGAGCCAACGCCATCATTGATATTTAATCCATTTGGTGATGTGCCCATTGTATAGAAATCTGTTTCTAAATCAGCGAACAAACGGTTGACAGAAGTTGCAGTTGCTCCGTTAGCCGCATCGATACAAACAGTTAAGCCAGATAAATCGCCACTAATTGTTTGTTGCAAAAATTGTGAATATTTCAATAAGCCTTCTGGAAATTCTTCTACCGTTCCTAAGCCTTCTGCTGAAGGACGTGGTAAAGTGTCTTCCGCTGCATCTAACAACGCTTCAATTTCCGCTTCTTGTTCATCGACTAATTTAAACCCGTCATTTCCAAAGAATTTAATCCCATTGTCTTGTGCTGGATTGTGGGAAGCTGAAATCATAACTCCGGCACTAGCTTTTTGAATACGAGTTAAATACGCTACGCCTGGTGTTGAAATAACTCCCAATTGGAATACTTCAATCCCAACTGACAAGAGTCCTGCCACTAAAGCACTCTCTAATAGTTGTCCAGAAATACGCGTGTCACGTCCTACAAGAACACGAGGACGTTGATCACCTGTTTCGTGTTGACTTAATACATAACCGCCACAACGTCCTAATTTAAATGCTAACTCTGGTGTTAATTCTTTATTGGCTTCGCCGCGAACACCATCCGTACCAAAATATTTTCCCATAATTATTGTTCCTCTCCCATTGTCTCTTGTTCTTCAATTACTGAAGATGATTCTCGAGTACTTTCTTCTATTGTTTCTTCACTAAAATTTGAAGTCATTTCCGGTTCGTTTGAAGAAATTATTGCTTCAGTAGATGGCACTGATTCATCAGAAGTTTGCGGTACAGACTGTTCCACTTCTGTAGTTTCTTCTTGGCTATCTTCAGTTTCTGTAGTGACACTCGATGAATTTGTTGAACTACTTTCTTCTGTAAATACCGGTGAGATTTCTACCGTCACTTGTTTCGGTGTTGCTACAACGCCTTCTTCAGTTGGAATAGTCACTACTTTCTTTGTACTTTTTTCCACATCAGATACATCTACAGGAACACCAATACTTTCAATTGTATCTAACAGCTCTTGTGATCCAGAAATTATTGCTTGTGTAGGGTTTACTAAAAAATCAAAATGTGAAATGCCTGTTGGTGGCGTTCCTTGTTGGGCAGCATATAAACTAACCGATTTTTCTGGCACAGATACTTGTAAACTAACATCTACTGTTTGAGGGTTAATCTCTGTTTGTAAAATTTCACCATTCTTATCTACAGCATAAACTGCCGCTTGAATAGTTTGATTATTCGTTGCATCTTCTAACGCATCTACATCAGCTACAATTTTGGCAATATCTTTCAGTGTTTGTTCACCCGTCGTTACAGTTACTTCACTTGGCTCAGAAACTATTTTATCTAATTGAAAGCCATCTTGCAAATTTTCTTCTGAATAATTGATTTCAACAGGAAATTTTTTCGTGACTTTCTTTTCGATTGTGACTGTAAAAATTCTAGATTCAATTTTACCTGTCACACTATTACTCATATCTTGGATTTCCAATAAGACATCATGTGTTCCAACATCTAAATCTGTTAAGTCAGCTACTACGCGAAAATTTCGTGTATCATCGTTTTTTTCAGCATTGAGTTGTACGCGATTCACACTAGACAGTTTCACATCGACAGTTGGCTGATATCCTTGAATAAAATATTTGTCTGAATCATAGATTGTTTGGATTGGTACATCAGTCACCGTCTCTTCATAAGCGCTAGGTGTAATTAAACTGCTTTGAAGGCTCGATCCATTAGCATTAAAAAATAATACTAAGCTAAACAACAAAGCTAACAACCCATACATGATGTTGCTTTTTCTCTGCTTAGTAAACATCACTTGCCTCCTTTATTCAATCTGTTCAATTCATCTAAAATTGTCTGAAAAATATTTTTCTTTTCTTTTGGTTTTTCTTCCAAGATAAAAGCTTCATTTAACATTTTTAAATAGTCTTCTTGACTTAAATCTGAATATAGTCGGTTATTCAAAGTAATACTCACATTTCCAGTCTCTTCCGAAACAATAATTGTTAACGCATCACTGACTTCAGAAACACCCAATGCTGCTCGATGTCTTGTACCAAATTCTTTTGGCAATAATACACTGTCTGACAGTGGCAAATACGCACATGAAACAGAAATTTTCCCATCACGTATAATGACCGCCCCATCATGCAGAGGTGTATTCGGGATAAAAATATTTATCAATAATTCACCTGTAATATCTGCATCTAACGGAATTCCCGTTTCGATATATTCTTCTAATCCTGTATTACGTTCAATCGTAATTAATGCCCCAATTTTTCGTTTTGACATATACTGAATTGCTTTATCAAAAGCTTTAATCATCTCTTCATCTTTATTGCTTTCATTTTTTGAAGGTGTAAAGAAAGTCGTCCGACCTAAATGTTCCAATCCTCGTCGAATTTCTGGTTGAAAAATAACAATTGCCGCAATCACTCCATAAGTGATTACTTGATCCATCAACCACGACAACGTGTGTAATCCAATCAATTCAGCTAAGAACCGAATTGCGATAAACATCGCTACTCCTTTAAATAATTGAATAGCTTTCGTCCCACGCACCAGTTGGATTAATTTATATACAATATACCAAACAACAATAATGTCTAATACATTTATTAAAAAAGGTAATGAAAATACATCAATAGATAACAATTGTCTCCAATATTCTAAGTTAAATAATTCGCCAATATTAAGTTTCATACTAACAGCCTTCCTTTATTCTAAGACTCGTTCTTCTATTAGTATAGCATAGGTTTTTTTCTGGTGGCGACAAAAAAAGCTCTTCTTTGAAAATTTTTGAAAACTTTCCGAGTAAATTCAAAACAGACGACTTTTCAATCACACAAAAATTCGTTACACTATACTTCAAAGGGAGGAATTTCCATGGATATTTCAGTGATTAAAGCGAATAAAACCAACAAAGACAATGGTATTTTTATTGGTGATTTGGCACCTAAACAATTATTAGAATTTATTAATGTTCGTTGCCCGTATTGTAAAAAATGGTTTGAAGAATCTCGTGAACTTTTAAATGAAGCAGTGAATGCCAACAAAATACAACGGATTATTAAATTAATCGACCGACCAAAAGAATCACTTCAACGAGGAAATGTGATGCATCGTTTCGTAACAACAGACCATGCGCAACAAACGCTGGCAGATTTAACGAAAATTTTTGCTACCCAAGCACAATGGGGAAATTTATCTTTAGAAGAAGTTGCTGAATTTGCTAAAAATGAGCTTCATTTATCCGAACATAATCATTTAGAATATGCTCAAAAATTAGTTGAAGAAACAGAACAAGCAACGATCAAATTTGTTCCTACAATTGTTATCGGCGACCATATTTTTGATGAAAATATTGATCAAGAGACCCTAATAGGTTATATCGATTAAATAGTTTAACTAACTGAAACGCCCCTCAAAATTAACTTTTGAGGGGCGTTTCAAAGCTACTTCATTCTTTTAATTTGTATCCTCACGTAAGCGATCCGCAAATTCATTAATTTTACGAATCCGATGATTAATGCCAGATTTAGAAATCACACCTGAAGGAATCATCTCACCTAATTCTTTAAGGCTCACTTCAGGGTGTTCCAAACGTAGTTCAGCAATTTCTTGCAATTTTTCCGGTAACGATTGTAATCCAACACGATCCTCAATATATTGAATATTTTCGATTTGTTTTGATGCCGCATCAATAGTTTTGTTCATATTTGCTGTCTCACAATTCACTAACCGATTGACTGAATTACGCATATCTCTAACAATACGAACATCTTCAAATTTTAGCATCGAATTTGTAGCACCAATTAATGTTAAGAAATCAGCAATATGTTCGGCTCCTTTCAGATACGAAATATATCCATTACGTCTTTCTAGCGTACGTGCATTTAAACCATAATAATTTAACATACTACAAATATCTTGATTGTGTTCTTCATAAATCGAATAAATCTCTAAATGGTAACGACTTGTCTCTGGATTATTAATAGAACCAGACGCCATAAATGCGCCCCTTAAATATGAGCGCATTTTTTGAGCATTCCCCATAATTTCTCCTGAAACATGACTATGAAACATTAATCCGTCCATTATTCCTAAATCATCTAAAACAGCTCTTGTTTCTTGTTTCAAACGAACGATATAGACGTTATTTTTCTTTAATTTCATTTTTCGACGAACCAATAACTCACTACGCACATCATAGTGATCTTTGAGTAGAGAATAAATTCGACGAGCAATCGCAGCATTTTCTGTTTGAACATTCAAAATAATTTGTTGGTTTGATAAACTAATCGAACCATTCATACGAATCAACGCTGCTAATTCAGCTCTTGCATGTTCGCGATGAACTTCTAAACTCGTCAGTTCTTTTTTTACATCTGCTGCAAAAGACATCTTATCCTTCTCCTCTCTCTAATTTTTTATTTTTGCGCCATACACAATTCGCAGTAGCTCTTGTACGACTTTTTCTCCATCATGAAATACACCATTATCTCTTAATTCTAAAAAATCAGTAGAGACAACACGGCAATTTTCTTCGCGTAGCCCATTAAAATCATGCTTCACTTGTACTAAATACTCATCGTACGTTTCTGTATCCATGTATCCTTCTGGTACAGGCTCGGTATTTACTAGGACAGTATCAACAAAAGGAGCTTTTAAATGTTGATGCAACACTCGCACGTGATCGGCATCTGTAAAATGTTCTGTCTCTCCTTTTTGCGTCATGATATTACAAATATAGACCGTCTCCGCAGTCGTTTTAAGAATAGCTCGGCCGATTTCAGAAATCATTAAATTCGGTAAAATACTGGTAAACAAACTACCTGGACCTAACACAATCATATCCGCTTCCAAGATAGATGTAACAACTTTACGTGCTGCTTTAGGTTCATCATCATTTGCATGATTACGAACATAAACATGGTCGATTGTTTTACGATCTACAGCAATCTTAGATTCACCTACAGCAGTGGTACCATCTTTAAACACAGCATGTAAGACAAGCGGTTCATCAGAAGAAGGATAAACTCGCGCATCAACATGCATCATTTTCGTTAATAGTTGAACGGCTTCATACGTACTGCCACGCATTTCAGACATTGCGGCTATAATCAAATTTCCCAAAGCGTGATTGGCCAGAAATTTATCTTCTTTGTTAAAACGATATTGAAAAATATCCGAATATAGTTTGGGCATGTCTGATAAAGCTACCAAAACGTTTCGTAAATCGCCCGGTGGTGTCATGGTAGTTACTGAATCACGTAATTGGCCACTACTTCCACCATCATCAGCTACAGTCACAACTGCTGTAATATCTACACCTTGATTGCGCAAACTCTTTAAGATTACCGGTAAACCAGTACCACCACCAACTACAACAATCTTCGGTTTTCTGATACGGTAAGTTTTCATTTTCATGAGCGATTCACCGTTTCTTTTCGTTTATCTTTATCGCGATGCGTGATATTTACTTTATATTCTTCAGATAGAGCTTTTCCAACACGTTCGGTTAAAGCTACAGAACGATGTTGTCCTCCTGTACAGCCAATAGCAATCGTTAAACTGCTTTTTCCTTCTTTCACATATCCAGGCATAATAGTTTTCAATAAACTCAAAAATTGTTGATAAAACGCTTCTGTTTCATCAAAAGACATTACATATTCATACACTGGTGTATCCATTCCTGTTAATGGGCGTAACTCACTAATGTAATGCGGGTTAGGTAGAAAACGGACATCCATCGCGATATCAGCATCGATTGGTAAGCCATATTTAAACCCAAACGAAACCATTTCAATCCGGAACCCATGATCTTGAGAATGACGAAATTCTTGATTGATTTTCTCACGTAATTGACGTGGTGTTAAATTTGTTGTATCGATAACAATAGAGGCGCGTGTCTTTAGATCCTCTAAGATGGCACGTTCTTTACGAATACCTTCTGTAACTAAACCATCCATCGCAAGTGGATGCGTACGTCGGGTTTCTTTATAACGTGAGACTAATTCATTATCTGAAGCATCTAAAAATAATACGCGCGTATCAATAAAAGCGGTATTTTCAATATCTATTAACATACTTTGAATTTCTTCAAAGAATGAACGTGAGCGTAAATCAACAACTAAAGCAATTTTCGTCACTTTTCCAGATTCTTTAATTAATTCCCAGAATTTAGGGATTAAGCTTGGAGGCATATTATCAATACAGAAATACCCCATATCTTCGAAACTTTGGATTGCGACGGTTTTTCCAGCACCACTCATTCCTGTAATAATAACTAATTCTAAACTTTCTACCATCGTTTTTTGCTCCTCTCATCTATTGCATATATGTGCAATTCAATGTTTACATTCCATTATATCATTCCGGGCGTATCATTGCGAATTTTTATTATTTTATTCACAGAAAAAAAGCCATCTAGAATTTCTTCTGATCGCTTTTTTTCTATTTGAACGGATAGAACTTATAGGTGGAATTTCATTAAGAAGATTCCAACTGTCTTTAATTCTAACCAACCTCTACTACTGTAGCAAGCTTTTTATTAGAATTTTCTATAAATTTAACCTTTTTCTAAAACCGTCTGCAAATATTTTCCTGTATAGCTTTCTTTCACTTGGGCAATTTCTTCAGGTGTTCCTGTTGCTAAAATGGTTCCTCCACCCTCACCACCTTCTGGACCTAAATCAATGACATGGTCCGCAGACTTAATAACATCCAAGTTGTGTTCAATGACTAAAATAGTATTTCCTGCATCTACTAAGCGTTCTAATACTTTTAATAGACGAGCAATATCATCAGAATGGAGACCAGTTGTTGGTTCATCTAAGATATAAAAACTCTTGCCACTTGATTTCTTATGAAGTTCACTGGCCAATTTCATTCGTTGGGCTTCACCACCAGATAAAGTGGTGGCGGGTTGTCCTAAAGTCACATAACCTAAACCAACATCAACAATGGTTTGAAGTTTACGATGAATTTTTGGAATGTGCTTGAAGAATTCAACTGCATCTTCCACCGTCATATCTAAGATTTCAGAAATATTTTTTCCTTTATAATGGACTTCTAGTGTTTCTGAATTATAACGTTTCCCATGGCATACTTCACATGGAACGTATACATCAGGTAAGAAATGCATTTCAATCTTGATAATTCCATCACCTTTACAAGCTTCACAGCGACCACCTTTTACATTAAAACTAAAGCGTCCTTTTTTATAACCACGAATCTTGGCTTCGTTAGTTTGTGCAAATAAATCACGGATATCATCAAATACACTTGTATATGTTGCAGGATTACTACGTGGCGTACGACCAATCGGACTTTGGTCAATATCAATAATCTTTTCAATACTTTCATAACCAGTCATTTTCTTGAATTTACCTGGTTTATTTGAATTTCGATTAATTTTTTGTGCAAGTGCTTTTTTCAAAATTTCATTGACTAAAGTCGATTTTCCCGAACCAGAAACACCGGTCACAGCGACAAATTGACCCAATGGAAATTCAACAGACACATTTTTAAGATTATTTTCTGAAGCGCCTGTAATTTTAATAGCTTGGCCGTTCGATGGACGACGCTCTGCTGGAACAGGAATTTTTCTATCTCCAGATAAATATTGTCCAGTCAGTGAATTAGGATTAGCCGCAACTTCTGCAGGGGTACCTGCTGCGACAATTTCTCCACCTGCATGACCAGCTCCAGGTCCGACATCAATTAAGTAATCAGCGGCCCGCATTGTATCCTCATCATGTTCTACGACAATTAATGTATTCCCTAAATCACGCATTTTTCTTAAAGAATCTAATAAACGATCATTATCACGTTGATGCAATCCAATGGAAGGTTCATCAAGAATGTATAAAACACCTGATAGATTAGAGCCAATTTGCGTAGCTAAACGAATCCGTTGCGCTTCTCCCCCAGACAACGTTCCTGCCGAGCGACTTAAGGTTAAATAATCCAACCCGACATTTTGGAGAAAGCTTAAACGATCATCAATCTCTTTAACAATTGGACGGGCAATCATCGATTCTTGCGTACTTAACTCCAGCCCTTCCACAAAAGACACAGCTTTATTAATTGCTAATTCGCTAATTTCACCAATATGCTTTCCATTTACTTTAACTGATAATGCCTGTGGATTTAAACGATACCCTTGACATGATTTACACGTAAGCTCGGTCATATATAAGCGCATCTGATCTCGAGTAAAATCACTATTTGTTTCATGATAACGGCGTTTGATATTCGTTAAGACCCCTTCAAAGGGAACTTCGACATCGCGAACACCGCCAAAATCATTTTCATAATGGAAATGAAATAATTCTCCGTTTGAACCATTTAAAATAATATCACGCTGTTCTTCAGGTAATTCTTCAAACGGTGTATCCATATCAATGGAAAATTCTAAACAAGCCTGTTCTAGCATTTGTGGATAATATTGCGAACTAATTGGGTTCCAAGGGACTAATGCACCTTCGCGTAATGTCTTTGTCTGATCAGGAACAACTAGATCAATATCCACTTCCAACTTAATTCCTAGCCCATCACATTCGGCACATGCGCCAAATGGAGCATTGAATGAGAACAAGCGTGGTTCTAATTCCCCCACTGTAAATCCGCAATAAGGACAAGAATAGTGCTCACTAAATAATAATTCCTCGTGCCCGATAACATCGACAATTGCATAGCCTTCTGCCAGACGTAATGCGGCTTCAAAAGAATCGAATAAACGCGAGCGAATGCCTTCTTTCACTACAATTCGGTCAATAATAATCGCAATATCATGTTTTTTATTTTTTTCAAGTTCAGGTGCTTCAGAAATATCATACACTTCGCCATCGACACGAATACGTACATACCCTTCGCGTTGAATCGTCTCAAATACGCGTTTATGTTGCCCTTTTTTTTGAGTAATGATTGGTGCTAAAATTTGAATTTTACTGCGATCAGGTAACTCCAAAACTTGATCCACCATTTGTTCAACAGATTGACTGGTAATCTCTGTGTGATCATTCGGACAAATTGGATGCCCAATTCGTGCATATAAAAGACGTAAATAATCATTAATTTCGGTCACCGTTCCGACGGTAGAACGAGGATTTTTACTGGTCGTTTTTTGATCAATTGAAATTGCTGGACTTAAGCCATCAATGCTATCCACATCTGGTTTATCCATTTGACCTAAAAATTGACGCGCATAAGCAGAAAGGCTTTCAACATAACGTCGTTGACCTTCTGCATAAAGCGTATCAAATGCTAAAGAACTTTTCCCAGAACCTGATAATCCAGTTACTACAACTAATTGGTCACGTGGAATAGTGACATCAATATTTTTTAAATTATGCGCACGTGCGCCATGAATCACGATTTTATCGTTCGCCATAACTTGCCTCCTGTTAAACTAAGCTTTCAACTCTAATATAGTATCGCGTAAAGTCGCGGCTTTTTCAAAGTCCAACGCTTTCGCAGCTTCTTTCATTTCTTTTTCTAATTTCAATAATAATAATTCTTTTTCTTCTTTTGATAAGTCTTCATATGAATTCACATCATAATCGGCGACTTCTTCAGCAACTTTCGAAATAGAAATCAAATCGCGAATTTCTTTAATAATCGTTTTTGGTACAATTCCATGTTCAACATTGTATGCTTCTTGAATGCTTCGACGACGAGATGTCTCATCAATTGCTCGTTGCATTGAATCAGTCATCTTATCTGCATACATAATTACTTTCCCTTCTGCATTTCTTGCCGCACGCCCAATGGTTTGAACTAATGAACGCTCGCTTCGTAGAAATCCTTCTTTGTCTGCGTCCAAAATGGCTACTAACGAAACCTCTGGAACATCCAAACCTTCACGTAGTAAGTTAATGCCAACTAAGACATCAAATTCTCCCAAACGCAAGTCACGGATAATTTCTGTACGTTCTAATGTTTTAATATCGCTATGCAGATATTTAACCTTAATGCCTAATTCTTTGAAATAGTCTGTTAAATCTTCAGACATTTTCTTCGTTAAAGTTGTGACAAACACCCGTTCATTTTTTTCTACACGTTCATTAATTTCACCAACCAAATCATCAATTTGTCCCATAATTGGTCGAACTTCAATGACGGGATCTAATAAACCAGTAGGACGAATAATTTGTTGAACAACACTATCTGTCTGTTCATGCTCGTAAGGTCCTGGAGTTGCTGAAACATAAATAATTTGATTGACATGTTTTTCAAATTCTTCTAGGCGCAACGGACGGTTATCCAAAGCCGATGGCAAACGAAAACCGTAATCCACCAACATTTGCTTTCTGGCACGGTCGCCATTGTACATGCCCCTAATTTGCGGCATTGTTACATGCGATTCGTCAATCACAATAAGATAATCATCAGGGAAGAAATCGATTAATGTGTACGGTGGTTCGCCTTCTTTTCGTCCATCCATATGGCGAGAATAGTTTTCAATTCCTGAAGTATAGCCCATTTCTCGCAACATCTCTATGTCGTAATTTGTTCGTTGTTCTAAACGTTGTGCTTCTAACAGCTGATTATTTTCTTTTAAAATTGCCAATCTCATATCTAATTCTTTTTGAATAGACGCAATGGCATGTTCCATATGTTCGCTGTCAGTTAAAAAGTGTGTTGCTGGGAAAATCGATACATGTTCAGTTTCTCCTAAAATTTCTCCAGTTAAAGCATCTACTTCACGGATCCGATCAATTTCATCTCCAAAAAATTCTACACGTAATGCTCGTTCATCACGTGATGCTGGGAAAATTTCCACGACATCTCCTCTTACACGAAAACGACCACGTTGAAAATCGATATCATTTCTTTCAAATTGAATATCAATTAGCGAACGTAAGATTTCATCACGACTAACTTCCATCCCCACACGTAAAGAAACGACTTGTTTTTGATATTCCATAGGTGAACCCAAACCAAAAATACACGACACTGAAGCAACAACTATCACATCATTGCGTTCTAATAATGCACTCGTTGCAGAATGTCGTAATTTATCTATTTCATCATTAATACTTGAATCTTTTTCGATATAAGTGTCACTTGAAGGAACATACGCTTCTGGTTGATAATAATCATAGTAACTAACAAAATATTCTACTGCATTGTTTGGAAAAAATTCCTTAAACTCTCCATATAATTGTCCTGCTAAAGTTTTATTGTGAGCAATAATCAAAGTAGGTTTATTGACATTTTGAATAACATTCGAAATGGTGTATGTTTTTCCTGTACCAGTCGCACCTAACAAAATTTGTGCTTTTTTATTTGCTTGTACCCCTTCTGTCAATTCTCTAATTGCTTCTGGCTGATCTCCTGCAGGTTGATATTTGGAGACTAATTCAAAATGATGAGTAGTATCTCTTTCAATCATAAAATGCATGCCCTCTTTCTTCTTTAAAGGGTCTTAAATATAAAGACCGTCTACTTTTATTATTTTAACACAGCGAACATACTTTCGCTATTTTTTATAACTTTTCAATAAAAAAAGAATGATATGCGATTATTTCTAACATTGTGTGTTAGAAGAAAAGATTTTTTTCGCAAATTTCGGCTATTTTCTTGCCTACTATAAAAGCTTTGATATATAATTTTGTAATATCTGACACTTAGGAGGAATTATTTAATATGAAAAGAAAAACTCTATTCATTTCATTATTTTCGTTTATGATGACGTTATTCTTTTTTTCAAGCGCGACAACACTCGCTGCTGAAAAAACTTATAAAATAGGGACGGATGTCACATTTGCACCTTTTGAATTTCAAAACGAAAAAAATGAATACGTTGGGATCGACATCGATTTGTTGAACGCTATCGCTGATGATCAAGATTTTGACGTTGACTTGCGCCCTCTTGGGTTCGATTCATCTGTACAAGGAGTTCAATCAAATCAACTGGATGCCATGATTGCTGGAATGAGTATTACCGACGAACGCAAAAAAAGTTTTGATTTCTCAGATCCATATTTTGACAGTGGAATCCAAATGGCTGTAAAAGCTGATGACGACGAAACCACTTCTTTGGATGATTTAAAAGGTAAAACGGTCGGTGCCAAAGTTGGGACAGAAAGTGCAACTTTTTTAGAAGACAACAAAGATAAATATGAGTTTGATGTCAAAAACTAGGATGATGCAACTGGTTTATATGGTGCTGTTAAAAATGGAACTGTCGTGGCAATCTTTGATGACTTTCCTGTTTTAGGATATGCAATCAATCAAGGGGAACAACTAAAATTAGTTGGTGAACCCCAAAAAGGAAATTCTTACGGTTTTGCTGTTAAAAAAGGTGAAAATAAAGAATTGCTAGAAAAATTCAATGCTGGTTTAAAGAAAATGAAAGAATCTGGTGAATACGACAAAATTGTCGCTAAATACATCACTTCTGGTAGCGAAGAAACAGATGCTGGTGAGATGAAAAAAGTCGAACCTAAAAAAGATTTATATGTCATTGCGAGTGATTCAGCCTTTGCTCCATTTGAATTCCAAGATGAAAATAATCAATACATTGGAATCGATGTTGATTTATTAAATCGCGCTGCTGAATTGCAAGGATTTAACATTCGTTTTAACCACATCGGTTTCTCTGGAGCTGTCCAGGCAGTCGAAGGTAATCAAGCTGACGCCATGATTGCTGGCATGTCTATCACAGAGCAACGAAAAGAATCATTTGATTTCTCAGAGCCTTACTTTGAAAGTGGTATTCAATTAGCGGTTAAAACCGGAACAACAGATATTACTGCTTATGAAGATTTAGATGGCAAAACGGTTGGTGCTAAAGTTGGTACGGAAAGTGCTGATTTCTTAGAAAAAAATAAAGATAAATACGGCTATAATCTTAAATATTACGATGCCGCAGACCAATTATATGACGCTGTTCGTGTAGGTGCAATTGACGCTTTGATGGATGATTACCCAGTAATTGGTTACGCCATTGCTCAAGGACAAGAATTAGAAACGCCAATTGATCGTGAATCTGGTGGTGAATATGGATTTGCAGTTAAAAAGGGACAAAATCCTGAATTATTAGAAATGTTCAACGAGGCCTTAGCTGAAATGAAACGTACCGGCGAATATGATGAAATTGTTTCTCGCTACATTCAAGATGGCAAAAAAGCTGAAAGTAGTGTGAACGAATCAACATTCACTGGTTTAATTAAAAACAACTATAAAGTCTTACTAACAGGACTTGGCAAAACAATTGCTTTAGCATTGATTTCTTTTGCTTTAGCATTAGTCGTAGGTGTAATTTTTGGACTATTTAGTGTAGCACCAATTAAAGGTCTACGTGTCTTCGCTTCAATCTATGTCGATATTATTCGTGGTATTCCAATGATGGTATTAGCATTCTTTATCTTCTTTGGATTATCTGATGCAATTGGCGTTACAATTCCCGACTTTGCAGCGGGAGTAATTACCTTAACGCTCAATGCAAGTGCCTATATTGCCGAAATTGTTCGTGGTGGTATTAATGCCGTGCCTAAAGGGCAAATGGAAGCTTCCCGAAGCTTAGGACTTTCTTATCTACGTACGATGCAAAAAATAATTTTACCACAAGCAATTCACATTATGATTCCTTCTTTCGTGAACCAATTTGTTATCTCATTAAAAGATACGACAATCATTTCTGTTATCGGTGTGGTGGAATTATTACAAACGGGTAAAATTATTGTGGCAAGAACTATGCAAAGTACGTATGTTTACTTAATTATTGCTATTATGTACTTGATTGTGATTACTGCTTTAACGAAATTTGCCAAAGTGTTAGAAAAGAAGGTGAACTAAGATGAAAGAAAAAATTCTTGTTGAAAATCTCGTAAAAAAATATGGAGATAATACTGTTTTAAATAATGTCAGCACTTCAATTAAAGAGGGTGACGTCGTTTGTATCATCGGTCCTTCTGGTTCTGGTAAATCTACATTCTTACGTTGTTTAAACCGCTTAGAAGAGCCTACAAGCGGCGATATCATCATTGATGGTGCACATTTAATGGATAAAACAACTAATATTAACCAAGTACGTCAACATATCGGAATGGTATTCCAACATTTTAACTTATTTCCTCATCTTTCTGTCCTAGAAAATATTGTTTTAGCTCCTATGGATTTGAAAGGCGCTTCAAAAAAAGAAGCGGAAGAACAAGCTACTAAATTACTCGAAACAGTGGGCTTAGCAGATAAGAAAAATATGTATCCAGATAATTTATCAGGTGGTCAAAAACAACGTGTGGCGATTGCTCGTGCATTGGCAATGAATCCTGATATTATGTTGTTTGATGAACCAACTTCAGCACTTGATCCAGAAATGGTTGGCGATGTACTAAACGTTATGAAAAAATTAGCCAAACAAGGAATGACGATGGTCATCGTTACGCATGAAATGGGATTTGCTAAAGAAGTAGCCAATCGAGTAATGTTTATTGATGGCGGTAACTTCCTAGAAGATGGTTCTCCAGAACAACTCTTCAATCATCCTCAACATGAACGTACCAAAGATTTCTTAGATAAAGTATTAAACATCTAAAAAAAGAGACTGTAATATAAAGAAAACAAGATAAAAATATCCGAATGATATAGAAAATACACTGCCTGTTAAAAGGTTAGTAATTCACTCTATATCATTCGGATATTTTACTGTTAATGAGTCTTATATTATTGTCTCTTTTTTTCTATCTTAAAATCTCGATTAAATCTTTTTTAGCAGCTTCAGAAGCAGGCATTACAGAAAAAACAATACCTATTCCACTAGACACCCCTACAGCTAACGCTATTGTAAAGAAATCAATGGAAACTGAAACATCGATTAAAGAACCAATCAGATAGGCACAAGCAATACCAATGACATATCCAATAATTCCGCCTACTAAGGTCAAAGTTACTCCTTCTAGAAGAAACTGCAAACGAATAGAATTGCGAGTCGCTCCTAAAGCTCGTCGAATACCAATTTCTTTGGTTCGTTCAGAAACTGAAATATACATCATATTCATTACTCCTACACCAGCAATTAATAACGATATCCCTGCTACACAGGAAATAAATAAAGTAATCGTTCCTAATATTTGGCTGATACCATCCGTTAACATAGCAGTATCAAAAACTATATATTCCCCAAAGTCTTTCATCGTCCCTTTTTCTTCTAAGCGTTTAATTACATCAGTGGTTACAGTTGCTGGTGTAGCATCTTGTTCTAAAGTAACTACTAAGGTTGAACTAGAAGAATCATTTGCAAAGTAACGTTCATAAACTTTCTCTGGAATAGAAATATTACTCTCAGGCATCGAAAACATACTTTCCATTTCGTTTCCTTGATAAATTCCTACAATTTGAAATAAATGGCCTTCAATTTCAAATCCACGTTCTAATGCATTTTCAACTGTTTGATATAAATCTTTAGCGGTTACTGAATCAATAACTACCACATTATTTTCTATATCATTATCATAAGTAGTTAACGCTCTTCCAATAAGTATTTCCTGTACCGATTTTTTTACTAAAGAAATTTGCTTGGTTTGTTTTTTATCTGCAATACTGATTTCTTTATAAATTGTCCCCTCAGTTTTAGGATAAGTAACCGTCTTGACTCCAGTTACTTGGCCAATAACTTCTCGGTCTGTATCGTTAAAAAAATTAACGTTACTTGTATATAAACTTTCATTTTTTGGAGTAAAATTCACTTGAATTTCAATTGCATCAGAATCTCCACTATTTAAATTTTTAATCGTATCTTTCTCAAAGCCACGACCGATTGCTAAAATGGTAATGACTGCAGCGATACCGATAATAATTCCAAACATTGTTAGTAGGCTGCGTTTACGATTTTTAAAAACAGAACGAATCGATGTCCGCCAATTCACATAAATATTCATCGATTCAACTCCTTATCTTCCATAATGGCACCATCTCGAATTTGAATTAAACGTGTGCAGTACGGAATCATCTCTGGATCATGCGTAACTAAAATAATCGTAGCCTTTTTTTCTTGATTTAGTTGGACAAAAAGTTTCATAATTTCTTCTGAAGTATGTGTATCTAAAGCCCCAGTTGGTTCGTCAGCAATAATAAATTTAGGTTCATTAATTACCGCACGAGCAATTGCCACTCGTTGTTGTTGTCCCCCTGATAATTGCTTAGGATATTTAGTTGCTTTGTCTGTTAATCCTACCATTTCCAAGGCTGCTAAAACTTTTTGTTTTGTTTGATGGAAACTATAACCATTATAAAGCAATGGTAATTCGACATTTTCATATACCGTATTATTTTCAATCAAACTAAAGTTTTGAAAGACAAAGCCTACTGTTTGGTTACGTATTTTTGAAAGAGCGTCATCTGACCAAGTAATAAAAGATTCTCCTTCAAATAAATACTCTCCTTCGAAAGATTTATCGATAAAGCCCAATAAGTTAATCAATGTGGATTTTCCTGAACCAGAAGGTCCCATAATCGCAATCATTTCACCTGATTCAATGCGTAAATTAATATCTTTAAGAACTTGTAGACTCTCTTCTTCACTTTGATAATATTTATTGATATGCTGTAAGTCAATCATCTATTTCACCGTCACTTCTTGACCATCACTTAGTTTATTATCAGGATTTTCAATAATTTTTTCTTTTTCAGATAACCCTTTCTTTACAACGACAAAACTATCTTTTTTTTCGATTGAAACGGGGGTCTTATGTGCTTTACCGTGTTTAACAACAAAAACGGATACTTGTTCTTCATCGGTTACTAAAGCACTTTCGGGAATACGCAATTCATCTATCGGCAATATAATTTGGCAATTATACCCATATTGAATATTTTCAGCTGGTTTGACAGTAAAAGTATATGTCGCAATACTCGTCTGAGTTGCTTCAGATGAATCAGGTAGAGGATTAATTTTTGTAATTGTTCCATCAATTTTTGTATTGTCATTTGTTAATTGGATTGTGATTGGTGTATCTTTTTGCAAACGATTATAGTCATATTCTGTAACTTTGGCCTCAACAACCGTCTCTTTACTAATCACTTGTATCAACGGAACAGCAGGATTCGCCTCTCCTTTCATGTCTATCGTCACAATTCCATCACCTTTAGCAAAAACATTAGTAATCATCTTATTTTGGGTACTTTCAATACTTTCATTCGCACTATTCGCATCTAAATAAGCAGAATCCAATGCTTGTTGTGCTTGTAAAATAACATCATCTTGTGCCGATAAAGCTTCCGTATATTGCTCTTTTTTTACTTGTTCTTCTTGACGAATTGCTTGTCCTTCAGGTGTACTGTTATCAGCATTGTCAAACTGTGTAGAAGCCGTATATAGCTTGTCTTGAATTTCTTGTTTTTTCACATAGGCATTATCCAAATTTTGCTGTGCCGTTTGGATAGAAAAGTTTAATTTTTCTAAACTTTGTTCTTGTTCATCAATCTGCTCTTGAACAGCTTTATTTTCATATGCCATAACAGCCGTATTGGCTTTAATTTCTTGACCATTTTGGACTAAAATATCTGATATATCACCTTTTGATTGATCATAATAAAAAGCCTCTGTGGTGGCAGGTGTAACAACACCTTTAAAGATTAGTGGATTAGCCTTTGCAAGAGTTACAACTTGATATGAATCTTCTTTTGCTTGTGTTGGACGACTATAGATATATGCCATAACAATGACTAAAATCGCAACGATAGCTGCTGCTATGCTTACTATAATTTGTTTCTTTTTACTTAATTTTTTACGTTTTTCCTTCTTCATATTTCCTCCTCGGTGTCTGCTTTAAATAAATAAATCAAGGTTAAAATTGCTGGTAAAGCTAGCAAAATTTGAACGACTAAGGTTATGATAGTCATCATTTGAGTCATTTCACCTAAATCAACTGAAGGAGTAAATAACAGAGAATAAACAATGCCCACTACAGCCCAACCTAGATATAAATAATACGGTGTTTTAGATGCTAAAGTTCTTCTTTTTAACTTCTGATTATTTAAAAAAAGTAACACGACAATAGCAATTGAAATCACTACATCAATCGATGCATACACTTTAGATTGCAAACTATTAGCTTGTTCATATAGTTGTGACGCTTGTGGACCTAGTAGTTGTTCATTATATAATGAGGGATCGGGATTTAAAGCTGTAGGTAAACTAAACAAAGTAATGATTAAAAAAATACTACATAACACTAATAAGACCATATTCCAAGTTTTAGCCTTTTTTAAATTTCTAACAGTTTCCATAAATTTGCTCCTTTTAATTTATTTGATAGAGAACAATTGTAAGTTAAAAAAATCACAATTATAACTAATTATTCTTTTATCTTTAATTATAGTGTACCACATTACTTTATTTATCAACCTTTCAAAAATGTTAGTTTGTTTAAAAAAATATTCTAAGCGTTATAAAAAACTTGAAATGACGCTCACTTCATCAATCAAATCATATAGATTAATTTCAGATTAGCTACAGAGACTTTTTCTCTATAAAAAATAGTAGAAAATCTATTTTTAAGATAGATTTTCTACTACTAAAATTATTTATTTTTTCTTTCCAAACGCATCTTTCATTTTATCAAAAAAGCCTTCTGGTTGTTGTTCTGTTGTTTTTTGACCACTTACTTCAGCGAATTGACGTAACGCGTCTTTTTGACTTTCATTTAAGTTTCTCGGCGTAATCAATTTCACTGTTACTTGTTGGTCACCATTGCCATTACCACGTAGACGTGGAGCACCTTTACCGCGTAGACGGAATTTAGTACCTGTTTGTGTACCAGCAGGAATTTTTAGTTTAACTTCGCCATGAACAGTTGGTACGTTAACTTCGTCACCTAATGCAGCTTGGACAAAGTTTAGCGGTAATTCATAATAAATTTCCGCACCATCACGATCAAAAATATCACTTTCTTCTACATAGAAAATAACATATAAATCACCGTAAGGACCACCATTTGTACCAGCTTCACCTTGACCAGCTAAACGCATTTGTTGCCCATTTTCTACTCCAGCAGGAACATTTACTTTCACACTGTGCGTTTTCTTTTCATGTCCAGTGCCATGACAAGTTTCACAAACATCTTTGATTTCTTTACCAGTACCATGACAAACATCACAGGTTTGACGACTCATTACTCGACCAAGTGGTGTTTGACGTTCCACATTGATTGTACCTGAGCCATGACATTTATGACATGTTTCAGGTTGGGTTCCTGGTTTCGCGCCATTTCCACCACATGTATGACATGTTTCATCACGTTTGTATTGAATATCTTTTTCTACGCCGAAGATTGCTTCTTCAAAGCTTAGGTTAATTGAATATTGTAAATCTTCTCCTTGTCGAGGGGCATTAGGATTTACTGTACGGCCTCCTCCACCAAAAAATGATTCAAATATATCTTCAAAACCACCAAATCCACCAGCACTTGAGAAGCCGCCATTAAATCCGCCGAAACCACCAGCTCCACCACCATAGTTTGGATCTGTACCGGCATGTCCATATTGATCATAGGCTGCACGTTTTTGTGGGTCGCTTAAAATTTCATATGCTTCTGAAACTTCTTTAAATTTCGTTTCTGCATCTGCTTCTTTATTAATATCTGGATGGTATTTTTTGGAAAGCTTACGATACGCTTTTTTAATTTCGTCGTCCGAAGCCCCTTTTTGTAAACCTAAGACTTCGTAATAATCACGTTTTGTTGCCATTGGCTTCCCTCCGTTTTCTTGCTTTTAACAGTCTTTCGTATTTTATCATAAATCCGAAAGAAGGAACATCCTTTTGAAAAAATCCTTTGAAAAAATGTTTATTTTCATCTCTTCAATCCAGAAGAAAAAGCCAAAGCGGATGACTTTGGCTTTTCACAAGTAACGAGGTTAGTCGTTATCTACTTCTTCAAAATCGGCATCAACCACATCATCTGCGCCACCTTGAGCAGCATTAGGATCTTGTTGTGCTTGTTGTTGAGCGGCTTGTTCATACAATTTAACTGTTAAGTTTTGTACGATTTCATTCAACGCATCACGTTTTGTTTTCATTTCTTCAATGTTGTTCGCTTCAACAGCTGCTTTTAATTCATCACGTGCATCTTCAGCTTTTTTCACTTCGTCGGCATCTACTTTACCTTCTAGCTCTTTCAATGTTTTATCAACAGTGAATAGTAAAGCATCTACATCATTACGTAAATCAACTTCTTCTTTACGAGCTTTATCTGCTTCTGCATTTGCTTCTGCATCTTTCACCATACGTTCGATTTCATCATCTGATAAACCTGAAGAAGATTTAATCGTAATAGTTTGTTCTTTTTGAGTTCCTAAATCTTTCGCAGAAACATTTACAATACCGTTTTTGTCGATATCAAAAGTTACTTCGATTTGAGGAATTCCACGTGGTGCTGGTGGAATATCCGTTAATTGGAATCTTCCAAGTGTTTTGTTATCTGCAGCCATTGGACGTTCACCTTGTAATACATGAATGTCTACGGCTGGTTGATTATCAGCTGCTGTTGAGAATACTTGAGATTTGCTTGTTGGGATTGTTGTATTACGATCAATTAATTTTGTAAATACGCCACCCATTGTTTCAATACCTAATGAAAGTGGTGTTACATCAAGTAATACGACATCTTTAACATCACCAGTGATAACCCCACCTTGAATCGCAGCACCCATTGCTACTACTTCATCAGGGTTTACTGATTTGTTAGGTTCTTTGCTAGTTTCTTTACGGACAGCTTCTACAACTGCAGGAATACGTGTAGAACCACCAACCAAGATAACTTCATCAATTTCAGATTGAGAAATACCAGCATCTTTTAATGCTTGACGTACAGGAACTTTTGTACGTTCTACTAAATCTGCAGTTAATTCATCAAATTTTGCACGAGTTAATGTTAATTCTAAGTGTAATGGACCAGCATCGCCAGCTGTAATAAATGGTAAGCTAATTTGTGTACTTGTTACACCTGATAAATCTTTTTTCGCTTTTTCAGCGGCATCTTTCAAACGTTGAACAGCCATTTTATCTTTACTTAAGTCAATGCCGTTTTCTTTTTTGAATTCTGCTACCATATAATCGATGATTTTGTTATCAAAGTCATCTCCACCTAGGTTATTATCACCAGCTGTTGATAATACATCAAAGACACCGTCGCCTAATTCAAGGATAGATACGTCAAATGTACCACCACCAAGGTCAAATACTAATACCTTTTCGTCACGGTCAGTTTTATCTAAACCATAAGCTAAGGCTGCTGCAGTTGGTTCGTTAACAATACGTTCAACTTCTAAACCAGCAATTTTACCAGCGTCTTTAGTTGCTTGACGTTGTGAGTCATTGAAGTAAGCAGGTACAGTGATAACTGCTTTTTCAACTTTTTCACCTAAATAATCTTCTGCAAAACCTTTGATGTATTGTAAGATCATTGCTGAGATTTCTTGTGGTGTATATGTTTTACCTTCTACTTCTACTTTATAACCAGCTTCACCAATATGACGTTTGATTGATGAAATTGTGTTAGGATTTGTCACTGCTTGACGTTTAGCTACTTCACCGACTTGAATTTCACCATTTTTGAAAGAGACTACAGATGGTGTTGTACGATTACCTTCTGGATTTGTAATAATTTTAGCTTCTCCGCCTTCTAATACAGAAACAGCTGAGTTTGTTGTACCTAAGTCAATACCAATAATTTTGCTCATATTAAAGATCTCCTTTGTGTATTCAATTCAATTAAATTATCAAATTTTATTATTGTGCCACAACAACCATACTTGCACGTAAAACGCGATCATGTAGTTTATAGCCTTTTTGTAAGACTTCTACAATCGTATCTGACGGATAGTCATCTGATGCAGGCACAGTTTGTACAGCTTGATGTAGATTTGGATCAAAAGCAACTCCAGTAGCTGGAATTTCTTCAATACCTTCTTCTTTCAAAGCTTGGCGTAAACTTTCTAATACCATTTCCACACCTTTTTTCAAACTGATACTTTGTTCATCAGTTACTTCCGCGTTCATCGCACGTTCTAGATTGTCAATGGCAGGTAATAATTTTTTACCTAAATCTTGTGAACGATATTTTTGTAACAATTCTCTTTCGTTGCGATTACGGTTCGTAATATTTGCGATTTCAGCGCGCGCACGTAAGAATTTGTCTTCAGTTTCTTCTAATTGTTTTTTCAGTTCATCGGCTTCAGAAACAACTTCTGTTTCCTCTGTCGATTCTTCTTCGTTTGTTTCCATTACTTCTTCAATAATTTCTTCAGAAGTTTTTTCTTGTTCTGACAATGGACTAACTTCCCTTCTATTTGAAATCATGCTATTGATTAACTAGCTAATTATCCGAATCTAACGACCGGTAATAATTAACCAACGTTAAAGCTAATTCCTGGCGAAATACATCGACTAAACCAAACATTTTCGAATAAGGCATACTCGTAGGCCCTAATAAAGCAATGGTTCCTTTTCCGTGTCCTTCAATGTCATAACTTGCCTGAATCATACTCATATTATTCAATAGGTTGTCCCCAAGTTCGGAGCCAATTCGAATTTGAATGGCGCCATCGCGTGGTGCTAACAATTGGTTTAAGTTTTCTGAATTCTTCATAAATGAATACATTGACTTAAATTGTTCCACGTCTTGGTTGTGTTCGAAGTTCAATAAATTCATCCGTCCACCGACAAAAACCTTCTCTTCAAAAATATGATTTAACATGCCATCAAATAAATCCAGAACACCATCAGTCGTTTGAAAATATTTATGCAGAATCATCGGAATTTCAGTTCGTAAACGATGATAAACATTCATCAGGGGTTGCCCAATCAATTTATCATTAATGATACGAACCATTTTTTCAAGGTCATCACTACTTAAATTTTTCGGAATTGAAAAGACTTGACTTTCCACATTTCCTTTGTCTGTGACAATAATTGCAATGACTTGGCGATTGTTTAAAGGAACAATTCGAAAACCCGTTAGCCTTCGATCCTTTACATCTGGTCCAAGCGACAATGCCGTATAACTTGTCAAGGTAGATAAAATATTGGCAGACTGTTGAATAATTTCATTAATCTCGTGAAATTCTTTGCCAAAAGACTGCCTAATCAGTGCAACATCTTCGTTACCTACTTTCGAAGGTGTCAATAGGTGATCGACATAATACCGATAACCAGTCATCGAAGGAACTCGACCAGAAGAAGAATGTGTTTTAGCAAGTAATCCATAATCTTCAAGCGTCTTCATCTCATTACGAATCGTCGCTGAACTTGCTTCGATGCCATCCTCCATTAATTTTTTCGAGCCAACTGGCTGGCCTAAATTTGTATAATTTTGGATGATCAGACGCAAGATATTTTCTTGTCTTTCTGTTAACAAATTTATCACCTCTTGATTAGCACTCTTGTCTATCAAGTGCTAACTACATGTATAAATATATCATATTTAAAATAGAAGTCAAGAAGAAACTCTCAAAAATTAGCACTCTTCTAGACAGAGTGCTAATTTTCTTTTTGACTAAATTAAAGACTTCTACATATCGCCTCTTATATAAAATATGGTACACTGTTTTTCGAATACAATCGATCACAGAACCTGTGATACTGGAGGAAACACATTTATGTTTGAAGAAACACCCCAAGTTAAAAATACATCGGCATATATCCATATTCCCTTTTGCGAACACATTTGCTACTATTGTGATTTCAATAAAGTTTTTTTAGAAGGGCAACCTGTGGACGAATACATTCAACTACTTTTAAAAGAAATTGAACTAACGTTGCAAGTCCATCCTACCGATCAATCTGAAACAATTTACATTGGAGGTGGGACGCCCACTTCTTTATCTGCCACACAATTAGATGTTTTATTAACCGGTATTCATCACTTGTTGCCAACCAACACAACGAAAGAGTTTACGGTTGAAGCTAATCCAGGTGATTTAACTGAAGAAAAATTACAAGTCATGAAACATCATGGTGTCAATCGTTTATCTATGGGTGTGCAGACCTTTAACAATCGTTTATTAAAAAAGATTGGTCGTAAACATACGGCAGAAGATGTGTATGAAACAATTCGCGTTCTTGAAAAAAATCAGTTTGATAATGTCAGCATTGATTTGATCTACGCTTTACCTGGACAAACGTTGGAAGATTTTCGCGATACGCTACATCGCGCCATTGAATTGGGTTTGCCTCACTACTCAATGTATTCATTGATTTTAGAAAATAAAACTCAATTTATGAACTGGGTACGACAAGGCCGCTTAGAACTCCCTTCACAAGAAGTTGAAAGTCAAATGTTTGAAGAAGCGATCGAAGCCATGGAAAAATCTGGTCATCGTCAATATGAAGTCAGTAACTTTGCTGCTGTAGGCAAAGAATCACAGCATAATCTCGTGTATTGGAATAATGAAAATTATTATGGTTTCGGTGCAGGTGCCAGTGGCTATTTGAAAAATGAGCGCTATAAAAACTTTGGACCGATTCAACATTATTTACGCCCTTTACGCGACAACCAATTACCAATTGTTGAAACAGAGCTGTTAACTAAAGAAAATCAAATTGAAGAAGAGATGTTTTTGGGACTGAGAAAATTAGAAGGTATTTCTCAAAAATATTTTGCTGAGAAATTTAATGTTTCATTTATGGATGTCTACGGTAAAATTTTACCTGAATTAATAGAAAAAAATTGGCTGGTGGTCAATAATGATCGCATACAATTGACGCAGCAAGGCCTTTTCATTGGAAATGAAGTTTTTGAAAAATTTTTACTACCTAAGTAACTGACTGAAAAAAGGATTTCTTTTTCAATTAATTTTTGCTAGAATGTAGCTTATCATGGCTCTACAAAGGGGAAAACAGATGATTACAACTATTTTTTTTGATTTAGATGATACATTATTGTGGGATAAACAAAGTATTAAAACTGCCTTTCAAGAAACTTGTAAAACAGTTGCCACAATTGATTCAAAAGTATTAGAGAACGCGGTTAGAGAAGAAGCAACAAAATTATATCAAAGCTACCCTACGTATGCTTTCACGCAAATGATTGGTATTAATCCTTTTGAAGGGTTATGGGGAACCTTCGATGATCCTGGAGAAGAATTTCAACAAATGCATCAATTAATCCATACCTATCAAGTGGACGCTTGGACAAATGGTTTAAAAGCTTGTGGTATTGAGGATTTAGCTTTAGGAAAACAATTGGCGCAACAATTTATTGTAGAGCGTAAAAAACATCCGTTCGTCTATTCAGATACTTTTACGGTATTAGACCAATTAAAAGAGAAATACCAACTTGTATTAGTGACAAATGGCTCACCTTCTTTGCAACGAACAAAGCTAGCAATTACACCCGAAATTGCGCCTTATTTTGCGCATATTATTATTTCAGGTGAAGTTGGGGTTGGTAAACCCGATCCTAAAATTTTTGAATTTGCACTTGAGACAGCCAATGCATCCCCAGAGCAATCAATTATGATAGGCGATAATTTAATGACAGATATTTTAGGCTCGAATCGTGCGAACATGTCAAATATTTGGATTAATCATCACCAACAAACACCAGCTGCTGTGCAACCTACTTATGAAGTTACTTCATTAAAAGAAATTTTACCGATAATTGAACAAGTGTAACATAAATAAAAACAAGAGAAAAATATCCGAACGATTTAGAATGAGTAGCGCTAATCCTGCTAGACTACAGGAGCACACTCTCTCGTTCGGATATTTTATTGTTAAATAGACCAATTTCATCACTTTTTTTGCTTATACTATAAAAAAGAATTAAGAAAAAGCATCTCTTAGGCTCCCAATTTATCTAATTGCTTAATTATCCAGTATAGTATACTTAGTAGGAGGTGTTTTTTATCTTAAAACGAACTTTTTATTTTCTCTGTATAGTCGCTTTATTGTTTTTTACACGGGCTTTTTGGTTTGAGTTGTTTACGGAAGGAACACAGCTTGTGCAACATTCTGTTTCTCAATTGATAACAAATGAGGAATCAACACCCCCACCTTTAGAATTATCCCAACCCGAATCTCAAACTTTTTCAGTTGGTAATATTGAAATTGGAGACAGCCAACAAGAGGTCGAAGCCATGTACGGTACTGCTCTTAATCAAACACAAAATGAATATGGCACCCAATGGGCAAGCTATCATCAAAATTATCAAAATTTTATGATGGTTGCATATGACCAAGACAATATTGTTCGAGGGTTGTTTACCAATCAAGAATTACTTGCTTCCACTCTGGATATTCAAATGGGGACTACTAAACAAACCATCCGTGATTTGCTGGGAGAACCAGAAGAGTCTATTCGTAAAGGACTCTATAATTATCTAATCAACAGTGAAGGTGAATATGATGTGTATCAAATAGACAATAATTTCATTACCTTCTTTTATGATTTGCATGATGGTGACAAACTCACTGCTATTCAAATTATTGAACAGCAATTAGAATTAAATAAAAATTATCTTTATGCAAGTCAAACAACTGAACTACAAACTGGTTTCGAGAGACAATTATTTGATTTGACGAATGCTTCTCGTGTTAAACGAGGATTATCTGTTTTAAATTGGTCGGATCAAGCGCAAGAAACTGGACGCAAACATAGCAAAGACATGGCTGATAATAATTATTTTGACCATATGAATCTACAAGGACAATCTCCCTTCGATCGTATGAATGAGGATCAAATTTCTTATACATTAGCTGGCGAAAATCTGGCGTATGGTCAAGCAAGCAGTATCTTTGCGCATCAAGGCTTATTAAATTCAGAAGGTCATCGTAAAAATATTTTAAATAATGGCTTTGAAAAGCTAGGCATTGGCGTTTCTTTTAACGAAGAGAATCAGCCTTATTTTACAGAATTGTTCTACAAATAAAAAAACAAGTCTTTTACTTTATTCAAAGTAAAGGCTTATTTTTTTGAGTTAGCTGATTTAGCGCATTATTACACTTCGTAAAATTCTGCAATTCTTTTATTTTCAGAATTTTCTATATTATTAATGTTCATTTTTTGTTATGATAATTAATAGTTATAGGAGGTGGGGGAAATTGAAAACGTTTTGGTTAGGTATAAATATTTTATGGTCTATTCTATTTGTTGTTGCAATTGGATATATTTTCTTTCAAAAAACAGACACTTTTGATACAATCCAAACAATTGAACTTCGACTAATTTCGTTCATTCTTATTTTTGTCCTCTTTCTGTTTGTTTTTCTTTGCCAACTTACTTGGGGGGTCAGTCTTAAAAAACAACAGAAAAAACGAAAGAAGGATTGATACGCTGTAATTAGCAATCAATCCTTCTTCTTAATTTAAGTCAAAATAAGTGCGTGTGTCGCATTCATCTTGTTTTAATTGTTTAATTAAATTTTCAGCTCCATCAAAAGCAACTTGGCCTCGTAAAAAATGATTCCAACGCACAGAGACTTGTTCACCGTAGATATCTTCTTTAAAGTCTAAAATGTATACTTCAACTGTTAATTGTCGCCCTTTTTCAAAGGTATCATTATGTCCGATTGAGCCCATTGATGGATACCAGGTATCACCAACTTTCAATTCCGTTACATAAACACCTTCTTTAGGTAAACGAGTGGTACTTTTGGTTTTAATATTAGCAGTTGGAAAACCCAATGTTCGTCCACGGGCATCACCATGTACAACGGTTCCATCAATTTCATAGACATAACCTAATAATTCTGTCACTTCTTCCATATGTCCAGCGTCTAAGTTTTCACGAATACGTGTTGAACTAATTTTACGATCCGCTAAACTCTCTTTAGGAACTGTTAGAATCTCAAAGCGTCCTTTAGCATAATCTGCTAAACAAGACATATTCGCAACATCTTTTGGTCCGTACGTATAATCAAACCCCGCAACAACACAAGCAGCATTTAAGTCAACCATATATTGGTCCACGAAATCTTGTGGTTTTAAATTAGCAAATGCTGAAGTAAACTCCACAATATACAAATAATCGACTTGTTGTTGTTCCATTAGTCGTTTCTTTTGATCCAAGCTTGTTAAGTAACGCATTAATTCTGGTTGGACTTTTTGAAAAACAATAGATGGATGTTGGTTGAAGGTCATTACGGCTAATTTTAAGCCTTTTTCATCGGCAATTTTTTTTCCTTCTTGAATAACTTTTTGATGACCTTGATGAACACCGTCAAAAAAGCCCATGACTAAAACTACATCATCTTTTGGAATCATCGCTTTTTCATAAGGATGACGAATTTCAATTACTTTCATTCTGCTTTTGCTCCTCACTCTGTTTGTAATACTTTTAATGGTTTCACAATTCCTTTTTGCTTTTCATGCGGCTGATATAAGCAAACCACTTTGGCATGATAAAAAACTGCGAAAGGTTCCTTAGGCAAGTCAGTAAAGCCAAATTCTTGGTACGGCAAACGCATCCCATTTTTGACTTTATTCCATAACTCTTCCGTAATATCAATCCGTTGAAAATCTTTCACACCAAATTCAATTGGCAATAAAATTTGTTCGATGCTTTCGTTTTCCATCGCCTCTGCTACTTGTGCTAAGGTGACAGCCTGCTCTTTGGTAAAACCACCACTGGCTGTACGCGTCAAATCAGACATATGGGCAGGCACGCCTAATGCTTTTCCAGTATCTACTGCTAACGTGCGGACATAGGTTCCCTTACCACAAACTACACGGAACCGCCAAGATTGCGTTTTTTCAACTTCATCCCATATAGGTTCAGTTGTCCGTTCAAAAAGATCGATTTGAGCTTTACGTTTGGGACGTTCGACTGTTTCCCCATTTCTTGCATATTCATATAATCGTTTCCCATTAACTTTCACTGCTGAATACATCGGTGGGATTTGCGTAATCTCTCCAGTCAATTGTTGCATTGCTTTGTCAATTTGTTCATTAGAAAAAGGCACATCAACCGCTTGTTTTTCAACAATTTCACCAGAAACATCTTCTGTCGTTGTACTATATCCAAGCGTAATTTCACCTTCATAAATTTTTCCTGAATCACTGAGAAATTCAATAACTTTGGTCCCTTTGCCAATACAAATTGGCAAAACACCATCTACATCTGGGTCTAATGTTCCACCATGTCCTACTTTTTTTGTATGTAAAATTTTTCTTAATTTAAATACACAGTCATGACTTGTCATACCGCGTTCTTTCCATAGGGGTAAAATGCCGTTCATGGATACACCTCAATTTATTTTTTAGCCTCAATTATTATAACATATCGTTCTTCACTTGCGCATTATACAATTTCTTTCAAACAAAAAACGGAAACGAAACAATCCTGTCTCGTTTCCGTTTCGACTAGTCTTTGTTTAAATTACGAATCATTTCGTCAATTTTATTGCCATACACGACAGATTCATCTAATTCAAAGATTAATTCAGGTGTTTTATAAAGCGACAACTCATGACCTAATTCACGACGAATTAAACCTGTTGCTTTTTCTAAACCACTTTGCGCTTTTTGCTTATCTGAAGCTAAGTCAGATAAAATACTGTAATAAATCGTTGCTTGTTGTAAGTCTCCGGTCACATGAACATCTGTAATAGTGACGTCTTGCACACGAGGATCACGAACTTTTCTTCTCAAGATTTGATTAACTTCTTTCAAAATTTCTTGAGCAACTCTACGATCACGATAATTGGCCATTGAGAGACCTCCTATTTTCTAACGTAATTAATTATTTTGCTTTAATTTCTTCCATAACGAATCCTTCGATTACGTCATCTACTTTGATGTCGTTGAATTTATCAATCATCGCTCCACATTCAAAGCCTAATTTTACTTCTTTGGCATCATCTTTAAAACGTTTCAAGCTAGCTAGTTCACCTTCGTAGATAACAATATTATCACGAATCACACGAACACCACTATCACGACGGATAAAGCCTTCTGTTACGTAACAACCAGCAATTGTACCAATTTTAGAAACTTTATACGTTTCACGAACGACCATTTGACCTGTAATTTTTTCTTCAAATTCAGGATCAAGCATCCCTTTCATCGCTGTTTCAATTTCTTCAATTGCTTTGTAAATAATACGGTGTAAGCGAATGTCTACTGATTCCGCATCAGCTTGTTGTTTCGCTTGTGGCGTTGGACGTACATTAAATCCAATGATAATCGCATTACTTGCTGCAGCTAAAGTGACATCACTTTCATTCACCGCACCAACTGCTGAATGGACAATATTTACACGAACGCCTTCCACATCAATTTTCTTCAATGAAGCAGCTAAAGCTTCGGCAGAACCTTGAACGTCAGCTTTAATAATAACATTCACGTCTTTTAATTCGCCTTCTTTTAGGCTTTCAAATAAATTGTCTAATGTGACACGAGAACTTGATGCACGTTGTTCCACTAACGCACGTTTCGCACGTTCTTCACCGGCTGCACGAGCTGTTTTCTCATCTTCAAAGACAACAAAACGGTCACCTGCTTGAGGTACATCATTTAATCCTGTAATTTCAACTGGAGTTGCTGGACCAGCAGTTTTATCACGACGGCCTAAGTCATTCGTCATCACACGGACACGACCATACGTATTACCGACAACGATAGGATCTCCTACGTGTAGCGTACCTTGTTGTACTAATAAAGTCGCTACAGGACCTTTTCCTTTGTCTAAACGAGCTTCGATTACTGTACCGATTGCGCGTTGAGTTGGATCAGCTTTCAAATCTTCTACTTCCGCAACTAATAGAATCATTTCTAATAATTCTTCAATATTTTGTCCAAATTTTGCTGAGATTTCAACAAAAATTGTATCGCCACCCCATGCTTCAGGAATTAATTCATATTCACTTAATTCTTGCATCACATGTTGTGGATTAGCTGCTGGCTTATCGATTTTATTTACAGCAACAATAATTGGAACGTTCGCTGCTTTCGCATGGTTAATTGCTTCAATTGTTTGAGGCATTACACCATCATCTGCTGCGACAACTAAAATCGTAATATCTGTAATACTTGCTCCACGTGCACGCATGCTTGTAAACGCCGCATGTCCTGGAGTATCCAAGAAAGTAATTGGTTTATTATCAATATCAATTTGGTACGCACCGATATGTTGGGTAATACCGCCTGCTTCGCCACTTGTTACACTAACACGTGAATGACGTAATGTATCAAGTAATGTTGTTTTACCATGGTCAACGTGCCCCATGATGGTTACAACTGGTGGACGAGACACAAGATTTTCTTCTTTTAACTCTTCTGGTTCAAAGAATTTATCGATATCTGCAATATCCACTTGAACTTTTTCTTGTGGGTCAATGCCGTAATCTGTCGCTAACAACTCAATTGTATCTTTATCTAATGGTTGGTTTTGGTTAACCATAACGCCCATCATAAAGAGTTTTTTGATAATTTCAGCTGGTTCACGATAGATTTTTTTCGCAATATCTGCTACGTTCATGCCATCTGTATATTCTAAAACTTCTGGTAATTCACGGAACTTACGTGCCGGCACTGCAGGTTTATTGGATTGAGGATGTTGTTTTCCTTTTTTCCCTTTTTTATTAAATTTATTACGGTTTTGATTGCCACCAAAACTGTTACGATTATTGAAGTTATTGTTACGGTTACGATTTTGGTTATTGTTTTGCCCTTGTCCTGTATTTGAACGGTTTTGATTATTGCTTTGTCCTTGTGCAGTAGTTGAGCGATTTTGATGATTATTTTGACCTTGTGCTGGACGAGTTTGGTTGTTTTGGCCTTGAGTTGGACGGTTTTGATTTTGTCCTTGTGTCGGGCGATTTTGATTTTGTCCTTGTGTCGGACGGTTTTGATTGTTAGTGCGTTGCCCTTGATTATTTGAACGATTTTGGTTTCCACTTTGATTTTGACGGTTTTGGAAGTTAGGATTATTTCTTTGCGATTGGAATTTCTTATCGCCTTGTGCGTTATTTTGTTGGTTTACTGGTTTTTGGGATGCTGGTTTATTTGGTCTTGCTGCACCTCCGCCTAATGTTTGACGTAATTTTTTCTCCTCACTATCTGAGATTACTCCCATGTGATTTTTCACGTCAAAGCCTAGTGATTGTGCTTTATCGACAATCTCTTTACTTGATTTGTTAATTTCTTTTGCAAGTTCGTATACTCTTTTTTTCCCCATGCAATCACCTTCCTAACCTAATATTAATTCCTCGATTCTCTTGGCAAATCCACTATCCAGAATGCCAACCACCATACGGTCTTTACCGATAGCTTGGCTCAGTTCATTTGAGTTGAAATGGTCAAGACAAGGAACTTGATAAAAAGAACTTTTGTCCTTTACTTTCTTCTGTGTATTCTTACCAGCATCATGGGCGATTAAAACAAGTTTCGCTTTTTGCGATTTCACTTCTGTAATCGTCATTTCTTCACCGGTTACCAGTTTACCAGCACGCATTGCTAGTCCTAACATATTGAGCGCTTTTTGTCTATTCATTGCCAAACAACTCTCGACGCGCTTTTTGGTGTGTTACATAATCTAATAATTCTTGATAAAATTCATCCGTCAGTTTGGCTTCTAACACACGGTCTAAAATGCGTTTATCCCATGCAAGTTGCGCTTCACTTGGTTCAATGGCAATATACGCACCACGACCTGGTTTTTTACCAGTTGGATCAATTGAAACTTCGCCTTCTTTTGAGCGGGCAATTCGCAACAATTCTTTTTTGGGAAACATATCACCTGATACAACTGATTTTCTCAAAGGAATTTTTCTTTTTTTCATTAGAATCCCTCCAGATGTTATTCGTCTACTGATGTTGCGTCGTCATTTAAAATAACTTCTGCTTCATCAATAGTTGCATCAATTTCTTCTACAATTTCTTCATTGTCTAGTTGTGCATAAAAATCTTTCATGTCTGATTCTGACTTAATGTCAATTTTATAGCCAGTTAATTTAGCAGCTAAACGTGCATTTTGTCCACGTTTACCAATTGCTAACGATAATTGATAATCTGGCACTACAACGGTACATGCTTTTGGATTTTCTGCATCAAAAATAACATCACTTACTTCTGCTGGATTTAACGCATTTGCAATGAAAACAGCTGGATCTTCATTCCATTCTACGATATCCATATTTTCGCCTTTTAATTCGTTAACAAGGGCTTGTACACGTTGTCCTTTGGGTCCCACACAAGTACCTACTGGATCAATATTTGCATCATGTGAACGAACAGCAATTTTTGAACGATCGCCTGCTTCACGAGCAATGCTGACAATCTCTACAATACCATCATACACTTCTGGCACTTCTTGTTCAAATAAACGACGTAATAAATCTGGATGACTACGACTTACAAAGACTTGTGGACCTTTTGAAGTATTTTCAACACGTGAAACGTAGACTTTGATACGATCATGTGGTTGATAAAATTCATTAACCATTTGATCTTGTTTTGATAAAACAGCTTCAATTTTTCCAAGATTTACATAAATATAACGATTGTCTTGGCGTTCAACAATTCCTTGCATAATGTCTTTTTCATATGCACTGAATTCAGTGTAGATGATGTTACGTTCTGCTTCACGTACACGTTGTAAAATAACTTGTTTTGCTGTTTGTGCGGCAATACGTCCAAAGTCTTTTGGTGTTACTTCAAAACGGATTCTGTCACCGATTTCGTAAGCAGGATTAATTGTGATGGCTTCTTTTAAAGAGACTTCTAATTGAGAGTCCATAACTTCTTCAGAAACTTCTTTGACCGCATAGACGTGAATATTTCCCTTTTTTTGGTCAAATTCCACTTCTACATTTTGTGATTGTCCGTAATGACGTTTATAAGCAGAAATCAATGCTGCTTCTAATGCTTCAATAACAATTTCTTTAGAAACTCCCTTTTCAGCTTCTAAAGCATCTAATGCGTTCAACATTTCTTTACTCATTGTCTTTGATTCCTCCGTGTTTAAAATTGAATAGCTAGACGAGCTTTCGCAATATTTTTGCGATCAACAGTAATTTCTTTTTCTCTTGTTTTAATTCTAATTTTTAGAATAAGTTCAGCATTATCATAGGATTGTAAAAATCCTTCATATTGTTTTTCTCCATCTAATGGTTGGTAAAGAGAGAGATGGATGTATTCACCCAATGCTCGTTGATAATCTGCTTCTTTCTTCAATGGACGTTCTGCTCCTGGAGAAGAAACTTCTAAAAAGTATGCTTGAGGAATAGGATCAGGATCAATGCTGTCTAACTTTTCGCTCAAATGCTCACTGACAAAGGCACACTCTTCAATATCGATGCCACCTTCTTTGTCAATGAAGACACGAAGAAACCAATTCTTGCCTTCTTTCACAAATTCTACTTCTACTAACTCAAAATTTTGTTCCTCTAAAATAGGGGTTACTAACTCGGTTACAGTTTCCACCACAGTACTCAAAATTTATCGCCTCCTTTATTTCAATGAATGAAATTTGCTTCATTCCATAAAAAGAGTGAGGGAAAAAATCGCCCTCACTCACCTCTACTATCATTACGTTTATGAATATAACATAACTTTGGTATAAATTCAAGTTTCGCGCGCTATAGTAGTCATTTGTTCCCATAGCGTAGCGAATAGTCTTGGTATCCATGCTTGTGTTTCAAAATCCATCGGTGCTTGATTTGGAAAAAATTGCAGCATTCGATAAATATATACACCTACAATTAAGCTAAGGACACTACTCCAAAATAATTTAGAATGATATATTTTTGAAATCAATGAATACTTTTGAAAGATGACGATTCCAAAAACGATCGGAACTAACCAGAATAGCGGATGATAATAAAAAGCTTCTTCAAAATTTCCTGAAAGAACGTGTAGACATGCTCGTGTCATCCCACAACCTGGACAAGGCAATCCTGTCATCCATTTAAAAATACACATTAATAATCGGTCCATTCGTCATCTGAAGACTGAAAAGGTGTTTCTTCTATTGGAGGTTCTTCTGCAACTTCTGCACGCTCCCATAAAAGATTTAAATCAGATTGAATAATCGCCATATTAATGATACTAAAACCAACAACACTACATAATAGAAATAGCCATTTGTTATCAGCCATTACTTGATACCCTGTTTCATGTTGAGCGGTCATCATTAAATTATTGATGCGATACCACCAATAAAGCGTGTAAAAACCACATGTTAATAATGTAAAAACCACAGCTAATCCTGGACTTAAACGATAATCCTCTGTATATTCTGTTAATTCTTTGGTTACTTGATACATCCATACAAAGAAATAAATACCGCATGTGATTAAAGTTAATACAACTACCAGTAATACTGAACGCTCGCGTCCAAGAAGACGTCTATTTTGCATAATTTCTCTCCTTTGTTTGTCTCAACTTAGTATACAATGAAATAAACAAATTGATAAGAAAATATGGGGATTTTTAAATAAAATTAGTTTTATTTAACCATTCAGAACCATTTTTCATCATTCTCTTTTTAAAAGCAAAAAATTTCTATGCTCTATAAACTACTAGTTATTGAAGCAACTTCATTATTCCTTCTTTTATTACTGAAAAATCTTTTTCAGTTAAATTAGCATTTATTAACATACCTTTTTGGGTGGTTTCCGTAGACAACGTAATATCCGCAATTTTTTCCTCAGAAACAAAAACAATCTGTGCCATATTCAACATTTTATGTTCAATCGTCTTTTTCATTAACTGAATCTCTATTTTTGGCAAACTAGACTTTAAATACATTTGGATAATTGGAAAAAGTTTTTCTTTTGAAGCATATTGCAATGTCCATTCTAAAAAAATTTGCTTGTATTTCTTAGTATCTAATAGAGTATATTGAGAAACAAATGCTTCCCACATTTTTTCAAACTCAATCCAAAAATAAGGATAGATTTCTTGCACTTTCGCTTCATCAAAGATTGAAAAAACGGCTTTTACTTTTTCAGAAGTCGGAACAATTTGATCGAGTATAGATAATTTATACATTTGCAAATAGAGATTTTCCTTTTCTTTCGGCATCATTTGTCGAACACGATTTTCATAAAAAAGAAGCCATTTTCGAGCACTATCAGAAAAAGAATTTTGATGTATCTTTTCAAAATTTAATTCTGGTTCAAATTCAACTAAATCTAATACATACATAACAATCAATATAAACTCCCAAGTATCCAAAGACAATTCACTATCGGGTAAGACAATTGAAGTAAAGTTTTCAGACACGTTTGATTCAATCGGTTTTCCTAATTGATCAGATTGTTGATTGATGAACAGCCAGATACCCAGAATTTCCATATGTTCATTGTCGGTAAAAATATAGAAAGCTTCACAAATTTGCTGACCTAATTTCAGATATTTTTCTGAATCAATCCATTGTATAGAAGATAATTTTCGATGAACAGTATAAAGAAACATAAAAAAGAAGACGCGAATTTGCTTTTCATTACCGACAACGGTAACTTTTGTGCCAATTTTCAAATGAATTTGATAATCAGTCAATGCATCATTTATTTTCTTAATTATGCGACGTAAAGTAGACATGCTAACTGCATGTCTTTGGCAGAAGTCTGACGTAAGGAACGAACGGTGCAAAATTAATTGTTGATAGATATGATACACAATATTTTTAGTATAAAGTTCTTCAAAATAACAATCAAAATTGGTTCCTTTTCGTAATAAATAACTTCCATAACGAGTGCCTATATTTAATTGCATTTGTTCTGGCGAATAGAGTTCTGAAATACTTTCAGCAATTTCTTTTAGATATTTTCGAACCGTTTGACTAGTTAGTGATTGTATATAATCTGAAATATCTTTACTTGACACGCCTTCTTCTTGTTTGTCTAGAAAATAGAGTAATTCTTTTTTTAAAAGTATTTCCTTAGAGAATCCAAACATACACTTCCTCCTCAGTTTGTGTATTCCGTAAGTTAATCTTAGCGAAACCAAACATAAATTTCCTCCTCAATTTTCAGCATTCTATAAATCAATTTATGACTAATTTGAAATACTCGTATCTTTCAGTTATGTCTTAATAACATTTATCCCATAGAAACGACTACTCACTCTTGGAGCTTGGATTATTTTTCAACTTAAATCTATAAATCTGATGTGCAATCATGCCTATACTAACTATTAGAAAAATACCAATTCCTACGGCTATGATAATTTGCTCCCAAAATCGTTGACGATTTCCTGCTTCTTGTTCTTTTTGAACGTTTGCTGTATAAGGAACACGCTCACCAGTGACTAACAAACGATGTGAATTAATCATGTAGGGCGTACAGGTTACTAAAGTTACTAAGTCTTTCTCAGCAACTAGTTGTAGTAAAGAGGTTTCATGCGGTTCCACTACTTGAATATCCCTCACCTCATAAGCTAATGTTTGATTTAAAATGTCTATTAAAAAGAGGTCGCCCTTTTTTAATTTAGGAAGATTGGTGAATAGTTCTCTTTCCGGCAATCCTCGATGAGCAGTAATGACTGCGTGGGTTCCATCTCCACCCACAGGATAACTCGTCCCATCTAATACAGTGGCACCTTTTTCCAACAATAATGGCGTGGTTGTATCAAATAAAGACAATTCAACGGCCAATTTTGGAATGTTAATTTTTCCGATAAAATGTTGCTGATAATATTGCTCATCTGCTTTTTGGGAAGGAGATTCACTAAAAGGATCGGCACCTGGTGCAAGGCCTTCCGTTTTCAAACGCTCGTTTTCGACTTCTAGTCGTTGGCGTTCTGCTGCCACATTTTTTTCTTTTGTTAAATAATATGTCATTTGTTGTTGGTCTAAAAAATTGTTTAATGCGTTAACATAAAATGGATAGGTCATAACCATGACTCCCGTACAAAATAAGCAGATAACAGCAATACGAGAAAACAACTGTCGCTTTGATTTTTTCATTTTCGTTTTCCTTCCTCTATCCAATAGCAAGTAGTATCAGCTCGCTTATCCTTTCGAATAATCGAACGACTTCTCAATAGGAATTGCTTCTCTTTTAAACGAAATATATACCCTTTAATTTTGGGCTGCTCTCGGTTTGCAGGCGTTACCCAATAGCAACCGCCACGAATTTGAGAAAAACATACCTTGCCATCTTGATTACTGGTTGTTATGGCAATCTGTTTGTGTCGTTTCGATAAAATAAATCGTTGTCCCACCAATGGTTCTCCATTTTTAAGGTAGATAAATTGAAAATCATAACGATATTTTCCGCTTTGATAATAAACAAATTTGCGCCACATCCAATAAGCAATGGAAACTAAAACTACTGGAATAGCCAACATGAATAACCAAAATCGCTGATAGTGGTACTTTTCTGTTTGCTCTTTTTCTTTTTCCATGACTTCTTCTATATAAGGAATCCGATGAGCCGTGACTAATAAGCGATGCGTATTCACCATATAAGGTGTGCAAGTCACCAACGTTACTAAATCTTTCCCTTCCTTAATTTTCAAATCCTCTAATTCATGTGGTAGTACTGTGTTAAACTGCTCAATTTGATAGGCTAATTTTTCTCCAGCAACGTCAAGATAGAACACATCATCTTGTTGTAACTTTTCTAAATCAGTAAATAATAATTTATTGGGTAAACCGCTATGACCAGTAATTACCGAGTGGGTATCACTTCCACCAATTGGTAAAGAAGTTCCTTGTAAAACTGTCGCTCCTTTTTCTAACAACAGTGAATTGGTTTCATCAAACAACGGGAGACTAACATGGATTTTAGGAATATAGATGGCGCCAATTGTATGGTCTGAAAAATATTGGCGATCAGGATTCGGCGTATTGCCAATAGATTCTTCAAAAGGATCCTCCACTAAGCCCATTCCTGGAATATTGGTCGTTTGTTTATTAGTCCGAAGTACGTCATTTTGTTGCTTCATTTTCGATAAATGTTCTTCTCGTTCAGTCAGTAATTGTTCTTGATTTTCGCGATGCATTTTTTCAATCGTCTTCTGGTCATAATAGTTATTAATAGCGTCTACTACGAAGGGATAACTAAAAGTCACTGCACCAGTTAGAAATAATAACGCCATCAGTAGTTTCAATAAAAGATTTATTCGTTCGTTTTTCAAGTTTTGATCCATCATTAGCTCCTTTTCTCTAAATAAAAAGGTAACTCCGAAAAGGTACCGACCCCCGAAAGTTAGAGTAATAAATCTAACTTTCGGGGGTATTTTTATGGCTAAATATAGTGAAGAATTTAAAATAAAGCTTGTTACGGAGTATTTGGATGGAAATATTGGTTATAAATTATTGGCGAAGAAATACAATATGCCTTCTGCAACACCATTACAAAATTGGGTAAGAGCTTATAAAACACAAGGGATGGAGGGATTAAAACGAAGAAAAAGGAAGGAAGTATATCCTGTTCAATTTAAATTAAATACGATACAATTTATGTTAGACACAGGTGCTTCTTATCAGGAAACGACTGAACAATTCGGATTAAATAATCCTTCATTAATTTATCGTTGGATGAAAGATTTTAATTCTCAAGGGATAGAAGGCTTGAAACCAAAATCAAAGGAGCGACCTTCTATGACTAAGAAACTAAATAAACAAACGAAAAAGGAAGAAAACAAGTTCACACGTGAAACGGAGTTAGAACGAGAGAATGAACTACTGAGATTAGAAATTGCCTATTTAAAAAAGCTGAGAGCTTTTCGGGAAAATCCGAATGTCTTACTCGAAAAGCGCAAGCAAAATGGGCATTCGAACTTAAAGAAGAAGGGTTCCGATTAAAGGATATTATCCTAGTTGTGGGAATTCCCGAAGCAACCTATCACTATCATGTCAAGAACTTCGGAAAAGAAGATCTGGATATCGAACTAAAAGAACGCATTACTCACCTATTTAAGGCGTTTTATGAACGTTATGGATATAAACGGATTACAGACGAGTTAAAGAAATTAGGATACTGTATTAATCATAAAAAGGTGTATCGCATTATGCGAGAGCTAGGATTAAAGTGTGTAAAATTCATGCGAAAATCCCGTAAATACAATTCATATAAAGGAACTACTGGAAAAATAGTGAAGAATCGATTGTCACGTCGGTTTAGTACACCTATCCCATTTCAGAAACTAGTAACTGACATTACGGAATTCAAATGTCTAGGGGAAGAAAAGTTGTATTTAAACCCTATTCTTGACCTATATAATGGAGAAGTGATTGCGTTTGGAATTAAGAAACGCCCAACATTAGATTTAGTCATGGAGCCACTAAATGAAACAATAGAGATAATAAAGAATCACGCAACCTACCGTACAACTATCCATTCGGATCAAGGTTGGCATTACCAACATAATAAATGGGTAAAAACATTAAATAAAAACAATGTATTCCAGAGTATGTCACGTAAAGCAACGTGTGCAGACAATGCTTCGATGGAGAATTTCTTTGGCATATTAAAACAAGAAATGTATTATGGAGAGAAACTAGTCAGTTATGAAGAATTAAAACGACGAATTAAAGAATACATCTACTGGTATAACCACGTACGATCAAAAGTAAAATTGGCTGGACTGAGTCCGGTCGAATACCGAATTCAATCCAGCCAATCAGCTGCATAATAAAAACTCTAACTTTTAGGGGTCGCCACCCTTCGATGTATTCTTTTTCTGCTTTGGGTATTTCAATCGGCTTTCTTCCACAACGTTTTTTATTTTTCTTATACTGTTCGAGGTATTCGAGAGCCGTTTTTCCTTGTTTAAGAAAATGATAAACATTGTAAATGGCCTGTCTACCACGCTTAAGTTTCTTGGCAACGAAAGCAACGGGTGTTTCTTGATGAAAATATGCCTCTATAATTACGAGTTCATTTGGTGTAAGATGGGTATAGGTCATTTATGTTCACTCTCCCTGTATTCTTTCGACGGAATTACAATTTGAGTGTAACATAAATGATTTTTTTATTTGTCTCGCTTAATTTTACAATCGGCGCGATATTGAATCATAAAAAAAACCTTCAATATAATATTTTTGCACAATCGTGTGCTCCTTCATTATATTGGAGGTATTGTTGATTTAATTATATATTTTACCGAATGGTAACTTCAATGTCACTGAGTGGTAAGTTCTGTGTCACTGACTGGTAATAACTATGTCACTAGTGGTAATTTTGGCTGGCGGATATCATGATACCTTAAAAATATAAGAAACATAGAAGGTTCTCTTAAACGAGAACGCTCTCCTCATAGGATTTTTGTTCAATATCTTTTTTTATATGCTGCTAACAAGGGCACCAAAATCGGCTCCAGAATCAGATAGAATCCGGCATTCCCCAGTCCGTGAAGGAGATCGAAAGGAATGCCGGCGATGTAATAGGCCCAAAAACTATTGATACCCATCAATTTTACGGAAATGACAGAGATGACGAATCCGTACAGCAGTCCTCCGAAAAAGGCAAACAGTGCAAATAGGATTCTGTGGATCTTTTTTTGATTTGTGCAGTAGAACGGCTTGACGAACACACCCGTGACCACGATCAGAAAGCCGAAACCGGCGATCTGTGCAATCGTCCACGGTCCCATTCCCAGCAGGAAGTTGGTCAAAACAATCGACAGGATGGCTACAATAAACCCATCCGCCATGCCCAATGTAAGTGTCAGGATGATCAGCACGGCTGTCACCGGCTGCACATTCGGGATGAACTGGAACACCATCCTCCCGACGTAGCACAAAGCCGTCAAAATCGACAACAGTGCTAGCCGCCTCACCCCGAAACCCACAGTCTTCTTTACATTTCTGTCAGGTTCCATACGATTACGTCTCCTTCTTGGAGCGCCACATCAGCGGCTCCGACCATCGAAGACTCGCCATTTACATCAAACAACCAATATTTGGCTTTTGTTTCGGCTGTCTCTTCCACTTGTGTATGGCCGTCGATGGCAGTGATAAAGCCATCAGCTTCTTCGATTGCATAATTTTCTCTCATGACAGCCAACAGGTTCGCGCCCGCTTCGACCTCAACCGTTTTTTCAGATCCTACGATGACTGTGCCGCCATCCGTCAATGAGATTGTAACACTAACTGTCTCCGCTGCTTCCGAGCTGACTTCCTCGGATAAAACGAGTTCTTCAGACGATGTGTCGAATGTCTCTGTTGTTGAACAGCCGTACAAAACAAAGCTTAAAGATAATACAAGTAATAATTTTTTCATATTTTACACCCCTATTATTTTCCCATACTGCCAAATTTTAGCTCTGACAAATGTCTATTAGTATTTTTTTATTCCTATAAAAGAATTATCGAAAAAATAACTTGCCACCTTTAGTTTTTGAACAATAAAATCGAAATCCTTTTTCCAATCTACATAAACGTAATGTTAATTAAAAAATATTATTAAAAACTACAGCTGCAGTCATTCCTCCAATGACAGGGCCGATTACTGGAATCCAAGCATACCCCCACTCTGAATCTCCTTTACCACGTATAGGTACAATATAGTGTGCCAGACGAGGACCAAAATCTCTGGCTGGATTTATTGCATAACCTGTAGTTCCCCCTAAAGAAATTCCTATTGACCAGACGATAAGACCCGAAGCCACAGGTGCTAGTCCATTGACCATAGGTGTATTATTAAGACCTAACGAAGCAAAAACTAATAAAAATGTACCAATAAATTCGCTGAAGAAATTTGATGATGTATCATTGATTGCCGGTCCTGTACAGAATACAGCAAGTTTTTCACTCTGATTATCGCCTTCATTAAAATGATTTTTATAGAATAACCAAACTATTAATGCTCCTAAAAATCCACCTACAAGCTGAGCGGCGATATACCCAGGAACACTGCTCCAAGGGAATTTCCCTATCGTTGCAAGCCCAAGTGTTACAGCTGGATTAATATGAGCTCCACTGATAGGACCAAATATAAAAACTGCTATAGTAACACCTAAACCCCATCCTGTTGTAATTACAATCCACCCGGAATTTTGCCCTTTTGTTTTATCTAATAATACGTTAGCAACTACTCCATCTCCTAGGATTATTAGAACCATAGTTCCTAACATTTCCGCTAGATATTTTGACATCCTTATCATCCTTTCAATTCTGAGGTAAATATTAATTTTCTTCTTAGCACAACTTTTGCAGCTGAGAATATAAGCTACCTCGTTGCTGTATTTGATTCTCTGAATGTGTGATCTACAAAATATGTGCAAAAAGACACCTCTCTTTAAATAAATGTAATCATTACATAAGAATTGTTAAGGAGAGATGCGCTGTGGCCACTATATTTACAAAATAATCATACAAATCAGGAATTGAGTTCTTCTGCGATTCATTTTTTTGAGCAGATATTTGGTATTTTACTAAGTCAGTCAAATTTTCATAATGGTATCGGGATTTCGCACGATATGTTATGATTGACATCCGTATTAGCGAAAATAACGATTCTCCGATATTCTACTGTATTGTAATTAACTGGAAAACATTCTTTTCGCATAAAAAACCTTGCTAGTGTTGGATTGGCGGAAACTAACCCTTACGGCTTATCCAACCGCTTCAAAAAAAATGGTCGATTCGTTTTTTTGAATGCAAACGTGAATTTTTAATATTAAAACTGTTTTTCAAAAACCTCTATAGCGGCCTTTGCTATCGCCATATCTTCTTGAACGGTTCCACCACTTACTCCAACTGCACCTACAACTTGTCCATCAACTATTATTGGAAGGCCTCCACCAAACGGTACTATTTTGCAGTTATTTGTTAACTGCAGCCCATAAAGACTTTCTCCTGGTTGAATGTCTGGAGTCACTTCATGCGTTCCTTTTTTTAAGGCCGCTGAAGTAAACGCTTTATTTATAGCTATTTCTGTACTTGTTATAAAGGCATCATCCATCCTATGCATAAGCATTAAGTTAGCACCTACATCTACTGCCGCAAATACTACTTGTACATTTATGTCACCTGCTTTTGCTTCTGCTGCTGCAGCCATCTCCTTCACAATCTCCAAGCTTAATTGTTTCATTTCTCTTAACTTTTTCATGACTCTTATCCTCTCATAAACAGATTTTTACTTTTCTTCTTCAAATCTGGCCATAGCATATAAGGCATCTGTCAGGCGATTTACATATTTTTTTATTTCTTCTCTTACCTGATTTTCTCTGTTCAAGGTTATTATTGCTCTCTCTGCCCTTCTTGCAACAGTTCTTGCTACATGGAGCATTGCTGATGCGGTACTCTTACCAGGAGTTACAAATCCTTTAAAAAGCCCTGCTTTCTCCATATATTTATCTATAATTTTTTCTAACTCATCTATATCGTTCTGCTGAATTATTTCCTTTAGATTCTTTAGACCTTTTTCATCACTAGCGAGTTCTGCACCTAATACGAATAACTGCTTTTGGATATACGCTATTTCATTTTTAAGTTCTTCATCCTGTATAAAGGAATAGGCAACTCCCATGGAAGAGATAACTTCATCTATAGTTCCGTAGGCTTCTACCCTTAAATTATCTTTTTCTACTCGACTACCTCCAAATAATGCTGTCGTACCCTTATCTCCAGTTCTAGTATAAATCCGACTCATACAATCCCTCCTGAAATTTATTTAAACGATATCCCCTTAACCAACCTTCCTGCATTCGCACCTAAATTTCTCAGAATGTTTTCTCCAGAGTTCAGATGTGCGCTAAATAAAGGTTCGTCCTTTTTCAGCTTATTAAAAGTTAATGCTATTTCTCCACTTTTATGGATTCCTATGCCAACAGCTAACCTTGACTCTTGTGCAGCTCGATAGCTTAACTCAGAGGCATCCGACTCTTTTTTCCTTTTAATTTCATACGGAATACCTTCTTCTTCTATACCAAAGAACAAATCACTAAAATTTGATATGTCCTTGATTTCCGAAGAGCAAAAAATACATATACTTGGTTTCTCGTACTTATTATTTTTCATCAGCTTTCTGCCTACTTCCGTTTAACGCTAAAACAAGTCCTGTTGCTACAGCATTTCTTGGCCCCTCTATTCCTCTTATGTTGCCTCTTCCCGCTACTATTCCATACTGAGAGAGGGCATCGGTAACTAGATGAGGCACCTCAAAATCTAGAGAAGATCCTCCTACCAATACTACAAACTCTATATCTCTTATATTTCCAGTCGGAGACACTATATTTAGTGCTCTGATACAATTCTCAACAAATACTTTCTCTTTGGCTGATTTTCTTATGGTTCTTATTTTTTCTAAAGAGCTCTGTCCATCTATTGGAATCAGCATGCCATCTTTTAATATAACAACTTTTGCAAATTCAGAAGGCTTTAGGGGATTTTCAAAGAACTCTACAGTACCATCTTCATGCCTTATATGGAACAAACTTTCTACCTTTGCTAGCGGATATTTCTTAATATCTTCTGCTAAGTCAAAATCTTCTAACCCTAATTCGGATTTGATCAGCATTGTTACCATATTACCAGCACCAGCCAAATGGATAGAAGATATTTCTCCTTGTTTATTTATGACAGATGCATCTGTAGAACCTGCTCCCATATCAAGGATTGCAAGGGGGGAGCTACTTCCTGGTGTAGTGAGAGCTCCTCTTATGGCCATGTCCGCTTCCACTCCTCCAACTTCTACAGCAACCTTTAATTTATCCTGGAGTTTGTCCGCAATCATCTGCATCTGAAGCTTATCAGCCTTAACCATAGCAGCTATCCCTACTGCATTTTCCATAGAGAACTCTTCTGCTAGGCCGCCCTTTATTTTCTGAGGTATGAAAGTATCTACGGCTAAAAGATCCTGAATTTTTATATCCGCTATTTTCTGATTTGTTAGCCCAGCCATCACTTGTCTTACTCTCTCAAGCATGCCGCCAGCATTTGTACCAGCTTCACCCTTTATATCTTGCACAGGAGCACATAATTTAACTGATTCCATTATTTTTGAAGCTCCATCTTGCACATCTGCCATTTCTTTACGCCTTAATCCGTCTATATGGATTTTACCTGCCGGAATTCTCTTTTCCTGTACATCTCCTTTGGGAGTCCTTATAACCACTGCAGATCTGTTTCCAATTAGAGCTCTAGATACAGGAACTATAAGCTTTGTTTGTTCTGATGATAGTCCGAAGACGGTAGCAATACCATAAGGATTTGATAAAGTTTCTACTACGCCTCCTTGATCTGCTACCTCTACTGCTGCTTTCATTGCTATTGGAACTCTTTCTAATAACGTCACTTCGTCAACAATAGGTATTTTTCTTTCTAATCTATTACTTATTAAAACCCCGTCATCTTTCTGAACTACAGCTGCTGTTATATTTATTCCTCTTTTTACGCCTGCATTTATCCGTGCAGCAGCCTCTAGAAAATTTATATCCTTCAATATCAAAACTATAAATTGATCATCTTTAGTGAGATTTTCTACCTGAATTGAGTCTAAATCTTCTATGTATATAGTATTCCCTATTCCAAGGCCTACTCCCCCTGGTGTAGAAGGATTATGCCCTATCATAGTAGATTCAGTTATTATCGTTTCAGTTATAGTTTCCATTGCTACATCCCCAATAACCGGAGCAGCTTCATTGACTCGCACTAGATCAAGATCTTTAAGCTCCATGGAAACTTTCTTTAAAGCCTGCTCTAAGGAATTGAAAACTCCTTGTGTATTTTCTTCTGTACCCTTTATTCCTGTTGTTGGAACTATTCCACTAGAAAGGAATTCTATCTTGCCATTATCCAATTTAGACAATGCAACTTCTGTTGTAGCATTCCCAATATCAACTCCTGCAATAATTTCCACATGTTTCTCCTTCCCTTAAAGCTTGCTTACTCTTGTCGTAGCTTTCCTCTTTGTTCATAAACCTCTGCCGCTTCTCTTACGAAATGTGCATTCACTTTTGCGTTGTATATATTTTCAAGTTCTTCTGCTATAACCAAAAGTTCTTCTTTTGTAGAACGATATGGCCTTAAGCAGTTGTATATCACCAATAACCTTTCATCTGGAACCGTTATCAGCTCTGATGCTCTTCTGAAGTTTCTAGCTACAGCATCTCTATTCATTGATTCAGCAATCTGTGCTTGCATTTCTAATGTTTCCTGAGATATTCTCACGTCTTCAGGTTTAATTTCTCCATTTATCACCTGTTCCAGCGTTATGTCTTCCAATTTCTTTCCAGTTGGCGTTTTTATAAATTGAGGACTTTTAGTCGCTAAAGGATAGTCTTGCGAATTCATATTTCTTTTTTCCATTAAATTTTTCCTCCTTCCAATTTAAAATTTAACTTCTATTTCTATAGGTTTTCTGCCCACCATTACGTGCTTGGTTTCTTTTATATGAAGCAATGCTGCTTTTGCCATAAACTTAGGTCTTGCCATTTGATCGTTTACAATTGGAACTGGGGTTGGTGATTCACCTTTAGCATATTTTGCTGCATTTTTTCCTATCAACCTATAAGTCTCAAGTGTTATCAATGGGGCCTGTGAAAAAAGCTCCAGATTATTTAAAGGAAGTAAGTCTTTGTGGTGTATAACCGTAGTTCCTTTTGATTGAATCCCTATGCCTATTCCTGATCCACTTAATTTGGCTGCATCATTAGCTATAAATGACACATCCGATGTTCTAATTATTCTGACTACACGAGCATTTAATCCTTCTTCCTCAATTCCTGCTATAATTTCTTTCAGTACATCGCTGTGAGGGATACTAACTATCGTTTTATTCTGGAACTTATGGAAAGCTGGAGCAAGTCCTATAACAACCTCACTTTCTTTTGTACCAGCTTTTGCTTCTCCTACTTCTAAGAGCTCAAGCTCTGGTATAGCATATTTATTTTCTGTATTGTTCATAATTTTCACCTCCATTACTTACTCAATATCTTCTGGTCTTATTATGTTGGGAATGTTTTTAATCTCTTCCCATCTCTCTTCACTGATTCTATACCCCGTTCCAGGTCCCATATAATTATTTATATCGTTAACTGCGCTTATAACATCAAAATTTTTATCCAATATTGCAGATGTCTGCAAATAGTCTCCAGTCACTCTCTGCTTAAGCATATTTAATACGTTATTTGCTACATCATCAAATCCATTTCTACTTAATGCTTTAACTATATCCAGACCAGTAATTCTCTTTTTAAGCATCTCTTCTGCAGCTTTCAAATCTTCAACTACATTTCTAGCCGGCATATCTTTACTGCCATGAGCGTACGTTGCTGCTTCTACCTCTTCATCAGTAATAGCTGGGAACCCAAGGTCCATAAATACTGCTTGTATTGCTTTTGCAGCTTTATTCCTTATTGCAATAGTTTCTTCTTCTGAAACTGGTCTTAATCCGCCATCTACCTTTAAATCTCTTTGGAGCACATTATAATCATCAAAATCCTCTGCATCAAAATTTGACCCAGCGAACATATTGTCGTAGTTTGGAACTGCACTGTATCCAGAGAATATAAAATCTGTCCCTGGAAGCATCTGCATAAGCGACCTGGCAGTTCTCCTTATATCTGAATGCGAGAAAGTTTGGTCATTTGCTGAAGCTACTTCTAAATCAAGCATAGTAGTTATAAGGTTTTCGGCAAGTACTGCTCTTATTCCAGATGGAACTGCACCTGTCATTCCTATACAGCTGACTGCACCATTTTGAAGCCCCTGAACGCCAGCTCCTTTTGTTAAATATATACACCTTGCTTCCAAGTAAAGCATTGACTTTCCTTCTGAATATCCCATTAGTGCTTCTGAACCTGTCCCTGATGTAAATCGCATTTTAAGTCCTCTTGAAGCATAGGCTGATGCTAAAAATGCTTTTGACCACGGAGTGTCGTCTCCATCTGTAAATGCTTCTTCAACTCCGTATACTGAAACGGTTTCTGCGTAACTTGTAAGCCCTCTCATGCCAAGATCAAGCTCTGTAGCTTCTTCTACAGAACATTGGGTTAGAATCCCTCCACGTCCTACTTGAGAACCTACAAGAAGCGCTAATGCATTAAATGGCGCATATCTTACTATCCCAACTGTCGTTTCCTGTTCTGAGAATCCTCTGATGCCTGCTTCTGCTGCATCTGCTGCAATCTGCACTGGGTTATCCTTTAAATTTGTAACGTGACACTGATTTGATGGAGTTTTTCTAGCCCTCATTTTTTGAAGAGCCATCATCATTTCTACTACATTCATGTGTGATACAACTTCTACTATTTTAGCTGGAGTTATAGATGTTGTTATTTTTATAATTTCAGCTCTACCAACATTTATATCTACAAGCATCTGCGCTATTTTAAGCGATTCTAAGCTCATAGACTTCTCAGCATCTTTTAGATTAATTGCATAGTCAGCTATAAATCTGTCTATGATATCGAAGTCTTCTCTTTTTTTTCCATCAAGTTCAACTATTACTCCATTTTCAATCTTTATAGATGCGTCAGGATCGTTTGGGCTTCCCATAGCTATTAAGCCCTCTTCTGACCATTCACCTATAAGACCATCTTGATTTACAGGCCGCTGAGCCAACATTTCAAATCGCTTTGATTTCATCATTATTCCCCCTTTTTCTAAAAACTGCTTTTTGTCTATTGTTAAATCATAGTCATGCACTGACGGTAAGCAGAAGATGCTATCTCTTCATAATTATTTTCAATCTCACTAAGATAGCTTTTTTTACAATAAATTAAAACCCACGATACTCTTAATAAATACCTACTGAATAATTTTAAAACCCTATCGTAATAGTTTTTTATTTATTTTTATATAGAAACTTGAAACAGATCAGAAAGCTACACTATGAAAAAATATGATCCATAATTATTGGCCCCATCACTTTTGTCCGTTGTGTGGGAATTTTTATACTTGCCCTCACACATTGGGCTTCAGAAATAAAATTTCTACATGATACCGAACTATTGTATTAAATGAATACAATAAAATTTGAAATGTATTCAATGGCATTGATTACTAAAAATATACTATGCTTCTTCTGCTTTAAATTTTTGTATTACTTCGTTAAATATAACCCCGATAGCAGTAGCTCCAGCATCCGGAAAATTAATGCTTCGCTCACCGACATAAGTGGCCCTACCTTTAGAAGCTATCATTTCTTTTGTTTTTTCAGCACCCTTTACAGCTTCTTCTGCACTATTTCTAGCCGCCTCTACGAAAGGCTCTCCCTTTTCAGCACTCAGTTTCAAGGACTCAGTTGCTGGAATTAAAGCATCAAGCAACGTCTTGTCACCAAGCTTGGCTCCTCCACGTTTCTGTATTCCCTCCACAGCACACTGGAAAAGTTCTGCAATCTCTTTTAAATTTAATTCTGTTTTACCCTTTGCATATTTTGCTGCACTTCTAAAAGCCGAACCCCATATAGGACCGGAAGCACCTCCGCAGTGCTCGGTGATAATCATTCCACACGCTTTAAGAAATGCCCCAATATCTTCCTTAGGAAGCTCTTCCCATTCGTTCTTTAATACTTTGAATCCCTTAGCAACAGACATCCCGAAATCGCCATCTCCTGCAATCGAATCCAATTCACAGAAATAAACTTCATTTTCAATAATTACATCGCTCATATAATCCACAATTTTCACTACATTTGATACTGATAAATTTTCCACTATATATTCCTCCAAAGAAGTTGAACTATCTTTATTTAATTATCACTCACGAATATCTCACCTAAGCATCTATACCTTAAAAGCAGGAGCATCCGATGGATAATCCAATAACTCTTTCAGCTCTTCATCTAATTTCATAAGGGAGATTGATGCGCCACTCATATCAATTGCTGTCATATAATTGCCCACAAAAGTTTTGTACACATTTATATTCTTATTTTCCAAAATTTTGTTAACCGAATTATTTAAAAGATATAATTCTTGTAATGGAGTCGATCCAAATCCGTTTACCATCAGCGCTATGTCGTCGCCAGATTCATAAGGCAGATCTACAATAATTCGATTAAGCATTTTTTCCGCAAGTTCATCTGCTGATACTATTTTTTCACGCGCTATACCAGGCTCCCCATGAATTCCTACACCAAATTCCATTTCATCGTCACCAAGGGTGAATGTAGGTGATCCTTTTGCTGGAACAGTGCATGAGGTAAAAGCAAATCCGATGGATCTTACATTTTGTATCGCTTTTTCAGCTGCAGTTTTGACTTTTAAAAGTTCATGTCCCTTTTCAGCAGCTGCACCTGCTATTTTATGAACAAATACAGTGCCTGCAACACCTCTTCTTCCAATGGTATAAAGGCTGTCTTTTACTGCTACATCATCGTTTACATAAACCTTTTCAACCTTTATATCATCATCTTCAGCCATTTCTGCAGCTCCATCAAAGTTCATGCAGTCTCCAGAGTAGTTCTTTATAATCAAAAGTGTTCCTTTATTTGATTCGGTTTCTGTAATTGCATTATAAACCTGTATCGTTGAAGGAGAGGCAAACACATCTCCACAAACTGCAGCGTCCAGCATACCTTTACCCACAAATCCACCATGAGCTGGTTCATGACCACTACCACCACCGCTAATCAAACTTACTTTATTTTTATTTAACTCTTTTCTTGTTATAAGTTTATATTTTTTGTTGAAACTTAATTGTTCTGGGTGTGCTTTAGCCATACCTTCACACATTTCTATTACAATATCTTCAACTTTATTAATGATTTTTTTCATTATTCGCTCTCTTTTCCTTTTAATTCTTATTTCGTTTATCTGATATTTCTTAAAAAATTGTTGGAAATGACATAGCATAAATAGATTCTATTTGAATGCGTACTTGATTAATAACTCCCTTTTTTGTAAAAATAATTAAAAAAAACAACAAGAATGAAAGTCTTTGAACTCGTATTACTTAATATACTGAATAAAATTATAGGTAAAAATAAATATAAAAGGAGGCTAGGATGATTGTATTCCAGCCTCCTTTCATACATTTATTTCAGCCTGATACCTGAAATAAGTTAACCTTTACGCATCGTAGGCTTGTTGGTACAATTTAATAATATCCTCTTTTGTACCGACCCTAGGATTAGAAAATGCATTCCCATCTTTCAAAGCATTTTCTGCCATCATATCAAAATCTTTAGGTAATGCACCCAGAGATTTAATGTTCGTTGGAATACCGACATCTTCGGAAATACGAACCATTGCTTGGATAGCTTTCTCAGCAGCTTCCATCACTGTTAACCCCTCGATATTTTCACCTAAGAATTGAGCAATATCAGCAAACCGTTGCGGATTACTGATAATATTCCATCTTTCAACAGTCGGCATTAAAACGGCACAACAAACACCATGAGGAGCATCATACTGACCACCTAATTGATGAGCCATTGCATGAACATAACCTAAGTCTGCATTATTAAAGGCCATTCCAGCCAAAATTGAAGCATACGCCATATTTGTTCTTGCTTCTATGTCATGTCCATTAGCTACTGCACGTCTCAAATACTTAGCAATTAATTTTATCCCTTGAATTGCTTGAGCATCAGTAATAGGATTTCGATTCACAGATACATAAGACTCCACACAGTGCGTCAGTGCGTCCATACCTGTTGCAGCTGTCAAAGCTGTCGGGACATCTAGCATTAGCATTGGATCATTAAATGATACCAGGGGAACATTGCGCCAGGAGACAACAACGAATTTTAGGTGCGTCTTTTCATTTGTAATTACAGCATGTCGCGTAATTTCTGAAGCTGTTCCAGCCGTAGTATTTACAGCCATCAATGGTGGTAAAGGATATTCCAATGTTTCAATCCCTGCACATGCAGCTAGGTCGTCTCCATTTGACAAGACAATACCGATTCCTTTTCCACAGTCATGAGCTGACCCCCCACCGATTGTAATAATTGAATCACATTGATTTTTAAGATATAGTTTCTTTCCATCCTCAACATTTCGGATTTTTGGATTTGGTTCTACACCATCAAAAATCACATAGTCAACATTGGCTGCTTTAAGAGAGTCTTCTGCCTGCTTAACGGGACCATTAGCCAATTCTCTCAAAAATTTATCTGTAACAATTAACACTTTGTTCATATTCAACATTTTTGCTCTTTCTCCGACCTTTTTAACTACCCCAGGTCCAAAGAAATTCACATTAGGCATCATAAAATCATAGTTTTCTTTTGTCATATTTATTCCTCAGTTCTGTAAAATTCTTTTTTACTTATTAATATATAATTCTTTTAATTGTTGTTCGATAACATTGTTAGCCACATTTGCCTGCAAAAGTGCTGCTGCAGTGTATGAACCTTCAACTATTGGTACATCGTAAATTGTAATCGACTTTTCACTGAGCTCTCTCGCCATTTCCAAATTCATCTTCGCACTGCCTAGATCATAAAATGCCAATAAATTATCAGACGGATGTTGCTCAATCAATTGAAGAATATTATCAAAACTAGTACCAATTTCAACTTCAGATATGCCACCAACCACTTCAATATTGACATCACTGGCGACTTCTTGAAGTAATCGATTGATTCCTTTTGCGATTTCATAAACGTGAGAGACAATAATAATTCCTGTTGTCATCATTCGGCCTCCGCTTCTAACATAGCGTGAAATAGCAATGCAGAGGAATATGCCCCTGGATCGATATGTCCAATGGAACGTTCACCGACATATGAAGCACGACCTTTTTTAGCCTTTAGAGGTTTTGTTGCTTCAACTGCCTCATCAATAACCTCATCTGTTAATCCATCATTTTCTAATGCCAAAACAACTGGTGCCCAAACATCGATCATTGTTTTATCCCCAACTTCGGCTTTCCCACGTTTTTGAATGCTTTCTAAGCCACCCTGTAATATTTTTCTCCATGATGATTCACCTTCTTGATATGTTTTCAACATACCCATAAATGCTGAACCATATAATGGACCTGACGCACCCCCGACCTTGCTTAGTAAATTAGCCGTAACTATCTTCAAAAGCGCTTCTAGTGAATCGGGAGATTGTGTATCGATTGCTTCAACAACGTAGGTCATACCTCGTGACATGTTATTCCCATGATCGCTATCCCCAATTGGTGTATCAAGCTGGGTTAGATAGTCTTTTTCTTGTTGAATTTTCTCATTAAATAATTTCATCCAACGAATTCCTGTTTGTATATCCATTATGGGTTCGGACCCCTTTCGTATAACCTATAATCTGATATAATATTTACCAACTTATAGTCGTAACTGGTGCTTTTAATGCTTCAATATAAAAATCATTTTCCAAATAGAGTAAAGTTAAGGACAACCCTTGCATTTCAAGCGATGTCATAAAGTTGCCTACCTTGTAAAAGTCAACAGATAATTCACGATTACTCAAAAGCTGTTGGACATCATTTGTAAAGACATATTGTTCCATTAATGGCGTTCCACCTAGCCCGTTGACTATCACTGCAAAACGGCCTTTTTCCTTCGCACCAAATTCATTTACTAATTTCGTTAATAGTTCATTTGCAAGATTCTGAGATGTTTGTAATTTTTCTCTGCGATATCCAGGCTCACCGTGAATTCCTACTCCGTATTCAATCTCATCTTCGGCCAATACAAAGCTTGGCTGATTGCTTCCTGGTGTAGTTACACCAGTCAGTGCGAGTCCAATCGATTTGATATTCGGAATTAAATTCTTGGATAATTCTTTGATTTCTGTGATCGACTTTCCTTGCTGAGCTGCGTAACCTAATATTTTATGAACGAGAATCGTTCCGGCTACTCCCCGTTTTCCTTGGGTATATAAGCTATCTTCAACAGCGATATCATCATCTACAACTACACTCGCTACTTCGATACCTTCCATTTCAGCTAGTTCTTGAGCCATTTCAAAATTCATAATATCTCCAGAATAATTCTTGATCACCAAGAAGACACCAGCACCTTCATCTGATACCTTGATCGCCTCTAAAATTTGATCTGGCGTTGGGGAAGTAAATACTTCACCACAGATTGCAGCAGATAACATGCCTTTGCCGACGAATCCAGCATGAGCCGGTTCGTGTCCGCTTCCGCCTCCAGAAATAATAGCCACTTTTCCATTTTTTTCCTCTTTACGTTGGATAATCCCAGTCTCAGGTATCCTTTGGATTAAGTCAGGGTGGCTCACAATCATACCTTGTAACATTTCATCAACAATATTACTGGGATTGTTCATGATTTTCTTCATCTATTTCCATCCTTTGATCCATATTTTTAGAATTATTTTTATTTTGCTTGTTTGCGTAGTTTATAATTGCGTCCCAGTGCGTCAGCTGCCATGATGGCTGCTTTTACTTGTTCAACATCAACTGTAAATGGCATAGAATGAATTGATTCTTCTGGAATGCAAGATTTCTCTGCTACTTCAGTTAATTGCTCATCAGTGATGCTCTTAACTCCGATGTCTTCTAGACAAACTGGTAATCCAATCGATAACGAGAAGTCTAATACTTCGTACAACTCTTTCGATGGTGCGTTTTCAAGAATCAATTGGCAAATCACACCAAAAGCAACCTTCTCACCATGAGTAGCTCCATGAGCATCATGTAGAATGGTAAGTCCATCATGAATCGCGTGAATGGCAGCTAAACCGCCACTTTCGAATCCAAGCCCGGACAATAAAATATTTGCTTCAATAATATTTTCTAGTGCAGGTGTAACGACATTTAGATCTGAAGATTCTTTTGCTTTATAACCATCCTCTAATAAGGTTTCATAGCATAATTTAGCAAGGGCTAAAGCTGTATTTGTACTTTTAGCAGGCGGACATACACCTTCTCGTGCACCACAGGGTAGTCCCGCGTTTACATTTGCGAATGCTCTGCTTGTTGCTCTAGCTTCAAAGTAGGTAGAGAGTGCGTCTCCCATACCAGAAACCAAAAATCGTGTAGGTGCTTGGGCAATAATAGTCGTATCGATCAAAACAACTGAAGGACTTTGCATAAAATATGCATAATCATCAAATTCACCAGCTTCTGTGTAGAGTACTGCAGAGTGACTGGTAGGTGCATCTGTCGCTACAATAGTCGGCACGATAATCAAGTTCTTCCCTTCAGCTACAACCTTAGAAGTGTCAATAGCTTTGCCTCCACCAAGACCGATAATACAGTCACATGACTCTTTCTTAGCTAGCTCTTGCAAACGAGAAGCCTCCACCCGAGAAGCCTCGCCGTGAAAATTAGTTTCGATAAATTCGACACCAAATTTTGCTGCCGTCTTTTCTAGTTTTTCTCGTACGCGGTTTACATCGTCTTGATTAGCAATCAACAAAGCTTTTTCCCCAAATGTCTTTACAAAGTAACCTAAATTCAATAACTCATTTTCCCCTTGGACATATTTTGTTGGACTAATTAACGCTTTTCTCATTTTTATTCCTCCTAATTTTTGTTGAAATACAATAACTCATTGAATTACTAACTAAGGAACCCCTTACATAATTCAGATGATTCCCTTCCTTGAAACTAGAGTCATCTTAACAAGTAAGCGCTATCAACTCAACAGACAAACAACATCATTTGTCCGATTCAATTGTTTTAAGGATGATGTATAATGAAAAATAATATAATATGATAGTTAATACGTTTTCGAAGGGGCCACAAAGTATGAACCGACAAAACGCAACGAAGGAAATCATTGCTTATTCCTTCAAATATCTCGCACGTGAAAAGGATATTGATAAAATATCAATTACAGATATAATGGACCAGACAGATTTCCGCCGTCAGACTTTTTATGATCATTTTGATGACAAGTACGATTTAATTACTTGGATTTTTTCATATGAAACCTCTAAATTAATTCAATCACTTACGGTTTGGGAAAAGTGGCAAGAAGGATTACTCTATCTATTGAATTATCTTGAAGAAAACAGTAATTATTATAAGAAGGTTTTCTCAAACATGAAGTTCGATTCATTTAAGGAGTATTTTGCGTATTATATTAGGCAAATTGTTAAAAAAGTCGTGAATGACTATTTTCGAATACACGTTATTTCTAATAAGAACCAAGCTATTATTGAGACAACAACTGACTTTTATGCTTATGGATTGTCAGAAATGCTATATCGCTGGGTTCTCGGAGGCTGCGAGCTTAATAGTGAAATATATCACAAAATAATTATCCAAGTGATTGGCTATAGAACTCAGCCTTAAATTGCTTTGTTATTATGTATATAACTTACAACATATTAAGGAAAAATATTGACTATGCACTGCTTACGAAGGAAGTGATTGGTTATGCAAGAATATATTTTAGCTATTGATCAAGGAACATCAACAACTCGTGCAATTATTATTGACCGCCAAGGAAATTATATTGGCACTGCATCTCAAAAATTTGAACAACTTGTTCCACAATCTGGCTGGGTGGAACAAGATCCGAATGTGATTTGGCAATCAGTCTGTACTGTGATTCATAAAGTTATGGAGGGGTCTTGTATATCATTCCATCAAATTAAAGCGCTTGGAATTACAAATCAACGCGAAACATCTATTGTATGGGATCGACAGACTGGGCAACCAATTTACAATGCCATTGTGTGGAGCTCTAATCAATCACTAGATATCATTAACAAATTTAAACAAGATGACGTTGAAAATTACATACATGAAAAAACTGGATTAGTGCTTAGTCCCTACTTCTCTGCTAGTAAAATTCGCTGGATCCTCGATCATAAATTAGGTTCACAAGAAAGAGCAGAACGTGGAGAGTTAGCTTTTGGAACAGTTGATAGTTGGCTTATTTGGAAACTTACAAATGGTAAATTACACTGCACCGATCACACAAATGCATCACGGACGATGTTATTTAATATTCACACCTTGGAATGGGATGATTACTTACTAAATCTATTTAATATTCCAAAAAATATGTTGCCGGAAACTTATCCAAGCTCTTATGTTTATGGACTGACCGATTCAGATATTTTTGATGGAGTGAACATTCCAATTGCTGGCGTTGTGGGAAATCAGCAAGCAGCGTTATTCGGTCAATTAGCCTTTCATCCTGGCCAAGTAAAAAGCACTTATGGTCAAGGAACTTTTATTGTCATGAATACCGGATCTGAACCGAAAATGTCTAAACACAGGTTACTCACCACAATTGGTTATTCGATTGACAATCAAATAACTTATGCACTTGAAGGATCTGCTCTTATTTCAGGTAGTGCAATTGAATGGTTGAAAGAAGGCTTGAATTTATTTGAATCAATAGCGGATTCAGAAATTTTTGCACTTGAAGCTGAAACTAATTCCGGAGTTTACGTTGTCCCTTCCTTTCGAGGAATAGGTGCTCCATATTGGGATTCAAGCGCACGAGGATCTATTCTGGGAATCAATGAATTCACAAGTCGACGAGAATTGATTCGAGCAACTTTGGAATCCCTTGCCTATCAAGTCAGTGATATTATTGAATTAATGGAATTAGATACTGATATCGTAATAGATATCCTTTACGTTGATGGTGGATCTGCACAAAATAATCTATTAGTACAGTTTCAAGCAGACATTCTCGGAAAAACAGTCGAGCGTACCGAACGCTTAGAGACCACTGGATTAGGGGCTGCTTACCTTGCTGGTTTAGCAGTTGGTTATTGGCGTAATCAAAACGAACTTGCTGCTTTAGTATCTGCAAACGAACAGTTTAAGCCTAATATGAGTATTAAAGAACGTCAAGAACGACTGCACGGTTGGCATAGTGCTGTTAAAGCAACACTCTATTATGCTAAGTTATTACACAAATAATTATTTTCATAGAAAAGTTATATACTCTCGCTGAGTACTTTTAAATACGGATTTACCGGCACACTTTAGTTTCAGTTCGCACTCACAAAGCGTAATCAAGCAGGCTGGGTCATAACTAGCTGAAAAAAGGTTCCAATCAGCTGCATAATAAAAACTCTAACTTTTAGGGGTCGCCACCAAATGAAGTTACCTTTTTATTCAAGTGACCTTTGATAGAGAAAATCTAATTTCCCGCTAAGCTTCTGCTTGCGCTTTAGATTTTCTAAACCAACTATATGCACCTAACATGAGAGCTGCTCCAATTACTAGGTAAATATAAATTCCGCTACCCCCTGTTGATGGTAATAAGCCTTTAGGTGTATTGGGTACGGTAATTACTTGTGCTTCTTCATACGTTCCTACTTTGACTTCAAATTTAATGGTACCGTCAGGAATTTTCACATATTTATCAGAAGGCGCTTTGGTTTCATTTAATGTATATTCTCCATCTTTTAAACCGATAACATTGACAGAACCATTCGCTAATGAAGTAATCGTACTTTTACTAGTTGCTGTATCTACCCAACCAATTAAAGCATACGCTGTACCGGCAGTGTTTAATTCAAATTCGCCGTATTGACCCGCTTGATTAATCACTACAAATTCTGCACCTGCTAACGTTTTATCAGTATGCGCATCTTTTTTTACAATTTTCTTCCCGCCAGTTTGGAATTTTTCTTTTGGTGTTACTTCTGGTTGCGGAGTATCACCAATTTTGACATTTGCTTTGTTTCCTTCAATTGCATCCGGAACCAAATCTTTTGTTAATTCCATTTGGTAATCAATGATAAGTGTGCTACCTGCTAATGCTTGAACAGTTGCTGAATTGGAGTTTAATGCTAGTGTGAAACCACCATCTCCATTGGCAGTAATTGTATAATCGCTCCCTGCAGTTAATCCGTCAGCAATCAAAGAATCTGCAATAAATTGCAAGCCCTCTGTTGGTGTATCCGTTACAGAATAGGTAACATCTGCAATGTCGCTAGGAATATTTAATGTTAAGCGGAAGGCAATCTTCTGTCCTCTTTCCATATTATAACGAGTGCCATCTTCAGTAATCATGTCAAATTCATCGATATTTTGAACAGTTTTTGTATCTTTTGATGTGATATTTTTAGGGTATAAATGCACATGATCTAATTTTTCATCTGTGAATTTTTCTGTGCTCGCATCAAAAGCATATGCTGGTAATGCTAATACAATTGGAGCCGCTTTTTGAGTGACTGTCACGTTCCCAGGTGTTTTAGTTTCAACAAATAAATAGACTGCATCTAATCCACCACTTTTTTCTGGTAAATTGAAAGTTGCTGCTCCCAGTTCATTGGTCGTAACACTAGTTAAACCAGTGAAACTATTAGGATTAGCCGTATAAGCAGCAATAACTGCAGCTTGTGCGGTTGCTTGGTCTGCATTTTCAACCGCTGCATGATATTGTGTGGTCACATCATAAACAGTGAAAACTGCTCCAGGTAAAGCTTCTCCACCAAAATCAGTCATTTCCTTCCCTGTATTTTGACGAGGATACCCTTCTGGATACTCATCATTAAAAATCACTTTGTGTAATGTCACCGGAACTTTCGCATCATCTGCATAAGCTGTTGCAGAACCAAAAATCCCCACCAATAGTGGTAATACCAATAAAGACATAAAAATACTTTTTACAACCTTTTTCATTTAATTTCCTCCTAAATGCTTATTAATAATTTTGGATACTATGTTTTGAAAATTGGGGAATTCACTAATAACTTTTTTATTTCATCTGATTATTTACTTGTTTTCGATAAAGCAAAAACGCAAGCGTCAATAAAGCAATACCTAAGATACTAATCATTGACTTTGCTTCTCCAGTAATTGGCAACGATGGTTTCCCAGGTTTGCTGGGTTTTTCCGGTGTCGGTTGCTCAGGTTTTGGTGGTTCTGGTTTTTTAGGAAGCTCAACACCACTATTCTTAGGATATAAATGAATTGTTGAAAGATAACTTCCAGATACTGATGGATTTTCAATTGGCAATACTACCAGCATTGGTGCTGCTAATTCACGGATTTCTTGTCCCTCTATTGCGGGTGCTTTTGTTTCTAAAAATAGATACGCACTATTATTAATAGCAGGCGTTACGTTTACAATAGCTACTCCATCTTCATTTGCTACAGTAGTTGTCACCACTTCTTGAAGCAACGGATTATTTACATCACTAGAAAATTTTCCTCTTAATTCTTGCATCGGTGTATTCATTACTTTAGTCATTAAAGTTTCTAATGATTGTGTTTGCAATTCTTCTGCAACCCAATCTGTAACCTCATAGACTTCAAAAGTAACATTATTTAACCCATACGTTTCTCCATCGTTACTATCCATTTCCAGACCGGTATTTTGTGTATAATCTGGCGTAGCATTGAAATCTTTGAACATTTTTTTGTGTAAAACAAATTCAATGGCGGATTCTTTTTCTTCCGCATGAATAGACGTCGGATAAATAGTTGACGCAAAAGAAATAACGAGCAGGATTATGACAGTTGAAAAAATTTTTTTCATCTTACTCTAGCTCCTTTCGATTGCGATAAACATAATATCCGCCAAGAACAATTCCGATACCAACTACCAATAATGAACTAATAACAAATACCTTTCTCCCTTGACCACCCGTTGCTGGTAACAATCCTTTTGGCGTATTGGCAATGGTGACTTCAATTGTATTGTTGCTTTCATCTTTTAAAACAACTTCAATTGCTTCTTCATTCATTGCTTGATTTCCATAATTAACAGTGACTATGCCTGTGTCAGAAATAACTACTTTAAAGATCTCTTCAAGCACCACAAAGCCTTCTGGAGCAGCTACTTCTTTGATTAAGTAAGTCCCTGGTTTAAATAAGAATAGGTCATCCGAATCATCCGCAATAAATTTCCCAGTACCTTCACTGTTGGTAGTTAGTTTGGCAAGAAGCTGATCTTCACCTTGTTTTCGAACCTCAAAGACCGCTCCCGCAAGTTTTTGATTTGTCTGAGCATCTTTTTTCAGAATTGAAAATTCAAATTGGCGTAATTGATTGTATTTAGCAAAGACAAATACTTTTTTATTATTGTCATTACTTAGATACCAACCATCTGATGAAGGGAGTGTATCCCTTTGAATTATCGTCCCTTGTTCATCTTTTAAATTCCCTTCAATATCTACTTGAAATTTAAAGATGGTATCATCGACTTGATAACCAGTAGGTGTAACGGTTTCTTGAAGACTATAAAACCCAGGTGTAAGAGACTTAGTTGAAGTGACATCATTGGCAATCAAATCATCAGGTTCGCCTACAATTGTACCAGTACCATTCCAACTGTCTTCGTACTTTCTTAAAGTTAAACGCGCGCCATTTAACTGCTCATTATTTTCTTTGGAATATTTTTCAGTTGCTATTAATAACTTTTTAAATTGATTCTCAATAGTATAGTGAATGGTATTTCCTTCAATTGTAATACCGTCTTTTTTATTATTAATCGTGACTACGCCTGTATCACTTACTTTAATAATCCATTGATCATTAGATAGTGCGTGACCATTTGGCGCTTGGATTTCTGTTAAAGTATATTCACTATTCAATTCTAGTTTCGTCTCTTCTAATTGATACGTACCATCCTGTTTATCGGTTAACAGCACGCCTTCATTTGGAAGATTTCCACCGGTTAATTTAAATTGAGCACCTGTCAACGGTTGAGATTCTTGGTCAGAAATTTTAACTATTTTTAGACCTAATGGAGTGAAAATTTTTCTGTTGGTCCAAGTCGTTCCGTCTTCATTAGAAGTTGCTTCATAGCCATCGGGCACATTTAATTCAGAAAATTTATAAATAAAATCGTTGCCTTGATTATTAAATTTAGGCAACCACAATGTTTCTTGACCACCTTGTGTTTTAGAAATTTTTTCAATATTTTGTCTTTCCCACGTATCGGACTCAGAAGACACTAGGCGAAGATACCCCGTTTTCCACGCTTCATTAGTAATCGTTTTACTACGTTCAACAGAAAAATCTAAATAATCTGGACGATGGGAGGTATCTTTATCGTATTCCTCCCAAATCTTTTTCAAGTTCAACTTGATACCAGGAGCTTTGGCAGATGGTATACCAAAATCTATTTGATTATTTGGGTTATTTCCATCTGGTGTTAATTTAGTTGGACCATTCATTGGGTACCATTTTTCAGGAGTAAAATCCTCATCTTCCGTATTAATACGTACTTGATAGTGAAATTGAACTTCTTGTCCTTTTCCTAAATTCAACTCTGTTACATCTAATTTTCCATTAGAAATTGTTGCAGTAGGTAAATTTGAGATATTGGTACTTCCAACACTACGAACTGTGACATCAGTTGAATCATAAGAAAACTGGGTACCAATTGGATCAATAATCGAACCATCCACAATCGTATTAAACGAAGCGACTACATTTTGAGCTTGTTCTAATAAATAATCAGTCACTTCTGCCGTTGTTTCTGCATCTCGATATAATCCAGGTGATGCAAGTAAACTAGCTCTTGCTCTTACTTGTGCTTCAGTTAAATAATTTTGATCGGCTCCTAACTGAATTCCTAATGTATGAAGAATAGAGCCACTATTCTGGGCTATTTTGGCCGCACCTAATGTAGCTGCCCAAGTATTCCAAATTCTAATGCCATTAGTTGTATCATAATATCTTCCATTACCACTATTAGGCGGTATGATATTTGGGTCGCTGTTGCTACTAGTCCCCGCAGTATAGTTTGACCAAGAATTAAACGCCCCACTTCGTAAGCCAGATGTATTCCCTGGCTGATCTTGATGTGAATTATGAAAACTTGTCCCATAAACGGTACCATTTTCCATAACTGCTTGTGTCACTCTTTTTGAAAAGGTAGGAACGCCATCCGTCAGTAAAATCATCATTTTGTTACTGTTGGTACTGGATAAAAGCATATCATTGCCTTTTTCAATTCCATTTTGAGTGAATGTGCCACCATTAAACGTTTGACTCAATGCATTATTAATATTTGTTACATGTTGAGTATCGGATACAGGTTTAATTGGTTGCTGAATTAAATCAACATACCCAGGACTCGAATAACCTACAAACCCAACATTTACGTAATTGCCAATGCCCGCTTGATTAATCAGCTGAAAAAATTCTTTTACACCTGCACGAACTGCTCCAGCTCGGTCATTCCAGCCATTACTGCTACTAGGCTCCATGCTTCCAGACATATCAACAACCAGCACAATATCTACCGGTTCAATATTCTCTTTCTGATTTCCACGTACATTCAAATAGACATCATATAATCCTGGAGTACTGGTTTCTTTGGCATATTTACGAATAGCAAAGTCAGCATCTTGTCCAGTACCACCATATTCGATATAAGAATCTGTTACATTGTTAGAATTTCCATCCCAACTATTGTTTCCATCCCAACCACTTGCTCCGAATTTTTTTCCTTGATGATTTCTAACAGTTTGGTTATTTGTTGGATTCCAGTAATGTTTTGGATAAGTACCATTTTCGTTCGTTGTATATTCTGGATTGATTGCTGGATAATTCGTTAAACTATCAAGCGAACTCGCAATACTGAAATTTCCATTAGGTTCAAATGTATCGCTATTGGCATCTAAATTTTCTTCTGTTGTTTCTTTTTCAGAACTTGTCGTTGTTTGGGACGGTTCTGTGCTGTCCAATGATTCTTGTTCACTTTCCGTACGAGCTGTTGAATTCGGTTTGTCATCTGTAACAGCTTCTTCTTGCTGTGTATTCGTCATTTCTATTTCAGAGCTTTCAATCGTGGTTGACTCAACAGGGATTTCGTTTTTTGGGTTCACAACTGGCAGACGTAATTGATGTGGTCCTTCTATCTCGGATGTAAAAACATCTGTTGTAATTGTTTCAGTCTCGGATAATTCATCTGCTTGTATTCTCAGCATGACATTTGTAACTGAAAGCTCAGTTACTAGCTCCACTGTACCAGTAGCTGTTTCTGAAAATTCATCTTGAACAAACCAATTATTCTCATAGTTCCAGCCATCAACTGATTGAAAAGGAATACTTTTTCCATCGGCAATTAACTCCAACTTTAGCTTTTGTTGCGTATTGGCAGTTTTCTGATACGAATAATTAAATTTCCAATTAATTTTCTCGTTCGTTTCACTTGAAACATAGTTAATTTTTAATTCAGGTGTATCAATTATTTTTTCAGAAATAGTTTCTTTTTCATCACCAAAAACTTGATATGCTTGGGTTAGTGGTAATAAAAAATTGATAATTAATACGAGTAAAACAAATCCTATAAAGTGCTTCTTTCTCATTCTCCTCCCCCTTTCTCGCCTTTATCTTATAACAATTAAATTGGGGAATATATTTCATAATCAACCCCTCAGAAAAGCTAAAAAGAGACATTTTTATAAAAAATATCCCTTTTTTATAATTTTATATTAATTATTAAACGTTATAATTAGCTACTTCAAAGCATTATCATAATCTAATGTCTTAAAAACCCTCCAACATAAATTCCTCACATCTGAAAAATCTCGTTTTTGCACCTTTAGATGTTTCATTTTAGAACATATTGTATATAAAAAAATAAGTTATCATTAAAATAGTATTTTTTTCACAAAGGGGAGGGTAAAGCATGCTCGGTTTTGATTCATCTGTGTGGATTATGTTTGATATTATTCAACTGTTAGATAATCAAACAGATTATATTTCAAGTGAAAATCTATTATTTTTACTTGGTTATTCTAATATTACACAGGTAAAAAAATTATGTAAAAAACTGCAAGATGATATAAAAAAGTGTTATACAGAGAAAGAAATGACTCTAGTTATTAACAAACGACATGGGATTCGGTTATTACGGCATCCAACTTGTAGTTTTCAGGACTTATTTAACTTGATATTATCTGAGGATATTGCCTATTGTATTTTTAAAGAGGTACTTATTCAACGAGTTGTTTCAGTTAAAGAATTACGCGATCATTATTTTGTCAGCTTCTCAACCATTAAAAGAAAAGTGAAAGAAATCAATAACACGATAAACAATTACGATTTGCATATTACAGTTTCACATCAATTAAAAATCCGTGGGAAAGAATCAACTATTCGTTGTTTTTCTTTTTTTATCTTATTTATGATGCATCGGCAATTATCAAATATTCCCTGGATAGAAAATAAAGAAAAATATTTTAATCTAGCAAAGCAAATCAGCCACTCACTAAATTTAAACTTTACTTTTGTACAAGAAGAAATTTTAGGCCTACAATTGTTTATCTGTTGTTCAGCAATTGAAAGAAATTATTCCTTCTATTTTAAGGAAATGAAATTTCCTTTTATTAAAGATATAGATTTTCCAGCTAAACCTGATTTTCTTACTGATTGGAACAATGAAGAATGGTATTTCCTTTTGCTAATGGTTCACAACTCAAATTTATCGAACTATACAATTCCTTTAGGTTTCGATAATCTGTATACGCCAGAATTGGAGCACGACTACAAACTTTGGATAGCTCTTTTTGAAAAACATGTCGCTCCTTTTGACGATACTCAGGCTGAATTCATTTATCAAAATTTTATTCGACTATACTTAGGAAGTTTCTTTTTTAAAATAGATCAAAAACTACTTCTCTCATTTCCAGGTATTGGCTTTAAAATCAAAGAGCATGCGCAGCCCTACTTCTTTACCCAAGTTCAAAAACTATGGTATGACTTTTCCGAACAATGTGGGACATGGGCGCACAATCATTTTGAAATGCAAAGTTTATTCTTATGTCAATATTTATTATCTGCTAAAAGACTTTTACCTAAAATCAATATCTATCTATATACTGATTTATTTTTAGAACACATCAAAAATGGTATAAAATCTTATTTTGCCAGTAAATATAATATTGTTTTTGTGAATAATGCTGAAGAAAGTCATTTAATCGTAGGTACAACTAAATATCCCCAAACGGCAAGTTCTATGTATCAGCATCAAATACTCATTCAAGGATTACTAACGCAACAAGACTATCAACATCTTGTAGAAATAATAAAAGAGCTACTAATTCATACTAAAGAATCAAATTTATAATAAGCAAAACTCTCTAAATTTTTTATAACTGTTTTAAAAATATAAATTTCACACTAAAAAGACTGCAATACAAGTCATTTTAACAAAAAAATACCCGAACAATAGCGAGACTTCTTTAAGGAGATTCTCTTATATCGTTCGGGTATTTTAATTTTGTTTGTATTTGTACCGTCGTCTCTTTACATTTGTTATTAACGGCTAAAATTATTCACATCAGCAACAATTGCTTCCACAAATTCTGGCAATAATTGAACGGCAGTTTCTTTACTACCGTAACGACGGATATTTACGGTACCATCATTTACTTCTTGATCCCCTACAACAATTTGGTAAGGAATTTTTTGTGTTTGTGAGGCACGAATTTTGTAACCCATTTTTTCATTACGGTCGTCTACTTCTACACGGATACCTTTTGTTTGCAACATTTCTTTGACTTCATAAGCGTAATCGCTATGTGCTTCAACAGAAACAGGAATAATTGTTGCTTGGATTGGTGCTAGCCAAGTTGGGAAAGCGCCTTTGTACATCTCTGTTAGGTAAGCAACAAAACGTTCCATTGTCGAAACAATCCCGCGATGAATAACTACTGGGCGATGCGTATTTTCACCATCTTCACCAACGTATGTTAAATCAAAACGTTCTGGTAATAAGAAGTCTAATTGAATAGTTGATAATGTTTCTTCCATTCCTAATGCAGTTTTCACTTGAACGTCAAGTTTAGGTCCGTAAAAGGCTGCTTCACCTTCTGCTTCAAAATAATCCAATTCTAACTCGTCCATCGCTTCTTTTAACACTGCTTGCGCATGGTTCCACATAGCATCATCATCAAAATATTTTTCAGTATTTTTTGGGTCACGATAACTTAAACGGAAACGATAATCTGTTAAATTGAAATCCGCATAGACAGATGTCATCAAATCTAATGTACGTTTGAATTCGTCTTTGATTTGGTCTGGTCGAACAAAGGTATGTCCATCATTTAAAGTCATCTCACGTACACGTTGTAAACCAGATAATGCTCCAGATTTTTCATAACGATGCATCATCCCTAATTCTGCAATACGGATTGGTAATTCACGATAAGAATGAATATCGTTTTTATAGACCATCATATGATGTGGACAGTTCATTGGGCGTAAAACTAACATTTCACCATCGCCCATGTCCATTGGTGGGAACATATCTTCGTGGTAGTGATCCCAGTGACCAGAACGTTTGTAAAATTCTACATTTGCCATAACTGGTGTGTATACATGTTGGTACCCTAAGCTAATTTCTTTATCAGTAATGTAGCGCTCGATTGTACGACGAATAGTTGCGCCTTTTGGTAACCAGAATGGTAATCCAGAACCAACTTCAGGTGATAACATAAATAAATCTAATTCTTTCCCTAATTTACGATGATCACGTTCTTTGGCTTCTTCACGCATACGGATAAATTCTTTTAAATCTTTTTTATCAAAGAAGGCAGTTCCATAAACACGTTGCATCATATGGTTATCAGAATTCCCACGCCAGTATGCACCTGCGACTGAAAGTAATTTGAAAATTTGGATACGACCAGTTGATGGTACATGAGGTCCACGACATAAATCAACAAAATCACCTTGTTCATAAGCTGTGATGATTTCATCTTCGGGTAGTTCATTAATTAATTCTTCTTTATAAGGATCGCCAGCAAATAATCCTAGCGCTTCTTCTTTGGTTAAAACAAGGCGAGTGATCGGGTTGTTTTCTTTTACAATTTTCATCATTTCAGCTTCAATTGCCGGTAAATCTTCGGCCGTTACTGGTTGTTCACCATTATCAGTGTCATAATAAAATCCAGAATCAATGGCTGGACCTACCCCAAAATGAATGCTTGGATATAATCGACGCATGGCATTCGCCATTAAATGTGCAGTTGAGTGACGTAATAAAGCTAAGGCTTCTTCATGATCTGGTGTTACGATTTCAATTGAACCGTCTTCTTCAATCGTACGATCTAAGTCAATTAATTCTCCATTGAATTTTCCGGCTAAAGCTTTTTTAGCTAAACTTTTAGAAATGCTTTCGGCGATTTCTTTCGTTGTAATTCCAGATTCAAATTCTTTTACGGCACCATCTGGAAAAGTGATTTTTAACATGCTATTTCCTCCTTCAATTGCTGATTGATAAGAAAATCAACCACGTTACAAGTTCCTGTTTCATCTATTTAAAGATGACTTGCAACAAAAAAGTCCTAGTATCGCTATGCGATACTAGGACGAATACTTTCGTGGTTCCACCTAATTTTAAACACGATAAATAAGCGTGTTCCTCAAACGTGATAACGGTACGACCGCTTTTGCTTCAACAAAAGTTTCGAAAGTGGTCATTCCCTGGTTTTCTTCTAGAAAAGTTTCAGCCTAGCTTTTCCTCTCTTATTGAAGACTCTCAAGTGCAGTTGTCTTTCTCATCAATCAATTATGGTCTTATTTAACCACTTCTTACAGAAAATTGCAAGTAAGAAATAAAATTATTTCCAAGCTCCATTATTTCCATAAGTTCCTTTTTTCATTTCATTAATGATGACATGAATATTTTCTTTTGGTGCTCCGCTTGTTTTATGAACTGCATCCGTTACTTCTTTCATCATTGCTTCTAATTGCTCAGGTGTTCTTCCTTCTAATAATTCAATATGGACAAATGGCATGGTTCTTCCTCCTTTATAAGCATGCCTTTATTATACTATTTTTTTAGCTGTTCTTGTAAAAATTCAAGCAAAACTTGTGCTTGATTATATTGAGGATTTTTTGCACTATAAATCAACGTAACATTCTGATTTTCCAGCCATTTTTTGATAGTAGTTACGAACTCAGATGTATAGGAATTTTCTGCCAATTCTTCAAGATACTGTTTTGTAAACCATTGAAATTTTTCCGGCTCATGGTTAAATTCTTGTCGAAGCTCTTTAGTTGGTGCAATTTGTTTTGCCCATAAATCTAGTTGTAATTTTTCTTTTTTTATTCCTCTTGGCCAAATTCTATCCACTAAAATTCGCTTACCATCAACTGATTGGACTGTGTCATATGCTCGTTTAATCGTTAAATTTCCCATAAAATCACCTACTCCTCTATAGTATACTGCAATCGAATGATAGAATAAAGTATCATAACTATTCGGAGGTGTACGATGGACTATTTAGCAATTTATAAGCGATTATTTGCGATTGCTGAGGCAGGCTTAGTCTACGGAAAAGATGCATTTGATCAAGAACGCTATACAGAATTACGACAACTTTCTTTACAACTCATTCAGCAGTTAGGTAACGAACCATTCGAAGTTATAGAAGAATTATTTGCTCATGAAATTGGTTATCAAACACCTAAAATAGATGTTCGTGCTTTTATCACCAAACAAGATAAGGTGTTACTAGTTCAAGATACAAAAACGAAAGAATGGTCCTTGCCGGGCGGATACGGTGATGTTGGCTTATCGCCAAAAGAAAATATCATCAAAGAAGTCCAAGAGGAAACAAATTTACTAGTTACTCCAAGTAAATTGTTAGCCGTTTTTGATACCAATCTACGAAACGATATTCCACAAATCTTTCAATATTATAAACTCGTCTTTGCTTGCCAAGTTGTATCTAATTCTCAAGCATTCGAAAAAAATATTGAAACTTCACAAATGGCATATTTTGGCTTAAACGAGTTACCCTCACTTTCCAAGAAACGTACAACCAAAGAACAGCTAATCCAATTATTTTCACAGTATGAGACCTGCTATTTTGAATAAAAACAATCCATCAAAAATCCCCAAACTGCCTAGTCTAGTTTGGGGATTTCACTTATTTTATTTTTTCTGCTAATGATTCTGAAGCTAGCTTGCCTGAAGTCAACGCCCAAGCATTATTTGCCCCAGATGGAGAATCATCTCCCATCACGCCACCAACAATTTCACCTGCTGCGTACAAGCCTAGAATAATTTCTCCTTCTTTATTGATTACTTGTAATTGTTCATTAGCAACTAAACCACCCATCGTTGTAGCAAAACGTGGTTTTTGTTCAACAAGATAATACGGTCCTTCACCAATTTTTTTCGGCATAAATTCAACTGGCCGTTGGAAATCTTTATCTTCTTTTACTTCAACGTATCCATTATACGTCTCAATTGTACGATTCAAAGTAGTCGCATCAATAGCTGCAGCTTCTGCTAGTTCATTTATCGTGTCACCATGGAAGAAATAAGGTGTGGTTGAACCATTATTCTCTAACCATTTTTCAATATCATTTTCACTAATTCCCGCTTCTGCAACAGCTGGTTTAAATAAATCAAATGCTTCTTGATCCATTAATAAATAAAGCATTTGTTCTGGCTGAGCTAATTCGACTTCCAAAATTTCTCGATTACTTGCACGTTCATTAACCACACGCTTGCCGTTCGCATTAATTAAAATAGCATTTTGTTTAAACACTGCAATATTACCAGCTATTGTAGACTTGGCTTTTCCTTTTGACACTTCGACACCGTTTGGATAGGTTTTTCCATACTCCATCAAACGTGTAGCTGCATTAATTTCATCAGTTTCAGTTAAAATAATGCCATCGCCTGTGGAAGATTCTGGTCCGTAATACAATACATTTTTCAAATTATCTGTTAATAATTCTTGATTATTTCCATAGCCACCAGAAGCAATAATTACTGATTTAGCTTTTACTTGATAGGTTGTACCATCAGTCGCTTGAGCAACAAAGCCATTGACTGCTCCATTATCATCGACCGTCAATTCATTGACTTGCGTCTCTAAATGAACATCAATCTTGGTTTTTTCAATCTTTTCACGCGCTGTTTTAGCAAAACCAGGACCACCATCTGTGTATGCTAGTTCTCTATCGTAGCTGTATTCTGCCAGTTTGTGTAAATCTGGTTCATATTGAATACCCACATATTCATGTAACCAATCAGTCGTAGAACCTACATTTTCTGCATAAAGGTTTAATAATTCAGGAACATTTTTTTCATCGCCATTTTTCATAAAATCGTTGACCATACTATCAACATTATCTTGCTTGACTCCAGCTTCTTCTTGAAGTTTTGATCCCATAACGACTTGATTCCCACCACTAATGGAAATAGCGCCACCCAAGTAACTCATTTTTTCAAATAAAACTGTTTTTAAGCCTAACTCATCTGCACGTAATGCAGCAGACATCCCGGCAGCACCACCACCTATAATCGCAACATCTGAAGTTAATTCGATGACCTCATTTGATTGTTCTTTTTCAACGACTACTTCTTTTAAAGCTTCTGTGTCTCCACCAGCTTTTTCAATAGCTTCACTGATTGCAGCCAAAACTGCTTCATTCGTCAAAGAAGCACCACTTACTGTATCAACACCCAAAGATTGGTATTCAACGACGGATTCGGGAATTTCTTGAAGTGATTTATCACTCAAGCCTTCTGTTTCATGGTGTTCAATTACTTCAATCTTTTCTATTTTGTCAGTAGTAAACGTCACCTCGACGACAATTGGACCATTCTTACCTTCCCCTTGTCCCTCAAATGTTCCCGCTTTATATGTTCCTTGTTCTTCTATTTTTGTTTCATTGTTTGTACACGCAGAGATTGATACAAAAATCACAAACAAAAAGAAAAGCATACCAACAATCTTTCCTATTTTTTTCATATAACCACCCCTATTGTTTATTTATTCACTAATAAAGTATAAAACGCATTCAATGAAAAGGCAAGCGGATTTTATAATTAATTCACAATCTCACAAAAAAAAGCAGATAGTATTAACTATCTGCTCGAAATTCTAATGCTAAACGGATTGTTTCGTCCACCAATTCAGACTGTGCATCAACAATCGGATGCGTTTCATCTTGGGTCGCTTCTTGCATTAAAGAAAGTTCTGTACACCCTAATAAGACGACATCACACTGTTGCTCGTCAATCATTTGATTTAAAATAGAGAAATACAATTCTTCATTTAAAAAATTCTGTTCTTTAATGTCACGATAAATCAGATTCGTTACTTGTTGTTGAATTCCTTGCTGAGGTATGATTGTCTCAATATTCTCAAAAGCATTCAATTCATTCTCATAGACTTTTGATTGAATTGTACCTTCAGTTGCTAAGACACCCACACGAATTGGGCGGTTTAAATTAGAAAATTTCTTTAAAATCGCTTGAACCGCTAGACGTGGCATATGCAATAAGGGAATAGTCGTTTCATTTACTAATTCATCATAAAAATGATGCGCTGTATTACACGTGAGCACAAAAAAGCGTGGTTCCAAAGCTGAATATTGACGAATATCTTCTTTTAAAGCAGCAACTGGACTTTCTTCTGATTTTCCTAAAATAAAAGCTGTTCGATCAGGTACGGTTGCATGATTAATCAATACATAGTTCAAATAATCTTGATCTGAATGATTGGGCGTACGCTCATTTAACACATGGACAAAGCTTTCTGTTGCTAATGTCCCCATTCCACCTAAAATTGCAAAAAAATTTTTCATACACATCTATTTCTTTCTAAAGTATTCTTTGTATCGTCCATAATACGAGTAAAATATATGTTGTACAAGTAAGTAGCGTTTGATACTCATGTCTTCTTTGTAAAAAATGGTTGAACCATATTGCTTATTCTTTAAATATTTCATTGCTTCGTCTTTATCAGGACCTTCAGCAATATATTTTTTCAATATACGTTTTGGTACACCAATCCATAATTTATCGCCTTTACCGTAAACAGTTTCTGTAAAAGGCGTCTCCAAAATATAATCTTCTACTAAATATTTTGCTAAATTATATCCGCCTAAAGTCACAAAGAAACTACTACGCCCTTGACGCAAATTAATTTCAAATAATTTATATTCGCCATCACGTTCATCATATTTCATATCGAAGTTTGCAAAACCAGAATACTTAATTTCTTCTAAAAAGGATTTGATTTTCTTACAAATATCTTCATTGTAATCCGGCATGATTGCAACATAGTTCCCAACTGATTGTGGTGTTGGATCCTCTAACAACGGATGTCCCAAACACATCATGCGAACGTTATGTTGTTGATCCACATAGGCGTTTAACACACGCATACGTGAATCATCTCCAGGAATAAAATCTTGGCAAATCATTTCTGAAGTATATCCTGCACGATAAATTTTAGCCAATACGTCATCGAGTTCTTTTTGGGTATCAATAATAAAAGCTTTTTTACGACCTTCGAAATCAATATCTAAATATTCCACACTGTTTGCTGGTTTTAAAGCTACTGGAAATTCAAATGGTAAGCTTACTGATGGTGTTTCTTTGAAAAGTTCTTTGGTAATGATTAGTGTTTTTGGATAGGGCAAGCCATATGTTTCACACGTCTCATAAAAAGAAACTTTATTTGATAACACTTCTTGCGTTTTTGCATCTACTGTTGGACAAATAAATCGTTGAGATAATTCGTCTTTAAAATGAGTTACTAACTCAGTGTAGACATCCCCACAAGGAACTAATAACAATTTACGTGAATCATTCGCATATTGCTTCATCAATTCTCGCATTGTTTGAATAAATCCTTCTGGTTCACTGAAACCTTGGTGCGCATGTACGTTTACGATTTTACTGTACTTTGTTGCAGAAAGGAAAGCAGCACTATGGGCTTCTGAGACAATTCCATACTCTTCATAGAAGGAACGCGCCATCCCATAAACATTGATATCGCTACCTAATAAAATAGGTTGAAATTGTTCCTTAATCTTTTCATTCACTGTTAAAATCACATTCTTTCGTTCATTCATTCTTGAATTAGATACTTCAAAATTTCCCAAGCTGATTCATGTTGTTTATCGCTATGATTGCGTCGATTGTAAGTACAATCAGCATAATATCTTCATCAGTATAACACAAATCAAGAAATACAAGACAATCTCTTTCTTATTTTTCGTCAATAAAATAGACTTTATACCAAACTAAGAAAGAATAAATTGTCCAAATTTTACGACGTGCATCAATTTCCTGCGTATAATTTTTATCTAACATATCAAGAATTTTTTCTTGATTGAAAAATTCAGGAACAAAATCTGCTTCGAATACGCCACGCACTTCTTTGTAGAATTTTTCCTCATGTAACCAATCTTTAATTGGTACAGGGAAACCTAGTTTTTCACGGTCTGCCCATTCATCTGGCAAATGACGATTCGCCGCTTTTCTAAAAGCATATTTCGTATTTTCAGCATTCAATAGATATTTCACAGGAATACGTTCTGCTAATTCCATCATACGAATGTCTAATAATGGCGTACGTGCTTCTAAAGAATGTGCCATCGTCATTTTATCTGCTTTTAATAAAATATCTTTCGGCATCCACTGATGAATATCTAAATACTGCATTTTCTTCACTTCTGGTAAATCCGGTACTTTATCGTATTGTCTTTGAGCAATTTCACGTACCGTCTCACTTTTACGGAAATTCGGTTGCAAGTAGATATCCGCTTCTTCTTCTTCAAAAACGAAGGCTTGTCCAATAAAGAAATCTTCTGCTGGAGCTAAAGATTTATATAAATGTAAGCTTCCTTTGAAGTTTGGCATTTTTTTAATGGTACGTGCTAAACGGTAACGTGATTTCTTCGGTAATTTTTTCAATTTTTCGGCAAAGACACGCACTGATTTTGCTTTTGTAGCAAACCCATAATCTGTATATCCAGCAAACAATTCATCGGCACCTTCTCCTGAAAGTACAACAGTTACTTGTTCACGAGCTAATTTTGCTAAGAAATACAATGGGACACATGAAGGATTTGATGCTGGTTCGTCCAAATGATATTGAATATTTGGAAAAGCTGCGAAAGCTTCTTCACTAGTAACTAATTTTGAAAAATTACGTAACCCTAAACGCTCCGTTAATTTTTTTGCTTCATGTGATTCATTGTAACTCTTATCACCGAAACCAATCGAAAATGTATAGTTTGGTTTACTTACAGACGTCACAAAACTTGAGTCTACACCACTTGATAAGAATGTACCCAATTTTACGTCACTAATTGAATGTGCCGCAACAGATTCTTGAACGGCTTCATCAATTAAATCAATTGCTTGTTCTAGTGTCATATCTTCTTCTGAGAATTTCGCGTCCCAGTATTGTGTCATTTCTAATTCGCCATTGCGCACAAAGAAATAGTGCCCTTCTGGAATACGGTACACATTTTTGAAAAAGGTTTCATCAATAGCCGAATATTGAAATGTCATATAAGGCTTCAAAGCTCTAGGATTGATTTCTTTTACAAAATCAGGATGATCTAAGAAACTTTTAATTTCAGAACCAAACATAAATGTCTCATTACCTTGATAATAGTAATAAGGTTTAATGCCAAAGTGATCACGGGCACCAAATAATTCTTGTTTTTCACGATCCCAAATGGCAAAAGCAAACATCCCACGTAATTTTTTAACGATATCTGTCCCAAACTCTTCATATCCGTGTAAAATTACTTCAGTATCTGCTTTTGTAGTAAAAATGTGTCCTTTTGCCTCTAATTCTTTTCTTAATTCTTGAAAGTTATAGATTTCTCCGTTAAAAATAATCGCTTTTGTTCTATCTTCATTAAAAATAGGTTGATCGCCACTTTTTAAATCAATGATACTTAAACGTCTAAAACCTAGCGCTACGTGTTCATCTACAAATTCACCGGAACTATCTGGTCCACGATGGATAATTCGATCCATCATTTGGCTAATTTGTTCTTTTTTTTCTTCTATTGAGTATTTGCTCGTCACAAAACCAACGATTCCGCACATATAAATCCACCTATCTAAATATTTAATTATCTATCTCATAATCAATTTCCCGCTTTGACCACAATAATAGTCTAGTATAGTATAGAATACCTAATCAAGATAGTCTAGGAGTATACAAAAAATTTGGGTTTTTTTAAACAAAAAATGAAAATTTCATGAATATGCGACAGAAACAGTCACATAAATAAAAAAAGGACAATCTCCTTGTCCTTTTAAACCGTTATCCAATATCGTCTTATTAGCATCTGATCAGAACTATCTATTACTTTCTCAGCTAAAACACCTTGATTGGCCTCAATAATTTTAGCAGACGCATAATTTATATCGTTACAGGTCACAAGCACTGTATCAATCTCACGTGTTTTCGCTTGCTTCAGTGTCTCGTTTAAAATGATTTTTCCGTACCCTTTTTTTCGTTCGCTTGGTCGTACGGAATAACCAATATGGCCACCGAAATTTTTTAAATAGGCATTACTTAATTCAAACCGTAGATTACTCATTCCTACTAAGCAATCATCTGTTTGACGAATGACTAACCAAGTCTCAGATAGCGCATAATTCTCCGGAACCGTAGCTTTTGAACGAAATAATTCCAACAAATTTAGCCATTGCTCAATCGAAGGCATGTGTTCTAAAAAAGAACTCCCGTCGATGGTATCCTTACTTCTTTGAAATTCTTGTTTGTACTGTTCAATTTGACTAGCATACTCCATAGAAGGTTGTTTAAAAATTAACATTCGTTCACTCCTTTTCATTGCAAGTTATTTTTCGTATAGTCCATCACATTTTCTGCCGTTTTTTTATCATAATAAAAGGTGGTTTTTTCCGCATATCCTTGCGCTTGTTCATGAAAAAAAGCTTGCGTTAATAAAAGCGACTCTGTAATTGTGGAAGCATTTGAAAAATCCAGTAGCGATTGAAATCGTTCTTGGTCAGCTTTTGCTAAATGAGTAAACAAATATTTATAATTTTTCCCAATATTCAGCGCACCCTTTTCCAAAACAACTTGCCAACTTAATAATCGCAGCAATTCTTGTTGACAAATCCCATACAAATGATCGATTGCATACACTTCTTCTTGACGCGCTACTCCTTTAACTACATAAGTCGATACCCACCAGAACTCATTACAACAGTCTTGAAACATCGCCTCATCAGGTGCTTTTATCCAATAGACTGCATCACTTAGCTTTGGTACAGGAAGTAACACATTTTCTGGGTCAGAAATTATTTGGAAAAGTGGTTCTTCTCTCATCCATTGTGTGACGGAGGAAAGAGGACATAAGGTTAAATCGATTCGATTGCCATCTTTGAATAACATTAAGAAAGTAAATCGTTCCCCTAAGGTTGGTGGGAACAAGGTCATTTCTTCGGGTGTCTGCATGATTAACAATTCACCAAAAGAAGCCAACCAGCCTCTGTCTTCTAATAATTCGTCTTTATTTTCTACCACATAAACAATATCATAATCTTGAAATGAATCACGAGGTACTTTAGGATTGGCACGTGATCCGCTAAGTGCAACGGCCTTTACGCCTAATTTTTTTGCAACTGTTAAAAGCAATGTCATCATTTCTTTTTCGTTTCGCAAGTAACCCTCTCCTTTTCTTCTCATTTTAACACGTTTTGGTCCCATTGATAGTCGTTATATGCTATACTTTTATGGCTATATTTTTTAGGAGGTTGTCTGTATGAACGAACGTTTACTAGAACAACAACAGGTCGAATCTACCATTAAAGTGATTCACAATGAGCAAGAAATGATCAAAAAGCAACAAGAAACGTTAGAAGATTCTTTAAACTCACAGTTAAAAGAAATTTCCGATAAAAAAATCAATATTGGTTCCGAAGAAGCCTTTTATGAATCAGTGTTAGAGTACCAACAACATGAGCAAGAACTAATGCTCCGCTATAAAACAGCAGAATCACAAGAAAAACGACTTAAAACATTAACCACTATGGCAAACAGTCCTTATTTTGCGCGGATTGATTTCACAGAAGGTAACGAAGCCAAAGAAACCTTGTATTTAGGGATTGCTTCTTTGCGAGACAACAAAGAAAATACTATTGTCATCGATTGGCGTGCGCCTATTGCTAATTTGTATTATGAAGGCGAGCTTGGAACCACTTTTTACCAAACAGACACGGATGAATTTGAAGTCAATTTATTATTAAAACGTCAATTTAAAATTCAAGACGGACACTTGCTTTCAATGGTTGATACGTCTGAAGTCATTAATGATGAATTTTTATTAGAAATTCTAGATGAAGCTTCTTCTTCACAAATGAAAAATATCGTGTCAACCATTCAAAAAGCGCAAAATCAAATTATTCGTGATACTACGAATAAAGTTATCTTAATTGAAGGGATTGCAGGTAGCGGGAAAACATCTGCTTTATTACAACGGATTGCTTTTATCCTTTATCGTAATCGTAGATGGTTGGATGATCAACAGGTCTTATTATTTTCACCAAACCATCTTTTTTCTGATTATATTGCGATGGTCTTACCTTCTTTAGGTGAAAGTGAAGTACCAACAAGAACTTTCCGTTCCTTTTTACAAAATTTATTGCCTAATTATGAAATTGTTCAAGAAGAACAACAAGAAGAACAATTTTTAACTGGTGCAAATGATCGTGTCGAAAAATTAAAAAATGGCTTGACTCTAGTGCAACAAATTCCACGTTACGTCGAGGGGATTACCCCTTTTGGTCCATTGTTCCGTGACTTAAAAATCAAAGGTGAAACATATATTACCAAAGAACAATTACGTCAATGGTATCAACAAACAAATGACCAATTGCCACTTTATCAACGTACACAATTATTACAAACAAAAGTTTTGAAAAAAATCGGTGGGTTAGAAAAAGATGAGGCAAAAAAAGATTGGGTCAAAGAAGCGACACGAGAAAAAGTGCAAGAGATTTTTGAAAATGATCCCAATTTGGAAGATTCCGAAGAAAAAGAACGTCAACTGTTTAACAAAGTCCGTCGTCAAATCGTACGTAAAAAATTCCGTGCATTAACTCGTGGAGTAGAACGTTTCCAATTTATTAATTTTCCTAAACAATATTTGCATTTTCTAAAACAAATTCAACCAAAATTATTAGAAAAAGCCGCTATTTCTAGTGAAGATTGGGTCCTGGCAAGCAACCAAACGCGTCAACATTTGAAAAATAAGCAACTTACACAAGAAGATGCTTTATTATTTATTTTGCTACTACGTCGTTTGTATCCTGTACATGTCGAACAAAAAGCTCGCTTCATTTTCATTGATGAAATGCAAGACTTTCCACCTGCACAGGTTGCTTTATTACGCGAACTATATCCTCGCGCAGGTATGACATTATGTGGTGACTTGAATCAAAAAGTTTTTGGAAATGAAACTATCGTACATTCATTAGATCAGCTCTTCCCTGAACAATCAGTTACTCGTTATCAATTAACGACAAGTTATCGTTCAACAGAAGAAATCACACAATTTGCTAATCAATTCTTATCTCAAGAAGATCAAGTAAAAACAACCGCTAGAAGAGGACCTTTACCGCGCCTCGTAAAAAAAGTAACAAATGCAGAAAGTCTTGCTTGGTTGTCTAATGAATTACAAGATACAGATAAAAATCAGCGCTGGCGTACGGCAATTATTTGTAAAACAACAGAAGAATGTGAGGCTTTATACGCTGAACTTTCAGAAGAAATGCAAACAAAAGTTCAATTAATTATTTCTGAAGAAGATTTTATGAAACGTTCAATTATGATTATTCCAGCCTTCTTAGCAAAGGGATTAGAATTTGACCGCGTTTTTGCTTGGAATATTGGAAAAAATTTCCAAACAACACAAGACCAATTAGTTTTATATACCATTGCTACACGTGCCATGCATGAATTATCTCTCCTGACTATTGGACAAGACAGTCCTTTACTAGCTAATGCAAGTTCAGCCACTTATCAGTTGATTTAAAAAAACACTCAAGTTCATTTGCTGAACTTGAGTGTTTTTTTTTACATTAATGGTGCAAAAACTTTTAACATCCATCCTAAAACTTTGATAGACCTTTTTTCTTTTAACGCATCTTGCATAGTTACCTCTTGAGATTGAATTAAAGTTTCTTGAAAATCCTGTTCAATATCGGCTAATGTCTCAACATCTTCCATATATAATCCACATTCAAAATGATGGTAAAAACTGCGATAATCTAGATTAACTGTCCCTACAGTAGCTTTTCTGTCATCACTAACAAAAACTTTTGCATGAATAAATCCTGGCGTAAATTCATAAATTTTAACACCAGCTTGTAATAAACTTTTATAATGGCTTTTTGCTAATGCAAAGGCATATTTTTTATCTGGGATGTGTGGCAAGATAATTTTAACATCTACCCCTCGTTTGGCTGCTAAACGCAATGCTGTCTCCATTTCACCATCTAAAATTAGATACGGTGTCATAATATGCACATATTCTGTTGCTTTATTTAAAATATCAAAATAAATAAATTCTCCCACACGATCATCGTCTAACGGCGCATCACCATATGGAATAACATACCCTGATTTTTCAATTTCTGGCTGAGGTCTCTGTAACCAATGCTCAAAATCTAACACACCATCATCCATTGCCCACATTTGTAAAAACATCAATGTAAAACTCTCTACTGCTTCGCCTTTTACTTTAATCGCCGTATCTTTCCAATAACCAAAACGTTCGACCTCATTAATATATTCATCTGCTAAATTAATGCCTCCAGTATACGCAACCTTTCCATCAATCACACAGATTTTGCGATGGTCTCTGAAATTATAAACCGTTGATACAAAAGGATACAGCGGTGCAAAGACTTTACATTTGATTCCTAATTTAGCTAATTTTTTGGGGTAACTATGTGGCAATAAAGAAAACTCATTAAATCCATCATATAAAAAGCGAACTTCCACACCTGCAGCTGCTTTTTCAATCAGGACTTCGAGAATCTTTCCCCACATCTTCCCTTCACCAACAATAAAATATTCTAAAAAGATAAATGATTCAGCTTTTTTTAATTCCTCTAATAAATCGTAAAATTTATCTTCTCCTGTTGAGAAATACACTAATTCAGAATTCTCATAGACTGGGTATGAACCTGTTCCCGATAAGAAAGTCGCAACACCCAACAAGTCTTTCTCCGTTTTGATTTTTTCTTTGACCGTTGAACTAGTTTGAATAAGATTATTACTTTCATTTTTCAAACGAATCAAGCGACGTTTTTCTAAACGATGTCCTAATTCTAAGCGCATATAAAAATAAAAAAAGATACCAATAATCGGAAGCACCGTAAACAAGATCATCCAAGTTAATTTGACACTGCCATCACTTGAACTATTCAATAAAAACATGTATCCAAAAATAGTTACGACAATTGCACCACCATAAAAAACATGTACATAATTGGTGGAAACGTACTGAAAAAATGCTAGTAGCATCAAAATTTGCAAAAGCAAAACAACAATGACAATTCCCACTCGGCTAAATACCAGTTGCAACAAGCCCTTTTTCCCTTTTTTCAATAAATAAATCGGCTCGTCCGACTCGTTCATTTTTTCTCCCTCCTTTTATTACGCAAAGAAAAAAGCTGAACATATTCAGCTTCTCTTTACACAAATAGCATTGTCTTCGGATATTTTAATTTTACTATCTTTAAAATCATTTGTAGTTCTGATAATTGTTCAGGATTACTTGGGTCAAATGACCGACTATGACGACCGATTCTATCACTATTGATTAAACTATAAATTCGATTCCAACCTTCAAATTCATCTGCTGAACGGAAATGACTTAATGGGAAACCAGCACCTTCTATAATTTCGTAAAGACGAAACGCAATATACGAGCTATCTACTACCCAATAAAGAATTTCTTTTTCTTTCTCTTTATCATAATCAATTAACGCTTTCTGTGGTCGATGCTCAACCAACCAATCCAGCAAGGCAAAGAATCCTTCCATACGATAAGGCGCATCAAAAAGTGCTTCTGACTCTTTAGAAGAGCGAAAAATCAACGGAATCAAATATTTATTTTTATAAATCAGTGTCGGCACACGATCAACAGAACAATGTAAATAATAATTTAAATAGCTTGCTCCCTGATAACTCCATACCCGATACCCTTGAACTCCTAATGACTCATATTTTCGATAAAGCTTTCCACAATCTTCAATTGAGACAGCAACCTCAGATAAACGATCATAGCCACTTAAAATCCGATCAAAGGGTTGTAACACAATTTTGTCCTCCACTGCTCATCCCCCTGTTACATAAATAGAACATATTTTCCTTATCATACCATATAATGCGAACATCAAACTACTGTATTTTCAAAATTCACTTATAAAAGGATGAGGTTTTTACGCCTCATCCTCATTAACTAATTATTTTTTCCTTAATTCTCGAATTGCTCCCATTAAAAATCCTCTGCTACGATTTCGAGCTTGTTTTTCTTTATCAGTCAGCTTTTTTTTACCAAATGGGCTCTCTTTTTTCTTGCCTGTTCGTAAATTTTTAGAAGCTTCCATCCAGTTTTTTGCATATCGATTTGGCATCTAATCACGTCCTTTTTATTATTATAACAAACAATCAAAATAAACGCATTTCTTGCCTATTTCAGCTAAATTTCTTTGTAAAGTAGCCGATAACAGTAATAACTATAAAAAAGGAGTGTGAGTTATTTTGAAAATTTCTAATCATATCCCAAATATCCAAGCGCAATCATCCGTTTCCCAACAGACAGAAACCGAAACTGTCATGAAAAAAGCCGAAGCTTCTACACAATCTACTCCAAAGAAACAGGTAAGACCAGAACCTAAAATTCCCATTGATAGTTTTAAATGGGTAGAACATGTTCGTATTCATCAACCAGAAAAATTCATTGAATCCATCACTTTAAATAAAGAAAAAAGTTTAAAAGGTTACCCAGATGTAACTATTTTACCTCATGGTTTATCCGTCAAAGAATATTATGCTGCCGAAGCTCTTAAAGCAGAGCAGAATTTAGAATAAAAAAGAAGTTGTTGAAGAGCTTACTTCAACAACTTCTTTTTTTATTCGCCTAAATCAACGTTGTGGAAGATTTTTTGAACATCTTCTAAATCATCCAATACATCAATCATTTTTTCAAATTTCTCTAAGTCTTCCCCAGTTAACATTACTTCATTTTGTGGAATCATTTCCATTTCAGCAATGTTAAATTCTTCGATACCTTTTTCTTTTAAAGCTTCTTGAATAGCATGGAAGTCTTCTGGTTCTCCATGAACCATAATTTGTCCATCATCTTCTTCCACATCACGAACATCAATGTCTTTATCCATTAGATATTCTAAAATTTCATCTGCATCCGTTCCTTCAAAACCAAATAACGCTGTGTTATCAAACATATACGAAACGGCACCAGAGACACCCATATTTCCGCCATTTTTACCAAAAGCAGCACGTACATCTGCAGCAGTTCGGTTTACGTTATTTGTCAACGTATCAACAATCACCATTGAACCGTTTGGCCCAAAGCCTTCATAACGTAATTCAGAAAATTGTTCATCTCCTGAACCTTTTGCTTTCTCAATTGCACGATCAATAATATGTTTTGGTACATTATATGTCTTTGCACGATCGATAACAAATTTTAATTTTTGGTTTGAGTGAGGATCAGGATCACCTGATTTCGCTGCTGCATAAATCTCAATCCCAAATTTAGCGTAAACTTTACTATTGTTTGCATCTTTCGCAGTCTTTTTAGCTACGATATTTGCCCATTTACGACCCATAATCTCACTTCGCTTTCTATTTTTTCATTTCATCATATATTTGATGAAATTTATCCTTTATCATTATACTTGGCAGAAGCGATTCTGTGAAGTACTTTCTTACATAGGATTATTACGAATTGGAAATTTACCAAAATTTTGTTCTAATACATCTGAATTTGCCATTTGATAGACTTTATCACTACGAACGGTTAATTTGTACGCTTGCTCTTCTTTTTTTCCAATTTTAGAAAGCACTGGGTAGTCTATCACCGCTTTTTTCTCTTTTAGATAACGTTGCCCATTTTCAGTGAAACCTAACACATATAAATAGTTACTTTCCCATGCTTCTTTAATATCGCTCGTTTTAATATTTAGCAAAACATAACATAATAAACGTTGGATTCGCGTTTGAGTATAACGCTTCGTTTTTACTGCTTGAACAAATTCCTCAAAAGAGTTTGCTTCATAAATTAACGATTTCAAACGGTATTCCAATCCTTCAACCATTTGATAAATCTCTCTTAGCTCATCAACCGAACTGATTATAATCCGATATTTAAGAAATTCCCAATAATTATTCCAAGTCATTTGATACGCCTGCAAATCACTCGCTGTTTGTTGTGGGACCACTTGTTCAACCGACAGGCCCTCAATTATCGCTTTACGAATTGCTGTAGCACTTGCAATTTCATTGTGAATTTCTTTTGAATGATAGCTTGCCCCAATTCTGGGTAAAGGAATACTTTTCATTGGATTCGTATACTGTGCATTTTCTTGAGCATAAGTTAATCCTAAAACATGATTCGGTTGCTCTCCTGTTAATAATAATTGCGGATAAAGCTCTCGATAAACTTCCGTCATCGTTTGTGCATAGGTCATTGTTGGGTTGCTTAACTGCTGAAAAGTTTGATTAATGGTTTTCTGATTTTCCTTTACAAATTTCCCAAATGCTTGATAATCAAATTCACTAGCTGCATCTGTACCAAAGCAATAACTTTCACATTTTAACGCTTGCAACAGTAAAATACCCCCACGCGCAAAATAATCAGCTGACTGCAACGACCATTGAATGGGCAATTCCACTACCAAATCCACGCCATTTTGTAAGGCTTCATTGGCACGCATCCACTTATCAATAACCGCTGGCTCTCCACGTTGTAAAAAATTACCACTCATTACTGCAACGACAACATCAGCTTTTGATAGTTCTCGAGCCTTTTTTGCATGGTAATTATGTCCATTATGAAAAGGATTGTATTCAACAATAATGCCACATGCTTTCATTCTTTCGCCTCTTTTTCTACCAAAAAATGTTGTTCAAGCTGATGAATGACTTTCAATTCTGATTGAAGGTCTCCTTGATTTAATGCCGTCCATTTTTTTTGCTTAATTTCTTTCATCATCGCCTGCGCAGCGTAATCATCTTTCAGAACATATTTTGTATACACAGCTTTCAATCGTTGATGACTAATAGATGGTTGTCTCAACGTTTGTTTTAGTTGCTTATCATTCCATAAAACAGTGATTCGTTCATCATCTGGATTAGTTAAGCATAATGCAAAAAGCAATTCTTTCTTCAATTCCAGTCGATAAGGTAAAATAAGATCCTCCTGATTTTGCCAAATGCATTCCAAGGACTGACGATATTCTTCCCATTCACCATAAATTAAATAACGTCCAGCAACTAAAAATGTCTGCCAATCATTAAAATATGTATGCTTCGGATTACTAGCAATAGGTTGAAAGTAATCTTCAGGTAATTCATCATATGCATATCCTAAAGAAGTCAGATAATTCACTTGCAATTGAAGATATAATAAATCCCTTTGCTCTTTGCTAGAATTTGCTAAGCGGTAACTCATACCATCATTAAAACTTGTAGGAATTAAATTTGTTACTGCCATAAAAACACCAACTAAACTAAAAAATAAAGCATACGAATTATGAACACCCAAAATAAGCAAAGCTAGCAGGCTCATTGATAAATTGCCTAATCCTCCACCCAATAAATATAATTTAAACACAAATTTTTCTTGTTTTGGCGGAATCATCAAACATTGCCCTAAAGTTCCTGGAACGTTAAAACGATGAAAAGAAAATTTTCCGTCTTTGTTTTTAGTTAACACCATAGAAAAAAAACGAATACTACTAAATTGATAACCCGATAACTTTCCAAAAACTAAATGTCCCACCTCATGAATAACAAGATGAATGACAAAAAAGAAGCAAACCGCAAACATCAGTACTAAATACTGAAATATTCCCCATTGCTGATAGATAATCGTATACCAAACAAAAAACAAACCAATTGTTCCTCCGAAGATAAGTGATGCAAGTGTGGAGAAAATTTTTTTCATAATGTTCCTCCTATTTTAACTATTTTTCTCTATACAAATAAACTCCTTGTTACATCATAAGGAGTTTAAAATATGCTACTACTAATTTAATGCCGTTTTCAGATTACTCACTGAGTCTGACAAAAATACCTATCGCATTTTTCATGTGCAGATTATATATTTTAGCAATGAAAATTTAATACAAACATAAGACATCGCATTTACATAGTTCATCATACAATCATGAAGACTGCAACGTAGGAGGTGTGGTATGCAAAAATTTATAGAAGTATTTCAATCCATGCAGTCATGAAGACTGTAACGACAACAGGAATATTTAATTCTATATTTCTGTTCACACCTTATAAAATTTGTAACATACACCTAGTAGAAGCTTTTCAAACTCGTTATTTTAATCCAACTCATTGTATAGAATATAATCATTATTTTAGCATATAAACAACAGCGATAAAACAATTTATATTGTTATACTCTAACTCATCCTTCAAATTCTGTGAGCAATTTATATAGGATACACATAGTTCATTAAAATCATTTACATTTTTATGTTGCAATTTTTGAATGACCCCTAAATAAGTCTTATTATTGATTTTCAAACTACCGTTTATGCTGGTGGAAGACTGCAACAGTGGTCAACGTGATGGTGATCCATACTACCATGATTTCAATCCATGCAGTCATGAAGACTGCAACGCAGAGGGCTATTACCCTCAAATGGATTTAGAAATTTCAATCCATGCAGTCATGAAGACTGCAACATCAACTATTACTGGTTTCTTTCGTGCTTTCATGATTTCAATCCATGCAGTCATGAAGACTGCAACTGCGTTATAATGTAATTAAGATAAAGAGAGGGAGATTTCAATCCATGCAGTCATGAAGACTGCAACGCAAATACTACGATTGTACATAAACATTAAGGGATTTCAATCCATGCAGTCATGAAGACTGCAACAAAGGACGATGACGAACTAGAAGAACTTGTTGATATTTCAATCCATGCAGTCATGAAGACTGCAACCATAAGTTTTCTTTTGTTCCTGACATGTCAGATATTTCAATCCATGCAGTCATGAAGACTGCAACCATAAGTTTTCTTTTGTTCCTGACATGTCAGATATTTCAATCCATGCAGTCATGAAGACTGCAACGGCGATTTATGGAGAAAATGGTCTGAAGAGGACACATTTTCTGATGAGTATCGCCCAATTATATATATTTTTTGGTAAAATTGAATATAATCGTATTTATTTCCTCATCATTTTATCATTTAATGACATTTTAGTGGTGCGAATCTCCTAGGGAATTTATGGGAGCTTAGGATTCGCACTCATTACCTTATTATTTTTTTATTACTTTATTTTATCATGAAAAAGAACAAAAAGATCCAAGAACAACTAAAAATTGTCCTTGAATCTTTTTATTCAGTAACTAATGCTTTCTTTTCTAATAGCTGATTAACCTCGGTAGATAATTGTAGAAACAATTCGTGATTATCATTTTCTAAGGCTTGATCGATTTGTCTATATAAATCTGCAATTTTCATCTCTACATCTTCTGTGAAAAAATATTCTTCTAGTTTTGACACCACATCAGCGTCTAATGTTTCATTCCAACGATGATACGGATTGTCTTCTAAAACAGCTAAAAAGAATTCATTTTCCCATGAACGATTAAAGCGGCATTCTAAATATAGTGGATGCTTCCAATTCAACCGGATTTCATGAAAAATTTGATCACTATCTGTAAAGACTTTATCTTTTAAAAATAATGATATTGGCTCACCTTCTAGGGTAGTTGCTTGAACACAAATCCCACGAGGTGTTTTATCTGCATGTTCAACAAAATGAACATTTTTCAATATTGTTTCATGATTTGTTAAATAATTCAAAATCCAAGAAACTTCTCGACGTGAAAAAGACTCATGTGACACCAACCAATTTAAAAAACGTTTTTTATCTGCAACATTGATGGTCATTTTTTTCACCCTATCTTTCTGATAAATCGTCTAAAATAGACTGTACCTCCAAATCACCTGGTTCATGAGCTAAATAATGAGACAACAGATGACGCGCTTCCTCTAAGCGCCCTTCTTCACGTAAGAAAATACCATATTCTTTCATAAATTCAGGCTCATGGTTTAAGGCAATATTTGCCTCTTCATAATATTTTGTAGCAGAATCGAATTCTTCCAATTCGTTGTAAGCATGGGCTAGATTCCATAAAGCATACGGATTATCTTGATCCTCCATACGACTAATGGCATCAATCACTTCATCAAACATTTCTTCATTTAAGTACAAATTACTTAATGTTAATAATGTCTCATCTGCTTTTTCGCCAGTTTCTAACGCTTTTACTAGGTAATCTTCTGCTTTTTTTACATCATGTAATCGATAGCTATTTTCAGAAGCGAAATGATAAAAATCAACTTGGTAAGGATTTTCTTGAATCCCTTCTTCAATTACTGCCTGTGCTTCTTCTAATAACTCTTCTTCTTGTAATGCTTCTGCTAGATATAAATATAATGCTTGATACTGCGGATTCATCGCACGTAATTGTTGTAAATAATAAATAGCTTTCTCATTTTCTTTCAATTGTAAATAGACAAAAGCCGTCTGAAATAAACGATCATCTGTTTGTTCGTCTTCCAATGCTTCTTCTAGAAATAAGACTGCTTCTTCAAATTTCCCTTGCATACTTAACGATGATCCAATTCTTTCGACAAGTGAGATTCCTGTGACATCTAAAGTCTCATCTTGTAACAGTTTCCGATAGATTTGTTCTGCTTCAACAAACTTATCCATTGAAAAATATAATTCCGCTAAAGCAAATTGAATTAAATTCTCTTCTGGCAATAATTGAGCCGCTTCTTTTAATTTTGCTTCGCTCACTTCAGGAATTCCTAACACTTGATACAAATCAGCTGTAATCAATAAGGCTTGCGGATATGTCTCGCTTGATTTAGAAATGGCTTCTAAATATTCAAACGCTTCTTCCATCTCGTTATTCTCAATTGCAATTTCTGCAAGTGGTAAATTATAGGCATCTTCGCTTGGTTGACGCTCTGTTAATGTAATAAAAACTGCTTTGGCTTCTTCTAAAAAACCAATAGCTAATAATTCTTCTCCTAATTCTGCCAAAATAGCATCATCATCTTTTTTTAATGCTTCTTCTAAAGATAATTGTGCTTCAGCTAAATCTTCATTTTGTAACGCTTGAAGCATTTTTTCACTGTATGTCATTTTCTTCCCTCAAATCTCGGCAATCATTTTTTGATAATGTTCCATCGATTGTATTAACTGATTTTCAGTTATTGATTGCTCTCTTCCTATTGTACCAATTTCTGACAAAACCACCAACTGTGGGTACTTTTTCTGTAAATGTAACACATTTTGCAAGTATTCAGCAACCGAAATCTGCTCTGGGAAAACAATCGGAAAACCTAAATGCTTTAACCAAATCATAAAGTTTTTAATTCGAAAAGTTGTTTCTATAATTTCTAAATTCCAAAATAAATGCAATACCATTCCTAAAAATCGTTTCATATTTTCTGAGAGCAAATGGCCATTTTCTGTATGATAAAATGCCTCTTCGAATATTTTACCGAATCCTTCAATTTCTTTTGAAGCTTGCTGATAACTCTCTATGACTTGTGACACAAAGGCTATAAAAGAAGTTGATTGCACTTGTTTTCTATTAGGGAAATTTTTAAATAGTGTTTGTAGAAATGCATAATTATAAACTAGTCCTACACGAATAAATGCTTGTAAATCCACTAATTTCCCATCATTTTGTCCAGCAACAATGGTTTGATCTAAAAAAATTTTTTCTGGTAAATTCTTTTCTGTTAACAGCATTTCCATCGATTGCTTACAAATAAACCGTTCTTCAACAAGAGCTGCTACGAATGAACGCAAGGTGGTAGGCAAGACCCAAAAATCACCTGATAAAATAGTAATCTTTTGAATAAAACCAGTCAACTGAATGACACCTTCGTTTCCAAAAGCAACAAATAAATACTCTTTGTTTGGAGAAAATTGACCTAAAAAGTCTAATACATCCATTAATTCCCGAACATGATTTCCATAAATCAAGTTACTACAAACATACCAATCAATTGCTTGTGGAGAAAATATGTGTTGAATTTTTTCAAAAAAATGATCGTAATAGCGTTGATTTGTTAAAACAATAATATGTTTATTTGCAAACATTTCTGGATGAATACTTGAAGATAAAATTTCACCATAAACAATAGCTGTTGTTGCATTATTTTTTTGATAATTTAACTGCATCTTTCTCCCTCCTTGTTATGTATTATAACACGTTTATTTAAAGAACAGAAAAAAGCAAAATCCCGAAAGATTTTGCTTTTTTCATTAGACTAATAAGGTGAATAACGATTGGTTTTCACTCAAATCAATATAGGCAGGATCAAACTCAGCAATGCGTTCAAATAAACTTGGAACATCTTCACGTGTTTTTGATAACACACCTAAGACAACCGGCCCTGATCCACGATTGATTTTTTTCGTATATTCAAAACGAGTAATATCATCATCTGGACCTAACACTTCACTAACAAATTCTTTCAATGCTCCTGGGCGTTGAGGAAAATTGATAACAAAGTAATTCATCAATCCTTGATATATCAATGAACGTTCTTCAATTTCGGCCATACGATTAATGTCGTTGTTACCGCCACTAATAATACAAATAACCGTTTTCCCTTTAATTTCAGCTTGCATCGACTCTAATGCTGCCACACTTAATGCACCCGCAGGTTCTGCGACAATTGCTTGTTTACTATACAATTCTAAAATTGTAGAACAAACTAAGCCTTCATCTACAGTCATCAGCTGATCAACATATTCTTTCGCATGTTGATAGGTAAGTTGTCCGACTTCTTTTACAGCTGCTCCATCTACGAATTTATCGAGTTGTTTCAAGGCAACAGGTGCGCCGTAATCAAAAGCCTCTTGCATAGAAGGGGCTCCTTTTGGCTCCACTCCAATAATCTTAGTTACTGGACTAACATCTTTAACATACGTGCTAACACCACTGATTAGACCACCACCGCCAATTGCTGCAAATACATAGTCAGGCTGATAGCTTTCTGCTAATGCATCTGCCATCATTTCAACTGCTAACGTTCCTTGACCAGCAATAATTGCTGGATCATCAAAAGGATCGATAAATGCCATTCCTTTTTCTTTTGCAAAAGCTTTAGCTGCTGCTGCCGAAGCATCGAAGGTATCTCCTACTAATTCAATCGTGACATTATTGCCACCGAAGAAAGAAACTTGTGATACTTTTTGTTGTGGGGTTGTACTTGGCATAAAGATGACTGCTTGTACTCCGATTTCTCGACAAGTATAAGCAACTCCTTGCGCATGATTTCCGGCACTCGCACACACAACACCTGATTCTAATTCACTTTGCGGACGCTTTTTAATCGCATAATAAGCGCCACGCAATTTGAATGAACGTACTTTTTGTAAGTCTTCTCGTTTTAGTAGGATTGTTGCTTGATATTTTTCTGATAGATATCGATCATATTGTAATGGTGTATGAGCAACAGCCGATTTGAGTAGCTGATACGCTTGGTCTACATCATTTCTTGTTACTAACCCCAAATTATTCACACCCCTACTTATGTCTTAGTCGATTGTTTTTACGAATGGCATCATTTTTCTTAATTCAGCACCAACAGCTTCGATTTGGTGTCCAGCACGTTCTGCGCGCATTTTCTTGAATTCTGGGAAACCATTTTCGTTATCTTTTACAAAGTTGTTTGCAAATGTACCATTTTGGATGTCTGTTAAGACTTCTTTCATGTTTGCTTTAGCAACTTCTGTGATAACACGTGGTCCAGAAACGTAGTCACCATATTCGGCAGTGTTTGAAATAGAATTACGCATTTTAGCGAATCCACCTTCATAAATTAAGTCGATGATTAATTTCATTTCATGACATACTTCAAAGTAAGCTAATTCTGGTTGGTAACCAGCTTCTACTAATGTTTCAAAACCTGCTTCAATCAAGCTAGTTAAGCCACCACATAGAACTGCTTGTTCACCGAATAAGTCAGTTTCAGTCTCTTCTTTAAATGTTGTTTCTAAAACACCTACACGAGTTGCACCAATTCCTTTAGCGTAAGATAATGCTGTTTCTTTCGCTTTGCCAGTAGCATCTTGGTATACCGCAAATAATGCTGGTACAGCAAATCCATCAGTAAATGTACGACGAACTAGATGGCCTGGTCCTTTTGGTGCAACTAAAAATACGTCAACATCTGCTGGAGGAGTGATAACATCAAAGTGAATGTTAAATCCATGCGCAAATACTAATGAATTTCCTGCTTCTAAGTTAGGTGCGATTTCTTTTTCATAAAGTGAACCTTGAATTTCATCTGGTGCTAAAATCATGATTACTTCTGCTTGTTTTGCTGCTTCACTTACTTCAAAAACATCAAAGCCATCTTCACGGGCTGCTTCTGCTGATTTACCTTCACGAATTCCGATGATAACTTGGTGGCCATTATCTCTTAAGTTTTGTGCATGGGCATGTCCTTGAGAACCGTATCCCACAACCGCAATTGTTTTTCCTTCTAGTGCATTTTCTACTACTGCATCTTCATAATAAACTTTTACCATAAATCTATTCCCTCCAAAGTTATAATCTTCTTTTATTTTATATATATTAAAAGCATTTTAATGCGTTTAACCTCTTTTTATTCCGGTAATACCGGTTCTTGCCAATTGTTTGATACCATATGGACGTAACACATCAATAAATGCGTTAATTTTGTCATGAGTACCTGCCACTTGGACAATAATAGTTTTTTGTGCCACATCAACGATATCAGCACGAAATGGTGCAATAACTGCTTGAATCTCAGAACGAACACTCATTGGTGCATTTACTTGAATTAAAGCTAATTCTCTTTCGATGTGTGGATCATCCGTAATATCTGATACCTTCACAACTTCGATTTGTTTGTTTAATTGTTTTGTTACTTGCTCTGCTTCTGACAAAGTGTTCACATTAATAACAATTGTCATCCGAGAAATTTCTGCTTCAACTACGCCGACTGAAATACTTTCGATATTTACTTGTCGACGATTTAATACACTCGTAATTCGACTAAGTACACCAGATTTATTATACACGATTGCTGTTATAATTCGTCTCATTTCACTCCACCCCTATCATCTTATCATTAGGAACTCCCGCAGGAACCATTGGCGTAACGTGTTCCGAATTTGAAACAATTACTTCAATCAACATTGGCCCTTCTTTTGCAAAGGCTGCTTCTAGTTCACTATCGACAGTGGCAGGATTCATGATACGTACAGCATCAATGCCATAAGCCTCTGCTAATTTAATGAAGTCTGGCTGTCCATCAAAAACAGAAGAAGAACGTCTTTCATTATGGAATCGTTCTTGCCATTGACGAACCATTCCTAAAGAACCATTGTTAATTAATACAAATTTAACGTTCAAACCATTTTCATTTAAAATAGCAAATTCTTGGTTAGTCATTTGGAAACCACCATCACCAACGAAAACAATTACAGGACGATCACGATAAGCAAATTGTGCTCCAATTCCAGCTGGTATTCCAAAGCCCATCGTTCCAAGTCCACCACTTGTAATTAATTGATTTGGAAAATTGAATGGATAATATTGTGCAACCCACATTTGATGTTGACCAACGTCAGTTGAGACAAAAGATTGTCCTTTTGTAATTTCTCCAATTTTTTCAATAACACGTTGTGGCTTAATCTCATCTTTGTTTTCACGATCATATTTAAATGGGTATTTTTGTTTGCGTTCTATGCAAAGTTCTTGCCATGCTTGACTATCCACTTCAAAAGGTTCAAAAGCTAATAATTTTTCTAAAGCATTTTTTGCATCTCCCACAATCGGAATATCTGTTGGAATGATTTTTCCAATTTCAGCTGGATCAATATCAATATGCGCAATCACTGCTCCTGTTGCAAATTGACTTGGACACGTAGCCAAACGATCATCAAAACGACTACCTATATTAATGAGTAGGTCACATTCAGCTAACGCCATGTTGGAAGCATAACTTCCGTGCATTCCGCCCATACCTAAAAAGTACGGACAATCTGCTGGCAATGTTCCTAAACCAAGTAAAGTTGTGACAGTCGGTAATTTGTAACGTTCAACAAACTCTTGTAACTCTTTTGCCGCATTTGCAGCCGTAATCCCCGCACCAGCTAATACAATTGGTTTTTTCGCTTTTTTGAGTTGCTCCATCAAGCGAGTTATTTGTAATTGTGAAGGATTGGTTGTTGGCTGATAGCTAATCAAATTGACTGGTTTCGTCCGTTGCGTATAGGTGCCCTCAATAATTGAAATATCTTTTGGTAAATCAATAACAACAGGTCCTTTACGACCAGTTGTTGCAATATGAAAAGCTTCATCAATGGTTTTTTCTAATTCTTCCACATCACGAACTTGGTAATTATGTTTTGTGATGGGTAGTGTAATTCCTAAAATATCTGCTTCTTGAAAAGCGTCTTTCCCAATACCAGGTGTTGCAACTTGTCCTGTAATAACAATTAGAGGAACAGAATCGCCCATCGCATCTGCAATCCCCGTCACAACGTTTGTTGCTCCAGGACCACTTGTTACAATTACTACACCAGGTTTGCCTGTTGCTTTGGCATATCCTTCTGCCGCATGTACTGCACCTTGTTCATGTCTTGTTAGGATATTGGGAATTTCTGCATCGTATAAAGCATCATATAATGGAAGAACCGCACCACCAGGATACCCAAAAACTAATTCAACATCATGTTTTTGCAAGCTTTTTAATAAAAGCTGTGCTCCTGACATTTTTTGAGCTATTTCTTGATCTTGATTCTTCATTAATTTTCCTCCTAGTCTTTTGGTACTCGCATAATTCCACCTGTATGGGCAGATGTTACTAATGCTGTATAGCCACTAACCAACCATGTTTTAATTTGAAACATGTCTGTTCACGTTCAGCTATTTCTTCATTAGATATTTCAATATTTACTTTTATTTGGTCACTTCTAATCGTACCACTCCTAGTTCCTTATGCCAGATTTTTCTGAAAAAAAGAGCATCCTTCTAACAAAGTAGAATGGGATGCTCTTTTGTAAGAATCCCATTCACTAACACAAATAGGACTCAAACAACCGGATTTTTTTCCGTGTTCTAAGTCCACTTACCTAATAATGACCAATAAGTATTGTCTTTCTTTGTGCATGTGAATCGTCTCCTTACAAGTTGAAAAATCTATTTTTATCTCTGGTTTATTTTGTTGATTTTTTACAATATAACGTTAATCAAAATAAAAGTCAATAAGTTTTCTGAATTTTTTTTATTTTCTGCACAAATGGTAAATTTTACTACACCGTGGATTTCAAAATGAAAAATGAATTAGAATTTAATAACTTTTTACCATTGTACATGAAAAACAAATGAATGTTAAGTAAATGTATTCTAAAAAAAGGAATGCGACAAAATTGTCGCACTCCTTTTTATGCAAATAACGATTCAATTAATTCTTGTGTCTGATCTACGCCATCTTGTTCTAAAGTTTGTACAATACAACTTCCAATAATGACACCATCGCAATAATTGTTAAATGTTTGAACGTGCTCTGGTTTCGACACACCAAATCCTGCTAAGACTGGAATTGGGCTTTTTTCGGTAATTTTTTGCAAATGTTGATAAAGGTTATCCTGATAGTTTCGATTAACACCGGTTGTTCCGTTAATTGTTACTGCGTAAATAAATCCATCCGCATCACTAACTAATTGTTCGATTCGTTCATCGGAACTAGTTAAAGTCACCAGTTGTATAAACGCAATATCACTATCTTTTGCTGGTTCTAAAAACATTTCTCGATGCTCATAAGGTAAATCCGGAATAATTATTCCTTTGACATCTGTCGAACTTAAATCTTCTACTAATTTGTCTAAACCATAATGAAAAAAAGAATTAAAATAGCCCATCAAAATCAAAGGAACTGGCGAATTAAATTCATTTAAAAAAGTAATAATCTTCTTTAAAGTTGTTCCACGTTCGCGCGAATGAATCCCTGCTAGTTGGATAACAGGTCCATCAGCTACTGGATCAGAAAAAGGCACGCCTAATTCAATTGCGCTTGCTCCACTGTCAGCTAACATTTCAATTTCATCAGCCAAACGTTCTAAGCCATTTGCACCAGCCATAATATACGGAATAAATAATTTATTTCCATTGTCTTTTTTTTGTTGTAATACATGTGTTAATGATTTCATTCCTGTGCCATCCTTTCTTTGATTTGTTGCACATCTTTATCCCCACGACCAGATAAACAAATTAAAATGCTTTCTTCTGACGACATTTCTTTCGCTAATTTCATTGCATAGGCAATTGCATGTGAACTCTCTAATGCTGGTATGATACCTTCTGTGCGTGATAACAAATGGAAACCTTCAAGTGCTTCTTCATCAGTAATTGTTTTGTATTCTGCTCTTCCAGAAGTATACAAGTGCGAGTGTTCTGGTCCTATGCCAGGGTAATCTAAACCAGCTGAAATAGAAAAGGCTTCTAATACTTGTCCATCATCATCTTGTAAAAGGTGCATTTTACTTCCGTGTAACACACCAACATCACCTTTTGTGATTGAAGCAGCATGTTCTTCAGTGTCCAAACCTTTTCCAGCTGCTTCCACCCCAATTAATCGGACATCATCATTGATAAATGGATAGAACAAACCAATTGAATTGCTTCCGCCACCGACGCATGCTAATGCTACTTCAGGTAATTTTCCTTCGACTTCTAAATATTGGCGCTTTGCTTCAGTCCCAATCACACTTTGGAAGTCACGAACGATTTCTGGGAATGGATGTGGACCCAAGGCTGAGCCTAATACATAGTGCGTATCTTCTACCGTTGCCACCCAGTAACGTAACGCTTCATTTACAGCATCTTTTAATGTACGGCTACCTGAAAGGACGCTTTCTACTTTTGCTCCTAACAATTCCATCCGAAAAACGTTTAACTCTTGGCGCTTCACATCTACTTCACCCATGAAAATAATACATTCCATGCCGAAGAGTGCTGCGGCAGTTGCAGTAGCTACGCCATGTTGACCAGCACCTGTTTCGGCAACAATTTTATTTTTTCCCATACGTTTTGCTAACAATACTTGACCAATCGCATTATTGATTTTGTGCGCTCCGGTATGATTCAAATCTTCACGTTTTAAATAAATTTTAGCTCCACCAAGATGTTTGGTTAAATTATCAGCATAATACAAAGGCGTTTCACGACCAACATATTGTTTTAAATAGTAGTCCAATGTTGTTTGGAATTCTGGATCATTTTTTGCTTCTTCATAAATTTGTGTTAATTCTTTCACGGCATACATCAAAGTTTCAGGCACAAATTGCCCACCAAAATCACCGTAAAATCCTTTATTATCTGGTTGTTGATACATGGTCATACTCCTTTACTTGATTAATAAATGCTTGAATTTTCGCTAAATCCTTCACACCATTTGTCTCGACACCACTAGATACATCGACGCCAAATGGTTGAAAATAGGTAATTGCTTGTTGAACATTTTCTGCTGTCAATCCACCAGCAATGAACAATTTTTCTTGAGGCAATAAGTTCAGTTGAACAGCTTCCCATGAAAAGGGTTCGCCATTTCCTCCATAAAACTCTTTCGGTGGTGCGTCTAATAGTAAAAAATCAGCGGTTGTCTTAAATTCTTTTTCGTTTCCAGTTACACTTTTCGCTTGAATCATAGGAACACCACATGACCCGTTAGGAAAGTCTCCATGAATTTGAACCAAGTCTAATCCAGCTTCTTGAACGGTTTGTTGTAACTGTTCAATAGTTGGAGACACAAATACTCCCACTTTTTGAATTGTCACGGGTACATCAGTCGTCATTAATCGTACTTGGTTAGATATCACCTCGCGTTTGCTTTTTGCAAAGACAAACCCCAGATAATCTGCTCCCAAACGACATACTTCATCTACTGTATGTTTATCCATCAAGCCACAAATTTTAATTTTCGTCATGACGACTCACTCGCAATTCTGCAATTTTTGCTTTTGGATTTTCTGCACGCATCAACGTCTCTCCAACTAAAATAACATGATAATCTTTTGCTACTCGTTTGGCATCTTCACCGGTAACAAAGCCAGATTCACTAATGTAGATTGGACCATCATCAGGCTGAGCTAAATCTAAGCTGTGCTGAATATCTACAATAAATGTTTTTAAATTACGATTGTTTACACCAATGATTTTAGCATCAATTGCGTGTGCCTTTTCCATTTCTTCAGTATCATGTGTTTCAACTAAAACCTCTAAATCAAGAGATATTGCTTTTTCATGCAATTCTTTTAGTTTATTGAAAGGTAATGCTGCAACAATTAACAAGACCATGCTTGCTCCTGCGTTTTTTGCACGGAATAACTGTTTTTCGTCGATAATAAAATCTTTACACAAAACAGGTACTTGAACATTTTTAGCAACTGTTTGTAAATCTGTCATATTTCCTTTAAAAAATACTTCATCGGTTAAAACTGAAATTGCTGAAACACCCGCTTGTTCATAAGATTTTGCTTGTGCGACAATATCAACATCGACATTGATTTCTCCTTTTGAAGGAGAAGCCCGCTTAATTTCTCCAATTACATGAAGTTTTTCTGGATGTTCTTTTACTTGCTGGTAAAAAGGATAGGCTTTTGCTTGATTTTTTCGTTCAACAATTGGTAATTGCGCGACTTCTTTACGTTTTTCAATTAAAATTTTCTCTAAAAAATCCATTACTGGACCTCCTTTTGTTTCTCAATTAATTGTGCTAATTTTTCGCGAGCAGCCCCAGAAGCAATGATTTTTCTCGCTTCTTCTACGCCTTCTTTTACGCTATTCACCTTTCCATTTGCATAAAAACCTAATCCTGCGTTCAATAAAACGGTATCTAGAAAAGGTGATGGTTGATTCTCTAAAACTGAAACAAGAATTTCTGCATTACGTTTAGAATCTCCGCCAACTATTGCTTCTAAAGGATATTCTGGTAATCCCGCATCCGCAGCAGAAATCGTGAATTCTTCAACCTTACCATTTTCTAGTAATGCAAATTTTGTATCTCCAGCTAAATTAGCTTCGTCCATCCCATATGCTCCTTGCAAAACAATCGCTCGTTTACGTCCAAGCTTACCAAGCGTTTCTGCCGTTTCTTTGAGTAAGCTTTCCGCAAAAGTTCCCATTAGCTGTGTTTCCAAGTTTACTGGATTGGTTAGTGGACCAATTAAATTTAAAATAGTTGGCGTTGCTAGTTCACGGCGAACATTAATGACATAACGCATGCTAGGATGCATTGCTTGTGCGAATAAGAAGGCAATTCCAATTTCATTTAATAGTTGGCTAATTTGCTCTTGTGATGTCGTCAGTTTCACGCCTAGTTCCTCTAAAACATCGGCACTACCAGAACGACTAGAGATACTACGATTCCCATGTTTTGCCATTGGTATCCCACCTGCTGCTAAAACAAAAGCAGTTGTTGTACTCACATTAAAACTGTTCGAATGATCGCCACCAGTTCCGCAATTATCCATTGCATTAGTTGGTGCATTTTCAATTGTTAAAGCATTTTTTTGCATAACTTTGGCAATTGCAGCCATTTCTGTTGATGTAATGCCCTTCATTTTTAAAGCAATCAATGCAGCAGAAATTTGTGTATCTTTTAATTCACCTGTAAAAATCATTTCTGCTAATTGGGTCATTTCTGATTCAGTTAAATCATTTCCTTGATATAATTTTTCAAATATTTCTTTCATTTATTTATCCTCCACTACCTCTAGGAATGTATCAATCATTGTCTGACCCTCTGTTGTACCAATTGATTCTGGATGGAATTGTAATCCATAAACAGGGTATTCTTTATGCTTAATCGCCATAATTTCATCATCTGCATACCCATATACTTCAAAAACTTCCGGTAATGTATCTGGTTCAATAATTAATGAGTGATAACGCATGATATCTGTATCTAAAGTTACATCACGAAACAATCCTTGTTGCTCATGCTTTAATTCAGAAACTTTCCCATGCATAATTTTTGTAGCAATACTAATTTTTCCGCCGAAAACCTCTCCTAATGCTTGATGCCCTAAGCAAATACCTAGCATCGGTTTTTCTTTGTAAAAACGACGAATGATTTCTTCCATTAAACCAGCTTCATCTGGTCTTCCTGGCCCAGGTGAAAAGACAATTGCGGATGCTTTTTTAGCTGTTTCAATTAATGCAGGATCATCATTTCGTAAAATGACAAGTTCTGCATTAAATTGATGTGCCAAATTGTGTGTAAACGAATCATAATTATCAACTAATAAAATCATCTTCCCACCTCCAAAAGGGCTTTAGCTTTTTGTAATGTCTCATAATATTCAGCTGTTGGATCTGAATCTGCCACTATGCCTGCACCTGCTTGAATATAAGCTTTTTTATCTTTAATTAGCATGGTACGAATGGCTATTGCAAAGTCGGCTTGATTATCCATAGAATAATATCCCACAGCCCCAGCATACATGCCTCGTTTGACTGGTTCTAATTCATAGATACGAGTCATAGCACGAATTTTCGGAGCCCCACTTACAGTACCTGCTGGTAAGGTTGCTCTTAATGCATCCATTGGTGTTAAATCTTCTTTTAGCTCTCCAGTTACTAGAGAAACAATGTGCATGACATAACGATACTTTTCAATGGTCATATTTATTGGTAATCGTACAGTCCCACGTTTAGCAATTTGTCCAATGTCATTTCTTCCTAAATCGATTAACATCATATGTTCTGCACGTTCTTTTTCATCTGCTAATAATTCTTCTGCTAACGCCACATCTTCTTCAACTGTTGCGCCTCGCTTTCTAGTACCAGCAATCGGATTAGTTGTCACAAGTCCATTCTTTACACTAACAAGACTTTCTGGTGAACAACCTACCACTTGTAATTCTTCAAAATTGAGGAAATACATATACGAAGACGGATTGGAGAGACGTAAGTAGCGATAATAATCAAATGGATCTAACTCAAATTCTGCTTGTAGCCGTTGTGATAAAACAATTTGGAATAAATCACCTTCTTCAATTAATTTTTTCGCTTTACGAACACGATTTTCAAATTCTTCTTGACTAACATTACTGGTGAATGGTAAATTGATGTCTTTTTTCTCTATTAATTCTTTTGATGTTGGTGTTTGTAAAAAGCCAACAATCTCTTGAATACGCGTTTCCATTTCAACGACTGTTTTTTTGCTGTAGGCATTTGAATGAACGATAGTCACTATTTCAGTACGATGATCGTATACAACAAAAGTTTCAAAAACGTAGAAATAGATATCTGGTACATCTAATTTATCTTTTGGAATTTGTCCGATATTTTCATAACAAGCAGCTACATCATAACCCACGTACCCAATCGCTCCACCTTGGAATGGAATTTCAGGAATTATTTCTTCGTCATGAAGGATGTGCTTCTCCAATTCTTTTAGTGGATCGGAACAAGGAAAACTTTCGCCATTTACTGAAAAAATCCCTTCTTGATAACGTAATACTTTAACAGGATCAAGTGCAACAATTGAATATCTTGCCCCTTCTTCAGCTTCACGAGGGTTGCTTTCTAATAAAAATTTTTTATCATGTTGAATTCTTAAAAAAATAGATACCGGCGTTAAATAATCCCCTTGTATTTGTCGAGTAATTTTCATTTTATTCATCCTTTCATGACTGCTAAATACAAAAAAGCCCTCAGACTCGCTAAAAGCAAGTCTGAGGGCGAATAAATTCACGGTGCCACCTCAATTAATTTGAATAATTTTATTCAAATTCTCGTTATCAATCGTCTATCAACAATTTTCCTCTATAACGGGAGTTCCCGGAGCCACCTACTTCAGTTCAATGCCTCAGCGCAAAAGCCCATTCACTCTTTTTAACTTACTGACTCGCACCCTCCGTCAGCTCCCTGTAAAGTATCAAAAAAGTTACTCTTCTTTTGTCCGCTTAATATTTAATCAGAATATTACATTCTTCTCATCTAATTGTCAACATATTTTTATTATTTTATTAAAAATTATTTTTTAAGGATATCTATAACAAAAACAGTTCTCGTATTTTACAGCTAATACGAGAACTATTTTTTGAAAATTTTTAGTAAAAATAAATATTCATGATACCCTTCTTAATCGAATTGTAAGAGATCTACTCTACAGGGTTATGACAATTGCAACGAGTTAGTGACAAATCACCTAGAATATTTTAGAAAATTTCAATCTATGAAGTTGTGAATACTGCAACCAAAAGAAGCGTAGCGTGAGTATGCCTCAACTTGTGATTTCAATCCATGCAGTCATGAAGACTGCAACTGGTATATTTTCAGGGTCATCCCATCCCAAAAAATATTTCAATCCATGCAGTCATGAAGACTGCAACTCAATGTAGGTGTAGATAAGCCTAAAGTTTCTATTATTTCAATCCATGCAGTCATGAAGACTGCAACCAAGACACCCGAACCTTAAACTCTACGAACAATTTGAATTTCAATCCATGCAGTCATGAAGACTGCAACACGAGGTTCCACGGACTACATCGTTTACTCGTATAAATTTCAATCCATGCAGTCATGAAGACTGCAACATTTAAATAATATTAAATATGCTTCCCAAGTTGATTTCAATCCATGCAGTCATGAAGACTGCAACCTTAATTATATATATTAAAAATAGATAAAATACAAAATTTCAATCCATGCAGTCATGAAGACTGCAACTTGGAAACCGAACAAACGTCACTCCAGGAGCGATTATTTCAATCCATGCAGTCATGAAGACTGCAACTGTTTAGCGAAAATTATGGGCAAATTGAATCATTCATTTCAATCCATGCAGTCATGAAGACTGCAACTCTACCATGCGACTATTGGGAGCAAATGGGCCTATTTCAATCCATGCAGTCATGAAGACTGCAACCTAAGTCATCCGACCATTATTGGGCGACAATCCGAATTTCAATCCATGCAGTCATGAAGACTGCAACGCGGTCACTTTATCGCACCAATTGTAGATGGCGAAATTTCAATCCATGCAGTCATAAAGACTGCAACTATAACACCGTGAGTAAACCATAAATGGTTTAAATTTCAATCCATGCAGTCATGAAGACTGCAACATTCCGCAGTCATTTCAAACGTATTTCTTTTACCACATTTCAATCCATGCAGTCATGAAGACTGCAACTCTACCATGCGACTATTGGGAGCAAATGGGCCTATTTCAATCCATGCAGTCATGAAGACTGCAACCCAACAAGGATTTACAGTTGTCAATACTTTGGCAAATTTCAATCCATGCAGTCATGAAGACTGCAACTTATACAGATGATGACAATGTTTTAATGAGCCGAATTTCAATCCATGCAGTCATGAAGACTGCAACGGTCAAGCAGATGGTCTAGGGTACAACGTATATGGATTTCAATCCATGCAGTCATGAAGACTGCAACTCCTCAAAGTCTCCGTAACCTTGAGCATACGTCCAATTTCAATCCATGCAGTCATGAAGACTGCAACGGTCGGACTTTAAAATGTCATCAATGACTTTACCGATTTCAATCCATGCAGTCATGAAGACTGCAACCCAAGTTTTATTACTAGGTACCATTTTTGATTTATTTCAATCCATGCAGTCATGAAGACTGCAACATATTGATAACTGTATTAACAGTACAATAGGTAGAATTTCAATCCATGCAGTCATGAAGACTGCAACGGCGATTGTTAGTAAAAATAAGACAAAAACGCGTTACTTTTGATGAATATCGCCCGATTATAATTATTTTTTGTCTCAAAATAGGATATAATCGTATTTATTTCTCATCATTTTCTCACTTTCGTTCATTTTATTGGTGCGAATCTCCTAGGGATTTTATGGGAGCTTACTATTCGCACTAATTTCTTATTGAGAAAATTACTAGTTACTTTAACTAAGTATACCACGCTTCAATTTAAACAACTATTTTCAAAATAAAAAAGACTGAGTTTTTCCTCAGTCTTCTTACTATTTATGGCAAACAAAAAACCAACGACGACTTTTTTCATTCGGTTCACTATCAATGAAATCAGCATATGATTCAACATGACTAAAGCCAGCATTTTCTAGCAACATTAGATAGGTATCTAATGAATACGTTCTTTCTTGATGCAATTCATCTTCACGAATAAAATGACCATCTTCATCTTGGACAAAAAATGTCAAGAAATGCTCAATACTATGGGGTTCTTCGCCTTGATAGCTGTCCCATAAAAAAGCAAACTCTTCCGTTTGATAATGATAACTATATGAAGGAAACACTTCATCAATCTGATAGGTTGAATGTACATCGAAAATAAAAATCCCATCATTTTCAAGGGTTTGATATACGCCATCAAAAACTTGTTGAACATCCATTTCATTTTGCATATAACAAATAGAATCAGAAAAACAAGTAATTGCTTGATAAGTACCGACATCAGATAAATCTAACATATCTCCTTCAACAAATTGAATAGCTACTTCTGCTTCTTGTGCGCGTCCACTTGCGATCATCAACATTTCTTCTGATAAATCTAAGGCAGTCACATCAAAACCACCTTTTGCAAATTCAACTGCTAATGCGCCTGTACCACAAGCTAACTCCAAAATTTGTTTGCGCTCGCCAAGATGACGTAATGAAAAATCTAGCCAACGTTTATATAAATCAGTATCCATTACCTCATCGTAAACGAATGCAAAAGTTTCATAAGCCATGATTACTCAACGACCCATTCATTGATATCAACTAATGGTGCATCTGACCAAAGTTTTTCAAGATTGTAAAAATCACGCTCAGAATTGCTGAATACATGGATAATAACGTCGCTTAAATCGATTAATACCCATTTGCCACCATCTTTACCTTCTACGCGTTTCACTTCTACTTGTTGTTTTTCTACTTGTTCAATAATTTCATCAACAATCGCATTAATTTGACGCTCACTGTTTCCTGAACAAATTACAAAATAATCTGCTAATAATGAAATTTCATGTACGTCTAATGCCATAATGTCTTCTGCATGTTTAGAATCAGCTGCACGAACAGCGATTTCTAAAATTTGTTTACTATCTATGATAATTCCCTCCTTGGTTACTTTTTTGCAACCCATTTGTTATATGTTTCAATTGTTTTTGGATAAATTGGTACTTCTTTACTTACAAGATGTAATAGTGTATGTTTCGTTTCATAAGCAACTGCATTATCTAAGTTTCTCAAGGCAATTTCTCGCGCCTCTTCTACCCCAGGAAAATTACGACTAGGTTCAATATAATCTGCCACATAGATAATTTTATCTAATAACGACATTTCGGCAGCTCCGGTTGTATGCACACGGATAGCTTGTAGAATTTCTTCATCATCTATTTCTAGCTCACGTTGAACAAAATTAGCACCTACTAACCCATGCCAAATCTCATTTCCCCAATTTAACAAATCTAAATCAAAATTATCACGGCGAATAACTAATTTAAATTCATCGTCAGAACGTTCTTTGGCATAATCATGCGTCAATGCAGCGATACTTGCTTTTTCAAGAGAAGCACCATATCGTCCTGCTAAAGCAATTGCGGTTTCTTCCACACCTAAAACATGTCGGAAACGTTTTTCACTCATTTGCATTTGCACGCGTTGCATCAATAATTCTCGTTCTAATTGGGTATAATTTCCACTATATTTCATCTAGGTACAGCCCCTTTTCTTGAATATAGTTTACCACATTTGGCGGAACGAGGTAATTTACAGAACAACCTTGTGCAATTTTTTTACGCAATTGAGTAGAACTAACATCCATCAGTGGTACGTCAATCCAAATAATTGGATATTCTGTTTCAGTCGGATAATTAGGTCGACGAACACCGACAAAATTCACCATTTGCATTAACTCATCTATTTTATACCATTTGGGTAGATACTCCACCATATCACCACCAATTATGAAATAATAATCGGTATCTGGATTTTGTTCTGTCAATAACTTCATAGTATCGTACGTATAGCTTTTACCTGCACGTTGTAATTCAATCGGTTCAATGGATAGTAGCGGATTATCAACAATCGCTAATTCCAACATTTGCAAACGATGAACTGCATCAATCGTCTTTTTTTCATCTTGATGTGGGGGCTGGTTCGAAGGCATTAACGCCACAGTTTCTAAACCTAAAGCTTTTCCCACTTGATCGGCCGTAATGAGATGAGCGATATGGACGGGATTAAATGTCCCGCCAAGAATCCCTACTTGCTTTCGCGGTGAGGTACGAATTGGTTCCATTTTTGTAAATGTTTGTACACGACTAAAAGTTTCACCTTGCAACTCAAAAGACCTCCTTCATTAAATTGAACGAACACGTGATGAAATTTTTTGATATTTTTCTTTTGATGATGGTTTAAATACCACTAAGACGCGTCCAATAATTTGAACAATATCACAGTGTAAAGCAGCTTCTAATTCAGCTGCTACATCTTCAGCAATTTCATCGGTATTTTGTAGCAAGGATACTTTGATTAGTTCACGTTTTTCTAACGCTTCGCCAATTTGAGTAATCATTGCATCATTTAAGCCACCTTTTCCTACTTGAAAAATTGGTTGTAAATGGTGTGCTTCACTGCGTAAAAAACGCTTTTGTTTTCCTCTTAATTCCATGTTTTTCTCCTTATATCAATGCTTTTCTTTTTAGAACGTCGACCCCTTTTGGAGCCCAACCTGCAACAACACCAGGTTTTGTTACAGTAATCCAACCAAGTCCAGCAAAAACAATATCTGTTTTTTCTTTCACTGAAAATTCAAAGCGAACAAGTTCTGGAAACTCAGAAACTTCTTCTGCACGCGGTGGTTGTAAAAGTCCTCCTACATGTTTGTTATAAAATTCATCTGCTTTTGCCAATTTTGTTCGATGAATTTCTACATCATTTGAAACATATGCAATAAATGAACTACGCTCACCTTGGATAAAATCAAAGCGTGCCAATCCACCTAAAAATAATGTTTGTTCAGCATTTAATTGGTAAGATTTTGGTTTAATTTCCTTGTGTGGTGCAACAATTTTTAAATCTTTTTTCCCTAAATAATGAGCCATTTGATGTCGATGAATAATCCCTGGTGTATCAATTAAAAACTGACCATCTTCTAAAGGAATTTCAATCTTATCTAATGTTGTTCCTGGAAAACGGGAAGTAGTAATTAATTCTTGGACACCGGCTGATTGACGAATAATTTGATTAATCAACGTTGATTTTCCAACATTCGTTACTCCCACAACATAGACATCTTGTCCTTCACGATATTCTTCAATCGCATCCAATAACGTCGATAATTCATGTGGCTTTTTCGCACTCGTCAACAAAACATCCACTGGGCGTAAACCAGCTTCATGGGCCCGTTCACGCATCCATTGTGTTAATTTTGATTTTTTTAATGATTTAGGTAAGATATCCACCTTGTTCCCTACTAATAACACTGGATTATTTCCTACAAAACGGTGCAATCCTGGAATAAGGGAGCCATTGAAATCGAATATATCCACCACATTGACAATTAATGCGTCCTTTTGCCCTAATTCATTTAATAGACGTAAAAAATCATCATCTGTTAAAGAAACATCTTGAATTTCGTTATAATGACGCAATCTAAAACAGCGTTGGCAATAAACGTCTCCTGTTTCTAACCCTTTTTCTAATGCGGCATTAGGTGTATAGCCTAATTCGTCTTTATTCTCAGTTTGGATAGTTACCCCACAACCGATACATTGAATTGTTTCTGTCATTATATTTCACCTTGCCATTTCATTTCTGGATGTTTGTTTAAAAGATAGTTCATAATTTTTTTTTCCATTTTACGGTTTAATTGTGTTTTCCAGCTATCTGTATCAATAACCGGACGTACCAAAATACTCTTCACACCAGCACGATTAGCTGCCCGGATATCAGTCATTATTTGATCGCCTACCATTACAATGGCATCTTTTTCTACGCCAAGATCCTTACATGCTTTATTAATTCCTTTCGCAAAAGGTTTTAATGCACGTGCAACAAAATCAAGTTCAAAAGCTTGAAGTGCTCGTCCGACACGTTCAGCATTATTGTTTGACACCACAATGACAGGAATTTCAGCTTTTTTCATGGATTCAAGCCATATACGTAATTCTTCTGTACCATCGGGATTATTCCAAGCAATTAAAGTATTGTCTAAATCAGTCAACACAGCTTTGATACCATGCTTATTTAATTGTTCAGGTGTCACTTTATAAATCGCATCTACCATCCAAGTTGGTTTGTAATTTGAAAACATATTTTCTCCTCGTAGTCAAAAAATGAAGGAGTACTCCGATGTACTCCTCAACCGTTGATTATACAATAAAATGTTACAAAATAAAAGTTATCTACTTAAAACTTTCATTATCTGCGATAAATTTTAGGAAGTTTAAACTGTTGGTTCTCTTCAAAGGCCCAACCGATTTGTAAAAGTAAATCTTCTCGTCCTTTAGATGCCATAAATTGAATGCCTAATGGTAATCCTTCGTTTGTGACAAAAGTTGGTAAGCTAATGGCTGGTTGTCCTGTTAAATTAGCTAGTTGCGTGTATGGCGACAATGCTAAGCTTGCTTCAAACATATCATACACGACTTGAGCTGCTTCATTTGCTGAGAGCTCTGCTGCATTTGCTAAGCGTGTACGAATCTCATCACTTTGTAAATCCGTAGCTATTTTAGGTGCGGGATATGCAGTAGTTGGTGTCAAAAATAAATCATATGTTTCAAAAAGGGTCTCCATCTGGTATGCTGCTTCATCCCACGATTGCAACGAATGGACGTAGCTTGCTGCCGATAATTTGGTGCCATATTGATAAATCCCCCAAGTCATCAACTCCATGTCTTCTTTGGTAACTTCACGCTGTAATCCATGCGAAATCTCTTCAAACATAGCCGCTGTTTCCGCCCCATTCATTTGATAATAATCACGAATCAATCGTGGTCCGTCAACTGGATAAGAAATGTCTGTCACTTCATGTCCTTGACTTTCTAAAAAGTCAATCGCTTCTTTCACCGCCTGAATCGCCTCTTCAGAAACTGTTGTACCTACTGGAGAAATTGTTGAAAAAGCTATCCGCAATGATTTTTTTTGCGTAGCTTGTTGATGTTGCCACTCTACTTGGGGCGCGTGATATGGTGCAGCAAGCTCTGTTCCTCTCATCCCATAAAACAGTGCTTGTGTATCACGCATCGAAACAGTCAATCCAAAAGAAATGGAAGCTCCTTGCCAGCCACGCCAGCCTGTAGGTCCTACTGGTATCGTTCCTCTCGTTGGTTTTAACCCAATTAATCCATTAAAAGAAGCTGGAATACGAATGGAACCACCTCCATCACTAGCAGCAGCAATCGGAAAAATCCCAGCAGCTACAACAGCAGCAGCTCCTCCACTTGAACCGCCTGCTGAATATGATAAGTTCCAGGGATTTCTTGTATCGCCATAAATATTAGCATCCGTTACATTTTTAAAACCAAATTCTGGTGCAGCGGTTTGTCCTAAAGGAATGAAACCATTTTTTTCTAATGAATGAACAAAATGACTCGTATAGGATGCACGTTGGTTAATAAATAAACGACTGCCAGATGTCGTTAACCAATCTTTTTTAGATTGTCCTAACATCTTTAATGGAATCGGTAATCCTGCAAAAGGGGTCTCTTGAATATTTTTTGTTTCATTATATTGCTTCAATGCTGACTCTTTATCAAATGTGACTAAGGCATTTAACAGTGGGTTTTCTTTTAAGACCTTACGTTCAATTTCTTCTACATATTCTTGAAAAGATATTTGTTTTGTTTTTAACTGTTCTGCCCAAAATAATCCATCTTTCATCATCTACTTCACCTCCCTTTCTTTTTAACATAAATTAATAAAATTTCATAATTTTTTTGCATATTTTGATTTCTAAATTATTTATAAATGTATATTTACCCTTTTTATTTACATATATTGAATATTTATTCTCTTTTCTATTGCCTATTAGAATATTTTCTGATACTATAACGTCATCACATTAAAAGCGAGGTATTATATAAATATGAAAGAAAAGGTTATTTTAGCTTACTCTGGAGGATTAGACACCTCTGTTTCTGTAAAATGGTTGGTTGACGAAGGTTACGATGTTATTGCTTGTTGTTTAGACGTTGGTGAAGGTCGAGATACAGAATCGATTCGTCAAAAAGCCTTAACAGTTGGCGCTAGCGCGTCTTATGCAATTGATGCTCGTGAAGAATTTGCACAAGATTTCGCCTTAATTGCTTTACAAGGAAATACTTTTTATGAGAATTCTTATCCTTTAGTTTCTGCTTTATCACGTCCATTAATTTCAAAAAAATTAGTTGAATTAGCACATGAAACAAATGCTACAACTATTGCACATGGTTGTACTGGTAAGGGAAATGACCAAGTTCGTTTTGAAGTGGCTATTGCAGCTTTAGACCCTTCTTTAAAAGTCATTGCTCCTGTTCGTGAATGGAAATGGTCACGTGAAGAAGAAATTGCTTATGCACAAGAAAAAGGTGTGCCAATCCCTGCAGACTTGGATAATCCTTATTCAATTGACCAAAACTTATGGGGCCGTGCATGTGAATGTGGTGTATTAGAAGACCCATGGGCAACTCCTCCTAAAGGGGCTTATGAGCTAACAAAAGAATTAGAAGACACACCAGATCAAGCAGATATTGTACAAATTACATTCAAAAAAGGTGTACCAGTAGCATTAGATGGGAAAGAAATGAATTTATCTTCTCTTGTAGCAGAATTAAATCAATTAGCTGGAAATCATGGAGTTGGTCGTATTGACCACATTGAAAACCGTTTAGTTGGGATTAAGTCCAGAGAAGTTTATGAATGTCCTGGCGCGATGACGTTGATGGCAGCTCATAAAGAATTAGAAGATTTAGTATTCGTTCGCGAATTAGCTCACTTTAAACCCATGATTGAACATCAACTAGCTCAAGTAATTTATAATGGTTTATGGTTTAATCCTTTAACTGATGCATTAATTGCTTTCTTAAAGAGCACACAAGAATATGTGAATGGTGTAGTTCGTGTCAAACTGTTCAAAGGCAATATTATTTGCGAAGGTAGAAAATCAGAAAACAGCTTATATGATGAAAACTTAGCAACTTACACTTCTGCAGATACATTTGACCAAGATGCAGCCGTTGGTTTCATTAAACTTTGGGGCTTACCAAGTAAAGTACATGCAGAAATTCAAGCAAAACAAAACAATGCATAACGGAGGTTCACTACATGAAGAAACTTTGGGGTGGTCGCTTTGATGGAAAAAATGAAGATTGGATAGATGCGTTTGGCGCATCTATCTTCTTTGACCAAGCATTAGCAAAACAAGACATTTTAGGTAGTTTAGCACATGTCAAAATGCTTGTTCATACGAAGATACTTTCTCAAGAAGAAGGCCAACAAATTATTGATGGATTAACTATCATTCAGCAAAAAGTTGCCAATGACGAATTGGATTATACTGTACAAAATGAAGATATCCACTTAAATATTGAATCTTTTTTACATGAAGAAATTGGACCCGTAGCTGGTAAATTACATACCGCTCGTTCTAGAAATGACCAAGTTGCAACAGATATGCATCTTTATTTAAAAGAAAAGGTGCAAGATATTTTAGAAAAAATTCACGACTTACGTAAAGTATTGGTCACTAAAGCAGAAGAAAATATTGAAACAATCATGCCTGGTTATACGCATCTTCAGCATGCACAGCCAATTTCATTTGCACATCATTTATTGGCGTATTACCAAATGCTCACACGCGATCAAGAACGCTTATCGGAAAATCTAAAAAGAATTGATTGTTCGCCATTAGGAGCAGCTGCTTTAGCTGGAACCACTTTCCCTATCGATCGTGAATTCGCAGCTAAAGAATTAGGGTTTGGTTCAGTCTATGCTAATAGTTTAGATGCGGTCAGTGATCGTGATTTTATCTTAGAATTTTTAAGCAATTCTTCAATTTTAATGATGCACCTTTCTCGTTTTTGCGAAGAAATTATCTTATGGTGTAGTCACGAATTTCAATTTGTTCAATTATCAGATACATTTTCGACAGGTAGTTCGATTATGCCTCAGAAAAAAAATCCAGATATGGCCGAACTAATTCGTGGGAAAACAGGACGCGTCTATGGTGATTTATTTGGTCTATTAACGGTGATGAAAGGCTTACCTCTTGCATACAACAAAGATTTTCAAGAAGACAAAGAAGGGATGTTTGACACAGTAGAAACCGTTGAAAAAAGTTTGACTATTATGTCAGGAATGATTGCTTCGATGCAAGTTAATCAAAAACATATGTTAGAATCTACGGAAAAAGATTTTTCCAATGCTACCGAATTAGCCGACTACCTCGCAAATAAAGGGATTCCCTTTAGAGAAGCACATGAAATTGTTGGTAAGTTAGTTTTTTCTTGTATTCAAAAAGGTATTTATCTTCAAGATATTTCTCTTGAAGAATATCAATCTATTGTTCCTACTATCGAAGAAGATTTATATGATAAATTAAGTTCTTATACAGCTGTCAAAAATCGTAACTCATTAGGTGGTACCGGTTTTGCACAAATTGAAAAACAAATTGAACAAGCCAAACAACACTTATAAAATAAACGAACGCTAGACAGTTATGTTCTAACGTTCGTCTCAATAGTTACACCAAACCCCGACCGAAGAAATTTGGTCGGGGTTTATGCAATTCGTCGTTCATGGGATTGAACTGAACGACAGCCAAGTTTCGTTTGGATTCGTTAATGATTGTAGCAAGAAATCCATTTGATAGATACTGCTGATAACTTTTCTGTAGCGAGCCATTTAATGGTTAGGATGAACCGTTCGATGTCTTCTTTATAAATTAGCTATCCAATTATATCTATCAGCTGTTTTTTCTAAATTTAAATAAACATTACTTAATTTTTAAACAAAAATCCCTCTATGCAAGTGAATACTCACATAGAGGGATTGCTTGTTGTAATAAAATTATCGGCGATAGCCTTTGCCTAATTTTTTCTCCCATATCTTCAAAATTTGTGAAGTAGTGAAAGTTAAAATGAAATAAATAGATGCCGCAACATACAGTGGTTTCATTGGAATAAAGGACGAAGTAATCACAATTTGAGCACTATTCATCAGTTCATAAATACCAATTGTCGAAAGTAACGATGAATCTTTAATTAAGACAATGAACTCATTTCCTAATGGCGGTAAAATATTACGCATTGCTTGTGGCAAGATAACGTAACGCATGGTTTGAGCTGGTCGTAATCCTAACGATCCTGCTGCTTCTGATTGTCCAACTTCTACTGCATTAATTCCTGCCCGAACAATCTCAGCAACGTAAGCACCAGAGTTCAAAGACAGTGCGATAATCCCTGGTAATAAGCGACCAAAGTCAATATCCAACACGCCAATTGGAATTGTTGGCAAATTAAAAACTTTATGCAGCAATCCAATACTAATCAAAATTTGTACTAACATTGGGGTTCCACGAAAAACTTCAATATAAATATTTGCAAGCCAACGGAAAGGACGTACAGACGACAATTTCATTAAAGCAAAGATAACGCCCAATATCGTACCTAAGATAATCGTGATAAATGAAATAATCAAGGTCACGAGTGTGCCAGAAATAAAATAATTATAATACGTAGATAAAAAAGAGTAATCCATAATATTCTCCCCTTCTACTTAGAGGCATTCTCATTTGCTAAATCGGTATTTTTTTGGACAAAATCAGCAATTTCCCCGTCATCAATTAATTTTTGTAGCGCCTCATTTAATGCTTCTTGTAATTCAGTGCTACCTTTTGGCAAAGCAATTGCGTATGCTTCATCTTCCGCTGTTTCTAAAGCTACATCAGCGATTGCGATATCATCATTTTGTCCAACATATGATTCGGCAACGGCACTTTCTGCAACTAAAGCGTCAATAGAACCTTGTTTTAATTCAAGAACTAGACTAGGTACTTTTGGAACAGAAACAATCTGAGAATCTGGTAGTTGATCTTTTACAATTGATTCTTGAATCGAACCTTTTTGTGCGCCCACTTTTTTACCACTTAAATCACTAACTTCTTTATATTTATCTAAGTTATCTTTATGCACGATTACTTTTTGTTCAGGTAAGAAATAATTCATTGTAAAATCAATTGATTTCTTACGTTCTTCTGTCGCAGAAATACCAGAGACAGCAATATCCACTTGACCTTGTTCCAAAGCAGCTAAAACGGCATTGAATTCCATATCAGAAAATTCAACTTTAGGAATACCTAGTTCTTTCGCTAAAGCATTCACCATATCAATATCAGCACCAACAATGGTATCTTTGCCATCAATCATTGCATGAAACTCAAAAGGTGCAAAATCCGCAGATGTTCCCACTTTAAGCACGCCTGCTTCTTTAATTTCTTCTAATTGATTAGTTGCTTCAGAAGCTTTACTAGAACCTGAACCAGCTGTTTCACCACCACCACAAGCTGCTAAAGCAAATAAACCTATTACGATACTCGTTAAACCAATTATTTTTTTCATATTAATTGCCCCTTTTAATATTTATACATAAACATTTCTTTTTTTAACTATATATGCACTTTATCATATAATTAATAAAAAATAAACAACAAATATGCATTATTTGTTGTTTTCGTATATATTCTTGCAAATTTTAGCTTTTCAAACGATAATAAAGAAAAGGATTGGAGGAATTTATATGTCTACAATGGTATTTGTCAATTTCCCCGTAAAAGATGTTGCTGCTTCTACAGCTTTTTATGAAAAGTTGGGTTTCAAAAAAAATGAGGAGTTTTCAACTGAACAAACAAGTTCAATGGTTTGGGATGATAATTTCTGGATTATGTTATTAGATCATTCATTTTATCAATTATTCATCAAAGATCGTACAATTGCAGATACAAAAACACAAAGTGCAACGTTAATTGCTTTTTCATTGAATAGTGCCGAAGAAGTTAAAAACTTTGGCAAAATTGCTGAAGAAAATGGTGGTAGTGTTTATAAAGTAGATATGGGCATTCCTGAAGATCAAATGTATGGATTAGAAGTAATCGATTTAGATGGAAATACACTTGAACCAACCTGGATGCAAGTATAAAAATAAGCCGAAATTCAAAATTGTTGAATTTCGGCTTTTCTTATTCTGACCATGGTAAATCAATTGATAATTTAGCAGCGAATTCTTTATACGCGCTACGTTCTTCTAAGCGACTAGCTCGACGTTTTTCGTAGCCACCACAAACCAATTGTTCTTCCTCGGTTTCAGGAATTACTTTTGGAACAGTGAATTCCGTTTCTTCATTCATATGCGAAGGTACTGCAACAAACGTTGTAAAACACGTTGCTGCTAGATAACGTTCACCAGTCACCAAGTCTTCGCCAATTACTTTGACAAATACTTCCATTGATCGATTATGTGCTCCAGACACATACGATTCGATACATACAGAGTGGTTATTATGTAATGGCTTTAAAAAATTCAACTGGTCTAACGATGCCGTTACCGCGCCTCTTCGACAATGTCTTGTAACTGAAATGGAGGCTGCATCATCAATCAAAGTCATTAGTTTTCCACCAAATAAAAAACCAAACGGATTCAAATCAAATGGAAAAATACGATGCGTTTGAATAACTTTCGATAATCGACAATAAGTTTCTTGCAAATAAATCACCTCAGCTGTAGTTTAGCACAAATTTTATTATAAGAACCAAAATTATAACATACATCTATTAACAATAAAATATCCGAACTACAGAGAGTGTGCCGCCTGCTACCTAGCAGGTTCTCGTCGCAAATTCAAAAGAGAATTAACGTCTCACACTCCATTTAGTTCGGATGTTATCGTTTGTTTAATATTTTCTAAAACGTTGATAACGTGCTTCTAACAATTCTGGTAAATCTTTTGCTGATAATTCCTTTAGCTTTCGAATCAAATCTGATTTCATTCGCTTCACTATCGCAGCTTCTGACAAAGGCTCACCACGAAATGTTTCCGGAATCACACGTTCAACAATACCTAATTCTTTTAATTCCTGTGCAGTGATTTTCATTAAATCAGCTGCTTCTTTGGCACGACTACCATCTTTCCAAAGAATTGAAGCAAATCCCTCTGGAGATAACACGGCATAAATTGAATGTTCCATCATCCAAACTTCATCGCCTAAGGCTAATGCTAAGGCACCACCACTACCACCTTCACCTATGATAATGGCAATAATTGGGACACTTAAATCTGACATTTCTAATAAATTACGAGCAATTGCTTCGCCTTCACCACGTTCTTCTGCGCCAATTCCACAAAATGCACCTGCTGTATTTACAAAAGTAATAACCGGTCGATTAAATTTTTCTGCTTGTTTCATCAAGCGCAATGCTTTACGGTAACCTTCAGGGTGTGGTGAACCAAAATTACGTTTCAAGTTTTCAGGTAGATTACGTCCTTTTTGAATACCAATAACAGTGACAGGTTTGTCATCTAATAAAGCGACACCACCGACAACTGCTTCGTCATCTGCAAATAAACGGTCTCCATGAAATTCTTGATAATTGTCAAAGATGCGTTCAAAGTAGTCCAATGCAGTCAAGCGCTCTTTTGCGCGCGCTAATTGAACAATTTCATGTGCTGGTCTACCCATTATTCACGCCATCCTTTCATCGTATGCATTTTTACCAAAGAATGAATGCGATCACGTAGTTCTGTACGTTGCACAATTTGGTCAACAAAGCCATGTTCTAATAAGAATTCAGCTTTCTGGAAATCCTCTGGTAATTCTTGCTTAATTGTTTGCTCAATCACGCGACGACCTGCAAAACCAATCAAAGCTTGTGGTTCAGCTAAAATAATATCGCCTTCCATCGCAAAGCTTGCAGTTACACCACCCGTCGTAGGGTCAGTCAAAATCGTTAGATAAAATAAGCCTTTGTTACTGTGGCGTTTAACCGCAGCCGAGATTTTTGCCATTTGCATTAATGAAAAAATACCTTCTTGCATTCTTGCACCACCAGAAGCAGTGAACAAAACAACGGGTAAATTTAATTCAGTTGCTTTTTCAAATAAACGGGTAATTTTTTCACCTACAACCGTTCCCATACTTCCCATGATAAAATGAGAATCCATGATTCCTAAAGCAACTTCTTCACCTAAAACAACTGCTTTGCCGGTTAATACAGCTTCATGTAAATGCGTTTTTTCACGCATTTGTTGAATTTTTTCTTTGTAATTTGGAAAGTTTAACGGATCAGTTGTTTCAATGTCCGTATCCCATTCTTCAAAACTTTTTTCGTCAATCGTCAAAGCAATTCGTTCCCAAGCTGTAATACGGAAATTATAACCACAATTAGGGCAGACTTTTTCTGCCCCAATTTCTTTGGTATAAAGGGTATGTTTACAACTTGGACATTTCGCCCACATATTATCTGGCACAGAAGGTTCATTGATTGGCGTTGTGTCTCGATTTGGATTAATCCGAATATAATCCTTTTTCTTCTTGAATAATGCCATAGATTTCCCTCCTAAACTTCAGGCGTCCAATTTGGTAAAAATTCTTCTTGTAAGAATGCTGTACTATAATCGCCAGCAATTACTTTGGGATGACTAATTAAATCCAATTGAAATTCTGCATTAGTCACAACACCATCTGTAACTAACTCACTTAGAGCACGTTGCATTTTCATCAACGCTTCAAAACGATTATCTCCATAAACAATGACTTTTGCAATCATTGAATCATAGTATGGTGGAATCGTATAACCTGAATACATCGCACTGTCAACGCGTAAGCCCATCCCACCACTTGGTAGCAATAAGTTATGAATTTTACCAGGCGATGGTGCAAAGTTAAATGCAGGGTTTTCGGCATTAATACGGCATTCAATCGCATGGCCTTTTAACACAATATCCTCTTGTTTTAAGCCTAGCTCTTCACCACTAGCAATTTCCAATTGTTTTTTTACTAGATCCACACCAGTAACCATCTCCGTAATAGGATGTTCTACTTGAATTCGTGTATTCATTTCCATAAAGTAAAATGAACCGGCTTCATCCATTAAAAATTCAATGGTACCTGCATTTTGATAATCTACAGCTTGAGCTGCTCGAACTGCCGCCATCCCAATTTCTTGACGCTTTTCAGCAGAAATAACTACAGAAGGTGATTCTTCTAAAACTTTTTGATTGTTACGTTGCAATGAACAATCACGTTCGCCCAAATGAATGATATTTCCAAAGTTATCACCTAAAATTTGTACTTCAATATGACGAGCTGGATATACGATTTTTTCAATATACATATCGTCATTACCAAAGGCCGCTTTAGCTTCTTGTTGTGCAGATGAGAAATGTTGAGGTAATTCTTCTTTTGTTAAAACTTTACGAATTCCTTTACCTCCACCGCCTGCTGCAGCTTTTAACATTACAGGATAGCCAATTTCTTCAGCAATCGTCAATGCTTCTTCCACATCCTCAACAGCGCCATCACTACCTGGAATGACTGGTACATTAGCTTCAATCATCAAACGACGTGCATTGATTTTATTTCCCATATCATCAATTGTTTTGCTTTTCGGTCCAATAAAAACAATATTGCACTCTTCACACATTGAGGCAAAACGACTATTTTCGGAAAGAAATCCAAAACCAGGATGAATTGCTTCAGCTTTTGTTACAATAGCTGCGCTTAAAATTTGTTGCACGTTCAAATAAGAATCGGAAGCTTTAGCAGGGCCAATACAAATGGCTTCATCTGCTAATTCAGCATGTAATGCATTTTTGTCTGCTTCTGAGTAAACTGCGACTGTTCGTACGCCTAATTCACGACAAGCACGAATGATACGTACCGCAATTTCTCCACGATTTGCAATTAATATCTTTGAAAACATAAGTCACCTATCCAATCATGAAGGTTAATTCAGCTTCGGCAACTTTTTTGCCATCCACTTTCGCTACACCTTTACCAATTCCAGCAGAAGCTTTTACTTTGATAATTTCCACTTCTAGAATTAGTGTATCTCCTGGTGTTACTTTTTTACGGAATTTTGCTTTATCAATCCCACCGAAATAAGCTGTTTTACCACGAAATTGCTCTAATGATAACAATGCTACTGCGCCAGCTTGGGCCATCGCTTCAACAATTAAGACACCAGGCATTACTGGTTCGTGAGGAAAATGACCTTGGAAAAATGGTTCATTGATTGTTACGTTTTTCTTAGCAACAACACGTTCGCCGTCTACTAATTCTTCTACGCGATCGATCAATAACATCGGATAACGATGAGGGATAATCTCTTTGATTTCTTGAATATTCAATACAGTCATAATTAACCTTCTTTCACACGGAACAGCGGTTGGTTAAATTCAACCACTTGTTCGTTTTCTACTAAAACTTCTACAACTTCACCCGAAATATCACTTGTAATTTCATTCATGACTTTCATTGCTTCAACAATACAAACAACTTCGCCTTTTTGGACACGATCGCCAACTTGTTTGAAGTTTGGTTTGTCTGGGCTTGGTTTTAAGTATACTACACCTACTAGGGGTGAAACAATTTCTGTTCCCGCAATTACTTCTGGCACTGGTTGTGCTGGTGTAGCTTGAACCGGTACAGAAGCTGGTTGAACGGCTGCTTCAGTTACTTGAGGTTGTTGTACTGATGCTGATTGTACTACCGGCACAGTATTTTGTGTGCGTGATACGCTATTTTTATTTAAATATAATTCGAAGTTTCCATCTTTTAGATTAAATTCAGTTAATGTGGATTGATCAAAAAGAGAAAGTAAGTCCTTTAACTCATTCAGTTCCATCCTTATGCCTCCCAACGTTTCATCAAAATAACTGCATTATGACCACCAAAACCAAGTGAATTGCTCATCGCATAGGTTAATTCTGCAGGTTTGCTTTCATTAATCACAACGTTTAAGTCAATTTCTGGATCTTGTTCTGTCACATTAATATTGGGTGGAATAAATTGATGTTGTAACGCTAATAATGTCGCAACGGCTTCCACTCCACCAGCTGCTCCTAATAAGTGACCAGTCATAGATTTCGTACTACTTACATACGTCTCTTTATAACTATCTCCTAATCCATAATGAATAGCAGTTGCTTCTGATACATCATTAGCTGGTGTACTTGTACCATGAGCATTGATATAACCAACTTCTGAAGGTTCAATCCCTGCCTCTGACATGGCTAATTTCATCGCTTTACCTGCACCTGAACCATCAGGATTTGGAGCAGTCATATGATACGCATCACAGTTTGCACCATAGCCTACAACTTCACCTAAAATATTTGCACCACGCGCTAGAGCATGTTCTAACGATTCTAATAGTAGAACCCCAGCTCCTTCACCCATAACAAAACCACTACGGTCTTTATCAAATGGCGTGGATGCTTTATTCGGATCAGATTCAGTTGTTAAAGCTGTTAAGGAAGCAAATCCAGCAATACCGATTTCACAAATCGTTGCTTCTGAACCGCCTGCAAGCATAACGTCTGCATAACCATGTTTGATATTACGGAACGCTTCTCCGACAGAATGTGTACCTGACGCACATGCAGTTACTGTCGTAGTACAAATTCCTCTAGCACCTACACGTAATGCGATGTTTCCAGCAACCATATTTACGATTGACATTGGTACAAACATAGGTGAGACACGTTTAGGGCCTTTCGCATTCATTCGTGTTACTTGATCTTGAATTGTTGGTAAGCCACCGATGCCTGAACCAACCATCACGCCAAAACGATCTGCATCAATCGCTTTCGTATCTAGTTGTGCCATTTCAATGGCATCTAAAGCTGCGTGAATACCGAAAAGTGAAAATTCATCCATACGTTTCGTATCTTTTTTAACAAAATATTTTTCTAATGGAAAATCTTTGACTTCACCTGCAACAGAAATTCCTGTTGCTTCTGCATCAAATTTTGTAATTGGACCAATTCCATTGGTACCTTCTTTTAAACTTGTTAAGAATGTTTCTGGGTCATTTCCGATTGGTGAAACGACACCATAACCTGTAATTACTACTCGATTCATAAATTTTCTCCTCTCTTAACCGTGCATGACCAATCCACCGTCAACATTTAAGACTTGACCAGTGATATATGGACTTTTTGCTAAGAAAATAGCAGTTTGAGCAACATCATCTACGTTTCCAAAACGTTGTAATGGAATCGTTTGTGTTACTTGTTCTTTCACTTTATCAGATAAAACATCTGTCATGTCTGTTTGGATAAATCCAGGAGCAATCGCATTACAAGTAATACCTCGTGGCGCTACTTCTCTGGCTACTGATTTAGTAAAACCAACAACACCTGCTTTACTTGCTGCATAATTTGCTTGGCCTGCATTTCCCATCAATCCTGAAACACTTGAAAGATTAATGATTACGCCTTCACGTTGTTTCAACATTTTTTTCATGACTTGTTGGGTCATGTTAAATGTACCTGTCAAATTAATTTTCAAGACTTGTTCGAAATCTTCTTCTGTCATACGAAGCAACAACTTATCATTAGTGATGCCTGCATTATTGACTAAGACATTTACTGCCCCTAATTTTTCTTCTGCTTCTTTAATCATTTCGCCTGCATTTTTAAAGTCTGAAATATCGCCAGAAACGCCCACACATTTCACACCAAATTCTTCAATAGAAGCAATTAGTTCTTCTGAAATATCACGACGACCATTTAAGACAATATTTGCCCCTTCTTTGGCAAATGCTTTTGCGATGGCTAAACCAATGCCTCGCGTACTACCTGTAACAAAAACCGTTTTATCTTTTAATTCCATTTTTTCCTCCTAGGATAATAATGCCTCTGTCTCTTGTAGCGTCTTATCATCTTCTACACGAGACATCACTAATGTTTTGTCAATTTTTTTGATAAAACCTGAAAGAACTTTTCCTGGACCAATCTCAATCACACGTTCAATTCCCAATTCTTTTAACGTTGCTACGCTTTCAAAAAAACGAACTGGTGACATCACTTGACGTTCCAATAACTCTTTAATTTCGTTTTGTTGCATTACTTGAGCAGTAGTGTTACTAATAACCGGCACAGCCATTTCATTAAAAGAAACCTCTTCTAAGGCAATTTTCAACTTGTCTGCGGCGGGCTTCAATAAAGCTGTATGGAATGGACCACTAACGTTTAATGGAATCATTCGTTTCACACCGGCTTCTTTTAACAACTCAAGTGCTTGATCTACTGCTGCAACTTCTCCACCAATGACAATTTGTTGTGGTGTATTGTAGTTAGCTGGTGACACAATTCCTTGTTCACTCGCTTGTTTGCACGCTTCTTCAATCGTTTCAATAGGTGCATTCATAATCGCTACCATTTTACCTGTTCCTTGTGGTGCTGCAGTTGCCATGTATGAACCGCGTTTGGCAACTAATGCAACTGCTGTTTTAAAGTCTAATGCGCCACTGGCTACTAAAGCAGTATATTCACCTAAACTTAATCCAGCAACAGCATCTGCATGATAACCTTTTGCTTCTAATACACGCCAAAAAGCCACACTAACCGTTAGAATCGCTGGTTGAGTATATTCTGTTTGATTTAATCGTTCATTTTCTGTAAAACATAATTCTGCCATATCGTAGCCTAAGACTTCACTCGCCTCAGCAAATGTTTGACGAACAATTTCTTCCTGATCGAATAATTCTTGTCCCATGCCAACATATTGTGCACCTTGACCACTAAATAAAAAAGCTGTCTTCATGTTTCTCTCCTTTAAATTCCCGTTGATATTTGAGGATAAGTATTCGATTCATATCTACTCAACGTTGGATTTTCTATATAAAAGGAAAGGCTAGGCTTTTGGCCCAGCCTTAAAAATTAAGCTTGTTGTTGTTCTACGTATTTCACTAAATCTTCAACAGTTTTGATGCCGTCTTCAACTTCAATTTTCACGTCAAATTCGTCTTCAATTTCGTTGATGATTTGGAATAAATCTAAGCTATCTGCTTCTAAATCTTCTTGGATGTTTGTAGTTAATTTGATTTCTTCTTTATCTTTACCTAATTCTTCTGCTACGATTTCTTGAATTTTTTCGAATACCATGTTTATATTCCTCCAATTGTTTTGTACATTTTTAATTTTATATGACTACAGGTTTACAAAGTCAGCAACACGGTTCCCCATGTTAACCCACCACCAAAACCTGAAAGTACCACTTTTTGGTTGCTACCTAATGTTAAGACTCCTGAGGCAATGGATTCATCTAATAACAACGGAATTGTTGCTCCAGATGTGTTTCCATATTTATCCATATTTTGTAAGAATTTCTCTCTAGGAACTTTAATTTTCCGCGCAATTTTATCTAAAATACGCGAATTTGCTTGATGAAGTAAGAAATAATCAATTTCTTCTTTCTCTTCACTAATAAGCTCATCAATTGCCTTTGCTACGTCACGTGTCGCAAAATCAAAGATGTCTCGTCCAGCCATTGTTAAACAAGAACTCTGACTAGTATTCACTGATCCATAAGGACTATTAATCGCACGATAACCAGAAGTCAATGACATGCCTCTTGTACCATCTGCACGTAAGCTTTCTTTTAAGAGGTGTTGTTGTTCTGTTGCTTCTAATAAAACACCACCTGCTCCGTCACCAAACAATACCGCTGTTGAGCGATCTTGCCAGTCTAAAACTTTCGAAAGTACTTCGCCGCCAATAATTAATCCTTTTTTTGAACCTGTACGAATCATTTTTTCACCCATCGACAACGCATAGACAAAGCCGGCACACGCTGCACTTAAATCAAACGCTAACGCATTTGTCGCACCGATTGCCCCTTGCACCATACATGCCACAGAAGGTGAATTGTAATCTGGGGACATTGTTGCAACAAGAATAAAATCCAATTCCTCTGGAGCTGTACCGCTTTTTTGTACTAATTGCTTAGCAACATGGATACATAGATCAGAAGTATTCTCGTCTGTCGCAATATGTCGTGTTTTTATTCCTGTGCGAGAATAAATCCATTCATCGCTTGTGTCCATGATTTCTGCCAACTGATCGTTCGTTACAATTTTTTCAGGCACGTAACTGGCTGTTGCAGTAATCTGTCCAAAATTTGTCATATACATACGCTCACTTATATTCTTGTAAGAATTGATGAAGATTATCCAACGCTTTTAATAAAGCATGTTGTTCCTCTTCTTCCATGTTCACCAAAATTTCTTTAATCATTTGACTATGAAAATGTTGATGCACACGATACAATAATTTCCCTTTTTTTGTCAACGATAATTTGACAACTCGTCGATCATCTTCGCTACGAATTCTTTCAACGTAACCTTTTTTCACTAATCGGTTAATCGCGATGGTCAATGTACCCACTGTAATTGAAAGCTCTTTTGCAACTTCAGAAGTTGTCTTTTTTTTGTACATACCAATCGCTTCGATTGTGTGCATTTCGGTAATCGAAAGGTCATTGAATCGTGATTTTTTCAATTCTGATTCTTCGATTACTAAAATGTCATTAAAGACATCCACTAGTAAGCTATTAATTCTTTCAAAATCTGGTTTCATTGCTTCACCATCCGAATACTTTGATTATCAAATCATTTGACAATCAAACTATAATTCATATTTTTTAGAAAAGCAAGAGTATTTTCAGTTTTTTTTAAATTTCCATCTTATTTTCTGTAAATAAAAAAAAATATTCCCCTTTCAAATACTTTGATTTTCAAAACAATTTTACCATATTTATTAAAAAAATACCTTAATAACTTTATTTTTACTTGTTTTAGTTTGAATTTTCTGCTATCTTCGAGTCAAATCTCCTTATAGAAATGGCGTGAAATCAACTATTGGCTAATTTAAAAGAAAAAGTAAAGATTTTACCAACCACACCTGGAATTTATCTCATGAAAGACCAATATGATGAGATTATTTACGTTGGAAAAGCCAAAAATTTAAAACAGCGTGTCCGCTCTTACTTTCAAAAAAATAGCCAGCACTCAAAAAAAGTGCTGCGCATGATTTTTAATATTCATGATTTTGATATTATCCAAGTGGATACCGAACTTGATGCCTTATTACTCGAGTGCCAATTAATTCAAACGTATCATCCATTGTATAACCAACAAATGAATCATTCGTTACGTTATAGTTATGTGACAGTTTCTCCAAAAGGTATTGAAATCAATTCAATGGTTTCTTCAAATAGTCTAGGCCCTTTTCGGCAATATAAAAAAATTCCGATAGTAAGTCAAGTTTTGAGTGAAATTTATCAAATGCCTTGGGTCAACCACATTACAATGCATGCTTTGATTAAACAATTACCTGAAATGCAAAAAATCCCATTAAATCAACGGTTAAATGAAATTACCGCTTTTTTTCAAGGGACTGAGCAAAGCTATCTTCCTTGGATGGAACAACGAATTTCTTATTTATCTGAACACTTACACTTTGAACTCGCTCAAGCTCTAACCGAACAGCTTAACATATTAAACTATTTTTTCTTACAAAACAAAGAACTCGTGCGTTTTTCACAACAAAAAAAACTTATTTTTTCACTACCGTTAACTGAAACAACAAATAAATATTATCAAATTTCTTTTGGTCAAATCATTCATACGCAAATTCTCTCATTAAATGAAGCATTTCAACCAATTGAAAGCAGAGTAAAACCTTTCAGCTTAACGAAAACAACCATTGACCCCTTACTAATTTTAATGAATTATATGAAAAAGACATCTAAAAAGGGCTAGCATTTCGCTTTTTCCTTTTTAGACGTCTTTTTACTATTGAATTAAATCGTAAATTTCCATTGCAACAATATCAACATTATCAAATTGATACGGCTGATTAGATTCAGCTTCCGTTAATTCAAAGGTCTCTGTCGAGTTGTCATAAGTGACGATACATTTTTCAACGCCTTCTTTTTCAAAACGACGAACTTGTACCTCACTGTCTTGCGCTTCAATCATAGCTTCAAGACGTTTGATGATAGCGACTAATTGCGAACTTTTCATTCGTAGTCCCTCCCTTTTTTCATTTCTGTTACATTGTATCAAATGACTGGGTTACGTGCATTGTTTTTGCAAAATTTTTTTAAATTTTAAGATTTTTTCCCATCTTGCCACCAAAGTTTAATTAATGCTTGTGTCCCATCGTCTCCATAACCAGCCTTTTCTAGTTTTTCATAGAGTTGTTCAGCCAAAGTTGTACTTGGCAAGTCGATTCCCATGTTATTTGCTTCATCTAAAGCAATTTTCAAATCTTTAACAAAATGTTTTACAAAAAAGCCTGGGGAATAATTTTCTGCCAAAATGCGTGGGCTATAATTAATCATTGACCAGTTAGCTGCACTTCCACCAGCTAAGGTATCCAATATTTTAGACAAGTCCAATCCTGCTTGATTTGCATAAACAAGCATCTCTGTCATCCCGGTCATAGTACCAGCAATCATAATTTGATTGGCCATTTTAGCATGCTGCCCCTTTCCAGAGCCTCCATGCAACATACATGTTTTACCAAATTGTTCAAAAACAGGTAGGACATTTTGATAAGCGGCTTCTGAACCGCCAGCCATAATTGTTAGTGTTCCATTTTTTGCGCCTAAATCGCCACCAGATACTGGTGCATCTAAACTTTCTGCCCCGTTTTCATTTGCAGTTTGGGCAATTTTAACAGCTAAAGAAGGTGTACTTGTTGTTAAATCAACTAAAATTTTTCCCTTCACATCGGTGGCAAAAATCCCTGTGGCAGCATGATAATAGGTTTCTTCAACATCATGTGGATAGCCTACCATCGTGAAAATCAATTCACTTCCTTCTGTTACTGCTTTTGGTGAATCTTGCCACGTAGCACCTTTTGCTATTAGATCATCAGTTTTACTTTTTGTTCGATTGTAGACAGTTATATCATGACCTGCCGCTATTAAATGTTCTACAATCGCATGTCCCATGACACCTGTTCCGATAAATCCAATTTTCATGTCGATTCCCCCTCAAAAAAAGTTCACGTTTTTAGTATACGCTAAAAACGTGAACTTGAATATAATTTATTCTGAAGTTCCTTTAAATGATCGTAAACGTGTTTTTAATTTATCCATCGTTTCCGTCAATTCATTTTCTGAATGATTTTCTTCATAAAAAGTAATCATATCGTTATAAAATTCAATTATAGCTTTTCCAAAATATTCGGCAGAAATTTCATACATTTTTTGATCTAATATTTCTTGATTTTTCTGAATACCCGCTTGAACATACTCAATAAAACAAGAAGCAAAATCTTCATCTTTTTCAAATGTGACACCAAATGAGGCATCGCTAATTAATGTGTTCAAATAATCATTACCTTCAACAACCATTTGTGTCCCTGCTGCCATTGCTTCAGTATAGGTCAATCCTTGTGTTTCTGAGGTTGATGCACTAACGAAATAATTTGCAGCTTGATAATATAAGGCCACTTCATCATTTGGTACCTCACCAACAAATTGAACATATTCCATTAAACCTTTTTCGGTAACTAGTTCTTCTAATTCTTCTTTATACGGACCTTTTCCTACAATAACCATTCGAACATTTGGCAAAACAGCGAGTACTTCTGGTAAACCTTGAATAATTGCTTGAATATTTTTTTCATAAGATATACGGCTTAACGATAATACCATCAATTCTTTTTCTGTAATGCCCAATGCTGTACGCAAGTCTTGTTTCATTTCTTCTGTAATATCAGGTCGTTTAAACTTCTCAATTTCAATCCCTGTCGGAATAATCCGCATTGGTGCTACGACGCCATAGCTTTCTAGCTTTTCAATTACACGTTCGCTTGGACAAACTACACCAGTTGAGTGATTGGCAAATAATCGAGAAAAATATTTTACATGGACTGGACGAACAACTTTTCCCTTTGCAATATAATGTAGATAATCTTCATACATAGTGTGATACGTATGAATAACTGGTATACGCATTTTTTTACCCACCATCTTACCTAAAAGACCGGCACCGAACTCTGTGTGGGTATGAATTAAATCCAACTCTAATTCTTTGGCAATCAAATAGGCATACCACATGCCACGTACAACAATTCGGCGATCTTTAAATGAAATAAAGGGTACACTAGGCATTCGAATAATTCCTTCTTCAAATTCCGGTGCATTAGGATCCGTGGTCGTAAAAATAAATACCTCGTGTCCCATTTTTTCCAATTCATCTTTTAGTGTCCGAATAGATGTAGCAACACCACTTACTTGAGGCAAGTAAGTGTCTGTAAAGAACCCAATCTTCACGACATTCCCTCCAAACTCCGACTGTCTACTGCACTCCCCTTCAGCACAGTTTCATAGACTTTTTTTAATTCTGTTCCTATTTGCTGAATACTTTTTGATTGTGCTGTTTCATAGCCAGCTTTCGTTAAATCTGGCACTTGTTTCTCAACAATTTCTTCAATTTTTTGACAAAATTCTGCATTCGTTGTTCCCATATAAGCATTATAATCTTTTTTTAACCAACCTTCATATACAGGGATATCTCGAACAAGCACATTTTGATGACTTGCTAATGCTTCTAATACTACAATTCCTTCTGTCTCTTCATAGGAAGGAAAGAAAAATAAATCAGCATTGGAATACGCCCCTTCAATAATTTCTCCCTTAATATATCCTGGAAAAATTACATTGTCAGGGTGATTTCCTTTAACAATCTCCCGAATATCTTTTGGAATGGTATACATTGGAGTATGCCCAAACCAAATAAAGGTATATTGAGGCAACTGTTTAGCAATTTCGATAAAATCAGTCAAGCCTTTGCGATGGAAATATAAACCTACAGAAATAATCACTTTTTGTTCTGGAGCCAATTGAAAGAATGCTCGAAACTTTTCTTCTTTCTTTTTACTTACTTGATATTTATCTAAATCAATGCCGTTAGAAACCACACTAATTGGTCGACGAATACCATAGCCTTCTAAAATTTTTTTAGCATAAACAGTTGGTGTAATTAAATGGTCACTATGAGAATACAAATAAATTAAATATTTTTTATATAATGAAGCCACTTGATTTGACCCAATAAACGAATTTCGAAAATCTTCAGCATTTGAATGTGCGTGATACACGACTTTTTTACCATTTTTTTTAGTACGACGAATCATCTGACGACTTTTAAAGCCATACGTATTAATGTGTAAAATATCATAATCATCGTTAGCATTTATTGTATAATCGACGCCTGCACATGTTAATGCTTTTTTTTGATGTTCAAAGGCGCGACCGATACCAGATTTTTCCAGCATTCGTTCTCCTTCAAAATAAAGAAGTACTTTCAAAAAAGTCTCCTCCCTTGTTATGTTTATTATTCAGTATATCATAGCCCCACCTTAGAATACTCCAACTATAGTCTTAGTTTCCAGACTATTTTTACACTTTACTTTCAAAATACTGTCAATTCAAGCTTTTTATTTTTAGTATTACAAAACTGTTCGTTTATTTTCATGAATTTTTATAAAAATAACTAGTTTATTTTAACAATTCATGATACGGTGAATATACATTTTGGAGGTGTTTTACTTGAAAGTTATCGATATGCACTGCGATACAATTATGCGAATTTTCACTTCAACTGCCAATTTAGCTGAAAATAATTTACAAATTGATTTAGAAAAAATGAGACAAGGTGATTATTTATTACAAAATTTTGCTATTTTTTTAGACAAAGAAGCTGAAGACTCTCCCTATCAAACAGCTAAAGCAATGATTAATTGCTTTTATCAGCAAATGGAACAATATTCTCAAATCATTCGACCTGTGACTCGTTATGAAGAAATCATTCAGAACAATCAGCAGCATATCTTAAGTGCCTTATTAACAATGGAAGAAGGTGCACCTCTTGAAGGCAATGTCGAAAAGTTAGCTGAATTTTATCAATTAGGTGTCCGCATGCTGACTTTAACTTGGAACTATACCAATGAGATTGGTTTTCCTAACGCACGTTATTGGAATTCTGAAACACAGACACTTTCATCCCAACAAGGATTAACCAAAAGAGGCATTGAGATTGCACAGGCAATGAACGAATTAGGTATGATTATTGACGTTTCACATGGATCGGATCAATTAGTTGAAGACGTTCTGACACATACCTCCGCACCTTTTGTAGCCAGTCATTCTAACGCTCGAGCATGTTTCCCGCACTTTCGTAATTTACCTGATTCGCTAATCAAAAAAATTGCTGACCGTGGTGGTGTGATTGGCTTGAATTTTTCTGAAGATTTTTTAAGAACCCGACAACAAAAATTACCACTTATTAATCAGTTAGTGACACATGCTATTCATATGAAGAATATTGGTGGAATTGATGTTATTGGTTTTGGTTCTGATTTTGATGGGATTCCAGTTAGCCATGAATTACCTGATGCAACCATTTTCCCTACTATTTATGATGCTTTTCAAAAAGCTGGATTTACTACCTCAGAAATTGAAAAGATTTTTCATCAAAATGTGTTGCGTTTATATAAAGAACTATTAATTTAACACTTTCTTATGCAAAAAGAGTCTAACGGCAATTTCATTAGATTCTTTTTGCAATTTCAATACAAATTATTGGTCACTCCATACTTCGCTAATCCTTATAACAAAAAAGTGATAGACCTAAAATAAGACCTATCACTCTTTCATATTTAAAATTCACTCCAGCTATCATCATCTGTTTTGTCAGAAATATTTTTCTTTTTATCTTCTCTTTTCTTTTTCTTTAATTCTACTATTAAAGAATAGATGGCAACAGCAGCTAATACAATTAATAATATTCTAAAAATAAAGAAAAACATATCTACTCACCATCTGTCACAACAGCATTCGCACCATTGACTGTAACCCAGCCATGTTCTTTGCGAGCTTGTGCTTCTTCATATTTAATTAGATTTTCAGTTACAGATTCAGCAATTTTCTTATTTGCTTCTGCCTCGGCTTCGGCTTGTTTAGTAATTTCATAAGCTTTAGCATCTGCTTGAGTTTTCTTTGTTTCAGCATCTAATTTAGCTTTTTCGTTTTCTTGCCCAGATAATACAATCGCATCAATTGATTTTTGTGTTTCTGCATCAATTTCAGGAACCCCTACCGTTACATCTTCCACAACAAATCCTTTTGTTTCAACTGACTTAGAAAAATTCGCTAATAAATTTCCTTCTGCTTCAGAAGATTTACCAGATAAAATATCTAAAATAGTATATTGAGAATAAACTTCTCTTGCTTCTTTTTGTAATTTTGATTTTAACCAGCCTTCTTCAATATCTTCTGAAGTAATGTTACCAAATTCTTTATACATTGCTGATGTTTTAGTCGGATCGATTTTATAATCATATTTAATATTTACAGAGGTCTTTTTACCATCTGATGTGGCAATTGAAACACTTTCTGCTTGAATTGTTTGTAAGCGAATTGGATATTGTGTTACTTTATCCAATCCTACAAATTTAATTCCTTGTCCTAAGGTTTCGTCACGTACACCACCATTAATAGAATAACGCACCCCAACATAACCGTTTTCAATCTTTTCAAAAAAAACAAAAGCCCCTGCAATCACCGCTCCTAATACCACAACTGCCGTCAGACTTGTTTTAATAGCTTTGTTTGTACCAGTTTTATTTATTCCAGCTTTTTTCATCTTATTATCCACTCTTTCTTATTTAGTTGTTGTTTTAATTATTACATGTTTTTTTATTTCTATCAATTGATTATTTAAAAACCAGTCTAAAGGCTGAGAAATAAAAAAACATCCCATCTCTAAAGACAGGATGTTTAAAATTAATTTTTTAATGCTTATTCAGCAACGTATTCTTCAACTAAAGCAACGACTTCTTCCATTGTGTCGCAATCTTTAAGCGCACGATTTGCAAGTTCTTGCATTTTAGTAGTGTCTAAACGTTTCAATTGTTTTTTTACTATAATATTCCATTTCATAATGTTAATATATCAGCTTTTTTATAGAAAAAAAGCTTAAGTCGTTCAACTAAATTAAATAGAATTAAAATCAAATGGCATTTAATATGGCGTAAAATACTTATATATAATAGGAAGAGAAAATAAAACGTGTGGGGCGTTGATTTACATAAATGAGGGGTAGCTTTATTTATTAGTATATGTATTTTTTGAAAAATTACACATAAAAAGTATGACGTTCAGGCATGAATTTACGACGTTTGGGGTAAAAATGGTTTTCGTTATTTATTCTATGCTATCTTCTAAATCTAGTGATAAATATTTAAGTAAAACTAAGGAGGAATTATATGTTTAAAAAGAAAAGATTTACAGAAATTTTTTTATTAGGAATTATTGTGTTACAAGTCTTGGTACAACCTTTTTCGGTAGTTCATGCTGAAGAGATAATTGAAGATGCTAGTTCTAAGATTGATATTCAAAACTCTAATGAGAAAGAAAAAGAAGCTATCCTTTCTGCTATTGATGAAGAGGTGTCTAAGCAAACTGATTTTTCAGAAGAAGAAAAGGCAAACTATCGTCAGATTTTGATTAACTTTTATGATTCATCTTCTGAAAATTATGGTGATTTAGACTCTGTTGTCTTTACCGATAACTCAGAAAAAACGATGTTTAGAGCAGCTAAAGCTTCTCATGGGCTTCTTTCTGTTAGAGCGTTAGGTTCAATTATCAATGTGGCTATTGCAGCTGTAACTGGAGGTTCAATATCTGCTTATGTAAGAAAACATGGCTTTAAAGCATTGGCGGTAGCACTACAGAGTAGATTAGCTGCAACAATTCAATTAAAATACGCTTCAGTGGTAATAAAAGGTCTTACAAGTGCTGCTATTAAGTTATCTGATCCAGGTCTTTATTTGGCTCAATTAGTTGATAAAAAAGATAAAATAAGAAATAATGGTTACATTGAATTGTGGTAAAGAAGGGATTTATATGGATTTTTTATTAGAATATTTAAGTGGATTTGTAATTTTTGCTGATGAGCTCATTTCACCTGATTTAGAAACAAAAAAGAATAAACGAATCGCTTTTTTTCTCTCTCTTTTTTCTTTTCTTATATTTTTGTCTTTTACTTTATTTTTAGTTTTTTTGACATTTGGACTATTAAATCTATTAATTAATGATTTTGATGTGATACTTGCTTTGTTAGCTGTACTCTTTTTTTTATGTGACTGTTTTTTTATATATAAAAGCTTCACATATTCATTTGGAATTATAGGCAATGTTAAATCATTTACGAAAAAAATCTAATATCAATTAAAATAAAGAAACGGAGTGGCTAATATAGCTGCTCCGTTTTTATATAGTTATATTTCATCTACAAAAATAATGTTGTCTAAATTTGGAACACTATGTATAACATTGGAACATTTCGAGATTTTTAGGATTTTTGTTGGTATAATAAATACATTATTTATCGAAAGGTGTTTGATGTCGTGGATGTAACTTTGAAATCAATCGATTTTGGAAAAACAGATGGTAAATCCGAAGCTGAAAAAGATAATTTTCTATCTCTTTTTTATAATGGAAATAATCACTATAATAAATTAGATGAGGAAAACTGCTTTATAATCAGTGGATATAAAGGTACAGGGAAAACCATTTTAGCTAATTATTTTTTAAAGAAAAAAAGTTTAGAGAAAAAAGCATTCACTAGAAGTTTGAACTCTACAGATTTTATTCAAGAAAAACTACTGTCTTTTAGTAAATCTACTGTCACAAAAGAAGAATTAGTAATTTTTTGGAAATACGTATATTTAAGAGAATTTAGGTTTTTTGATTATGGATAGGTCTCAAAAATCATTTTTGTTTAGAATTATGAACAGAAAAAAACTTAAACAATTAGATATTTTACTGAATGAAGCTCAAATGATAATAAACAATTCTGAGGAAATCAAACAAAATACCGCGCGGATAAAAGGAGAAACAGGTATTAAAACAGGGCTTACGGAACAATTAGGTATAACTTTAAATTCTTCGTTATTAAATGAATCAGAATTACTAAATAGCGAAAGAATACAACGAATAAGAGCTCAATATACAGAAATTGTACGCAAACTTGAAAATGCGGTACTTTCCTTAGTTAAACCCCACCATGAATACTACCTACTATATGATGATATGGATCAATTAGATGAAATTGTTAATCGAGAAGAGTTTATACAATTGATGAAACAAATGTTGTATGCTGCAGACTCGTTAAATCAAAAGTTTAGAGAAAATAAATATAAATGTCGAGTAATACATGCAATTCGTAGTGATGTACTTTCTTTATTAGTAAATGATTCGTACAATTTATTTAAAACAATAACTGATTTTGGCACTGAAATAGATTGGTACGCAGATAAACAACGAAGACCTGAAAAACATCCTTTGATGCGAATGATACTGCATAAAGTTAAATCAAGTAATTCATATTATTCTTCTCTAAGTGATAAAGAAATTTATAATAATATTTTTGATCGTCATGAGAATGTCCTTGATTTTGTTTTACAGCATAGTTTAGGACGTCCACGAGAATTAGTAAAATATCTTTCTATTGTACAAGAAACTAATCCTAAAGAAACTAAAATAACGGTTGAAATGTTGCGTAATTGCCTCCCGTTATATTCAAAATGGTTTTATGATTCTTTAATGAGTGAAGTTAGCTTGGCATCGAATATAGACGATATCCAACAACTCTTTACTATAATTCGATTACGCGGAGTAAAAAGACTTACTGTAAACAAATTAATTAGTTTCGCTAAAAACAAATCATTAGAATACCCTAGTGATACACTAAGTATTTTAAAAAATATGTATGAAATGGGAATAATTGGAATCATACATGGAAATGGAAATATTCAATTCCATTATAGAAGCAACGCTCCTACAGTTCCAAATGAAAGCACTAAATTTGTTGTTCACTTTGGATTATTAAAATATTTGAATATAAAATAGGGGAAGCTAGCATAAAAATGCTAGCCTCCCCTAAGACTTTATCGTCCACCTTGTTTTCAACAATAGTAGTTATTAAAAACAGGTTTTTAATGAATTGTTATATTCTCAAGAGTATTCTAGCACCTTTTATCGAATTTGAAAAGTATTTCCCTTCATTTTAAGTATTAACTTTGAATGTGCTACGTTAATACTTTACAATAATTGATTCACACGGATTTGAATTGTAGTCGGGTCATAACCTGCAGCTTTTAACTTGCTCGTTCGAGTTGTACCATTACCCCACTTACCATTGATAACCTCTCTTGCGATTGTATCAATAGATTTGTTGCGACTAGATGCTAAAGCATCGACACGAGCTTGCACCGCTGTGTAATTACTGCCTAATGATTTTTTACGAACATCACCATTACCATGCAAGCCTTGTAACACTTCTTGTGCCAATTGGTCAATTGTCTTAGTAGTAGTTGACGATGACTTGTTATCTTTTTGACGGTAAACGTACCAACCCATATTGTAAGGACAAGTAGTTGATTCATTGTCTACATAAACGCCATTGGCATTTGCTGATTTGTACGTACAGTGGATAATTTGTGTATTGCTAATGAAAATTACAACGTGACCTGCTGCGCCTCCACTTTGACCTTTAAGACCAAAGATGACAATATCACCACGGTGGGCTGTCCATTCTTTATTTTGGGCAATCAATTCAAAGCTGTTTTTAACTAGCCAATCATGCATGCTATCTGTGTTTAGCACCCATCCAGCATTAGTTGCTCCAGCATTACGCAATCCTTGGTAAATCGTACCAGAACAATCGCCTGTGCCATCTGCTCCCGTACGGCTTCCAGTCATACTGTATCTGATACCACGTGATTTTAAATCGTACATATACTTAATTGTTGTTTCGATATTTACTGACATGTTATTTCCTCCTAATTAAAAAAGGACTAGCAAGCGCTAATCCTCTTTATCACCTTTATCTCCGTCTTTTAAATAAGTAATTTGTTTGTAAATTTGATTACCTAAGACGGCTGCTCCTGTAACTAAAATCGCCTGTACAATGTTATTTGCATTAAATCCAGTCATTAGCAGCGGTGTTAAAATAAGGCTGATTCCCAACAAAATAAACGGAATCAGTTCATTTTTAATGTAATTTGTTTCTTTGATAAAAATCCCCAAAATGATTAAAACGGGAATCATCACCAATCCATCGCTACTGATAAAATCTAAAATTTGTTCCATACTTTTCACTCTCCTAATTAGGTTTATTGGGTAATTCTTTTACTTTTTTGTAAATTGTTTCCCCTGTTCCGTTCCCACCTAAATTTTTGTAGGCATTAAATAGATATTCCAAATCATCTAAATCATCAATAGTAATAAAATTAGCATCTAAATGCTCCGCACATTGACGATAGATTTTGTTGTGCAAAATAGCTAAATTAGCATACTCTACTGATTTCAAACGTTTGTCTACCAATTCTTTTTCTTGTTTTCGGATGGTATTTTTTTCTTGCAATTGATTGGTAAACAATTTTAAAAAGTAAGAAACTCCTCCACCAAAAACAAGTAGTAACCATCCATCAACCTGTTTGATTAATTCCATAAATTCTGACATTTGACACCTCCATCATAAAATTAAAAAGGACATCATAGAAATAATGTCCTTTCACTTACTAAATCCAACTAGAAATTTTTGTTCGGGCTAACGTATCAAAATCTGATTTACGTAAATCATCTAGTTCTTCGCCTGTTTGTAAATCCTCTTTAGCAATTTCAACGCTGGCCATAAAGCTATTTTCTCCGTAAAAACCTTTTTGTTGATACCCAACAAGTACCCCTACTGTATTTCCGTTCTCGTCCAATTTGTATTTGTAGCTATTCATTACGATTTCCATATTTGTTTCCTCCTAATATTTTTTTATAAATTAAAAAGCTAACGATTATTTTTCGTCAGCTTCTTTTTCCATTTCGTCTAATAAGCGATCATAAATTTCTGCTTGTGCACCCGATAGTTCGCCTTCATATTCATTTAAAATACGTGGCATTTCGTCAAAGTTCTTGGCAAAAACGCCACCTTCGATAACAACTTCTTCGTCATACAAAACTTTTTGTTCCTTTTGAAATTCTTTAACTACTTCTTTATCTTGTTCTTCAGCAGGAAGCAATTCTTTGTTTTCATCCAATAAATCGAATTCACCCATTAATACTTTTTCAGCCTCCACTAGCCCATCGAATGCACCTTGTAATTGTTTAACTAACTTCGTACGATGACGACTGTCTTTACCTTTAATACTCATATTTTGCAAAAAGTCAATTGCTGGAATTAATTCGTTGTTTTTTAAAGTGATTTTCATGTGTTTTCCTCCTAAAAAATCCCTACGCTGTTTGGCGTAAGGATTCTATTTCCATATTTAATTTTTGGATTTCAAATTTAAGTTTCTGAATCTCAAAGTCACGGTTAAAGTTTTCTTGTTTGATTGCTTGAATTTCTGATTCATGTTCTTTAAGAATAACGTTGTGATACATACTGATACGGTCATATGCTAATGACTCTACTTGACCATGATCTCCGTAGATTACTACCTCCGAAAGACCGAGCGCATCAAATTCATCCGCAATAAAACCATAGTGACGTTTGGTAGCTACACCATCAGCCAATTCACCTTTATCTAGCCAAGATTTAGGTTGTAATTGTATAACTTTTTTAGCTTTACTCATTACATCATTAGCTGTTCGTACATCATCTTTATACTTGAGAGCGGATGTAGAACGACCAAGAACACCTTCTGGAGTAATAATCATATTAGCAGCACCAGAGTACGTTCTATTGTAAATAGCATTCGATGCGACCACACGTCCACCATTTATATTTGAACCATCTCTACCAATCCTAAAATCAGCCGCTATGGTTCTGGTTTCGTTAAAATAAATATTTTGTTCACCGAAAACTACATCTGCTAAAGCTCTATTTTGATTAATAGTAAGAGAATTATAATTGTCCGGGGCATTAATACGACCCACAATTAAGCCATTATTGTCTGGCGCAGCTACATAAATCCCTGCATTAAAACTTACACTTCCTGAGAAATATGCCGTGCCATCTGCGTTGATTCGAGCTCTTGTTGCCCAGTCACGGTCGCCTATAACAATAGCATCTGACGTTATATCAACGTGGTTTAATAAAGTGGTCATGGACGAACTTGAATATTGACGTAACTTGAGGTAATCAGGGCCATAAAATGATTCGGTATGATACCTGTAAGCACCTCGTGTATCGCTTGATGTCACATCATAAACCTGTGATTTAAACATCAAATATCGGTGTGACATACGTAAGTCTCCATCAAACCAACGTGGATTATACGCTCCACCGTAAGAGTCACCAAAGTTATACGACCCACGCAACCCTCTATTTTCTGTGCTAAAATCTAGCCATCCAGTAACTTCTAGTGCTCCAGTTTGAGAGCTAATTGACCTTAAATCATTAGCGCTAATTTTATTCGCATCTAAACTGATTATCTTAGCACTACTAATGGAAGCGTCTTGAATCTTAGCATCATTAATTGCTCCGTTCGCAATCTTAGCATTAACAATTGCTGCATCTCCAATTTTTGCACTGGTAATAGCGGCATCTGCTATTTTAGCGTTAGATACAGCTAAATTAGCTATTTTAGCATTGCTTACAGCCAAATCTTTGATGTGTCCAGTATCAACCGCTAGACTAGCTATTTTCGCCTCATCTACTGCTAAGTTTGCTATTTTGGCATTAGAAATAGCCGCATCTGCTACTTTTAAAGTAGTGATTGCAGCAGTTGCTATCTTGGCTTCTCCTATAGCTCCATTGCCAATCTTAGCGTTAGTAACTGCTAAATCAGCAATATGAGCATTTTTTATAGTTGCATCTTGAATATAAGTTGTAGTTGGTGTAACCATCAATACATTGTCAGACTGACGAATAATAGTTTTTCCAGCTCTGACATTAATTTCCCCAATTAAACCAGCTTTAGTTACACGCAAATCAATCTGATCAGATAGTTGTGTGATTTGACTTTTAGCACCACTTAGCCCTGCCATAACACCACGTTCTGTAGCTGTGAATGTAGTGCCTGATGGTAAAGATTCGAGAAATGCTTGGTTGTCGTAAAAGTTTAAAACACTATCTCCTTGTGCGATTTTGTTAAATGGACTTATTTTAAATTGCAAATAAGTATTGTTAATTCTCATATAATAATTGACAGTAACACTTGTTGTGCTGTTTTGAACAACTACTGCTTTAAAATCATCTGCTGTAATAGCACTAACACTTGCGTTTGACAATGCTATTTCAACTAAGGTCGAGCCGCCTACATCATCTTGCTGTTTGTGTCTGATAAATAACTCTGCAGAATAAACAAAAGAATTTCCAGTTCCCCTGCCAATCAAGTCAAATCCACATTGAACATCTGCGTATTTGGTTGACAATTTTGTTTGCGCGAACAATGTCCACTTACCACTGTTAGAATTAGATGTACTTGATGTGAAGAATGACTCATCCGTTATTTTCTTTGATACATCACTAACTACACTGGAAATTTGCCCTGATAACTGAGTAATCTGTGACTTATCCGCTTTATCAGCAACTGTAGACTGTAATCCAGTTACTTTTTGTTCTACAGTGGATACTCTACCTTGCGCATCTGTAGCTGTTGCCTTAGCTCCATCCGCAGTTTGCTGAGCAGTAGTGATTCTTCCATCATGAGCTTGTATAGTTTGAGTTGTACCTGCAACAGTAGATTTAATAGAATTAAACGCTTCTGAAGTTACTCCTGTAGCTGATTCATACACATAAAGTTCATGTATTCGTAAAGATTGATTGTCTGGAATCCAAAAGCATAATGCAATATTAATATTTGTTTTAATAGTTCCTGTAACCCACTTAGTTGAGCCATCCATTCTTTCTACAATATTCTCTCCGCCACTAGTACCAATTTCCAAATCCCATACTGATGCCCCAGAATTAACTTTGGCTTTAATAGAATAGTATTTTCCTCCCTCTAATAGGATTGATTTAGATGGGACGTTAAAATAAAACCTATTTCTTGCACCAGTTTTATTTGTCCAAACTCTTCCAGCACCAGTAGTGTTATTTGTCGTCCAGCCACTACTATTGCCATCAGCGCCATCATGTGTAATAGTGGTGAAAGTAGGATCTTTAAATAAATTGACAATATCTTTTGTCTGAGTAATCAAACTTGTAATTTGTCCGGACATTGTAGATTGCTGAGTTGTTAAACCACTCAGACTGTTATTAACTGTAGTCGTAAATCCTTCTACAGTCTGCTTAAAGTCAGAGAACTGTTTGATTTTTGTATAATCTGACAATGCAAGTTGATGTGGTTTCGCTTTAACTCCTTTGACAACCATAATATCTTTAATTCTGATAGCATAAGTTGTTCCAGAAAGTGCCATGATAGAGACAGAAGGTGAATTAGTAACCATTTTTATATTATCGAGATAGTAGGTTGTTGGGGAATCAGTTAAGGTAACAGTTTCATTATCAAAGTAACTTCCAATACTAATCTTCCTACCACTTGTTAGAGCGTATCCTGTAAAACTGATTGAAAATGCTTCTCCCACAGATACAGTAGCAAGTACATTATTAATCATTGCTCTGGTGTCTTTTGAAGTTGGATTCATAAATTGAATATTAAGATAATCCCCAACCGTACTTAAATTGGTATTACTGGTAGACCACTGTGCTAGATTATCTGAATAATCACTGAATGGCATTAAATTAAGGTCAGAAAAGTCTAAGCCACCTATCTCTGTCTCTATATTACTTACAGTAGACTGCAAACCTGAATAACTAGTTTTAAGAGTACCAATTTCCGTAGAGTTATTGGTAACTTTACTATTAGTAGTAGTGATAGCCCCTTCAGCAATACCAACTCTAGATTCTAAGGAAGAAATCTTACCACCTTGTGTGGACGTTGTGTTAACTACTGCGGCTATGCTGTTTTCCGTATCTGTGATACGTTGGTTAATATCATTGGTTTTTGTAGTTACTTCTGCCACTGTAGCAGTATCTTCTGGTGCTGGTGTCCAGTCGGTCGCTATGTTGCCTTTTTCGAGTTTAGGAAAAGCATCCATAGGGTATGACACTTGAATATAATAAGCATTGCTGGGAACAACCCATTGAAACTCATTCGAGTTATTAGCCGCTCTTGCTATATAAACTTCGTTTTCATCAAACCATCGCCATCGCCAGTATCCTCCGTCTGGAGCCTTTGACGAGTCTTTTTTAGTGAAAGTGAGTGTTTGGTTTGGGGGAACATCAATGTAGTTTTTCATAACTGCTGTTCCGCTACCTGAAGTAATATTTCCACTTCCATCTATCCACTGTCCTTCTAACTCATTAGTTCTTACAACTAAGTTTCGTCCGCCAATTGAAATCCCATCCACAGTTGCTGTAACAGTCTGTAATTGGCTAGTATGCTCATTTAATTTACTGTTGATTGTAGAAACTTGGCTGTTAACGCTAGTTTGTGTTGCATAACCTTTTCCATTGACCAATGATTCTACTTGAGCAGACGTTAAGCGTTGCGCAATCTGTCCTGCTTGGGCGCTAATCTGACCTTCAGCAGTGGAAACTCTACCTGTAAGAGTGTTCACAGTGGATTGATTAGCTTTAAGTGTAATATCAGATTTATTTTGATTAATCTGAGTACCTTGACTGCTCACAGTTTCTTGTAGAGTATTAAATGTTGTTTGGCTGACTTTTTGAGATAGTTCTCCGTTGATGCTTGTAATTTGAGTCTGAACATCTTCTGGTGCTGGTGTCCAAGGTGTCGCAACATTTCCCATTTCCCACTGAATATTAGTTATTTCTAAGCTAACAGTTGTCGGAATGTTATCTCCACGGAATTGTACGCCTCTGATTAAATCATTCATAAATGAATCAGTTAATTGATAAACATTTCTAATTTTGATTGTCTCTTCTTTTACAATATTTTGGGTACCACTGATATTCACCCATACTCCACTAACAGTTTGAAATTTGAAATCTCCACTAAAGCCACTGCCTGTAATTTTCACATCTGCACTAAAAACAATGAAATCACCTACAGAAGCAAAAGCATTCAAAGGTGATTTAGAAAAATATAAAGGTGGAAGAGTTTGATTAGTTTTATTTTCTCCAGTAAGAGATAGAGATTTCCCAGTATCTAATAACCAGTTACGCCCTCCAACTTCCATATTGTTGTACGCATCTAGCGATGCTTTGGCATCAGTGACAGCAGTTCCAGCCTGACCAATTGCATTTAGAGCATCTTGTTTAGCCTGATTGGCAGTAGTCACTGCATTAGACACAGCGCTTGAAGCACTTTCTGCAATTTGTTTGGCTGTTGCAGATTGACTAATAGCATTTAAAGCATCTTGTTTGGCTGCATCTGCTAGTTGTTTTGCATCTTGTGCTTGTGTCTTACTGAAACCAGCATCCTCAACTGCTTGATTGGCTTTATTTACAGCATTATTTGCGTTGTTAATTGCAGTAGCAGATTCTGCTTTAGCTTGTCCAGCTAATGACTCTGCACGTTGACCTGCTGCTTTAGCTTCTTCTCCAGCTTGTCTAGCTAACTCTGCTTCTGCCTTGGCTTCCGCTCCTACTTGTTTGGCTTCTTCGCCCACTTGCTTAGCTTCGTTGCCTAGTTGTTCTGCTCGTTCGCCAGCTTCCTTAGCCTCTTCTCCTGCTTGTTTTGCAGCATTAGAAGCATCGATAGCTTCTTGTATAGCATCCAATAGTTCTTGATTTGGCGCAGAAGAAATTTCTAATTCCCATTTGGCCACGCCATCAACTAACCGATAAATCCAAATTTCATTATCAGCGCCGTTTTTCTTAAACCACAAATCACCAATTTTAGGGTTAGGCGGTTCGGTTTCGGAATCATAATAGTTACCATTCCAACCATTGGCACCTTCTAAAACTCCTTTAATCTCCTCGATTTGTTGTTTCAAGGTACCTCTATAACGATAAGTTACTTCGGAATTAGAAGTGGTTGTTGCTTTAGAATCCGCCCGCAATCCGCCATTGTAATTAAAACTATACGATAAGTTGGGAACCGAATAACGATTGCCTTCTAAATCAATAACGTACATCCAATCTCCAGCTTCAAGGTTAGGATTACCCACCCATTTCAATTCAAACGGGAAATAACTAATATCCTTTACATTTGCCCAAATACTATTTAGCAAAGCTTGCGTCATGACTTTATTTTCAAGTTCGACTATATTTCCTTTATTACTGCCAACCGTTAAAACATTTGACTCTTCATCTCCAGTGATAACTTTTATACCATTAATACGATATGTGGATTCGTTTTTAGTGAATCCTTTCAGCATATAATGGTCACCGGTCAACGTAAAATCAGTTGGTGCTAATCGTATGACTTGTAACTTACCATCACGACTAAAATTAGCAAAGCCGCCAATAAATTGGGCGATTAATCCAATTGCTTGGCGATAAGTATAGCCTTCCATTTTTTTGATTGTTGCAGTTGGTAAAGTAGAAAAAGACACTTGATCAATCTCCACACCAGCCAAATTAGCTATCTCCAGAGCAACATCTCGAATCCTTGCTGGATATGTTAGTTTAGATACGTACTGACCTTCCAACAAACACATCTTGTCAACAGCTGTTAAAGTTGTCTTTTTATCGTTATGACTCCTATTAAATTCGGACACAATGAACGTTCCGATTTTTGAGTAATGAAAATTACCATTTACCAATATTCCAAGTTCAATGGTTAACTCTAAGTCTCGTTCAATTGTTTGGATAATGCCGGGAAATTCAAGTCCAATCTGATTCATATAAGCCGAACCTATTTGAAAAGACTCACCGACAATGCTTCCTGAATCAAAAGAAAGAGAAGTAACTGACTCTCGGTCAAATACTTCTCCTGCTATATTTATTTTGATGTTTAATTCTCTGCTTGGGGCTAACCAAGCATCATTTATTTCTTTCACAGCACTTAACATTTCAACACCTACCTTTCAATGAAGTTCACAGTTAAGCCAGCCCACGGTAAGAATTTTGGATTCCATGAATAGGCCGGTACTGATTTACTTCCGGCGTAGAAAGTTTTGGTAACCATACCACCTTCTAGCGCATCATAATAGGTCGCTTGGAAGAATGATTGCTTAATTGCCTTCAAAATGGTAGAAGCTTCGGCATTTGTCAACGGACCCCACTCTACATTTAATTTGACTTTGCTTGCAACAACATCACGCATCATATCGCCTTTAGCGTTACGTCCTGATTCATTGTCGATGTCTTCAAAATCAATTTGATAAACTTTAGGGGTCTTCAAAGCGACCCCATTTACACTTAAGTAATAATTTGCCAATTTTTAGACCCCCTTAAATTTCTAGTGTATTGTAGCCAAGTTGTCGATGGTACTTATTTATTTCTTCTATAGTTATACGGGCAAGTTCTCTACCACCAAGATTAATGATGATATCTCCGTTACTAGCTCGTTGAGGTTGCCCACCTATACTAGTAATGGCCATCATAATGCCATTAATTATCGTTTCAAAACTTTGTTGCATTCCTCCGCCTTGATAGTTCATTTGTTCGTTGTTACTAAAGGTGTTATTACTTGGCGTAAACGTTGGCTGTTGGAACATTTCAGGTAATGTAATGCTTGAACCAAACATATCTAACCCGAGATATTCGATTGCTTGCTGAATCAATTCCGCTGCACGTTGTGGACGCTCCAAAGGAATGACCATTTCTTTCTTATTCCCTTCACCCATTCGATAAATACCATCTTGAGTTACTAAACCGCCGTTTTCATAACCTTTCAATTGGTTGTAATATTTATAAGCAGAATTGTAACGTCTATCAAGATGTTCAACACCTGCCCGTTCAAAGTTTTTCAAAAAGGCATAAGTTGCTTTCGGAACACTTGTTGTCTTTTTAAAAGCTGCAATTGATCTAGGGTCTACTTGACCAATCCATTGGCCATTTCGCATATGCCATAATAACAACTTAGTTTGGGCTTCCGCAGTACGGTAATCTCCTTTGATACCAGCTCGTTTCATTAGACTTTGAACATAAGCACGCCCGCTTTGAGAGCGATAAGGTGAAGTCCATTGAACAATACCATAACCTGGTCCGTATAATTCGTCTAAATCTGGATTCATACTTGATTCAGCTTCTACGTTACCTAAAATCCCTGCCGCTGCTTGCTTAGAATAATTATTTCTAGTCAATCCGTTCCAGATTGTACGAGCTACTGCATTGGCATTGTTTCCTTTGACGGATTCAAATGCCTTCTGTTGGGTTGTAGCGATATCTTTAGAACTTAACAAACCATTGATGTGAACATGGTCGTAGTGGTCGTTATCTGGCCAACGTACCCAACTTCCGCTAGTACCTTGTCCGCTAAATCCAGAACGGTCACGAACTTGACCGTTTGTAATTACATACGCAACTTGATTTCTATAAGTATCAAAAACCCAGTTTGCGATTTGTTTGTTAAGATTAGAACCGTTCATATTGGCAGGTAGTGCAATATCTACCGCTTGTCGTCTCCCGTGGTAGTATGGATCGTTATCACGTAGACCACTGGTAATACGCAATCCATTTCCAAACTTAGAAATAGTTTTATCTGCAATGGTCCGTAGATAGCTAAATATTCCCCAACCTTTATCGATAGAACCATCGTGACCAATACTAGAAGCTTCTTGTTCCGCTTTATACTTCTCATGACCTATGTTGAACTTATCAGTAACAAAACTCTTTGCACCGTCAATCATCTTACCGACTGCACCTTTAGCAATAGTAAGGGTTGGGTCAACAACATTGCCTAATTTAACGTATTTAGAAACAGCAGCAGTCAACAATTTGCTTGGGTCTTTAGCATAGGACCAAATATTAGAAGCAATTTCTTTCGTTTTGCTCCAAGTCTCTTTAAACCAATTACCAACCCCGTTTTTGTAAGCTGGCAACCCTTGCAACATTTGAGCTGTACGTGGACCGCTTAAAACAGAAGAACCTTTAGGCAAGTCAACGAGCATGTTTCTTTGTTGAGGGAATAACCCCATTCTGCCATCTGGAGTTTGGAAAGCTTCTTGATAATTAGAACCACTTCCATCATTTACCCATGCATATCCACCAGGGTGATATCCAGTACCTGTTGCATACTTCGGATATTTAGGAACAGTAAATTTCCCTAATTCTTTAGCTGCACTTCCTGCTCCAACTTTTTCTAACACCCATTTAATACCACTAATTACACCGTTAACTGCACCGCCAAGGACTCCTGTTAATCCATCACCGATTTTTCCAGCGGCTTTTTTAATTGCACTAACACCACTAGTAAGACCTTTGGCTATTTTCCCAGGTAATTCTGATGCCCACTTTCCGATATTATCAAATACAGATTTCACTGTATTTTTCATACCATTAACGGAATCGCTGATACCTTTACGTAAGCTTCGGAAAGCTGAAGAACTTCTTGCATTCGAATTATTAGATTGATTGGTAATCTTAGAATAAATATTATCAAAATTTGACCTAGCACTAGACCAAGTTTCACCAAATCTATTTCTCAAATTATTTTTCAAATCATTGATTCGGTTGGATCCATTGTCTTTGGCTTTACGAGTAGTATCTGTAATTTTATTGGTAAAATCATCCCACGTTTTCCTTGTATTTTTACCAATATCAGACCAACGGTTTTTCGTATTATCCCAAATAGATTTTGCATTATCTGTGACAGATTTTTTAGCCGAGTTCCATTTTTCAGATGACCACTTAGATACGTTGCCCCAAGTGTTTGATGTCGTTTTTGAAATTCCTTGCCATTTGTCAGATACCCATTTCCCAGTATTTGTTGCAGCATCCACAACAGATTTCTTAGTAGTTCCCCATGTTTTAGATGTCCAATCAGAAACTTTTGTCCAAGTTTGTTTTGTAGTATTCCACGCATCACCAAATTTTTCGGAGACACCATCTTTAATTTTCCCAGTGAACCCGCCAATCGTATCTTTGGTTTTACCCCACAATTCTTTGGATTTATCAAAAATTTCTGTCGTTTTATCAGAAATTTTAGTTTTCATATCTCCAAATAATGTACCTATCAACTCGACAGGTTTAGAAATCAAATCTTTAATTCCTTTGTACAATCCCTCGATTAAAAATTGACCAAATTCAGCAAATACTTTTGAAGGAGAATTTATACGGAATAATTTTTTGACTGCATTAACAACTGGAGTGAAGACATTCTCTTGCATCCATTCATAAACATTTTTTATGTCACCAAGTATGCCTTTTAAAAATCCTTTAATGATGTTTCCGCCGATTTCAATGAAATCATCCACAAATTTTCGAAAACCTTCAAAGTTACTGTATAGAGTGACAAAAATAGCAATCAGCCCTGCTACTGCTGCAACTACCCAAGTAATCGGGCTTGTTAAAACTGCAATAGCTATGCCAACAACTTTAGCTGCTAACCATACTCCACCTAGAACAGTTGCTACAGTTCCTAGAATCTTGAATAATGCTTCAAACGCTGGACGATTGTCATCTATCCATTGAGATAGTCCCTTCAATCCACCGATAATTTTATTTAATACTTTAACGATAATTCCACCAGACCATTTCGCTAATGGTTGTAGAAAATTTTTCCAAATCCAATCAAATGCTGGTTTTGCTGCTTCAATAATTGCATTGATTACCTCGAGTGCAGCGCCTAGTATACGGAAGAATCTCGGAAGAACATCTTGGATTACAAATCCTGCTAATGGCAACAAAATGTTTTCGTATGCCCAAGCAATTCCATCAAATATATTCTTAGTTAACGGTTCTATAGATTTTAGTAATTCGTCAATCGAAACTAATAGCGGCGTGAAATCTAATTTATCCGCCCATTCCGCTGTCTTCCGTGTCATACGTTCGATAGCAGATAACAAATCATTAACAATCGTTAAAATAGTAGAAAAGATGGATTGACCAACATTTCCTTGTGTCCAAGCTTCTTTTAATCCATCAGCAATGTTAGTAATAGTGTTAAATACGTTCGTAAGAATATCCAGGATATTCCCAATGATAGAACGTCCTAGACCGTTATCATTCCATGCGTTACGGAATGCCTCAGCTACTTCATGAAGAAGTTCTAATACTGCATTCATTGCATCAAAAATTGATTGAATCAATTTTGTACCACGATTATTGTCTTGCCATGCTTCACGAAAAGCTCGTGCAATGTCTCCAATAATGTAGAGCACATCTGCTAACAAAATAAGAATATTCTCTATAAATCTTTGACCAGTTCCATTGGACCAAACTTCCATAAAGGATTTTCCAATTGCTGAAGCTAAGCCGATAATTTCTCCCAAGGCATATTTCCAAGCATCAATCACTCGTTGTCCTTGGTTTTTCCATGCATCTTGAAACGGCTTAAAGAAATCTTTCAGGATTTTTTGAATATCTGTCATCCATTTTGGTGTGCCGTAAGATCCCATTGCTGATCCAAAATCTACACCTGGTGTCTTTCCAGCATCAGAATCTAATTTATCATCATCAGTTGAGACAGTTAGATTATTTATTTCATCAAAACCCATTAATGATTTCTGTAATTTTTTAACTTTTTCGTGAGCTTTGCTTGCCGAAGAACCTGTTTCATTTAACGCTTGAACATTATCGTAAAGACCACTAGCACCTTGTTTTGCAGCTTGATAGGTCGTGCCGAAAATCATTGCAATAAACGAAGCAAGTTGACCCGTCAGTTGAGCTAATCCACTCATAAAGGCGTTTATAGCTGGCAAAATTGCTGTATAAATTGGGTAAAAAGCAGTTAGTAAATTAACTTTTATTTGATTTAAAGAACTGGCAAACTCATCGTTCGTTTTAAGTGCAGACATCATTCCAGATGCCATTTTGCTAATTGCGCCACCGATTAATTGGTACACAACTAATGATGGTAATAGATATTTCATTGACTGACCAAACGCACCTGTTCCTTTTGTCATTTGAGCAGTTCCACGAGTTACTCTATTGGACGTACTAGAAAATAGACTTCCGAACTTTCCAATAAATCCAAGTGAATTCCTTAATCCATTTCCAACATTTCCAGCACCGTGTGCAATAGCATTAGACATACGGTTAAACACACCACCGTACCTAGAAACTGCTCTTTCAGATTGTTTCAATCCCGAACCAGTCATATTTGCACCGTTAACGGCTGAACCTGTCTGAATTGAAGATTGCCCCAAAGCATTATTAACACGCAATAAAGCTTTTCGAAGCATTTCTGCACGGTCTTCTGTTTGTGCATATTCCTTTTGCAAACGGTCATTATCACTAATTAACTTATCCATTTTTACAGATTGCTTTTGAATCTCGCTGGACGTTTTTAATGATTGAGGTGTGTCTTCATAATTTTTGAAACCAGAACTAAAGCTTCCTGTTGGCACACGCTGGTCGTTGTATTCTGCTTTTAGGGTCCTGATACGTTTTCTCATTTGTTCAATTTGCGCCTCATTACGACTCATACCTTTTGTAATGTTATCCAATGAAGAAGGAACTGAATCAAGTTCACGTTTAATTGTATTCCCCAATCCTTTTGCTTGATCTTGAAATTTTGTCATCTGGGATTGCGCACGTGCAATTTGTTCGTCATATTTCACAACTTGACCTGTATCGCCTTTGCTAGAAGCTGATTGTCGCTGTGATTTAAGATATGCAACCTTTTCCTGTGCTGCCTTTGCTTGTCCCATTTTTGCATTGATTTCATTGACCATTGCATCTATTTCTTTCGTTACTTTTGGGCGGGCTTTACGAACACCTGTAGCTAAATTAGCACCAACCGCTTCCGACGTTTGCTTGGTAGATTTTTCAAAATTCGCCATTGTCTTTTCAAGCGTTTGATTCATTTTCTCCAATTGTTTCGTAAAATTGGACGCTCCTTTGTCAATATCCATATGTTTTTCGGTCTTATCCATCGAACTACCTGACATACGCTCAATACGACTCATTGCATTTTCGATTTGCGGAAGAACTTTTTCTAAGGATTGCATCACGCGTTCGGTATTGATATCCAAAAGAACCTCAAGTGTTTCTAATTCCATGCTTTTCACCTACCTTTCTTCTTGTAATTTTTTTCTTTCTCTCGAAGCTTTGATTGCTTCTGCTCGTGCCAAAAAGATTTCTTGGTCACGTTTCATTGCCTCTTGCTTCAATTCTTCCTCAGACTTTGCTTGTGATTTAGCGTCTTCAACAGCCCTTTCTATTTCTTTGATAAAAGGATAAGCTTCTTCAAATTTAGGAAACTTTTTAGGATCATTGAAAGCAAAAATTGCAAGGCGTTGTTGCGAATAGTCCAACATCGCCTTTTCTTTCAATTCGTTTTGTTTTATTTTCTTATTTGCTTGAATTTGAATCATGATTTCTTCAAGAGTCATTCCCCAATACTCTGTCGCTGGAATTCCTGTTTCGACTGCAAGAGGATACATGTGTTCAAGCATTTCGGATATCGTGTTGAAACTTTCTACAGAAGACTGTCTTCCATCGTTTCTGGTTCCAAAAATTCCCCATCGATCGCTTCTGTTTTCGTTTCTTTCTTTCCGAAAAAACCAGCTTCATCCAAGAATTCATTCACTTCACCGAATAGATCCATAGTCGTTTTCCCAGAATCAATATACTGATCAAACGCTTCTGACATCATTTTGCCTGTAACACCGCTCGTTTGGTTTGCACCTTGAAGAATAATTAATAAGCTATCAGCAGGCGGAATCTTAACTTCACCTTGTTTTTTAACGAAAAGCCCCATAATGCCTTCGTCTAAACGGTTTTCAATTTTTCGAATTGCCGTTCCAGATAGACGCAATTGTAAATTTAAGTTTCCTAGTTGAAATTCTTTTGTGCTTGGTAATTGAACTACGTTATTTTTTGCCATTGTTGTTTTCCTCCTAAATTTAAAAGAGACTAAGGATTTCCCCTTAGTCCCATGCATGATATTTTTATTAGACGCTCTTATGGATTAGTTGGTGCCGGAGCTGGTGTCATATCGGGACCATCACTAACTACAATACCTAAGTTAAAACCAATTGCTTGGTTAACTTCTGCTCCGTCAAATTTGTAATATGGCTCGCCTTTGAATTCAGCTTTCAATCCATCTGGATAAGTAATTGTCCACTCAACAGATTTATTTTGTTGCACCAATGTATGAATATCGCGGAAGTTATCGCCTTGATATACAATTGGAAATTCTAGATTATCGACATCTTCAATTCCTTTAATATAGGCTTTTTTATCCGAACCTAAATGTGTGACATCCACTTTTTCTGGATCACTTCCTAATGCTGGTAGTGATTTAACTGCTGCAATTGTTTTGGTTGTTGAACCGTCTTTATACTGTAAAACAGAACCTTTTGATAATAATCCTGCAAAATCCATATTTTATTCCTCCTATTTTTTAAATACATATTTTGTAATATTGTCTACTACAGCTGATACCTCGATGATTATACGCTTTAAGTCTGCAGTATTGGCATCTTTAGTGGTACCAAAAAAACCAATACCACGAAAAGTATCTAATACACTCCCTGCAATATTGGTTAAACTTGTTGTTCCGTAAATTTCAATGGTAATTGTCCATTGCGTTTGCAACTCGTTGCCCAAAGCATCTAGTTGATGTGGTTGATTTGTCGTACGATAAATTGCTATTGGAAAAGTATTCCATGTTGCTGGATAATCAGTCGCTATTTTTTTGATTGTAGTAACAGATTGCAAAACTTCAACAGTCACTTGCTTCATATTGACCTTTTCCATCATCTCAACTCCCTCAAGCGCTTCTGAACGTGTTTTTTATAAATTTCTGGAGCTTGTTCTGTCAATTCTTTGAGCGAAGGATAAAGGAATGGGCGTGCAGGCTGTCCTTTTGTAATGTAAAAATCTTTCCCTTGGATAGACACACGCGGTATACCGTAAACAGCTTCTAGGTCAATATCCACTTCGGTTGCTGGAATAAACCATGCTGTCTGTGAATAAACGGGCGTAACTCCTTCGGGCAGGTCTTTAGAACTAGCTTCACCAACAGGCCCAGTTCCGAATTCGCGATAAATCGCATGCTCTTTGTCTGACCACACACGGCCAACGATATTTCCTTGAGCGTTAACTACCACTTCATTTTTTAAACTACCTAATAATTCACCACTTGAATATTTCATACTAGAAGCTAATCGCATTTCAGCTGCCTGTTGAATCAATTCAGTAATTTCATACGTCGCATCCCACATCGCATCATCTAATATTTGAGGCAAAGCTTTTACTTTGCGCTTCAAGCTTTGAAGACCTTTGATTTCAACTCCCATGGGCATCCATCCTTTCTAGCATGATATTTTTGTGCGTTGAAAAAGTTTGGATCGATACAATTTTGAAGTCTGGATTCTCTTCTTTATCAACGTACACACAAATACCGTCTAGTTCGTTCTCAGCTTCGTTTATCAAATCGCCCTGGTATTTACAGGCTTTCATCGTTTGAAGCTTATTACCGTAAATTTGGGCGTTCACCGTACCACTTGCTGATTGAACGTTCATTCTTAATTCGATAGGTTCTTCTGGATAAGAAATAATCTCAGTTGCTTCATCATCCAGTTCGACTTTTCGTTTTTTTAGATAAACAACTTGTAAATCACGTTCTCTAAGCCTCATCATCAAAATGACCTCACTTTTGCCACTCTGTAACGATTGAGTTTCGATTTAATCTTTGCAGGAACACCAACTTCAAACGATTGAGAAACGCCACCTTCAGCTCGACCGACTTCGCCTTCGTTGCCTTCTGTGTTTCTACGAAAAATATATAAGTCTTTAACTGCAGACGACATATTCCCAATAAGCACATCTCGATTACAATAATCTAACGCATCGTACATTGCATCTTTGATATCATCTTTTAATACTTCGACCGCCGTTGAATCGATTATGTTAAACTTACGCCCTAGTTCGATAGCAAGCTTATCTAGGACGACTTGGTTTTGTTCTTTCATAAGCTATCACCTCTTATAAAGTTACTTTATTTTCATTCATTAGCTGAATCAACGCATCCCGATCGGCTTCTTCAGGGATATCAATTTTTGCAGTTTCAAGCGCTTTGCGTAAAGTAGCTTCTTTGACTCCCTTAAAAGGCACATTTTCAATTTCTTCGATTTTATCAAACAAATCATCATTCATATGATCGCTTTCGATAATTAGTTCTTTACCAGAAACATAACGTTTCCCCGCATAAAATACGGGGATATCTTTTACTTTAACTTTGAACATTGTTTTTCCTCCTATGCGATTGGTTGTGCTTGAAACACTTCATCAGCAGCTGCAAATGAAGGTAGTGCAGTTGCAACAGCTTTCGTCCAAGTTCCAACAGGATCACGCGTTTCATCGTAAACAGATGCCAATACATTACTGACAAGTGTAGTATCAACAGCTGGATCACGAGTCAAACGTGTTTCTTCTGCAGTAGGACCATACAACGTTTCTCCTAACAAATCATCGTTGAACATTGCGAATTTGTTTTCAGGGAAGTATTTCTTAGTAGTGTATGTTCCATTAGCTTCCTGTACTTTGTATTTTTCATCGTACGTACGAATCACAGGATAACCATGAGTTTCCATGAACGCGTCCAAATCAGATTGAGAAACCACACGACCAGAATCTTTACCGAAGATTGCAGCAATAATTTTAGGATGAGTTGCAAGTGAACGATAGATTTTGCGTGAAGTCAACGCACGAGTAGGTTTTGTATCCAACGCATCAATCCAACGTTCAATATCTGCTAAAGGATTAGAATTTTCATTCGTCCATACATTTGTACCAGTCAACGCTTCTTTGTGATTATCTGGTACATGATAATCCAGCGTGAAATTCAAGCCGTTTTCATTAACGGTAACTTTCCCCGAAGCCAATACTTCCATACGCATTGCTTCCACACGAGCACGAACACCAGCTACTAATGAATCGATATCATTGTATACTTGGCCAACAAGATAATCTTGTTCTGCTTGCGTACGAGGGTTTTCTAATGCAATAATGTCTGTTTCTTTCAATTGAATTTTGCGTTTAATCAAGCTAAGTTCTAATTCTTGCTTGTTCGCAATACGACTACCGATTTCCGCCTCTGTATCAAAATCATGAATAGATGCAGCAATTGGAATACGGCTCCCACCACTTAATTGTTCTAATTTTAAAGATGGTTGTTTTCGTTCAGGAAAAAGAGTTTCACCTAGTAAAGGTTTGTACTCACGGTCGCGAACATAATTCAACACTTCATTTTGTGTAAATAATTCCATAATTGTTGGCATGTTTGTTTCCTCCTACTTTCTTTTTATTGTCCGCCACCAGTGGCTACTTTTGGCTTTTTGTCAGCATCTAAGAACGTGATATTCTTCAATGCAGTAATTGCAGCATCTGTGGGCGCTTCCGGTAAACGATCAGCTAAAACATATCCACCTACAAGAATAGCCACAGGTTGAGGTCCAGTTTCAGTATCAACAGTTACTGAATTGAACACGATACCTAAAGCTGTACCGTCATTGGCTGGATAGATTTCACCTGCTTTAAATGATTTGTTAGCTTGATAGGTAAAGTTTTGATACTTTGCACTAGCTAAGAAATTTAATTGCTCAACTGTTTTAATTGGTTTTACATACATGTGTGATTCCTCCTATTTCTTATTTCCAAAAATTATCGTTTTCGACTTTTGTTCGACTGTTTGCATTTTTAGCAAATTGACTACCGATTGATTCTTTACCAGAACCACCGCCATTACCTGCTGGGTTATCAGCTGATCCCGCAAGGCGAATATTTACTGCTTGTTCAACCGCGTCACGAAAAGCCTTAGATACATTGCCATAAGCTTCATTCAGGTTCTTTTCGTCACCACCGAATAAAGGCGTTAACACAGTTGAGAGAGAGTCAGGTAACTTGTCAGCAGAAAAGCGTTTGATTACACTCGTTTCATCCTTATCACGCTTTAAAGCAATTCGGTCAGCCTCTAACTGTTCACGCTCTTGCTGCAACTCGTATTGCGCCTTTTCTTCAGCGGACATTTGTCCTTTTTTCTCGGCATCTTTGATTTTTTTATCTGCTTCTTCTTGCCATTTCGCTTGAGCAGTTTCAAGCGACTTAGATAGTTTCGTATCAAACCAAGAATCTAACTCCGACTGATTAGCAAAAGAAATCGGCTTACCTTCTCCATCACCTGAATCACCACCTTGACCACCGTCTGCACCGTCGCCCTCGCCACCTTCAGCAAAAAATTGCAGATTCATTTTCATCAACCGTTTGTCATATATTTGTCTTACAAATTGGTTCATTAACAATTTATTCTCTTTCATAGCTTTCTCCTTTACCCATGCACACTCAAAACAGGCATAACAAAAAGCACCCCATCCACGCTCTCGCCCAGACACAGTGCCTTACCTTTGATATTCTATTTTGAACCCACATACGTTATTAGATTTCACTTAGCTTTTAACGCCGTCAAAGTGTTGGGCAAAATAAAAAGGCTAGTAGATACTAACCTTCAATACATTTTCGAATTTTTAATACCTTTCTAAATTTTCCTGAATTTCTCGTGCTATAAGTTCGATTTGGTTGGCTGTTTTGTTCGGATAATATCGTCTTATAGTTTGTTTACTATCATCCGTCAAACCAGACATTTTATCGTATGATACAGGAAATTCCCCTCTCCCTTCCATACCTTGGTATCCTACTTTAAAATTTAAAGTTCCGTCTAGATTTTCAAAGGGGTCCTTTCTATTAATTCCGTCGTACGTATATTTATTTTGATGTGGTCTCATATTATCATCCTCCTTTCGCGATATATTATCACTAAAACCCTTTTAAACGATAATGTCAATACCTTTTACTTTGATTTTAGGTACAAAAATAGCACTTACCAACAGTTGTCAGTGAGTGCTATTCTTCAATAACTTCAATACTTTTGTAGTCTGATTCAGCGTAAATTCTTGAACCAATCACAATTTCTTCTTCCTCAGAGATTGAAGTATAATCATCAGTCCAATCTCTCACTTCGCCTTCAACTACTTTATCGTTATTTAAAACTAATCTAACTTTTTTACCAACTAATTCCCATAACTTCATGATTATTTTCCCTCCTTAGGATACATCGGAACAATGTGTGTCCGTTGTTTTGAAATATGAATTTTAAAACGATTTGTTGGTACTGGATTCATACCATTTCTATCATAGGCAACTCCGAAATCATGCTGATTTAATTCAATTTTAGATGCATATTGACCAGCATTCCGTCTAGTTATATTTCCCTTCAAGTAATTGTCATTGATGACCTTTTGAAGAGTATTTGTGTCGGTAACGAAATAACTTGGCGTAGGTTTCCCTTTTGACAAGTTTTTCTTAACATATTCAGCATACTTCGGACTAGAAAAATCATGTGGCAATTGCTTATCCTGGTTTATTTCTAAAGAAAGATAACCTTTATTGATGAGTTTTTGCATGTTGTATTTCAATTTAATTTGTTCCCAATCATCACCATCATTATACTTGATATTCTGGTATTCATCCAACGTTTTAGGAACATTTTCTTTCCCTATAGTATCTTTCAGTAACCGATAATCCGCATTATCCTTCTGAATGTTTTTGATTTTCTTTGTCTGAAGAAGAATTTCATCATCTGAATACTTCTCTTTCAGCTTATCCATCCATTCGTTATAGGTAGTACTGCGGTCAATCTTCATGGCTTTGCCACTAATTGGGTCAACAGCAACACGAGAGCCTTGTATTTTACCAAAATAAGCAACAGCGATTGTGCGACACCAGGGGTGAAATGGTGGATAATTCCCATCTTTACCGTTTACGACTGCCTTTGATACATAGTAAATCTTGCCGTCTTTTTTACGACAAATTTTAGATGTGCGTAAATCCAATACCGCAACAAGCATGTACTGTTTGACGCCTCTATCTTGCCACGCTTTGAGCTTTGCTTGGTTAGCCATGTAATTGGCTTCCGTTCGTATCAAACGCCTAGCAACGCCAATTGAACGGTCAAATTCTTTAGCAATTGCACGTGCCATATCCTGTTCAGACATGCCGGTCATTGATTCAACCGTGAACAACTCTTCTAATCGTTTTGCTAATGCATTCGTATCTAACCAAATACGCTTGGAATAATTGGACCCATGCCAATGGCTATCCAAGATATTTTTCGTATATCTGGTAGACAACTCTTTAAACTCATAGTCCTTCTTATTCCAAACCTCAATGACAACACCATTTTTTGAGTTGGCTTGTGCTTGACGAATAACCGCCTCCGCAGAAGCTTCTTTATACGAATCGTGAATGGTATCAATGTAAAATTCGGTAGATTTATCCAGCTGAACATCGGCTGCTTGCTTAGATACAATATAAGATTTTGCTTTTAAATCATCAGCACGAGTAATACGTTTCTTAAAAGCTAATGCGTTTAATTTTTTTTGCGCCTGCTCTCGTATCTCAGGATTAGAAATATCTTTGGCCATCTGTCCTAATTCGGTAAGTTCGGAAACTGGCGTTTGACGATTAAGGACTGTTTTAAGCTCATTTTTATCCATTCCCGAACGACTTGTTGCACGATTGAATAACTTACGAGCCTTATTGGTTAGATACTCTTGTGCTTGACGATAAGCGCTGACTACAACCTTTTCAACTTGTTTCGCACCGTCATTTACTTTTTGTTCAGCGGCAATGGAACGTTTATCCCAATAGGATAGCTCTGTTTGCTTTCTTTTAATCATTAGAACTGTCCTCCTCGAAAATAAAAAAAGGACGTATAGTCCTCATTTATGTTGAAACATATTCTTTTATTTCGTTACTATCCATTCCCTCTTCCAAAAGTTGTTTTACTAATCTAAGAAAAGCTAACGGAGAGTTTTCACTACGCAATAAATCGGATTTTATAGTAGAAATCAACTCCAATACTTCATAAGGCTCTAATGGAAATTCAAAAGTCATGTCTAAAACTTTTCTAATTTGTACATTTATAAATTCCACTTTTTTTATTTTCATAATTTGGTAAAGAGTATAATAGTATCTCATTGATTGATCTAAATTAAGTTGAAAAGCTAACTTTATGATGTTGATTTCTTCAACAGCTGCTCTTATATCTTCAATATCCATACCTCTTACTGCGAGATAACGAACTACTTCACTTTTTTCAAGAATACTTAAATTCTCTCCCTTAGCTTCATTTACTAGTTTTTCAAGCTCCTTTTTATCAACATTAATATATCCACTAGCTTGAATTAATATCGATTCACGCCTGCTAGCGATTTTTATCGAAGATACCAACCCTACAATAACTATATAAGAAGTATAGAGAGCAAAAAAGATAACTTTGTATCCTGGATTTTCATTCCAATCAATAGAAAAGATTGTTAATAGGCTCACCATGAAAGTAATAGTAACTCCGCTGCTGTCTTTAGAATACATAATAATAGATGATAATAAGATTAAAATAGATATACTAATCATAAAAAAGTTACTTGATAACGTGAAAAATAACCACGCTACATTAATTCCTATAGCAAACACAAATATTAATAAACTAGGAAATTTTTGGATCAATGAATTACAAACTATAACAAAAGCTTCCCAAACACTTTTAAACGATTTACTCATAATATCCCTCTCTTTCATAGAAATATTATACATCAAGTATTATCGTTTTTACTGATAATTATAACTAAGGTTTACTTATTCTCACTCTTTTGCTATCTCATCATCCAAATCCGAATGACTATCTTCAGCTTGAACACCTAACGCTTTTGCTTGCAACTTCATATTTTCCTCTTTTTGTTGATTCAACATCTCAATCACTTCTTGAGGATTATCAATATCATCTAACCAACCCAGACTAACTAATAATGGAATAAATTCTTGTGATTCCTTTATTTGATTAATGATGTCAGAACGATTGATAGGAAGATTCGGTTTGAACTTAATCGTAGTGCCTTCAACATCCACATTATGGCCTTTCACATTCAAAATATTTTGCAGCAACTCCAAACGTTGCATGATTCCATCTTCTAAGTAACCAATCTTGATTGAGAGAGCAAGAAGTAAACCAAACAATTTGTATTTCATGGCTTCACCGGATTGTGTTCCTGCGAAATTTTCATCATTCAAATTAGGAACATAGGTCGTTTTATGGAAATCATCTAACAATGAATCGGCTAGTACTTGAACTTGTGACTCATCAAATGTATTGGTCGCATACTGGAAATCACCACCATCTTGTTTTGATGGAGCTTCAACAGCTACTGTTCCATTTATTTCAGATGGTTTTTCATCAGGCAGACCAAAGCCAAACATAATCATAAATGCTTTGACGAAATTTTTCTTATCTTTGATACGATCTGTTTGAAGAATATTGTACCCATCAATCTGTGATAGTTGCTGCTCGTAATCGCCTTGTTTTTCTTCGTTATTCCTAAATTCAACAACAGGCACATCCTTGTAGTAATGTGGCTTCACTTTAGGGTTCTGCGATTTGTTAATCAAACTTGTAGGCTCTAATCGCTTAGTTTTAGATAGATAAGTGATTACCCATTTCTGAGTATATACAGTTATCTCCCAATATGTTCTGCGTTTTAAATCACGCTTCTTAACCATTCGAACGGCAAATAGTTTCGTTCGGTCGATAGTATCATCAACCACCAGAAACATTCCACGCGGGTCAATCCATGTAATTTTAGGAACAGTTTCGGGAATATCATTTAGTTCAGTACCTGACTTAATAGCAAGATAATGCAACTCAAGGCCCATCCCCATTACTGACAAGCCTTTTTCCAATTCCTTATCATGTTTCTTGATTTTCATTTTTTCTAGTGCATCCGTTACTGGAGTAATATCTTTATCTTTTGCTCCAGCGTATGAGATAGGAGCACCTACTGTAAATCCCACCATCATATCTGTTACATACTTTGCATTATTAACGAAAATTTCATCCATATCATGTGGCGTACGAATCTTAGTTTTACCAAGCTTGTGTGGTTTACCTTCATAATAATCAAAAAGCATATCTAACCTGGGTATTTCTTTCTTATGCTCATCCATACAGAAGTTTATTACTTCCATACTTGGGTTATTGATATCGCCTGCTAATTCACGATCAATAGCGATTGCCATATGTGCCCTCCTCTCTAATTCATCCAGTTTGGTTTATTGGTTATTTTTGCAACGTTGCCTTGTTTAACTTCATGGGTATATATCGCATAACGCAAACTGTCTAAAACATCGTCATACTGTTTTATCGGCTCGCCTTTGAGTTTATCCCATACATATTGATATATTTCATCTCGAAAACGCGAAACTTTATCACGACAAATAAAAAGCTTGTCCGTCTTAAAGCGTTTAGCTACTGCTTCCACGCCTGACAAACGAGCCTTATCAGCTTTGATAGAGTTCAAACCATCTTTTTTAAATCTCTTTAAGTATTCTGGGCGTGCATGGTCACAATAAAATGGAATCCGTTTGCCATATCTTTGTTGTATATTTTTACCAATATCCACCCAATAATCTATTTCTTCATGCTGTGTAGCATATTCCTCAATTAAGTAGGTTGTTCCATCCGTTGTCTCTCCTATTACTACAATACTCCCCCAGTGCTCGTAACCCCAGTCAACACCACAATAAAAGGTTGTCAGATTGGGAATATCGTTACTATTGATATAATGCTTATTGCTATCAAAGTCACGATAAACAACACCTTCAGCTGATACCCACAACCCTAAAATGTCACGATCCCAAAACATGCCACTAGGTGTGGTAGCTTTGATGTTTTCCCGATACGATTCGCTTAAAAAAGTATTGTCATCTAAAGCAAAATGAAATTCTCTTATTTTTTCGGTTGGATTGTCGATGTATTCCTTTTTCAACCAATGCTCTGGGTTATCTGGGTTGGTATCTCCTAAGATTCTCGCACCCGTCGCACTGCATCGTGAAACAATTTCAGCAAAAACTTCTTGTACTGCAAGAGATGCTTCATTTATGTAAGCTCCATATGCAGTCATACCACGAACGGAACGGACACCAGCAATATTCCCTGTATATGCTTGCACCACTTTAACTCCAAACAACTTGAAATTGCCATGCTTATCAAATTTGGGATCTATATGATACATGTTGTAAAGCTCTTGTAATATATTTTTTTGGATGGTTGCACTAGATACACCAGCTAAGATATACATTGGCTCTTTTATGCCTTCTACGTCTGCTATTTTCCTAACGCGTCGCAACTCAAATAGAAATAAGTCATTATTTATTTTTGTTTTCCCTGAACGTTTCGCTCCGTGTAACAAGCTGATAAACCAATCGCCTTTTACAGTTTCTTTTAGCACTGATACTTGCTTATCTGTATATACATCAGTTAGAACCATCAAGTTCACCTTCAATCTTGCTGAGCAATTCATCAAGTTTATCTTCTGTGGTTTGTTCGTTTGCGTCAGCTTGATTCATTTTAGAGATTTGAGCATTGCGTAACTCGTCGCCACCAAGATACTTCATGAGTTCCGACATTGCCTTTTGCTTGTCGTAAAGTTTGACCGACACACCATCTTTGCCTTTTTTAACTTCTTGTATCATAGTTCCGTCTACTTCTTTAGAATCCTTGAGATTAACAAACGAATATTCAAATTCTACTTGCTTCTTCTCGTTTTCCATGATTGGCATGCCATTTTCATCTATTTCCTCGGAAGCCACCATATTTTCAGTAACGACTGTTTCAATCTCTTTTTTCGTTCCAAAATCGACGTAATCTGTTATATCGGCAAATGCCTGTTTGATATATTCCATCATTAGGTCTTTTACATCCACAAACAAGTCTTGTTGTAACTCTGCCTTTAAACGGTGCAATTCTTGTTTTATGTGAACATTTGTCAACAATCTATTACCTGCCGTTTTAGCTGATTGATAATCACATCCATACGCCTGCTGATACGCTTTGGTCGCATTAAATGATTGCAAATAATAAAGACAGAACAACTTTTGCTGCTCTGTCAGTTCGTCATTTTCTATTACTAGCTTTGGTGGGTCATTCACCGTAACGGAGCGTTCCTTTTTAATCGGAGCGCTCTCTTTGGAATCGGAACGCTCCCAATTGTCTTGTGATTTCCACTTACGGACAGTAGAGGCAGAGACACCTAATTCTTCAGCAATATCTTTAAGGGGCCTCTTTTTATCAGATTCTATCCACATACGGTATGCCTCATCCCGCATTGGATTCCTTTGTCTAGCCATCCATTCACCACCACCTCACAATCTGTGTTGTTTTGTAAATTTGGGGAAAAGAAAAAGACACCCGATCGGATGCCTTTTTATCTTTACCAATTTTTATTATTATATAGATCCTTAGCCATTTTTCCTTTTAGACTCAAATAATCTGCATATTTTTCTTGATTTTCAAAACCAATCAATTGATACAAGTTGCCAGAAACTGTCATTACCTTCTCTTTTTCATAATCAAAAATAATTTCAGCCTTAACTATTCCATTAACATCGTAAACTTCTTTTACTCCCACACTTGGAATTCGTTCCCAGTTCGCATTTATAATATTCACACTATCACCTCCATTCCAATAAATAGTACCTATTATTGAAAACGAAAGCAATAACAAAAAGACGCCCAAGCAGACGTCTTAAGCTCTAGGATTTTTTATATATGAATCATATTCATTTTTACAATTTGGACAATAGAAATTATACGTTGAATGATATAAAACTGACCTTTTACTCATGACTACTAATTTCCTATCTACATCAAAACATTTTGTACAATATGGTATTTGATCACTCTCTTTTTTAAAATAAGCATTATTTTTGTAGATAAGATTATCTTGAATTAGTTTTTCATTTTTCAACTCTTTAATTTCATCAAGAAGATTTCTATTTTCTTCCAGTAAATCATATACTTCGAGTTGAATATCTTTTAGCAAATTAACTGTTTGAATATCGTTCGCACCGGTAGCAATATTCCTGGCATCTTTAAGCATTTCTTTGATATCAGAATATCCCATGTAATCACTCCTTATACATAAGATAATATCATCTTAAATAGAAATGACAACAAAAAATGACCGCCAATATGACGATCATTTTTCAAATGGAAGATGCCCTTACTTGTTCTAATTTCACACTATCATAATACCACAGAAATAGTGTTTATTTTTTCAACGTTTTTTCAACATTAACGAAAGTCGATTGCATCTATACCAAACAATAGAACGGACATATCTTTAATCGCTAATTTTGTATCACGGTAAACAGTTCCTTGTTCAACATGTAAATCTTCGCAAATTTCCTTCACGTTCAACTTGTCATCAATTAAATATCTATATTTCAATATTAAGAAACGTCGATGCTCTTCTACAGAACCTTTACTACAATTCCATTCATAAGCGATTAGCATTTTATCAACATGATTCATCATCTTGAATGTTTTCTTTTTGTAGATACTCAAACTTTCCAGTGTTAGATTTTCTAAATTGAAATCAGGATAATCAGTTGGAATTTCCTCTTGAATGGTTTCGTCACACAAATCTTTCAGTTTGGTGTAATTTTTCAAAAGTAATTCTGTATTACGTAAATTCCGACTCTTGACTTCTTGTTGCATTTTTTGATGTCTTTTCTCATATGCTTTTACAGCTTCTACTGATGCAGCATTGGCAATAATTTCCAATTGATGTTTGGTTAGATTACTTTTTGACATCTACTTCCCTCCACTCACTTTTTTGCGATTATCATCCTGAAATTCAATCAACGAAGAAAGAAATTTGATTACTAATGGATGATTGTTATATTTGTTGCCTAACTGCCCTGTAGAATGAATAACCCATTCCCAATATTCATCAGTAGTAATTGGAAATTGTTGGGACTTTTCATTTGAATCTTGCATCCATTGGTGAATATCCGAAAATACTAATTTCCAATCCATAACGATTATCTCCTTTCATTTCGATAATCAAAACTACAACTCCTTTACGCAAATATAAATACCAGGAACCTCCGCCCAAAATTTTTCTACAATCAGACTGGCTACATACGAATCATCTTTCCAAAAACCAAGCTTCGTCATACAATCCTGTAAAATTTTATTGCTATTGTCTAAATCTGGCTTCGTCCATTTGTACTCCCCGTTTTTATGGCCATTCACAATCGGGAAACACCATTTGACAATCAGTTGTACCGGTCCGATAAACTTCTCTTCAGGAACATACTTGGCTAAATGCGCTGTTAGTTTTTCGCGTGCTTTTTTTACATCTGATGGATCGTAAAATACCGGCTTACCATTTACAACTGATACTTTCTTCTGCTGCGCTGTTGTTTCTGGTGGAATGATTGGCATGAAAAATTCTATCATCACTCTTCCGCCTCCTTGTCCATAAGCATCTTATTCTGGCTCTCGAGAAAATTATTTTGGCCACGCAACTCACGATTTTTTTCGTTTAAAAATGCATGGATTTTTTGCTGTTCTTTCAATTCATTTTTGTAAACAATAATTTCCAACTGCTGACGTTGGTTAACTTCCGCTATCTCATTTGTTTGGATAATCAATCTCACATGACTAAACGCCATCATCACAGCTAAAATTATTGTTAGTAAGAGTAATCCGATATTTATTTTATTTGCCATCACTCGCTCCACTCCTTTTTAATAATCTCCAAAATCAGCGCCATCTTATGCCAAATTACTGCGTCACTCATGAAAACACCTCATTTTTGTTATTTTATTTTTCTAATTGAATTCTAATTTTATTTTTCTTAGGCTATTTTTTGTCTCTAGTCTTACCCTCGTCTATAGCTTACCTACAAGGTAGCTATAGACGGGTAGAGTAGACACTGGTGTATCAACGTTTTCATTGATTCGTCTATTGTATTAAGCTAATAGATTACGAACGGATACTATATTATTCATAAGCCAATAGCTTACGACTAGCCTACGACTCTTGAATTGATTCTTCTTTTTTTACATAGCCATCTTCTATTTTGTATCCACCGTGTTTTTTTACTTTCGGATAAACAGAACGTTTTTCAATATCTAAATACTCCGCTATGTCATTTACATCCACTGGTTCACCGTCCATGGACAATGCACTAAAAGCCGTATCTAATTCTTGGTTCGATTTTTCGCTTCGGGATTGATTAGCTTTTTTTACACCTTTCTGCCACTTACCTTGTGAAGAATCATCCTCCAAAGAAATATCTTTGAGCGAATCATCCAGTACATGAATCGGATATCTGAACCAGGCATTTATGGGGTCGAATTTGGGGAATTCTCGCAACGTTCCATCAATACGCCATGCAGTCGCTTGTCTTGCTGCACGAATTGCTTGTTGTTTATTTTCTTCTATCTGTTGCAAAATTGGCTGTGACTTAATCGCACACATTAAATGGTAGCTCATTTGTTTTGGACTGAATTGGTCATCTAAGCCAATATCTGAATAACTAGGATTGTATTTCTTGATGGCATCGTTGTAGGTTTGGCAGACTGCTTCATTTTCCAATGCCATATATCTATCTTCTGTAACTGGTAATTCGATTAAGTCCAAGATTGCGTCAGGGTCTCGAGCAAATACACCTGAACCACTCGAACGGTCAATGGAGTTTTTCCCGCCTTGCGACCCCTTTGAATGATGGTGACAGTAGATAACTGCACAATTTAATTCAGTGGCTATTTTGTCAAACTGATTGGTAAACTTGGCCATTTCATGAGCACTATTCTCGTCTCCAGTAAGTACTTTGTAAATCGGATCAATGATGACCGCCATATAGTTGGACTTCTGTGCACGTCTGATTAATTTAGGTGCTAGCTTATCCATTGGACTCGTCTTACCACGTAAATTCCATATATCGATATTGGAGACATTTGCATGTCCTTGACCCAATCGTTCATAAATATCTACAAAACGGACTTTTGCAGAACGTTCATCTAATTCCAAATTGACGTACAGAACTTTACCTTTTTCACAATCGAAACCAAACCACTGACGTCCTTCTGCGATAGCTATGGCCAACTGGATTAATGAAAATGATTTACCAGCTTTTGATGGTCCAGCAATCAACATTTTATGTCCTTGACGTAACATCCCTTTGATTAGTTCGGGTGCTAGCTCGATTGGTTTCGTAAATAAATCTTCTAAACTTTCAGGGTCAGGTAAATCATCATTGACACTTTCAATCCATTCTTTCCATTCGTCCCATGTTGATTTCCCAATATTGGTATCAATAATAAATTGCTTGTTCTCTCCACGAACAACACCAGGCATACGGCTTAATCGTGACGGGTTCCTGTTTTGGTTATCATTTGTCAGACCATTCTTTTTACAAACGTCATAAAGATAATCCACCCGTTTTCGATATTCAGCATAATTATCGGCATCAATGCGTACAATGGCATGAATAGATTTTTTCCCGCTATATAGCATTGCAGCAATTGGTAATTCCAATTCACGCATGATGGCATTTTGCTTTTCTAAACTCATGTTGTCAGACTCCACTAGTGCGTAACGGAATTCTGTCACATTATCATTTTTCACGCCTTTACCATCTAATGGATTGAAACGAATCCATGCACCTGCTTCTGGATTGTAGTCGCCTAATACTGATCCAATGTCATCCCCACAATGCGTGAGTGCTTCTATCAACTGTCCTGCTGTCCGGTCATAAGCACCTTTGTTCGAGGGCTTCCACTTGCCGTCTTCATCCTGCCATGCCTGCATGTTGTAGGCGACTGTTTCAGATGGTTCAAACAAAGCCTCAAGGTATTGGATAATTTGTCGAGCTGGTTCCCATTTTGTTGGTTCATTAATTTCTTTTCCTTCAATCCAGTTGCGGTCAATGATGACTAAATCGTCTTTTTGAAGTGTGTCATTCCAATCTAATTCGTGCCCTCCATCATCTGATTTGAATGGAGACATCCAACCGTTATCTTTAGCTAGTTGCGTAATAGTAGCACCAGTTACTGGCTGTCCATTACCTTTAAACGTATCCCATTTCTTAAAGCATTCTCCCGAATGGTAACGAGAAGAATCTCGTTGACTCCATTGGTCCCAATCTAATGCCGTATAGCCTTCATGCTTTAACGCCATTCCGACATTCGTCCATTCCTGATAAGATAGAAACGATGGATCTACATATTCGAGTAAAGCAATTAAATCTATTTTATTTTCCAAGTGGTATCACCTACTTTCTTTGATATAATAGTAGAAAAATGAAAAGAGGTATTCGTATGTTAAAAGAAGTAAAAGTTAATTTCCCTAATGGCCAAGGCCAATTAAGTGGAAAATTTAATTTTTCTGATACTTGTCCGCATTGCAAAAAACCTATTGAACCTATTGTCAAATCTGTTCATGCGAACACAATATTTGTAAGTAATTCTTCATTGAAAGCCGCTGCCTTATTACAATGCCCATCTTCTGTTTGTTCGCAGTTTTTTATAGACTGGTTTCAAGTTTCAATTGGTAATTATTCTTCTATCCACAAAACTACTCGTTTAGAATATGTTTATAAACCAATATTAAAAAATGATTTACCAATAGAAGTAAATGAGAAATTCCCGGAATTTAATACAATTTATAGTCAATCGTTACAAGCCGAATCATATGGACTTGAGCAAATTGCCGGTGTCGGATATAGAAAGTCGCTTGAATTTCTTATTAAACAATATGCTATCCATTTATTTCCTGGTGAAGAAGAGAAGATAAAAAGAGAAACATTGAATAATACTATAATGAATCGACTAGGAACATTCCCTAAAATACAGAGTTTAGCTAAAGCAGCAACATGGATAGGGAATGACGAAACCCATTTTGTAAGAAAGCATGAAGATAAAGATATTACAAGTATGAAAAAGTTTATTAAATCGGCTGCCACCTTTATATCAGCTGATTTAGATGCTGACGATGCCCTAGCTTTTACTCAGCGGAATTAATTTTTTTGCTCTTTAAGTAATCTATCAATATCCTATTTGTCTCAATAGCTTTTTCTAAACCACGAGAGTTAAGCTCTAACAATGCTTCTAGAAACACAATTTTTTCTTTTAACTCTTTTATTTCTTGTTCCATTTCGTTTCACCCTTTCTAATTCGGCACATATTCCGCCGGTCTCACACCTGCTGGCAATCGCCAGCCATTAGCTGCAATACGGTTAATCATCTTGCTAGCATTGTCAAATGACCATGTACCAACTGATTTAAAACCACGTTGTTCTAATAATCGAATCTGTTTAGGTGTAGCTAGCCCTGCTTCTTTCCGTTTTTGTAAGCGGTCAAGCATGAGGCTAGCTTTTCCTGCGTTGTCAATAGCATCTGGAAGAATACCAAGTTTTTCCAATGCACTAACTTGTTGGCTTGATGGCGGACCCATTTCCCAACCAAATGATGGAACATAGCCAGTCAAATCTTCGTCTTGTATCGACATTTCAAATTGCAATGGGTCTACTAGCTTGCGTTTTCGTTTCCGCATTTCTTCCAATTGTTTGGCTAGTGCTTCTTCGCGTTCAGCTATAACATCTTTTTCCGCTTGTGATTCTGCTTCTTCTATATCGACTGCAAAACCTTGCTCGCCTGCTTCTTTGATATTTTCCGTCATCTTATTAGCAACATCATCACTACTAGCAATTAAATGAGCTGGATGGCATAACTCATGGCGTTCTGTATGCCACAAGAAATCTAATAGTAAAAGCTCTTCTTTACCTGGAAACAATCTTGTGCCACGTCCCACCATTTGACTGTATAGACTGCGAACCTTTGTAGGCCTGAGAACAACAATACAATCGACCGATGGGCAATCCCACCCTTCAGTGAGCAACATAGAATTACATAAAACGTTGTATTTATTGCTGTCAAAATCCTCTAAAATTTCTTGTCGGTCTTTAGATTCACCGTTGACTTCTGCAGCTTTGAAACCTTTTTCGTTTAGAATGTCACGGAATTTCTTGGATGTTTTGACTAATGGAAGAAAGATAACTGTTTTCCTGTCTAAACAGTGTTTTACCATTTCGTCTGCTATTTGATATAAGTATGGATCTAATGCCGTACCCAAATCCCTTGTTTTAAAATCTCCGCCTTGTTGCCCGACAGAGGATAAATCTAATTTCAATGGAATAGTCAATGCCTTAATTGGTGACAAATAACCAGATTTGATTGCTTCGGGTAGTGTATATTCATAAGCGAGTGATTCGAAGTAAGAACCAAGGTTCCGCATATCTCCCCTGTCTGGTGTTGCTGTAACACCCAAGACGTTTGATTCTTCAAAGTGATTCAGCACAAATTGGTAACCAGCTGATATACAATGATGGGCTTCATCTACGACTATTGTGTCAAAAAAGTCTGATGGGAATTGTCGTAACCTTTTCTCACGCTGCATTGTTTGAACTGAACCAACAACCACACGAAAGAAGCTACCAACACTTGTTTGTTCCGCTTTTTCTGTTGCTGTTTTTAGTCCTGTAGATTTTTCTAATTTTTCGGATGCTTGGTCTAGTAATTCACCTCGATGGGCTAGGACGAGCACACGCTCGCCCATTCTCACCCTATCTTCGATTACCTTGCTAAATACAATAGTTTTCCCACATCCTGTCGGAAGGACAAGTAATGTTTTCTTACGCCCTTCTTGCCATTCCTTTTGAATTGCAGTCCGTGCTTCTTGTTGATATGGACGTAATTCCATCTAATCCCTCCTAAGCTAAAATCGTGATTCTTGATTCAGGTTGTCTTGATAGTTCATCAGCTAATTGTTCTTTCAAATACTCACGAATATTAACGATTGCTTGATTTCTCCAAGCGCCTCCGTCGGCTTCAAAAATTGCAGCACGTGGACCATCTTTCATACGAAAAACAAATTGACTAACTGGTTGTTCTACTTCTAAAAATGTTCTATATGGTGCCAATTCAACTGGATTTGGTACAAGAGCATCCATACTTTGAACACCTTGTTTAATGGTAATTGCTTGACTATATCCATTATCCCCAGTATTTTTTACATTTTCTTCTTGTACGTTCCCGACTACTTTTAATAAAATTGCACGATCATCATCGTTTTCAATGCCTACATCAATAATATTTCTCAAATCAACAAACTTTGATTGCAAGGCAATATTGAAATTTTCCATGTCATAGAATTGTCCAAATTCAAAACGCGGTACGATAGCAGAAGTAGTAGCTAATACTTCACGACTACCATCAATTTCTAACGTGCCCATTAATTGAATATTGCGTTCATCTTCAATATGAAGAATTAAATGCATGTTTTCACGTTCTACATTTGCTTTGATATAATTTACTAATCCAGTTAATGTATTTAATTTAATTGGATTTTTAGCAATAAATACACGAGGTAAAATTTCTGTAGCATTTCCATTGTTATCGATATTAATCCAACGACTATCATCAAAATTTACTAAGCGATCATCGGGTGTAATTCCTTGTTCCATCAAATATTGAAGTGCTTCTTTTGTCATTGTCATAATTGGTTATCCTCTTTTCTTTTGTAGGTTAATAATTTGCTGTTCTTGCATCATCTTTTTTGCTTCTTCCTGTTCAACAATGTCTATTGGTGTCCCTGTATCAGTTTTAGCTTGCCCACTTTCGGGATCAATATATGTCTGTCCTGGTGCATTAGATTTTAATTCACGTGCTGCAATTGTTCCGTTTGAAAGGTTTTTGTCTGTCAAAATCGTGGTATCAAAATCACGAACAGGTGCTAATTTTGTATTGAAGCTACTATTTAGATTAATCACTTGGCGATTATCATCCGGTGCAAATTCTAGCTTAATTGTTATGGCACGCTTGTCTTTCGCTTTTGTATTTGGATCGTGAATATTATTAAAGATTTTTTCTAGCTCGCCATTCAACTTTTGCTGAATGGCGCCATTTGCTAATTGCGATAAATTCAATTCAATTTCTTTACTCATATTATTTCCCTCCTAAAATGCACCTGGTTGGTAGCCTTGTGTCGGTTGCGTTGGTTGTTGTGCTTGAGAAAATCCTTGTTGCGGTGCTTGATAGCTTTGAGCTGGTTGTTGTAACTGCTTAACAACTTCTGGTGCTTCTTTAGTCGTGTAGTAGCTAGCATCTAATGGATAGAAACGGTCAACATCGTTGTAGATATTGTCTTTGTAAGTCCGATTCTTAATTTTGACTGCGCCTTTCGCACCAGTTACTAAATTCCAATTCATTTGTAACGGTGCACCTTTCACTTTTTGACCAATTGAAGCAAAAAACGCTGATAGTAACCCTTCTGTTGACGTATGCAAATACAAATTGTTGAAGACAATCGCCGTACCTTGGTCAGATTGAATTTTTAATTCCAATTTAGCCATATTACATGCTGGTAATTTACTTGTAGGACTAGGCGTGTATCGTGCGCGTTCAAACTTAACGACTTCAAAAATATAATCGCCTGGTGTTAAAACAATCCCGCCTTCGCTATCTTGTGTAATCGTGTCATCCCATCCTAATTCGCGTTCTTGTTGATATTGTTGTGTCATTTATTTTTCCTCCTAAAATGTTTGTTGGTTTCTAATTTCTTGAATCATTGCAAAAACTTGGTCCCATGCAGCGACTAACACCCCATCAATGTATCCTGGATCATAATTCTGAATTGGTGTCCCTGCTGGGTAGTAGCCTTTTGATTCTGTTGCTGCCATAATTTCTGCTGGTAATACATTGTTTGCTTGCATTAAATCTACTAGATTTTGTGGAATTCCTGTGTAATCGACAGATTCACGCTCAAATGATTGCGTTGGCTCTGTTTGTGATACTGATTCAACTGGTGGCGTCGCTGGAACACTCTCTACCGGTTGTTGAGAATCATTCATCGATGACTTTGATTTCGGTTGGGTATTTCCGAAAATAGTAGAAATGTTGGCGTAAGTCATATCCACTTCGTCTGGTAATCCAAAACGATTTTTTGCATCCCAAGCTGGATGATGTGTGGTATAGATGACACGTTTGCCACCTTGTCCTTTGAATTTCTTTCCTTTATCATCTGTTGCGATAGACATTGTTTTATAGTTACAAAATAGAACGGCATCGGCCCACTCTTTTACTAATGGGGCTGTTTGGGAAGTTGTTTTTTTGCCTAACTTTAATTCCCAGCGATCATATGCCCCCATTTCATCTGGTTGTTCGAACTTTCTAATTTGGGCATGGGCTGTTAAAACAACATTTATCCCACTATCCACTAAATCTTGTAGTCGATTCAAAAATTTACCGAATTCTTCTGCTACATACGTATAGCCATTCCCATAACCAAAACTTTCGATACCTGTTTTTCCATGAGTAGAACAGACGTGCTCGATACAAAGTCGTTCCGCCCAATCAATGGTATCGATGACTAAAGTCGCACAAGGTTTATTAATTTTTACCCAATCAACCTGTTGTAATAACATGGACCAACTAGTTGGTTTATCTAAACGTTTGACATCCATATTATTTGTACTACCTTCTGTATCGATAAATAATGGGTCTGGACTTTGCGCTGCTAGAGTCGTTTTTCCAACTCCCTCGGGACCGTATTCCACTACTTTTTGTGCCTTAGCGACAATGCCACTTGTAATATTCATATTTAAAATGCTCCTTTCGTCCACGTTGGTGTTGTATTAGTCGTTGCTTGTTGAGGTGGTGTTCCGCCCTCAAGTAATTTATTTTCAGTTACATAACCATCTTCAATGATAATGCTACATTCATCTCCCGTTGATACACGTGTAGCAATGGCTTGCAGTCCTTCCTGCTGTAACCATTGAGCAAAATCTCGTAGAGTAATCATGTCCATTTGCTCCAATTTATCCAGTAGGACAAAGCCACATTCTGGTTTCAATTTACGAACAATTGCTGTAGATACTTTCAGCTGGTCAGAACCACTCATGTTATCCCATTGTTGGCCGTTGTAGATAAGTTCTCCTTCTGCTACAGATAGTCCAGGTAATGGTAATTGAGCGTTGTCTAATAGCTTCATACGTTCTTCACGAATTGCATTAATATCTGCTGTAAGTGCGTTGTATTGATCAGCATAATCAGAAGCTTCCTGTTCGGCTTTTTCTTTGTCAAAATTAGCACGTACTTTCACATTAATTTGTTCCACATTTTGAAGGTTTTGTTCTAATTCCGCAGTCGATTGATCTTGTAAGTCCTTAGCAGACGTTTGTGCAATGGATAAATCATTGGAAGTTACTTGATGTGCTTCTTCCATTTGTGTTAACTGTTGGCGTAGTTGTTCAATTTGTTGTGCCTCATAATCAAATTTATTTTGCAGACGTTGAACATTTTCACGCTTACGTTGATTTTCTCCATTAATAGCTAGAATCTGCTGTTGCTGTTGAATTAAATCCATAGTAGAAATTAATTCCTTAGGCGCATCAGCATAGTGCGGTTGTTCCTCAGCAAACTTTTTCTTTTGATCGGCAATCCGTCCGACTTGATAACGTTCGTTGTAGATGGATTTCTCTTCCATTTCCAATTTTGCCAACTGATCACCAATACCAATAATTTGTAGTAAGATATTTGCCTTATCTTTGGAAGAAGATTCCATAAACTTTGGTAAGTCAATGGCTAGCTCTTCTACAAAGCTATTTAGAAGCTGTTGACTGCCTTTGTTACCTTGAGGGTCAATGACCTTCAAATTTGAATTCTTGCCTTTACGTTCAACAATCAGACCGTTATTCATGGTAATTTTTAGATTAGGTGGTGTGACAGAACCTTCACGTTGAGGATTGGAAGGTTTGTATTTATTTCCACCTAGCCCCCAAGCAATTGCATCTAATACACTAGTCTTCCCTTGGTTATTATTCCCACCTAGAATAGTTAAGCCGTTCTCTGTAGGCTGAATGACTACTGCTTTTACACGCTTGATGTTCTCGACTTCTAAACTATTGATTTTTACTGACATACGTTATACACTCCTCTTAGATAGTATTTTTTTATTTGCTTATCTCGTTTGCAGACGAGGTAGGCTTTTTTCTGCTTCTAGCTTAACGGCTATCAATCTGTTTCCTTTGCTTGCATTAAATCTTTTTAAAGCTGTCGGATAAGTTAACCATTTAATGTAATCAGTTGACGTATCAAGCCTTTTTGCACAATTTTCCAAAGTATCGATGAATAGAAATGTATCGCCTTTGTAGATAGCATATTCGATCATCTACTTCTCACCTCCTTTTCGTCATACTCATACGAAATACGATCGTAATCCATCATTGCCCAAGCCAGCGCCCCACCTAATACCATAAGCGACAAAACAACATGAACTTGATTTAAGATAAAAACTAAAAATGGCAATGTGACAAACAACCACAGATTAAAATGCTTTTTCATTGCTCCACCTCTATCTTTTTACGCCCCACACGTTTTATGATTTATGTTTTTCCATGAACGCATCTGCATCTTTTTGATCAATTTTTTCTTCTCCGTCAATAGTGATGACTCGCAAACCATTAGGCATATACTTTTTCGTCAATGTAGGAAAAGACGTATTCATATACTGACAAGCTTGCTTTTTATTCATGTATCTAGGCAATTCTTTTTGTTTCATGTAATTAGCCATTAAATTATTGAAAAGACTCTCAACAATTTCACGTGCCATCTTCTCAAATTCAGCGCGTAGTTTTGGCAATATATCAATTGCATCAACTTGTAATTTCATTTGATTGCCTCATCTCCTTTCTCCAACTCTTTTAGCACGGCTTCAATAGGTGCAATTTGTTTAGCTGGACTACGACGACCATTCATAATATCAGACATGTAAGGTTTGGAAATTCCTATTTTTTCAGCTAACCAATTTTGTGTTTTATCGTGCTTCGCCAATGCAACACGAACTTTAATAATAAAATCTTGTGACATACAATCACTTCCTTTCTGTTTATTGATATAATCTCCTTATCAGCAAGTGGTCTGCTGAAATAACTGATAAGGAGGTGTGTTCGCATGGGTAAAGTTTTAGATGTTACAGAATCAAAGGTACTTGAAGTTTCAAAAGACTTAACAATTGCTTGGATACAAAAATACGGAAACAACAGTTCTTTTTATCCTGAACCTGAACAAATTGCTGAAGCTTTTGACAAAATTTATAAAGAAACTATGAAAACTATAAATTAATATTGCTTGAGGATTTCTGCTATGGCTGCAACCATGGCAGAATCTTTTTCTTTTAATGCAGTTAGAAGCGCATTTTTTGTGTCTTTCAAAATTTCCATCTTTATTTCCCAGATTTCTGTTTGCACCGAATTATCCATCTCGATTTCTCCTTTCTTTGGTATAATTCACTTATGAAAGCGAGGTGAAAATATGAGTAGAATAGACCCTAAAGAATTTGCATTTTCTGTTGTTTCTGGAAATCCTTGCCCAGGAAATAATCCAAAAGAAATTTCAAAAAATGCCATTCAACTTTACCTATCCGCTTTAGAAGAAGCTAGAGAGTTCAATGAAGCAGAGAAAGAAAAGCCATCACCTAAAGCCAAAATAGTTAAGAAATCCGATTGGTTATACTGATTTATATTTAGTGACTAGAAGTTCTGTAATTAGCAGAGCTTCTTCTTCATCTTCAGTTACGCGTCTTAAATTTGCTTCTGCTTCTAATGCTTTTAGTAAAATATTGTCTTTAGGAACAACTAAGATTTGACCATTAATAGGTATAATCGCAACATTTTCAATTCTTCTCCTGTGCCCTCTTTGGTAAGAAAATTTCTTTTTCATTTCGAATCCTCCTCTCTTTTATAGATAAGCTAATTTAATTAGCTAATTTATGTTGACAATAACTAATAAATATATTAGTATAAATTCATAGCTAAATAAGCCTAGAATATCCTTGTTAAATAAACGTTTCTAAGTTTGCCGACCTCGAACTGTTTAATTTTATTAGGTGTCTTTCTTGCACTGTTTAGCGTATTAAATTAGCTTATGAACATAGTATACTAACTATTTTATTAGTTGTCAACACGAAACTAATATTTTTATTAGTTTACTTTGATAAGCACTAAAGGTGATATTAATGGAGATATTATTAGAGCGAATTAAAGAGTTGTGTAAATCAAGAAGTATTACTGTTTCAAAGTTAGAAGAAATAATAGGGTTACCATCTAATACAATTTATCAGTGGAAAAAAAGAGTTCCTGGAACGGAAAGACTACAGTTAGTTGCTGATTACTTTCATGTATCTATTGACTACCTATTAGGTCGAACAGATAATCCTTCAACTAGTACAGATGAAACTAAAAAAGAATTAACTGTAGAAGAAGCCCTAAAATCAGTCATGAGCTATGATGGTAAAGAAGTCACTGATAACGATAGAGAAATTTTGAAAAGTATCATTGAAGCGTATTTGGATAAAAAGTAGGTGCTGTATTTGGATAGTCGTATTAAACGTATTATTAAAGAATTAGATGTGAAAATTGAGTATCGTTATGATATAGATAAACCAGGTTACTATATTCCTGTTCTAAATATTATTATCTTATATAGTGGGTTAAATGAATTAGAGGAAGCTTGTGTACTGTTACATGAACTAGGTCATGCTGCAGAACATCAAAAAAATTATAATCTATACAATCAAACGGCCGCACTCCACTCGAAAATGGAGACACAAGCAGATCGTTATATGGTAAAAAAAGTGTTAGATTTTTATTTAGAAGATCCCATGTTGCAACCTGAAACATTTAATGTTGTACGATTTTTAGAAAATAATGATTTAGGCTTAGAGCATGAAGTTTATGTAAAAGAAGTTTTATCAACTTATGTAACACATACAAAATTTGCATAAAAAATACCCCTACCAGTGCTGGAACACTGACAAGGGCCTGTCTCTTTCGAGTTTATAATAAACATACCTATATTATATCAAAAATGGAGTGAATTTAATGAAAAAAACAATTGTTAGTGGTTTGTTATTGAGTCTTTTAATACTATCAGCATGTGGAAACGAACCCAATGAGGAAAAAACGACTACACAAGGAACAGCTACCTTAAGAACAGAACAAACATCAAATGTATCAATAGATAGTGAGACTATCTCAAGTAAAGAAATTTCAACTGAACAGACGTCACAAGTCTCAAGTAAGCAAGATGGTGTAATTAAGCGTGCAGAATATACTGCTAGTTTTTCTGAAGACTGGAATGGATTGATTTCATCTATTAACAAAGTAGTTATTGTAGAGATCACTGATGAAGAAGCAGAAGAATATATGTTTGATAGTAATTATATTGTTCAAGTGTATTTTGAAATACAAAATTCTTCCGATACAGATTACAACACATACCCTGATCAATCAGTTTTAGTAATCGAAGGGCAACAAGTAGATGCTGATATGTTTGTAAGTGATTCTTTAGGGGGAGAAATATTAAGCGGTGTAACTAAAGATGGTGTCGTTACTTTTGTAGTTCCTCAAATAAACGATGTTGAAAATGTCACAGACATTAGATTAAAATGGTCTGCCGATTTTGATACTGATAACTATGAAATAGAATCTTACAAAGAATTTGATGCCACATTTGACTTAATCAAGTAATAAAAAAACACGCCCCTCACTTTGGCCGGCGAGAGCGTGTTTACCATAAATAATAATCACAATTATGTGATGCTATTTGTGTACTCTATTTTACCAAATTGAAAGGAGTGATGCAAAATTTTTTAACCTCTTAATAATACGCCCCACACGTAATACTAGGAGGAAAAGAAATGGCTACATTTAAACAATATACTAAAAAAGATGGGTCAAAACGCTGGAAATTCCAAGCGTATCTAGGGACAAATCCAGCAACAGGAAAACCCATCAAAACTACCCGTAGTAATTTTAAAACAAAAAAAGCAGCTCAGTTAGAACTTTCAAGATTAAAAGTAGAATTTGATAAAAAAGGATTACAGAAAAAATCAAATGAAACATTTCAAAATTTATATGAAATTTGGTTTGAATCGTACAAATCAACTGTTAGAGAAGCTACGAGTTTAGTTACAGAAATGAATATAAAAAACCATGTACTTCCTGTAATTGGACGTATGAGAGTGTCTCAAATATCACCAATCGTTGCACAAGACTTAGTAAATTCGTTATCGAAAAAGCTGAAACAATACAAGGTAATTGTTCAATATCTTGTGAAAATTATGGAATTAGGAGTAACCTTAGAAATAATTGAAAAGAATCCTTTTATTCGTGTCACTCGCCCAAAAGAAATAACTGATGATCCAGAAGTGAAGAAAATCAAATTTTATACGATGGATGAAGTTGAAAAAGTTTTTACTCACTTGAATAATAAAGTTTCAGAAGTAAAAAGTAATAATCCTTTGTACAAGTATTTTGCTGAATGGGATTTAGTTATGTATAGAGTGCTAGCATTCACAGGAATTCGTGGTGGCGAAGCTCTTGCACTCGATTGGGAAACAGATATTGATTTCAATCAACAAACACTTAGCATTTCCAAGACTGTCACCCGTACAAAAGATGGCTTTGAGATTGGTCCCCCAAAGACGAAAAGTTCCTATCGCACAATTCGTTTAGATAATAAGACATGTCAAATATTAAAAAAATGGCGATTGCATCAGAAAGAATTCTTTTTCCAATCGAATATTAAAAATAAGAACATTGTCTTCGCTAGCTTTGAAGGTGAATATGCTACACGCCAATCATTGTATATGCGCTCTAAAAGGCTCTCAGAAGCAGTTGGTCTTCCTAACATTGGAACACACGGTTGGAGACATACGCATGCTTCTATGTTGTATCAAGCTGGCATAGATATGAAAGAAGCTCAAGAAATCCTTGGGCATGCTTCTATCGAAATAACCAATAATATCTACACGCATGTTAGTCAAAAACAAAAAATTGCCACAGCGGATAAGCTAGCAAATTTCGCTAGTTTCTAAAAAAAGAATCAAATGGCATTTAATTTGGCATTTAGTTGTTTTTTCAGAACAAAAAAAGGCTCTACCCCCCGCTGAAAATTAGAGAGGTAGAGCCTTTCAATTTTTGAGAATAAAAGCTTAAAAAGCCTTATTCAGCAACGTATTCTTCAACTAAAGCAACGACTTCTTCCATTGTGTCGCAATCTTTAAGCGCACGATTTGCAAGTTCTTGCATTTTAGTAGTGTCTAAACGTTTCATTAAGCTACGAGTTTTTAGAATAGATGTTGCGCTCATTGAGAACTCATCTAAACCAATCCCCATTAATAATGGAACAGCCATTTGATCGCCGGCCATTTCTCCACACATACCAGCCCATTTACCTTCAGCGTGTGCTGAATCAACCACGTTTTTAATTAAACGTAAAATTGATGGGTTATATGGTTGATACAAGTAAGAAACTTGTTCGTTCATACGGTCTGCTGCCATTGTGTATTGAATCAAGTCATTTGTTCCAATACTGAAGAAGTCAACTTCTTTAGCAAAACGGTCAGCTAAAACGGCTGCTGCAGGGATTTCAATCATGATACCTACTTGGATACCATCAGCAACTGCGATACCTTCGTCAACTAATTTTTGACGTTCTTCGTCATACATTTTTTTAGCAGCGCGGAATTCTTTCAGCGTTGCAACCATTGGGAACATGATACGTAATTGTCCATGAACAGAAGCACGTAACAATGCACGTAATTGTGTACGGAACATGCCATCGCCTAATTCAGATAAACTGATACGTAATGCACGGTATCCCAAGAATGGGTTCATTTCATGTGGTAATTGTAGATATGGTAGTTCTTTATCGCCACCGATATCCATTGTACGAACAACTACAGGTTTACCATCCATGCCTTCCAATACCGCTTTGTAAGCTACATATTGGTCTTCTTCAGATGGGAAATCTGGAGCATCCATGTATAAAAATTCTGTACGATAAAGTCCAACAGCTTCAGCACCATTGTTATGGACACCAGTTAAATCTTTTGGTGTACCAATGTTTGCTGCTAGCTCAATGTGTTTACCGTCAGCTGTAACAGTTTGGGCATTTTTAAGTTTTTCCCATTCTGCTTTTTGTGCAGCGAAAGCTTCTCCAGCTTTATGGAATTCTGTAGCTTGTTCTTCAGTAGGATTGACGATAACATCGCCTTCGATACCGTTAACAGCTATAATATCACCTGCTTTTACTTTTGCAGTGATATCTTTTGTTCCCACGATTGCTGGAATCTCTAAAGAACGAGCCATAATCGCTGAGTGAGAAGTACGTCCACCAATATTAGTTACGAATGCTTTAACGAAATTACGATCTAATTGCGCTGTATCACTCGGTGTTAAGTCATGTGCAATCACAACAACTTCTTCATTAATCATAGATGGATTAGGTAAAGTTACTTGCAATAAATGTGCTAATACACGCTTCGCAACGTCACGGATATCCGCAGCACGCTCTTGCATATAAGCATTATCTTCCATTGCTTCAAACATGCCAATATACATGTCTGTAACTTCTTTTAACGCAGATTCAGCATTAACTTTATTGTCTGAAATATTTTGCTTAATTTGACCAATCATTTCTGGATCGCTAAGAACCATTAAATGAGCGTCAAATACTTGCGCTTCTTCTTCGCCTAAAGCTTGAGCAGCTTTATCACGAATTTGTTTTAATTCTTCAGTAGATTTAGCTAGTGCATCATCTAGACGAGCTTCTTCAGCAGATATGTCTTCAACTGTAACTTTTGTAAAAGTTAAGTCAGGTTGAACTAATAGGTATGCCTTCGCAACTGCTACGCCATCACTTGCCGCAATTCCCTTTAGCATTTCAACCATTATTCAGACAATCCTTCCTTTTGCATTGTTTCAACGATAGCAGCAATTGCTTCTTTTTCGTCAGCACCTTCTGCAGTAATTGTAACGTCAGAACCTTGACCAACGCCTAAAGACATAACGCCCATGATTGATTTAAGGTTAACTGATTTACCTTTGTACTCTAAGTTAACATCAGAGTTAAATTTGCTCGCTGTTTGAACTAATAAAGTCGCTGGACGTGCGTGAATTCCTGTCTCAGCAATTACGTGAAAATCTTTCTTTTCCATATTATCAATCTCCTTTAGTGATATCTAAATTTTTTGTGAGGGCTTACTTTTGTCAACTCTTGTCTAACAGACAGAATTTAACCACCCTTTCAATTGTTAAGATTACCATTTTTTTGTTAGTTAGACAACCGTTTTCCCAAATAAATCATCAAATACTTACGAAAATTACTTTTTATTTCGCATCCATTTCATAGCGATAAATTATTTTCCCATTTAAACCAGCTTCCCCAACAAAGGATGTGCGGTCTTCTCGATTAATCCACACTTCACGAAACACAAAAAAATCGTCTCTTTCTATTACAATTTCTTCAATCTCTCCATTTTGCAATTTATCTAATAAATCAACATAAGGGTTGTTTTCCATAGTTAAGCTCCTTTATTTAATTGTAATTCTTCTACCTTAAAAATTATAATTCTTTTTAAGAAAACTGCAAATTCAAATACTTGCACATCATTAAAAAGATTGTATAATAGTGTTAAAGGTCAAAGTTGGTCAATGGATTAATTGCCCTTCTTTTCCTGATTACTCACTACAAAAGACAAAACTGTATGAAAGGTCGTGAGACACTATGCTTTGCCAAAACTGTGGAAAAAACGAAGCGACAATTCATTTATATGCAAATGTCGGCGGACAAAGAAAACAAATTGATTATTGTCAAAGTTGTTATCAAAAAATTAAAGGTCAACAAACAACAAATGCGATGCCTCAAGATCCATTTGGCTTTGGTAGTCTAGATGATTTGTTTAGACAAATGTCTCAACAAATGCAACAAGGAACTCCTTCCTATAATCAGACGCCTCCTACCCAAGCAGGTGGAAATCAAAATAATTTTAATGGTGGGCAACCACCTATCAACAATACACCTGGAATTTTAGGTGAATATGGTATTAATATTACGCAACAAGCTCGAGATGGTGAAATCGATCCTGTTGTTGGTCGCGATTCAGAAATTAAACGTGTCATTGAAATTCTCAATCGACGAACAAAAAACAATCCGGTATTAATCGGTGAACCAGGTGTCGGTAAAACAGCTGTTGTTGAAGGATTGGCACAAAAAATCGTCGATGGTGATGTTCCTCAAAAACTTTTGGATAAAGAAGTAATTCGTCTAGATGTTGCTTCATTAGTTCAAGGAACAGGTATCCGTGGTCAATTTGAAGAACGCGTCCAAAAACTAATTGAAGAAATTAAGCAAGCGGAAAATATTATCCTATTTATTGATGAAGTGCATGAAATCGTAGGTGCTGGAAGTGCTGGGGATGGTAACTTGGATGCCGGTAATATTTTGAAACCAGCATTAGCTCGTGGCGAAATACAAATGGTAGGCGCGACTACACTTAGTGAATATCGTATCATTGAAAAAGATGCTGCGTTAGAACGTAGAATGCAGCCTGTTCGTGTGGACGAACCATCTGTTGAAGAAACAGTTACCATTTTAAAAGGTCTCCAACCACGTTATGAAGATTATCATCATGTAAAATATACAGATGAAGCAATCCGTGCTGCGGCTGTTCTTTCAAATCGTTATATCCAAGACCGTTTCTTACCAGATAAAGCAATCGATTTATTAGATGAATCTGGTTCAAAAGAAAACTTAACTATTCAATTTGTTGATCCAAAAGTTATCGATAAAAAATTAGCAGATGCCCAACAACAAAAACAACTAGCTTCTCAGGAAGAAGATTTTGAAAAAGCAGCTTATTATCGAGACCAAATCAATAAATTACAAAAAATGAAAGAACGTCAAATTACTGAAGAAGAAACACCTGTAATCGATGAAAAAACTATGGAACAAATCGTTGAAGAGCGGACAGGTATTCCAGTCGGTGAACTAAAAGAAAAAGAACAAGCCCAATTGAAAAACTTAGCCATTGACTTAAAAGAACATGTGATTGGTCAAGATGAAGCAATTGATAAAGTAGCCAAAGCGATTCGTCGCAATCGTGTCGGTCTTGGCAAGAAAAATCGTCCGATTGGCTCTTTCTTATTTGTAGGTCCAACCGGTGTCGGAAAAACAGAACTTGCCAAACAACTAGCTTATGAAATGTTTGGTTCAGAAGATTCAATGATTCGTTTTGACATGTCGGAATATATGGAAAAACATAGTATTTCTAAATTAATTGGTTCCCCTCCTGGTTATGTTGGTTATGAAGAAGCTGGACAATTAACTGAAAAAGTGCGCCGTAATCCGTATAGTCTCATTTTATTAGATGAAGTAGAAAAAGCTCATCCGGATGTATTGCACATGTTCTTACAAATCTTAGATGATGGACGTTTGACAGATGCTCAAGGACGTACAGTCAGCTTCAAAGACACATTAATCATTATGACAAGTAACGCTGGGTCAGGCAAAGTAGAAGCCAATGTAGGTTTTGGCGCTGCTCGAGAAGGCATCACTCGTTCTGTCTTAAATCAATTGCATCATTATTTCACACCAGAATTCTTGAACCGTTTTGACGGTATCATTGAATTCAAAGCGTTGAGTAAAGAAAATCTATTGAAAATTGTTGCGTTGATGTTAGATGAAGTAAATGGCATGTTAGAACAACAACATTTACACATCGATGTCACACCAGAAGTGAAAGAAAAACTCGTAGAACTGGGCTTTGATCCAGCAATGGGTGCTCGTCCACTACGTCGAACAATCCAAGAACAAATTGAAGATGGGATTGCCGAATTCTACCTCGATCATCCAACCGAACATTCACTTGAAGCAACTTTAAATGATGAGGGTAAAGTAATTATCGCAACAAAAAACGTTGTCGTCGATGAAAAAGAATAAACTAGATTTACTATCTAAAAAAAAGTTGGTCAAATATCATTTTTTGACCAACTTTTTTTAATTTTTTAAGAGATAATACTTTCTATTTCTTTGAAAAGAAAATATAATTATCCTATAGACAAGAGAATGTGAGGTGAGCGATATGAAGTTGGTAAATGTAACAAACAGCCACTCTCGATTAGTCAAACAACAACTCGAGAATACCGATGCTTCATTAGTTAAAGTTTTCACTGCTGGTAATACCACTGTTATTTATACTGAAGCACCGCTCCATAATGAAATTTTAATTGTAAATAATAAGAGGAAAATCCATCCAGAAGAAATCGAAGAAATCAAAAAACACTTTTTAGCTAAGATTCCTTCTGAATTGTACTCTGATAAAGATATAACCATTATTGAAGACAATGAGTTTATTGAAATATCGATTCCTAAAGCGTTACCTGTAGAATAAAGAAAAAATATCCAAACTATGGAGAGATTGTACATCATCTCCTATAGTTTGGATATTTTTATTCATAAAATCCTTTAAGTTCAGCAATTTCTTTATTATGCTTTGGATAACCTTTATCTCCTAAAACCATCACCGCAAATTCTAAACGTTCTTTTCTTCGCGGACTATTTTCTACGATGTGTTTAGCGATTGCTCGTTCATACCCTTCATGTTCCAAATCGGTGATTAATTGATAATAATTTGCAATATTTTCTTTTGCCAAACGAACTGCCTGAGCTTTTTCCATATTCGACTCTTTCAGGTAGCTCTGGAATAAATCATAAATTTCTTTTGAATGAGTAGCACTATATTTATCTTCTTCATTCATTTGTTGAAACTCTTCTTTATTCCAATATGAATCTTTACGAACTTTTTGTGCGAACAAATCATTTAATTTATATCTTTGAATAAAGGTTTCGATTGTCTCATTCACAATTTTTTCTGCTTCTTCAATGCTATCAATAGTTGCGGGATCTAGACTATTAGAAATTTCTTTACCATTAAAAATGATGGTTACTTTTAATTGATTCATTACTCTGTTCACTCCTTTAACGTTATTTTAGAATATTTGTGGCAATGTCGCAATGAATGAAAAATAATATTTTCCCTTTAAGTTCCCTAGCTACTTTTTGTTCTCTCTATATAATGTAGTTACTTTTACATAAACACAAAGCCCCCTTTATGCCTAATCAGACATAAAAGGGGACTTTAATCATTTTTCAGTAAATATTTACATCAAACCCTTCAATTTCACATCTGGATACTTGTCGGCAAACCAACGCATCGCGAATTGGTTTTCGAACAAAAACAATGGTTGATCAAAACGATCTTTTGCCAGAATATTACGACTAGAACTCATACGCTCATCTAAGTCTTCGGGTTCAATCCAACGTGCAATTTTATTGCCCATAGGCGTCATAATTACTTCGGAGTTGTATTCATTTAACATACGATGTTGGAAGACTTCAAATTGAAGTTGACCAACGGCACCAATAATATATTCATCTGTTAAATATGTTTTATATAATTGAATAGCTCCTTCTTGGACTAATTGATAAATACCTTTATGGAACGATTTTTGTTTCATCACGTTTTTAGCAGTGACTTTCATAAATAATTCAGGCGTAAATGAAGGTAACTCTTCGTAAGCTACTTTTAATTTTCCTTCATATAAAGTATCCCCAATTTGATAATTTCCAGTATCGTATACCCCAATAATGTCACCAGAAACAGCTTCTTGGACATTTTCACGAGCGTCAGCCATAAATTGAGTCACATTACTTAATTTCATTTTTTTGCCTGTGCGTCCTAAAACAACGTCCATACCACGCTCAAACGTTCCTGAACATATTCGTACAAATGCAATTCGGTCACGGTGCGCAGGGTTCATATTGGCTTGAATTTTAAAGACAAATCCAGAAAACTCTTCTTCATATGGGGTCACTATTTGGTCATCCATTGTTTTATGCCCGTATGGTGCTGGCGCAAATTGTAAGAACGTTTCTAAGAATGTTTGCACACCAAAATTCGTTAAAGCCGAGCCAAAGAAGACCGGTGTTTGTTCGCCATGAGCAATTTTATCTGTATCAAATTCATCGCCGGCTTCTTTTAATAATTCAACTTCTTCCAAAACTTGCGAATAAATACTTTTTTCAGTAAGTGGATGGGTAGATGGAATTTCACCGTTCTCATCTAGAGGAATTAAACGTTCGCCATCATAATTTTCTGGACGATATAATTCCACACGTTGATTGTAAATATCGTATAATCCTTCCATTCCTTTCCCCATACCAATCGGCCAATTCATTGGATAAGATTCAATATCTAACAATTCTTCTAGTTCTTCCAATAATTCTAATGGTTCACGGCCATCACGGTCTAATTTGTTGATAAAAGTAAAAATAGGAATCCCTCGACGTTTAACAACTTGGAAAAGTTTTTTTGTTTGTGCTTCAATCCCTTTTGCGCTATCAATAACCATGACTGCACTATCTACCGCCATTAAAGTACGATAGGTATCTTCAGAGAAGTCCTCATGTCCAGGTGTATCTAAAATATTGACGCGTTTATTTTGGTAATCAAATTGCATAACGGAACTGGTTACCGAAATTCCACGTTGTTTCTCGATTTCCATCCAGTCAGACTTAGCAAAATTCCCTGTTTTCTTCCCTTTAACAGTTCCTGCTTGGCGAATGGCTCCTCCAAAAAGCAATAATTGTTCTGTAATGGTTGTCTTACCTGCATCTGGATGGGAAATAATCGCAAAGGTACGACGGCTATCTACTTGTTCTTTTAAATTTGGATTATTCATTACTAATTTCCTTTCACTATCTAGTTAAATATGTCAGACATATTCACGAACTTTTTCAGTATACCATGAATTGTCGTATTGAAAAAGAGTCTGCAACCGTAGCTACAAACTCTTTTTCAAACATTTTTATAATTGATTGATGACTTCTTGATAACGTTTCTGATATTGTTTTGCTAAAGCTGTCATTTTATCAAAATTACCATCTTTAGCAGGTGCTAATAAATTGCCACCAACGCCTACCGCAATACTTCCAGCTGCAACCCATTCATGTAAATTTTCTAAATTTACGCCTCCAGTAGGCATGATGTCTACAGTCGGTAAGGGACCATGAAACGCTTTGATTGCATTTGGTCCCGATAAACTGCCTGGAAACAATTTGATAATATCTGCTCCATAAGTAAGTGCAGTTTTCATTTCAGTAATTGTCATACATCCAGGCAAATAAGGAATTTGATATAAATTACATAGCTTAGCTGTTTCTTTATCAAAACATGGACTCACAATAAATTGTGCGCCTGCGCTAATAGCGATTCTGGCAGTAGTTGCATCTAATACTGTACCGGCACCTAGTACGACTTCCGAATATTCTTGGTAACGCTGATGTAGTTCATAAATCACTTGCTCCGCTTGCGGAACCGTAAAAGTCACTTCTATCCCTTGAATCCCTCCAGCAAGAATCGCTTCACTGCTTTGAATAGCTTCTTTTGCTGTCTCTCCACGAATCACGGCAATAATTCCAGCACGTTCAATTTTTTTGAGAATTTCTATTTTTTTCATAATACTTACTCCACATTTACATGTTCATGCAACGCATCTTCATTAGACGTTTCATCTCTTTGTGCTAGTTTTAAGGTCAAAGCATCTAAAGTGATATGAACCGTTTGATCAAACAGCGTCGATAAGAGTTGAACTGATTTGATTCCTGCACCTGTTTTAGTCGCACCTGGAATCACGATAACGAAATCAGCTAGTTGTGCCAAAGGCGAAGTTGCATCGCTCGTTAAAACAATAATATCTAAGCCTAATTTTTTGGCAGCCTGTGTATCCGTAACAATGCCTTTAGTGGTACCCGATCCTGAAATAGCAATCCAAGTATCTCCTTTTTGAATCGATGGCGTAATCGTTTCACCCATCACATAATCTTGATAACCAATATGCATCAAACGCATTGCAAATCCTTTTGCTTGAAACCCGCTACGACCTGCACCTGTAATAAAAATTCGTTTATCTTTTTTGAAAAATGGTAACGTTGCATCAATTTGCTTTTCATCCACCAAATTCATTACTTCATTTATTTCGTTCATAATTGTTTGAATCATAACCTTTAATCTCCTTCATAAATTCATTTACTGCTTCGTTCATTGAAGAAGCTTTTGTAATTTTTGACCCAACAATGACAACTTCTACTAAATTTTGTTGTGCCAAAGCCGTTGCTTGTTTTAAATCAATTCCACCTGCAATCGCTAAACGATTGATTTGCGGAAACTTTTGATGGAAATCAGCGACACTTGCAACTGCATCTTGGGTACCGACCCCCGAAAGTTAGAGTAATAAATCTAACTTTCGGGGGTATTTTTATGGCTAAATATAGTGAAGAATTTAAAATAAAGCTTGTTACGGAGTATTTGGATGGAAATATTGGTTATAAATTATTGGCGAAGAAATACAATATGCCTTCTGCAACACCATTACAAAATTGGGTAAGAGCTTATAAAACACAAGGGATGGAGGGATTAAAACGAAGAAAAAGGAAGGAAGTATATCCTGTTCAATTTAAATTAAATACGATACAATTTATGTTAGACACAGGTGCTTCTTATCAGGAAACGACTGAACAATTCGGATTAAATAATCCTTCATTAATTTATCGTTGGATGAAAGATTTTAATTCTCAAGGGATAGAAGGCTTGAAACCAAAATCAAAGGAGCGACCTTCTATGACTAAGAAACTAAATAAACAAACGAAAAAGGAAGAAAACAAGTTCACACGTGAAACGGAGTTAGAACGAGAGAATGAACTACTGAGATTAGAAATTGCCTATTTAAAAAAGCTGAGAGCTTTTCGGGAAAATCCGAATGTCTTACTCGAAAAGCGCAAGCAAAATGGGCATTCGAACTTAAAGAAGAAGGGTTCCGATTAAAGGATATTATCCTAGTTGTGGGAATTCCCGAAGCAACCTATCACTATCATGTCAAGAACTTCGGAAAAGAAGATCTGGATATCGAACTAAAAGAACGCATTACTCACCTATTTAAGGCGTTTTATGAACGTTATGGATATAAACGGATTACAGACGAGTTAAAGAAATTAGGATACTGTATTAATCATAAAAAGGTGTATCGCATTATGCGAGAGCTAGGATTAAAGTGTGTAAAATTCATGCGAAAATCCCGTAAATACAATTCATATAAAGGAACTACTGGAAAAATAGTGAAGAATCGATTGTCACGTCGGTTTAGTACACCTATCCCATTTCAGAAACTAGTAACTGACATTACGGAATTCAAATGTCTAGGGGAAGAAAAGTTGTATTTAAACCCTATTCTTGACCTATATAATGGAGAAGTGATTGCGTTTGGAATTAAGAAACGCCCAACATTAGATTTAGTCATGGAGCCACTAAATGAAACAATAGAGATAATAAAGAATCACGCAACCTACCGTACAACTATCCATTCGGATCAAGGTTGGCATTACCAACATAATAAATGGGTAAAAACATTAAATAAAAACAATGTATTCCAGAGTATGTCACGTAAAGCAACGTGTGCAGACAATGCTTCGATGGAGAATTTCTTTGGCATATTAAAACAAGAAATGTATTATGGAGAGAAACTAGTCAGTTATGAAGAATTAAAACGACGAATTAAAGAATACATCTACTGGTATAACCACGTACGATCAAAAGTAAAATTGGCTGGACTGAGTCCGGTCGAATACCGAATTCAATCCAGCCAATCAGCTGCATAATAAAAACTCTAACTTTTAGGGGTCGCCACCTTGTTGGTCTTTTTTATCAATCGAATGATGCAATGTATAAATAGCTTGCGGAAAATCAAGAATTTGTTTTATTTTTTCATCCGAAACTTCTAATAAATCAATCATCATGGTCTTGTTTGTTTGCTGGCTAACTTCATAACACACTTGCAAAGTATCATAGGAAGCTGCTCCCATCACGGTGATAATGTCGGCACCAAATTTGAATCCTTGATTAAATTCATATGCACCTTCATCAATTGTTTTACTATCTACTAATAATTCGCTGTGATGTATGATACCTCGTAACTTTTCAATCGCTAAATTACCATAATCTTTAACTAAGGAAGTGCCCATTTCGATAATATCCGTTTTGCCATCAAGTTGCTCTGCTAAATGACACGCTTCTGTCAAACTTACACGATCAATTGCTGTTTGTAATTTCATTTATTTGCCACCTTATTTTTTGTTAAAAATTCTGTTAATTCTGTTGGTGTTGGATAACCATCATTATCACCAGGTGATTGCACTGCCAAGGCACCAATTGCGTTGGCACGAATAACTGCATTTTCTAAACTTTCTCCTTCAATTAAAGCCGTGATTAATCCTGCTGCAAAACCATCTCCAGCTCCTACAGTATCCACTACATGCTCAACTTTAAAACCTGGAATTGTAAATGAAGTCCCATCTTTTTGTTTGACATACGCCCCTTCTATTCCTAATTTGACAACTACCGTTTGGGTTTTTTCACTATTATTTAAATAAAAGTCCGCAATATCTTCTGGATTACGACTACCCATTAAAATTTCACCTTCATTAATCCCCGGTAAAATAATATCTGCATGTGAAGCTAGTTCATTAATGGTAGCGACCATGTCTTCTTGGCTTGCCCAAAGTTGCGGACGTAAGTTTGGGTCAAAAGTAGTTTGAATCTGGTGTTGTTCTAACAATTCAACAAAATGACGAAAAGCTGTTAACGCTTCAGAAGAAATCGCTGGAAAGATGCCCGAAAGATGCGCCAATTTTACTTCTGAAAAATCAATTGTATCTAAAACAGATGCCTCAAAATGTGCAGCTGCCGATCCTTTGCGGAAATAAAAAATACTCGGATCTCCATGACTAACACGATCTTTTAACTGGAAAGCTGTCCAATAATCGGATGTTTCATCAATATAATCTGTTCCAATCTCGTTTTCTTTTAATTGGTCGATAATAAATTCACCAAAGGGGTCTTTTCCTAAACGCGTAATGTATTGTGTACTGTGTCCCAAGCGAGAAACTCCTACGGTTACATTCACTTCTGCTCCGGCTAAAAATTTTTGAAAATGTTTGGCCTCTTTTAAATTTTTATCTACCTCTTTTGATCCAAATAATGCTATAGGTTCACCAATTGTTAAAAATTCACTCATTGTTCATTCTCCTCATTCGTTTTTTGTACGCGTTTACAATTTTTATAATAGATATAAAGCTGCGATTAAATTCAAAACAGTAGCACCCCACGCCCATGGAATTCCAGTAGACAAGAACGTTTTCGTATCTAATCTAGCATATTGAACTGCCCATAAATTCCAAGATTGAGTGATACATGCTGACACTCCCATCATGGATGGAACCACGAGCAAACCATATAAGAAATACTGATCAAATTTTCCTGTGCCGACTAAGACTGCTGCTGTCGCTGCACCTGCTCCATATAACATTAACGGTCCTCGGAAAAATGATAATGGTGCTAAGATGGCTATAATAATTATCATGATCACTTTACTGCTTGGAATAATTTGTTGGAAAACTTCTGTGAATCCAGACATCGCATGCACTGCTGCTGATTGAAACATTGTTAAAACAAATAACATAATCAATAAGCCTGAAATGTCACTAATAGCATGAGTTGCTGTTTCATTCATCATTTTGACAAAACGTGTATACGATTTCATATTTCCAGTTGCTAAAAAAGCAATAATTGTTGAAAGTAATAAAGCTGGCACTGCATCCCATTTAGCAAAAATGCTTAAAGCAACGGGTAATACCGGTAACACATAAGTCCAAATTGGAACTTCTGCGATTGCTTCACTTGAATCAGTTGCTACAATTTCTGGTTTTCCATTACGAATTTTCTTTGCGTTAAATAGAATAAATAATAAAACGATAAGCATTTGGATAATCATTGCTACAAAACCAAATCGTTGGTAATGCGCATCCCAAGAAACTTCTGGGAAAAATACTTGAAATTGAACAAATAAAACGTTATTAACATACATTGCTGCCCCAATCGACATCGTAAAAACACTAACGGCGATAGGTTTAGGTACACCGATTGAAAACATGATTGGGAATAAAATCACTCCTACTGCAATTGCAGAACCAACACCATATGAACTGGTGAAGATTAATGCAATAACTAAAGCAATCAAAATGGTCGCTAAAACTGGATTTTTCTTGCCAACTTTTTCGGTTCGTCGGCTAATACTTCCTGCAATTCCTGTATCAACTAACACACGACCAAACCATGATCCAAAAATAATATATGATGCAGTTTTCCCATAATTTAATACTGGGTCTGTAAAAATTTCTTTAATTGCTTGATTAAACGGCACTAAGCCTATCATCGTCCATAAAACAGCCATTACAAAAAATCCAACTGTTAAATTTCCACCCTTCATTGCATATACAACAAATGCAACAAAAGTAATCGCTAACAAAATACCTGTAATTGCTCCACCCATTTAATTTGCCTCCTAATACTGATTCAATTCACTTAAAATTCGTTGGTATGCTGAAGTACGTTGTTGATGATTTTCTTCAAAAAAAGTGTTCTCTAAATTATTGAAACGTTGTGCTAAATAATATGCTGTTAAGTATGCAGCCAAAGATTCTTTTGCTGCTGTCTCCATTTCTTCTGTTTGCACTTCAGGTCGTTGAAGACTATTCATAAATTGATAAGCAAATTTTTCCGCGTTAATTTGTGTTTGTTTTTCTATCATGCAGACCACTCCTCTAAAAGTTTTTTTGCTTGTTTAATTTCTAAATCATTTGTCGTCGGATATTCGATAGCCACAGGAACATCTTGTGGTAATTGAGCTAAAATAGTTCGCCAATCAATTTCGCCATCATCTAGTTTGGTGGCTTGTGGTTTATCCGCTTGATAGCGCACATCTTTCACATGGATATAACGAACGTATTCTTTTAATCGTTTAGCAGCATCATCTTCGTTTTCTCCTACAAAACGCCAATTTCCTAAATCATAGACATATCCAATTGGAAGCTGTTCTTCTTCCACTTTCTCCATAAATTGTCTAATTGCTTGAATCGTTCCCGATGTTTGCGTCTGATCATTTTCAATATTAATGTTGATATCGGTATGCGTTAATTTTTCTAATTCATCCAATGATGTAGAAGGTTGGAAATCACCAATATTCCATTTGATATGTTTGACGCCCATTTCTTTAGCTTCATCTAAATAGCTTTGCAAAGAGTCATTTAATTTTCCAGTAACAAATACTTCATCAGGTACACTATAAAACAGCTCAATTCCTAAGTCCGAAGCAAGCTGTTTAATAACATGCTTCTCTTGATGAATATTTTGAAAATATTCTCTTCTTATTTCGACTTTTTTAAATCCCAACTCTGCTGATTTCTGCAATATTTCGGCTTGCGAAACGCCATTTTCTACTTTTTCAGCAAATACTAATAAATTTAATACAATATTCTCTTTATCCATAAACACTATCCTCTCAATAAGTTAACCGGTTTCTATAAACAAATAGTAAACCGGTTTCCTAAAAATGTCAACGCTTTCTTAAATTAAAAACACCTGCTCAAAAAAACAAAAAGAAAAAAACGCTTTAGGAAACCGATCCCCAAAGCATCTTTTAAATAAAATATTTTTTATAAAATAACAAAAATTAAATTGATTTTCTCCATTGAACTTTTGCTGGCACGATGATTTCTTGTTCTAATTCTTCTGAATTTTTCAAAAAATTTACTAGTTTCTCTGCAGCAACCTCTCCAATTTGTTGAGATTGTTGTTCAATACTGGTAATTCCAGGTCCAACCAAAGCTGTTAGATTCCAATCATCAAATCCGGTAATTCCAATTTGTTGCGGAATATCAATCTTATTTTCGATTAGAATCGTTAATAATTCCATTAATACCCGACCATTAGAAGCAAATAATAACGTTCGTTCAGGATTCTTTAGTTCTGCAAAAATGAGTTGTTTTAAATTAGTCTCAGAGGTTACTTCAAGCAACTCTTGTTTTTTCCCCATTTTTTCAGTCACATTTTTGACTGTGTCATAACGAACTTCACGGGTAGTAACATCTTGTAACGGTTCACTAACTACCAGCACTTTTTGATAATCTTTTTGCAGTGCTTGATGTAAAATCTCTTCCACTGTTTCTTGATTATTTGTTGTGACTAATGGCCAAATAACTGGTTCAGTTTGTCTGTCCACTAACAGCAATGGAATATTGTAATCTTGAATAAATTGATAATTTTCAGCATTTCTAGAGGAAGCTTGTAAGATAATCGCCTCTACTCCTTGATCCAGTAATTTTTCTAACAAACTGCGCTCTTGTTTGACAGAATTTGCAGCATCCATAATAATCATCTGATAACCATTGCGTTCTAAAACAGCCCCAATTCCTTTCAGCAATAAAGAAGAATACATATTGGAAATATCTGCTACAACAACACCAATCAAATAACTACGTTTTGATTTTAAGGCCTGCGCTTGCCGACTAGGACGGTAATTCAATTCTTCAATTATCGAAGCGATACGTTCTTTCGTTTCTTTGGACATGTTTCCATATTGACCATTTAAAAAACGAGAAATCGTCGTTTTTGAAACACCTGCCTGTTCAGCTACTTGGCTAATTGTGACTTTCTTTTTCATCTGACAACTCCTTTGCTTTTCTCTATTTTATATGAACAATTGTTTTTTGAGAAGTTGCTCGATCGATTTCATAAAAAAAGAAGGATCTTTCTTCAAAGATCCCTCGCAAATTAGTTTGCTGGATTTTTACGAATACGCCAAACAGTTACTATTAGAGAAAAAAGACATAATAACAATGAACATAAAAAGGTAATTTTCATCCCATAGACAAAGACATCTGGTCGCTCATTTAGATAAGTGGTGACTTTTTCTCCCATTTTTTGACTCATCGCGGCATATAATACGGTTGTCGATAATGCAATTCCGATAACCATCCCTAAATTACGAGCAAAAGCATTCATACTACTCGCAACACCTAAGTCCTCCTTAGCCACGCTGCTCATGACTAACATATTATTTGGCGATTGGAATAAAGAATTTCCTAGTCCCATAATGGCTGTCGCTATCACATAATACCAAAGTGGTGTCTGTACATCCATAAACATATACATTAATTGCGTAATCGAAAGTAAGGATAATCCTGTCAACACTAATTTTGTTGGGCCAATTTTATCGGTTAAATACCCACTTAATGGTGAACCAATGACCATGACCAACGGGAAAATCATCATTAAAATTCCCGCTTGACTAGGTCCTAAACCACGCGCTTTTTGTAGATAAAATGGAATGACCACATTCACAAAAAAGTTAGAAGAAAAAATAATTACCGCACTAATTAAACTTAGCGTAAAAATTTTGTTTTTAAAAATGGAAAAAGCAATTAAAGGAATTTTTACTTTCTTTTCAATCAAAATAAATAAAACAAATGAAATAAGCGCTAAAATAAATAATGTTACTGGAACAATGTGTAGAAATCCTTCTTCTTGTCCAATAAATACTGCACCAAAAAATGTTACGATGAAAGATGCAAAACTCAAGAATCCTAATTTATCAATTTTTTTCTTCGTCATGGTAATATCTTTTGGTAAAAATTTAGTGCCCGCTATCATCGTAATGATGCCAACAGGTACATTAATCCAAAATATATATGGCCAAGAAAATTGGGACAAAATTAAGCCACCTAAACCAGGGCCGGCAATTGAACCTAAAGATACAAATGCCCCAATTGAGCCTAACGCACGTCCTCGTTCATTCATAGGAAAAACTTCTGTAATAATTCCTGAGTTCGTTGCCATCGTCATGCTAGCACCAATCGCTTGAACTACACGAGCAAACAATAAAAATGAAAGAGAATGATTAAAACCACACAGCAACGAACCAATCGTAAAAATCAAGGTACCAATTTGATACACTTTAATTTTTCCAAAACTATCACCGATTTTTCCAAATAACAATAAACACGCACACACAACAATTAAATAAATGGACACAATCCATTCTGCTTGGTTCATAGGAACATTCATGTCTTTAGAGATTGTGGGTAACGCAATATTGATAATACTACCATCTAGTGTTGACATAAACGTAAACATAGAAACCGATACTAAAATCCACCACCGATTCTTTTGCACTTCGGGATTTAATTGATAACTATTCATAAAAATAATTGCCTTCTTTCTTCAAATTAAAGAGTCTATGATCGAAATCATAGACTCCATAGTTTACTATCGTCTTGGTTCATCCTCTTCAAAATCTTTACGGAAGAAGCGTCGTTCCTCTTCAGGTTCAATATCCACTTCTTCTTCACGGAATTTTGCACGTAGCTTCAAGACACGCGTGCCTTCCATTTCCTCTGAAGTTAAAGTGACATTATCTACATCAAAGGATAGTTTATCGTCTTCATCAGGAATCGTTCCTAATGCAGTAATAAAGTAACCTGCCATTGTATCTACATCTGACATATGTAGATTTGTATGGAAAAGTTCATTAAAGTCATCGATTAACATGCGACCTTGAATAATGTATTCATCTTCAGAAATTTTTTCATATAATGATTCAATTTCATCTGACTCATCATCAATTTCACCAACAATTTCTTCTAATAAATCTTCCAGTGTGACTAAACCAACCACACCACCATATTCATCTAAAAGAATCGCCATTTGGTTTTGCGTCTTTTTCAATTCATACAATAAATCATCAATAAAGACTGTTTCAGGAACAAATAAAGGTTCTTGTAACAATTCTTTTAAATCAAGATTATCAAAACCAACATTGTATGCACTTTTTAGTAAGGTTTTTGTATGCAGAACACCAATCACTTTATCTTTGTCTTCATTGTAGACTGGAATACGTGAGAAGTTTTCAGCTAAAATTTTATCCATATTTTCTTTTACGTCATCATGAATATCAACCATAAAGGCATCGGTACGTGGAACCATTACTTCTCTGGCAACTTTCGTATCCAAAGAAAAAATCCCTTGTAACATTTCCAACTCGCTGTCTTCAAACACACCTTCAGTTTCCATCATGTAACGCATTTCATCACGCGTCATTTTTGCATCTTCATCGTCAAATGTCATTGGTGTTAATCGTGAAAGTAAGTTTGTCGAAGCCGACAACAACCATACGAACGGTTTGGCAATAATTCCAATATAACGAATTACACCAGAAGTAAATTGAGCAACCTCTTCAGACTTGTTTAAAGCGATTCGTTTAGGATATAATTCACCAAATACAATTGAGACATACGTCAAAATTGCCAAGACAATGATACTTGCTAAACTTTTTGCCGCTGCTCCGCCACCTAAATACGGTGCAAGATAGCTAGACAAACTGTCAGCTAACGAAGCCCCTGACAAGATATTGACTAACGTAATTCCGACTTGGATTGTCGATAGAAAATTCGTTGGATTTTCTAATATTTTTAATAATTTTTGGGATTTTGTATCTCCCTCTTCTGCCTTTTGTTCAACACGATTTCTATTAATCGAAACAAGCGACATTTCTGATGCTGCTAAAAAAGCATTCACCAATGTTAAAACAATTAACAACAATATTTGCGCTAATAGCGACTGACTCTCGGGGTCAGCATTCATAGTTGCATTCTCTCCTTATTTTTACAAATTATTGAAAAAAAAGCGTGGCAATCGCCACGCTAAAATCGTATCATAAAGGGGTTTTCTTTGCAATAAAAAGTAATTGAATTCTTTTTTATCCTAATAATTCCCCTTGTTTTTGCTTCGTTTTATCTTCTTTTATAACCTGAATTATAAATAAAACAATTGTACGACATACTGCATAGAAAGGTACACCTAGGAAAATTCCTAGCAAACCAGCAATATTTCCAGCAACTAATAACACAATAATAATAGTCAATGGATGGATAGCTAAACTCTTACCAATAACGTTTGGATAGATAATATTACCATCTAATTGTTGAACAATTAACACGACTACACAACATAACAATGCCTTAAACGGATCATTGAAAATGGTTACTGCTACTGCTGGTAATAAACCTAAATAAGGACCTAAATAAGGGATTAAATTAGTAATACCCGCAATAACACCAAACAAGAACGCGTAGTCTACGCCAATAATTAAATAACCTAAGAAAGTAAATGTAGCAACAAAAATACATTCAATTGCTTGACCACTAATATAATTAGACAACGTTTTGTTTAACTTCCCTAATAATTCTTCCACTTGACCACGTCGTTTTTCGGGAATTGCTTTTTCAATATTCGGAACCACTTTATCGCCATCTTTTAACATATAAAACAAGATAAACGGAGCAGTTACTAACGTCATCGTTGCAGAAGCAATTGAACCTACAATCGAACCTAGGCTACTAGATAAACCACCTAAGAAACGTTGGATAAGCGCCCCATAGGATAAATTCATTTTTTCCAATTGTTCCATAATGTCCACTTGTTGGAACATCTGTTTAACAACTTCTGTATTTGCTATACCATATGCCCAAGTCTCAACTTGCTCTACAAAATTTGGAATATTTTCAGCTAATTGTGAGATTTGAATAACCAAATTTGGAATAATACTACTAATCATTAAAACTAATGCCAGAATTAATATGAAAAACACAATAACAATTGCTATAATTCTTTTGACTTTCAATCTCTTTGTTAATAGTTCGACCATCGGATTTAACAGATAATACAAGAAACCTGCAATTAAAACCGGAGCAAACAATGTTGTAAAAAATGTAACGACTGGTTGAAAAACAAAACCAATTTTTGATAAAACTAAAATTAATGTAGCCAAGACTAATAATTCCAGCGACCAAAAAAATAATTTCGACTGTTTTACTCGTTCAAACATAACTAACCTCCTTCTAATCTGAATTAATTATATGCTATTTGACAAAAAAAATCCTCTTTTAAACTATCCAACCATTTAAAAGAAGCTTATAATAATGACGAGGTGATGAAAATGTTAGTTGCACACACAAGAGATACCATGAGCGATATTTATTTAGACGCATTAAAAATCCGTAATCAAGTCTTTGTGGTTGAACAAAATGTTCCTTTAGATTTAGAAATCGATCAATACGAAGCTCTTACAGTTCATTTTGTCTTATATGATGAAAATAGACTTCCGATGGCAACTGTTCGTTTACTGCCAATGGAAGATCAAAAAATAAAAGTTCAACGTATGGCAGTTTTAAACGAACATCGTCAAAAAGGTTTAGGCAAAATCATCATGCAAGCTGCTGAAACATTTGCAAAAGAACAAGGCTATCATAGCTTAATCTTAGGCGCGCAGTTAACAGCCGTACCCTTTTATGAACGCGTTGGATATCAAGCAGAAGGCGATGTCTTTTTAGATGCTGGGATTGAACATGTAACGATGACAAAAGAGATTTGATGGAAGGAATGATTTATAGCTAGACTATGAATCATTTCTTTTTTTATTATGCTTAATATAATGATATTTTACTGTCGAATCTTCCAGTAATTTATATGAGTTTCTTTTTATAATAATATACATTCTAACACTACGTCGTCTGAATAAAATTTCTTGTAAAGCTATTTTTATTTTCTCTTCTATTTTTTGTTTAGCTAATAATGAGTCATACACCAAAAAAAGTATAAACAAAAGTATCATTATCACAATAGTAATAGAAAGTAATGTGATCGCCCCGGTGATTAAAGCTTCATGTCCTTTGAATTCATAACTGTTCCAAATTGATACTCCAATACCTATTCCAAAAGAAACAATAGTTACTGAGATGCATTTTCCAAATATATCATATTTCCTTCTATTCTCTTCTCTATTTCCTTTTATATTTTCATCAATATATTTTATCATCCGTTCAATATCAATAATATCAAATTTATATGCCAATAGAAGATTATCAAAATTATTTATTTCATGTAACCAACTTTTTCTAGAACGAATATCATTTTTATTAAACTTGCCTAGTACTATAGCTGCTAAAGAAAATAGTATTGTTAAAATGTAAGCAGATGCCATAATCCAAAAAAATATTTTAATAAAAAATTGTAGAACTGCACTAACCACCAAGACTAAAATTGACATCATCATACCTGTCAAAATAATATACACCCATTTTATTTTTTGCCCCATATTTCTTTCAGACTTCTTTTAACACGACTTTTTTCATATAAATCTTTGATAACATAATAATATCTATTCATAAAAATACCTCTTTCTACATAAAAAATAATATTTCCAAAAAATATTATAACATTAGATATTTTAAGTATATAACATTCAATACATAAAAGGAGCTAGAAACCTTATGAAGATTTCTAGCTCCTTTTTGTGTTGTTACTCTCACTTTTGCGACAATTGCTTGTAGCGGTTATACCATATATCGACATAACCCTCGGAGAATGGTCCTTTTCCATTATTGATCCAATCAACTAAAATTTTGACATTTTCCTTTAGAATAAAATCGATGTCTTGTGGATAATGCATGATTTTGCTGTGCAATTCATATTCATCGACATCTAATAATCGTTTTTCTCCATCAGGAAATACTTTGATATCTAAATCGTAATCAATATATTTCAGTGCTTCTTCATCTAATAAATAAGGTGAAGCTAGGTTACAATAATAGGAAACCCCCTTTTCTCGAATCATTGCTATTACATTAAACCAGTATTTTTTGTGGAAATACACAATAGCTGGTTCTCGGGTTACCCAACGTCTTCCATCTGATTCAGTTACCAACGTGTGATCGTTCACACCAATCATAGAATGTTCGCTGGTTTTCAATACCATAGTATCTCGCCACGTACGATGCAAATTGCCATCATGCTTGTAGCTTTGAATGCTGACAAACTCTCCTTCTTTTGGAACTCGCATAGCAACCCTTCCCTCAGCGAACCTCATTCGCATTTGTTTGGGTGTTCATTACACCGACATCGTTAATATTATAGCAATAAAAAACGTCCTTGCCTAGAAATGTTTATCAAGTTTCTGATATTTATTGAACTGTGTAACGAGTTTTTGTTGCGGTTTTGGAAAAACAAACGTTGAAAAATCCGTTGGTTGAACCCACTGACCGTTTTCTGATGTAAAAGATTCTTTTGTTCGTCCATAAAATAAAAGAACGTGCCATTTTAAATGGCTAAAAACATGGGTTACTTCGCCGAAATGTTTTCTTTGCCAAATGACAGGCAATTCCTCAAAGACTTGTGGCGATAAATCTTCTGCCACTAAATCTAATGTCAGCTGTTGTTCCTCATCTTTTTGCCATGTACGCAATAATTCCGTATAGTCTTCTTTGGTTACCTCCTGTAATGGAAAATGCCACATTTTTGCTAATAATCCCGTTTCGGGACGTTGAACCAATAAAAATTCTTCTTTAGAATTTTCAATCGCTCCAGCAATATAATAAACATCTTTGGGTTTTACTTTTTTCGACTTTACAGGAAATGCAGTGGGATGATTATTTTTATGTGCTAAACAAAATTCTTGGATTGGGCATTCTTCACATCTCGGTGCGGTCGGATTACAAATATTTGAACCTAAATCCATAAATGCTTGGTTCATTTCACCTGGTTGTGTGTGTGAAATGATTTTTCGTGTGGCTGCATCAAATACTTTACGACTGCTTGCTTTAGCGATATCCTCTTCTATTTCGAATAAACGACTAACGACTCGCATGATATTTCCGTCAATCGCTGGTTCCGGTAAACCAAAAGCAATACTACTAATTGCGCCAGTTGTATACGGTCCAATCCCTTTTAAGGTACTAATTTCTTCTGGCGTGCTCGGAAATACACCTCCAAATTCATCCATAATTTGTTGTGCAGCTACTTTTAAATTACGAGCACGTGAATAGTAACCTAAGCCTTCCCAAATTTTTAATAGTTTTTGTTCATCGGCGTTTGCTAAATCTTGAATGGTCGGAAATTCTTCCATAAATCGATAATAATAACCAATTACCGTGTCAACGCGCGTTTGTTGCAACATAATTTCAGAAATCCAAATATTGTAAGGATGCGTATTGGCACGCCATGGTAAATTACGTTTTTCTTGGTGGTACCACGTTAAAAATATATCTTGAAAAGAGTGAAGCGTTTCTTCATCCCATTCTAGCCAGTTTTCAGTCTTCATCTAGTACTTCCTCATCAATAAATCGTTGGATTAAATCAAAATCAAATCCTTTTTGATATAATTTTTGTTTTATTTTTTGTTTATCTGTTCGATGTCTCCGAATCAATTTCGCGCCTTCTTTTTGCAACGCGTCCCATTCGTCGTCCTCATCTTTTTCATTAGGAATTTCTTCCATCACCATCGAAATAATATCGCTAGAAAACCCTTTTTGCATTAATTTCATGCGCAGTTTTTGTAACGTCTCGCGATGGCTTTTACCACGAATGGTGTTTAGCATTTTAGTTGCTGTTCGCACGCCAATTTCAAATTGATCTTCAGGTGTATACAATAATATCACCTCTTGAATGACCTCATCTTTTAATCCTTTTTTACGTAACTGCTGCATCAACGCTTGGGGGCCTTTGTCACTTAAGCGTAGCTGTGTCCGAACGTAGCTTTTACCATAACCAATATCATCTATTAATTGTAACTCTTTCAAGCGTTGAATAATTTTTTGACTATCATCGCTAGTTATTTCTTTGTCTTTTAAATAAATTCGCATCTCTTGCTCCGTTCGCAATTGATAACTGATATAGTTCATTGCCAACTGTAAGCCGATATCATACCCTGCACTTTTTTTAATTTCTTCAAAAATTTTTTCATCGATCTCTGTGCCTTTTAATAAACGATAGCGAACTAATAAATCTTCAGATACACGAAGTTCTCGTTTATCTTCAAATTTCACTTGATAAAAAGCACCTTTTTCTTTACGAATAGTAGTTATTTTCAACATGTCATCACCTCACGAACATACATTCTATTTTAAACAAAATATTCTTAAATCACCAATAAAAAGTATACCATTTTATCGAAACGTTTGTATAAGAGAAGGCAACTTCTGACTGATCTGTCTTAGCTTTTAATTGAGAAAGCATCTATCTTTTTTAAATTTCCTCATTTTTAGGCAAGTGAACTGAATTGTGTTAAAATGTATAAGATTAATTTACATAAAGGAGTACTTATGTCAACTATACAATTAAATACTGGACAAACATTACAACTGAAAATTAAACGTCTAGGAATCAATGGCGAGGGAATTGGTTATTATAAACGACTAATTGTCTTCGTTCCGCGAGCTTTACCAGGAGAAGAAATTATTGCCAAAGTGACGAAAGCAACCCCAACTTTTGCGGAAGCTGCTTTAACAAAAATCGTTAAAAAAAGTCGGGATCGTGTACAGCCACCGTGTAACTTTTATGACCGTTGTGGCGGTTGTCAGCTACAACATTTGTCGTATAACAAACAATTGGATTTCAAAAAAGATTTATTAGCACAAGCACTAGCAAAATTCAAACCGAAAAATTATCAAAAATATGAATTGCGCGACACATTAGGCATGGATGATCCTTGGCATTATCGTAACAAAGCTCAATTTCAAATACGTTATAATCCAAAACAAATGCGGGCTGAAGCAGGTTTATATGAGCAAAATTCACATCGCTTAGTTGCGATTGACGATTGCTTAGTTCAAGAAGAAACCACACAAAAAGTAATCAATACTGTTATGCAATTGGTAAATAAATATCAAATTCCAATTTATGACGAACGCAAAAATTCAGGAATTTTACGTACATTAATGGTTAGAATTGGGATTGAAACAGGTGAAACACAATTAGTATTTATTACCAATTCACCAAAATTGCCACAAAAAAATGCACTTATTCGTGAAATCAATCAGCGATTACCAGAAGTCGTGTCTATCATGCAAAATGTGCAAAGCAAAAAGACTTCTCTTATTATGGGCGATGATACTATGCACTTGTGGGGAAAAGAAGCTATTGAAGAACATTTAAATGGGTTAATTTTTGATTTATCGGCACGTGCCTTCTTCCAATTGAACCCAAAGCAAACAAGTGTCTTATATAACGAGGCAATAAAAGCACTCAATATTACAGAAAATGAAACAGTGGTCGATGCGTATTGTGGTGTAGGAACGATTGGCTTAAGCATTGCTGACAAGGCGAAAGAAGTCCGTGGCATGGATATCATTCCACAAGCTATTGAAGATGCTAAACGTAATGCCAAACGTATGGGGTACGAAAATACTCACTATGAGACTGGAACAGCCGAAGATTTGTTGCCTAAATGGCTAAATGAAGGGTTCTCACCTGATAGTATTGTCGTCGATCCTCCTCGTACAGGGTTAGATGACAAATTATTGCAAGCCATTTTGAAACATACCCCCAAAAAACTTGTGTACGTTTCATGTAATGTCTCAACTTTAGCGAAAGATTTGAAAAAATTATCAACCGTTTTTAAAGTCGATTATTTACAATCAGTTGACATGTTTCCACAAACAGCTCGTTGTGAAGTCGTCGCTAAATTAACCCGTATTTAAAAAAGGCGAACCGTCGAATATTCTTTGACGGTTCGCTTCTTTATTTATAACATATCAAATAATGATAATTGATTTTCATCTGGTAAATCTTTTAACACACCATTGTCTGTCATATATTCAATCAATGTTTTCGAAACTTTACCACGATTAGCTAAATCTTCTTTCGAAAGAAATGGACCATTTTTACGCGCTTCAACAATTTGTTTTGCTACGTTAAGTCCTAAACTTGGTACCGCACGAAACGGTGCAATTAATTTATTGCCATCAATGACAAAATTTTCTGCATCTGATTTATATAAATCAATCATGCCAAATTCATATCCGCGCTCAATCATTTCATTACATAATTCCAGAACAGTTAAAAGGTTTTTCTCTTTAGTTGAAGCATCCATACCTTTATCTGTAATTTCCTTCATCCGTTCTTTGACTGCTTCTTTCCCTTTAGCCATTGCAACCAAATCGAAGTCATCTGCACGAACAGAAAAATAAGCACAATAATATAAAATTGGGAAGTAAACTTTGAAATACGCTACACGTAGTGCCATTAATACATATGCTGCCGCATGGGCTTTCGGGAACATATACTTGATTTTTAAGCAAGAATCAATGTACCAATCAGGAACATTTTGTTTCTTCATTTCTACTTGCCAGTCATCAGGAATCCCTTTTCCTTTACGAACACTTTCCATGATTTTAAATGCTAAACCGTCATCAAGCCCCGCATGCATCAAATAAACCATAATATCATCACGACAACCAATTACGTTTGCTAGATCAGCTGTTCCTTGTCGAATCAATTCTTCGGCATTCCCTAACCATACATCGGTTCCATGTGATAGTCCGGAAATTTGCAGTAATTCGGCAAAAGTGGATGGATGCGTCTGTTCTAACATTCCTCGAACAAAGCGCGTCCCAAACTCTGGAATGCCTAAAGTTCCTGTTTTTGAATAAATATTTTCAGGATTAACGCCTAATACGTCCGTTCCTTCAAAAATACGCATAACTTCTGGATCATCTGTCGGAATTGTTTTAGGATCAATTCCTGATAAATCTTGTAACATCCGAATCACGGTTGGATCATCATGTCCTAGAATATCTAGTTTTAAAATATTATCATGGATGGAATGGAAATCAAAATGAGTTGTTCGCCATTCTGACTCTAAATCATCAGCTGGATATTGAATAGGCGTAAAATCATAGACATCCATATAATCAGGAATAACGATAATTCCCCCTGGATGCTGACCAGTTGTACGTTTAACCCCTGTAGCACCTTTGGCTAAGCGATCGACTTCAGCTCCTCTAAAATGAAGATTATGATCGCGTTCATAGCCCTTCACAAAACCATAAGCAGTCTTATCGGCGACTGTACCGATTGTTCCTGCCCGATAAACATACTCTTCTCCAAATAACACTTTGGTATAATTATGCGCTTCAGGTTGATATTCCCCTGAAAAGTTCAAATCAATATCGGGAACTTTATCCCCATGGAATCCCAAGAACGTCTCAAACGGAATATCGTGACCATCTTTTTTCAAACGAGTGCCACATTTTGGACAAGATTTCTCAGGCATATCAAAGCCCGAACCATAGGAACCATCTTCATAGAACTCAGAATATTGGCATTCTGGGCAAAAATAATGGGGAGCTAAAGGATTTACTTCAGTGATTCCTGTCATCGTTGCGACAAAACTTGAACCTACCGAACCACGAGAACCTACTAAATAACCATCTTGATTACTCTTGTGTACTAGCTTTTGTGAAATAAGATAAATAACTGAGAAACCATTTCCGATGATAGAATTTAATTCCTTTTCCAAACGTTTCTCAACAATATCTGGTAATGGATTACCATATAATTCTTTGGCGCGATTATAACTTAAATCGGTAATTTCTTGTTCTGATCCAGGAATTTTTGGTGTATATAATTCATCTTTTACAGGAACGACAACTTCACAACTATCGACTAAATTATTCGGATTTTCCACAACTATTTTCTTCGCCAGATCATTTCCTAAAAATTGGAACTCTGTCAACATTTCATCTGTCGTTCTAAAATGAACTTTTGGTAAGCTATGACGATTTAACGGATTCGCTCCACCCATTGAATTAATTAAGATTTTACGATAAATTGCATCTTCTTCATTCAAATAATGAACGTTCCCAGTTGCGACAACTGGTTTTCCTAATTCGTCTCCAATGGCGATTAATTTTTGAATAATATCTTCTAAGTCTTTTTCACTTTTAACTAATTCTTGTTCAATCAATGGAGCATAAACGGGTTTTGGCATCACTTCAATATAATCATAGAATTTCGCTTTTTCTTTTGCTGCTTCATACCCTTTTTGCATCATTGCAACAAACACTTCGCCTTTATCACATGCCGTTCCTACAAGCAAGCCGTCACGTAATTTTCCTAATTCTGAACGAGGAATACGTGGTGCTTTGTCATGAAAATAAGTGATATTCGACATGGAAATTAATTTAAAAAGATTTTTTAAACCTTCTTGAGTTTTCACTAAAATCGTTGCATGAAACGGTCGGGCTGCTTTAATCGAGTTTGCGCCACCTACATGTCGGTTTAAATCTTCATGTAATAACATTTCGTGTTTTTCTATGGCTTCTTTTACAAAAATCCACGCCAAATGACCAGTTGCTTCTGCATCATAAATCGCTCGGTGATGTTGTTCCAATGAAACACCAAATTTTTTCGATAAGACACCTAAACCAAAACGTTTAAATTCTGGATACAAATACCGTGCCAATTCTAAAGTATCAATCACGGGATTGTCAGCTTCAGGAATCCCATATTTTTTATAACTCATATTTAAGAAGCCCATATCAAAGGACGCATTATGAGCTACTAAAATAGCTCCTTCTGAAAATTCGCGGAAAAGACGTAACACTTCTTCTTCTGATTTTGAACCACGAACCATTTCATCAGTAATCCCTGTTAAATTCACAGTTGTATTTGATAAACGATGTCCCGGATCAATGAATTCATCAAAAGAAGCTTCCACATTACCTTTATTCATTTTCACTGCGGCTAATTCAATAATCGTATCGTAAACAGCCGATAGACCTGTTGTCTCCACGTCAAAAACAACATAAGTTGCATCAGTTAGCGGAACAGGTTGTGCATTATAAGCCACTTCGACCCCATCATCCACGACATTTGCTTCAACGCCATATATGATTTTAACACCTGCTTTTTTCCCTGCTTGATGCGCATCAGGAAAGGCTTGTGCGCCACCATGATCGGTAATTGCAATGGCTTTGTGTCCCCATTTACCTGCTTGTGCAACTAAATCACTAATATTATTGGTCGCATCCATCGTACTCATGTTTGAGTGCAAATGTAACTCCACTCGTTTTTCGTCCTCAGGAGCATAGTCTTTACGTGTATCATGTTTAATTTCCATTAAATCTTGCGCATTCATTACTAAATCACGCATAAATGTATCTTCTTGAATACTTCCACGAACTTTTAACCAGCTACCTTTTGAAATAGCATCGAATATTTGTTCATCTTTTTCACCATTCGAGAATTTTTTAACAATAAACGAAGATGTATAATCAGTAATTTTTAAAATTAAGATTTTTCGTTTTGAGCGTAATTCACGAACTTCTTTATCAAAGACGTATCCTTGAATTGTCACACGACGTTCTTCTTCTAAAATATTTCCCATTGGTGTCACTAATTCATCTGCCGGGATGTTGCGCCCTAACATAATTGGACCTTCCAACGCAGCAGGTGCTTGTTTTTTCTCTTTTTTGCGTTGTTCATGTGACGCAATATTTTCAGCAGCTTGTTGCATAAACGCTTCTTGTTGCTCTTGTTGGCGTTGTGCTAATTCTTGTAAATCAGCTTCTGCTTGTTTATGGTCTAAAATCGGCTGAATGCGGAAACGGTCAAACCCAAAACGTTGATAGTTGGCTTCAATAACTGGCAAATACTGCTGTTGTAAAATGGAAATCACTGCATCATTGGTTACAGGCAACACAATTTTTTTCTCCTGCATTTTGGGAAATTGCGATTTTAGCACTTGCTTGACAAGTGGCGTATCACAATTTTGGTTGGCTAACGCTAATGACCAATAGTCTTGCAGTAATTGCTCGTCAAATTGTTTGTCTTCTGTTTCGAGTTGTAATCGGACAGCTGCAATATCTTTAAAAGCAAGTTCCAAATGTTGATAAAAATTTTGATACAACTCTGCTGGCAATATTTTTTCAAATCCCAAGGTAAATGACCAACATTTAGACTGGCGATGAACCACGACTTGGGTCATTTTTCCTGTTTGTAATAAGGGATGTTTTTGTAACTCTGGATCTAAATTCATCTGATCCAATAATATTTCAAACTTCTCTCTTTCTTTAGACAAGCTGACTCCTCCCTTTTTGTTTCGTACATTTTAGTATACTCTTTTTTTCTTTAGTTTTCATTAAAGAAGTCTAGGACATTCATCATTTGATGAGTATCCTAGACTTCAATTTTTATTCTGTACTTAATAAAATACTTAGCGTCGAGGGTAATTCCTCTTTACGAACTTCTATTGCAGCACCTGTTTTTCTGATTTTAATTTCTACAATGCCTTCAACAGCCTTTTTACCCACTGTAATACGAATTGGACAACCAATTAAATCTGCTTCAACAAATTTTACTCCTGGTCGTTCCGCACGATCATCCGTTAAGACTTCATAACCAGCGACTTGTAAAGCAAGTTCAACTTCACTTGTCAAATGAGCTTGATAATCATCTTCCATATCCATTTGTAATAAATGAACATCAAAGGGTGCAATTTCTCTAGGCCAAGTAATTCCGGTATCATCGCTGTGCTGTTCAGCAATTGTTGCCAACAAACGACTCACACCAATGCCATAACTACCCATTAAAACAGGAAGTTTCGTTCCAGTTTCATCTGTTATTCTAGCATCCATTTTTTCACTATAATAGGTTCTTAATTTAAAAATATGGCCTATTTCGATTCCTCGATGAAAAACAATCTCTCCAGCACCATCTGGCGAAAGGTCGCCCTCTTGAACCAAATGCAAATCAACGTATTCAGTGACTTTAAAATCACGACTAGCATTTACATTGATGAAATGGTAATTATCTTCATTTGCACCAGTTATACTATTTACCAAATCTTGAACATATAAATCAGCAAAAATACGCACCTCTTCTGGTACACCTACTGGACCAAGGGAGCCAAAAGAAGCACCAAAAATCTGCTGTGCTTCTTCTTGAGTCCCTTCACGTAATGTTTGGCTACCTAAATAATTTTTTAACTTCACTATATTTAATTCATGATCGCCACGCATTAACGCAAGAATCGGTTGTTCATCCGCCATGAAAAAGAGTGATTTAATTATTTTTTCTGGCGCAACTTCTAACAACTCAGATACTTCTCGAATGGTGTGTACATTTGGTGTCGCTACCTTCTCTTTTTCTAAAAAGGTTGCATGTGATTTTTTAGAAGTATACAAACTAGTCGCCATTTCACGATTGGCTGCATAATCACTTTCTGTCGATGAGCAAATAACATCTTCACCCACTTCAGAAATTGCTAAAAACTCTTTGGAGTCTTTTCCCCCCATAGCACCACTGTCTCCCAAAACACTTTTGAAGACAATCTCACAACGTGTAAATATTTCACGATACGCCTGTTCATATTGACGATACTGTATTTCTAGGCTCTCTTCAGAAGAGTGAAACGAATACCCATCACACATTAGAAATTCACGGCTACGCAATAAACCAAAACGTGGACGAATTTCATCACGATATTTATTTTGAATTTGATAAAGATTCAGTGGTAAATCTTTGTATGAAAAAATCTCATTCCCAATTAATTCGGTGAAAATTTCCTCATGAGTTGGACTTAAAATGTATTCACGTTGATTTCGATCTTCCAAACGATACAATGCTTCGCCATATGAAGCATACCGACCAGATTCTTCCCATAACTCTTTTGGAAGAAGGATCGGCATAGTCATTTCGACTGCATTAATTTTTGCAAATTCTTCATGAATGATTTTCTTGATTTTTTCGATTACTCGATGAGCTAAGGGTAGATACATGTAGACTCCACTAGAAACTTGACGAATAAATCCCGCACGGACTAAAAGCTGATGACTTCTTATGTCTGCTTCTGAAGGCGTTTCTCGTAATGTTGGAATCAAAAGTTTCGACTGTTTCATTTTTATCTCCTTTACTAACTTCAACTGTTTTCATTAAAAGAAAAAGCGCTGAATATCATTCCAAGTAACAAGAACCATCAATAACATCAATAAACCAAAACCAACTAATGTGATGATTCCTTCTTTTTCTTGACTCAAAGGTTTCCCCCGAACACCTTCAATGATATTTAATAATAGTTTACCGCCATCCAAACCTGGAATTGGCAATAAATTAAAAATACCTAAGTTGATTGAAATCATGGCTGTCATCATTAGCACAGTCATCGGCCCTTGTTTAGCAGCTTCTGATGATAGTTGGAAAATTGCAACCGGTCCGCCCAACTGATCAATACTAAAATTGGTTAGTAATGAACGTAAGGCATCGATAATTTGGAAAAATGATGCGATACTATCTTGGAAACCACCAATAATTTTATCGAAAAAGCCCGTTTTCATTGGGGCTTGAATGCCCAATTGTCCCACTTTTTGTTCACCAGCTTCCACTGTTTTGGGTATAGCTGTGATTGTTTGTGTTTGATTGTCACGTTTAATTTCAATTTGTAATTCTTTGTCAGGATTCTGTTGAACAATTTGACTGATTTGTGCCCAATTGTCTACAGACTCCTGGTTAATCGCAACAATTTCATCACCATCTTTTAAACCAGCAGTTGCTGCAACATCATTTTCAATCACATTAATAGTTGTTGAATTTCTATCGACAACACCTCCGTTTAAGAACGCGATTAAAATAAAAATAGCAATCGTCAATAAGAAATTGTTCATTGGTCCGGCAAAATTAGTTAGCATTCGTTGCCATAATTTAGCAGATTGAAATTGGACATCACGTGGTGCAATACGCACTTCTGTTCCATCTTCTTCAATAAGAATCGCATCATGAGCAACAGCATACGTAACAGTTTGACGCTCATCACCGTTTACAAAACCTGTAATCGTTAATGCATCAACTAAATCTTGGTTGGCGACCTCTAAAGGAATGGCATTTGTCAGTTGTACTTTATGACTGGTATTAATTTTAATAACTGTATCATTTTCATCAAGCACTAAACCAACTTGCATTCCTGCCTTGATTTCCTCTTCTTCTTCGTAACCAGCCATGCGGACGTAACCGCCCATTGGCAAAGCACGAATTGTATATGTCGTACCGGCTTTTCCTTGATGACTGAATAATTTTGGTCCCATTCCAATCGCAAATTCTCGAACTAAAATCCCTGCTCGCTTTGCAAAATAAAAATGACCAAACTCATGAATAACTACCACGACCGAGAAGACAATTAAAAATACTAAAACAGTCTTCATCTGTTTGCTCCTCTCTTTGTTTTCCGTCTACTAATAGTAAATGGGAATTGTTTAAACACTCCACTATTTTATCATATCTTCATCAATTCACAATTGTTCCCCCACTTTGTAACAAGAATTTAACTTTAGCTTTCTTAAATAACCCACTATAAGTATAATTAAGCTTGATAAATTAACATTTTTAAAATAAAGTTAGCAAATCAATCGTGTTATTTTTTATACAAAACATCTACGCTACTAAATTGAAATAAGAGCAGACAAGGTTATCTACTCTTATATATAGCATTATTTCATTTCAATTTGCCAATTTGTAAATCAAAATGGTCCTTACTTTTCTCTATTAAATGCTTCGCTATAAATCTTAAGAAGTTTGCTTGAGTCATCAGGCCATGTAATTGGCTGCCCATGAACAATCTGAACAAATACCTCTAAACAATTATGCCACCCTATCGCAGTTTACACTGTCCATGCAACATCATCAAATGTATGGGTAAAAACCATTCGACATCCTTTATATTCTAGCAATTCTATGCGTATCAAATCATCCATTTCACTGAAAGCCAATAAATATGACTCTTCTAATGCTGTGATAGTTGCTGTATATTGTGAACCTTCACCATCATCGAAGGAAATTTTCCCACCAATTCTTAAATCCATTTCTCCTGTTGCAAAAGGATACCACTGTGAAAAATAATTAGAATTTGTAACAAATTGGAAAATAGCTTCCGGTTTATCAGAAAAAAAATGTTCAAAACGTATAACATAGCGCCCATTCAATTCATGTAGTGTTCCCAATTCATTCATCGTATCACCTTCCTTAATTTTTTTAAATCGCATGTCTCTCATTAAATTATCTTCAAGCTTGGTCAAAACTTTTCTCTAGTCATTAGCTACTTCCACTTTATCATAAATCTAGAAATGAATACAGATGGTTAAGGTCCATGCTGTACCGCTTGAATGCAAAAAAACGAAGTAGCCAAAATGGTTACTTCGTTTCTTTGATTAAAATACGCCTAAAAGACTCATAATTGGAAATACAAATAACAAACTATCAAAACGATCTAAAATACCACCGTGTCCAGGTAAAATCGTTCCTGAATCTTTAACTTTATAATGACGCTTAATAGCAGATTCTACTAAATCACCAAATTGACCGACAATAGAAAAAATAATGGTTAGTAAAATCATAACAAATGAATTATAGCCAAAATAGTCGCTTCCATGAAAAATTGCTAGATACACTGCTGCAACAACCACGGCACTTAAAATGCCACCGAGAGCACCTTCTACTGTTTTATTAGGCGAAATTTCTGGCCATAGCTTATTTTTACCGTACTGTCTTCCGACCATGTATGCGCCAATATCGGTTGCCCAAACAATAAACAATCCAAAACATAGAACAATTAAATTTTCTATACGTGCATTAACAAAACTTTCAAAACCTACACCAGTATACAAACTAACAATGACTGGAAACGCTGCTTCATCAATTGTATACGTATTTTTTGAAATTACTGAAATTCCCAATAATAACATCACAATCAAATAAAACAACATAAATTTATCAGTTTTTTCTGGTAAAAAAACAAACCATTCTCTAGGTAAAACTAAAATGACTGCACCCAGTCCTGAAAGTACACCTTCAAAGCTTAACATCGCTAGTCCTTTCATGCGGAATAGCTCATACACACCTACAACGGCTAACGCTGCGCCTAATAAAGCAACTGAAACACCGCCAAAATCAAAATAAATGATTGGTAAAAATAGTGCTAGCGCAACAACAGCTGTAATCACACGTTGTCTCATTTTTTCTCCTCCTTATGTTTCAACCCGCCAAAACGGCGATCTCTATTTTGAAAACTAGCAATTGAAGTTTCCAATAATAACTCGTTAAAATCTGGCCATAAAGCGTCAGTGAAAAATAATTCACTGTAAGCAATTTGCCAAAGAAGAAAATTACTAATACGCTCCTCACCACTGGTTCGAATTAACAGTTCTGGATCACGCAATTCAACTGGTAGAAAACCCGTCATTAAATGTTTAGCAATCATCTCTTCATCAATCAGCTCAACATCGCCTGAGTTATCAGCAACTTCCTGATAAACGTCTTTCACAGCGGAGACAATTTCAGCTCGACTACCATAATTTAATGCAAAATTCAAAATCATACCTGTATTGTTTTTGGTTTGTTCAATGGCTCGTGCTACAGCATCTTGCGTATGGATAGGTAAAAATTCTTTGTAGCCCATCACATTGACACGAACATTCTCTTTAATTAATTCAGGTACAAAAGCATCAAAAAAATCCACCGGCAGCTGCATCAAAAAGTCTACTTCTTCTGTCGGACGTTTCCAATTCTCTGTCGAAAACGCATAAAGAGTTAGTACTTTTACACCTAGATGAGAGGCATGTTTGGTAATTTTTTTGACTGTTTCCATTCCTTCCTTATGCCCCGCTACTCGAGGCAAACGACGGTTTTGGGCCCATCGTCCATTTCCATCCATAATAATTGCTATATGCTTGGGGATCGGTAATTCTTTTTGAAACTCAAACTCCCCTTCTTCCTGGATGTATTTGTTCTTTTGTGGAAAAAAACGTAGCATCTTGTTCTCTCCTATCATCCCAATTTAAAAAATTCATCCTTTACATTATAGCAATAATAAGAAATATTGCCTATCAAAAAAAGAAGTTCCGTTCATTTATTAATAGAAAACGAATAATTTCAGCTGTTTTTTAATAGAATAATAAAAAAGGTGAAACTATTTTTTACATAGTCTCACCCAAAAAATTAAACTTCTAATAGTTCTTTTTCTTTTTCTGCTGCGATTGCATCTAAGTTTTTGATGCTTTCGTCTGTTGCTGCTTGAACTTCTTTTTCTGAATCTTTCAAATCATCTTCTGTAATTTCGCTTGCTTTTTGTTGTTTTTTGTATGCATCGATTGCATCACGACGAGCATTACGAACAGCAACTTTTGCATTTTCAGCTGCTTTTTTAACATCTTTTGCTAATTCTTTACGACGTTCTTCTGTTAATTGAGGAAGCACTAAACGAATCACATTTCCGTCATTTGTTGGTGTAATTCCTAAATCAGATGCCATAATTGCTTTTTCAACTTCTTGTAATATTGTTTTATCAAATGGTGTAACCATTAATACACGCGCTTCTGGGATTGTAATTGAAGCCATTTGATTTAATGGCGTTGGTACACCATAATAAACGACTGATACGCGGTCTAAAAGGCTAGCATTCGCACGGCCTGCACGAATTTGTCCTAAATCACGTTGTAAGCTATCTGCTGCTTTTTGCATCTTTTCTTTTGCTTCTGTTAAAATTTGATCTGCCATTTTATTTCCCCTCACTAATAATTTCCAAACGTTTGCATGGAAACCCTAAATTTTATTTTAGAATAATTTCTTTGCACAAAACTTGATAAATAATGCCCTCATTTTGCGTAAAATATCGTTTATTAATGAAATACTCAAGCTTTGCCAATATCTTTATTATACGTGATTATCGGTCGAATATACAACCTTAAACCATTAAAAACTCAATTCTTCTATTTTTTAATTTTAAAAAAATCGTTAACTACCTTGTGAGTAATTAACGATTTTTCGTATTATTTTCCACGCACAGTTGTACCAATATTTTCGCCTAAAATAGCACGTTGAATATTGCCAGCTTCGTTTAAGTTAAATACAACTAATGGAATATCGTTATCCATACTTAAAGAACTTGCAGTAGAATCCATTACTTGCAATCCTTTAGCAATCACATCCAAATGTGTTAATTCTTCAAACTTAACCGCATTTGTATCTAATTTAGGATCGGCAGAGTAGACACCATCAACATTATTTTTTGCCATTAAAATAACATCAGCATTAATTTCAGCTGCTCTTAATGCTGCAGTTGTATCTGTTGAGAAATAAGGATTTCCTGTTCCTCCAGCAAAAATAACTACGCGTCCTTTTTCTAAGTGACGTTCGGCACGACGACGAATATATGGCTCTGCAATTTGGCGCATATCAATGGATGTTTGCACACGAGTTGGCACACCAGCATTTTCTAATGTATCTTGTAACGCTAATGCATTCATTACTGTAGCAAGCATCCCCATATAATCTGCTTGCGCACGTTCCATGCCCATTTGTGCGCCAATTTGTCCACGCCAAATATTTCCACCACCAACAACGATAGCTAATTCTACGCCTAAATCATGAACTTGTTTCAACTCTTTAACAATTTCTTGAATAGTTGGTGGTTTAATACCAAACCCTTCATCTCCTGCTAAAGCTTCCCCACTTAATTTTAAAACAACACGTTGATATTTTGGTTTTACCATGATGATTCCTCCGTAAATTCTCTATTCCTAATAGTAGCAATCTGCTCAGCTATGAGCGTCTTATTGATTAATCTAATTTTGCTTAAAAAAAGGGAGCGCATTTCCATGCGTTCCCATCTGCTCTAGGAACAGATTTATTTATTTACTTGGCTCATAACTTCTTCTACAAAGTTATCTTCACGTTTTTCGATACCTTCGCCCACTTCAAAACGAGTGAATGATTTCACAGTAGCGCCTTTTGAAGCTACATATTTAGCTACTGTCATATCTGGATCTTTAACGAATGGTTGGTCTACTAATGAGATTTCAGCTTTAAATTTATTTAAGCGTCCAACTACCATTTTTTCAACGATATTTGCTGGTTTGCCTTCATTTAATGCTTGTTCAGTTAATACTGATTTTTCATGATCTAATTCTTCTTGAGGAATTTGAGATTCGTCAACATAACGAGGGTTGATTGCTGCAACGTGCATAGCTACGTCTTTAGCAACTTCTTCATCAGTTGTTCCTTCTACAACAGTTAATACAGCGATACGTCCACCCATGTGTAAGTATCCACCGAATGCTGCGTTATCTTCTTTTTCAACAACGTCAAAACGACGGAAGCTGATTTTTTCACCAATTACTTGAGTAGCTTCAATCAATGCATTTTTGATCACGCCAGTAGAAATTTCTAATTCCATTGCAGCGTCCATGTCAGCTGGTTTGTTTACAGCTACAGCTTCAGCGATTTCTTTTACTAAAGTTTGGAATTTTTCGTTTTTAGAAACGAAGTCTGTTTCAGAGTTTACTTCTACGATTGCAGCAGTGTTTCCATTAACTGCAACTGCAGCTAAACCTTCAGCAGCGATACGGTCATTTTTCTTAGCAGCTTTTGCCATACCTTTTTCACGTAAAAAGTCAACTGCTTTATCGATGTCGCCTTCTACTTCTACTAATGCTTTTTTAGCATCCATCATACCTACGCCAGTCATGTCGCGTAATTCTTTTACTAATTTAGCTGAGATTTGAGCCATTTTTGAATTTCCTCCTGAAATATATGTTAGTTTTTTAAAAAAAGCTGTTTCAAAGGAGAGTACGGCTTTTCGCCTAGCCTTTGAAACAGCTCCGTCGTTTAAAAATTATTCAGCTGATGCGTTGTCGCCTTCTACTACATCAACAATTTCTTCAATTGAAGTTGCAGCTTCTTCAGCTACGAAATCTTCTTCAACTACTTGATCTTCACCTTGGTTGCCTTCGATGAAAGCATCTGCCATTTTAGAAGTAATCAATTTAACGGCGCGGATAGCATCGTCATTTGAAGGAATTACTACGTCGATTTCGTCTGGATCACAGTTTGTATCAACCATAGCAACGATTGGGATATTTAATTTGTGTGCTTCTTGAATTGCAATACGTTCTTTACGAGGGTCAACCACGTACATTACGTCTGGAATTCTTGGCATATCAGCGATACCACCTAAGAATTTTTCTAAACGTTCACGTTCTTTGTTCAAACCAGCAACTTCTTTTTTAGGTAAAACATCAAATGTTCCATCTTGTTCCATTGCATTGATTTGTTTCAAACGAGCAATACGTTTTTGGATTGTTTCCCAGTTAGTTAAAGTTCCACCTAACCAACGGTGGTTTACATAGTATTGACCAGCGCGGATAGCTTCTTCTTTGATAGCTTCTTGAGCTTGTTTTTTAGTTCCTACGAACAATGCGATTCCGCCATCTTCAGCGACTTCTTTCATGTAATCGTAAGCAGCATCTACTAATTTAACTGTTTTTTGTAAGTCAATGATGTAGATTCCGTTTCTTTCTGTGAAGATATATTTCTTCATTTTTGGGTTCCAGCGACGTGTTTGGTGACCAAAGTGTACGCCGGCTTCTAGTAATTGTTTCATAGAAATTACTGCCATTTTGTGTTTCCTCCAATTTGGTTTTTATTTTTTCCCTCTCCTACTTCATAGCTCTTTGGAGAACTGATTTTCAGCACCGCTCCGCAGATAAAGTAAGATGTGGATTGTTGACACAGCAATATTTTATTAAAGTGCCTCAACTATTATAATATGACACAAAAATAATTGCAATCTATTTACAAATCTTTTTGAGCCATCTGTAATTATATAGGATTGGACAACGCTTTTCAACTAAAAGCTTTTAGATTACTAGCATATATTATCTTTTTGCTACTATTTTTCATCAGATGCGAATTTTTCTTTTTTATAAAATATGTTTTCTTAGTTCGCTTGTATCTCATTATTTGTTTATATTAAGATTAAAAGACTGCTGATATGTTATAATTTTTATTAGTTGAAAATGGAAGGTGATTGCATGAAACAAATTGAAATTGTTACGTACGAAGAAAAATATCATGATGATTTTAAACGGTTAGGATACGAGTGGCTGGAAAAATATGTCACCGTTGAACCAGAAGATATTAAAATTTTAAATTCTCCTAAAGAGGTTATTTTAGATACAGGCGGCTGTATCTTTTTTGCAAAATATCAAAATGAAATAGTCGGCACTGTTTCTTTGATTAAAGTAGATGAAACAACTTACGAGTTAGCAAAATTAGCAGTAACAGAAAAATACAAAGGGCTCAAACTAGGAAACTTACTAATGGAAACAGCCATCCAACAAGCCAAAGAACAATATGCAACGAAAATTATTTTGTATACAGACCATAAATTAGCTACGGCACTTGCGCTTTATCAAAAATTTGGTTTCCAAGAAATTCCTATGATTAATAACAAATATATAGATTCTGATCTCATGATGGAATTATCTATTTAATTCTCAATTTTACACACCTTAAAGCTATCTATTTTAAGTATCTTTTGCTATGATAAGAAATGAATTTATATGCAAAAAGGAGCTGAATCATGTGCGTAAAGCGGATCGCCATGTATTAATTAAACAACTTGTGAATAACCATACCATTCGTACACAAGAAGAGTTGTTACATCTTTTAGAAAAAGAAGGAGTAACTGCAACTCAAGCAACCATTTCACGTGATATTCGTGATTTGCAAATTGTGAAATCACCAGATGGAACTGGACAAGCAAAATTTGAGTTGTTTCAAGAAAGTCAAGGTCAAAAAGAAGAAACCGAAAATCAACGCTTAACTCATATCATTCAGGATGTGGTAACTAAAGTTGACCGTGTACAATTTTTAACATTAATTAATACAATTCCTGATAATGCCCCTATCTTATCTGCAGCCATTGATGAAGTTTCAATGAAGGAAAAAATCTGTACATTAGCTGGTTTTGACGTTGTGGTTGTTATCTCGCGTACCGAAGAAGATGCACAAGTTATCGAAAATTATTTCAAAACACATGCTGTCTAATAAAAATACCCGACGATAGAATACGCTTTCTATCACCGGGTATTTTTTTTAACCGCTAGATATCACCTTTTAATTTCTTTTCTTAAAAAATAAGACCAGAATCCCCACAAATACCACAATACCTGCGATACCATAATACATGAACTGTTTCTTGTGTGTGTTTAATTGTGAAACATCTGTGTGATTAACACGAACTTGACCTTTTTGCGAAGTAATTAAATAGTCCTCTATTTGAACTTGATTGTTTTCTTCTTTCAAATCTAACCATGTGGCTTGTTCTGCCGATTCTAATATACTTACTACTTTTTTTAATCCATCCAATCCTAAATAAGGATGATAAAACGCTGAAATATAAGCTTGACGATAATTGGAAAGCACGTGTACCCGTCCTTCCATAGCAGAAAATGCTTGTTTATCCCCTTCTTCAATAAAACCAAGTGTCTCTGGATAAACAGTCATACCGTGTAAAAAGGATGGTTGTGAGACATATGTCGGCTGATATTCGCTTTGATAAGTTTGATCCGTTAATTGAAGACGTCCAATATATGAACTAAAGTGTTTTGCAACAACTTCATATCCTTGTTGAGAAATAGCATAATGTGGCGCTTCAAACCCTAGCGGATATAAACCTTGCTCAACTAGTTCAGATACACCTTTAGTGATAGCTTCTTCTATATAGCCTCTTTCAAATTCTTCTCCAGATTTTATAAATTCTTGGTATTCTTGTTCCGTTGAAAAATCACTTTGTTTTTTTGCAGGTGCTTCATCCTCTTGATAAATAGGTCGGTCATTTTCGACATCCCAAAATTCAAAGCCTTCACCTGTTTCCGAACTGCGATATTGATGTTTGTAACCGTGTAAGATAATGCTTGCTCCGTTTTCTTGCATGTATTTGAGCGTATTTAATAATTGGGGTGAATCAGAAAAATGAATCGTCTCACCATCTTTATTCGTATATATAGGAATAACCGCCACCATGTAAGGAATATTTTTGTCCTTTAAATATTCTGCTTGCTCGCGTAATTGCTGGGCATCTACTTTGGGATGAACATCTTCCAAACGTAAATAACGAACAAATCCTTGTTGACTTTCACCTAAAAAATCATATAGAGAGTCTGCTACTAATGGACCAAATGGCGCAAACATTGTTTCTGCAGCAAAAAAATAATTCCCATCATTTTGAACGATTAAAGGTACTTGCTGTTCTTTTTCAAAGGTAGCCAACGCTTTTTGCTCAACCTCATCTTTTGATGCTTGCACATGATAAATAATCCTTTGTTCAGGTAATTTTTGAATGAAATCGGCTAAAATAATCTGATCAACCAATAGCTCGCCTTCTATTTGAAATACGTTCATTTTAGCCAATTGCTCTGCATTATGGCCTATCACATAAAGCTTTCCCTCAAATGTGTCTAATGCTTTTTTTGTTTCTAAAGAAAAAGTCGTTTTGTCTAATCCAAAATAAATAATATGTGAACTATTTTGAATTGCATCACTTTGGATGTCTGATTCATTAATAAATTGATAGTTTATATTAAATCGACCTAAAATAGTATCTAACATGCGTAATTCATTTAGCTTTTGCTCGTCTTTTGTTGAATAAATGACTAAAACGTCTTGTTTTACATTTTCTTGAGCAAAAATTTCTTTAGAATAAAAAAAGCAGATTGGTATTAAAAAAAATAATATTATTTTACGCATCCGTTTCTCCCTCGACAATAGTATTGACTAAATCTATAATACATCCAAATTAAGTTTTGCATGATTTTAAATAATTGTCCATACAAAAAAAATTATGCCATAAATTTGTTTAAAAACAAACTTATGGCATAGACTATTTTTACTTACATTTTTTCTGGTGCATGTAAACCTAAGAGACGTAAATCTTCTTTTAACAAGACAGTAACAGCAAAAACTAACGCTAAGCGCGCTTCTTTTTGCTCGTCTTCTGCTAAGATTTTCGTATTGGCATAATATTTGTTAAATGCTTGTGCCAATTTAATTGAATGTTTCGCAATAACAGATGGCTCATACTTATCTGCTGCTTGTTGGATTGTTTCTGGGTAACGTTGAATTAATTTAATCACTTCCCAGCTTTCTTCATCATTTAAAGCATACGTTTTGGTTTCGTCTGGTGTAAATGCAGCTTTTGCTAAGATACTCATCGCACGCGCATGTGCATATTGAACATACGGTCCTGTTTCACCTTCAAAACGAACAACTTCCTCTAAAGTGAAGTCAAAATTGTTTAGACGATCATTTTTCAAATCATGGAAAACAACTGCGCCTACCCCTACTTGTTTAGCTACTTCTTCTTTATTTTCTAAAGTTGGATTTTTTTCACTAATTTGTTCTTTGGCTGAATCAATTGCTTCATTCAATACTTCTTCTAATAAGACAATTTTCCCTTTACGTGTGGATAATTTTTTACCATCTTTGGTAATTAAGCCAAATGGAATATGATACATATCATCAGCCCAATCAAAGCCCATTTCTTTTAATACAGCTTTTAATTGTTTGAAATGATAACTTTGTTCATTCCCAACAACGTATAATGATTTGCCAAAATTATACGTACGTTTACGATATAACGCAGCGGCCATATCACGTGTAATATACAATGTTGCACCATCTGATTTACGAATTAATGCAGGATTCAAGTCGTAATTCGTTAAATCAACAATCTCTGCACCTTGGTCTTCTTTTAATAAATGTTTTTCTTCTAACATTTCAACAACTTCATCCATCTTGTCGTTGTAGAAAGCTTCGCCATTTAATGAATCAAAAGATACTTCTAACATGTCATAAATTTTGTTAAATTCTTTCATTGATTCATCGCGGAACCATTGCCATAATGAAATAGCTTCTTCATCGCCATCTTCTAATTTTTTAAACCATGCACGTGCTTCATCTTCTAACGCTTTATCTTCTTCAGCTTTTTCATGGAATTCTACATATAAACGCAATAATTCAGTGATGGGTTCATTACGAACAGCTTCTTCTGAACCCCATTTTTTATAAGCTACAATTAATTTCCCAAATTGTGTTCCCCAATCTCCTAAGTGGTTAATACGAATTGGTTGGTAGCCTACTTTTTCTAAAATAAAGCCAATTGAATTCCCAATGACAGTTGAACGTAAATGTCCCATTGAAATTGGTTTAGCAATATTAGGAGAAGACATATCAATTGGGACACTAGCGTTGTTTCCTTCGCTACTATCACCAAAATGATTTTTTTCTTTTACAACGGTTGCTAAAACGTTTTGACTAATTACTGCTTTATTCATAAAGAAGTTTAAATACGGTCCAACTACCTCAATTTTTTCAAATGATGAACCATCAATTTTTTCAGCTAAATCAGCAGCAATTTGTTGTGGTGCTTTACGGTAAACTTTTGCCAAGGCAAATGCCGGAAAAGCCACGTCTCCATGATCGGCTGATTTGGGGTTTTCTAATAGCTGTTGAACTTGTTCTAATGACAAATCTTCTTTGACCACATCAAAAATTGCTTTTGATACGATATCTTTGTTATTCATAAATTATTTCCTCCTAAAGTAGTCTCATTGATTTTTATGCGACAGCAAACAAAAAGTCTCTAGTGTAAAAAACACTAGAGACGAGAATTCCCGCGGTACCACTCTGATTGTTCGACAAATCGAACCCACTTTATCTGATAACGGTAGATGCCGTTTGCTTAGCAAATTTTCACAAGTGCGCTTCACTTCTCTTCTTTATTTCGGCTTCCACCTTCCCGAATTCGCTAGTAAAAAATGAAAAGTTACTCTCTTGATCACTAAATCATGTATGAAATGTACACTGATTATAGCAAATCTTTTTTTATTGCGCTAGTCTTGTGTTTAATTTTAACTATTCGGAATAAATAAATGTCCTAAAGTTGCTGCCATAACCGCTTTAATTGAATGCATGCGATTTTCAGCTTGTTCAAATTGTTTGGCATGTTTACTACGGAAGACTTCATCGGTTACTTCCATTTCACTTAGATTGAATTTTTCTTGAATATCTTGACCGTAATCTGTTTCTGCATCATGAAAAGCAGGTAAACAATGCAAGAAAATGACTTGCTCGTTTTTGGTTTTCTCAATCATCATTTGATTCACTTGATAAGGAAGTAATAATTCAATTCGCTCAGCAAATTTATCTTCTTCACCCATTGATACCCAGACATCGGTATATAAGACATCAGCGCCTAAAACGCCTTCATCTACATTGTCTGTCACCAAAATTTCAGCACCTGATTGTTGCGCATACTCTTTTGCCAAAGCAATTAATTGTTCGTCAGGATGCAATTCTTTTGGTGCAACAATTCGCACATTTGTCCCTAAAATAGCCCCAGTGACTAACAATGAACGTGCCACATTGTTACGACCATCGCCACAATAAACGAGATTAATGCCTTTGACTTTTCCAAAGCTTTCTTGAATCGTTAGATAGTCAGCAATCATTTGTGTTGGATGCCATTCATCAGTGAGACCATTCCATACAGGGACACCCGAATGTTCAGCCAATGCTTCAACTACTGCTTGACTGGATCCACGAAATTCAATCCCATCAAACATACTACCCAACACTTTTGCCGTATCTTCCACGGATTCTTTTTTACCCAATTGAATATCATTTGCGCCTAAAAATTCTGGATGAGCGCCTAAATCGACCGAAGCCACTGTAAAAGCTGCCCGTGTTCGCGTTGATGTTTTTTCAAACAATAAGGCAATATTTTTCCCTTCTAAATAACGATGTGTAATCCCTTGTTTTTTTAGTTTTTTCAAATGCTGGGATAAATCAATTAAATACTGTAATTCTTGTTGTGTAAAATCTTTTTCTGCTAAAAAACTTTTCCCTTGAAATTCCATCGTTTTCCTCCGTTCAGTTCAACCTACAGCTACTTTTATTTCTGTTCCAAATGAATCAATCGTATTACTGATAAAGACTGATTTCACGCCTGCTAACAGCGCTTTATGTGCACTGTCTAATTTTGGTAACATGCCACCTGTAACTACTTTTTCTGTTTTTAATTGAGAGATTTCTGCTACAGAAATTTCTTTTAGCCATTCAGATTCTTTTTTTATTCCTGGAACATCTGTTAATAGATATAACTTTTCTGCTTTAATACTTGCCGCAACTTTACAAGCTACTTCATCAGCATTGATATTTAACCATTGTCCTGATTCAGTAATCCCTAATGGCGCAATGATGGGAATGTGATGTTTTTCAATTAAGGTATTTAAAAGCTCGCTGTTCACTGCCGTCACTTCACCAACAAAACCTAATTTTTCTTCATCAATAATTTTTCCTTGAATCAATTGATCACAACCAGCATTCATACCTAGTGTAGGAAAACCTGCTTGTTGAAAATGAGTGGTAATCATCGGCTGTACTTGTCCTAATAAAACCATTCGCGTAATTTCTAATGTTTTTTCAGAAGTAACACGTAGTCCTTGCTTCACTTCTACTTTAATTCCTAAAATATCCATCATTTTAGAGATATAGTGTCCCCCTCCATGAACAATAATCACACGATAACCTTGGTTTTGCCAAGAAGAAATTTTTTGAAAAAAAGCATCATTTAAGTTATCTGAAGCAACGCCGCCCATTTTTACTACGATTGTTTTCATATTCATTTCCTCCTATGTGTGATAAAGTGCATTGATTTTAACGTAGTCATACGTCAAATCACAGCCCCATGCTTGTCCAAATGCATCGCCTTCATTTAGATAAACAGCGATTTTAATCTCTTCTTCACTTAAATTATCTTCCATTTGTTCTACATCAAATCCAAGTGGTTCACCCGCTTTAAATACTGGAATCCCTGCAAGCTCAATCGTTACGTTTGTTGGGTCAAATTCAACGCCACTATAACCAATCGCACATAAAATACGTCCCCAGTTTGGGTCTTTTCCAAAAATAGCTGATTTTACTAACATTGAACCAACAATTGCTTTTGCAATCATTCGAGCATCGCTAGCTGTTTTTGCTCCAGTTGCATCTACTTCAATTAATTTAGTTGCCCCTTCGCCATCTTTCGCAATTAATTTGGCTAATTCTGTCAAAACGATTGTTAGCATTTCTTTAAATTGTTGATAATCGGTATTTTTTTCAGTGATTTCTTGATTTTTAGCTAATCCATTTGCCATCACAACGACCATATCGTTTGTCGAAGTGTCACCATCCACTGTAATTTGATTAAACGTTACTTCTGTTAATTCTTTTAATAAGTCTTGCAACAACGTAGATGAAATCGCCACATCTGTAGTAATAAAGCCTAACATAGTTGCCATATTGGGATGAATCATCCCTGAACCTTTACTACAACCAGAGATTGTTACTTGCTTACCATCAATGACTGCTGTAATAGTGATAGCTTTTTCAGTCGTATCTGTCGTTAAAATGGCTTTTTGAAAATTTTCTGGTTGTTGTTCTGTCGATTGATCTAACAATTCAATGCCTGCTACAATTCTTTCCATGGGTAATTGATGTCCAATCACACCCGTGGAAGCAACAGCCACTAATGAAGCATCAATCCCCAATTTTTCGCTGGCTAACTGTTGTATTTGTTGCGCATTCGCAAAACCTTCTTCACCCGTACAAGCATTGGCATTTCCTGAATTAACAATAATTCCTTGAATTTTACCACCTTGTATAACTGCTTTACTTAATTTAATAGGAGCTGCCTGTACTTGATTCGTTGTAAAAACCCCAGCAACACTCGCTGGTACTTCTGAATAGATCCAACCTAGATCTAATTTTTTTCTTTTTAATCCACAATGAATGCCATCCGCATAAAAACCAATTGGACTAGCAATTGTACCTTTAATTTTTTCCATTTAGTTCACTCGCTCCTTACGGGAACAATGGGACTTGCGTTAAACCGCAAGTCTCTTCAAGTCCCGCCCATAAGTTAAAATTCTGAATTGCCTGACCAGCAGCACCTTTCATCAAATTATCGATGACTGCCACTACAGTTAATGTTTGATTTTCTTCGTTTACACCAAAACCGATATCACAAAAGTTTGTTCCTGTTACTTGGCGTAGTTCTGGTAAACAGCCAGTTGGTTGTACTCGGACAAACGGTTTGGATTGATAATGTTTATCAAATGCTTGTTGGATTTGTTCACTTGTTACGTTTGGTTTGATTTTGGCATAAAGAGTCATAAAAATACCACGCTTAATTGGAATCAAACTCGTTGTAAATTGAATCGTTGATAAATTTGAATCAAATGTTTGTAAAAATTGAATAATTTCTGGAATATGTTGATGTTGGTTTAATTTATACATTGTCATATTTTCGTCAACTGTCACGTAATGACTACTATCTGATAATTGTTTACCTGCACCAGATAAACCCGATTTCCCATCCAAAATAATGGTATCTAAATCAATAAGTTGTTCTTTAAGTAATGGCACCAAAGAAAGAATCGCTGCCGTAGCATAACAGCCTGGGTTCGATAATAAATTTCCTTTGATTGCTGAAAATTCTGGTAAAGCATAGATTGCTTTATCTACGATATCTTGAGTAGTGGGGTCTTTTTTATACCACTTTTGATAACTCTCTAAATCCTTTAAACGAAGATCGCCAGATAAATCAATAACTGGAAAATCTTGTGCCACAAATTCATGGACTAAGTCTTTACTAATTCCTGAAGGAGTAGCAAAAAAGACAATATCATTATTTTTCATGATTTTTTCTGCATCGTATGCTTCAACTTCTTGCTCACAAAGCTGTTGTAGATGTGGATATAACTCTGAAATTGAGTTTTTATGCATCGAGTGACTATGTAAGGTCCCCAATGTCAATGAGGGGTGTTGATGAATCAAACGCACCAATTCTATTCCTGTATATCCTGTCACACCAACGATTGCTGCTTTCATCCTCTTCACTCCTTCTATAAAGTAATTAGAATTATAGAGAGTTATTCGTTAAAGGTCAATGGTTTTTTATAAAAAAATATGTATTTTTTTGTAAATATATGTAAAAAGACGAATATTGACTACATTTTTATACAAAAAAGAGTTATTTTGCGTATATATACAAAACAACTCTTTTTCTTATTTTTCTAAAACCTTAGTTAATTTTTCAAGTCCTAAAGTAACCTCTTCTTCAGAAATAATTAATGGTGGTAATAAACGTAAGGTATTAGCACCTGCCCGTAGAGCTAACAATCCTTCTGCTTCTAAATCTTCTACTATTTCAGCAACAGAAATATCCGGTTGAAGTTCAATACCAATCATTAATCCTTTCCCACGAATTTCACTAATTTTGTCTGACTTAATTTTATTTAAACCAGCAAATAATTGCTGACTTCTTTGTTGACTAGCAACCAAAATCTCCGAAGACAAACTATCTAGGATTTCACTTGCTACGACCATTCCTAATTTATTTCCGCCAAAGGTTGTACCGTGACTACCTGGGCCAAAAGCTTCACCTAAAGCCGTTTTTCCTAGCATTGCTCCGATTGGAAAACCATTGCCTAATCCTTTTGCTAACGTAAAAATATCTGGCTCAATGCCAAATTGTTCAAAAGCAAATAAACTACCCGTCCGGCCAATTCCAGTTTGGACTTCATCAACAATCAATAGAATCTTTTTCTCTTGACACAGTGTAACAATCTGCTGAATCCATTCTTGGTTAGCAACCGTTACGCCACCTTCGCCTTGAATGAGTTCAAGCATAATCGCTGCTGTCTGATCTGAAATTTGCTCTTGTAATGCTGAAAAATCATTATAAGGAACATATATAAAACCAGGAACTAATGGTTCAAATCCAGTATGAATGGCTGACTGTCCAGTCGCTGACATAGCACCATATGTTCGTCCATGGAACGAATTGGTAAACGTAATAATCTGAGATTTACCTGTTGCTTTACGAGCTAATTTAATCGCTGCTTCGTTTGCTTCTGCCCCCGAATTACAAAAGAATGCTAAATAATCTTTTTCTTGAATCAATTTTTCTGCAACAACTTCTTGTAAATGATTTTCATAAAGATTAGGCGTATGCCAAATCTTTTGCGCTTGCTCTGCTAAAACTTGATTTAAGTGAGCTTGATTATAACCTAAATTCATAACTCCAATTCCACTGGTAAAATCTAAATATTTTTTTCCATGATTATCGGTAACGTAACAACCATTGCCTTCCATAATCTCAAAAGGTTTTCTTGCATAATTTGAAAATAAATAATTACCCACTATCCATCACTCCTAATTTGTATTAAAGTATCGCCTCTAGCTCTTCTTAAGAAACGCATATTTTATTAATTAGACGGCATCTTTTGAATAAATATACACTTATTATCCAAATTAAGCAACTCCTCTTTATAAAATTTCAAAGCCATATCCCTGAATATGGTCTTCTAACATTTGTAGATATTGTTGAGCGATTGGCGATAATTCCTTTTGTTTATGCTTTAAATAGCCAATCGTCATTTCATCTTTGATATTTAAAGGGACAGCAATAATCTTGTCATCATTTAATTTTTTGCTTAAAACTCCTGAACTAATTGTATAACCATTCACTCCCACCATTAAATTAAAAATAGTTGCCCGATCACTCACTTTAATATCTTTTCGATGCTCTAAGGTACTTAAAATTTCTTCAGCAAAATAAAATGAATTACGTTCGCCTTGCTCATAAGATAAATAAGGATAATCTTCTAAATCCGATAATTCTACTAAGTCTTTCTGCCCTAAAGGCGAGGTATTACTTACAAAAACATGCGGTTTCGCATGAAAAAGAGGTTGAAAAACTAATTCGCGCTCTTTAAAAAGCTTCATCATAACTTTTTCATTAAAAGAATTTAAATATAAAATACCTAATTCACTTTTAAAATGACTTAAATCCTCTAAAATATTTTCAGTCTCTGTTTCTCGCAATTTAAACTGATATTCTTCTACATCTAAGCTATTGATTAATTCGACAAAGGCATGGACAACAAAAGCATAATGTTGTGCTGAAACTGAAAAAGTTTGCTTACGAGGACGTGTATCTTTATATTTTTCTTCTAATAATTGAACTTGATCCATAATCTGTTGTGCATAGGACATAAACTCACGTCCTTCTTCTGTCAAACGGACACCCGTCTTACTTCTAACTAAAATTTGAATATTCATTTCATTTTCTAATTCTTTAATCGCGCTAGACAAGCTTGGTTGTGTCATATACAAGGCTTTAGCCGCTTCATTCATTGAACCCAACGCGACAATTTTTTCTAAATATTCTAATTGTTGTATCCTCATCATTACTCCTCCTTATATAAACCCTATATGTTATAGATTTTATTTATAACCTACCATAGAAATCTTCACTTATCCAATCTTTTTCTTTCATGATACATTATCTTCAACACAAAAAAAGGAGTGTTGGTTAATGACAACAACAATTATCGGATTTCCTCGTTTAGGCGAATTTAGAGAATTAAAATTTGAAACAGAAAAATATTTTAGAAATGAAATTTCCGCAGAAGATTTAAAAGCTTTTGCGAAAGATTTACGCAAGAAGCATTGGAATGTTATCAAAGAAGCTGGCATCGATCAAATTCCAAGCAATGATTTTTCTTTCTATGATAATACATTAGATACATCGGTTTTATTTAATATCATCCCTAAAAAAGTGAAAGACTTAGATTTTGATGAGCTAGAAGAATATTTTGCCTTAGCCCGTGGTTATCAAGGAGATAAAGGTGATGTTCATGCCTTGCCAATGAAAAAATGGTTCAACACAAATTATCATTATTTAGTGCCTCAATTTGAAAAAACAACCAAAATTCAATTAAATACAACTAAAATTGTCGATGAATTTATCGAAGCAAAAGAATTAGGAATTATTACTCGTCCAGTAATCTTAGGACCATTTACGTTATTGCAATTAGGTCAATACCACGATGGCACAACAAGTGCAGATTTTTCGGCAGATTTATTAGCAGCTTATCAAGAAGTATTTTCAAAATTAGCTGAAGCTGGAGCAGAATGGATTCAAATTGACGAACCTGGTTTAGTTTTAGATTTAACAGCTGATGATATTGCTCGTTTTAAAGAGTTTTATCAAACATTACTAGCAAATAAACAAGGATTAAACGTCTTATTACAAACTTACTTTGGTGATATTCGTGATATTTATGAAGAGGTCATTGCTTTAGACTTTGATGGCGTTGGTTTAGATTTTGTTGAAGGCAAAGAAACACTAAACCTAATCACGAAAACATCTTTCCCAGAAGATAAAATATTATTCGCTGGTGTGGTAAATGGTAAAAATATCTGGACGAACAACTATACAAGTACCTTTGATTTATTAGCTAAATTACCAAAAAATGTAGTCTTAACAACGTCATGTTCTTTGTTACATGTTCCATATTCTGTTGAAAATGAAGTTTTCTCAGACGAAATCAAGCAATATTTTGCTTTTGCGAAAGAAAAATTAGCAGAATTAGTGGCTTTAGACAAAACCGATCAAGCAGCAATCGAGAAAAATAATCGTATTTTCAAACAGGAACGAATTACTGCTAATAAGGCCTTACAAGAAAAAATTACGCAACTAACAGACGCTGATTTCGTTCGTTTACCTGCATTTGCAGAACGTGAAGCTTTACAAACTGATTTATTACAATTGCCAACATTACCAACAACAACCATTGGTTCCTTCCCACAAACAAAAGAAGTTAAAATTACGCGTGGGAAATTTAAACGTGGTGAAATCAATCAAGAAGAATACGATGCCTTTATTGCGAAGAAAATCGATGACTGTATTACTTTCCAAGAAAAAGTTGGCTTAGATGTTTTAGTTCATGGAGAATTTGAACGTAATGATATGGTTGAATTCTTTGGTGAAGCGTTAGATGGGTATCTTTTCTCTAAAAATGGTTGGGTACAATCTTATGGAACTCGTGGTGTAAAACCACCAATCATTTGGGGCGATATTGCTCGTTCAAAAGCAATTACCGTGCAATGGTCTAAATACGCACAAAGTAAAACGGATCAAATTGTTAAAGGAATGCTTACTGGTCCTGTAACGATTTTAAACTGGTCGTTCACACGTGAAGATATTTCTATTAAAGAAAGTACCTACCAATTAGCTCTTGCCATCCAAGAAGAAGTTTTAGATTTAGAAGCAAATGGCATCCGCATCATCCAAATTGATGAAGCTGCCTTACGTGAGAAATTGCCTTTACGTCAAACAGACTGGTACAGCGAATATTTAGACTGGGCTATTCCAGCATTCCGTTTAGTTCACAGCAAAGTGCAACCAGAAACACAAATTCATACACATATGTGTTATAGCGAGTTTGAAGATATCATTAAAGCGATTGATGATATGGACGCTGATGTTATTAGTTTTGAGGCTTCTCGTTCAAACTTAGCCTTATTAGATGCCTTAAATCGTAATAATTTCCAAACACAAGTTGGACCTGGTGTTTATGATATTCATTCACCGCGTATTCCATCAATCGAAGAAATTAAACAAACTATTGGTAAAATTTTAGAGAAAATCCCAACAAATAAAGTTTGGGTAAATCCTGACTGTGGATTGAAAACACGTGGTGAAAAAGAAACCTATGCTAGTTTAGAAAACTTAGTATTAGCTGCCAAAGAAGTACGAGAGGAGCTTGTGAATGACTGATAATGTGGAGAGGCAACGTCCTTCCCTTTCTTTTGAAATTTTTCCACCAAACACCAAGTCGTCAAACGAGCTACTTTTAGACACACTAGATGAATTGCAGGACTTAGGTCCGCATTTCATCAGTGTGACTTGTAGTAATAAAAATGCTGATTTAAAAACGACTACGTTGAAATTAGCAGGTTACATTCAAAAAAACTTGAATGTGCCAAGTATCGCTCATTTAACAGCAGCTTATTCCTCAAAAGAAGATATTCGGGAAGCAATTAATATTTTAAAACGCTCTAACACGAATCGAATTTTAGCCTTACGTGGTGATATTTATGCAGATAAACCACCTTTGGAAGATTTCAAACATGCAAGCGATTTAATTCATTTTATTAAAGAAGAAGAACCCACTTTCCAAATTAGTGGTGCATGTCATCCTGAAGTTCATCCTGAAGCTAAAAATCGCGTAGAAGATTTACAAAATTTAAAGAAAAAAGTAGATAGCGGCTGTGATGATTTAATCACACAATTATTTTTTGATAATGATACTTTTTACCGCTTTCGTGAAAACTGCGACATTGTAGGTATTGATGTCCCCATTTATGCAGGGATTATGCCCATTGTTAACCGTAACCAAGCGCTACGATTAATAAAAACAACTAAAACTGCGCTACCACGTAAATTTATTGCTATTTTGGAAAAATATGAACACGATCCAGAATCATTGCGAGCGGCAGGGTTAGCTTATGCTATTGATCAAATTGTCGATTTAGTTACACAAGATACAGCTGGGATTCATTTGTATACAATGAATCAATCTCAAACAGCACTCAATATTTATCGTGCGACCAAAACGCTATTTAAGGAAGAAGTAATTGTTGTTTAGATAAAAAGAACAAGCCTAATCAACTAGACTTGTTCTTTTTATCTGATTCTATTTTTTTACAGGAAATGCTAAACTTGGAACAGCATTTAAGGACATCTTCGCAAAGTTGCCTTTCGCTAGTTCAACATGCGCAGCTGCGCCAATCATCGCAGCATTGTCACCACACAAACGTAGCGGTGGGACTACTAACGTAACATCTGGTAATTGTTTAACAGCTTCTTCTAACGCTTGTCTTAATCCCTGATTAGCTGCTACTCCCCCAGCAACAATTAACTGTTTGACTGGATATTGCTGGCACGCATGTATGGTTTTATGAACAAGTACATCAATGACACTTGCTTGAAAACTAGCCGCTAGGTCCTCTGTCGATAATGCTTCACCACGTTGCTCAGCATTATGCACTAAATTAATAAAGGCACTCTTCAAACCGCTAAAGCTAAAATCAAAATTATCCTCATGAATCATAGCTCGTGGAAAATGATAGGTATCTTTTCCAATATGAGCTAAACGATCTATCTCTTTCCCACTTGGATAGGGTAAACCTAAAACACGCCCCACTTTATCATATGCTTCTCCTGCGGCATCATCGCGTGTTTCTCCAACAATTTCATAAGACCCGTCTTCTTCCATCAACACTAATTCCGTATGTCCACCACTAACTAATAACGCCATTAATGGAAATTCTAATGGTTGAACAAAACGTGCTGCATAAATATGCCCGGCCATATGATTGACTGGAATCAATGGTAATTGATGCGCCCAAGCAAAGGCTTTTGCTGCTGCTATTCCAATTAATAATGATCCCACTAAGCCTGGACCTTGTGTCACAGCCACAGCAGATAATTCTTCAATTGAAATTTCCGCCTCAGCTAGTGCTTCTTCAATACATAACGTAATTTGTTCAACATGATGACGGCTAGCCACTTCAGGAACAACACCGCCAAAACGTTGATGACTTTTAATTTGTGATGCAACAATGTTACTTAAAATTTTAGCACCATTTTCAATGACTGCCACGCTTGTTTCATCACAACTGCTTTCAATTGCTAAAATCAATTCTCTCATTTGACCAACGTTGGCCTCACTTTCTTTATCATAATCAATGCATCTTCTGTAGGTGCTTGGTAATAATTTTTTCTTCGAGCAATAATCTCAAACCCATGACTCAGATATAAATTTTGAGCTGAAAAATTAGAAACTCGGACTTCTAATAAAATCTGAGCAATTTGCTCTTCATTCGCCACTCGGAATAACTCTTTTAATAACGCCGCACCGTATCCTTGTTTTTTCTCTTGTGTATGCACAACTAAATTAAAAATCTCCATCTCATCTAAAAATTGATGATAGCCTAAAAAACCAGCAATATACCCTTTTTCTAAAATCAGATAGTCACTTTGCTCATTATGGATATCTTCTATAAATTGCGCCATCGTCCATGGTGAACCATGCGTATAACTTGTTTCTGCTAATTGATGTAATTCAGACGCTAATGTTGTTGTTTCGAAAAAATGTTTACTTGTTATCTTCATTTTAATTCTTTCACCATATCTAAGGCATCTTCCTTGCCTTCACTATAATATTCCGTCAAAACTTGACGTGTTGTATATCCTAATTTTGTATATAGTCGTTGGGCATCTACATTGCTGATACGCACTTCTAACGACATTGTTTGACACGCATACTGATTAGCAAACTTTTCCGCTTCCATCAATAAATAATTACCCAAACCTTGATTTTGATAATCAGGAATCACGGCAATATTCGTAATATGTGCATCTGTTGCAACCACACGGATACCAATAAATCCAATAATTTGGTTATTGCTAACGATACATAAATAACGATGACTATGCACCGAATACAATTCGGACAAAAAAGCGCCTCGATGCCACGGTTGATAGTCTTTATATACCAACTGTTGGACACGCATCAATGCCCTAATATCTTTTGGAAAAACCTCACGAATTTGATAAACACTTGCATCAATGGTAATTGTTTTTTCTTGATAGCCACTTTGTTCACGTAAAAAAGAAAGAAAAGTCTTAAATCTTTTCAACATAACTTTCTTCTCCAATTTCGTGGGTTTCCAACCATTTTTCTTCTGCTTCCACACGTTTTAAGTAGTTTGGCAAGAAAGGATGGCTTGCTACAGTAGGTGCTTGTTTACCAAGCTCAGACAGTGTAACGCCACTTGGGTAATTCCAGGAAATAATCGAATTACAAATGGCATTGGGTAATGTCTCTGTAATGATTTCTTGAAATTTTTGAACATCCTCTCCTACAAAATAGACTTCCTGTCCTTCTAATTGAGCCAATAATGTAGCTAACGCAATGTGCTGATCTGCCAAAACGTTCACTAATTGTCCATTCTGCCATTGATAGGCTCCTGCATAAACATTTTGACGACGAGCGTCAAAAAGAGGAACAATCCATTCTTTTCGTCCATAACAGTTGCCCGCAATTGTTTTTAGGCTAGAAATACCGACTAATTCAGTTTTTAACGTATTTGCCAATGTTTTGGCGGTTGTCACACCAATGCGTAAGCCTGTATACGAACCAGGACCTTGTGCCACAACAATGCGATCAAGCTCTTGGGGCGTTAATTCAAGTTCTTTCATCAATGTCTCAATAGCAGGCATCAACGTTTTACTATGATTTTTATTGACAGTTGTTTGCAATTGTCCCAACAGACGATTGTCATCGGTAACAGCGACTGCCATGGTTTGATTAGATGTATCTATTGCAAGTATCTTCATGTTTATTCCCTACCTTATTCAAGTTCTCTCATATTCTACCACAAAAGTTAGAATTGAGACCAAAGTTTCTATTCAAAATAAAAAGAGTCTATAACAGACTCTTTTGCGTTTTTAATGTTGATTGGCGTAAGATCAATTCGGTCGCTAAGACACTTCGCTTTGAAACAGGTGGTTGCTCTTTAATCAAATCAATCAAGGTTAAGACTGCCAGTTCTCCCATCCATTCTGTATAGACACGAACAGTTGATAATGCTGGACTAACGTATTTTGCTACACTGACATCGTTAAATCCAATGACAGAAATATCCTCTGGCACTTTCAGACCGTGCTCCTGAATGGCACGCATTGCACCAATCGCCAACGCATCACTTGAAGCAAATAAAGCGGTTGGATACTCCTTTTCTTGTTTCAAAAATTCTTGCATCGCTTGATACCCACCCTCTACCGTAAAAGCTCCTTGTAGATGATAGTTTTCTTGATACAATTTTAATTGAGTCAAACGCTCCTTAAAAGCACTGAAACGCGGATCATTAATTTCATAATTACTGCGTTTGGTATATTCGATTCCTGATAGAATCCCAATTTTTTCGTGCTTTTCTTGAATAAAATGATCCAGCACTTGTTCGATGCTTTGAGTAAAATCAACCACAATGGAATCATGCCCATGAATGGTATCGTTTGTGTCCACAAATAATAAGGTTCCTTCTAATTCCTCTAACAAACGAATCTGTTTAGGATCAAATTTCCCTAATGCAATCGTTCCCGCAGTAGTCGTTTCCGACAATTGATCAAGCGATTCTTTTAGCAACTGAATATTTAACTCTTCTGCTTTTTTCTCAATCCCTAAACGAATCGATAAATAATATAAATCTTCCAGTTCTTCCGCTGTGTCATACCATTGAACCAAACGAATCACAAACTGTTCACGCCGTTTTTTCTTATGTTTGGTATAATTCAATGATTCAGCTACTTCAAAAATCTTTTGCTTCGTCTCTTGTCCAACAGACAAATCTGGGTCGTAATTGAGGACACGTGAGACCGTAGCAGGAGAAACCCCTGCTTTATCTGCAATATCTTTAATGGTTGCCACGATCTCTCCTCCTTTTATTAAAGTGTTTGGGTAAAGGCTATAAAAGCTTGTTGCCCTTGTTCGTCTCGTTTAAAAACACCGGCATCTTCTAACACGCGTATAAATATCTGGCCAATTTCTTTTTCCATTATAGCCCGAACATTTTCTTCAGAAATTGTATAGCTTACTTTCATTCGTTCTGCCCAGATACGGTGACTTTCTGCTAAATGATTTTCTTGATTTAATAAGAATTTTTCTACTTCTTGCAGCTCTTTTTCCAGACGAGGTGGTAAAATGGCTAGTCCCATCACTTCAATTAAACCAATATTTTCTTTTTTAATATGGTGAACATCTTGGTGAGGGTGAAAGATTCCATCTGGGTATTCTTCTGATACATTATTATCACGTAAAACTAAATCCAACTCAAAGAATTCACCTTTTTTACGAGCAATTGGTGTAATGGTATGATGCAATGTTCCATCTTCAGAAAATGCCACAATGTCTAATTCTGGTACAGAATAGGTACGCCAATTGGCTAACACATGTGACGCAGCAGCAATCAATTGCTCTTTATCTGTTGCTTGTAACCGAATAACTGACATTGGCCATTGAACTGTTCCAGCAACAATCGTTGGAAAATCTTTTAAGGCAAATAAATGTTCAATTGGCGCCTCGGCCATCGCAAACGTATGGTTACCGCCTTGATAGTGGTCATGAGATAAAATTGACCCACCGACAATTGGCAAATCAGCATTTGAACCTGCGAAATAATGTGGTAAGACTTCGACAATCTGTAACAAACGTTCAAAAGTTTGGGAGCTAATTTCCATTGGACGATGTTCTTCTGATAAGATAATACAATGTTCATTATAATAGGCATATGGTGAATATTGAAAGCCCCACGATTCACCAGCTAGATTCATTCTAATTATCCGATGATTGGTTCGTGCTGGATAATTCACGCGACCTTGATAGCCTTCGTTTTCCATACAAAGCATGCATTTCGGATAATGACTCGTCGTAGCAGTACGTTCTGCCGCAATTTGTTTTGGATCTTTTTCAGGTTTGGATAAGTTAATAGTGATTTCTAATTCACCATAAGATGTTTGCACAGGAAAATAAATATTCTTCGCAATGGCACGTGTTTTGATGTAATCATTATTTTTACATAGCTCAAAAAAGTAATCGGTTGCTTCTTTAGGCTTTTTAGCATAATGCTGAGCAAAAAAAGCATTGACCACAGAAGGCGGTGGCGTTAGGAAATCCATCAACTCTCCTTCTAAAATTTCAATAGCCGATAACGTAGTATCAATCACTTGATTTGCTTGTGCAGTTTTTATTAATTCATCTAACAATTCAGTTGATGGACGTGTCACAGGACGCACCTCAAATTCTTCCAACTGATTTTCACCAATCATTCCTAAAATACGATTATGCAAATATAACCGATCCATTTCCATCCAACCACCTGCTGCAATCGCAAGCGTGGCAAAATCAGCAATTGTCTGACTTAACATCCCCTCAACTCCTACTCTTCATACCCATTTGGATGACTCACATGCCAATTCCAAGCAGTTTCAATAATTTTCTTCACATCTGTATACTGTGGTTCCCAACCCAATACGTCTTTTGCTTTATCACTTGAAGCGACCAATGTGCTTGGATCGCCTGCACGACGTGGGGCGATGATTGCTGGGATTTCTTTTTGCGTGACTTCTCGAGCGGCTTCTAACATTTCTTTTACAGAGTAACCATTGTTGCTACCTAAATTAAAGACATTGCTTTCATTCCCAGCTTTTAAATAATCTAAGGCTAATAAATGTGCCGCAATTAAATCTTCTACGTGGACATAATCACGAATACACGTGCCATCTGGTGTATTGTAGTCGTCCCCAAAAATAGATAATGCTTTGCGTTGCCCTAATGCCACTTGTAAAATAATTGGAACTAAATGCGTTTCGGGTGTATGATCCTCACCAATCGAAGCATCTGCTTTTGCCCCAGCAACATTGAAATAACGTAAAGCTACAAACTTCATACCATATGCGTTGTCACACCAGTTCATCATTTTTTCCATCATCAACTTACTTTCACCATATGGATTTTTCGGATTCGTTGGGGTCGTTTCTGAAATCGGTGATACTTCTGGTTCGCCATACGTAGCGGCTGTTGAAGAAAAGACAATGTGTTTCACCTCATGTTCTTGCATCACTTCTAACAAAATTTGCATGCCATAGACATTATTATTGAAGTATTTTAATGGTTTTTCAACGGATTCTCCAACTAACGAACTTGCTGCAAAATGAATGACACCATCAATCGTTTCCTTTTCAAAAACTTCTGCTACAAATGCTTTGTCACGAACATCCCCTTCATAAAAGCGTGCGTCTTGATGCACAGCCGCACGGTGCCCAGTCAATAAATTGTCAATCACTACAACATCTTCACCACGTTGAATTAATTGATTCACAGCGTGCGAGCCGATATAACCAGCTCCACCTAATACTAAAATAGACATTTGTTGTCCTCGCTTTCGTTTTTTAAATACTCTTGTCTTATCTTATAACTTTCTTGCACCATCATCAATGCTTGCTTGATAAATATCGGTCGCATAACCAATTTTGTCTAAATATTCGTTAGAAACAGTTTCTACAAAATCTTGCCAATCGGTTTGTTTGACTAAAGCAATCGCACATCCACCAAAGCCAGCACCGGTCATTCGTGCCCCCAATACACTCGGATGCTTTTGAGCCGCTGTAACCAAGGTATCTAATTCCATTCCGGTCACTTGATACGCTTCTTTCAATGATGCATGCGAAGCGTTTAATAATTCTCCAAAAGTCACTAGATCATCTTTTTGTAATGCTTGACGGGCTTTTAACGTTCGCTGGTTTTCTGTTACAGCATGTTTTGCACGTTTGATTAATGTCTCATCGCCAATTAGTTCAGTATTTGCCAAAAATGTTACTTCATCAAGCTCACCTAATGTTTGAATAGCTAACTGTGTTTGTAATCGGCGTAACGCTTCTTCGCATTCTCCACGGCGTTCATTATATTTGGAATCAGCAAGTTCTCGTCTTTTATTCGTATTCATAATAGCCACCACATATTCACCAAAAATTGCTGGAACGACTTCATACTTTAGGGTAGTTGTATCTAACAATAATGCATGGTCTTTTTTGCCCATTCCAATAGCAAATTGATCCATAATTCCTGAATTAACACCAATGAATTCATTCTCCACTTGTTTGCCGATTTTAACTAAATCTAAACGTTCGATACTTAAAGCAAACAAATCTTCTAAGATAACTCCTGTCAAAAGTTCAATCGAAGCAGAAGATGAAAGACCCGCACCGTTTGGAATATTGCCATAGAAAACGATATTTACTCCCGAATCAATCAAATGTCCTGCTTCTTTTAAAAAGCGGATCATCCCTTTCGGATAGTTCGCCCAATCATGCGCCTTTTCATAATTCAGTTCATCGATTGAAAAAGTAATCACGCCTTTCTCTGGAAAATTTTCAGAATACAAGCACACAAGCTGATCCTCTCGCTTGCTTGCTAAACCATATGTTCCTAAGGTGATTGATGCGGGAAATACATGACCGCCATTATAATCTGTATGTTCACCGATTAAATTGATACGTCCAGGAGCAAAGTAGTTGCCCGTGGCATTTGTTTCAAAAATATCATTGAAAACCTTTTCTAATTTTTCCATCTTATTACCGGCTCCTTTTTTATTAGTAAATACATTGTATAATATTTAGTAAATATTTTCAAATTTTTTATTAAAATAAATTTAACATGGTATATTACTTTGCAAAATTCCCATATTCATTCATAATGTAAGTAAGATAAATGAAGTGAGGTGAAGGAACAATGAAAAAATTTGTTACAGGATTTGTCGTAGGTTCTCTTGCTACAACTGCAGCAACAATCGGCTTGATTGCCACAATAAAAAAACAAGTCATTGATCCAATTGAAGAAAAAGAAGCAGTCAATGATGAAAAACGCCGCAAAGCAAATCGTAAAAGCTTCGCAAGATAATTAAAAACGAGAGATGTCTGTGTTTAACCCCAAAGTTAGATTTTTGATCTAACTTTTGAGTCTCACAACAAACATCTCTCGTTTTTTTATTTTAATTTTTCTGCTTAGTCTTACCCGTCCAGCTATCATAGCCATCTTTTAAGATATAAATATTTTTATATCCTTTTTTACGTAATTTATTCGCCGCACGAACACTTAATGCTTTTGAACGATCATAAAGATAAACTGGTTGATCTTTACGAATTGCTGAAATCGAAGTATCCAACACGGTATAAGGAATGTTACGGGCACCTAAAATATGTCCCGCATCAAATTCAGCTTTCTCACGAACATCAATCACTTGCGCTTTACGCATACCTTCGCGAAATTCTTCTTCTTCAATAATTGTAGCCGAACGTTTTCCTAAGATATAGTAATATAACCAATTTAATCCCATGAAAACTAGAACTAAAAGTAAAACTAGTGTTAACGTATTAAAAAAATTCATGTTTTGTTTCTACCTTTCTATTTTATAAATTGCAAAGCCAATGAAGCCGCACCAATTACACCGGCATCATTTCCTAGTTGTGCTAATTTGATTTGTGTACTTTCTCTTACTTGTGGGAATGTGTATTCATTGAAATATTTTTCAACACGGCTTCGTAAGAATTCCCCTGCAGCCGATACACCACCACCTAAAACAATACTTGATGGATTTAACGTGTTCCCTAAGTTTCCACAAGCTAGACCTAGATAGAAACAAACTTTGTCAACAACCATTAAGGCAAATGGATCATTTTGTTCAGCTAAAACAAACACATCTTTGCTTGAGATATCTTGACCATCATCTAAACGGCGTTTCAATTCAGAGTCACCTGCGTATTCTTCTGACAATTGACGAGCAACACGTACAACTCCCGTCGCACTTGCAACTGTTTCTAAACAGCCTACTTTGCCACACGTACATTCAAAACCATAAGGATCGACTGTCACATGACCAATTTCTCCCGCACAGCCTGCGACACCATGTAATAAGTTTCCTTCTGCAATAATACCGCCACCAACACCGGTTCCTAATGTCATGAAGATAACGTCTGGGTTATTTTCACCCGCACCTTTCCAACGTTCACCTAAAGCAGCCACATTCGCATCATTATCTAATGTAAATTGAATTCCTGTACCTGATTCAATTTGTTCACGAACGGATTGTAACGTTTTCCAGTTTAAGTTATAAGCACCAATAACTGTTCCTTTTTCACGATCAACACTTCCTGGAGTTCCCATACCAATCCCAACAAAGTTTTCAGCTTTCAAATCATACAAATCTAAACGATGATTAATTGATTCAATAATTTCTGGAACAATGTGTGAACCTTCATCCAAAATATTTGTTTCAATACTCCATTTTTGTTGGATTTCTCCTTCAAGTGTCACAATCGCAAATTTGACTGTGGTACCTCCTAAGTCAATTCCAATGATTTTCTTTTCTTCCATCCTAAAAACCCTTCCTGCTTTCTTCGATGCGATGTTCTCGATTTAAGATACCACGTGCTTTTAAATATGTTTCTCGGTCAATCACACGCGCTTCGAATAGCTTTTTTAATTCAATTGCCATCAGTTCAATATCATAAATACGTTTGCCGACATAAATATACAAACCGAATTGTTTAAATAACTGTTGGACATCATATAAAGTTTCCATAAAGACACTTCCTAAACATTATACAAGTATTTCGTATTTTTTGAAACCGTACACGATACAAAAAATAAGCAAAAATACTAAAATCATACCTGAAATAATTCGAAGATGAATCGAATAGCTTTTTGAGTTGTTTGGCACGCTCAAAACATTGCCCAATAACAAACCACCAAGTAAGCCGCCTATGTGTCCCCACATATCTATTGAACGGTCAAAAACGCCAAACAGTAAACTCATTCCAATAAACAAAGTAAATTGTCGAACCATCCCTTGAATTGCTGGATGTCCTTTAAAATGAACACCTAAAATAACAAATGCACCGAATAAACCAAATAACGAAGTACTCGAACCTGCTGACTGCACACCTGCTTGATTAAAAGCAAAACTCAAAGCATTTCCTGCAAAACCACTGATTAAATAAATAATTAAAAAGCGCACATGCCCATAGATAGCTTCAATTTGTTGTCCCATAAAATATAGAACCACGGAATTGACTGCAAAGTGCATCAATCCATAATGAATAAAAATGGGCGTAATAAAACGCCAATACTCATGTCCATGTACCACTAACGGTCCAAACATTGCTCCTCTAAACTCGATATATAGACTTGGAAACAGAAAAGCTAATAGATAAACGACCACCTGGATAGTTAAAAAAGTATACGTCAAAAAAGGTGTTCGTTTTAAACGATTAAACGATAAATTATTCATACGTCACTCCTTTATAGCTATCTGTAAAAATCCGCGCTACTGGAAGGTCAAAGGAATCCGGTTGCCATTGATTATTTAATTGTTCCGAAAAAACCAAGCTACACGTTTGTCCTTGATATTCTGCTAAGTATCGGTCATAAAAACCACCACCAAAACCGATACGATACCCTTCTTTGGAGAAAACAATGCCTGGAACAAGCAAGACATCAATTTCTTCTTTAGAAACATGTAAAGCACTGACTGGTTCATCAACACCAAACTTCGTCGTCCGATAAGCGGTTCTTTTATCTACTTCATAAAAAGCTAATTGCCGTTTTGGTAATGATTTAGGAATAACGACAACTTTATTTTCTGCCCATGCACGCTTCATGATTGATTCAGTATTAAATTCAAATGATGTTGAACGAATCATCCCAATAACTTTGGCTTCTTTCCAAATTCGTGAAGCAAAAAAGAGAGCTAAAATCGTTTCTTCTTTTTTTAATTTCTTTTTAGGATGTTCCGCCAGCTTTTTTAATACAACTATTCCTGACTGACGTAGTTCCGCTTTTTCCATAAATTCACACTCCTTTAACTATAATCAAAGCCTTACACACATCCTTTATTTTAACATGGAACCCCTCTTCCGCCTATAACTAACCTTCAATTAAACGCGGAAGAATCGTCAAGTAAAATTACTGCTTAATTGCAATATCAAATGCATAAAAAATTTTAAAAACCTTTATAGACAGCGAATTACTCAATAATCCAGTATTACCAATGCTTTGAAGCCATTGACGGCAGGGAGTGTTTCATCCCTTACCATTTTTCAGGTGAGTTGTTGGTGGTTCTGACCCAAGAGGATAGGTTAGCTGAGTCAAGAGAAGGAGCAAAGCGGCTCTTGACTCAGCTAATCTATTCTCTTATCCTATAGAACCAACAAAACACCTTAAGCTGCTTGTAAATCGGCCAGTTCTTCCTGAAGGCGTTCTGCAGGTGTTGTATAGCCCATTATTTTTCTTGGTTTGTGGTTGATCGTATCGGTTACTTCCAGTAAATACGAATAGGACAATGGACGCAGAGTGACTCCCTTTGGGATAAATTCTCGGAGCATGCGGTTATGCCTTTCGTTCGTTCCTTTCTCCCAAGAAGCATACGCATGAGTAAAGAAAACCTGAACGTCTTCAGCAATGCTTTCGATAAGAGACAGACTTGAAAACTCAGAGCCGTTATCAGTTGTGAGTGACTTGAACTGTTCTAGCCCCTGTTTTTTCATCAAGTCAAGCACGCCTTTTTGAACCAGCGCTGCGCCTTTTCCCCAAACTTTCTTAGTGAGGCAGTAGCGTGTTTTCCGTTCAACCATAGTGATGATGACAGGCTCATTTTTTGTTTTCTTACCTAATACTAAATCAACTTCCCAATGCCCAAATTCTTCCCTCGAGAGTACTTCTGGAGAGCGTTCTTCGATACTGCGTCCCAAGTGTTTAGCGTTATGACCTTTAGGTTCAGAAACGGTTGTTTTTCGTGGCCGCATCCTAGTCTTCATAGGCAAATCGATATTACGGATTGGAAGTACGGCAGCATTTATCAAAGCGTAAACGGTCTTCGTGCATGGTACGCGTTCGTCAGGGTGCAACTTTCTATAAGAGTGTACAAAAGTATCCACACTATAAATCCGCAACCCCTTCTTGGGTGCTAGATTTTCAGGTAAGGCAGCAAGGAAAGCCGCAGAATATTTATTATGATCCCGCGCATGCGAGTTCTCACGATTTTCTTTATAAACCCGTGCGCCTGAGGCGGCAATATACTGCTCGTAATAATTGCGCTTATAGTCAAGCTGGCGCGTTCTACCGCGTTTCAACTCACGAGAAACAGTGGGTTGGCTGACCCCTAATTCTCGCGCCATTTCAGCTTGTTTATAGGTGCCGCTTTTCGCCATCTGTTCCAGCATTCCGCGTTGGATGTCAGTAAGTTGTTTGAAGGTGCGCTTTTCTGTGATACAATTATTTTTGGTCATGTAGATACCCCTTATACTTTTGGTTTGGTTGCTAACAAGTATATCGTATCTACATGATTTTTTCGTTTATTTCCTTATGCATTTCATTTTACAATTTACCAAGTAAAATTACTTAACAAAATTTGCTAAAAAGGCTAGATTTCTCTGAACAAACGTGATATTATAGTTTGGTCTGAGAGAGAGATCTTGGAATATTCTAGATATATGGGAGGGAAAACAAATGCGCGTAAACATTACTTTAGAATGTACTTCTTGTAAAGAACGTAACTACCTAACAAACAAAAACAAACGTAACAATCCAGATCGTTTGGAAAAACAAAAATATTGCCCACGTGAAAGAAAAGTTACTTTACACCGTGAAACTAAATAATAGTTTGAAAATAAGCGTCGAATTCTTGATAAACAAGTGTTCGACGCTTTTATTTTTCAGGCTTTTCAAAAGTCTTTAGAATATGTACTTTCTTATTTTTCTAATTTATCTGATCCAAGTCTTTATTTGGTTTCATTAGCTGATAAAATAAGAAGTAATGATTACATTGTATTATGTTAAAGAAGGGATTTATATGGAACTTTTATTAGAATTTTTAAGTAACTTTGTAATTTTTGCTGATGAGCTTATTTCACCTGATTTAGAAAGCAAAAAAAAGAAACGAATCGCTGTTCTTCTCTCCCTTTTTTCTTTTCTTATATTTTTGTCCTTTACTTTATTTTTAATTTTTTTGACATTTGGACTATTAAATCTATTAATTAGTGATTTTGATATAATAATTGCTTTTTTAGCCATGCTCCTTCTTTTATGCAATTGTTTTTTGGTATATAAAAGCTACGCATATTCATTTGGAATTGTAGTCACTATAAAATTATTTATGAAAGAATCTAATATCAATAAAAAAGAAAACTAAATATTTTTAATTGCCCTTTATACATCAACCAATCTAGTCATTTTACTTGTAGATAGTCTTTCACAATTCTCGCTTGTGTAATCATTCTTCTCACATATCCACTACCATTAGTTATAGGAGTTCCCACTAGAGGATATGCTGAACCATCCCGTTGAACGATTCCATAAGTAGGTCCATGCATCTCATAGATATCCGGATCCATACTTATTCCAACTTTCCCTTGAATATTTCCTAAAATTCCAGCAATAGCTTCTTCGCTATAGTTTTTCTAATGTAAAAAATTCCTAATAACATTGACATGTTCACTACTCATAAATCTCTCCTATTTTCCCATGCGTCCATGGTAGATATATGCCTTACATAAGAAGTTTAATGCACATCCTGAAGTCAAAAAGAGTAAACCGATACTCATCTTAGATATCCTATAATTTCTTTATAAACCATTATCATTCCTTTTGACTGTGTATTCACTAAAAAAAGCCACGACTACTCATAGTAATCGTGACTTTTTTAAATTTTTCTAGAATTACCTGTAGCATAATCAATGCTATAACCATCTTGTATATTATAGATAAAAATATTAAAGCATAATTCTTGATCCTCCACACTATGCGCTTCAATTTGAATCCCTCGCGGAACAAGTTCTTCGCCTTTGAAGTACGGTGTTACCCGATAACGTACATGATTACCGGTCTCTTTCAAATAATTAGCTACTTTATCTTCATATTCTTTCATGGGTTTTTGATTCATTTGTTGCGTACCAGTAAATAAGTTTTGCCAATTATCATTTTCTCCAGTAAAACGAAAAGCAATCAAATGCGAACGATTGTATAACCATTTTCCATCATCTAGTTTCTTTTGTTTCCAACCTGATGGATAGACCCTCGAAATATCTCCTCGCTCTTCTTTTGGCATCATGCTTTTATGTAATAACGCATTTGCCGAACCAACACGGTTGAGAGAATCAAGCGGAGAAAAAGTTTGCCAGGATCCATTGGCAAGTGATAATTCTTGTTCGGTAAACGTCGTATGATTGTCATTTAGTGTCACCACAATATTTGTACCATCATACTCTGGTAACACATCAAGCTGCGGATAATTTGCTAACTGTTCTGGTGTATCATCAAACGCATCCAAAATAGTTGTTGGATCGGACCAATCCACTTTTGACAAGTCAATTTGTCCAGCTGTCGCCGTGAAAACAAGCAACGCAACAAGTGAATACAATACCCCTTTAACAGTATTTGTCGGTGTATTGTTTTTTTTCTTTGCCATATCATTCCACCTTATATTTTTTCAGAAAGAAACGAGAATTCTAAAAAGAATTCTCGCCTGTTGTTTATTCGAAGTGTTTGCCGTAGATATCATCTACAGTATTTTCTGGATCGATAACAATGTAAAGATTTTTAGTTTTTTCACTGATTTTTGTTGATTGGTATGCATTATCCAATCCATCAGTTGATTTATCTTTGTATGGGAAATAAATAACATCAGGATGACCTGTTTCGTATAATAATTCCATACGTTCGATATCTTCATATTTTAAGGCACGTGCAAACATTCCTGATTCCAAACCACCTAAGTTGATATCGTGTGTTGATACATGGTCGCCTTCTTGGAAGATTTCAATTTTAAATGCTTCACATGGGTGAATTTCTACAAAGTCACTGCCTTTAATACGACCAAAGCTTGTTGAAACCTGCTTGATCCATAAATCACCAATGTAACGACGATCGATTGTCCAAGTTTCTCCATTTCGGAAAAGTAATTTTAACGCTTTCATTTGTCTAGCCATATTGAACTCTCCTTACCTTATTGGTTAATAAATTCCACATACTTAGTGTAGCATAACAATTGTCTCTAGTAAATATAATACACAATGAGAAGAACTAGTTTTTCTCATTGTGCATCAAATTCTTAACATTCGTTTTTTTCAATTGCAGCTGCTGCATAGTTAAGCAACTCTTTTTTCTCATTAGGAATTACTTGTTCTACCACAGCTTGCTCACAAAGCGTCAAGATTTCTTTCATCCATTTTCCAGGTTTTTTATCAAAATAAGCCAATAAATCATGCCCACTAATTGCTAAATCTTGCAAAGAGTGAATAACTAATTGCCGATACGCTTCTTTTACAGCAGTTATATCATTTTCTAAACCAAAATACGGCAGTAATTCTTCTGTTAAAATAGCTTGTTCTTCACCTAATACATAAAGTAATGGTTTCGTAAAAGCTTGTGTTTTTCTAAATTGCAAGCCCATAAATACGGCTTGTGTCGTACGAATACTATCATTCGAACACTTCCATGCTTTCATAAACGGTCGAATTTCTTTATTTGATAAGCCTAGTTGGTCAATTAACAACACCCACGCATGAACTTCTTTGTTAATTTGCTGATCGGTTAATTCCGCAAAACGTAATAAGGATTCACCATACGCCCGCAGTTTAGGGCAATAACTATAACATTCTGTTTCAACAAACATCTGCAAGCCTTGTCTGCGATATTTCCCAAGCAATAATTTGATAAATTCAATATTGATACGTTCAACTGAAATTTTTTCTAATAACGCATGGTTATCATAAATCGATGCAAACGTTTCTTGCTCTAATTGAAACCCTAACTGACTAACAAATCGCAAACCACGCATCATTCGCAAAGCATCTTCATGAAAACGTTCATGAGGATTTCCAACCGCACGTAACACTTTATTTTCAAGATCAGCTAAGCCATCAAATAAATCAATAATTTCACCATCTTCTTTTAAAGCAAACGCATTGATCGTAAAATCTCTCCGTTTCAAATCTTCTTCTAAAGACCGAACAAATTCAACATGATCGGGACGGCGAAAATCTTGATAAGTAGATTCTGTACGAAATGTCGTAATTTCATATTGCTCTTCCTCATCTAAAACCAAAACCGTTCCATGTTCAATTCCTACATCAATGGTTCGAGGAAATATCTCTTTAATTTCAGCTGGGAAAGCACTTGTCGCAATATCAACATCATGAATGGCGTGGCCTAATAAGACATCACGCACACTCCCCCCTACAAAGTAAGCTTCAAATCCTGCATCTTCAATTTTCTTCAAAATAGGTAATGCTGTTTGATATTCTTGAGGAATTACTTCTAATTTCATCAGATCACCTCATTTATCTTCCGCAGTTTGTTTCCCATCTTTTCGTTCAAAACGGTAGCTATCTCTGCGATTAAATTTTTCCATATTTTCTTCAAAAACTTCTGTCAAATCAATATCTAAAGAATTCGCCATAATCATTGTCACAAATAAAACATCACCTAGCTCTTCTGCGACTGTTTTGGCAGCTTCTGTTGTTTTTTTAGATTTCTCACCGTAATGATGATTAACTTCTCGAGCTAATTCCCCAACTTCTTCTGTTAAACGCGCCATTTGTGCTAACGGGCTAAAATAACCTGATTTAAATTGTTGAATATACGCATCAACTTCCTCTTGCATTGATACTAAAGAACGTTGCTTATCCACATTCATCCACTCCTCTAAATTTCTCCTTTTCTATCTTAACAAATTGAGAAAAGAATTCATAGAAAAGAACTATTGTCTATTGAATATTTACATGCTACATTAAGAACGATTCTTTTATAAGGAGGAACAGTATGCAAACAATTTTTTCATTTCGAACTATTCGAGATATTTTAGTTATTCTTCTAGGCACAGCTATTTATGGATTTGGTATTGTTTTTTTCAATATCCCTAACGATTTAGCAGAAGGTGGCATCACCGGAATTACATTAATCTTGCGCGCCTTATTTTCAATTGATCCTGCAATTAGCACATTAGTTTTAAATATCCCTTTAATAATTATTGGTGGACGAATTTTAGGTAAACGTGCTTTGTATTACACAATTTTGGGAACTGTGGGATTATCTTTTTGGTTAAGCTTTTGGCAAAAAATCCCACTAGTCATCGATTTACAACACGACTTGCTCATTGTAGCTTTACTAGCTGGTGTCATTACAGGAATTGGTAGTGGCATGATTTATAAAGTTGGGGGAACAACAGGTGGTAGTGACGTTATCGCACGTATTGTAGAGAAAAATTTTGGAATTTCTGTTGGAAAGTCATTACTAATTTTTGACGTAATTATTTTGATTCTTTCATTATCTTATATCAATTTAAATCGTATGATGTACACCTTAATTTTCGCTTATGTCTTTACTAAAATCATTGATTCCGTTTTGGATGGCGGTTACTCAGCTAAAGGTATTTTAATCATGTCTGACAAAAATCCAGAGATTGCGCCTTTATTAATGCAGCAACTCGAACGCGGTTTAACTTATTTCAATGGTGAAGGTGGTTATTCAAACCAAACAAAAAATATCATTTATATCGTTGTCAGTCCACGTGAAATTTCTGAAGTAAAACGGATTGTCCACGAAACAGATGAAAAAGCCTTTGTTTCAGTTATCAATGTCCATGAAGTAGAAGGCGAAGGATTTAGTTATTTGAAGCCTAAAAGACAGAACTTATTATCAAGAAAATCAACATCTATTTAATCGAACAAAACACTTTTAAAGATCGTTAGAAAGGTAACTTATTAAAGTATTTTAGGTTATTACTAGCGATGATGTTACTCGTTTAATTTCTTCTGAAAAATATGAATATTAGGAAGTGGAGTTTTCAAGAAAAAACTAGACACTTAATTAAGAGAATAAGCGGAATTTTTTTCAAAGTCTCTAGGAGATTGATAGCCAAGGTCAGAATGTATACGTTTTGTATTATAGTAAGTTTCAATATATTTAAATATCTCTATTTGAGTCTGATCGATATCTCTGAATTGAGCATCATTGATCAGCTCTCTTTTTATCGTTTGGTAAAAAGATTCCATTAAAGCATTATCATAGGGGGTTCCTTTTCGACTCATACTAGAACGTGCTTCTTTTTTTCTTAACACTGCTTGGAATTTAGTACCTGTGTATTGTGAGCCTTGATCAGTGTGAATAATCAGCTCTGGTTCAGGCTGCTCTTTTCCAAATGCTTGAAGAAAAAAATCCACAACTAATTGATCTTTCATTCTAGATGACATAGACCACTCAACAATTTTTCTCATGTAGACATCAATAAATACAGATAAATAAAGTGTTCCTTCTTTCAAAGGGATATAGGTAATGTCTCCTAACCAAATTTTATTTTTTCTGTTGCCTTAAACGTTTGATTAATAAGATTGGGTCGTGAAAGAGAGGGTGATTTTCGATTAACGAGAATTCCTTTTTTGTTTAATACTTTTGTTATTCAAATCGCTCCATATCTTCCATTTTTCTTTTGGTTGGTTTTCTTTTAATGAACGTCTTGGCATAATCTAGATCCTCGCTTTCCCTTAATTTTTTGTCTAGTTTATTATACCAAGCCCAATTTCTCCACTCCAAAAAAGCCTAACTTTTTGAGGTCTCTACACTGTAGAATAACTAAATAGAACTGATTTTTCTAATTGTCTCATTTCTTTCATCATAATTACTTCACGGGCAGTATTTGGTATACACTCGAATGAATAATTAGTGATAGCCGTTGAAGCCAACCAGCAATTCATTAAGATAGTATTTAAACTTTAAGTGTTTTGACATAATATTGAACTTTTTTTATTAAATTATATCAGACTTTTTTTATTAAATTATTATGAATTAGATCCACACATGTTCCATTATTTTAAATTAAGATAAAGTAGTGAGCATATTCATCAGCATCCTGAAAAGAATTTACATTTCATTATTTTAAATTAAGACTGCCCGCAGGAGCCTATTACAAAGGGCTACGACTCGATTTACATTTCATTATTTTAAATTAAGACCTGAACGAATATGGCTCTTGCCTTCCATCAAATTTCATTTACATTTCATTATTTTAAATTAAGACCAAAGTCGGGATTTAACTTTAAAATTTATGTTGAGATATTTACATTTCATTATCTTAAATTAAGACAGTGTAGCTTGCCCTGCTCGTTAAAAAGGTCGATAATTTACATTTCATTATTTTAAATTAAGACTCACCTGTCCAAGTATAAATATCAGGGGAAACAAGATAATTTACATTTCATTATTTTAAATTAAGACTCGGCACAGCGTGACTTGTACGACGCACTAAAAAGATTTACATTTCATTATTTTAAATTAAGACTAGCGCTCCTCGGCTACGGTATAGTTCGTGATGTACATTTACATTTCATTATTTTAAATTAAGACACACCATCTTGGACACGTTCTAGTTGCTTTTCCCGGATTTACATTTCATTATTTTAAATTAAGACTGCCGTACCTTATACTTGGGAATACGCATGGAACGAATTTACATTTCATTATTTTAAATTAAGACAAGGTACTCCTTGCCAATCCGGCGAGCACTAAGTTATTTACATTTCATTATTTTAAATTAAGACTAAATAACCGACTGTTACTCTTAATCTAAATTTATCATTTACATTTCATTATTTTAAATTAAGACTAAGATGACTGAATTATTACAATCTCAAGTTTATAATTTACATTTCATTATTTTAAATTAAGACGGTGGTCATCAACGTGTTGCTGTGGCTAAAGATTTAATTTACATTTCATTATTTTAAATTAAGACGTTCATCACAGCGACTATACAACTGTGCCAGCTGAAATTTACATTTCATTATTTTAAATTAAGACGGCGTGCTGGCTTCCGTGATAACTTTCCAAAAATTAATTTACATTTCATTATTTTAAATTAAGACTCCGATGAAAAACAACACCGTATAAAACCCATGAAAATTTACATTTCATTATTTTAAATTAAGACCACTAACCCCCTTGCTAATTAAAGTTTGATAGTAGTATTTACATTTCATTATTTTAAATTAAGACATTACCAGTTTTAACACGAGCATATTTAACTTTTTTATTTACATTTCATTATTTTAAATTAAGACAGCTAGTGATCCGTTATTAAAAGCAGAAGCAACAATATTTACATTTCATTATTTTAAATTAAGACGAATTGAATGTACATTTGGTTTTAGCAAATTAATGAATTTACATTTCATTATTTTAAATTAAGACTGTACCCTCGATTCAACAACTCTTTATATTCATCTTCATTTACATTTCATTATTTTAAATTAAGACTAACGGTACTAATTTAACTAAAGGGATTGAATACAAATTTACATTTCATTATTTTAAATTAAGACAAAATCATGGAACTGACTAAAAAAGGGTTAGAGTTTATTTACATTTCATTATTTTAAATTAAGACGCAAACGACTAAATACTTTTTCATCATTTCACCATGATTTACATTTCATTATTTTAAATTAAGACCTGTGGTACGGCGCTAGCTACTGTAGTCATAATCAGATTTACATTTCATTATTTTAAATTAAGACTAAAGGCGGCCATTTAATAAATGGTCAAGCGATTGTATTTACATTTCATTATTTTAAATTAAGACTTAGAATTTTGTTTAATATACTTCATCATTACTCAAATTTACATTTCATTATTTTAAATTAAGACCACGTCGTTTAAGGTCTTACGCAACAAATGATACTTATTTACATTTCATTATTTTAAATTAAGACGTTTAGCGGTTTTCCGTAAGGCGTATCATTATCTGTATTTACATTTCATTATTTTAAATTAAGACTTGCAACCTAATTTTATAAATAGGATTGCTACGGATATTTACATTTCATTATTTTAAATTAAGACGAGGGGTAACACTAATGAGATTACTAGTAAATCAGATTTACATTTCATTATTTTAAATTAAGACAAGGTGTAGAAGAATTTTATAACTTATTGGATGGTTATTTACATTTCATTATTTTAAATTAAGACAAAAACGTGACAACTCAAATTCACACGCGCAAAGATATTTACATTTCATTATTTTAAATTAAGACTGCGCAATACAGTAAGCAAACCGATGTTATTATTGATTTACATTTCATTATTTTAAATTAAGACTATTTGTCATATACCCTAATGCTTTGCGATAGATGGATTTACATTTCATTATTTTAAATTAAGACAAGTGCTGTAACTGTCGTCACGACTTGCTCTGTGTAATTTACATTTCATTATTTTAAATTAAGACATAAATCACATATCTTATTAAGGAGCGATGACCTAATTTACATTTCATTATTTTAAATTAAGACTCCGTTGCATAAGAATATTGATACATATAGGATTCATTTCGCATTTCTGTTGATAGGTCCTTTTTTACTCGCAAATTTAATTTATTGATGGTAATATCATTAAATTTTTATAGTTAAAACCTTGATTTATCAATAGTTCAACTCATTCTGTCGAACTATTATTAATTTTACACTATTAACGATAGACAGACTAGAAAAATGTAGAAGTTTTTTCTTCTTCATTCATTCCCCAAAAGTCTTTTTTCAACCATCTGCGTTGAGTACTATTGAAAACAACTACAGAATCCATATCATCGCGAATAAATTCAGATAGCTCTATTTGTAACTTCTTTAATTTACTTTGAGTTAATTCTCCTTCAAAAACAGATTTTTGAACATGAGTTAGATATTTCTTGCAAATTTTAAAAACATTTCTAGAGATTCTTGCACCAGAACCCTCAGTAGAAATATCATATATTAAAATAATATACATCTATTACCACCATATTTTAAACCCTTCATAATTTTTATCATTCATTAAATGTTTAATTAGTTTATAACATTCTAAACGCATTAAGCGACGATAAGATATATGTCGTTTTAATTCTCTATGTTTAATTGTTTTTTCTAACCGTTCATTATATGCTTTTAAAATTTTTTGTTGTGCACTTTTTTTTAGATAACAAAAATTAGATTCTGTATCAAAATCTGATTCAGAAATAACTTTTTTATTCAATAACGAAAATATTAATCGATCTACCAATATAGGTTTAAAAATTTCTGCAATATCTAACGACAATGAAAATCTTCTATCACTTGCACTATGCAAATAACTGATTGTCGGATTGAGTTGAGAGACATAAATTTCAGAAAGACAACTAGTATAAACAAGAGAATTCAAGAATGAAATCAAAGTATTAATCATATTATCCGGTGGACGCTTTACACGTTTTTGAAAATCTATTTTTTGATTTACAATAATTGCCCAACATGTATAATAAACCTGATGGATATTTCCTTCAATTCCCATCAATTCTTGAATATTTTTTGCACGACTAATCAGTTTTCTCAACGCTTTTAGTTGATTCAACTGTGTCTCTAAGTCTTTCCCTCTCTGATGATAATAACGAACATTGCGATAAATATTATAACTTGCAGAATAAATAATTTCTTTAGCAATAATCAGTCGACGTGTTTCATCAGTGTAATGTTCTACTTGACGAATCAATAAGTTACCCGATATATTAACTTCTTTCGGATAGAAACTTCCTGTATAATAACCATAATAATTAAAAAGATGCATGGGAATTTTGTTTGTAGAAAGAAAGTTCAAACATTTAGTATTCATACTCGTTTCACCAAATAAATAAATATCTCTAGTCATTTCTATCTTTATATCCTTGAAACGTCCATCTGGTGCAGTCATTCTCACAACGTTGTCTTTCCTTTTTAATTCTCCACTGCTAAATAAATAATAACTTTCCACCATTGAATATCCTCCTTAAGAAAAACAATATTCATAAAATGCACACTTCTTACACCATTTTTTATTTATTGTAGCGGGTGCATTTTCTTGGTTACTTATATATTCAATATCTAATAATATATCTTTTAATTTCTCCTCTTCTTCATCATTCAATAATATTTCCTTGCGTTTTTTTAATAAAGGATAATCTAAGATTCCTCGTTCAACAGCTATTCCTTTTTTACGTAAATAAGAAATATAGTATCGAACTTGCCATTCTGCAGATTCTTCCATCGATTTACTTTTTTTCACTTCATGAATAATTTTCCAATCTTGTAAGAAATCAATATTCACTGTTTCGTCAATCATAATTTGCTTTTTTTCTCTGGTGTAACTTGATTGATCCAATAATTTACCCAATTGAACATTCTCATGTTGTTCTTCAAAAGATAGATGATGAACATGTAGCCATAGTTTTCTATGACAAACAAAATAATAATTAATCATTGTACCTGTAATTTTCATAAATATTCTCCTAGAAAAATTGATCCTCCACGTCAATATCTGCTTTTTTCTGTCTTTTATGCAATTCTATTCCATTGTTACTATCATAATTGCAACTGATTAAAATATTTATTTTTTCATAATCATTTATTTCCAGCTCTTCTATTTCTAAACCTTTGATTGCATACATAGGTAAATCTACTTTGTACTCATTTAATAGAATACGTCCTTTTTTCTTTTCTATTTTTTCTTGAGATGTTGCTATTTTGCTTGGAATTTTTAAAAGTTGAACAAGCTTTGTAATTACTTTTTTATTTTCTTCATAAATGCTTGAAGGGATTACACTCAAATTATGGATGTTCCGAAACTCATTCAACACCTCATTTTTACTTTTTTCTCCTTCAAATAATAACTCTAAGAATTCTAAGTGATCGTTAATCGACTGATAAAAAGTTGAGGTCTTGACTTTATCAGTTGTAAACGCTTGAGAAATTAATTTTATTTTTTCTAATTCTGTTAATGGACCCGAAACTTGTAGTAATGTATTTTTAGACAGTTCATAAATTTCTTTGTCAATTACTGTTCCAATTCCCGAACAATTTTTGCTTCCTCCATCATATACATAGACATTTATACCTATTTCTGGAATCCAGGGTCTTTTACGATAACATCTACCCATTCGTTGAAATAACCCACTCAAATCAGAAAGTTCTGTAAATAAGATATCAAAATCAATATCTAGGGAGGCTTCCACAATTTGCGTGGAAATCCAAATACCTACATCTGTATTTCCATTTTGGGCAAAATTAAGAATATCTTTTTCTTTTTGCGTACGATCTCTACGAATAAACGCACTATGCATTAAGTGTACACATTCTGTTCCTACTTCATCCGAAATTTGTTTATACATTTGTTTTGCTTGCTTTATCGTATTACAAATAACTAGAATTTTATTTTTAGAAAATGCTCGAATTATTTTTGAAGTATTCATTGTCTCATGTAAAATCTCTACACTATGGCGAATCATTAAATTTTCATCTATAAAGCCTTCTTTAGGTTGCTTAAAACGTAATCCTTCTTTAATCATTAGATCTGTAATATATGGTGGAAGTGTCGCTGTTAAAACAGCAAAACTTCCACCATAATCTGTAATCATTTTCAAACCATAAACCAAATAAGCCAATAAATCAGCAGAATACATTTGAATTTCATCAATGATCACTTTGGAATACGACAATGTAGCAATTTTTTGCTCATACCCTGGATAGCGAAAAACTATATCAAACAATTGATCTAGTGTACACACTGTTAATGGCAATGATAATTGTCTTGTTCTATTTACATAATTATCTACATCTAACAACTCTTCAAAAATGCCCTCATCTTTGGCTCGTAAATATTCTTGATGAATACTAGAATGTAATAAACCTATTTTTTGTTCTTGTTTATCTTTAACAACTTTTGTTACTATTCGATTGTATATAGCATTAATAGCAGCTTTAATTGGTAAAGTAAAAAAGCCTTTATTATTACCTAACCATAGTAGTCCTGCTTCAGTTTTCCCTAGACCAGTTTGTGCAGTAATCACAAGATTTTCCTTTTGATGTGTTAACATATATTTCTGTAACTCATTCCATTGATACCCTAAATTCCCCATCGAATCTATAAGAAAATCATTAGGATGTTCCACTTCTATATGACCACTTGCTGCATAGTCTAATCGATTAAGCAATCCTTTTAACATAACATAATCAAAGTACGCATCACCAAATTGAATAACTGTCATGTGAATATCATGTTCAAAATATTTTTTAGATAACACTCGTATATGCAATTCATCAATTCCCAATTGTTGATATGGGAAATCAGTAATATCTAAAGTGCTTATTTCTCGTTTGATATCCGCTATACTCACCTTACTAAAATCCCGCTCATGATGTCTTCCAATTGCATAAGCTAAAATTTCCACTTCTTCTTTACTAAATCCTTTATGAATCAATTCTTTTGCAGGAATAAAAGCTGTGCTTAAGAGACCGTGTGGAACTTCTCCAGCTATGGTACGTAAATTTTTGTCAACTTTATATTGAAATTTTTCGTTTAATTTTCCTAAATCATGATATATACAAGCCAATTTTAATAACTCCCAATTTACATTGATATCAGGATAAATTTCTTTTAAAATATCTAAGTTTTTCAAAAGTAACTTCGTATGTTGAATGATAGTTTCTCCATCAGATTTGGCTAAAAAATTTTTCCCTTCCATACACGTACCTCTCAATTAACTTGCAAATACTACTTCTCCATCTTCATCACAAACTATAATAGTATCTTCAACTATTGTTGTTTTAGTAACATATAATACTTCTTTTTTCGGTAACCATTTCCGAAATACTTGCGGTTTCTTTTTTGTACCATAATCAACTAGCTCATATTCTTTAGAAATAAAATACCTTGTCCCCTTTACTGCATGCTTTTCAATATCACCAAAGTATGATTTGGGAATATAAGCGGCCTGAGTAACATCTTTATCCTTTTGAAGTTCTACTTCGCTCAATTCTACTATTTTTACTTCATCAATAGTTACAAGGTCTTCTCGTCTTCCCAAAGAAGGATATTCATACGGAAATAAAAATGCTTGCTCAATAACAGATATTAATTCTTGGTTATTAGGGACAATGTGTAACATTAAATGAACATCAACTAATAATTCGGCAGTGGCGATACCACGTGAAACACCAAACTCACCAGCTTTAATTTGATGTCTCCCTTCTTCATACTTCATTCCATTACTAAACTCATAGCGTGTATATAAATCATTAACTTTTGAAAAATAGCTTCCTTGAATACTAATATCCATTTTCTGATATTCAGTAAATTGACATACCGCATGCACCATTCCGATGACTGTTGAATAAGGTGGAAGTGGATATGTCTCTTTTAATTGTGTGCTTGTTGCTTTTTTATAATTAACTAAATCTTGAGATAGTTTTAATCTAATTGCTTTCATAATACTCAGCAACTTTCTTTCTGATATTCTCTAAGCATTCTGCAATATTTACCGCAAACAATTCATTTTTTATTTCCTCTGTATTTTTAAATTCATCGTCAACAATTCCGCAAAACGTATCGTCAATAACTCGTTTGCTTAATACAGATTTAATTGGATTAATCTGAACAATTCCTTCTTCTACATTCACAACATTTTGGAAAATTGGATTCTTTACATCATAAACACCACCAATAATGAACAACGGTTTTAAATCCTCTCTTCGACCACGAATATCTCGATACAAATACTCAATGGTTCCTAATAATTTGTCTACACGTCGGTTTTTTTCTGTATTATCCAATTCAATGCCATCTACTACATCAATACCAATCTGATCTAAATCTATCGTAAGTGTATAGCGATAATACGAACGATGAATTTCAGCTTGTGCCAAATTCATTGGCTCATTATCACGATCAGCTAACCCTTTGTTTGTTAAGAAATCGGTATCATTTTTGAATGTATCTAAAGAAATTGCATTGGATAATCTAACTTTCGCAGAACGTTTTTTACCATTAGAACCTTTTTGTGTTTTCAAATAACCAAAGAAATCTAATTCTGGATACTCAGCAATAGTTGTTTCTGCCTTAAATTGCATGACTTTTTTATCCCCACTACCCTCGCCTTTTACAGGAGTCAATGGTTCACCTAATTGCTCAACAATGTTATAACGTAGAGCTTGACGAGAAATATAAGTATATTGTTCGCCTTTTCCACGAGTGATTTTTTTCAAAGATGCCACATTCCCTAATGATTCTCCATAATTAGCACTTTCTGCTTCAAAAATAATTGTAACCGTTAATCCTTTATTTTCCATCATTTTCTACCTCCGAATTTTTAGTTTCAACTGGTCCAATAATACCTGATACGAAGCTATAACCAATCGTTTTAAAGGTCTCTCGATCTCTAAAAATATATTTAAATTCAATTGGAACTGTTTGATTCATATATGCATAACAATTTAAAATAATATCCATAAAAGTATCACGGTCATTTGCTCGTAAAGCATTTAATAATTTGTGAGAAATCCCTGCTACTTTACTCGGATTGTTATAACCTTTTTTGAATAGCTGACTAACATACCATACACGATTTACAATGTTTTCATCTAATTCTGCCATTGCATTTATTCCTCCTTCTAAGAATTTTTGATTAATTTTAATTAAATTTCTAATATGAATTGATTGATAATATAAATCCGAGCGATTCGTCACTTTTAAAACAATTAACTGATGAATTAAACTGAATAAATTTTGACTGTTAAATAATCGTTCAAGAACTAATTGATAGATATAGAAACGTTCCTTATTACTTGAAAAAGTTGCTCTACGTAATAATTCTAATTCTCTCTTACTCTTAACGATAACTCTTATAATATTTTTAGAAAGAATATTAAAACGATACGTTTCATTTTGATAGCGAATTACTTGCACATCTTCTAACTCATATTCATATCCTCGTTCTTCCTTCTCATTTAACGAACGAATCAAAGCACCATAAGTATTTAAATTCAAAGTTGTTTCTTTATTGAGAACATGTACTTCTTGTTTAATTAGATTATTAGTTCTTTTCAAAACATCTAAACTTGAATTTGCATTGACAAATATCCCTTGATTCCCCACATACGTCATTCCTGCAGGTAAACAAGCATATAACAATTTGCATAGTGGACAAATAGCTAAATCATTTTGAAATTCCCACGCATGAGCATTTTTTCTTGCAACATCATAACCAGTCTTTTGTAAAAAAGATAAGGTATCATTTTTCAAACTTTTGATGGGCTGCTGGCATGAACAACACGAAAATTTATATTTACTTTTATCAACTCCTAAATATTCTTTCAAGGGTTGAACAAAATATTTTTCAAATTCAATATAACTATCCTTTTTTGAATTTCCGGTATTTAAAAAAGCTACACCGTCCCACCCTTTGTTAATTACTGTATAGATAACATTTTTAGCAGCAAGATATTTTCTACCATCATCACTAGTAATATAATCAATAATTTTTGTTAATTTTTGAAACCTATCTTTTACTTCAGTAATGACTTCATTCTTTTTATCAGCAAATTTATCTTTGGTTTTTAAAATAGATACAACAGTTAATTCTTTACCAGCTTGTTCAATATCATAATTTAATTTAATAAAAGGATATGCTGCCTTATAACTACTACTTTTCAAATAATATTTTACTGTATCACGAATATAACTATTTAAATGATTGAGACTATCTTCTGTAAAATTCTCAAAATTTGTCTGTTCAAAGTATTCTATTTGTTTTCTGTAAGATACTATTTTGTAATAAGATAAACTTTTTTCATAGATATTAATGAAATAATCGAAATATTTAGTCGAAAAATTGTCTAACATAGATTCAGAAAATATAATTCCATCCTTATTTTGTTTAACATTTTTATCTCCTACAATATTTATAAAACCTAAGATAGCAGCATTTTTATTCCATTCGTTTAGATATACATTAGTTTGCTCACTCATTTTTTCACCTCCTATATGACTAAATTTTTTCCAATAAACCAAAACCACTACCACACATAGAACCTAGTCCGTTAGATATTAATTCTTCCAATAGATATGGTTCCCCAGATAATTTCAATCTTCCAAGGGATACATTGATTTTCTTTTCATAATGACTAACTACTGTTTGTTTCATTGCTAATGGTTCAATCTCTAATTTGTCAATATCATATACGACGTGTGGGCCTAGTTTATCAGTTAATTTAATTTTTAAATTTCTTCTTAGTATTTCTTGAAACTCTTTATCGCGATAATCAAAAAACCAGTCTTTTCTGGTTTCTCTATTGTGATCTCTACATATAATAGGAGATAATGTACGACAAATTACTGTCTTTTCATTTATTTTTGGTGTAGATAATGTGTTCACTTGAACCACTTTTACCTCTCCTGTTTCGTCTCCCCAATCAATCACTTTATTCTTTAATGTCTGAAATACATTGTAAAAATGTAGCAATATCTCTGCATCATTCGTTGAAAAATTCACTAAGAGCTGTGACTTATCTTTAAGATAAACTTTATTCTGTACGAATTTAGCGTTTGGCAAAAAAACAGAAAATGTATAATGCTTCATTTGATTTGAACTGAACAAATCATGAAACAGTTCTTTATCAATTTCAGATAATGACATTTTAATCATCATCATGATTTTACGACGATAGTCAATAGGTAAGACTTTACTTGGAACATCCATTACAAGTTTAATGCGCACTCCATTGCAACCCCTTTCAATATTCGTAGTAATTGTTTTGTTATCTTCATCAAAGATTATCTATAATTTATCAAATATTTAAGTTAGAGTCAACAAGTAAATTTAAGTATGTTTATTAAGGTTTTAAAAATAACAAAAAAAGAGAAAATAAATATTCTCTCTTTTTTCTCATCACATTATTTTAGATTAATATTGCTTTGAAACTTAAGTATGTTTATTAATTTACATTACATTTTATTAAATTAACTTTCCTGTTATTTTAAACAAAAACCCCCGATTGCTCGAGGGCTTAAAAAGCTGTCTTATTTAACAGCGTCTTTCAATGCTTTACCTGGTTTGAATGCAGGTACTTTGCTTGCAGGGATTTTGATTTCTTCACCAGTTTGTGGGTTACGACCTTTACGTTCTGCGCGAGAGCGTACTTCGAAGTTACCAAAACCGATCAATTGAACTTTTTCACCGTTAGCTAAAGCTTCTTGAATAGTTGAAAATACAGCGTCAACTGCCGCAGTTGCGTCTTTTTTAGTTAAATCAGTAGCTTCTGCAACTTTTTCGATTAATTCTGCTTTGTTTGCCATGGATGGTTTCACCTCCTGAAAAATTTTATGATGCTTTCCATCAATCACAAGAACTTGAGTGGTCCAAGGCTTGCGACAAATATTGATTGTCATCATCAATATTCTGCTATAACGTTATCATAAGAACCTTATAATATCAAGGGATTTAACGTTTTCCAATCGTTTTTTTAATTTTCTCCACTAATAAACAACTATTTTTGTCAAATAACGCAAACTATGGTAAAATTTGTTATTTTCTTCTACGTGGAATAATTCGAATTGGTGTCCCTTCAAACGTGAAGGCTTTGCGAATTTGATTTTCTAAGAAACGTTCGTATGAGAAATGCATCAATTCTTCTTCATTTACAAAAATAACAAATGTTGGCGGTTTAACAGCAACTTGGGTACCATAGAAGATTTTCAATCGTTTCCCTTTATCAGTTGGTGTTGGATTGATTGCGACAGCATCCATAATCACGTCATTTAACAACGCAGATGGAATACGTAAGTTTTGATTCATACTTACTTCTTCAATCAAGTCTGGCACCTTATTCAAACGTTGTTTTGTTTTTGCTGAAACGAAAATAATTGGTGCGTAATCTAAATATTGGAATTCTTTACGGATTTCTTCTTCAAAATCGCGCATTGTGTTTGTTTCTTTTTCTACTAGATCCCATTTATTAACAACAATTAGCATACCACGGCCTGCTTCATGCGCGTAACCAGCAATACGTTTGTCTTGCTCGCGAATTCCTTCTTCTGCGTTCAAGACCATTAAGACGACATCTGAGCGTTCGATGGCACGCATCGCACGCATCACACTATACTTCTCTGTACTTTCATACACTTTTCCACGTTTACGCATTCCTGCTGTATCAATCATGGTAAATTCTTGTCCACTATCGCTGACAAAATGTGTATCAATTGCGTCACGAGTTGTTCCTTCAATCTCTGAAACAATCACACGATCTTCACCTAAAATTGCATTAATTAATGACGATTTCCCAACGTTTGGACGACCAATTAAACTAAATTTGATAACAGAATCGTCTTCCTCTTCTTGTTCAGTACTAAAATGTTTGACTGCTTCATCTAATACGTCCCCAATTCCTAAACCATGACTTCCAGAAATTGGATAAGGTTCACCCAATCCCAAACCATAAAATTCATAGATTTCAGAACGCATTTCCGGATTATCTACCTTGTTAATTGCTAAAATTACTGGTTTATTGCTCTTATACAGAATACGTGCAACTAATTCATCGGCATCAGTAATTCCTTCTTTTGCGCTTGAAACAAAAATAATGACATCTGCTTCTTCAATTGCAATTTCTGCTTGATGTTTGATTTGATCCATAAATGGTTCATCGCCCAAATCAATTCCACCTGTATCAATAATACTAAACTCTCTACCTAACCATTCCCCTGTTGCATAAATACGATCACGTGTTACTCCTGGAGTATCTTCTACAATCGAAATTCGTTCACCAGCAATACGGTTAAAAATTGTAGATTTTCCGACATTCGGACGACCTACAATCGCTATCGTTGGATTTGCCATTTTTTTACCTCCATCTTAAAACGCATAACGAATTCGTTTTTTCAAAAATACCTAGTTCTGTATATTAAGTGATTCTTATCCATTGTTATTCGTCATGCGGACATCTTTTAACCTTATTAGTTTAACCAATGAAATAAGAACTTGCAAGTATTGTGAAAAGATTTAAAGTAAATACTTAATGAAAACGGCAATAAAAAAAAGGTTGCACAAGGCAACCTCGTTTTTTATTCTTGTTCTTGGTCTTTCAAAGCATCGCCTAAAAGATCACCCATTGTGAAACCAGTTGACTCTTCAGGCAACTCATAGCTGTCTTCTTCTTCAACTACTGCTTCAGTTTCTGGTTTTTCTTCTAATGCTTTAATACTTAATGCAATACGATGTTCTTCTGGGTTTACTTCCAATACTTTCACTTGTACTTGCTCGCCTTCACTTAATACTTCATGAGGTGTAGCAATATGTTTGTGTGAAATTTGAGAAATGTGAACCAACCCTTCAACACCAGGGAAAACTTCTACGAATGCACCAAAGCTTGTTAGACGTTTTACAGTACCGTCTAAAACAGTATCTTTAGCAGCTTTTTCTTCAATATTTGCCCAAGGTCCAGGTAATGTATCTTTAATAGATAAAGATACGCGTTCTTTTGTTGGATCAACAGATAAAACTGCAACCTCAACTTTGTCACCTACATTTAAAACATCGCTTGGTTTAGCAACGTGTGCATGTGAAATTTCTGATACATGGACTAAGCCATCAATACCACCTAAGTCGACAAATGCACCAAAGTCTGTCAAACGCGCAACAGTACCTTCTAATTTATCGCCTTCTTTGATTGATTCAAGTAATTCTGCTTTTTTCGCTGTTTTTTCAGCTTCAACAACCGCTTTATGTGAAAGAATTAAACGGTTTTCTGAAGGTTCAATTTCAATAATTTTGAATGTTAATGTTTGACCTTTATAGCTTTCAAAATCATCTACAAAGTGATCTTCTACCATTGATGCTGGTACAAATCCTCGTACACCAACATCTACTACTAAACCGCCTTTAACAACGTTCGTAACTGGTGCTTCGATAATTTTTCCTTCTTGGAAATCTTTTTCAATATCTTCCCAAACTTTTTTCGCATCTAAGCGACGTTTAGAAAGTAAATAGCTTCCATTTTCTTTATCTTTGCCAATCGTAGTAATTACAACTAAGTCAAGGATGTCCCCAACTTTAATTACATCATTGATATCTTCCACAGGTAATGTTGATAGTTCTTTCGCAGGTACGACACCTTCCACGCCAGCGCCCTCGATACCAACGACTGCTTGCTTATCTTCAATAACCAATACTTCACCTTTAACGATGTCGCCAACTTTTACTTCTTGAACGCTGTTTAAAGCATCTTCCATTGTTTCGTTAGCATTTTCTACTTGGTTGTTTTCTAATTCTGTCATAACATATGTCCTCCTAACCAACAATTGTTTTATAATTGCACTACACTATCTAGTTTATGCTATTCTCGAAAAAAAATAAAGCGATTTCTATTTTTTTTATAAAAAAGCCTTGAATTTATTGGTTTTCGCTACTTTTTCTTTAATTATCTAAACACTATGTGAAAAACGAACAAACTATCGCTCAAAAAAAGCAAAACAAACATTGCTGGACGTTTGTTTTGCTTTTAATCTAGAATTTACTATAAGTAAAGACAACTTTATCGCCTTCATGAAGTTCAGTTTCGTTAGCACCTGTCATAATCATTTCATCATTAATCGTGTATGTCCAAAAATAGCTTTCTTTGGTATCTTGTTCAATTCCTTCAATAGATGTAATCATCCCATTGTCTTCTTTTATTTCGAAGTTTTCTTTGACTGCATCCATTAAATTGCTACCTTCTGCGACAGTTATTTCTTTTTCATCAATCACTTCGTCTTCTTTAATCAATGAAATAGTTAAGCTGATTTCATTTTCTTTACTTTGACTTGTTGATGTTGTTGTATCATTTGTTTCTGGTGTAGAAGTACATCCTACAAAACCTAACATACTAACAAATACCGCAACAATAACTAAACTTTTTTTCATTATTTCTCTCCTTGTTCAATCACTTCTTTAATGGCAACAACCACTTCTTCAATACTTAATCCAGTCGTATCAATCCGAACAGCATCTTCAGCTTGTTTTAGCGGAGATACTTCACGATGCGAATCTAAATAATCGCGTTGCTCAATTTCTTGTTTTAAGGTCTCAAAATCAGTATCAATTCCTTTTGATTGATTTTCTTTAAAACGGCGTTCAGCCCGTTCTGTAACACTTGCCACAAGAAAAATTTTCACTTCAGCGTTCGGTAATACTACCGTACCAATGTCACGACCATCCATCACGACACCGCCATCTTCTGCAATTTTTTGTTGTTGGCGAACCAATTCATGACGAACTTTTTCATGTGCTGAAACAATCGAAACATTGTTGGTCACTTCCGGTTGACGAATTACTTCTGTAACATCTTGACCATCTACGAAAATTAATTGTCCCGTTTCTGTTTGTTTAAATGTAATTGGATAGCGTTCAATTAATGCGACTAATTGTTGCTCATCTTCAAAATCGACTTGATGTTGAATTGCTAAATACGTCACACTACGATACATCGCACCCGTATCCGTATAAATATAACCATACTCTTTCGCTAAAATTTTTGCTACTGTACTCTTACCTGATGATGCAGGACCATCAATGGCAATATTGATTTTCTTCATACTTCGTCTCCCTATACATAAACATTGTATTCAAAATTTTGATAATTTCCATAAAAAAAACCGCCGGAGCGGTTTTTTTATTTCACTCTTAATTGATCTCCTGGGTGAATCAAGAAGTTGTTTGGATCCATTCCATTTAATTGGAATAATTCATCCAAGCTAATTCCATTACGTGCAGCAACTTGTTGAGGGCCTTCACCTGGTAACACTTCACTATATTGTCCAGCACCTTGTTGCTCTTGTGGTTGTTGTGTTTGAGCTTCTTGTGTAGGTTGTTCTGTTTGTGGTGTTTCAACTGGTTGTTCTTCTACGTAAGTATCATCTGCGTCAATTTGAACTTCAGGTTCTACAGCAACTTCCTCAGAAGAAGGTGTTGGTTCTGCAACCGTTTCGCTTGAAGCCGGTGCTTTTGATTCCTCTGTAGAAGAACTTGATTCTGAACTTTCAACAGTAGACGATTCTTTTGTTGATGATTCTTCTTTCGTTGATGACTCTTCTTTTGTTTCTTTAGTAGAAGATTCAGTTGATTCTACAACACTTGATGATTCTGCAGTAGCAGCTGTTTTTGGTTCATTGTTACGGTTCATAACTAAAAATCCAGCAACGGTTGGAACAGCAATAATAAGGAACAATAAAATCAATACAATAGTTAAAAAGGCACTATTTCCTTTTTTCTGATTATGTTGATTGGTACGAGAATTTTGTTCTTCTGACTCAGCCTCATATATTGGTTGTTCCCAAGGTTCTTGTGCATTTTGTTTCTTATTTTTTTTACTCAATTTTTTCTTACCTCCTGCTATGGTTTCCGCTGTATTATATCATAGAAAAATACTCTCTGTCTCAAAAAAACATCTTCATTTTTTTTCTTTAAACATTTTTAGTAAAATATCTTGCCAATTTATCATTTCTTTTGCTTTTTTTTCGACTTCTACTGATTTTTCAGGTAAAAGACATCCATGAAAATCACAACATTCGTCTGGAATTTCTGCTAGTGATTCTTCAAAATACTGCAATAAGTATTCTCGTCTACAACCATCGTGATGAATATACGCTAGCATTTGCTGTAATTTCAACCATTTTTCTTCTTCGTTTCGTTTTAAATGCGCTAAAAACTGTTCGGTTCCTTCACGCTTTGTTTGTTGTAACCATTTTTCTTGAATTTCACTTAATGATGCCATGGCTTGATATTGTAGTCGGACTTCAAACGTTTCTCTTGCTTCTTGGGTTGTTCGTTGTAAAAAATGATGAATTCTTTCATCACCAGTCTGATACAACAATACTCCGTAGCTTTGAATACCATCTCTTCCTGCCCGACCAATTTCTTGCATATAATTTTCTAAACTATCTGGTAATTCATAATGAACTACTAAACGGATATCGCTCTTATTAATACCCATTCCAAATGCATTTGTGGCAATTAAAAATTGCAATTGATTATCTAAAAACTGCTGTTGCAACATCCGTCGTTGATTGCTTTCCAAGCCACCATGATAATAGCCTACAGCAAATTCAGCTTGCAATTCTTCATATAATGTCTCCACTTGCCTTCTTGTCGCACAATAAATAATTCCTGGACCAAGCTGTTGTGAAAGTATTTGACGTAGTTCACTAAGCTTATCTTCTGGTTCTCTTACCATTAAAGCAATATTGGGACGATCCATTGAATATACCCACTCTGTTGCTGTAGCTGTCAGCAATACTTCTTTAATCTCTGTACGAACCTTCTCTGTTGCACTAGCCGTCAAAGCTAGCGTTAAAGGATTTCCTAGACGATGTTGGGCTTCACTTAAATTACGATATTCTGGCCGAAAATCAACGCCCCACTGTGACACACAATGTGCTTCATCAACGACAAACAGTCCTATTTTTTGGCGTTGTAAGCTACTTAAAACTTGTTCTTGTAACAACATCTCTGGACTTAAAAAAATAAATTTATATTTATCCAAATGCTTCAAAATAAACTCTTTTTCTTGTGCTTGTAAGGTCCCGTTTAAAGCAATCACACGCTTTTCACCGATGCGCAATAATGATAAAACTTGATCTTCCATCAAAGAAATTAATGGCGAAATGACAATCGTCAAACCGTCTCTTAAATAGCCTGTTAGTTGGTAACATAAGCTTTTTCCAGTCCCTGTTGGTAAAACTGCCAATGTATTTTGACCTGAAAGCAAGGTGGATACGACCTCTTTTTGCCCCTTTCGGAAAGAATCGTAATGAAAATAATGTTGTAAAGCTGCTTCTAACTTCATACGTTTTTCTTCCTCCAAATTTGATATAACCGAATCTCTAAAAAGGCGACGTCATATTGTTCCACCAGATCCTTATAACTATATTTCCAAGAATCATCAGGTAAAGTGGCTAATATTTCTTGATGTGTAATGAATTTTTCAAAAGGAAACTGCTCATCTACCAATGCCCATTCAATCACATGATCTTGAATCGTTCCTGGTTTTAATCGGCGAAGCTCCATGACTTGCTCAAATGTATACTCTTGCTTAAATAGTTTGCGTGTTTTCAACATACTGGTATTGATGTTTTGTGCTAATAATGGTTTGATAAATTGGTACAATAAAAAGTCTGGATATTGTGAAATCTCTTTAAAGAATAGATGGGTTGCACTAGCCATCGCCACATTCGACCAAGGCGGTTGTTGCACATCTTCTGGTAAAATTTGAAAAAAAACTGCACCATTTTGCTCAAGTCCTGTAAATGTTTGGGCAAGTAAATCAGCTTTGTCTTTAGGTAAGTTAGTAAAAACTGTAACTAACTCTTGATACACTGTCTCTTTCATTACCTCTCGATAGTGATAGACGAACTGGCGAACACGTTCCGTATAAAAAGGCGAACTTTCCAAAGGGATATATTTTTCGTTGCTCCCTAAATATGATGCTACTTGAACTAAAAATTGAATCGAACGCCATATTTCTTGCTCTTTACGACCAAATTTAAAAAAGTCTACTCCTGCTAAATATTTTTTTGCTTCACAATTTATTTCTTGCGACACTGTCAATAAACCATCTATTTCGATTAGTTGTTGTTCTTTTTTCAGTTGATTAATGATTGTATAAAATGCTGTTTCAGTTAATTGAGGACAGACGCCTGAAAGATGTAATAAATTATGAAAAAAAGCATAGGTCAAAACCGAAGACGTACGTTTTCCACTAAGCACTTGATAAAGAGTACTAGGCTTCAGCTTGTCTTCTGTTGAAAACAGCGATAAAATAAATGTATCCATAATAAACCTCCAGAAAGTAGTGACAACATGTCTCAATTATGTAAAATCATCCCCGAACGCTGTATCGCTTGCGGGTTATGCGCAGTCTATGCGCCCAATATATTTGATTATGATGAAGAAGGAATTGTTCTATTTGCTCAAGAACCAGCAGCACATCAGCAATTTATTCAAGATGAACAAGACGCAGTATTAAAAGCCTATCAAAAATGCCCTGTACGTGCAATCATCTTAGAAAAATAATTCTTCTATCATTATTATACGCAAAAAAAGAGTAAAGGACATCTCACGATTGTGAAATGTCCTTAATTTTTTTATTTTGAAAATGTTTGATGTTGTGAGAAAGCTTGTTTTTTTGATAACCACGGCAATAATTTTGCATGTAGGACTAAGAACACTACAGTTACAATGCCACCTTTAATTAAATTAAATGGCAAAATTCCCATTACTACATAATTTGCAAGTGGCATTCCTAAGAATGTATCTGCCGTAACACCAAAGAAAAATAAGTAAAGTGGTGTAATAACAAAATAATTTGCAACACTCATAAAAATACTCATCGATAAAATACCACTTAAAGTACCATAAATTTTGTTAATTAAGCTATTACCTTTTTTAAAGAAATAATACATTGGTAGCGTAAAAGCTGTGGTAGCAAGGAAACTTGCAACATCTCCCACCAAATTAGGTGCAGAAATCCCTGTTGTTAATAGGTGCAACGATGAACGTAAAAACGCTGTGGTGACACCAGCCAACGGACCGAATAAGAACATGCTTAACATTACCGGAATATCACTAAAATCAATTTTTAAAAAACTAAACATTGGTATAACCGGAAATGCGACATACTGTAAAACCAGCCCCATCGAAGCAAAGAGTGCAATTGAAACCATTTTTTGTACTTTGTTGTTTTTCATTATAAATCCTCCTAAGTGTAAGGACCCATCTTCAAACGAACCTATTAAATTTTCCTTTTTGTTTTCTTATCGGCGCCAGATAAGAAAAAATACCCTATTTTTCCGTAGGGGAAAAATAGGGTATCTGATTATAACAAAATTAGGTAAATCAAATACGCCCTATCTTCTTTATCCAGACTATACTGTCGGTATCGGAATTTCACCGATTCAGCCACTTATAAAAAGTGGGTCGTGGACTATAACCACCGGTCGGGAATTACACCCTGCCCCTGAAGACGAACCTTTATTAAATTATTAGTACAAATACATATACATCTTTTGTGTGTAGATTCAACCATTTCAGCTCAAAATTATTTTTTTGCTTTTCCTAATAGCTGACTCACTTCTTTTTTATTTAGTTCACGATATTCACCTGGACGTAATCCGGCTAAGGTTAAATCACCGTATTGCTCGCGTTTTAGTTTTTGTACAGGCAGCCCAACTGCTTTTAGCATATTTTTTACTTGATGGTTTCGACCTTCATGAATCGTTAATTGGACAATACTTGTTTGAGCTTTAACATCTGTTGATAAAATTTCAAATCGAGCAGGTGCGACTCTTTTACCTTCAATACGCATCCCTCTAGTTAAAGGTAGCAGCGCTTTTTTCTCAGCAATTCCTTTGACTTTAGCAACATATACTTTATCAACTTCATGTTTGGGATGAGTCAAAGTTTGTGAGAAGTTGCCGTCATTTGTCAATAGTAATAATCCTGATGTATCGTAATCTAGACGCCCTACTGGATAAATACGTTCTGAAACATCTGATAAATAATCAACTACTACTTTGCGATTTTTATCATCAGATACAGCTGAAATGACCCCACGAGGTTTGTAGAATAAGTAATAGACGGGTTCTTCTTGATAAATAGGAACATTATCGACTTCAACCCGATCTTTCGCACTTACTTGGGTCCCTAATTCTTTCACTATTTGACCGTTTACTTTTACACGGCCATCTAAAATATATGTTTCTGCTTTTCTGCGTGAAGCAATTCCCGCATGAGCAATTACTTTTTGTAATCTTTCCATTAGTTATCTCCTTCTAATTCTTGGTAACGATCAAAAAACAAATCGTTTGGCATTTCGTCTGCTAAATCATCTTCCATTGTTTGAATATCAGGTAATTCATCTAAGTTTTTCAAACCAAAAAAGTCCATAAAATAGGTTGTCGTCCCATACAAAATCGCACGTCCCGGGCCTTCTACTCGACCTTTTTCTTCAATGAGTTGGCGGGCAACTAATTTTTGAACAGAACCAGCTGATTGGACACCACGAATTTCATCAATTTCCACACGTGTGATGGGTTGCTTGTAAGCAATAATTGCTAATGTTTCTAAAGCTGCTTGCGATAAGCGATTAGACATAGGTGACTGCGCATATTTCTTTAATAGCGGGGCAAATTCTTTTTTTGTGGTTAAAATAAAATGATTTCCTACTTCTAAAATATTTAAGGCTGCATCGTTATTCTCTTGATATCTTTGATTTAACGTTTGAATATATTGATAAATTTTAGGCGTAGCTTCTTCTAACAAATAGCTTAGTTCCTCTAATCCGATGCCTTCGTCGCCAACGATAAATAAAATCGCTTCTAATTGACTTAATTTACTCATGTTTCTCTCCTACTGGGTATAACAAAATGGTTGCATAATTACCAGTCTGCTCGACTTTAATTTTTCCATTCTTCATTAATTCCAATAATGCCATAAACGTAATAACAATTTCTGGTTTATTAAAAGAAACGAAAAATGAATCTAATGCCTGACCAGAATGATTGATATCTTCTAACATTTTCTTTTCAATAAATGCCATTTTTTCTTCGATACTACTCTCATCTGCACGAATCGTCGTTTCAAACGTTTGACGTTTTTTCTTTTTTTCTAACATACTATGAAATGCTAAAAATAAATCAATCGTGTTTAAGTGATTTCCATCTAATTCTTGCTCAGTTTCTTTATAGTCATCCACGTCCATTGGATCTTTTGTAAAATATTGACTACGTTCTTCTGCTTTTTCGGACAAACATTCTGCTGCATATTTATATTTGCGATACTCTAATAATTGCGCAACTAAAGCATCTCTTGGATCTTCTTCATATACATCATCGTATTCTTCTTCCAGTTCGGCTTTTGGCAGAAGCATTTGACTTTTAATGGCCATTAAAGTTGCCGCCATCACTAAATATTCGCCTGCAACTTCCAATTCAAGTGTTTTCATCGCATGGATGTAATTCATATATTGTTCGGTCACATTTGCAATCGGAATATCGTAAATATCTAATTCCAATGATTTGATTAAATGCAGCAACAAATCTAATGGTCCTTCAAAAACATCCAATTTTATTTTAATTTCTTGCATAGACTTCCTTCCTTTATGCTCGAGGGAAATGTTGTTTATAGACATCCGTCATTCGTTTTTTTGTAATGTGTGTATAAATTTGTGTCGTTGAAATATCCGCATGTCCTAATAATTCCTGCACTGTCCGCAAATCCGCACCATTTTCTAACAAATGTGTCGCAAAACTATGTCGAAGCGTATGAGGCGTGACATTTTTAGTAATTCCAGCTTTACGCACTAAAGCTTTTAAATTTTTCCAAATACCTTGTCTAGACAAACCTGTTCCATGACTATTTACAAAAAGATGTGGTTCTTCTGGATGTTTGGCTGTTAGGAGGGGACGTGCTTCTTCTAAATAACATTCAATCCATTGAATCGCTAAATCACCAAGTGGAACAATTCGCTCTTTATCCCCTTTGCCGATAGTATGCAATAAGCCCATACTTAAATGCAAATCGTTTAATTTTAACCCAATTAATTCACTGACACGTAAACCTGTCGCATACATTACTTCTAAAATTGCTCGGTCACGAATGCCCAATATTTCGTTGGTATCTGGTGTTTCAATTAAACGTTCAATTTCATTTAAACTCAATGTATCAGGTAGCTTTTGGGCTTTTTTAGGAGAATCAATATGTTGCATTGGATCATGGTCAGTGAAACGTTCTTGACGAAGAAATTGATGAAATCGACGTAAGCTAGTTACCATGCGTGTAATCGTAGCTGGTGATTTTTTTTCTTCTTGTAATTCTTGTAAAAATTGCACAACCGTAAAACGGTCTACCTTGTTCCAGTCATCAATTTTTTGTATGTTTAGAAAAACTAAATAACGTTCTAAATCCCGTTGGTAACTTTTTCTAGTATTTTGCGCAAGTCCACGTTCAATCGTCAAAAAATGTAAATAATCAACCACTTGTTCTTCCATTTTCTTCTCCTCACTTTCGCCTTATCTATCATAACAAATTCCGTTAAGTAAGAACAGAAAATCTCCTTTAGTTTACATAAAAATTTTCTCGCAAATAAAAAACCGAGACTTACGCCTCGGTTTGCTCTTTGTTTTGACAAGCTTGACAGATACCATGGAACGTTAAGCGATGATCTTTCACTAAAAAGTGAAAACGTTGCTCAACGATTTCTTCCACGCTCCCCAACAAATCTTCTTCAATTTCTTCAATACTACCACATTCTAAACATAATAAATGATGATGAAAATGTTTAGCGCCTTCTTTACGTAAATCATAACGTGCCACGCCGTCATCGAAACTAATTTTATCAACAATTTTTAATTCGGTTAAAATCTCTAACGTTCGATAAACCGTCGCTAAACCAATGTCTGAATTTTTTCGCTTTACAAAAAAGTAAATTTCTTCTGCAGATAAGTGGTCTTTCTCATTTTCTAATAACACTAACAAGGTTGCTTCTCTTTGTGGTGTTAATTTAAATCCAGATTCATGGAGTTGTTTTTTCGTTTTTTTCAAAGCTTCAACTGTATTCATACAATCCTCCATCTTAATTATAATTATTCTAATCTAAAGAATTTCAAATCCTTTAAACATTAAAATAATTATAAATTAGAAATCAAAATTATACAAGTATTCTCAATTAGATTCCTTGATTAATTTAGTAATGCCATCTTTTTGTGTGATACGACGCTGTTTCATTAGATTTCCTAAAGCACGTTTAAATTGGCCTTTACTGATACCAAACATTTGTTGAATTTCTTCTGGTGACGATTTATCAGTATAATTCATTTGATTCTCAGGTGCACGTTCTAAAAAGGCAATAATCATCGCCGCATCATCACTAATTGCTTCATGCGCACGTGGTTTCAATGATAAATTTAGAGCGCCATCTGGACGAACCCCAATCACACGTCCATTCACACGTTCACCTAAGCGTGGTTCTTGAAAACGTTCAGAAGGATGGATAAAACCAATATAAAAATCATCTGTTAAAAGATATGTTCCTGCTAATTTCAAACGATAAACCGTTCCTGAAATATCTTGATTTTTCAAAGCTTCACTTCCACGTTTACTTAATGCTTGGAAGATTTTCTCATCTGCAAGCGTTCCCCAAATACGGTCTTTATGATCCACTCGTAAAGAAATCATAATGCGATCACCTTTTTTAGGCCATAATTCGCGCATTGTTGGCAACTCATCCAAAGACACAGCGATGTCTTTATCTGGCAACCCGATGTTTACAAAAACACCTAAATCACGACGACTATCGGTTACTTCACCGAATGCGTAATGTCCTTTACGACTTTTGGGAATTTCCGTTGTAAAACATAATTCTTGTTTTTGATTTTGATAACCAAATCCTTCGACACCTTCGCCTAGACGATGTTCGCCTTCTGATTTTGCTAATTTAAACGTTAAACCATTTTTTTGAACAAAATAATGGGTATCATTTTCATCAATAATTAATCCGCTAAACACAGATGCTAATAACTCGTTCATATTTTTCTCCTTTAGAAGTGCTCATTTTTATTCATAAAATTAAGCGAATAACCGCTATGGTAATAATACCTGTAATCACAATCTTCATCAAATCTTTCGTATAATAACCAACAATTAATGTGGGAATACATGCCAAAGTTTCTTCAAATTTTAAGACAGGCGCTTTTCCTGTTGGGACGACCAATAAGCTTTGGACAAATAACGCTGCTAAAATACATAAAGGTAAATAACTTAAAAACAAACGCAACTTCTCTGGAAACTCTAATTTCTTTGCAAAAACAAACGGCAAGATTCGTGGAATCCAAGTTACAATACAACACCCCGCCAATAATAATAAAAAGCTACTACTCATTGTGCGTCACCACCCCTACAAAACAACCAATTAAAGTCGCTACAATAACCGCAATTTCAGGCGTTGTCCACCACATAAATAAATACAAACTGATAACAACACTAGCCAAAACCAGAATTGTTTGTTTCGTTCGTCTTTTTAATGGTAATTCTGCTTGAAATAAAAATAGACCTAAAAACATCGCAACTAAGGCAAAATCTAAGCCAAATACTTCTGGATTAGGAATAAATTTACCTAATAATGCCCCTAAAACAGTCGCAATAATCCAAGAAATATAAGCACAAACATTTAAACCATTCATCCAGCTTAACGAAGGTTGTTTGCCATTTTGTAAAGCAGTCGTTAAAACACCATAAGATTCATCTGTCAATAAAGTGCCAATGCCAACATTACCAAGCATACTTTCTTTACGGAAGGCTGGTGCTACTGATAAACTCATCAAAAAATGGCGTAAATTAACTAAAAATACGGTGACAATAATTGATGAAACCGGTGCGCTGATTGCTAATAATCCACATATAATAAATTGGGCACTTCCGGCATACACTAATAAGGACATTAAAAAGATCTCAAAAACACTCAAACCAATCCCTTTTCCAACGACTCCCATTGCAAATCCAATGCCGACATAACCTAAAATTGTGGGCACGCACGCCTTGACACCATCTAAAAAACTTTCATATTTTACTTCTTGCAAAAAGAATCCCCCTTTTTTCGATTGATATTTTTCTATCATATCGAAAATAAGGGGGCGAGACAAGAGTTGCTTGCTTCTTTTTTTAGTTGCTTCCATTTCCTCGGAAGAAACCTGTTTTCGCGTTAATAGTAAATAGATACATTGGTAAAGCTGATTCTGAGGTTCCTTTTAGTAAGGACGATTTATTTGACGTTGCGTATAGATTGTAATAGCCTTCACCATTTTCAATTCGGACACGTTCAACATAGAAACCACCTTCAACAATATAACCTCGTTTAATCGATTCGTTAATTACTTTGTCATATACACCTGGCGCCCAATTCCATGCGGGATTATTCGCATCATCAATATCACTTTGACGGGAAGAGATAATTGGTTCATTGTTACTATTTTTCGGTGTATTTGGTCCTAAAATTTCTGAACCTGCATTGTTTTGTGGTGTAGTTGGTGTTTGCTCTTGAACAGGCGCTTCTGGTTCAGCTTGCGGTTGTTCAGTTTGGGCAGGTTGCTCAGTCTGTTGATTTGATGAAGCTTCATTTTGTGCTGCTTCTGCCGCTGCTTGTGCTTGCTGTTCAGCTAATTCTTGAGCTTCTGCTTCACGTTTATCGAGTGCCTTCTCAATAGTTGCTAATTGTGCCAAATAAGCTTTTTTCTCTTCGCCTTCAAATAGTTTATCAACTTTTTCTTTTGTGTCTTCATAGTCTTTACGCGTTACTGAATCGCTTAACTGTTCCTCTTTATAGTTTGATGTTAAAGATTCAACAGCAGCATTTGTTGCTTGTAATTCTTTAAATTCTTCCTTGCCTTGTTTGATTGCTTGATTAATTAACTTAGCAAACGGTGTATCTTCGGTTAATAATGCCATATCTACTGAATCTCCGTCTTTGACATGAACATTTTCTTTTAGTTCATCGCCAACAACAATTGGTTCTGCAAAATGACTATTAATTTGATCAAGAACAGCAATTTTAACTTGTAGTTTTTGACCTTTATCCTTCAATTCCTCATATTTCGGCTCTGAAGAATATTCTTCTAATTCTTGCATTAGTTTCTCAACATCTGCTGCTGTTTTGCCTGGAACTACGAATTGTTCCTCTTGATCCAAATAAAAGTTCCCTAATTCTGTTTCAATACGAGCAACTGCTGTATCGACACGCAATTGTTCTTGACGAGCCGCTTCAGCTTTTTCTTTTTGCTGATTATCGTAATACATCCACGCTCCACCTGCAACAACTACTAATGCTGCAGCAGTTAACCAATATTTTTTCTTAGATTTTTTTGGTGTTGTTGGTTGTTTTTCAGGTTGCGGTTCAATATTTTTCTCCGGTTTCACTTCTGGTTCAGATGCTTTGATTGGTTCAGGAATCGGATCTATAACAGGGACTGCTGTTATTTTTTCTTCAGAAATTTCTTTTACTTCTTCTGGTTCCTCTGCTGGTGTCTCTGCAACTTCATCAGAATCTTCCGTTACTGGTACAACAGGTATTTCTGGTTCTTCGGTTGGTTGCTCTTCAACAGGTTCTGGTTCTGGTTCTTCTACAACTTCTGCTGATTCTCCAACGGGTTCTTGCAGTTCTTCTGCAGCTGCTTCTTTATAACCATCTTTATGTTTACGAATATACTCAGCTAAAATTGGGTTATCCGCAAATTCATCCGTTTCTGCCTCTTCGTCATCATTTCCATCATGCAATTCAGAAAAATGCTCAATAACGGATTCAATTGGTACATCTTGATATTCTGACCATTTAATATTATCATTTTCTGGTTTTATTGCGATATCATCAATCAATTTAGCGCCGCAATTGGGACAAAACTTCTGATCAGCAATTAATTCAAATTCGCAATGTGGACATTTTTTCATCAATCTATTTTTGCTCCTTTTACTTTCTCAAAAATAATCTACCATATATTGAAAAGTTAGCCAATACCCCTCACATTACGTTTTTGTTAAGTTCATATTGAAATTTCCTAAAAAGCGAAAAATTACTCCTAATTTTCAGGAAATTATCTATTTTTTTAACAAAAAGACTTTTAAAAGTCTAAGGAGCTTTTAAAAGTCTTCGTATGTGTGTTTATTCTAAAAAGTCTTTCAATTGTTTTGAACGAGATGGGTGGCGTAATTTTCGTAATGCTTTTGCTTCAATTTGACGAATACGTTCTCTAGTTACCCCAAATACTTTGCCTACTTCTTCTAATGTGCGGGTACGACCATCATCGATTCCAAAGCGTAAACGTAGCACGTTTTCTTCACGATCAGTTAACGTATCTAGCACATCTTCTAATTGTTCTTTCAACAATTCATAAGCAGCATGTTCAGCTGGACTTGTTGCTTCTTGGTCTTCAATAAAATCACCTAAATGAGAATCATCTTCTTCACCAATTGGCGTTTCTAAGGACACTGGCTCTTGAGCAATTTTTAGAATCTCACGAACTTTTTCAGTAGGTAAATCCATTTCAGCACCAATTTCTTCTGGCGTTGGTTCTCTTCCTAAGTCTTGCAATAATTGACGTTGGATACGAATCAATTTATTAATTGTTTCCACCATATGAACTGGAATACGAATCGTTCTCGCTTGGTCAGCAATCGCACGCGTAATCGCCTGACGAATCCACCATGTAGCATAAGTAGAGAATTTGAATCCTTTACGGTAATCAAATTTTTCAACAGCTTTCATCAAACCCATATTTCCTTCTTGAATTAAATCAAGGAATTGCATACCACGTCCAACATAGCGTTTAGCGATACTTACTACCAAACGTAAGTTAGCTTCTGCTAGACGTTGTTTTGCTTCTTGATCGCCTTCTTCGATTTTTAGGGCTAAGTCGACTTCTTCTTCAGCAGTCAATAATGGCACACGTCCGATTTCTTTTAAATACATACGAACCGGATCGTTAATTTTCACACCTGTTGGCGCAGATAAATCTTCTTGGGTATGTTCTGGTGCTTTTTTTTCAGTTGTCTTTAGACTATGAATTGATGGTTCACCATTTTCATCAACGACGCTAATTCCAGCATCCTCAACTTTTTGGATTAATTTGTCCATTCCATCTGCATCTAACGAGTAAGGTGTTGCTAATTGATTTGACAATTCATCATAGATAACTTGTCCTTTAGGTTTGTTTGCGCGGATAAATTCGGCAACTGCTTTTTCATATGTTTTGTTTGTTTCTTCTGCCATGAAAGAAGTCCCCCTTCAATGTGCTATTTGGCTTGTTTCAATTGCTTAGTAAGATTTATTATTTCAACTGCCAATTCCAATTCCAATTGTTGATTCCCTTTTTGACTAGCTTCTTGTTGCTGAATTCGTTTTTTATTTATTTCTTCAACAATGCTAGACGTTTGGATAATGCGTACAAGGTCTTGAAACTCCTGTTCCGTACTTTCTTCCGGAACATTGAGCCTGGCAATTGTAATGACTAGATGTTTCATTTGCTCATCTTTGAGAAAATCGAGAAATTTTGAAACAATAAATTCTCCTTCCATTTCAACATAAGCGTCGAAAAGGACATATAATTCTTGATATTTCTCATGAGCAAAGGTTAATTGTAATGTTTTGAAACGACGATTCAATGAGTCTTCATTAAATAATCGATACAAAAGAAGTTCTTCCGCCTTTTCCAACTGAGTTTTGCGAACCACACTTGGTGGTGGAAGTGGAATTTGTTCTGGTTCAACATGCGTAGGTGTTCTTGCTTCATTGCGCCGTGCTTGTTTAAGCTGACGTAATTGTTGTTGCAAGGTTTCCCGACTAATTTGAAATTCAGTTGATAGTTGTGTTAAGTAACGATCTTGTTCAAGCAGTGAATCTACTTGTAACAAATCTTGTAAAAGTTCTTGCACGTATTCTAACTGTTCTTTTTCATTTGCAAGATTACGATTTAACTTGCGATATTTCATTTTAAATGAAAAAACCGTCTCACGACCATGGTAAGCTAACTCACGAAAAGCTTCACTACCATACTTTCGGACGTAATCATCCGGGTCTAAACGCTCTGGAACACTCACAATAGTTAAATTAAGATGGCTATGCTCTTGTAAAAGTTCAATGCCTCGATTGGTCGCTTCGATTCCGGCTTTATCACCATCATAGCAAAGAATTAATTCTTTTGAAACACGTTCAATCGCAGCAATTTGTTGATTCGTTAAACTTGTTCCCATTGAAGCAATACCATTTTGAATACCTGATTGCCAGGCAGCCAAAACATCCATAAACCCTTCAAATAAAAAGACAGAACCTTCTTTACGAATGGTACTACGTGCTTTATCAAAGTTAAACAATACTTCACGTTTATTAAATAAACTTGTTTCTGGACTGTTTAAATATTTGGGTTGGTCTTCACCTGGAAAAGCGTCTGTTTGTAACCATCGTCCTGAAAAGCCAATAATTTTCCCTTGAAAATTACGAATAGGAAACATAATTCGCTGATAGAAACGATCAGCTAAACCAGCATCTCTTTCAACAAATAATCCCGATTCAGCAAAATACTGAGGATCCAAGGATTCATTGTGAAAAATTCGTTCCAAAAACTCTCGTTGATTTGGCGCAAATCCGATTTGAAATTCTTCAATCAATTCTTCTGTCAAACCACGCTGCAACAAATAATCCAATGCTTCTTGACCAGCTGTCGTATGGACGAGCATATGATGATAAACTTCACTAGCTTTTTCATGCAATTTAATCAGTTGCTGTGTTTTGGATGATTCTGGATTGGTTTGTGGCGCTTGTCGGTAATTTTCAGCAACGGGAATGTCTTCAATCTCCGCAACTTTGACAACTGCTTCACTAAACGAAATGCCCTCTAGCTCTTGAACAAAACTAAAGACATTGCCACCACGTCCACAACCAAAACAATAATAAAATTGTTTATCTTCAGCGACTGAAAACGACGGTGTTTTTTCATTATGAAACGGACATAAACCAGTGTAATTTTTACTACCCGACTTTTTTAACTGAACATATTGTCCAATTACTTCAACGATATTCGTTCGACTACGGACATCATCAATCACGTGCTGTGGAATTCTTGCCACTGACACTCACCTCCTGTATTTACTGTAAGATGAGCTTATCTATCGGTAAAAAATCGCACTAATCGAAATCAGCGCGATTCTAAAATAGACAGTTTTTCACATCATTCATTCTATCACATTCTCAGTTCTTTTCAAGTTATTTGTTTCTATCTATAGAAAATAAATTAACTCTAGATAACTAAAAAACAGGAAATACCCTAAAGCATTTCCTGTTTGTCTTATTTGTATTGTTCTTCTAAACGACTCATCCAAGCACCTAATACGATACCTGCTAAACACAAGACACCACACATCACAAAATTCATCGCAGTAAAACCAGTATAATTTGTTGGTATAATCATTACAGTTGAGGCAAAAACAATACCTAAAATGAAATGAAATAATTGCGCGTAAGCTTTACTAAAGATATAATCCATTACTCGAGATAAACCTAATACGGTAACAATCCCACCAATTGCAATCGGAATAATTACACTGAAATCGACATTTTTTATACCATCAGACATCGCTTTATACATGCCCATATAAACTAAGAAATTTGAAGGACTTAGACCCGGAACAATCATTCCCAATCCAATTAAACCACCTGCAATAATCCATGTCCAAAAGTTTTGCGGCACTTCAGAGAAAAGGCTTGACCCTTGCCATAAGAAAAGAAAACCAGCAATGAAACTAACAATCATAATGATTATATCACGGGTTGAACGCCCTTTTTTTCCGGCTTCTTTCCAAAGAGCAGGAACTGTTCCAATAATACAACCGACAAAAAACCATAAAATAATTGTTTCATATGCACCTAATAGAAAGCTTACCGCAAAAGATAATAAGAAAACGCCAGTAATTCCGCCTAAACCAACGGGAATAAAATATAAGACATTTTCTTTAAAGTTTTTTGTAATATGGGCCAAAAACGAAATGATTCGTTCATAAATTCCGAAGATAGCTGCTAAGGCTCCTCCACTAACTCCTGGTAAAATAAATCCTGAGCCAATGAACATCCCTTTCACAAAGCGCAAAATCCAGTCTGCTCCACCGCTTTTTGTGTTGTGACTTTTGTTTTCCATAAATGATATACTCTCCTACATTTGTTTTTATTCAAACAAAAAATTGGTCCATTTAATTTTCTGTTCGTTTAATTTCACTAATTCTGCATAAAACAGGTTGCCCCCATTATGATATAAATAACCACCATTGTAAATAAAAGAATGCAGACCAATATAGCGGTATTTGGTTTGATCGTCATTTCCTAATAGCGGTGATAAAATATCTCGAGAATATTTTTCAGCTAATTCGAGTGTGTTTTTCCCACCATTATCCGCAACATAATCAATGTATTCCAAACCGAAATTATAAGCTTGAACAGCTGTCCATAAATCAGTGTTTGCTGCGTTGGACTTTGCAATAGCTTCAGATAAATAACTTACACCTTGTTCAATACTACGATCTGATTCTGTAATTTGGTTGGGTTGTCCATGGGCACTTTCAGAACTTTGCATAGGATCATCGCCCACTCCTTTAGTTTCAGTAAAAATAATACTTAAAGCTAAATCTTTATATTCAGGAATTCCTTGCTCTTTTACTGCTGCTTCTACTTGTGCATCATACTGATGAATCTGTTTTAGAATTCGATAATTACGATACGCTAAATAGCTACCTATTACTAATAATAAGAGGAGCACAATTTGAAATAAATAACGAATCCAAGATTTCTTTTTTAATTTCATACTAATCATCCAAACTTTTTAATATCAGATTTCAGACTACTATGTCTCAGTAAAGATGTCCATCTCCATTAAAGAAATTTACAAAATTTAAAAAAAACACAACCTTTCTCTAACTTACAGAATTGTTCGCTGGTTTTCAGTATCAAAAAAATAAAAAAATCGCTATACTTTACTCTAAGTGGAAAAGAAAACAGGTGATTAACATGGAAAGTAAAAAAAGATATTTAGAGGTAGCTGATGGTAGTCTCCTCTTTTATGAAATTTATGGACAAGGTTTCCCACTTTTTTTACTACACGGTAATAACAACGATGGAACCTATTTCCATTACCAAATTCAAAGTTTTATGAAAGAGTTTCAAGTGTTTGTCTTAGATAGTCGTGGTCAAGGGCATTCAACTAACACTGCTAGAAAAATTTCTTTCCAACAAATGGCTGATGATTTAAATGCCATTATGGAACATGAAAATATCACTCGTGCTAATATTTTAGGCTTTAGTGATGGAGCTAACATTGCAATGGTTTTCGCACATACTCATCCTGAAAAAGTAAATCGAATGGTTTTAAATGCAGGTAATACGAAAGTAACTGGGTTAAAAAATTATTGGGTTATTTTGACTTATTTACAGTATTTTGCCTACTGGTTCCTTGCTTTTTTCTTTGAACGTGCACGTGAAAAACGACCAATTATCGGGCTGATGACCCATGATATTGGATTAAGTCAAAAGGATTTAACAGAAATTACCGCTCCAACTTTGGTCATCGTAGGTAAACAGGATGACATTAAACTGAAACACACGCTAATGATTGTCAATCATCTCCCGCAAGCTAAATTTGTTTTAGTGCCAAAGCAAGGTCACACATTGGCAAGGAAAGACGCCAATAATTTCAATCAAGAAGTTCTTTCATTTTTAGGAGGAGAAGAAATTGAAAAAAATTAGTCAATGGGTCGTTCAACATAAGACCTTATTAAAAACTTTATTTGTTGCAATTTTATCAATTATTGTCAGTGCCGAGCTGTTATCAATTGCCAAAACAATTTCATTTGAACAACTAACGACATTATTTAAAGAAATACCCTTTTGGCGAATTGGTGCGATGATTTTGATTAGTCTGCTCGCTATTTTACCAATGTCTGGGTATGATTTTACCTTAAAAAGAATGCTGCAATTAGATTACAAAGCGAGTTACATTTTAGAAACAAGCTGGGTGATTAATACCATTAATAATATTGCTGGTTTTGGTGGTCTAGTTAGCATGGGCTTGCGCTCTGAATTTTATGGAAAAAAAGCGAGTAAAGAAATTTTTAGCGCCTTAACTAAAATTTTATTGTTTGTTTTATCGGGACTCTCGATTTACAGTTTCTTTTCATTTGCTGCTATCCATTTATTCCATACTAATGACTATCTCAAACAATATTGGCCTTGGTTGGTAGGTGGAAGCTTATATTTCCCAATTGTGTATTTTGTTACCAGTTTAAAAAAAGAAGGCTTGCTTGGTGGTCTCGAGCGAAAATTCCGCTTGTCATTGTTAGCCTCTTCTTTTTTAGAATGGACTGGAGTTGTCGTTAGTTTCTTAAGTATTGGTTATTTGTTAGGTGTTCATTTTTCAATATGGGAAGTCTTACCATTATTTATTTCTGCAATTATTATCGGAATTGTATCGATGATTCCGGGAGCATTAGGTAGTTTTGATGTCATGATGATTTTAGGTCTCTCGTCATTAGGAATTGAACGTGAGATGGTCGTTTTATGGCTCTTATTATTCCGTGTGTGTTATTACGGAATTCCAGTTGGGATCGGTATGGTTCTCTTCTTTAAACATATTTTCAAAAATTTTGATGAAAAATACGAAGGCATTCCTAAACAACTGACCTTAGAAATTTTCCATAAAATAGAAACTGGTTTACTGTATTTTTCTGGAATTATGATGGTACTTTTAGCAACTATTCCGCAAGCCTTTACTGATTTTCCATGGTTAAGTCACTTAAATCCTTTCCGCTTTCATTTTGTTGTCCAATTTCCGAGCATTTTAATCGGATTTACGCTTTTAATTATGGGACGAGGAATTGCTGCTCAGGTTAAACGTGCATATTGGCCAACTATTTTATTAATTAGTGCCGCTATTGTGTATTCATTTGTGATCGATTTTAGTTTTATTACTATCTTTTATCTGATTTGTTTATTGCTAATTGTAATGGTTTCAAAATCAGAATTAACTCGAGAACAATTTGTGTATTCTTGGGAATGGTTAACGATTGATGGGTTTGTCTTTGGCGTATTAACTGTTTTATATTTAATTATTGGCGTCTTTCAATTACCTGAGATTCCTCATCGTCCTCATCATTTTATGAGCTTTTTCTTATTGCCTTCTGAAAAAATTTGGCTTTCTGGCTTCGTCGTTATTAGCGTTGTCGCAGCGTGTATGTTATTGATGGTTCGCTATTTACAAGGACCTAAGAAAAAAATTGGCGATGACATCCAGCACGCCGATGTGCAAACGATTCTTGAAACATACGGTGGTAATAGCGATAGCGAGTTAGTCTTTTTAGAAGATAAATCAGTCTTTATTTATAAAAATAACGACGAACCAACTGTCTTTTTACAATTTAGTACCATTAATAATAAATGCGTCGTCATGGGCGATCCTTCTGGAAAACGTGAAGATTTTGCAGATGCTGTAGATGCGTTTATTCAAGAAGCAGATCGTTGGTGCTATCTACCTGTTTTTTACGAGTCACGTGAAGAAATGGTCATGATTTTACATGATTTTGGTTATGATTTTATTAAAATGGGTGAAGAAGCTTTAGTTGATTTAGAGACATTTACAACTTCTGGCAAAAAAATGCGGGGAACACGTGCCGTATTGAATAAAATTAACAAAGAAGGGTTTTCTTTTGATGTCTTACAGCCTCCGTTTTCAAAAGAAACTATGGTAGCCTTACAAGCTATTTCTGAAGAATGGTTAGATGGTCGCAAAGAACGAGGCTTTTCATTAGGCTTTTTCTCAGAAGCATATTTGCAAAGAAATCCGATTGCTGTCGTAAAGAATTCGGAAAATGAAATCGTCTCTTTTGCCAATATTATTCCTAGCTACACTAAAGAAATTGGCACGATTGATTTAATGCGTCACCATCCAACAAAAGCCCCTTCTGGCAGTATGGATTTCTTATTTATTCATTTATTTGATTACATGAAAGAATCGAGAATTCAGTATTTCGATTTAGGAATGGCACCGTTAGCTAATGTGGGACAATCACGGAAAAGCTTTCTACAAGAACGCATCGCCTCATTAGTCTATTCTTTTGGCAGTCACTTTTATTCTTTTCAAGGTTTACGTGACTATAAAGAAAAATATGCTAGTCAATGGATTTCTCGCTACACGTTGTATTCACGAGATAGCTGGATTGCGTATGTGATGATTGCGTTACTCATTTTAGATAATAAACCTATCGAAAACGAGTAAAACAATATTCTGATGATAAAAAAATATCCGAACTACTAGAGTAAATTTGTCGCAAATTCATTAGAATTGGCACTGTCCACTCTTGATAGTTCGGATATTTTTAGTAATTTATTAGCGATTGCCAATTGATGTTTGCGCAAAAGCTTCAATAATCGGAATTACGTCTAATTTTAGTTTGTATTTGCGTTCCAACGCAGATTCAATAACAAATTCATTTTCTTTAACAGCAGAAATAGTTGCTAGCAAGCGATTTTCTTTGGCTGTTTTTTCAATCACACGAATTTCTTCCGCTACTTGCTCAACTTGGAATTTAGGAAAAGCTTGGATTTGTTCGTTAAATTCAACAAAAGTTAGTCCATCTATTGATTTTTTTCCTTCATCTTCATTTGATTCAGGTACTTCTTTAGCCACTTTTGGAGTTGCAGGTGTCCAGTAGCTTGCTACTTCATCCGCTAAATTACTACTGAAGCGCTCTAGAAATCCCTTTTCTTGACTTTGAATACGTTTGACAGCAACATTGAAATTTTCATCTAATGGTACCGTAATCACATAATTGTTTACCGCTTCATTATCATCCACAAGTTCAATCGCTAGTTCTTGTTTGTTTTCAGATTTAATGTACACTTTTGTTGTTAAGTTGTATTTCTCAACCGTTTTTTCTTCTAAACTTTCAAAGAGCATTTTACGTGCCACTTCAAAAGAAGGACGAAATTGTTTTTTTAATTTTGCTAATTGTTTCTTTTTCATGATGTTCCCCTTTCAATACCTTTTCGATTATATGAAAAAATTTATGAATTGAACAGAGATTTTCATGAAAAAATGCAAAAAATGAGAGTAATATAAAAATAAAGCGTTTATTTTAACTGATTGATGTACTGATATTTAGGAATAATCGCTAATAAGTCGCGTGTTTTATTAATTGCCAGCACGGTGTTTTGCCATTCTTCAAGCGTATACTCACTTCCTAATCGTTCTGTTAACGATGCTAACACTTCCTCTTTCGTCCAATCACGTGCAGGATAATGTTGAATTTTATTTGCGTCAACTAAGAAAATAAAATTATCACTCAACGCATTGGTTACTGCTTCTGGAAAATTGGCTAATCGTTCTGTAATGTCCATGTAAATGGCCTCCTTTTTATTCAGTGTAGCAAGCACATCTTCTTTTGACAACTGTCATCTTTTACTTCCTAGAAAGCCATTTTTCTTGTACACTAGACTTTGAAGGAGCGAAGCAAATGGATATTTATTTAAAACGTGCCATCTTACACATCATTGATCGTGAAGCAGGTGATCCTGTTTATTCGCAAGTTGAATTAGATTTAACGGCTGAATATATACGCGATTATTTAACAAAAAAAATTCAAAAATTATCAACAGCACAAACTAAAACAGGTGTTTTAGTTGAGGACTCTACTATTGGCCAATTAGCCAACGTGGCGGAATCAGACTTCACTCAATTTAGCGAACACTTTGTTGCTCGTTGGTATGACATCTACCATCAAAGCGAAGATGCCCCTAGTGCAGACGTCTTTATCGTTTTATACGAAATGGATACAGAAATGTATGTTGCCTTTCTGAAAGTCAATTACACGGATGCTTATACGCATTTCGTTGAGGCTGATGAAACCGGCATCCAAAACAAATTAATCATTAACCGTGCTATTTTAGGTGGAAAAACACAAAAAGCAGATGAAGGCTTAACACTGAATCTAACAAGTTTAGCTTATGAGCTAATCGAAAAAAAATACAGCTTTTCAGGTGACAAAGGTTTCTATTTCTCGACGAAAGTTATTGAATCTCAACCTGTTCCTTCTCTAGAAGAAAATGTCAAAGTCATCAAAAAAGTGGCGGAAAAAATTGGGCAAAAATTTGAAGCCCCTTCTTATGATATTATAGCGGATGTAAAAGAAGCGGTCTTTGATACGATTGAAGAAACGGGACAAATTGACGCGAAAGAAATTGCCGAAAAAGTGTTCAAAGATAATATTACGGCACAAATGGCATTCCAAGAAGAAGTCGTGGATAAAGGGTTTGTTAATCGCGCGCCCATGTTACGAGAAGTGAAAGAAATCTCTGAAAAAAAATATGGCAAACAAAAACTGAAATTGTCTAACGGTATTGAATTAATTGTCCCTTTAGATGTTTACCGTAATCCTGATTTAATCGAATTCGTCAATAATCCTGATGGAACAATTTCCGTCACAATTAAAAATGTCGATGAAGTGATTAATCGTCTATAAAAAGAAAGACTGACGCAAAAAATTTAGCGTCAGTCTTTTTACTTAATTACTATTTTTTGTTTTTGAATCGTATCTTCAGTGCTGATATATTTTTCAGCATTTTCAGGATCCTGTTTAACTTTATTTAAGATTTCTTCATCTGTCGTTGTCAAAACAATCCCCACTACACCATCATTGATTTTTTCATAAGGAATAAAGGCTGTCATGCGATCAGTCGCTTGTTTTTCAGTTCCGATTTGAACAGTTTCTTTGGCATCGTATAAGCGTACAGAGTAATAGCCTACATCGGATTTATATTCTAAATAATACGTTTTTTCAATAGGTCGAGTTAAATTGGTTGTGTTGAACACTTCTTGCTCTAACTCTCGATTAGCAAGATTAATATTAATTAAATAAATACTTTTTTCTTTTGGTTCAACAATTTCATAGGTAACAACTTTCTCCTCATTACTAGGAATCGGCTTAACAATAGTCGATTCTGCACTGTTCGAATGACGATTATTATTTATGATAAAAAAGAAAGCAAACGCAATTAATAAAACAAGCGCAGCAAGTAAGCATTCTGGTTTTCTCTTTTTCATATTGTTCCCGCCCTTCTCCCGATAATTTCTTATTATATCATCTGAAATTTTTTAGAACCGTTTTTGCCCCAAACGTTAGAAATTCATGCCTGAACGTCGAAATCAAAAAAACGATTGACAATTTCTCAAGGAATTTGCCAATCGTTAGCGTTTATTTTTGAATGGATGCAAGAATCCTTCGTGCAGTTGCTTCATTCATTGTCGTTTTCTTTAATTCGTCAGCAACTTTTTGAATGTCTTCACCTTTTGCGCCAACGCTTAATGCTAAAGAGCGAGCTTGTAATGACATATGCCCTTTTTGAATTCCTTCTGATACTAAAGCACGTAAGGCCGCTAAATTTTGTGCTAAACCTACTGCAGCAATCACTTCTGCTAACTCTTTGGCCTGATCTACTGCCAATAGTTGCAATGCAATTTGTGCTTTAGGCAAAACTTTTGTTGCGCCACCTACAGTTCCTAAGGCTAAGGGAAGTTGAATCGCCCCATGCAAATGAGTATCCGTCATTGTCCATTGACTCAACCCTCGGTACTGTCCATCACGCGCCGCATATGCATGAATAGCAGCTGATGCCGCACGTGTATCATTACCTGTCGCTAAAATCACTGCTTCTACGCCATTCATAATGCCTTTATTGTGAGTGGCAGCACGATAAGTATCTAGTTGGGCAAACGTTGATGCGGCTGCAATTTTTTTAGCGACTTCCCGACCATTTTTGCCCAAAGCATCAAAAGAAATAGCACAAGAAGCATTAACTACTGCTTCTGTTGGGTAATTACTCAAAATACTGAATAAAATTTCTTCATCAAACCATTCACGAAAAACATTCGCAATACCTTCTACTATCGTATTGACTATATTAGCACCCATCGCATCTTGTGTATCCACAAGTAAATCCACGGATAGAAAACTTTCATTTTCTGGAAAATCACGAATAAGAATTTCTCGTAATCCTCCGCCACGTTTAACGATAGAAGGATAGACTGTTTGAGCTGTTTCAAATAAGACCGCTTGCTTGTTCTCAATTGTTTGGCGAATCATTTGTGCATCGTGAACATTCATAAATACAATTTGTCCACGCAATAATTTTTGTGTCATTTCACTTGTGAAACCACCGAATGAAGAGGCCATTTTAGCACCATTGCTGCATGCAGCAATCACAGAAGGTTCTTCTGTTGCCATGGGTACCACATAGGATTTTCCATTAACAATAAAGTTTAAGCCAACTCCCAAAGGCGTCGATACTTCACTAATTTGATTTTCAATCAAATGATTGGCAATCTCTTCTGATAATGCCATCGTCATCAATTCTGGTTTTTCATTGACAGTCAGCACTTTTTTTTCAATCAATTGATCTAAGCGTTCTTCTCTAGACAGCTCATAAAACTTTTTTTCAGATTTGCCTGCTCTTTCTAATAAAACAGCTAACCCTAGTCCTCCACCTACACATAAAGAAGCAATTGCATAGTGGCCATTTATCCGATTCAATTGATGCGCCGCAGTTGTCACAATACGCGTCCCACTTGCACCAATTGGATGACCTAAAGAAATGCCACCACCACAAATATTGAGTTTTTCATCAGGAATAGCCAATTCTTGTTGAACCACAATAGAAGATGCTGCAAAAGCCTCATTAATCTCAAACAAATCAATTGCATCTATCGATAAAGCGTTGCGTTCTAGAAGTGAACGAATCGCTTTAATTGGCGAAATCCCCATAATACTTGGATCAATGCCGACTTCTGTAATATCTTTAATCACAGCAAGATAGGGCAATTGATGCTTTTCAGCAAATGATTTTGATGCAAGTAAGACACCTGCTGCACCGTCGTTTAATGTAGACGCATTACCAGCAGTCACTGTGCCTTCTTCTTTAAAAACAGTGCGAAGTGTTCCTAATTTTTCAAGAGTCGTTTCAGGACGAATGCCTTCATCTTTTTCGTACACTGTCTCTGCTATTTCTACTGGTAAAATTTCTTCTACAAAATAGCCTTTTGCTTGTGCTGCTGCTGCTTTTTGCTGTGAATATAACGCAAACGTATCTTGTTGTTGGCGTGTAATAGTAAATTGTTCCGCTACATTTTCAGCGGTCAAGCCCATATGTTTGCCACTAAAAGCATCTGTTAAACCATCTTTAATCATCACTGGTTTTGGTTGGCTATAAGAGTCTGTTTGTTTATCATATTGCGACAGATAAGGTGCTTGACTCATACTTTCAACGCCACCTGCTAATACAACCTCCGCTTCACCTAATTGAATTGCTTGTCTAGCTAAGGCGATTGCTTTCAAACCAGATCCGCAAACCTCATTGATTGTTGACGCTGGAATGTCATAAGATAACCCACTATTTAACGCAATTTGGCGTGCAGGATTTTGACCATTCCCTGCTTGTAAAACATTCCCAAAAATAACTTGTTGTACTTCTTTTTGTAGCATTGGATTTCTTTTTAATAGTGCCTGTGTGACGGTTGTCCCTAACGTAACAGCCGAAACTTGATTAAATTGACCTCGATACTTTCCAATTGGCGTTCTCAAGGCATCAATAATTACAACTTCTTCCACTTTGCCACCTCCAAAATGAACTATAGCATTCTTCTGTTGAAAAAAAAACTTTCTCTTTATTATAACCATTTTTTACTAAAGATTCTTTAACAATCTTTAAATTATCTGCTATTTTTTCCCTAATTTTCACAAAAATATGTTACTTTATAAAAGTAAACTATCGTTAAAGGAGATTAACTATGACTGTTGGTATAGATAGAATCAGTTTTTTTGTTCCGCCTTATTTTATTGACATGACGGATTTAGCTCATGCTCGTGATGTTGATCCAAATAAATTCCATATTGGGATTGGCCAAGATCAAATGGCTATAAATGCCAAAACACAAGATATCGTAACTTTTGCGACCAATGCAGCCAAGCATATTTTGACAGAGGAAGATTTAGAAACAATTGATACAGTAATTGTGGCAACTGAATCAGGGATTGATGAATCAAAAGCCGCTTCTGTTGTCCTTCACCGTTTGTTAGGAATTCAACCTTTTGCTCGCTCATTTGAAATCAAAGAAGCTTGTTATGGGGGCACGGCAGGTTTGCAATTTGCAAAAAACCATGTGACTCTTCATCCTGAAAGTAAAGTCTTAGTCGTCGCAACCGATATTGCGCGTTATGGTTTAAATTCTGGTGGTGAACCAACACAAGGTGCTGGGGCAGTTGCGATGTTAATTACCGCTAATCCTAGAATTTTAAGTTTGAATGATGACAATGTGATGTTAACGCAAGATATCTATGATTTCTGGCGACCAGTTGGCCATGATTATCCACTAGTTGATGGACCACTATCAAACGAGACGTATATCAATGCCTTCCAAAAAGTTTGGCAAGAAAATACACGTCGAAATGGTTATACACTAGCCGATTATCAAGCCTTAGCTTTTCATATTCCTTACACAAAAATGGGCAAAAAAGCCTTACTTGCTATTTTAGAAAATGAAACAGAAGACGAACAAGCGCGCATTCTTGCACGCTATGAAGAAAGTATCGCTTATAGTCGCCGAATTGGGAATCTTTATACGGGTTCATTATATTTGGGCCTCATTTCACTCTTAGAGCATGCCACAAGTTTAAAAGCTGGGGATCGAATTGGGCTTTTTAGTTATGGCTCCGGTGCTGTTTCTGAATTTTTCAGTGGTCATTTAGTTGAAGGCTACGAACACTATTTGTTGGCCGATGTTCATACTGCTCTATTAGAACAACGTGTTAAATTATCAATTGAAGCCTATGAAGAATTATTTAATGACAAACTAGATACAACTATTGATGGAACATTTGATGACGATACTCTATTTAGTATCTCAGAGATTCAACATACCATTCGTTCATATCGGACAAAATAAACAGTGACATCCTTTCATGTAATATGAGGGGATGTTTTTTATTGACGAAAATTTCTGAAGATTTGAAATTTTCGATTGACTTAACGCCCCTTTTTCTCTTATACTGAATACATTCAATGTGGAGGGATTATTATGACCAATCTAAATACGCAAACACAATTGAATTACTTTTACTTTAGCTATTTTAGATAGGCTTGTAGTCGGCAATTTGGGTACAGGCGGAAAAATTATTTTCGTATCTATTTGGCTAGGGTCTTTTGTTAGCCATGTAGACACTTCCTAAATGGCTGAAAATGTTGATTTTAAGATGTTTTTCATCCATTTAGACACTTGTCTGAATGGATTTTTTATTTTTAAAAATTATTCTAGGGGGAAAAAAAATGAAAATGAAAAAATTAGTTACAACTAGCTTTGTTGCGTTGAGCGTATTTGCTTTAGCTGCTTGTGGTACACCTAACGAGGAGTCAAAGGGTGACAGCGATGCAAAAAAAGTTGGTGTTTTACAAATTGTGCAGCATGGTTCATTAGATGCAGCATACGAAGGTTTTAAAGAAGGTTTAGCTGAAGGCGGCTATAAAGAAGGCGAAAACTTAGTCATTGATTATCAAAATGCTCAAAACAATCAAGACAATTTGAAAAGTATGAGTGAAAAATTAGTCAAAGATAAATCCGATTTATTATTAGGGATTGCTACTCCTGCTGCTCAATCGTTAGCCAATGAAACCCAAGATATTCCAATTGTTGTAACAGCAGTTACGGACTTAGCAGAAGCAAAATTAGTTGATTCCAATGAAAAACCAGGTCGTAATGTGACAGGAACAACCGATATGGTCCCAGATATTAGCAAACAAACCGATCTATTATTAAGCATCATTGATAATCCAAAAACAATTGGTATCATGTACAATGCTGGTGAAGCAAATTCAAAAATTCAAGCGAGCTTAGCCAAAGAAGCCTTGGAAAAAGCTGGTGTTGAAGTCAAAGAATTAACGGCAAACACTACCAATGATGTGCAACAAGTTACTACAAGTTTAGCCAAAGACGTTGATGGCATTTACATTCCAACCGACAATACCTTTGCCAGTGCTGCAACTGTGGTTGGTGAAGTAGCGAAAGAAACAAAAACACCAATCGTTGCGGCTTCTATTGAACAAGTAGAAGCTGGCGGTTTAGCAACATACGGTATTGATTATGAATCATTAGGTAGACAAACTGGTTTAATGGCAGCAAAAATCCTTGATGGCGATGCGACACCTAGCACCACGCCTGTAGAATACGCTAATGAATTAAAATTAGTCGTAAATGAAGAGATGGCTGAAGCGTTAGGTATTGATCCAGCAAGTATTAAAGCACCTGAATAAGGCGTTTGCGAGGACGATACTCACTCGTCCTCGTTATTATTTTATAAGATTTGAGGAATGAGTATGGATATATTAATTCTAGTACAGTCAGCGACTTCCCAAGGGGTCGTTTGGGCATTGTTAGCGATTGGTGTTTTTATCACCTTTCGAATTTTAGATATTGCAGATTTAACCGCCGAAGGAAGTTTTCCACTTGGCGCGGGGATTGCGGCAATTAGTATCACAAATGGTTATTCACCATGGATTGCCACCTTATTAGGATTTTTTGGTGGTGTATTAGCAGGTTTGGTTTCTGGATTACTTCATACGAAATTAAAAATCCCTGCTTTGTTAGCGGGAATTATTACAATGACTGGCTTATATTCTGTCACTTCACGTGTAATGCAAGCTCCTAACATCGCATTATTAGGAGAAAAAACAGTTTTTAGTTGGTTTCAATCATTAGGTTTAAACAAAATTAATGCCACAATTATTGTTGGTACATTAATTGCTGCACTGGTTATTTTATTGCTATTTTTATTTTTCCGCACAGAAACTGGACTAGCCATTCGTGCAACTGGCGATAATATTGATATGAGTGAGGCAAACGGTATTAATACCGACAACATGAAAATGATTGGTTATATGATTTCAAACGGTTGTATTGCCCTATCAGGTGCGTTAATTGCACAAAATAATGGGTTCGCTGATTTGAACTCTGGTGTTGGGACAATTGTTATTGGATTAGCTTCGATTATCATTGCAGAAGTTTTATTCCGTAATCAACCGTTATTGTTCAGACTAATAACGATTGTCGTTGGTGCAATTATTTACCGATTCATTTTAGCAATTGTTTTCGAATTAAATGTCGAACCAGCCGATTCAAAAATTGCCTCTGCCATCGTCCTAGTTTTATGTTTATCGTTACCACAAATTCGTGGAAAACTAGGGCTAAATAAATCAAAAGGAGGCATGAAAAAATGACTCCCGTATTAGAAATTAAAGATTTACACCAAATTTTTGAACAAGGAACTATCAATGAAAATCACGTCTTAAAAGGCATTGATTTAACTATTCAACCTGGAGAATTTATTACGATTATTGGTGGAAACGGTGCTGGTAAATCAACTTTATTAAACAGTATTGCTGGTGCGATTCCTCCAAAACAAGGAACTATTTTACTAAATGGTAAAAATGTGACGAAAGATTCTGTCATCAAACGTTCAAAATCAATTAGTCGCGTATTCCAAGATCCAAAACTGGGGACTGCGGTTCGTTTAACAGTGGAAGAAAATTTAGCTTTGGCTTTAAAACGTGGGAAAAAACGTGGATTTAGCTTGGCTGTTAAAATGAAAAATCGTCCTTTCTTCAAAGAACAACTTGCTACGTTAAATCTAGGATTGGAAAATCGTTTAACTGCTGAGATTGGGTTACTTTCAGGTGGACAACGTCAAGCTATCACGCTATTAATGGCAACTTTGGTTCGTCCTGACTTAATTTTATTAGATGAACATACCGCTGCATTGGATCCTAAAACCTCCATTACAGTGATGGAATTAACGGATCGTTTAATTAAAGAACATCAACTAACAGCTTTCATGGTTACGCATGATATGGAAGATGCCATTAAATATGGTACTCGATTAATCATGCTCCACCAAGGACAAATTGTAGTGGATATTTCCGAAGAAGAAAAACGTCATTTAACCGTGCCACAATTAATGGAAATGTTCCAAAAAAATAGCGGTACTGAATTAAAAGATGACCAGTTATTATTAAGTTAACCAAAATTGCCCGTAGTGATTTTTTTCATCACTGCGGGTAATTTGTTATAAAAAAAAGACAATTACCAAAATGATAATTGTCTTCACAACTGGGGTAGCTGGATTCGAACCAACGCATGAGGGAGTCAAAGTCCCTTGCCTTACCGCTTGGCTATACCCCAAGATTAAATATATTAAAGGGCGACCGATGGGAATCGAACCCACGAGTGCCGGAGCCACAATCCGGTGCGTTAACCACTTCGCCACGGTCGCCATCATGTCATCTTATCTAACAAATTTACTGTTAAATTCGCAACGACTCAACTATTATAACATCGTCTACTTTATTTGTCTACCTTTTTTCTGTTATTTTCCATAAGAATTTCAGTTCTTCCGAGTAGACGCAAAAAAATATTTCATCTCCTACTCTCATGGCGATGAAACATGTTATAATTTTTTTATCTTAATAAAAGGAAGTGTGACACAATGATAGAAGTTGGAATTATTGGTTATGGTAATTTAGGACGCGGTGTGGAACGTGCGTTAAAACAAAATAAAGATATGGAATTAGTAGGTGTATTTACGCGACGTGCTCCAGAAACAGTTACAACAGAAGGTGCCTCAGCTTACACAATGGAAGATTTAACTGCTTATCAAGATAAAATCGATGTTTGTATTTTATGTGGCGGTTCTGCAACTGACCTACCTATTCAAACACCAGAATTAACACACTTATTTAATACAGTGGATAGCTTTGACACTCATGCAAAAATTCCTGAACATTTTGCTAATGTTGATAAGGTTGCCAAAGAAAATCAAACCGTTTCGATTATCTCTACAGGTTGGGATCCAGGTCTCTTTAGTTTAAATCGTTTATACGCACAAAGTATTTTACCAAATGGCGAAACCTATACTTTTTGGGGCAAAGGTGTGAGTCAAGGACATTCTGACGCGTTACGTCGTATTGCCGGTGTGGCTGATGCTACGCAATATACTATTCCCAATACAGAAATTATTGAACGTCTAAAAGCTGGTGAAAAGCTAACTTTAACAACACGTGATAAACACTTGAGAGAATGTTTTGTTGTTTTAGAAGAAAACGCGGACGCTGAAAAAATCAAAGAAGAAATCGTGACGATGCCGAATTATTTTGCAGATTACGATACAGAAGTTCATTTCATCTCGCAAGAAGAATTAAATCATGACCATAAAGCAATGCCTCATGGAGGTACTGTTTTGCATACTGGAACGACACATGAAAATACTAAGCAAGTGATTGAATACAACTTATATTTAGACAGTAATCCTGAGTTTACAGCAAGTGTTTTAGTTGCCTATGCTCGTGCTTGCGCTCGTCTAGCAAATGAACAAACATTTGGCGCATATACTGTGTTAGATATTGCACCTAAATATTTATCACCTATTTCAGATGAAGAATTAAGAAAAGAGTTACTATAAAATAGCAACAAACTGGAAAAACCGAGTGTTTTCCAGTTTGTTTTTTTATTTAAAAAATCGTAGGAATCATGCCTCCATCTAATCGCAAGGCAGCTCCTGAAAATGAACGAGATGCCTGACTTGCTACGAAGACGACAAAGCGTCCAATTTCTTCTGGACGAATCAAACGTTGAATTTGCGATAAGGGTCGATGATTTTTCATGAAATCTGCTTCCCAGTCGGCTTCATCTAAACCACTTCCTTGATACATGGTAACTAACATGTCGTGCACACCTTCAGTTAAGGTTGAACCTGGCAAGATTGTATTCACAGTGACATTGGTCTGTTTTGTTAATCTCGATAAACTTTTGGCTAAGGATAAATTCATGGTCTTCGTCATACTATATTGTGCCATTTCACCTGAAGGCATCAAAGCTTCTTCACTAGCTATAAATAAAATACGACCGAAATCATTGGCAAGCATCTTTGGTAAATAAAATTTCGCCAGAGCATTTCCAGCTAAAACGTTTGTAGTAAAATACGTTTTCCAAACTTCATCCGTAATCTCAAAGTAATCTATTGGCTGAAAAATCCCCATATTATTAATCAAAATATCAACCTCTGGAAATGCAACGAAAAGTTGTTCTCTTTGTGTGTCTTTGGATAAATCAAATGGTGCCGCTTGCGGATTAGTTTCAGGAAATTGTTGTTTTAATTCGTGAACTACCTCTGAAACAGCTTCGGTCTGTCGTCCATTAATAATCACACTAGCTCCTTCACGTGCAAATTCTATTGCAATAGCTTTCCCAATCCCTTTCGTTGACCCTGTGACTAAAACTGTCTTATTTTTTAAATATAACTCCATGTTTTCCCCTCCTTAAAAATCAAATATATCTGGATCTGGTCCCACACGTAAGTTTTCGTTCAATTCGTTCAATCGCGCCATATCTTCCAAAGCTAATTCAAAATCAAAAATTGCAGCATTGCTCAACATTCGATTGGAATGAATGGACTTTACCACTAATAAAATATCTTGTTGCACCTCCCAACGCAAAATAACTTGTGCTGCTGTTTGATGAACTTTTTCAGCAATTTCTAAAATCGTGGGATGAGTTAACAACTCGCCTTGCATTAATGGTGACCAAGCTTGAACATGAATGTCATGTTTCCGGCAAAATTCTCGTAATTCGTTTTGTGCTAACTTAGGATGTAATTCAATTTGATTCAATACAGGTTTCACTTTAGCAAAAGAAAATAACCTTTCTAAATGATGAATTTGAAAATTACTTACACCGATAGCTTTAATTTTTCCTTCATCATACAATTCTTCCAATGCAGACCAAGCTGCTTCAAATGCATTATTTCCTGGCCAATGAATCAAATACAGATCTACGTATTCCAATTGCAAACGTGCTAAACTTGCTTCGAAAGCTGCTTTTGTTTCTTGTTTTGTTAAATGATTATTCCAAACTTTAGTTGTAATGAATAAATCTTCACGTTGTAAACCAGTTGCCTTTAGCCCTTCTTGAATTCCCAAACCTGTAGCCGTTTCATTGCCATATATTTCTGCTGTATCAATTAAACGGTAGCCATTCACAATGCCAGTTTTAACAACTTCGGCAGTTTGTTCTTCAGGAATTTGAAAGACACCTATTCCTAATCCCGGTATTGATGTTCCATTATTTAGTTTTATTCTATCTGTTAACGATTGAATCATGTGTATCATCTCCTTGAAAATTTCTATGTGTATCATATAATGAAGATACTTAGATGTATAGTACGTACTTTTTTGTATGATACACACTCAAAAGTATGTATTGGATAAATAAAGGAGTTTGGAATAAAAAATGACAGAAAAAATTTATAATATTGGTGTTGAAGCAACAATGGACGTTATTGGAGGAAAATGGAAACCGATTATTTTATGTAATTTACGTGAAGCACCGTTACGTCCAAGTGACCTTCAACGCAAAATTCCTGGTATTAGTCAGAAAATGCTCACACAACAATTACGCGAATTAGAACAATCAAATATCGTTCATCGCAAATCGTACAATCAAGTTCCGCCTAAAGTCGAATATGCCCTAAGTCAGTATGGTCAAACCTTAAGTACTGTGTTAGATAGCTTGTGCGAATGGGGTAAATTACATGTCAATACCTTACAAAAACAAGGACACCAGATTATTCTTTTGGAAGAGGAATAAAAAAACTGATTTGAGTCTTGTTACTCAAATCAGTTTTTTATTAATACGCTAGGCGATAAATAAATTCTTTCAAAATTTCTTTGCCGCGTTCTAAATCTTCCGCAGTGGTATACTCATACGGAGAATGTGAAATGCCATTGCGACTTGGAACAAATAATAACGCTGTTTTGGTCACAAGATTCATGACCTGGGTATCGTGGCCAGCACCACTTGCCATTTTTTCGTAGCTACTATTTTTATCGTGGCAAATTTCTTCTAATAATGATAAGAAACCTTCATCCATTTTTTCAGAAGGTTCATTTAACCAGCGTTCTACGATAATCATTGTTTCTTGTTTTGCAACATACGCCTGTAGTTTTTCTTCAAAGTCATCCAATACCTCTGCATTGATATGACGGACATCAATAGAAAAAACAGCTTTTCCGGGAATAACATTGACTACATTAGGGCTTAACTGTATTTCTCCAACGGTATATACAAAAGGCTCTCCAATTTGTTGGGCAACATTTTCTAAATAAGTAATCAATTGAATCGCATGTTTGAAAGCATCTTTACGCATCGACATAGGAGTTGTTCCTGCATGATTCGCTTCGCCATTAATTGTTACAGTAAATTTCTTTTGAGCCACAATTCCTGTTACAAGTCCAATTTGTTTTTGTTTGAGTTCTAAAACAGGACCTTGTTCAATATGAATTTCAGCAAAACTGATAGGCATTTGTGCTTTCCCTATCGGAAATTTGGCTTTTAACGGTGCCAATGCCTTTTCACGCTCCTCAATAAAAGAGAAACCTTCTCGATCTTGCAGTTGTTTTATATCCGGTAAGGCATCAATCACATTCAATGAACCTGAGAAATTCATGGGAAAACGACTACCTTCTTCTTCAGAAAAGATCAATACTTGCAAATCATATGTCGGTTGACCATATTGCTCAACCAATTCTTTTACAGAAACAATAGCTGCTGCGACACCGTATACCCCATCATATTTACCAGCATTTACTACGGAATCAATATGACTACCTAAAGTCACAGCGCCTTCTTTTGTGCCTTTAATCGTTAAAATACCATTGCCCATTTCATCAATAGCCACATCCATACCTAATTTTTGAGCAAGTCCTAAGAGATAGTCTTGCGCTTGTGTCCAGCTTTCTTGGTAAACCAACCGCGTGATTTGCGGTACTGGATCATTCGTAAAAGTTGCTATTTTTTCGATGATGTCATGAACCGTTAATTCTGATTGAACCATTTAATCACATCCTTTTAGCACTAGTATAACGTAAACAAAAGAAAAACTCTCAAAAATTTCTTTTCGAGAATTTTTCCGTTAATTCGCAAATAATTGTTGGCCAAAGTACTCACCTTTTTTTAAGCCTTTTTGGCAAGCATACAAGCCATTACCAATCGGAATTGTGTATTCGTTTAGTTTATCTTTTCTACCCATTAGTTGTAGCATGGGAATATATTGTTCTTCAGGATTTTGAGTAAACGCAATAAATAACAAACCAGCATCAATAGTACCGGTTATCTCGTCAATCCCATTTTGATAAGAATACGCCCGCCGATGCATTTTCTTTTTAACATCTTTGGCTAATTTAACATGAGAATCAATCGGCTGTTTAGACAAAATGACCGGTTCAAACTCTTCTTGACGCCCGTAAGCTGCCCCAGATTCTTTTTTACGTCCAAAGGTATCTTCTTGATCTAATAAACTTGAACGATCCCAAATTTCCAAAAGCATCTTGATTTTCCGATAACCGAGATAGGTCCCTTCTTGAAACCACGTTGGTTCTGTCTGGTCGGCCCACACAACTGCGTCATAGCCTGTTTTTGTATCATGTTCAACATTTGCTGTTCCATCTTTGAAACCAAATAAATTACGAGGTGTTTCGTCTTTGCCACCTTTGATAAATCCGTTTTCTAAAAAACGAACTGTTGCTCGTCCCGAACTCATTCGAATTAAATTACGCACGGCGTGGAACGCAACTTGCCGATCATCAGAACAAACTTGGAATAAAATATCTCCATCCGACAACTCTGTTTGCAACGAATCGTGCGCCATCTTAGGCATTGAATTGAGATAAATAGGTTTCTTATCGCGAATGCCAAAACGGTCGACACCATCTTTTTCAAACAAAGACAGACCATAACCAATCGTAATCGTTAAATTTTGTGCATTTAAGCCTAAACTATCGCCAGTGTCATTCGGCGGCAATAGCTCATTGTTAGGGTTCTCCATAGTTTCACCTTTAGTAACGGTTTGTGCAAGCATAGTCCAATCTCTTAATAATTGTTTTACTTCTTTCACAGTGTTTAAGGTCAAATCAAATGCAACAAAATAACCATATTCTTGTTGCGGGGTAACAATCCCTGCTTGATAGGTTCCAAAAAAATCAACGACTTGCTGTGCATTTGTCTGTTTAGTCGCTTGTTGCAACAAGTCTATTGAAGTTGTCACGCCAGAAGTAGCCGCAACAATTCCTACACCAGTCAGAGCAGATAATTTTAACATGTCACGCCGAGAAATCTTTTTTTCAAATAACTTGTCTTCTTTCTTACTCATTTTTTTCAATCCTTAATTAAAAATTGCGCCGGTTTTCGCCATCAATTCAGCTAGTGTTGATAATTCTGTACTGATTTCACGAATCTGTTCTTTACTCAATTCTGTATAATCCACATAACTATCACCAGATTGATAGGCTGCTAATTTTTCTTCCATTGTGTTGAATTGCGTGTCTAATTGGTTTGCTAATTCTTCGTCATTTTCATTCAAGGCAGGAATAATTGCTTGATAAACAACTTTTGAGCCTTCTACGTTAGCTGCTAAATCGGATAAATCGGTATGTGAGTAGGCTTCTTCTTCCCCAGTAATTTTTGTTGTCGCTGCTTCATTCAGTAATTCCATCGCCCCAGCAACCATTTGTGTTGGTTCCATTTCCAACGTTTTTACTTGGTCGTCTAATTTTTTAACATCAGCATCTAATTTATCCGCAAATTCTTTCATGCCTTCTGTCGTATTATTTTCCCACAGCGCACGTTCAATTACATGGAAACCAGTCCAATCGGCTTCAGAGTCAACATCATTAATACGTGCATCAATATCAGGATCTAAATCACCAAAGCTTTCTGCTACTGGTTCAATTCGTTCATAAAATACACGTGATTTCACATATTCTGTTTTTGCTGCCTCAATGTCATTATTGCGTACCGCATCCGTGAATTTTTTTGTTGCAGTGACTAATAAATCACTTTGTTCTTGCAAATAGCTTTGATAATTTTGAACTGCTTGATCTAGAACTTCTGATGTTTTTGCTTTTGTTTGTTTGGCATTTTCTAATTTCGTTAATGAGTCTTCTAAACCAGTAACATTTTCAGCAATCACTTCAAAATCAGGTTTATCGTATTGTGCACCATAAAAGATTGGTGTTTCATATTTTTCGACCGTGCTGTATTCTAACGGATAGGCTTTACGAACATCATTTTCAAACGCTAACCAATGTTTGTGCATCGCTTTTGAATTATCAAGTAACGCTTTAGCATCTTGTTTATCTACGGCATCTTTAACTGTTGCTAATTCATCACGCATCGTTTGAATTTCTTTTTTTAAGGCTGCGTCATCGACATCGGTTGCAGCAACTTCACTAGTTGTTGTAGATGTTGCTTGTTCTTCTGTTGAATCAGCAGATTTAGTTGTGGTTCCACATGCACCTAACACCATTGTTGATACGAATAAGATACCTAAAATTTTATTTTTCATGAGAATTCTCCTTTTTTCTTTGAAGTAGATAGACAATAATAATCCCAATAATTAAGAGTTGCGGGATAAATGAAATCCATGATGGATAGATACTCAATGCCGTCACAGTTGGTAAATAGGTTTCTACCTGATTTGGCAATTGGTTGGCTAATTGTAAACTATGAATTCCCGAGCCCATAAATTTAATTGCTAAGTAAAAAATCACTAAACTAGATAATGTGAAGAAAGCTTTTAACGGTAAGCGACGTTCAAAAACAAATAAAACAATCGCAACCACAGCTAATAAAAATGTCCCCAATAAAAATCCAGCAATCAATTGTTGCATAGAAACTTTTCCTACTAAACCGATAATAAAAATAACAATTTCTAATCCTTCACGAATCACTGCTAGAAAGGCTAACGCGGCCAACCCTACAACTCCACCAGTCGCAGAATTTTGACTTTTTTCTTTGTAAAAGCTTGTCATTTTTTGTACATCCGATGATTTGTGCATCCAGATTCCAACAAATACTAGCATTACACTTGAAAAAACACCTGAATAGCCGTTAATCAACTGACTATTAGTCCCAAAGGCAACCACTGATAAAACATAATAAACCAATACACCAATCGCTAAACTCGTTAAACCACCTAAAACACTGCCTCCTAGAATCCAACGTTTTGCTTTTTTACTGTTTTCTCGTTGTTTAACAACTGAAAGCAATAAACTGATAATCAACATTGCTTCTAAACCTTCGCGAAAAGGAATCATTGCTACATCAATTATCGAATAGTCAGCTGAATCAATCGATGACAACTCTTTTTGCATGTCGTCAATGGTTGCTAGAATGGCTTCTTTATTTTTAGTTTCAGCAGCATGTTTTAAATCCAATAAATTTTTTTCTGAATGATCGTAAATCGCTTGTGAACGACTAACTACATCTCCTTCTACAGATAACCATTCGGAAGCTAATTGCTCGGTTGTCACTTGTACTTCTTCCCAAGATTCCTCTTGAACCATTGTCTTTAGTTGCACCAACTTATTGATATATGCTCCTAGCGAATGCTCTTGTTGATTCATTGCCACAATAGCTTGTTCCAGAGCAATTAGCTCTTTTTTGGCTTCAGTTGAATCCTCCAACAATAAGGCAATTGATGCTTGTCCAACTTTTAAATCAATTTGTTGAGCGACAGTTGTATTTTTCTTTTTGGCTGCTTGCTTTTCCATAGTCCACCACTTTTTTACTTCCTGGTACGTTTGCTCGGCTTTATCAAAATCAGCTTGACCCACCCAAGACAGCGTTTCCTCAATACTCGCTGTCGGTTGAGCAATATCGAACGCTATTTCGTCAGCACGATGATTTGTCGTAGTCAAAAAAGCAAAAAATAAACTCACACTAAGGAAAATTTGCACAAGCATTCTTCTCTTGTCCACGATGATTTTCTAACCTCCTATCCATTCAATTGAGAATCATTCTCATAATAATCCTTTAACATTTTATTTGTCAATACTTTTTAATCGTTGACATTAAAGTATTTTAGGATTAAAATTTCATTAATTGAGAATGATACTCACTTAGAAAGAAGGAAATTATCATGGCATTAGGACCAGGAAGTATTGCATTGATTGTCACTGCAGGTTTAATTGTTTTTGGACCAAAAAAACTACCTGACTTAGGTCGTTCAGTTGGTGAAACATTACGTGAATTTAAAAAGGCAACTTCTGGCATGTTGAGTGACGAGGAAAAAATAGCGTCCAAACAAACGTATCAATTGAAGCGAAATTCTACGAAAAAAACAGCCCACTATGTTGTAAAAAAATCAGAGAATCATGATTTAAAACAATGACCATTCTTGAACATCTCGCAGAATTACGGGGACGATTGATTCAAGTTGCTTGTTTCTTTTTTATCGGATTTTTTGGAGCTTTTTTCTTTATCAATCCAACTCTCGTTCATTATTTAAAAGCACAAATTCCCTTTTCTTTAACGTTATATACGCTACGAATTACAGAAGGGTTAGAATTATCTTTTGAATTGGCGGCTCTTTTAAGCACGATGTTCATTTTTCCCATTATTTTATGGAATATTTGGGCCTATATAAAACCTGGCTTATATCCTGAGGAACAACAGCTTGGCAAAAAATATTTTCCCTATATTTTGTTTCTATTCATCATCGGAATTGTATTTGGATATTTCGTAGTTTTCCCTGTTACAGTTGAAGCAATGTTACATTTTTCAATTAATCTAGGGCTCACACCACTGATCACCTTAAAAGATTATGTCTTACTACTAGTGAAACTAGTATTTTCATTTGGTGTCTTGTTTCAGTTACCAGTTTTATTAGTATTGCTAGCAAAAACGGGACTAATCACTTCCCTATTTATGAAGAAAAAGCGAAAATATGCCTATTTTATTATTTTAGTCATCGCAGGTATTTTAGCACCACCAGAATTGACTTCTCACCTCGCAATGACCTTACCACTCATTGGCCTATATGAATTGAGTGGCATTCTTGTACAAAAAATGGAAAAAGACTCGTAGTTTCGTGAATGAAACTACGAGTCTTTTATTTATGCATTTTCCGATGCACCTGATACTGCGTCAACGTCACCATCTTGATGATCATTAACCGTAGCGCTTGTTGCAGCATCTACATCACCAACTAATTTTTGACCCGTTTGTTGTAAATACCAATCAATCGTTGGTTTTAAATCCCAAATATATTCATTGATACCAACATAATTCCCTTCGTCATCATGAATTGCTTGATAATTGTGGACCACATATTTATCTGGACCATGTGTTGGTACATGAACTTTTACGCAATCTTGTGCGCCTGAACGTAGTTGTTGGATGACCCATTCCACACCTTTATAAACACGTTCTGGATGGCACTTAGCTAACGGGTTACCAACTTGGCCTGGCGTACGAGACGCCAGCATATCTTCTGCTTCTTTTGTATAATTGTAATATAAGAATTGATTATTATTGTCGGCATAAGTCAATTCCATCGGCATAGAGGAAAGGAAATAATTTAATTGATCTACAGTTAATAAGCCACGATTCAATTTCACATACTCGCTACCTTCTGCGGGTTGAACAATTTCTGATGCTTGTTCTAGCCAATCATCAGCATACATATCGATACCTTCAACCGTCGTATCAACGGTGCCTGTAGCGAATAAATCTTCTGGTTCTGCCACTGGTGCTCCTTGTACTACTGTTACAACATTAATAAATTGAATGAATTTTTCTAACGTTGTTTGTAAAAAATCAACGGTACGTTTTTCTTTTAACTCACCTTTTTCATCAAAAGCTTCTTTAACTTTGCCTAATAAAAATTCATTTCCTGGCATCACCATTGCATTCACACCCGGTGCATCCAAAATTTGGCGTAAATGAAGCTGCGCACGAGAGGAGCCTTGATCGTAATAGGAAGCTCCTACAATCATCACAGGTTTATTTTCTAGTGGATGAATTTTGAATGATAACCACTCTAAAACACTCTTCAACGCTGCTGGAATAGTATGATTATGTTCTGGTGTCGCGATAATAACGCCATCTGCTTGCAAAATTTTATTACTTAGTTTTTGAATTGGGGCACTATTGGTTTGATCGTCACTTTGGTTAAATAATGGGATATCTTTAATTTCTAATACTTCTAATTCAAATAGATTCCCAAAATGTTTTTTGATATACGTTAATAACTTTCGATTATACGATAATTCCGCATTTGATCCGACAATACCTACTAATTTCATATTGATTCACTCCTTTATACTTCTTCCCAAGAAAAGTTTTCTGCTGCTTTTTTGTTCATCTCATGTGCATGGGTTAATTGCTTCATAATTTCGACAAAAACTAAGAAATCAGTAAATAATCCTTCTAATTGCTCAATTTGTTCAGGATTTTTCAATTTGTTTTCATCGTCAAAAGCTTGTAAAGAATGGCTTAACAAAAATTCTGAACTTGGCATGATACGTGCCTTTAATTCTGGAGCATCTAAAATTTGACGTAAGTGAATTTGAGCGCGTGAAGAACCTAATGTACCATATGAAGCGCCTGTAATCATGACAGGTTTATCGACAAACGGATAAATTCCATACGACAGCCAACTTAATGCATTCATCAAAGATGCAGGTACTGCATGATCGTATTCAGGTGTACTGATAATTACGCCATCCGCCGCTTCAATTCTATCTGCTAATTGTTGCACGGTTTCAGGAACCTGAATTTCTGCTGGTTTATTAAAAATTGGAATGTCTTTAATCTCGACAATTTCAATTTCTGCTTTATCAGCAAAATGTTGCTGCATAAAATGTAATAACTGACGATTTGTTGAATGTTCTGAGTTTGTGCCAACGAGGCCAATAAGTTTAACCATGTAATAACTTCCTTCCTTTTTTATAAATATTTTTCAATCCCGTTTGAATACAGGATGTGTTGATTTTTAGTAATAATGATGCCATCTATAGCGGGTAATTGATTTAGTTCACTCAAAATGTCTGCTGCTGTTTTTCCGAATAAACGTGTTGTCCAAATTTCACCATCCAAGGAAATCTTAGAGACAATTGTCAAACTCACCACATCCGTTTCAGCAGGATAACCCGTTTTGGGATCTAAAATATGATGATATGTTTTGCCATCTTGCTCTAATTGCCGTTCATAGATTCCTGAAGTCACAATCGAACAATCTTTCACTTTTAAAGTCAGTGCATATTGATTTCGTGCTGCAAAAGGGTTTTGTACGCCAATTTTAAAATAGCCTGCTCTTCTCGTTGGACAAGTACCAAAAACGACTAAATTTCCCCCAAGATTGATAATTCCTGATTGTGCACCTTGTTCTTTAAAATATTGAACCAATAAATCAGCAAAATAACCTTTTGCTAAAGCCCCTAAGTCAATCGCCATCCCTTTTTCTGTTAAATAAACTGTTTGATGTTCTTCATCAAGCTGAATATGACGCGGATTGGTTTTTCGTAACAAAGCTTGAATGTCATTAGTTGTTGGGATATGTGCATCATCAAAACCGATGCGCCAGCTTTGCACTAAAGGACCAATCGCAATATTTAAGCGGCTACTGGAAGCACAGCTATGATGCGTACCAACTTTGATTAATTCATATAATTGTGGATGAACTTTTACAGGTTCAACACCTGCACATTGATTCACAAACGCTAGTTCAGAAGCCATAGAATTTGCACTAAAGCGTTCTTCATAAATCTTTAGTCGTTGATCAGCCTCTTCTAAAAGTGGTTCTGGGTTTGCGTGATTGATTGTTAATTGAATAATCGTTCCCATGCGCCGAATGATTTTCGTTTGCTGCATGTTTTCGCCTCCTTCAATCTAGCCTTGTTTCACTTGTTCTTCAAGGAGTGCAAGTTCATTTAAAGCAATTTGATTCCGATTGATTTTGGAATAGGCGCGTGCATCGTAAATTAATTCAAGAATAATGGCTTGCTCTTCACTTGTCAAAATAGCATTTTTAGCTAATTGAACAGCAGCTCTGGCTAAATAATAAGTTACGTGATTATCTGAACAAATAGTTACAGCATAGTGTAATAACGCATTACTTAACTCTAACTCTTGAATGTGTGCATAAAATACCCCACTTTGAAAAACAATGTGTAAAACACGCCAAGTATCTTCCATATCTTTAATTGGGTATTGATAAATTTGTTCTAAAACCTTGTTGAAATAAAATTCAGCTTTTTCCTCTTGCTCTTCTCTCAAATAAATCATCCCAATTCCGGTATAAGCTAATAAACGAAAAATAGGTTGGCTTTCTGTTAATAAAATTTGGTCAAAGACAAACATAATATCCATGACTGGTTCATTTTGAAAAAACATGATAAAACCTTTTAAATAATAATAGCGTAAAACGGCATTGGCTTCTTCGGCTTCAATCAATGTAATACTTGCTAACAAATCAGCAGCTTGCTGATATTCACTCGTAATTAAGAAAAATTCTACTTGATTCATTTTTTCTGTAATTTCTGAATTAGGAATTTCAACTTTCGGAAATAATTCACCTAAGGATAGGTTCAATCGTTTGCATAATTTTAATAAAATTTTCAATGTCGGTATTTGTCCATTGTTCTCAAAACGACTTAAAGTTGCTTGGGTACAAATACCATCTGCTAATTCACTTTGAGAAATCCCTAATGCTTTTCTAGCTTCAACAAAACGTTCAATATTCATTGCCTCACCTCTTTAAGAAAACATAAGATTGATAATATTTTCACATTACTTCATAAAACAAATTCTACTATTCACAAACTTATTTGTCAACGCTCTCATATAATTTTTTATATAAAAAACAATTACTATAAAGTAAAAAGTGTAAAAAAACATTATGTATCAACAAAAATCTATTATTTAATATAATTTATTATATAAAAAACGAATAATGATTTTATTCTCATTACTCGTTTAATCGATGGTATCCAAATAAATTGTGAAAATAATTTCATTTTCTTCACTTTCTACATGAATGGTTCCTCCATGTAGTTCAACCATTTCTTTCGTAATTGGTAAACCTAGTCCTGTTCCCCCAGTTGTTGTTTGTCTTGCAGTATCAATGCGATAAAAAGGTTCAAAAATACGTGTCAGCTTTTCTTTAGGGATAGTTTTCCCACGATTCGTTAATTGAATACTGATTTTCTCATCAACAATATTTAAAGATAAGTGCAATCTTGTATTTTCATAACTATAATTAATCGCATTACGAATTAAATTATCAAATGCACGTTCCATTTTTTCTAAATCAATTAAACAATGCACCTCTTTTTGCAATGATAATTCCCAGGTTAATTGTTTTTCTTGCATCACAGGTAAAAATTCATAACTTAATTGTTCTAACATCACACTCAAATCGACTTCTTCTTTTTCCAAAGTCATTGAGGTTAAATTGAATCGAGTAATTTCAAAAAATTCACCAATCAATTGTTCTAAGCGCTCGGCTTTTTCTAAAGCAATATTAGTATAACGGGCACGCAAGTCCGTCGATAATTGTGGCTCTTCACGTAATAACGTTAAATACCCGATAACGCTAGTCAACGGTGTACGTAAGTCATGTGCTAAATAAACAATCAAATCATTTTTTCGTTGTTCAGCTTCTTTCGCTGCTCGCTGGTCCAATAAATTGCGTTCACGAATTTCATTCATTTCATTTTCTACATCAACTAAATTCGTCGATAAATGAATGGGGCGCTCTGGTTCTGTCACTAATTGATTCGTGGCTTGAATCGTTTCGTCCAGATAACCTAGAGCTTTTTTGATAAAATAAGTCGTCAGGATAATCCAAGCACCTAATCCATACACCACGATACTTGGATACAAAATGGCTTCAATGAATTTCAACAATTCGTAAATAGGATCTCCATCATACCAGACACGAAAACGAGCGAAGTATTTAATAACCACAGGAACGATAATCATTGGAACGACCAGTACTATCAAACTTAAAAAGTACCTAGTCAATAAATTTTTAGCTAATTTACTTTGAATTTTCAATCATATAACCTACTCCCCAAACCGTTTTAATAAATTTTGGTTTTCGTGGTAATTCATGGAGTTTTTCTCGAAGTCGGGCGATATGTGCCATGACAGTATTGTTATTTTCTAAATATTTTTCTTGCCAAACTACTTCAAATAATTCTTCTGAAGTCACAACTTTTCCTTGCTGCTCAAAAAGATAGACTAAAATTTTAAACTCGATGGGTGTTAATTTAATTTCTTCTCCATATAACCAGCATTGATGACTTGCTGTTGAAACGATTAAGCCTTCTTTTTCAAATTCATCGATCGATTCTTGCTTTGATGAATTGTATCGTTGATAACGACGTAATTGTGTTTTAATACGCGCTACCACTTCTAAGGGGTTGAACGGTTTAGTAATATAATCATCTGCCCCTAAACTCAAGCCGGTAATCGTATCTATCGCTTCTCCTTTAGCCGTCAGCATTAATACTGGGAAAAAATATTCTTGACGAAGTTCTTGCAAAATCGAAAAACCATCTTTATCTGGTAACATCACATCTAATACTAGTAAGGAAACAGGATATTTTTTTATATAAGCAAGTGCATCCAGACCATTATAAAAAGTAACAACTTGATAGCCTTCATTTTGTAAAAACGTGGTTAATAAATTGGCAATTGCTTGCTCGTCATCGACTACTACTATTTTATCTGTCATTTTTTCACCTCATGTTTCTTCTCTAGGTCTATTATACATGAGGACCGTTCATTTGATAGTACCGATTTTTCTCATTAGCCAAATGCCCAATAAGCAATTCCTTCTTGTTGAAACGTTTCGTCTGAAAATACTTGCTGATAATGATTTTTTTCAGGTGAATCATTCGGATCAAGTACTATGATTTGTCCTTGATCATTCATCATAAGTACCATAATATGACCCGTTGTTGTAAATGTTCCAGGATTAACAGAAACGATCACTGCCTTATGATTACTCGCTTGTTCTTTTGCGGCTTGGAAATCATTACCTAATGCTTGATAATTTATTTGATAATGCCTACTAAAATCTTCAAATATTTGCCAAGATGTTCCTTGTCCAGCAACGAAATAATTATTTTGTGCCCAATCTAAAATATCTGTCGGTAAAACTTCTTTTCCTTGTACATAAGCTAATACCATCGCCAACGAAACAATTGCACAACCATTTGTTGCTAAATCATCTTGTTTTGAATCAAAACCATACGCAATATCGGCCCAACGTGGGTCTTTTTGTAAAAGTAACGGTATTTTTACGTTTAATTCTTGATTGGCTTGTTTTTGGAAAGCAATTAGCTCCTCTTTTTGATACGTTTGTTGCGTGGGCTTTTTCAAATAAAAATAACCGGCTCCCCCAATAATTAACACAATTAACCAAATGATTGGCGTTTTTTTCTTTTTCATTTGCGCTCCTCCTCTACTTCTTTAGAATAACAAAGTTTTTTAGAAGAGTTATTGCTGTTTTGCTGTGATTTTCTCCGATTTTTATGATAAATTCTTACAAATTTATGACAAAAATACGCTAAGTGTAACCCTTTTAGCTAACCTACCTCTCAATTTTTGTATTTTATAAGCTCAAGCGGAGGATGTTTTATAAATCACAAAAGTATTAATCCCATTAATAAAGGATAGTTTTATGTCAATTAGTAGGACAAGCGAATTTACTTGATGAGCAGACTGATTTTATTCATTAGTTGAACCATTATGAAAATGCCTATGAAATTTAGAAGTCTACGGGAACTATCTAAAACTTGGATGACCGACTTGCTAAAAATGATAAAAATAATGAAGCACACTAAGTTTTGCGCTTAGTGTGCTTCGTTATTTTTAGGTAGCTGTCTTTTTATTAATAATTTTTCTGTCTCTACTAAATTTAATGGTCGACTATAATAAAAACCTTGAATTTCATCGACATCATTGATAAGTAAACTGTCAAACTCTTCTTGTGTTTCTACGCCTTCTGCAACTACGTGTAAGCCTAAATCTTTTCCTAACTGAATTACTGTATGAACTAGCTTTTGTTCTTTAAAATTTTGAGAAATCCCTTGAATTAACGACTTATCAATTTTCAAAATATCTAAATCTAGTTTCAATAGATACGATAGTGAAGAATAGCCCGTCCCAAAGTCATCCAACGCAACTTTAATCCCATTTTTTTTCAAAATATCTAGGGCTACTTGAACCTGTAATTCATTGGTCATCAAAATGCTTTCAGTAATTTCAATTTGAATCCACGTTGTTTCAACATTAAATTCAGCTAAAATGTCTAAAAATTTTTCTGCAAAACATGGTTGCACAAATTGACAAGCCGATAAATTCACTGAAACAGGAATTGGTGTATAGCCTTTGTTCACCCAAAGCTTAATTTGTTTACATACTTGCCGTAAGACCCATTCGTTCAATTCACTAGACATGCCAATTTCTTCAGCAAGTGGAATAAATTCTCCCGGAGAAATACATCCTAATGTAGGATGCTGCCAACGAATTAATGCTTCTAATCCGGTGACATAATCATTTTTAGGACAAACTTTAGGTTGATAAACAATATAAAATTGTTCATCATACGAAGCTTCTCTTAAATCGTTTTGAATTTGAAATAGCCGCTGATCGGAACTGTCAATTAAACGCGTTGAAAATAGATAGGCATTTTTTCGTGTGTTTTTCACTTCATACATTGCTGCATCCGCGTTTTTCATCATATCATCTTTGGTTTCACCTGACTCTGGAAAAATGGCCACCCCCACACTACACGTCATCCAAATGGTTAAGTTTTGAATGACAAAAGGTTCCTTAAATTGTTGTAGAAGTTTTTCTGCCGCTTGTTTTAGAGAAGCGATATTTTCTGTTTGATAGACAATCATCCCAAATTCATCGCCACCGATACGAGCAACTAGTCCTGTATCCCCCACAAATTCCATTAAACGTTGCGATACTTTAATTAATAATTGATCACCAATCGCATGCCCTTTCGTATCATTGATGTATTTAAAACTATCTAAATCAATAAATAAAATACCAAAATGTTGGCCATTTTTGTGAGCTTCTTCAATACAAGTCGTTAATTTATGGTCAAACATGCGTCGATTAGGGATTCCTGTTAAAGAATCCGAATTGGCTAACTGTTGAATTTTTTCCTCATTGTTTTTTTGGCTAGTTATATCATAGCGAATCGCCATATATTGAAAAATTTCGCCTTGTTCATCAAGCATCGGAACAATCGTGGCATCTGTCCAATAGTAAGAACCATCTTTTTTTCGGTTTTTTATTTCGCCATGCCAAGTTTTTCCTTGAAGAATCGTCTCCCACAGCTCTGTAAAAAATTCTTTCGGGTGATACTTAGAATTAAGAATTCTATGTGTATGCCCAATCAATTCATTTTTTTCATAACCAGACATTTCACAAGAATGCCTGTTTGCATAAGTAATTCTGCCAGCAGTGTCTGTAATAACTAAAATAACTGAATTATTCAATGCTTGATGAAGATAGGATAAATCATCCAACGTATGGAATAATTCTTGGTCTAATTGATCGGTTTCAATGATTGTTCCAAGAATCATCCATCCTTCATTTGTATCAATGCCATAACTAAATATAATTAAAGGTATTGTCCTACCGTCATATCTATTGATAACTACTCGTTTATAACTTGCTCGTTTTTTCTTTGTCATTAATTTAGAAAAATAATGAGCAACCTCATTATTAATATAACGAGATAAAATTGAACGATAATCTTTTCCTTGAATTTGTTCAGCTTTTCCGTCAACTAATTCAAAAAAATGATTATCATAAAAATAAATGTTCCCTTTTTGAATTCGAAAGACAATTTGTTTCATCTGTGCACACTCCAAGTTAATAATTTAATTATTATAACATGCAAAAATAAAATTTATAAATCATAATATATTAAAAACTACTGAGAAATAATTCATATCACCCAGTAGTTTCCTAAAAAATAATTATTTTACAATACAAAATCCTCGTCACGGATGATTCCTTCAATAACAATGTTGGTATCGCCAATTAAATTCAATGCTTGATCTGAAACTTCAACTTTTAAGACACCGCCTAACACATGTAAAACAACAGGATCTTGTTGAATCAGTTCTCTTTTTCTTAAAGCATAAGCGGTGGAACCTGAACCAGTACCACAAGCTAATGTGAAGTCTTCCACACCGCGTTCAAATGTGCGCACGATAACTTCTTGATTATCTAAATCGTAAAAATTAACATTGGCACCTTTTGGTAATTTTTCCCAAAAACGTAATTTTTTGGCTAATTCACGAAGTTCTGCCAATTCAGTTGTTCCTAAATTTGGATAATGAACCACTAAATGTGGAATACCGGGATTTCCAAGTTCAATGTAATCAATAACTAATTCTGGATTTTCTGAAAATTCACAATCAAATTCAACGGTTGTCGGTTCATTCAATTGAACTTTATACAAACGTTCATCCAAACGCCAAGCTTTGACATCGCCTGCAATGGTTTCAATGGTCATCTCTGCTTGTGCCAGACCTTTTTCATAAGCATATCGAGCAATACAACGTGCGCCATTCCCACACATTTCAGCTTCAGTGCCATCCGCATTGTAAAAACGCATGCGGAAATCGCCCCTATTTTCAGGAAAATCAACCGCCATCACCGCATCAGAACCTACAGAAATTCGATGTTGACAGACTCTTTTAGCTAACTCTGATAATTGTTCGCCAGAAAGATTTAATTCCATGTTGTTGATGACAATAAAATCATTTCCGGTACCTTGCATTTTATAAAATGGAATATTCATAAAGGTTCCTCTTTTCTTTACTTATTTAATTCTTGAATCAAATCGACATAGCAAGCAATCCCATTGAGTAAATTTTTCTCATCAAACTGCATTTTGCCGCTGTGTAATGGATGAATATACCCTTTTTCTTCATTTCTAGTTCCTACAAAGAAAAATAGCCCTGGTACAACTTGTTGGTACATAGAAAAATCTTCTGCCAGCATATATGGAGGTGTTTCTTGATACGAATCCTTGGCTACTGTTTCAAGTGCAGTTACCATTGCTGTGTCATTTTCTACTACCCGATACATATGATTAAACAGCACTTCTGCCTCGCAATCATATCCATGAGCAATTTCTTTAGCCAGCGTCTCGATTCGTTCTGTCATTCGCTGATAAACTGCATCATCAAACGCTCGCATCGTGCCTTCTAAATGAACCTTTCCAGCAATAATATTCATTGCTTCGCCGCCGCTAATTTTCCCAAAAGTCAAAACGGCACTTTCCATCGGACTAATATTACGAGAAATAATGCTATGCAAGCCTTGTATCACCGCCGCTGCTGCTAAAATAGCATCTGCGCCTTGTTGGGGTTGCGCTCCATGTGCGCTGCGACCTTTAATTGTAATCGCAACTTCACCATTGCGAGCCATCATCGCTCCTGGACGACACGCAATCACTCCTTCTGAAAAGTCAGGAAAGACGTGTAATCCTACAATTTGATCAATCTGATAGGTTTCAATTAAACCTGCGTCAATCATCAACTGAGCGCCTCCTGGACCCTCTTCTGCTGGTTGGAAGATTAAAATAAGCGTTCCTCGACGTTTTTCTGGATGTTCGCTTAAATATTTCGCAAAGCCTAACATGGTCGCCATATGGCCATCATGACCACATGCATGCATTTTCCCAGGCGTTTTTGAAGCAAAGTCGGCACCTGTTTCTTCTGTGACTGGTAACGCATCGATATCCGTTCGAAAAGCAATGGTTTTACCAGGAATATCGCTACGTAAAACAGCGACTGTTCCTGTATGAATCATTGGATAAACTTCTGTAATGCCAAAAGAAGCTAATTTTTCACGTAGGTAATGGGCTGTTTGAATCTCTTCTAAGCCTAACTCAGGAATTTGATGCAATTCTCTGCGAAATTTCGTAACATCAGGTAATAAATCTTGAATTTCTTTGGTTATTTTCATAAAAAATCGCTTCTTTCATTAAAATAAGTGGTTTTTTTCATTATTTTTCAGTAAAAAAATCATAACAATTGATATGTGTTTATCATATAGTATATAATTCCAATATTCTACTCATAAATTTCCAAATCTACAAATTTTGTTTATGACTAGACCAATAATTAGACCTATTTATAAAATGAATCCGTCATTCTTTTTATAAGTATGCCTAATTAACTAAGAAGGAGGCGCAAAAAAACTTATGTCAGAATTACAATTTTCAGATCCTTATCAGTTAGCAAAATACATCAAAGATGCGACAAAACAAACGCCAGTTAAAGCTTACATCGATGGTGATTTAACAAATGTTTCAAGCGATACAGTCAAAATTTTTGGCAATATTGTAATTGGCGATGCGACAGACATCGAAACGTTCTTAAACGAAAATAAAGCTGTCATTAACGACTATTATTTAGAAAATGATCGTCGCAATTCTGCCGTACCAATGTTAGATATCACTAAGGTGGATGCACGTATTGAACCTGGTGCATTTATCCGTGATCAAGCGATTATTAACAAAAATGCGGTTGTAATGATGGGCGCTGTCATCAATATTGGGGCAGTTGTTGGAGAAGAAACCATGATTGATATGGGCGCAATTTTAGGTGCCCGTGCAACTGTTGGAAAACGTGCACACATCGGAGCAGGTGCTGTCTTAGCTGGCGTTTTAGAACCACCTTCAGCAAGCCCAGTCATTGTTGAAGACAATGTGTTGATTGGTGCCAATGCAGTTGTTTTAGAAGGTGTTAGAATTGGTGAAGGTGCGGTTGTTGCAGCCGGTTCAGTGGTCACAGAAGATGTTCCAGCTAATGCTGTAGTTGCCGGTTCACCAGCTAAAATCATCAAAATGAAAGATGATAAGACCTTAGCAAAAACAGAATTTTTAGACGATTTGCGCGGTTAACAATCATCAAAAACCATGGAGAACAGAAACATTCTCCATGGTTTTTTTAGTTTATGTTTATCTCTTTGACTCGATCAAGCATTTTGAACAATTAAATCAAATGTTTCTGGTGGACGTAAAAAGGTAAAATAATACTCTTCTACTGAATCCCAAAGTTGGTGCCATTCTAAATCATCGGTACCCTCTCGTTGATTATGTCTCTTATAACGCAAATCAGGTACCACATCAACAAGAATTTTCAACTGTCCCACTTCAAATAAATTCAAAAGCGAACTATAAATACCATCAAGTATAATAACTTGAGTAGGATTTACTTCTACGATTTCCGAAGACAATCCATCCCTATTTTCAAAAGAAAATGGATGATAATAGACCGTTTCTCCATTAATAACTGGATATAAAACTTCTTTTTGTAAACGTGACCAATCAATGCAACGACGGCACCTCTTTTCTAAGGAAGCTGTTTCCCATTCAGCATTAGAAATTGTTGCATCAAAAAAGTCATCGCAGTGAATAATTGTTGCATCCACTTGAGAAGCAACTTCTATTGCCAAGGTCGTTTTACCTGCACCGCTTCCTCCATCTAACGAAACCACTACTATTTTCTGATTGCTCAAACATTGACGAATTGCTTCTACAATGGCATCACTTGCTCTAAATGAGGAATTTAAAGGATTATTTTTTTTCAAGTGTATTCCTCCTTTTATTTACTTTATCATATTTCTTAAAGAAACACTAAACGCTTATAAAAACTTATAAATAATTATAAACGCTTGTAAATAATTTTATAACCTGTTACATTACTACTAAAGGAGGGAAAACATGTATCAAGAACAGCGACTTTCAAAAATATTAAGTTTATTAGATGAACACAAAGAACTTTCTAGTAAAGAGATGATGCATTATTTTAACGTCTCAAGAGATACAATTCGTAGGGATTTTACTATTTTAAGCGAAAGAAATTTAGTGAGAAGAACTCATGGAGGTATTATTCCTATTGAAAAAGATAATCAAATCCCCTCCTTTAACGATCGGATCAGTGAACTAACACAAGAAAAAAAAGCCATTGCTCAAAAAGCAACGACTTTTATCCAAGAAAATAACATCTATTTCTTTGATGTGTCTACAATTATTTTGAATGTAGCTCAATTAATTGATTCGCAAATAACCATTTATACACATTCATTAGACAATGCAATTGTATTAAGTCAACCTAAGAACCACACTGTTCATCTATTAGGAGGAAAATTTTATCCAAAAAATCGTTTTTATTATTCTCTAAATGAATCAGAACTTCTTCAAAAGACTAACTTTGACGTAGCTTTTTTTGGGGCAGCTGGCTTGAAAAATGGTGAAGTTAGTTTTGAAGATAGTGAAGATGCTTATTTGAAACAATTAGTAATGACACGTGCAAAAACAAAAATTTTATTAGCTGAACAAAAAAAATTTCAACAATCATCCAATTATGCAATTGGCACAGTTAACGATTTCGATTATTTAATTACTGATGAAAAACCACAAAAACATCTTCAACAATTATTTTCAAAAGAAATAACAATAATTTATTAAAGGACGTGTGAACATGAACTCCCCAACAATTGAGTTAATTTTAAGTGATATTGATGGAACTATATTGGATGAACAACATCGCATTGACCAGAAATTACCGCAAACAATCCAACAGTTAAAAAAACAAGAGATTCCTTTTATTTTAGCCTCCGCTCGTTCTCCTCGAGGAATATTTCCCTTAGCAGAAGAACTGCAATTAGGTGATACCCCTATTGCTTGTTACAATGGTGCGCTTATTTTAGAAGGAAACGCCACTAACTATCAAACAATTACTGAACACGCATTACAATCAGATGATGTCGTCCTCATTCTAGATGTGATTAAAAGGAATTTCCCTCAAGTTTCCATTAGTTTATATTCCGGAATAGAATGGTTTGTTGATCGTACAGATAAGTGGACAGACATTGAAGCTGCTATCACCAAAGATTCACCAACTGTTCAGGATTTACAATTGTTTTTATTAGAAAATAATCAACCTATTCATAAACTCTTACTAATCGAAGAATCTGCAATTATTCAAGAATTGCATAAATTTTTACAAAAACTGTCACTTAATGATACTTCATTCTATCTCTCAAAAGACAACTACTTGGAAGTCACTTCAAAAGAAGTCTCAAAAGAAAAAGCTTTGATTGACATTGCAAACTATTATCAAATTCCACTAGCAAAAACAATGACATTAGGTGATAATTTCAATGATATTCCAATGTTAAAACTAGCTGGCATAGGGATAGTAATGCAAAATGCACCACAAGAAGTTAAAAATAGTGCTGATATAGAAACGTTAAGTAATAATGATTATGGTGTTTCGCATGCTATTCATAAATACGTGTTGGCAAAAAAGAACGAACAGCAAAGATACACATAAAACAAAATAAATATATCCGAACGAATGAAAAGCACGTACTCTTTCAATCGTTCGGATATTTTGTATCCTATTTATATTAGAATTTTTTATTTTTGTAATTCAACTAACATTGCTTGATAGCCTAGTTCCTTGGCATAATCTTCAGCCGTTTTTCCATAGTTATCACGAAGCGTTTTATCAGCACCATAAATTAAAAGTTCTTTGACGATGTCTTGATAAACTTTTGAACCATCACGTAAAGCAACTGCTTCAATTAATGCTGTATAACCATAATTGTTTTGATGATTAATATTTACCGCCCCATCCTCTAATAAGAGCTTGACGTTATCTAAATGCCCTTTTTCAGCAGCGGGAATTAAGGTATTCCCTCCAAAACGATTATATACTTGCTGGTTTGGCTGACTATTTTCTAACATAAATGTCAAAATTTCTGTTTTTCCTTGTGCCCCTGCATATAAATAGGCGCTATCTTGAATATGGTCTTGGAGATTGACATCTGCACCTGCTTTAATCAATGCTTTGGCAATTTCTACTTGGTTATTGTGAGTCGCAATCAACAACGGGCTTTCACCTCGATCATTTTGCTCATTGATGGGATAATCCGCACTTGCTAAAATTGTTTTGACTTTTTCGCTGTCATTTGCTTCAACAGCTGTTAGTAAACTTCCTGCTTGATACATTTCAACACTCCTTTTCTCAATTTCTGTCGTTGATTCTGTGACTCTTTCGGTCGACTGAACGGTTGGACTTTCAACAACTGATGAGTCTGTTTCTTCAGTCATTGGTTTCGTTTGATTCATGCAACCGGTTAATACTAGTATACTCGTTAAAAGCAAATTTCGATAAATAGAATGCATGAAACTTCCTCCTTGATTTAAAACGTAAATTCTGGCGTGAAGTTACCTTGATAAGGCTCATGCTCAACAAAAATCTCAATTTCATTTCCAGCCTGATCTTTTCCTAAACGTTTATACGTAAATTTTTTATCATTTAATTCGGTAATTTCTAATACTGCACCATAGTTGTTTTCACCAATAGATACATGCGCTCGTAGCTTATTGTCTGCTAATACATCATAATAACCAAAATCTCCACGTGTTTCTCCTGTTTCTAAATCAAAAAATTCATATTGATTCGTAGTCACGTCAAATTTAGCCAAGCTGATAAATCCTTGGTTTTCATTTGTCACATCATTGCCATCCACGTCTAAAACTTTAGTGCCGTTCCATAATGTTTGACTAAGCAGTTCGTTACCAGGCATTTCAACGATTTCACCTGTTGTAGTTGTTAACGACTTACGTCCATTGGTAAATGTCAATTCCTCAGCAACAGGTACATGTTCTACAAAAACTTCAATATCATTACCTTCTTTGTCTTTCCCAAGGCGTTTATATGTGAAAAGATCCTCTGTTAACTCTGTAATTTCAACAACGGCTTGATAATTTAATGTTTCAGAAATCAGAATACGATGTTGACCATCATTCGTAATGAAAAATGTTCCTTCATCTTCACGTGATTCTTTTTCTTTAGTAAAAAATTCATAAAAGCCAGTTTCTGCATCGTATTTTGCTAAACCAATAAAGTTTTGATTTTCTTGCGTTAAATCAGTTCCTTCTTTATCATAGACACGTGTTCCTTCCCAATTTGTGGCAGTAAGAAGGGCTGTTAAATTAGCACCTTTAGAAGATTGTTCTTCGAATTTTTCTGACGATTGACTCATACTGGTTGTTTCTGTAGTTGTTTGTTCATTTTGTGCACAACCTACCAGCAAAGTTCCTAAAGTAATCAGTGTCATCGCTACTATTTTTGTTTTCATTTTTTTGTCGCTCCTTTTATTTTAGTAACTCTATCCTAACAAGAAATGATAACGAGCAACTTTCCAAAAAATGAACAAAAAATAAACTATTCTGAATAACTATAACTTTTGCTTCCCTAAATTCCCTACTCAGTGTATGGTTACGGTACCTTAATTAAAAAGCAGGTGAACGGATGACCATCAAAAAACGTTTTTTATTTTCTTATTTAAGCGCAATTTTAATTACTGTAGGTTCTTTACTACTGATTTTTTCTTTCATTTCTTATACTACTTTGGGAGAAGTTCCTTCCATTTCAAAAATCTATCGGATTCTAACGACACAACGTCCTCTGACATCCGAAGAAAAAGAAAGTTATATGAAAATGAATCAGTTACTTCAAAAATCACCACAATTACTCGAAGAACCCTTTAATAATGAGTTACAAACACTCATTCAACAAATTGAACAAAAACAATTAAATGTTGTGATTCGAAAAAATCAAGCATTTACGTATTATTCTTCTCCTCTAGTTGAAAAATCATTGCACGCACATGCGCCTGCATTTGAATTGAACAATTTTGAACCCACAGGAACAATTGATAACAATGGACGTTTCTTCCATTATATCAAAAATGATTTCCAATATTTAGATGGTTCCAAAGGCAGCTTTATTATTTTGAAACGAGAAAGTACCCTCTTTGAATTTTTTATTCGTTGGGGTATCTGGGTTATTTTGATTATTTTCGGCATTGCTATTTTTGCTTTTTGGTTTATTAGTAAACAATTATCCAAAACAACCATTGAGCCCTTAATGGCATTAGAAAAAAGTACACGACAACTTATACAAGGCAAAGAAATTTCGCCATTTAATACATTAACGAACCAGCAATCGTCCAAAGAAGTCGAACAACTCCAACAAAGCTTTCAGACAATGTGGCTGGATTTGCAAGCGGCACAAACTGAACAGCAAAAAATTGAAGAAAATCGCAAAGAACTTATCGCCAATATTTCACACGATTTAAAAACACCGATGACCTCTATCATTGGATATGTTGAAGGGTTATTAGACGGTGTGGCAAATACGCCTGAAAAACGTGCGCATTATCTACAAACCATTCATGAAAAAAGCTTAACGCTGAATGACTTAATCGATGAACTCTTTTTATATTCCAAATTAGACTTAGAAGCCTTGGCATTTTCTTTTGAAAAAGTAAATATAATTACGTATATGACACACCTTTTAGAGGAGGGTCAACTTGAAGAGGTCATCGTCGTAACGGATTTTCCTAATCATCCTTTGTATGCGATGATTGATAGGACGCAATTTAATCGCGTCATTAGTAATCTCATTCAAAATAGTTTAAAATTTCAACACCCTGAACGACAATTACAACTAACCATGCGTATCCAACAAAGCAATGGGATTCAACTGATTTTTACAGATAATGGTCTAGGGATCACTCAAGAAGATTTACCGCACGTGTTTGAACGTTCGTATCGCTCTGATAAAGCTCGAAGTTCTTCTATTAAAGGAAGTGGCTTAGGATTAAGTATTGTGAAACAAATTATTGACGCTCACCAAGGAACCATTGGGATTACTAGTCAACTAAACGAAGAAACCACTATCACGATTCATTTACCGTTTGCAAAGGAGTTTTACCATGAATAAAATTTTGATTATTGAAGACGATGCTAGTATTGCCAATCTACAAAAAGATTATTTAGAAATTAATCAAATGGACGTGACCATTGAAAACGATGGACAGCTTGGCTTAGAAACCGCCTTAACCAATTTCTTTGACTTAATTATCGTTGACGTTATGTTGCCAAATTTGGATGGCTTCGAAATTTGTAAAAAAATTCGGGCGAATACCCAGATTCCAATCATGATTGTTTCTGCAAAAAAGGAAGACTTTGATAAAGTACGCGGACTAGGCTTAGGCGCAAATGATTATCTCGTTAAACCATTCAGCCCGAATGAATTAGTCGCACGTGTCAAAGCCCATATTAGTCGCTATCAGTCCTTACAACCGCAAACAGCGAATCATTCAATCATTGAAACACCAGATTTACGTATTGATAAAGCAGCTCATAAAGTCTGGGCGCTTGAACAGGAAGTTTTTTTGACTCATAAAGAATTTAATTTGCTCGTTTTTCTAGCAGAACATCCCAATCGCGTATGGCGAAAAGAAGATTTGTTTGAAACACTCTGGGGCTTTGATTCGCTTGATACGGAAATGGCAACAGTTGTTGTACATATCAAACGAATTCGTGAGAAATTGAAGAAAGCTAATCTCGCAAATTCACCTATTGAAACAATTTGGGGTAGCGGTTATCGCTTTAATTTGTAAAAAAATAAACCACCTAAACAGATATCGTTTGGGTGGTTTATTTCACTAATAAATAGCTAACGGACCATATGGACCTTCAATAACATCGATTTTAGTTTCAAAAATATCTGTTAATATTTCCGACTTCATTACTTCTGTTACTGTTCCATTAGCGGCAATTTGACCATTTTTCATTGCGCAAATTCGATCTGAATATTTCGCTGCAAAGTTTATATCGTGCATAACTGTCAACACCGTTCGCCCTAGCTGATCCACAACTTCTCGTAAATAATTCATCATCTGTACTGAACGAGCAACGTCTAAATTATTGAGAGGTTCATCCAGTAAAACATATTCTGTTTCTTGACATAATACCATCGCAACATACGCCATTTGTCTCTGCCCACCAGAAAGTTCGTCAAGATAACGATTTTCTAGCGCTGTTAAGTTCAAGAAATCAATATATTTAGATATGATTTGTTCATCTGATTTCGTTAGTCTTCCTTTTGAATAAGGAAAACGTCCAAAACTGACTAATTGTCTCACGGTTAATCGCGTGATGAAGTGATTTTCTTGTCGCAAAATAGTCAATATTTTGGCTAAATCTTTCGAATTGGAAGAAGAAATATCCATGTTGGCGATTTGGATTTGTCCTTCATCCATCTTTAAAAGTCGGCCAATCATTAATAATGTCGTTGACTTCCCTGCGCCATTCGGACCTATTAAAGACGTCAAGCAAGATGTAGAAATATCAAGATTTAATGGTCCTATCTTCACTTCTTCTGTATATGTTTTTTTTACATTGTTTATTTTTATCATAATGATCGCTTCCTTAACACTACTATTAAAAAGATCATGCCCCCGAATAATTCAATAATGACTGAAACAACTCCTTGAGCATTGAATATATGGTACATAAAAAAATAAGCACTCGTTATTATCAAAAAGCCGATCGCCATCGCCATTAAAAACAAATGTTTATGATCGTAAGTTGGCGTGACTTGATAACTTAACGTTGCGACTAAAAATCCAAAAAAAGTAATTGGACCAATTAAAGCCGTTGAAATAGACATTAAAATGGCCACCAGTACCAAAACATAAATCAAATTTAATTGGTAATTCACGCCTAATGAAACAGATACATCTTTTCCAAGAGATAATAAGTTCAATTTTTTTGCTTGTAAAAAAAATAATACAGTAATCAAAATGACTACTGGTATAACAATTGGAAAGTAGCTAGACTCTGCATTATTCACTGAACCAAATAAACGGGATTGTAATAAATCAAATTCAGAAGGAGCTAAAAGACGGCGCATAAAACTTGATACAGAGCTCAATCCTACACCAATAATAATCCCTACTAGAAGCATTAATTGTAAATTACCGTATTTCCCTGACAATAACCATCCATACAGTACTAAACTTAATAGCACCATCATAAAAACTTGAAAGATAAAAACACCGATTCCTTTAAAATTAATTAAAGCTGTTGCGCCAAACAAAAAAATGACACTGGTATTAATTGTAGAATAGAGTGCTTCAAATCCTAAAAGCGATGGCGTGATAATCCGATTATTAGTGACAGATTGAAATGTTACTGTCGACAAACTATGACAAACAGCCGCTATCAGCATAGCGATTAGCGCCACGATTCTTCTTTTCACAATAGGAACAAATGACGGTGAATGAATAGGAACAGGATTATTAAAAACCAATAATCCATAGGAAGCAAACAATCCTAAAGCAATAAAAATTAATAGCCATATCCAATATCGTTTTTGTTCTTTTTTTGTACGAAAAACTGAAGATGAGCGATTTTCTAGTGTTTTGTTTTTTTCCATTAACTCAAATCAGCTCCTTAACTTTCGTTGACTAAATAATATAACGATAAATAAAATGGCGCCTACTGTTCCTAAAATTAGTGATACTGGTACTTCAAAAGGCATGATAATTGTTCGAGAGATGATGTCGCAAATAATGATTGTTGCCATCCCTATCAGACAAACCCACGGTAAGTTACTTCTTAAATCATCGCCTCGAAACATCGAGACAATATTAGGTACGATTAAGCCTAAAAATGGCAGATTTCCAATTACAGCAGCCACAATTCCCACTGTAAAAGAAATCAATAATGTTCCTACAAGAACAATCCCATTATAATTCGCGCCCAAATTCGTAGTAATGTCTTCACCTAACCCCGCTAAAGTTAATTGATTTGCAAAAAGATAAATTAAACCAGCCGCTAAGACAATTAACCATAGATATTCATACCTACCAATTTGGACAGCTGCAAAAGAACCGATATACCATGTTTCAATATTTTGTGTCATTTGAAACAATAAACCAATAAAAGTTGAAATAGCAGAGATTACGCCTTTTAACATCATACCAATAATAGGTACGATTAAAGACGAGCGTAGTTTCACGCGTCGTAAAAATAAAAAGAAAACCATTGTTCCTATAAAAGAAAAAATGATTGCTCCAGTCATTCGCAAGACTAAACTAGGAGAAGGAAACAACAAATAAACCAATAACAAGCCTAGACCTGACCACTCAATTGTCCCAGTTGTTGTTGGCTCAACAAAACGATTTTGTGTCAGCAACTGCATAACTAAACCCGAAATCGCCATTGCTGCTCCTGTCAGCATTAATGCAAAAGTTCTTGGTACTCTTGTAATAAAGAACATGTCTAAGCCATCTTCTTGTCCACGAATGTCATAAACTCCTGTAAATAAAGACACTACTGCTAATCCTAGAACTGCAATCAAAGTTAAAATAAAAGATTTTGTCCATAATTTCCTAGGATGATAAAACTGGGGTTGAGAGAAACTCTCAACCCTAGTAAATTTATTTTTTGACACTTTGATACGCTCCTTTACACTACTTCGCTAAAGTAGTTGCAAGATTTTCAAACAATTCTAAATAAGTTTGAATAGATTCATTTGTATAAGTATCTGCCGGTGCATAAACGATTTGTTTTTCAGTAATAGCGGTTGTATTTTGAAGTGCAGGTGATTCATCAATCACATCTTGTGCGGGTACTGATTCACTTGCTTCAGACGTTGCAGCATCTCGATCTAAGACAAAAATCCAATCTGGGTTGCTTTGAGCAATAGCTTCAACTGAAACTTCGTCACCTTGATGATCAGAAGTCGAACCATCTGCTTCTAATGCTGGTACCCAACCAAAGATTTCATACATTGGCCCCCAGACACGACCAGAATGTGGTGCAGAAAATCCAATATTTCCACCACTCACAATTACACTCATTATAGTATCAGTTCCGTTATAAGCATCCTTTGCTTTGGCAATAGCCTCGTCAAAATCAGCATTCAATTGTGTTGCTTCTGCTTCTTTATCAAAAATCTGTCCTAAACTCACCGTTGCATCTTTTAAGCCGTTTACTAAATTTTCTCCAGGTTTATCTGCTTCTTCAGATACATCAAAGGTTAAATCAATCACCGTTGCATTTGGAACTAATTCTTTGATTTCTTCATAATATCCAGCAAATCTTTGACCAACAATTACTAAGTCTGGTTCAGCAGCAGCTAAGATTTCTAAGTTTGGTTCACGATGATTACCAATATTTTGAACAGCTTCATCACTGACATAAGGCGAATCTGCATACATAACATCTTTAGGAGCTGCAGCTAACTCAATTCCCCAATCTGATAATGTTTCAAAAGTTCTATTATCCAATGAAATGACTGTTTCAGGATTGACAGGAACCGTAACTGTTCCATGAGCATCCGTAATTTCGACAGTCTTATTGGTATTTTCTGATGTTTCAACAACCGCGCTTGAACTTGATTCCTTGCTTGTGTCGCTTTTTGTATCATTTGTATTTGTACAAGCTGCTAATACTAAAACAGATAATAACCCCATTACTTTTAAACCCAAACTTTTTTTCATAGACATTCTCCTCAACTTTCTATCTATACTTGTGAACGAACACAACAATCACTGATAGTGATAATCATTTTCATTTAGTATAATTAAAAGTATAATCGGTAATTCTGTGAAAATCTTGTGAGACAAACAATCAATAAAAAAAAGAGAAATAGTCGATTTCTCTAAATCTGTTCAAGCATGGCATAGCCACGACCATGAACTGTTTGAATATAGCGATTGCTTTTTTCGCAATTGATCTTTTTCCTTAAATAGCCAACATATAAATCAACAACATTCGGATTGACAACAACTTCATATCCCCATACTTGATTTAAAATTAATTCTCGACTTAAGACACTATTTTTATTTTTTATTAGAAACAATAGCAATTCATATTCTCGCTGTGTCAATGAAAGATTTTCGCCATTTTTTATCGCTAAATTACGTGCTTCATCAATAAATATATCTCTAAAATAATAAAAGTTTGTAGTGTTCAAATTTGCAAAATTTCCTCTACGTAAAATCACTTTTATTCGTTCAATTAATTCTTCTATTACAAAGGGTTTTCTTATGTAATCATCGGCACCTGCTTGCAAGCCAGCAATACAATCCTGACTTGAAACATTATCAGTTAAAATAATTACTGGAATCATGGTACTCATTCGAATCTGTCTACAAATTTCTGTACCAGGTATACTTAAATCATCCCAATCCAGAATAATAATATCCCAATGTTGTTCAAAAACTATACGTAACCCCTCATTTTCATTATGTAACGTTAAATCAAAACAGCCTTCTTGCGACAAACCACTAACAATTTTCTTTGAAATGGAACGCTCATTCTTGATAACTAATACCCTCTTCATCTCATTTCCTTTCTATCATCTATTTATTATACACTCTTATCATAACCAACAATAAATCGACAGACAACATTTATGTTTTAGTAAAAACTATTGAAAATCTATGTGCGATTGCCTTTTCTAAATTTCAACTTGACATTTTTAAGTAACACCTACTATTATAGACAAATAGAGTCTTTAATCTAAACAAGAGACATTCTCTTGTTTTTTATTTTTAAAATAAAAGATATAAAATGTCTTTTATATCTTCTTGGAGGTGTAAAATGAAAAAAATTGCAATTATCGGCGGTTATGGCCAAGTCGGTAGCGTTATTGTGCAACAGCTGATTCATCATGGAAAACAAAATCTTTTAATTATGGGAAGAAATCAAAAGAAAATGACTTATTTTGCACAATCTTTACCTATTGCTATTGAAACTCGACAAATTGATTTGAACCAGTCCATTGATGATACCCAGTTAGCGGATATCCAGATGGTGATTGTTTGTCTTGATCAAAAAAAGACTCGTTTTATTCAACAATGTCAAAGACTAGGAATTGATTATTTAGATATTACTGCTAACAGTATTTTTCTAAAAAAAGTTGATCAGTTACCTAGCCCTTTCTCTCGTACATTAACAGGAATTGGCTTAGCACCAGGAATTACCAATTTAGCTGTAGCAAATTATTTAGCGGCGTACGAAAATACAAAATCAGTTGATATTGATATTTTATTAGGCATTGGTGATCAGCATGGACAAGCAGCTATTGATTGGACTTTTTCACAGTTAACAAGTTCTTATAGCCTCCCTCATTACCAAAAATCAGTGTCTAATTTTACAATAGGAAAAAATGCAACATTTGGACCGCGCTATGGAAAAAAAACAACCTATAATTTTGATTTTGCTGACCAACATCTTTTAGCACTAAATGATTCTACTCGTCATTATACGACCTACTTAGGGTTTGATGTAAGCTGGATAACCAAAAGTTTAGCTCTTTTAAAAAAGACGAAACTTGCAACAATTTTAAAAAATAAACAAGTCTTAGATTTCTTGGCTTTAACCATGAGAAAAGGAATAATCGGGAGTAATGAATTCGTAGTAAAAATTTCTAGTCCTCAAGAAATGCCTTCCAAAATGATTGTTGTTTACGGAAAAGAAGAAGCAAAAATAACTGGCGAAATTGCAACATTAATGGTTCTTAAACTTCTAGACTCATCTGTGCCTGCAGGAAACTATTTAATCAATGAATTGACTACCTTAAATGAAGTAGTCACTAAGTTACCTCGACTCACTTATGAGGCATATTGAAACCATACTAAGATTAGCGGGGAAACATATCAATGGATGCATTTCCCCGCTAATCGTTTTATTTAACTGTTTGAATCATTGCATCCACTAAGTAATCTAATTGTACTCTTGATGAATAAATGTCAATATCATAAAATAAGTCAAAGTCGATAGGCACAATTTTTCCTTCTTGAACAGCAGGTATTGCTTGCCATACTTTATTGTCTGCTAAACCACCTTGTTCACCAGAAAAGACAATAAAATCACCCGTATATTCTGGCAAGACTTCCATTGATAATTCTCGATATTGGTCTTTCCCAATAATTTCATCTTCAACCACTTTTGGTGCTTTTAAGCCTAAATGACTATAAATTAAATCGCCACCACGTCCCCATTTATCACCAAAAACCCAGATACTGCCACTTCCATCATAATCTCCTTCAAAGATACTGACTGTTTGATCCAAGATATCATTCTCTTCAAGCTTAGCTTTGGCATCTGTAATTTGCTGATCAAAATCAGCTAACAACGTTTTCGCTTCTTCTTGTTTATTAAAGACTTCTCCTAAAAATGTTAATCGTTCTTCCATTGACATTTCCGTAAAAGGAACGAAAATCGTTGGTGCAATTTTCGACATTTTCTCCACATCATCTTCAGAAATAACTAGGATTAAATCAGGTTCATACGCCATAATTGTTTCTTCATCAAACGTATCCCAAACAGGTATATCCGCGACTTCTTTTTCATAGGCTTTGCCAGTTGCATCATAGGTTGCGACTGGTTTTACTCCTAACGCCAAAACATCACCTAAGTTATACGTTACAATGACGCGTTGTGGAACATCAGGTATCTCTACATCACCTAATGTTGTTTCAATTGTACGAGTTTCGTTACTTTCTTTTTCGGTTCCTTTATTTTCTTGATTGCTACAAGCACCTAAGAACATTAAAAATAGTGCTAATAAAAAAATGCTAACTTTTTTCATTTTTCTCCCCCTAAATTTGTTGATTTTGACATAATTGTGCATAAACACCTGCATGTTGCAACAACTCATCATGCGTACCGACTTCCGCAATTTCACGATTAGCTAATACGACAATTTTATCTGCATGACGGATGGTGGATAAACGATGAGCAATAACAATCGTTGTACGATCAATAGCGATTTTATCTAACGCTTGTTGGATTTCCTTTTCAGTTTTGGTGTCCAAAGAGGATGTTGCTTCATCCATAATTAAAATCGGTGTATCTCTTAAAATCGCACGTGCAATTGATAGTCTTTGTTTTTGACCTCCTGATAATTTAAATCCCCGTTCACCAATCAAAGTATCATAACCATTTTCTAATGATTCGATAAAATCATGGGCATTCGCCGCTTTAGCCGCTTGTATTACTTGTTCTTTTGTTGCGTGTTTCAATCCGTAGACAATGTTTTCGAAAACTGTTCCATTAAATAAAAAGGTATCCTGTAATACCATACTGATATTGTCGCGAATAGTACTTAATTTTAGTTGCTTCAAATCCACACCATCAAATAAAATCCGACCTCGTGTAGGATCATAAAAACGATTCAATAAATTACTAATCGTCGTTTTCCCAACACCAGTAGAACCGACTAAAGCCACTGTTTCTCCTGGTTCAATGGTCAAATTAATGTTTTGAAGTACCGGTTGCTCTTTTTTATATGCAAAACCTAAATCTTGTAAGTCAATTCTGCCAGTTAATTTAGCAATTGTTTGTGCGTCACTGCTTTCTTGAATTTCAGATTCTTCATCCAACAACTCAAATACTCGTTGACAACTAGCAATCGCATTATTGGTGCTTTCATTGAGAGACGATAAAACATTGATGGGCGCATAAAAGAGATTTAAATACAAAATAAATCCAACTAGTTCTGAGACAGCCATTTGATTAATTGAAACCAAATACCCACCATAAATAATGACTCCTACTAAGCCCACAGAACTAAAAAAGCCAATTAACGGACGAACGAATTCATCCATTTTTATCGCTTGTAACATGGCATCGCGTTCTTTGTTGATAGCTTGTGACATCCGTTCTTTTTCACTGGCTTGTTGATTAAACGCTTGAATTTCTTTCATTCCCGATAAATTATCTTGTAACGTGCCACTCATTTCAGCCATCACTTTGGCATTTTTTCCCCATAAAGGAAATGCTCGCTTTGAATAAAGGTAGTTGGCGAAAATAATTAAAGGCACACTTGCTAAGCTTAAAAGTGCTAATGGCACATTAATTGTAAACAACATAAAAGCAACCGCGATTAACGTTAAGCCATGAACCACAAAATCTGGAAAAACATGGGCAAATAAACGTTCTGCGCCTCCTGCATCATTCATCACGTAACTCATCAAATTTCCTGTTTGTTTGTCGCTATAATAGCGTAAAGATAAATGTTGCAATTTGTCGTAAATTTTTAGTCGTAATTCTGCTACGTATTTATATGCGCCTAAATGTGTATAATACCCTTTGATATAATTAAATACGCCTTGTAAAATATAAACACCGAGTAGCGTTACCCCCATAATCAAGGATTTGCGTGCAACATCTGGATCTCCACTGGTAATTAAAGCAATTAAGCGTTGCATCGCCCAAGGAGCATACAGACTAGCAATCGTTGCACATCCGCTAGCTAAGATGCCTAAACCAATGTATCCATGATACTTTTTTGAATCTTTTAATACCCTAAATAAAACTGTCATTCGCATTCTCCTTAATTAAGTTATAAGTTAAGCAAATTGGTCGTTGTGTATTTTCTTCAATAACTATTTTGGCATCAATCTGAAAAACTGTTTTTAAAACAGATGGCGTGAGAACTTCCATTGCTGTTCCATGACGGACGATTTTACCTTTACTAATCGCAACCATATAATCCGAAAAACGAGCAGCTAAATTCAAATCATGCAAGACCATTGCAATCGTACAATTTTGTGTGTGATTCAATTGCTGCAGTAATTCCAAAATCTCCAATTGATGTGCTAAATCTAAATAAGTTGTTGGCTCATCCAGCAAAATCAGCTCTGTTTGCTGAGCCAAAGCCATGGCAATCCAGACTCGTTGCCGTTGCCCTCCTGACAAACTATCGACTTCACGATATTGAAATTCAGTTAATTTTGTTACGTTTAATGCCCAATCAATTAATTCTTTGTCTTCTTCTTTTAATTTTCCAAAGCCTTTTTGGTGAGGGAAGCGACCATAAGCAATTAATTCACTGACTGTCAGTCCATTAGGCGCAGTTGGCGTTTGTGGTAAAATCGCCATTTTCTTAGCAATCTCTCTCGTTGACAATTTATTGATATCACTACCATTTAAATAAACAACGCCTGCTTTTTTCTTAATAATGCGGCCAATAGCTTTTAAAATGGTTGATTTTCCACAGCCATTTGGGCCAATAATCGACGTGATTTTTCCAGTTGGAATAGCTAAATTTAACTCATTAACAATCAAAGCATCTTCATACGCGATTGCTAATGACTTGGTTTCAATGTGATTCATATAACCCTCCTAATTGGCTTTAGCCAACAAATATAAAAAGTATGGTGTACTTAACACCGTAATTACAATCCCCGTAGGAACATCACTACCAAAACTAATTGAGCGAGTAATTGTATCTGATAATAAAATAATAATAGCACCGATAATTCCTGAAACTGGCAAGAAAAATTTATGATTGGGTCCCACTAATTTTCGTGCCATATGTGGTGAAATCATCCCCACAAAGAAAAAGTTGCCGCCTAATGCGACACTACCAGAAGCTAGAGCAATTGAAGCTAACGATAAACCAATAAACTCTGGTTTGACAGCGACACCCAGCCCAGTTGCTGTTTCATTTCCCAGGTTTAAGGTATTTAACACTCGGGATTTATAAATGGTATAAATTAACAGTAAAATTACCCATGGTGCCAAAATAACCAGATACCGCCATTCATCGCCCCATAAGTTTCCTGCTTGCCAGCGTTGAATAAATTCCATATCTTGATCGTCTAATTTTAATGTCACTAAAGTTGTTAATGCACTGTATCCACTACTCACAGCAACTCCAGTTAAAATTAAGCCGGTCGGTGAAATATCACGCCCTCTATTGTAGGATAAGAAAAAGATAATCAATGCTGAGATAATCCCTCCAATAAAAGCCAAAATTGGAATCGCAAAAGGCGAAGAAAAACCTTTTGTTGAAAAAATTCCAATATACAATAAGACAAATAAGCCAGAGCCGGAACTGATACCTAATGTTCCTGGGCTTGCCATATCATTGCGCAATAAGCTTTGCATAATGGTTCCTGATGCGCCCATACCGATACCAACCAAAATAGCTAACACAATTCGTGGCAAACGAAAGTCGTATACAATTAATTCTTGCTGGCTAGTGCCATTTCCCAACAACACTTGCCAAACTTCACTAGGTGCTAAATTCATTTTTCCAGAATTAATGCTAATTACAGCAACAAAAACCGTTAATAAAATTAACCCAAATGTCATTAGGAGGTTTCTTCGTAAGTTAAACTTCGACGTTTTCATTCAAATTCCCTCCGTTGTTTTCTTACTAAGTATAAAAAGAACGGCACACCAATCACGGAGAAGATAATCCCAATGGGTGTTTCAAAAGGGCGATTGATTAAACGTCCAACTAAATCCGCCGCAACAGTTAATACTGCACCATATAATGCGCTAGCAGGAATGATATATCGATAATCGACACCGACTAAATAACGCATCATATGGGGAATAATTAACCCAACAAAGCTGACAGGACCCACTACGATAACGGATAACCCTGTCAAAATAAGCACTACTATTGTCGAAATGCCTTTCACCAATTTGGTATTCAACCCTAAACCAATGGCGACTTCATCACCTAAACTCAACATAGTAATTGAAGGAGACAAAGCAATAGCAACTAAGACGCCAAGTACAAAAAATGGCGTAATTACCATTAATTCACTCCATTTCGCCCCCGCTGTTCCGCCTGCGCTCCAATAAGTCAAAGCATGACCTAAACGATAACGAATCGACAGATAAGAACTTAATGCCCCAAATAACATCGAAATGGATAACCCTGCTAAAACTAATCGTTGCGGTGTCATTCCGCCACGACCAACCGAAGCAATGAAATAAGTTAATCCTGTTGTCACCGCAGCACCTAAACAAGCATAAAACATCATTTGCCCATACGTTCGATTCACTAAAAAAGATAAACATAAAGCAATCGCAAATGTCGCTCCCGAACTAATTCCCATCAATCCTGAATCAGCTAATGGATTTTTGGTTGTTCCTTGCATAATCGCCCCACAGATTGCTAAACTACAACCTACAATAATATCTGCGATGGTCCGCGGAAGACGCAATGTACGGATGATTTGATGCTCAGTTAAACGACTGTCAAAATTAAAAATAGCTCCCCAAGCCGTCGTAAAGTCCATTTTTGCCGCACCAAAAGAAATAGATGCTGCCGTAATCAAAATCAATAACAGCAATCCTATCGCCATTTTAAATGTAAAATTCCAAGAACCATTTTGTTGTCTTGGTTTTACCAAATTTTGCATACTCTCACTCCATTACTGAATAATTAGAAAGAAAGACTCCCCAAGATAATCAGGAAGTCTTCTTTAAAATCATTCACTGATGTTTAGATTTTCAACTACATAATCCAATTGTGCTGTTAAACTGGTTATATCAGAATAATAGAATAAACCTGCGTATTCTCCAGGCACAGTTGTGATGTTTCCTTTTTCAACTGCTGGGATTGTTTTCCAAATTTCTGTTTTTTCAAATTCTGATTCTTTGCCTTCTTGTAAGAACCAGATAATATAATCACCAAAATAATCAGCAGCTACTTCATAAGACAAAGAACCGCGACCTTCGCCAGAAGACTCAATCAACTCTTCTAACTTAGGTGCTAATTTCAAGCCTAAATAATCGTATAACAAAGTCCCTCCACGTGAACCAGTTTCATAATAGACACCATAAGAATCACTTCCCCAGTCTTCAAAAATACTGAACGTTTTATCTTTGAAAGCATCGGTTGAAAATTTTTCTTTTGCATCTGCCAATTTTGTTTCAAATGTATCAATCGCTTCTGTAGCTTCTTCCTCTTTACCTAAAACTTCCCCTAAAAATTCCAAACGTTCTTCTGAACTCTTATCTTCAGAAATCACCACAACCGGCGCAACCTTTGATAATTTTTCATAATCTTCCGGATTATAAGTAACAATCAAATCAGGTTCATAAGAAAGTAATTCTTCTTTTTCCCATTTTTCAATAGCAGGGACATCTTTTAATTCATCATAAAAAGGCATTGTTTCTTGAGCCCAACCAGAGTAGCCCACTGGTGTTACATCTAAGGTTAAGACATCTCCAACATACCAATTCACCAAAACATTTTTCGGATTGATTGGAACCTCTACTTCACCCATTTCTGTCTCAACTACTTTAGTTTCTGGTTCAGCACTTTCTTCTGAACCACTCTTATTTGTACATGCAGCTAAAAAACTGCTTAAACCTAATAAAGCAACAAACAACGTTAACTTTTTCATTTCATCCACTTCCTTTTCATTTATAAATTGAGAATGATTCTCATTATCAATGAAAAAGATTATAATTTACTTATTAACAAATTACAAGCTATTTTTAATTTAATCTGTGAAATCATTCAAAAAGTGTATAAAAAAAGACAAGTAGTGCTTTCCCTACTTGTCTACTTGAGGTTGAAACGGGTCTTTTAAACCAACGATTGTTTCTTCTTTCTTCATCAAGCATTCATCTAATTCATGAATCATTTTTTGTTGATTAAGGTTCGTTCCAATAAAGACTAATTCAATCATACGATCGCCGTAATAATCATCCCAAATATCAGTTAAATGCTGGCGAATTATTTTCATTTTTTCAATTTCCCAATTTTTTAAAGTCGCAATCCAGTAACCACTATGTGTGATATCCATTGCTCTACCAGCTTGCGAAATGTTGATAACATTCTCCGGTTGTGTTCCAAACCAAACGACTCCTTTACAGCGAATAACCTCTTTAGGCCAATGATTTAACCAAGCATCAAATCGTTCAGGATGAAAGGGTGCACGCCTTCGATAAACAAATGTTTGTACCGTAAATTCAGAATTCTCTTGTTGAGCAATCACAGGATTATGCTCAAAATAATCAAACACTTTTTGTTGATTAAACAGCTGCGTATCCATCACTTTGCGAACGGGTACTTGACAATACGTACTTTCAATAATTGCTACGTGCGGATTAATTGATTTAATTAGAGCCCTTAAATACTGCTTTTCTTTTTCTTGAATTAAATCAATTTTATTAAATAAAACCACGTCACAAAATTCAATTTGATGCATAATTAATTGATTGCTATTTTGAAATTCTTCATTGAATTTCCCATTTTCAGGAATAACTTGTTGCAATAAACGGTATGCATCCACAACACTTACCATCGTATCCATGTAGCAAAATTGATTAAGGGGTTCTTGTTGACGAGTAGTTCCTTGTGATAAATAGTTAGCGATTAAATCCGGTTGAGCAATTCCTGAAGACTCCACCAAGATATAGTCCACACACTGTGATTTCGCTAGATTCGCTACTGCTTCAATTAATTCCTCACTTAAATCACTGCTGATACTACCCGCTTGCAACGGAATTAACTGATCTTCTTCAGTAAAATACGGTGATTTTTCAATAATTTTCGCATCAACATTCACTTCAGCAACATCATTAACAATGATACCAATACGACGCTGCTCTTTACATTTGAGTAAATGTAAAAGTAAGCTCGTTTTTCCTGAACCTAAATAACCAGAAATGACGGTGATGGGAAGTTTATCAGAATTGTTTTTTATGCTCACTCTATTAGTCTCCTGTCTTTATCGGATGAATGAAAATCCTTCATGTAAATAACATCATCGCAAGTTTTTTTCACTAAGGAAGGGTTATGTGAAATAAAAAGAACAGCCATATTTTTTTGTTTTTTTAGTAGATTAATTATTCGTTTCTCATTGATTTTATCTAAATTAGCAGTTGCTTCATCGCAAATTAAAATCCTGGGTTTAACTAATAAAGCTACTGCTAAACAGATTCGTTGATATTGTCCGCCACTTAATTCATGAGGACGTTTTGAAAGAGTCTTTTTTGATAAGTCGCAATCCAATAAAATTTTTTCAATCGTCATTTTTATTTGTTGTTTCTGACATAACTGAAATTGTATCAATGGTTCACTTAAAATCTGCTCAATTGTTTTACTCGGATCCAATGATCTACGTGTGTATTGAGAAACTAATTGAATCGTTTGTACCCATTTTTTCATTGAAACATCTTCTTGCTTTTTTCCTTCTAAGTAAATGACTCCTTTCGTATACTTTTCTAAACCAACAATCATTTTTACAAGTGTCGATTTACCTGAACCATTTTTGCCAACAATACCTAACCACTGTCTCTGATTCAATTGGAAATTACAGTCTTCAATCACTAATTGATTGCCATACTTTTTTTCTAAATTTTTCACTTCTAATAAATTAATTGTCATCAAAAATCTCAATCAACTCCTTAGTATACTGGTTTTTAGGATGTGTTAAAATATCGTTCACTTTGCCTGTCTCTAATAAACACCCCTCTTTAATAATTCCTACATGGGTTCCAAATTGTCGCACTAATTCTAAGTCATGTGTAATAAAAAAAATAGTTTTATTGGCTTGTCGATTCATTTTTTGCAAAAGAGTTAAAATTGTCCTTTGACTTTGAACATCTAAAGCACTCGTTGCTTCATCAGCAATAATAATTTCCGGGTTAGAGACAAGTGCCAAAGCCAAGGCAGTTTTTTGACACATTCCACCACTCAATTCATATGGATAGTTGTCTAATATAGTCAAATTATCAATAAAACCAACTTGATGCATAGCTCGCTTCATCATTTTTTCACGTATTCCTTTTTCTTTAATCCCTTTAGATTTTAATAAATGATGAAATTGTGTGCGAATCAATACATTACTTTGCATACTGTCTAGCGGATTCTGCAAAATAAGTTCCATTTTTTCAGTAACACAGCATTTCGTCCCTCTAGTTTGAAATTTCGATGGAAGTAAATCCAAAATAACCTTACTTAATAATGTTTTTCCTCCACCACTTTCTCCAATCAAACAGAAAAAAGCACCTGCCTCTACTGTTAAATTAATAGACTGGAGTAATTCTTCTCCACTTAAAAATACGGAATAATTTGTTAATTGAATCATAATGAAACACCCCACTTATTTCTAAAGTGTTTACCTAAGGACTGTGTTCCTAAAACGATGATACTTAGAATAATTCCTGGAAAAATAAAAATCCAAGGAGCCACAAAAAAATACGCTTTGCCATCGAATAAAATAGTGCCTAATTCAGGAACTGGCGGTTGTACCCCAATTCCTAAAAAAGATAAACCAGAAATACTTAACATAATTTTTCCAATATCTGTCAAAAATAAAGACACTAATTCGATAATAATGTTAGGCACAATATGATGAAACAATGTATGTTTGCCATAAGAACCTCGCAATGGTGCTAATATGATAAATTCTTCTTTGCGTATATTTAAGACTAGGTTACGAATGTAGCGAATATACTTCCCCGACCAACTAATAACGAGAGCGATTAAAACAGTCATCAAAGAATTAGCAAATAAACCAGCAAAAACTAACGTTAAAATCAAGGTCGGAATGCTTACTAGAATATCAGCAAACGTTGTAATAATGAGGTCAATTAATTTTCCACTATATCCTGCAAAACCACCTAAAATTAAACTAATAGTGATTACACCTATCAAAGAACAAATTGCTAGAAGTGAGGAATAAATAGTGCCATAAATTATTCTAGAAAATAAATCTCTCCCTAAATAATCTGTACCAAACCAATGTTTTAGATTCATACCTTGCAAGGCATTCTGTTTGTCAATCAGATAGGGGTCTTTTAATTGCCAAATAATAATGATAACTATAATTCCTATGCTAAAGACAGTGCCATACTTTTTCATGCCTGACCTCCTCGTTCAAGTTGAATTCTACGATCAATCTTTTGAATTAACAAATCAACCACATAATTGAGGACAAATGTTACACAGGCAAGTAATAAAGTGATACCTTGAATAACTGGATAATCTCTAGTAGAAATGGCCTCCATTAAAAGCTTTCCAATACCAGAAATGCTAAAGATAATTTCAATCATAATAACCCCACTGAATAGATGAATCAAACTCGTCATACTTAGAGTTAACAACGGGACAAACACGTCTTTTAATTGATAAAAAAGGCGGTAATACCATTTAATATGACGAAATTTAGCAATTGTTTGTCGCTCACTAATAGCTGAGATTGAAAGTAGATCACCTGTCATTTTCGTTAAATAGCAACCTTCTGATAGGCTAAGTACAAAAATCGGTAATACTAAATGCCAAGTGGTACTGCTACCAACAAAAGGAAACAATTTGAGTTGTACACCAAATAAAAAAATAGTAGCAATGGCCATCCAATAAATTGGAAATGATAACACGACTGATACTATTTGATTCAACCAATTCAAAGCAGGAAAATTTCCAATTAAACTTCCAATTGTTACTGCCATAAAAAGACAAATAATAAATGCACTACTCACAAGTTGCATAGTAATACTCAATTTTTCTACCATTAACTGTCTGACTGCTATATTCGATTGAAAAGAATAGCCAAAATCTCCTTGTAAACATTGTAAAAGCCACTTAAAATAACGTTCTAAAAAAGCACCATCCATTCCTAATTTTACTCTTGTTGCTTCCAAAGCTTCAGGTGATACATGATTTACACCTAACCTCCGCAGAACACCTAGAGCTGGATCCCCAGTTGAAAGAGCTAACAAGCCATATAATAGGAAAGAAAATAGTAGGAGACTTATCAACAAACGGAGAGTTTTTTTTATAACAAAGGAGACACTCATTTTATTTCACCTTAATATTTTTAAAATCAATAGGTGCATCAGACAACCCTGAATAAGAAAATTCTGCAATTTTTTCTGACGTAACAAAAATTTCATCTTTATAATCGATTGGAATTGCCAATGTTTCTTGATTTATTCGTTTTAAAATTCCATCAAAAATCTCTTGTTGAGTTGTTTCATTAATGGTTAATGCAGATTGATCTAAAAGTTTTGTTAATGCTACATCATCTGCCAATACACCATGACTCTCTGCGGTATTATGAAATAAAGAATTCAAAAAATTATATGGCAATAATGCGTCCGTATACGTACGATAAAAAATCAAATCAAAATCTTTTGTATTCCATAGGACATCATAATAACTTTCACTGTCTAAAATTGTAATCGTTACTTTGATACCAGCTTTTTTCAACTCACTTTCTATCACTTCGGCTTGTTCTTTCCATTCAGGAAATTCAGTCGTTTGAATAACTAATTTAAAAGCTAGTTCTTTGCCCTCTTTTTCGTAATAGCCTTTAGAATTTTTTTGAAAGCCTTCTTGTTCCAAAATACTTTGTGCTTTTTTCAAATCATAAGTAGACGTTGGTTGATTGTCTGAAGTGACGTATTCTACATTATCTCTAAATAGTCCATTGAGTTGTTTCGTGGACAACTCTTTTTTATTAATAGCACTATCCATTGCTTGGCGAATGGGCGATTTTAATGCCGGATTTTCTGGATTAAATGCTAAAAAGTGAGACATTGTTCCTTTAAACGCATGAACAGTAAATGAAGCATCTGCTTCTAATAATTCACTATCTTTTTCTGTAATATTACCTAGAGTGCCACCTACAATATCGACTTCACCACTTTTTAAGGCCAATGTACGAGAACTACCATCTTCAATTGTTTTAAATTTAATTTGATAGGTCACAGGTTGATTTCCATTAAAATAAGGATTAGGTTCCATTGTTACCTGCTCAGAAGTAAATTCTTTTATTTTAAATGGTCCTGTTCCAATTGCTTCTTTAAATACTCCTGTTACTACGTTATTTTCAACGGAATGAGGACTCATTATCCGTAGTGGTCTAGTTTGACTCAATTCGGCTAAGACCTGATTCGAGGGTTCCTTAAAATATAAAACAATGGTATACGAATCAAGTACTTCAATTTTCTCTAAATTGATTAATGTTTGAAGAGTAGTCGTCTCATTTTTGATTTTTGCGCGTTCAATGGTAAATTTGACTGCTTCTGCATCAAAGGTGCTGCCATCAGAAAACTTACTATCTTTTTTTAAATGAAAGGTATATTTTTTTCCATCCTCACTTATTTCCCAGCTATCAGCTAATCCAGACGTATATGCACCTTTTTCACCATACTGCACAAGCGATTCATAGACAGCACCGTACAAAGGCATGTCAGAATCATAACTTGTCGCATCCAGTTTTTCAGCGTTTGCATCTCCCGAAATGGCAATACTAATCGTTGGGATCCCATGAGATGATTGCTGATTAGGAGTTGCGCAACTCGCTAAAAACACAAGTATAAGTACCGAAAGAATTATTTTTATGCCTATTTTCATCTTTTATTTTCCTTTCCTTCGCTTTTTAGCTTTAATCAAATAGGAACTATCAAGTGATAATATATAATCATCTACTGAACGATAAAATTCTTGATAATTTGTCACATCATAAATAGAATCTGTGTATTCCTTGATTAGCTCTACGGAAAAATCCTGTGCAAGCAACTGATTAACTACTTCAGTTAATGTTTTATTTTGCATTTTTGTGGCACCATACTGATTAATTTGAGCTTCCATATAGTCAAAACTAGGATTTTGTGATTGATCTGCAAATGAGGCGTAATAGGTCCCCTCCTCTTTTAATACTTGAGCAATCATTTGAAAATGTGCTGCTAAATCTTCAATTAAATACAAAACAGATGTACTAATTACCGTATCAAATGACTGTTCCAAAGCTAATGCATCTCCTGTAGCTCTATAAGTAATCGGATAATCTCCTACTCTTTCGTTAGCAACAGCAATTGCTTTTTTTGCTAAATCAATACCGTATGCACTTTGATATGGAAGCTGATCATACAGTACTCGTAAAAAGCCTCCTTGGTTACAGCCAAAATCTAATATCTGCTTATTTTCTACATCGTTAGGATTCAAAAGTGAAATAACATTTTCCCATGCTTCTTTATGGCTGTCTTCCATTTCTTGATCCCCATGTATTCCTTTTTGCCACCAGTTATCGTATGCCATATTTTCTCTCCTCCATTGAAATTTTCTCTTAACATTGACAATCCACTGCACAATTAGCGCAATCGTCTAAATAAAAAGCTTGTTGTTTATAATAAGCCAAGCGTGTTTGATTAATTGGTACATTTTCTCTTTGTGCAATTGCTTCGGCAATAATTGCAAATCGTTGACGGAATTTATAAATATAACAAAAAATCACACCTTGATTGCGAACACTGGGACCTATCAAAAAAGCATTGTTTGAAATAGTTGATTCATCAATAGCATTTAAAACAAGCTTTCCTGAGGTAGTATCAAATAAATGTGGTGCTAGTATAGCTGCACCATTCATAAACCCTGTACACAACAAGGGACGATTTTTCGAAAAAATACTTCTACCATCTGTCGTCTGTATTTCATACCCTTCTGAATTGGGCTGAATGTTTGCAATACAAACTTTTTGGTACACTTTAATCTCACCTTGGTTTGTTTCTTTAAATTCCATAAATCGTTGACGAGTAATTGGAGCTAACCGAATGCTAGGATCCGCTTCTTTTGCAGTTAATCCTGTGGTATTGGTATAGACAGACACTTTTTTACCAAGTTTTGCTAAGTTTAATGCGGCATCAATCCCACTTTCATTCCCACCAATAACGACTTGTTCATTACCAGTCACTTGCTTCCATGTATCAATTTCACTATAATGCAGTGCATGTTCACTACCAGCGAAAGAATGTTTAGGAAATGAATATTCACCTACTGCAAAAATTAAATAATCTGCGATAATTTCACCTAAATCAGTCTCTAAAATATATTGCTCTTTAACTTTTTTCACATGATTCACACTACTATTTGTAAAAATAGGTAAATGATATTCTTTTGCGACTAGTTCAAGGTATTCTGCATAATCTTTTCCTGATAGTCGTTCTTTGCCTAAAGTATATGCTGGTGAAGTATCCACTGAAATAGCATTTAAATCAGGCATACCAAAGCCATTACTTGAAAAAGAAGGTGTAATAAAACGGGTTTCTTGAGGCCAATTTTTAAAACTATGACCGATTTCCTTTTGTTCAAGAATAAGAAAATCACGAATACCTAGCTCAACTAATGTAACACCCATACCAATACCTGCTGCGCCAGCTCCAACAATAACAATTTTTTTATTCATCTACTTCTCTCCTCAAAATCCAAATATAACTTACTTCCCTGAATCCCTTGATTGTTCGCATATTTGCCTGATACATAGTCGTCATAGTCACCTTCAATTGTATGATAATAGATTTGGCAGATATCAATCTCAGGGTAAATCCAAAGTGGTTTTAAACAATGCATTTCAAGCGTCCAATAACCAGAAAAACCGACATCACCAAAACCAGCTGTTACATGCACATTTAAACCTAATCGTCCAACTGAAGAACGTCCTTCCAACATCGGAACAAAGCCATTTGTTTCTGTCCGTTCGATTGTTCGACCAAGATACAATTGATTGGGTTCTAAAAGAAAACCTGTTTGAGGTATCTTAAAAAATTGAAGTTCATTTTCTTTCTTCATATCTAAAGTTGTTGATTTATAAATAGCTAATTCATTGTGTAACCGTAAATTGTAACTATTCGGATTAATTTGTTGCAGACGAAATGGTGTAATGTGAATAGTACTGCCTTGTAGTTCTAAAATCTTTTTTCCTGATAAAATCACTTGTTCATTCCTCGTTTCTTAAAAAATAGTGATACTCCAAGCTAAAATTGCTGTACTAACAATACTTGTTATCATTTGTTTACTGGCAATCGCAAATGCATTTTTCCACCCTAACTCTTTACCAATAGTCAATAAAGTCACCAAGCAAGCTGATAGAGTCGAAGCCAAATAAACAAAAACAAATAATTGTGAAGTTGAGATTGTCGCTAATAAAGCTCCCTGTCCTTCATTTAAAATCAATAAACCATCTTTTCTGATAAAGGAAAAAAGTAATCCTGGCGCCGCTTCAACGGGTAGTGAAAGAAACCTTAATAAGGGAAAAGCTAAACCATTTAAAAATGATAATAGATTGAACATTTGTAAAATTGATGCGATGAAACAAATAATCAAAAAAATAGGCATGGCTTGTACAATGAATTGTTTCATAGAGCTTGTAATTTTCCACCAAAATGTCTGCCAATTGACTGATTGAATATAAGGTAACGGAGCAACTCGTGTTAACTCAGTGGTTGTTGAATGCCAAATTCGAGTATGTATGGCACCAACAATAAACAATAAAAATAAATAAGGTACAAATAAAAAGGGGACCTTAGCTGTATTAAAAATAGACAATGTGGCTCCAATTTGATAACTACAAGCTGAACCAAAAGCAATTAAAGAAACACATGAAGTTCGAGTACAGCTACTACATCCTCTGCTTTGAAAAACAGCGACTACATTGCAACCAAATCCAGTAATCACAGGCAATAAATCTCTACCCGTTAAACCAATTTTACGAAGCCATGGATCTAATGTTGTCGTCAAATGTTCTTGTAACCCTATTTCTTCTGTTAGAGTCGTCATAATACTGATTAAAAAAACGACTGGAAAAGCCCATAAGAAAGAATATGAGCCTAACGTAATCAATCCGTAATCGCCAGTAAGTAATTCTTGGACAGGATAAGGCGCATCGTACAACCAAGTAATTAATGGATTTAATAACGAACGCTCGACAATCGGTTCTAACCATCCAGTAAACCAGTAAGCAATTACTACTGGTAAAGCAAACATCAAAAAAATCGCACTACTTGCACAAATTGGGCCAAAAAACGAATGACGAAAAAGAGGCAGCAAGTCTCGCTGTCCTTCAGCAGAAGTAGGTAAAAAAGTAAGGATACTTCGTGAAGCTCCCCACACGACTGCTCGTGTGATACATTGAATCACTTTTTTTTGTTGCTCTACAGTTATTTTTCTTGTATTAATCCAGATGACCGGTAGCTGTAATAATTCTTGAATTCGTTTTTTCTCTGTATTTGTCGGCTGGTATTTATCACTATGTGTCGCAATGACAGCTACCTTTTGACCTTTTAAACGTAAATTATCGTAAAGTGCCAGTAATTCTTCTTTCAAACGTGGTGCTTTTACCACTAGTAATAATGTATTTTCCTGTTCCAAATAATCTAACGTCGTTTGCATATTTTGACTATCTATATCCAATTGCAACCCTGGTAAATCTGTCAATTGAATTAATTGATTCAATTGACAGGTTCCTTTTGTAGCTGAAGTAGTTGAACCTTTAACATTTTGAGGCAAAGCACTTTTATCACCAGTCATTTCTCGAAACAATCCTGATTTCCCAACCGATTCAAAACCTACAAGCAATGTTTCTATAGAAGATACTGGAAAAGTTTGACTATTTTCTAACATCGAAATTTCTCCTTTATGTTAAATGCTGATTGACTAATAGTGCTCTAATCTCAGCTTCTGGTAACTCTTTTCCGATTAAAACAATTTTAGTTATGGGCTTTTCTTGCCAGCATTCTCCTTCTTCTAGCCGAAAAGCCATATTAACCCCTTGCAAAACAACCGGTTGATCGTAACCTTCTATATTTAGCAGACCTTTATAACGCATTAAATCCATGCCATATAGCTGAATCAATTGACGAATCCATAGAATAACTTGTTTTTCAGGTAACGCTTCTTCCAGGCGAATCACAAAACTATTTACTGGTGTATGAACGTGATGATGTTCATGTGACTCATGGTCGTGATGATGGTGTTCGTGATTATCAATCATATGATCAATGTCTGCTTCAATATCTTCATTGTCTAATCCATGGTCAAATAATTGTAACCCAATTAAATCTGCAAATTGTAAATTTCCATGGACATACTCTTGATCAATAAAAGGATTAATTTTAGCTAATTTTTGCTTTAATGCATGCAATTCTTGTTTGGGAACAGCTTCTGTTTTAGTTAGAAGTAAGCGATCTGCAAAAGCGACTTGCTCCGTTGCTTCAGGATAATGATCTAATTGATATTCAGCATTTTTGGCGTCAACTAAGGTCAAAATACTATCAATCATAAAATGTTCATTCAAAAGTGGCGTACGAACAATCGTTTGAGCAATCGGACTTGGTTCGGCTAAACCACTTGTTTCAATAATAACTCGGTGAATCGCAATGCCACTTTCTTTAACAATTGTTAGTATATCTAAAAACATTTCAGCCAAATCTTCTCGTAAGATACAACACATGCAGCCATTATTCATTTGAAAAATTCGTTCGTCTTCATCGACTAAAACTAATTCATGATCAATACTCGTATCGCCAAATTCATTAACGATAATAATGACTTTTTCATCGCCTTTTGATTGCATCAATTGATTCAGCAGCGTTGTTTTTCCAGCTCCTAAAAATCCAGTTAAAATTGTCACAGGTATCAAAGACATGGATATTCCTCCTTATACGCAAAACAGTTTTTGCGAATCGTTTGCAAGTATTCTAAACTATCAACTTCTATTTCGTCAACCATTAATTGCAAATCATTTGCATTTAATATATAATCAGTTTACAGAAAACTTTAAACGACAGGAGATGATTTAAGTGCGAATGACTAAGCAGCGTAAAGCAATCATTGATTTATTCAAAGAAAATTCTGGAAAAGCATTAAGCGCTGAAATGATGTATCACTTAGTCGGCGATGACAAGATGAACTTATCAACTGTTTATCGAACAATGGATAAGTTATTGAAGGCTAAATTAATTAACAAAACGGTGGTCAATACCGTCGCTTATTTTTATCTAGCAGAATCTGAACATAACCATTTTATGATTTGTACAAATTGTCAAAAAATGATTCCCATTGGTTGTGTAATCAAAAAATTTCTCCCCGATTTAGCTACTCAAAATCATTTTAAAATTACTGGGCATGACATTACGATTTTTGGGTTATGTGAAGAGTGTATATAAAAAATAAAAAAACCATCTCATTGAAATAAATAAGATGGTTTTATACTATTCAGTTTAGTTAATTCAAACTATTTTTTGATTATGATGCTCATCTTATTTTTATAAGAGTCGAGATTTTTCTATCAATATCCATATTTGCTGATAAAATACTTAAGATTATTTTGATAGATTACTCAATGTCGCTGGAAAAAGTTCTTCTAAATAAGAGACTAAATCCGTGACATTCTTTTCTCTATTTAGCAAAGCTTCAATTAGTAAAGGTAAATTGAAACCAGCTAAAGCATACGTGTTTTCATTTTTTCTTTGAATTACCATCGCCACATTAGACGGAGTTCCTCCTTGAATATCTGTCAAAATCAAAACGCCTGAGGTTCTATCTAATGATTGATAGGATTCCTGTGCACTTAAAATGGTTGCTTCTAAATCCATTTGTTCTTCTAACGAAAAACTAGCAATATTTTCTTGATTGCCAACAATCATTTCTGCACTAGCTAATGCTTCTTTAGCAAAATATCCATGACTTCCTAATAAAATTCCAACCAACTTTATCTGCTCCTTATCTGGGTCTTGTATTTACATTCATTGCATTCTGGTTTTCTTGATTGGACGCTTCAATGATAGTCGGATTCAAGAAGCTCTCAATCACGGTCATACTCATGGCTTTTGCCGAACGCTCAATGGCAGTATGACCAATAGGTGAACCTGCTAACTTTTCATATTCGGGCGTGTGAAGAGATACTCGCGTTTTATTCAAACTAAAATAAGGATTGGTCGTCGGAATAAGTTGACTTACATTACCGAAATCAGTTGAACCGAAATCATCTGGAAAATCAGGTAAAACTTCTTCGCCTAAACTTTCTAATGCTTTACGACAAATATCACCTAAAATTCGACTGAATGTTCTTGCACCATAGCCTTTTTCTTCTGTTATTTTCACTTCACACCCAGTCGCCAAAGCGCCTGCTTGAATACAGTTACGAACACGTTCTATTAAGCTAGGAAGTTCGTCTTCCTCCATACATCTAATACTATATTCAATTTTAGAATAGTCAGGAATCATTCCCGTAGCTGTTCCACCTTCCACCAAAATACCAGATAAGCGAACATCTGAAGTAACTTGCTGACGTAACATTGATACTGCGTTAAAAAATAAATTTGCTGCATCCAATGCGTTAACTCCTTTAAAAGGTTGACTTGCTGCGTGGGCAGAGCGTCCTGTATATTCAATTAAAAATTTATATGTGGCTGTACAACGACCAGCAATACGAGTGGTTCCCGAAGTTGGATGAACCATTGTTGCAGCATCTACATCTTGAAATGCGCCTCGTTCAATTAGTTTGATTTTACCGCCACCACCTTCTTCAGCTGGTGTACCGATAAGAGAAACTTTTCCTGAAATATTAAATACTTCCATTACTTTTTTGGTTGCTAGATAGGCACCCACAGCAGAAGTCGCAATAATATTATGTCCGCAAGCATGACCAATTTTGGGTAGGGCGTCATATTCCGCTAAAATAGCAAAATGTACGCCCCCTTCACCTTGGATGTGCGTTGATTTAAACGAGGTTTCCAGATCACAATAATTGGATTCAACTTCTGCACCTTGTTGTTTCAAATATGTGGTGATTTTTTCAACAGCTAAGAATTCCTCATATCCTAACTCTGGATGACTATGAATATAATTGCTAATCTCAATTAATTCAGGTTTTCTTTCATCAACCTCTCGTTCAATTCTATTTTTTACTTCCTCTAACATTCAAATACCCTCCAAACTAAAATAACCCAATTAATGCACCTAGTAACGAAATTGCTAATACGCCTAATAAAATATTAGTGTATTTTACTTTGCGATAGCGAATCAAATAGTACATGATAAATACTGCAGTCACTGGTAATAAGCCTGGTAGAATTTGATCCACGTAAGACTGAATTGTGGTCGTTTCATTGTTTACTACAATTTCTGGTTTCAAAGAAATTTTTACATATTGTGAAGATAAAATTCCCATCATAAACATTCCTAGTACACTAGATGCTGTAATAAATTGATTGATGCGCCCGTCTTTTAATACTTGAAGGATACTTTTACGTCCCACACGATAACCTAAATGCCATAGATAATAACTGATTGAAGAAGTAATTAAACTAACAATGACAAAAGGTCCTAAACCAGCAATCCAGCTACCAGCAGAAGCTAATGGCAGAAATAAGCCAATTACGATAGGGCGAATTGTTCCCCAGTCTACGGTGTCACCAATTCCAGCCAAGGGTCCCATGAATCCGGTTTTTAACCCTGTGATCATTTCATCTGAAATATCTTCGCCACGTGCTCGTTCTTCCTCCATAGCAATGACAATTCCGTGAATTAAGCTTCCCCAAATTCCTTCCGTGTTGAAGAAAGTTAGATGCCGTTTCAAAGCTAATTTTAATTCCTCATCATCTTTATATAACTTCTTAAAGATCGGAGCTAAACATGCAGCGAAAGCAAGCGTTTGCAAACGTTCGAAGGAATTAGAAAGCTCACATGTACCTAACCAATACATCCAAGAACGTCGTATATCTTTTTTAGTGAGTAATTTTTCTTTTTGTTCCATTATAAAGCCCCCGCTTCCTCAGTTTTATTTTTAGTAAATGTGATATGCAAGAATGCTAGGAACATTCCAAACAATGCAAAGGCAATTGTATTCACTTGTGAAGCGTACTGGAACAAGAAGAAACCAAATAAGAAATATGGAATAACGTTTCCTTTCCCAATCACTGAAATTGTAATAGCAAATCCTAACGCAGGAAGAATCCCGCCAGCTACTTGTAGTCCAGTCATAATCCAATCAGGAACAATCTCCATAAAAGCGTTAACTGCATTTGGCCCTAGATAGATTGCAATTGCGACAGGAATGATATAAATACCAATTAACGCCAACGTAGGATATAGAAAATGCGCGCGCATGATACCGTTCGTATTGCCTTTTTCAGCATAAGAATCAGCCATATGAATCCAAGCCGCATTGACAGTTCGACGAATATAATCTAATAGCACCCCCAACAACCCAACAGGCACAGCTAAAGTTACGGCAACAGCCGGTTCCAGATTAGATTGCAATGCAATTGGTACAGCAATAAAAGTGGCTAACACTTGGTCTGTCGGAATATTTCCACCTGGTTGAATCACACCCATATAAATCGCTTGAATCGCTGCGCCAATAATCATTGCTTGTGGGACATCTCCTAAAACGATTCCAATTAACAGTGCTCCAAATAATGGAATATTTTTAGGCCACGTATATAAAATCCCCATTCGACAAAAACAAAATAAAACACCTAAAATAATAGCTTGTATAATTGTCATTTACTTTCCTCCTTAGAATTTATTGGCAATATTTGTTAATTTGACTTCTCTTTCTTCTGGAACCGTTTGCAAGAAAATGTGTTTTCCATCTGCTTCTAATTTTTTTAATTGTTCATATTCTTCTTTCGTTAAAGTAATATTTTTAAATACAACCACACGTCCTGCACCGCCACCAATACCACCAATCTGAATCTCTTCTAATGGTAAATCATGAGCAATTCCATCTAATAATGAAGGGATTCCTTTAAATAAAATAATTGATTTTTCTAAATTCTTTGCGTCCAAAAATTCTTTTGCTTCAGCAACTGACTTCACAATTAATTTCACACCTGCCGGAGCTGCCATTTCAAAAACTTCAATCATAAATTCATCTTTTGCTAAAGTATCATCAATGATAATCACTTCTTTAGCACCAACCTGTCCGATCCATCTAGTGACAACTTGTCCATGCAATAACCGACTGTCTACTCTTACTAATCCAATTTTCCCCATCAAAAAAACCTCCATTTTTCCTTTTAATTTAGCAACCATCAGTAAAGCCTTTTCATTTTATGTTATACTAAACAATATAAAATAAAAAAAATTCGATTTTTGCTAATTTATTTAAAACTTATTTTTATAATATCAAATTTTTTCGAAAAGTAAATGTTTTTTTCGAAATTTTTTTAAAGGGGAATACATATGAAAGATTTAAAAAGTAAAATTCAAATCAATTATCTATCATTTACTAAAAAAGAAAAGCTAATTGCAGATTACCTGCTAGATCATGCACAAGAGGCAAAAAATATGACAATTTCTGAATTAGCAACAGCTTGCGGTGTAGCAGAATCTACCATCTTTTTATTTTCTAAGAAATTAAAGCTTTCTGGATTTAAAGAGCTCACCGTTTTATTAGCCAACGACCATAACAAATTACTACTCGATAGTGTTGATGGTAATGAAGATACGCAAGCGTTGGTAAAAAAAGTATTTGATTCAAATATTCGAGCATTGGAAGATACCGCACAGCTAATCGATTACGAAAATCTAACGAATGCCGTACAACTTTTAACAAACAGTAACAAAATTGTATTTTTTGCGTTGGGTGGATCAACCCCTATTGCCTTAGATGCCTATCATAAATTTTTACGAACACCGTTAGATGTCGAATTCAACTTGGAATATCATATGCAGTTATTAAAAGCGGGTAAACTAAATGAAAATTCTTGTGCATTTATTATTTCTCATAGTGGTAAAAATCCAGATATTCTCCGTTTAGTGGAACTGTTGAAAAAAAATAAGGTCCCAATTATTTCAATTACTAGCTTTGACAATACACCTCTTGTGAAAAAATCTGATGTTGTTTTTCTAACACCAACTGAAGAGTTAGACTTTAAAAATGCTGGAATCTATACGCGACGTGTTTCTCAGTTAGTTTTAATTGATATTTTATTTACGCTGACAATTTCATCTGATCCAGAAAAAACTATTTCTCATTTGGAACAGTTCCGCCACGCCTTACCTTATACAAAATAAATAATCCTATATGAAAAAAACTATCAATGTTGTTGCATAAGTATTGATAGTTTTTTAGCGTCCTTTTATAATTTAAGTACTATTGATAAATACAAATACTACTAAATATTAGATAGCAGAAAAATGAATAACACTTGCGTTCAGGCATGAATTTGATACGTTTGAGATATTTTCGGTTATAACGTGTCTTTTTATGTTACAACTAACTCATATACAGACAACAACCAATCCCATCCCCAAAATTCTTATGTTGTTTGTAAGTTTATTATGTACATGCCCTCTGGTAGACAGAGGGCTGTTTGTTTTGTATTTTTCTACTCATTCTTATTGGTTAAACGCTTAATAATTGGATCAAATATATCAGTAGTAATACCTAATTTATTCAAATTTTTCAGAATGCTCAGCAGCTCATTAATTGTTTCAAGTAGATATACACTAATAATTGCATTAACAGAAAAAACATCTGCTAATAAAATCGGCAATGGTATAAGCGCAATCAAAACCATGACAAGTGCAAACTTTTTAAGTAATTCAGTTCTCACTATTGCTAAATGTAAATTTTGATTATTATATTCTTGAATAACTTTCGTGATAATCTCAATCACCATTAAACATACAATAAATACTAACCACATAATTACTCTCCCATACTCTTCTTGCATCATAGCTTCTCCCCATATAATCATATTCATTCCCATTAAATTCACTTTCCTTTCCATAAATTTTACATGTCAGTTCTATAATTTTCTGAAATAATGATTCTTTTCATATTTCGCTAAAGCAACCCGGACTTTCATAATAAACTCTTGTGACATACTTACACCTCTTACGATTTATTAGCTAATACAACTATTGCTTTCATTGACAAAAAGTATCGAATGCTGTACTATCAATCTATAGCTAAATAAGCATAGAGTTTCTCTATAAAATTAACATTTCTACGCTTTTCAGACTCGAATTGGTTCTTTTATTAGATATTTTTCTTATACTATTTAGCATATTGAATTAGCTTACAAGATTATAATATATCGAATACGATACTTCGTCAATTAAAAATGTATTTAATTCGATACTTTATTAAAAGATTTTATTTCGGGAGGGATAGGAATGTCTGAAATATTGTTTAATCGTATCAAAGAGACTGCAAAACGAAAAAAAAATATGAATGTAAAAGAAGTCGGCCTTCAATTGAAAATTGGGGAAAATGCGATTTATTCATGGAAAAAAAGTAATCCTAGTATAGATAAAGTAGAAAAAGTATCAGATTTTCTAAATGTGTCTACGGATTATCTTCTAGGACGCACAGATAATCCTTCTGTTTTATCAGATGAACAAAAAAGAGAACAGACCGTCGAAGAAGCGTTACAATCAGTGATGAGTTACGACGGTAAAGAAGTCACTGAAAATGATCGAGAGATATTAAAAAGTATTATCGAAGCGTATTTGGATAAAAAGTAGGTGTTAGATTTGGATAGTCGAATTACTCGGATTATTAAAGAACTAGATGTAACTATTGTCTATCGTTATGATATAGATAAACCAGGCTATTATATTCCTGTTTTAAATACAATCATTTTATATAGTGGATTAAATGAATTAGAAGAAGCCTGTGTATTATTACATGAATTGGGTCATGCAGCAGAGCATCAAAAAAACTATATTTTATACAATCAAACTGCTGCTCTCCATTCTAAAATGGAAACAGAAGCTGAACATTTCATGGTGAAAAAAGTATTAGATTTTTACTTAGAGGATCCTACGTTACAACCAGAAAATTTTAACGCCATTAGATTTTTGGAAAATAATGATTTGAGTCTCGAGCATGAATTCTATGTAAAAGAAGTCTTAGCTTCTTATATAACTCATACCAAATTTGCATAAAAGACTCTAATGATTTACTCAAAACGAGATTAAAAGGACCAGTTTAGTCATTTTAATCTCGTTTTTTAAGATATATTGTATCTTTTGTAATTCATCATTAAAACTATTAAACTAGTCATATAAGCATTATTAATTAAATTAACAGGAGGATAAGTAATGAATGATAAAACAGTTGTCTTAAATGGAGATGTTGTAAACTACGATGGTCGTATTGATTTTTCAACAATTGCGTCTGAAGTAATTATATACGATGAAACACCGGAAGATAAAATTGTCGAACGTGTTCAAGATTGTGCTATTGTTGTCACCAAAGAAATGAAAATGAGCAAAGACATTATTCAACGTCTTCCTGACAGCGTAAAAATGATTTGTGAAGCAGGAACAGGTTACAATAATATTGATTTAGATGCTGTCCGTGAAAAAGGAATTATTTTATGTAATATTCCCGCGTACAGTAGTGAACGAGTAGCACAAACTGCGGTTATGTTTATTTTAAACTTAGCAAGTTCTATCCAAAAACAAATTCGAATGCTTGCAGCAGGAAACCACGATAATTTCCATAAACATTTAATGGTCGATCATGTAGAAGTGAATGGGAAAACTTTAGGTTTAATCGGTTATGGTCATGTTGCAAAAGAAATCATCAAAATCGCTCAAGCTTTAGGAATGAAAATTTTAGTCTCGACTAGAACTCCTCGAGAAGATCAACATGGGATTCACTTTACAACGAATGAAGAAATTTTTAAACAAAGCGATTTTATCTCACTTAATTGTCCTTTAAACGAATCTACGAAACATATGATTAATACAAAAACGTTGTCAATGATGAAATCGACAGCTTATCTAATCAATACGGCACGTGGTGGGCTTATTGATGAAAAAGCCCTCATTCATGCGTTGCAAAATAAAGTCATCGCTGGTGCAGGATTAGATGTACAAGAAGTTGAACCATTAGATGATGCTAGTCCATTATATACAATGGATAATGTAATAATTACTCCCCATATAGGATGGCGAGGATTAGAAACTAGACAACGTTTATTGTCTATCTTACGCGAAAATATCCATGCTTTTTCTGAAGGCAAACCCATTAATAGAGTAGATTAACTCTTCGCGTTTAAATGATTGTTCAAAAAAGCCCGCTAACTTTTGTTGCATTCAAAGTTAGCAGGCTTTTTATGTTATTTATTATGCTGCTCCAAATAATCTTTTATCGCTTATTACTCATTTGTTTGAAATTTGAATCACTGCCATTTTTATTATTAAATAATGTATTTTTTGAAAATAAAAAATAAAAGTGCATAAACACTCCTTCTTAAGGTGAAATGGATGCGTTTTTCTTTTATAATAAAACGTAAGCGGATTCATTCCACCTTTTTATTTCCCTCTCTACCTTATCTACACCTGTTCTCAAATATTGCTTTTGAATAAAGAAAGGAAGAAAAATTATGAAAATAGTCATATTAGATGCTTATGCAACGAATCCTGGCGATTTCAGTTGGGATAACTTACGTGAATTTGGAGAATTAACCATCTATGATCGCAGTAACTCCGATCAATTAATTGAACGTATTGGTGATGCCAAAGCTGTGATTATTAGTAAAGTGCAATTAAGTCGAGCTATTCTTGAAGCATGCCCCAAACTCAAATATATCGGATTATTATCAACTGGTTATAATGTTGTAGATATCACAGCAGCAAAAGAGTTAGGAATTGTTGTTTCAAACATTCCTACGTATGGGACAGATTCCGTAGCACAATTTACCATGGGACTATTACTTGAGTTATGCCATCAAATCGGTTATCATTCTGAAACGGTGAAACAAGGTGAATGGCAAAACTGTATTGATTGGTGTTATTGGAAAACACCCCAATATGAACTACTTAATAAAACCTTAGGAATCATAGGACTCGGAAGAATTGGTCAGCGCTTCGCAGAAATGGCTTCTGCATTCGGTATGAGACTTATTGCTCATGATGATTTTATCGATCCCAAACTACATCCAACAATTGAAATGGTCACGCTTGAAGAACTCTACCAACAATCGGACGTCATTGCATTATTTGTTCCCTTATTACCAACAACTCAAGGAATGATTAATAAACATTCGATTGCGAAAATGAAAGATGGCGTATTGATTCTTAATAGTGCTCGCGGACCTTTAATTGTTGAAGAAGATCTTACACAAGCGTTGGAAAAAGGCAAAATTGGTGGAGCTGCACTTGACGTTGTTTCGACTGAACCCATTCGTGCAGATAATCCACTCTTAAAAGCACCAAATATTATCCTTACGCCACATATAGCATGGGCTACTAAAGAAGCTAGAACGAGTCTAATGAACACCGCCTATACTAATTTAAAAGCTTTTTCTGAAGGTCAACCAGTAAATAATGTTGCTGAGTAACCCATTGAATGTTCTTTTTGATAATACATTAAATGCAACTTTAAACATTCTGTGAGAAGAATCTTTAAAGTTGCTTGTTTGATTCGTTAATCCATTTCAATCAGTCCACTATACTGTAACTTTCAAGTAAATTCCCAGTGTTTTTTTCATAGATTATCTTTTGAATTATTTTTGATTAGTAGACAGTCTAATGATTCTCTGGTTAAAAAGCCATGACTCATCGATTTTTTTATTTTTTCTGTAGTATTTCCCATGTGTATCAATTGCTGCATGCCATTCTCGACATAGATTGTGAGGTACATGATCTGCTAAATGATTAAATTCTTTTCTCATTTCATCATAAGTTTGAAACTTCCAAATCTTAATCTTGTAAATAAGCGCATTGCATATTGATTACAAATAAAAACATTACGTTCAAAATGTATAGTAGCATCACATCTGCCGTCTCTGGACCAATACCTTTAATCGCTAATAATTCTTTGCGTAGTTTATCGGTAGAAAAATCTGTAAATTTATCTAAATCTGCCCCATTGCTTATAAACCAAGAGACTAATTCTTTGATTTAAACACTTTTTTGTCTGTAAAATTCTGCTGGGAAAATTAAGGTTTGAAGCATTTCAATCCCCATATCTTGTAATACTTCAATAGTCAAAAATTCTTCCAGATTAGATAGTACTTTTTTAGCATTTTTTTCCATAGTCTGCTGTATAAGAATCATTGATAGCAAATCTGCAAGACGAGTTTCATTTTCCCACTAGTGTTGAAAGTCATATTTAGAAACTAAGTTGTTTAATATGTGAATTTTTCTTTACGATAAAACACTACTACTGAAAAAAGCCTCAAAAATAATATAATGGAAATGAAAAAAATGCTGTATTTTCCAACCAGTGAAAAGTTATTCGGTAATGGTAGCTATGGCAATAGTCGAAGTTACTGCTAAACGAATACCAATAAAAATAACTTTTGTAGCAAATGGTAGCTGTATTTTGAAAAAACTTATTTGTCAGTCATTCCCACACCAATAGCTGATTCGGATAGAGTGACGATTTTAAATGCTTTGTCAAATAAATGTCTTGGTATAACCCAGACCCTCGTTTTCTTTATCTTTTTGTCTAATTTATTATACCAAGTTCACCCACGCCAGAAACACCGAAATAAAGCTGTGTTTTAAGAGAAAAAGCAAATTTTTTGTTCTGATCTACTATCTTCTTTTTTTTTATTCTGATTTTTTTCTTCTTCTCTGGCCTGCTTAAAAATCTCTTCTTTTTGTTTTTTGTAATTGTCCTGACGTTCTGCATAAACTTTTTCTTTTGTATTTTCTTTACTCATATTTCGTCCCTCCCTAATTTAATTATTCAAAGCCCTAGATAAATCTTTTGAATTTGTAAATCTTTCAATAACTCCTGACCAGTCCCAGAAATAGCCGTCTCTCCATTGGTAATAACATAAGCATAATCGGAAAATGTCAATGTTTTTTCTGCATTCTGCTCGACAATCAAAATTGAGATTCCCTGTCTATTGATGTCTTTAATGAATTCAAATATCTCATTTACTAATTTAGGCATAATTCCCAAACTCGGTTCATCTAAAATTAAAAGTTTAGGACTGCTCATGAGAGCTCTTCCGATAGCTACCATTTGCTGTTCACCACCAGAAAGTGTACCAGCTAACTGATTTCCACGTTCCTTCAGCTGAGGAAATATCTTAAAGATATTATTTAAAATCTCTTGTTTTTTTACACGATCGGAAATAGTGTATCCACCCAGCATCAAATTTTCTAGCACTGTCATTTTAGGAAATAAATGTCTTCCTTCAGGAACCATCGCAATTCCCATCTTAACTAAGTCATGTGTCGCAACATTATTTAAACTCTTTCCCTCGTACTCAATAACTCCTTTACTCTTTGAAACAACGCCCATCAAAGAACGTAAAATCGTTGTTTTTCCGGAACCATTTGATCCTAACAAAGCCACGATTTGTCCTTTACTTACTTGCATAGACACATTCCTAATGACATCAATACCATCATACCCAGCACTTAAGTTTTCAATTTTTAACATGAAAGTCTCCTCCTAGGTACGCACTTATAACTTCTGGATGTGAAGTCACTTCTTCAGGTGAACCTTCCATAATTTTTTTTCCTGAAGCTATGACAATAACCTTTTCTGATACTTTCATAATTACTTCCATCACGTGTTCAATCATCAAAATTGTGATTCCTGATTCGTTGATTGCATGTATCAGTTGAATCGCTGCCTGACGCTCAGTTCCATTTAGTCCTGCCATCGTCTCATCTAGCAAGAGTAGCTTTGGTTCTCCTGCTAAAGCTCGAGCAATCTCTAATCTTTTTTTTTGCATAACATTCAAAGTTTCAACAAACTTTTCATTCAAATGACCTAATCCACAAAATGTTGAAATATTTTCTGCAAGTTCTCTTGCGTCACTGATTTTTTTATTTTTTGCCAGTCCACCAACCAAAATATTGTCCAGAACTGTCATCCCCTCCATCGGTTTAGGAATCTGGAATGTACGGCCTATTCCATAGTTGATTGCCTGATGAGCTTTGATTTTTGTAATATCATGTCCTTCAAAAAAAATACGACCTGAAGTTACCATTTGTGAACGACTAATCGAATTGAATAATGTTGTTTTTCCTGCACCGTTTGGCCCTACGATTCCCACGATCGTTCCTTTTTCTATTTCAAAGGAGATATCTTCATTCGCAACTAATCCACCGAATTTCTTGGTAAGTTTTTTTACTTTAAGCAAACTAGTCATGGCTTTTTCTCTCCTTTTTGTAAAATTTATTAAATCGAATAGAAAGCAGTCCTTTGGGTAAAAACAACACAATCAGAATAACCAGAACTCCATATACCACAAAATTCATTCCATTGATATGAACAAATAAAGAACGTGAATATTCATTGATGAATGTCATTAAAAACGCTCCTAGCACAGGGCCCCAGACAGTTCCGATTCCACCCATTACACAGACTAAAACAATCAGCATACTTGTGGACAACGGAAGTAGCATCATTGGATCAATATATTGGATATACTGTGCATAGAGCGCACCACCAATACTAACAACTGCTGCACTCAACATGTATGCAATACTTTTATATTTTGTCGTGTTAATCCCTACACTTTGCGCGGATTCAGGATTAGCTTTGATTGCCTGGCAATAAAAACCAAAACGGGTATTTTCCAGTGCTTTACTTAAAAGAACCATTAAGGCAAAAAAGATAAGACAAACATAATAGAATGGATGTTTAGCAACAAGCTGTAGTGTAAAGAAACTAGACATGTTTTTTTCTAAAAATGTGACGCCTGTAGCCCCTCCGATTAAACCCCAGTTTAGAAAAATAATTCGAGCAGATTCGACAATTGCCATCGTTGCAATAGCAAAATAATGTCCACTCAAGCGGAGCAAAGGCATTCCGATTACAAAAGCAACAAGTGCTGAAACTGCTGCACCTATCCACATAGAGATCCAGGGGGTGATCGAGAACCATTTTAAAAGCAATGCTCCCGTATAAGCCCCTATTGCAAAATACAAAGCGTGTCCATTTGAAACCTGACCAGTATACCCTCCTATAAAATTCCAGCCAATTCCCATAATAGACCAAATAAGGCACAAGATAAGAACATTTACGGTGAATGGGCGCTGAATAAATATTGGGACAATGACCAGAACTGCTATAACACTGAAAAAAGTCATCAAAAATCGTTTGTCAAACAACTGATTCTTTTTCATACACATCTATCACCTTCCAAATAAGCCTTTGGGTTTCCACGAGACAATTATTATAAATAACATGCAAATGGCTAAGTATTTGTAAGAAACACTCAAATATGTCCCAGTAAATAAATCGATGAATCCCATCAGTAATCCGCCTAAAAATGCCCCTATGATACTGCCAAATCCACCGATACATACAGCAATAAATCCATAAATAAGAAACGGCGCGCCAACTGTAGGGTTGATATAATAAAAATAAGTCAAGGCACATCCTGCTATACCAGCAATAGATGCAGACAATCCAAAAGCGATCATATAAGCTCTGTTTGTATTGATACCAATCAGTTCTGCAGCCATTTTATCTTGAGCCGTAGCACTTATCGCATTACCTAGCGTTGTTTTTTTCATGAACCAAAACAGTAAAGTCGTTACAACTATACAAATAACTAATGGAACTAGTTTTTGCTTACTGATCGTCAATACGCCTAAGTCTATTGACCCCTGCACCAAAAGATTTGGAATATTTTTGTATTGTCCTCCAGCCAACATCAACATGCCATTAGTTAGTACAAGCCCTAAAGAGAACGTTACCAACCGCTGAGAGAGAAGTGGTCCTTTTAGCGCCTTTTTTATCAATAAAAGATAGATCATTACACCAAAGAAAAACATCACCACAGCCACAATTGGTATAGAAAGGAGCGGATCTAATTTTAATGATTGATTAAGATAAAATGCTAGATACATGGAAATCATCATAAATTCACCTTGAGAGAAACTTAAAATATTCATCACGCCCCAAACTAAGGCAATACCCATCGCAATCAAAGCATAAATTGCTCCCATCACCAGCCCTTCAAACAATACTTGCACAAACATTTTTGTGTTCCTCCAATCATCTCTTTCGTTCTCGCCAATTAGGTGAAGGATAAATCTCTTTCTGCATAGACAAAGCTTCAGGATATACTGTAACCATTTCCATATCTTGTACTTGGACAATTATTGCTGAAGCTAATTGATTTTGCCCTGTTTCATCATACTGATATCCTAATAGCCCTGAAGGATCCTCTTCTTTTGCCACATCCAATCCTTTCCTCATTTCCGCTCTAATTGCATCCGATTCTGTACTACCTGCCTGATTTGCAGCTATCGCTAGCAGATAGGCATTCCATCCAACTGCCATCACATCACCGATAAGCTCTGTTCCATCTGAATATTCCTGAAAAGCTTCCGCTAAATCCTGAGCTGCCTGATTATCCATATCTGTGTTCCATCGAGCCGTGGAAAAAACATAATTTGCATCTTCACCTAGGTTTTTTACAAAGTCGCTAGATGCAAAGCCACCTCTTTGCCCAAATAAAACAGATGGAAAATAGTCTTGTTCTCTGAATGTCGACATAAACAACAAGGCATCTGCAATATAAGAGCTCATAATCACTGCGTCTGGTTTTGCTTGTCGGATACGCAAAACCTCAGATGTGACGTTTGATGCGAGTGCACTATAAGAAATATCTTCTACCAGCTCAAAATCATATTCGTTCAGCCATTTCCGTTCAATCAAAGCAATATTTGCACCAAACTCAGAATCTTCACTAACCAGAGCTACTGTATTGATTGGTTTATCAGACGCGTTCGAGATTTCTCGAAGATACGAAAAGGTATCCTCAATAAACGTATCATCTCCTGGATAAGTCCTACCAAAATACTCATAGCCTGCATCTGTCAGTGTTTCTGAAGTTCCTTCACCTAATAAAACAACTTCGTATCTTTCAGCAGGTACCATAATAGTTTTTGTGGATGAACTGGACAGTAAACCTGTCAGCCCAATAACATTTTCCTCCGTGATTAGTCGTTCGGCTTCTACCATGGCAATATCAGGTGTACTACTGTCACCAATCACAAAACGTATTTTGACTCCATTTAGATTGGGAAGTCCAATTCCTTCATGAAACGGCAAACTAAGATCTGAAGGTCTATTAACCACATCTTCAATCAATTCAAGTAATTGCGTTACTTCTTTTCCAGCTTGTGTCTGTGCCCCATTCAAGGGAACTAGTACACCTATCGACACTTCATTTTTTTCTTCTGTATTTTTTTCAACACTACACGCAGTGTTGAAAAAAAGTAAAAAGAGGAACATTAATATCCAAATTTTTCGCTTTTTTAACACCATATTTATCACCTTAAACTTCTTGTACTGCTTCGTCACGATAGAATAGAGAAGAGGACACTCTTATATAGATATGTACAGCCGTTCTACAATCTCACACTGTATGTCTTTACATAAATCAAAGAGAAGAGTGGTTATATTAATCTGTATACTGAATGTCCTCTAAACAATTTACATTTTTGAAAAAATTTAACTATTATTTGTATGCGACAATTCTAGTGGCTTCCTCAATTTCTTTCTCCATAATCGACCATGCTTTTTCAAGATTTGCATCTTTATTCCATAAAGCTGGAGGTCCTAATACAACAATATCTGCACCTGCATCATACAATCCTGCATACAAATTTTTGTTCATCGAACCATCAGCTTCGATCAGAAAGTCCAGTTCTAACTCTTCCCGCCACTTAGCCAACATTCGAATTTTGTCATACATTTCAGGAATAACTGACTGTCCCGCGATACCGGCATCAACAATCATGATCGTTACTTTATCCAAGTAAGGTAAATAATAACGAATACTTTCCAGTGATGTTGCTGGATTCAGTGCGACGCCCGCTTTACACCCTAATTCTTTGATGCGATTAATTGTTACAAGTGCAACATTTTCGATTACATCTGTATGTGGTGTAATATAGGTAGCACCAGCTGCGGCACAGGACTCCAAGTAGTCCCAAGGTCTTTGGACCATTAAATGAGCATCCATTGGTTTTTTAACAATATCTTTGATTGCTGCTAAAAAGTCCGGTCCGATTCCAAAAGTTCTTACATAATAACCATCCTTGATATCCATATGCAGATAGTCTGCGCGTTCGTCAATAAATTCGACCTGATTTTTCAAATCTAGCAAGTCACAACATCCCATTGACGGAGCTATTTTTAATTTTCTTTCCATCCTTTGCCTCACTTTCAAGAAATATATTCAGCAAGTTGACGCATGTAGGCTACATCTGCTTCTGATAACTGAATTGCCATTGCTTTGCTGTTTTCGTCAAGCTCCTCTGGTGTTGTAGAGCCACTCAATACATTTAGATTTTCACCTTGTGCCAAAATCCATGCAATGCCTAGATTGGCAATACTACATTCATATTTTTCACATAATGGCTTCCATTTTTCCAACATGTCTACAACATTTGCAAGATTTTGTGGTTCAAACCATTTCTTACCATAGCGGGCAGTTCCTTTAGGCGCTACATAATCTTTATCGATTGTTCCTGTTAAAATTCCCATCTCCAATGGCGAATATGCCTGCAGCGTAATCCCGTGTTCATGGCATAGAGGTAACAATTCTTCTTCCACTTGACGATCAAGAATACTATATTTCGCTTGAACGATATCCAGTTGTCCATGCTTCAAATATTCTTTTACCTCCGCTACGCTAACATTAGCAGCCCCGATTGCACCAATCTTCCCTTCTGCTTTTAACTCAGATAAAACTTCCATTGTTTCAGAAATTGGTGTGAAATGAGGCTCTACTGACTGCCAGTGAGACATGTACACATCAATGTAGTCTGTCTGTAGTCTTTCGAAGCTAGATTCGATTTCTAAACGAATAGATTTTTTAGAAAGGTTCTTGTACAGACTTCTTTCCCCGACTTTATTAAAGAAGCTTCCTTCTCTTTCCCAGGTAATCCCAAATTTGGTAATAATTACATATTCATCACGACGATTTTTAATTGCTTCTCCGACGATTTTTTCACTGTTTCCGAAATTATATGCGGGCGCAGTATCTAAGAAATTGATTCCTAAATCCAACGCATGCTGAATTGTTTTGATTGAGGCATCCTCATTGTCTTGATTTTCAAATGCCGGTCCGCCTCCAATTGCCCATGTTCCTAAACCAATACGTGATACTTCTACATCTGAACTTCCCAATTTCATTTTCTTACTCAATAGATTCTCCACCTTTATTTTTGTATTTTTTAATCATGCGTTCGACTTGTTCTCTGCTTTTAACACCAGCGGTTGCGCCCAACGATTCAATTGAGACTGCTGCTACAGCATTACCAAAATAAGCACATTCTTCAAAAGACTTTTCATTTAATAATTCTGCGATAAATCCTGAAGCAAAATTGTCTCCAGCTCCGATCGTATCTATTTTTACAGAAGGATCTTTTTTAAAGGCTGGCACAATTTTTGCTATTTCTTTATTCTTGATATAACAGCCTTCTTTCCCAATCTTGACAATGACATTCTTAACTCCCATAGCTAGAAAAGTATCAGCGATTTTATCAGTGTCATACTCATTTGTAATTTCTGCAGCTTCTTCATAATTAGGAAAGAAATAGTCTACATAACTTAGAGCTTCTGCGATATCATTCAATGTTTCACCTAAACGGCTTTTTACCATATCCGCACAGATAATCATATTTTCCGCTTTTGCTTTTTTAAAAATAGTGACTAGTGTCTCGTTGTCTAGCAGCGGATTATTAAAAATACTTGCTAAAGATAAAATTTTTGCATCACTGATGTTTTCCAAATTAATGTGCTCTAAACCCATTTTCCACAAGCTGCCGTTTCTATTTGTAACAAAAGTGCGTTCTCCATCTTCTCGTACCATTCCAATGTTCAATGATGTCGTTAAACGATCATCTACTTTTAAATCATCAGTGATGATTCCATTTCTCTCAGCAAAGTCCTGAATATACATTCCTGGACCATCATTCCCAATTGCACTCATCAAGGAAACTTTATTTCCTAGACGAGTAATAATGGTTGCTTCGTTGATCGCATCACCACCAATCGTCATTGATATATCATCTAGTGGATAAGAGACATTTTCAAAAATGAACGCTCCTACCGGATACAATGGAATATCAACAATCGCTGCTCCCACACAAATCACATCAACTTTTACCATTCAAAACCACTCTTTCTTTAATTCATATCTTTTGATACCCGAATAACTCCTTTGATCAACTCTTGTTTATTATTTACTGAAAACTCAAATGCTTCTTGTGTATTTTCATATTCAAAATAGCGGTCAGCTATATTTTCTACATCGAAAACACCTTTAGAAATCATGCTGATTGTTTTAGGATAATCATTCGCATAACGGAAAACCGTTTGGATCGTTACTTCACGATTGATTTTGAGAAAGTCCACTGGCGTTTCACCTGGAATCGTTCCAACAATAAGAATTTTCCCTCTACGTTTTACTAGCTGCAAGGCCATTTTTGCTGTGGCGATTGCTCCAGCAGTTTCAAATACCACATCTGCCCCGTATTCTCCTACAATTGCTTTTGTACTTTCAATCACTGAAGGTTCCCTTCCGTCAAAAATGGCCGTTGCACCTAATTTTTCAGACATTTGTAATCGATTTTCTAATACATCTATCACTACTATTTCCGCAGCTCCCATTAGTTTAGCTGCCTGAACAGTCATTAAACCAATACAGCCTGATCCCAAAATAACTACTTTCTTACCTAACAATTCTCCAGCCATCTCTGCAGCATGGACACCAACAGCTGCTGGTTCAACTAAAGCACCTTCAATCAAACTCATATTATCCGGCAAAGCAAATGTCATATCTTCCGGATGGGCTAAATAATTAGTTAGCGCTCCTTTATAGTTAGGCTGAGTTGCCATAAAATCAACATCTGGACAGACATTATAATGCCCTTCTAAACAAAATTCACATTTATAACAAGGAATTCCCGGTTCTATACATACTCGGTCACCGACTTTGAATTTTGTCACTTTATCGCCTACCGTTTCAACGATACCTGCGATTTCGTGCCCCAATCCTATTGTTTGGTTTGGATCTTTTGGTGGAATATAGGGACCGTATTGAAAGCCGTGTACATCTGATCCGCAAATACCTACGTATCCAACTTTGATTAATACTTCATTAGATTTCGGAATTGGAACTTCCGCATCTTTGATTACCATTTTTCCCGGTCGTTCTAAAATTGCTACTGTGTTTTGCATTGATAATTCTCCTTTATAAAAAATTTTTAATTAACTTCCTCGATTAAATCATTTTCAAAACTATCTATACTGTTCTCTCTTTCAATTGCAATTTCTTCTACTGATTTACCTCTTGTCTCAATTCCAAAAACTGAAAGAACTAATGCACACAAGCTCAAGAGTATTCCCAGAACAAGAAAGACTGCTGTTACACCAAAATCTGTTAAAAGCCATGCAATGAGATATGGCATACATATTGCCACAATTCGACCAATTGCGTTTGAAATTCCTGACCCACGCATTTTTGTCTCTGTTGGCCATAATTCCGGAGCATAAACTGCTGAGGAAAAACTGTTGTAAATATACAATATGAAAATTAAAATACCGCCTATTAAAACGATTCGCCATTCTGTTCGTTGTAATGAATAGATATAACCTAAAACTGAAAGTAACAATATCAAGACAACTCCCAACCATTTTCTTGGAAATTTATCGATAATCAAAGAAGAAACAAATACTCCCAGTGGAGCACCGATCATCATGATTGTCGTCATCAGCAATGACTTAGAAATATCAATGCCGCTCTGGACAAAAATCGTTGGTAACCAAACAGTGATGGTATATAATGAGATGTTCATTGCAATCAGAACGGTTGCAGAAACAAGTGTCCTTCGACCTAAATCTCCTTTGAAGAAAAGACGAAAAGGTATTTTTTTAATTTCATTTTCTTTTTTAGGACATCGAGCTTTCTGTTCAAAAACAATTTGAGTATCTTGTTCTTTTTCAATGTTTTGAATTGCATTTCTTAATATTTCCTGACTTTTCTTCAGCTCACCTTTTTGTGCATACCATCTAGGTGATTCTATTAAATATTTACTAACTAAATACAACATTGTAAACGATGCCAAAGAACTAATCAGAAATATCATTCGCCAACCAAAGTTAGGAATAATCAAATAGCTGATCAATGTTGCAAGTAAGGGAGAAAAATTTCCTAACAAAGACATTCTTGCAGACCAAGTCCCTCGAACTTTCGCTGGAATAAATTCAGTGAAAGACGCATAACCGATTACGATTCCTGCCCCCATCCCTAATCCCATTGCAGCTCGACAAAAAATCAAGAAATAGATATTAAATGCTAGACTTGATAAAAGAGAAAAAATAGCGAAGGTCAACAAACTTATTTGATAAGCCTTTTTTCTACCAATTTTATCTCCTAGCATGCCACCAATGATTGATCCACCAAAGAAACCTACCATCATCCCTGAGGAGAAAAGAGCATTATAGAAATTATTTGACCATCCTTTGTTTACTAAATCAGCCAGAATCGTATTGCCAGAAGAATTTAAAAATCCATTGACTTGTAATCCAAAACCAATCAATAAGAAAATTTTCCAATGCCATCTAGATATAGGCAGCTGATCTAGTTTTTCTCCAATTTCTTTTTCGTTCACATGATCCCTCCTTTTTGTTTCCGCTTTCACTTCACAGAATTATATTACTTCAAAACAAACATCATGTCAACGTTTTCAACAATTTTTCTTTAAAACAAAGAAAAATTGTTGTGTTATATTAATTTTAAGCCCTTGATAAGCGTAGAAATGAAGTGAATAATCACTTATTTATTCTGACCTTAGATAGTTAATTAATGTATCTATAGAAACAAAAAAACTGTTTAAAAATTGCTTATTGCAATTTTTAAACAGTTTTTTCGTCAACAACTTCAATAATAAATATGAATACCTTTATTCTTCAAAAAATCAAGCCATTCTTTACTCGGCTTTTGATCCGTTATAATATACGAGACGTTTGAAAAATCAGATAAATGTATGAACGCTTTTTTTCCAAATTTAGAATGATCAACAAGTAGCACGACTTCATTTGCTTGCTCAATCATTTTTCTTTTTATTCTACACTCGATTTCATTCGTATCGGTTACACCTGCATGGAAATCAATTCCTTTACAGCTAAGAACTGCCAAATCAACATTATAAACACTCGTTGCATATTCCGTTAGATCACCTTGTAAAGACAATGTTCTTTTATTCAAAGTCCCTCCGGTAGACAAGATATTCACATCTGATACGATCAATTCTTTCAATGCTTCTGAAGAATTAGTAACTATCGTCAGATCATCTCGATTTTTTAATAATTTTAACGTTTCAATTACGGTCGAACTAGCATCTGCAAAAATAGTATGTGCAGACTGTAGAACTTCTTGAGCTGTAATTGCAATCACCTGTTTTTGCTGTAAATTATGTTCTGCTCTTTTATAAAAAGGAACATTCGACACTATTTCTTCAGCATTTAAAACAGCTCCACCATATGTTCTTGTCAAAAAACCTTCTGCTTCCAACTTATCAAGATCTCGTCGAATTGTTTCTTCTGTTACCGAGAATTTTTTGCTCAAATCAGATACAACTACTTTTTTTTCATTCAGCAATAATTGTTTGATCAGCAGCACCCTATCTTTTCCTGCCATTTATTTCACTCCTTTTATATTCTACATTCTAGCATATCAAAGATAAGATCAGGAAATAAAAAAGCTTGAAAACCAATTTTTTTCTTTTTTTATAACGAAAAACACAGAAAAAATCTGTAGTTTTAACGGAAAAACTACAGATTATATATTTACATATTATAGATGTGCTTTATTATCCGTACCAAACAGTTTGATTTTTTCAATTGCACGTTGTTTGACGGCTTTTCTTACAGCTCGCTCTAATTCTAAGAATGAACTGTCTGTATGCTCTCGTACAGCATCCATTGCAGCCAAACATAACTCAGTATGAATATTAATTTTAGATACTCCCATAGAAATGGCTTTCTTGATATCCTCTTCACCAATACCAGATGCTCCATGTAGTACAATTGGAATAGCTACTGCTTTTCGTACTTTTTCCAATACATCAAAAGCAATTTTAGGTTCCGAAGTATATTCACCGTGGATATTTCCAATCGCTACAGCTAGAGAATCACAACCTGTTCTCTCAACAAATTCTGCTGCCTGATTTGGATCAGTATATTTATAGCCAGCTAATGCTTCTTCATAAATCGTTTCATTTCCTAAATGACCCAATTCTGCTTCTACAGGTACACCTAGTGGATGAAAATAATCTACAACTTCTTTAGTTAAACGAACATTCTCTTCAAATGGAAATGATGAAGCATCACGCATGATTGAGTTCATTCCATGATTATAGGCATTTTGAACAATTTCCATACTACGACCATGATCCCAATGGGTAATAACTGGTACAGTCGCATTCTTTGCCATTGACACCATCATATGTGAGAACTCCTCAAAGATAGTATTTCCTGTAAAACCTGTTCCAAATGAAATAATGATTGGCGCTTTTGTTTCTTCAGCTGCGTCAATTACTCCCATTAACATTTCTGCATTCCATACATTGAAATGAGGAATCGCAAATCCATTTTCTTGTGCTGTTTCTTCCCAATATTTAATATTTGCTAACATATATTTCTCTCCTTACAAATTAAATTAATTTTAATACTTATTAGTCTTCATCATCAAAGTCATAATGGAAAATAACTTTAATGGCTTCTTTACTAGCCATCAAATCAAAACCTTTTTCCCATTCAGATAAACCCAATCGATGTGTAATCATTGGCTGAACACGTACTGCTCCTGATGCAAGTAGGCGAATAGCATTACGCCAAGTCTCTGAATCATAAGCCATATGTCCAATAATACTGATTGCCCATGTTGTAATATCGTTGATTGGATAATTAAATGGCTGGAAGCCCATTCCTACACGAACAACTTCACCATTCGGACGCAACATGTCGATTGCTTGTTTCAAGGCAATGTTTGCACCTGAACATTCTACAACCAGTCCTAAATTGTCTTTTCCACAAATTTCCTGGCAACGGGTAACTACATCTTCTTTAGAACCGTTGACTACGTGAGTAGCACCTAATTCTTTAGCCACAGCAAAACGTGTTTTTGTGTCTTCTTCCAACCCTACAACAACAATATTTACCGCGCCCATAATACGAGCGATCTGTACTGAGAACAATCCTAAAGGTCCAGTTCCCATCACAACTACATCTTGTCCTGGTAAAAGTTTAGAGCGTTGCGCAATCGCTTTGTACGCATTGCTAATCGGATCTAATACACAAGCGTCCTCATAGTCAAGATTTTCAGGAATTTCCCAAATCGCACTCTTATGAATGCGCAGAATTTCTCCTGGAATTACACAATACTTAGTAAAGCCGCCACCCCAGCGATTGTTGTCCAAACCTAAGTTAACTTTTTCTTTACAAGTTAGAAAATCACCTTTTTCACATGATGGACATTTACCACATACATGTCCTGAATTATCAGATACAATTCGCTGACCTACATGCCAGTCAGTTACTTTTGATCCAACTTTTACGATATCTCCAGCAAACTCATGTCCGCGAATAGAATTGAATTCATCAGATCCGTTTTCTACTCGAAAATGTTTCATATCAGCTCCACAAATAGCTGCAGCTCTGATTTCTACAAGAATATCTTCTTCCCCAATTTCGGGAACTGGTACGTCAATCAGTCTGTATCCTCCAAATTCTTTACCATATCTAGCTAGTGCTTTCATTTTATCTCCTCCAAATTATATTTTTATACTTTATTCAGCTGTTACTGTTTCTTCATCTTCAAGATCTACATTACCAATATCTTCAACAGAAGCACCCCGTGTTTCAACTCCAATGAGCACTATCACAACCGCTGTAACAATCGCAGTTATTCCCAATAAAGTAAACACTCCTGTTGCTCCAGATGTGTCCAGAAGATAAGCGACCGCATACGGAGATAAGATACCGCTTACACGACCGACTGCATTGGCTAAGCCAGCACCTCTTAACTTTGCAGCTGTTGGCCAAATCTCAGGAACATAAACTGCTGAAGCATACATTACATACATATATACAAAAATCATTAAGAAAAATCCTAACATAGAAATCATTCTCATGCTTGTCTGCATTGAATACACATAGCCCAAAACAGCCATCGTAATCAATAAGAATGGACCAAAGATTTTACGCGGTAAACGGTCGATTAGAAAAATTCCAATAAAAATACCGATCGGTGCCCCAAACATACTCATCGTATTCAGTAACACAGAATCTTTTAGGTCGATTCCTTGACTTAAAAAGATAGTTGGAAGCCAGTTAATCAATGTGTACTGCACAACATTCATGGCTATCAATACGAAGGAACCTAAGATAACACGTTTCAACAATTCACCTTTAAACAGTTCCGAATATTTGATGACTACTTCTTTTTTCGATTGTTGACCTGCTGTAATTTCTACTGCTGGTAACGGTTTGCCTGTAGATTTCTCCACATTTTGTTCGATCTCTGACATCAATTTTTCCGCTTCTTCGTATCTGCCTTGTGATTCTAGCCAGCGGGGAGATTCTGGGAATTTTTTGAACACAAGTAGTAACAGAACGGTAGACAATGCAGCTGGTATCAAAAATTGAACTCTCCAATTCATATCTGCTGAAAGATATGGTGCAATGAATAATGCGATTGTTGAGCAAATAGGGTACGACCAATTTCCGATAAATGAAGCTCGTGCTGACCATGAACCACGAGTTTTACCAGGTACATACTCTGTGAAACCGGCAAATAGCGTAACTAGTAATGCACCCAAAGCGAATCCCATCACCACACGAACTACAATTAGAAAAGTTATATTTGGTGAAAGTGCAGCTATAACCATCGAAATAACATGGATAGCAACGAATAGCAAGTAACTATTTCTACGACCAATTCTATCTCCAATCATTCCACCTATCAATGCACCTAAAAACATTCCTGCAGTGGTCATAGAAGAAAAAATCGCACTAGTACTATTATTCGTCCAACCTATTTCAGCTAACTGCGCTAAAACCAAACCACCTATCGCATTACTCCAGCTAACTAATAGTCCCATCGCGACTATTCCAAATAATTGCCACTGTACTTTACTTGTAGGAAGCCGATCAATACGTGCTCCACAATTTGGCTTGACTGTTTTTTCCATTTCTTCCTCCAATTTATCAAGTTATTTTTTCACTAATTCTACTCATTTTACAAATAGACATACAATTACAGAAAGCGCTATCAAGAATTCATTACTATCTATTGCAATTTGAATTTTACAACCTTTTTATATTGTTGTCAACACTTTATTTAAGAAACAAAGAAATAAACCTTTGTAAAAATGTTTAAAACAAAGATTTATCCGATTTATATATAAACAATTTCTATAAATCATGTACTGAAAAAAATAAAAAAACCACAGTATCTCTAAAAAGATTTCTGTAGTCTAAATGACTTATTAATTTATACATAGACCATTTTTTTATAATTCCATGTAGGTCAGTTCCCGTAATTCAAACGAAGCCTCCAGAAACATCCACTCAAATTTTTCCCAGTAATATTTCTTTTCTGCTAGATAGACCATGTGTCCCAAATGAAAATCAATGGCTGAATAACAACATAAACAATTTTCTCTTTTGACAATCAAAAAACGTTCATTATCAGAAGAGTACATTCTATCCTGGATTACTTACAGGAGAATCCGACTGAATCCTCCTGAACTTTTCTTTACAACCAACTTTCTTCTCGAAAGGAGGTATAAGAATCTTGTCCAACGATAATATGGTCTAACAAATCAATTACCATGAGTTCACAACATTGTTTCAAGCAATTGGTAAATAATCGATCATTCTCACTCGGCAAAAAATAAACAAAAGATGCTTGCGACTTGCCTTGCCCTTGCTTATTTTTGAAGATTCTTGTGAGAAATAAAGGATAGACCTTGCTGTAAACTTTGCCTTTTTTCGCAGCTATCGATTGTTCGAGGTGATAAAAATGGCGCACAAAACAAAAAAATGAACAATGAAACAATCGTGCAACGATTGTCCTACATGCTTGCATCCTGAGAAGTTAAGTGTATGCTTTAAATGACATCCTTTTTGTCTTTTTATGGTACTTCCACAAAATTTAATTCTTCTCTATGTCCGACTTTACGGACGAAAATAGCAAACCAAGGCAACGATGACTAGCGAATGAAAGAAGTCACCAAATCGTTGAATGGATCACAAAAAAGAGATTGTACTTGAGGAATGGGCGACTGCACCGTCTCCGAATCCTCTTCTTTGTTCCATCTATTTTGTAGCAAATAAAAAAGAAGAACCCTTATATATCATCGAATTCTCCTTAAAATCATGGTATAATTTAAGTGGCAGTAGAGTTTGTGACGGTGGCTAATCTTATTCGAAAGGTGGTGGTGCTTATGAAAATAAGTGCTAAAATCTTTAGAGAGGAGACGCCTTTTTGTCAGTCGCTGAAGCGTTAGGGCTAATGATTGCGTTCGGTTCTTTTACCGCAACGATTATCTTTGGTATCCTATCCGCAGTAAAAGACGACAAAAAAAAGAAATAACCGTCTGACTTTAGCAGGTATGACGATTATTTCTATAAGTAATTAAAACCTGTCACCGTCTTAAACGGTGCTGCTGGAAGGGTTGTTGACGCAACTCTTCCTTACATAAAAAATTATACCATGGAATACCTATAATTTCAATTTAGAGAAATAGCTATCTTTCTGTTTAGATGGCTATTTCTCTTTTTATGGGTTAATCTTTTTCAAAATTTACTTTAGCAATTTTCAATAGTTGTCTGATAAATTCCTCACTGACTGTTTCAACGTATCGATACTTTCGAGCATTGAAATCAATCGTTACTAATCTGGTCTAATAAAACTTTTCCAGTGGTCTCTGTGTCTTTTAACGGAACATATAATGGATAGTTTCGTTTGGTGTTACTGATTGGCGCAAAAATCGCTACGTTGGAGAACTTAATGATTCCTTTATAACTTAAACAAATATACAAATCATATCTTTCCAACTTTTTTGAAAGAAAATATTAAGAACTTATCTTGCACTGGTAAAATAACACCATGATCCGTAAATTGCATATAAAACCCATGTAATGAAATCAGTTCAATTTCTAATTCAGTCTTCTCTGTTGGTGAAAATTTCCCATTCTTCAAAAACGCACCAATTTCAATGCGCGTACAACAATCAAATCACAAAAGACCAAAGCTGGCGAACGATTTGTAACAGTGAACAGACACTTAATGGATGATTTATTGGAATGGAGACATCCCCAATACAATTGGTTATCTAAATATCAAATCATTACTTCTGAAATACAAGGAAAAATACAAATCTTTCAAAAGGATAATAAATTGTTGCTTAAAGACAATGTGCGTAAAAAGTATGATGCAATTTTTAGAAGAGATACTTCTCTCACTAAAATATTTACAACACTCTCATGTCGCACTATTAATCAATAATGGCGAAGATCCATATATGATTAAAGAGTGAATCGGACACGCATCTATACAAATAATTTATGATTTATATGGTCACCTTTATACTAGTAAGCAGATATCAACAGCAGATAAATTAGATAGCATGTATTAAAAATTGGAATTTCTTGGCAAACTTAAAATAACAATAAAAAGAAGAAAAATGCTTCATTAGCAGCAATGAGGAAAATAAAATAACACGGCTTGCTTCAGAAACATAGATTTTTGGCATATCATAAAAAAATACATTCGTTTAAATTTAGCTTGTTACTTTTATCAAAAAAATTATTTATTAATAACACTTGAATGATTGAAGTTATTAAACTCAAACTGACAATATTAAACTTATTCTTCAACAATTACCTCTATTCTATTTTCTTTTCACAACATACGAATATCTTTTAAAATTGTAACGAATTTACACTCGTTATATTTTCTACTATACTCAACTAAAATAAAAAAGAAGAAAATTATAAGAGCTACAGCAGCATAAGCTAAAATATCAATTCTATTAGAGTACAGAACGTCCTCTCTTAGAAAAACCCAAGCCAGTACCACTCCTAAACCAGTTAGCATAAATTTAATCAACCTAACCATATGATCAATAAATTTATGATGAACACTAAGAACTCGTATCAATATTATTTGGTTTATCTAAATACATTGTTGAAATTCTTTACGAAAGAATTGTTGCCTTTGTTTCATTGGAGGCTGGTGATTCTTTTGTCAAAATAAAACGAGTTCCTATAAACACCGAATTTCCCAGTGCAGTTGCTACTTTCACGCCACGAGCATCGTTTATCCCTCCAACAGCTAGAATAGGTATATTTAATAACTCCGCCATTGTTGGTAAAACAGTAAATGTTCCATATCCTCTAGCAGGAATAATCCCACCTTCAACATAACCCTTGCAGCCATATCTGCTCCTAATCTTTCTGCTTTTATCATGTTTTCAATTGTTGGTGTCAATGACCGATGGATGATAATACCGTCATGCTTTTTATTTCATTTCGTTAGACAAACAAAAGTATTATATTATCATTACTGTTCTTCCATCGGTTTAGCAGTCGCCCTCCGATAGTTTGCCATTCTAGAAGTTTCAATAGTATGTTTCATATTCTTTTCGAAATTTTTTGCAAAGATAGCAGAATATAAAATATCGAGAAGATGCAAAATAGAAGTATTAGTGGAATACTGCCCAATTTTAGAATATAATTTTTCTCTTGTAGCCATATGCAGAATAACATCTGCATTTTTAGTTAATAAATTTTCAGTGAGGCTAGTTATTGCAATAATAGGGATTTTCCTAGATTGAAGAGTTTGCATAATTTCATCCATTTTTTTACTACTTCCACTATAGGAAATGACTAATGCAATCGCTCCTTCTCTCGTGTTTAATGCATCATAGATATGTTCTCCTTCAAGAGAACTTAGTGAAACTGATTTTTGTATGCGATTCATTTTAAACTGGAATTCTTTTGCTAATAAAATATTGACATTACTTGCAAAGATTTTTATTTCATTGGCATTATGTAACATTTCAACAGCAGAATACAGCGTTTGGTAAGAAAGTAAATCAATTGTATCTTTTAAAGCTTCTTTTTTTATTTCTGTAATTTTATTAGCAATACTAAGAATGGAATCCGTATTATCAAACGGAATATTTAAGTCAATATCATTGGCCTGTCTATCAAAATAAGCCATTTCTTTTAAAAAATCCGTTTTAAATTCATTCCATCCTTTAAATCCCAGCCTCTGAGCTACTCGAACAAACGTCGCAGGAGAAGTGTAACTCTCTTTTGACATTTGTTTTAATGTTAAATTATGCACATTATAACCTTGAGACAGAATATAACTCACTGCTTCTTTTTCAGAACTTGAAAAAGTGGTTTTTTCTATTAAATCGATAATTGACATATTTTTCTCCTTCTAATACTGAAACGCGATTTCAATAAAAATTTAATTAGGATAACAAAATTGGAAACGCTTTTCCAATTTGTTTAAAGAGGATTCTAATTGGCTATTAAAGAAAGTATACTTCACTTTGTAAACAAAACAATCTAGAAAGGAGTTTACAAAATGAATTATGAAAAATTAGCAACGGAAATATTAGCTAATGTTGGAGGAAGTCAAAACATTCTAAATGTTTGGCATTGTGCAACAAGATTACGTTTTAAATTAAAAGACGAAACACAAGCGGATACTAAAACAATTGAAAATCTAGAAGGTGTTGTCACTGTTGTACAAAGTGCTGGACAGTATCAAGTAGTCATTGGAAACTCTGTTTCAAAAGTCTATGATGCGATTACTTCGCTTCATTCAGAATTAGGTGAATCTGACAGTAAGAAAACTCAGGAAGACGAAAAACAATCCCTGATTAATCGCCTACTTGCTTTTGTTTCGAGTGTTTTTACTCCTTTTTTAGGCGCGTTAGCTGCATCTGGTATTTTAAAAGGTCTATTGGTTTTAACAACCACCTTAAATATTTTTTCTGAAAGTGACGGCGCCTATCAGGTTTGGAGTGCAGCATCAGATGCTATTTTTTATTTCTTACCTTTGTTTATTGGCTTTACCGCAGCGAAGCAATTAAAAGTGAATCAATTTGTTGCTGTCACCATTGCAGGTGCGTTGGTTTATCCGAACCTAGTTTCACTTTTAGCTGAAACTGGCGGAATTGACTTTTTTGGATTACCGATTCAAGCAGCCACCTATTCGGCCTCAGTAATCCCGATTTTATTAGCTATTTGGTTACTCTCTTATATTGAACCAATATTTGACAAAATATTTCCAGAATCAGTTAGAAATATTTTTACACCGCTACTATCTATTATGATTATGGTTCCTTTGACCCTATTGATTGTTGGTCCTATTGGAAATATCGTTAGTACGATTTTAGCATCTATTTTAGCTTCATTATACAATTTTTCTCCTACAATTGCTGGCTTTATTCTTGGTGGTATCCATCAAGTCATTGTTATTTTTGGTGTGCATTGGGCGCTAATCACTTTAATGATTAATAATATTTCAGAATATGGACAGGATCCTTGGCTACCAATTGTTTGTATTGCTGTATTCGCACAAGCTGGTTCTGCACTAGGTGTTTTCTTAAAGACAAAAAATAAAAAAATGAAGTCCCTTTCAGGTTCTGCCTTTGTGACTGCCATTTTCAGTATTACTGAACCAGCTATTTATGGGGTTAACTTGAAGCTAAAAAAACCAATGTATTTTGCTCTAGCTTCCAGTGCTATTGGTGGCGTAATTGCTGGTTTTGGCGAAGTAAAAGCTTCCACATTTACTTTCCCAGGAATTTTAGCTATTCCAACATATTTAGGTGAAGGATTTATCTTTGAAATTGTTGGTTTATTGACTGCGATTTGTCTAGCAGCAGGATTAACTTATTTTTTTGGCGGCGTAAATAACACTCCTGAAAATGCAGATGATTTAAAAGCGAAAGACGATGAGACTAATAGAGATGATTTTAAAGTACTACCTATTAAAGGAAAAACGATTCACTTATCAGAAGTAAATGATGAAGTATTCGCATCGGGTGTTATGGGTAAAGGCTTAGCTATCATACCAGAAGAGAATATTGTTCGTTCACCTATCCAGGGTACAATAACAACTATTTTTGAAACCAAACATGCAATTGGCTTAACCAATAAAAACGGTGTCAAGGTATTGATTCATATTGGAATAGATACTGTCAATTTAAAAGGGCAATATTTTGACGTACTAGTTAAAGAAGGCGAGCAAGTTGCTTTAGGTCAAGAACTAGTGCAATGTGATTTTACTAAAATTAAAGAAGCGGGCTATGATCCGACAGTGATGATGGTTATTACAAATAGTACGGATTTTCCCAATTTATCAATAAATTTTGAAGACGAAAAACTAGTAACTTTTTAACTTAAAGTAAAGGAGATATCGTAATGAAATTAAGAAACAATTTTCTATGGGGTGGTGCAACAGCCGCAAATCAATATGAAGGAGGCTATTTAGAAGACGGTAAAGGTCTAACGATTAATGATGTCGAAATGGGTGCTGAACATGGTAAAAAACGTGAAATACACGATTTTATTCAAGCGGATAGTTATTATCCTAGTCATGAAGGAACTGATTTTTATCACAGATATAAAGAAGACATTGCGTTGTTTGCCGAGATGGGATTTAAAAGTTTTCGATTATCTATTTCTTGGGCACGAATTTTTCCTAACGGAGATGATGTAACACCCAATGAAGCGGGCTTACAATTTTATGATCATGTTTTTGATGAGTGCTTGAAATACGGTATTGAACCAGTCGTTACATTACATCATTTTGAACTACCATTAAATCTTGTAAAAAAATATGGCGCATGGAGAAACCGAAAATTAGTTGAATTATCTGTTCACTATGCACAAACTGTAATGGAACGCTATAAAAATAAAGTGAAATACTGGATGACTTTTAATGAAATCAATGCTTTATTTATTTCCTCTGCTCCTTGGCATATGGCTGGAATTTTATATCAGGAAAATGAGAATAAAGTAAACACTATGTTACAAGCAGCACATCATCAATTGGTTGCTAGTGCCCTAACAATAATTGAAGGGAAAAAGATTAATCCTGATTTTCAATTTGGGTGTATGCTGTTATATCCGTGTACGTATGCAGCGACTTGTAAACCGGAAGATCAAATTGCAGCACGTAATAAATTATTACCCACTTATTATTTCGGTGATGTGCATGTTAAAGGAAAATATACTAATACATGTTTATCCTACATTGAATCATTAGGTGGCAAGATTGAATTTGAATTAGGCGATGATGCAATTTTAGCCGAGGGCGTAGTTGATTATGTTGCATTTAGTTATTATTTTTCTGGCATTGAAGGAGTTGGTGAAAACATTGAGGTGGCAGAAGGAAACTTATCTAGTGGTGGAAAAAATCCGTATTTAGATATGACTGAATGGGGATGGCAAATTGATCCGATTGGTTTAAGAAATTCATTAAATAGCTTATATGATCGCTATCAAATCCCACTATTTATTGTAGAAAATGGAATCGGAGCAATTGATGAGTTAACTGAGGATGGGACAATTGAAGATAATTATCGAATTGATTATTTAGAAAAGCATATCTCTGCAATGATTGATGCCGTCGAGAAAGATCAGGTAGATTTACTCGGTTATCAAGTGTGGGGACCAATTGATATTGTTTCAGCAGGCACTGGAGAAATGCGCAAACGTTATGGTTTCATTTATGTTGATAAAGATGATTTAGGACGAGGTACTTTAAATCGTTCTAAGAAAAAATCATTTGATTGGTACAAACATGTCATTGAAACGAATGGAGAATCTATAAGATAAAGGGAGTATTATTTTGCAAGATTTTAATTTAATTATTGATTCTGGAAATAAAAAATTCGATTTTTTTCTACAAAGTTTTTTTAAGTTCTTTTTAAAATCAGTCATGGCGGGTTGTTACTTGGGGATTGCAATGATTCTATCGCTCTCTCTAGGTAGTATATTAAACACTTTTGATACTAATCTCGCTAAAATAGGTTATTCTCTCTTCTTTGGCCTCACATTTGTTTTGATTGTCTTTTTAAATGGTGAGCTTTTCACAGGAAATTGTTTAACAACCCTATTTCCAGTTTTGCATAAAGAACGTTCTATTTTTATAATGAGCAAGATGTGGCTGGTCTGTTTAATAGGGAATTTTCTAGGAGTAATGTGGATTGCTTATTTGTTTGTTAAAAGTGAGTCACTAGTTAATCTTGTTACACCTTATATAGCATTATTAGTAGAAACAAAATTAGATTATAATTTTGATACCCTTCTAATCCGTTCGATACTTTGTAATTTTATTGTATGTATCGCGACATATATAAGCATTAAAATAAAAGATGAAATGGCTAAAACTACGATTATGTTACTGGTTATCTCTACTTTCGTTATTACTGGATTTGACCATTGCATTGCAAATATTGGTTTATATACTATGGGAATCACTTTAAATTTAGTAGACAGTTCATTTTCATTAGTCAATAATATTCTAATTTCAATTCTGGGTAATATTATTGGTGGTTCGCTTATGTTGGGGTTGCCTATATATTGGATTCTTTTCACTTCCAAAGATTAGTTTAAATTTAAAGAAGAGTACTAAAATGATAAAAAAATATTATAATCAATATTCCGATCTTACGGTGCTTCTTGTGGATAGCACTAAATTTAACAATAGCTATTTTTATGAAACTTTGCCTCTGAGCTCTATTGATTTTATAGTCACTGATGCAAAACCTGAAAATCAGTTCTTAACATCTGCTGAAAAAAATAAAGTCGAAGTTATATATTAATTTTTTAACCTTTCCTAATAAGCATAAAAGAACCAAAAGTCATATTGAAAACAGATGACTTTTGGTTCTTTTCTATACAAAAATAATACGGAACAGATTTATTCACAGCAAATTTTTTAACGTAAACTATTTGAGTTTTTTAAATAATCCTCCACCACATACGCTGTTTCTTCGATGGATTTATCCGTCACGTCAATCACATAGGCGCCATATTTTTCAAACACTTGCTTGGAGTATTCTAATTCCTCATAAATCTTTTCTAAATCTGTATATTTTGAGGTATGATTCAACCCTAATGAATCGAGACGATTGGTTCGAATTCTCGAAAGATTATCGGGATGACAAGTTAAGCCAATCACTTTCTTTTTCTCTACTTTGCTTAACAATTGAGGTAACAGCACTTCTGGAATAAGAGGTAAATTAGATACTTTATAGCCCTTATTCGCCAAATACATACTCAAAGGTGTCTTTGATGTCCGAGAAACCCCAAGCAAAACAATATCTGATTCTAGAAAACCATGTGGATTCTTTCCATCGTCATATTTTACTGCAAATTCAATAGCCGCAATTTTATTGAAATATTCCTTATCTAACTTATGGACAATGCCTGGTTCTTCAATCGGTCTTTTACCTGTTCTCGCTTGAATGAGTTCAAAAAATGGATTTAATAGATCAAGATATTGGAGACCTGTTCGACGGCTAAATTTTTGAGCAACTTGTGCTAAGCCACTATTTACTAATGTACTCATGACAATTGCTTTGTCCTTTAATGCATCTTGTAAAATTTCCAACAGCTCTTCTTCTCTATTCACAAATGGAAATTTGTAGCTATTGTTAAAAATCAAATCCGGATATTGCACACTAACAGCTGATAATAGCTTTTGTGATGTTTCCCCTAATGAATCAGACACGGTGTAGACAACGATTTCATTTTTCATTTTTCAATCTCCTCTATTTGTTTAATTCTGCATCTCTTGCATGTTTTGTTATAAAATTCAATATTCTTGTTTTTGTAATTTTTCCTACGACACATTTCTCATTTGCTTCTTCGACTACAGGAAGTGAATCCACTTCAAAGTCTTGTAAAATAGATGCAGCCTCTAAAATACTCATTTCTTTTGTACAAGTTTTGATATGTGGAACACGTGTCATGCACACTGCAACAGGTGTTCCATCAATATCTGAATTAAGCGAAGCTCGCAATAAGTCTTTTCGAGATAAGGTTCCTACCAAAACTTGTTCTTCATCCACCACATATAATGAACCTACATCATACATAAACAAACTTGTGATTGCTTCTCGAATGGACGTTTCCGCCTTAATCATGACGGGTGGCATCATAATTTCTTCGACTTTTGTACGAAAAGTTCGATAAAAAAATAAGGATTCTAAACTAGCTCCCGAATACGTATAGCCTACTTTAGGGGTAGCCTGTAAAATTTCTGCCATTGTCAAAAAAGATAGATCTGAACGCAAGGTTGCTCTGGATACATCCAATAACTCAGAAATTTTTTCTCCACTTACAGGTTGATATTCTTTTACTATTTCTATAATTTTCTTTTGTCTATCACTTAGCTTCATTTTCTTCTCCTACTTTTTTTATAATATGCATATATAAACTTTATGCGTATTATTATACACAATATTTTCTTTTATTCAACCTATTTATGTTTTTATTTTAACTATTGACAATTATATATGAGTCATATTAAGATGATTAAGAACTATATGTGACACATATATAATTTAGGAGGTATATTATGAGTAAATGGATTTCCTTTTTTGAAGAAGGTAGTAGTAAAGAGAAAGAATTATTAGGTGGAAAAGGAGCAAACTTAGCTGAAATGACCAATCTTGGCTTACCTGTTCCTCCAGGGTTTACCATTACAACGAAAAGTTGTATGAATTTTTTAGAGAAAGAAACTTTTTTTGATACAGAGTTAAAACAAGATATTTTGAAAGCGATTAAAAAATTGGAACAAATAACTCAAAAGTCTTTTACAGAAGAAACGAATTTGCTGCTGGTTTCAGTTCGAAGTGGTGCTGCTTCTTCTATGCCTGGAATGATGGACACTATTTTGAATTTAGGGTTAAATGATCAAAGAGTACAGACTTTTGCAGAGTTGACGAACATTTCTTTTGCTTATGATTGTTACAGCCGTCTCTTACAAATGTTTGGCGACGTTGTCTACGGGATCAACAAAGATAAATTTACTCATTTACTACGTAATTTAGAAAAGAGATTAAATAAAACGAAACAAGAATTTGCTAAGAATGAACAACAGCAACTCATTGATTCCTATAAACAGCTGTTTATTGAAAACAATGTGACCTTCCCACAAAATCCATTGGATCAATTGTTTGAAGCAATCAAAGCAGTCTTTAAATCTTGGAATAATCAACGAGCTAAAGTCTATCGTGAATTACATCAGATCCCTCATCACTTGGGAACGGCAGTGAACATTCAGTCAATGGTTTTTGGCAATAGTGGCAACCACAGTGGGACCGGTGTCGTGTTTACCAGAAATCCTGCGACTGGTGAAAATAAGCTTTTCGGAGAATTCTTAATGAATGCTCAAGGTGAAGATGTGGTTGCGGGGATTCGAACACCTGAACCAATCGATTCTTTGCAAACCATTCTTCCTGATACCTATAACGATTTTGTTACCTATGCTGAAATTCTTGAACAACACTACAAAGACATGCAAGATATTGAATTTACAGTAGAAAATGGGCAATTATTTATCCTACAAACTAGAAATGGCAAACGTACAGCCAAAGCAGCCTTAAAAATTACGTTAGATTTAGTTGCAGAAAATCGCCTGACCAAACAAGAAGCCCTCTTACGTATCTCACCAGACACGATTGATCAATTAATTCATCCTATTTTTGATGAGAAGGAAGTTACACAAGCGAAATTATTAGCTACAGGACTTCCCGCAAGCCCAGGTGCAGCAACAGGTGAAATTGTTTTTACTGCAGAAAAAGCAAAAGAATACCATGCCCTCGGAAAAAAAGTTGTCTTGGTTCGTCAAGAAACATCACCAGAAGACATTGAAGGGATGATTGTTAGTGAAGCAATTGTAACTAGCCGAGGTGGGATGACTTCACATGCTGCTGTTGTGGCTCGCGGCATGGGGACTTGTTGTATCACTGGATGTGAAGCTTTAAATGTACATGAAGAGTCAAAAACAATTCTTTGTGGAAATACACGATTAGTAGAAGGGGAAGTAATTTCTGTTGATGGTAGTTCTGGTCGTTTATACTTGGGAGAAATTCCAACTATCGTTGTTGAAAACGATCAAAATTTACAACAATTGCTCACTTGGGCGGATGAACATGCAGAATTAATGGTTCGTGCAAATGCTGAAACTGTTTCAGATTTACAAACAGCAATCGATTTTGGTGCCTCTGGTATTGGCTTAGCGCGTACAGAGCATATGTTCTTTGGTGAGGAACGCGTACTAGAAATGCGACGATTGATTCTAGCAGAGGATAAACAGGAATTTGACTTTGCTTTAAATAAATTACTAGGCTTCCAACAAGAAGATTTTTATCAAATGTTTAAAGCTGTACAGGATAAACCTATGGTTATCCGATTATTAGATCCACCCATGCATGAATTTCTTCCACATGACACGAATGAAATAAAAGCTTTAGCAGAACAGTTAAATCGATACCCATCTGAAGTCAGTAAACAAATTGAAAAACTTCAAGAAACGAATCCAATGTTAGGACATCGTGGGTGTCGGCTAGGAATTACCGAGCCTCGCATTTATCAAATGCAAGTGAAAGCTATTTTTAATAGTGCCATTCGATTAATGAAAGAAGAAATCATTGTCTGTCCAGAAATCATGGTCCCTCTCGTCTCAGAGAAAAATGAATTGGATACTGTCAAAAACTTCCTGATTGACACGATTAACCAAACATTCAAAGAAAACCAGGTCCAACCTTTCCCATATGAAATCGGCACAATGATTGAATTACCTCGTGCGTGCATCATCGCTGATCAATTAGCAGAAAATGCAGATTTCTTTAGCTTTGGCACAAATGATTTAACTCAAATGACCTTTGGTTTCTCACGAGATGACATTGGAAAATTCATTAATAGCTACAAAGAAAAAGAAATTATGATTCAAGATCCTTTCCAAACACTGGATCAAACAGGTGTTGGCGAATTAATTAAACTTGCCGTCACGAAGGCCCGGCAAACAAAAAAAGAGATGCTGATTGGTATTTGTGGAGAAGTTGGTGGTGACCCTCACTCCATTCCGTTCTTCCAGAAAATCGGTATTGATTATGTTTCTTGTTCTCCTTACCGAATTCCAGCTGCTCGTTTAGCCGTTGCTCAAGCAAGTTTGAGTAAATAATATTCAATTATGAGGCAAAGTATTCAATTTAAAATACTTTGCCTTCTTTTATAAGCTTTTTTAATCCTGAAGGACAAATTTTTTGATTGAAACGATTAGAATTTCCATACATTCTTGGTACCAACCCTCGTCAAAATAACCTTTCGCTGTAGCTTTCTTGATGACTAATGGCTCAAACCGTTGAGTAATTTTCCAACTGACCAATTAATCTCATCTCTAGCTAACAGATTAATTTTTTAGCTGATTCTTTACTAAAAGCTATCTTCTTCTCTTTTATATTTCAATGAAACAAAGTTTATTTCAGAAGTAATCAATACTAAAATAAGTTAGCTAAAAATAATCTCTTTTGGTCTACTAAAGAATCCACCAATCTAGCTTTTTTTCCAGATTTGGTGGACTTTTAAACAGGTTGTTTTTCTATAGATTTTGTAAAAAATGATCTAAGCAAACTAGATAAAATAAGTGATTTTACTATCAAAAGCTCCTCGCCATTGAATATTGCTTTTTCCAGCAACTCCGCTTGATAGAGAAACAAGAGCTACAGTATCTCCTGCTCGTAATATTTTTGGTTTCTTCATTTTCATTCTCTTCCTATTAAAATTTATGAAGCATTTTTTTTATCTCTATATATACTAATGGACAGATAGATAGAAATAGTACCCATAACCAGTTGGTAAATCCAATATTCACAAAACCTAATATCATCTGAGTTTGTGGAATTAGAACTAGTAATAAGAGAATAACTGCCCCTAATACAGTTGTGGTTACTAATACTGGATTACCTAAAAATCTCAATTTAAAAATAGATTCTTTGCTTCGGCAATTATACATATGCACAATGGTAGACCATCCTAAAACAAGGAAAGTCATTGTCCTAGATACTTCTACAGAAGTCATTCGTCCAATCCCTATGGCTAATAAAGTAACCACAGTAAATACAATGGAAATATCAATAATTTTTGCCAATAAACCATCTGAAAAGATACTGTCTTTTTTATTCACAGGTTTGTTTTTCATTATATTTCGTTCTGCTGGTTCTACACTCAAACTGAATCCAGGTATTCCATCTGCCACAACTTTAATAATCAATAGTTGAACCGCAGCCACAGGAGAACCCCAACCAATGATTAAAGAAATAAGAACAATTGTCAACGCAGAAATATTACATCCTAACATGGCATACAATGATTTTCTGATATTACTGTATACTCTTCGCCCTTCCTCTACAGCTTTGACAATTGTAGCAAAATTATCATCCACTAACACCATATCTGATGCTTCTTTAGCCACTTCTGTTCCACCGCCCATCGCAATACCAACATCAGCTGCTTTTAAAGCTGGCGCATCATTCACACCGTCTCCTGTCATAGCAACTACCTCACCATTGCTTTGAAAAGCTTTAACAATTCGGATTTTATCTTCCGGAGAAGTCCGAGCGAAAACACGGTAATCTTCAATAATTGATGCTAATTCTTCATCTGTATATTGATTTAATTCACTTCCACTCATTGCTTTTCGACCGTCAGTCAGAATCCCTACGTCTTCCGCAATTTTAGTAGCAGTTAGTAAATGATCTCCTGTAATCATGACTGTATGAATACCTGCTTGTCTAGCAATCTTTACAGCGCGATAACTTTCTTTTCTTGCTGGATCAATAATTCCAACAAAACCAGCAAAACTTAAATCCGATTCTAATTCTTCCTCAGTCAATTCAATTGGGTTTGTAGGAAAGATTTGATAGCCTACTCCTAATACTCGAAAAGCCTGATTAGCTAAATAATCGTGTTCTATTAAGTAAGATTCTGTATTAGAAGAATCTTTTAAATTTAAGCGGTCAAATGCCCCTTTTGTAACTGAAAGATATTGTCCATTAATTTCATACAGGACCGTCATACGCTTTCTACTTGAATCAAAAGGCAATTCTCGGATTTTGTTAAAGTTTGAAGAAATTTTTTGAAGCTCTTCTTTTGAGAAAGTTTCATCCAAAGCTTTTTTGATTGCTAATTCTGTTGGGTTGCTTCCCGCAGTGGAATTTTCATCAATAGTACTTGCTAGATAAAATAAGAAAAGTAAATTATTTTTCTCATTATACGTAACATTAAAAACCGTCTCGGACAAATTATCTAATGGACTAATTCGTTTAACAGTCATTTTATTTTCTGTAATAGTCCCAGTTTTATCTGAACAAATTACTGAAACACTTCCCACTGTTTCAACAGTTGAAGGAGTGCGTACAATTGTTTTTTTGAATGCCATGTTGCTCATACCGATAGCTAAGGAAATTGTTACAACGACTGGTAGGACTTCAGGAATAGCTGCTACTGCCATTGAAATAGCTGTCATAATACTTGTTTCTAATGCCAGCCCTTTTATTACACCAATGATGATAGCTAGAACTCCTGCCGTAATTGCGACAACTCCTAAAGCTTTCCCTAATTTTTGCATTCTAATCTGTAAGGGAGCCACATTAGCAGCTTCATTATTAATTAAACTTGAAATTTTCCCAATTTCTGTATGCATCCCTGTTTTTTCTACTACAGCTTGAGCTGTTCCTGTGACTACTAATGCTCCTGAAAAAATAGAATCTTTTCGATCCCCAATCGGAGCTTCTGGATTAGATCTTGCTTCCGCATTTTTTTCACTTGGTTCACTTTCCCCAGTTAGGAAAGACTCATCCACAAAAAAATTACTACAAGATAAAATTTTTGCATCTGCTGGTACACGGTCTCCTAACTTTAATTGGAGAAGATCTCCCGGAACAATTTCTGTACTCTCCACTTCTTGTAATTGTCCATCTCGAATCACTCTACTTGTTGGCACACTCATCTTTTTCAATTCATCCATTGATTTTTCTGCGTTCTTTTGCTGTCGAATAGACAAGTAAATATTTAAAAGAACAATAGAAAAAATCACAATAGGTTCCGTAAAATCATCTGGATGTGATTTAAAAGCAACATAACTAGATAAAACAGTAGCAAAAAGCAATATGAGTATTGTTATATCTTTAAGAGCCTCCGTAAGATAGACAAAAAACGATTTGCCAGACTGACTTTCAATAGTATTAGGACCATGTTCCTGTAATAATTGATTAACCTCTGATTGGGATAATCCTTGTTCTCTACCTTCGAATTGATTTTTCTTTTGTTCCTTTAACATATGCCTAAATCCCTCCTAAAACAAAAAGGAGCCAGTCAAACTAACCACAAAAGCCTACGGTTAGTTTGTCTGACTCCTACAAGATTGTTCCGGCGAACAAATCTTTAGTCGTTTTTTTAATTATGTCAATCATTATTTCACATTTGATTTTGGAGGTCAAGAAATTCCTATAAAAATTTACTTTAGTGTGGAATTAAAACTTATCCTTATCTATCAGTAATAGACTTTTATTAGTTAGATAAACTTATTTATGATTAATTTAAGTTGCTCATAGATATATTTTCTCTCATTATTAGTGTCCATCATTCTTACTTCTCCTTTAACTATAACGAACAAAATAACGGATTAAAAAGACACGATTTTAATAAAAAAGAAACAGATAGCCTACATTAGCCTATCTGTTTTCTATAATTGAAAAAAATTCTATTTGAAATAGCAACTATTTCTTCATAAGATTAGTGTAGTTCACACTAATTATTTTAGATCTTTCTATTTTCAATAGAGTTTAAATAGTGTATTTATTACCTAATGATAAGTAACTAAATATCAAGGTAGAATAATACTCTCATTAAATAAAGATATATTTTAAGAAGTTAAATTTTCTCCATTTGTTCTAATTATATGCTGGTACCATTCAAACGAATCTTTTTTTACACGATTATAGGTACCATTTCCCAAATCATCAACATCGACATAAATAAAACCATACCGTTTGCTAATTTGATTTGTTGAAGCACTAATGATATCAATACAACCCCAAGCTGTATAACCAAATACATCTACACCGTCATGCAATGTTTCGTTGATTTGTTTCAAATGTTTTTCTAAATATTCTATACGATATGAATCGTGAATTTTTCCATCTTCAATAATGTCTTCGGCGCCTAAACCATTTTCTGCTACAAATAATGGTTTTTGATAGCGATCATATAATTGATTCAAAGCAATTCTTAAGCCTTTGGGATCAATTTGCCAGCCCCATTTACTACTTTCTAAATATGGGTTTTTAATTCCTCCAGTAATTAAATTCCCTTCTGCTCCTTCTAGATTTTCAGGATGTGCGCTGATTGCACTAGACATGTAATAACTAAAGGAAATAAAATCAACGGTATTTTCACGAATTAGTTCTAAGTCTCCATCTTCTATTTTTAAATGGACACCTTTTTCCTCAAACATCCGCTGCGCATAGAAAGGATATGTCCCTCTTGATAAAACATCTGTAAAGAAAAGAGAGGTACGTTGGTTTTCTACCGTTTTTTGAACGTCATCTGGATTGCAACTATAAGGTACCAATAATTGGTAACTAATCATACACCCTACTTTTGCCTTGGGAATAATTTCATGACATAGTTTCGTAGTAAGTGCACTAGCCACAAATTGATGATGTGCACCTTGATACTTCGCTTGTTCTATATTAGGATGATTTTCTTCAATAATCCCTACACTTACATAAGGATGGTGTTTCACACAGTTAATTTCATTAAAAGGAATCCAATATTTCACCTTACTTTTATATCTTTCCAAAACTGTTTTTGCAAAATTAACATAGAAATCAATTACTTTACGATTCGGCCACCCCCCATATTCTGTAACTAGATACAACGGCATTTCGTAATGGGATAAAGAGACTAACGGTTCTATTCCATATTTTAGACATTCATCAAAAACTCTATCATAAAAATTTAAGCCTTCTTCATTCGGCTCTAGCTCGTCTCCTTTTGGAAAGATTCTTGTCCATGCAATGGACATCCGATATGTTTTAAAACCCATCTCGGCAAATAATGCAATATCTTCTTTGTAGCGATGATAAAAATCAACACCAGATCGTTTGGGATACAATTTTTTACTATTTGGATCTTGAGCTTCTTCTACTTGAGCATGGGTCATCATATGCCATTGATCTGTCCAATTTTTTTGTGGTAAAGTCGGGTCAAACGTGTATACATCTGAAACTGAGAGTCCTTTTCCTCCTTTATTCCAACCGCCTTCTACCTGATTAGCAGCTGTGGCGCCACCCCATAAAAAATTTTCTGGAAAATAATTAGTCATAATTCCTTCCTCCATTCAGATAGTTTTCGTAATTTAAAGCTTGTCCATTAGATGCAATAACTTGCTTATAATAATTAAAACTTGCTTTTTTGGTTCGTTTTAAACTGCCTGTACCATCATTTTGCTTATCTACATGAATAAAGCCATAGCGCTTTTCCATCTCACCAGTTCCTGCAGAGACGATATCAATTGGTCCCCACCAAGTATAACCTAGAATAGTGCAACCATCTTTGATTGCTTCGCCCATTGCTTCCACATGTTCTTTCAAATACCACATTCTCTCTGAATCAATAATATTTCCTTGAGAATCAAATATATCTTTCAAACCAATTCCATTTTCAACAATAAAGAGTGGTTTTTCATAACGATCAGTTAACTCATTACACACATATCTTAAGGCTAACGGATCAATCGGCCATCCCCATTCAGTCTCTTTTAAATAAGGATTTTTCTTCCCTATGAGTCCCCCTGTATTGCCTAAAATCTTCATCCCAGATTCGTGTAAAGAACTTCTATAGAAACTAAATCCAAGATAATCACAGGTTCCTTTTCGAATAATATCTAGATCTCCTTTTTGAATATCTAAAATCAGCTTATTTTCCTCTGTTATTCTTTGAAAATATGCAGGGTATCTTCCTCTTAGTTGAACATCACTATAAAACAAAGAGCGGCGTCTTAGCTGGTAAGATTCAAATACATCATTGGGATTACATGTAGCAGGATAAATAGGACTTAACGAAAGCATACAACCAATCTGATTTTCATTATTCGCTTTTTTTCCATTAAGAACTGCTTTACCGCTAGCCACAAACATGTTATGGCTAGCTTGGTAAAGAATTGTCAATTTTTCTTGCTCTGTAGCAGTATCCATTACATCAACTGCAGCTGCAATCAACGGTAATGCATGTGTATGATTAATTTCATTAAAGGTCATCCAATACTTCACCTGTTTTTTATATCGATCAAAAATAACCTTTGTGTATCGATCAAAAAAATCAATTAGTGCCCTATTTTGCCATCCACCGTACTCAGTTACAAGATAAAGTGGTGTTTCGAAATGTGAGATAGTGACGATTGGCTCAATTCCTTTAGATAATAGTTTCTCAAATAATCGATCGTAAAACTGAAGCCCCTCTTCGTTGGGTTCTAATTCATCCCCATTTGGAAAAATTCTAGACCAAGCAATCGAAGTTCTGAAGCACTTCAATCCTAACTCTGCAAATAACTCAATATCCTCTTCAAATTTATGATAAAAATCAATAGCTGTATGATTTGGATAATACTCATTTTCATTAATTTGAAGAGAAACTTTTTGTATTCTTGTTTCGCCAACTGGCAAGATATCAGCAATACTTAGTCCCTTACCATTTTCTAAATAAGCCCCCTCAGCTTGGTTAGCAGCAATCGCACCTCCCCATAGGAAATTATCTGGAAATTTTGTCATGAATTCTCTATAACTCCTTCCAAAGTTGTATGTGCGACAAATTTTGTTACATCATTCATTGCTTTGTCTAAAACAACTAATTTTTCTTCTTTGATACCATTTGTAAAAATCAACATTGTCGTTGGATCATATCCCTTTGCTTTGATTTTTTCAAGATTAAATGAACCGATTTTCTGACCATTAGCCACTTGATCACCTTGCTTAACAGAAATATTAAATATGCCTTTTTCCAAATCAACTGTATTTAATCCGATGTGGACTAACACTTCCGTTCCAGTAGTTGATTTGATTCCTAAAGCATGCCCTGTTGGAAAAACAGTGACAATTTCTCCAGAGATTGGTGCAAACAAATCCCCTGTTTCTGGATAAATTGCTAAACCATCACCCATTGCTCTTGAAGAAAAAACTTCATCTTTTACGTCATCTAATGTAATAACTTCTCCTTCAACAGGAACCACCACATCGAGCGTATTTGAATCTCCTGTTTGAGTTTCTTCTCTTTTCCCAACTTCTCCTAAACCTAAAATATAAGTCAAAGCTGCACTTCCAAAGAAAGCTGCTGTAATGCCGAACAAATAATAGATGAACGTATCACCAAAGAAAGCTGGCAAAGTAGTTAAAGCTGGAAAGACATAGACAATAGCTTTAATTTGTAAAGCTCCCATAAAAGCACCCGTAATTGCACCCACAATCGTTTGAGCAATAAGTGGTTTCTTATATTTCACAGATAAACCATACACAATTGGTTCAGTAATTCCACCTAATAAGGCTGGTAACAAAGAGGATAGCGCTAATCCTTTGGTATCTTTATTTCTTGAACGTAAAAATACACCTAAAGCAACACCTGCACTAGCAAAAGTTGCAGCAGCAATCATGGGGCGTAACGTATCATAACCATAGGTTGCTAAATTATTGACCATAATTGGTACAACACCCCAATGAATTCCCATCATTACTAAGAAAGTCCAGCCACCGCCAATTAGCAGACCTGCTAATAAGCCACTCTTATCACTAATAAAATTCATTGCATTTCCAAGTCCATCCCCCAACATAACACCAATTGGACCAATGACTAGTACCGTTAGGGGTACCATAATTAATAACGCAACTAGGGACAAAGCAAAAATTTCCATGCTCTTTGGTATCACTTTTTTCAATAACTTTTCCAAATGAGAATAAATATAAACAGAGACAATTGCTGGAATAACTGTTCCAGAATAACCCATTAAAACTGCTGGAATCCCAAGAAAATCAACGACCACACCATTTTCAGTAACCATTCCCGTGAAGTTAGGCTCCAACAAAGCAGCTACGATTGCCAATGCAACAAATATATTTGCTTTAAAAATACGTGCTGCACTAATTGCTAAAAATAAAGGTAAAAAATAAAATACACTATTCCCTGCAGCAGATAATATTTTATACGTACTACCTTCACTACTTAGCAGATTATAGGTAGTCAATACAACAAGCAATGCTTTTAGCATCCCTGCACCAGCCAAAGCAATAATAATCGGATTGAATATTGATGACAAGATATTAAAGAAACGAATCAGTATGTTTCCTGATTTTTCCTCTTGTTCTTCTTCATCTCCCTCATTTTCTAATGCATTTTTTATATCGTAATTATCTATAATAGTTTGAAAAACATCAGAAACTTGATTACCAATTACTACTTGGAATTGTCCGTTTCCTTCAATAACAGACAAAACCCCGTCCAGATTTTGTATTTTATCTTTATTTTCTCTGGCAACATTCACATCTTTTAATTTAAATCTTAACCTTGTAATGCAATGATATAGACTACTAACATTTTTTTCGCCACCGACATATGCTATAATATTATCAGTAAGTTTTTTGTAATCTTTTGCCATAATAATTTTCTCCTTTGATATTTTTTGTAAGTTGATTAGTAAGTTTTTTTGTAAAAGCACTTTACAAATTGACTATATCATCTTTTTTAAAGATGGTTTAAAAGTTCGAAATTTGGAAACTACAAAGAAAGGAAAGAAAATTATGGGATTACTTATTATTAGATTAATTACTTTTTTAAATAGTCAGGCGCCAGAAACTACTAACTATCATATCGCTATGACTATGTTAGCAAATTATTCAAATCTTCACTTGATTAGTATTGGAAAGATTGCCAAATTATGTAATGTATCAAAATCAACTATTTCGAAATTTGCTCGACAATTAGGATTTGATGATTATTTAGACTTAAAGGATAACGCTGCTTTTATTGAAAATAGATTCAACAATCCGTTGAATTATCTTTCGAATATTTTAACTTCCATTGAGACAGATGGCTTTGATAACTATTTGAATGCCGTGACAACAGACATTAATTTTTTACGAGTAAATCTAGACTTTGATGCAGTAGATAATATTGCTAAAGCGATTAATGACTATGACAATGTGGCAGCCTTTGGTTTAGTTTTCTCTGAATCAGCAGCAATTGATATGCAATATAAATTAGCTTACAACGGTAAGTTCATACGTACTTTTCAAGATGATGTGATTCAAGAAGACTTTTTACGCAATGCTGGAGAAGATACGTTAATAATTATTTTGACAAATTCCGGAGACTATTTGACAAAACAACAAATTAAATTGGGAACGCCACGAAAAGATATTTTTTCGAAAACAAAGGCGAAAATAGTTGTAATCAGCTCTAACCCTGTCGTTAAAAATTTCTCATTCGTTGATGAAGCACTCATTTTCCCTCATCAAACAAAATATCAGACACATTCGATTATGTACCAAATTATTACTGACCTTATTGTTTCAAGGTATCGTTACTTTAATTCTCTTCTGTGATTTAATATCTTATAATTAACAATAAAAAGTTGCTTATCAAAAGACGATAAGCAACTTTTTGTTTAGATAATAAATTTTATTATTATTGTTTGAACATTGCGCTTCTCAAAACTTCACCAACTTGTTCAATTTGTAAGTCAGCTGCATTTTTTCTATATTCATTAAATTTAGGGAACCCATTTTTATAATCTTCAATAAATTCATCTGAAAATTTACCCGTTTGAATATCTTTTAACACTAAGCGCATATTTTCTTTTACCGATTCAGTAATAATTCGTGGACCTGATACATAATCACCAAATTCTGCTGTGTTTGAACACGATTGACGCATTTTTTTGAATCCACCTTCATAAATCAAATCTACAATTAATTTCATTTCATGTAGTACCTCAAAATAAGCTAATTCTGCTGAATATCCTTCTTCGACTAACACTTCAAAACCTGCTTCAATAAGCGCAGTTAACCCGCCACATAATACTGCTTGTTCTCCAAACAAATCTTCTTCTGTTTCTTCTTTAAAGGTCGTTTCAATTAAACCTGCTCGTGCAGAACCTACGCCCATTGCCCATGACATCGCTATATCACGACAGTTTCCAGTAAAGTCTTGATGACGAACAAATAAAGCAGGAACACCAAAGCCATCTTGGAATGTTCTACGAACTAAATGTCCTGGTCCTTTCGGTGCCACCATAAAGACATCCACATTTTCAGGTGGAACAATATGATTAAAATGTATATTAAACCCGTGTGCAAAACCTAAAGCGCTGCCTTCTTTTAGATTATCTTTAATTTCATTTTCATAAATTTCTTGTTGCAATTCATCCGGCGTTAAAAACATAATTACATCTGCTTTTTTAACTGCTTCAGATACAGAGTATACTTCAAAACCATCCTCTTGTGCACTATCAAAAGATTTCCCAGAACGTACACCAATAATCACATGATGACCTGTATCTCTTAAATTTTGAGCATGTGCATGCCCTTGAGAACCATATCCAATAACAGCAATATTCTTACCTTGTAAAACGGCATTGTTTACTTCATTTTCATAATACATCTTAACCATATTTAATAACCTCCATCTATATGATAGAAATATCATATAACAGAAAATTCTAAAAAATCTGGAAGTTCGCAATTCTAAAACTTTACATTTAAAAACAATTTTAATGATAATATTAATAGTTACATTGTCTCCTAATCTTAATTATGCTAAAGTAACGTAGCCAAATGAAGACGTTTTATTTTTATAATAACATTAGGCAATTGTATTAAATAAGAACAAAACAGTTTTCTAAAAAGAAATTTTTTTAAACTTCGATTAATATATCCACATTCCTTGTCAAAATACCTCATATCCATTAGCTTTCTTGGTGATTATCATTTGGCAATTTTTCAATAGCATGATTATTATGTTCCTTAGCATTAGCAACCTATCTTCATCACTAAGATAATGATAATAATCTGTATGAAAATATTCGGTATTTATAACTCTGATTAGTTAGAATACTGATCTGTATTTCTACATAAAAACCACTCTTATTGAATCAATAAGAGTGCGATTCATAATTTTAATTTGATTGTTCCAGCTTTTCAAAAATAGCTTCTAAAGTATCCAGCATATGAATATCCAGATTTTACAACCACAGTAAGTAATTTTTTTCTTTATCTGTCCATTGAATATGCTGGTGCTTCTTTATTAATTTCCGATACCGTTCTTGTTGTTCGTTAGTTGCATGCGTTCATCGGTTCTCAATGGGGATCTATTTTCTACAGTAAACCCTTCTTTTCTACTTTTTTTAGTTTCTTCAATATTTTTACGTATATACAATGCTATTCATGGTGGAGCAATTGCAGAACATACAACTAAATAGACATTTTGTTGAAAAATTTTGTTGAAAAATTTCTTTGGAAGAAAACTTTCTTTATGCACTAAAAAAAATACGAATAGTAAAAAACAAATCCAATACCACTACTAATGAAAGAAATCTCACTAGGTTCCATTAAGTTGTTCCGAACAACTAAGCCAATTGTTCCCAAAACAATCATTGAGCATATAAATTTAATTTTACTAATCACTTGCGTTTCCTCTTTCATATACATGATTTAAAAATAGTGCCTACAGCTTTATTTTGAATAATGTCATACAATGAATCCGGATTGTTGCCATTAGTAATGATGGTTTCTATACCATGTTCTGTTGCCAATTTTGCTGATTGTAATTTTGTAATCATGCCCCCTGTCCCTCTTTGTGATCCAGCTCCACCTGCTAACAAATGGATATTTTCATCAATTTGTTCAACTTGCTTGATTAAGTTAGCTGACGAATCCATTCTAGGGTCTTTATCGTAAAGTCCATCAATATCTGAAAGAATAACTAACTTATTTGCTTTACATAAAGTAGCTACAACTGCAGATAACATATCATTATCGCCAAACAATCGGGCTTCTGATTGAATTTCTGTATAACTTACAGAATCATTTTCATTGACTACAGGAATAATGTTCATTTCAAGTAATGTGTCAAATGTATTTATTAAATTTTGCTTCTTTTCTTCTACTTCAATATCTTCTGCATTCAACAAAATTTGTGCGATAGTTTTATTGTAGTCCGCAAAAAATTTATCATAGAAAAACATAATCCTACATTGCCCTACTGCTGCTGCCGCTTGTTTGAACTTTAGTTCTGTAGGTCTGGTTTTTAAATTCAATTTATTACAACCTACGGCAATTGCGCCAGAAGATACTAAGATCACTTCATACCCTAAATTTTGAATATCCGACAGTACATAAGCTAAACGATCAAAAATTTTTAAATTATTTTGTCCTAAATCATTGGTCAAAGTAGATGTTCCTACTTTGACTACGATTCTATTTTGATATAATCTCATATCTACACCTCAATAATAATCGGTTGAGGATTAGTAGCTGGCAAAAATTTTTGAAGAATATCCGCTGTTTTCACTTTCATATAACCGCTTGTTGTACCATAACTACACCCGTAATATTCTTCTGACACCACATCTTTGTCGATAACAATTTGAATTTGTTTTTTATCATCAATCAATGCACTATAAACAGTTGCGGTACCAATTTTAGTTTGTAGTATTTCTTCAAATAACTCTTCAGGTGCAAACGAAACGCGTGAAATTTTAAGAACTTTGCTAAAATCTTTGGATTTAAACGTTTTACTACCTGTTGTAATAAACAAATAAAAGGTAGTTTTTTGACGATTACATAAGAACAACGTCTTAACCATTTGCATGGTTAATTTATCATTAATCAAAATACAATCAGTCATCGTAATTGCTTCATCAGTCTCCACACGTTGATGCTCAATTGCTAATTCTTCTAATTTTTTATAAACTGCTTCTTGTAATTTGGTTTTAAATTCATTTGGTTTTTCTGTAATTACTTCACTCACATAAAACATACTGACTCTCCTTTTGTATTTTCGTTGTATTTGAAACAAAAATATCGTATCATAAATCAAATGATGATAAAAACGAATATTTATCATGCTGAACATTACAAAAACAGATAGTAATGCTAAAAGGAGAAATTTAATGGAAACAAATATTCAAAAATATCTTGCTCTGGTAAAAACGGTGGAGCTAGGAAGTTTTACTAAAGCCGCAAACGCATTGAATTATTCACAATCGGGAATTAGTCGTATGATTAATGACTTGGAAAAAGAAAGTGGTGTCAATTTATTAGAACGCAATCGAAATGGCTTAAACTTAACTTCTGATGGCATGAATATCTTCCCATTTATTCAAAACATGGTCAATGAATACTTGCTATTGCAACGTAGAATGGATGAACTAACAGACTTAGACACAGGAATTATACGAATTGGCACTTTTTCCAGTGTTGCCACACACTGGATTCCTAAAATGATTCAACAATTTCAAAAGCGTTATCCCAATATAGAATTTGAACTTTTATTAGGGGACTATACAGAAATTGAAATGTGGATCAATGAGGGACGAGTTGATTTTGGGTTTCTTAGACTACCGACCATCAGCCATTTTCAAACAAAATTTTTAGAACAAGATGAATTGCTTGTTGTTCTGCCAGAGAATCATTATTTAACGAAGTACGACAAGATACCTTTAAATGAGCTTTCGCATTTTCCATTTGTTTTACTAGAAAAAGAAAAAAATTCAGATATTTTGGAATTATTTGAACAATTAAATTTTATACCTGCTATTCAATTTCGTACGTGGGATGATTATGCAGTCATGTCAATGGTCGAAAGTAATTTAGGAATCAGTATTTTACCTGAACTGATATTAAAGCGAATCGCTTATAACATCGTCACCAAATCATTAGACATTCCTCAATATCGAAAAATTGGTCTGGTTTATAGAAATAAAGAAACCTTATCTTTAGCTACAAAAGAATTTTTGAAATTTATTGATTATAGGTAAAGTGCAAATGCCGCTTTAAATAATATTAAGCTCTCTTCATCATAAAAAAAAGCTACACTTTTTAGCTATGATAAGTAACTACCATATTATCAATCGCTACAAAGAATGATTTCAAAAAAACTTGCTATTTTCTATACACTTTTAAAAGTATTCTATGATGGATTAAATTTTATGGACTTGACTTAAAAACATAAAAAGTAACCTATTTATTTTGGGAGTATTGGTGTTTTTATTGCTATGAAAAACTTAATTCCGAGTGTTTCAACATAAAACCCTATTCTCTCGTACATAAAACAAAGATAAATGAGTTTGCCCATTAACTAATGTTGATAAAATACCAAAATACACCAGACAATGGCTTTTTTCTTCTAAGCGTTGTACCACTTCTAACATTTCTTCTGTCATCCAGTAATTCATACTTGGATATTATTGTTTTTCTTCAAATTATCGGATAGTTTCTGCGTGTATATTCAAATTTTTCATCCGTTAAATGGTTTCGTGTTTCATTTTCGCTCTTAATCTATTCATGATTCTCGCTCCTTTTTAAACATATTTTTCCAGCCACGTTTTGTGTGCACCACCTACTAGTCGAAAGGCTGAAATTTTTGGGTTTCGTTGCAGAAGCGTTTACCATTCGACAAAAAAATAGCAAGGGGCGCGTGCGACTTGCCTTGCCCTTGCTATTTTTTAAGATTCTTATGAGAAATAAGGGGAACAGCTTCGACTTGCTTTCGCAGTTAGTATCGTTCGAGATGGTAAAAATGGTACACGAAATCAAAAATTGGCTGAACAAGAATTAAAAATTCAGGGAAATGAATTTATCCATATAACTTTGTTTGGCGCAGTCGGAGCTATGCTGTGCCAAATAAATTCAATCCCTGTTGCTTTTTTGTGATTCACCACAAAAATGACAAACTGTCCATGTTCGACTTTGCGGACACAGGGAGCAAATCAAGACAAGGTGACTGGCGGATGAAAAGAGTCACCAAATATTGAATCGATTTTTTGTCACTACAAAAGAAAAGAAGAACCCTTATATATCATCGAATTCTTCTTAAAATCATGGTATAATTTAAGTGGCAGTAGAGTTTGTGACGGTGGCTAATCTTATTCGAAAGGTGGTGGTGCTTATGAAAATGAGTGCTAAAATCTTTAGAGAGGAGACGCCTTTTTGTCAGTCGCTGAAGCGTTAGGGCTAATGATTGCGTTCGGTTCTTTTACCGCAACGATTATCTTTGGTATCCTATCCGCAGTAAAAGACGACAAAAAAAAGAAATAACCGTCCTCTTTAGCCAGTCGACGATTATTTCTATAAAATAATTAAACCTGGTCACCGTCTTAAACGGTGCTGCTGGAAGAGTTGTTCGCGCAACTCTTCCTTACATAAAGAATTATATCATGGAATGGATCAAATTTCAATTTAGAGAAGTAAAAATCGGCCTGTTTAGGTTGCTACTTCTCTTTTTTAATTTACAAATCTCTCTCAAAATACACTATGATAATCTACTTCGATACAGGCAGATTGACGCTGTGTCCTTTTTTCGTTAAGTAATAACAAACTTGTTTTCCGTTATATAATTTATCTATCATTTCTTGTTTAAATAATTTTTGGATATGATGATCATTTGATTTATTCGCCAGAACAAAATAATTATAGAGTAATGGATTCATCTATGTCCTCCTTTCAAATTTCTTACCGGTCGACAGTCCCTGACTACAAGACTAGGTGAAAGGGCGTTGTCGCAGGGGTAGTTATGAGTTTTCTCTTTCAATTTTGAAAGAGAACGGAAAGAGATAGTTGAGACCCCACAGACTGGGGTAGGAGTTGATTCCCTTCTCACTACACCATATGATAAAAGAGCAACTCGGACATGCGTCTATACAAACAATTTATGATTTATATGGACATCTTTATTCAAACAAATTGATACAGCGAATCGATTAGATGCTCTTTATTAAGAAAATTTAGCTAAACTTGAAAACTTTAAAATAACATAAATAGCCCTAAAAAACAAAAAAAGATATAGCTACGAATCATCTAGAAACGTTGCTATATCAGTTATACCGGCGGCCGGGGTCGAACCGGCACGCCCTTAACGGGCACTGGATTTTGAGTCCAGCGCGTCTGCCAATTCCGCCACGCCGGCAAATTAAAAATGTACTAAGGCGGTAACCGGATTTGAACCGGTGATGAAGGTTTTGCAGACCTCTGCCTTACCACTTGGCTATACCGCCATTATGTTAATGTATTTACTTTGTAATGAGTAAAACTGGGGTAGCTGGATTCGAACCAACGCATGAGGGAGTCAAAGTCCCTTGCCTTACCGCTTGGCTATACCCCAATATTAATTACAAAGGCGAACGATGGGAATCGAACCCACGAATGCCGGAGCCACAATCCGGTGCGTTAACCACTTCGCCACGATCGCCATGGCAGGGGCAGCAGGAATTGAACCCACACCAACGGTTTTGGAGACCGTTGTTCTACCTTTAAACTATGCCCCTAATTGGAATGGAGGAGAGTGGATTCGAACCACTGAACCCTAAGGAACGGATTTACAGTCCGTCGCGTTTAGCCACTTCGCTACTCCTCCATGGTGGCGCGGGACAGAATCGAACTGCCGACACATGGAGCTTCAATCCATTGCTCTACCAACTGAGCTACCGAGCCATACCAATAAGAAAATATTCAATTATTTTACAAAAATAATGAAACGGTCTGGACGGGACTCGAACCCGCGACCTCCTGCGTGACAGGCAGGCATTCTAACCAACTGAACTACCAAACCGTAATGGAGGTTAACGGGATCGAACCGCTGACCCTCTGCTTGTAAGGCAGATGCTCTCCCAGCTGAGCTAAAC
>NZ_CM177096.1:0-12500 GCF_058216495.1 Enterococcus sp. AMC1623 | reverse complement strand
AATTCGGTAACCCGAGATGGGCCCCTAGTCCAAACAGTGCTCTACCTCCATCATTCTCAACTTCGACGCTAGCCCTAAAGCTATTTCGGAGAGAACCAGCTATCTCCAAGTTCGTTTGGAATTTCTCCGCTACCCACACCTCATCCCCGCACTTTTCAACGTACGTGGGTTCGGTCCTCCAGTGCGTTTTACCGCACCTTCAACCTGGACATGGGTAGATCACATGGTTTCGGGTCTACGACTACATACTCATTCGCCCTATTCAGACTCGCTTTCGCTACGGCTCCGTTTCTTCAACTTAACCTCGCATGCAATCGTAACTCGCCGGTTCATTCTACAAAAGGCACGCTATCACCCATTAACGGGCTCTAACTTGTTGTAGGCACATGGTTTCAGGATCTATTTCACTCCCCTTCCGGGGTGCTTTTCACCTTTCCCTCACGGTACTGGTTCACTATCGGTCACTAGGGAGTATTTAGCCTTGGGAGATGGTCCTCCCGGATTCCGACGGAATTCCTCGTGTTCCGCCGTACTCAGGATCCTCCTAGGTGTCTTTCACATTTCGTCTACGGGGCTTTCACCCTCTTTAGCTAACTTTTCCAAGTTATTCAACTATCTGAAAGAACTACCATATCGGAGTCCTACAACCCCAAGATGCAAGCATCTTGGTTTGGGCTTTTCCCGTTTCGCTCGCCGCTACTCAGGGAATCGAATTTTCTTTCTCTTCCTGCAGGTACTTAGATGTTTCAGTTCTCTGCGTCTACCTCCTGTCAGCTATGTATTCACTGACAAGTAACATCCTATAAAAGATGTTGGGTTCCCCCATTCGGAAATCTCTGGATCAAAGCTTACTTACAGCTCCCCAAAGCATATCGGTGTTAGTCCCGTCCTTCATCGGCTCCTAGTGCCAAGGCATCCACCATGCGCCCTTATTCACTTAACCTTATCAACCTTACGGTTGGGTTTTGATAAAGATCTTCTAGCGATAGAAGTTTTATCAAGAAAAATAAGCAATTGAACTTATTAAAAAACTCATTCAACGCGGTGTTCTCGGTTTGTTTTGATTTCTTTACTTTAAATATCCAGTTTTCAATGAACAATCTGTTTGAGAGTAAACCTCTCAAAACTGAACAAAGGCAAACGATGTGTAGTTTCCGTAATATTCCTTAGAAAGGAGGTGATCCAGCCGCACCTTCCGATACGGCTACCTTGTTACGACTTCACCCCAATCATCTATCCCACCTTAGGCGGCTGGCTCCAAAAAGGTTACCTCACCGACTTCGGGTGTTACAAACTCTCGTGGTGTGACGGGCGGTGTGTACAAGGCCCGGGAACGTATTCACCGCGGCGTGCTGATCCGCGATTACTAGCGATTCCGGCTTCATGTAGGCGAGTTGCAGCCTACAATCCGAACTGAGAGAAGTTTTAAGAGATTAGCTTAGCCTCGCGACTTCGCAACTCGTTGTACTTCCCATTGTAGCACGTGTGTAGCCCAGGTCATAAGGGGCATGATGATTTGACGTCATCCCCACCTTCCTCCGGTTTGTCACCGGCAGTCTCGCTAGAGTGCCCAACTAAATGATGGCAACTAACAATAAGGGTTGCGCTCGTTGCGGGACTTAACCCAACATCTCACGACACGAGCTGACGACAACCATGCACCACCTGTCACTTTGTCCCCGAAGGGAAAGCTCTATCTCTAGAGTGGTCAAAGGATGTCAAGACCTGGTAAGGTTCTTCGCGTTGCTTCGAATTAAACCACATGCTCCACCGCTTGTGCGGGCCCCCGTCAATTCCTTTGAGTTTCAACCTTGCGGTCGTACTCCCCAGGCGGAGTGCTTAATGCGTTTGCTGCAGCACTGAAGGGCGGAAACCCTCCAACACTTAGCACTCATCGTTTACGGCGTGGACTACCAGGGTATCTAATCCTGTTCGCTCCCCACGCTTTCGAGCCTCAGCGTCAGTTACAGACCAGAGAGCCGCCTTCGCCACTGGTGTTCCTCCATATATCTACGCATTTCACCGCTACACATGGAATTCCACTCTCCTCTTCTGCACTCAAGTCTCCCAGTTTCCAATGACCCTCCCCGGTTAAGCCGGGGGCTTTCACATCAGACTTAAGAAACCGCCTGCGCTCGCTTTACGCCCAATAAATCCGGACAACGCTTGCCACCTACGTATTACCGCGGCTGCTGGCACGTAGTTAGCCGTGGCTTTCTGGTTAGATACCGTCAAGGGATGAACATTCTCTTCTCATCCTTGTTCTTCTCTAACAACAGAGTTTTACGATCCGAAAACCTTCTTCACTCACGCGGCGTTGCTCGGTCAGACTTTCGTCCATTGCCGAAGATTCCCTACTGCTGCCTCCCGTAGGAGTCTGGGCCGTGTCTCAGTCCCAGTGTGGCCGATCACCCTCTCAGGTCGGCTATGCATCGTTGCCTTGGTGAGCCGTTACCTCACCAACTAGCTAATGCACCGCGGGTCCATCCATCAGTGACGCAAAAGCGCCTTTCAGCTTTCTCTCATGCGAGAAAAAGCATTATGCGGTATTAGCACCTGTTTCCAAGTGTTATCCCCCTCTGATGGGCAGGTTACCCACGTGTTACTCACCCGTTCGCCACTCCTCTTTTCCAATGAACCGAAGTTCGGCGGAAAAGAAGCGTTCGACTTGCATGTATTAGGCACGCCGCCAGCGTTCGTCCTGAGCCAGGATCAAACTCTCATAAAAAGTTGAAACAATCTTTCGATTGTTAAGCTCATAAATAACGTTTGCTAGCATTACTGCTTGCTTGTTTTGTGTTACTTCTATCTAATAGAAGTGTCCTACACAATTGGTTCGTTTGCTTGCTTTGTTCAGTTTTCAAAGGTCTACTTTTGCTGTTCTAGCAACTCTTATATCTTATCAGCTAGACAACTTAATGTCAATACTTTTTTGAAATATTTTTTGAAGAAATTTCCAAACAATTTCTTTCAGCTACTTTTAACAACTTACAAATCATAACATTCAATCATGTTATTTGTCAACAAGTTTTTTAACTTTTTCCGTTGATAATTCAACGTTTTTAGCCATTTTTTCTTGGCGACTTTGTTATAATATCATTTGTTGTTTGTTTCGTCAACAACTTTTTTCAAAATTATTTTTTGAACTTGTCGTTGAGGACATTTACTAATATAGCAAGTCTGAAACCAAAAAGCAACTAGAATATATAAATATTTTACAAAAAAAATTAGAAGCGAATTTTATAAAAAACTTCGCTTCTAACGTTCGTAAAAACATCTCTTTTTTCACAAAAATCACGTGTTATAAAATTAACTTTCGGATAATTTCACCAGTAATTATTAGGAATCGGATGTACTTTTAGCAATTGGAATATAAATTCTAAAAATAGTGCCTTGTCCTAGACTGCTTTCAGGAATAATTTTGCCTTTATAGCTCTCCAAAAGTTGTTTTGCAATCGAAAGTCCTAACCCATTCCCACCTTTTGTTCGTGCCCGTGCTTTATCTACTCGGTAAAACCGATTAAAAATTTTTGGTATGTCTTCTTCAGAAATGCCCTCTCCAAAATCTTGAATCACAATTTCAAAATCTTTGGTATTGCTCGAAATAGACACATGAACTTCATTTCTGTTTGTTGAATATTTGACCGCATTATCCATAATGATAATTAAAATCTGCTCAAAATGATTACGATAGATTTTCAATGTCTTTTCTGTCGCTAAATCATCATCTAATGTAAAAACAAATTCTGGGTATAACATCTTAAAATTATTGAAAACTTGATAAACCACTTCTTTTGCTTGAGTGGTCTCGTTGCCATAATAGACATCCACTTGTTCTGCTCGCGATAAGTCTAACATTTCCTGAACAAGAGTTTTCATTCGACTAATTTCCTGCATACTCGCGGCTAAAGATTCTTCTAATATTTCTGGATCATTTTTCCCCCAGCGATTTAACATATTCAAATGTCCTTCAATGACTGCCACGGGCGTTCTTAATTCATGAGAGACATCCTCAACAAATTGCTCTTGCTGTTCAGTATACGAACGCATACGATCTAACATACCATTGAAAATTTCTGCTAAATCAGCTAGCTCATCATTTGTATCGATTTTAGGAGTATGAATATCTGTCTGAGGATCTTCTTGAATTTTTTCCATCGTATCACGTAAGATTTTTAAAGGTTTTAAGAAATATGAAGATAAGAAATAACCCAAGATGCTACTCACTATAATAGAAATAATTTCGATAACGATCAACAAAATCAATAAACGTTCACGAATCGCATAAAACGACGTTAATTCATAAAAGGTTTGTACATAACCAATTTTTTCTCGTGTTTCTTTGGAATAAATTGGATGTACGATAATAAAACCTGTCAAACCGTCAATTTCTACTACTGAAGGTTTCTTCACTTCTGTTTGGGTCAGTTGTAAATTCTTTTCTCTCGTTTTAAAAATCAACTCTTCACTTAAATTATAAACATATAAAGTTAGTTCTGGTTGCCCTAATTCAGAAATAAATGGATCAATGTTCATCAAGATACCTTCCAAGGTAGATGTACGATCATATAGGCGATTTTCACCATTGGCACTATTTGTTAAATTTCGATAGGTATTTACCAAACTCAATTGACTATTAGCATTTGCTAGTCGAGAGACAACTTCGTAGGTTGCTTGCTCGGCATTTTTACGTTCTTTTTCAACAAATAAAGCAACTGCTGATTTATAGGTCAAAACAGAAAAAATTGTAAAAACAACAAATATAAAGAAAGAACTGGCAAAAGCCCATTTGATAGTCAAAGAGGGCTTCTGTAGTTCTCGTATCTTCATTATTCTTAATTTCAAACGTTTCATGAACGCATCACATAACCTGTTCCGCGAACCGTTTGAATATAACTTTCGTCCCCAGGAACGTCAATCTTATTACGTAAATAGCGAATATACACATCAACAACATTTGTTTCAACTTCTGTTTCGTAACCCCAAACTTTATTTAATAAAACATCTCTTGCTAATACTACATTGACGTTTTCCATTAAAGTTAATAGTAGTTCATATTCACGTTTAGTTAGCTCAATAATTTCAGACCCACGACGCACAACACGGTTTTCTTTTTCAATAGTTAAATCGCGATACGTAATTGTTGTCTGTTTAGCGACATTCTTATCACCTTCAATGTCAATTCGGCGTAATAATGCGCGCAAACGTGCTAGTAATTCTTCGATAGCAAATGGTTTCACAATGTAATCGTCAGCTCCATGATCTAGACCAGATACACGATCAATAACAGAGTCTCTTGCTGTCATCATGATAATCGGTGTATTTTTCACTTGGCGAATACGACGACATACTTCTAATCCGTTTAATTCAGGTAACATTAAATCAAGCAAAATTGCATCCCATTCACTATTTAATGCAGCATCCAGACCCGTTCTGCCGTTATAATGAACTTCTGTTTTGTAACCTTCATGTTTCAATTCTAATTCTACAAATCGAGCGAGGTTCTTTTCATCTTCTATGATTAGAATATTACTCATTTAATTATATTCCCCATTTATCAGTCATTACATATTAAAATGTTATCCCAATTTTATCATGGATAGCTAAATTAAAAAAGAGATTCGTCTATTTCTTCTCATAATAGACAAATCTCTTTCTTTTTTAATAAAAATTGTTCTTATTTTTCGTCATACCATGAATAATGGAAAATTCCTTCACGGTCTGTACGTTCATACGTATGTGCGCCGAAGTAATCACGTTGTGCTTGGATTAAATTCGCTGGCAAACGATCGGAACGATATGAATCGAAATATGAAATGGCTGATGAGAATGTTGGTACAGGTACTCCTGCTTGAACGGCTAACGCGACCACATCACGAACAGCTTGTTGGTAGTTCGCAGTAATGTCTTTAAAATAATCATCCAACAATAAGTTTTCTAAATCAGCTTCTTTATCATAGGCATCGGTAATTTTTTGCAAGAATTGTGCACGGATAATACATCCTTCACGCCAAATTTTCGCAATTTCACCGAATGGTAATTCCCAATTATATTCTTTTGAAGCAGAACGTAATTGCGCAAAGCCTTGCGCGTAGCTCATAATTTTACTGAAATACAAGGCTTGACGAATTTTTTCAACAAATTCTTTTTTATCGCCTTCAAACTGATACGCGGCTGGTTTTGGTAAAACGTTACTTGCTTGTACACGTTCCTCTTTATATGCAGAGATATAACGAGCAAAAACAGATTCTGTAATTAATGGTAAGGGTACACCTAAATCTAGGGCACTTTGACTCGTCCATTTCCCAGTTCCTTTATTGCCAGCTGCATCTAAGATTACATCGACAATTGGTTTTCCTGTGCCTAAATCGTCTTTACGTGTTAGGATATCTGCAGTAATTTCAATTAAGAAACTATCTAACTCCCCTGTATTCCATTCGGCAAAAATTTCGGCCATTTCATCCACAGACAAACCTAAAATGTTTTGCATTAAATCATACGATTCCGCAATTAATTGCATATCTCCGTATTCGATGCCGTTATGCACCATTTTTACATAATGACCTGCGCCATCTGGACCAATATAGGTCACACAAGGGGAGCCATCTTCTGCTTTCGCAGAAATTTTTTCTAAGATAGGTGCCACTAATTCATAGGCTTCTTTTTGACCGCCAGGCATGATTGATGGGCCTTTTAAGGCACCTTCTTCTCCACCAGAAACACCGGTTCCAATAAAGTTAATGCCAGAGTCTGCTAATTCATTACTACGACGGATCGTGTCTTGGAAGAAGGTATTTCCGCCATCAATTAGCACATCCCCTTGATCTAAATGTGGTAATAAGGATTGAATGGTTGCGTCTGTTCCGCGACCCGCTTGAACCATTAATACAATACGACGTGGTTTTTCGATAGAATCAACAAATTCTTCCACGCTGTAAGTTCCTTTTAAGTTTTTATCTGGATTGTCATGAACCACTTCTTCTGTTTTTGAACCGGTACGGTTGTATAAAGCAACAGAATAGCCGCGGCTTTCGATATTTAGCGCTAAGTTTTTACCCATTACGGCCATCCCAACAACGCCAATTTGTTGTTTTGTCATCTGTACTCCTCCTATATCAATCATTGGAAATTTTTAACCTCTTTTATTATAACTCAAAACGCTTTTCATTCAAATGAAAACTATTCTAAGTTTGATAAATTTTTGGAATTTTTTGAAAATAACATGTAAAAAATAAACCTTAGGCTCCATGGTTAGCCTAAGGTTTGAAATTCATTTTCTGAAAAAATGAATTAAGCTTCTTTTGTTGCTACATCTTTACCATCATAATGTCCACAGTTTCCGCAAACGTGGTGGCTTTTTTTCAATTCACCACAGTTTGGACATTCGTTTAAACCGTTGATAGATAATTTGTAGTGTGTACGACGTTTAGCTTTTTTAGCTTTTGAAGTTCTTCTAGCTGGTACTGCCATTTTGCTACACCTCCTTAAAATTGCAAGCAACCGAATTGGCTGCGATATATTCCAATCTTACTCTTCTTCCTCTTCAAATAAAGCGGATAGTTTTGCAAGACGAGGATCGATAGTTGTTTGCTCTTGTGATTCTTGTTGATGTTGGAAATCATCTTCAGAGAGGACTACCCAATCATCACCTGATGGTAAGTCATTTGACTCTTGCTCTGCTTCAGTCAATACTTGCATCGGAATCTCTAGCAAAATATTATCAGCGACAGAATCGTCTAAATCCAATGTTTGAGTTTCTAAAATTAAAATCTCTTCTTCTGGAAGCAGCTCATCTCTTTGCTGATATTGCTCCGGTGTCATGAATACCTCATTGACTGAAAATTCCAAGGGTAATTCTACGGGTTCAAGAGAACGAGTAGATGGTAATGTAATAACTGTATTCACAGTATAATGTAAGATATATTCTTTCTTGCTTACAGTTACCATTCCTTGTACTTTGACTGGAGCCAAATCGATTATTTGATTGTCTCGCGCCATCAATTCGTTTTTAAGAGTCAATGTCTCTTCAAACGTTAGGGGCATGTCTTGATATTTTCGTAATTCTAATAAAGACCATTTCATTTTTTCATCACCTCTAAGCAACAAAAGCTATTATACAGAGGTTATTTTCCTTTGTCAATGAAATTTTCTTGACACCTTTTTCATTTTTCAAAAATAGAGTCAAATTGTTATTTTTAAGCTATCTTTTTATGAAAAACATCTCATTTACTTATAGGAATTCTCTTGTTTGTTGCTATTTTTTACAAAAAAAGCAGGGATGATTAACTCCCTGCTTTAAACACAACGTTTTAGATTGCTGTTGTTTCTCCACGGTAGATAATTCCACGACGAGGGTCTACAGTCACTAATTCGCCATCTTGGATAATTGTTGTTGCATCTTTCGCACCAACGATTACTGGAAGGTCTTTAGCAATACCTACAACAGCTGCATGCGAAGTCAATCCACCATCTTCAACAACTAATGCTGCTGCTTTTTCGATTGCTGGCATATATTCTTTATCAGTTGTTGGTACAACTAATACCATACCATCTTTCGCTTTAGCAATTGCTTCTTCTGCATTTGCTGCAACAACGGCATTCGCAACGATTGCGCGTCCACCCACACCTTGAGCTTCAATTAACTTAGAACCGATTAATTGAATTTTCATTACGTTTGTTGTTCCACGTTCACCAACTGGTACACCGGCTGTAATAAGGATTAAATCGCCTTCTTCTGCAAAACCTAATTCAACAGCTTTCTTAGTTGCTAAGTCGAACATTTCATCTGTTGTTGATGGTTTTTCAGCAACAGTTGGATAAACACCCCAGTTTAACATCAAACCGCGTTTTGTACGTTCGTCAAATGTTACAGCTAAGATATCTGCATCTGGACGATATTTAGAAATCATTTTAGCAGTGTAACCTGATTCAGTCGCTGCTACGATACATTTAACACCTAAGTTTTTCGCTGCACGTGCAACAGATAAACCGATTGTTTCAGTCACGTCTGTTTTGTCAAATTGATTGATTTGATAAGTGCCTAATTTCAACATTGATTTTTCAGCTTCTTCATCAATACGAGCCATTGTCGCTACAGATTCCACTGGGTATGAACCATTTGCAGATTCACCAGATAACATTGTTGCATCTGTTCCATCAAATACTGCGTTTGCTACGTCAGATGCTTCTGCACGTGTTGGACGTGGATTTGATTGCATAGATTCTAACATTTGTGTCGCTGTAATAACGGCTTTACCCGCAGCATTACATTTTTTAATGATGTCTTTTTGAACCATTGGTACAAATTCAGCTGGAATTTCTACACCCATGTCACCACGAGCAACCATAATACCATCAGAAACTTTTAAGATTTCATCGATATTATCGATACCTTCTTGAGATTCAATTTTTGAGAAAATTTGCACGTGTGTGATATTTTTCTCTTCTAAAATTTCACGGATTTCTAAAACGTCTTGTGCTTTACGTACAAAACTTGCAGCAATAAAGTTGATTTCATTATCTAAACCAAAACGAATATCTTCTGCATCTTTTTCAGTAATCCCTGGTAAGCTGATTGAAATACCTGGTGCATTAACCCCTTTACGAGATCCTAACATACCATTATTTTTAACTTCTACTACTAATTCACGATTTGCTTCGTCTTTTTCAATAACTTCCATGTCGATTAAACCATCGTCAAATAAGATGTGTCCACCAACACGAGCATCATCAAATAATCCAGGATAAGTTACAGAGATTTTTTCTTTTGTTCCTTTTAAATCTGGATCCATTGCAATACGAGTGATGTCGCCTACGTTAAACTTGATATAACCAGCGCGTCCGTAGTCTTCATCTGTTGTATCTTGAACAGTTGTACGAATTTCAGCACCTTTCGTATCTAAAAGAATTGCCACATCTTTTCCTGTTACTTCTACTGCTTCGCGAACTAAGTTCATACGAGCTAATTGTTCTTCATGATCCCCATGAGAGAAGTTGAAACGGAACGCATTTGCTCCTGCTTCAATCAATTGAGAGATAATTTCCACAGTATTACTAGCTGGTCCTAATGTGCTAACGATTTTTGTTTTTTTCATTGAATGTTATGCTCCTATTCGTTTTTTTATAACAGCTTAATGCCTTTTACTCAAAACAATATAATCTTTATTTGCTTAGAATGATAATTCTTGGTTTAATGCATATAATGAAAGGTCAGGTTTATGTTTTCTATTTTCTAATGTATCAATAATATCAGAAGCAACAACTTTATTGTCTAACATACCTACACATAATCCGCCTTTGCCTTCTTGTAATAATTCAACAGCATGACCACCAAATTTACTTGCAAGAACGCGGTCACGCGCACTTGGTGAACCTCCACGTACAACGTGTCCTAAAATAGTTACACGTGCGTGGAAATCGCCGTATTCTTTTAATTTATCTGCAAATTCATTTCCACCCATTACACCTTCAGCTAAAACGATTAAGCAATGTTTTTTGCCTCGGTCACGGCCTTCTTTGATACGTTTTGCAACAGTTGCCATATCAAATTCGTGTTCTGGAATAATGATTTCGTCTGCTCCACCGGCAACACCTGCCCATAAAGCGATGTCTCCTGCGTCACGACCCATTACTTCAATGATGAATGTACGTACGTGAGAAGTAGCAGTATCACGGATGCGGTCTAATGAGTCTAATACAGTATTAATTGCTGTATCAAAACCAATCGTAAAGTCAGTTCCTGGAATATCGTTGTCGATTGTTCCTGGGATACCAACTGCAGGATAACCACGTTTTGTTAAAGCTAGTGCACCATGGTAAGAACCATCTCCACCAATAACAACTAATCCTTCAATTCCGTGTGCTTTTAATTGTTCAATTCCTTTTAACTGCCCTTCTTCGGTTGCGAATTCAGGGTAGCGTGCAGAATATAAGAACGTTCCTCCTCGTTGAATCTTATCGCCAACATCAGCAATTGTTAGCTGGCGGATATCACCTGCAACTAAACCGGCAAAACCATAGTTAATTCCGTAGACTTCCATTCCATTGAAAATAGCTTTACGAGTTACCGCACGAATTGCAGCATTCATACCAGGTGCATCTCCGCCACTGGTTAAGATTCCGATGCGTTTCATATTCAATTTCACCTCATCAAATTTATATTTTAGTAAATTCCAATTAATTGCTTTAATAAGCATTAACTACCAGTAGTATTCTACCATTAATTGTGACAAATGTCTTGAATTATGAAGAAAAAAACCAAAAAATTGAAAACAACTAATGAAAAATTACAGAAAACTAACGAAATACGACATTATCGTCGCCTAATAGCTGTTTTAACGCCATTTCTGACTTGTCTGTAAAAACAATCCAACTTTTTTCATCCAATAATTGTTTTTTGTGACTCCCTTCAAAAAAGAGAATAACAGGGACATTTCCCGTATATTCTACCAACAATTTTGCCAAATTGGGCAAGATATCTTTTTCTTCTTGTGCGCTAATTCGCAAATAGCATGTTTTATCGGCAATGCTTTCTTCCATTTGGCTTGCTCGTTCAATTCGCGATGCTAAAATTTGCAATTCACCATTAAATGAGCTCGTTTCTGCCTTTCCTTCTATATACAGAACTTGACTTAACGCAACGTTTGTACGAATGTGGCGATAGAGTGTAGGAAAAATGGTAACTGAAATATCACCACTGGCATCATTTCCGTCTAAAAATGCCATTTGTTCGCCTTTTTTGGTTCGAATTTCTCGAATATTTTTAATGTATAATAAAACTCGGACTGGTTGATTGGTCACCAGTTCCGCTACATCTTGAACATTTTTTCGTTGACGGATTTTTGAGAATTGTTGCACAGGATGACCTGATAAATATACACCTAATAATTCTTCTTCCATCGCTAATTTTTCTTCTAAAGTGTAGTCTGGCATTGTTTGGTCTTTTAACGTCATCATCCCCAACAATTCCATACTTCCCCCACTGTAAAGTACATTTTGGATTTTACCCTCAAGTTGTGTAACCGCTTGTTGGCGATTTGTTTCAATCTCGTCAAAAGCGCCGACTGAAATTAGCGGAGTAATTAACTCTTCTTTTAACCATTTACTATTCCGTTGATTCAAGCGAACTAAGAATTGATCGATTGAGGTATAACGACCATTAGTTTTTCTTTCTTCTAAAATATCCGACAAGAAATCACGGCGAACGCCTTTAATAGTCCCTAAACCAAAACGTATTTCAGTTAAAGAATTTAACCAAAAACCATAACCGCTCTGGTTGATCGATGGTGGAAGTAATTGAATATGATGTTTCTGTGCTTCATTCATATATTCTTTTACTTTAGTCGGATTATGGCGAACCGATTGCAACAACGCTTTAAAAAAAGGCGCTGGATAATGCACTTTTAAATAGGCCATCTGAAAACCAACAAAGGAATAAGCAAACGCATGTGATCGATTAAATCCATAATCAGCGAAACGTTCGATATAGTCATATACTTCAT